>NZ_CM155258.1:0-882500 GCF_056679955.1 Sphingomonas sp. PEI4
ATGATCGGTGCCGCTAGAACCAGGTCCGCCAAATCCGCGTAAGCGAGGGGTATGGTACCGCTATCGCCCCGATTTGTCTCATAAAGGGGCGAAACCCGCGCTTGTCCGGCTGACGCGGGAACCGAAGCTAGGGCGATCGCAGCGACCGTAGCCGTAACGTGAAAAGGGAAAATCATGTGTTCAGGCTACGCGACTGGAGCTGAACGATACAGAAATAATTCTGCCATCGTACGGTTGTACGTTTGTTGCGTCTGACAAAGCGTTTGCGTGTCGCAGAACGTGGCGATAGGACTTGGGCACTGCCCCGTGGTTATTCCGGCCAACGGCAGACGTATGTGTCGCGTACCGAGTGCGAATACGTGCGTACGGAGCAGGCAGATTAAGGGAGTGTCGTTTCTGAATGGCCTATACTGACCAGAAGATGTCCGGAGGCAAAATCGTCGCGATCGTGATCGTCGCGCTGATTCATGCGGCCTTGGGCTATGCTTTCGTCACTGGCCTTGCGTATCAGTACGTAAAGAAGGCCCAGGAAAAGATGACGACGTTCGACGTGGAGCCGCCACCGCCGCCGCCTCCACCCGACGAGCCCCCGCCGCCGCCGCCTGACCAGCCAAACCTGCCGCCGCCACCGACCACGGTCGTGACGCCGCCGCCGGTCGTTGTAACGCCGCAGCCCGCTCCAGCGATTACCACGTCGAGCATCATCCCCAAGTTCCAGCCGACGGCCCCGCCGTCGCCGCCAGCACCGCCGGCACCGGTAGCGCCTCCCGCGCCGCCAGTTGTCAGCAAGGCAGCCGGACCAAAGGGTGATCCTGCTCAGTGGGTTTCGACGGATGATTATCCGCCGAGTTCGCTGCGTGCCGAGGAAGAAGGCACCGTCGGGATCGCATGGGACATCAACGCCCAGGGTCGCGTCGAGAATTGCCGCGTCACGTCGTCGAGCGGATCGTCCGCGCTGGATCGGGCCGCATGCGCCGCGATCACCCGGCGTGGTCGATATTCGCCGGCAATGGACACGGCGGGCAACCCGATCCGGTCGAGCTCTTCGCGTCGCGTGACGTGGAAGATCCCGCCCCAGTGATGTGAGCTCAGTGATTTGGGCCCGGTAATCGGGTCAGTTTAAGCGCTGCACCTTTCGTTTCAGACATTGACTATAGTCAGAGGACTAACCGATCATGATCACCACCATTCTTGCAGCGGCCGGGGCCGCCGCTCCTGACGCCAACCCGTACGGCCTGCAGGCAGCACTTCGCGAAGGCGGCCTGATCTCGCAGACCGTGTTCGGCATCCTCGTGCTGATGTCGGTCGTGTCGTTCTACATCCTGTTCTCGAAGCTGTTCGAGCAGCAGAAGATCATCGGTCAGGGCAAGCGCGTCCGTCAGGCGTTCTGGTCGTCGAACAGCCTTCGCGAAGGTTCGGCCAAGCTCGAGAAGAACTCGGCCTACAAGCAGATCGTCGACGACGGTTTGGCCGCTCAGGAGCAGCATTCGAAGCTGACCGATCCGGTCGAGGCGCATGACTGGCTGCACGGTTCGCTGGCGCGTTCGGAAGCCGCGATCAACTCGAAGCTGGGTGGCGGTCTCGCCTTCCTCGCGACGGTCGGTTCGGTTTCGCCGTTCATCGGTCTGTTCGGTACGGTTATCGGCATCTACCGCGCACTCGTGAAGATTGGTGCATCGGGTCAGGCATCGATCGACAAGGTCGCAGGGCCGGTCGGTGAAGCACTGATCATGACCGCCCTCGGTCTGGTCGTCGCGGTTCCTGCCGTTCTGTCGTACAACTGGCTGCAGCGCCGCAACAAGTCGATCGCAGAGGACCTGTCGGCCTTCTCGAACGACGTGCTGGGCTTCCTTGCTTCGAACGGCGCCGTGCGTCCTTCGATCGCTTCGGGCGCCAAGCCGGTTCCGGCCAAGCCTGTGACGACGACCACGACTGCCGGCCAGACCGGTGGCGTACCGCGCGCCAACTAAGACGCGTGAAAGGCGGGGCTGCTGCTTGCAGCCGCCCCGCTTCATTGCTGCCGGCGGTTCCGGTGGCGATCAAATGGATAGGATAGTTCGCACATGGCGATGAGTGTTGGTGGCGATTCCACCGAGAGTTCGATATCGGACATCAATACGACGCCGCTGGTCGACGTCATGCTCGTGCTCCTGATCATCTTCCTGGTGACGACGACCGTCGCGGTCCAGGCGGTGCAACTCAAGCTTCCGGAGGTTCGCTTCGATCCGACGATGACGAAGCCCGAGAACGTATCGCTGTCGGTGACTTCGGCCAATGGAGAGTGCCAAGTATATTGGGGCCTGTCACAGGTTACGCATGAAGAGCTGCTGCAGAGGGGCGTCGACAAGCTGAAGGCGGAGATCGCACGTCAAGGCGGTGTCAATGCAGTCGACCTCGAGTTGCCAGAGGCGCACATTCGCGGCGACGTGAATGCACCGTATCGCTGCATCGGCGCCACGATCTACACGATGCAGCAGGCCGGGTTTGCCCGCGTCGGTTTCATCTCCGAACCGCCTCCGGGCGGCACCACCGAACGCTGATGCCGAACGCTGATGGTGGCTCGGACGTATTTAGGAGTAGCATAGAATGGCAATGAGCGGCGGCAAAGAAGATGGCGGGCCGATGATGGAAATGAACATGACGCCGTTGATCGACGTCCTGCTCGTTCTCCTCATCATGTTCATCATCACGATCCCCATTCAGACGCACGCGGTTAAGGTCGACCTTCCGGTCAACAGCCCGAACCAGCCGCAGAACCCGGTCAATCCCGAGAAGAACAAGATCTCGATCGATGCCGCCGGTGTTATCGCGTGGAACGGTGCGCCG
The DNA here is from genome assembly GCF_056679955.1 of Sphingomonas sp. PEI4. Taxonomy (NCBI): domain Bacteria; kingdom Pseudomonadati; phylum Pseudomonadota; class Alphaproteobacteria; order Sphingomonadales; family Sphingomonadaceae; genus Sphingomonas; species Sphingomonas sp. PEI4. The sequence continues at coordinate 2,827 of NZ_CM155258.1, forward strand.
GTCGACGAAGTCACGCTTCGCCAGTATCTGGATCAGTCCGCGGGCATGACGCCCGAGCCCGAACTTCACTTCCAGCCTGATCCACAGGCACGGTACGAAGTGGTCGATCGCACGTTGGCCGTGATCAAGCGGTCCGCGATCACCAAGCTCGGCTTCATCGGCAACGAGCAGTACCGCAACGACTTCTAAGTCGTCTGCGCATAGTATCGAACGTCCAAAGGGCGGTCCTCCGGGGCCGCCCTTTTTCGTTGTGTGCGGCGGGTGAGGGGGCAGATGCGGGCAGCATGCAGATAACTGAAGGCGAACTTGATCGAGGTACTTGTATGACAGTCATCGAAGTGACACACCGTTGTCACAAAAATGAAACCTTCGGATCGGCGAAGGTCAGTGGAGATGAGCGATGCGCAAGACCGTCCTGTTCGTTCTCGCAACCCTTGGCGTAGCGACGCCCGTGTTGGCGGCTCCGTCCGCTACCGTGGATCGCACAGGTTACACGGCCATCGCGGCCGGCGACCTCGCCACGGCGGAACAGCGCATCGTGGCCGAACGGAGGATTTTCCCGCAGCGCCCCGAACTGATGCTGAACCTTGCGTCGGTGTATCAGCGGACCGGCCGCGAATCGGAAGCACGGGCGTTGTATGCCGCGGTGCTGGAGCGGCCAGCCGCCGCGATGGACTTGCCGTCAGGGGCGGTAGTGTCGTCGCACGATCTGGCAAGCCGGGCGCTTGGTCAGCAATCGCGACAGATCGCGACTCGCTGACGCCTGGTTGATCGGGGAGAGCCGCTCGCCGTTCCTTGTTCTCCCGCGAAGGCGGGAGCCCAGTCTGGATCCCTGCCTTCGCGGGGAAACAAGGAGTGGCTGGTTAGGGCGGGCGTAAAGTGGACGTCGGGTTGTGGGCCCGTACGGACCTACACCTCTTACGCCGCCTGGGACTCTAGAGCGTTTGAGCTTCGTTGGTCAGAGCAGGTCATTAGGGCAAAGATGTGTGTACCGTCTGCGTCAGCTCTGTTTGCCCACCTTAGAGGCAGGGGCTGGCGTGTGCGGGCTACCACAATATCGGCACCACCCCGGCGGAGGCGGTGCTCAGTTGGGAGACGCTGCCAACTGAGCGGCGCGCTTCGTTACCGAGACCTTTTCACCTGGGCCCCGGCCTTCGCCGGGGTGGTCGGGGGTGAGGCGGATGCGGTTCATGACGGCGATTTCAGGTGTTCGACATAGCGCCAAGTAAAGCGGACCCGTTTCGGGTGGACGCAAGCAATCCGCCACCCGAGCGACGGCAGCGTTCGAACCCTCCGCCGCGGCCCGTCTCTCCCGCCAAGCCCTAAAGCCGCGGCAAGGTAACCCCGCGCTGACCCATATATTTGCCCGCGCGGTCGGCGTAGCTCACTTCGCAAGGTTCGTTCCCCTTGAGGAACAGGAATTGGCACGCGCCCTCGTTGGCATAGATCTTGGCCGGGAGCGGTGTAGTGTTCGAGAACTCCAGCGTCACATGCCCCTCCCATTCGGGCTCCAGCGGCGTCACGTTGACGATGATTCCGCAGCGCGCATAGGTCGACTTCCCCAGGCAGATCACCAGCACGTCGCGCGGCACGCGGAAATATTCGACGGTGCGGGCGAGTGCGAAGCTGTTCGGCGGGATGATGCAGACGTCGGTCTTGCGATCGACGAAGCTGTTCGCCGCGAAGTCCTTCGGGTCGACGATCGCGCTGTCGACGTTGGTGAAGATCTTGAACTCGTCGGCAACGCGCGCGTCATAGCCATAGGACGACAGGCCGTACGAGATGCAGCCGTCGCGGCGCTGCGCTTCGTGGAACGGTTCGATCATCGCATCGCCCAGCGCGCGTTCGCGGATCCAGCGGTCGGACATCACGGACATGGCAACTCCCTTTTCGGGAGCGGCTTTCGCGCGGATGGGGGCGGACGGCAAGAGGGACGCGCGGAATCATGTCCAACCCCTGCGCGCGATATCAGCTCGCTTTCCCGGGCGCCGCTACCTCGTGCGATGCGTTGCCTATTGATGCGTTCGGACGGTGGCGTCACAAGGCGGTGTCGCAATCGCCCCGATCGAAACTGCGCCACCGGTGCTGGCCCGGCGGCAAAAAGGGAAGCTGGCTTGAAGTTCATCGAGACCCCGTCACCCAATTTCGACGATCGTTCGCTGCCCGTCACGATGATCGTGCTGCACTATACCGGGATGCAGGACGGCGCGTCGGCGATTGCTCGTTTGCGCGACCCCGAGGCGAAGGTGTCGTCGCATTATCTGGTCGAGGAGGATGGCACGGTCCTTCGTATGGTCGCGGAGGACAAGCGGGCCTGGCACGCGGGCAAATCGCACTGGCGCGACGTCGACGACGTCAACTCGGCGAGCATCGGCATCGAGATCGTCAATCCGGGGCATGAGTTCGGCTATCGTCCGTTCCCGCCCGAGCAGATCGCCTCGCTCATCCCGCTGGTCGCCGAGATCAAGGACCGGCACGAGATCACGCGCGGCAATATCGTCGGTCATTCGGACATCGCACCGACGCGGAAGCGCGATCCTGGTGAACTGTTCCCGTGGCACGAACTGGCGCGGCGACGGCTGGCGTTGCCACGACCGACCAAGAACCTGATGGATCCGGGCTGGACCGAGGGCGGCTTCTGCCTCGCGCTCGAACGGTTCGGGTATGACGTCGAGAATCGGATGGCGGCGACCATGGCGTTCCAGCGGCGGTTCCGTCCGGAACTGGTCGACGGCGAGGTCGACGCGGAATGTCGCTGCATCCTGCTGGCGCTGCTGCTCCCGAAACCGATGGGGGACGACTGACGCGGAATCCTCCCCCGCCAGGGGGAGGTGGCTGGCGCTTGCCAGACGGTGGGGGAGGACACGGAACAGGGGTTTCCTCTCCTCCCCCTCCGTCGCCTTCGGCGCCACCTCCCTCTGGCGGGGGAGGATCGCCGCACACCTGCGAAAAACGGTGGTGCATCCTGCCCACCCGCGCTAGGGCTCGCCTCGCCAGAGGGTCGGGCGGCCGCGGGTGTCTTCGTGACACGCGAGGAAAGTCCGGGCTCCGCGAAACGACGGTGCCGGGTAACGCCCGGCGAGGGTGACCTCAGGGAAAGTGCCACAGAGAGCAGACGGCCAACCCTCGGCTTCGGTCGGGGCGGTCAGAGTGAAAGGGTGCGGTAAGAGCGCACCGCGCGCCTGGTAACAGGGGCGGCACGGCAAACCCCACCGGGAGCAAGATCGAATAGGGGTGGCACATGGGCTTCGTTTCAGCTCGTCACCCGGGTTGATTGCTTGAGGCGGCGGGCAACCGTCGTCCTAGAGGAATGGTCGCCTAACTTCCGTATCGAAGGATCGGAAATGGACAGAACCCGGCTTACAGACCCTCTGGCATCCTTCCCCAACCATTGCAGACTGCGGGCGAATTGCCGGGGGATGTGCGCGTTTCAGGCGCCGATGACCTCCGGGCCCACCTATGAGACTGATCCGCAGGCACGGGCAGCTATCCGGCTGGTGATCGTCGATGGCGCGGTCGCGGTTTCGACGAAATCGGCAAGGAAAGATGCGGCGCTATGGTGCTCCGGCAGGTCGCCGACGACAGGGCGCTGGAAGCCAATGATTCGCTGTGCGTCGGCGCGCTGATCTGCGTCGGCTCGAACCGGGAGCGGACGGGGCAGATCGAGGCTGCCCGCGCGCCCTGTAGAGCTATCCGCCGTTCATCTTCTCCGAGGCGGGGACAAAGTTCCTTACCAAGGCGTAGTTCACCAGGACGTATCGCTCGATGGGGGCTTGGTTGCGGCGCGACCACGAACCGGATCAAGTTCATGTTACTATCACGACGTCCCGTACGTCATTGTTCTACCGTGAATGCGGGGCCCCGGTCTGGGTCCCCGCCTCGGCGGGGAAACATGGAAGGCCAGCCCCGCCCCGCGTTACACCAGTACCTTGTCGGGCCGGCCGACCTCTTCGAGCACGGTCGTCGAATTGATCTCCATCATCGGTTTGATCAGTCCGTCGCGGATGTCGTAGACCCAGCCGTGGAGCAGCACTTCTTGCCCGCGCGCGAACGCACCCTGGATCGTCGCGGTGCGGGCGAGACGGATGAGCTGGTCGCGGACGTTGACCTCGACCAGCCGGTTGACCTTCTGCTCGCGGTCGGGCTGCGCAGCGATCTCGTCGGCGTGGTCGCGCAGTACGCAGCGCGCGGTGGAAAGCCAGTCGTCGACCGGCCCGGTGGTGCCACCGTCGAGCGTCGCGCGGATTCCGCCGCACGCATAATGGCCGCAGATGATGATGTGGCGCACGCCGAGCACATCGACTGCATATTGCAGTACCGACATCAGGTTGGTGTCGTCGTCCTTGACCAGATTGGCGATGTTGCGGTGGATGAACATGTTGCCGGGCGGCGTCATCGTCATCTGTTCGGGGCCGACGCGGCTGTCCGAACAGCCGATCCAGAGGAACTCCGGATTCTGGCCGACCAGCTGGCGCTGGAAGAAGTCGGCGCTTTCCTCGATGATCTCGGCCGCCCATGCCTTGTTGGCGAGCAGGAGCTGTTTGTACTGCCTCATGCGAAACGGACCTCGGTCTGGGGGGCGTTGATCAGCTTCACGGTCCGCATGGCGAGATCGGCGCGGATGAGCACGGTGATGCCTCGGTACTGTGCGCCCTTGATGAACGCGTTGATGATGTCGACGTTGTCGAGATCGACATAGCTGGTCGACGACAGGTCGATCAGCAGGTTCGCGTTGTCTGGCACCCGGTCGAGCGACTTCTGCAACTCGTATTTATGGATGAAGTACAGATTGCGGCGAGCCCGGACGAGGCAATCCTCATCGTCGCAGGCGAAGGTGATCGCGGTGCGGAAGTTGCGCGCAACGACGAACACGAAGCCGACTGCGAGGCCGATGACGATGCCTTCGAGAAGGTCGGTGAACAGGATCGCGCCGACCGTGACGATGAACGGGATGAACTGCGTCCAGCCCTGCTTGAAGCGTTCGGCGTAGAGCTTGGGCTTGGTCAGCTTGTAGCCCGTCGCGATCAGCACCGCGGCGAGCGCTGATAGCGGGATGAGGTTCAGGACCGCGGGGATCAGCGCGACGCTGACCAGCAACCAGAACCCGTGGAGGATCGTCGACAGTTTGCTTTCCGCCTTCGCATCGACGTTGGCGGACGAGCGGACGATCACCGAGGTCACGGGCAGGCCGCCGATCAAGCCGGACAGGATGTTGCCGCCACCCTGCGCCATCAATTCCCAGTTCTTGTCGGTCGAGCGACGACGCGGATCGATCTCGTCGACCGCCTTGATGCTCAGCAGCGATTCGAGGCTGGCAACGATCGCGAGCGTGACGGCGCTGGTCCAGACGATGCCCATCGTTACCCCGGAGAAGTCAGGGAAGGTGAACAGCGACGGGAACTGCGACAGCGTCTGCGTGATCGGCACCTGTACGAGGTGAGCGGCCTGCAACTGCCATTCGGGCTTCACGACGCCCAGCAGCATGTTGCCGAAGATGCCGATCAGCACGACGACCAGCGGGCCGGGAACGAAGCGCAAGGGGCCGTTCTTGGGCTTGGCGCCATCCCACCAGAACAGGAAGGCGAGGCTGACGCCGGCGATCAGGATCGCGCCCGGCGTGACGGCTGCGCTGAGGCTCTCGATGATTCGCGAGAAGGTGTTAATGCCGTTCGCCGTCGTGAATTCGAAGATACCCTCGGCCTCGCGATCGAAGCCGACCGCGTGCGGGATCTGCTTGAGGATCAGGATCAGGCCGATCGCCGCGAGCATGCCGGTGATGACCGACGACGGCACGAACTCGCTGAGGATGCCCGCGCGGGTCAGCGAAAAGCAGATCTGGAGCACGCCCGACAGCACGACCGCCATCAGGAACATCTGGTAGCTCGGCATGCTCTCGATCGCGGTAAGCACGATCACGGTCAGGCCGGCCGCGGGGCCGCTGACCGACAGCGGTGACTTCGAGAGCAGGCCGACCGCGATGCCGCCGACGATGCCGGAGATGATGCCGGCGAACAGCGGCGCCCCGGACGCGAGCGCGACGCCGAGACAAAGGGGAAGCGCGACGAGCGCGACGACGATGGAGGCGGGAAGATCCGCGCGCCATGTGGTAAGCTTTGGAATGAGAGTCGGCACCAGTGCTCCTGTCGCTAAGGTGTCGGCTGGGAATACGTCCGACCCGGACGCGTCTATCCATGCCACATGACAAATAGTTCATGTTCAGTAATCGATGAACGGTGGCGGACTCAAGGCGGAATGTTGCGGCGCGGAAGATTGTCTGAGCAGGGGAGTTTGGGCCGACTTTGCTGCGTGCGGTTGCGTTGTCCGCGGGGACGCCTATCTCGGGCCGCTATGGCGAGAAGCACGACACGATCTTCCGACTGGGGTTTTCCGCGCTGGCGCGAGTATGGCGCGAGCACCGAGGCGGTGACCGTCCGTCTGTGCGATCGGCATGGCTGCAACGAACCCGGCAATTGCCCGGCGCCCAAATCGCCCAACAGCCCGGACCGCTGGTATTTCTGCATGAACCACGCGGGCGAATACAACCGCGGCTGGAATTATTTCGAAGGCCTGAGCGCAGAGGAAGCGGCCGAACGCGAGGCGGCCGAGACGCGAACTGCGGACGGTTACACCGATCCCAAGCATTACGCCTGGGCCGGCTCGGGTGACGGCAGCCGCTCTCGTGACGAGATGCGCGCGCTGGAGGTGCTGGACCTGGAGCCCGACGCGACGTTCGAGGATGTGCGCGCGGCGTGGCGGCGGATGGCGAAGGCCAACCATCCGGATGTCCGGCCGAACGACAAGGACGCGGCCAAGCGGTTCCAAGGCGTGCAGGCGGCCTATGAAGTGCTGAAGGCGGCCGAGGACATGCGGACGTGGAAACCGGCGTGATCCGGGTCCTCGCCAGTCGCTGGCAGGGTAGCGTGCTGGTTTGCGGAAAATGTTCGAAGAAGCTGGACGGTGGGTTTGGCGAGAAGGGCCGGACGCCGCTGGTCAAATTGCTGCGGCAGGCACTCGGCGTGAAGAAGGGCCGCAAGGCGGACTGCGGCGTGGTCGAGGTGAAGTGCCTCGGGGTGTGTCCGAAGAACGCCGTGGTCATGGTCGACGGGGCTCGACCCGATCGGTGGATGCTGGTGCCGGCGGGTGCTGATGTTAGCGAGGTCGTGGAGGCGCTGACGATCGCTAGCGTGCCCTCACCCTCGCCCCCTCCGACGTCTCTCCCTCTCACCTGAGGGGAGAGGGAAGGGGCCCGCGGCTACTTGGCCGTGGGAAGGGTGAGGGCGCGGTTTTAGCCGCTAAGCCGCGTACCGCTCGGCCGTCTCCCGGATCAACGCGATCATGTTCGGGATCCCCTGCGTCCGGTTCGAACTCAGCTGCTTGCTCAGGTCGAACGGTGCCAGCTCCGCCTTGATATCGGTCGCGACGATCTCACTCGGCGTCTGATCCTGCACCGTCAGCAACACCAGCGCGATGATCCCCTTGGTGATCGCCGCATTCGAGTCCGCGAGAAAGTGGAGCCGACCGTCGTCGGTCGTGGTCGGATAGACCCACACCGAGGCCGAACACCCGCGTACCAACGTCGCATCCGTCTTCAGCGCATCCGGCATCGGTTCGAGCTCTTTGCCGAGGTCGATCAGCAGGCGGTAGCGGTCGTCGGGTTCGAGGAAGTCGTATTCCTCGCGGATGTCGGTGAGAGTGGCCATGGGCGGTCGGTAGCGGTTCGGCCGTAGCGCTTCAACACCATGTCCCCTCGCGAAGGCGGGGGAACATGCTTGCCGGGTGAGATTAAAGATCCACCCCGGCGGCGATCGCCTCGAGCTTCTTGATGCGCTCCTTCAGATCGGCGATCTCGATCCGCGATCCGGTCGATACCGCGACCGGCATTCCGCCGTCGTGCATCTGCCCCAGCTCCATCCGCCGCAGCGAGAGCCACCCGCGCCATCCGGCCAAGCCACCGGCCACGATCATCGCCAGCCCCGCAAGGCTCGCCAGCGCCAAGGTGATATAGAAATTAGGTTCGATCATGTCCGCCTCCTCTAGCGGTCGCGGAGCCGTTCGATCTCTCGGTCGAGATCGACGCTCTTGTGGTTGTCGGTGATCACGCGCTCCAGCACCTGGATGCGCTCCTTCATCTGCTGCACCTCGTCGCGCAACCGGGCGGCCTCGGGGTGGTTCATCAACGAAGCGCCTTCTGCATGCCGCGCTCCCTTGTGACGCGATTTGATGATGCCGGCGATCATCACGATCAGGACGATCATCACGACCATCACCTGTCCACCATTCATGGCACTACTCCCTTGATATCGTTGTTCAGTTGAGCGGGCGGTCGGCTAGCGACGGGGTCGGGGCGGCGTCCCGGAGAAGGTCGATCTCGTTGGAGAGTTCGATCCCTCGGTCTGTGACGATCCGTTCCAACACGCGCACACGTTGCTCCAGACGCTCGTTATGGGCGGCATATTGCGCGGCCTTTTCGGCGGTCTGCGCATTGAGCGCGGTGGCCATTGTTTCCTTGTGCCTCAACCAGCTCTTGAACATCTCACTGCCGATCCCGAGCGTAACGGGTACGCCGACACAGACTATGGCGAGCATGAAAACCGTAAATCCGTCCATGGTCGATGTTCCTTAGCGGTCGCGAAGAGCGTCGATCTCGCGAGCGGTGCGCTCGGCGGGATCGGTGGCGATGCGTTCGAGGACCGCGATCCGTTCCTCGAGGCGGGAGACTTGGCCGGTGAGACGCTCGTTCTCGCTGCTGAGCAGCTCGACCTTGCGCTCTCCGTCGGCGACTTGTTTCTGCGAGCCACCCCAGCTCATCGTACTGCCCCAGTCGTCGCTCGGCGGGTAGCCGTGCTTGGTACGGATCCAGTTGTTCGCGATCCAGCCGATGGTCGTGATCGCGATGATCGCAAGCACGAACCCAGGTCCTGCCCAATTCATCATGTGTCTCCCTGTTGACGCCGCGTCTCAGCGCAGGCTGTCGATCTCTGCCGCAAGGCTGTTGCTTGAGCGGCTGGTATAGTGCGTCTCGATGTCGGCGAGGCGGCGGTCGATGTCGCGGAACTTGCTGCGGACCTCGGCGGTCGAGCGCTTCGGGTTCGAGCGGACGCCCTGCCAGAACTTCGCGTCGTCGGGCGTTTCGTACAGGCCAATCGGCTTGGCGTGACCCATCCAGGCGACGAGGGCATAGGCGATCAGCGTCCAGGGGAACCCGCCGGCGAAGGTCAGCAGGACCATCGCGACGCGGACCCAGATGACTTCGACGCCCGTGTAATCGGCGATCCCGGCGCAGACTCCCTTCCACTTGGCGTTCTGCTTATCGAGATAAAACTGTGTGCGGCTGCCGGACATTTCAGTTCCTCCGATCCGAGTTGCGATCAATGGCGCGGTCGGACTCGCGGTCCGACAGGTACGACGATTGCGAGGTGCCGAGGCCCGGCTTCCAGTCGGGATTGTCGGCGGCAATGATCCGTTCGACGGTCATCACGCGGTCTTCGAGGCGGCGCGCGAGCAACTGCAATTCGTCAAGCAGCTTCTCGTCCTCGTCAGTGATCTTGGGGGCCGTCTTCCACTTCGTGACATAGTGGAGGACCAGCCAGGGCAGCCCGATGAACAGGGCGCCGATCGCCATTACGCCTTCGATATCCATCTCAATCGTCCTTCTTCATGCGCGCCTTAAGCGCAGCGAGCTGGGCATCGACCTTGTCGTTGCTGCGAAGCTCGGCGATTTCCTCTTCGAGCGTCTTGACGACACCGAGCCCCATCGCGTCCGCGCGGCCCTCGGCCTCGTCGACGCGGCGGTCGAGGATGTCGAAGCGGCTGAATGCCTCGTGCGTCTTCGGGCCGTTGTACATCTCGCGCAGGCGGGTGCGGTTGTTCGCGCTCTCCAGCCGGGTCTGCACCGCGTTCTGCTTGGTGCGCGCCTCGCGGAGCTTGGTCTGCAGCTTGGCGATGTCTTCCTCGGACGCCCGAAGCGCATCGTCGAGCACGCCGACCTCGGCCTTCAACTGCTCGGCCATGTCGAACGCCTTCTGGCGCTCGACCAGGGCTGCCTTGGCAAGATCCTCGCGGTCCTTGCTGAGCGCCAGTTCGGCCTTCTCGGTCCAGTTGTCCTGGAGCTGCTCCAGCTTCGAGATATGGCGGCGCATCTCCTTCTGGTCGGCGATGGTGCGCGCCGCGGAGGCGCGAACCTCGACCAGCGTTTCCTCCATCTCCAAAATGATCATGCGGATCATCTTCGATGGGTCTTCGGCCTTCTCGATGAGATCGGCGAAGTTGGCGGCGACGATGTCGCGGGTGCGGGAAAAGATGCCCATGTAAATCCTACTCCAGGGGTCGGCCCGAGGCTCTCAGCGAGCCGTCGGGGTCTTAGGCCACGATTGCGGTGGTTGCCGCAATGGGGGCTGCATTGGTTGCGATGGCGGGGCCGACCGCGCCGAGGACGCAGGTTGCGCTGACGACGATGGTGCAGAGGGTGGCGGCGACGGTGCGGGCGATGTTGGTGTTGAACATGGTGGGTCCCCTTTGAGGTTGGTTGGTTCCGCTATTCGGCGGGTTGCCTCAAGCATTGCATCTGTCGTGCCAGTTTTGAAAATGGCGCAATTGCAGGGGTTTGCGCGAATTCGGTTGCGCGGCCTGCGCCGGAAGCTTGCCAAGAGTTGGGAATTCGCGCCACATCTTCGCCATGGAGCGAACAACCCAGGTCATCGGCGAATCCGGCACGTTCATGGCGGCGCTGGAACGCGCGTCGCGGGCAGCAGCACTCGACCGGCCTGTACTGGTGATCGGCGAGCGGGGGACGGGCAAGGAACTGGTCGCCGAGCGCCTGCACCGCCTGTCGCCGCGGTGGGATCAGCCGCTGGTAATCATGAACTGCGCGGCCTTACCCGAGACGCTGATCGAGGCAGAATTGTTTGGGCACGAGGCCGGGGCATTCACCGGCGCGACCAAGGCGCGGGTCGGGCGGTTCGAGGAGGCCGATGGCGGGACCTTGTTCCTCGATGAGCTCGGCACGCTGTCGATGGCGGCGCAGGACCGGTTGTTGCGCGCGGTCGAATATGGCGAGATCACGCGGATCGGTTCGTCGCGACCGATGCGCGTCGACGTGCGGATCGTGGCTGCGACCAACGAGCATCTTCCCGACAAGGTGGATCGGCATGAGTTCCGCGCCGATCTGCTCGACCGGTTGTCGTTCGAGGTGGTGACGTTGCCGCCGCTACGCGCCCGCACCGGCGACGTCGTCGTCCTCGCCGAGCATTTCGGCCGGCGCATGGCGTCCGAACTCGGCCGCGAACGCTGGGAAGGGTTCGGGCCGGCGGCGATGGATGCGCTGATCGCGTATCGCTGGCCCGGCAACGTTCGCGAACTCCGTAACGTCGTCGAGCGCGCGGTGTATCGCTGGGAACAGGCGGGGCCAATCGACGCGATCGAGATCGACCCGTTCCAGTCGCCACACCGGCCCGGCGCTTCGACTGCGCCGAAGCCCATGGTTGTAACGCCGCGTGCGGCCGAAACGGACGAAGGTGAAGACCCGGTAGTCGCATGCGAGGAAGGCCCCTCGGACTTCAAGTCCCGCGTGTCGCGCTTCGAACGCGACCTGCTTTCGCGCGCGCTGTCGGAACACCGTTTCAACCAGCGCGCGACCGCCGAAGCGCTGGGCCTGAGCTACGACCAACTCCGCCATGCCCTGAAACGCCACGACCTGCTCAACGCGGGCGCCTAACCCCAACGTCCTTCATCCTGACGGAAGTCAGGATCCAGAGCCAAGCAGCACGGCGTTCGTTACCGTGGATCCTGACTTTCGTCAGGATGACGGAGCGAGGAGGTTTACCCGCTCTTCCCCACCAATCCCGCCAGCTTCTTCAACTTCGGCGCGACGATCGGCACGGTCAGCATCGTGCTCGCCAGCGCCATCAGCAGCAGCGCGGTGAACGTCTCGTTGGTGATGATCTTCTTATCCAGCAGGATGTTGACGAAGATGATCATGATCAACGCCTTGGTCTGGAGCAGCCAGCCGATCGCCGAAGCCTCGCCCGGCCGCCACTTCAGGATCCGCCCGGCAGCGTGAACACCCGCGAGCTTGCCGCCGACCGACGCGACCAGCAGCAACGCCGCCGCGCCGAACACGGCGTAGCCGCCGACCGCCCACTGCGTCTTCAGGCCGGTCGACAGGAAGAACACCGGCATCACCGCGAGCAGCACGAAGTGGCGGAACTGGTCCATCTTCGCCGTCGTGAACCATTTCGAATCGAGCACCGCGCCCGACAGGAACGCGCCGACCATGAAATGCAGCCCCGCCCAGTCCGCCGCGAACCCGCACCCGGCCAACCAGATCAGGCTGACATACCAGCGGTCGCGCTCCTCGATCATCCCCATCAGTTTCCGGACGATCAACGTCGCGACCGCAAAGCCGACGAGGAAGCCGCCCTGCCGCCCGACTCGCTCCCAATCGAGCAGGATCAGCGCGAGCACACCCCAGATCGCGATGTCGTCGAGACTCGCATAGCGCAGGATACGTTGGCCGATCGGTTCGCGCAGGATCTCGAGCTTTTCGAGGAACAGGACGAGGATCGGCAGCGCGGTGACGGCACAAGCCATGCCGATGCCGAGCACCACCTGCCACGTCGCGCCGTCCGGCCCGCGCCAGCCCGGGTAGCGCAGCATCAGCACTGCGGCGATGCTGCCGGTGATCAGCGGAACCGCGAGCGCGAGGCCCGCCGTCACGCCGGTCTCGCCACGCCGTTTCCACGCCTCGCCGATATCGAGTTCGATCCCCGCGACCCAGACGAACATCATGACCGCCCACCAGGCGATACCGTTCAGCGAGCCCATCGTCACGGGCGTGAAGATCGTCGCATAATAATCGGGATACGCCGCGCCGAGCACGCCCGGCCCGAGCAGGATGCCACCGAAGATCTGCACCACCACCAGCGGCGCCCAGTAATCGGTCCGCCCGAGCCGCCACACCAGATACGGCACGGTGAAGATGATGAGTATCGCGAGGAGGAAGACCTCCGTCGGCGTCATGGCGTGCATGTGGATCCCCCGGCGCCGACCGGTTCCCCCGGCCGACTTTGTTACGGTAGCGGTATTATGCGGCCTCAGGGGTCGCGGCAATACACGACTGCCACCGGATTGAACCCGATCGCGTGCGCCATTCCGGGACAAGCTGCGCGCTTCCGGCTGTTGGGTCGGTCGATCGGCGATGATAGCATCGACCTGGATCGCACCGCCCAGGATGGCGCGCGCACCGTGACCGCAAAGGAACTTCTTATGAAACGATCGTTGCTGGCGCTCGCGCTGCTATCCGTTCCTGCACTGGCACAGACCAATGCGCCTTTCACCGTCAACGGCCAGGGGTTCACCAACCTCCAGGAGGCGGTGTCTTCGATCCAGCAGGGGACGGCGACGATCCTGATCGCGCCCGGCACGTACCGGCAATGCGCGGTCCAGGCGGGTGGGCATATCACATTCAAGGCGGTGCAGCCGGGTACCGCCATCTTCGACAGCGTCGCATGCGAAGGCAAGGCGGCGTTCGTCTTGCGCGGGCTCGGCTCGGCGGTCGATGGCATCGTCTTCCGCGGCTACAGCGTAGGGGACGGCAATGGCGCGGGTATCCGGATCGAAATGGGCAACCTCACGGTGACCAACTCGATGTTCCTCAACAGCCAGGAAGGTATCTTGGGCGGCGGACCGACGACCAAGCGGATCACGATCGATCGCTCGACCTTCTCCGGGCTCGGCCAGTGCGACGTGTCGCCGGGCTGTTCGCATGCGATCTACCTCGCCAACGACGGCAGCGTGACAGTGACCAATTCGCGGTTCGAACGCGGCACCGGCGGGCATTACGTCAAGCTGCGCAGCCCGACGGTGACGATCACCGACAACAGCTTCGACGATACCGGCGGGCGCAAGACCAACTACATGATCGACCTGTCCGATGGCGGCACAGGCCTGATCGCGCGGAACACGTTCGTGCAGGGCTCGCACAAGGAGAATCACAGCGGCCTGATCGTGGTGGCAGCGGAGGCAAGGACGTTCGGCTCGACCGGTCTGCGGATCGAGGGGAATGACGCGCGGTTGTCGTCCGGAGACACGACCAGCCCCGCATTCGTTGCGGATTACAGCCACGACAAGCTTGCGATCGGCGCGAACCGGCTTGGTGCGGGGTTGCGGGCGTTCGAGACGCGGTAGCGGATAGTGCGCATTTGGCGCGCCGGGCTCGCCCCGAGGTCATGGGGCGGCTCGATCATCGGCTATGACAGCGTCTAGCGACTATTCTCCTGCGAAGGCGGGAGCCCGGACTGGACTGCCGCCTTCGTAGGAGAAAAAGGCTTTGGTAGGAGTGACCGACGTTTAGTTAGCGCACGTGCTCGCCGCGCCCGCATCGAGATCGAGGCAGCGGCCGTCCAGTCCGCTTACTGGCAACCCGATAGTCGCGGCCAAGGTCGGCACGATATCCACCGTCTCGACCGATAGCGGCTGCTCGAACCCGGTCATTCCCTTGCGCCAGAACAGGATCGGCACGCGGCGGTCATAGTCCCAGGGCGACCCGTGCGTCTCGACATAGCCCCCCGCGGGCGAGACGATCGTCGTCACGCGTGGCTTGAGCAGCACCACTAGCTGCCCCGACCGCTCCGGGTAGAACGACGCGCGCGCCCGCTCGATCAGCGTCCAGGTCTCGGGCGGAGATTTCGCCATTGGCGTCGCCATGATCTCGGCAGCGGAGTAGGCGCCCGCGATCTGAGGCATTGCACGATAACGGCGCAGTGCCTCGGCAAGCACCCTGGTCTGCGTCTTTGCCGGCAGCGTATCGTCGATATAGACGTCCCCCTCGGTGCCGAGCAGCACGCTGCCCGGCAGCCCGAGGTCCTTGGCGATCGCGGTGCCGACCTGCTTGGCCAGCACGTTCTCGTCCATGTGCGCCTCCATCGGCATCGCGCGCTGTTGCTGGCGTTCGGTCGCGTCGTGCGCGCCGTGATCTGCGGTCAGCACGACCTCGTAATCGACGCCGGTTTCATCCATCACCGCGAAGAAATCGCCCAGCGTGCGGTCGAGCTCAGCCATCTGGATGCACATCTCCGAGCCCTGCGTGCCGTAGGTATGCCCCACATAATCGGTCGCGGAGGCGCCGATATCGATGATGTCGGTCTGCGGTCCCTTGCCGAGCTTCATGTCCTGCACCAGCGCCGCCGCCATCGCGAACACCGCGGCGTCGGAAGCTGGCGACACGCGGAAGCCCTTCGCGTCGCCGGCTTCGCGCTCGAAGCGCCCCTGGCCGTACGTCTTGCCGGCGATCACGATCGGATGGTTCACGCCCGCACAATAGCCGGGCAGCGGGAGCGCCGCCTGCGGCTTGGCGATCAGCGCGGCGACCGCGTCGCGCGTGCGCTGTACCGCCGGCGGCACGGCGCGGCCGGCGTAGGAGACATAGGTCTTGCCGTCCCACCACCAGAGCTCGTCGACCTTGTGGCCGCCCATCATCACCGCCGCGCGGTCCTTCCCCGCGACCGACACCGAGCGCGTCCGCGGATCGCGTGCCTTCATCATCTCGCCGAGCGTCGGCACCTTCAGATGCATGTCGGACACGGTGTAGCTGTCGTGCGTGCTGCCGGTGACGCGCTCGTCCTCCGAGCAATAGACGATCTTGTCGGGCCGGCCGGCGCGCTGGTCGACCCAGTTGTTGGCGATGATCCCGGTATGCGCGGGCCGCATGCCGGTCAGGATCGTCGAGTGGCCGGGGCAGGTCTCGGTCGCCGCATGGCTCTGATAGCCGCTCGGGAACACTGCGCCGTTCAGCAGCCGGGTGAAGCCGCCGGTGTATCGGTTGCGATATTGCTGGAACAGGTCGGCGGCGAACTGATCGACCGAAATCGCGACGATCAATTTTGGCGGGGTCGTCGGAGTCGCCGCAGGCGCAGGGGGCGCCGGTGTCGGAGAGGTCTGGGCGGAGACCGAAGCGGCCGAGGTCAGCAGGAGCGCGGCGATAAGTGCTTTCACGAACAGTCCTTTAGCAAGCGCCAATCTTCAAATGGGCGCCCGCAACCGAGCGCGTCGCTTTGAAGTGCAATACGAGATCGTCACCGCTATGGCTTTGCGCGATGAACGAAACAAGGATGGCCATGCGCAGTTTACGTTGCGCCGTGATGACGGTCTTGCTGGCCGTCTGCGGGCTGGCGAGTGCGCCTACATATGCTGAGTCCCTCAACGGCTCCAGCGAGCATTTGATGATGAAGCTGGTCGCCGAAAGCGATCACCCCAAGGCCGGTGCGCCGCTGACGATCGCGCTGGCGACGACGCCCGAGACGGGCTGGCATGGCTATTGGCGCAACCCAGGCGATGCGGGCTTTCCGGCGACGTTCGACTGGACTTTACCGACTGGCGCGAAGGCAGGCGAGCCCGAATGGCCGGTGCCGACGACGCTGCTGATCGCGGGCCTGATGAACTATGTCTACGAGGCGCCATACGCGCCGCTCGTGACGATCCAGGTTCCGGCGGGGCTGGCGCCAGGCACGAAATTCCCGATCCGCCTGAAGACGAGCTACCTCGTCTGCTCGGCGACGATCTGCGTGCCTGAGGAAAAGGCGCTGTCGCTCGACCTCACCATCGGTGACGGTGCGCCATCGCAGGCGGCAGCGTTCGCGGGCTGGCGTCAGGCGATCCCCAAGCCGCTCGATGCCGGCGCGACCTATGCGGCGAGCAACGGCACCATGCGGATCGCCGTGCCGTTCCCGGCGGGTGCGAAGATCGACAAGGCGTATTTCTTCCCGGTCACCACCGGCGCAATCGAGAATGGCGCCGCGCAGAGTGTGGCGCGGGACGGCGACCGGCTGACGATAAAAACGAAGGTTGCGGCGAATGCCAAGGCGGGCGGCGGAATCGAGGGCGTGTTGCGGATCGGTGACGGGCAGGGGCTTGGCATCAAGGCGACGCCCGGCGCGGTCGGCGAAACGGCCGCCAGTGGCTCGACGAGTGCAAGCGGCGAGAGCGTCTGGCTGACCGCGCTGATCGCGTTCGCGGGCGCGGTGCTCGGCGGCCTGATCCTAAACATCATGCCGTGCGTGTTCCCGATCCTCAGCCTCAAGGCGCTCAGCCTCGCCCGCGGCGGCGCGAGCGAGAAGGACGCGCGGGGCGAGGCTCTGGCTTACACGGCGGGCGTCGTGCTGGTCTGCCTCGGCCTCGGGGCAGCGATCCTGGCTCTGCGCGCAGGCGGATCGGCAGTCGGCTGGGCGTTCCAGTTGCAGCATCCCGGCGCGATCGTTGCGTTGCTGCTGCTGAGCACCGCGATCGCGTTCAACCTCGCCGGGCTGTTCGAGGTGCCGACGCCGCGCTTTGCCGGCGAGAGCGGCGCGAGCGGTGCGTTCGCGACCGGCGCGCTGGCGGCGTTCATCGCGACGCCGTGCACCGGGCCGTTCATGGGCGCGGCGCTCGGCGCGGCGCTGGTGCTGCCGTGGCCGGCGGCGTTGGCCGTGTTCGGCGGGCTCGGATTGGGGCTGTCGTTGCCGTTCCTCGCGATCGGCTTCGTCCCTGCGTGGCGCCGTTGGTTGCCAAAGCCCGGCGCATGGATGGAGACGTTCCGCCACATCCTGTCGGTGCCGATGTTCCTGACCGCGATCGCCCTTGGCTGGGTGCTCGGGCGCCAGACCGGGGTGGAAGCGCTGACGCTCGCGTTGATCGCGGTGCTGGCGGTCGGCGTGGTCCTGTGGATCGGTGGCACGCGCCAGCACAAGGGCAAGTCGTTCGGCGTGGCGGCGCAGGTCGCACTGGCAGTGGTGTTCGTCGGCAGTGCGGTGCTGATCTCGCAGGCGCCGCCGGTGTCTGCGAAAACCGCAACCGCCAGCGACGAGGCGTTTACCGAGGCCAAGCTCGCATCCCTGCGCGCCGAGAAGCGTCCGGTGTTCGTGTATTTCACCGCCGACTGGTGCCTGACGTGCAAGGTCAACGAGAAGGGGGCGATCGAGACGAGCGGCGTGCGCGACGCCTTTACCAAGAACAAGGTCGCTGTCCTGATCGGCGACTGGACCGATGGCGATCCGATAATGGGACGCTTCATCCAGGCGCACAACCGCGCGGGAGTGCCGCTGTACCTGTATTACGCACCGGGTGCGGCCGAGCCGACCGTCCTGCCGCAGGTTCTGACGCCGGGGTTGCTGCAAGGGCTGGGCGCCTCCGCCCCGTCATCCTGACGAAAGTCAGGATCCAGAGCACCAGGGAATACCCTTGATGACCCTGGATCCTGACTTTCGTCACGATGACGGCTGCAAGCGGCGGTAGAGCGCATTCCACCCTTGTGCGTCGTAACAAAGCATTGCAGCATGGAACCGCAACGCTTGATGGGGAATTGACCGTTCCGATGGGGAAACAAGCGTTCGACGAGATCATGGGGACACCGGGCGACACGACCGCCCGGCCCGAACTGGCGGCTCTATGCAAGTGGATCGAAGACACGCCGGACGCCGAGCTGCGACGTCGGCAGGAAGCAGCCGAGACGACGTTCCGGCAGCTCGGCATCACCTTCGCGGTGTACGGTGAGAACGAGGCGGCCGAGCGGATAATACCGTTCGACATCGTGCCGCGTGTGTTCCTGCATGACGAATGGACGCGGCTGTCCGAAGGCTTGGTCCAGCGCGTCGAGGCGATCAATGCGTTCCTCGACGATATTTACGGCGAGCGGCGCATCCTGAAGGAGGGCATCCTTCCGGAAGACCTCGTGCTGGGCAACGCACAGTTCCGCCCCGAGATCGCCGGTATCCGCCCGCCGCACGGCGTCTGGGCGCATATTTGCGGCATTGATCTCGTCCGCACCGGCCCCGACGATTTCTTCGTGCTGGAGGACAATGCGCGCACGCCGTCCGGTGTCAGCTACATGCTGGAGAACCGCGAGGCGATGCTCAGGCTTTGCCCCGAACTGTTCCGCGAGTTCCGCGTGGCGGCAGTCGACAGCTATCCCGACCTGTTGCTCGAGACGATGAAGTCGGTCGCCCCGCACGGTACGAGCTCGAACCCGACCTGCGTGCTGCTCACGCCAGGACATTACAACTCCGCCTATTACGAACACAGCTTCTTGGCGGACTCGATGGGAATCGAACTCGTCGAGGCGGCCGATCTGGTGGTCGATGACGACGTCGTGTGGATGCGGACGATCGCGGGGCGCGTGAAGGTCGACGTGATCTATCGCCGGATCGATGACGATTATCTCGACCCGCTCGTGTTCCGTCCCGATTCTGCGCTCGGCGTGCCGGGGTTGATCGCGGCGTACGCAGCCGGGAACGTGGCGATCATGAACGCGCCGGGCAACGGCATCGCCGACGACAAGGCGATCTACAGCTACATGCCCGACATCGTGAAATTCTATTCGGGCGGCGAATGCAAGCTGCGCAACGTCGAAACCTGGCGGTGCCGCGAGCCCCAGGCGCTCAAGTTCGTCCTCGACAACCTCGAAGACGTGGTCGTCAAGCTGGTCGACGGCTCGGGCGGCTACGGCATGCTCGTCGGCCCGACCGCATCGAAGCAGGAGATCGAGGATTTCCGCGCCGCGCTGATCGCCGAGCCACACCGCTACATTGCACAACCTACGCTGGCCTTGTCCACCGTCCCGACGATGGCACACGGCGGTCTCAGCCCACGTCACGTCGACTTCCGCCCGTTCGTCCTGACCGGGTCGAAGGGCGTGCAGGTCGTCCCAGGCGGGCTGACGCGCGTCGCGCTCAAGGAGGGATCGCTGGTGGTCAATTCGAGCCAGGGCGGCGGCACGAAGGACAGCTTCGTCCTCATGGCCGACCAGTCGCAGCGCATGAACGCCGACGGGATGTCGCAGACCATGGGCGGCATGACGCAGACACTGGGCGCGCAGACGTCCGGCGGGAATTCCTGATGCTGTCGCGCACAGCATCCTCGCTCTACTGGCTCGGCCGCTATTTCGAGCGTGCCGACTTCATCGCCCGGCTGGTCGAAGCCACCGTCCGCCTCGACGTGCTCTCGTCGCAACCTTCGGGCGACGCAGCCTGGGCGTCTGCGCTGGCCGTCACCGAAACCGACGAGGCGTTCGCGGCGACCGGCGTGGAGATCGGGCAGCGCGACGTGGTGCGGTTCCTGACACTCGATTCGAGCCATCCGGGATCGATCGTCCGCTGTCTCGACATGGCGCGCAACAACGCCAAGGCGGTCCGTACCGCGCTGACCCGCGAGGCGTGGACCGCGATCAATCGCGCGTGGCTGTTGTTCGAGAACCGCGCTACGCCCGGCAGCACGACCTCGCAGCTGAACCTCGTCGAGGCGGTCAAGAACGAGACGCGAGGGTTCGAGGGTGCGGTCCACCGCATGCTTCGCAACCAGACGACGTGGTTCATCCGGCTCGGCCAGGCAGTCGAGCGGGCGGACAACACCGCACGGTTGCTGGACGTCAAATATCACATCCTGCTGCCCGAGGGCGAACGGCTCGGCGGCGCGATCGACCGCGATCAGTGGACGACGATCCTCCAGACCGTGTCCGCCGTTACCGCCTATCGCTGGCTCTACAATGACGGGCTCCGTCCTGCCGACGTCATCGACCTGCTGCTGGCCCGGTCCGAACTGCCGCGCAGTCTGGCCGCGTCGGTCGAGGAGACCGTCGACGTACTCAACCTGCTCGCCAAGCGAACCGGGAACCACGGGGAGGCCGACCGGATGGCCCGGATGCGCGCGTCGCGGATGACGAAGACACGATCGGGCGAGGTTATCGCGTCGGGGCTGCACCAGTATCTGCAGGCGTTCATCGCCGAGAACGCGCTGCTGCACGGCGCGATCGGCCGTCAGTTCAAGTTCCTCTGATGCGGCTGTCGATCGATCATCACACGATCTACCGCTTCGCACAGCCGCAGGGTCGGCTGGTGCAGATGCTGAGGCTCACGCCCGAGAACACGCACGACCAGACGGTGGCGTCGTGGCGGATCGACGTCGATTGCGATGCGCGGTTGCGGCCGGGGCGGGACGGCTTCGGCAACGCGGTGACGATGCTGTATGCCGAAGGGCCGGTCGACGGGATCGAGATCACCGTCAAGGGCGAGGTCCTGACCAGTCATTCGGATGGCGTCCTGCACGGGGTGTACGAAACGCTTCCGCCCGCGCTGTACCTTCGGTCCACCGAGGCGACTGCCCCCGACACGGCGATCGCCAAGTTTGCCGTTAATGCTGCCGAGGGCGCGCTCGACCGGATCGGCGCGTTGCATCGGTTGAACCGGGCATTCCACAAGCGGTTCGGCTTCGATGCCGGGCGGCCCGTGCCGGGTCGAACGGCAGCCGCCGCGTTCCGTATGGACAGCGCCACGCCGCGTGACATGGCGCACATGTTCACAGTCGCCGCGCGGTCGCTCGGGGCGCCTGCGCGGTACGTGTCGGGTTATCACCACAATGACCATGAGGTCGTGCATTTGCCGACCCCGCACGGCTGGGCGGAGGCGTTTGTGGACGGGCTCGGCTGGGTCGGGTTCGATCCGTGCACGGGGATGTCGCCGGAGGAGCATTACGTCCGGGTCGCGATGGCGCTCGATGCGGCGGGAGCGGCGCCGGTGGCGGGCTCGCGACTGGGCGAGGGTGGCGAGGAGCTCGACGTCGACGTGGTGGTACAGCGCGAGGACTAAGCCCCTAAGATTTGTTTCCCCGCGAAGGCGGGGACCCAGTCTGGGCTCCCGCCTTCGCGGGAGAACAAGACGCGCCCGGTTTATGGTATTCCTCCCCAGCGAAGGCCGGGGCCCAAGTGGTAAGGTGGTCGTACCGGAGAGCTATCCTCAGTTAGCAACGTTTCCCAATTGGGCCCCGGGCGTCGCCGGGTGGTGCGTCGTCAGATCAGTTCACGAGCTAGACTGGCTCACGGCCTTCAGACCAGCGCCGCAACCCGTTCCGGCTGCGTCACCAGATCCGCATCCTCCAGCCGCCGCCAACCCGCCGGCCCGAGGACTTCCAGCGGTCGGTACCGCGTCTTGTATTCCATCCGCGGCGAGCCCTTCACCCAGTACCCCAGATACACGTATGGCAGTCCGGCATCGCGTGCGCGGAGGATGTGGTCGAGGATGATCAAGTTGCCGAGCCCCGGCCGGTTCGCATCGTCGGCGGCGAAGAAGCTGTAGACCATCGACAGCCCGTCCGCCTGCCGGTCGGTCAGGCAGGCGCCAATCAGCCGCCCCTGCGCACCGTTCTCGCCGGGCTCCCGATATTCGACGATCAGCGAATTGACCGGCGAATGCTCGATCATGTCGGCAAAGTCGTCCTCGTCCATGCCCGCCATGCCGCCGCCCGGATGGCGCGTGCCGAGATAGCGGCGGAGCAACTGGAACTGCTCGTCGGTCGCCCAGGCTTTGCACGCAGTGATCTCGATATCACCGTGCCGCCTCAGCAACTTGCGCTGCGTCGCATTGGGCACGAACTCGCCCGCGACGATGCGGGCCGACACGCACGCGGTGCAGCCCGCGCAGGACGGCCGGTACGCCACGCCCTGACTTCGCCGGAAGCCAATCCGTCCGAGCGCATCGTTCAACTCGGCTGCGTGCGGGCCGGTCAGTTCGGTGAACACCTTGCGCTCCTGCCGATCCGGCAGATACGGGCACGGGGCGGGGCTGGTCACGAAAAAGCGCGGGAAACGAAAAGGCGCAGTCACCGAACTGGATGTCCTTCAGGCAGCGCGATCAGCGCGTTGCGCCGTATATGGCCGCGGGATGCCATACAGAACAGCGTCATTACGGTTGAAATGCGTTTATGCCGTTAACGACACGCGACGGCCGATCACGCCAGTTCGACCGTCGACGTCTCGTACCCGCCAGCCCGCAACGCGCCCACCAGCCGATCGAGATGCGCACGGTCGCGAAGCTCGCATTCGATGTCGGTGATGAGGCCCTTCGCCGGCAGCGTCGTGAAGACGCGCTGGTGATAGATCTCGATGATGTTGACGCGTTCCTGGTCGAAGATCCGCGCGACATGGAACAGCGCCCCCGGCTTGTCCTGCAACCGGATCCGCAACCGCGCGAGCCGACCCGAGCGTGCCAGATCGCGCAACAACACGTTGGCGAGCAGCCGCGTGTCGATATTGCCCCCGCACAGCACGATGCCGACGGTCTTTCCCGCAAACCGCTCGGGATGCGACAACAACGCAGCGAGCCCGGCGGCACCGGCGCCCTCGACCACCGTCTTCTCGATCTGGAGCAGCAGGCTGACGGACTCTTCCAGGCTGCGCTCGCTGACCAGCACGATGTCGTCGACGAGTTCGGCGACGATCTTCGAGGTGATCGCACCCGGCTCCTTGACCGCGATACCCTCGGCCAGCGTATCGCCTGCGCAAGGCATGTCGGTACCGTTGATACGGTTGTACATAGACGGGAACAGCTCGGCCTGTACGCCGACGACCTCGATCGGGTGACCACCTGGCGCTTCGCTCAATGCCCGCGCGACCGTCGACATGCCCGAGATCAGCCCGCCGCCGCCGATCGGGATGACCAGCGTATCGAGTTGCGGCACGTCCTCCAGCATCTCGATCGCGACGGTGCCTTGCCCTGCAATGACGCGCGGATCGTCGAACGGGTGGACGAAGGTGAAGCCGCACTCGCCTTCGAGAATACGCGCGTGCGCATAGGCCGCGTCGAACGTCTCGCCGTGCAGCACGACGTTGGCGCCGTGGCCTTCGGTCTGCATGACCTTCACGGTCGGCGTGTTGGTCGGCATCACGATCGTCGTCGGGATGCCGAGCCGGTTGGCGTGATAGGCCAGACCCTGCGCGTGATTGCCTGCCGACGCGGCGATGACGCCCTTGGCGCGCGCTTCGGCCGACAGCTGCAGCAGCGTGTTGAGCGCGCCACGCTCCTTGTACGCCGCAGTGAACTGGAGGTTCTCGAACTTCAGATACACGGTCGCGCCGGTCATCTTGCTCAGCGTCTTGCTGATCAGCGTAGGGGTGCGGACGATCGAGTCGCGGATCCGGTCATGCGCGACGCGGACGTCGTCGATCGAGACGGGAAGGGTGGGTGCCGCTACGGCAGCGTGGGTAGCCATGCCCGACCCGCTAGACCATCTGGCGCGCGTGGGAAACACCGCTTATGCGCGGACGCTATGGCAAAACTGGCATTCATCGGAACCGGCGTCATGGGTGCGCCGATGGCGGGACACCTCGTCGCGGCAGGACACGACGTCACCGTCTATAACCGGACGCAGGCCAAGGCGTTGGCATGGGCCGATAAATATGGCGGCAAGATTGCCGATACGCCCGCCGCCGCGGCAAAGGATGCCGATGCGGTGTTCGCTTGCGTCGGCAACGATGACGATCTCGCGTCGGTCACTTTAGGTGAAGACGGCGCGTTCGCAGCGATGCGCGACGACGCGGTGTTCGTCGATCACACCACCGTCTCGGCCTCGATCTCGCGAAGGCTGGCGGCCGAGCGGGCTCTGGTCGTCGACGCGCCGGTGTCCGGCGGGCAGGCTGGCGCGGAGAACGGCAAGCTCTCGATCATGTGCGGCGGCTCGGCCGAGGCGATGGCGAAGGCCGAACCCTTCATGCAGGCCTATGCCGCGCGGATCGTCCACGTTGGTGAGCCAGGCGCGGGCCAGACCACCAAGATGTGCAACCAGATCGCGATCGCCGGCGTCATCCAGGGCGTCGCCGAATCGCTGCGGTTCGCGCAAAATTCCGGGCTCGATCTCGACAAAGTGTTCGAGGCGATCTCGGGCGGCGCGGCGCAGAGCTGGCAGATGGTCAATCGCTGGCCGACGATGGCGAAGGACGAGTTCGACTTTGGATTCGCGGTCGACTGGATGCGCAAGGACCTGGGCCTCGCACTCGACGAAGCGCGACGCAACGGCGCGGTGCTGCCGGTCGCGGCGTTGGTCGACCAATTCTATGCCGATGTGCAGGCAATGGGCGGCGCCCGGCAGGATACGAGCGCGCTGGTACGGAGATTGCCGAAGTGAAGCGTTACCTGATTTCCGCGGCCGTCATCGCACTGCTCCCGACCCCCGCGCTCGCCGACGGGATCGTCGACAACGTCAACGGCGTCACCATCGCGGAGGGCGGTCGCGTAATCCACTTCAAGGCGATCCTGATCGACAAGGCGGGGCGCGTCACGCGTCTCGTGCCCCCGGGCGAGGAAGCGCCCAAGCTCAGCCGCAAGGAGCTGAAGAAGAACGCGGGCAAGCCGCTGTACGACTGGCGCGTCGACATGGGCGGTAAGACCGTGCTGCCCGGCTTTATCGACGCGCACGGCCATGTCCTCGAGATGGGTTTCGGCGCGCTGTCGCTGGACCTGTCGATGACCAAGTCGCTCGAAGAGGCGAAGTCGCGGATCGCCGCCTATGTCGCGGGCAATCCCGATCGCAAATGGGTGCTGGGCCGCGGCTGGAACCAGGAGGCGTGGGGACTCGGTCGCTTCCCGACCGCCGCCGATCTCGAATCGGTTTCGGGCGGTCACCCGATCTGGCTGTCGCGCGCCGACGGCCATGCGAGCTGGGCGAACCGCGAGGCAATGCGCGAGGCAGGCGTCACCGGCGCCACCGTCTCGCCCGCGGGAGGGCGTATTGAAAAAACTGGCGGAGCACCCGCCGGCGTGTTCGTCGACGGGGCGCAGGCGTTGATTGAGAAAGTCGTTCCCCAGCCGCTTCCCAAGGAGCGCGATGCGGCGTTCCTCACCGCACAGACTATCCTGCTCCGTAACGGCGTCACCGCGGTCGCCGACATGGGCACGACGCTCGACGACTGGCTGACCTATCGCCGGATGGCGGACATCGGCGGACTTCGCGTCCGCATCATGAGCTATGCGATGGGCGTCGAGACGGCGAGCCGGATCGGCGGCAAGGGCCCGACGCCGTGGCTGTACGATGATCGGCTGCGCATGGGCGGCGTGAAGCTTTACGCCGATGGCGCGCTGGGGTCTCGCGGTGCGTGGCTGCTCAAGCCCTATGCCGATGCTCCGGGCCAGTCGGGCCTCGGTTTCCTCACCGACGCGCAACTCCAGAACCAGATGAGCCGCGCGGCGATGGACGGGTTCCAGGTCGCGGTGCACGCGATCGGCGACAGGGCCAACCAGGAAGTGCTCGATGCGATCCAGGTCGAGAGCGAGACGTATACCGGCGATCGCCGCTGGCGGATCGAGCATGCGCAGATCGTCGATCCGACCGATTTGCCGCGGTTCGGCAAGTTCGGCACGATCGCCTCGATGCAGCCGACGCACGAGACGAGCGATCGGACGATGGCGGAGGCGAGGCTCGGACCGAACCGTCTTGTAGGCGCCTATGCCTGGAAATCGATGCTGACCAACGGCGCGAAGCTTGCGTTCGGGACCGACTTCCCGGTCGAGAAGCCCGATCCGTTCGCAACCTGGGCGGCGGCCTTCACGCGCCAAGGTGCCGATGGGCAACCGCAGGGTGGCTGGCAACCGCAGGAACTCGTGACGCGCGAACAGGCATGGTGGGCGATGACGGGCGCGGCGGCCTATGCCGGGTTTGCGGAGAAGCAGTTCGGTGCGCTTGCGCCCGGCCAGCGCGCGGATTTCATCATCGTCGACCGCGATCCGACGATGGCCTCGCCGACCGACCTGCGCGCCACCGTCGTGCAGGAAACGTGGGTGGGCGGGGAAAAGGTCTGGGCGCGCAAGTAACCCGCGCGGTTACTGGCGCATCCGGATCAGCCCTTCCTGCGCGACGCTGGCAACGAGGCGGCCGTCTCTCGCATAGATCTTGCCGCGGTTGAAACCGCGCGCATGGCCTGACCACGGGCTGTCGCACGCGTAAAGCAGCCAGTCGTCGGCGCGGAAGTCCTCGTGGAGCCACAGCGAATGGTCGAGGCTCGCGGTCTGCAAACCCGGCGTGATCCAGTTCTTGCCATGCGGCAGGAGGGCGGTGCCGAGCAGCGCCATGTCCGACGCATAGGCGAGGATCGCGCGGTGCATCGCCGGATCGTCGCCGATCGGCGCGACGAGGCGGAACCAGTTGGCGTAATGCGGCTCCTGCGGGGCAGGGTCGATCCAACTGCGCGGGTTGACTGGGCGCACCTCGATCGGCCGCCAGCGGAGCATGTGCGCGCGAAATTTCTCAGGGATGCCGTCGATATTCTCGAGCCGCAGGTCGCGGTCTGAACGCAGGGTTTCAGGCGCCGGCACGTCGGGCATCGCGTCCTGATGGTGCAGCCCCTCTTCGGGCATCTGGAAAGACGCGGCCATGTTGAGGATCGGCTGCCCCTTCTGCATCGCGATCACGCGCCGGGTAGCGAAACTCCGCCCCTCGAAGTCGCGCACTACGCGGAAGACGATCGGGTAGTCCTCGTTCCCCGGACGCATGAAATACGCGTGCAGAGAGTGCGCCGCCTTGGGTCCTTCGGTCGAGCGTTGCGCGGCCTGCAGCGCCTGCGCGATCACCTGCCCGCCGAACACGCGACCGACCCCGCCCGGCTGACGCTTGCCGACATAGAGATCGGTGTCGACTTCCTCGATTTCGAGCAGGTCGACGAGACTCTTGGCGAGTGCTTCAGGAGAAGTATCGGCAGTGTTCAAGTTCATCTGACCTCCGTGTTCACCCGCGAAGGCGGGTGCCCAGTGTGGGCCCCCGCCTTCGCGGGGGTACAAGTTCTGGTCAATACCCTGCCGCGACCGCAAGCCTGTCCGCGTGGAAGTTGGCATCGCCGAACATCTCGGCGAGCACCCGTGCGCGTTTCATGTAAAAGCCAATGTCGTATTCGTCGGTCATGCCGATGCCGCCATGCATCTGCACCCCTTCCTGCACGCTGAGCGTCGTTGCCAGCGCGGTCATCGCCTTGGCCACCGACACCGCCTCGTCCGCCCGGTCGCTGCCGAGATCGAGCAATTGCTGTGCCTTGAGGACAGCCGCCCGCGCCACCTCCATCTCCGAATACAGATGCGCGGCGCGGTGCTGGAGCGCCTGGAAGCTGCCGATCAGCGCGCCGAACTGCTTGCGCTCCTTCAGATAACCGACGGTCATGTCCATCGCCCCGCCGCCGACGCCGAGCAGTTCCGCCGACGCGCCGGTCCGGCCTGCGCGCAGGAGACGATCGAGTGGTGTACGCCCAGCGTCGACCTCGCCGATCACCGCGTCCGCATCGACCTCCACGCCATCGAACTCCAGGCGTGCGGCGAGGCTCGAATCGGCAAGGCGCTCGGCGTGCGCTGAAAGACCCGAAGCGTCCTTGAGCACCGCGAACAGCGTGATGCCATCCCTGTCGTCGTCACTGCCGCCGGTGCGTGCAGCAACGATGATCAGGTCGGCGGTGTGGCCGTGCGTGACGAACCGCTTGGCGCCGGTCAGCTTGAACCCGTTGCCCGAGCGTTCGGCCTTCATCGCCACGGTGTCGCGGTGCTTGGCGCCCTCATCAATGGCCAGCGCGGCTACGGTCTCGCCGGCGATGATGCCCGGAAACCAGCGCCCGGCTTGCCCCGTACCCTTGAGCGCCTCGACCGCCGCGACTGCGGTGGAGAGGAACGGGGAGGGCGACAGGTTGCGGCCGATTTCCTCCAGTACCACGCCCGCCTCGACATGGCCGAGCCCCAAGCCCCCCTGGTCCTCGCCGATCAGGATGCCGGTAAAGCCCATCTCGGCGAACTGCTTCCACAGGTCGCGCGAGAAGCCCGTCTTGTCGTCGGCGTCGCGCAGGGCCCGCATGTGGCTGACCGGCGCGTGCTCGGCGACGAAATCGCGAATGGTGTCCTGAAGGACGGTCTGGTCGTCGTCTAGATACAGGGGCATGTCTATTCCTTCTGCTCCCTCGCCCCGCCGGGGAGAGGGTCGGGGTGAGGGGCTGTTGGGTCGGATCGTCCGAGCCTCATTGCCCCTCACCCGCCTTCGCTTCGCTGCGGCACCCTCTCCCCGAAGGGGCGAGGGAATTACGCCGGCAATTCCAAAATCCGCTTGGCGATGATGTTCAGCTGAATCTCGCTGGTCCCGCCCTCGATCGAGTTCGCCTTGGTCCGCAGCCACGACCGCGGGATCGCCCCGCCGCGCGACCGATCGCTGTCCCATTCGAGCGCGTCCGATCCGCCCGCCGCCATCATCAATTCGTACCGGCCCTTGTTCAGCTCGGTGCCATAGTATTTCATCATGCTCGGCTGGGCCGGGTGCGCCTTGCCCGCCTTCAGCTCGTCGATGAACCGCTCTGACATCGCCCCGAACGCCTTCGACCGCACCTCGAACAGCGCGATCGACGCGCGCAGCAGCGGATCGGCGAGCCGCCCGTCATGTCCGAGCCCGACGGTCGCGATCGCGCCGTCGATCAGCGGATTGCCGCCGCTCGACGCGAGCCCCATGCCCGAGATCATCTCCCGCTCATGCCCGAGCAGGTATTTCGCGACGTCCCAGCCCTTGTTCTCTTCGTAGACGCGGTTGACCTTGGGCACCTCGACATTGTCGAAGAACGTTTCGCAGAACGGCGAATTGCCGCTGATCAGCAGGATCGGCTTGGTCGACACGCCCGGCGACGCCATGTCGAACAGCACGAAGCTGATCCCGCCCTGTTTCGAAATCTTGTCGGTGCGGACGAGGCAGAATATCCAGTCGGCCTTGTCGGCATAGGACGTCCATACCTTCTGGCCGTTGACGAGATAATGGTCGCCCTTGTCCTCCGCCGAGGTGGCAAGCCCGGCAAGGTCGGACCCAGCATTCGGCTCGGAATAGCCCTGGCACCAGCGGATTTCGCCACGCGCGATCTTGGTCAGGTGATCGAGCTTCTGCTCCTCGGTGCCGTATTTCAGCAGCGCCGGTCCAAGCATGGAGATGCCGAACGAGTTCAGTGGGTTGCGTGCCTTTATTGCCGCCATCTCTTCGCGCAGGATCTTCGTCTCGGCAGGCGACAATCCTCCGCCGCCGTAAGCCTTGGGCCAGTCGGGCACGGTCCAGCCCTTGGCCGCCATCTTATCGAGCCACTCTTTCTGCGCAGGGCTCGAAGGCTTGAACTGACGCCCGCCCCAGCAGACGTCGTCCTCGGAGCGCACCGGCTTGCGCATCTCGGGCGGACAGTTTTCCGCAAGCCACGCGCGGGTTTCGGTTCGGAAAGTATCGAGGTCGGTCATGATAGTCCTTTCTCCCTCTCCCCTATGGGGAGAGGGTCGGGGTGAGGGGCTGTTGGGCAGGGCAACGCGCGCGGCGCCCCTCACCCCAGCCCTCTCCCCGAGGGGAGAGGGAGCCAGATGTTACTTGATCTTACCGCCGGTTGCGGCCGCATCCTTCAACGACTTGGCAACGGTAAACCCGTATTTCTCCAGCCCCGCGACGACCTTCGGCAACCCCTCGGACTGCGCCCAGAACATCGGTCCACCGCGGTACACCGGCCAGCCGTATCCGTAGATCCACACCACATCGACGTCCGACGCGCGCTGTGCCTTGCCCTCCTCGAGGATCAGCGCGCCCTCGTTCACCATCGTGTAGAGAGTCCGCACGACGATCTCCTCGTCGCTGATCTCACGCGGCGTCACGCCCGACTTCTTGCGGAAATCGTCGATGATCTCGGTCACGCGCGGGCTGTTCGAGGGCGTGCGCTTCTCGTCATAATCGTAGAAGCCCGCCTTGGTCTTCTGGCCCCAGCGGTTCTCCGCCGCCAGCGCATCGCGAATATTCTCGATGCGGCTCGGGTCGCGGTGCCAGCCGATATCGACGCCCGCCAGATCGCTCATCTGGAACGGCCCCATCGGCATGCCGAACGCGACATGGACCTTGTCGATCTGTTCGGGGCTCGCGCCTTCCAGCAGCAGCTTGGTCGCCTCAACCTGCCGCGGCATCAGCATGCGGTTGCCGATGAAGCCGTAGGTGACGCCCGCCACCACCGCGACCTTCTTGATCTTCTTTGCCAGCGCCATGACGGTCGCCAGTACGTCGTCCGCGGTCTTGTCGCCGCGCACCACTTCGAGCAATTTCATCACGTTGGCGGGCGAGAAGAAGTGCATCCCTACGACGTCCTCGGGACGCTTGGTGCAGGCCGCGATCTCGTCGATGTTCAGATACGAGGTGTTCGACGCGAGGATCGCGCCCGGCTTGGCGATCGCGTCGAGACGCGTGAAGATCTCCTTTTTCACCTCCATTGTCTCGTACACCGCCTCGATGATCAGGTCGCACTCGGCGAGATCGGCGAAGTCGAGCGTCGGCTTCAACGCCCCCATCGCCTGTTCGACCTGCTCGGGCTTGATCCGGCCCTTGGCGGCGGTCGCCTCGTAGTTCTTCCGCACGACGCCGGTGCCGCGGTCGAGCGCCTCCTGCTGCATTTCGACGATCGTGACCGGGATGCCCGCGGACAGGAAGTTCATCGAGATGCCGCCGCCCATCGTGCCCGCGCCGATCACGCCGACGCGCTTGATCTCGCGCAGCTTGGTGTCCGCGGGGACGTCGTCGATCTTGGCGGCCTGGCGCTCGGCGAAGAAGATGTGGCGCTGCGCGGCGGATTGCGTGCCGGTCATCAGCTTGAAGAATTCCTGGCGCTCGAACGCAATGCCCTCCTCGAAGCTGGAGCCATCGGCAGCCTTCTCGACGCAGGCGATGTTGGCCGCCGGCGCGTCGAAGTTACGGAAACGGCGCGCATTCTCCTTCTTGAACGCGGCGACCGCGTCGGGATCGGCCTGCGCCGTCTTCTCGGACGCACGGGGCAGGGGACGCTTGGTCGCGATCTCGCGCGCGAATGCGACGGCATCTGCCTCAAGCGAATCCTCACCGACGATCTTGTCGATTAACCCTGCATCAAGCGCCCTCTTCGCCGAGATCGGATCGCCCTTCGCGGTCATCTCCAGCGCAAGCTTCACGCCGGCGATGCGCGGGATGCGCTGCGTGCCGCCCGCGCCTGGGAGTAGGCCGAGCTTCACTTCGGGCGTGCCGATCTTCGCCGAGGGGACGGCGACGCGGTAATGACAGCCAAGCGTGACTTCGCAGCCGCCGCCGAGCGCGGTGCCGTGGATCGCCGCAACGACGGGCTTCGACGACGCCTCTATCATGTCGACGACGGTCGGCAGGCCGGGCTCGACCATCTCCTTGCCGAACTCGGTGATATCGGCGCCTGCGAAGAAGGTGCGGCCGTCGCAGCGGATCACCATCGCGGCGATGCTGTCGTCGTTGACGCCTTGCTTGATCGCGGCTTCGAGCCCCTGGCGGACCGCGGCGCCGAGCGCGTTGACGGGGGGATTGTTCGAGATGATGACGAGGATGTCGTCATGGCGTTCGGTGCGGATCGGGCTGGTCGAGGACATCAGAAAGTCTCCTGCTATTTGATCGTCATACCAGCGAACGCTGGTATCTCCTCGTAACCGGGAGACCTCAGCTTCCGCTGGGGTGACGGGTAAGTTCGTATGCGTGAATCAGGTCATCGCCGCGTAGATCATCGTCTTCAGTTCGCGGCGGATGGGATAGAAACTGCTGGGCGAGAGCTGGGTCATGAACACCATCGACAGGCGCTCGACGGGGTCGACGAAGAACGCGGTCGAGAACATCCCGCCCCAGTAGAATTCGCCCTTCGACCCCGGCACCATCGTCTTGGCGACGTCGTCGGTGATCGCGAAGCCGAGGCCGAAGCCGGTGCCTGCGTTCGACGCCTCGCTGAACAGCGACTTCGACATCGCTGCGAGATCGGATTTTCCGGGCAGATGATTCTGCGTCATCAGCTCCAGCGTCTTGCGCCCGAGGATCCGCGCGCCATCGAGCTCGCCGCCATTCAGCAGCATCGTGTTGAACCGGTGGTAATCGAGCGCGGTCGAGACGAGCCCGCCGCCGCCGGACACGAGCTTGGGCTGCCGGCTCCACGCACTCTCCGCGCCGCGATCATACATGATGCGACCCTTGCCGGGGGCGAGCGTGTAACAGTCGGTCAGGCGATCGAGCTTGTCGGCCGGAACCTGGAAGAAGGTGTCGTCCATCTTCAGCGGCGCGAAGATGCGGTCTCGGAAGAACTGGTCGAGCGACTGGCCCGATACGCGCTGCACGACCGCGCCGAGAACGTCGGTCGCGACCGAGTAATTCCACGCGGTGCCGGGCGAGAATTCGAGCGGGATCTTCGCCAGCGCGCCGATGAATCCGTCGAGATCATGGCCGCCATGCCAGTTCTCGATCTTGCCTTCACGGTAGGCGGCATCGACGTTCGAGCGGTTCTGGAAACTATACGTCAGTCCCGAGGTGTGGCGGAGAAGGTCGACCATCCGCATCGGCTCGGCGGTCGGCCTCGTCATGAACGGTACCCCGCCACCGCCGCCATCATAGACGCCGATATCCTTGAATTCGGGCAGCACGTGGTGGACCGGCGTATCGACCGCGACGAGGCCCTGCTCGACCAGCATCATGAACGCGACCGAGGTGATCGGCTTTGTCATCGACGCGATCCGGAACAGCGATCCGTCGTCGATCGCCTTGCCGCCCTCACGCGCTGCACCCACGTTCGAGAAGTGGACGATCTCGCCGTCCCGAGCGATCAATACCTGCGCGTTCGGCAGCTTGCCCGAATCGACGTAGCGCGTCTGGAGCAGCGTATCGATCGCCGCCAACCGGCCTGCATCGAAGCCATGCGCCGCGGGCTTGGCGATTTTCATGATTCGACCGTTCCCGCCATCACCCGCTCCATACCCCTAGTTCGAACTTGTCGCCTCTATTGCCTTGAGTGCGACAGGAATCAACTATAACCTGTCTTCGAACAGGCGATAAGCCAAACCCAAAATTCAACTCTGGAGTCAACCGGTCTTGGCAAGCGAACCGATCATCGCACTCGATCCCTCCTGGCCGGCGATGTCGCTCGCCGATGCCGAGCGATTGCTGACCGCGCCCGGCGCGAAGTTCGAGATGGAGATGCTGACGATCGACGGTATCGAGACGCGTATCTGGAAGAATGCGCCGCCGTCGTTGCGCTGGCTGGCCGAGGCGGCGCGCGCGCATGGCGACCGGGTCTTCACGGCGTACGAGGACGAGCGAGTCACCTACGAGGCGAACTTTCGTGCGATCGCGGTGCTGGCGCATCGGTTGCGCGAGATGGGGATCGGTCCCGGCGACCGCGTCGCGCTGGCGATGCGCAACTTGCCCGAATGGCCGGTCGCGTTCTTTGCAGGCGCCAGCATCGGCGCGATCATGGTACCGCTCAACGCGTGGTGGACGGGCGCCGAGATGGAATACGGCTTAGCCGATTCGGGCGCGCGCGTGCTGATCACCGACGACGAGCGGCATCACCGGCTGGAGGCGGCGTATGCGACGCTGCCGACGCTGGAGCATGTGTTCGTCACACGGGCCGCGGAACCGCTGGCGGGGATCGTCACGCGGCTGGAGGACGTGATCGGCACGCCGCATGACTGGGCGGCGTTGCCCGATAACGGCTTGCCCGAAGCGACGATCGCGCCGGACGACGATGCGACGATCTTCTACACAAGCGGCACCACCGGCGCGCCGAAGGGGGCGCTCGGCACGCACCGCAACATGATGTCGAACATCCTGTCGGGCGGCTATTCGTCGGCACGCTCGTTCCTGCGCCGCGGCGAGGCGCCACCCGAACCGACGCCGCGCGTGACGCTGACGGTGATCCCGCTGTTCCACGTCACCGCCTGCTCCGCCGGCATGATGGGGGCGATCGCGACCGGCAGCACGATGATCTTCATGCGGAAATGGGACACCATTAGGGCGATGGAGATCATCGAGCGCGAGAAGGTAAACGTCACCGGCGGGGTGCCGACGATCGCGTGGCAGTTGCTGGAGCATCCCGATCGCGACAGATACGACCTCTCGTCGCTCGAATCGATCGCCTATGGCGGTGCGCCGGCGGCTCCAGAGTTGGTGAAGCGCATCCATGCCGAGTTCGGCGCGATGCCCGGCAACGGTTGGGGCATGACCGAGACGATGGCGACCGTCACGCATCATGGCGGCGAGGATTATCTCAACCGGCCCACCAGCGCGGGGCCTCCCGTAGCTTCGGCCGACCTGAAGATCGTCGCGGACGACGGCGTGACCGAGATGCCGACGGGCGAGGTCGGCGAACTCTGGGCGCGCGGGCCGATGATCGTGAAGGGCTACTGGAACAAGCCGGACGCGACCGCCGCGACGTTCATCGACGGCTGGGTGCGGACGGGGGATCTCGCGCGGCTCGACGAGGAGGGATTCTGCTACATCGTCGACCGGGCCAAGGACATGATCATCCGCGGTGGCGAGAACATCTATTCGAGCGAGGTGGAGAACGTCCTCTACGCGCATCCCGCGGTGACCGATGCCGCACTGATCGGCATCCCGCACCGGATCCTCGGCGAGGAGCCCGCAGCGGTGGTGCACCTTGCGCCGGGTGCGGTGACGACCGAGGCGGAGTTGCAGGGCTGGGTCAGGCAGCATCTGGCGGCGTTCAAGACGCCGGTGGCGGTGCGCTTCGTGCACGAGACGTTGCCGCGGAACGCGAACGGGAAGATCTTGAAGAAGGACTTGCAGGTGCTGTTCGAGGATCGGGTCGGGGTGACGGCGTAGGTCCGATCGCTGGCAGGTTTCCATCAGGATGACGGGCCCCGTGCCGATTGACCTGATGACGATCTTGCCCCGCGAGTGGTCGCTTCAGCGTCCTTCGTTCTTTTGTTCGCCAAATCAGATCGGACACGGTCTGGCACGCTTGTCAGCGCGGCACGATTACGGGATGGGGGTGGCAAAGGAATTGCCATGACGGACGAGGGTCTTCGCCAGGAAACGCACCAGCCGGGGGGCGGGGACGACGTCGTTGCGGAAGGTTCACCGGCGGAGAGTGCGTTCGGGCTGCCGATCGCGGTTGGGGTCGAGGATGCGATGCGGATCGCGCAGCGTCGCGATCGGTTGTTGGCCGCCTTGACGCTAACCGCGGGTATAGGTCTGATTCTTGCCACGCCGTTCGCGCTTAAATCGGGAGCGGAGTTCTTTCTGCCGCTGACTATCGCGCTGGTGATTTCGGTTGCGCTGGTGCCGGTGCTGGAATGGCTCGAGCGGCGTCACGTACCGTCACCGCTGGCGGCGATCCTGTGCATCCTCGTCTTCCTGATCGCCGCGAACATCGCGATAGCCGCGATCCTCGTGCCGGCGACCGATTTCTTCCGTCTGTTGCCGACGCGGTTGGACCGGATTCAGAGCAACCTCGCGCCATTGCTCGATCTCTATTCGAGCCTCGAGAAATACGTGAACAAGACGCTGCGGCAGGTCGCGTCGACGCCGATCAAGCAGCCGGCGACCGCGGGCGTCGCCGCGCCGGGCTCGATCCTCGAACTGGCAGCCACCTCGGCGCCGGCAGTGATCGTCCAATTCCTGTTCGGCGTGCTGATCGTGTTCTTCTTCCTGTCGGGCTGGACGCGGATGCGGCGGCAGACGATCACCGGGCGGACCAGCTTCGACGGGGCGATGGCGACGGCGCGCGTGATCCAGGACATCGTCGACGATGTGTCGGCGTATCTCGGCACGATCACGCTGATCAACATCGTCCTCGGGATCATCACCGGGGTGGCGCTGTGGTTCATCGGGATGCCCTATCCGGCGATGTGGGGCGGGATCGTAGCGCTGCTCAACTACATCCCGTATTTCGGGCCGGTGATCGGTGCGTTCCTGCTCGCGTTGGGCGGGCTGATGACGTTCTCGGACATCTGGATGGCGATGCTGCCGCCGGCGCTGATGTACGGGCTGCATCTGGTCGAGGCGAACGCGATCACGCCGTTCGTCGTCGGTCACCGGCTGACGATCAGCCCGCTACTCATCCTGATCTCGCTGAGCTTCTGGGGATGGGTCTGGGGCACGTCGGGCGCGTTGCTGGCGGTGCCGCTGCTGATCATCATCCAAACGGTCGTGAAGGCCGCCGGCAAGCCCGATATCGCCGGTTTCCTGTTCGAGCACGGGACGCTGGTGCAGCCCAAGACCGGGCGAAACCGTCGGCGTGGCGACCCGCCCGAGGCACAACGTGAGACTGGCGGATAATTTGGGTTGACGGTATCCGAACCCTCGCCTAGTTGCCGCCTCCACGCTGTTTCAGCGGGTGTAGCTCAGTTGGTTAGAGCGCCGGCCTGTCACGCCGGAGGTCGCGGGTTCGAGTCCCGTCACTCGCGCCATCGTTTGCCCTGACCGGGTAGATGGTTCGAGATTGTGTAAAGGTTTTGACGAGCCTTCCCGCGTGTCCCTTGGGACGCCAGGGTTCGTCATTGGGAATGCGGGTGTAGCTCAGTTGGTTAGAGCGCCGGCCTGTCACGCCGGAGGTCGCGGGTTCGAGTCCCGTCACTCGCGCCACCCTATAGGGTGGCCGAGACCCTTCAGAAAATAGGTGCTGCGAGCACTCCGTCCTGCCTCCTGGGTCAGGATCATCCACCCTTGCCGTTCGTGCTGAGTAGAGACCGAGTAGCTCCGTCAGGAGCGTATCGAGGGCTCGTATCGAAGCATGCGTTCCGCGCGCCAACCTGTCCTTCGATACGCCCTCTAGATACGTCGCTGCGCGACTACTCGATGGCTACTCAGGACGAACGGGGAGGGGGAAGGCTGTAAGCGGGTTGCGACGGCGCTACAAAGGCTACCGCCCAGTCTCCATCCAGCGCAGCACGGGCTTCAACGGGGCGATCCAGATCAGGCCGGTGAAGACGTAGAACACCAGCTGCCCCAGCCAGTGCCAGTTGCCGACGATGTTCGACAAACTCACGATTGCCACGCACCATACGAGGATCAGTAGCAAGATGCCGAGCATCCCGACGGGTTTGCGCCAGGTCGGCGTCATGGCGTGATCCATTCGAGTTCGGTGGCGATGGCGTGAAGTGGGACGTCCCACGGGTCTGGTGTTAGGCTATCCACCTGCTGCACCGACAGCGCAATGCCGACGCGCCAGGCGTTTGGGTGCGCGAGGAAGGCTCGGTCGTAATAGCCGGCGCCCTGGCCGATTCGGTTGCCGCCGCGATCGAAGCCGACGAGCGGGGTCAGGATGATGTCGGGTTCGAGCTCGGCCGCGTCCTCGGCAGGCTGGTGCAGCCCGAACGGTCCGGCGATCAGCGCCGCTTCGGTCGCCCATGACAGGAAGCGCATCGGCAGCGATCGGCGGACCACATGGGGCAGGGCGATCACGCACCCCGCATCGACGGCGGCGCGTGCGAAGGGTGATGGATCGGCCTCACCGCCGAACGGGACGTAGGATGCGACCGTCAGTCCGGGCTTCAACCGCGCCAGAAATGTCAACGGCACGGGGATATCGACAGGCGGGCGCGCTTCCCGCGCGGCGCGGAGCGAGGCCCGGAGCGCACTCTTGTCGGTCATGCGCGGGCGACCTCTAAAGATGGTGGTGTGGCGGGCCCACCATGGCCGTGTGCCGGGTTATCCACTGACGCACGGTACGTCAGGTGGGGACCATATGCTTCGGACCAGGATCCTAACAGGGACAGCCCCCTATGGATGATGAATAGCCTCAGGGATAATAAAGGCTCGTACCGGGCAGAACCCGCCATCCCCAATCTAGGCGTTCGGGGGGCTTAGCTCAAGGGGACTTTGTTCGAGAGCCTGGGCAAGCCCTTCGAGACGATCGGCGATCCGGGTGAGCGCGATCTCGCTGACGGCCGAGCCTTCGGGTGGGCGGTGCGCGGCTTCGTCGAGGTCGTCGGCCAGCATCAGCGCGACGAACAGCATCGCGCGCTCGGCGCTGAGCCCGCCCGCCGCACGATCCGCCGTTGCCCAGCGTTCGGAAACCATCGCGCCCAGCAAGCGGACCCGCGACTCTTCGCCGTCACGGCAGGCGACCGCATGCGGACGGCCGCCGATATCGAGCATGACTTGTGCCATCAGTTCGGACTCCCACGCGTAATGACGTCGTCGAGTGCAGCGACGGCTTCGGCCATCCGCGCCTTGAGCGCCGCGTGACGCTTGGCCAGCGCGTCGCCAGCGTCGGCGCGGGCGGCAATGGCGGATTCGATCCGTGCAATCGCCGCGTCGATCCGTTCGACGGCGGTAGGCGCGTCGCCCCGGTCGACGGGCGTCGGCGTATCGGTAATTGTGTCTGACATAGCATGCGAGATAGCATGGCCGAGGGGCGCGACAAGCCGATTTCGCCGCCGCGATCCGCGATCCACGGTGTTGACAGGGCGCCCCACCGCCCCGCAAAGGCTTCGCGCCCGGAACGGACTCGCGGGTGTTAGCGGAGATATGGCAATGACGGTCAAGGTTGCGATCAACGGTTTCGGGCGCATCGGCCGTCTCGTCGCCCGCGCGGTACTCGAACAGTCGAACGGCGCACTCGAACTCGTCGCGATCAACGATCTCGGCGATGCCAAGTCGAACGCCTGGCTGTTCAAGCGCGACAGCGTCCACGGCAAATATCCGGGCGAGGTGTCGGCCGAGGGCAACGAACTGGTCGTCGACGGCAAGCGCATCCGCGTCACCGCCGAGCGAGATCCCGCCAACCTGCCGCACGCCGAGCTGGGCGTCGACATCGTTCTCGAATGCACCGGCTTCTTCACCGACAAGGCGAGCTGCCAGAAGCATCTCGATGCCGGCGCGAAGAAGGTGCTGATCTCGGCGCCGGGCAAGGGCGTTGACCTGACCGTCGTCTACGGCGTCAACCACGACAAGCTGACTGCCGAGCACACGATCGTCTCGAACGCGTCGTGCACCACCAACTGCCTCGCGCCGGTCGCCAAGGTGCTGAACGATGCGATCGGCATCGAGCGCGGCCTGATGACGACGATCCATGCCTATACCAACGACCAGAAGATCCTCGACCAGATCCACCCGGACCTGCGTCGCGCACGGGCTGCGGCGATGTCGATGATCCCGACTACGACCGGGGCCGCACGTGCGGTTGCCGAAGTGTTGCCGGAGCTCAAGGGCAAGCTCGACGGTTCGGCGATCCGCGTGCCGGTGCCGGACGTGTCGCTGATCGACCTGACGTTTACGCCATCGCGCGACACGACGCGTGAAGAGGTGAATGCGGTGCTGAAGGCGGCGTCCGAAAGCGGTCCGCTGGTCGGCGTGCTCGACTGGTCGGACGAGCCGCTCGTTTCGATCGATCTCCAGCATACCCCGGCGTCGTCGACGATCGACAGCCTGGAGACCGCGGTGATCGACGGCAAGCTGGTCCGCGTCGTCAGCTGGTACGATAACGAGTGGGGTTTCTCGAACCGGATGGTCGATACCGCCACGGCGATGGCGAAGTTCATCTAAAGGTAGACGGACGCTGCGTTTCTATAGCCGTCATCACACCCCAGTCCGTCATCCCAGCGGAAGCTGGGATCTCGCCGTTCGGGTCGGGACGCCCGACAACAGGGATACCCCAGCTTTCGCTGGGGTGACGGACGATTGGATACGGCGTTGACGGGAATCATTTCCGGGATAGCGCGCCATCCCCGCCCCAAAGCCCCAATGGAGGTCATCGACCATGTCGAGATCACCGTCGAGGCAGGCCTCAACGGCGACTGTCGTGGTTATGTGAAACCCGGCGGCAAAGGGCGGCGTCAGGTCACCTTGCTCGAACGTGGCGACTGGGACGCGGCGATGGCCGACTTGGGTCGTGACATCCCCTGGTACGAACGCCGCGCAAATCTTCTCGTCGATGGCCTCGATCTGCCGCAGACTGCCGGCGCCCGGCTTCGGATCGGAGCGGACGTGCTATTAGAGGTGACGCTCGAAACCGATCCATGCCACCGCATGGAAACGGTAGCGCCCGGATTGTTCGCCGCCCTCCTGCCCGACTGGCGGGGCGGGGCGTGTACCCGCGTTTTGATGGGCGGCAGGATCGCCGT
The DNA here is from genome assembly GCF_056679955.1 of Sphingomonas sp. PEI4. NCBI lineage: Bacteria > Pseudomonadati > Pseudomonadota > Alphaproteobacteria > Sphingomonadales > Sphingomonadaceae > Sphingomonas > Sphingomonas sp. PEI4. The sequence goes on from NZ_CM155258.1 coordinate 43,476, forward strand.
CGGTGATGAGATCAGGATCGAAGAACCATGAGCAAGCCATTCAACACGCTCGATGATATGGGCGACGTGCAGGGCAAGCGCGTGCTTGTCCGCGAAGACCTGAACGTGCCGATGGCAGGGGGTCACGTTACTGACGACACGCGCCTCCGCGCAACGGTAGCGACCGTTGGCGAACTCGCCGACAAGGGCGCGATCGTCCTCGTCCTCGCGCATTTCGGTCGTCCCAAGGGCGTGCCAAGCCCCGAGTTCTCGCTGTCGCAGGTCGTAAGGCCGTATAGAGAAGTGCTGGGCCGCGAAGTCCGCTACATCGACTGGGAGGGGGCTGATGATGCCGTCGCCACGCTGGAGCCCGGCGATATCGCGGTGTTGGAGAACACGCGCTTTTTCGGTGGCGAGGAAACCAACGATCCAGCCGTGGTTGCGCGTTTTGCCAGCCTAGGCGACCTGTACGTCAACGACGCCTTTTCCGCCGCGCACCGCGCCCACGCCTCCACCGAGGGCCTCGCGCACGTCCTTCCCGCCTTTGCCGGCCGCGCGATGGAAGCCGAACTCGACGCGCTCCAGAAGGCGCTCGGTGCACCCGAGCATCCGGTGGCAGCGGTCGTTGGGGGCGCCAAGGTGTCGTCGAAGCTCGACGTGCTGCGCCACCTGGTCACCCGCGTGGATCACCTGATCATCGGCGGCGGCATGGCCAACACCTTCCTCGCAGCGCGCGGCGTCGATGTCGGTAAAAGCCTGTGCGAGCATGAGCTTGCAAGCGTTTGCGAACAGATCATGGAAGCCGCAGACAAGGCGAACTGCATCGTCCACCTCCCCTATGACGTGGTCGTCGCGAAGGAGTTCAAGCCGAACCCGGCGACGCGCACCGTCAACGTCCACGAAGTCGCGGCCGACGAGATGATCCTCGACGTCGGCCCGGCGGCGGTCGAGTCGCTCGGCGACGTGCTCAAGAATTGCCGCACGCTGGTGTGGAACGGTCCGCTCGGCGCGTTCGAGACTCCTCCGTTCGACACCGCGACCGTCGCGCTCGCCAAGACCGCGGCGGCGCTGACCGAGGGCGGTTCGCTCGTCTCGGTGGCCGGTGGTGGCGACACGGTCGCGGCGCTCAACCACGCTGGCGTTGCCGACGCGTTCACGTTCGTCTCCACGGCGGGCGGCGCGTTTCTGGAGTGGATGGAAGGCAAGGACCTTCCCGGCGTCGCGGCGCTGACTCGTTAGGGCGCTGGTTCCTTCAGTAGCGGGACCAGCAGGCCATTCAGGTCGTCCAGGTCGAACGCACCGGCTTTTGCATAACGGACGATGCCGGCGCGATCGATGATGTAGTTGGTGGGCAGCGCGCCCATCACCGCGAACGGTCCCTTGATCCGCCGCGCGGAGGGGATCGCCATGGCGGCGAACAGGGGTTTCAGCTTGAACGCGGGCAGCGAGTCCTCCGTCGCTACCGCGAATACGCGCAGCCCGTGGTCCTTGCGAAGCCGGTAGTAATTGTCGAGCAGCGGCAGTTCGGCCTTGCAGGGCCCGCACCAGGTCGCCCAGAAATTCAGGATCACGACCTGACCGGCGAGGTCGGTACTGCGCACCTTGGTGCCGTCGATCAGCGTCAATTCGAACGGCGGTGCCTTCTCGCCGATCTTCACCGCCGCCGCTGCCGTGGACGTCGCCATCAGCACCGCGCATGCGATGACGCCCTGCAAAACTCTCATTGCCTGCCCCCTGTTTTTGCCAGTCTCGGCGTCGGGCGCTGTCACGTCAATCGCGACGTTTGCGGTCTAGGCGGGGGGTTGATCCACGATCTCCGCCGTCCTATGTTTAACATGTTAAACGGAGATTCGGATGCTCGGCGTCAGGCTCGATAGCGAACTCGAAGAGCGACTCGCGGCGGTTGCGCGCACCCAGGGGCGCAGCAAGAGCGATATCGCACGCGAAGCCGTGCGGCGCTATGTCGAACGGCACGACGAGGCTTTCCTGGCCGAGGCCAAGCGGCAGTCGCTGCGGGCTGCGGCGCTTGGCTGGACCGAAGACGACGAGGCATGGGAGCGGTTGGGCGTAGCCTGGGACGACCCAGAGCCTGTCGGCAATCGCCGTGATGCCGCCGAATGAAGCGCGGCGATATCGTTACTATTGCCGATGCCGACGCGGGCGATTTCGCAAGAAAGCCGCGCCCGGCGCTCGTCGTTCAGACCGACGCGTTCCTGCAAGATCACGACAGCGTTACGGTGTGTTTGATTACCAGCCATCTTGCCGGTCTCGGTATGTTCCGCATACCGATCGCGGCAAATCCCGATACGGGGCTCGTTAAGCCGAGCGAGATCAGTATCGACAAGGTGCAGTCGGTCTGGCGGCATCGCATCGGTCGACGGGTCGGTACTGCTTCCAACGAAACCATGTTTGCGGTCGATCAGGCACTTCGCCGATGGCTTGCCCTTTAGATAATAGAAGAGGATTTATCATGACGTCCACGATCACTCCGCAAGTCAAAACCATTCTCGACAAGTACGAGGCCACCAGTTCGGCGGTGAAGGCGAACCTCGCGCGCATCCTGATGCAGGGCAAGCTCGGCGGCACCGGCAAGCTCGTGATCCTGCCGGTCGACCAGGGTTTCGAGCATGGCCCGGCGCGCAGCTTCTCGGTGAACCCGGCCGCATACGACCCGCATTACCATTACCAGCTCGCGATCGACGCGGGGCTCAGCGCCTATGCGGCACCGCTCGGGATGCTCGAAGCGGGCGCGGATACGTTTGCAGGACAGATCCCGACGATCCTGAAGTGCAACAGCTCGAACAGCTGGGCGACCTCGATCGACCAGGCGGTGACCGCGACCGTGTCCGACGCGGTGCGGCTCGGGTCGGCGGCGATCGGCTTCACGATCTATCCGGGTGCGGACCAGTTCTTCGACCTCGTCGAGGAAATCCGCGAGCTGAGCGAAGAGGCCAAGTCGGTCGGCATCGCGACGGTGATCTGGTCGTACCCGCGTGGCGGCGAGCTGACCAAGGACGGCGAGCTCGCTTTGGACGTCGGTGCCTATGCCGCGCATATCGCGGCGCTGCTCGGCGCGCACATCATCAAGACCAAGCTGCCGACCGCGCATATCGAGCAGAAGGAGGCCAAGCCGCTCTATGCGAACACCGATTGGTCGAAGCAGTCGGACCGCGTGAAGCACGTCGTCCAGTCGAGCTTTGCCGGGCGGCGCATCAACGTCTTCTCGGGGGGCGCGTCGAAGGGCGAGGACGCGATCTTCCAGGATGCGCGCGACATCCGTGACGGCGGCGGCAACGGCTCGATCATCGGCCGCAACACCTTCCAGCGTCCGCGCGACGAAGCGCTGGCGATGCTCGACCGCATCATCCGGATCTACAAGAACGAGGAATAAGCTGCGGTCTGACCTCGCGTCATCCCGGTCCTGCGCCGGGGTGACGTGGCGGAGATGAGCGGCTAGGGGGCGGACATGACCGAATTCGAAGATCCGCTGGGCCCGCTCGACCCTAATTTCGCCGACAATTTCCGCCGCGACATGCGCCGGCCGGCTTGCCAGTTGTATCTGGTGTCGCCGCTGGATGTTGGGGGCGACTTTCCCGAACGTCTCGCGCGGGCGCTCGACGCGGGGCCGGTCGCGGCGTTTCAGTTCCGGGTGAAGGACATCGACCAGCATGCCGCCGCTGCGCTCGGCGAGCCGTTGCGTGTGATTTGTGCCGAGCGTGACGTCGCGTTCATCGTCAACGACGATATCGGGCTGGCCAAGCGGCTCGATGCGGACGGCGTGCATCTCGGGCAGGACGACGGCGATCCGCGCGAGGCGCGGGCGCAGCTCGGCCCCAATGCGCAGATCGGGGTGAGCTGTCATGGCAGCCGTCATCTGGCGATGGAAGCGGGCGAGGCTGGGGCGGACTATGTTGCGTTCGGAGCGTTCTATCCGTCCACGACTAAGACCGTAACGCAAACTGCCGAGCCGGTGACGCTGTCGTGGTGGTCGACGTTGTTCGAGATTCCTTGCGTCGCGATCGGCGGCATCACACCCGAGAACGCAGCGCCGCTGGTCGCCGCTGGTGCGGATTTCATCGCGGTCTCGAATGCCGTCTGGGGTGGCGACGAAGTCGCGGCGATCAAGGCGTTCGGCGAGGTTCTCAAGAAGCGCTGAGACGCTCCCGGGATCTTGACGAAAGTCAGGATGACGGGGCGTGCGCAACCTTCGATCGCGCAAGGAAACAACCGTCGCCCCGACCGTTTGATGCAGTAGCGTAACGGTTCGGGATGACGGGCATGACATTTGTGACGAAGGCTTCGGTTCTTGCAGCGGGCTTGCTGGGCGCCGCGTCACCCGTAATGGCTCAGACGGCGCCTACCAGGCCCGCCACTCCGATCGACCGCAACGTCCTGCATGTGCAGGTGATCCTCGATCATCTCGGGTTCGGGCCGGGCGTGCTCGATGGGCGCGGCGGACAGTCGCTGGTTGCAGCGTTGAAGGGGTTCCAGGAGGCGAGGGGCCTGCCGGTTACCGGCAAGTCCGATGCGCGGACGTTGCAGGCGCTGTATCCGTACCGGGCCGCGCGGCCGACCGTGACGGTCGCGCTGACGCCCGAGATGTTGGCAGGGCCGTTCGTCAATCCGTTCCCGAAGGATCCCGCCAAGCAGGCCGAACTTCCCTCGCTGGGCTACAAGACCATCATGGAGAAGCTCGGCGAGATGTTCCACACGACGCCGGCGGTTATCGTCGCGCTGAACTCGCCTTCGACGAAGTTGACACCTGGAACCAAGGTGGTGTTCCCCAACGCGTTGCCGTCGTCTCGCGCCTATGATCCGAAGCTGAAGCCGGACTGGATCGCGATGCTCACCATGCTGAACGTCGATGCGAAACAGCCGCAGGCGGATCATGTCGTTGTCGACAAGTCGGACGGCGTGCTCCGCGTGCTGGACGCGAACGACAAGCTGGTCGCGCAGTTCTCGGCCACGATGGGGTCCAGCCACGATCCGCTGCCGCTCGGCACGTGGACGATCAAGGGGTCCGATTACAACCCGAAGTTCCACTTCAACCCCGCGCTCTTCTGGGATGCGAAGAAGGGGCAGACGAAGGAAATGCTGCCACCGGGTCCGAACGGTCCGGTCGGCGTCGTCTGGATGGACCTGTCGAAGGAGCATTACGGTATCCACGGTACGCCGAACCCGGAGACGATCGGCCGTGCCGAGAGCCACGGGTGCGGGTGTATCCGCCTGACCAACTGGGATGCGGCGCGACTGTCGATGATGATCAAGCCGGGGACCAAAGCCGTGTTCCAGGCCTGAGACGATGACGCGGACGTTCTGGATCATTCTCGGGTTGATCGTGGTGGTCGCCGGCGGGTTCGCGTCGATGGTGTCGTTCGGGAGTGACGGCGAGCGGCGCGTGCCATGGCGCAAGCCGCCACCGCCCGTCGAGGTCGCGGCGGCCTTCATGACGCCGGGGGCATTGGCCGTTCCGGTGGCTGGCGTGCCGCGGAAAGCTATCGCGGACAGCTGGAACGATGCGCGGGCCGACGGTACGCGCGGGCACCACGGGACGGACATCATGGCAGCGGGCGGCACGCCGGTCGTGGCCGCAGCACCGGGGCGTATCGAGAAGCTCTTCCAGAGCGGGCTGGGCGGTATCACGCTGTACGTCCGGTCGCCCGACCGTCGCTGGACCTATTATTACGCGCACCTCGCCGGGTATGCGGCGGGCATCCGCGAGGGCATGGCGGTGAAGGCGGGCGATACGCTCGGCTATGTCGGCGATACCGGCGATGCGGGGGCGGGCAATTACCACCTCCATTTCGGGCTGACGAAGATGCAGCCGGGCGAGCGATGGCATCAGGGTGAGAATGTGAACCCGTACCCGCTGCTTGCCGGACGCGAGCGCGCCCGCTAAAGCCCGCCGCTTCGGGTTTCCGCAGAGCCAGGCCTCAGGACCAGGCTTCGCGGACGGCCCCTAGCTCTTTCCAGCAGGAATCGGTCATGAAGATCAACGCGGTCGAGATTCGTCCCGGCAACATCCTTGAATATGAGGGCGGCATCTGGCGCGCCGTCAAGATTCAGCACACCCAGCCCGGCAAGGGCGGTGCCTACATGCAGGTCGAGATGAAGAACCTCATCGACGGCCGCAAGAACAACACCCGCTTCCGCTCCGCCGAGAGCGTCGAGAAGGTGCGGCTCGAGACCGTCGACTTCCAGTTCCTGTTCCGCGAAGGCGACATGCTCACCTTCATGGACAAGATCAATTACGAGCAGATTTCGCTCGATGCCGACATCCTGGGCGACGCCGCGGCGTTCCTGCAGGACGGCATGGACGTGGTGATGGAGCTTTGGGAAGAGCGGCCTATCTCGGTCCAGCTGCCCGATACGATCGAGGCGCTGATCGTCGAGGCGGATGCCGTCGTGAAAGGCCAGACCGCCTCGTCGAGCTACAAGCCGGCGGTCCTTGAAAACGGCGTCCGCGTGATGGTCCCTCCGCATATCGGTGCGGGCACGCGGATCGTCGTCGATGTCTACGAGCAGACCTACGTGCGGCGCGCGGACTGAAGCAATCTCCCTCTCCCCGCAGGGGAGAGGGTCGGGGTGAGGGGCGGCCCCAAAGACACCGCCCGGAACAGCCCCTCTCCCAACCCTCTCCCCAGAGGGGAGAGGGCTTAAGGTGAATTAAATGGCTTCCCATTCCGGCATCATGACCGTCATCGAGCGCGCCGCCCGCAAGGCCGCACCGCGCCTGCGCCGCGACTTCAACGAGGTCCAGCAGCTCCAGGTGAGCCGCAAGGGTCCGGCCGACTTCGTCAGCCAGGCCGATCAGCGCGCCGAGCAGACGATCTTCGAAGAACTCAGCCACGCCCGTCCCGATTGGGGCATGTTGATGGAAGAGCGTGGCGAAGTCGCCGGCGATCCGAACAAGCCGCGCTTCATCGTCGATCCCCTGGATGGCACATCGAACTTCCTCCACGGCATCCCGCATTTCTGCATCTCGATCGCGGTCGAGGAGCCGATGCCGAACGGCAAGCGCGAGGTCACGACTGCGCTCGTGTATCAGCCGCTGACCGACGAGAGCTTCTGGGCGGAGAAGGGCCGGGGGGCATGGCTTACCGACCAGCGGCTGCGCGTGTCGTCGCGTCGCGATCTGTCCGAATCGTTGATCGCCACGGGAATTCCGTTCCTGGGGCATGGCGACTTCGCGCAGTGGAGCCGGATTTTCGGCGCGGTTGCGCCTGAGGTTGCCGGTATCCGTCGTTTGGGTGCAGCGGCGCTCGATCTGGCCTGGCTCGCCGCTGGACGTTTCGACGGCTTCTGGGAATCGAACCTGAAGCCCTGGGACGTGGCGGCCGGCATGTTGCTGGTGAAGGAAGCGGGCGGCTTCGTCACCGACTTCCGCGGCGGCGACCGCGCCATGGAACGCAACGAGTTCCTGGCGGCGAACGACGCTCTCCACTCGCGACTGCATAAGCTGGTGGCCGGCGCTCTGCGCTAAGCCGGTTGCTGAGGAAGGCATCGAGGCCTGAACTCGGTTACCCCACGTCCACTCCCTCCGTCACCCCAGCGAAAGCTGGGGTATCCCCGTGATGGCCGCCGCGCCCGCCAACAACGATACCCCAGCTTTCGCTGGGGTGACGGTTGTGGAAGGGTCATGACCAGAGTCGGATCAACGACGCGGACCCTACCACAATCCGTCATGCCGGGCTCGTTCCGGCATCCACCGTTGCGCATTCTCGCCAGCCGCTGTTTCGCGGCACGGTGGACCCCGGAACCAGTCCGGGGTGACGGGGTGAGTTTGGTGGAGTCTCCAACCTTCAGTAAAAGTCTCGGGTGCAGCTAAGCACCCGCCGAGCAACGCATGTTTCCCGCCACGCCGTCCCTCCACTTGCGAGTGATTCTCACACCCTCCACGCCTTGCCCATCACCCCCCATCGGCCTAAAGCGGCCCCGTTCCGTTCGCACTTGCGAGAAGCAATTTGGTCGACCTGTCGCACTATCTTCCGATCCTCCTGTTCCTCGGGATCGCCATCGCATTGTCGAGCACGTTCGTGTTCCTGCCGATGGCCGTCTCGCGGCTCACGGGATCGCATAAGCCTACGCCCGAGAAGCTCAGCGAATACGAGTGCGGCTTTCCCGCATTCGAGGATCCGCGCAGCCAATTCGACGTTCGCTTCTACCTGATCGCCATCCTCTTCATCATCTTCGATCTAGAGGCCGCGTTCCTGTATCCCTGGGCCGTCTCGGTCTTCACGCTCGGCTGGACCGCGTGGATTTCGATGATGATCTTTATCGGCGAACTGGCCCTTGGCCTCGTCTACGCATGGAAGAAGGGAGCACTCGATTGGGAATAGAACTCACCTCGGGTCCCGTTGAGCTCAAGCCGCGGCCGGACGCCGGGACTTCGCTGGTGCCGCCCGACCAGGGCTTTTTCGATAGTCTCAACGGCGAACTGACCGACAAGGGTTTCCTGGTCACGTCGACCGAGGACCTTTTCCAGTGGGCCCGCACCGGCTCGCTCTGGTGGATGACGTTCGGGCTCGCATGCTGCGCGGTCGAGATGATCCACGTGAACATGCCGCGCTACGATCTGGAACGCTTCGGCGCCGCGCCGCGCGCGTCCCCGCGCCAGTCGGACGTGATGATCGTCGCCGGCACGCTCTGCAACAAGATGGCCCCTGCGCTGCGCAAGGTCTATGACCAGATGTCGGAGCCGAAGTACGTGATCTCGATGGGATCGTGTGCGAACGGCGGTGGCTATTATCATTACAGCTACAGCGTCGTGCGTGGTTGCGATCGGATCGTGCCCGTGGACATCTATGTCCCCGGGTGCCCGCCGACGGCTGAGGCTCTGTTGTACGGCATCATGCAGTTGCAGCGGAAGATCCGGCGCTCGGGGAGCCTCGAGCGTTGAGGGCGCCGGCACCAGCCTATACGTCGAACGATGGCGTGATCGACGCGGCGCGCGCTGCGCTCGGCGACATGCTGCTCGACGCGGTCGACCGGGTCGGCGAGGTCGCGCTGCATGTGCGGCGCGAGTCGATCTACGATGTGATGATTGCATTGCGCGACACGCCTGGGCTTGCCTACCAGCAGCTCATGGAGATCGCCGGCGTCGACTATCCGGATCGCGTTGAGCGGTTCGAGGTCGTCTATTGCCTGTTGTCGCTGACGCGCAACCACCGCATTCGCGTCCATGTGGCGGCGGACGAGGAGGTTTCGGTTCCGTCGGTTACAGGCATCTGGCCGGTCGCCGGGTGGTTGGAGCGCGAAGTGTACGACATGTACGGCGTGCTGTTCAGCGGCAATGCCGACCTGCGGCGCATCCTGACGGACTATGGGTTCAGCGGTCATCCGCAGCGCAAGGACTTCCCGCTGACGGGCTATGTCGAACTTCGGTACTCTGAAGAGTCGAAGCGCGTCGTGTACGAACCCGTGCAGCTCGCGCAGGACTTCCGGAACTTCGATTTCCAGAGCCCTTGGGAGGGCGCCGAATACGTCCTTCCAGGTGACGAGAAGGGTGCCTTGCCCGAGGCCAAGGGTGCGCCGACGCCGTTGAGCGCGGATGCGATCAAGAAGGCGGACGCGGCGCAGACGCCGACCGTTGCGCCGACTGCGCCCAGCGAGCCCTATGCCAAGAAGGATGCACCCAGCACCGCGCAGAGCGGCGCGGGCGACTCAGATCCTGGCAACAAGCGCGAGGACAAGCCCAAGGATCCGGACGTCTTGCCGTCCAGGGGCGTCAACGGAACTGGGGGACAGAACCAGTGAGCGACTATGTCGACGAGCTTCTGCAGCGTGGTGACCCCGCCGATCCAACGACCGGCGACGTCACGATCCAGAACTATACGATCAACTTCGGTCCGCAGCATCCGGCCGCGCACGGCGTGTTGCGCCTTGTCATGGAGCTCGACGGCGAGATCGTCGAGCGGGTCGATCCGCATATCGGGCTGCTCCACCGCGGCACCGAGAAGCTGATCGAGTACAAGACGTACCAGCAGGCGCTGCCGTATTTCGATCGGCTCGATTATTGTTCGCCGATGTGCATGGAGCACACCTATGTTCTGGCGGTAGAGAAGCTGCTCGACCTCGAGGTGCCGCTCCGCGCGCAGTATCTGCGCGTGTTCTTCGCCGAGCTGACGCGCATCAAGAACCACATGCTCAATCTGGGCAGCCACGTGATGGACGTCGGCGCTATGACGCCGAACCTGTGGCTTTTCGAATTGCGCGAAGATTGCATGAACTTCTACGAGCGTGTGTCCGGCGCGCGCATGCATGCCAATTACTTCCGCGTCGGTGGCGTGCATCAGGATGCGCCGCTGAAGCTGTTGGCGGACATCGGCGACTGGCTCGACACGCGCCTGCCGCGTCTGTTCGAGGACGCGATCAGCCTGGTCGCGGACAACCGCATCTTCAAGCAGCGCAACGTCGACATCGGCGTCGTGAGCCGTGACGACGCGATCAAATGGGGCTTTTCGGGCCCGATGATCCGCGGCTCGGGCATCGCCTGGGATCTGCGCAAGTCGCAGCCCTATGACGTGTACGAGAAGATGGACTTCGACGTGCCGGTCGGCACGCGTGGCGATTGCTATGACCGGTTCATGGTACGCGTCGAGGAAGTGCGTCAGTCGGCACGGATCATGAAGCAGTGTCTGGCCGAAATGCCCGAGGGGCCGATCGCGTCGCTCGACCGGAAAGTCGTGCCGCCGAAGCGTGGCGAGATGAAGCAGTCGATGGAAGCGCTGATCCATCACTTCAAGCTCTACACAGAGGGCTTCCACGTTCCCGCCGGCGACGTCTATGTCGCGACCGAAAGCCCCAAGGGCGAGTTCGGCGTGTATCTGATCGCCGATGGCTCGAACAAGCCGTACCGCTGCAAGATCCGCCCGACCGCGTTCTCGCATCTCCAGGCAATGGACTTCATGGCGAAGGGCCACATGCTGGCGGATACGACCGCGATCCTCGGCGCGATGGATATCGTTTTTGGTGAATGTGACCGCTGATGGCTGAAGCTCCGAAAATTCCCGACGAGGCCGAAACGCGCGCGCGCTGGGGCTCTTTCGCTTGGACCGAAGAGAACCAGGTGAAGGCGAACGAGATCCTCGGGCGTTATCCCAAGGGTCGCGAGCAGTCTGCGTCGCTCCCGTTCCTCGATCTTGCCCAGCGGCAGGTCGGGGCGGAAACGCAAACGCAGGGCTGGTTGCCGGTGCCGGTGATCGAGTTCGTCGCGCGCCAGATCGGCGTGCCCTACATGCGCGTGTACGAGGTCGTGACCTTCTACACGATGTTCAATCTGGCGCCCGTCGGTCGCTTCCATGTACAGGTCTGCGGCACGACGCCGTGCATGCTACGCGGGTCGGATGACGTTCTTGCCGCGTGCAAGAATCGTGGTCTGGTCAAGGGCGGCACGACGCCGGACGGCATGTTCACGCTGACCGAGGTCGAGTGCCTCGGCACGTGCGCCAACGCACCGATGGTGCAGATCAACGACGATAATTTCGAAGATCTCGATTACGACAAGACGACCGAGATCCTCGAGGCGCTGGCGAATGGCGGGCACCCGACGCCGGGGCCGCAGTTTGGTCGTCGCGCAAGCTGCCCCGAGGGCGGTCCGACCTCGCTCAAGGCGATGGTCGACGCGAACCACGATTACCGGGGGGAGTGGTGATGCAGGGATCGGCCAAGGCGAGCCTGCCAGTCATTGGCATCATCTTTCTGCTGTTGGCGGTCTACAAGATGGTCAGCGGAAGCCCTTGGGTCGTCTGGGCAATTTTGGGTTTCCTGTTCGGAGGCTTTGGTATTTTCAATCTCAACCGGTCGGCAGGAGATAGATCGTGAGTCTCGCCGACAAGGACCGCATCTTCACCAACGTCTACGGTTTCCAGCCGTGGAACATCGACGCGGCTATGATGCGCGGCGATTGGGACAACACCAAGGACCTGATGGCGCTCGGCCAGGACGCGATCATCGACGTGATGAAGGCGTCGGGTCTGCGCGGCCGTGGCGGGGCAGGGTTCCCGACCGGCACGAAGTGGTCGTTCATGCCGAAGGAGCCGAAGCCGGACCGGCCGAACTTCCTCGTCATCAACGCCGATGAATCCGAGCCAGGCAGCTGCAAGGATCGCGAGATCATCCGACACGATCCGCACAAGCTGATCGAAGGCGCGCTGATCGCCGGGTTCGCGATGCGCGCGCGGGCGGCCTATATTTACGTTCGCGGCGAATATATCCGTGAGGCGGAGACGCTGTTCGCGGCCGTTGCCGAGGCGTATGATCGCGGCTTCATCGGCAAGAACGCGTGCGGGTCGGGCTATGACTTCGACGTGTTCGTGCATCGTGGTGCGGGCGCCTATATCTGCGGCGAAGAGACCGCGATGCTGGAGAGCCTCGAGGGGAAGAAGGGCCAGCCGCGGCTGAAGCCTCCGTTCCCAGCCGGCGCGGGTCTTTATGGCTGCCCGACGACGGTCAACAACGTGGAGTCGATCGCGGTCGCACCGACGATCCTGCGGCGTGGCGCGGCATGGTTCTCCAGCTTCGGCGCGGAGAACAACCGCGGCACGAAGCTGTTCCAGATCAGCGGGCATGTGAACAAGCCGTGCGTGGTCGAGGAGGAGATGAGCATCTCGTTCCGCGAGCTGATCGAGACGCATTGCGGCGGCATCCGTGGCGGGTGGGACAATCTGCTCGCGGTGATCCCGGGTGGCTCTTCGGTGCCCCTCGTCCCCGCCGCGCAGATCATGGACTGCGCGATGGACTTCGACGGCCTGAAGGCGGTCGGCTCGGGCCTCGGCACCGCAGCGATCATCGTCATGGACAAGTCGACCGACATCGTTCGCGCGATCAGCCGCATCTCGTATTTCTACAAGCATGAGAGCTGCGGCCAGTGCACGCCGTGCCGCGAGGGCACCGGCTGGATGTGGCGCGTGATGGAGCGGATGCGGACAGGCGACGCCGAATTGTCCGAGATCGACATGCTCCAGCAGGTCACCAAGCAGGTCGAGGGTCACTCGATCTGCGCACTGGGTGATGCGGCCGCGTGGCCGATCCAGGGCCTGATCAAGCATTTCCGCCCCGAGATGGAGCGCCGTATCACCGAAAAGCGCGGTGATGGCGGCCTGGCACCGATGATGGAAGCTGCCGAATAATGCCTATTGTCAAAGTCGATGGCGTAGAGATCGAGGTGCCGCAGGGTGCCACCGTGCTGCAGGCGTGCGAGCTTGCCGGCAAGGAGATCCCGCGTTTCTGTTATCATGAGCGCCTCAGCATCGCCGGCAACTGCCGGATGTGCCTGGTCGAGGTGAAGCCGGGTCCGCCCAAGCCGCAGGCGTCGTGCGCGCTGCCGGCAGCGGACAAGCAGGAGATCTTCACCAACTCGCCGATGGTGAAGAATGCCCGCGAGGGCATCATGGAATTCCTGCTGATCAACCATCCGCTCGATTGCCCGATCTGCGATCAGGGCGGCGAGTGCGATCTGCAGGACCAGTCGGTCGCCTATGGCCGCGGCCACTCGCGCTACGACGAGAACAAGCGCGCGGTCACCGAGAAGTATATGGGACCGATCGTGAAGACGATCATGACCCGCTGCATCCAGTGCACGCGCTGCATCCGGTTCGCCGAGGAAGTGTCCGGCGTCGAAGAGATCGGTGCGATCTTCCGCGGCGAGGACATGCAGATCACCTCGTATCTCGAAAATGCGGTGAAGAGCGAGCTGAGCGGCAATGTCGTCGATTTGTGCCCGGTCGGTGCGCTCACGTCGAAGCCGTACGCGTTCGAGGCGCGGCCTTGGGAGCTCAAGAAGACGCTGACGATCGACGTGATGGACGCGGTCGGCACCAACATCCGGCTCGACAGCCGTGGTCGCCAGGTGCTGCGCTGTGTGCCGCGGATCAACGAGGACGTGAACGAGGAGTGGGCGACCGACAAGACGCGCCATGTCGTCGACGGCCTCGTCCGCCGTCGTCTCGACAAGCCTTATGTCCGGGTGAACGGCAAGCTTCAGCCCGCGACCTGGGACGAGGCTTTCGCAGCGATCAAGGCGGTGAACGCCGGGTCGAGCGTTGCTGCGGTTGCAGGCGATCTGGTCGATTGCGAGACGATGTACGCGGCCAAGGCGCTGCTCGCGAAGATGGGTTCGACGCTGCTCGAAGGTCGTCAAACCGGCATGGACTATGACGCGACGAGCATCGCCGCGGTCAATTTCAACACGACGATCGCCGGCACGGAGCGCGCCGACGCAATCCTGCTGGTGGGCACCAATCTGCGCTGGGAAGCGCCGTTGGTGAACACGCGGATCCGCAAGGCGATCAAGCGCGGCGCGAAGGTCTTTGCGATCGGGCCGGAGACGGACCTGACGTACAAGGTCGAGTGGCTCGGCGATGATCTGGCGTTGCTCGGCAACCTGCCCGAGGCGGTGACCGAGGCATTCGGCAAGGCTGAACGCCCGATGGTAATCGTCGGTGGCGGCGCGCTGAAGGGTGGCCACGGCGCTGCGCTGAAGCTGGTCGATACGCTGGGCCTCGTGAAGGCGGACTGGAACGGCTTCAACGTCGTGCACATGGCGGCATCGCGGATGGGCGGGCTGATGCTCGGCTATGCGCAGAAGGGCGGCATCGCCGACGTGATGGGGGCGAAGCTCGGCTTCTTCCTTGGCGCGGACGAGGTGGATTACTCGAAGTTTGCGGGCTTCAAGGTGTTCGTGGGGCATCACGGCGACAAGGGTGCGGCGGCTGCCGACGTCATCCTGCCGGGTGTCACCTACGCGGAGAAGTCGGGTACGTGGGTCAATCTCGAAGGTCGTGTCCAGCGCGGCGAGCGTGCGGTGTTCGCACCGGGCGATGCGCGCGACGACTGGTCGATCTTCCGCGCGCTGTCCGATACGCTCGGCCACACGCTGCCGTTCGACAGCCTCGAGGGTCTCCGCGAGGAAATGTACGCGGACGTGCCTGCGCTGCGTCATCAGGCACTCGCGACGTTCGAATGGAACCCGCCTTCGCTCAACGGTGAAGGGCAGGGCGTCCTCACCGGCTATCCGATCAAGGACTTCTACCTGACCAACGCGATCTGCCGCGCATCGCCGACGATGCAGCGCTGCTCGGCCGAACTGCTCCACGGTGAAGACTTCGCGGAGGCAGCCGAATGATCTCCTGGTTCGAATCCTCGCTCGGTTACGACTGGGCGTTCTTCCTCGCGACGATCATCGACATCCTCGTGATCGCACTGCCGTTGATGCTGGCGGTGGCGATGATCATCTATGCCGACCGTAAAATCTGGGCGGCGATGGCGTTGCGGCGTGGTCCCAACGTCGTGGGGCCCTTTGGCCTGCTGCAAAGCTTTGCCGATGGCCTGAAGGTGTTCCTGCAGGAGACGATCGTCCCCGCAGCCGCCAACCGCACGCTGTTCCTGCTGGCGCCGATCATTACCTTCACGGTCGCGCTGATCGTCTGGGCGGTGGTGCCGTTCCAGACCGGCGTCGTCCTGTCCAACATCAACGTCGGCCTGCTCTACGTCCTCGCGGCGTCGTCGCTCGGCGTGTACGGGATCATCCTGTCGGGTTGGGCATCGAACTCGAAATATCCCTTCTATTCGGCGCTGCGTGCAGCCGCGCAGATGGTGTCGTATGAGGTCGCGATCGGCTTCATCCTGATCTCGGTCGTGCTGTATGCGGGGACGTTCAACCTGTCGGGCATCGTGCTCGCACAGCGGAATATGTTCGGGTTGCACATCAACGGGTTCATCATCAATCCACTGATGATCCCGATGGCGGTGATGTTCTTCATCTCGAGCCTTGCCGAAACACAGCGTGCGCCATTCGATCTGACCGAGGCCGAGAGCGAACTCGTCGCCGGCTACCAGACCGAATATTCGTCGATGTCGTTCGCGCTGTTCTGGCTTGGCGAGTACGCCAACGTCATCCTGATGTGCGCGCTGAATGCGATCCTGTTCTGGGGCGGGTATCTGCCGCCGATCGATTGGGCGCCGCTCTATTACGTGCCGGGCATCATCTGGCTGTTCGCCAAGATGGCGTTCTTCTTCTTCCTGTTCAGCTGGGTGAGGGCGACCGTGCCGCGCTATCGCTACGATCAGCTGATGCGGCTCGGCTGGAAGATCTTCCTCCCGGTCTCGCTGTTCTGGGTTTTCCTCGTGTCGGGCGTGCTGATGCTGACGCGCGTTGGAGTGGGTTCATGAGCGTTGCTCAGATCATCAAGTCGTTCACATTGTGGGAGTTCGTGAAGGCGCACGCGTTGACGCTTCGCTATTTCTTCAAGGAAAAGGCGACGATCAACTATCCGTACGAGCGCAATCCGCTGTCGCCGCGGTTCCGCGGCGAGCATGCGCTGCGTCGCTATCCGAACGGTGAAGAGCGGTGCATCGCGTGCAAGCTGTGCGAGGCGGTGTGCCCGGCGCAGGCCATCACGATCGAGTCCGAGCCGCGCGACGACGGCAGCCGCCGCACGACGCGCTACGATCTCGACATGACCAAGTGCATTTACTGCGGTCTGTGTGCCGAGGCGTGCCCGGTGGACGCGATCGTCGAGGGTCCGAACCTCGAATTCGCGACGGAAACGCGCGAAGAGCTGATCTACGACAAGTCGAAGCTGCTCGATAATGGCGACCGTTGGGAAAGCGCGATCGCGGCGAACCTTGCCGCCGATGCGCCGTACCGTTAAGCGCGCCGCACGATGACACAGCAACCCGCCGTCATCCCAGCGCACGCTGGGATCTCCCCGTTTCAGAGCGCGCCCGCGCGGCTTGAGACCCCAGCGTTCGCTGGGGTGACGAGGACCTCATGATCCAGGCCTTAGCCTTTTATCTCTTCGCCTTCGTCGTCGTCCTGTCGGGCGCGCTGACGATCGCGTCGCGCAACCCGGTCCATTCGGTGATGTGGCTGATCCTCGCGTTCTTCAACGCGGCCGGCCTCATGATCCTGGTCGGCGCCGAGTTCATCGCGATGCTGCTCGTCATCGTCTATGTCGGTGCCGTCGCGGTGTTGTTCCTGTTCGTCGTGATGATGCTCGACATCGATTTCACCGAGATGCGTGCCGGCGTTGCGCGATATTTCGGTATTGGTCTTGCACTCGCCGTGGCGCTCGCCGCCGAGGTGATGATCGCGATCGGTGCATGGAGCACCGGCCCGATCCAGCTCGCACGTCGCGCCGCGCCGATCGACGACACCGTTCCGAACATCCAGGCGATCGGTAACCTGCTCTACACGCGCTATCTGTTCGTGTTCGAGGGTGCCGGTCTGGTGCTTCTGGTCGCGATGATCGGGGCGATCGTGCTGACCCACCGCCAGCGTGGCGGCGTCAAGGCGCAGAATGTCAGCCGCCAGAACGCGCGTCGTCCGCAGGATGCCACGCGCAACACGCAGCCAACCGTGGGTGGGGGCGTCGAGATATGATCGCCTCTATCCGTCACCCCGGACTTGTTCCGGGGTCCGCCGTTGCGCTTGATCCATTGGCCGCTGAGTTCGCGGACCAGTGGATGCCGGAACGAGGCTCTCCTGAGCTACGCCGAAGGGCCCGGCATGACGAAGTAGGAGTCGAACTGTGACGATCGGTCTCGTCCATTACCTGGTCGTCGCGGCGATCCTGTTCACGATGGGGGTGCTCGGCATCTTCCTGAACCGCAAGAACCTCATCGTCATCCTGATGGCGATCGAGCTGATCCTGCTGGCGGTGAACATCAATCTCGTCGCGTTCTCGGCGTTCCTCCACGATCTCGTCGGACAGATTTTCGCGATGTTCGTGCTGACGGTCGCCGCGGGTGAAGCCGCGATCGGCCTCGCCATTCTCGTGATCTATTTCCGCGGTCGCGGCACCATCGCGGTCGACGACGTCAACCGGATGAAGGGGTAATACGGTTGATCCAGCTTATCGTCTTCCTGCCGTTACTGGCCGCGATCGTTGCCGGGTTCGGCAATCGCGCGATCGGCAACGTGCCGGCGAAAATCGTCACCACGGCCGCGCTGTTCGCGTCGTGCCTGTTGTCTTGGCCGATCTTCATCGGTTTCCTGTCGGGCACCAGCACGGCCACCGTCGCGCCGCTGCTCGATTTCATCCATTCTGGCGACATGAACGTCGCGTGGTCGTTGCGCGTCGATGCGCTGACCGCGGTGATGCTCGTGGTCGTCACGTCGGTCTCGGCGCTCGTCCATCTGTATAGCTGGGGCTATATGGATGAGGATCCGGATCAGCCGCGCTTCTTCGCGTATCTGTCGCTGTTCACCTTCGCGATGCTGATGCTCGTGACCGCCAACAACCTCGTCCAGATGTTCTTCGGCTGGGAAGGCGTGGGGTTAGCCTCTTACCTCCTGATCGGCTTCTGGTTCCGCAAGCCCTCCGCAAGCGCCGCCGCGATCAAGGCGTTCGTCGTCAACCGCGTCGGCGATCTCGGCTTCATGCTCGGCATCTTCGGCACGTTCCTGGTGTTCGGCACGGTTTCGATCCCCGAAATCCTCGCCGCGGCTCCCGGCATGGCTGGCGCGACGCTCGGCTTCCTCGGCTACCGCTTCGATACGATGACGGTGCTCTGCCTCCTGCTGTTCGTCGGCGCGATGGGTAAGTCGGCACAGCTCGGCCTGCACACCTGGTTGCCGGACGCGATGGAAGGCCCGACCCCGGTGTCGGCGCTGATCCACGCGGCGACGATGGTCACCGCCGGCGTGTTCATGGTGTGCCGCCTGTCGCCGATGTTCGAGATGAGCCCGGTCGCGCTGACCGTGGTCACCTCGGTCGGTGCCGCGACCTGCCTGTTCGCTGCGACCTGCGGCCTCGTCCAGACCGACATCAAGCGCGTGATCGCGTATTCGACCTGTTCGCAGCTCGGCTACATGTTCTTCGCGGCCGGTGTCGGCGCGTACGGCGCGGCGATGTTCCACCTCTTTACGCACGCATTCTTCAAGGCGCTGCTGTTCCTCGGTGCCGGCTCGGTCATCCATGCGATGCACCACGAGCAGGACATGCGCTATTATGGCGGCCTGCGTAAGAAGATCCCGGTGACGTTCTGGGCGATGATGGCGGGTACGCTCGCGATCACCGGCGTCGGCATCCCCGGCATCTTCGGCAACACCGCGATCGGTTTCGCCGGCTTCCATTCGAAGGATGCGATCATCGAGGCAAGCTGGGCTGCGGGTCAGCCGGGCGTGTGGTTCGTCGGCGTGCTCGTCGCGCTGCTGACCAGCTTCTATTCGTGGCGCGTGATGTTCCTGACCTTCTGGGGCAAGCCCCGCTGGGCCGCATCTGAGCACATCCAGCATGCACTCCACGACGCTCATGGGCACGACGCTCACGACGCGCATCATGCGGACGATCATCACGGCAACCCGGCGCAGGCCGAGGGCGCCGGGCATGCACCGCACGATCACCACGACGCGCAGCATGCGCCGGCCGAAGGCGACGGTGGCTATCACCCGCACGAGAGCCCGCTGCCGATGCTGATCCCGCTGATCGTGCTGTCGATCGGTGCGGTCCTCGCCGGCTTCGTGTTCCACGGCTTCTTCATCGAGCCAACCGCAGGCGAGGAGTTCTGGAAGGGCGCAATCGCGTTCCGCGAACATCTAATGCACGAGATGCACGGCGTGCCGTTGCTCATCAAGCTGTCGGCGACCATCGCGATGCTGCTCGGCCTGTTGACCGCCTGGTATGCCTATATCAAGAACCCGTCGTTCCCGGCCAAGGTCGTCGAACAGTTCGGCGTGCTCTACGACTTCCTGCTGCATAAGTGGTATTTCGACGAGCTGTACGACCTGATCTTCGTCCGTCCGGCGTTCGCGATCGGCCGCTTCCTGTGGCATCGCGGCGACGAGAAGACGATCAACCGGTTCGGGCCAGACGGCTCGGCCTGGGTCGTCCAGATCGGCAGTCGTGTCGCCAACCGCTTCCAGACGGGATACCTCTACACCTATGCCTTCGTCATGCTGATCGGGCTGACCGCAGCCGTAACCTGGGCGATCGGACTGTAATGACCGGCTTTCCTATCCTCTCCGTCCTGATCGCGGTCCCGATGATCGCGGCCGTTGCGTGCCTGTTCGTCTCGGCGAACACGGCCCGGATGCTGGCGCTGGCGGCGACGCTCGTCGACTTCGTTCTCGGCATCATGCTGTGGATGAATTACGATATCGGCGGCGCGCAGTGGCAGTTCGTCGAGCATGCCCCCGGCATCTTCGGTCCGTTCGGCTGGTCGCTTGGCATCGACGGCTTTGCGCTGATGCTGATCATGCTCAGTGTGTTCCTCATGCCGATCTGCATCGGCGCCAGCTGGCGTTCGATCACGACGCGCGTGCCGGAATACATGGCGGCGTTCCTGTTCACCGAAGTGCTGATGATCGGCACGTTCGCGGCGCAGGACCTGTTCCTGTTCTACGTGTTCTTCGAAGCCGGCCTGATCCCGATGTACCTGATCATCGGCATCTGGGGTGGCGCGAACCGGATCTACGCGTCGTACAAGTTCTTCCTGTACACGCTGCTCGGCTCGGTCCTGATGTTCGTCGCGATGTTGTACATGGCGAAGACCGCGGGCACGACGAGCATCCCGGCGCTGATGAACTACGACTTCCCGGTGCATGTGCAGATCTGGCTGTGGCTGGCGTTCTTCGCCTCGTTCGCGGTCAAGATGCCGATGTGGCCGGTCCACACCTGGTTGCCCGACGCGCACGTTCAGGCGCCGACCGCAGGCTCGGTCATCTTGGCGGGTGTGTTGCTGAAGCTCGGCGGCTACGGCTTCCTGCGCTTCCTGCTGCCGATGTTCCCCGAGGCCTCGGGCCAGCTCACCTGGCTGATCTTCGGCCTGTCGGCGGTCGCGGTGATCTACACGTCGCTCGTCGCGCTCGTGCAGTCGGACATGAAGAAGCTGATCGCCTATTCGTCGGTCGCGCACATGGCGATCGTCACGATCGGTCTGTTCGCGTTCAACCGGCAGGGCATCGAAGGCGCGATGCTGATGATGCTGAGCCACGGCCTGGTATCGGGTGCGTTGTTCCTGTGCGTCGGCGTGATCTACGATCAGCTCCATACTCGCGAAATCTCGCGCTATGGCGGTCTCGCGATCAACATGCCGAAATACGCGATCTTGTTCTTGTTCTTCACCATGGCCTCGATCGGCCTCCCAGGCACCAGTGGCTTCGTCGCCGAGTTCCTGTCGCTGATGGGCACGTATCAGGTCTCGACCTGGACCGCGCTGCTCTGCACCACCAGCATCATCCTCGGCGCTGCGTACATGCTGTTCCTGTACCGTCGCGTGGTGTTCGGTGAGATCAAGTCGGACGACGTCCGCGCGATGGTCGACCTGTCGGGCCGCGAGATGTGGCTGCTCGCACCGATCGCAGCCGTCGTGCTTTGGATGGGCGTGTACCCCGAGAGCTTCCTGGCACCGATGCGCAAGGACGTGGCCGTGCTTCTCGACCGTGTCGACCACGCCAAGCCGGCCAATGACTCGAACCCAACCGCCGGGCACGCAGCCCCGATTGCAGCGCACGCGGAGGCGCACTGATGGATTATTCCGCAAATCTGGCGATGACCTTGCCGGAGATCGTGCTGTCGATCGGCGCGATCGTGCTGATGCTCGTGTCGGCATGGGGTGGCAACGCCTCGACGCGCGCCGTCTCGTGGGCCTCGGTTGCGGTGCTGGCAGGCGCCGGTATCGCGCTCATCGGCCCCGCCTCCAGCGGCGGATCGGCGTTCGGTGGCCTCTACCGCGCGGATGCGTTCGCAGCGTTCGCCAAGGTGCTGATCTACATCACCACCGCCGTGTCGATCATCATTGCCCCGAACTTCTTCCAGAAGAGCGCGGGCGAAGATCTGCGTCCGGAATATCCGGTGCTGATGCTGCTTGCCGCGGCGGGCATGGGCATGATGGTGTCGGCTGGCGACATGCTGACGCTGTATGTCGGTCTCGAACTGCAAAGCCTGGCGTCGTACGTGCTCGCAAGCTTCATGCGTCGCGACGGTCGGTCGGCTGAGGCAGGCCTCAAGTATTTCGTACTCGGCGCGCTGGCGAGTGGCATCCTGCTCTACGGTATCAGCCTGGTCTACGGCTTCTCGGGCACGACGTTGTTCTCGGGCATCGCCGACGCTTATGCCGGCACGCATTCGATGGGCCTGTTGTTCGGTCTCGTATTTGTGTTCGCGGGCCTTGCTTTCAAGATCGCGGCGGTGCCGTTCCACATGTGGACGCCAGACGTTTACGAGGGCGCGCCGACCCCGGTGACGGTGTTCTTCGCGTCCGCATCGAAGGTGTCAGCGCTGGCGCTCGCGTTGCGGGTCGCGATTGAGGCGATGGGACCGGCGACCGACGAATGGCGCCAGATCGTGATCTTCGCCGCGCTGGCATCGATCATTCTCGGCGCGGTTGCAGCGATCGGCCAGACGAACGTGAAGCGCCTGCTCGCCTACTCGTCGATCAACAACGTCGGCTACGCGCTTGTCGGCCTCGCCGCGGGTACACAGGAAGGCGTTTCGTCGGTGCTGATGTACCTCGTGATCTATATCGCGATGACACTGGGGTCGTTCCTGGTCGTGCTGCAGATGCGTGGGGAAGACGGCGAAGCGATCGAGAGCATTGCCAGCCTGTCGGGCATGTCGCGCACGCGGCCCGCGTTGGCGGCGGCGCTGGCGATCTTCATGTTCAGCCTCGCCGGCATTCCACCGCTGTTCGGCTTCTACGCAAAGTTCGCGGTGTTCAACGCGGCGATTGGTGCGGGTCTCTTCCCGCTCGCGGTGATCGGCTACGTCGCCTCGGTGATCGGTGCCTATTATTACCTGCGCGTGGTGAAGACGATGTACTTCGACGATCCGGCGCCTGCGTTCGCGCCGATGGACAGCAAGGTCGAAGGCGGCCTCATCGCGGTCGCCGCGGTGTTCGTGTCGCCGGTCGGGTACTTCCTCATCCCCGTGCTCGGCGCATGGACGATGACGGCCGCACGGGCGCTGTTCTGAGCATCATTCGCACCGTCGCGGAAACAGGATCGACCAACGCCGACCTGCTGAAGCTCGCACGCGGCGGTGCCGAAGACGGTCTGTGGCTGCGTGCCATCCGGCAGACGGCCGGGCGGGGGCGGCTCGGGCGCGAATGGTCGTCGCCGGAGGGTAACCTTTATGCCAGCACGCTGGTCCGGTTGCGACCAAGCGATCCTCCGGCGGCCAGCCTCGCGTTGGTCGCCGCTGTCGCCTTGCAGGAAACCGTGTCGACGTTCCTTGTCGCCGGGATATGCCAGGGCACGACCGACGCGAGCGAAACGCTGGTCCTGAAATGGCCGAACGACCTTCTGCTCGCGGACGCCAAGCTGTCGGGCATCCTGCTCGAACGTGCGGATAACGCAGTGATCGTCGGCTACGGCGTCAACATCGCACATCATCCCGATCTGCCCGACCGAGCGACGACTGATCTGGCCGCCCACGGCGTCGTGGTCGAGCCGGCGATGTTCCTCGATATCCTCGCCGACAGTTTCGCGCGTTGGATCGGCCGTTGGCGCACCGAAGGCATTGCGCCGGTTCGCGATCGCTGGGTCGACTGTGCCCACCCCGCTGGTACTGCGCTCACGGCAAGACTGCCCGATGGCACCGGGATCGACGGGCTGTTCGTCGGGCTCGACACGGACGGCGCGCTGATCCTCCGCTTGGCGTCTGGCGAGCGGCGTGTCATTCACGCTGCCGACGTCTTCCTGCTTTGAGGCCCCGCTGATGCTGCTCGCGATCGATGCCGGCAATACCAATGTCGTGTTCGCGCTCGTCGAAGCCGGCGAGATCGTAGCGCGCTGGCGGATCGCCACCGATCCGCGGCGCACGGCGGACGAGTATGCGGTGTGGCTGAGCCAGTTGATGCAGCTCGGCGGTCATGATCGTGCTGCCGTCGAGGGCGTGATCATCGCCACCGTCGTCCCGCGCGCGCTCCACAATCTCCAGGTCCTCGCGTCGAAATACTTTCACACCGAAGCGCTGATCGCCGGCCATGCGCCGGTTGAATGGGGCATCGCTATCGACGTCGACGAGCCCGCCTCGCTCGGTGCCGACCGCGCGGTCAACACGATCGCGGCGCACGCGCTGCATCCCGGCGACCTGATCGTCATCGATTTCGGCACCGCGACCACGTTCGACGTCGTCGACTATAGCGGCGCGTACAAGGGCGGGATCATCGCGCCGGGCATCAACCTCTCGCTCGACGCGCTCGTCACTGCGGCCGCCAAGCTGCCGCGGATCGCGATCGAGGCACCGACGGATATCAGCGTCATCGGGCTCAACACCGTTTCGCAGATGCATATCGGCATCTATTGGGGCTATGTCGCGATGATCGAGGGGCTGGTCGCGCGCATGAAGCGCGAGATCGGCCGCCCTGTGAAGGTCGTTGCCACCGGCGGCCTCGCCACCTTATTCGAGAAGCAGACCGACGTGTTCGACGTCATCGAAGCCGACCTGACGATCCAGGGGCTGGCGATGATGTGGGAGCGTCACCATATCTAGGGCCAATTGGGCTCGCGCCGACCGGCCTGCGGGCCATATTCCTGTATAATCCTGAAAGTAATCAATGACTCCGAAGAACGAACTCCTTTTCTGTGGCCTTGGCGGCTCCGGCGAAATCGGCATGAACGTCAACCTGTACGGGTGCCAGGGCAAGTGGGTGATGGTCGATCTCGGCATCACCTTCGCCGATCCGCAATATCCCGGCGTCGACGTGATCCTGCCCGACCTGTCCTTCATCGAGGACCGGATCGACGATTTGCTCGGCATCGTCATCACGCACGGCCATGAAGATCACATCGGCTCGCTGCCGTACCTCGCTGAAGACCTTGGCGTGCCGATCTACGCGACCCCGTTCACGATGGGCCTGATCCGCGGCAAGCTCGAGGAAGAGGGCATCGCCAACCGCGTGAAGCTCAAGATGATCCCGATGGGCGGCAATTTTCAGCTCGGGCCGTTCGGCTTCACCTTCGTCGAGATGTCGCATTCGATCCCCGAGGCGAACGCGCTGCTGATCGACACGCCTTATGGCCGCGTGTTCCACACCGGCGACTGGAAGCTCGATGCGAATCCGGTGATCGGCAATCCGACCAAGCCCGAGGGCTTCATGGCGATTGGCGACAAGGGCGTCGACGTCCTCGTCTGCGATTCGACCAACATCTTCAACACGACCGCGTCGGGCAGCGAAAGCACGGTCCGCAAAGGCCTGTTCGAGGAGGTCAGCAAGGCCAAGGGCCGCGTGATGATCACCAGCTTCGCGTCGAACGCGGCGCGGCTCCACACGTTCGGCGAAGTCGCGAAGGAAACCGGCCGCAAGCTGTGCGTGACCGGGCGTTCGCTCGACCGGATCATCAAGGTGGCGCGTGCGACGGGCTATCTGAAGGATTTCCCGGACACGATCAGCCCCGACGAGGCGATGCGCCTGCCCAAGAACAAGGTCTTGGTCATCGCGACCGGTGGCCAGGGCGAGGAGCGCGCGGCGCTCGCACGCGTCGCCAATGGCAGCCACACGATCACGCTCGATCCCGACGATACGGTGATCTTCTCGTCGAAGCAGATCCCCGGCAACGAGGTCCAGATCGGTCGCATCCAGAACACGCTGGCGGCCAAGGGCATCCGCATGGTCACTGAGCGCCAGGCACACGTCCATGTGTCGGGTCATCCAGGGCAGCCGGAGCTCGCGCAGATGTATGACTGGCTGCGGCCGGACGTGCTGATCCCGACGCACGGCGAGATGCGGCACATGATGGAGCATGCACGCTTCGGTCTCGCGCAGGGCGTTCCGCGTGCGCTGGTCCAGAGCAATGGCGATATCGTTCGCTTGGCGCCAAAGGGCCCGGCGAAGATCGGCAATGCGACGGTCGGACGCCTCGTGCTCGACGGCGACGTGATCCTGCCGGCCGAGGGCGCGACGCTGAACGAGCGCCGGAAGCTGGCAATCAACGGCCAGATCTCGGTCGCCGTCGCGCTTGGCAAGGACGGCCGCATGATGGGTCAGCCCCAGGTGCGCGTGCAGGGCGTGCCGGTCGAGGAAGATCGCGCGGCGTTCATCGCTGATGCGGTGCAGGCGGCAGGCGATACGGCACGCGGCGGCAAGCGTGAAAGCGAGAAGATGCGCGAGCAGATCCGCCTCGCAGTGCGCAAGGTCGCCAAGCGCTGGACCGGCAAGCAGCCTATTGTAGATGTCCTGCTGATCGAGGGCTGAGCCGATGCGGTGGACTTCGGCACTTGCGATCTACGTCCTGTTCTGGTCGTTCTCGGTGTTCCTGGTCCTGCCGTTCGGGGTGAAGACGACGCGTGAGGTTGGGGGCGAGCACGTTCCCGGCCAGGCCGAAAGCGCGCCGCACGAGTTTCACTCGGGGCGGACGGCGTGGCGGGTGACATTGGTGGCGACGGTGTTGTTCGTGCTGTTCCAGCTGAATTATCACTATGGCTGGATCTCGCCGCAGAATGTCGATCTGTTCGACCGCGGCAACATGATCACGCGCTGAGAGTTGGCTTCACGATCCTCCCCCGAAAGGGGGAGGTGGCGCCGAAGGTGACGGAGGGGGAGGATACGGAACAGAAGTTTCCCCTACCTCCCCCTCCGTCTGGCAAGTGCCAGCCACCTCCCCCTGGCGGGGGAGGATTGATGGATCGGCCATCACCCCGGCGACGCGGCCGATCCCGCCAGCAAGCCGCCATCGATATTGATGTCGGTCCCCGTGATATACGTGGCCTCGTCCGACCCCAGCATCACCGCAACCGCGGCGACCTCGTCCGGCATGCCGAACCGCTTCAACGGCGTATCGGCCACCAGCGCCTGCATCCGCTCCTCCCGCGCGGGCCCGGTCCCGAGCATCGGCTCCCAGATCGGCGTCAGGATCGCCGCGGGATGCACCGAGTTGCAGCGAATCTTCCACCCCTGCTGCGCGCAATACAGCGCGACCGTCTTGCTGTGATTGCGGATCGCCGCCTTCGACGACGCATAAGCCGCGGCGAGGGGGACGCCGACCAGCCCGGAGCGCGACGAGATGTTGATGATCGAGCCGCTCCCCTCGGCCTTCATCGCGCCGATCGCATAGCGGCAACCGAGGAACGTGCCGTCGAGGTTGACCGCATGAACCGCGCGCCAATCCGCCAAGCTCGCATGTTCCGGATCGTGCGCCACCATGCCGTGCTCGAAACCGGTTACGCCGGCATTGTGACGACCGCGTCGGCGACCGGGACGATTTTCGCCAGTCGTCGCCAATCCGCTTCGTCTCGAACGTCCAGCCTTTCGAACTGGCATCCGATTGACGCGGCAGTCTCTGTGCCGGTGGTTTCGTCGATATCGGTGAGGATGACGGTCCCGCCTTCGTCATGAAAGCGCTCGGCTATAGCGCGGCCGATGCCACGCGCTGCGCCGGTAATGACGCAAATCTTGCTATTCAGTCTTGGCATTTGAGCCTCGAAATATGAGTCCGGTCGGCGGATTGCTCCGCTGGCGATGGCCGCGTTAGCGGTGACGCTGGATCATTTTTTCGAAAACTCCTATGCGGTCCGGGTCAGCGCAGCCGTTCGATCGCCTGCGCTAGTGCCACGTACAGCTTGCCCATGTCCGACGACAGCAACGTAACGCCAAGCGGCGAGCCGTCGCGTTGCGTCAGGATCGTGCGGAGCATCGCTTCGAAGTCGTGGATGTAGCGGTTGACCATCTCGCGGAACGCTTCGTCCTCGTCGTAGAGGCCGGCAATCTCCCGGACTTCGCTCGCGTCGAGGATCCGGACTGCGCGACGCGTGAAGACGCCGCGGTCGCCCTTCAGATACGCACCCCAGGCGCTGTCGGAGATTTCGGGGGCGATCGCCTTGGTGATGTCGATCGAGGCGGAGTTGAGCGATTCGATCAGCAGGGAGACCCGGCGCGCGAACGTGTCCTGGTCGGCGTCTTCGCGTTCGGTGCGCGCGTCCTGGATCCGCGTTTCGACGATCGCGGTCTGGTCGACGATCGCCTGCACTTCGCGGGCAAGGCGTTCGGTCGCGCCGGTGGCCGCGTCGACCGCCGCACCGGTCGCGTCGGTGAGGGCTTTGACCTGGCGTTCCACGGTGTCGTTGGTCGCGCGGCGCATCGCGTCGGCGCTGGCGGCTTCGAGCGCCGCTGCCGCTTCGGGGATGACCTTCGACAGCGTCTCGCGGGCCTTGTCGGCAGCGACCGCGGCGGTTTCGCGGACGCGGTGGAGCGCTTCGATCAACTGCGGGGCTGCGTCTTCGGCAAAATGCTGGGTACGGCCGATCGCTTCGTCGACCATCTGGCCCAAGGCATCGGCCTTCGCGCGGCCCGTGTTGAGCGTGTTGAGCAGGTCGGTCGAGAGCGTGTCGAGCACATGGCGCTGTTCGCCGATGACGCCCGCGATTGCCTCGATCGCGTCGTGCGTGCTCTCTGCGGCAGTGACGAGCGCGAGCAGTTCGGGGCGTGCCGAGACGACGATGCTCTTGCTGGCGAGCACCTGCGTATCGAGGCGGCCGAGCGCTTCGGGCATCGTCTCGTCGATCTCGCGCGCGGCGGCGTCGAGCGCGACGAGCAGTGTTTCGGTCGTGGCGATCGTACGATGCGCCATGTCGTCGCCAGCCCGCAGCGCTTCGGTCATCGCGTCGGCAGAGCCGCCAAGCGCGCTGATCGACGCTGCCAAGCCTTGGGTACGCTCGGTACCGTGGCGGTGCAGCAGCTCGATCCGTGCCTCGACTTCGCCAAGCCCGGTGTGGAGATCGTCGACGATCCGGTCGCCGGCGCTGCGTTGCAGGTCGAGGCGGATCGCGACGCGTTCGATCGCGTCCTCGACGGTCGCAATGCGGCGAGCGAGCGCTTCCGCGCTGTCGCGTGCGGCGCTGTCGAGCGCGGCCTGGTTGGCGCCTACCATCGCCAGCATAGCGTCACCTTGCGCGGCGATCCCCCGCCGCGACAGGTCGACGGCGTCGGCGGTGCGGTTGAGCAGCGCATCGACCGCGGCGGACATGCCGTCGGTGACCGATTCGAGATGCGCGCCCGCGGTCTGGCTGGTCGCTTCCATGCGGACGATGTGGGCGGCGAGGCGCTGTGCCGCACCGCTCGCCATCGCATCGGCATCGCGGCCGCGTTCGGCGAGTGCGACGATCTGCGCGTCGAGGGCAGCGGCGTGTTCGCTCGCGGACAGGCCTGTGCGTTCGAGGCGCTTGGCGACGTCGTCTATATCTGCCTGCGCGCGGGGAAGGGTGGCTATCAGGACGCCGAGGCTGGTCTGTGCGCCAGCGGTCGAGGTGGCGAGGTTGCGCGCGTGCGCAGCGGCTTGGTCGATTTCGGACACCATGCCGCGACCGATCGCTGCGAGCTGTTCGGTCGCGCCACCACCCATCGCCATCAAGACGTCGACCTGTTGGGCGAGTTGCACGCGGTTGGCGTCGATCGTGTTCGACAGCGCGGCGACCGCACGCTCCAGGCTCGCGGCCTCGTCGCGCATGGCCTGCGCGGTGATACCGAACCGGTGGGCCTCGGCGCGGCTGGTCCGCATCGCGAGCAGCCAGACGATACCGACGAGCGCGGGGACGACGCAGAGCGCGGCGATGAACTGGACGAGCGCGACCGGCTCGATCGTGCCGAGCGATCCGCGTACGAGCCACAGCATCGCGGCCAGCCAGACGACCACGACCACGATCGCAATGCCGGCGAACAGGGCGCCACGTTCGCGCGCAGGTTCTTGATAAACCTCGTCGACGTGAGATTCGGTAACGGTTTCTGACATGTCTTCTATCACCGGATCCATCACGATGTCCGCGCGAATGGGATGGGCATTGCCTGCCGTCGCGCGAAACCCGATCATTGAAGAACCCCCGTTCATGAACAGCGGAAGTATCACGAAACGCCGTCGGACAAAACGCATAGTGCAAGCTTTGCTTAAGCATCCGTCCGGTAAGCAGGGCGGCATGGCGTATGATCCCGGAGCAATCGATGCGACGCTGGCGGCTGCGGTTGGCGACGATCCCGGGCTGATCGCCGACCTGCGAATCGCATTCGTCGAGAGTGCGGAGCGCGCGCTGACGGCGATGACGCTCGCGACCGACGCCGAGGACTGGCGCGTTGCTGCATGGCGATTGAAAAGTCTGGCGGCGAGTTTCGGTGCGGTGCGGTTGATGGCAATGGCGTCCGAAGCCGCCGATGGCCCGCCCGATACAGAGAGTTTGAAGAGACTTCGCCGCGCCGTATCGCGTTTATAACGTAGTCTTGGCCTTGGCGCAGGGCGGTTCGGCCGAACGCGGGCTTTGCAGGACGGCGTGTACCGCCTAACAGCCTGCGATGCTTGCCGGCCTATTATTTGCAATTCACGACGCCGACGATCGTCCCGATCGTCTGGCCGCGACGCTGCCGTTCAGTGGCGTCACGCTCATCGAATACCAGGCGCGGTTGCTGATCGCGGCCGGCGTGGCGCAGGTGATCGTGGTCGTCTCGCGGATGACGCCCGAACTGCTGGGCGCGATCAACCGGATCGGGCGGCGCGGCGTCAGCGTCGATACGGTGCGCTCGGCGACCGAGGCGGTCGAGAAATTGCACCCCCTTGCGCGCGTGCTCATGCTCGGCGACGGGCTGGTCACTACCGAGGCGATCGTCAAGGCGATGGCCGGAGAGGAGGGCGATTGCCTGCTCGTCGTGCCGGAGGGCGATGCGGGGCCAGGCTTCGAACGCGTGGGCGGGCAGATGGCATGGGCCGGTGTCGCGCGGCTGAGTTCGAGCCGGATCGCCGAGGTGGCGGCGTTGCCGCAGGATTACGATCTCCAGTCGTCGCTGCTGCGATTGGCCGTCCAGTCGCGCGCGATCCATGTGCTGTTGCCGACCGATGCGGTGCGCGGCGGGCACGGGATCGAGCGTCAGGCGCGAACCCTGGAGGAGCGCGGCCGCGCGGTGCTGATGACGATCGTGTCGGGGCGGCGCGGCTGGTTCGACCGGTTCGTACTTGCGCCGATCGCGCGGCTGGCGTTGCCGTTGCTGGTCGATCGTGGCGCGGCCGGGACCACGGTCGGTGCGGCCGGCCTTGCGCTGGGGGTGGCGGGACTGGTGACGATCGGCTTCGGGCTGTCGTCGATCGGGCTCGTCGTCGCATTGATCGGGTGCATCGCGTTGGCGCTAGGCTCTGTCCTGAGTGGACTTCGCGACGAAGAGCCGATGGCGCATGGTCAGACCTTGGCGATCGCCGGTGTCGTCGCCGCATCGATCCTCGTGTTCGCATTTTTCGTCAGCGGCTATGCGGGCGAGAACACGGCTTTGGCGATAGGTACTGCCCTTGTCGCGATCGGTGGGCTTGCCGAGCGCGCCATCGTCGAACGCGAACGCCAGCTTTGGTGGGGCAGCCCGGCTGCATATCTGCTATCCGTCGCGGTGTTCGCGCTGATCGGTTTTCCGGTGTTCGGGCTGGGCGTGACGGCAGTCTATGCGACCGCTACGCTGGCGGCGGTAATCGAACGATTGCGTCGGGCGCCTTAGGCGGACCTTAACGACCGGTGGTTAAGCACGGGATCATGTCGGTCGGCCCAACGATGCAAGACGCTATGCCGTCCTATGATCCAGTGCAGCGCGCCGAGACTGCGCGCCTGCGTGCCGAGACACGTCTGACGGGGACGATCGCCGACTTTTTCCTCGATGCGGATGCGCGGCTCGACGACCGAACGCGGCTGATGCTAGCGCAGGTGCTCGGCGCGATCGTCGCGGCGATCGAATGGGACATCCGGCGACATGCGGCGCGGTTGCTCGCCGGAAGCGGGGCGACGCGGGCGGGCGAGGCGATCCTGAAGGCGGGGGCGGGGACCGTCCTGCAACGCCTGACGCGCGCGGGCCTGCTGCGTGACGAAGAACTGATGGACGAACTGATCGCTCGCGTCCGCCATGATCTGATCGCCGCATCGTTGCCGGTCGAGGTCGCCGAACCCGACGAGGCGAGCCTGCTCGTGCGATTGGCCGGAGTGCCCGACAGCGTCGTGGCCTCGGCGGCGTCGGCGTTGCTCGCTGCCGAAAGCCGGCGGCGGGTGGCGAACGAGCAGGGCTCGGTCGGGGGCAGCGAATTGCCTGCCGAACTTCACCACCGGCTGGTCTGGTGGGTGGCGGCAGCGATTCGCGACGGCTTGAAGTCGGCGACCCGCGAGAGCGACCGCGCGATCACCGATGCGGCGCAACGCAGCCTCGCGGCGCATGATGAGGGCGAGCGGCCCGATGCGGTGGCGACGCGGCTGGCGGGCGCGCTCGACGCGCGGCCCAATGAACTGGCGGCGGTGCTGGTGGAATCGATCGGCGATCGACGTTTGTCGCTATTCGTCGCGGTACTCGCGCATGCGCTCGGCATCGCGTTCGATCAGGCGCGTTCGATCACGCTGGAGCCGGATGGCGATCGCCTTTGGCTTGCCTTGCGCACGCTCGACATGGATCGGCCGACGATCGCCAAGATCGGTCTCGCACTGTCGGAGGCCGATCCACGGCGCGATATCGAGGCGTTTGCGGACGCCTTGGATGCCATCGTATCGATCGGCGTCGACGATGCGCGGGCGTCGATCGCACCATTGGCACTGAACCGCGATTTTCGGATGGCGTTGCGCGCGCTGGCGCGTACGGATCGGCGATGAGCGTGTTCGAACCTTCGATCGAAAGTCCCATCGCGCACGCCATCGTTGCGCCGGACGGGTCGCTGTCGTTCGCCGACCCGGCGCTGATCGCGTTGAACCAGCGCGCGGGCGGGATGCGCGGCGCGCCGCTGGCGGTACCGCAGTTAGCGACGATCGCGCGGCTTGCACGGCGGCTTGGCATCGTCGTCTCGCGGGGGGTGGTAGTCGCGGACGATGAGGCCGACGTCGACCTTTGGGTACGCGCGCAGCCTGACGGAGAGAATGTACGGCTGACGGTCAGTGGCTGGCGCGAGATCGCGGCGTGGCGTCCGACACGGCCCGCACCCGATGCTCAGGATGATTTCCTCGGCAGCGATACCGACTGGCGATGGGAGACCGACTCCGCGCTGCGGCTGACGTTCGTGACGCTGGATGCGGGGCCGAAGCACGGTTTCGACGCGTTCGCGCTGCTCGGTCAGCCGCTCACCGCGATGTTCTCGCTCGATACCGGATCGGACGGGACGCTGCCGATTCTCGATTCGCTGGCACGGCGGCGGGCGATGACCGCGCAACCGGCTAGGCTGCGGAGTTCTGGACGTGCGGTGACGCTTACCGCGAACGTCCGCCACGATGCGTCGGGCGATTTCGCAGGCTTCGTCGGCGCGGCGCGGATGGTCGTCGACGATGTCGCACCGTCGGCTGAACCTGCGACGCTGTCGCCGACCTTCACGAGTGGACTCGACAAGGCATTGCGGATTCCGCTCGCGCGGATCGTCGCCAACGCCGACAGCATCAATGCGCAGGCCGATGGTCCGGTGCAGGCGGACTATGCCGATTACGCCGCGGATATCGCCAGCGCTGGCCGGCATCTGCTCGAGCTGGTCGACGACCTCGTCGATCTCCAGGCCGTCGAGCGGCCGGACTTTGCGCTCGCACCCGAGCCGATCGACCTTGCCGATGTCGCGCGTCGTGCGGCAGGGCTGCTGACGGTGCGCGCCGCGAACGCCAAGGTGACGATCGTCCGGCCGGCGATGGACGCGCGCATGCCGGCGCTCGGCGATTTCCGTCGCGTATTACAGATCCTGGTCAACCTGGTCGGCAACGCAGTGCGCTATTCGCCGGCGGGATCGCACGTCGCCGTGTCAGTGGAGCGCAACGATACGCAGGCGATCGTCGTCGTCGCCGATCGGGGCAAGGGTGTCGCGCCCGAGGATCAGATGCGGATTTTCGAGAAGTTCGAGCGGGTCGATCCGTCGGAGGCCGGCGGCAACGGGCTCGGCCTGTACATCGCGCGGCGCCTGGCGCGGGCGATGCAGGGGGATCTCACGATCGAAAGCGCACCCGGCGACGGCGCGCGGTTCGTGTTGACGTTACCGGCGGATCCGGCGCGCAACCAGGATCAGCGCTAAACCGAACGCGGCGAGGAATGCGCCGCGATCCGCCCATGGCCGCTGGTCGAGCATGAAGCTCGATTGCGGCCAATGGACGTATCCGAGCCCCTGGCCGATCCAGAGCAGACCCATCAGCGCGCAGAGCACGCCGATGACCATCAGGATCGGCCGGAGCGTCTTCATCAGCGTGACGCCATCGGGACGTAGTCGCGCGCGGTCGGGCCGCTGTAGAGCTGGCGCGGACGGCCGATCTTCTGGTCGGGATCGGTGATCATCTCGTTCCACTGCGCGACCCAGCCGACGGTGCGGGCGAGCGCGAAGAGGACGGTGAACATCGACGTCGGGAAGCCGATCGCCGACAGGATCACGCCCGAATAGAAGTCAACGTTCGGGAACAGCTTCTTCTCGATGAAGTACGGATCGCTCAGCGCGAGACGCTCGAGTTCGATCGCGACGTCGAACACGGGGTCGGTGACGCCCAGTTCGCCGAGCACTTCCTTGACCGTCGTCTGCATGACGGCCGCACGCGGATCGTAGTTCTTGTAGACCCGGTGACCGAAGCCCATCAGGCGGAACGGATCGTTCTTGTCCTTGGCGCGGGCGATATACTCGGGGATCCGGTCGACCGTGCCGATCTCATGCAGCATGTTGAGCGCGGCTTCGTTCGCGCCGCCGTGCGCGGGGCCCCACAGGCAGGCGATGCCGGCCGCGATGCACGCGAACGGGTTGGCGCCAGACGAACCGGCGAGACGGACGGTCGAGGTCGACGCGTTCTGCTCGTGATCGGCGTGGAGGATGAAGATGCGGTCCATCGCCTTTTCGACGATCGGGTTCACGACATACTTCTCGGCCGGCACGCCGAACGTCATCTTCAGGAAATTGCCGGTGTAGCTCAGCGTGTTGTCCGGATAGACGAACGGCTGGCCGACGCTGTACTTGTACGCCATCGCGGCGATCGTCGGCATCTTGGCGATCAGGCGATGCGACGCGATGACGCGCTGTGCCGGATCGTGGATGTCGGTCGAGTCGTGGTAGAAGGCCGAGAGCGCGCCGACGACG
Source organism: Sphingomonas sp. PEI4 (assembly GCF_056679955.1). Classification (NCBI taxonomy): domain Bacteria; kingdom Pseudomonadati; phylum Pseudomonadota; class Alphaproteobacteria; order Sphingomonadales; family Sphingomonadaceae; genus Sphingomonas; species Sphingomonas sp. PEI4. The sequence continues at coordinate 78,415 of NZ_CM155258.1, forward strand.
CCGCACAGGATCGCCATCGGATGCGCGTCGCGGCGGAAGCCACGGAAGAACTGCGCGAGCTGCTCGTGCACCATCGTGTGGCGCGTGATCGTGTTCGAGAAGTTCGCCAGCTCGTCCGCGCTCGGCAGTTCGCCGTTGAGCAGGAGATAGGCGACTTCCATGAAGTTCGACTGTTCGGCCAGTTCGCCGATCGTGTAGCCGCGGTGCAGCAGCGTGCCCGCGTCACCATCGATATAGGTCAGCTTCGACTGGCACGACGCCGTCGAGGTGAAACCCGGATCATAGGTGAAATTGTCCGTCTGGGCGTACAGCTTGCGGATATCGATGACGTCGGGTCCGACCGTTCCGGACATCACCGGATAATCGAAATCCTTGCCGTCGACCTTGAGGGTTGCGGTCTCGCTCATGCTTGTATCCTTCCTCGAAATCTTATCAGCTAGCCATCCGGTCGGCGATCCGTCCCAGGCTCTCGTCGCGCCCGAGCAGCTCGAGCACATCGAAGATCCCCGGCGACGTCTTGCGTCCCGTCAGCGCGGCGCGAAGCGGCTGTGCGACCTGGCCGAGCTTTACGCCTCGGGCTTCGGCCACGCGCCGTACCGCGCCTTCGAGCGCCTCCGTATCCCACTCGGCGAGCGCGTCAAGTTCGGCATGGACATTGACCAAAATCGCACTCGCTTCACCCTGTAAAAGGCTCGCCGCGGCGTCATCCATCGCCAAAGGACGCTGGCTGAACAGGAAATTCGACCCTTCGGCCAACTCGTTCAGGTTTGCGGCACGCGGCTTCAGGACGGGCATTGCGCGAGTCAGAAGATCGAGTCCGCCGTCCGGCAGGCCGTGACCGAGCCGATCGGCGGTCAGTTGCGCAAGGCGCGCGTCGTCGGCTTCGCGGATATAGTGGCCGTTGAGGTTCTCGAGCTTCTTCAGGTCGAAGCGCGACGGCGACTTGCCGACGCCCGACAGGTCGAACCATTCGACCGCCTGTTCGCGGCTGATGATCTCGTCGTCGCCGTGGCCCCAGCCGAGCCGGAGCAGGTAATTGTCGAACGCTTCGGGGAGGATGCCCATCTCGTCGCGATACGCTTCGATGCCGACCGCGCCGTGACGCTTCGACAGCTTGGCGCCGTCGGAACCGTGGATCAGCGGGATATGTGCGTAGATCGGCTCGGGCCAGCCCATCGCGCGGTAGATCGGCAACTGGCGGAACGCGTTGTTCAGGTGATCGTCGCCGCGGATGACGTGCGTGACGCCCATGTCGTGATCATCGACGACGACCGCGAGCATGTAGGTCGGCGTGCCGTCGGAGCGGAGCAGGACGAGGTCGTCGATCTCTTCGTTGCGGACTGTGACGGCGCCCTGGACGCGGTCCTCGATCGTGACGGCGCCTTCCTGCGGCGCGCGCAGGCGGACGACGTGGGGGAGGTTCGGTGCTTCGCTTTCGGGGCGATCGCGCCACGGGCTGCGGATGCGGAGCGGCTTCTTCGCGGCCTGCGCCTCGGCGCGCATCGCGGCGATCTCGTCGTTGGTCATGTAGCAGCGATACGCGTGGCCGTTCGCGACCATTTCGTGCGCGACCTGTGCGTGGCGTTCAGCACCGGCGAACTGCATGACGACATCGCCGTCCCAGTCGAGCCCAAGCCAGCGCATACCGTCGATGATCGCGTCGATTGCTGGCTGGGTCGAGCGGACCCGGTCGGTATCCTCGATCCGCAGCAGGAACTTGCCGCCATTCGCCTTGGCAAACAGCCAGTTGAACAGCGCGGTGCGCGCGCCGCCGAGATGCAGGAACCCCGTCGGCGACGGAGCGAAACGGGTAACCACGGGTGCGGCCGAATTGGCGGTGCCCGTATCAGATATTGCGCCCAACCGCGGGTGCTCCCAGACTGTGAAACAATGGAGAAACGATGGCCATGACAGCCGTCGCCGCCCCTAGCATGCGTCCTTGGCGGCGACAAATGGGCGTGCCGCGATGGGGGGGCGTCGTCGGGCTTGCCGTGGAACGCTGGCTGGAGGCGGAGCGCGACCAACTGGTGTTGTGGCTGCCGGTGATGCTGGGCGGCGGGATCGCACTGTGGTTTGTGCTGCCCGATCCTTCGGCGTGGTCGGTTGCGATATTGGCGTTGGTGGCGAGTGGGCTTGCGAGTCTGGCGGTCGGGCAGGGCGGGCGCGCAGCACGGGCGCTGGCGATCGGGATGCTGGCGATGGCGTTGGGGCTTGGGCTGGTCTGGGCGCGATCGGAATGGGTCGCGCGACCGGTACTGGGTGGGCCGACGATCGCGAGTTTGTCGGCAAAAGTGGAGGCAATCGAACCTTTGGTGGCCCGGAAGCTGGTGCGTCTGACGGTCCTGCCGATCGGTGAGGGGGCGGGGACAGATGGCGAGCCGGTCGCCTTGCCGTATCGGGTGCGTGTTAATCTGGCCGAAGTAGACGCGCCCAAGCTGCTGGGGACGGGCGCCATAGTCCACCTGCGGGCACGGCTGATGCCGCCACCGCTCCCGGCGGTCCCCGGCGCCTACGACTTCGCGCGCGTCGCGTGGTTCGGTGGGATCGGCGCGACGGGGCGAGGCTTCGCACCGGTAGTCGTCACGACGCCGAGCGAGTCGGGAGCGGGCATCCGCGTCGCGCTCTCGCACCACATCGTATCGCGATTGGACGGCAGCGCAGGCGGCATCGCAGCGGCACTAGCGACCGGCGACGTCGGCGCGATCAGCGAAGAGGATTCGGAGGAGATGCGGCGGGCGGGGCTCGCGCATCTATTGTCCGTGAGCGGGCTGCATATCACGGCGGCGGTGGCGGCAACGATGCTCATCGTTTTGCGTCTGCTGGCGCTCAGTCCTTGGCTGGCGCTGCACGCGCGCCTGCCGTTGATCGCAGCGCTTGCGGGGGCCGCGGCGGCAATCGGTTATACGTTGCTGACCGGCAGCCAGGTTCCAACGATCCGGTCCTGTGTCGCTGCGTTACTCGTCTTGGCGGCGCTGGCGATGGGGCGCGAGGCGATGACGTTGCGGCTCGTCGCGGCAGGCGCGGCGTGCGTGATGCTGGTCTTGCCCGAATCGGCGGCAGGACCGAGCTTCCAGCTGTCGTTTGCCGCGATCACGGCGATCATGGCACTGCACGAACACCCCTCGGTTCGCGCGTTCTTCGGGCCCCACGAGGAGGGACGAGCGCGTCGTCTCGCTCGCGGGCTGGCTTCACTGCTGCTCACCGGGCTGCTCGTCGAGTTCGCGCTGATGCCGATCGCGGTCTATCATTTCCACAAGGCGGGGCTTTACGGCGCCTTTGCCAACATCATCGCCATCCCGCTGACGACATTCGTGGTCATGCCGCTGGAGGCGCTGGCCCTGTTTCTTGACGTTGGCGGGATTGGCGCACCGGTCTGGTGGCTCGTTCAGCGGTCGCTCGACGCGCTGCTGTGGCTCGCGCACGTCGTGGCCAGCGCGCCCGGATCGGTGCGCTCGCTGCCAGCGATGCCGACGGCGGCGTTCGCGCTCATGGTCCTGGGTGGGATCTGGCTTGCCTTGTGGCGGACCCGGTTGCGGCGGTTGGGCCTGATACCGCTCGCGGTCGGTGCCGTGTGGGCGCTGACGACACCGCCGCCTGATATCCTGGTGACGGGCGACGGCCGCCACGTTGCTGTCCGGACCGCTGCCGGGCTCGCGATGTTGCGCGACAGGGCTGGCGACTACACGCGGGACACGCTCGCCGAGAACGGTGGGGTCGACGGCGAACCTCTGTTGCTGGCCGATCAGCCCGATGCGCGGTGCAGTCGTGATCTCTGCATGACGGACATCGTTGCTGATCGGCGGACGTGGCGCGTACTTGCGACCCGCAGCGCGTACATGGTGCCGATCGCGGAACTGATCGCGGCGTGCCGATCGGCGGATATAGTGGTCAGCGAACGCAGGTTGCCCAAGCGCTGCACGCCACGGTGGCTGAAGCTGGATCGGCGTGTCTTGAAGACGACTGGTGGGGTTGCGTTGACGCTGGGTACGGGACGGATGGTAACGATCCTGCACCCCGGCGATCGCCATCCGTGGCGGGGTCCGCCGACACTCGGGCAGAGGTTCGGAAGCAGGGACGGCAACCGGTAAATCCGGAGGCGGCCATCCTCGTGTCCGCATCGATGACCCGTCCGTTGCGGTCGCAGCCGAGACGGTCGGTTCGGCGGATATCGTCCTCACGCAGGGACTATTTCCGAAAGTCGCATTATCACGAATGAAGCGGTGTCGACCGGCGAACCTTACCCAGTCGCCAAGCGCACCGGTATGCTGCGGCGGAGACTTTCGCGACCGCATCGTTCCATGTGGCAACCGCGCTAGGAGGCGAGTTTCAGCATCAAGCGCGCGCGGTTATGGGTTGGCCGGAGCGTGCGCGGTGCGGTGCGAACGCCGCGTTTGGCGACTGTCTGTACGGGCTCCGCGACAAGGCTGGTTGCCTGGACGGACAGCGTCGCAAGTACCTCTTCATACAGTCGTGCGAGCATTTCGTGCGCCTTGCGTGCGCAGGGTCCCGCCGCCGCGTCGGCCATCGCTTGCGTGGCATCGAGACGACGCTGAAAATACAGCATCTCGGCATAGATGATGTTCATACGCAAAATCCCCGTTGGCTTGCCTTCGTTGCCGCACGCTGCGGATATCGATGGCTGACCAGTGGACGTTATCGCAGCCAGACGCATGTGTCGGGCCTCGGAAAGCACGTACTCAGTGGTTTGGCCGGACTAGCGCCGCGGCGTGAAGCGCGATCTGCGCGTCCTCCTGCGACGGCAGGATCCGAACGTCGAGCGCAGGCACCCAGGCGAGCCCCGCACGGATCGCTTGGCCGGTCGGCGCATCGTTCTCGCCGATCCCGCCGGTCAGCACGAGCATGTCGGCGCCCCCGAGCGCGGCGATCATCGCCGCAACCTGCTTGCACACCGATCGCTCGAACATCCGGACCGCGAGGTCGGCGTCAGCGGTCCCGGCGGCGCGCAGGACGCGCATGTCGCCGGACAGCCCCGAGATACCCGTCATCCCCGAAGCATGATCGACCATCGTCGCCAGCGCTTCCGCGTCCAGCCCCGTTTCACGCAAAAGGTACAGCAACGCGCCCGGATCGATATCCCCCGTCCGCGTCGCCATCATCACGCCGCCCGACGGGGTCAGCCCCATGCTGGTGTCGATCGAACGGCCGTCCAGCACTGCCGTAACGCTCGCGCCGTTGCCGAGATGTGCGATCACCAGACGCGGCGGCATGTCCTCGCCGAGCTGACGGACGATCGACTCGCAGGACAGGCCGTGGAAGCCGTAGCGCCGCACGCCGCCCGTTCGGTACGCGCGCGGGATCGGCAACGTCTTGGCGATGTCCGGCATCCCCGCATGGAACGCCGTGTCGAAACACGCGACCTGTGGCACGCCCGGATAGCGTGCGTCTGCGGCCCGAATTAGCGCCAGCGACGCAGGGCCGTGCAGCGGCGCGTACGCACACGCCGCCTCCAGATCCGCCATCACCGCGTCGTCGATCCGGCAATGTGCGTCGCGGTGCGGGCCGCCGTGGACGATCCGGTGACCGATCACCGTCGGTGCCGGCCACGCCATTAACGCCGCCTCGATCGCATCGAAAAACCGCCCGTGATCGTCGCCATCATCGCGAGCCGTCTCGATCGTGCCGCCGACCAGCAGGACCGGATCGGCGTCCACCGCGTACAGACCGTATTTGAGCGACGACGAGCCGCTGTTCAGCGCGAGAACTACCGAGTCCATTGCCAGTCACGCACCTCCGGCAGATCGTCGCCCTGCTCGGCGATGTAGAGCTTGTGCCGCTCCATCGTCGTCCAATAGCGCGCCGTCTCGCGCGGCACCCGGTCCCGCAACCGCGGTATCCGCTCGATCGCGTCGAGCGCCAGACGGTAGCGGTCGAGATCGTTCAGCACGACCATGTCGAACGGCGTCGTGGTCGTCCCCATTTCCTTGTACCCCCGGACGTGGATGTTCGCATGGTTCACGCGCCGGTAGGTCAGCTTGTGGATCATCGCCGGATAGCCGTGGAATGCGAAGATCACCGGCTTGTCCGCGGTGAACATCGCATCGAACTCGCGCTCGTCCAACCCGTGCGTGTGCTCCGAGCGTGGTTGCAGCACCATCAGGTCGACGACGTTGACCACCCGGATGCGAATGTCCGGAACGTAGGCGCGCAACATCGTCACCGCCGCCAGCGTCTCCAGCGTCGGCACGTCGCCCGCGCAGGCCATAACCACGTCGGGGTCGGCATCGTTGCCCGCCCACTCCCAGATCCCGGCACCCGCCGTACAATGGCGCACAGCCGCGTCGATCCCGAGCCATTGCCATTCGGGCTGCTTCCCCGCGACGATCACGTTCACATAGCCCCGACTGCGCAGGCAGTGATCGCCGACCGACAGCAAGCAGTTCGCATCGGGCGGCAGGTAGATCCGCGCGACGTCCGCGGTCTTGTTCGCGACGTGATCGATGAACCCCGGATCCTGGTGCGACAGCCCGTTGTGATCCTGCCGCCACACATGCGAGGTCAGCAGGTAATTGAGCGACGCGATCGGCCGTCGCCACGGGATCGCCTTGGTCACCTTCAGCCACTTGGCGTGCTGGTTGACCATCGAATCGACGATGTGGACGAACGCCTCGTAGCACGAGAACAGCCCGTGCCGCCCGGTGAGCAGATACCCCTCCAGCCAGCCCTGGCAGAGATGCTCGCTCAGCACCTCCATCACGCGCCCGTCGGGGCCGAGATGCTCGTCGACCGCCTCGACCTCCGCCATCCAGACTTTCCCGGACACGTCGTACACGTCGGCCAGCCGGTTCGACGCGGTCTCGTCGGGCCCGAACAGCCGGAAGTTCACGCTCGCCAGGTTGAGCTTCATCACGTCGCGCAGATACTGCCCGAGCACCCGCGTCGCCTCCGCCTTCACCTTGCCCGGCGCGTCCACCGCCACTGCAAAACTTCGGAAATCGGGCAGCGACAACGGCACCATCAGCTCGCCGCCATTGGCATGCGGGTTCGATCCCATCCGCCGATGCCCGGTCGGGGCTAGCGAGGCGTATTCCTCCCGGAACTTGCCCGTCTCGTCGAACAGCTCTTCCGGCCGGTAACTCCGCATCCAGTCTTCGAGCTGACGCAGATGTTCGGGATCCTTGAAGTCCGCGATCGGCACCTGGTGGGCTCGCCACGTACCCTCGACCGGCTTGCCGTCGACGAACTTCGGCCCGGTCCATCCCTTCGGCGTACGGAACACGATCATCGGCCAGCGCGGACGCTCGGGCGTCACGCCCGGTACCCGCGCCGCCGCCTGGATCGCCTGGATTTTCGCCAGTGCACGATCGAGGGCAGCGGCGAGGTGCTGGTGGACGATCGCCGGGTCGCTGCCCCCGACATAATAGGGCTCGTACCCATAGCCGCGCAGCAATGCGTCGAGCTCATGTCCATCGATCCGCGCGAGGATCGTCGGGTTGGCGATCTTGAAGCCGTTGAGATGCAGGATCGGCAGCACCGCGCCGTCGCGCGCAGGATTGAGGAACTTGTTCGAATGCCAGCTCGCCGCCAGCGCACCCGTCTCCGCCTCGCCGTCGCCGACCACGCACGCGACGATCAGATCGGGATTGTCGAACGCCGCGCCATACGCATGCGCCAGTGAATAGCCGAGCTCGCCGCCTTCGTGGATCGACCCCGGTGTCTCGGGTGCGACATGGCTCGGGATGCCGCCCGGCCACGAGAATTGCCGGAACAGCCGGTGCATGCCGCTGCTGCTCCGCTCGATCGCCGGATAGCGTTCGGTGTACGAGCCCTCGAGATACGTGTTCGCCACCAGCCCAGGCCCGCCATGCCCCGGCCCGATGATGTTGATCATGTCGAGGTCATGCTCGACGATCAGCCGGTTGAGATGGACGTAGAGGAAGTTCAACCCCGGCGTCGTCCCCCAATGCCCGAGCAGCCGCGGCTTGACGTCGGCGATCGTCAGCGGTCGATCGAGCAACGCATTGTCGCGCAGGTAGATCTGCCCGACCGACAGATAGTTCGCGGCGCGCCAATAGGCGTCCATCCGGTGCAGCATGTCGTGGGACAGCGGGTGCGTCTTGGCCGGTGCCGGCGTTGCGGAATTGGCCATTTTCAGTTCCCGAAATCGAGGACTACGCGCGACGCGACCTGCCCGTGTTCGAGCCGGTCGAAGATATCGTTGATCGCAGACAGAGGTTGCACTTCGATGTCAGCCTTCACCTTGCCATCGGCGGCGAACGCGAGCGCCTCGGCCATGTCCTTGCGCGTCCCGACGAACGATCCGCGCACCGTGATGCACTGCGCCACCACGTCGAACAGCGGTATCGGAAAGTCACCCGGCGGCAGGCCGACGAGGACGCACGTCCCCTTTCGCCGCGTCATCGCCACGCCCTGGTTGAACGCGGTCAGCGACGGCGCGGTGATCAGGACGCCGTGGGCGCCGCCACCCGTCCCGTCCTTCAGCGCCGCGATCGCATCGGGCTTTCGTGCGTCGATCAACAGTTCCGCGCCCAGCGCCTGAGCATGTGCCAGCTTGCCGTCGTCGACGTCGACGGCTGCAACGCGCAACCCCATCGCCTTGGCGTACTGCACCGCCAGATGGCCCAGACCGCCGACGCCCGAAATCGCGATCCACTCGCCCGGCCGCGCTGCGGTTTCCTTGATGCCCTTGTACGTCGTGACCCCCGCGCAGATGATTGGTGCAGCCTCGACCGCGGACAGCCCAGCGGGAATATGCGCCACGTAGTTCGGGTCGGCGAGGATATACTCCGCGAACCCGCCGTTGCGCGTGTAGCCACCGAACTCAGCCTCGGCGCACACGGTTTCCCATGCGGAGAGACAGTATTCACAGTGCCCGCACGCCGAATACAGCCAAGGTACGCCGACGCGGTCGCCGAGCTTGACGATCGTCACCCCGGCGCCAACCTCGACGACGATACCGATCCCCTCATGCCCCGGAATGAAGGGCGGCGTCGGCTTGACCGGCCAGTCGCCATTCGCGGCATGCAGATCGGTGTGGCACACCCCGCACGCCTCGGTCTTGACGACGATCTGTCCCGGGCCGGCGACCGGCACCGGCCATTCGCGCAGGGTCAGGGGCTTGCCGAACGCCTCGACGACGGCGGCTTGCATCATACGGGTCATGGAATTTCCTTGAAGATGCGAAGGTGTCAGTGCGCCATTCGGCTTACGAGCGAAGGATCGGCCAGCAGCGCCTCGTCCCCGTACGCGATCTGCGCGCAGGTCCGCTGCGCCTGGACGGCGACGTCACGAAGATACTGGGCGGCGAACTGCTGGCGGAGATCCTGCGTGATATGCGCGAACCGTCGATGCTCCTGCGATCGCATCCCGAACGCGTGGACGATATACTGGTCGAAGACGCTGTTCAGCCCTTGCCCTTGCCCCTGTTCGTCCAGCCAGATCTTGCTCGCCGCCGAGGTCGAGAAGCTGAGCAGGCGTTTGCCTCCAAGCAGATCGGTCCGCGCGCGGCCTTGCAGTGCCTCCGGCTGTACGCCGGCACCGAATACGCGCTCGACATAGCCCTTCAGCATTGCCGGCGGCGTGCCGAACCAGATCGGGTAGATGAGCACGAACACATCGCAGCCCGCAATCGCATCGACCTCGGCGAGCACGTCGGCCCCATATACCGCGGCGATATTGGTAGGCCGTTCGGCGGCCTTCAACAAGGGATCGAACCCGACAGCATATAAATCGCGCAGCACGACGTCCTGGCCTGCGGCCCGGACCGCGTCGCAATAGGCGGCCGCGATCGCATGGTTGAAGCTCGACGGATCGGGGTGGCACAGGATCACCGCGTGGCGGCCCGCCGTTGAAACTCGCTCGCCAACCACCATCGTACCGTCCCCGCCAAGCTGTCACGATCCCCGCCGGACCGCATCACTGCGGCACGAGAGATTACGTCAAAGCATTTAGCTGTCGGCAGGCTGCGGGGTGACCCTCGGAAACTACGCAGGTTTCGACCCACGGACGTCGGACGCGCGCTTTATAATTACTGCAGCGCTGCGCTGTGGAAACAGCGACTATCAAGTCGTTAGGAGCCTTGCCTCGCCCGGGCACCCGCGTCCGCAGGACTGCGAGTGCCGAACGAGGCAGGGGTTTAGAGGACTATATTGGGGCAGGGTGCAAAAGTTAATTCGCCTTCTTCGCCTTTGCCGGCTTCTTCGGCTCGGGCTTCTGTGAGGGGGACTTCTTCTCGGCCGCGTCCTTCGCGCGCAACGCCGGCGCCGCAATCGCCGCTGCGATCCCTGCGATCACCGTCGCGCCAACCGCAATCGCCGTCTTCGGGTGCGACTTCACCGCGTCGGTCGCCGTTGCCAAGCCGGCCTTCGCCGCATCGGTCGCGTCCTCGACCCAGTCGGTCGCTGCCGACGTCTTCTTGGTCTCGGGCTTAGGCTTGTGGTCGTCGTCGTGATGGACCTTGGCGTGCGGCATGGCTGAGTTGGGGATCGACGACATCGGGCGTTCCTTCGGTAGGGGATGATGCCCGATAAACCGATCGCCTCCGTGACGGTTCCGTTACGGTCACCCGCTTACCGCGCCAAAGTCACCGTTTGCGCGTCAATTCGCGCATCGCATCGTCCAGGCCTGCGAGACTCAGTGGGTACATCCGGTCGGTCATCAGCTCGCGGATGATCCGCACCGACTGCGAATAGCCCCATTGCGCTTCCGGTACCGGGTTCAGCCACGCCGCCGCCGGATAGGTGTTGGTTAGCCGCTGCATCCACACCGCGCCCGGCTCTTCGTTGAAATGCTCGACCGAGCCGCCGGGATGCGTGATCTCGTACGGGCTCATCGACGCGTCGCCGACGAAGATCAGCTTGTAGTCGTGGCCGTATTTGTGGAGCAGATCCCACATCGGCGTGCGCTCGGCAAAGCGGCGCGTATTGTCCTTCCAGACGCCCTCGTACGGGCAATTGTGGAAGTAGAAGAATTCGAGGTTCTTGAACTCGGTGGTCGCGGCCGAGAACAGCTCCTCGCAGAGCTTCACGAACGGATCCATCGAGCCGCCGACGTCGAGGAACAGGAGCAGCTTGACCGCATTGCGGCGCTCGGCGCGCATGACGATGTCGAGATAGCCTTGCCGCGCGGTGCCGGCGATCGTTCCGTCGATGTCGAGTTCGTCGGCGGCGCCGTCGCGGGCGAAGCGGCGGAGGCGGCGCAGCGCCACCTTGATGTTGCGGGTGCCGAGTTCCTTGGTGTTGTCGAGGTTGCGGAACTCGCGCTGGTCCCAGACTTTCAGCGCGCGCTTGTGCGTGCTCTCGCCGCCGATGCGGACGCCTTCGGGGTTGTAGCCGCCGTTGCCAAAGGGCGACGTGCCGCCGGTGCCGACCCATTTCTTGCCGCCCTGATGGCGTTCCTTCTGCTCCTCGAGGCGTTTCTTGAGCGTCTCCATGATCTCGTCCCACGAGCCGAGCGATTTGATCGCCGCCATCTCCTCGGGGGTCAGGAATTTCTCGGCGACCGCTTTCAGCCAGTCCTCGGGGACTTCGCCGGCGGGTGTTCCGTAGCTGGTGGCGAGGCCGCGGAAGACCTTGGCGAAGACCTGGTCGAACTTGTCGAGTAGGCCCTCGTCCTTCACGTACACCGCGCGGGAGAGGTAGTAGAAATCCTCCGGGGTCCGCTCGATCACCTCGGCGTCGAGCGCTTCGAGCAGGATGAGGTGCTCCTTGAGGCTTGCCGGGATGCCGGCGCTGCGGAGTTCGTCGAGGAAGTTCAGGAACATGGTGTCACTCCAAGGCCTTCGTCATGCCGGGCTTGTTCCGGCATCCACGGTTCCGCGCGCTCGATAGTCGTGAGTTTGCGGCACGGTGGACCCCGGAACAAGTCCGGGGTGACGGAGGGTTGGTGGCGGATGGTTGCGTCAAAGTCTCACCGCGCAATCGGCAGTTCGATCGCACTCGCCTGCGCGGCCGAGTGGAAGACGCTGATCGTGGCCTTGCGGTAGTCGGCGGGTTTCGCGTCGAAGATGTTGGGGACGTAGGTCTGCGGGTTGCGGTCGTAGAGTGGGAACCAGCTCGACTGGACCTGGACCATGATGCGGTGGCCGGGGAGGAAGACGTGGCTGGCGTTGGGCAGGACGATGCGGAAGTGCGTCGGCTGGCCGGCAACGATCGGCGTCGGCTTGTCGAAGCCATCGCGGTAGCGACCGCGCAGGATGTCCATCGAGACGGCGAGTTGGTAGCCGCCCATCTCGGGCTTGTCGGAATATTCGGCTGGGTAGACATCAATCAGCTTCACTACGAAATCGCCGTCGGTGCCGGTGGTGCTGGCGATCAGGTCGGCGACGGGGGCACCGGCGATCGCCACCGCGCTCGTCAGTGGGGGCGTTTGGTAGGTCAGGACGTCGGTGCGGTCGGAGAAGGGGCGCTGGTCGTCGACGAGCCATTGCCGCCAGGTGGAGCCGGTCGCGTAGGTCGGGCGGATCGGGCGGAGGCGGTAGGGGATCGGCTTGGTGGGGTCGGAGATATAGTCGTCGTGGCCTTCGCCGACGGGGGCGGTCGGGGCGAGGACGCTCGCTGGCTGGAAGTAGAGTTTCTGCGTGGCGGTCGAGTTCGGCCAGCCGGCCAGCGTCTGCCACTGGTTGGTGCCGGTCTGGAAGGCGGTGACGGGGGCAAGCGCAGGCGGTGTCGCGCTGGTCTTCAGCGCGCCGTTGAGGAACGGAAGCAGGACGTTCTTTCTGAACCAGAGCGCGGTGTCGGAGTCGAAGCGGATCGCGCCGAGCGTCGAGCCGTCGCCGTTCGCGCCGCCATGCGCCCAAGGGCCTATAGCGAGGTGGTTGACGTGATTCGGATCGACCTTCGACACCGCCTCATAGGCCGCGATTGCGCCGTAGATGTCCTCCTGGTCCCATTGGCTGGCGACCCAGAGCGTCTGCACCGTCTGCGGTTGCTTCGGCAGGATCGTCTCCAAAGCCTGCCCTTGCCAGAACGCATCGTACGCCGGGTGATCGTGAAGGCGGCGAACGAACGGGAGTTGTTCCAGCCCGCGGCTTTTCACGAACGCGCTGGCGGACCCCGCGCGGAGGAACGTGTCATAATCGTCGTACGCGTCGCGCCAGAGGTCGCCGGCTTCGCCCTTCGCCGCGTCCTGGCTGTAGTAATAATCATAGCCGATCTGGCGGAAGGCGCCGCCGTGGAAGTCGTCGTCGCCCTTCCAGGTGTTGATGACCGGGTTCATCGGCACCGCGGCTTTCAGCGCGGGGTGTGGGTTCACCAGCGCCATCGCCGCCATCATGCCGTCGTAACTGCCGCCGATGATGCCGACGCGACCGTTGCTGTTTTTCAGGTTCTTCACGAGCCAGTCGATCGTGTCGTAGGCGTCGGTGGAGTGATCGACCTTGGTTGTGTTGAGCGGGCCGATCAGCGGGCGCTCGTTGATATAGGCGCCATTCGAGCCGTTCTTGCCGCGGACGTCCTCGAACACGCGGATATAGCCTGCGTCGAAGAACATCGCGTCGGACGCGCGCAGGTTCATCGCGCCGCTGGGGCTTGAGAATCGGCTGGCGGCGCTCTCGGCGTTGTACGGCGTGCGCTGGAGCAGGATCGGAGCATCGGTCAGGCCCTTGCGCTGGACGATGACCGCGTGGAGCGTGACGCCGTCGCGCATCGGGATGTCGACCTCGCGGCGGTCGAAGTCGAAGCTCGCATTGGCAGGGACGAACTTGGCGGGGATGTCGCCGCCGGGGGGCGGGGACTTTTCCTTCTGCGCACCGACGATCGCGGGGGCGGTGGTCGCGAGCAAGGCCAGCGTGACCGTCGTAAGAGCCTTGAACCGCATCGTTATCCTCACCGTCTTTGAGGTACGGTGGTGGCACGGTTTCGAGGGTGGCGGCAATCCCTCCCCGACGTCCTGTCGTCATCCTGACTTTCGTCAGGATGACGAATTACCGGGCGATCGGTTCGCCGCTGACCGGCACGTACGCGTCGATCAGCGCGCCGACGTAGTCGGGGTTGCGGCTGGTGAGTTCGGTGGCGGCATGCGCCTTGCCGTAGATAAAGCCGTAGACCGGGTAGATCCCGCCGCCGAGGCCATCAACGTCCTTGTACCAGACCTTCACGTCGCTCCAGTCGTTGTTGCGCGAGACGTCGAACAGCGTAACGTCCTGCTCGGCATGCCCGCGTTCGCCGTTCTGGCGCGACCAGTTGGCATGCGTAAGCATCACGACGCGCTTCTCGACCACCCGGCTGACCACCGCGACATGGCCCATCGGCAGGCGCTTGGTCTTCTCGAACACGATCACCGCGCCTTCCTTGGGCTTGTGCGTGCGTTCGTATTTGCCGTCCGCCTGCTCCCACCAGGTCCAGGCGTTGCCGTAGATCTGGATACCCGATGCGGCACGGGCAAAGGGGACGCACTGTCCGACATAATCGAGCAGCGAACTGGCGTTGGCGCTGGCAGCCGTCGTGGCGGCAAGGGCAAGGCAGAGGAGCGTTCGGGGGATTCGCTTCATGCTTCCCGGATACGAAGTCGATGATGACCGGTCAGTTCCCACCTATGGTTAACGCGCTCGTTCGGCCCGTTTTTCGGGCAGATGAGCGCGTGGTTTGCGTCTAGCCCTGATTTTTCTGCCGTTTCGCCATGAAGGCGAGACGTTCGAACAGCATGACGTCCTGCTCGTTCTTCAGCAGCGCGCCATGCAGCGGCGGGATCGCCTTGGTCGGGTCTCGGTTCTGGAGGATGTCCAGCGGCATGTCCTCGTGGAGGAGCAGCTTCAGCCAGTCGAGCAGTTCGCTGGTCGAGGGCTTCTTCTTGAGGCCCGGTACGTCGCGGACGTCGTAGAACAGGTCCATCGCCTTGCTGACGAGGATCTTCTGAATGCCGGGGAAGTGGACATCGACGATCGCCTGCATCGTCTGGCGATCGGGAAACTTGATGTAGTGAAAGAAACAGCGGCGGAGGAATGCATCGGGCAGTTCCTTCTCGTTGTTGCTGGTGATGATGACGATCGGACGCTCGACCGCGCGGACGGTCTCCTTGGTTTCGTAGACGTGGAATTCCATCCGATCGAGTTCCTGCAGCAGGTCGTTCGGAAACTCGATATCGGCCTTGTCGATCTCGTCGATCAGCAGGACCGGCGGGGCAGGTTGCGTGAACGCCTCCCACAATTTTCCCTTGCGGATATAGTTGCCGATGTCGTGGACACGCGCGTCGCCGAGCTGCCCGTCGCGCAGGCGGGCGACCGCGTCATACTCGTACAGGCCCTGCTGCGCCTTGGTGGTCGACTTGATGTTCCATTCGATCAGCGGTGCGCCGAGCGCTTTGGCGATCTCATAGGCGAGGACGGTCTTGCCGGTGCCGGGTTCGCCCTTGATCAGCAGCGGGCGTCGCAGCGTGACGGCAGCATTGACCGCGACCTTCAGGTCGTCGGTTGCGACGTAGCTCTGGGTGCCCTCGAAGCGCTTCATGCGATGTCCCGTCCGGTTCTGAATACCGGGTATGGATAGAGGGTGTCAGGCGGTCGACGCAAGCGGGTTACAGGTCGCCGCGGGCACTCGCGCGGGCTTCGAGCAGCGACCAGAGGCCCCGGTGCTGCGCGAAGAGTTGTTGCGCACCGAACAGGATCGCGCGTTCTCGACCGGGCAACGCGCCAAGGCTGGTAATCGCGGCGGCCGTTTCCAACGCGGGTGGAAAGGTCGGGGGAGGCGCCGCGACACCGAACCGGTCTGCGGCAGCGTCAAGGACACGCCGGACGGCGGCCCAGTCGTAGATCAGGGCGGCGACCGCGCCGGTCGCGCATCCCGTGCGCTCCGAGCGGGCGAGCATCTCGAGGGCATGGCGTTCGCCGACCAGCGCGGACTCGCTCTCCGCCTGGCCTGGAGTCGAAGGCAGCGGCCCGACCGCGGCGGTCAGTTGGGCGAGATACGCACGTTCGTCGGCAAACCCGGCCGCCACAGCAGTCAGCCAGTCGGTCGCTTCGGGTTGGACGGCTTGGCCGAGAACGTCGGCGACCATGCCGGGATGATGGCAGTGGATGGCGCATACCGCGTGGATCGCGTCGGAGAGGTTGCGCTGCGCCGGGCCGGCACCGATCAGGCGATGCATGTGCGGGTGCGCTGCGCTGCCGTCGGCCACGCCCAGGCGGACGAGCGCGTCCCATGCGCTTGACGGCTCGACCTGTGTTACCGCGTTGGAAATCATCATATCCCGGACGTAATGCAGCGCCGCAAACCTCAACCGCGCTCCCTTGTCTGCGTTATCCTTATACGAAGCGCGTAAAGACACGGTGAACGTGACACCAGGTATCGCAGGATGCAGTAAGGTGTGATCGCGCCTCCCGTTGCCCCCGGAGCGCTCACCTCACAATGCGGACTTTACGCAGCCGTGTGGCACCGCGATAACGCGCCGCGTCGCCACTACGGCTAGGCGGCATGATCCCACGGAGACTACAGGATGCGCACATGGTTGCTCGGGCTTGCACTTGCTTCGGTCGGAACCGCCGCGATGGCCGCTGATCAGGTAGCGCCGGCGGCGGCTCCGGAGCCCGTCAAGCCGGTCGAGGCCGCCAAGCCCGGCGACCTGACGATGGCGCGCGTGTTCGGCAACCCGGACCTGTCGGGGCAACAGCCGCGCGCGGTGCGCCTCTCGCCCGACGGGACGCTGCTGACGTCGCTCCGCAACCGTGCCGACGAGAAGGAGCGCTTCGATCTGTGGGCGGTCGATACCGCGACGGGCCAAGCGCGAATGCTGGTCGATTCGAAGACCGTCGGCAGCGGCGCCGAACTGACCGAGGCCGAGAAGATGCAGCGCGAGCGGGCGCGGATCGGCGGCTCCAAGGGTATCGTCGCCTATGACTGGGCCCCCGATGGCAAGTCGATCCTCGTGCCCCTCGACGGCGACCTGTATGTCGCCGGGCTCGACGGCAAGGTGAAGCGGCTGACCAACACGCCGGGCGGCGAGCTGAACCCGGTGGTCAGCCCCAAAGGCAGCTTCGTCTCGTTCGTCCGCGACCAGAACGTGTTCGTCCAGCCGCTCGCCGGTGGCGATGCGCGCGCCGTCACGACCGGCGGCGGCGGCACGGTGCATTTCGGCGAGGCGGAGTTCGTCGCGCAGGAGGAAATGGACCGCCGCACCGGCTATTGGTGGTCGCCCGACGAGCAGTATGTCGCGGTCGAGCGGTTCGACGAGGCGCCGGTCCATACCGCGACGCGCGCGTCGATCGGCGCGACCGGGACCAAGGTCTACGAACAGCGCTATCCGGCCGCCGGCACGCCCAACGTGCTGGTCGACCTGTATGTCATGAAGCCCGATGGTTCGGGTCAAGTGAAGGTCGATCTAGGCACCAACCCCGACATCTATCTCGCACGCGTAGACTGGACGCCGGATGGCCGCATGCTGCTGGTCCAGCGCCAGAGCCGCGACCAGAAGCTGCTGGAGATGCTCCGCGTCGATCCGGCGACGGGCAAGTCGACGATCCTGTTCACCGAGAAGTCGGGCGTGAAGAGCTGGCTGAACCTGTCCGACGCGTATCATGTCCTCAAGGACGGGAGCCTGATCTGGCGGTCGGAGCGGAGCGGGTACGGCCAGCTCTACCGGTTCGCATCGGGCAAGTGGACGCAGCTTACCAAGGGCGACTGGGTCGTCACCGATCTGGTCGGGGTGGATGAGGCGAAGGAGCGCCTGTTCTTCCTGGGCAACAAGGACGACGTCCTCGAACAGCAGCTCTATTCGGTCGATGTCGCCAAGCCGAACGTCATCACCAAGCTGACCGAAGCGGGTTGGTGGAACAGCGCGACGATGGATGCGGCCGCGAGCCGTTTCATCATTTCGCGCTCGAACCCCAAGCAGCCGACGCAGGTGTATCTGGCGGACGCGACCGGCAAGCGGATCTCGTGGATCAACGAGAATGCGGTGGTCGAGGGTCACCCATACTACCCGTATCTGGCCAGCCACCAGGAGACCAAGTTCGGCACGCTGAAGGCCAAGAACGGCATGACGCTCCATTACGAGATGATCACGCCGCCGCTGGAGCCCGGCAGGAAATACCCGGTCTTCTTCGAACATTACGGCGGCCCCGGCACCGGTCAGCAGGTCACGCGCGGCTGGCAGGGGGCGCTGCCGCAGTATCTCGTCGATCGCGGCTGGATCTACTTCAAGATCGACAACCGCGGCTCGTATAACCGCGGCAAGGCGTTCGAGGACCAGATCTATCATGCGATGGGGACGGTCGAGGTCGAGGACCAACTGTCGGGTGCGAATTACCTGAAGTCGCTGCCGTTCGTCGAGCCGAGCAAGATCGCGACCTACGGCTGGTCTTACGGCGGCTATATGTCGTTGAAGATGCTGGAGAAAACGCCGGGCGTGTATGCGGCGGCTGTCTCGGGCGCGCCGGTCACCGACTGGCAGTTGTACGACACGCATTATACCGAGCGCTATCTCGGCGATCCGGCGAAGGACCCGGCGAGCTACTCCACGTCCGCGGCGGTCGAGGAGGCGAACAAGATCGTCGATCCGTTGCTGCTGATCCACGGAATGGCGGACGACAACGTGTTCCTCGACAATTCGACCAAGGTGGCCGCGCGGATGCAGGCGACCGCGACGCCGTTCGAGATGATGTTCTACCCCGGCTACACGCACCGTGTGTCGGGGCCGGGGATCAGCGAGCATGTCTGGGGGACGATCCTGAACTTCCTCGACCGGACGGTAAAGGACAAGCCGGTGCCCGAGGCGGCTGCCGTCCCGGTTAAGTAAGCGCCGGTGCGGTTCGTCGAGACGGTCGGTATCCGACCGTCTCGCGACGTGCTCGCGAACTGGGGTACAGTATTTGTAGAGTAACCGCCCTCGGGCGAGCAGACCGTGGATGCTGTATCAAACGCTGCTCGTACGACGCTCGGGGGCTGAAAACGCCAATTGCAGAGATTGACGGCTCCTTCGGAAGTTGACAGCGTGGCGGTATGAAGTTCCGCACTCTGATGGCTGTTATCGTTGCCTTGTTCATGGGCATTTCAGCAGGTTGGGTTGGTCACGGCTTCGTTGCGAATGACCGTTGTTTAGATCGCGGTGGCGCTTGGGATCGCGATCTAGACGCTTGCAGGCTGCCAGTCGTGAACGGCAGCTAACCTCCCAAACCGGACATCAACTCTACCACGGATTTTGAAAATCTACTGGCGATGTGAGTAGAAGATGGTCCGGCACTAGGGGCTCCACCCCGGCGAAGGCCGGGGCCCAATTGGAGGATGGCGCTAACTGAGCGCTATTCTCCGTTACTGCGATCTTTCCAATTGGGCCCCGGCCTCCGTCGGGGTGGTGCACGGGAGAACAATGAAGGGAGGGCGCAGTCTCCCCGAGCGCGCCTCCCAAACCCCCACTATCCGCGCAACAAGTCGAAAGCCGTTGGACCTCGCCACGCAACGTCGGTACTGCGCGGCCAAGTCCAATCGGAGTTGAAACATGGGTTATCGGGTGGTGGTCGCAGGGGCGACCGGCAATGTCGGGCGCGAGATGCTCAATATCCTGGCGGAGCGCGAGTTTCCGGCGGACGAGATCGCCTGCGTCGCGTCTTCGCGCAGCCAGGGGTTGATGGTCGATTACGGCGACACCGGCAAGCAGATCAAGTGCACGAACATCGAGCATTTCGACTGGAACGGCTGGGACATGGCGTTGTTCGCGATCGGCTCGGAGGGCACCGCGATCCACGCGCCGATCGCCGCCGCTGCCGGCTGCGTCGTGATCGACAATTCGTCGCTGTACCGCATGGATCCCGACGTGCCGCTGATCGTGCCCGAGGTGAACCCCGAGGCGATCGACGGCTATCGCGCGAAGAATATCATCGCCAACCCGAACTGCTCGACCGCGCAAATGGTCGTCGCCCTGAAGCCTCTACACGATGCTGCGGTGATCAAGCGCGTGGTCGTCTCGACCTACCAGTCGGTATCGGGCGCGGGCAAGGCTGGCATGGACGAACTGTTCGAGCAGAGCCGCAACATCTTCGTCGGCGATCCGGCCGAGCCCAAGCTGTTCACCAAGCAGATCGCCTTCAACGTGATCCCGCACATCGACAGCTTCCTCGACGACGGCTCGACCAAGGAAGAATGGAAGATGGTCGTCGAGACCAAGAAGATCCTCGATCGCAAGATCAAGGTCACCGCGACGTGCGTGCGCGTGCCGGTATTCGTCGGCCATTCGGAAGCGATCAACATCGAGTTCGAGAACGAGATCTCGGCCGAGGAAGCGCAGAACATCCTCCGCGAGGCGCCCGGCATCATGCTGGTCGATAAGCGCGAGGACGGCGGCTACATCACGCCGATCGAATGCGTCGGCGACTTCGCGACGTACATCAGCCGCGTGCGCGAGGATCCGACCGTCGAGAACGGCCTGAACCTGTGGTGCGTCAGCGACAACCTTCGCAAGGGGGCCGCGCTGAACGCGGTGCAGATCGCCGAATTGCTCGGGCGTCGGCATCTGCAGAAGGCGTAAAACGGCGGGGTGATTCGCCCCGGCTTCGCATTTCGACCGGAATGACCGCGTCGCCATCCCGAATGGCGGCGCGGTTTTTCGTCATCTGACGAACAGGTTAAATTTTCGTCGCCCGCGTACCGCCGGTTCCATCCATTTCGACAATCGATCCGATCGGCGACTAATCTTGAATTGGATCGATTGGTTGGTGCAGCATGCCAGTGCACGGGTTAAGCGGAATAGTTAATATCTCACATCATCGGTTAATCTGCTCAAAGGTAGAACCGTTATAAGTATAAAATACTGAAATAGACAACATCCATACAGATCATTGCCGTTTTATCGGGTAACTTACTGTTAGTAGTAGGGAGCCAAGACATCATGAGTTCCGGTAACTTGGTCGGTAGTCGACTGGGAGCTGGTAATGATTGGGCTGCAGCGGCAGTCGTTAGTGGAGGTTATCGGCATGTCTATCGCGTCGGCTTATCGGAATGCGTCGGAAACACGGAATTCGGGTGGAATCACACCCAGGCTGCACGAAACCGTCAGGACGCGCCGCGACACCGGCATCTTGCGGCAGATCCGCGGCGGCGTATCGCTGATCGGGCTGGCCGCCGCGACCACGCTCGCGTCGCAACCGGCCGCCGCCCAAATCGTCCCGCCACCCAACGTCGTCGGCGTGTGCTCCGGCATCAGCCTTCCGAAATCGGTCATTACCGAGATCATTCGTCCGGTCATCGGCGGGGTCGTCACGCCGATACAGAACACGCTCAATCCTGTCCTGACGAGCGTGAATCGAGTTCTCCTCGTGCCATTGCTGGGTGGGCTAATTCCTGCCGTTCCATCGACGACAGAGACCATCGACGTAGATGGGTTGCTGACCGCTGCGGCCGATGGCGATGATATCACGCTGAGCGTACTTGACGTAAACGGAAATGCGGTTGGACCCAATTCCAACTGCGTCTCGCAGGCGGACGGTTTCTCGTTGCGGACGCCGGCCGGCATCGCGATCGGCGGCAACCGCATCACCGGGCTGGGTGCGACGGGTGCCCAAGCGTTTGCAGGCGAGGCGAACTCGATCGCATTCGGCAACAGGGCGCTGACCAATGCGACCGCGCTCGGCTCGATCGCGCTCGGCAGCGATGCGACCGTCGGCGCCGACGCGACTGGCGCGATCGCGCTGGGTACGGCTGCCAGCGCCACCGGAGCGAACGGTGTCGCTCTTGGCGCAGGCAGCGTCGCCGCACGCGGACCAGTGGCAGGCTATACCGCGGTCGGCCTTGGCACGGCGGTGCAGAATTCGGCGGGCGAGGTTTCGGTCGGCACCGCAACCGCTCAGCGGCAGATCACCAACGTCGCCGCCGGTAGCGCGGCAACCGATGCGGTCAACGTCGCACAGCTCACCGGCGTCCAGGCGCAGATCGGCACGGTCGCAAGCGGTGCGGTACAGTATGACGATGCGACCCGGGCAAGCGTGACGCTGGCCGGTGTCGGCACCGGCGCGGCCCCGGTCGCACTCCGCAACGTTGCGGCAGGCGCGCTTGGCGCGGCCTCGACCGACGCGGTCAACGGCAGCCAGTTGTTCGCGACCAACACCAACGTCTCGAACCTGACGACCAACATCAACAACGGCGCGATCGGTGCGGTGCAATATGCCAATGCCGCGACGCCGACGGTGCCGAACGGTGGCACGCCGACCAACGACGTCGCGCTGGTCGGCGCGGCGCCGGGCGCAGTCGGGCTGCATAATGTCGCAGACGGGACGGTAGCCGCAGGGTCGACCGACGCGGTCAACGGCGGACAGCTTGCCACGGTAACGGGGCAGGTCGGGACCCTCGCGACGCTGGCGGTGCAGTATGACGATGCGACGCGCACGCGGGCGACGCTCGGCGGCGCTGGCACGGGTGCGGATCCGGTCGCGCTCGGCAATGTCGCGGCCGGCACACTCGGTGCGACCTCGACCGAGGCAGTCAACGGCAGCCAGCTGTTCGCGACCAACACCAACGTCACGAACACCAACACGGCGCTGACCAACCTCACGACCAGCATCACCAATGGTGGCGTCGGCGCGCTGCAATATTCGAATGCGGCGACGCCGACCGTGCCCAATGGCGGCGTACCGACCAACGACGTTGCGCTGGTCGGCGCGGCTGCTGGACCCGTTGCGCTCCATAACGTCGGCGACGGCGTCGTGGCGGCGGGTTCGACCGACGCGGTAAACGGCGGCCAGCTTGCCACCGTATCGGGTCAGGTCAGCGGATTGTCCGCGCTTGCGGTGCAGTATGATGACATCGGTCGGACGCGTGTGACCTTGGGCGGCGTCGGCACCGGCGCGGCACCCGTCGCGATCGGCAACGTCGCAGCCGGCGCGCTCGGCGCGGGCAGCACCGATGCGGTGAACGGCGCACAGCTCGGCGCCACCAACGATGCGGTGGCGACCAACACCACCAACATCGCCAACGTCTCGACGAGCGTCACCGCGCTCCAGACCGACGCCTTGCTCTATGACGGCACGCTGCAGGCCTACAATGCTGCGCGCGGCGGGGTGGCGCAGCAGATCACAAACGTCGCGGCCGGCGCGCTCGGCGCGGGCAGCACCGATGCGGTGAACGGCGCACAGCTCGGCGCGACCAACGATGCGGTGGCTACCAACACCACCAATATCGCCAACGTCTCGACGAGCGTCACCGCGCTCCAGACCGACGCCTTGCTCTATGACGGCACGCTGCAGGCCTACAACGCCGCGCGCGGCGGGGTGGGGCAGCAGATCACAAACGTCGCGGCCGGCGCGCTCGGCGCGGGCAGCACCGATGCGGTAAATGGCGCACAGCTCGGCGCCACCAACGATGCGGTCAGCGTCAACACGACCAACATCGCGAACATCAATACCAGCGTTACGGGCCTTCAAACCGACGCCTTGCTGTACGACGGCACGCTTCAGGCGTTCAATGCGAACCGTGGCGGGGCGGCGCAGCGCATCACCAACGTGGCTGCGGGTGTGCTTGGCGCCGGCAGCCTGGATGCGGTCAATGGCGGGCAGCTGTTCGGGCTGGGCAGCAGCCTTGCCTCCGCACTCGGCGGGAGCTCGACCTACAATCCGGGTACGGGCGCGGTGACTGCGGGCATCCTCTATGGCGGCACGACCTATGGCAGCGTGCAGGGTGCCGTGTCCGCGATCGAGACATCGATCGGCGGCATCTCGCCGGGCACCGATCTGCGCTATTTCAACGCGACTTCGGTCATGGCGGATTCGCAGGCAATGGGTACCGATTCCACGGCGATCGGCCCGAACGCCGTCGCCAGTGCCGATGGTTCCATCGCCGCCGGGCGCAACACGGTCGCTTCGAGCGCGGGATCGGTGGCGATCGGCGACGGATCCAGCGCGATCGCCGGCAGGGCGGTGGCGATCGGTTTCGCCAATATCGCTTCCGGTAACGGCGCGGTGGCGATCGGCGATCCCAATATCGCGATCGGCGACGGTGCGGTCGCGCTTGGCCGCGACAACCAGGCAACGGGGATCGGCGCGGTGGCGCTGGGCGACACCAACTTCGCCACCGGCAACGGATCGGTATCGATCGGCCAGACCAACCAGGCGACCGGCAACGGGACGATCGCGATCGGCACGAGCAACGTCGTCAACGGTCTTGGCGCGCTGGCCCTGGGCAACCGAAACCAGGTGAACGGCGACGGCTCGCTCGCCTTTGGGTCGGACATCGTGACCGGCGGCGTCAACACGCTGGCGGTCGGCAACGCCAGCGCCGCCACGGGGGACTTTGCCGCCGCTTTCGGTAACAACTCGGCAGCGAGCGGGCTGAACTCGACGGCGCTCGGCACAGAAGCGTTGGCCTCGGCGGACTATACGCTTGCCGTCGGCGAACGCTCCGTTGCCTCCGGCTTCGGTTCGTCCGCGCTCGGCACGCTCTCGTCGGCCACCGCCTTCGCCTCGACCGCGCTTGGCGCAGGGGCGATCGCCAATCTCGAAAACAGCGTCGCGCTGGGCAGCGCCTCCTCGACGTTGCGGGGTGGGGTCGCCAGCTACACTGCGTTCGGCGTCACCGGCACGCAAGCCTCGATCGGCGAGATCGCGGTCGCCCGCACAGCCGACTATATCGATCCCGCCACCGGGACGTTCGCGCCGCTCGGCACACGCCAGATCACCGGCGTCGCCGCCGGCAGCGAGGATACCGACGCGGTCAACGTCGCGCAGTTGCGCGGTGTCTCGAACACGCTGGGCAACGCGTTCGTCGCAGGCCTCGGCGGCGGCGCGGCGTACAACGTCACGACCGGCGCGATCACCGGTCCGAGCTACGTCATCAACGGCACGACCTATACCAATGTCGGCGATGCGCTTGCCGGCGTTGGCGGGCAGATCGGCCAGGTGGCGACGAACAGCGTGAGCTACGACAATGCCGCACAGACCTCAGTGACGCTCGGTGGAGCGGGCGGCACGACGATCGGCAATGTCGCGGCGGGCGCGGTCAACGCCACGTCGACCGACGCGGTGAACGGCGCGCAGCTCGCCGCCACCAACCAGGCGGTCGCCTCGAACACCACGGCTATCACCAATCTCGGCAATACGGTGACCGACCTCTCGACCACGGTCACCAATCTCGGGGGTACCGTCGCCAATCTCGGCGCCTCGGTGACCAATGTCAGCACCGCCGTCACCAATCTCGGCAACGATATCAACAACGGCGCGATCGGGACGGTGCAATATTCCAACCCCGGCAGCCCCACGACGCCCAATGGCGGCACGCCGACCAACGACCTGACCCTTGTCGGGGCGGCGGCAGGGCCGGTTGGCCTGCACAACGTCGCTGGCGGCTCGATCGCGGCGGGATCGACCGACGCGGTCATTGGCGGGCAGGTCTATGCCTTGGCGCTGACG
The DNA here is from genome assembly GCF_056679955.1 of Sphingomonas sp. PEI4. NCBI lineage: Bacteria > Pseudomonadati > Pseudomonadota > Alphaproteobacteria > Sphingomonadales > Sphingomonadaceae > Sphingomonas > Sphingomonas sp. PEI4. The sequence continues at coordinate 103,712 of NZ_CM155258.1, forward strand.
GCCGTGAACGCGGTGTCGTACAACACCGACGCCAATGGCGCGCGGACCAACACCGTGACGCTCGCGGGCGGCAATGCGGCGGCGCCGGTGACGATCGCCAACGTGGCCGCAGGTACGGTCGCGGCGGGCTCGGCCGAGGCAGTGAACGGCGGGCAGCTCTACACCACCAACCAAGCGGTCGCGACCGCACAGGGCACCGCGGACACTGCCCTCGCGCTGGGCAGCAACTCGGTGCAATATGGTCCGTCGCGTACCAACGTGACGTTCAATGCAGGCGGCGCGGCGACCGTCCTGAGCAACGTCGCAGCAGGCGTGTCGACCACCGATGCGGTCAATGTCGGGCAGCTGAACTCCGGCATCAACTCGGCGGTCACGCAGGCCAACAGCTATACCGACGGGCAGATCGCGGCGCTGAACTTCGACCTGCGCTCGGTCCGGCGCGACAGCTATGCGGGAACGTCGAGCGCGCTCGCCGCTGCGGGGCTCCCCCAGGCGTATGAAGCCGGCAAGGGCATGGTTGCGGTCGGCGGCGGCACCTATGCCGGGCAGTCGGCGGTCGCGGTCGGCATGTCCAAGGCCTTCAACGACGGACATACCGTGGTCAAGCTGAGCGGGACGTACGACTCGCAGGGCAAGGCCGGCGCGTCGGGCGGGATCGGGTATCAGTTCTGATCTGCCAGTTCTGATCGTCCAATGATGACGGAGCGGGCGGCCTTCGGGTCGCCCGTTTTCGTTTGGGAGACGTTGACAGACGGCGGTTGCTCTCCGAACTGGCGGCGAACCAAGTACAGGATGAGACCGTGGCCAGCACCCCGAGCGAGACTCAGTATTTCGAAAGCTTCGACGGCACGCGGCTGGCGTGGCGTGAAGTCGGCGAGGGCCGGCCGGTGGTGCTGATCCACGGCTATTTTTCCGACGCGAAGACCAACTGGATTCGCTACGGCCATGCCGCGAAGATCGCCGCCAAGGGGTTCCGCGTGATCCTGCCGGACCTGCGCGCGCACGGCGAAAGCGGCAAGCCGCATGGTTTGGAGGCGTACCCGGCGGACGCGTTGACGCAGGACGGCCATGCCTTGATCGCGCACCTCGGGCTGACCGAGTATGATTTGGGTGGCTATTCGCTGGGCGCAAGGACGACGTCGCGGATGCTGGCGACGGGAGCGACGCCGCGGCGCGTGATCTTCTCGGGCATGGGTCTGGAAGGGCTTACCCAGACGTCGCGCCGTGCCGGGCATTTCCGGAACATCCTGACCAGGCTCGGCCAGCACGTGCAGGGCACGCCCGAATGGCTGGCGGAGGCGTTCCTGAAGACTACGGGCGGCGATCCGGTCGCGCTGCTCGGCATCCTCGAGACGTTCGTCGACACGCCGCTGGCAAGCGTAAAGGCGATCCAGCAGCCGACCCTGGTCGTGTGTGGCGGCGAGGATCAGGACAACGGCTCGGCTCCCGATCTTGCTGTCGCCCTGCCAAACGGGATCTATGTCGAAACGCCCGGCGGCCACATGAGCGCGGTGGTAAAGCCCGAACTCGGGCAGGCGATCGCGGACTTCCTCGCGCGCTGAGGGATCGCGACCTCACCCAACCCCGTCCGTCATCCTGACGAAAGTCAGGACCCAGAGCCACACGGGATGACGCTCGTTAACCTGGGTCCTGACTTTCGTCAGGATGACGAGGGGGGCACGTGACGTGGCTTGACCGACAGGCCATCGACCCGCAATCAATGCCCCATACAAAGGGGAAAATGATGGTTCGGTTCAGCGTTTCGATGTTTGCTCTGGCCGGCGCGCTGTGTGCCGTGCCGTCCGTTGCAGGTGCTCAGGTCGCCACCAAAGTCGCGACGGGCAAGCCGACCGTCGCGCAGGCGGATGCGTTCGTCGCCGAGGCCGAGAAGGTCATGGCCGCCGCGTCGCTCGACGCGAACCGCGTGGCATGGGTCAACGCGACCTACATCACCGACGATACCGACGCGCTGGCCGCAAAGTCGGGTGCGGAGATGACCGATCTCGGGGTGAAGTATGCGCTCGGCGCGGCGCGCTATGCATCGCTTCCGGGGCTGTCGTTCGATACGAAGCGCAAGCTCGACCTGCTGCGCGGCGGGCTGACCCTGCCGGCGCCGACGCGCGCGGGCGCGTCCGAGGAGCTGTCGACGCTGACCACAAAGATGTCCTCCTCCTACGGCAAGGGCATGGGAACGCTCGACGGCAAGCCGATCAACGGGTCCGATATCGAGGCGGCGATGGGCTCCACGCGCGATCCCGCCAAGCTGACCGAGATGTGGACGAGCTGGAACGACAAGGTCGGTGCGCCGATGCGCGGCGACTATGCGAAGATGACCGCGATTTCCAACGAGGGCGCGCGTGAGCTTGGCTACAAGGACGTCGGTGCACTGTGGCGCTCGGGCTACGACATGACGCCGGAGCAGTTCGCGGCGCTGACCGACAAGATCTGGAAAGAGGTCGAGCCGCTCTACATGGCGCTCCACACCTATACGCGGTGGAAGTTGAACGAGAAATACGGCGACGCGGTGCAGGCGAAGACCGGACCGATCCGCAGCGACCTGCTCGGCAATATGTGGGCGCAGGAATGGGGCAATATCTACGACATCGTCGCACCCAAGGGCGCGGGCGATCTTGGTTTCGATACCGGTGAGCTGCTAAAGGCGAAGGGCTATGATCCGCTCAAGATGGTGAAGCAGGGCGAGGGCTTCTATTCGTCGCTCGGCTTCGCAGCCCTGCCCGACACGTTCTGGAAGCGGTCGCAGATTACCAAGCCGGCCGACCGCGACGTGATCTGCCATGCGTCGGCCTGGGATCTCGACGCCAAGGACGATATCCGGATCAAGATGTGCACGAAGGTCAACGCCGACGACTTCGTCACGATCCACCACGAACTCGGCCACAATTACTATCAGCGCGCGTACAAGGCACAGCCGTTCCTGTACGCGAACGGCGCGAACGACGGTTTCCACGAGGCGATCGGCGACACCGTCGCGCTGTCGATCACACCGGATTACCTGGTGAAGATCGGCCTGCTCGATCAGGCGAAGGTGCCGAGCGCGGACAAGGACATCGGGTTGCTGCTGCGGCAGGCGATGGACAAGGTCGCGTTCCTGCCGTTCGGGCTGCTGATCGACAAATGGCGCTGGGGCGTGTTTTCGGGTCAGATCCCCGCGACCGGCTATCAGGCGGCGTGGGACCAGTTGCGGCTGCAATATCAGGGCATCAAGCCGCCGGTCGCGCGCGACGAGACGAAGTTCGATGCCGGCGCTAAATACCACATTCCCGCGGCGGTGCCGTACACCCGCTACTTCCTGGCGCGGGTGCTGCAGTTCCAGTTCTACAAGGCGGCGTGCGACCAGTCCGGCTGGAAGGGGCCCCTGCATCGGTGCTCGTTCTATGGCGACAAGGCGGTCGGGACGAAGCTGAACGCGATGCTGAGCATGGGGCAATCGAAGCCTTGGCCGGATGCGTTGCAGGTGTTCACCGGCAGCCGCGAGATGTCGGGCGCCGCGCTCGTGGAGTATTTCGCGCCGTTGAAGGCGTGGCTGGACGTGCAGAACAAGGGGAAGCCGACTGGTTGGTGAGGGGGGGTGCCGATTTCCCAACGCCTTGTTCCCCCGCGAAAGCGGGGGCCCAGGATCACGAACGCTCCCATGATTTAGCTGGGCTCCCGCATCCGCGGGGGAACGGTTAGACACGCGCTATCCGTTTCTACCACCCCGGCGAAGGCCGGGGTCTAATTGGGAAACTCCGTCAATCGAGCGGTGCGCTTCGTTACCCAGGACGTTCCAATTGAGCCCCGGCCTCCGCCGGGGTGGAATGGTAGAGCTACTCCGGAATCGTACCTTCGTCCGCGATCCCAGCCTCGAACGACTTCGACGAGTCCGTACCGTCCGCCTGATGCGCATGCCTGTCCTCGGGCTTGGGCAACGCGGGAACCTTGGGCGTGCTTCCCCGCAAGGTGAGCAACGCGCCGACCGCCGCTCCGGCAACCGCGACACCGCTGAAGATCGCCGCCGCACCCCATTTGCCGCGCGTCTTCTCCGGCACCTTGGCAACCACGATCGGCGCGACGGTCTTGCGGGCGGGGGCAGGGCGGGGGGTGCTCCGCTTGGTCGAGCGCGGCTTGGGCACTGGTTTGGCGGCGGCCTTCGGCGGCGGCGCGGCAGCTTCAGCCTTCTCCACGACCGGCTTTGCCGCGACCGGCTTCGCAGACGACGCAGCGGCCGGAGCGGCCTTCGGCGCACTCGTCTTCCGCGGAGCGCGACGGCGGGTGACAGGCTTCTTTGCTTCCGTATCGGGCGTGTCGGTGTCGGCCACTTCTATCTTCCCTCAGCAATGATTCCGGATGCGTAACGCATTCCCGCGCGATCCGCTCCAGTTTTTACCTAACGCCTTATCTGAACGGGGGCTCGTCGAACGCACGGAGCTTGCGGCTATGCAGCTTGGCCCCTTCCAGACGGAGCTGTTCGCAGGTCTCGATCCCGATCCGCAGATGCTCGCTGATCGCGCGCTCGTAAAAGCGGTTGGCCTGGCCCGGCAGCTTCAACTCACCGTGGAGCGGCTTGTCCGAGACACAGAGCAACGTGCCGTAGGGGACCCGGAAGCGATAGCCTTGCGCGGCGATCGTCGCGGATTCCATGTCGATGCCAACCGCGCGTGAGAGCGAAAAGCGAAGCGCCGACTTCGAATAGCGCAGCTCCCAGTTGCGGTCGTCGGTCGTCACGATCGTGCCGGTACGCAGGCGGCGCTTGAGTTCCTCGCCCGACTGGCCCGAGACGATCTCGGCGGCCTTGGCCATCGCGAGCTGGACTTCGGCGATCGCGGGAATGGGGATTTCGGGCGGCAGGACGTCGTCGAGGACATGGTCGTCGCGCAGGTATGCATGCGCGAGGACGTAGTCGCCGATCCGCTGGCTGGGGCGCAGGCCGCCGCAATGCCCGATCATCAGCCATGCTTCGGGGCGCAATACGGCCAGATGGTCGCAGATCGTCTTCGCGTTCGACGGGCCCACGCCGATATTGACCAGCGTGATGCCGGTGCGGTCGTCCGCCATCAAATGATAGGCGGGCATCTGGTGCCGCCGCCACGCGCTGTCGGAGATGATCTTGTCGATGTCGTCCCCCGACGAGATCGTGATCCCGCCCGCGCCCGACAGGCTCGTGAAGCGCGACCCTTCCCCCAACTGCGTACCGGCCCAGCGGACGAACTCGTCGACGTAACGGTGGTAGTTGGTGAACAGCACGAAGCGCTGTGCGTGCTCGGCCGGCGTGCCCATGTAGTGGCGCAGGCGGGCGAGGCTGAAATCGGTGCGCAGGCCGTCGAATAGCGCGAGCGGGCGCGTCTCGTCGTGCGCGACCCACAGACCGTCGGCGATCTCGTCGCCGATATGCGCGAGTTCGGTCGCGGGGAAATGACGCGACAATTCGGTCGCGGACACCTCGTCGAGGCTCAGCGCGTGGCCGGGTTCGATCACGTAGGGGAACGGAATTTCCTGGCGGCCCTCGACCGCCTCGACGGTGACGTCGTAATCCTCGATCAGCAAGGTCAACTGCTCGGTCAGGTACTCGGCGAAGATCGCGGGCTTGGTGACGCTGATCCGATATTCGCCGGCGGTGACGAGGCGGCCGAACGAGCGGAGTGGGGTGGGGCGATCGACGCCGCCCTTATAGGTAAGCCGGATCTCGGGATAGGCGAACGAGCCGTCGGCGCGGCTGGCCGGATCGGGCGTCGTGCCGTCGGCGATATACGCGCTCATCGCGGATTGGAGGCGCTCGACCGAGGCGCGGTAGAGGCGGTCGAGGTCGGCGACGAGGTCGGATGCGATTGTCATTGCACAGTGTTACGTGGGCGATGTTGCGGTGGCAAGACGCCGGGGAAACCTGCGCGTATTGGAGTCCGTCATTCCCGCGGAGGCGGGAACCCATACTGGCTGACGTCACGGTTCAATCACCGTGGTTCGCCAATCTGGATCCCCGCCTGCGCGGGGATGACGGAACTGAATATAGCCTCTGTGCCGGCTCGCTCAGATTGCGCTCAGCAGATGCTCCGCCGAGCTCACGTTGAACTCGCCCGGTGCCTCGACGTTCAGCTGTTCCACCACGCCATCGTTGACGATCATCGAATAGCGCTGGCTGCGGATGCCCATGCCGTAGCCCGATCCGTCCATCGTCAGCCCGATCGCCTTCGCGAAATCGCCATTGCCGTCCGCCAGCAACGTGATGTCGCCCGCACCCGCCGACTTGCCCCACGCGCCCATCACGAACGCGTCGTTGACCGAGACGCACGCGACCTCGTCGATCCCCTTGGCCTTCAGCTCCGCTTCCTTCTCGACAAAACCGGGCAGATGCTTGGCCGAGCAGGTCGGCGTGAACGCGCCGGGAACGGCGAACAACGCGACCTTGCGGCCCTTGAAGAAGCTGTCGGTGTCGACCTGATCGGGGCCATCAGCCATGGCCTTGACGAGAGTGGTAGTGGGAAGCCGGTCGCCGACGCTGATCGTCATCTGAAATCTCCTGTCGCCGCGAGCTGGTCTCGGGCGAGCCGTACCTTGGACGCGGCCACGGGTATTTCAAGCGTGGCGGGGGACCCTGTGCGTCGCTATGGTGCAACGCATGGACAAGACGCCCTTTCTTTCCGGACAATTCCTGCTCGCGATGCCGGGGATGAGCGACCCGCGGTTCGCGCGCGCGGTGATCGCCATCTGCAGCCATGACGAGAGCGGTGCGATCGGCATCGGGATCGGCGCAACGATCGACGGGCTCGGCTTCCACGATCTGCTGGAACAGTTCGGGATCCAGCCCGGCGACGCGCCCAACGCACCGGTGCATTTCGGTGGCCCGGTCGAGCCTCGTCGCGGGTTTGTGGTGCATTCGTCCGACTGGGGCGGGCAGGATTCGGTGGACGTCGCCGGCCGCTGGAAGCTGTCGAGCACGGTCGACGTGCTGCGCGCGATCGCCGAAGGGAAGGGTCCTTCGCAGTGGGTCGTGGCGCTGGGCTATGCCGGCTGGGACGGCGGGCAGCTGGAGGGCGAATTGTCGCGTCCGGGGTGGTTCAACGTCCTCGGGGATGCCGAACTTCTGTTCGATACCGCGGCAGAGGACCGTTGGACGATGGCCTTCGCGCAGGCCGGCGTAGACCCAAGGCTGCTCGTTGCGGAAACGGGGAGAGCCTGACCGCCCGTTCTCCTGCGAACGCAGGAGTCCAGGGTAACGAACGGTGTCCCGCGCAATCCTGGGCTCCTGCGTTCGCAGGAGAGCAGAAGGTCCGCATCTCATCCTGAGGCATCATATAAAGATATCTTTATATTTGATCTGAGGCCCTCGATCCTCTAAGGCGCAGGCCATCCGGCACGGGCATGAGGCTCGCCGATCAAAGATTTTCTAGGAGACTCCTCGTGGCCACCGCAATCGCGCCTACGAAGAACGACTATGTCGTCGCCGACATCAGCCTCGCCGATTTCGGCCGCGCCGAGATCAACATCGCCGAGACCGAGATGCCCGGCCTGATGTCCCTGCGCACCGAATTCGGTCCTACGCAGCCGCTGAAGGGCGCGCGGATCACCGGTTCGCTGCACATGACGATCCAGACCGCCGTCCTGATCGAGACGCTGACCGCGCTCGGCGCCGATGTCCGCTGGGCGACCTGCAACATCTTCTCGACGCAGGACCATGCCGCCGCCGCGATCGCCGCGACGGGCGTGCCGGTGTTCGCGATCAAGGGTGAGAGCCTCGCGGATTACTGGAACTATGTCGGCGACATCTTCGCATGGGATCGTGAAGTAGAAGGCCAGACCGCCAACATCATCCTCGATGACGGCGGCGATGCGACGATGTTCGCACTCTGGGGCGCCAAGCTCGAAGCCGGCCACACGATGCCCGAGCCCGAGAACGAGGAAGAGGTCGAGATGCAGCGTGCGCTCAAGGCGTACGTCGCGAAGAACCCGGGTTACTTGACCGAGACCGTCAAGAACCTGAAGGGCGTTTCGGAAGAGACCACCACCGGCGTTCACCGCCTGTACGAGATCGCCAAGAAGGGCGAGCTTCCCTTCCCTGCGATCAACGTCAACGACTCGGTCACCAAGTCGAAGTTCGACAACCTCTACGGCTGCAAAGAATCGCTGGTCGACGCGATCCGTCGCGCGACCGACGTCATGCTCGCCGGCAAGGTTGCCGCGGTTGCCGGTTTCGGTGACGTCGGCAAGGGCTCGGCCCAGTCGCTCCGCAACGGCGGCGCGCGCGTGATGGTCACCGAAGTCGATCCGATCTGCGCACTGCAGGCGGCGATGGAGGGCTTCGAGGTCGTGACGATGGAAGAGGCCGTGACCCGCGCCGACATCTTCGTGACCGCGACCGGCAACGCCGACGTCATCACCGCCGATCACATGAAGGCGATGAAGCCGATGTCGATCGTCTGCAACATCGGCCACTTCGACTCGGAGATCCAGATCGCCGCGCTGTCGAACTACGAGTGGACCGAAGTGAAGCCCGGCACCGACCTCGTGAAGTTCCCGGACGGCAAGCAGATCATCATCCTGGCGAAGGGTCGCCTGGTGAACCTCGGTTGCGCCACCGGCCACCCGTCGTTCGTGATGTCGGCCTCGCTCACCAACCAGACGCTCGCGCAGATCGAGCTCTGGACCAAGGGTGAGAACTACAAGAACGAAGTCTACGTCCTGCCCAAGCACCTCGACGAGAAGGTCGCGATGCTCCACCTCGAAAAGCTCGGCGTGAAGCTGTCGAAGCTTTCGGACAAGCAGGCCGGCTATATCGGCGTGCCGGTCGAAGGCCCGTTCAAGCCGGACCATTACCGCTACTAAGATAGCCGCCGCGACCGTCGGTTAAGAGGCCGCGTCCGCCATTTGGTGGGCGCGGCCTTTTTACGTCCGAGCAGGGGCACAAGGGCCGATGGAACCCAGACAGCATCTCGGCCGGGCAGGTAGATTAAGACGGAACGTCACGGCCGGAAGCGTCGATGCCTGGAAGCGGATCATCCGCCGACGTGTCGCGATGGCGGGTTCTTGCGTTGCTAACCAAGGACATCGACCCCGACCCAGATCGCCGCGAGGCTGCAATCCTGCCCGAGCGAATGGCCCTGCCTCGATCAGATCGCGAGGGCTGCTGCTGCCCCGGGCAGAATAAAGGCGCTAATCCGCTTTTCCTTGGTGGACGAGTTCGTGATCATCGGGCGACGACTGCGACTATATTGTCATCGCTGTTGCGGTCGACATAGAGGGTATAGGGATCGATCCCTGCAAAGGCAGGACGCCGTTTCGTAACTATGCGCACGCTTTGCACCCCCGACTTTATCGGACGGCGTTTCTTCAGGATGACATCCTTCGCAGCAAAACTGCCGAGGCCGGGACGCTGATCGAAGACACCGATGTCGATGTCGTCGTTCAAGCGTGCGGATTTCTCCACGCCGGCGCCGTTCGCATAAACCTTGCTCGCCTCCACGATGAGCGTTGTTTCGAAATTCCCGCCGGCCAGCTTGCGTGTCGTGGCGGATGTCGCCTTGAGGTCGTACACGGTAATGCGGTCGAGTAGATCGAGGACGAGTTCGCGCTCTGCCGGTGTTCGCGCCAGAGACAGGAAGCCGTCGACCAGTTCAGTCGAGCGAGGGTAGGGGCGGCCCTTGAACCGGTAGCGGTTCAGGAGGTCGCGCAACATCGCGTTGACGCGCGCCTCTCCCAGCCGATCCTGCAGCAGGTACATCACGACCGAGCCCTTGCGGTAGTGGATATAGCCCTGGTTCTCGACGCGATCGAGCGGAACCTCCTCCACGACTTCGCCGCCGCGTGAGCGAAGATAGGTATCGAGTTCGTATTTCAGAAAGCGCCGGATTTTATCCTCGCCGTACACATGCTTCATGACCATTAGCGCGGAGTATTGCGCCATGGTCTCGACCAGCATCGATCCGCCCTGCATGTCGGCGCTGACCAGCTGGTGTCCCCAATATTGATGGCCCAGCTCATGCGCGGTGACATAGCTGACATAGTCGATCTTCTCGGGGTTTCGCGTGTCGGCGATGAAGCCGATGCGCTCCGAATAAGGGATCGTGCCGGCAAAGGCCTGCGCAAAGCTCTGATAGCCCGGAAACTCGATGATCCGCGCATAATCGAACTGATAGGGTCCGAAGTTGCTGCGGTAATAGCGCAACGACGTCTGCATCGCGTCCAGCATCCGATCGACGTTGAACGCGTGTTGCGGATCGTAGAACACGGTGAGTGCGACGCCGTCGACGAGTTTCGACTTCTGTGCGTAGGCCGCGGACTGAACCGAGAAGAACGCGAGGATCGGCGCGCTGGAGACGAAGCGCGCGGTGCGGCGACCGCCCGCGACAGTATCGCTGACCTTGCGTCCGGGGGCGATCGGTACCTGGCCCGCGATCGTCGAGACGGTGATGTCCGAATTCACCCAGGGTGCGTTGACGATCAGGTTGCGGTCCTGCGCCGATCGGTCCTCGAGCTTGGCCGGACGCAGTTCGGGGGAAAGGCCGTATTTGCGTCGCTTGGCACGGTCCTGCAGCAGGCCGTTGCGGTCCATGCCGAGTTGCGGCGCGAACTCGCCGTTGTTCAGGAAAGTACCGTTGCCGACCAGTCGCGTATCGTCGTTGTTGGCGACGAGGCCACGCTGCCATCGTTGTGATCGGAAGGCGAGACTACCCTTGGCGCCGACTGCCATCGGGGTCGTGAACCGGTAGATGCGGTAATGCAGGTCGGTATCGTCCATCACCAGCCGTGCGCCGGGGATCGTGATGGCACGAATGTGCGTCAGATCGTCCATCAGCCGGACATGGAGGTCGCGTAGCGGCGCACCGGTGTCGTTGACGAAGGCATAGGTGCCATTCGCCTCCATGCGTCGCTGATCGGGATCGAGCGCGATGGCGAGTTGCATGTCGGTGATCGAAGGCTGTTTCAGCGCCGCATATTTGAGATATTTCTTCTCGTACGCCGCCAGCCGCGCCTCACCGTCCTGTTTGGTGCGATAGACGTTCACGACGTCCATATCGTGGTACAGGAATGCACCGGTCGCGGCGGTTACGTACAAGGCACCAGTAAGGATCGCGCCCGGTACGCCGATCAGGCGGCGCGGCATCTGTGCCAGTCGAACCTTGAGTCGCGTCTCAGTCCCGCGCCGCCACAGCAGATGCGCGAACACGCCGAGCGCGACCGCGACGCCGCCCCAATAGAGCCGCAACCACCAGCCCGCCGGGCCGCCGATCTGATCGCCGTTCATGTCGGACAGCTGGGTGTTACCCGTGCTGCCATATTGATAAAGCGGGTGTTCGAACCCGATATTGGTGAGCGTGATCGTGCCCACCAGATAGACGACCATCACTGCCCAACCGACATATTTGTTTGGGCTGATCGCCTGCACAAACACCGCGAGGATGGCGATCAGCAGGCTGTCCGCAGTCATCGGCAGCAGATACCAGAGCAGGTAATGGCCAAGCGCCAAATCGGTCTGGCCGCGTGCGAGCTGGATCATGCAGGCAGTGATCACCGATATGACCAGCGTCGCGAACAGCACCAGCGTTACCGCCAGCACCTTGGGCACGAGGTACGCCCAGTTGGGCAGCGAGGTTGCGTCGATGATCTCGTGCATCCCGCGCTCGCGGTCGCGCCATACGAGCTCCCCCGCATAATAGATCGCGATGATCAGCGGGATGATGCTGAAACTGCCTTGCAGCGTGCCGATCACCGCGAACGTCAGTTGCCGGATCGGTGCGCCGAACATCTCGTTGGCGAATAACATCCCGGCCAACGTGTTGAACAACCCGATGATCAGCAGCACGAGGAACGCAGGACTGCGGAACACGAGCGCCATCTCGAACCGGCAACGCGACGCCAGCCGTGTCCAGCCAGCGGCTTGCGGACGTGCCGGAGGCAGGCGTTCGACCGTCTGGGGTGGCGTTGCGGCAAGCTTCTCGTCGCTCCTGCGCTGTTTCTTCAGTTTGCGCTTCGACATCCCGCGTTCGGCGAAGCTGAACCGGGCATAGGCGATGCCGACCGCTATCAGTCCGAGGGTAAGGGCGATTGCGCGATTGGCGAGCAACGTGCCGGTAAACGGCGGCAGGCCGGCATTGGCCTGGCTGGCGGTCCAGTAGCGCGTGGTCGTTCCGAGCGCACCCAGTCCGAAAAGCTCGACATAGGCACCCACCGCACGCCATTCGGGCTTCGTTCGAAGAATGCCGTTGATCGCGAGATACAACACCAGGAACACGACGACGCCGAGATAGCTGTACATCATCGAGCGCGTCGCGGTGGCGACCGCGAAGAAGATCGCCGACGTCAGGAAGACGTTGGGCAACGCCAGCAGGAAATAGGCGTAGGCATAATCGCGCAACCGGTTCGGTCCGAGCGTTTCGGCATCGATCCAAGGCATCAGCGATCCCAGCCAGATCGCCAGCGGAATTGCCGCGAAGGCAAGCGCCGCCGCGGCGAATGCGCCGAGGAAGCGGGCGATCAGATAATCGAACTTGCCGACGCGCGTCGAGCGTACCATCGGCCCGAACCCGCTCTCGTCGTCGCGCACGATGACGTTCGCGACGAACGCGGTCGTCACGAACATGAAGAACAGCGACATGATCAGATGCACCTGCGCGATCGCGACGGGGGCATTCTTGTGGATGTTGGCGCCGCTGCCGATCTGGATCTGTTCGACGGTCATCGACCCGAACGTCAGCAGGAAGAACAGGATCGCTACCACCCAGAAGACCGGATTGCGTAACTGATAGCGGAGTTCGAAGCGCGCGATCTGGGCGAACATCGCGCTCAGACTGCTGCAGCGGAGGTGGCGGGTTCGTCGACCAGCACGCGTCGCGATCGCGCCAGCGTGGAGAAATACACGTCCTCCAGACCGCCTGCTGCCGCCGTGAAGCCTTCGCCTGGATCGTCGTTCGACAGGATGTGGATGATCGTGCGACCCGCGAACAGCCGTGTCGAGATCACTTCGTAGCGCAGCCGGCATTCGTCGAGTTCGTCGCGCCCGATCGTCTTGGCCCACACTGCACCGCGCGTGCGTGCGATCAGTTCGAGCGGCGCGCCTTCGAGCTGGATACGGCCCGCTGCCAACACCGCCATGCGCGGGCACAGATCGGCTACGTCCTCGACGATATGCGTCGACAGGATGACGACGACGTTCTCGCCGATCTCGGCCAGAAGGTTCAGGAAGCGGTTGCGCTCTTCGGGGTCGAGTCCGGCGGTCGGTTCATCGACGATGATGAGTTCGGGATTGCCGATCAGCGCTTGCGCGATGCCGAAACGTTGCCGCATTCCGCCCGAGAAACCGGCGATCGCCTTTTTGCGGACCGACCAGAGATTGGTCTGGTTGAGGAGCGTCTCGACGGTGTCCTTGCGCTCCTTCGCGGATGCCACGCCTTTCAGCACGGCCATGTGATCCAGCATGTCGTAGGCCGATACCCGCGGGTACACACCGAAATCCTGCGGGAGATAGCCAAGCCGTTCGCGGAGCGCTTCGGGATTCGCGATCACGTCGATCTCCCCGAACCGGATCGAGCCCGACGTCGGCGTCTGCAACGTGGCGACTGTGCGCATCAGCGTCGACTTGCCCGCGCCATTGGGACCAAGGAGCCCGAACATTCCGTTGGGTACGTGCAGCGTGACGGCGTCGAGCGCGCGTGTCCCGTTGGCATAAATTTGCGTGACGTTCTCGAGATCGAGCATGGAGACCCTTCCGATTTGTCGTCAACCTACCCGGTGTATTGCTCGAGTAAAGCGGTTTATGCCTCGATTTGGATGGACCGTCTGGTGCCGGTGATTGAACCGGCATCTGCCATGCGGGCGCAGGCGTATGATCCAGGTTTCGGGGATCGACATCCTCTCGGCCTTTGTGGTTGGTTGCGTATTTTCTGATGGTGGACCGCCCACAGTACCGCGAGCACTTGTGCAACGTTCTATAGGATGAAGGGCCGGCGGCAATGCTATCGACACGCGCGTTGATCTGCGTGTGGTAACCGCGCCCGTCGCCGTGGGAATGCGTGCCGCTATGCCACGAGGCGATTGACTATCCGCCTGCGTTCGGCCCGGGTTCCGGCGGCTCGGTCCATCGTCCGAACACTGCGGACCGGAACAACGGGCTTGCGCCACCTGCGACCGGATCGACGCCCAGCGCCTCCATAATCTTCCGTGCATCCCGTACGCTCAGCGACACGTCGACGTCGCCCACGTTGATCGGCGAGACGCCGTGCAACGCCACTGCGGCGCTGGAGATCACCCACCAGGGATCGAGGGCATCGCGCAGCACCTCCGTCGTCATAACGAGCGTTCGGCGAAGATCGGCAGGCAACATCCGTGCACACTAGCCGATCATCATCGAGGGGCAATCGCGTCGACCCGGACCCTTATCGGCCCTCGCGCATTCGTTGTCCAAGTAGCAAGCGGGAACATGCATGACGATCGAAGTCGCCGACCGACCGAATAAACACGTGCCGAATGAACATGGGGCGGAGACGATGCCGGACCGCTTGGCGCTGCCAATCTGGACGCTGATCGCACCGGGACTAGGCCTCATCGCCGTGCTTGTCGGCCTTGCAAAGATGGGGGCGCTCGGCACCGCCGCCGCCGTAATCGTCCTGATAGGCAGCGTGCTTGCAGCGGTGCATCACGCCGAGGTCATCGCGCACAAGGTCGGCGAGCCGTTCGGCACGCTCGTCCTCGCGATTGCCGTTACGGTGATTGAGGTGTCGCTGATCGTTTCGCTGATGCTGGCCGATGCGGGCGACGCGACCACGCTCGCGCGCGACACGGTGTTCGCGGCGATCATGATCATCCTCAACTTCATTATCGGCATCTGCCTGCTGGCGGGCGCGGTCCGGCATCACGAGCAGCGGTTCACGTTGAAGGGCATGACTGCGGCGCTTGGCGTGCTCGCAGCAATGGCGGTGCTGTCGCTGATCCTGCCGAACTACACCTCGTCGACGGCGGGACCGACCTACGCATCGTCGCAGTTGATGTTCGTCGCGATCGTGTCGCTGGTCCTCTACGGCACGTTCGTCCTGGTCCAGACGGTCCGCCACCGCGATTATTTCCTGCCCTCGACCGACGACAAGGACGATCACGCCGCCCCGCCATCAGGGCGCGCGACCGGGATCGCCTTCGCGGCGTTGCTGGTGGCACTCGTCTCGGTGGTGTTGCTCGCCAAGACGCTGTCGCCGACGATCGAAGCCGCAGTCATCGGCGCCGGGCTGCCGCTGACCGTGGTCGGCGTAATTATCGCCGCGTTGGTGCTCGCGCCGGAAAGCCTGGCCGCCTACAAGTCCGCACGCCGCAACCGGTTGCAGACCAGCCTCAACCTCGCGCTCGGCTCCGCACTCGCGACGATCGGTCTGACGATCCCGAGCGTTGCGATCGTGTCGCTCGTGCTCGACCTGCCGATCGCGCTCGGCATCGATGCGAAGAGCATGACGCTGCTCGCGCTGTCGCTGTTCGTCGCGACGCTGTCGCTCGGTACCGGGCGGACGACGGTGTTGCAGGGCGTCGTCCACCTCGTGATCTTCGCGGCCTATCTGTTCACGACGGTGGTGCCCTAAGCTCAGGGACCTTGCGTCGACAGGTATTCGATGACGTCGGCGCGGTCCTTCGGGTCGGGGAGGCCTGCGAACGCCATCGTCGTGCCGGGCACCATCCGCCGCGGGTTGGTGAGCCAGACGTCCATCCGCTTGGCGTCCCATTTGCCGCCGAGCGCCTTCAGTCCGGCGGTGTACGAGAAGCGCGGGCGGCGCTCGCCAATCGGGTTGCCCATCACGCCGTAGAGATTGGGACCATCCGTATCGCCCCCATATTGCCCGATCGTGTGGCACGCGGTGCAGCGTCGGAACACGCGCTCGCCCCGCGCGATCTGGTCGGTCGCGCCGGTGTCCGGACCCGAACCGCACCCGGCGAGTGCCAGCGTCAGCAGGAGCCAGCCCGCGGCCTTCATCGTCTCTGGCGTGCCGCCAAGGCTAGGCCGGCGGCGATCTGCACGACCGCATAAAGGCGTCTGCGGCCGGGGCGGTCGACGAACGGTTTCACCAGCTTCTCCGTACCAAGCGCGTCGTCCTTCCAGAGATCGACGTGTCGACGCGGCTGAAGCAGGCCGATCAGGCCGTCCCCGACCGCAAAGATCGCCGCCATCTCCGCCGCGCGCGATCCCCAGACGTTCCCCTGCGAACGCAGGGGGCCAGGAGCCTCAGGCGTCGTCTCTTGAGACCCTGGGTCTCCGCGTTCGCGGGGGAACGGCGGAGAGGTCATTGCGCTTTCACCTTCGCAGCTTGCGCGGCTTTCCAGGCCGCCACGTCTTCCAGCGCGACACTACGCCGCAGGACCAGCGCATCGGGGTCGATCACGACATGCGCGCCGGCCGGGACGGACACGCTCGCCTTCCCCCCGGTCATCGGCAAAGTCCGCGTCTTACCATCGATCTGCACCTGAACCGGCAGCGGGAAGGGGCCACTACCCGGCACTTTCCACGCCAGCGACAGCGTATTCCCCGTCCGCGTCTCGACCAGTTCGGGCAGAGCCGCCTGACGAAGATACACGTCGAAGAACCATTTATAATCCTTCCCCGTCACCTGCCGGACGAGCGCCTCATACTCCATCGTCGACCCAAACCGAGGCGTAAAATTTCCTGGCTTCGGATCCGCGCGCCCATACACCGCCAGCCGCGTGACGTCGAAGAACGCCTTGTCGCCGATCAACCCACGCAGCGTGTGGAGCATCCAGGAGCCTTTGTAATAAATGTCCTGCCCGGCGCCGCCCTTGTCGAGCTCGTACACCTCCTCTTCGGTGGTGACGCGCTGCTGCGTGATCGGCTTCAGGTTCATGATCGAGGTCCGCTCACCCTGCATCATCGCCGCATAGCGCGCACGCCCCTCGCGCCATTGGCCGTAGAGCGGCTGCATGTACGTACCATAGCCCTCGTGCAGCCAGTAATCGTCCCAATTGGCGGCGGTCAGCTGGTTGCCGAACCACTCATGCGCGAACTCGTGCTGGAACAGCCAGTCGAACCCTTCCGGCGCCTTGGCATAGTCGTTGCCGTACGCGTTGATCGTCTGGTGCTCCATGCCCTTGTGCGGCGTCTCGACCACGCCGAGCTTCTCGTCGCCGAACGGATAGGGGCCGATCATGCTCTCGAAGAAATCGAGCGTCGGCGCGAATTCGGCAAAGAGCTTCTCCGCCTGCGCCTTTTCGCCCGGCAGATACCAGTAATGCATCGGAATGCTGTTGCCGAAGCGGCTCTTGTACGCGCCGCTGATCTCCTCGTACGGCCCGACGTTGAGCGCGATGCCATAGGTGTTGGGATGCTTGGCGCGCCAGTTCCACGTCGTTCGGCCATCCGCCAGCGTATCGACGCCGAGCAGCACGCCGTTCGAAGGCGCCTTCAGCCCCTTCGGCACGGTGATGTGCAGCGTGACCAGCGCTGGCTCGCCGGTCGGGAAATCGAGGCACGGCCAGAACAGGTCGCAGCCATAGCCCTCCGCAGTGGTCGCGAACCAGGTTCGGCCATCGGGCGTCTTCGACCAGACCATCCCGTCGTCCCACGGCGCCTTCACCGCGACGTGTGGCGTGCCGCCATAGGTGATCTTCGCGGTGACCTTGCCGCCTGCTGCGACGGGCTTGGGTAGCGTGATCGTGAGCCGTCCCTCGGGATTGCTCCACGCCGAGGGCGCGAGCGCAACGCCGTCGATCGCGATCGCGGTGACCGGCAGATTACGGTCGAGGTCGATCGGCAGGCGGGTGAGTGGCGCCTTCGCGGTGAAGACCAAGGTGGCCACCCCGTTCAGGCTCTCCGTGTCGGGCAGGACCTCGATTGCGAGATCGGCGCTGTCGAAGCGGAGCGCGGTCTGCTCCGGCGTCAGCACCCCGCCGGAGCGCTGCGTCTGAGCGGTAATTGCGGGCTCGCCCTTCTTTGGAAGCGGGGCGGCGGCGAGAAGCGCGGTGGCGCTGGCGGCGAGGAGGAGGCGCGAGATCATGGGCGGCGTTCTCGCGCGGAGGTCGGAGCGATACAAGCCCCTCCGTCATGCCGGGCTCGTCCCGGCATCCACCGTTCCGCACACTCGATAGACGTGAGTTCGCGGAACGGTGGACCCCGGAACACGTCCGGGGTGACGGAGGTGAGCGCGGCCGATCCGACCCTTCCACATACCGATCCACCACCAACCAATTGATGGACGGTTCATCCTCACCATATAGGGTAAGAGATTGCCCCCCATGCAGGCACCCACCGGAGCGTTCATGACCCAGTACCCCGTCCTTCCTCTTCGCGACATCGTCGTGTTCCCGCACATGATCGTGCCGCTGTTCGTCGGCCGCGATAAATCCGTTGCCGCGCTCGAAGCGGCGATGGCGGCGGACAAGGAGATCTATCTCGTCGCGCAGGTCGACCCGGCCGAGGACGATCCCTCGCGCGACGCCCTGTATTCGATGGGCGTCACCGCGACCGTCTTGCAACTGTTGAAGCTCCCCGATGGCACCGTCCGCGTGCTCGTCGAAGGCAAGCAGCGCGCGACGCTGGAGACGCTGGACGAGAGCGGCGACTTCCTGACCGCTACCGTAGAACCAGTTTCCGATGCCGAAGTCGAAGGCGCCGAGGTTACTGCGCTGATGCGCTCGGTGGTCGACCAGTTCGAGAATTACGCCAAGCTCAACCGCAAGCTCGCCTCCGAGACCGCGGTCCAGATGTCGGAGATCGAGGACGCGTCGAAGCTGTCCGACGCGGTCGTCGCCAACATCGCGATCAAGGTCGCCGAGAAGCAGGCGATGCTGGTCGAGACCAACCCGTCCAAGCGCCTCGAAATGGCGATGGTCGCGATGGAGGGCGAGCTGGGCGTCCTGCAGGTCGAGAAGAAGATCAAGAGCCGCGTCAAGCGCCAGATGGAAAAGACGCAGCGCGAATATTACCTCAACGAGCAGTTGAAGGCGATCCAGCGCGAACTCGGCAACGAGGACGGCGAGGGCGAAGGCGACGAGATCGCCGAGCTGACGCAGAAGATCGCAACGCTCAAGATGAGCAAGGAAGCGCGTTCGAAGGCGACGGGCGAGCTGAAGAAGCTGAAGACGATGGCACCGATGAGCGCCGAGGCGACCGTCGTGCGCAACTATCTCGACGTGCTGCTCGGCCTGCCATGGGGCAAGAAGTCGAAGATCAAGAAGGACATCGCCGCCGCGCAGGTGACGCTGGACGAGGATCATTACGCGCTCGAGAAGGTCAAGGACCGGATCGTCGAGTATCTCGCGGTGCAGGCTCGCACCAACAAGCTGAAGGGGCCGATCTTGTGCCTCGTCGGCCCTCCCGGCGTCGGCAAGACCTCGCTCGGCAAGTCGATCGCCAAGGCAACCGGACGCGAGTTCATCCGTCAGTCGCTCGGCGGCGTGCGTGACGAAGCCGAGATTCGCGGCCATCGTCGGACGTATATCGGCTCGTTGCCGGGCAAGATCGTGACGAACCTGAAAAAGGCCGGCACCTCGAACCCGCTGTTCCTGCTCGACGAGATCGACAAGCTCGGTCAGGATTTCCGTGGTGATCCTGCGTCGGCGTTGCTGGAGGTCCTTGACCCTGAGCAGAACGGCAAGTTCCAGGATCATTATCTGGAGGTCGATATCGACCTTTCGGACGTGATGTTCGTCTGCACGGCCAACACGCTGAACCTGCCGCAGGCGCTGCTCGATCGCATGGAGATCATCCGTCTGGAGGGCTATACCGAGGACGAGAAGGTCGAGATCGCCGAACGCCATCTGGTCGAGAAGCAGATCGAGGCGCATGGCCTGAAGCCGGGTGAGTTCACGCTGACGCAGGAGGGGCTTCGTACGCTCATCCAACAGTACACGCGTGAGGCCGGCGTGCGTACGCTGGAGCGCGAGATCGCCAAGCTGTGCCGCAAGGCGCTGCGCCAGATCCTTGAGAACAAGACCACCAGCGTCACGATCACGCCCGAGAACATCGGCGAGTATGCCGGTGTGCAAAAGTATCGCCACGGGCTCAGCGAGACCGAGCATCAGATCGGTGCGGTGACGGGTCTGGCCTGGACCGAAGTCGGTGGCGAGCTGCTGACGATCGAGAGCGTCACGGTGTCCGGCAAGGGTGCTGCCAAGCTCACGGGTACGCTCGGCGACGTGATGAAGGAGTCGATCGAGACCGCGTTCAGCTATGTGAAGGCTCGCGCGCCCAGCTACGGCATCAAGCCGTCGCTGTTCAACCGCAAGGACATCCACATCCATCTTCCCGAGGGTGCGACGCCCAAGGACGGTCCTTCGGCGGGCGTCGGGATCGTGACGTCGATCGTCTCGACGATGACGGGTATCCCCGTGCGGCGCGAAGTGGCGATGACCGGCGAGGTCACGCTGCGTGGTCGCGTGCTGCCGATCGGTGGCCTCAAGGAGAAGCTGCTGGCTGCTCTTCGCGGCGGTATCGAGACGGTGCTGATCCCGGCCGAGAACGAAAAGGACCTCGTGGAGATACCGGCGAACATCAAGGCGGGGCTCAAGATCATTCCCGTCAAGCATGTCGACGAGGTGCTTCGCCTGGCGTTGACAGAACCGCTCGAAGCGATCGAGTGGACCGATGCCGACGAACTGGCGGCCTTGCCGCCGGCACCGATCGCACCGGTCGGGGGTGGCCTTCACCACTGATCCATGTTTGGATTGTAAGCGATGACGCGGCGGTTTCGTTTGACAGCAGACGGGGCCGCCGCATTATTGCGCGCTGACTGCGACCGTGATTCATTCGCGGCCGAATTGAGACATTCCGGGGGACTATATGAACAAGCAGGAACTGATCGCGACGGTTGCCGACACGTCCGGGCTCGTGAAGGCCGACGCGGTCAAGGCTGTCGAGGCGGTGTTCGACGCGATCGAGGCCTCGCTCAAGAAGGGCGACGAGGTTCGCCTGGTCGGCTTCGGCACGTTCTCGATCTCGAAGCGCAAGGCGTCGACCGGCCGCAATCCCCGTACCGGTGAACCGATGACGATCAAGGCGTCGACCCAGCCGAAGTTCAAGGCCGGCAAGGGCCTGAAGGACGCGGTCAACTAGGACCGGGGTCGATAGGGCTGGACAGGCAGGCGCGGCCTGCCTAAAGGCCCGCTTCCGAACGAGTTTCGGGCGCGTAGCTCAGTGGTAGAGCACACCCTTCACACGGGTGGGGTCGCTGGTTCAATCCCAGCCGCGCCCACCAGATTTACGCCGGTTTCTTCGCACGAAGGGGCCGGCGTTGCTGTTTCTGGCGTCGGCCGGTGTAGCGTGATCTTACGGCAGGCTTCGTCCCCAAAAATTCCGTCATCCTGACGAAAGTCAGGATCCAGGGTAATCAAGCGCAATCCTCCTTGGCACTGGATCCTGACTTTCGTCAGGATGACGGGGTGGTTTTCCTGGCGCGGCGTGCGGCGAAGATCAGTAGTCCGCGCAACATGACATCTTCTTCATTAGGCTGGTTCGTTCGATCGAACTAAACGCCCCGCGTGGTCCAGTCCCGACTCCTAGACATCGCGATCAGCGAATTCGGCAGCAAGGGGCTGGAGGGGGCAAGCACGCGCGCGATCGCGGCGGCGGCGGGCACGGCGATGTCGTCGATCACCTATCATTACGGCGGTAAGGACGGGCTGTACCTCGCCGCGGCGGATCGGATCGCCGAGCGCATGTCCGCGATGATGATCGAGCCGTTCGACGTACCCGTCGGGGTCGTCGAGGACGCCGCCGCAGCACGCACCCGTATCCACCGGATATTCGCGCGGCTCGCGGATAAGATGGCGAGCGACGAGAACGCCGACTGGACGCTGTTCATCCTGCGCGAGCAGATGAAACCTGGTGCGGGGTTCGAGCGGATCTATGGCGGTGTGATGGGGCAGATGATCGAGACGCTTGCTCATCTCGTCGCCACCGCGACCGGCTGTACCAGCGCGCGCGTCGCTCGGATCACGACGATCACGTTGATGGGTCAGGTACTCGCGCTGCGATCGAGCCGCGCCACCTTCCTCAAACTGCTCGGGCGCGATGCGCTCGGGGCCGACGACATTCACGATATCAAGGCGCGGATCGACGCCAATATCGACGCCATTCTCGATTCGATGCGTGCTGAAGAACAGGGCCAGGCATGACCGACCAGACGAACCATTCCGACACCGACCATGACGACGAGGATCGCAAGGGCGATCCGACCGGCGAGGACCAACAGTCCGATACCGAGCAGCAGGACGAGTCCGACGACGACAAGAAGCCGTCGGTGTTCAAGAAACCGCTGTTCTGGATCATCCTCGTCATCGTCGTCGGCGGGCTGATCATCGGCGGCGTGCTCTACTGGCTCCACGCGCGCCAGTTCGAGTCCACGGACGACGCGTTCGTCGACACGCATATCGTCCGTCTTGCGCCACAGGTCGCGGGTACCCTGGTGCAGGTCGCCGACATCGACAATCGCCACGTCGAGGCGGGGCGCCTGCTCGCCGTCATCAAGGCATCCGGCCGCGATGCGCAGGTTGCCGAGGCGCAGGCGAACGAGTCGCAGGCGCGCGCGCAGTTCGCCCAGGCGCAAGCGCAGGTCACCGCCGCCGAGGCCCAGCGCCAGCAGGCCGCGGCCCAGGCGCGCGTGCCGATGGCGGCCGCGGTCAAGGCACAGCAAGATCTCGCACGCTACGAGGCGCTGCTTCGGCTCGATCCGAGCGCAGTCGCCGGGCAGCAGCTCGATCAGGCGCGAGCCACCGCCCGACAGACCGCCGCCGATGCCGCCGCCGCCCGCGAGCAGATCGACACCGCGACCGCCCAGATCAGCGTCGCCCGCAAGCAGGTCGGCGCGGCGAAGTCGGTGATCGACGCCCGCCGCGCGCAGGTCGAGCAGGCGAACGTCACGATCGGCGATCTCCGCCTGACCGCGCCGGTCGCAGGGCAGGTCGTCAACCGCTCGGTCAATGTCGGTTCCTATGTCGCGCCCGGTACGCAGTTGATGGCGATCGTTCCCGACACGATGTGGGTGACGGCCAATTTCAAGGAAACGCAGCTCACGCTGATGAAGATCGGCCAGCCCGTCGACATCCATGTCGACGCCTATCCCGGCGTCGACTTCAAGGGGCATGTCGACTCGATCCAGCGCGGTGCCGGCCAGGCGTTCGCGCTGCTGCCTCCACAAAACGCCACCGGCAACTATGTGAAGGTCGTCCAGCGCGTTCCGGTGCGGATCGTGTTCGACGCGAAGAACGGTCCCGATCCGAAGCGGTATCCGATCGGCCCGGGCATGTCGGTGGTGCCGACGGTCAAGGTTCGCTGAGGTGGCAAAGGCTCCCTCCAAGGCTGGGGCCAAGGTCGACGCGGGCGGCGGCCATACCTGGTCGCCGAGCCGGTCGGCGGCGGGCAAGTACAGCCCGTGGCTGATCGTCGCGATCATCTCGATCCCGACTTTCATGGAGGTGCTCGACACCTCGATCGCCAACGTCGCGCTCGATCACATCTCGGGCGGGCTGTCGATCACCACCGATCAGGCGACCTGGGTGCTGACCAGCTACCTCGTCGCCAACGCGATCGTCATCCCGATCTCCGGCTGGCTGTCGGACGCGATCGGCCGGAAGCGCTATTTCCTTCTTTCGATCGCGCTGTTCACGCTCGCGTCGCTGCTCTGCGGCCTCGCGCCAAACATCGGTACACTGGTCGTCGCGCGCGTGCTGCAAGGCATCGGCGGCGGCGGATTGGCGCCGGTCGAACAGTCGATCCTCGCCGATACCTTCCCGCCCAAGCAACGCGGGATGGCGTTCGCCGCCTTCGCGATCGTCGTCGTCGTGGGCCCCGTGCTGGGGCCCACGCTCGGCGGCTACATCGTCGAATATTCGAGCTGGCACTGGGTGTTCCTGATCAACGTCCCCGTCGGCATCGGTGCGTGGTTCCTGGTCGAGACGTTCGTCGATGAACCGCCGCAGGTGAAGAAGGACCGTGACGAGCGGTTCAAGAACGGCCTGACGATCGATTACGTCGGCGTCGCGCTGGTCGCGCTGGGGCTCGGCTTCCTCGAACTCACCTTCGATCGCGGGGAGCGCGAAGACTGGTTCGCGAGCGGCTTCATCGTCATGTCGGCCATCATTGCCGCGGTGTCGCTGGTCAGCCTCGTCATCTGGGAGCTGAACCACAAGGACCCGGTGATCGACCTGAAGCTGATGAAGAACCGCAACTTCGCGCTGACGATCGGCATCATGGGCGTCACCGGCATGATCCTGTTCGGCACGACGCAGCTCATCCCGCAGATGCTGCAACAGGTGCTCGGTTACAGCTCGCTGGATGCCGGCCTCGCGCTGACCGCCGGCGGTCTCGCGACGCTCGTCATGGTGCCGTTCGCCGGGCGGCTGAGCGGTCTTATCGACGTGCGCCTCCTCCTGTTCCCGGCGTTGCTGGTGCAGGCGTTCGCGTTGTGGAACATGAGCCACCTGACCGCGGACATCGCGTTCTCCGATGCGGCGTTCGCGCGGCTGTTCCAGGCGATGGCGCTGCCGTTCCTGTTCGTGCCGATCAACGCGATCGCCTATGTCGGGCTGAAGCAGACGCAGACCGCACAGGCGTCGAGCCTGCTCAACGTCTCGCGCAATCTCGGCGGCACGATCGGCATCTGCTTTGCGCAGACGCAGCTTGCGGGCGGACTGCAGCGGCACCAGTCGGAACTCACGCAGACGCTCAACCCGCTCGATCCGAACTACAACGACTGGATGCAGAAGGCGGCGGACGCGTTTGCGGGGCAGGGCGATCCGACCACCACGCCGCTCGCGGTGCTCTACAGCCAGATGCAGCGGCAGGCGACGATGCTCGCGTTTCTCGACGTGTTCCGCGCGATGATGGTGGTCGTGCTGTGCGTCGCGCCACTGGTTCTATTCATGCGCTCCGGCAAGACCGGCGGCGCGCCCTCGGGAGGGATGCATTGATGCGTGCGCGGTTCATGGTGGTTGCGGTTGCGGCCCTGCTCGCGGGGTGCACCGTCGGCCCGAATTACACACCGCCGGAGATGGCGGTGCCGCCGTCGTTCGTCGGTCCGCAGGCCACAGTAGGTGCGACCGTTGATCCGGCGCGCTGGTGGTCGGCGTTCGGCGATCCGCAACTCGACGGGCTCGTCGAGCGCGCGCTGAAGGGCAATCCCGACGTCGCCATCGCCGCCTCGCGCGTGCGGCAGGCTCGGTTGCAGGAAATCGTCGCGCGCTCGCAAGGCCTGCCGAGCGTCAACGCCAGCGCCAGCCCGAGCCATGTCGAGTTCAGCAGGAACGCCGGCCTCTCATCGATCGCGCGTGCGTTCGGCGGCGGCACGGGGGCGGGCGGCACCGGCTCGACCGGCGGCATCGCTTTGCCTGGCAGCGGGATCACGACGTACTCGGTCGGCTTCGACGCGAGCTGGGAGCTCGACCTGTTCGGTGGCGTCCGGCGCAGCACCGAAGGGGCGCGTGCTCGTACCGAAGCGGCGGTCTGGTCCAAGCGTGACGCCGCTGTGACGCTCGCCGCCGAGGTGGCGCAGGCCTATTTTGCGCTCCGGCTCGACCAGGCGCAGATCGCGACGATCGAGGGCGAGATCGCCAACCAGCGCCGTGCTCTGACCATTGCCGGCAACATCGCCAAGGTGGGCCTCGTCCCGCCGATTGACGTGACGCGACAGCGTGCCTCGATCACCTCGACCGAAGCGCGCGCCGAACCGGTCCGCGCCGATGTCGATGTCCGCATGCACGCGCTCGCGATTCTGCTTGGTGAACCACCCGCGACGCTGATGACCGAACTCGCGGCGCCCTCGGTCGCGCCGCTCGGCGTGCCAGCGATCCCGGCTGGCTTGCCGTCGGAGCTATTACGGCGTCGCCCCGATGTCCGCGCGGCCGAACGCGATCTCGCGGCCTCGACCGCGGATATCGGCGTTGCGGTGGCGGACATGTATCCGAAGTTCAGCCTTACCGGCATGGGCCAGCTGATCTCCACCGCGCTCGGCAACCTGTTCTCGGGCGACAGCCTCCAGTTGACCGCGAGCGGTGCCGCGCAGTTCCCGTTGCTCGACTGGGGTCGGCGCAAGGCGACCGTGAAGTCGCGTGAGGAGGACCGCGAGCAGGCGTATCTGCGCTATCGTTCGACCGTGTTGCAGGCGTTGCGCGATGTCGAGGATCCGCTCGCACAGATCGCCGCCGAGCGACGCCGGAACGCGGCTTTGCAACGGGCTGTGGTCGATGCGCGGAGCAGCGCGAAGGCGGCGGAGTCGCAGTATCGCACCGGATTCGTCGCGCAGAATACGCTGCTGGACGCGGAGACGGACGTGTTGGCCGCGCGCGAACAGCTGGTGTCGAGCGATGCGCAATTGCGGCAGCTGACGGTGGCGTTGTTCAAGGCGCTTGGCGGTGGCTGGGAACAGGCGGAGTAAGGGCGCGCGCTAACACATCTGTTACCCGCGCTTAATTGTTCTCCCGCGAAGGCGGAAGCCCAGTCTGGGCTCCCGCCTTCGCGGGAGAACAAGGAAGTGGAGAACTGTACCCGTTCCCCATACACCACCCCGGCGAAGGCCGGGGCCCAATTGGGGGACGTCGGTAACATGGGGATGCGCCTCATTCCTACGACCTTGCCAATTAGACCCCGGCCTTCGCCGGGGTGGTGGTCAGCTCAGAGGTCTGAAGGTTTCAGCAGCTAGAAGGGCGGCCACCGACCGCCCCAAAATCACTTCTTCTTGTTCTTCCGCGCCGCATACTTCGCGTCACGAATCGCCTTCTTCTCGGCGTCGGTCAGCTCAACCTTGGCCTCGGCCTCGCGCTTCTTCGCGGCAGCAGCCTCGGCCTCGGCCTTCTTGGCAGCCTTGGCCTCGTCCTCGGCAGCACGCTTGGCCGCACGCTTCTCGCGCTCGGCGAGTTCCTTGGCTTCGCGCGCGGCGAGACGCTCGGCAACGACGGCTTCGTCGATCGGTGGCTTGGCGCGCAGGGCTTCCAGCGCCTTCTGCTTGGCGGCGGCTGCGCTGCTCGTACGGTCCTGGAAGCTGGGGTCCTTGAAAGAGGCCATTGTCGTAGAATAATCCTGTAATATCGGTCTGGCCGCCCGCACGCAGGAATGCGTGGGCAGTGACGCTGGCTGCGCCCTTAAATCATCGCGCGCCGGATCGGAAGAGATGTGTTCGCGCACGCCCTTTTCAAGGCGCAGGACATTTGCGGTGTCATCGATACGTCACACATAAGTCATGCAACCGTCACCGAAATCGCATCGAGGCGTCACGCATCCCGCATAGTCGGCTAATCGAGGTCGGCAGGGGGGAGCCTGAGTCGATCCATCAGATCAACGATCCGACCGGGAGTCTCTCGAATGACTATCTTCAAGCGCACGAGTCTTGTCTTGCTGGCCGGCACCGCCTGCCTTGCGCTGTCCGCTTGCGACGGTGCCGACAGCGTCGGTTCGCCAGGCGAGGGCGTGATCGTCGTGCCGGGCACGCCGACGCCCAGCCCAACGCCTTCGCCTACGCCGACCCCGACGCCGGGTACGCCCGCTGCGTCGTGCCCGACCGGCACCACCGACGTCGGCATCCTCGGCGCCTATCGCTCATGCCGTCTGCCGTCGTCGATCACCACGGCGCTCAGCCTGCCACGGGTTTCGGGCGTCGCCTATGAGATCAATGGCCGCGTCGATGTCGGTGTCGACGTCGGTGGTGCGGGTACTGCGTTGGGCGGTACCCCCACGACGCTGACGATCGCAGCCGGCTCGCTGATCTACGCGAACACGACCAACTCGGATAACGACTTCATGGTCGTCAACCGCGGCTCGCGGCTGATCGCGGAAGGCACCGAAACGCAGCCGATCATCTTCACCGCACAGGCCAACCTGACCGGTGGCGTGAACGACGAATCGCAGGGCCTGTGGGGCGGCATCATCCTGGCCGGCCGCGCGCCGATCTCGAACTGCAACACCACCGTCGGCGGCGGGTCGGCAGCGTGTGAGAATGTTGTCGAGGGTACGAGCACGGCGCTCTACGGCGGCGCGACCCCGACGGACAACAGCGGTACCATCCGCTACGTCCAGATCCGCTATTCGGGTACCGTCATCAGCCCCAACAATGAGCTTCAGGGCCTGACGCTCGGCGGCACCGGTTCGGCTACGGTCCTGGATCACATCCAGATCCACAACAGCTCGGACGATGGCATCGAGATCTTCGGCGGGCGCAGCAACCTGCGCTATCTGGCGATCACCGGCGCGGATGACGACGGCCTGGATACCGATGTTGGCTGGCAGGGCTTTATCCAGTTCGTTCTGGCGATCCAGAAGCCGAGCAATACCACCGGCGACAATTATTCGACCGAGATCGACTCGAACAACAACGAGGACGCGCTGCCCCGCCAGCGCTACAACCTGGCGAACTTCACCTTCGTCCAGACCTCGACCGCGACCAACGCGGCGATCCGCCTGCGCGGCGGTGCGGACGCCGTGTTCGTCAACGGCATCGTCAGCAACCCGAGCGGCGCCTGCCTGAACGTCATCGCCGGTGCCGACGCTGGCGGCAAGACGACGATCCGTCCGGCCAATGCCGATCTGCAGGACAACGGCCCGCCGGTGTTCAACTCGGTCGTGTTCAGCTGCACCACGCCGTACGCTGAAACGACAGTCAACGGCATCACGGTGACGACCGCCGAGCAGCAGGCGCTGTTCCGCGCCGGCACCAACAACACCGATGCGGCGGCTGTCGGTTCGGCCCTGACCGGTACGTTCCTGCCAGCGGGCATCGCTTCGACCACGCCGGCGTTCAACGCGTCGACGCTCAACCCGTCGGGCTCCGCCTTCCTGGTCGCCACCAGCTATGTCGGCGCGGTCAACGGCTCGACCGACACCTGGTACCGCGGTTGGACGTGCAATTCGAACCGCGCGAACTTCGGCACGACCAGCAGCGCCTGCACGGCGCTTCCGGCCAGCTGAGCCAGCTGACATGAAGACGGCGCGGGGGGCGGGGGCCCTCCGCGCCCCTTCGCATTGAATCGAATTCCTCTTGTTGCCGGGGCAGCCATGAAGTCATCCGTTCTCGTCTCCGTCCTTCTTGCGACGACGACACTCGTGCCGGCCCATGCGCTGGCGCAATCCGCTCCGGCAGGCAGCGTCGTTTCGCCTCAGGCCGGAACGCCTATCGAGGCGAGGAACAGTCCGGCGGCCGAGGCTGCGCAGGAGCAGGAGCAGGTCGACGTCTCGACCCCCGGCGGCAATTCGGGCGGCGAAGACATCGTTGTCATCGGCCGCAACGTCCCCAACGTGGTACGCGCGACTGCCGAAGTCGTCAGCGTGCTGTCTAGCGCGGATATCGCGCGGACCGGTGAGGGCGACATCGCCGGCGCGCTTCAGCGCGTCACGGGCCTGTCGGTGGTCGGCAACGGCTTCGTCTATGTCCGCGGTCTCGGCGATCGCTATTCGTCGTCGCTCCTCAACGGATCGCCGCTGCCGTCGCCCGAACCGCTGCGCCGCGTCGTCCCGCTCGATATCTTCCCGACCAACGTCATCGCCTCGGCACTGGTCCAGAAGAGCTATTCGGTGAACTATCCCGGTGAATTCGGCGGCGGCGTCATCAATCTGACGACCAAGGCCGTCCCGGAAAAGAGTTTCTTCCAGATCGGCGGGTCGCTCGGTGCGGATACCGTGACGACCAGCGAACTCGGCTATGTCTATGACGGCGGCAAGAACGACTGGTCTGGTTTCGACAGCGGCGAGCGCAAGGTGCCCGGCTTCATCAAGCAGGCTGGCCAGGCCGGCACGTCGCCGACGTCGGTCGACCTCACGTCGATGTCCAACGCCGAAACCACTCTGCTCCAGCGCAACAACCAGCTTCCGGCCAACTGGTCGGGCGAGGCGAGCTTCGGCACGTCGACCGATATCGGCAGCACCCGGGTCGGCGTGATCGCGGCGGCGGGCATCAGCAACACGTGGCGCACGCGTGACAATCACCAGCAATCGACCGACGATATCGATGGCGGCCTGCTGACCGATTTCCAGACGGTGCTGACCGACAACCGGGCGGTCGTGAACGGCCTGCTCGGCTTTGGTGCGGAGTTTGGCGAGAACAAGATCCGCTGGACCAATCTCTACATCCACGACACCGTGAAGCAGAGCCGGCTGAGCGCGGGAAATACCACCAATATCGGCATTCCGTCCCCCTATGACGTGCCGGCGTTTATCACGCAGAACACCAGCTGGTTCGAACGCGAACTGATCGACACGCAGCTGACGGGTGAATTCAAGTTCGGCAATTTCGCGTTCGATACCCGCGGCAGCTACGCCAAGACCCAGCGTAATTCGCCGTACGAGCGCCAGTTCACCTATCAATACGACACGGCCGCCAAGGATTACGTCAATAGCCTCGTCGGATTCCAGAGCGCGTCGGTTGCGTTCAGCGAATTGAACGAGCAGCTCTGGTCGGGGCAGGCGAGCCTGACGTGGAACGTGCCGTTCGACCGGCCGTTCGCGCTGTCCGCGGGCTATGCGTATAACGACACGACGCGTGATTCGAGCCGCTATACCTTCCAATATGCCGGCGCGAACAACGCCGCGTTGTCGCCCGCCGTGGCGCAGCTGCGTCCCGATTATCTGCTGTCCGACTATATCGTCCAGACCAACGGCATCTACCTGCGCAACACCTCGTCGGATCAGGGCGCGGCAATGTACGATGCCTCGCTCAAGGTGCACGGCGTCTACGGTCAGCTCGAGGGCGAGATCCTCGACGGACTGCGCGCGACCGTCGGCGTCCGCTACGAGACCGCGAAGGAGAGCGTGACCGCATCGGCGAACCGCGGCAGCACGCGCCTGAGCAACGATTACTTCCTGCCGGCGGTGACCGTCACCTATAATTTCGCGCCCGACATGCAGGCGCGTCTGCATTTCTCGAAGACGCTGGCCCGTCCGCAGTTCCGCGAACTCGCGCCGCAGCTGTACCAGGATTTCGACTCCGATCGCCTGTTCATCGGCAACGCGTTCCTGCAGGATTCGCAGCTGTATAATGCCGAGGCGCGCTACGAATGGTATTTCGCGCGTGACCAGAAGTTCAGCCTGGCGGGCTTCTACAAGCGGATCGAGAACCCGATCGAGGCCGTCGCCTTCTTCCCGGGCGGTGACCGTCTGCAGACCGGTTTCGCCAACGCACCACAGGCCAAGCTGTATGGCGGCGAGAGCGAGTTCCAGAAATACGTGAACCTCGACGGGCTCGACGCCGACTGGCTGGCGACGCGGCGCCTCGTGCTGATCGCGAACTATACCTACACGCATTCGGCGATCAAAGCCGACAACTCGCTGATCGCGAGCCCGATCCAGTCGGGCACGCAGGTTCAGCTTCTGCCCTCCAATGTGCTGTTCCAGGATGGCGCACCGCTGGTCGGGCAGTCCGATCACCTCGTGAACCTTCAGCTCGGGATCGAGGACAAGGAAAGCCTGTCGCAGCTGACGATGTTGTTCAACTACGCCAGCAACCGCGTGACGAACCGCGGACCGGTAGGCGGCGGCAGCGGCATTCGCTTGCCTGACCTGATCGAGAAGCCAGGTATCCGCTTCGACGTGGTTGCACGCCAGGGGATTAATTTCGACGGCAAGCAGATCGAAGTGAAGTTCGAAGGCCGCAACCTGACGGGGACAGGGTACCGCGAGTACCAGTCCTTCGCGAACGGCGCGCAGGTTGACATCAACCGCTACAAGCTGGGCCGGGTATTCATGCTGGGCGCAAGCGTCCAGTTCTGACGTCCTCCGTCACCCTATCCGAAATCCTCTCCCGCCAGGGGGAGGTGGCGCTGAAGGCGACGGAGGGGGAGGACACGACGCAGAGGTTATCACCTGCCGCCCCCTCCGTCTGGCGAAGTGCCAGCCACCTCCCCCTGGCGGGGGAGGATCGAGCAGGGGCGGCTTACCCCCATTCCTTCTCCCGAAACCATTTCGTGATCACATATTTGACCCCCGCGCGCACTTTCATCCCGTGATGCAGCGTCGCGGGGTTGAGGTTGCCGTCTGCGCGCCGGTTGTTCCACGCCAGCAGCTTGCCCGTCTCCGCCTGGATGATCTTGTCGATCGCCTTGAACCGCGTCGCGCCGCCAGCCTCGGGCTGGTTGAGGTAGATCATCACGGTCCACGTCCGGTTGCCCGCGATCCCGCAATAGCGCTGGTAATCGACGCCGTTGGGCTCGAAATAATCGGTGTGTCCCTTGAACTCCTGCCCGATCGCATAGCGTTGCCCCTGCAACGGCTCGCCGTGGCGCGCGTCGAGCCCGGTCAGCGCAGCGATCCGGCGCTCGACCTCGATCACCGCCGGATCCTGCGCAGAAAGGTCGCCCGTCTCGCTTGTCCGATAGCTCGCATCGCCGTTCGAATCGGAGATCGTCGAGGGCCGCCGCACCGAATCGATCTGTTCGATCAGCGTGGCGCAAAGGTCCGGCGGCAGAAAGTCGCGCCGCACGAACAGGTCGAGCTTCGCGCTCGGCACACGCTGTACGCCCGGCACGGACAGCCGCGCGATGACGGCTTCGGGAGGCAGGCCGGAGC
The DNA here is from genome assembly GCF_056679955.1 of Sphingomonas sp. PEI4. Taxonomy (NCBI): domain Bacteria; kingdom Pseudomonadati; phylum Pseudomonadota; class Alphaproteobacteria; order Sphingomonadales; family Sphingomonadaceae; genus Sphingomonas; species Sphingomonas sp. PEI4. The sequence continues at coordinate 136,167 of NZ_CM155258.1, forward strand.
CGCTGGATGTGGGATGCTCGGACATCCCCGCCTTCTGCCAACCGATGTCGTCGTGCGCCACCCCGCTCGAACGCGAACTATCGACCCGCAAGCCATTGACGCGGAATTGTAACATGGCATGCCTACGCGCTGGGAAGCGGGAAAATGGGGTGGGTCGCGGATGCGATTGAAGCTGGACGCGAGGGCGCGCCGTATCTTGCGGCGTATGCCGGTCGTGAATGTCTATACTGTGGTCGAACTCGCGCTGCTGGCCGGGCTGGCGGCGCAGTGCGCGCGGCTGGCATGGACGATCGCGACGCCGATCACGCCGCTGGGCGATTGGCGCCCCGCCGCGCCGATAGTGGTAGGTTCGCCTGCCGATATCCTGCGCGGATTCGATCCGTTCTTTCGCCTTGGTGGCGCAGCGGGAGCACCGGCTACCGTCACGTCGCTCCAGTTGACGCTGTTCGGCACCCGTATCGACGAGGCGATGGGTCGGAGCTCCGCGATCATCGCCGGCCCCGATGGCGTCCAGCAGAGCGTCGCGGTCGGCGACGAGATCCAGCCCGGCGTGCGTCTCAAGGCGGTCGCGTTCGATCATGTCACGATCGACCGCGGCGGCGCCGACGAAGACCTGTTCCTCGATCAGTCGGGATCGGTAACGCCGGTCGTTCCCGGTGCCGCGCCGGCTGGCGCAACGGCACCGGTCGTCGGCGTCCCGATCGCTCAGTTGCGGAACGAGATCGGCTTCATTCCCCGTATCGACGGCGGCCGCATCAGCGGGCTCACCGTCCGGTCGCAAGGCTCGGGCAACGCGTTCCGTTCCGCAGGGCTGAAGGACGGCGACGTCGTCACCTCGATCGGCGGGCGCCCCGTCTCCGGTCCCGGCGATCTGGACCGTATCGCCAAGGATTTCGCGGGCGGCGGCAACGTCCCCATCACCGTAGAACGCGGCCAGGATACCCTGCCGCTCGCCATCACGATCGCGCCACCCAAATGAAAAAACTGTTTCTCGGCCCCGTCGTTGCCCTCGCGCTGGCCGCCGGCGTCCACGCGCAGACCACGCTCAACGTCCGCGATGCCGACATCCGCGCCTTCATCGCCGATGCCGCCAAGGTCACCGGGCGCACGTTCATCATCGACAACCGCGTCGCCGGCAAGGTGACGGTGGTCACCGATCGCCCGCTGTCGCGCTCCGAATATTTCGAGATATTCCTTTCGACCCTGCGCGCCAACGGCCTCATCGCGGTGCCGACCTCGAACGGAGCATTCCGTGTTCAGCCGCTCGACAACGCCGCGTCGCAGCCGAGCCGGATCGGCGTCGCGGGCGCCGCGCGCAACAGTTACGTCACCGAGATCATCCGTCTTCGCGCGATCGACGCGCAATCCGCGGTCGAGACGGTTCGCCCGCTGGTCAGCGCGCAGGGCTCGGTCAGCGCGAACCGCGGCGGCAACAGCCTCGTCGTGGTCGATTTCGCCGACAACATCCGTCGCATTCGCGAAGTTCTTCGCCGGATTGACACCGACACCTCCTCCACGCGGGTCGTCGCGCTCAAGAACGCCAGCGCGAAGGAGATCGCCACCGCGCTCCAGGGCCTGATCGGCGCGGGCACCGGCGGCGGGCAAGGCGGGCAGGGCGGTGGCTCCGGCCCGAGCGCATCAGTCGTCGCGGTCGAGGGCTCGAACGCTGTCGCCTTGCGCGGCGATCCGACCACCGTCGCCCGTCTCGCGCAGGTTGCTGCCGACCTCGACCAGAAGGCACGCAACGGTACCGAGATCAAGGTCGTGTTCCTCGAGAACGCCGATGCCGAGCAATTGCTGCCGGTTTTGCAGGAACTCGTTGGCCAGACTCCAACGCAGCCTGTGCAGACGGCGTTGTCGCGCTCGAACTTCGGATCGAGCAGCACCAACGGCGCGTCGGGCGGCCAGTCGAATTTTTCGCAACCGCAGGTTCCGCAATCCGGACCGTCGCCGAGCGGCGGCGGCGGCGGATCAGGACAGGCCGCGATCACCGCAGCCGGCGGCAAGACCGCCGCAGTAGTTACGCGCTTCGCCGGTGCCAACGCGATCGTCATCGCCGCCCCCGCCGAGATCCAGCGCCAGTTGAACGACGTCGTCCGCCAGCTCGACACACGTCGCGAACAGGTGTTGGTCGAGGCGATCGTCGCCGAGGTTTCTGATTCGACCGCGCGCACGCTCGGCGCGCAGTTCATCGTCGGCGATCCGAGCGGCGGTGCGTTCGGCGCATCGACCTTCTCGAACTCCGCGCCCAACATCCTGCAGATCGCGGGCGCGATCGGCGCGACACAACTCAACACGTCGAGCACGACGACCACCAACACCGACGGAAGCACGACGACCACCAACACCACCAGCCCTGCGGCGGACACGCTTCAGCAGTCTGCAATCGCCTCGATCCTCGCGGCCACCGGCGGCTTTGGCGGGTTCGGCGGCAGGATCGGCAGCACCTTCTTCGGCGCGATCATCAACGCGGTGAAGAGCGACACGACGTCGAACCTGCTCCAGGTCCCGCACCTCGTCACGCTCGACAACCAGGAGGCGCACAGCCTCGTCGGACAGGAGATCCCGATCACCACGGGGCAGGCGCTCAGCACCAATTTCGACAACGCGTTCCGCACCACGCAGCGTCAGAACGTCGGCATCGAACTGACCGTCCGTCCTCAGGTAAACTCGTCGGGCACGGTTAAGCTCAACCTCCGCCTCGAAGTCAGCTCGATCGCCGGGCCGGTGTCGAGCGACAACAGCGACCTCATCCTCAACAAGCGCGAGGTCGAGACCGTCCGCACCGTCGACGACGGCCAGATCGCGGTCATCAGCGGTCTGCTCGACGACAATGAGCGCCGCACGATCGAGAAGATCCCGCTGCTCGGCGACCTGCCCGTGCTCGGCCATTTGTTCACGTCGAAGGCGAAACAGCGCGCGAAGACCAACCTGATGATCTTCATCCGCCCGACGATCCTGCGCACCGCGGAAGACAGCCGCAAGCTGACCGAGCAGCGCTATGGCTATGTCCGCCTGCAACAGGGGCTTCAGGAGCCGGGCGCCGAGCCCTCGATCGACCAGCTCGTCCGCGACTACATGGGCGCCGCACCACCGATCCCCAGCGGCCCGATCCCCGGCAGCATCGAAGACCCCCGCATCGCGGTACCCGTCCGCACCTCGACGATGGTCGTCCGGCCCAAGAAATGATTATCCGCGAAGGCCACGAGATCGACGCTCTTCCTTCCCCCCTCCCGCAAGCGGGAGGGGCCGGGGGTGGGCGCCCGACCTCCTCGATCGGTATCGTTGAAGGAGAGCGCGAGCCCTCCCCCAACCCCTCCCGCATGCGGGAGGGGAGTGAGGCAGACCTCCCCCAGATCACGATCCCCTACGCCTTCGCCCGAAAATTCGGCGTCGTCATCGACCACACCGACACCGATTCCCATCTCACGATCGCGATGCGCGCCGGCGCGGACCCGAAAGTCCTGCTCGAACTCCGCCGCTACCTCGCCCGCCCTTTCGACGTGACCTTCGTCGAGCAGATCGCCTTCGACCGTCTCCTGTCGAACGTCTACGCGATGGACGGCCAGGCCAACGCGCTCGCCGCGGTGGGCATGGGCGACGAACTCGATCTGCTCGCCGGCGACATGCCGACGGCGGAGGATCTGCTCGACACCGCCGACGACGCGCCCGCAATCCGCCTCATCAACGGCATCATCGCCGACGCCGCACGCAATGGCGTGTCGGACATCCACATCGAACCGTACGAGACCGGCCTCGTCGTCCGGATGCGGATCGACGGCGTCCTCCGAGAAACGCTGCGCATGCCGCCCAACGTCGCGCCGGTCGTCGTCAGCCGCATCAAGGTGATGGCGCGTCTCGACATCGCCGAGCGCCGCGTGCCGCAGGATGGTCGCATGGGGCTGACGCTCGGCGGCAAGCTGCTCGACGTCCGCGTGTCCACACTACCGAGCCGCGCCGGCGAGCGGGTCGTGCTGCGTATCCTCGACAAGGAAAACGCCGGGATCGATCTCGAAGCGCTCGGCCTGCCGCCCGCGCTGTTCGCGCTGCTGAACGAAGCGCTCAGCGAACCCAACGGCATCATCCTCGTCACCGGGCCGACCGGCTCGGGCAAGACCACCTCGCTCTACGCGGCGCTCCGCCTGCTCAACGACGGCAGCCGCAACATCCTCACCGTAGAGGACCCGGTCGAGTACGCGGTCGACGGCGTCGGCCAGACGCAGGTCAACCCGAAGGTCGGCCTCACCTTCGCGGCGGGCTTGCGCGCGATCCTCCGCCAGGACCCCGACGTAGTGATGGTCGGCGAAATCCGCGACCGCGAGACTGCCGAGATCGCGGTGCAGGCGTCGCTTACTGGCCACCTCGTGTTGTCGACGGTCCACACCAACGACGCGATCGGCGCGATCACCCGCATGCGCGACATGAAGGTCGAGAGTTTCCTGCTCGCCTCGACCTTGCGTGCCGTGATCGCGCAACGCCTCGTCCGCCGGCTGTGCCCGACGTGCCGCAAGGCCGTCCCCGCCTCGGACACGGTAGCGCCGCTGCTAGGCATCGCGCCCGACGCGATCGTCTACGTCGCGCAAGGCTGCGAGGACTGCAATCAGACCGGCTACAAGGGCCGCATCGGCGTCTTCGAAGCGGTCCGCATCGACGACACCATCCGCCGCCTGATCAACACCGACGGCCACGAATCGGAGATCACCGCGCACGCTTTCGCGAAGTCGCTGAACTTGGCCCAGTCCGCCCGCGAGCTAGTCCTGTCAGGCCAGACCACCGCCGAAGAAGCCGTCCGAGTATCCCGCCGCGACACGACCGAAGTCGTGCCTGAGGTGACCGATGCGTAACGCCGCGCGCCCGTCATGCCGGGCTTGTTCCGGCATCCACGGTACCGCGCTTCCCGAAGCCATCGAATACGCGGGACCGTGGACCCCGGAACCTGTCCGGGGCGACGAGGTGCGCGGTGGCTGACTTCGATTACATCGCAATCGACACGAAAGGCGCCGAACGCCGCGGCCACGTCGCGGCGCTCGACATAGACGTCGCGCGCGCCACCCTCGACGCACGCAAATTCTACGTCGTGAAGATCACCCCCGGCGCGCCCCCGCAGGCAACCAAGGGCCGCCCCCTTTTCGGCCTCCAGCTCGGCACGCCCAAGATGTCGGGCAAGAACCTCACCCTCTTCACCCGCCAGCTCGCGACCTTGAACCGCGTCTCGCCACTGGAAGAATCCCTCCGCACGATCACGCGCCAGACCGAGCAGGACAGCGTCCGCACGATCGTCCAGCACGTCCACGCCGGCGTCGTCGAAGGCCGCCGCCTAGCCGACGCGATGGCGCGTGAACCGAAAAGTTTCCCACCACTCTACCGCGCAATGGTCTCGGCGGGCGAAAGCTCAGGCTCGCTGCCGACCATCCTCGACCGCCTCGCCGCGCTGCTCGAACGCCAGGCCGAAATCCGCGGCAAGCTCATCACCGCACTCGCCTACCCGTCGATCCTCGCGCTCGTCGCGCTCGGCGTCGTAACCGCTCTGATGATGTTCGTCGTGCCCCAGGTGGTCGAGCAATTCGACACAGTTGGCCAGCAATTACCGTTACTTACGCGCATGGTGATGGCATTCTCCGCCTTCCTCGTCGGCTATTGGTGGGTGATCGTTCTTGGCCTAACCCTGTCTAACCTTCTTTTGTGGCGAGCGCTCAAGGAGCCGACCTTCCGGCTCGCCTTCGACAGCTGGCTGCTCCGCATTCCGATGCTCGGCCGCCTCATCCGAGACCTCCACGCGGCCCGGATGGCGCGAACGCTCGGGACGATGGTGGCCAGCCGCCTCCCCCTGCTCGACGGCCTCAACCTCACCGCCAGCACGATCCACAACCGTCGCCTCCGCCAGGCCTCGGATCAGATCGTCGATGCCATCCGAGGCGGTGGCAGCCTCTCCGCCGCGATGCGTCGCGCCGGCGTCTTCCCCCCGCTGCTGACCTATCTCGCAGCGAGCGGAGAAGCCGCCGGTCGCCTGGACGAGATGCTCGAGCGCGCCGCCGACTATCTCGAACGCGAGTTCGACCGTTTCACCGCCACCGCATTGTCGTTGCTCGAACCGCTGATCATCGTCGTGATGGGCGGCATCGTCGCGACGATCGTGCTATCCATCCTGCTCCCGATCCTCCAGCTCAACACGCTGGCCGGACAATGAGGTTGTACATGCGTCCCGAAGACAAGAAGAAGCGCCGCGAGGCGGGTTTCACCCTCGTCGAGCTGATGGTGGTGATCGTCATCATCGGCCTGCTAGCCACCATCGTCGCGCTCAACGTGCTACCCTCGGGCGACACCGCGCGGATCCAGAAGGCGAAGGCCGACATCTCGCAGATCGAGGGCGGGCTGGAACTCTACAAGCTCCAGAACATGACTTTCCCGAACACCAGCCAAGGCCTGAACGCGCTCGTCTCCGCGCCCGCCGGCCTGACCGATCCCTCGCGGTATCAGCGCGGCGGGTATCTGAAGAAGCTCCCGAACGATCCCTGGGGTCGTCCGTATCTCTACGCCTCGCCCGGCGCGCACGGCGAGGCCGACGTCTGGACCTTCGGGGCGGACGGTAAGGAAGGCGGCGAGGGGATCGATGCCGATATCGGCAGCTGGCAGTAACGCGCAGCCGGGGGAGCGCGGCTTCACACTGGTCGAGCTGATGGTCGTCGTCACGATCATCGGCCTCGCATCGGCGGTGGCCGTCCTCGTAATGCCGGACCCGCGCGGCCGCGTACTCGACGAAGCGACGCGATTCGCGCTGCGCACCCGTGCGGCGCATGATTCGGCGATCGTCGAGGCACGTCCGGTTAGCGTGTGGATCAGTGGCGGCGGCTACGGCTTCGACCGCCGTATGGCCGGCGGCTGGACGCCGATCGCGGAGAAACCGATGCGCGTCGAACGCTGGAACGACGGCACCAGGGCAAGCATCGGCGACACCAGCGGTCGCATGCGCGTGACGTTCGACCCGACCGGCCTCGTCGATCGCCCCGCCGAAATCCGGCTCGATCGCGACGGCGTCGCGGCGACGGTCCATATCGACGCCGATGGCAGCGTGCGTGCCGATGCGGGCTGAGCGCATCTCTACGCCTCGTCAACGTTACGCCGAACGCGGCTTCACGTTGATAGAGATCATGGTCGCGCTGGCAGTATTCAGCCTCGCGGCGATGGCGCTCGTGCGTCTGGAGAGCGCGACGATCCGCGGCGCATCGATCCTCGACGAAACGCTGGTCGCGCAGATGGTGGCCCGCAACGTGGCGATCGACGCCGTAACCGCCGCGCAACCGCCGACCGCAGGCCGCGTCACCGGTGTCGAGACGAATGGCGGTCGGGCTTGGACATGGACACGGCAGGTCAGCGCGCTTGGCGGATCGAGCGTGCTGCGGATCGACGTGGCGGTCGCGGATCGGGCCGGGACGCAATTGGGGCGCCTGACGGTGGTACGCCCGGCGCCGAGAGTGGCGCCGCCGCCGGTTGCCCCGTCATGAGGGAGCATTGGCGAAAGTCTCCGTTCGTTCCTGGACGGTCGATGTCGCGAGCGGACGAGGCCGGCTTCACGCTCATCGAGGTCATGGTGTCGCTCATGATCTTCGGCATGATCGCCGCCGCCGGCGTCGCCATCCTGTCGTTCAGCGTGAAGGCACAGAGTTCGACCGGTGCCAAGCTCGACGACATCAGCGCGCTCACCCGGACGATGTCGATCCTCTCGGCCGACCTTGCCCAGGCCACCAACCGTGCCAGCCGCGATCAGGCGGGCACCAACGTCCCGGCGTTCATCGGCGAGAGCGGGTCGGGCGTCACGCCGATGCTGCGCCTGGTTCGCGCCGGCTGGAGCAATATTGACGGTGCGGCGCGCTCCAGCATGCAAAAGGTCGCCTATCGCGTCGACGGGGGCACGCTCCAGCGGGTCGCCTATCCGATGGTCGACGGTGCGCAGCCGCTGCCGCCCGCGGCGCTCCTCACCAAAGTCCGACAGGTTACGCTGCGCTATCGCATCGCCGGCGCCTGGAGCGATCGCTGGGACGGTGCGAGCGGCATGCCCTTGCCCGACGCGATGGAACTTGTCGTGCAGCGTGACGACGGGATGCAGTTCCACCAGATGTTCCTCGTTGGCACCAGTTACGTGCCGGCGCCACCCGAAGGAAACGGTCCGTCGCCCACGCCACCGCCCGGCACCGTGCCGCCGACGCAAGGGGCGTCCGGTGCGCGCTAGCGATTGCGGATCCGAACGTGGTGCGGCGCTGCTCACCGTGCTGATGCTCGTCGCGATCATCGCGGTGATGGCGGGTGCGGCGCTGGAGAAGCTCCGCCTGTCGACCCGGCTTGCCAGCAATGCCGCGACCGGCGAACAGGCGCGCGCCTACGCGTTTGCCGCGGAGACGATGGCGCTCACGCGGGTTTCCAACCTGCTCGGCCAGAGCCCCAACCGGGTTACGCTCGCCGGCAATTGGAGCAATACGCCGTTCGGCTTGCCTGTCCCCGGCGGCTTCGCGACCGCCCGTGTCCGCGATGGCGGCAACTGCTTCAATCTCAACGCGCTCGTCACGCAGGGACCGACGCCGGGCGTGTACGTGACCTTTCCGGAAATCCGTCCGCAGTTCGTTCGCCTGATGCGGTTGTTGAGCGTCCCGACCCAGGTCGCAGAACAGATCGCATCGGGCGCCGCGGACTGGATAGACAGCGACCAGGACCAGCAGGCGATGGGCGCGGAGGACGGCGCATATCTCGGTCGCGAGACGCCGTACCGGACCGCGGGAACGCTGATGACCGATCCCAGCGAACTCCGCGCGATCGCCGGCATGACTCCTGAAATCTACGCCACGGTCAGGCCTTGGATCTGCACGCTGCCGATCGCCAAGGCTTCGCCAATCAACGTCAACACGCTGCTGCCCGAGCAGGCGCCGTTGTTCGCCATGCTGTTTCCCGACACGCTCTCGGTCGGCGGTGCACAGCAACTACTGCTCCGCCGTCCGCCGCAAGGCTATGGCGAGGTCGGCGAGATTACCAAGGCTGCGGCGTTGCAGGGCGCTGCCACGCTGGCGCCTGGCGCCGTGGCGACGGTGCTGTCGAGATGGTTCACGCTCGATATCGACGTAACGCTCGGACGCACGCAAATGCAGGAACGTGCGCTGATCGACGCGAACCGGCTTCCCGCGCAGCTCGTATCGCGGCAATGGGGCGAGCCATCATGACCACGCTGTTGTTCCTTCCCGCCGGCGAGACCGGATATCGCTGGATGCGCGTCGTCGATGCGCGCGTGGTCGGGGAGGGGGAGGGTATCCCCGATATCGCCGTCGATGAAGAGACGATTGCGGTGGCCCCCGCCGACGCAGTGACGCTGCATTGGGCGGAACTGCCGTCGCGCTCGCAAGCGCAGGCAACTGCTGCAGCGCGTATTCTCGCCAGCGAGGCGAGCGCGTCTCCGCTCGCCGAACTCCATGTCGCAGTCGGGGACGAAGGCGCGAGCGACCGACCGATCGGGGTGGTGGGCGCGGCGATGATGCGCGACTGGCTGCGGATACTGGCAGACGCGGGGGTCGATCCGGTCGCCGTCATTCCCGCGCCGATGCTGCTGCCACGGCCCCAAGAAGGATACGCGCGGGCGGATCTCGCCGGCAGGGGGGTCGTGCGCGGCATTTCCAGCGGGTTCGCCGACGAGGCGCGACTTACCGAACTGGTGACTGGCGGCACCGCGCCTGCGACGATCGATCGCGATACGCTGGAAGCCGCGATCGTCGCCGCCGCGGCGTCGCCGACGCTCGACCTTCGCCAAGGTCCGTTCGCTCGTCGACGCCGGTTCGGGATCGACTGGGTCTTGATTCGGCGGCTGGCCGTGTTGTCCCTGACGATCCTCGCGGTGACGCTCGCCATCTCGCTCGTGCGCATCGCCAAGTACAGCTTCGGCGCCGACGCCCTGGAAGCCGAGGCCAACACCGCTGCGGTGGCCGGCCTGCCGCGCGGCGAGACGGTGGTCGATGCCAGCCGCCAGCTCGACGAACGCCTGTCGCGCGTGCGGGGGCCGGGGCTCGGCTTCACCACGACTACAGCAGCGGTGTTCGCGGCGGTGCGCGCCACGCCTGGCACCGAAGTGACCGCGCTCGATTTCCAGGCGAACGGCGACCTGCGCTTGTCGGTAGCGGTCGAGCGTGAGGCGCTGGCGACGGATCTCAGGCGCGCGCTCGAAGTCGCCGGCTTCTCGGTCCGCGCGGGCGTGTTCCAGGCGGCGGCAGGTCGCGTGACCGGCGACCTCACGATGAGTCCAGCATCGGGGAGCGGACGATGACCGGATTGAAGACCTGGTTCGAGGGACGTTCGCTCAGGGAGCGGCGCCTGCTGCTCGTGATGGCTGGGCTCGCCGTGCTGACGCTGCTGTGGGCGCTGATCATCCATCCGGTCGGCGACGGATTGTCGAGCGCGCGTGAGCGTCATGCCGGCGCCGTGACCCGGCTCGGCGAAACGCGCGCGCAGGTCGCGACGTTGCGCGATATCCAGCGGACGCGCGCGACGCCGTTGACTGGCACGCTGGCCGATGCGATCCGTGCCGAGGCGGACCAGGCCGGCTTCGCGCTCGCCTCACTCGATCAGGACGGTGCGAGCCGGGTTCGCGTCGGCATCCAGTCGGCCCGCCCTGCTGCGCTGGTCGCGTGGCTGGCGCGGCTCGAACGGCTCGGAATCCTCGTCGATTCGTTGGCGATGACCGACAAGGGCGACAAGACCGTCGGCGTCGCACTCACGTTGAAGGCGCGGGCGGCATGAGGCGGATCCGTTTGCGTACTGGTCCTGCCGCGCTGTTCGGTGGGATGCTGCTGATCGCGCTGATCGTCTTCCTGCCGATGCGCGCAGTGCTCGGCTGGGTCGGCGTCGGCGACGAGGGTCTGGTCGCACGGCGTGTGTCGGGAACGATCTGGGGCGCAACGCTGACCGAAGCGCGGTTCGGCGATCTCGCGCTGGGGAACCTGCACGCGCGGCTGTCGCCGTTGCCGCTGCTGGTCGGCCGCGCGACGATCGTCTTTGCCGGTCCCGAATCGGTGTCGGCCAAACCGTTGCGCGGGTCGGCCAGCGTCAGTCGCCACGGTTTCGGGGGCGACCACATGACCGCCACCGTCGCGACTGGGCGACTGTTCGCGCCAGTGCCCGTCTCCGCGCTCGATCTCGACGACGTGTCGGTCCGCTTTCGTGACGGCCAGTGCGAAGCCGCCGAGGGCCGTGTCCGCGCGACGCTGGCGGGCGATGTCGGCGGGATCACGCTGCCGCAGTCGGTCAGCGGCACCGCGCGCTGCGACGGCACTGCCTTGCTGTTGCCGCTGGCGAGCCAGTCGGGGACCGAAAGCATCGCGCTGCGGATAGAGGGGGCAGGGACCTACCGCGCCGAGCTGTCGTTGCGTCCGTCCGATCCGCTCGCGGTTCAGAAGCTGGAGCAAGCCGGCTTCGTGAGCGGCCCGAACGGCTATCGGCTCGCGATCGAAGGACGTTTTTGACGTCTTTTGGGCAAGTCGACGGTTGACGCAGGGCGGCGACCCCCGCTAGGGGGCGATGCCTACGCGGCGGTCGTAGTTCAATTGGTTAGAGCGTCGGCTTGTGATGCCGGATGTTGCGGGTTCAAGTCCCGTCGGTCGCCCCATTTTTCCATTATTTTCGACAAGCCCCGCAATGCGGGCGCTTTGGGCTGGTAAAAGCTCTCGGAAAATAATATTTCGCCTCCCGGTAATTTTATTCTCCTCAGGAGCCGGCGATGACAGCGGTTTGGGACCTTCCCGATTTCGACGACCACGAGGGCGTTCATGCCTTCACCGATCCCGAATCGGGTCTGCACGCGGTAATCGCGGTGCACTCGACCAAGCTCGGGCCGGCAGCCGGCGGCGCGCGCTTCTGGCATTATGCCGACAACGGCCGCGCGGTGACCGACGCGTTGCGCTTGTCGCGCGGCATGAGCTTCAAGAACGCGATGGCCGGGCTGGAGCTCGGTGGTGGCAAGGGCGTGGTCCTCGCGGCCAAGCCGGGCGACGTCATCACGACCGCACAGCTCGAGGCATTCGGCCGCGCGGTCGACTCGCTCGGCGGTCGCTACGTGACGGCTGAGGACGTCGGCATGTCCGAAGAGCGCATGAAGGTGATTGCCAGCCAGACGCGCTATGTCTCCGGCCTGCCGGTCGCGAGCGGCGCGGCGGGTGGCGATCCCGGGCCGTACACCGCGCTGGGCATCTATCTCGGCGTGAAGGCGGCGGCACAGCGCGGCCTTGGCGCGACCGACATGAAGGGCGTTCGCGTCGCGATCCAGGGCGTGGGCTCGGTCGGTGGCGGGCTCGCGCGGTTGTTGGCGAAGGACGGCGCGGTGCTGACGCTGGCCGATGTCGACGAGGGTCGGGCGCAGAAGCTGGCCGGCGAACTTGGCGCGACTGCGGTAGCGGCCGAGGCGATCCTGACGACCGAGGCGGATATCTTCAGCCCGAACGCACTTGGTGCGATCCTGACCGAGATGTCGATCGCGGCGTTGAAGGCGAAGGTCGTCGCGGGCGGTGCGAACAACCAGCTGAGCGTCCGCGAGGATGGCGCGCGCCTGCATGCTCGCGGGATCCTCTATGCGCCGGATTACGTGATCAACGCAGGTGGCATCATCAACGTCGGCCTCGAGTATCTGGGGCAAGGTGACGAAGCCGAGGTAAAGGCACGGATAGCCCGCATCCCCGACCGCCTGATCGAGGTCTGGAACGAAAGCGACCGCTCGGGCGAACCGGCCTCGGACGTGTCTGACAGCATCGCAAAGCGCCTGATCGGCCGCTAAAACCCTTCTCCCCGCCGGGGAGAAGGTGGCACGAAGTGCCGGATGAGGGGAGTTGGGGCGGACGACCCGAGCCTCACTCCCCCTCACCCTCCCACCGCAAGTGCGGCGGGCCCCTCCCTCTCCCCGAGGGGAGAGGGCTTTAAGTCCGCGGTGACTTGCCATAGTGGTATCCCCAGTGGCCACCCTACACGCCTTCGCAAACCCCGCGCGCTTCCTGAAGATCGCCAAGCCGTTGACGCCGTTGCTCTTCTGGGCCGGCGTCGCGCTCATCGTCGTCGGGTGCTGGGCCGGTCTCACGCAAACACCGCCCGATTATCTCCAGGGCGAGACGGTCCGCATCCTTTATATCCACGTTCCCGCCGCCTGGCTCGGCATGGGCGGATGGAGCGGGATCGCGATCTCCAGCATCATGTTCCTCGTCTGGCGCCATCCGCTCGCCAGCGTCGCGGCGCGGGCGATCGCGCTGCCCGGCGCCGTGTTCGCCGCATTGTGTCTCATGACCGGTTCGATCTGGGGGCGGCCAACCTGGGGGACGTGGTGGCAGTGGGACGGCCGGCTGACCTCGATGCTGCTGCTGTTCTTCGTCTATCTTGGCTACATGGCGCTCGCCAAGGCCGATGCGGACCGCGGTGGCGACGGGCGCGTGCCGGCGTTGTACGGGATCGCCGGGTCGGTACTGCTGCCGATCATCCGCTATTCCGTGGTGTGGTGGAACACGCTGCACCAAGGGCCGAGCATCGGCCTGACCCAATCGACGATCGATGGCTCGATCCTCTGGCCGCTGCCGATCATGCTGGCCGGCTTCACCTTCGTGTTCGCAGGGATCGTCTTGATGCGGATGCGAACAATGCTCGCCGCGGCGAAATCCGAAGCGCGTATGCGGCGGATGGCTAGAGCATGAGTCCTTGGCCGTTCGTGACTGCCGCGTATGTCGTGACGCTCGGCGGCGGCGCGATCATCTCGTTGCTGAGCTATCTGGCGATGCGAAGGGCCGAGAAATGAAGGCCAAACATCAACGCTTGACGCTCGCGCTGCTGGCACTCGGCGCGGTCGTCGTAGCGGGTCTGCTAGCACTGTCCGCGCTGAAAGATCAGGCCGCATTCTTCTACGCGCCCTCCGACGTGCTCCGCGACGGCCTCCCGCTCGGTCGCGCGGTCCGGCTCGGCGGGATGGTCGAGGGCGGTTCGATCACGCGCGCCGCGGACGGGATTACCGTGCACTTCGTCGTCACCGATGGACAGGCGACCACCCCGGTGGTCTTCGCCGGCATCGTCCCCGACCTGTTCCGCGAGAAGTCAGGCGTCGTCGCCGAAGGCCAGTTCCAGCCCAATGGCAGCTTCGTCGCGTCGAACCTGCTTGCCAAGCACGACGAGAAATACATGCCGCCGCAGATGGCCGGCAAGATGCACGAAACCAAGACGCTCGAACCGGACGCCAAGCCGTGATCGCCGAAGCAGGCCTATCCGCGCTCTGGTTCGCGGGCGCGCTGGCGGCGTTGCAGCTAGCCCTGGCGGCAATCGCCATCGCGCGCGGTCGTGACGACGTCGCGGCGGCGGTGCGGCCGGTGGCGATCGTCCAGGGGCTGCTTGCGCTGCTGGCGATGGCGCTCCTGATCGAGCTGTTCCTGGACTCCGACATGTCCGTGAAGCTGGTCGTTGAGAACAGCCATTCCGCCAAGCCCTGGCTCTACAAGTTCGCCGGGGCATGGGGTAACCACGAAGGCTCGATGCTGCTTTGGGTGACGATCCTCGCGCTGGCGGGCGGTGTGGTCGCGATCTTCGAGCGCTCGTTGCCCGAGCGTACGCTCACCGCCACGCTGGGCGCGCAAGCAACGATCGCGCTCGGCTTCTACGCGTTCCTGCTGTTCTCCTCGAACCCGTTCGCGCGGCTCAACCCCGCAGCGCCCGACGGTCTCGGGCTAAACCCGCTGCTGCAGGACCCCGGCTTGGCGTTCCATCCGCCGACGCTTTACACGGGGTATGTCGGCCTCTCGGTCGCGTTCTCGTTCGCCGTCGGTGCGCTGGTGACGCGCGATGTGGGGCCAGCGTTCGCGAAAGCGATGCGCCCCTGGGTGCTGATCGCGTGGATATTCCTCACGCTGGGCATCACGGCCGGATCGTATTGGGCGTATTACGAGCTCGGCTGGGGCGGCTGGTGGTTCTGGGACCCGGTCGAGAACGCCTCGCTGATGCCATGGCTTGCAGCTACCGCCTTGCTCCATTCGGTGACGGTGCTGGCGACGCGAGATGGCCTGCGCGCCTGGACGATCATGCTGGCGGTGGTCGCGTTCTCTATGTCGATGATCGGCACGTTTTTGGTGCGCTCGGGCATCCTGACGAGTGTGCATGCGTTCGCGGTCGATCCGGAGCGCGGCGCATTCATCCTGGCCTTGCTCGCCATCTACATCGGCGGCGCGCTCGCGCTGTTCGCCGCGCGGATCGGCACCGTCCGCGCGGGCACGACCTTCGATCCGGTCAGCCGCGAGGGCGGGCTGGTCGCGAACAACCTGCTGTTGTCGGTGATCCTCGGGATCGTCCTGATCGGCACGCTCTACCCGATCGTCGCGGCGAGCTTCGACGTCCAGCTTTCGGTCGGCCCGCCGTTCTTCAACAAGGCGGCGGGGCCGATCGCGTTGCTGCTGGTCGCGGTCATGGCGGTCGGGCCGCTGCTGCGCTGGCGGCGTGACGATGCTAAAGCCGTGCTGAGCCGTGTGATGCTGCCGATCGGTACGACACTGGCGGCGGCGCTCGCTCTCCTTTTCGTCTGGCCGGGCGTGCTCCCCTGGGCCGGATTGTCGCTTGCCGCTGGGCTCGCTGTCGCCAGCGTCGCGCCGCTGTGGAAGCGCAATCTCAGGCGCACGCCGCTGTTCACCTACGGCATGGTCATCGCGCATCTCGGCATCGCGGTCAGCCTCGCGGGGATGGCGTCCGATAGCGCGTTCACGAAGGAAACGCTGGTCGCGGTCCGCGCGGGCGAGCCGGCGCGCGTCGGGCCCTACACCGTGACGCTCGACGGGATCTCGCCGGTGATCGGCGAGAACTGGTCGGCGTTGGAAGCGCGCCTGACCGCAACGCGTGGAGGCAGCGAGAGCATCCTCCGCCCGCAACTCCGGTTCTTCGCCAACCCACCGACCAGCACCAACGAGTCCGCCATCCTGACGGTGCTCGACGGCCAGCTCTATACCGTGCTCGGCCAGCCGGATGGGCAGGGGCGGTGGCAGCTTCGACTGTGGTGGAAGCCATTCGTGACGCTGATCTGGTTCGGCGGCGTGCTGATCGCGCTGGGCGGCATGCTGTCGCTGCTCGGCCGGGTGCGGCGCGAGCGGCGAGCTGCAATACGGACTCAATGGGCATGAAGCGTTTCGCACTCTGGGCGCCTCTGGCGATCTTCGTGCTGCTGTTCGCAATAGTGGCGAGCGGGCTGTTTCGGCCGGCGGAGAAGGTGGTGCGATCAGCGATGGTCGGCAAGCCGCTTCCGGATTTTGCTCTGCCGCCAATGATCCCCGGCAAGCCCGGCTTGACCAGCGCGTCGTTCCGGCAGGGTAAGCCGCGGTTGCTCAACGTGTTCGCGAGCTGGTGCATCCCGTGCGTCGCCGAGGCGCCGCAACTAATGCGGTTGAAGGCGATGGGCGTGCCGATCGACGCGATTGCGATACGCGACACTGCGCCCGCAATAGCCGGCTTCCTGCGCCGCAATGGCGACCCGTACGCGCGGATCGGCAGCGACAAAGCGAGCCAGGTGCAGTTGGCGCTAGGCTCGTCGGGCGTACCGGAAACGTTCGTGATCGACGGTCGCGGGATCGTCGTGAAGCAGATCATCGGCGATATCCGGCCGGAGAATGTGGCGGAAATCGTGCAAGCCGTAAAGGACGCCCGGTGAGTGTCTCCTTCCGTCATGCCGGGCTTGTTCCGGCATCCACCGTTGGACTTGATCATCGGCGGTCGGGTTCGCGGAAGGGTGGATCCCGGAACAAGTCCGGGATGACGGGGGTGGCATTGGCTATGCTGCTACCCACGCCAGCCCTTACCCAGCCCGTCACGCCGCCAGCGCACTACGCGAACGTACAACTCGCCGACCCAGCCAAGGAAGCGTCAGCGCGCGCGCTGATGGAGACGCTGCGCTGCCTCGTCTGCCAGGGCCAGTCGATCGCCGACAGCGATGCCGACATGGCCGCGGACATGCGCGCGCTCGTCCGCGAGCGGATCGAGCGTGGCGAGAAGCCCGCGTCGATCCGCGACTGGCTGATTGCCCGCTATGGCGATTACGTGACGTATGATCCGCCGCTCTCGGGCCTGACCTGGCCGCTCTGGCTTGCCCCGGTTCTGCTGCTCGCTATCGGCGGCTGGATCGCTAGGTCGAGTTTCCGGCGGAGGACACGCTGATGGGCTGGGTCTGGCTTGCCGTGATCGGTGCGGGCGTATTCGCGCTGCTCGCGGTGTTGAAGGTCGACCGGCTGTTATGGACGATGGTCGCGTCGGCGCTCATGCTGGGTGCGGCGGGCTATGCGTTGCAGGGGCAGCCGGGGCTCGTTGGACACCCGGTCGCGACCGGACTTGTGCCGACGCCCGACGATGGCGCGATGCTCGAACTGCGCGATCAGATGCTGGAGCGGTATACCGGTGCGGCGGCGTATCTGGTGGCTGCGGACGCGATGACGCGGATCGGCGATCGTCGCGCGGCGGTGCAGGTGTTGCTGGGCGGAATCCGTATCGCGCCGAAGAGCCTGGTGTTGTGGACCGGACTAGCCAATGCGCTGTCCGCTCATGATGCCAATCAGGTATCCCCGCCCGCGCTATTCGCGTTTCAGCAGGCGATGCGACTGGCCCCGAAGCATCCCGCGCCACCGTTCTTTCTGGGCTTGGCGTATGTCAGAGCAGGGGAGTTCGCTAAGGCTCGGCCGTATTGGGCAAGGGCACTGGCACTGACGCCGGCTGACATTTCGTACCGGGGCGAGATCGCCACAAGGCTCGCGCTATTGGACCGGTTTCTGGCGATGCAGGACGTGCCGAACGTAGGTCAAAAATAGCCACGTCATCCTGGGCTTGACCCAGGATCCAGAGCCAGATGCGTTATGCTATTTGGCTCTGGATCCTGACTTGTGTCAGGTTGACGGAATGAAGGCTTACTGCCCCCGCCCGGTCTTCGCCTGCAACTCGTCGATCTTCTTCGACGCGTCCGCCTTGGTCAGCGTCTCGTCGAATTCCTCATGTGCTTCCTCGGACAGCGTCTTGAGGTAACTCGCCTGTGCGCCGGTCATCTTCTCGTCGCCGGTGGTCCAGTCGTCTGGGTCCTTCTCGGCGTTCGAGAACGGTTCGGACTTGGGGTTCGGGGTGTCGGACATTGGAAATTCCTTTCCCCTGTCCAACACCCATGTTCCGTATCCGTTCCCGATCAGCCAGCCCATGCTTCGTACGGTAAACCTAGATCATCCGCGACCGCCTTGTACGCGATCTTGCCCTTGTACACGTTCAGGCCGTTGGCGAGATGCGGGTCGGCCTTCATCGCCGCTTCGGCGCCTAGATTCGCCAGCTTGAGCGCGAACGGCAGCGTCGCATTGTTCAGCGCGAACGCGGAAGTCCGCGCGACCGCACCCGGCATGTTGGCGACGCAGTAATGGATCACGCCGTCGACCTCGAACACCGGATCCTCGTGCGTCGTGGCATGCGACGTCTCGAAACACCCGCCCTGATCGATCGCGATGTCGACCAGCACCGAGCCGCGCTTCATCGTCTTCAGCATTTCGCGGGTGACGAGCTTCGGCGCCGCCGCCCCCGGCACCAGCACCGCGCCGATCACCAGATGCGCGTTCTTCACCGCGGCCGCGATCGCGGCCTTCGATGCATAGGCCGTCTTGATCTGGCTGGAGAAGAACATGTCGAGTTCGGCGAGACGATCGTTCGAGATGTCGTAGATCGTCACGTCGGCACGCATGCCGACCGCCATCTGCGCCGCGTTGACGCCCGACACGCCGCCGCCGAGGATCGCCACCTTGGCCGGCGCAACACCGGGAACGCCGCCGAGCAGGACACCACGTCCGCCCTGCTCCTTCTCGAGATAATGCGCGCCGACCTGCACCGACATGCGGCCCGCGACCTCGGACATCGGCTTCAGCAACGGCAACCCGCGGCGATTGTCGGTGACGGTCTCGTACGCGATGCAGGTCGCGCCGGACTTCATCAGCCCCTCGGCCTGCGGCTTGTCGGCGGCGAGGTGGAGATAGGTGAAGAGCAGATGGCGCGCCTCCAGCATCGCGATCTCGCCCGGCTGCGGCTCCTTGACCTTCACGATCATGTCGGCACCGGCGAACACCGCGGCGGCGGTCGGCAGGATCGTCGCGCCCGCGTCGACATAATCCTGGTCCTCGAAATCGATGCCCGAGCCGGCCTGCGTCTCGACGACGACCTCATGACCGGCCGCGACGAGTTCGGCGACCGACGGCGGGGTCAGGCCGACGCGATATTCGTGGTTCTTGATTTCCTTGGGGACACCGACGCGCATTGATTCCACTCCATTATCGTTTGCGCGATACTAGCGCGCCTTGGACGGGAAGGGTTCGCAAACTCGTTTCGATACGATAGCGCGTTTGCAAGATGCGTGCATCCATCGCTGTCAAAACGAGAGAATCTTGAGCGCCACGATCGAACGCAGGATTTTGGACCTGCTCGCCGCCAATGCCGACCTGACCAGCGCCGAACTCGGCGACGCGGTCGGCCTGTCGGCAAGCGCCGCGCATCGTCGCGTCGCGCAACTGCGAGAAAGCGGCGCGATCGTCGGCTACCGCGCCGTTCTGTCGCGATCCGCGCGCGGCGACCCAAGCATCGTCCTTGTCAACGTCACGCTTCGCGACCAGCGCAAGGATACGATGGCGGCATTCGAGGCAGAGATCGTCGGCTGCCCACAGGTCGTCCAATGCTTCCTGATGAGCGGCGAGGCGGATTACATGCTCCACGTCGAGATCCGCCACGGCGAGACGTTCGAACGCATCCACCGCGAGACGCTGTCGCAATTGCCGGGCGTCACGAGGCTAGCCTCTCATTTCGTCATCCGAGAAGTGATCACGCGCTAGTGTTTTCCTGCGAACGCAGGAATCCAGGACCAAGAACGTCGGTGCCCGGTACCCTGGGCTCCTGCGTTCGCAGGAGAACGGAAATGGTCGAAGTGTTTTGCCCGCGCCGCGCGCGTCCATTCCGACCCGGTTAATCGAAGCTAACCGCCCTGCCGTTGCCGCCCTCTACCCCTCATGCTAAATGCGCGCGCTTGGGGCACAGGGTGAAATCGGAAATTCGATGATGATTGCTGCACTTCCGGGTCGATTCACCGTCCAGTGAGCGTCGACCAGACCGCCGCGGCCTCGACCGTGCCACCCGCCAATCTCGATCTCGAGACGGGGCATCATCACTCGGACGGCATGCTGAAGCTCGCCTTCGGGGCGATCGGCATCGTCTTCGGCGATATCGGCACCAGCCCGCTCTATGCCTTCCGCGAGACCTTCGCCGGCCATCACAAGCTAGCGCTCGACGCGGCGCACATCATGGGCGTCATCAGCCTGATGTTCTGGTCGATGATGATCGTCGTGACGGTCAAATACGTCATCATCATCATGCGCGCCGACAACAAGGGCGAGGGCGGCAGCCTCGCATTGCTCGCGCTCGTCTCGGGCAAGACCAAGACGAAGCGCTGGAGCAAGGGCATCATCCTGCTCGGCGTGTTCGCGACCGCGCTGTTCTACGGCGACAGCATGATCACGCCCGCGGTGTCGGTGCTGTCCGCGGTCGAGGGCCTGGCCGTCGCCGCGCCCGCCTTTGCAGGCCTGGTGCTGCCGATCGTGATCGTCATCCTGATCGCACTGTTCTGGGTGCAGAAGAGCGGCACCGCGCGCATTGGGCTCGTGTTCGGACCAATCATGCTGGTGTATTTCAGCGTCATTGCGGTGCTCGGCATCCTCAGCATCGTCCAGACCCCCGGCGTGCTCTGGGCGCTGTCGCCGCATTATGCGGTCGAGTTCTTCATCATCGATCCGGAGCGTGCGTTCCTCGCACTCGGCTCGGTCGTGCTCGCGGTCACCGGCGCGGAGGCGCTGTACGCGGACATGGGGCACTTCGGCCGCAAGCCGATCGGCCTGTCGTGGCTGTTCTTCGTGCTCCCCGCGCTGATCCTGAATTACATGGGGCAGGGCGCTCTACTCTTCCGTGACGGGCAGGCCGCGCTGGTCAGCCCGTTCTACAACCTTGCACCCGAGAGCCTCCAGCTTCCACTCGTCATCCTCGCGACGATGGCCGCGGTGATCGCGTCGCAGGCGGTCATCTCCGGCGCATTCTCGGTGACGCAGCAAGCGATCCAGCTCGGCTTCATCCCGCGCCTCCGCATCGAGCACACCAGCGCCTCGACCGCGGGCCAGATCTACATCCCGCTCGTCAACGGCGCGTTGATGGTGATGGTCATCCTGCTCGTGCTGTTCTTCCGCACCTCGTCGAACCTGACGAGCGCGTACGGCATCGCGGTGACCGGCGCGATGTTCATCGACACGTGTCTGCTCGGCGTGGTGCTGTTCCGCCTCTGGAACTGGCCGAAGATCGCGGCGATCCCGCTGCTGGCGATCTTCTTCACCGTCGACGGCGCCTATTTCGCAGCGAACCTGACCAAGGTTCCTGCCGGCGGCTGGTTCCCGCTTCTGGTCGGCTTCATCATCTTCACCTTCCTGACGACCTGGTCGAAGGGGCGGCAGCTGATGATCGACCGGATGCACGAGGCGGCGATGCCGATAAAGGTGTTCATCGGCTCGGCGGCGAGCTCGGCGTCGCGCGTGCCGGGGACGGCGGTGTTCATGACCTCGACCGCGGACGGCGTGCCGCATGCGCTGCTCCACAACCTCAAGCATAACAAGGTGCTGCACGAGCGCGTCATCCTCCTCACCGTGAAGATCGTCGGTCAGCCCTATTGGCCCGCCAACGACCGTGCGGTGCGCGAGGAGCTTGGCGATGGCTTCCACCGCCTGATCCTGCGCTATGGCTTCATGGAGGACGCCGACGTGCCCGCGGCGCTGCGCCAGGTCCATAATTGCGGTGCGGACTTCAAGATGATGGACACCAGCTTCTTCCTGTCGCGTCAGACGCTGCTCGCGTCGGACAAGCCCGGCATGATGCTGTGGCGCGAAAAGCTGTTCGCGTGGATGCTCCGCAACGCCGAAAGCGCGATGGAGTTCTTCCGCCTGCCGACCAATCGCGTCGTCGAGCTTGGTAGCCAGGTCGAGATTTGAGAATGCCTCGATCAATTCGCCCCGTCACCCCGGACTGGTTCCGGGGTCCACCGCCCCGCAAACTCTCAGGCCGCTGGATTCGCGGACCGGTGGATGCCGGAACGAGCCCGGCATGACGGGTGTGTCGGAAGTGGCGCCCATCATCGTCACCGCGTTGTTCGGTCGCCAGGACACCGCGTTCTTCGATTCCATGCGGCGCGAGCATTTTCCGCCCGAGCGCAACCAGCTCGACGCGCATCTGACGCTGTTCCACCACCTACCGCCCTCAGGGCTCGATGAGCTCAAGCACCGCCTCAACCAGGAAACACGCGGTATCCGTGCCCCACAGGCGCGCGTGGGCGGCCTCATGTCGCTCGGCCGCGGTGTTGCCTACCGGATCGAGTCCCCCGATCTCGTCGGCATCCGCGCGCGTCTCGCCGACGCGTTCACCGGCATGCTGACCCCGCAGGACGCCGGCGGCTGGCGTCCGCACGTCACGATCCAGAACAAGGTCAGCCCGCAAGTGGCCAAGCTGCTGCTCGGCAATCTGCAACGCGATTTCGCGCCCCGCGACGTTGAAATCGCCGGTCTGGGCGCGTGGTGGTACCGCGGTGGACCGTGGGAAGCGATTTCCCGGCACATGTTCGCTTGACCGCCTCGAAACCGCTTCCTATAGGCCGCGCCTCGCAGGGAAGAACGCTTCCCTGACGGACGGTACGGCGAAGTAGCTCAGTTGGTTAGAGCACGGGAATCATAATCCTGGGGTCGGGGGTTCAAGTCCCTCCTTCGCTACCATTCGGACTTGGCGCACACCGCCGCCGGCATACCACCCGCAGACCGACGCAAGCGATCACCAACTGCGGGAAACTCGTCTTCGCAATTGCAAAATGCGCTTCTATTGCCTTGGGTTATTGGTCAGCCTGTGTGCCGCATTTCGGGCGCACGCGTCGGTCCGGCCTTACGGGAGATACGAGTATGCGTGACAAACGCCCTGATGGGATCGCCGATTACACGGGTCCGGCCGGCGGCTGGGGAGCGCTGAAAGCGGTCGCCGTCTCGCTGAAGGCGCAGCAGATCGTCGTGCGCGGTGGCCAGACGCTGCTCAAGTCGAACCAGCCCGACGGCTTCGATTGCCCGAGCTGCGCATGGCCCGACCCGAAACATACCTCTTCATTCGAATTCTGCGAGAACGGCGCGAAGGCCGTCGCGTGGGAATCCACCGCGAAGACGATCGGTGCCGACTTCTTTGCCAAGCATAGCGTGTCCGATATCTGGCAGCAGAGCGATCATTGGATCGAGGATCAGGGCCGCGTCACCGAGCCTCTTCGCTACAACGCCGCCACCGATCATTACGATGTCGTGAGCTGGGCGGATGCGATGCGCGAGATCGGCGCTGGTCTCGCCGCCGTGCCGGACCCGAACCAGGCCGAGTTCTACACCTCGGGCCGCTGCTCGAACGAGGCGGCGTTCCTGTTCCAGCTGTTCGTGCGGCTGTACGGCACCAACAACTTCCCCGATTGCTCGAACATGTGCCACGAGGCGACCTCGGTCGGCCTGCCGAAATCGATCGGCATCGGCAAGGGCACCGTCAGTCTCGAGGATTTCGATCACGCCGACCTGATTCTGTCGATCGGCCACAACCCGGGCACCAACCATCCGCGGATGATGGCGACCTTGCGCGAAGTGTCGAAGCGCGGCGGCAAGATCATCGTCTTCAATCCGCTCAAGGAACGCTCGCTAGAGCGCTTCGAATCGCCGCAGTCGGTGGTCGAGATGGCGACGATGTCGGCGACCCCGATCGCCAGCAGCTATTATCAGGTGAAGGTCGGCGGCGATGCGGCCGCGCTGAAGGGCATCGCCAAGGCGCTGGTCGCGCTCGACGAGGCTGCCAAGGTGTCCGGCGGCGAGCCTGCGCTCGATCACGCGTTCATCGCCGAGCATACCGCCGGGCTCGACGACTATATCGCCGATCTCGCGACCAGCGAATGGGCGGAGATCGAACGCTCCAGCGGGCTCTCGCGCGGTGACCTGGAAGAGGTTGCACTCGCCTATTCGAAGTCGAAATCGACGATCTGCTGCTATGGCATGGGCATCACGCAGCATCGCACCGGCACCACGAACGTCCAGCAGATCGCCAACCTGCTCCTCCTGCGCGGCAATATGGGCCGCCCCGGCGCGGGCATCTGTCCGCTGCGTGGCCACAGCAACGTCCAGGGCGACCGCACCGTCGGCATCACCGAACGGCCCATGACGATGCTGCTCGACAACATGCGCGACGTGTTCGGGTTCGAGCCGCCGCGCGAGCACGGCCATTCGGTGGTCGAGAGCATCGCCGCGATGCGCGACGGCGAGGCCAAGGCGATCGTCTGCCTCGGCGGCAACCTCGCGATCGCCTCGTCCGACCCACAAGCCTGCGCGGAAGGGTTCCGCAACCTCGATCTCGCGGTTCACATCACCACCAAGCTCAACCGGACGCAGTTGCTGATGGCGAAGGCGACCTATGTGTTGCCGTGCCTGGGGCGGACCGAACTCGACATGCAGGCGACCGGCCAGCAGTCGGTGACGGTCGAGGACTCGATGTCGATGGTCCACGCCTCGCGCGGCTTCCTGATGCCGCCGGGCGAGAATGTGAAGTCGGAGATCTGGATCGTCGGCGAGATCGCTAAGGCCACCTTCGCTGCCAAGGGCCGCGCGCCGATCGAGATCGACTGGGACGCCTATGTCGGCGACTACAGCCTGATCCGCGACAAGATCGAAGCGGTGTTCCCCGCCTTCGCCGACTATAACGCACGCATCCGCAAGCCGGGCGGCTTCCATCTCCCGAATTCGGCGGCGATGCGCGAGTGGAACACGGACAGCGGCAAGGCCAACTTCATCGTCGCCAAGGGCGTCGAGGAGGATGAGAGCGCCGGCGATCCGGCCGTGCTGCGCCTCACGACGTTGCGCGCGCACGACCAGTACAACACTACCGTCTACAGCCTCGACGATCGCTATCGCGGGGTGTTCGGGCGTCGCGACATCCTGTTCATGAACGAGCGCGACATGGCACGTCTGGGGCATAAGGAGGGCGACGTCGTCGATATCGCCACCGCGCTCCAGTTCGCGCGACCCGATCGCGTGGTGCAGAAGCTGATGCTGGTCCGCTATGCACTGCCCGATGGCTGCGTCGCCTCCTATTACCCCGAGACGCAGCCGCTGATCGCGCTCGAGGATCACGATCCGCAGAGCTTTACGCCGTCCTACAAATCCATTCCGGTAACCGTCCGTCCCGCAGCGGCCGACATGGGTTCGGATCGCGGCGTGGTGCGTGCAGGGATCGTCGGTCACCAGAGCAAAGTACCCGCATGAGCATCGGATATTCGTCGACGATCGACACCTACGCGACCCTCGCTGCGATCAAGGCAGAGGCGCTGCGGCGCTCTCCGGCCGGGTTCTTCGCGGGCGCGATCCTGGCCGGCACGTATATCGGCATTGCGATGATCCTGGCGATCAGCACCGGAGCGGGACTCGAACCGGGTGTGCGCCCGCTGGTGATGGGCGCAACCTTCGGCTTGGGGCTGATCCTGACGGTGTTCGCGGGCGCGGAACTGTTCACCGGCTATGTGATGTATCTCGGCTTCGGTCTCGCAAAGCGGACGATCACCGTCGCGGACGCCGTGAAGCTGACCGTCGTCGTCTGGGTCGGTAATCTGATCGGTGGACTGGTCCTGTCGGCGGTGTTCGCCGCAGGCGGGGGCGGCGCGGTGTTCGCCAACGCGGACACGATGTTCCATGCCTATGTCCAGCACAAGGTCGAGGCGAGCGCAGTCGCGTTGCTGGCCCGTGCGATCCTCTGCAACTGGCTGGTGTGCCTTGCGATCTGGACCGCTGCCCGGATGACGGGCGACGCTGCAAAGTGCATTGCGATGGCGTGGATACTGCTTGCCTTCGTCGCGGCCGGGTTCGAGCATTCGGTCGCCAACATGACCGCACTGACGCTTGGGCTGATGGTGCCCAACCCGTCGATCGATATTGCCGGCATGGTCCGCAATCTTGCGATCGTCAGCGTCGGTAACATCATCGGCGGGCTGGTGTTCGTCGTCGGCGGCTACCTCGCCGCGGCAAAGACCGACGCGGTTCTCGCCGCGAAATAAGCGATCCTTCGCCTGGCTGCACCATCCGCAGCTAGGCGAAGACGTCCCACGGATCGTTGACCACCAGGATCGCGTCGCTGCGGGCGAGCGCCAGCAGCGTCAGACCGTGCTCGCGAGCATGATCGATCGCCAGGCTGGTTGGCGCGGAGATCCCGACCAGCATCGGCGCGCCGGCGATCAGCGCCTTGTCGACCATCTCGAAGCTGATCCGCGAGGTGACGAGGATGAAGCCGTCGATCGCGTGCCCCTCGATCGCCAGCCCTCCGACGAGCTTGTCGAGCGCGTTGTGACGCCCGACGTCCTCGTAGGCGGCAACAACCCGGCCTTCACGATCGCATGCCGCCGCCGCGTGAATGGCGCCCGTAGCGGCGTTGAGGGGCTGATGCGCGCGTAACCCACCCAGTGCAGCAAACAGCGCATCCACCTGCGTGTCGGGCTTTGGCGGCGCCTTGGGGACGGGTTTGCGGAGTTGTTCGAGCCCCGAGATCCCACACAGCCCGCAACTCGTATCGCTGGTCCGGTGGCGGACGCGGTCATGGATGCGCCCCTTGCACCGCTCGGACAGGCCGACGCGAACGATCCAGCCCGCTTCCGCCTCGAAGACATCGATGTCGCGAACGTCGTCGGCACTGTCGGCTAGCCGTTCGGTCAGCAGGAAGCCGGTCGTGAACTCGGCGAGATCGGCCGGCGTCATCATCATCACCGCGTAACCCAGCCCGTCGATCTCGATCGCAACCGGGACCTCGATCGCTATCGTTCGCTCCCCCGGCAAGACCGAATCGGGTCGCAGGATCTTGATCGGCAGCGTGCGAGAGGTCGTCATAAGGCGGCAATGTCTTCCGGCGTATTGATGTTTGGGATCGGCGTGGGCGCAGGGATCGGTAAGGCACCCATGGCCTCCGCCCAACCGCGAACCGAACGCCGCCGCGATGCTTCGATATGCGCCAGCAGCGCCGTCGTCGACGCCGTGTCCCAATGCCCGAGTACCGGCGCATCGGGGCAGTAGGCGGGCGCTCGCCGCGCGAGTGCGGCCAACAGACCGTCAGGCAGTAACGGCATGTCGCACGCGATCGTCAAAACCGACGTGAAGCCGTGGTCGGCAGCATAGGACAGCGCACCCGCAATCCCGCCCAGCGGCCCGATATCGGGGCCGGGCAGGTCGGCGATCGGGCCATCCCTGCCGACGATCACCGCCGCCTCGACATACGGCAGGAGCAGGTCACGTGCATGCTCGGCCAGCGCACGCCCCTGAAACATCGCCTGCGCCTTATCCGAACCGAACCGCGACGATCGCCCGCCGGCCAGCACGACGCCGAGGATCCGCGGCTCGGTCAGCGCCTCGTCTCGATCCGCACGGGGACCGATTTCGCGGCCGGAACATGGCTTTCACGAGCGTGGTGGGCGACCGGTATGAGCAGATTGCTTTCGGGGTAATAGGCACCGATGCAGCCCTCCGGGATCGAATATTCGACCACGCGGAGCTTGTTCAGCCGGCGATCCGAATTGTCGCCGGCATCGCCGACCAGATCGACGTCGTCGCCGTCGGTAATCCCCATGCGGATCATGTCGCTCCGGTTCATGAATACGATGTCGCGCGTACCCTTCACCCCGCGGAAACGATCGTGATAGCCATAGACGGTCGTGTTGAACTGGTCGTTCGATCGCAGCGTCATCAGTCGGAAGCGGCCCTCCGCCTCTTCGAAGCCGGTCACGTTCAGCGCCTGCGGAATGTTGATCTCCGCCTTGCCGCTCTCTGTCTTCCACTCGCGATGCGCCGCAGGAACACCCTTCCAGAAGCCGCCGGGTGTGAACATCTGGTCGTTATAGTCCGTGAACAGGTCCGGATACGTCACTTCGATCGCATCGCGGACGCGCGCATAATCGCGCACCCACGCGTCCCAATCGAGCTTCGGATTGGGGGGCAGCGTCGCCTTGGCGATCCCCGCGACGATCGCGGGCTCGGACAGCAACGTCTCGGCAGCCGGCGTCGCCTTGCCTTTCGATCCGTAGATCTGGCTGAACGAATCCTCGATCGACACGCTCTGTGGCCCGGTGCCCTGCATGTCGGTTTCGATCCGGCCGAGGCAGGGGAGCAGATACGACGTTTCGCCGGGCAGCAGATGCGAGCGGTTGAGCTTGGTCGCAATATGCACGGTCAGGTCGAGCCCGCGCCATTTGGCTTCCATCCGCGCATGATCCGGGATCGCGCGAACGAAATTGCCGCCAAGGCCAACGAACGCCTGCGCACTGCCATCGAGCACCGCCTCGCACGCCTCGACCGTATCCCAACCTTTCTCGCGCGGCGGCTCGAACCCGTATTGCTCGGCCAGCTTGTCGAGCGGCGCGAGCTCCGGCTTTTCGGTGATGCCGACGGTGCGTTGGCCCTGCACGTTGGAATGCCCGCGGACCGGACCCATGCCTGCGCCCGGTTTGCCGATATTGCCGCGGAGCAGCATCAGATTGACGAGCATGTGGACGTTGTCGATCCCGCCGACATGCTGGGTCAGCCCCATCCCGTACACCGCGATGACTGCCTTCGACTTCGCATAGACTTTGGCCGCAGCCTCGATCTCGGTACGGGCCAAGCCGCTCTCATGCTCGATCGTCGCCCATTCGGTGGCGCGCGCGACATCCGCGAACGCCTCGAACCCGGTCGTGTGTTCGCTCAGGAACGCATGATCCAGGACCGGAAGGCCGTTGATCCGCTTGGCGTTGTCGTCGGCTTCGATCAGGTATTTGCACATCCCCATGATCGCGCCGACGTCACCGCCGGTCTTGAGCTGGTGATATTGCGAGGCGATCGGCGTCGACTTGCCCGTGACCATCTCGATCGGGTTCTGCGGGTCCTGGAATTTCTCCAGCCCGCGCTCCTTGAGCGGATTGAACACGATGATCTCGACGCCGCGCTTCGAACAATCGCGCAAGGGGTGCAGGAACCGCGGGCTGTTCACGCCGGGATTCTGTCCGAAATAGAAGATCGCGTCGCACTTCTCATAGTCGGAGAGGTGGATCGTGCCGACCGCCGAGCCGATCGCCGACTTCAGTCCGACCGACGTCGTCTCGTGGCACATGTTCGAGCTGTCGGGCAGGTTCTGGCTGCCGTACATCCGCGCGAGCAGGCTATACATGTACGAGGTTTCGAGACTTGCGCGACCCGAGGCGTAGAAGATGACCTTGGTCGGATCATAGGTCTTCAGCTTGGCGCCGATCCCGGCGAACGCCTCGTCCCAGCTGCACGCCGTGTATTTGTCGGTCGTCGCATCATATTTCAGCGGATGCGTGAGGCGGCCGGCCTGTTCGAGATCGAAATCCTTCCAACCGAGCAGTTCGCTGACCGTGTGCTGTTCGAAGAATGCGGGCGTTACGCGGTACGATGTCAGTTCCCAGGCGGTTGCCTTGGCGCCATTTTCGCAGAACTCGGCGACATGCGGATGCGCAGGCTTGCCCCAGGCACAACTCACGCACATGAAGCCCTCCGGCTTATTCTGGCGGCCGAGTTCCCGGATCGCTTCGGGCCCGACCTTCTCGCGCGCAGAAATCTCGACGAGCGACTTCATGGAGCCCCAGCCGCCTGCTGGTGCGGTGTAATCCTCGATCTCTACGGTCCGGTCGTCGCTCATGGTCATCTCCGCTTTTGTCCTCAAACGAAGCGGCAAAGCTTTCGATGCAGGGCCAACAGATTTACCGACGGTTCAAATCGTTGCGCCCATCGCCTAGATGCAATGCGAATCTCAAGGAACGACGATGACCACCCATACCACACGCATGCTTATCCTCGGTTCGGGGCCGGCCGGGCTGTCGGCTGCGATCTATGGCGCGCGTGCCGGGATGGCGCCGATCGTCGTGCAGGGCATCCAGCCCGGCGGGCAGCTGACCACGACCACGGATGTCGAGAACTATCCCGGCTTCAAGGACGTGATCCAGGGGCCGTGGCTGATGGAGCAGATGCAGGCGCAGGCTGAGCATGTCGGCACGCGGATGATGTGGGACACGATCGTCGAAGTCGATCTCACCAGCCGCCCGTTCCGCCTGATCGGCGACAGCGGCGACGTGTACGAGGGCGACACGCTGGTGATCGCGACGGGTGCGCAGGCGAAGTGGCTCGGAATCGACAGTGAGGAGCCGATGAAGGGCAAGGGCGTCAGCGCGTGCGCAACCTGCGACGGCTTCTTCTACCGCGGCAAGAAGGTGGCGGTGATCGGCGGCGGCAACACCGCGGTCGAGGAGGCGCTGTACCTCACGAACCATTCGCCCGACGTGACGCTGATCCACCGCCGCGATTCGCTCCGCTCGGAGAAGATCCTCCAGGACCGCCTGTTCGCGCACAAGGGCGTGACGGTGCTGTGGAACAAGGAGGTTCGCGAGTTCGTCGACGGCGGCGGCAATGCGGGACTGGTCGCGCTGGAACTGGAAGACACGGTGACGGGCGAGCGGTCGCGGCTGGACGTCGATGGCGGGTTCGTGGCGATCGGGCATCACCCGGCGACCGAGTTGTTCCGTGGGCATATCGATCTCGATTCGGATGGATATATCGCGGTCGAGACCGGTTCGACCCGGACCAGCGTCGAAGGCGTGTTCGCGTGTGGCGACGTCGCGGACAAGGTGTACCGGCAGGCGGTGACCGCGGCCGGTACGGGCTGCATGGCGGCGCTGGACGCAGAGCGCTTCCTGGCGGCGGCCGAGTTTGCGGAACTGGCCGAAGCCGCTGAATAGACGGCGTAATCGGGAAAGAAGATTAGGCCAGGTTACGCCTAATCGCGGTCTCCAGCGCGGCGCCTGCCGGGCCGGTGAAGCTGTGGGAGTCGGTGTCGATCGTCTCTGACGCGACGGCGGCACCGGCTACTGCGGCGAAGGCGATAGCGGTCGCGTCGCCGCGGGCCAGGATGACCGTCGCGTCCGTATGCCAGTCGGCAATGGCGGTCAGGACTTGCCTCGCGAGCAGGGTTTTTCCTTCCGATGACGTGCGAAGGGTCTTTGATAAGCCTCTGAGAAAACTCCTGAATCTTATTTCGCGCGATATCGCGCGCCGCCACGTTGCGGGATTGCGGAGGGCGCTGCGATAGTGCGCGCGGATTGCTGCGGCGGGGGGAAGGTCGTCGATCGGTTCAACAACCCAGGGGTTGGCGAGTATGAGGCGGTCGAGCCCCGCCGATCGCCCGAATAGCGCGAGCGTGCTGGCGGCATCGCAGTTGCCAAAGCCGACTAGGCGAGTGACGTGCGGTGCTGCATGCCGGAACGCGGCAGCGGCGGCGATCAGGTCGGGTTGGGCGCTCAGGAACCCGCCATTGTCGCCCGTCGAGTCGCCGACGCCCCGGCGGTCGTAGCGGAATACTGGCGTGCCTGCAGCGGCCAGCCGATCAGCCAGCATCGCCATGCCGCGATGCGCGCCACTGCGGATTTCGTTGCCGCCGGATATGATGAGCAGTCCGGTCGTGCCATCGGCCTCGTCCAGCGTGGCGGCGAGCGCTTCGCCTTCGCACGCAAAGCGTATCAGCCTTCGCACGATGCTATCCAGCGCGAGATATCGGCCGCAAGTTGCTGTGCCAGAATGATATCGTTGCCCGGTTCCGCTCGGCGCCATAGCGGCGCGCCGGGGTAGGTCGCATCGGCGGGTCGGGGATCGGTATCCAGGCGTACGATCCGGTATCGTCCATCTTCGCGGGGCACAGCGCTTTGCAATTCGGCGACCATTTCAGGGGACAGGAGATTGCCTGCGTATTCACCCTGGCGGATGTGGTGGGATCTGCTGGCGCTGCGGGTGCGTTCGAGATCGCGGACGAGGTCTTCGCCGGTTTGTGGGGCGAGGTGCCAGCGGCCGGTGAGGTTCGCGCTGGCGTCGAGTAGCGCGCCGCTCCTTATCGATAGTGCGTAGGTATCGGTGCCAAGCTGTTGTAATAGCGCGGCATAGGCCTGGCGCTGGTCGGACAATCTCGCATCCGGCGTCGCGACAACGCTTTCGCCGGTGCCGGGGAAGTCGGGGAGTACGCTGCCGATCCCTTGACCCGCAAGCGCGCGGAGGATCGTGCAGGCGAACTGCCGGGTGCGGTTCGCTTCTTCGAACAAGGGTAAGGCGGCGATGACGATCGGGCCAGTTTCCGGCCCGAATCGCAGCATCGTTTCGCGGCCGTGCTTCCAGGCATAGGTATCGAAGCGGAGGCCGGTCATCCCGGCGGAGGCTAGACCGTCCGTTGAAGCTAGACCAGTGCCTTGCCCGCGGCAAACGTCACCAGAGCCCCGAACGTCTCGAGCATCTCGCCGTCGATCTCGTCGTCCTCGATCAGGATGCCGAGCCGGTCTTCGAGTTCGGTCAGCACGCTGGCCACCGCCATCGAATCGAGTTCGGGCAGCGCGCCGAACAGCGGCGTGTCGGCGGTGAACGCGGCGACTCGTTCACCGCTGAGGCCGAGGATGTCGGCGAGGACGGCGCGCACCGTCGTTTCGACTTGGGAAGTGCCTTCGAAGATCACGAGCATCGCCTGAACCGTTACGAACCGGGCCCCGCTAGCGTGTGGGGGTGAATTCGGCAACGGGTTCGCGCCAAGGGGGCTTGGCGCTATTAGGGACCCATGATCGCGCTCGACCCCAAACCGTACCCTATCGACCACATCGCGCTGCGTGGTGTGCCTGACGCAGTTGCGCTGGTCGACAAGGCGGGCGTGATGACGTTTGCCGAACTCGAGGCGGGCGTTGGGGCGCTGGCGGGGTGGCTTGCTGGTCGGGGGCTGTCGGCGGGGGACCGGGTAGCGACCTGGTTGCCGAAGACGCGGGTTGCGTGCCTCATGCCGCTTGCGGTGGCGCGGGCGGGGCTGGTGCATGTGCCGGTCAATCCGCTGCTCCGGCGGGCGCAGGTCGCGCATATTCTGGGCGATAGCGGGGCGCTGCTGCTCGTGACGCAGGGCGCGCGGGCCGGGACGCTGGACGATGGTGACGTTCCGGATGGGTGTTCGATCGTTGAAGAGACGGACCTGCTCCTTCTGTTCCCTCGCGAAAGCGGGGGGCCAGGATTGCAGAGTGCGACGCCTGGGATTCCTGGACCCCCGCCTTCGCGGGGGAACGGGGTTGAGGCCAGCGCCAGTTCTCCAATGGCGCCGTCCGATGCCGATTCCGACACCCTGGCCGCGATCCTCTACACGTCAGGATCGACCGGCCGGCCGAAGGGTGTGATGTTGAGTCACGCCAATTTGTGGCTCGGGGCGATCTCGGTCGCGCATTATCTCAAGCTTGAGCTTGAAGATCGCGTGCTCGGCGTGCTGCCGCTGTCGTTCGACTATGGCCAGAACCAGCTGTTCTCGACCTGGGCAGCGGGCGCGTCGGTGGCACCGCTAGATTATCTGGTCGCGCGGGACGTCGTGAAGGCAGTCGAGCGGGTCGGGGCGACGACGCTCGCCGGCGTGCCGCCTCTTTGGGTGCAATTGTTGGAGGCTGAGTGGCCGGTCGAGACTGCGACGCGGTTGAAGCGACTGACCAACTCGGGCGGTGCGCTGACGCCGCGGTTGGTGCGGGACTTGCGCGAGCGGTTTCCGGCGGCGGACGTGTACGCGATGTACGGGCTGACCGAGGCGTTCCGGTCGGCCTATCTCGACCCCGCCCTGATCGATTCGCACCCCGACGCGATGGGGCAGGCGATCCCGTTTGCCGAGGTTACGGTGGTGAAGCCAGACGGTACGCCCGCCGCTGCGGGTGAGTCGGGGGAGCTCGTGCATTCCGGGCCGCTCGTCGCGCAAGGCTATTGGCGGGATGCGGAGCGGACGGCGCAGCGATTTCGGCCGGCACCTGATGGCAATGGGATGGCGGTCTGGTCGGGCGATACCGTCGTCGAGGGTGAGGACGGTCTGCTCCGGTTCGTCGGGCGGGATGACGAGATGATCAAGAGCGCGGGCAATCGGATCAGTCCCCTCGAAGTGGAGGAAGCCGTGCTGGCCGGAGGTGAGGCGCGTGAGGCGGTTGCGGTCGGTGTAGCAGACGAACGGCTGGGGCAGGCGATCGTGGTGATGCTGGCTGGGGATGCGAGCGAAGAGGCGGCGTTGCGGGCGCGGTTACGGACGGCCTTGCCGAGCTTCATGCAGCCGGGGGTGTATCTATGGCGGGATGAATTACCGCGTAATGCCAATGGGAAGCTGGACAGGTCTGCCATCGCGTTGGAGGTGCGAGATTGTTCACCCGCGAAGGCGGGTGCCCAGACTGGGTCCCCGCCTTCGCGGGGAAACAAGGAGGGGAGCGCGTCATGAAACCGATGGGTGCTCTTCCGCCTGAGTTCGCGCAGCAAGATGGCCCGCTGAACATCGCCGGTCGGTCTGCCGACGAATGGGCTTCGAACGCCGGCGACACGCCGCTGTTCGTCTACGACATGGCGATCGTTGCCGCCCGTATCGCACGGTTTCGGGCGGCGATGCCGGCGATCGATCTGCATTATGCGATCAAGGCCAATCCGCATGCCGCTCTGCTCGCCGCGATGGCGCCGCTGGTCGACGGGCTCGATGTCGCATCATCGGGCGAACTCGCCAAGGCGATGGCGGTCAAGCCGGCCGCGTCGATCAGTTTTGCCGGGCCCGGCAAGCGTGACGACGAACTCGTGGCCGCAATCACTGCTGGCGCCACGCTCAACGTCGAATCGGAAGGCGAAGCGACGCGGGCTTTCGCGATCGGCGAGCGGCTGGGGCACACGCCGCGGATGGCTGTGCGCGTGAACCCCGATATCGAACTGCGCGGTTCGGGGATGCGGATGGGCGGTCGGGCATCACCGTTCG
Organism: Sphingomonas sp. PEI4; assembly: GCF_056679955.1. NCBI lineage: Bacteria > Pseudomonadati > Pseudomonadota > Alphaproteobacteria > Sphingomonadales > Sphingomonadaceae > Sphingomonas > Sphingomonas sp. PEI4. Next base: position 171,078 of record NZ_CM155258.1, read on the forward strand.
GGGTCGATGCCGTCCGTGCGGCAGCACTCGTCAAGGAGATCGTCGCGGCGGGCGCAGACTGGCGCGGGTTTCATATCTACGCCGGCAGCCAGGCGCTCGATGCTGGTGCGATCGCCGAGACGCAGGCGGCGACGATCGCGCTTGCGGCACGGTTGGCGGAAGAGGCAGGCGTAGCGCCCCCGCTCGTCAATCTCGGCGGCGGGTTCGGCGTGCCGTATTTCGCGGGTGACGCGGCGCTCGACGTCGAACGGGTCGGCGAGGCGCTGGCTGATGCGCTTGCATCGCGTCCGGGGATCCTGGGCGAAGCGCGGTTCGCGATCGAACTCGGGCGCTGGCTTGTCGCCGAGGCCGGCGTCTACCTGACCCGCGTGATCGACGTGAAGCAGAGCCAGGGGGAGACCTTCATCATCGTCGACGGCGGCCTCAACCACCAGCTCGCGGCGAGCGGCAATTTCGGCACCGTCGTTCGCCGCAATTACCCGATCGCGGTCGCGGCTAGGATGGGCGAGGCTCCGGCCGAAACCGTATCCGTCGTCGGCCCGCTCTGCACGCCGCTGGACCGACTTGGCGACAAGGTCGGGCTGCCGCCAGTGCAGGTCGGCGAGCTCATTGCGATCTTCATGGCCGGCGCATACGGCGCGAGCGCCAGCCCGAGTGCGTTTCTTGGGCATCCACCGGCGATTGAGATCGTTACTGTTGGATAGCCCATCGGCGCGGTCTCGAAATGGGGTGTCCCATTATGGGGCCATAGCCCACGGGAGCATGGTTACGGGGCGCTCCTAACGCTATCTTCACCTGTTCCTCGCATAGCCGAGGCTGAGTTTAGCCGACCGCCGGGCAACCGACGGCCAGCGTCCCGCCAATGTGGCGCCAGGAGAGAAGTGCCCATGCGTTCCGGACCCGTATCGAAATCCCTGCTTACCCTAGGCCTGGTCGGAACGGCGTTGTCTGCGTGTTCGACCACTGGTGGCCGTCCCGAATTGCCGCCCGCGTCCTATGTCGCGAACAAGGAACTGCCGGGCGAGGAATACGTCATCGGGCCACTCGACCAGCTCAACATCTTCGTCTGGCGTAATCCCGAATTGTCGTCGAAGGTCCAGGTGCGTCCCGACGGCCGCATCACCACGCCGTTGATCAACGACATGCCCGCGGTCGGCAAGACGCCTGCGATCCTGGCGGACGATATGAAGAAGGCGCTGGGTGCGTATATCAAGGACCCGATCGTCTCGGTCATCGTCGAGAATTTCAGCGGCACGTACAGCCAGCAGGTCCGCATCGTCGGTGCAACCGAGAAGCCGGCTTCGATCCCGTACCGCGCCAACATGACGTTGCTGGACGCAATGATCGCAGTCGGCGGGCTCAGCCAATATGCGGCGGGCAACAAGGCGCGGCTGGTGCGCTATGACCGCGAGACCGGCAAGCAGACCGAATTCGCGCTGCAGATCGGCAATCTGCTCAAGAAGGGCGATTCGTCGGCCAACGTCCGGCTCGAACCCGGCGACGTCATCATCATTCCCGAATCGATGTTCTGAGAATGAACGGGATCTACGACGAGGTACGCATCGCCCTGCATGCGATCTGGACGCGGCGATGGCTGGCGCTGGGCGCGGCGTGGGGCGTGTGCGTGCTCGGCTGGCTGGTCGTGTCGCAGATCCCGAGCCGCTACGATTCGAGCGCGCGGATATTCGTCCAGATGCAGACGATCCTGCCCGCGGGCATGGACGGCGTGCCGCAGAGCGTGCCGATGACCGTCGATACGATCCGCACGACGCTGATCTCGGCGGTGAACCTCGAAAAGGTCGTGCGCGGCACCGATCTGGCGAACACCGTGGCCAGCGACAGCGACGTTGCCGACCGCGTCGCGACTCTCGCCCCGAACATCAAGATCGCCTCGCAGCAGGATAACCTGTTCCAGATCACCACGAGCGCCGCGAGCCCCAAGGTCGCGCGGCAGGTGACGCAGAAGCTGATCGACCTGTTCGTCGAGCAGAACCTCGCGGGCGATCGTTCGAAGACGACGCAGAGCCTGACCTTTCTCGACCAGCAACTGGCGGCGCGGCAGAAGCAGCTTGCCGATGCCGAGGCCAAGCGCGCCGATTTCCAGAACCGCTATCTTGGCGCGCTGCCCGGTACCGGGTCGGTCAGCGACCGCATCGGCGCATCGCGGTCGCAGATGGCGCAGGTCGACGGCGATCTTGCTGCCGCGCAGTCGAGCCTCGCCGCGGTGCAGGGCCAGATGGCGGGAACGCCGGCGACGGTTCCGGGTGCCGGCGGTGTCGCAGGCGCGGCCGGGCCTGCGCGCGCGCGGTTGCAGGCGATCCAGGGCCAGCTCGCCGATGCGCGGGCGCGGGGCTATACCGAGAACCATCCCGACGTCGTTGCGCTGAAAAGTCAGCTGGCGGCGGCGGCGGCGGCGGCGCGTAGCGAGCCCCTGTCGGGCGGAGCGGCCGGCGGGAACGCGCAGAACCCGCTCTACGCGTCGTTGCAGTCTATGGTCGCGGACCGTCAGGCTACCGTCGCGTCGCTGCGCATGCGGAAAAGCCAGTTGCAGGGCGACCTCGATCTGCTCAATTCGAAGCTGTCGGGCGATCCCGAGGTTGCCGCCGAGCAGGGTTCGATCGATCGCGATTATCAGGTGCTGAAGGACCAGTATGACGCGTTGCTGCGGCAGCGCGAGCAGACCGCATTGGTTGGTCAGGCGCAGTCGCAGAACGATCACGTGAAGTTCAGCGTGATCGATCCGCCGACGATGCCGCGCACCCCCAGCGCCCCCAACCGGATGCTGTTGCTGTCGGGCGTGCTGATCGCAGGGCTGGGCGCGGGGATCGGCGCGGCGTTTGCGATGGGCCAGTTGCGGACCACGTTCCCGACGACCTCGCGGCTCGAAAAGGCGGCAGGGATGCCGGTGATCGGCGCGATCGGCGAAGTCGTGACGCGCGTGCAATCGAGCCAGCGCCGACGGAAACTGACGATGTTCCTGGGCGGCACCGCCGCGCTGGGCGCTGCCTATGTCCTGTTGCTGGGGGTGGAAATCCTTCAGCGCGGGCTGGCGGCATAAAGGGGGCATGACCGTGACCAAACCCGTCCGCGAACCCTCGCTGCTCGAACGCGCGGCCAAGGTGTACGATTTCAATGCTCATGCCCGCGCGCGTGGTGGCGTCGTGCCGGAAGTGCCGGTGGTCGAGACCCCAGTGGTCGAGACGCCCGCGGCTGCCGCCTCGGCGCCGGTCGCTCCCGCCGCGCCCGAACCGACCTTCGCGCCGTCGCACGAGTTCACCGATCCGACGTTCCTCGCAATCCCCGAGGAGCTGCGCGCGCCGATCGGCGACGAACTGCCGGACGAGTTCTACGTCCCCGAAGAAACGGACGACACCGCGCGGATCGACCGCGGGATGCTGGCGGGCAACGGCATGATCGTGCCCGGCGCACCGGTAGGTCCGCTCGCCGAGGAATTCCGGCTGATCAAGCGCCAGTTGCTGATCTCCAGCACGCGCATCGCCGAGAGCGACAGCCCCGACAAGGCGCGGATGATCCTGGTCTGCTCGGCTCGACCCGGCGACGGCAAGACGTTCTGCGCGATCAACCTCGCACTCTCGATCGCCGCCGAGCGCGATACCGAAGTGCTGCTGGTCGACGCCGACGTCGCCAAGCCCGATGTCGTCAAGCAGCTTGGCCTCACCGATGGCCCCGGCCTGCTCGATGCGCTGAGCGACGTGCGCGTGGATGTCGAAGACTTCGTGATCCAGACCGACGTGGCGCACCTGTCGATCCTGCCCGCCGGGACCAAGACGACGATGGACACCGAATTGCTCGCCAGCGCGCGCACCAAGGCGGTGATCGCGCGGCTGCTCGAAGCGAACCCGCGCCGCGTCATCATCTTCGATTCGCCACCGGCGCTCGCGGCATCGCCCGCTGCCGTGCTGGCGATGCGGGTCGGGCAGGTGATGCTCGTCGTCCGCGCCGATCGTACGCCCGAAAGCGAACTGCGCGCCGCGGTCAATCTGCTCGACGGGTGCGAGCATATCCAGCTCGTCCTCAACGCGGTATCGTTCGTCCAGGGCGGCGCGCGCTTCGGCAGCTATTACGGCCAGGAGGCCTGATGATGACCCGGCCAACCAGGCTGACGATCCGCGCACTCGCGCTGGCGGGAAGCACGGCCGTGGCCGCCGCGCTGCTGGCATCGCCGGCCGCCGCGCAAGCCACGCGCCGCGTCACGATCAATCCTTATATCGAGGCCAGCCAGACGCTGTTCGCCGATCTCAACGACGGTGATCTGCTGACCTACACCAGTCTTGCCGCGGGCGTGGATGCGACGATCGAGACACAGCGCGTTTCGGGGCAGCTCAGCTATCGCTACGAACGCCGCTTCGGCTGGGGCGACGACCTCGGCGATCAGGATATCCATTCGGGCCTCGCGCGCGTCGACGCCCGCGTCACGCGCAACCTGACGCTCGAAGCCGCCGGCATCGCGACGCGCGCTCGCTCTGACATCCGTGGCGCAGCGCCCGGCTTGCTCGTCGGCAACGTCGACAACGTAAGCCAGGTCTATTCGGTGTTTGCCGGCCCTAGCTTCACCGACACCTTCGGCCCGGTCCTGTTCAACGCAAACTACCGCCTCGGCTATACCAAGGTCGAGACGCCGACCTTCGGCGACACGGCGATCGGCGGGCGGCGGCTCGATTATTACGACGACTCGATCGGCCATACCGCCACCGCCAGCGCGACCGTCGCGCCCGGCAGTATCGCGCCGTTCGGCGTGACGCTTAGCGGCGCCTATGACCGCGAGACTGCCGGCCAGCTCGATCAGCGTTACGAGGGGTATTACGGCCGCGGCGACATACTCCAGCCCATTTCGCCCTATGTCGCGCTGACCGCCGGCGTCGGTTACGAGAAGATCGAGACGAGCCAGAAGGACGCGGTGGTCGACGCGACCGGTACGCCGGTACTCGACCGCGATGGCCGGTTCATCACCAACGAGGCGTCGCCGCGGCGGATCGCCTACCGTACCGACGGGGTCTATTACGACGCGGGCGTGATCTGGCGGCCCAATCGCCGGACCTCGGTCGAGGCGCATGTCGGCAAGCGATACGGCTCGCTCAGCTATACCGGCACGGCGACGTATCAGGCGTCGCAATCGGTCGGCCTGTCGGTCAACGTCTATGACAGCGTGCAGACCTTCGGACGGCAGCTCCGCACCGGCATCGGCAACCTACCGACGAGTTTCCTGACCGGCCAGCAGCAGGGCTTCGGCCAGCAGTTCAACGGGTGCGTGTTCGGCACGTCGGGGGCGGCGCCGGGCGGTTGCCTCAACGACGTGTTCCAGTCGATCTCGACCGCGAGCTACCGTGCGCGCGGCGTCGACGGCGTGATCGTCGCCACCCGCGGGCGATCGACGTTTGGCGCAGGTGCAGGCTATGCCAATCGCAAGCTCTACGCGCCCAATTTCGCGCCGGGCATCGTCGTGACCGGCCTCGAGGACCAGAGCTATTACGGGCAGCTGTTCTATCAGCGTTCGCTGACCCGGGCGTCGGGCGTCAATGCCGCCCTGTTCGCCAATTATTACGATCCCGGCGTGGCCAATATCGCGCCGGAAGACGTGTCGGGTGACGACGGCGTATGGTCGTACGGGGCGACGGGCACATACTACCACAATTTCGGGCGACTCGGCACAACCGCGTCGCTCGGACTTTACAGCTTCAAGGTCGGTGATTTCGACAGCGAGTGGTCGGCGCAGGCGCTGATCGGCGCGCGGTACCAGTTCTGAAGGCGAGCAGCAGATGTACGACGAACATTATGGACTGACGGGTCGGCCATTCCAGCTCACCCCCGATCCCAAATTCTGGTTCGAGACCGCCACGCACCGCAAGGCGATGGCGTATCTCGGCTATGGTCTGGCGCAGGGCGAGGGCTTCATCGTCATCACCGGCGATATCGGCGCGGGCAAGACGACTCTGGTTGGTCACCTGATGGACACGATCGACCACCAGCAACTGAACGCGATTCGGCTGGTGTCGACCGCGATCGAGGCGGACGACCTGTTGCGGATCGTCGCGACCCAATTGCAGGTCGATCCTGCCGGGCTGAGCAAGGCCGAATTGCTGACCGCTATCGAGCGTGGGCTTCACGCCGTCGCGCGCACCGGCAAGCGGACGCTGCTGATCGTCGACGAGGCGCAGGCTCTGCCGGTGTCGGCGCTCGAAGAATTGCGCATGCTGTCGAACTTCCAGGCCGGCGGCCACGCGCTGTTGCAGATCGTCCTGCTCGGCCAGCCCGAATTCCGCGATCGGCTGCACGGCTCGGAGCGGCTCGAACAGCTCCGCCAGCGCGTGATCGCGATCCATCATCTCGATCCGATGGAGGAGCATGAGGTGTCCGACTATCTCGCGCACCGCCTGTCGGTGGTCGGCTGGACGGGCAATCCCGACTTCGCCGACGACGCGTTCGCGGCGTTCTATGCCGGGTCGGCGGGCGTTCCGCGTCGGCTGAACCTGCTCGCGGGCCGCGTCATGCTCCACGCCGCGATCGAGGACCTGACGGTGATCGATGCCGCGGTCGTTCAGTCGGTGCAGCGCGACCTGGAGGGTGATCTGCCGATGCTGGCGACCGATACGGGGAAGGGGGCTGTTGCACCCTCCGAGCCCTTCGTGAAGCCTGCGCCGGTGGCGGAAACGCCGCGGATCGATCCCGCGATCGAAGAGCGCATCGCAGATCTCGAAGCGCGTGTGGCGTTGCAGGATAAGGCGCTCCGCCGAGTGCTTACGCTGCTCGTCGACTGGGTCGAGAGCGACGACAACAGGCCGGAATACGCGCCGATCCGTGGTGTCGCCGCTTGGCATGACGTGGCATAAAATGGCTGTTCTGAATGGCATGTCCGTCGATGTTGAGGACTGGTTTCAGGTCGGTGCTTTCGAAAAGGTCATAGACAAGGCGAACTGGGATTCGCTCAAGCCGCGGGTCGAGGCGAACACGGACGCCGTTCTCGCGCTGTTCGCCGAAAGCGATACGAAGGCGACGTTCTTCACGCTCGGCTGGGTCGCGCACCGCTATCCCGCGCTGATCCGGCGGATCGTCGACGCGGGCCACGAGATCGCCAGTCACGGCTGGGATCACCAGCGCGTCTTCACGATGACGCCGGACGTGTTCCGGGCAGATCTCGACCGTGCACGGATCGCAATCGAGGATGCGGCAGGCACGAAGGTCACTGGCTACCGCGCGCCAAGCTTCTCGATCGACCAGCGTACGCCTTGGGCGCATGTCGAACTCGCGGAGGCGGGCTATGCCTATTCCTCCAGCGTCGCGCCGGTGAAGCACGATCATTATGGCTGGCTCGACGCGCCACGCTACGGGTTCAAACCGCTCGCCGACGATGGGCTGATCGAAGTGCCGGTGACGGTCGCCAAGTTCGGAGAGCGCAAGCTTGCCACCGGCGGCGGGTTCTTCCGGCTGCTGCCTGCTGCGATCACGGATTTCGCGGTACGGCAGGTCAACCGCGAAGATCGGCCGGCGATGTTCTACTTCCACCCGTGGGAAATCGATCCGTCGCAGCCGCGCGTGGCGGAGGCGCCGATCCGCTCGAAGATCCGCCATTACTCGCGGCTCGGCGCGATGGCGGGCAAGCTGCGCGGGTTGCTGGATCGTCATGAATGGGGCCGCGTCGATGCGGTCGTCGCGCGCGAAGCGGCCCGGCTGGCGTGACCGCACCGATGCCCGTCGGTATGCGCGAAGCGGACCTTCGCGATCCGGCCGAGTGCGCCCGGATCACCGCGTTCGTCAAAGCGGTGACGGGCGCCACGCCGTTCCACTTGCCGGCCTGGAGCCGCGCAGTGCAGGAGGGATGTGGCCAGCGGGCGCGTTACCTGGTCGCCGAAGATGGTGGCGTGATCGCCGGTGTCCTGCCGCTGACCGAAATGCGATCGCCGCTGTTCGGACGTGCGTTGGTATCGACCGGGTTCGGCGTCGATGGCGGCGTGCTCGGTGGTGCTGTCGAACCACTCGCGACCGGTGCGTGGAACCTGGCATTCCGGACCGGCTGTCCGTCCGTCGAACTCCGCGGTGGGCCTGCGCCTGACGGCTGGGCGAGCGACGACACCAGCTATCTCGGTTTCGCACGCGATTTGGCGAAGGACGACGACGCCGAACTGCTCGCGATCCCGCGGAAACAGCGTGCCGAAGTCCGCCGCGCGCTCGGTTTCGATCTGGAAATCGTCACCGGCAACGACCGGAGCCTGCTAGCCGAGCACTACCGCGTCTATGCGGAATCGGTGCGCAATCTCGGTACGCCGGTGTTTCCCGCAAAGCTTTTTCGTAGCGTTGCGAGCGTGATGGATGCCGATGTTCTCACCGTTCGGCATGAGGGCAGGGCGGTTGCCAGCGTGTTGAGCCTGTATTTCGGCGGTACCGTCTATCCCTATTGGGGCGGGGGCACCGATGCTGCCCGGGGCTTGCGCGCCAACGACCGGATGTATTTCGCGCTGATGGCGCACGCCCGTGCGCGCGGCTGCACGCGGTTCGATTTCGGTCGCTCGAAGACCGGCACCGGTGCGGCGGCGTTCAAGAAGAACTGGGGCTTCACGCCCGAGCCGCGGCTTTACGCCAAGCGCAGCAACGGTCCGGCGCGCGAAGTGAACCCGCTAAACCCCAAATACGCGCTGATGGTGCGGACTTGGAAGAAGCTCCCGCTCTGGGCGGCGAACGCAGCAGGGCCGTGGATTTCCCGAGGCCTGGGGTGAGCCTGCTTTTCCTGGCGCACCGCGTTCCGTTCCCGCCCGATCGCGGCGACAAGATCCGCAGCTTCCACATCCTCCAGTATCTGGCGAAGCGCACGCGCGTGCATCTGGTGGCGTTTGCCGATGACGATGCGGATTTCGATCTGCCTGCGGTGTTCACGGAGATGCTCGCGAGTTGCACCGTTTTGCCGCGCACCAAGTCGCAGAAGCGCGCCGCGATCGAAGCGCTCGCGACCGGCAAACCCGTATCGCTGACGGCGTTCGCCAGCGCGGGAATGCAGGCCACGGTCGACCGCGTCGTTCCGCAAGTATCGGCCATCTACTGTTTCTCGGGGCAGATGGCGCAGTATCTGCCAGCCGACGCGCCGCCGGTCGTGATGGATTTCGTCGACGTCGATTCCGCCAAGTTCGCGGGGTTTGCGGAAGACACCCGCGGCCCGATCCGCTGGATGATGCGCCGCGAAGCACGGTTGCTGGGGGTTTTCGAGCGGGACATTGCGGCGCGGGTCTCGGCGAGCCTGTTCGTTAGCGAGGCCGAGGCTGCATTGTTCCGCGAGGGTGGTGCGGGCGGCCGCGTCCTGGCTGTCGAGAACGGGATAGACTCCACGAAGTTCGACCCTGCAGCGAGCGACCTCAACCGTGCAATCGGTCACCCCCCCGGCGGAGGCCGGGGCCCAATTGGTGAGGTCGCAGCAACGACGCGCAACCCTCGATCATCGACATCGCCCAATTGGGCCCCGGCCTTCGCCGGGGGGGAGGGCGTGAGCGAGGCCGATGGCTTTCCCTTGATCGTCTTCACCGGACAGATGGACTACCGCCCCAACATCGACGCCGTAACCTGGTTCGCGCGGGACATTCTCCCGCTGATCCGTCGCCACTATCCCGCCCACTTCGCGATCGTCGGTCGCGCACCCACACCGGCGGTGCAGGCGCTCGCCAGCGACCACGTCACCGTCACCGGCGCGGTCGACGACGTCCGCGGCTGGCTCGCCGCCGCTGCGGTCTGCGTCGCGCCGCTGAAACTCGCACGCGGTATTCAGAACAAGGTGCTCGAAGCGATGGCGATGGCGCGTCCCGTCGTCGCCTCCGCCGCTGCCGCCGAAGGAATCGACCACGCCGACACCATCCGCGTCGCCGGCACCGCTGAGACATTCGCGGCCCAGGTGCTGGCCGTGCTCGAAGCCCCCGAGGACGCTGCTCGCCTCGGCGCCGCCGCCCGCGCGCAGGTCATCCGCCGCTACGGCTGGGACGCACGCCTCGCTCCACTCGACGCGCTGCTTGGCGTGTCCGCATGAGCGTATGGCGCCGCCACGGCATCGCGCTGGCGATCGCATCGGCCCTGATCCTGCTGACGTTCCGCAGCGACGTGCGTGATCTCGCGCATATCTGGTGGAACAGCACGACGTTCGGGCATTGCCTGTTCATCGGCCCGGTCTTCGCCTGGCTCGTATGGCAGCGTCGCACGGAGCTTGCCCAACTCACGCCGACCGGCTGGTGGCCCGGTCTGGCGCTCGTCGCGATCGGTGGGTTCGGCTGGTTGATGGGCGACGCAGCCTCGGTCGGCTTCGCGCGTCACGTTGGCGTCGTGATGATGCTGCAAGGTGCGGTCGTCACGATCCTCGGACCCAATGTCGCACGCGGACTGCTGTTTCCGCTTGCCTACGCCTTCTTCCTCGTGCCGTTCGGCGAAGGTCTCGAACCACCGTTGCAGAGCATCACCGTCGCGATCGTCATGCCGCTGCTCCACCTCGTCGGCGTACCGGCGGTGGTCGACGGCGTGCTGATCCACGCCGGCCGCTATTATTTCGAGGTCGCCGAAGCGTGCTCGGGCGCGAAGTTCGTCATCGCAATGGTGGCGTTCGGCGTGCTGGTCGCCAACCTCTGCTTCGTGTCGTGGAAACGGCGGGCGATCTTCCTGATCGTCTCGGTCGTCGTGCCCGTCATCGCCAACGGCTTCCGTGCGTTCGGGACGATCTGGGCGGCGGACCTGACGTCGGTCGAGGCCGCAACGGGTCTCGATCATATCGTTTATGGATGGGTCTTCTTCGCGCTCGTCATGGCCGGCGTGCTGGCGATCGGCTGGCGCTGGTTCGACCGCGCTCCCGACGATTCCGCGTTCGATCCGGCGACGCTGCAGGCGATACCCCGCCACAGCACCGACCTTCTGATCGCGACGGCGCTCGCGCTCGCCACGGTCGCGGTCTTCCCGCTCTGGAGCGCGGCGATCGCAAGCCGGACGCAGGAATTGCCCGCGCATATCGACCTTCCCGAAATAGCCGGCTGGCACCGCGTCCCCGTCAGCACACGCGCGCCCTGGACGCCTTATTACCCCGGCGCGGACCATTATCTGTTCGGCCGCTACGCCGACGCCTCGGGCGCGACCGTCGACATGAGTATCGCCGTGTTCGGTAGCCAGCATGAGGGCAAGGAGTTGATCGCATACGGCGCGGGCGTTCTGCGACAGGAGGATCGCTGGGTTCGCGTCGAGACCCTGCCCGCGATTTCGGGTGGTTCGGCGATGCGGATCACGGCGCCGGGGCCCGTAGAGCGGATCGTCGCGACGTGGTACCGGGTCGGCGACACGACCACGCAGGACGAGACGCTGGTGAAGATCGAGACGATGAAGGCGCGGCTGCTCGGCGGTCCGCAACGCGCGGTGGCGATCCACCTGTCGGTCGAGGGCGCCGATCCGCGTCCGATCACGCGCTTCCTCGCCGCATTGGGGCCGATTGCTACGGTTGCCGATGGCGCAGCGGGGATGCGCTAGATGTGCGGCATCGCCGGGATCTTCCACCCGGGTACGCCCAAGCCGGTCGATCCCAACCGCGTCCATGCGATGATCGCCGCGCTGGCGCATCGCGGGCCAGACGGCGATGGCATCTGGACCGCGCCGGGCGTGGGGCTCGGCCATCGCCGGCTGTCGATCATCGACCTCGAAGGCTCGCCGCAGCCGATGTCCGACGGCTCGCTGACGATCACCTATAACGGCGAAGTCTATAATTTCGCCGAACTGCGTGACGAACTGATCGCCAAGGGCGCGATCTTCCGCACCGCCGGCGATACCGAAGTCCTGCTCCACGCCTGGCGCGCCTGGGGGCCGTCGATGCTCGACCGGTTGAACGGCATGTTCGCGTTCGGAATCCACGATTCCGCCGCGCACACGCTGTTCCTCGCGCGCGACCGGATGGGCGTGAAGCCGCTCTATTACGTCGAACTCGCCGACGGTTCGCTAGCCTTCGCCTCCGAACTGAAGGGCCTGCTCGCGCACCCGCAACTCCGGCGCGTGCCCGATCTGAGCGCGGTCGAGGATTATCTAACGTTCGGCTATGTCCCCGATGATTCCTGTATCGTCGCAGGCGTGAAGAAGCTGGCGGCCGGGCATTTCCTGCTGGTCGAACGCGGCCGCCCGGTGCCAAGCCCTCGCAAATGGTGGGACATCGATTTCTCCAACCGCGCGACCGGCTCTGCAAAGGCGCTCGGCGAGGAACTGGTCGACCGGATGCGCGCGGGCGTGCGCTCGCGGATGGTCGCCGACGTGCCGCTCGGCGCGTTCCTGTCGGGCGGTGTGGACAGTTCGGCGGTCGTCGCGTTGATGGCCGAAGCAAGCCCCAAGGCCGTCCGCACCTGCACGATCGGCTTCGACGAAGCGGGGCATGACGAGCGCAGCTTCGCCACCACCGTCGCCCGGCGCTTCGCCACCGATCACAGCGAGCGCGTCGTGCAGTCGGGCGATGTCTCGCTGATTGACACGCTCGTCGCGAGCTTCGACGAACCCTTCGCCGACGCCTCTGCGCTGGCGACGTACCAGGTCTGCGCGCTGGCCCGCGAGAGCGTCACCGTCGCGCTGTCCGGCGATGGCGCGGACGAAGCGCTCGCCGGCTACCGTCGCTATAAGTTCCAGTCCGTCGAGGAGCGCGTCCGTGGCCTGCTCCCGGCGCATTTGCGCGCGGACGTGTTCGGCACGCTCGGCCGCTGGTATCCCAAGGCCGACTGGGCGCCGCGGCCGCTCCGGGCGAAATCGACGTTGCTCGCACTCGCGCAAGGGGGAGGCGAGGCGTATGCGCGGTCGGTCGGCGTCACCACACCCGAACTGCGCGCACAGCTTTATACGCCGGCCGCCCGCGCCATGCTCGGGGGTTATCGTGCCGAGGACCGCTATGTCGCGACGATGGCGAACGCGCCGGCGCGCGACGCGATCGACCGCGCGCAATATGCCGACATCAAGCACTGGCTGCCCGGCGACATCCTCACCAAGGTCGATCGTACCAGCATGGCGGTAGGGCTCGAAGCGCGCGAACCGTTGCTCGACCACCGCCTGATCGAGTTCTGCGCGACGCTGCCGGCCAACATGCGGTTGCGGCGCGGCGAGGGCAAATGGCTGATGAAGAAGGCGATGGAGCCGTATCTGCCGCGCGAGATCCTCTACCGCCAGAAGATGGGCTTCGTGACGCCGATCAGCGCGTGGTTCCGCGAAGCGCTGGCGGGGGAAGCGTCGGCACTGGCGAAGTCGCGCACGCTCGGCGAAACGGGCTGGTTCGACATGGCGACGATCGCGCGGATTGCCGACGAACACCGCATGGGCCGGGTCGAGCATGGTCGGACCTTGTGGCAGTTCGTGATGCTCGAGCGCTCGATGAAGCGGATGTTCGGATAGCGCCGCGCGAATCCTCCCCCGCCAGGGGGAGGTGGCACCGAAGGTGACGGAGGGGGAGGACACGGAACTAGCGTTTTGCGTGCCTCCCCCTCCGTCTGGCAAGTGCCAGCCACCTCCCCCTGGCGGGGGAGGATTAAGCCCCTAGAACAATCCCTCGATCAGCCCGTCCTCATTAAGGCGGATCGCTTCGGCCGCCGGCACCCGCGGGAGGCCCGGCATCGTCATGATCTCGCCGCAGATCGCCACCACGAAGCCCGCGCCTGCCGCCAGCCGCACTTCGCGGACCGGCACGATATGCCCGGTCGGCGCACCAAGCAGCGCGGGATCCGTCGAAAAGCTGTACTGCGTCTTGGCGAGACACACGGGGAGGTTGCCATAGCCCGCATCCTCCCAGCGCTTGAGTTGTGCCAGCACGCTAGGTTCGGCGACGGCATGCTCGGCGCGGTAGATGCGCCGCGCCACGGTGTCGATCTTGTCGAAGAGCGAGAGTTCGTCGCCATAGATCGGCGCGAATCCACCGCCATGCGTCTCGCAGATCTCGGCAACCGCTTCGGCCAGTTCGACCGCGCCTGCGCCACCCTCGGCCCAATGCCGACAGAGGATCGCGCGCGAGCCGTGCTGCGCGGCGGCCTCGACGATCGCGGCGATCTCGGCATCGCTGTCGGTGTAGAAATGGTTGATCGCGACGATCGCGGGCACGCCGAACTGACGGATGTTTTCGATATGCCGGACGAGATTGACCGCGCCACGCCGGACCGCTTCGACATTCTCTTGCGCGAGGTCAGCCTTCGCCACGCCGCCGTTCATTTTCAGCGCACGGGCGGTCGCGACAATCACGACCGCGTCGGGGGCGAGACCGGCCTGACGACATTTGATGTCGAAAAACTTTTCCGCGCCGAGGTCCGCGCCGAACCCTGCTTCCGTGACGACATAATCGCCAAGCGACAGCGCCGCGCGTGTCGCGATGACTGAGTTGCAGCCGTGCGCGATGTTGGCAAACGGTCCGCCGTGCAGGAATGCGGGTGTCCCTTCCAGCGACTGGACGAGATTGGGCTTGATAGCCTCGGCCAACAGCACTGCCATCGCGCCATCGGCCTTCAGGTCGCGCGCGGTGATGGGCTGTCGATCACGCGTATAGGCGACGACGATGTCACCGAGCCTGCGCTCCATGTCGGCCAGATCGTCGGCAAGGCACAGGATCGCCATGACTTCGGACGCGACGGTGATGTCGAACCCGGATTCGCGCGGATACCCATTCGCCACGCCGCCGATCGACTGGACGATATCACGCAGTGCCCGATCGTTCATGTCGAGCACCCGCCGCCACACCACGCGCCGCACGTCGATCTGGAGCGCGTTGCCCCAGTGGATATGATTGTCGATCATCGCCGCGAGCAGGTTGTGCGCGGCCGTAATCGCGTGGAAATCGCCGGTGAAATGGAGGTTGATGTCCTCCATCGGCGCGACCTGCGCGCGACCGCCACCGGTCGCGCCGCCCTTGGTGCCAAAGCATGGCCCGAGCGACGGTTCGCGAAGCGCCAGCACCGCCTTGCGGCCGGTGTGGCGGAGCGCGTCGGCGAGACCGATCGAGGTGGTGGTCTTGCCCTCGCCCGCGGGGGTGGGATTGATCGCCGTGACGAGGATCAGGCGTCCGTTCTTACCCTTCTCGCGCGCCTGCAGCCAGTCGAGCGAGATCTTCGCCTTGAACCGTCCATAGGGCTCGATCGCCGCATCTGGAATGCCGAGGCCGTCGGCGATGGCGGCGATGGGGCGCAGGGCGACGCTGCGGGCGATGGCGATATCGGTGTCCATCGCGCACGCCTAGCGGGGGAGCGCGGTGCTTTCCAGCCGATCGGAAAGATTGCCGGATCGGTCTGTCATTTTATTGACAGACCGACACGACCCTCGCCGCTGGAATGACAGTGAGACCTCAAGTCAGGACGAAGATCGTCGGTGCCCGATGTCAACAACTCTACACGACGATCAACGCAGCAGCGAAAGGATCGCCCGTGACCTACCAGACGCACATCGTCCAAATGACCTCGTTGATTGCCGACCAGAACGGCACATGGGATGCGATCTCGCCCGAATCGGTCGCGCGAATGCGGCTCCAGAACCGCTTCGCCACCGGGCTGGACATCGCGCGCTACACGGCCGCGATCATGCGCAAGGACATGGCCGCGTATGATGCGGACCCGGCAAACTACACGCAGTCGCTCGGTTGCTGGCACGGCTTCATCGCGCAGCAGAAGATGATCAGCATCAAGAAGCATTTCGGCACGACTGACCGCCGATACCTCTACCTGTCGGGCTGGATGGTCGCTGCAATGCGCAGCGAGTTCGGCCCGCTGCCCGACCAGTCGATGCACGAGAAGACCAGCGTTCCGGCGCTAATCGAGGAACTTTATACCTTCCTTCGCCAAGCCGACGCGCGCGAACTCGGCATGATGTTTCGTGAGGTCGATGCGGCACGCGCATCCGGCAACGCGATCGAGGAACAGCGCCTGCTGAATGCGATCGAGAACCACCAGACGCATGTCGTGCCAATCATCGCCGACATCGACGCGGGCTTCGGCAATGCGGAGGCGACGTATCTGCTCGCGCGGAAAATGATCGAGGCGGGGGCGTGCGCGCTCCAGATCGAGAACCAGGTCAGCGACGAGAAACAGTGCGGCCATCAGGACGGCAAGGTCACCGTGCCGCACGAGGACTTCCTCGCGAAGGTCCGCGCCTGCCGCTACGCGTTCCTCGAACTCGGCGTCGAGGACGGCATCATCGTCACGCGCACCGACTCGCTCGGCGCCGGCCTCACCAAGCAGATCGCGGTCAGCAAGGAAGCCGGCGACCTTGGCGACCAGTATAACTCGTACCTCGACTGCGAGGAGATCGATCCGGCGACTGCGCGGAACGGCGACGTCATCCTCAACCGCGACGGCAAGCTACTCCGTCCCAAGCGCCTGCCGTCGAACCTGTTCCAGTTCCGCGCGGGGACCGGCGAGGATCGCTGCGTGATGGACTGCATCGCGTCGCTGCAGAACGGCGCCGACCTGCTCTGGATCGAAACCGAGAAGCCGCACATCGAACAGATCGCCGGCATGGTCGACCGCATCCGCGAGGTCGTCCCGAATGCGAAGCTCGTCTATAACAACTCGCCCTCGTTCAACTGGACGCTGAACTTCCGCCAGCAAGTGTTCGATGCCTGGTCGGCGGCCGGCGAAGACGTCTCCGCCTATGATCGCGCGCGCCTGATGAGCGTCGAATACGACGGCACGACGCTTGCCGACGAAGCCGACGAACGCATCCGCACCTTCCAGGCGGATTCGGCCAAACGTGCGGGGATATTCCACCACCTCATCACGCTGCCGACGTACCACACGGCCGCGCTCTCGACCGACAACCTCGCCAAGGAGTATTTCGGCGACGCAGGAATGCTCGGCTATGTGAAGGGCGTCCAGCGCAAGGAGATCCGCGAGGGCATCGCCTGTGTAAAGCACCAGAACATGTCCGGCTCGGACCTTGGCGACGACCATAAGGAATATTTCGCGGGTGAGGCGGCGTTGAAGGCCGGCGGCGCACACAATACGATGAACCAGTTCGCGGCCTGACGCCCTAGCCGGAGCGAGAGCTCCGGCGCGGACCCGCGGCAGGCCCGGCCGGCGGGGCCAAAAGTCCCGTCCGACGACGCGGCTTTGCCGCGGCGATATGCCTTGTTTCAGGTATGCTCGGTAAAACCGGCGGTTCTTGTGAGAATCCTCCCCCGCCAGGGGGAGGTGTCGCCGAAGGTGACGGAGGGGGAGGACACGGAACATCGGTCACCTTATCCTCCCCCTCCGTCAGGCTACGCCTGCCACCTCCCCCTGGCGGGGGAGGATCGTTAAACTGCCGGCAGGTTCACTCCGCCGAGTCCACCCGGTCCGCCGCAAGCGGCTCCGCCAGCGCCGTTTCGCCAAGCGAAGCCAGCACCGCCGCTGTCAGTGCGTCGAGCCCATACGGCTTCTCCAGCATGATCGCGTCCGTATCGCCCTCGACCGACGCGGTGTCACCGCTCGCAAAAACGATCCCGACACCCGGCCGCAAGGCGCGCGCGGTGCGGGCGAAGTCCGGTCCCGAAACGCCGGGCAGGTTGATGTCGGTCACCAGCGCATCGATCGGTACGGTCTGAAGCGCGGTCATCGCGTCTTCCGCACTCGCCGCGTCGACCACGACGAAGCCGCTCCCTTGCAGCATCTCGGCGGTGTTCGCGCGGATCATCTCGTCGTCCTCGACCAGCAGTACAGTGCGCCGTGCCGACGCGTCCATCCGTCGCTCCGCCTCAATACGCGCATCGCGAGCGACCTTGGCGGCAGGAGAGTCGCCACGCTGCCGATTGGCCAGCACTTCGCGGAATTTCCGTGCCAGAGCCTCCCGCGTGTAGGGCTTCGACAACAGGTCGACGCCCGCATCGAGCTTGCCGCCATGAACGATCGAGTTCTCGGTATAGCCCGACGTGAACAGGACCACGAGGTTCGGCAGCCGTTCCTTTGCCTTGCGGGCAAGTTCCGGACTTTTCAGCGTTCCGGGCATCACCACGTCGGTGAACAGGATGTCGATCGGCACGCCGCTCTCGACCACGTTGAGCGCACTCGCCGCGTCGACCGACTTCAGGACGCTGTAGCCGAGATCGGTCAGCAGTTCGACCACGGTGGTGCGGACCTCGTCGTCGTCCTCGACGACCAGCACCGTCTCCGTGCCGCCGCAGATCGGCCCCGCATCGGCAACGACCTCGACGTCCTCGCTCTCCATCGCGCGTGGCAGATAAAGCTTGATCGTCGTGCCTTCGCCGACCTCCGAATAGATCTTCACATGGCCGCCGGACTGTTTGACGAAGCCGTAGACCATCGACAGGCCCAGCCCCGAACCCTTGCCCTCGCTCTTGGTCGAGAAGAACGGCTCGAACACCTTCTCGATGATTTCGGGGCTCATGCCGCTGCCGGTATCGGATACCGCGAGCAAGACGTACTGGCCGGCCTCGACCTCCTCGTGGCTGCGGGCATAGGCGTCGTCGAGGTGGGCGTTGCCGAGTTCGATGGTGAGTTTGCCCTGGCCGTCCATCGCGTCGCGCGCGTTGATCGCGAGGTTGAGCAGTGCGTTCTCGATCTGGGCGGGATCGATGAAGGTGTTCCACAGGCCACCGCCGACCACCGTCTCGATCTCGACGCCCTCGCCGATCGCGCGACGCAGCATGTCGTCCATCCCGCGCACGAACCGCGTGACGTTGACGACCTTGGGCTCGAGCGCCTGACGACGCCCGAACGCCAGCAATTGCGACGCGAGCTTCGACCCGCGCGTGACGCCCGCCATCGCGTTGGCGACCCAGCGCTCTGCCCGCTCGTTGCCGGCCAGGTTCTTGCCGAGCAGCTGGAGGTTGCCCGAGACGACCTGGAGCAAATTGTTGAAATCATGCGCGACGCCGCCGGTGAGCTTGCCGACGGTCTCCATCTTCTGCGATTGCGCGAGCTTGGCTTCGGCCTCGCGGCGCTCGCCGATCTCGGCGATGACGCGCGCCTCGAGCGTCTCGTTGAGCTGGCGGAGTTGATCCTCGGCGCGCTCGCGGTGGCGAACCTGACGGGCGAGCGCTTCGGCCTGTTCGCGCAAGGCGGCTTCGGCGGCGCGCTGATGCGTGATGTCGGTGTGGACGCCGACCCATTCGATGACCTCGCCGCCTGAGTCGAGGATCGGGAGGCTGCGGACGGCGAAGGTGCGCCAAGTGCCGCAATGTCGCCGGACGCGGTGCTCGAACACGAACATCGACTTGTTCAGGACGGCGTTGGTCCACGCCTTGAAGGTCGCCGCGACATCGTCGGGGTGGATCGCATCGGCCCAGCCGAAATTCTGGTATTCGTCGATCGACTGGCCCGTGAGCGTCGCCCACCCCGGCTGTTCGCCAAGCATCCGGCCGTCGGGGCTGTTGGTCCAGAGCACGCCGTGAACCGCGTCCATCGCAGTGCGGAACCGGCCGTTGCTGATGCCGAGTGCCGCCTCGCGTTCGGCGCGCTCCTCGACGTCGATGCCGAGCACGTAGATGCCGGCGATCGAGCCATCCGCGACGGTGTGCGGCACGTAGCGAAACTCGGCGCGGCGCGGGCGGCCGTCGCGGTGCGGGAAGACGGTCTGCGCGATGAAGCTCTCGCCGGCCAGCGCGCGCTCGAACGAGGGGCGGCGATCCTGGTAGACGGTCTCGCCGAGCACCTCGCGGACGGGCTTGCCGATCATCGTCTCGGGCGCGACGCCGAGCCATTCGTCATATTGCGCGTTGGCGAGACGGTAGACGTGATCGCGATCGACGTACGCGATGAGCATCGGCACGGCGTCGGTGACGCGGCGGAGTTCGGCTTCGCTGGCGGCGAGGCGGTGTTCGGCTTCGACCCGGCCGCTATTGTCGACCATCGTGCAGAGGACGCCGCCGACGATGCTGCCCGCTACGATGCTGCGAGTGGGGCCGCCGGCGCAGTAGACCGGCGTGTAGAACAGGTCGAGCGTCAGCGTTTCAGGGCCATCGGGGCGCTGGAACAGGATCGGCTGGTCGCGATAGGCGACGGTCTCGCCGCGGAACCCCGCTTCGAGGACGGCACGGTTCCAGTCCCACACTTCGGGGAACGCGGTCGCGACCGGGCTGCCGAGTGCTGCGGGGTGGCGATCTCCTGCGACTGCGCGATAGCTGTCGTTGTAGAGCATGATGTGCTCGGGGCCCCACATCACGACCTTGGCTACGGGCGAGTTGAGGATGTTGGCGAGCGTGACGCGGAGTTCGGGGGGCCATGAGTCGATCGGGCCGAGCGACGTCGCGCTCCAGTCGCGCTGGCGGACGAGCAGGCCGCATTCGCCACCGCCGACCAGGATTTCCAGCAAGGCTGTCGTTGCAGCGTCGCGGTCGCGCATCTGTTGAAGCGCGGTGCGGACGACGGCGGCAGCGTCGCCATGCCCTCCGTCGGTCAATTCGTCGATGTAGCTGCCGAGATCGGATGGCAGGGAAATGGTGCGCGACGAGCCAGGGGTTGTCATGCCGGACTAGTGAGTATGTGGCGCGCGCGTGTCAATGATTAGGGATGGTTGGGGGCGCATGGAAGCGTGCATCCAGCCATACCCCAGCACCCAGCACCCAGCACCCAGCACCCAGCACCCAGCACCCAGCACCCAGCACCCAGCACCCCGCACCACCCCGGCGAAGGCCGGGGCCCAATTGGGTGACGTCGCTAAACGGAGCGTTGCTCTCCGTTACGACCACCTCTCCAACTGGGCCCCGGCCTTCGCCGGGGTGGTGGCTTTTGTGATCAAGCAAGCATGTTTCCCCGCGAAGGCGGGGATCCAGGCTGGGCTCCCGCCTTCGCGGGAGAACAAGGAGGAGGAGGCCATCCGACAGCCCCCTCTCTCATCAGCCGATCAGCCCTCGGTGCGCGGAAGGCCGAGCGGGTTGTCGTGCTTGACGGCCTTGGGGAGCAGCGCGTCGGGGAGGTCCTGGTAGCAGACCGGGCGCAGGAAGCGCTCGATCGCTGCCGTGCCGACCGAGGTCGTGCGCGGGTCCGAGGTGGCGGGGAAGGGGCCGCCATGTACCATGGCAGGGGCCACCTCTACGCCGGTGGGCCAGCCGTTCGCGAGGATGCGACCGGCCTTGCGTTCGAGCACCGGCACGAGTGCTGCGGCGTCCGTGTAGTCACCCTCGTCGATCTGCAGCGTGATCGTCAGCTGACCCTCGACCTGTTCGAGGACCTGGCGGACTTCGGCCAGATCGGCGCAACGGACGATGATCGAGGCTGCTCCGAACACTTCGTGCGACAGCGCGGGGTCGGCGACGAACGCCTTGCCGGTGGTCGAGAACAGCGCGGCGCGACCGCGGTTTGCGCCTTCGGCCTTGGTGCCGCGCGCGACCGTCTCGACTGCATCGTGACCGGCAAGCGCCGCGACGCCCTTGTCGTAGCTGGCGTAGATGCCCGGGGTCAGCATGACCTGCGGCGCGGCTTCGCCAAGCGCGGCAGCGGCGGCTTCGACGAAAACGTCGAGCTCAGGACCATCGACCGCGATGACGATGCCGGGGTTCGTGCAGAACTGGCCCGAGCCCATCGTCAGCGAACCGACATAGGCCTTGCCGAGCGCTTCGCCGCGCGCCGCGAGGGCTGCCGGGAACAGGAGTACCGGATTGACGCTGCTCATTTCGGCATAGACCGGGATCGGCTCGGGACGGGCCGCAGCCAGTGCGACCAGCGCAAGGCCACCGCCGCGCGAGCCGGTGAAGCCGACCGCCTTGATGCGGGCGTCCTTGACCAAAGCTGCGCCGAGTTCGTTCGCGGGACCCTGGACCAGTGAGAACACGCCCTCAGGCAAGCCGCACTTGGCGACCGCGGCCTGGATCGCCTTGCCGACCATCACCGACGTGCCGGGATGCGCGGGATGACCCTTGACCACGACCGGGCAACCGGCGGCGAGTGCCGACGCGGTGTCGCCGCCCGCGACCGAGAAGGCGAGCGGGAAGTTCGAGGCGCCGAACACCGCGACCGGGCCGACCGCGATGCGGCGCTGGCGCAGGTCGGGACGGGGGGCGGGCTTACGCTCGGGCTGTGCTTCGTCGATGATGACCGACGCCCATGTGCCCTGACGGAGGTGCTTTGCGAACAGGCGGAGCTGGCCGGTGGTACGACCGCGTTCGCCTTCGAGGCGCGGGCGGGGGAGGCCGCTTTCCTGAAGGGCGCGGGCGACGAGCGGATCGTGGATCGCCTCGATCTCGTCGGCGATCGTCTCGAGGAATTTCGCGCGGGTCTCGGGGTCCGTCTCGCGGAAGGTGTCGAACGCTGCCTCGGCGAGCCTGCACGCCTCGGCGACGTCGGCCTCGCTCGATACCGCGAAGGCGGGCTCGATCTTCGCGTCGGTCGACGGATCGATCGCGAGGAAGGTGACGTCGCTGCTTACGGCGCGTGCGCCGATCGGGAAGGTACCGTCCATGTCAAATCTCCAAGCGTTCGGAGCGGTCATGCCGATCGAGGGCAGAACCGCGAATGATGCTGACCATGAAGTAAGGTTGGGAGCGATAACACGCAAGCCAAGCTTGCTCAGACGGGGATGTGCCCGATGCTATCGATTGCAGGCTGATTATCCCGCGTTCCCCTGCTAAACACCGGTGATGGGGACAATTACGCGCAAGCCGCGCACCGCAACCGGACGCCGGAGCGGAGCACCGACTATTTCCGATGTGGCGACGCTCGCCGGTGTTTCGCCGATGACCGTATCGCGCGTCATCAATGGCGAAGCCAAGGTGCGCGAGGCGACTCGGGACGCGGTCAACGCCGCGATCGCCACGCTCCACTATGCGCCGAACCGCGCCGCGCGCAGCCTCGCGGGGGGCGGGCAGATGCGGATCGGGCTGCTCTACAGCAACCCGAGTTCGGCCTATCTCAGCGAGTTCCTGGTCGGCAGCCTCGAACAGGCGAGCCGCAGCGACGTGCAACTCGTCGTCGAGAAATGCGACATCGGCGACCACGAGATCGAGGTGGCGCGGCACATGATCGAGAGCGGGATCGACGGCGTGATCCTGCCGCCGCCGCTATGTGATTCACGCGCCGTGCTCGACGTGCTGACGGAGGCAGGCGTGCCGACCGTCGTCGTGGCGACCGGCTCGCCGCCAAGCGGGTCGGCGGCGGTCACGATCGACGACTTCGAAGCGGCGCGCGCGATGACCGAACATCTTGTGAAACTGGGGCATTCGCGAATCGGGTTCATCATCGGCAACCCGAACCAGACCGCCAGCGCACTGCGCCACCAGGGCTATCTGGCGGCGATGGCGGATGCCGGGCTGCCGGCCGACGATTCTCTCGTCGTCGGCGGGCTGTTCACCTATCGATCGGGGCTCGATGGCGCGGAGCAACTGCTCGACGCGAAGGACCCGCCGACCGCGATCTTCGCGAGCAACGACGACATGGCGGCGGCGAGCGTCGCGGTGGCGCATCGCCGCGGGCTGGACGTGCCGGGCGACCTGACCGTGTGCGGGTTCGACGACAGCGCGCTCGCGACGACGATCTGGCCTGAGCTGACCACCATCCATCAGCCGATCGCGGACATGTCGCGTGCGGCGGTCGAACTGCTCGTGGCGGCGATCTCGCATCGTCGTGGCGGCGGCAAGGATCACAACGGCCACGTCGTACTCGACTATACGCTGGTCCGGCGACAGTCGGATGCGGCACCGCGCCGGCGCCCGCCCGCAAGCGTGCGCGCTTGACCGACTCCCGGTGGTCGCGGTAGCGCTCCCATAAGATAATCGAATGCGTTCAGGAGAGTTTGCAGTGGACCGTGTACCGGTGAAGCCGTTCCGATCGCGCGACTGGTTCGCCGATCCCGCCCGCTCGGACATGACCGCGCTCTATCTCGAACGCTTCATGAATTACGGGCTGACCCCGGCGGAGCTACGCTCGGGGCGGCCGATCATCGGCATCGCGCAGTCGGGCAGCGACCTTAGCCCTTGCAACCGCATCCATCTCGAACTCGCCAAGCGGACGCGTGACGGGATTCGTGACGCAGGCGGCATCGCGATGGAGTTTCCGGTCCATCCGATCTTCGAGAATTGCCGCAGGCCGACTGCGGCGCTCGATCGCAACCTGGCGTATCTGGGGCTGGTCGAGACGCTGTACGGCTATCCGATCGATGCGGTCGTGCTGACCACCGGCTGCGACAAGACCACGCCGTCGGGCATCATGGCGGCGTCGACCGTGGATATTCCAGCGATCGTGCTGTCGGGCGGGCCGATGCTCGACGGCTGGCATGACGGCGAACTGGTCGGGTCGGGAACGGTGATCTGGCGCAGTCGGCGGAAGCTCGCGGCTGGCGAGATCGACGAAGAGGAGTTCCTCAACCGTGCGACCGACAGCGCACCGTCGGCGGGGCATTGCAACACGATGGGCACGGCGTCGACGATGAACGCGGTCGCCGAGGTGCTCGGGCTGTCTTTGACCGGGTGCGCGGCAATTCCCGCGCCGTACCGCGAGCGCGGGCAGATGGCGTACGAGACCGGCCGCCGGATCGTCGACATGGCGTATGAAGATCTGCGGCCGTCGAAGATTCTCACGCGCGAGAGCTTCCTCAACGCGATCCGTCTGGTCAGCGCGATCGGCGGGTCGAGCAACGCGCAGCCGCACATCATGGCGATGGCGCAGCATGCTGGTGTCACGCTGTACCCCGAGGACTGGTCGGATCACGGCTACGACCTGCCGTTGCTGGTCAACATGCAGCCGGCGGGCAAGTATCTCGGCGAGCGCTTCCACCGGGCTGGCGGTGTGCCGGCGGTGCTGCATGAACTCATCGCGGGCGGGAAGCTCGACACGAGCTGCCTGACGGTGACTGGGCGGTCGATCGGCGAGAACATCGCAGGGCGCGAGACGCGTGATCGTGAGATGATCAAGCCGTTCGACGCGCCGATGATGGAGCGGGCTGGGTTCCTGGTGCTGAAGGGCAATCTGTTCGATTTCGGGATCATGAAGACCTCGGTGATCTCGCCGGCGTTCCGCGAGCGGTACCTGTCGACGCCGGGGGCCGAGGATCGTTTCGAGGCGCGGGCGATCGTGTTCGAGGGCTCGGACGATTATCATCACCGGATCAACGACCCTGCGCTCGATATCGACGAGGGGTGCATCCTGGTGATCCGCGGGGCGGGTCCGATCGGATGGCCGGGTTCGGCGGAAGTCGTGAACATGCAGCCGCCCGACGCGCTGATCCAGCGCGGCGTGCTGGCGCTGCCGACGCTGGGCGATGGGCGGCAGTCGGGGACGTCGGACAGCCCTTCGATCCTGAACGTCTCGCCCGAGAGCGCTGTCGGCGGCGGACTGTCGTGGATCCGGACGGGCGACGTGGTGCGGATCGATCTGGTGGCGGGGCGGTGCGATGCGCTGGTCGAGCCCGACGAGATCGCGCGGCGCAAGGGTGAGGGGCTGCCCCCGGTGCCCGAGAGCAATACGCCGTGGGAAGAGCTCTACCGCGAGAAGACCGGGCAGTTGGCCGAAGGCGGCGTGCTCGACTTCGCGGTGAAGTATCGCGGGATTTCGGCGAAGACGCCTCGGCATAACCACTAGGGTCTGGGGGGCGTCGTGTTCGGTACACGGCGTCCTTCCCTCGTCATCCTGGACTTGATCCAGGATCCAGAGCCACGCGCGCTGTGCTAAGTTACTCTGGATCCTGACTTTCGTCAGGATGACGGAGATAGGGTCGGCTGCGTGGCCCGCGCTTCTCACCGCCGCCCCGCTTCCCAATCGTCATCCCAGCGAACGCTGGGATCTCACCGTTTGGCGAGTGTCATCTGCCCCGGGGGGATACCCCAACTTTCGCTGGGGTGACGGTCTGGCGGTGAACGGTGACTACGAGGCCCGAGCAATCGTCAGCGACATAGCGATGGTCCGGGTCTCGTCCGGTGCCAGGATCATCGGGTCCGCCAAGTTCAGCGCGTTCGGCATGTCGCTCACCGGTTCGGCGCAGAAGAACCCCAAACCAGGCGGCGTGAAGACGTGGAGATAGGGCGTGCCCTCTCCGGTCAGCGTGATCGTGAAGTCTGGAGTCGCGATCGTCGCCTCCCTGCTCCAGCCTTCATAGGCGTTGTCGATCAGCGACTCGCGCACGACCGCATCCCCCTCCGACCAGTCCGCGAAGTGTGTCGCGCCGGTCCGCTCGGTCGGGAGCATCGCGTCGTCGGCGAGCCAGACGGACTTCGCGTCGAAGCTCAGGCGCGTGTCGTCGGTGGCGGGGAAATAGGGGTGGAACCCCAGCCCGGCGGGCATGGCCCGGTCGGTGGTGTTCTGGACCGACAGCGACACGCGCAGCCCGGACTCGTCCAACGAGACATGCTGTTCCGCGCGGTAGGACCAGGGCCAGTTGGCGTCGGCTTCGTGGATGTGGACCAGCACCGCCGAGCCCGCATCCGACGCCTGCACGTCCCAGCCACGCAGCCAGCCGACGCCGTGGAGCGGATGATCCTGCCCCTCCATGTTGCGGGGCAGGACGTAAGGCTCCCCCGCAAACACGAACCGGCCGTCGGCGATCCGGTTCGCATACGGCACCAGCGGGAAGCACGCGGTCTCCAGCGGGTTGGTCGCGCCCGTCGGCGTCGGGCGCAACACATCGCGGCCCTGGTAGGTAAGGGCGGCAATCGTGCCGCCCAGTTCCGGCTGGAGCGCGAGCCTCCAGTCGCCCACTTCGAGGTGCAGCATCAGCCGACCATGTCCTCGAGTTCGCGACCGCGCGTCTCCGAGACCATCTTCCACACGAAGAAGAACGAGACGAACGCCGACAGCGCATAGAAGCCATAGGTGAGCGACAGGCCGAGCGAGATCGCCATCGTCGGGAAGCTCACCGAGATCGCGAAGTTGGCGAACCACTGCGCAAAGCCGGCGACGGCCAGACCCGAACCGCGGATCTGCGTCGGGAACATCTCGCCGAGCATCACCCACATGATCGGGCCCCAGCTCAGGTTGAAAAACACGACATACGCATTGGCCGCAATCAGCGCGATCAGGCCGTTCTGGTCGGACAGCCGCAGCGAACCCTCGACGATCGCACCGCTGGCAAAGCAGATGCCGACGATCGCGAGCGTGACGGTCATGCCCGCAGACCCGATCAGCAGAAGCGGTTTCCGCCCGACCTTGTCGACTAGCGCAACCGTGAGCAGGCAGGCGACGATCGACAGCGAACCCGACAGGATATTGATCAGCAGCGCATCGCTCTCGCTGAAGCCGACCGACTGCCACAGCACCGAACCGTAATAGAACACGATGTTGATGCCGACGAACTGCTGAAAGATCGCGAGGCCGATGCCGGTCCAGACGATCGGGCGGATCTTGCCGCTCGCCTTGTCGATCAGGTCCGACAGCTTGGGACGATGCGCGTCGGCCGACAGCGAACCGCGGATCTCGGCGACTTTCCGCTTGGCTTCGGTGGCTCCGAACAAGCGCGTAAGGACGGTTTCGGCCTCGTCGTAACGCCCCTTGAGGACCAGGAAGCGCGGGCTTTCGGGGATCAGGAACAGCGTCACGAGATAGATCGCGGCGGGGATGACCTGCATCCAGAACATCCAGCGCCATGCCGGATAATCGAGCCAGAACAGCGCGGTGGACGACCCGGCGATCCGCGCGAGATACCAGTTGGCGACGAACGCCCCGGTGAGCCCGGTGATGATCATGATCTGCTGCACGCTCGATAGCCGGCCACGAACGTTCGCGGGGACTACCTCGGAGATGTAGACCGGCGCGAGCACGCTGGCGGCACCGATGCCGAGACCGCCGATGATGCGCGCGAGAACGAACATCGTGGCGGACGTTGCCGCGCCAGCTCCAAGAGCGCTGATGATGAAGAGCACGGCGGCGATCATCATGACGTTGCGGCGGCCGAGATTGTCCGCCAGCCGGCCGGCCATGAATGCACCGACCGACGAGCCGATCAGGATCGCGCCGACGGTAAAGCCGGTGCCGAGCGACGACAGCGCGAACGTGCTTTCGAGTCCTGCCTGCGTGCCGTTGATGACGCCCGAATCATAGCCGAACATGAACCCGCCGATCGTCGCGACGATGACGATCATCGCGATGAGCGCTCGGTTCACATGCTGGCCGGAATCTGCCGCAATGGTCATTGGTTTTCCTCTCTGGTGCAACGCTCTGGCGGCGTTTGGCGCATTATAGTGTGATGGGGTCTACGAGCACGCCGGGCACGGCGACGCGGAAGGTAAAGAGATTGCCGGCGAGCGGTTGGGCTGTGCGGGCGTCGTCGTCGAGCCCCTTGGCGGCGGTTGTCGCATACGCGGTGCGCCCATCGGGACCGCCGAGTGCGATCTTGGTGACGTTGGCCACCGGGAAGCGGACGATATCGGTAAGGCTGCCATCGGCGGCATAGCGTCGCGCTGCCCAGCCGCCGAAGAAGCCGACCCAGACGCCGCCCTCGGAATCGCAGATCGCGCCGTCCGGGTGGCCGTCATCGGGCCCGACCGTCAGGAACACGCGCGGCACGCCGAGCTGGCCGTCGGCGTCGATCGGATACGCGTCGATCTGCTTGCCGAGTGTATCGACGGCGTAGAGCGTGCCGCCATCGGGCGAGATCGCCGGGCCGTTGGTAATCACGACGGGCGCAATGCCCGTCTTGGTCAGCGCGCCGTCATGCCAGTGGTAGACATGGCCGGTCTCGTCCTCTTCGGCATTGTCCATCGTTCCGAACCAGACGCGGCCTGAGGGATCGCGTGCGGCATCGTTGAGGCGGTTGCCGGGCGTTTCAGGGTGAACCGCGACCAGATGTTCGAACACACCCGTTGCGGGGTCGAACCGGTGAAGGCCGCCGCGGATCCCGGCGAGGAAGCCGCCATCGCTGGCGGGGATCACCCAGCCGACCTGATCGGGCGCTTCCCACGTGTCGAGCGTCGTCGTCTTGGGATCGAAGCGGTGCACGGACGGCGCCTTGATATCGACGAACCAGAGTGCGGCGTCGCGCTCGACCCAGATCGGGCCTTCGCCGAGCGTCGCGCCGACCTCGCAGATGCTCTCGGCCGTGATCTCGTTCGTCATCTTAGCGCCACCCGGCATCGACGAAATAATCGTGGCCGGTGCACATCCGCGCATCGTCCGACGCGAGGAACAGCACCAGTGCCGCGACGTCGGCGGGCTGGACGCGGGTCTTGAGACACTGCGCCGCGATGATCTCGGCCTCGCCCTCGGGCGTGTACCATTTGAGCTGGCGCGGCGTCTCGACGTTGCCGGGGACGATCGTGTTCACCCGAATGCCGTCACCACCGAGATCGCGCGCCATCGCGCGGGTCATGCCCTCGATGCCGGCCTTGGCGGTCTGGTAGATCAGCAGTTCGGGCAGCGCGAGATGCCAGGAGATCGAGCCGAAATTGAGGATCACGCCGCCGCCGGCGCGCTTCATCGATGGCACCACGGCCTGCCCTGCGAAGAACAGATGGCGCAGGTTGGTCGCCATCCGCTCGTCCCAATATTCAGGGGTGATCTCGTCAATCGTATGGCGATCGTCGTTGGCGGCGTTGTTGATCAGGATATCGATCCCGCCGAGCCGGTCCTCGATCGTTGCAACCGTCGTCTTCAGCGCCTCGATATCGCGGAGGTCGAGCGGCAGGAAGATCGGTGCGGTCGCGACGTCGGGCGTCAGCGTCTCGATCAGCGCGTTGGCCGCGTCCTCGGCCATGTCGACGAACGCGACATGCGCGCCCTGCCGCGCGAACGCCTCGACCAGCCCGGCGCCGATACCCGACGCGCCGCCGGTGATCAGGACGCGCTTGCCCTTGAGGCTGGGATAGATCGCCGTCTGGTCGGCGGCTTGGGTCTTCTGCAACACGGGCTTACGCTCCCTGGTTCTTGGTGGGCGCGAGCAGGCCACGACCTGCCAGATTGCGCATGAGATCGCCGATCCCGTAATTCCACGGTGCGGCATCCTTCGACGTCGTCACCGGATTGACGAGCGCTCCGAGCTTCGGGTTCGAGATCGTGACGACGTCGCCGACCGCGTGCGTGAAGCCGCGGCCCGGCTCGTCGCGGTCCTGCGTCGGCGCGAACAGCGTGCCGAGGAACAGCACGAAACCGTCGGGATATTGGTGCTCGCTCATCGCCTGGCGGACGAGTTCCTCGGGATCGCGGCTGATCTGGTCCATCGAGCTGCTGCCGTCGAGCCGGTAGCCTTCGGCGCCCTCGATCGTCAGCGCGATCTGCGCCGCACGAACGTCGTCCATGCCGAACGTTTCGTCGAAGAGCCGAATGAACGGGCCGATCGAGCAGGACGCGTTATTGTCCTTAGCCTTGCCGAGCAGGAGGGCCGAACGCCCTTCGAAATCACGCAGATTGACGTCGTTGCCGAGCGCCGCGCCGACGGTCTGGCCGGTGCGATCGACGATCAGGACGACTTCGGGTTCGGGGTTGTTCCAGGTCGAGTCGGATCGGATGCCGATCTCGCCACCCCAGCCGATCGTGGAAAGCGTCGGGCTTTTGGTGAAGATCTCCGCATCGGGGCCGATCGCAACTTCGAGATATTGCGACCACATGCCGTCTTCGATCAGCGCAGCCTTGAGCGCGGCTGCGTCGGGCGAGCCCGGGACGACCGAGCGGATGCTGCCACCCACGCGTTCCTCGAGCCGGGCGCGAACCGCGACGGCAGCCGACGCATCGCCGCGTGCGCGTTCCTCGATCACACGTTCGAGTGCGGAGACCGCGAAGGTGACACCGGAAGCCTTGACGCACTGGAGGTCGATCGGGCTCAGCAGGCGAACGTCCGCGGTGGCATCGGGAGAGAGCGACAGATCGTCGAGATGGCCGAGATCGGTACCCGCGCCGGTGTCGAACTTACCGCTCGCGATCAGATCGGCGACGGTCGGCGCGACATGCGACATATCATACACGCGACCGCCGCGGACGATGACCGGGGTCGGCCCGTCGCCCAGGTCGATCCGGCCGAGCAATGCCGCCTGTTCCCAATCGGCGGGCAAGGCCCACGCCGACGCGAATGCGATCTCCACGATGTAATCCCCTCCAGGTTTGTTAGCGGTACCGTATGCTGCACAGCGACAGCGTCAAGCCCCCAATGCGGCATCCCATCGTGTAAGGCTATTGTCGATCCGACTTGCGTAAAATGCAAATGGGCGACATTAATCTTATAAATGAGATGTGCGATTAGCACGGACGACGCGATCGCGTCGAGCAGGGAGAGGCGACTTTATGGCAACGCGCAGCATGACGCCCGCAACGGCCAACGCGTGGATGGTAACGATATCATTCGTTGCCGTCGCCGACTGCTTCCACGCTGATTCTCCGGTGTATTTCGGTATCGACGGTCGGCTGATCGGCGATGGCGGCCTCGCTTTTGCGAAGAAGGATTGATGATGGTTCGTATGAAGAGCGTGCTGGCCGGCCTCGCGCTGTCCGCGTCGATGATCGCCGGCGTCGCGCCCGCGTCCGCGCAAACCGCGACCGAAATCCCGCGGCTGGTGACGAAGAACGGTCGGCACGCCCTGATCGTCGACGGCGCACCGTTCCTGATGCTGGCGGGGCAGGTCAACAACAGCAGCAACTACGCCGCCGCGCTGCCGCAGGTGTGGCCGATGCTCGACCGGATCCATGCGAACACGGTCGAGATTCCGATCGCCTGGCAACAGGTCGAGCCGGTCGAGGGCAAGTTCGACCTCAGCTTCCTCCAGACGCTGCTCGATCAGGCGCGGGTGCATGACAAGCGCGTCGTGCTGCTCTGGTTCGGGACGTGGAAGAATACCTCGCCCGGCTACACGCCCGACTGGTTCAAGGCCGACAACCGCCGTTTTCCGCGGATGAAGCTGAAGGACGGCACCGATCATTATGTCCATTCGCCGATGTTCCGCGCGACGCTGGAGGCTGACAAGCGCGCGTTCGTCGAGGTGATGAAGTACCTCAAGGCGCATGATCCGCAAAACACGGTGATCATGGTGCAGCCCGAGAACGAGGTCGGCAGCTATCGGTCGCCACGCGATTACGGCGCTCAGGCCAACGCGGTGTTCGCGAAACCCGTACCCGCTGAGTTGGCCAAGGCACTGAAGAAGCCGGGCGGATCCTGGACTCAGATGTTCGGAGCGCAGGCGGATCGCGCGTTCAACACCTGGCACACCGCGCGCTTCGTCGACGAGATCGCGGCGGCGGGGAAGGCGATCAAGCCGTTGCCGATGTACGTCAACGCGTCGCTCGCCGGGCCGTCCAACGTGCCCGACCCGACCGGTGTCGCAAGCGGTGGGCCGCAGCAGGACGTGCTCGATATCTGGAAGGCGGCGGCGCCTGCGCTCGATTTCCAGGCACCCGACATCTACGACCGCGATGCCGCGCACGTCGCGCTGTACCTCGACGCCTATGCGCGCCCCGATAACGCGCTGATGGTCCCCGAGATCGGCAACGCAAAGGAATTTGCGCGCTTTTTCTGGGCGGCGCTCGGCCGCGGCGCGATCGGCTATGCGCCGTTCGGGATGGATGACACCGGGTATTTCAACTACCCGCTCGGGGCGAAGGCGCTCGATAATGAGACGCTCGACGCGATCGGACTGAAATACGGCGCACTCGCGACGATGGGCAGTGACTGGGCGAAGATCGCGTTCGAGCATCCGACTTGGGGGGCGGCGAAGCCTGACGATGGTGCCGCGCAGACGACGACGATGGGCGATTGGACGATCGGCACGAGCTATGGCGAGTGGCAGTTCGGGCAGAAGGACTGGACCTGGATCAAGTCCGAGCCCCCGGTCTGGGCGAAGGAAGCGGTAGGCGGTGTCGCGGTCGCGCATCTGTCGCGGAACGAGTTCCTCGTGGTTGGCGATCATGTCCGGCTGAACTTCGGCACCGCGAAGGATGGTCCCAAGAACGGTTCGGTATTCCGCGTCGAGGAAGGCCGCGTGGTCGACGGGCGCTGGGTGATGAGCCGCGTGTGGAACGGCGACCAGACCGATTACGGCATCAACCTCATCACGCCGGTCATCCTGAAGGTGACCATGGGCAGCTATAAATAACGAGCGCGAAGCTCGGCGATATCAAAGGATGACGATGATGAAGGCTTTCGGTTTTGGCCTGCTGCTGGCTGGCAGCGCACTTACCCCGGCACTTGCGCAAGCGCAGGTCGCCAAGGGCGGCTTCGAAAAGATCACGAACGGGATCGGCGTCGCGCCGTCGAGCGGTCCTGCGGGCTGGGTCGAAGTGACGGTGCACGGCGACGGGATCATCCACGTCGTCGCCAGCCCGACGCGCGTGACGACCGCGCCGAGCCTGATGGTCCCGACCCCGCCGATCGCGGGGCAGTACACCGTCACGCAGCAGGGCAAGCGCGTGCTGATCGCGACCGCGCGCGACACAGCCGAGGTCGATCTGAAGACCGGCCGCGTGCGCTTCCTCGACGCAACGGGCAAGGTCGTGCTCGACCAGGCCGCCGCGCCTGCGTTCGCCGCAACGAATGCGGATGGAAAGCCGTTCGTCGTCGCCTCGCAACAATTCAACCGCGGCACGGACGAGGGGCTGTACGGGCTCGGCCAGCACCAGAACGCGCAGATGGATTACAATGGCGAGGATGTCGAACTCGCGCAGCACAACATGGACATCGCCGTCCCGTTCGTCGTCTCGACGCGCAACTACGGCCTGTTGTGGGATAATGACGGCATCACCCGCTTCGGTAACCCGCGGCCATACTCGTTGGTCGGCACCGATGGCTTGAAGGTGACGAGCGGCGGCAAGCCGGGCTTTACGGCCCAATATTACCTCGGCGACCGGCTCGCGGTGACGCAGCAGGAAGCGTCGATCAACTACCAGTATATCAAGGATCAGGCTAAGTGGCCCGCCGCTGCGAAGGCAAAGACGGTTGCCGCGACCGGTGGCCAGAACACCGCGGGCAATGCGGTCGAGACGCAGAAGGTCGTGTGGACCGGCGACGTGACGCCCGACATCAGCGGCGTGCACAAGTTCCAGCTCTACGGATCGAGCTATTTCAAGGTGTTCGCGGACGGCAAGGAGGTGCTGAACCGCTGGCGCCAGAACTGGAACCCATGGTACGCGAATTTCGACCTGCCGATGACCAAGGGCAAGCGCGTCGCAGTGCGGATCGAGTGGGAGCCGAACGCGGGCTACATCGCGCTGCTCCACAACAATCCGCTGGCGGCGCCCGATCGCCATTCGGTGTGGTTCACCAGCGATATCGCGAAGTCGGTCAATTATTGGTACGTGCCCGGCAAGGACATGGACGAGGTCGTCGCGGGCTATCGCAAGCTGACCGGCAAGGCCGTGATGATGCCGAAATGGGCCTACGGCTTCTGGCAGTCGCGCCAGCGTTACAACACGCAGGACGAGGTCGTCGACGTCGTCAAAAAGTACCGCGACCTGAAGATCCCGCTCGATAACATCGTCCAGGACTGGTTTTACTGGCCCGAAAACGCGTGGGGCAGCCACGCGTTCGACAAGGCGCGCTTCCCCGAGCCGCAGAAGATGATCGACAAGATCCACGACATGAATGCGCGTTTCATGATCTCGGTGTGGCCGAAATTCTATCCGACGACCGAGAACTACAAGGAGCTCGCGGCGAAGGGCTACACCTACCGCAACAATCTCGACGTCAAGAACATGGACTGGGTCGGCAAGGGCTACGCGAACACCGATTACGATCCGTATGCGCCCGAGGCGCGGACGATCTACTGGCGACAGATCAAGGATAGCTTGGCGAAGATCGGGACGGATGCATGGTGGCTCGATGCGAGCGAGCCCGACGTGCATTCGAACCTGTCGATCCCCGAGCGGATAGCGACGATGGGGCCGACTGCGGCGGGGCCGGGCGCGCAGTATTTCAACAGCTATCCGCTGGTGCATGTCGGTGCGGTCTATGACGGCTGGCGGCAGTATAAGCCGGACGTCCGTCCCTTCATCCTGACGCGGTCGGGCTTTGGCGGGTTGCAGCGCGAGGGTGCGGCGGTGTGGTCCGGCGACGTGGCGAGCCGCTGGTATGATCTGCGCGCCCAGATTTCGGCGGGCGTGAACATCTCGATGTCGGGCATTCCGAACTGGACGCACGACATCGGCGGGTTCGCGCTGGAGGATCGCTATGCGAGCAAGACGCCGACCGCTGCCAATCTGGACGAGTGGCGCGAGCTGAACCTGCGCTGGTTCCAGTTCGGTGCGTTCAGCCCGCTGTTCCGCAGCCACGGCGAGGCGCCGTTCCGCGAGATCTACGAGATCTCGCCCGAGGGCTCGCCGATGCGCGACTCGATGGTCTGGTACGACCAACTTCGCTACCGCCTGATGCCCTATATCTACACGGTGGCGGCCGAGACGTGGTTCAAGGACGGCAGCATCATGCGCGGCCTCGTGATGGACTATCCGAACGATGTGCAGGCGCGGAAGGTGAACGACGAATATCTGTTCGGCGACAGCTTCCTCGTCGCGCCGGTGACCGAATACAAGGCGCGGTCGCGCGCGGTGTATCTGCCGGCGGGGACGGCGAGCTGGTATGATTTCCACACCGGGCAGGTGTATCGCGGCGGGCAGACGGTCACGGTGGCCGCGCCGTTCGAGCGGATGCCGCTGTTCGTGAAGGCGGGCGCGATCGTGCCGATGGGGCCGGTGACGCAATATGTCGACCAGAAGCCGGACGCGCCGCTGACGCTGGCGGTCTATACCGGCGCGAACGGCAGCTTTGGGTTGTATGAGGATGACGGCACCAGCGAGCAGTATCGCGGTGGCGCGTACAGCCGGATCCCGGTGACGTACGACGACACAACCGGGGTGGTGACGCTCGGGGCTCGCGAAGGGCAGGGATATAAGGCCATGCCTGCGAGCCGGACGGTGCGGGTGCGGTGGATGACGGCTGGGCGTCCTCTCGATCTGGACGGGGCGGGGGATGCGACGGTGACGTATCGCGGGGCTGTGGTGGAGGTGAAGCGGCCCGGTCGGTGAGAACCCGGGCTCCGGCTCTGGCCGGGGATACTCCTCAATGATGCCGGACCTGTTCCGGCGTCCACCTTGCCGCCGCCGCGGGTGCGATCCCGGTGGCATCGAGGTAACCGCCGGATTTAGTAGTTCAGTGAACCGCTAAACTCGCCATCGCGCCGTATGATCGAAACCCGGTGCGAGAAACCAGCTTGCATGCAATTTCGATTTAAATCGGGCAAAACCAGCGTCTACGATACCCTGTGGAATATCTGCGGCGCTTGCACGTTACCCGATGCAACATTCGTGAAACATAGTCGTAACGATGGCGAAACGATACTGCCACCGTAGCGCAACATGTGTTTTCTAGAGCGACGCTCAGTCGGACCGCACGGGCCGAGGGAGAACACACGACATGTTGCATCATTCGCGCCTGCTTTGGGCGACGCTGCCGCTTACGTTCGCGGCGCTCGGCGCCGCCCAGTCGGTTGGCGCGCAAACCAGCGTCGGCGCCTCCAGGACGGATGGGCAGCAGCCCGCCGCCGATATAGCCACGGATGCCGCCGACGATGCAGCAGGGGAGATCGTCGTCACCGGCTCCTATGCGCGAAGCCTTGCCGCCGCGACCGAGACCAAGCGGCGGGCCGCGTACGGGGTGGACGCAATCAACGCCACGGACATCGGCAAGTTTCCCGCGCAGAACGTGGCGGAAGCGCTCCAGCTCATCCCCGGCGTGACCATAACGCGCCCACGCGGCGAGGGGCTGTACGTCAGCGTCCGCGGCCTGGGTCCGCAGTTCCAGAGCACGCTGCTCAACGGGCGCCCGGTCGCGATCAACGACCTGATCGAGAATGGCGGCGCGAACGGGCGCCAGTTCCGTTTCGAGATGCTGCCGGCCGAGTTCGTATCGCAGATCGACGTGGTCAAGACGCCGACGCCCGACATGACCGAAGGCGCGCTGGGCGGCAACATCGACGTGAAGACCTTCCGTCCGCTCGACGTCGGTAACAAGACCACGCTCAACCTGCGCGGCACCTACACGACGCTGACCGACAAGGTGAAGCCCAACGCCACGATATTGACGAGCGCCAAGACCGAAGACGGCACGTTCGGCATCCTCGCCGGCGCGCAATATTGGGGCAAGGAAGTGCGTAACGACCGTTCCTACAACACCGGCTGG
Organism: Sphingomonas sp. PEI4; assembly: GCF_056679955.1. Lineage (NCBI taxonomy): Bacteria > Pseudomonadati > Pseudomonadota > Alphaproteobacteria > Sphingomonadales > Sphingomonadaceae > Sphingomonas > Sphingomonas sp. PEI4. The sequence goes on from NZ_CM155258.1 coordinate 208,041, forward strand.
TACCTCGATAAGTTCGCCTCAGCGCTCGGTACGGGATTTTACACGCCGGGCCGCACGCGGCCGACCGTGGAGACGGAGGATCGCAAGCGGCTGTCGGGCATGATCTCGGCACAGTGGAAGCCAAGCCCCGAGCTGGAGACCACGCTCGACGTGCTCGCGACCCGGCTCGACATCGCCTATGACGAATACGGGCTCGACATCTATCCGGACGATGCCAGCGTCGCCGGTCACAGGCCAGTGCTGGTGCCCGGCTCGGTTAAACTCGACGGCAACACCGTCGCCGCCGCGACCATCAACGACGTGCGCTTCATGGGCACGCGCGAATACAGCCTCAACCGCCACGACCTGATCACGGTAGGGCTGAAGCAGGCCTGGACTCCTGAAGGTTGGAACGTCGTCGCCAACGCCAACTGGTCGTTCGCGCACAGCTATCACCCGAGCTACGCCGAGGGCACGGTGCGCAGCCGCATCCAGTTCTTCGCGCCGCTCAGCTATGACACATCCGGCGGGTATAAGGTGGCGCCGACGATCTCGACCCCGGTCAACGTCCTCGATCCCGCCAATTATACACTGTACCCGTTCAATATCGCGCCAAAGAACAGCAAGGATTGGGATACATACGGTCGGCTCGATGTCGACCATGAGATGGACGGCTTCATCACCAAGCTCGCAGCGGGCGGCGAATATCACTGGCGCAAGCGCGATTACCGCCGTCGCGATTTCACGGTGAATCCTGCCGCCAACACATCGCTCACCAGCTTCGCGCCCAACGGTTTCGAACAGCTCCCGTTCGACGATTTCCTGTCGGGCGTCGACGGCAACATCCCGCGCACCTGGCTCGTGCCAATCACCAGCGTCTTCTACGACAAGCTGTTCACCGACGCGATCGCCAACAGCCCGCTGTCGGCAGGCGACATGCGAGCCTCCTATGTCGTGACCGAGAAGACGGCGGGTGGCTATATCCGCGCGGACTATGCATTCCCCGTTGGTAGCGTCGCGGTTACCGGCAATATCGGCGTGCGCTACGTCCACACCGATCAGGTCGCGAGCGGCACGCTGACGACGGGTAACGTCTCCACGCCCGCAAGCTTCCCGCAGACGTTCAGCAACTGGCTACCGAGCGTCAACCTGCGCGCCGAGCTGACCCGCGATCTGGTCGGGCGCCTTGCCGCCAGCCGGGTACTCACGCGCCCGAACGTGACGCAGAGCGCACCGCAGATCAGCGTCTCGACCGACCAGGCCACCGCGAGCGGCGGCAACCCGGCGCTGCAACCGTTCCTCGCCACGCAGTTCGACGGATCGCTCGAATGGTATTTCAATCGCTCCGGCTCGCTGACGGGCGCGCTGTTCTACAAGGCGATGGACGATTACATCACCGCGCAGAACATCAACGTCGAGATCCCCGGCCGCGGCACGGTGCTGCTGAGCACGCAGGTGAACGGCGGCAGTGCCAAGGTCTACGGCGCCGAAGCGGCCTATAACCAGGTGTTCACGTTCCTGCCGGCGCCGTTCGACGGGCTTGGGGTACAGGCATCCTATACCCACACCTCGGTGCAGGCGAGCTACACCGCGGGCGCGCGACCGATCAAGGATCAGCTGATCGGCCTGTCGAAGAACAGCTTCAACGTGGTCGGCTTCTACGACAAGGGGCCGCTGGCGGCGCGGATCTCGTATACCTGGCGCGACAAATATCTGGCGGGGGTCGGTAGTACCACGCAGGTGCCGACCTATGTGGCGGCGTTCGGCACGCTGGACGGCAATATTTCCGTGCGCGCCACGCGCGACCTGACCTTCAGCGTCGAGGCGATCAACATCGCCAATGCCAATAGCTACAGCTACAACGAGAAGGAGCTCCAGTTCGGCGAGATCAATAATTACGGCCGTACCATCCTGTTCGGGGTGCGCGCGCAGTTCTGATGCCGAGGGTACTGTATCGGGCCGTCGCGCCGCCTCGTATTGGCGGCGTTGCGGCTCGACGGGCAATGGGAAACCCATCCGCGATCCTTCAGAAACGTGAGGCCAAAGAGACAAGCACGGAGCGCGGCGCACCGGGATATACCCACAAGGCGCTATAGCTGCTCTGTGCGTAGGTTTGATCGAGAATGTTGTCGACCTCGACGCGTGCGGTCAGCCGTTCGGTTACGGGATAAGCGATGCTGGCCTTGGCTTTCACATAGCCGTCCAGGCGCAAATTGCCCCCGTCGAGCGCCGCAGCCCGCGAGCCGACATAGGTCCCGCCCGCGCTCATCGCGAGATCGTGGCCCGCCATGGGAACGCTCGCGAACAGTTGCAGAGTACCGGCGTGGCGTGGAACGTTGAGCACGTCGGCGCTGGGGAATGCCGGATCGCGAGCAGCAGCGTCCGTAAACGCGTAGTTACCGATCAGCCGCACGCGCGGAGCAAGATCGACTTCGCCATCCAGTTCGACGCCGCGCGATCGGATCCGCCCAACCGTCGCCAGGAAGTTCACGTCGACCGGATCGGTCGCCAGAATGTTGCGCTTGGACACGTCGAACCAGCTGGCCGTGGCACGAAACGTCGGCAGGACCAGCTTGGCGCCGATCTCATAGCCGTGACCGGTTTCCGGCTGGAACGCTTCCCCCAACCGTCCGATACTGGAGTTGGCCCGGGAGCCTTCCCCCCAATTGGCATGGAATGCGAAGCGAGGATCGGGACGATATCGAACGCCGGCGCGAAACTCGACGGGGTTGCGCTTCAGGCGACTAAGCTGTCCCGACCGCAAATTGTCGATGCGCTGATCGAGATGCTCGTATCGCAGGCCGCCTACCGCGCTGAAAGTATCGGTCACCTCCCACATATCCTGGCCATAGACGGCAACGGCTTTGCGGCGTTCGTTGGTGACGGTGAACGGGGCTAGCGGCCCGGCAACGCCGCCATAGACCGGTTCAAAGACGTTGATCGGGTAAGGTTGAGCTGCACTGGGGCGAAAGCGCTCTTGATAGGTGTCGAAGTCGAGATCGTAGAGCGTTACGCCGAAGCTCGGCCGATGCGTACCAAGGGCGGAGACCGTTCCGCGCACTTCGGCTCGTCCGGACCAGTCCGTCAGGTTCCAGTCGCGAAAGCGGCGTTGGCGACGAACCGTCCCGTCGGGGAGCAGTGTCGAGGCTTCGCTGGAAAAACCGTGGATGCGGGCGTCGCGATAGGCGGCGCCGCCTACCAGTGACCAGCCGTCGCCCAGGTCTTGATCGAGCGAGAGTTCATGTCGCCAGTTGCTCGACGAAACGCGGCCATCGCCCGGTTCTCCCAGGAAGCGCTCGCGCGGCACCGCCTCGCTGTCGCCGTCGATCGCCGGAATGCCCCGGTCGAACGGCGCGCGGAACTGGATATACTCGCCTTGATAGGTCAGCGTCGTACCGGCTGCCGGTCGCCAGCGGATCGATGGTGCGAACAGCCTACGACGAAGATCGACATGATCCCGGAACCCGTCGCTGTTCTCGATTGCGCCGACCAGCCGGATCGAAAACGAGGACGACAGCGCCGACTCGACATCGCCTTCCAAACGATACGTGCCGAACGAACCGGCACTCGCCGTAGCGCTGCCAGCCGTGCGAAACTGGGGCGTCTTGGTGACGATATTGACGACCCCGGCCGGATCGATCGCGCCGAATACCGCCCCGACCGGCCCCTTCAGCACCTCGATACGCTCGACATTGGCGGGATCGCGCGGCGGTCCGAAGCCGCGATTGGCAAGGAAGCCGTCGACGAAATACTCGGCGCCCGTATCGGGCGTCCCGAGAAAACCGCGGATCGCATAATTGTCGCGCAGCCCGCCCAGATTATTCTGCTGCGAAATGCCGCTGACCAGTTCGAGCGCATCCGCGAGCCTGCGTACGCCATACTCGTCGAGGATGCTGCGATCGAGGGCGATACTCGCCTGCGACATCCGCTCGGTGACGGTGTCCGACCCATTGGTACGATCGAGCCGCCTTTTGCCCAGGACCACGATGTCGTCGACGGTCGCGGTTCGCGCCTCAACCGTCTGCTGCGCCCGCACTGGCGTGACCGGCCAGAGCAACGCGCAAACCGCCGTGCCGAGCGACGCGGTAGAAACGCGACGCCATCCCGGCACGCGGTCTCGACCTGATTTGCCCACGACGTTGTCTACTGCCTCGACCATGTACTGCCCCCGATAGATCGAAGAAACGCAATGCCATTTGCCCTTGCGTAACGATACATCGTCTCATAGACGGCTCGTGTTGCGGTGCAAGATGAAAAGACGATGACATGATGATGACAACCAACATGGCCGTTGCGTCGGCGATCGAGGTGCGCGGCCTGCGTCATGGCTATGGTGACCGCGAGGTTTTACGCGGGCTCGATCTGACGGTTGCACCCGGCGAGATCTACGCGCTGCTGGGTGGCAACGGCGCGGGCAAGTCGACCACGCTGTCGGTGCTGCTGGGCTTCATCACGCCGTCAAAAGGCATGGTGCGCGTCGCCGGGATCGATCCCACGACCAGCCCGGCGAACGCGAGAGCGCAACTCGCCTATGTCCCGGAAACCGTCGCGCTCTACGATCACCTGACAGCGCGCGAGAACGTCGACTATTTTCTGGCGCTCGCCAAGGCTCCACGGTCTGCGGGAACGGTGATCGAACCCGCGCTGGAGGCCGTCGGCCTGCCGCAGCATGCCTGGAACGATCGCGTCGGCGGCTTCTCGAAGGGCATGCGCCAGAAGGTCGCCATCGCACTCGCGCTGGCCCGTCACGTTCCCGTCCTGCTGCTCGACGAGCCGACGTCGGGCCTCGATCCGCGCGCGACCATGGAATTCAATCGCCTGATCGAAACCGCGCGCGACCGGAACGTCGCCATCCTGATGGTGACGCACGACCTGCTCAGCGCCGTCGATGTGGCGGATCGCATCGGCTTCCTCGCCGATGGCCGGATCGAGGAGGAGCTTACCGCCAGTGCGGACGCGGCCCGGTTCGATCTCAATGCGCTCCATGCCCGCTACACGGGCGCGAGGGCGGCGGCATGAGTTCGTCGGTACTTCGGGTTGCCGGCGAGGAATGGCGCAGCCTTGCGCGCAATCGTGCCGGCGTCATCGCCACGCTGTTGCTGGTCGCGCTGATCGTCGTCTCCGCCCTCGTCAGCTTCGAGCGACGCACCGGGATCGAGGTCGAGCGGGCGCGGTATCAAGCCTCGGTCGATGACGGTTTCGACAAGCAGCCCGCGCGTCATCCGCACCGGATGGTGCATTATGGGCAGTTCGTGTTCCGACCGCTGAGCCCGCTGGCGTTCTTCGACTTCGGCGTCGACAGCTTCACCGGCAACACCATTTTCCTGGAAGGCCATCGCCAGAACAGTGCCAATTTCTCCGAAGCGCGGCAATCGTCGCTGCTGCTCCGGTTCGGCCAGTTGACGCCCGCGTTCGTGCTCCAAACCCTCGCGCCCCTGCTGCTCATCTTCCTTGCCTTCACCAGCGTGGCGCGCGAGCGGGAACGCGGGACGTTGCGATTGTTGCTGGCTCAAGGTGTCAGCGGGGCGCAGCTACTGGCGGGTAAGCTGCTCGGTCATGCAGGCATCGCACTGGCGATCGGCGCGCCGGCATTCCTGCTCCTGATAGGGCTCGCATCAAGCGGCGTCGCTTCGTGGACAAGCGTCACGTTGCTCGTCATCGGCTATGCAGGGTGGCTGTTACTCTGGGCCACGATGGCGGTGCTGGTCTCGGCGATGGTCGCCCGATCGCGCGATGCGTTGGTGGTGCTTGTCGGTATATGGATGGTCGGCGTCATCCTGCTGCCGCGAGCCCTACCCGAAATCGCCGCCGCTCGCGTCACGCTGCCCAGCAGAATCGAAACCGAGATCGCGCTGCACCGCGACCTCAAGCAGATCGGCGACGCACACAATCCCAACGATCCCTATTTCGCGGAGTTCAAGGCGCGCACGCTGGCGCGGTACGGCGTTTCGCGGGTCGAGGACATGCCCGTTCAATATGCCGGCCTCGTCGCCATGGAGGGCGAGCGGTTGACGGCCGAACTCTACGCGCGCTCGGCCAGGGAGATGGAGGCGCGCGAGACGGCCCAGAACGGCTTCGTCCGCGGGTTCAGCGCAATCAGTCCGTTGATTGCGATGCGCCAGCTGTCGACGGCGCTTACCGGTACCGGGCTCGCCGCCCACCAGGACTTTCTGGATCAGTCGGAGGCGTTCCGCTATCGCTTCGTGCAGGCGCTCAACTGGATGCAGGCGGAGAAGATCCCGAGCGTCGGCGCGGGCGAGGACCCCCGCGTGTCGGCCGACAATTGGAAAACCATCCCGCGCTTTCGATACCGTGGCTTCAGCCCGGCGTCGGCGCAGATATGGCCCAACATGCTGGTGCTGGGCGGGTGGCTGGTCGCGCTGCTGCTGCTCGCTATGCCGATCGCACGCCGTCTCGGAAAGGTATCGCGATGAGCCTCCTACGCGCGGAACTGCGCCTCATCCTGCGCTCGCGGCTCGCCGCCGCCTCGGTCGCATTGTTGCTCGTCCTGTCATCACTTGCCATCCTGTCGGGCCTCTCTGCCGTCGCCCGGCAGGAGGCGACGATCGCGCGCGTGACGGCCGAACAGTCACGCGATCTCGCGTCGGTCGCCAAGGATCAGGGCAAGCCCGACGGGGATGCGGGCTATGCCGCCTATTATTCGTTCCTGCTGACCCATGATCGACCCTCGCGTCTTGCCTTTCTCGCGCTCGGTCAACGTGACGTGCAGCCTGCAGTTCTCCGGGTGCGGGCGCTGAGCCTGCAGCAGCAGCTGTATGAGTCCGAAACCCTCAACGCCGAACAGGCGCTGCCGGGGCTCTTCGACTTCGCGTTCGTGGCCATCTATCTCGCGCCGTTGGTGGTGATCGCGCTGACGCACGATCTCGTCACGAGCGAACGCGAAGGGGGGCGGCTGCGCTTGCTGCTGTCGTTTCCCGGCACCGGCTTATGGCGCCGACGGATCGGTTTGCGGTACCTGCTCGTGCTGCTGGCGTTGCTGATCCCGGCGGGTGCGGCGCTCGTCGCCACCGCGGCGCCTGCGATCATGGGGCTTGGCATCATGACGGTCGCCGCAGTGTACCTCGCCTTCTGGTTCGGCCTGACCTTGCTCGTCGCTAGCCGAGCGCGTGCCTCCACCACCGCGGCTGCGGCGGCGATAGGGTGCTGGATCGTCTTGACCCTGCTGCTGCCTACCCTTGCCAACGCGGCGATCGCGCGCGCGGTGCCGGTCGGCAAGGGCATCGATCTGACACTGGCGCAACGCGAGATCGTGCATCACGGGTGGGACGTGCCCAAGTCGGAAACCTTCGACAAATTCCTTGCCACACATCCCGAGTGGCGCGGGCATGAGACGTTCGAGGGCCGGTTTCACTGGAAATGGCTGTTCGCCATGCATCAGGTGGGCGACGAGGCGGTCGCGCCGCAGGTCGCGGCGTACCGGACGAGCCTGATCGAGCGTGAACGCTGGACGACGCGGCTGGGCTGGCTGCTTCCGAACGTCGCGGCACAGGGGATGATGCACCGGTTGGCCGATACCGATCTCGTCGCGCAACTCGACTACCAGGACAGTATCGGCGCCTTTCACAAGACGTTGCGGTCGTTCTTCTACCCCTATCTGTTCTTCGATCGCCCGTTCACGCACGCCGATTTCGGCTGGCTGCCCCGCTACGTTTCGCGGGCGGGAACGGCATCCTGGCCAGCCATCCCCATGCTCATGCTGCTGGTGGTCACGGGGCTCTTGCTCATCGCAGGGGCGTCCCGGATGCGTCGCATCGGCCGCCGTTGATTGTCGGAGACGAGCGGCGGGCGATCGAGGCGGCGGACCCGGCTTGAAGTCCGCAACCGGGCCGTTGAACGACAGCAAGCCGCACGGTGTGCCGACAGCCGTCCTGAGGCGTTGTGCAAGCTTCTCAACGAAGGACGTCGTGGTGCCGCACTATCTTGTCGCTGAAAGTGAACTGCCCGAGGACCGCGCCGCCCGCCGCCAGCGCGCGGGCAAAAGTTCTGGCGAGACCTACGCCGCCACGCTTTCGCAAATGGTGCCCGATGCCACGATTTCCGTGATTTCACCCGCGGACGACGATGCCCGAACCTATGCGCCCGACGAACTGCGGGTGTTCGACGCGGTGTTCCTGACGGGCTCGCCGATGCACGTGTACCAGCAGACCCCAGCCGTCGATCGCCAACTCGCCTTCATGCGTGCGGTATTCGCATCCGGTGTGCCCTCGTTCGGATCATGCGCCGGTCTCCAGATCGCAGTCGCGGCGGCCGGTGGACGCGTGCGCAAGATGCCGGAGCGGATGGAGGCGGGCGTGGCGCGGCGTATCTTTGCGACGGAGGCGGGCCGCAACCATCCGCTGCTTGCGAACCGCCCTCCGACCTGGGACGCCGCTGCTATTCACGGAGACGAAGTCGATGAATTGCCACCGGGCAGTACCCTGCTCGCGAGCAACGCCGTCACGCGTGTCCAGGCGGTCGAAATCCGCTTTGACGGTGGAACGTTCTGGGGCGTGCAATATCATCCGGAACTGTCGCTCGAGGAGATCGCCAGCGCGCTGCGCAGTCAGGCCGCGGACCTCGTCGAGGCGGGGTTGGCTGGCGAAGAGGCCGAAATACTGGATCAGGCGGCTTTGCTGGACAAGCTCCATGCCGGTCCTGAAGATCGCGCTACCCGGCGGGCGCTCGGTGTCGATGGCGAATTGGCAGACGAGGGCAGTCGACGCCAGGAAATAGCCAATTTCCTGGCGCATCTTGGGGAAAAAGGGGGTGAACGCCCTTGAAGCTGCAACTCTGATTCTAGTGGCTGGTACGCAAACGGGCGGGGCAGTTGCCTGCCCCGCCCGCGTGAGTGTCCGAAGACGCTTCGGTCCTAGAACCTCAGCTGTGCGCCGACGTAGAAGCGGCGGCCGATCGGATCGTAGACGTCCGCTGCCGTCGTCGTACCGGTGATCGTGCCGTAGAACACCGTGTCCTCCAGCTTCGGCGGCTTGCGGTCGAACAGGTTGGTGACGCCGAAGAACATCTCCATCTGCTTGCTCTCTTCGCCCACGCGCGCACGAAGCTGGACATCGTGATAGAAGCGCGATGCGATCTCGTTATGCGCGGCAATCTCGGGCGCCAGGCCTTCCGAGCTGTCGGCAAACTCGGCGCGCGGTGTGTCGAGCATCGGGCTCAGATATGTCGTGGTCCAGTTCACGCTGTACGGACCTGCGCTGTAGCTGGCCGTCGCGTTCACCTTGTCACGGAACGCCGCGCCGTATTCCAGGTTGCCGACGCCGCTGTTGACGGGTGCCGCCGGGTCGGACTGCGTCTGATAGCGCATCGTATGCGTGTACAGCACGCTGAGGTCGAGACGATCGTCCGTCGCCAGGCCGAGCGCGCGACCATAGCGCAGGTTGACGTCGATACCGCGCGTCTTGGTATCGGAGATGTTGATGTTCTGCGCGTTCACCGTGCGGATGTAGCCGGTGTTGTCGTACCGGATGACGTTGTTGCAGAACTGCGGCTCGCTGGTCAGCAGGCACTGCTGGATCGACGTCGAGCGCGGGATGATGCCGATCGCATTGCTCAGCTTGATGTCGAAATAATCGACGGTCAGGCTGAAGCCACGGATCTGGTCGGGCGCGATCACTGCGCCGAGCGTCAGGGTCTTGCCCTTTTCCTCCTGCAGGGTGCGATTGCCCCCGTCGAAGCCGTTGATGCTCTGGATATCCGCCAACTCGTACTGGAACGTTCCGCCGTTGCGCACCGCAGCGGCGATCGCCGGAATCTGGCGGCAGGCATTGGCATAGGTGCCGGCCGACGCCGCGGTCACGCCGTCGCAAGGGTCCTGCACAGACGGGAAGGTTTCCGATGCCGACGAGAACAGCTCGTTGATATTCGGGGCGCGGTTGGCGATGGCATAGTTGCCGCGGAAACGGAGCCCGCGGACTGGCGAATATTCACCGCCGGCGTTCCAGCTGAACACGGTACCGATCGTCGAATAATCCGAATAGCGAGCAGCACCCTGCAGGCTCAGCGAATTGACGAACGGCAGGTCCTTCAGGATCGGGATGTCGATTTCGCCGAACAGTTCCTTCACGTTGAACTTGCCGACCGTGTCAGGCGTCTGGTTCCCCGAATTCTGACCGGCATTGGTCAGCGCATCCCAATTCTCGCTGCTCTTCTCGCGGCGATACTCACCACCGAACGCGACCTGCACGTCGCCGTAGGGCAGCGTGACGAGCGAACCGTTGAGGCTGGCATTGGCGACGAACTGCGTGTTCTTGATTGCGACCGAGCGCGGCAGGTCCGACTGGACATAGGTCGAAGCAGCGGCGCCAGCGGTATTGTATCCGAACAGGTTGATCGGCGCGCAGCCCGCTGCACGGGCGGCGGAGTCACGGCAGATGATATTGCCGGTGGCGTCCGTGACCGCGTCGAGCGCGTTCGCGTACTTCGTGATGTCGATGTCCTGGCTGCTCGTGCGATCCTTCAGCTGGCCGTAGACGCCCGACACTTCGTAGCGCCATTTGGGGCTGATATCGCCGCGGAAGCCACCGGCGATGCGGAAGGTATCGCGGTCGTTCGTGTTGCTGCGGCTGAACACCTCGTTCTGACGACGACGGAACGAGATCGAGGTCACGTCATTGTCGGCGATGCCGTCGCTGTTGCGGGCAATGATCTGCTGACGGACCGACGCCGGCAGGTAGGGGTTGTCGATCGCATAGCCGGCGCCGACGTCGAGCTGCGAGTCGAGTGCGAGCGCTTCGATCTGCGAGCTGGACTTGGTCTTGGCGTAGGTGCCTTCCAGGAACGCCGTCACCGAATCGCTGAACTTGTACTGCGCTGCACCCGCTGCGAGATAGCGTTCGACCGGCGTCGAGATACGACGCACCGAGTTGCGGTTGAACCCGATGCCGCCCCCAGCAACCACGGAGTTGTCCGGATTGAACGAGAACAGGTTGCTGGCATAGCCGCCGCCGTTCGTCGACTCGTTGTTGCCGTTCCGGAACTGGAACTGGCCTTGCGCGGAATACGAACTGTAGGACTGCGGACCGCAGCCGAGGTTCGAGCAATCCTCCGCCGAAATGCCCCGCTTGTTCGACAGCAGGCCGAGATCCTTCGAATAGGTCCCGTTGACGATGATCGACCCGCGATCGTCCTCGCCGAACTTCGTGCCGCCGGTAATGCTGGCGGTATAGTTCGGATTGTCGCCGCGGCTGGTCAGGCCGTATTGTGCACGGGCGGTGATGCCCTGCATGTCCGTCTTCATCACATAGTTGACGACGCCGGCGATGGCGTCCGATCCGTAGATCGCCGACGCGCCGCCGGTGACGACCTCGATCCGGTCGACGAAATCGGCCGGGATGTTGTTGACGTCGACGACCGAGGTCCCGGCCACGCCCGGCACGAACCGGCGCCCGTTGACCAGGACGAGGGTCCGCGAGTCACCGAGGTTGCGAAGGTTGATCGTCGCAATGCCGTTGCCAGCCGTCGCAAAGTTGCTGTTGGTCCGGCTGAGGCCCGGAATGCCGACCTGCGGGAGCTTCTGCAACAAGTCCTGCGTGTTGACGATGCCCTGCGACTGGATCTGCTGGGAATCGACTACCGCTACTGGTGACGCCGATTCGAGATCCGGGCGGCGGATACGTGATCCGGTGACGACGATGTTGTCATCAGCGGTGGCGACCGGCTCGGGAGCGACGGTCTGATCGGTAGCCGAAGGCGCTGCCTCGACGCTCGGCGTGGACACGGCCGTGTCCTGCGCAAAGGCGGGCGCAGCCAGTGTTCCGGCGGCCAGAATGGTAGCAGTTAGGAGCAGGTTACGAGGCAAAGGTCGTCCTTTTCAATTCCACGCGGTAGTGGCCGTGCGGTTGCTGCGGATGACTGGCCTGCGCAAATTCTATGCGACGAAATGACAGTGTAATTGTCTCATTTCTTCACAAGTGACGCAAATCTGCAACAGATGCGCGGCGCGTCTCAGGGGCTGCAAAGGGCTCCGTCCTGTGCTCGGACCTCGACCAGACGATGAGATTTCCACCGCCATGACCTTCCCTATGAGGCCAGGGTTGGCTTAGACGAGTTCCATGTATTCTTACGCGGCTGCTCGATGATCACGCTCGGAACCGGCATGGCCGTACTGGTCGGCGTGTTCGTACTGATGCTCGTCGGCGCAGGCTCGGTGCTGCTGTTCCTCGGCTTGCGCGCACGAAGCGCAGCCGCCGACATCATGGAAGCGAATGCGCAGCTGCGAACGGTGCTCGACGGATCGCCGGCGATCGTGACGGTGATCCGCTCGGGTGGGCGGGTCGAGATGTCGCAGCCGATGGCGGACTGGTTGGGGTTGGAGGCGCCGCCACGTTCGCTGGCGGAGCTGGCTGCCGGTGGAGCCGGTCTGTCGCCCGACGATGCCGCACGGTTGATTGCGGACGTGACGGCGGCGCAGCGGTCTGGTCGCTCCTTCGTGCGGGCCGTCAAGTTGGCGGGATCGACGAAGGCGCTAACGTTTCGCGGTGGGCGCGCACCAGGAGAGATGGGTGCGACCGGAGCGGTATTGCTCTGGGCGTTCGATGCGTCCGATAGCGAAGCCGAAATCGCTCGACTCGGGGCGGAGACGATCCGGCTTGGGGCAGCATACGAATCTCTCACGGGGCTGATCGAGGCGGCACCCATGCCGATGTGGTACCGCGCGACGGATCTTCGGCTGGCGATGGTCAACTCTGCCTATGTCGAGGCGGTCGAGGGGCGCGATGCAGCCGATGTGGTGGCGCGTGGACTGGAGCTGGTCGAGGGATCGGGGCGGGGCGGGCCTCTGGCGGGTGCTGCGGTTGCGCGCGAGCAGGGGCGGCCGCATCAGCAGGTCCTGCCCGCGACGATCGACGGCGCGCGGCGGTCGTTGCAGATTTACGACGTCCCATTGTCGAGCGGCGGTGTGGCCGGGTTCGCGATCGATATCGAGGAACTGGAGCAGGCGCGTTCGGGGGCGAAGCGGTTTGCCGAAGCGCAGCGGGCGATGCTCGATCGGCTGTCGGCGGGCGTCGCGCAGTTCGGCGGCGATCGGTCGCTGGTGTTCTGCAACCAGCCGTTTCGCCGGATGTTTGCGATGCGGAGCGAGTGGCTGGCGGACCGGCCGGAGTTCGACCGCGTGCTGGAGCGGATGCGGGAAGCGAACCGGCTGCCCGAGGTGCGCGACTTCCCGAGCTGGAAGGCGGAGCGGCGCGACTGGTTCATGCAGACGGGTGGATCCCAGGGCGGCTCGCCCGGCGGCGGCGCGATGGAGGAGAACTGGCATCTTCGCGGCGGCACGCATCTGCGCGTCGTCGCGCAGCCATTGCCCGACGGTGGTTTGCTGCTGATCTTCGAGGATCGCACCGAGCAGGTTCAATTGGCCAGCGCGCGCGATACGCTGCTGCGGGTACGGACCGCGACGTTCGACAATTTGTTCGAGGCGCTCGGCGTATTCGCGGCGGATGGGCGGTTGCAGCTCTGGAACAATCGGTTCCGTGCGTTGTGGGGGCTGGAGGAGGAGTTCCTTGCCTCGCATCCGCGCGTCGATGCGTTTGCGGAAGCGGCCGGCGCGAAGCTCGCGACACCTGGTCGGTCCGTGCTGATCCCTGATCTCGTCCGGTCGGCGACGGTCGGGCGCCAGCAGCGTGGCGGGCGCGTTGCGTTCGCGGATGGACGACATTTCGAGTTTGCCGGTGTGCCGTTACCCGATGGCAATGCGCTGTTCACGATGCTCGACATCACCGACAGCCGTCGCGCCGAGCAGGCCCTGCGCGACCGAGCGGATGCGCTCGAGGCGACCGACAAGGTGAAGACTGCGTTCGTCGCGAACATGAGTTACGAACTGCGCACGCCGTTGACGTCGATCAGTGGGTTCGCGGAGATGTTGCACGGCGGGTACGCGGGCGCGATGACGCCGCAGGCCGAGGGCTATGTCGGGGCCATCTTGGAATCGGTCGAGCGGTTGGGGTTGCTGGTCGACGACGTGCTCGACCTGACCCGGGCGGAGAGTGACCGCGCCGAAACCGATCGCAGCGACGTGGATCTCGCGACCACCGTGCGCGCGGCGGCCGAGACGATCCTGCCGTCGGCCAAGCGGCGCAAGCTCGACTTCGCGATCGAGGTGGCGCGGTCGACCGGGCGGGTGAACGGCAATCCGAAGCGGCTTAAGGAGGTCGTCGAACATCTGCTGCGCCATGCGATCGCGGCGACGCCGGATGGCGGGCGGGTGCTGCTGCATACCGACGGCAATGCGACGTCGGCGCGGATCGTGGTGTCGGACGACGGGGTAGGGATGGACGCAGAGGCCGTCGCGCACGCGTTCGACCGGTTTGCGGAGTCGAAGCCGATGGGGGATCGGGCATTAGGGTTAGGCTTGCCGCTGGCAAAGCAGTTCGTCGAGGCGCATGGCGGCACGATCGAACTGGTCTCGGAGCCTGGCGAGGGCACGCTGATCACGGTCGAATTGCCGCGGCGATGAGGGCGCACTTTCTACTCCCTCTCCCCTCCGGGGAGAGGGTCGGGGTGAGGGGCTGCCAAGCAGTGCAACGCCCGGAACAGCCCCTCACCCAACCCTCTCCCCGAGGGGGAGAGGGCTCATGCGCGTGATCCGTCTACCCGATCCGCAAGCGACCGAGGCGTTCGGGGCGCTCTTGGCCGAACGTGTCCAGCCCGGCGATGTGATCACCCTCGAAGGCACGCTAGGCGCGGGCAAGACCAGCGTCGCGCGCGGCCTTCTCGCCGCGCTCGGCCTCGTCGGCGAAGCACCGTCACCCAGCTTCGCGATCGTCCAGCCCTACGAGCCCCCCGAGGTGCGTTTCCCCGTGCTTCACGTCGACCTCTACCGCATCGACGACCCCGCCGAGATCGAGGAACTGGCGCTCGACGATTCACGCTATGACTCACTCCTGCTCGTCGAATGGCCCGAGCGCGCCGGCCCCGACCATTGGCCCGATGCGCTTCGCCTCAGCCTGACGATCGATCCGGACGGCACGCGCAGCTTGACTATCGGCGTCCCGGAAGCTTGGAGGTCGCGATGGCCGACATGACCCCGCCGCCCGGCGCCGCCGCTTTTCTCGACGCTCATGGCTGGAGTGGGGCGAAGATCCTCCCGGTCGCAGGCGACGCGTCGTTCCGGCGGTACTTCCGTGCGGTTGAAGGCGCCGAAGAGGGGGCGCGCAAGGCCATCCTGATGGACGCGCCGCCGCCGCATGAGGACCCGCGCCCCTTCATCGCTATCGCGGAATGGCTGGTCGAGCACGACTTTGCAGCTCCAGCGATCCTGGCGTGCGATCTCGACCAGGGGCTGGTGCTGATCGAGGATTTCGGCGACGATCGGTTGCGCGAGGCGGTCGACGCGGCGCCTGACGAGGAGCTTTCGTTGTACGCGCCGGCGATCGACTTGCTGGTGCGGCTGCGTGCAGAGCCCGCGGGACCGGTCCCCCCCTATGATCGCGCCGTGCTGAAGCGCGAGGCGGGGCTGTTCGTCGAATGGTACTGCCCGGCGGTCGGGATCGAGCCTGATCTGTCGGGTTGGGACGCGGCTTGGGAGGCGGTGTTCGACCATGCCATTGCCGACACGCCGGTCACGGTGCTGCGCGATTATCATGCTGAAAACCTGATGCTGGTCGGGCCGGAGCGCTCGCTCGGCCTGCTCGACTTCCAAGACGCGCTGGCGGGGCATCCGGCCTATGATCTGGTATCGCTGTTGCAGGACGCGCGGCGGACGGTCGATCCGGCGATCGAAGCGGCGATGCTCGAGCGATATCGCGCGGCGGCGGACGCGGGGGAAGATTTCATGAACGCGTATCACGTGCTCGGCGCGCAGCGGAATGCGAAGATCCTCGGCATCTTCACGCGGCTGTGGAAGCGCGACGGCAAGCCGCATTACCCGACGATGTGCCCGCGCGTGTGGACCTATCTGGAGCGCGATCTGGCGCAGCCGGTGATGGCGCCGGTCGCGGCGTGGTTCGCGGCGAACGTGCCGTCGGTACTTCGTGGCGATCCGCTGGCCTTGAGCGCGTGACCCGCCAGCAGACGATTCGCCCTGTCCCTCGCGGGATCGTACCCGAGACGGCGATGGTGATGGCCGCCGGGCTCGGCAAGCGGATGCGCCCGCTGACCGCGACGCGACCCAAACCACTCGTGCAGGTCGCGGGCAAGCCTTTGATCGATCACGTCTTCGAACGGTTGCAGGCCGCCGGGATCAAACGCGCGGTCGTCAACGTGCATTATCTGGCGGATACGCTGGAGGCGCACGTCACAGACCGGTTCGAAGGGATCGATGTCGTGATCTCCGACGAGCGCAAGATGCTGATGGAGACGGGCGGCGGGCTCGTCCAGGCGCGGCACCTGCTCGGGAATGCGCCGGTGCTGGTCGTCAACAGCGACAATCTCTGGATCGACGGGCCGATGGACGCGATCAAGCTGCTCGCATCGCGCTGGGACGACGCGAAGATGGACGCGCTTCTGCTGATGGTGCCGCTCGCGCGCGCCAACAATCACGGCGGCATGGGCGATTTCTATCTCGCCAGCGACGGGCGGATCGCCGGGCGGCGCAAGCCCGGCCGGGTCGCGCCGTTCGCCTATACCGGCATTCAGATCCTGCATCCCCGCCTGATCGCGGACTGGCCGGAGGGGCCGTTCTCGACCAACCTGTTCTGGGACCGCGCGATCGCGGCCGGTCGCGCCTATGGACAGGTCCACCAGGGCCTGTGGTTCGACGTCGGCACGCCCGCCGCGATCCCGAAGACCGAGACGATCCTCGCGGATGGCTGATCTCATCGCGACGGATCGACCGACGCTGTACACGATCCCCGCGCACCGGGCGTTTGCGGATGCGCTGGTCGCCGGGCTGACCCGACGGGCGGGGCGCGATCCGCTCGCACTGGCCCGAGCGCTCGTCGTGCTGCCGAACAATCGCGCGGTGAAGGCCGTGACCGAGGCGTTCGTGCGCGCGAGTGGCGGCGGGCTCGTGTTGCCAAGGCTGGTGGCGCTAGGCGATCCCGAGATGGGCGAGGCGGTCGGCGCCGCGCTCGATCCGGCGGACGACATCGATCCGCCGCTCCCCGCCGTGCCGCCCTATCAACGCCGCATGATCCTCGCGCGGCTGGTGTCGGAAGAGCGCGCGCGCGAAGGCCATCCGGTCGATGCGGCCGAAGCGGTGCGGCTGGCGGGCGAACTCGCGCGAACGCTCGACCAGCTACTGGTCGAGGAGGTGCCGCCGACCAAGTTGCGCGATATCGAGCTTGGGCCTGAACTCACCGAGCATTGGCGGCGTGCGCTGGCGACGTTCGAGATCGTGCTGCAACGCTGGCCGGGCGAACTGGCACGGCTGGGGCGGATCGACGAAGCAACGCGGCGCTCCGCGTTGCTCGATCGGCTCGCTCAGCGCTGGCGGAACGCGCCGCCGGCCGGGATCGTTTGCGCGGCAGGTGTGACCGATTCCGCTCCCGCAGTCGCACGGCTGCTCAGGTGTATAGCCGAGATGCCGCAGGGGATGGTGGTGTTCGCCGGGCTCGATCTCGCGCTGCCGGACGAGGAATGGGACGCGCTCGGCCCGCATGATCCGAACCCGGTCACCGGGCTCGCTCGGCGGTCGATCGAGACGCATCCCCAGTTCGATGCCAAGCTGATGCTCCTGCGTATGGGCATCGCGCGGGGCGAGGTACAGACGTGGCGCGAAGGCGGCGGGCACGACGCCGATGCCGCGCGCGGGCGGGCGATCGCCAACGCGCTGGCGCCCGCGGATTTCACCGGCAAATGGACGCAGATCGCCGCGGAGGATCGCCGCTTGAAAGGCGTGACCGCAGCCGAACTCGCGACCCCGGCGGAGGAGGCGCAGGCGATTGCGCTCGTCCTCCGCGAGGCGTTGGAGGTGCCGGAGCGCACCGCCGCGCTGGTCACGCCTGATCGCGCGCTCGCCCGGCGGGTGGCGGCGCATCTGGGACGTTGGGGGATCGCGATCGACGACAGCGCGGGGCGGCCCTTGTCGATCCTGCCACCGGGAACGTTGCTGCTCGCGCTTGCCGAAGCGGCGGCGCAGCGCTTTTCGCCTCTCGCGCTGCTGGCGTTGCTGAAGCATCCGCTGGTGCGCGCGGGCGAGGATCGCTTGCTGTGGCTCGACGGCGCACGCGCGCTCGATCGGCGGTTGCGCGGACCACGACCGGCGGCTGGGCTCGATGGCATCACCGGGCATCTGGAGGAGCGCAAGGGGACGGCGGCAAATTGGTGGACCGACGTCCAGCCGTTGCTGACGCCGCTGGCCGGCGCGTTCGATCAAGGGCCGCAGCCCCTGGCGGCGGTGCTCGCCTGCCTGCGCGAGACGGCGCAGACCTTGTGCGGCGACAATCTCTGGTCGGGTCTCGCAGGGCGTGCGGCCGCGGAATTCCTCGCCGATCTCGAAGCCGAAGCGCCCGCCGGACCGCCCCGGATCGATCCCCGGGAACTGCCACAACTTTTGCGGACGTTGCTCGACGAGGTCGCGGTGCGGCCAGCGCCGGGCGGCCACCCGCGGCTCGCGATCTATGGCTTGATCGAGGGGCGGTTGCAGACGGCCGACGTCATGGTGCTTGGCGGGCTGAACGAAGGCGTGTGGCCGGGGCGGCCCGCCCCCGACCCGTGGCTCGCGCCGCGCATCCGCATGGAACTCGGGCTGCCGGGGTTGGAGCGACGTGTCGGCACCGCCGCGCATGATTTCGCGCAGGCGCTCGGTGCACCTCGCGCGGTCGTCACGCGAGCACGGCGGGATGCGAAATCGCCAGCTCTGGCCTCGCGGCTCTGGCTCCGGTTGCAGGCGCTCGCCGGCGATCGGTTCGAACGCGCGTCGGCGCTGGAAGGCTGGACGCGCGCGCTCGACGATCCGGGTGAGCATCTGCCAGCGGATCGTCCCGCCCCGTCGCCGCCAGCGCTGCTGCGCCCCAAGGCCATCTCCGTCACCGAGGTCGATCGCCTCAAGGCCGACCCCTACGCCTTCTACGCACGCCGCGTGCTCGGCCTGATGCCGCTCGATCCAGTCGATGCGGACCCGAGCGCGGCGTGGCGCGGGACCGCGGTCCACGACATCCTCGAACAATGGTGGAAGCAGGACAACTGCACCGTCGACACGCTGCGGCAGCGTGCGAAAGCGATGCTCGACGACGAGCGGACGCATCCGATGATGCGCGCGCTGTGGCAGCCGCGCCTGCTGGAGGCGATCGACTGGATCGCCGGCGCGATCGTCGCGCAGGGCGAGGACGGCCGCACGGTCGCCAGTGCCGAGGGCAAGGGCAAGATCGAGATCGCCGGGGTGACGCTGTCGGGCCGCTACGACCGCATCGACAAGCTCCCCGATGGGCGCCTCGCGGTGATCGACTACAAGACCGGCAAGCCACCTTCGCCCACCGCGGTCCGCGCCGGCTACAGCCTGCAACTCGGCCTGCTCGGCCTGATCGCCGAACGCGGCGGGTTCCCAGACGTCTCCGGCACCGCTGGCGCGTTCGAATATTGGTCGCTCGGCAAGAAGCGCGACGCGTTCGGCTATATCGAGAGCCCGGTCGATCCCGAGGGCAAGCGCGACAAGATCCCGACCGCCGAATTCACCGCGATCGCCGCGCACAACTTCACCGAAGTCGTCGGCGAATGGCTCACCGGCAGCGCCGCGTTCACCGCGAAACTCGTCCCCGAATACGCCCCCTATGCCGAGTATGACCAGTTGATGCGACGCGACGAATGGTACGGCCGTGAGCACTGATACGCTTGCCACGCTGCCCCGGCTGAAGGGTGCGCAAGCTGATGCCAGTAACCCGGCCTCGCACGTCTGGCTGTCCGCGTCGGCGGGCACCGGCAAGACACAGGTGTTGGCGGCACGCGTGTTCCGCCTCCTGTTGCGCGGCGTAGATCCCGGCGCGATCCTGTGCCTGACCTTCACCAAGGCGGGCGCGGCAGAGATGGCGCAGCGCATCAACGGCCGCCTCGCCGCGTGGGTACGGATGCCCGCGCCCGCACTGGCGGCGGACCTGATCGCGCTAGGCGAGAGCCCGGTACAGGCGTTGCAGGATCGCGCCCGCACCCTGTTCGCCAAGGTGCTCGATGCGCCGGGCGGTGGCCTGCGTATCCAGACGATCCACGGCTTCTGCCAAGGGTTGCTCGCGGCATTCCCGGTCGAGGCCGGGCTGACGCCAGGCTTCCGGCCGCTGGAGGCGCGCGAAGAGGCGGGGCTTGCACGCGAGGCCCTCGCGACGATGCTGTCGGACGCCGAACGCGAGGGCCGCGAGCGCCCGGTCGAGATCGTAGGGCGTCTGTCGCTGCGGATGGGCGAGGGCGGGGCGGAGGCGTTCCTGCTCGCCTGCGCTCGCGCGCTGCCACCGTTGGAGGCCCTCCCGGTCGGCATCCAGCCTTGGCTCCGACGCGAACTCGGGCTTCCGTCCGGGGATATCGATGAGGCAATCGCGGAATGGTGCGACGCGCTCGACCTCGATGCGATCGCGCGCATCGCCGCGGCCAATCGCGCCTGGGGGAGCGCCACCGGCCAAGCCGCGGCGGCGACCGTGCAGCGTTGGCTCGACTCAGAGGACCGCGCGGCAACGTTGGATGACCTCGCCAGCGTCGTGCTGACCGGCACGGGCACGCAGCGGAAGGCGTCGAAGAAACTGATCGATGCCGAACCCGATTACGAAGTCCTCGCGCGCGATCTGGGCGAGGCGTGCACCGACGTCCTGTCGATGGTCCAGCGCGCAACGTACTGCGACCTGCTCGCCGATGCACTTGAGGTCGGACGCGATTACGCGCGGGCCTACGCGCTCGCCAAGCGGCGCGCGGGGGCAGTCGATTTCGACGATCTGATCGCGACGACGGTGGCGTTGCTCGACCAGCCGGGGATCGGCGAATGGGTCCGCTACAAGCTCGACCAGGCGACCGAGCATCTGCTCATCGACGAGGCGCAGGACACGAACCTCAGTCAATGGCGGATTGTAAGTGCTTTAGTCTCTGAATTTTTTGTTGGGCGGGGCGTTCACGCTCCGTCCGTACGAACGCTCTTCACGGTGGGAGATTGGAAGCAGGCCATATTCGGTTTCCAAGGTACCGATCCGATTAACTTCGCCTATTTCGAACGTCATTTCGGCGAGCGAGCGAATGCCGCGCTCGGCAGTGACGATATGCCGTTAGAGGACCGCGGGCTGCCGATGGCCCGACTATCGCTAACCCACTCGTTTCGATCGACGCGAACCGTACTAGAGTTTGTTGACGCTGCAATCGAAGCTGCTGGTGAGCCAGGGCTTGGAATGATCGGACAGGCCGAGCGTCACGCGAGTGAGGTAGCCGGGCCGGGCACCGTGACCTTGTGGCCGCCGGTCTCAGCAGGCGGCAGCGAGGACGACGAAGAGGGCTGGGTCGACGACGCGGTGCGCAAGCTCGCCAGCGATATCGCGCGCGCGGTGAAGGGCTGGCTCGCGCCCGACACGGGCCTGATGCTGGAAAGCAAGGGGCGGCGTTTGCGTCCCGAAGACGTCATGATCCTGGTCAAGCGGCGCGGCGACCTCGCCTCGCTGATCGTCGCGCGGTTGTATGCCGAGGGCGTGCCGGTGGCGGGCGTCGATCGCCTGCGGCTGAACGCGCCGCTCGCGGTGCAGGATTTGCTCGCGACGATCCGCTTCGTGTTGCAGCCCGAGGACGACCTGAGCGTGGCCGCGCTGCTCGTGTCCCCACTGATCGGCTGGACGCAGGACGAGCTTATGGCGGCCGCACCGCGCGAGGCAGGGCCGTTGTGGCGCCACCTGCAACGCACGCAACCCGCGACAAGACTGGCCCCGTTGCTGGCGATGCTGGCGCGCGCCGACATCGCCACGCCGTATCAGTTCCTGGAGGAACTGCTGTCGGGCCCGCTCGACGGCCGGCGGAAGCTGATCCGGCGGCTGGGCACCGAGGCGCGCGATCCGATCGAGGAACTGCTCAACGCCGCACTGACATTCGAGAACACGACGACGCCGTCGTTGCAGCGTTTCCTCGACTGGTTCGACCGCGGCGATGTCGAGATCGTGCGCGATCCCTCGGCGCCGCTCGATGCGGTGCGGGTGATGACCGCACACGGCGCGAAGGGGTTGCAGGCACCGCTGGTAATCCTGGCCGACGCGACGGCCGACCCATCGGCCGCGCCGCGCTCGATCCTCAAATGGGCGCCCGAGCCCGGCGCCGCGCCGATCCCGGTGTTCCGCCCCCGATCGGCCGAGCGCGGCGGGCCGCTGGATGGGGCCGTGTCGGCGGCCGAGCAGCGCGAACTTGAGGAGCATTGGCGGCTGTTCTACGTCGCCGCGACGCGGGCCGAAGAGCGGCTGGTGATCGCCGGTGCGCTCGGCCCCCGCGCGAAAGGCGTGCCGCCGGAGAATAGCTGGTACGCCGCGGCTGACCGTGCGCTGGCGGCGCTCGGCGTGGCTGAAGGCGAGGGCGCTCGAACTTTCCACGGGGCGGAACCGCAGCCAGCGATCGTCGCCAAGGTTGCCCAGCAAGCCATCGCGTCCGAAACCGTGCGGCTTCCAGACTGGGCGCACCAGCCGGCGCCGACCGAATCCCGTCCGCCGCGACCCTTGTCGCCGTCCGCGCTCGGCGAGGATGCTGTGTCTGATCCGCCGCCCACGCCGATGATGCGACTGGCGGCGGAACGCGGGCGGCTGATCCACGCGCTGTTCGAGCGGCTTCCTGCGATTGCGCCCAGCGGCCGCGCCGCGGCAGCGGATCGCTGGCTGGCTAAAGCGGGCGGCGTCGAGGACGGCGCGGCGAGGGCGGAAATCATTGCGAGCGTCGCAGCGGTGCTCGACGACCCGCGGTTCGCGGACCTGTTCGGCGCAGACGCGCTGGCCGAAGCACCGATCGCCGCGACGTTGAGCGACGGCATCGTCGTGTCAGGGACGGTCGACCGCCTGCTGATCGAGGCGGACCGCGTCCGCGTGGTCGATTTCAAGACCGGGCGCCGCGCGCCGCCGGAGCTGGCGGACGTTCCCGAATATCACCTCAAGCAGATCGCCGCCTATGCCGAGGCGCTGCGGGTGATCTTTCCGGGCCGCGCGGTCGAGGCGGCGTTGCTCTACACCGCAGGGCCGCGGCTGATCGTGCTGCCGGACGCGCTGCTTGCCGATCACAAGCCGCGCTATCGGCCCACGGAGCAAAGCTAGCGCGCCGGTGGTTGAGCGAACGCACGCGCGACCCTAGATTACGAGCAACCAAGGAGAATTCACGATGGCGACTAAGCAGATCACCGATGCCAGCTTCGATGCGGACGTTCTGAACGCCGACGGCCCCGTGCTCGTCGATTTCTGGGCGGAATGGTGCGGCCCGTGCAAGATGATCGGACCCTCGCTTGAGGAAATCTCGGAAGAACTGGGCGAAAAGGTAACGATCGCCAAGCTCAACATCGACGAGAACCCCGACGCACCGGGCAAGTACGGCGTGCGCGGTATCCCGACGATGATCCTGTTCAAGGGCGGCGCACCGGCGGCAACCAAGGTTGGCGCGGAGCCCAAGGGCCGGCTGAAGGCCTGGCTTGAGGGTGAACTGGCCTGATGCAAAGCCCGCTCGACTGCGCTAGATTATCGGCATGACGATGATCGGGCATAATCGGGCGGGCGCTACCCCGGCTCGACGGGGAGGTAGCATGTACGCGATCGTATTCGATCTGGACGTGTCGATGCTCGAGCAGATGTATCCCAACCCGTCGTGGCGGAATGCGTATCGCGATGTCGGCGATATCCTCAATAAGCGCGGGTTCGAGCGGCAACAGGGCTCGACCTATTTCGGCAATGAGACCATCTCCGCAGTCGACTGCGTTCTTGCCGTGCAGGAACTGAACCGCACCTATCCCTGGTTCAGTCCCGCCGTGAGCGATATCCGGATGTTGCGAATCGAAGAAAATAACGATCTGTCACCGGCACTACGGTGATTCAGCTCCGATAGTCGGCGTTGATCGAAATGTAGCCATGCGTCAGATCGCAGGTCCATACGGTGGCGCGGCCTTCGCCTAGCGCCAGGTCTACGCCGATTTCGATTTCCTGGCCTTTCAGATGCGCCGCCACCGGCGCCTCGTCGTAACCGCTCAGCGCCAAGCCGCCCTCGGCAACCTGCGTATTCCCGAACCGGATCGAGAGCGTATCCCGGTCGGCGGGTTCGCCAGCTTTGCCGACCGCCATGACGACCCGCCCCCAATTCGCGTCCTCGCCGGCGATCGCGGTCTTCACCAATGGCGAGTTGGCGATGCTCATCGCAATGCGGTGTGCGCTGCGGTCGCTCTCCGCGCCGGTCACCTGGATCTCGATCAACTTCTGCGCGCCTTCGCCGTCGCGGACTACGAGCATGGCGAGTTGGTGACACAAGTCGGCCAGCGCGGCGCGAAACGCATCCGCGCCCACACTGTCGTCATCGGCCAGCGCCACGTTCCCAGCCTTGCCCGTCGCGAACGCCAGCACCGTGTCGCTGGTCGAGGTATCGCTGTCGACCGTAATGCACGAGAAGCTCGGCGCGTTCGCCTTCGACAGCGCGGCTTGCAGGAATTCCGGCTCGACCGCGGCATCGGTGAAGATGAACCCGAGCATCGTCGCCATGTCCGGCGCGATCATCCCCGAGCCCTTGATGATCCCCACCAGCGTGACCGTGCGATCGCCGATCACTGCCGTCGTAACCGCCCCCTTGGTGAAGGTGTCGGTCGTCATGATCGTCGCGGCCGCATCCTCCCAGCCGCACGGGGCCGCAGCGAACGCAGCATCGAGCCCGGCCTCGGCCTTGTCGATCGGCAACGGCACCCCGATCACGCCGGTCGACGCGACGAACACGTCCGAAGGCTGGCACCCGAGATGCGCCGCGGTCCGCGCCGCGATCGCCTCGACCGCCGCACGCCCGCGCGATCCGGTGAATGCGTTCGAATTACCCGCATTCACCACCAGCGCGCGCGCCTGCCCGAGCGTCAGCGCCGCACGGCACCACTCCACTTCGGGCGACGGACATTTGCTCTGCGTCAGCACCCCCGCGACCACCGTCCCCGGCTCCAGCGTCACGAACGTCAGGTCGCACCGATCCCAGGTCTTGTACGCCGCGCGGGCGACATGCAGCGTGACTCCGTCGATCGAAGGGGCGGCGGGGAAGGGCAAGGCGAGCGGCGAGATCTGCATCCCGCCTTCATAGTCGCTGCCGGGCGGGCGACAAGACGACGTGCGCGAAGATCGCCGGGGCTCCTGCTCCGCCGCGTCCGCAGGGTGCTGGGCTGAGACGAACGGTAGATTTATCGCGCAACCTCGCATACAGCCAACTCCGCATGAACCTGCTGCTTCTCCTCTCCGCCCTCCTGTCCGCGCTGACCGGCGCGGTGCCGGGTGTGCGTGGCCAGTCTGCGCAGGCCGTCGCGCAAGGCAGCGTTTGCTCGCAGTCGGTGGCAGCAACGCCGGCCAAGGTCTTGTTAAGGCCACTATCTGCCGTCACCACCTTGCCTCAGGTCGCGGTCGCCAGCGCGCTGCGCACCATCGCTATCGTCTCGCTGCCGCTATGGGCCGAGCGCCGCCGCGAATAGCGTTTTGGTGTGACCTTATCGTAACCTTTGGATCCGAGTGATCCGCTTCCGCGTGCGCCCACCGCGTGTCGCCGCGCCATAAATTCAGGAAATCTGCCCATGTTCGGTGGCCTCGCCAAATCCTTGTTCGGTTCGTCCAACGACCGTTACGTCAAGTCGCTCAACCCGATCCTCGCCAAGATCGCCTCGTTCGAGCCCGCGCTCCAGGCAATGTCCGACGAGGAACTCTCCGCGCAAACCGTCAAGTTCCGCGCGCGGCTGGCGAACGGCGAGAAGCTCGACGACCTACTCCCCGAAGCGTTCGCGACGGTCCGCGAGGCCGCGCACCGTGTGCTCGGCCAGCGCCATTACGACGTGCAGATGGTCGGCGGCATCGTCCTCCACCGCGGCGAGATCGCCGAGATGCGGACCGGCGAGGGCAAGACGCTCGTCGCCACGCTCGCGACCTATCTCAACGCGCTGCCCGGCGACGGCGTCCACGTCGTCACCGTCAACGACTACCTCGCCGCGCGCGACGCGGAGTGGATGGGGCAGGTCTACACCTTCCTCGGGATGACGATCGGCGTCATCATCCCGAACCTGTCGGACGAGGAACGTCGCGCCGCCTATGCCGCCGACATCACCTACGGCACCAACAACGAGTTCGGCTTTGATTACCTCCGCGACAACATGAAGTACGAGCGCAGCGCGATGACGCAGCGCGCGTTCAACTTCGCGGTGGTCGACGAGGTCGATTCGGTGCTGATCGACGAGGCGCGCACGCCGCTGATCATCTCCGGCCCAACCGACGACAAGTCCGAGCTGTACATGCAGGTCGACGCGGTCGTGAAGCAGCTCGATCCGATCGATTACGACAAGGACGAGAAGCAGAAGACGATCATCCTCACCGAGGACGGCACCGAGAAGGTCGAGCGGATGCTCGAGGCGGCGGGGCTGCTCGAAGGGCAGAACCTGTATGATTTCGAGAACACGCAGGTCGTGCATCACCTCAACCAGGCGCTCCGCGCGATCGTGATGTTCAAGTCGGACATCGACTACATCGTCAAGGACGGCAAGGTCATCATCATCGACGAGTTCACCGGCCGCATGATGGACGGCCGGCGCTGGTCGGATGGCCTGCACCAGGCGGTCGAGGCGAAGGAGGGCGTCCAGATCGAGCCCGAGAACCAGACGATGGCCTCGATCACGTTCCAGAACTATTTCCGCATGTACCCCAAGATCGGCGGCATGACCGGCACCGCGGCGACCGAGGCGGCCGAGTTCTACGACATCTACAAGATCAACGTCGTCAGCATCCCGACGAACGTCGAGGTCAAGCGCGTCGACGAGGAAGACGAGTTCTACAAGGACACCAAGGACAAGTTCGCGGCGATCGCCAAGAAGATCAAGCATCACGCCGACCTCGGCCAGCCTGTGCTGGTCGGTACGGTGTCGATTGAGAAGTCCGAGATGCTGAGCGAGTTCCTGGTTGGCGAGAAGGTCGAGCACAAGGTGCTGAATGCACGCTTCCACGAGATGGAGGCGCACATCGTCGCGCAGGCCGGGCGCAAGTCCGCGGTGACGATCGCGACCAACATGGCGGGCCGCGGCACCGACATCAAACTCGGCGGCAACCTCGAATTCCGCATGCTCGACGAGCATCCCGAACTGGTCGAGGGAACGCCCGAATATGACGAGGCGGCGGCGCGGATCACGATCGAGATCGAGGCGGAGAAGCAGGCGGTGCTCGCCGCGGGCGGTCTGTTCGTGCTCGGCACGGAGCGGCATGAGAGCCGGCGTATCGATAACCAGTTGCGCGGACGTTCGGGTCGTCAGGGCGATCCGGGCCTGTCGCGTTTCTATCTCAGTCTCGACGACGACCTGCTCCGAATCTTCGGGCCGGACACGCTGTTCGCCAAGATGATGCGCAACAATATCGAGGACGGCGAGGCGATCGGCAGCAAGTGGCTTTCGAAGGCGATCGAGACCGCGCAGAAGAAGGTCGAGGCGCGCAACTACGACATCCGCAAGCAGGTCGTCGAATATGATGACGTGATGAACGAGCAGCGCAAGGTCATCTACGAGCAGCGCGCGGACATCATGGATGCCGATACGGTCGGCGACGTGGTGACGGACATGCGCGCGGAGACCGTCAACGTGATCGTCGGCGATGCGTGCCCGCCCAATTCGTATCCCGAGCAGTGGGACGTCGAGGGGATGAAGACGCGGCTTGCCGAGGTGCTGAACCTCGAGCCGCAGATCGATGCGTGGCTGCTGGAGGAGTCGGTCGACCCCGAGGTTCTGGAAGAGCGAATCCGGGCGATGGCGGACGAGGCGATCGCGCAGAAGTCGGCGGATCTTGATACCGAGACGTGGACATCGGTCGAGAAGTCGATCCTGTTGCAGAATCTCGATCATCACTGGAAGGAGCATCTCGCGACGCTCGATGCGCTGCGTCAGGTCGTGCATTTGCGCGCGTACGCGCAGAAGACGCCGATCAACGAGTATAAGCAGGAGGCGTTCTCGCTGTTCCAGCGCATGCTCGAAACGATCCGCGAAGACGTGACCAAGACGATCGCGCACGCCCAGTTCCAGATGCAGGCGCCGGTCGGGCTGCCCGAACTGCCGGACTTTATCACGACGCATTTTGACCCGTTCACGGGGGATGATGACTCGAACGATTTCGATGGCGGCACGCGCGGCCACATCACGTCGCAGATGCCGCCGTTGCAGATCCCACGGCCGCAGGAGGCTGATATCGGCGAGGATCCGGCGAACTGGGAGGGTGTGGTCAGCCGCAACGCGCCGTGCCCTTGCGGGTCGGGACGCAAGTACAAGCAGTGCCACGGCGCTGTTTAAGCTTTAGTACCGGACACACGAACCACCCACCCCGTCACCCCGGACTAGTTCCGGGGTCCACCGTTCCGCACCCTCAACGCTGTCGAGTGCGCGGAACGGTGGATGCCGGAACAAGCCCGGCATGACGGAGTGGGTTTGAACAGCGTATCGCCCCTAGTTCTCCCGCGAAGGCGGGAGCCCAGGCCATTGGCGATGGCATATGAGACTCCTGGACCTCCGCCTGCGCGGGGGAACAGGACTTGGAGCAACCCTCCCAACCGATCGTTAGGACCCCATGCGCCAAGCCACGACAATCCTAACCATCGACACCACCCGCCAGGGCCTGATCGACGTCACCGACCCGATCGTCCGCTGGACCCGTGACCAACACCTCACCGAAGGCCTGCTGACGATCTTCTGCCGCCACACCTCGGCCTCGCTTCTGATCCAGGAAAACGCCGCCCCCGAAGTCCGCACCGACCTCGAAGCCTATTTCGCCCGCATCGCCCCAGAGTCGCGTGAGTACGAACACGACGACGAAGGCCCGGACGACATGCCCGCCCACCTCCGCACTGCGCTGACTCAGGTCCAGCTCTCGATCCCGTTGATCGACGGCCGACTCGCGCTCGGGACTTGGCAGGGCATCTACCTGTTCGAGCATCGCCGCCGCCCGCATCGGCGGACTTTGGCGCTGCACTTGATCGGGGTTTAGACGAATCGTGAAAAATGCGTCAGCGAGGTGGCGCATTGGAGCCAACCCGTTCATCAACCGTTCCACCACTGACGGCTAATAAGAGGCGTTTCGCCGCACTCGCCGCGAACGGAGACATACCATGTTCATGAAACCTGGTCGCAAGGTCGCATTGGCAGCGCTCGCTACGGGCGCTTTGCTGCTGGCTGGTTGTGCGACTGAGACCACTTATCGCCCTGCGACGGGGCAGGGGTTCAACCGCACCGGCTATAGCAGCCGCCAGGTCGAGCCGGGCCGCTTCCTCGTCAGCTTTGCCGGCAACAGCGTCACGTCGCGCGACACCGTCGAGCGTTATCTGTTCTTCCGCGCCGCCGAACTGACGCTGCAGAACGGCTTTGACTATTATCTAATGGCCGACCGCGACACCAACCTCCAGTCGCGTACCTACTCGACGCCGGGCATCGGTGGCGGGTTCGGTTATGGCGGCTTCGGGGGCTATTGGGGTCCATCGTGGCGCTATTACGGCCGCGGCTTCGGCTGGCGTAACTGGAGCCCCGGCTTTGGCGGCGGGTTCGGCGGCTATGGTGGCGGCTTTGGCGGCGGACCATGGGGCAACGACTTCGACGTCCGTACGATCGATCGCTACGAAGCAACGGCCGAAATCGTGATGCGCAAGGGCCCTATCCCGCGCGACAACATCCGGGCGTTCGATGCACGTAAGGTCGTCGACAGCATCGGACCGAGCGTCGTTCTGCCGAAGTAAGCTGCGGCTTTGTCGACGTAAAAAGGCCGGGCTACCCCAAGGTAGTCCGGCCTTTTTGTTGCGCTGCTCCCTCTCCCCTTCGGGGAGAGGGCCGGGGAGAGGGGCTGTTCTAGGCGACGTCCTACTTGGCAGCCCCTCACCCAACCCTCTCCCCAAAGGGGAGAGGGCTTAAGAAGCCGCCTTCGCCAGCCCCTTCGACAACTGCAACGCCCCATGCAGCCGAGCCTTCGGATCGCCCCACGCCCGCTGCAACACCAGCTTGCTGTCCGGCCGCAACCGCGCAACCCCGTTCAGCCGTTCGACATACGCCAGCAGCTTGTCGATATTCGGCGGCTTGTCGCCGTGGAACGACACCAGCACGCCCTTCGGCCCGACATCGATCTTCGACACGCACGCGCGTTTCGCGTTCAGCTTGATCTCGATGACCTTGATTAAATTCTCGGTCGCATCTGGCAGCGGGCCGAAGCGATCGATCATCTCGGCAGCGAACGCCTCGATCTCCTGACCTTCGTCGAGATCGTTGAGGCGACGATACAACCCCATCCGCAGGTCGAGATCGGGCACGTAATCCTCAGGGATGAGAATCGGTGCATCCACGGTGATCTGCGGGCTGAAATCGCGCGGCCGCGACGAGGTCATCCCGCCGGCCTTGGCGTCCATGATCGCCTCCTCCAGCATCGCCTGGTAGAGTTCGAAACCGACTTCCTTGATGTGCCCGGTCTGCTCGTCGCCGAGCATGTTGCCCGCCCCGCGGATGTCCAGATCGTGGCTCGCCAATTGGAACCCGGCGCCGAGCGAATCCAGATCGGACAGCACCTTCAAGCGCTTCTCGGCCGTCACCGTCATCTGCCGCTCGGGCGGCGTCACCAGATACGCGTACGCCCGCGTCTTCGAGCGGCCCACGCGCCCGCGCAACTGGTACAATTGCGCGAGGCCGAAGCGGTCGGCGCGGTGGACGATCATCGTGTTGGCGGACGCGATGTCGATCCCGCTTTCGATGATCGTGGTGGAGACGAGCACCTCGAACTTCTTGTCGTAGAACGCCGACATGCGCTCCTCGACCTGCGTCGGCGACATCTGGCCGTGCGCCACGACGAAGCGGACCTCTGGCACTTCTCGCGTCAGGAAATCCTCGATCTCGGGCAGATCCGCCACGCGGGGCGTCACGACGAAGCTCTGCCCGCCACGGTAATGTTCGCGCAGCAATGCCTCGCGCAGGACGACCGGGTCGAACGGCATGATGTACGTCCGCACCGCGAGGCGATCGACCGGCGGGGTCTGGATCACCGACAACTCGCGGATGCCGGACATCGCCATCTGCAGCGTGCGCGGGATCGGCGTCGCGGTAAGCGTCAGCATGTGGACATCGGCCCGAAGCGCCTTCAGCCGCTCCTTGTGCGTGACGCCGAACCGCTGCTCCTCGTCCACAACCACGAGCCCGAGCCGCTTGAAGTCAATATTCTTCGCCAGCAACGCGTGCGTGCCGATGACGACGTCGATCGTTCCGTTCGCGAGCCCCTCCTTGGTCGCCTTCGCCTCGCTGGCAGTGACGAGCCGCGACAGGCGCCCCATGTTCATCGGGAAGCCTTCGAAGCGGCTCACGAAGTTGTTGTAATGCTGGCGCGCGAGCAGCGTCGTCGGGCAGACGATCGCGACCTGCTTGCCGCCCATCGCCGCGACGAACGCCGCGCGCAATGCAACCTCGGTCTTGCCGAAACCGACGTCGCCGACGACCAGCCGGTCCATCGGCTTGCCTGCGGCGAGATCGCCGAGCACGTCTTCGATCGCGCGGTCCTGGTCCTCGGTTTCCTCATACGGGAAGCGGTCGACGAAGCTCGGATACCCGCTCGCATCGGGTTCGAGCACGTCGCCTGGGTGCAGCGCGCGTTCGGCGGCGGTCGCGATGAGTTCGCCGGCGATCTCGCGAATCCGCTCCTTCATCTTCGACTTGCGACGCTGCCAGCCCTCGCCGCCGAGACGGTCGAGCGTCGCGCCTTCCTCGGACGAGCCGTAGCGCGAGAGGACGTCGATATTCTCGACCGGCACGTACAATTTGTCGCCGCCGGCATAGCTCAGCGCGACGCAATCGTGCGGGCTCTGGCCGACCGGGATCGAGGTCAGGCCCTCGTACCGCCCGATGCCGTGCTCGGTGTGGACGACCAAGTCGCCCGGCGTCAGCGTCGCGAGTTCGGCGAGGAACGCGTCGGCGGATTTCTTGCGCTTCTTGCGGTGGACGAGCCGGTCGCCGAGCATGTCCTGCTCGGTAAGGACTGCGATCCCCGGCGCGGTGAAGCCGTGATCCAGCGGCAAAACGATCAACGCGACGCCGAAGCTGCGCGCGGTATCTGCGATGCCGAGCGCCTCCTGCCAAGTCTCGGCGTGCTTGCCGCCTTTCATCCCGTGGTCGGCGAGCAGGCTACCCAGGCGTTCGCGCGCGCCGATCGAGTAGCTGGCAAGGATCGGTTTCCGCCCCTGCTTGCGCAGTTTCTCGACGTGATCCGCGACCGCTTCGTAGATGTTCGTCTGCGCCGCGCGCTCGGGACCGAAATCACGCGGGCCGTCGACGTCGAAGTCGAGCACGGTGTCGCTCGGCGGTTCGTGGAACGGCGACGTGATATGCGCCGCGAACGCTTCCACTCCGCCGGACCATTCCTGCGCGTCGAGATACAGCGCCTTGGCGGTTAGCGGGCGATAGCTGCCGGGCTGGGCGGCCTCGGCGCGTTTGCGGTTCTCGTAATAGTCGGCGATCGATTCGAGCCGGCTCTCCACCGCCGCGGCGACGCCGTTGTCGCGCACCACGACGTCGTCGGCGCCGAGATGGTCGAACAACGTCGCCATCTTCTCCTCGAACAGCGGCAGCCAATGCTCCATGCCCGCGATCCGCCGGCCCTCGGAGATCGCCTGGTACATCGGATCGCCGGTCGCGGTCGCGCCGAACGCGTCGCGGTAGCGCGTGCGGAAACGCTTGATCGAGTCCTCGTCGAGCAGCGCTTCGGAGGCGGGGAGCAGGACGAAGCCGTCGATCCGGCCTGTGGTACGCTGGTCCGTCGCGTCGAACGTGCGGACGCTTTCGATCTCGTCGCCGAAGAAATCGAGGCGGAGTGCGTGGTCTTCGCCCGACGGATAGAGATCGACGATCCCGCCGCGCACTGCGTATTCGCCCTGGTCGTGGACGGTGTCGGTGCGGACATAGCCGTTCGCCTGGAGCAGCACGGCGAGCTTGTCGCGGCCTATCCGTTCGCCGGGCGCAAGCCGCGCGACGAGCTGGCGGATGCGGAACGGGGTGAGGACGCGCTGCGTCACGGCGTTGGCGGTGGTCAGCAGGAGCTGCGGACCCTTGGGCTTGCCTTGCAGGCGTTGCAGCGCCGCGACACGCTCGGCCATGATGCGCAGCGTGGGCGAGGCGCGGTCGTACGGGAGGCAGTCCCAGGCGGGGAAGCTCAACACCTCCAGATCGGGCGCGAAATATGCGGCGGTCGAGGCGACCGCGCGCATCGCCGCATCGTCCGGCGCGATGAATACCGCCCGCGTCTTCGCAGCGCGCGCGAGGTCTGCGAGCAGCGACGGCTGGAAGCCGGACGGCACGCCCGACAGCGTCAGCGGGCTCGTCGCGGAGAGGATCGTCTTGAGATCTGGCATTGGCTTCCTAAAGCCCTCTCCCCTTTGGGGAGAGGGTTGGGTGAGGGGCTGTTCCGGGCGCTGCGCTGCTTGGCTGCCCCTCACCCCGACCCTCTCCCCGAAGGGGAGAGGGAGGTACTTACTTCACGACCGTCACGTAATTGATGTCGCGCATCGCCTGCATCATCGGGCCGTCCCACTCGGGCGGGCACACGATCGAGCCGATCGCCCAGCCCATGATGTCGACGTCCTGCTCCTCCAGCAGCGCCTCGAACCAGTCGAGCTGCTCGGGCGTCCACGTCCGGCCATAGGTTTCGAAGAAGCCGCCGATCATCATGTCGGCTTCGCGCGTGCCGCGGTGCGAGCTGCGGAAGCCCAGGCGCTTGAGGCGGGTCTCGTGGTCCATTTCGAACTCCAAACACGAACGGCCGGCGCCCGTGGACGGGCAACCGGCAAAACACTTGCAGGGACCCGTAGCAGCGGACGTCGGCTAGGCTATAGAGGCCAGATAGTCATGCGACCCGAAATCCTCAATCCGCTGTTCGCCGAAACCCTCGTCCTGAAGGGGGTGGGGCCTGCGCTCGCCAAGCCGCTCGACCGGCTCGGGCTCGCGCGCGTCGTCGACGTCGCCTTCCATCTGCCGACCGGATACGTCGATCGCCTGCCGCGGACCGAACTGATGTCGAGCGACGCGGGGCGGATCATCACGATCACGCTGACCCCGCGCGACTACAAGATCAGCGCCGGCCGCGGCCCGACGCGCGTGCAGGCGACCGACGAGCACGGCAATTACGTCAGCCTCGTCTTCTTCGGCGGCAGTTCGGGCTGGGCGAAGAAACTGCTCCCGATCGGCGAGGCCAAGCGGATATCCGGCCGGCTAGACGAATACGGCCAGGAATTGCAGATCGTCCATCCCGACATCGTCGAACCCGACGAGGAGTTGCGCGAACGCGAGCCGATCTATCCGTTGTCGGAGGGCCTCACGTCGCGGCGGCTGGCGGCACTGACCACGCAGGCGGTCGCGCGCGCGCCGGACCTGCCCGAGTGGATCGAGCCGGGACTGAAGGCGAAACGCGAATGGCCGGGCTGGCACGAGTCGCTGGAGCGCATCCACGCCGACCCGTCGGATGCGAAGGCGCGCGAGCGGCTGGCCTATGACGAAGTGTTCGCGAACCAACTGGCGATGACGCTGGTCCGCGCCGACACGCGGAAACGACGCGGGCGGGCACTCCACGGCGACGGCCGTCTGCGCAACATGCTGAAGCTCCCGTACACGCTAACCGGCGCGCAATCGCGGACGGTCGGCGAGATCGAGGGCGATCTCGCGCAGACCGCGCCGATGCTGCGGCTGCTGCAAGGCGATGTCGGCTCGGGCAAAACTTTGGTCGCAGCGATGGCGATGCTGATCGCGGTCGAGGCCGGCGCGCAGGCGGCGATGCTAGCGCCGACCGAAATCCTCGCGCGCCAGCATTACGAGACGTTGCGCAAAACGCTCGCCGGCCTGCCGATCGAGGTCGGCGTGCTCACCGGTCGCGACAAGGGCCGCGTGCGCGAGGCGACGCTGATGGCGCTGGCGAGCGGCGAAATAGATATCCTCGTCGGCACGCACGCGATCTTCCAGGACGCGGTCGGCTACAAGGACCTGGGGCTCGTGGTGGTCGACGAGCAGCATCGCTTCGGTGTCGCGCAACGGATGACGCTGCAGGCGAAGGGCGTCGCCCCGCCGCACCTGCTCGCGATGACCGCCACGCCGATCCCGCGCACCCTGACGCTCGCGCAATACGGCGAAATGGACGTCAGCCGCCTCGATGAGATGCCGCCGGGCCGCCAGCCGATCGAGACGCGCGTGATTTCCGAGGACCGGCTGGACGATGTGGTCAACGCGCTCGGCCGGCATCTCGCGGACGGCGGGCAGGCATATTGGGTGTGCCCGCTGGTCGAGGAAAGCGAGAAGAACGACCTCGCCGCCGCGGAGATGCGCGCGGAAACGCTGCGTGCCCGCTTCGGGGACCAGGTTGCGCTGATCCACGGTCGCATGAAACCGGCCGAAAAGGACGCGGTCATGGCCGAGTTCTCCGCCGCGCGCACGTCGGTGCTGGTCGCGACGACGGTGATCGAGGTCGGCGTCGACGTCCCCAACGCAACGCTGATCGTGATCGAGCACGCCGACCGCTTCGGCCTCGCCCAGCTCCATCAGCTCCGCGGGCGGGTAGGGCGCGGTACCGGCCGATCGATCTGCCTGCTGATGCGCGGCTCGTCGCTCAGCGAAACGTCCCGCGCGCGCCTAGCCCTGATGCGCGAGACCAACGACGGCTTCCGCATCGCCGAGGAGGATCTGCGGTTGCGTGGCGCAGGAGAGTTGCTCGGCACGAAACAGTCGGGCGAGATGGCGTTCCGGCTCGCGACTCCTGAGATGATGGCCGACCTTCTACAATGCGCGCACGACGACGCGCGGCTGTTGATCGACCGCGACGGCGGGTTGGAGGGCCCGCGAGGGCAGGCGGCGCGGACCGCCCTCTATCTGTTCGACCGTGACGCCGGTGTGGCGCTGCTCCGCTCGGGTTGACCTTGGCCGGGCGAGCGATCACGGACCCGGCATGGCCACCCTGTTCCCCATTCTCGTCGTGCTGCTCGCGGGTATCGGCCTCGCGATCCAGCCGCCGACCAACGCCGCGTTGGTGAAGGCGTCCGGGTCGCTCTGGCTCGGTTCGCTCGTGTCGTTCGCGGTCGGGACGATCATATTGTTCGGAATATGGGCGGCAACCGACCGGACGATGCCCGTCGCGTTGAAGGGCGCTCCGGGTTGGGCGTGGCTGGGCGGCCTGTACGGCGCGTGCTTCGTCGCGGCGCTCGCCTATGCGACGCCGCGGCTCGGACTGGCGTCCGCGCTGACGATGGCGGTCGCGAGCCAGCTCGTCACGGCGCTGATCCTCGATCGGTTCGGCCTGCTCGGGCTCAGCCAGCAGCCGATCAGCGTCGCGCGATTGGCGGGGGTGGCGCTCGTGATCGGCGGCGTGGTTCTGGTCCGCGCTGGCTGAGCCGTCAGGTGTGGCGGATCATCACCGCGAGCATGCCGTAATATTGGGCGAGCGGGATCGTCCGTTCGAGCTCGCAACCGATCCGACCGCCGAGCGCCCAGCGCACGACGGCATCGACGTCGCCGATGATCGGCAGGGTAATCCGCAGGGGATCGCCCGCCACCGGATTGCCTTCGCAGCGCGCCATCAGCCCGTTCACGGACATGTTGACGAGCACCAGCTTGATGTTGTTCCCTGCTGCGTCGATCGCCCGCGTGCGGTGCATGACTTCGTCGCGGGGAGCGCCGCGCGCGTCGCGAACGGCCATTGCATACCCTGGCATCGATCGTTCCCCCGTTATGAACATATCGTCAACCTATGACGTATCTCGTGAACCTGGTGCGAACGGTCATGCTTAACGCGGCGTTCTTCGAAACGAGAATGCGTCTATTACGAAGGGGTTAGCATCCCGTGGCGCTTTTTGCCGAGACTGAGGCGAACGGCGGAGCCGACTTCGATGATTGCCGCCGGCTCGCGAACCGCCTCGCCATCGACGCGCACCGCGCCCTCGGCGATCTTCCGTCGCGCTTCGCCATTCGAGGCGACAAAGCCCAGGCCCACCAGCGCCTCGACGATCCCGATCGCACCGCGGGAGACGGCGAAGCTCGGCAAGGCGTCGCCGGACGCGCCTTCTTCGAACGTCTTCCGTGCGGTCTCGGCGGCCTGTTCGGCGGCGGCACGGCCGCGGCACATCGCGGTCGCTTCGTTGGCCAGGACGATCTTGGCGGCGTTTATCTCCGCGCCTTCGAGTGCCTCCAGACGCGCGATCTCGTCGAGCGGCAGGTCGGTGAACAGTTTCAGGAAGCGGCCGACGTCGCGGTCGTCAGTGTTGCGCCAGAACTGCCAGTAATCGAAGTGCGGCAACTGGTCCTCGTGCAGCCAGACCGCGCCCGACATCGTCTTGCCCATCTTCCCGCCGTCCGCGGTCGTGATCAGCGGGGTGGTGACGCCGTAGACCTCGGTGGAATCCATGCGGCGCGCGAGTTCGATCCCGTTGACGATGTTGCCCCATTGATCCGATCCGCCCATCTGCAACCGGCACTCGGCGCGACGTGACAGCTCAAGGAAATCGTAGGCCTGCAGGATCATGTAGTTGAATTCGAGGAAGCTCAGCGACTGTTCGCGGTCGAGGCGAAGCTTGACGGAGTCGAACGCGAGCATCCGGTTGACCGAGAAATGCTGGCCGACATCGCGCAGGAACGGGATATATTCGAGCGCGTCGAGCCATTCGGCATTGTCGAGCATTACCGCGTCGGTCGGGCCATCCCCGAACGTGAGGAAGCGTTCGAAGATGCGGCGGATCGAGGCGACGTTGGCCTTGATCCCATCCTCGCCGAGCAGTTTCCGCGCCTCGTCCTTGAAGCTCGGATCGCCGATCTTGCCGGTGCCGCCGCCCATCAGGACGATCGGCTTGTGCCCGGTCTGCTGAAGCCGGCGGAGCAGCATGATCTGGACGAGGCTGCCGACGTGCAGCGACGGCGCGGTCGGATCGAAGCCGATATAGCCGGGCACAACCTGCTTGCCGGCAAGCGCATCGAGTGCGGTCGCGTCGGTCATCTGGTGGACATAGCCGCGCGAGGTCAGCGTGGTGAGCAGGTCGGACTGGTAGGTCATGAACGAGCCACTAGCAGCCAGTATACAGCCCGTCATCCCACCCACCGCAGTCATCACGCCTCTTGGCCGTCATCCCAGCGAAAGCTGGGATCTTTTCGGGGCGAGTGCTGCGGCCCGAACGGGGATATCCCAGCTTTCGCTGGGATGACGGTGCGGAAGGAAGCCCGGTCTACCCAACCGCCGTCATCCCAGCGAACGCTGGGATCTTTGTGGGGTGGGTGCTGCGGCTCGAATGGGGATATCCCAGCTTTCGCTAGGATGGCGGTGAAGGGGGAGGGGTAGGCGGTGGGGTGGATTCAGGTCCGCGGCAGTTGTGACGTCGGGTCCACCGGCGTCCGCCCCTTGCGGAGTTCGAAGTGCAGTTCCGGGCGGTCCGCAAACCCGGTGTCGCCCGACAACGCGACCGTCTGCCCACGCTTCACACTCTGCCCGCGTTGGACGAGGAGTTTCGAGGCGTGGCCGTAGACGCTCGTCCAGCCGCCGCCGTGCTTGATGATAACCAGCCCGCCCAGCGCGGCGATGCCGTCGCCGACATACGCGACCACGCCGTCCGCCGCCGCATGAATCGGCGTCGCGATCGGAACCGCGATCTTGATGCCATCATTGCGCTCGCCGCTCGCGCCGTGACCGAAGCGTTTCACGACCTTGCCGTCGACCGGCCACAGGAACCCGCCGCTCGCCAGACGCGCCGGCCCGGTGACGACCGCGTTGGACGGGAGCACGCGGCGCGGCGTCGCGATCGGTTTCGCCGGCGCCTGGTTGCTGGCCAGCGCGGGCTCGCCGCCGGTCAGGATGTCGTCGATGTCCAGCGTGAAGGCCTGCGCGCGTTCGGAGGCGCTCGCGCTGCCACCGCTGCCCCCGCCGGGGATCTGGATGCGCTGGTCGGCGCGCAGCACATACGGTTCGACGAGCGCGTTGGCAGCGACGATCCGCGACCATTCGACGCCGTACGCGCGGGCGATCGCGATGCCCGTCTCGCCGCGACGGACCTGGTGATAGCGACCGCCGGGAATGGTCAACCGCTGGCCGGCGCGGATCGCATAGGGCGATTCGAGGTCATTCGCGCGCGCAATCGCTTCGAGGCTCGCACCGCTGCGATCGACCACGCGGCTCAGCGTATCGCCGGGCCGGACGACATAGGTCGAGTCGGCAATCGTCTTCGCATCGGCGCTGACGGGCCGCGCCTCCCAGGCGGGGCGCGGGGCGGGCAGGGTGGTCACCTCGCCGGTATCGCGTCCGGGAATGTTCTGCGGCGGTCTGTCTCCGCGCGGCATATCCGCGCGCGCGCGCGGCGGATCGTTGCGGCGGGGGGAGGGACCGCGGTACGGGCGCTGCGGCGCGTTACCGTAGCCGGCGGGACGATCGACGTGCGGAATGCACGCGGTCAGTCCGAGCGTCGCCAGCGAAACCAGGACGCCCGCACGCCGCATCAACGATAGGCCTGCGCGAGCATATCCATCGATTCGAAATGCGTCAGGTCGAGGTGCAGCGGCGTGACCGACACATACCCCGCCGCCGTCGCTTCGAGGTCCGTCGCGTGCGCCGGCGTCTCGACGGTCCGGCCAAGCGCAAACCAGTGATACTCGTACCCACGTGGATCGACGTTGCTGACGATCTGCAACCGACCATAATCGCGCAGGCCCTGACCAACGACGCGCACGCCCTTCACCGCATCGGCTGGCCCGGCGGGAAAGTTGATGTTGACCAGCGTTCGCGGGGCAAGGGGCGCGTCGACCAGTGGCCGCAACACGCGCTCGCCCCAGGCCGCCGCCGCCTCGAACGGTACGCTGTCACCCATCCCCTCGCGGCTGTAGATCTGGCTCAGCGCGATCGATCGGATACCGCCCAGCGCTCCCTCCATCGCCGCCGAGACGGTGCCCGAATAGGTCACGTCCTCGGCCAGGTTCGCACCGCGATTGACGCCCGACAGGATCAGGTCGGGCGGACAATCCTTCATGATCTTGGCAAGCGCCATCATCACCGCGTCGGTCGGCGTGCCGGCGACGGCGTAGCGCTTCTCGCCGTGCTTCCGCACACGTATCGGCCGTGAGAGCGTCAGCGAATGCCCCGCGCCCGACTGTTCCTCGGCTGGTGCGACGACCCAGACATCGTCGGACAACGTCCGGGCTATCGTCTCGAGCACCTTCAGGCCGGGGGCGTAATAGCCGTCGTCGTTGGTCAGCAGGATCCGCATCAGCGTCTAGGCTCCAAAAGTGTAAGTCCGCCGAGATACGGCTGGAGCACGGCGGGCACGGCGACCGAGCCGTCCTCCTGCTGATAATTCTCCAGCACCGCGACGAGCGTTCGCCCGACCGCCAGTGCGGAGCCGTTGAGCGTGTGGACGAACCGCGTGCCCTTCTCGCCCTCGGGCCGATAGCGCGCGTTCATCCGCCGCGCCTGGAAATCCGTGCAGGTCGAGACGCTGCTGATCTCACGATAGCGCGCCTGGCCCGGCAGCCAGACTTCGAGATCGTAGGTGCGTGCCGCGGTGAAACCCATGTCGCCGGTGCATAGGAGCATCCGCCTGAACGGTAGCTGCAACGCGTCGAGCACGCCCTCCGCGCATGCCGTCATCCGCTCGTGCTCGGCCTCGGACATGTCGGGGGTGACGATCGAGACCATCTCGACCTTGTCGAACTGATGCTGGCGGATATAGCCGCGCGTATCGCGCCCCGCCGCGCCCGCCTCGGACCGGAAGCACGGCGTCAGCGCAGTGAAGCGCAGTGGCAGTTCGCCCTCGGCCAGTATCTGTTCGCGAACGATGTTGGTCAGGCTCACCTCCGCGGTCGGGATCAGCCAGCGGCCGTCGGTGGTGCGGAACAGATCTTCCGAGAATTTCGGCAACTGGCCGGTGCCGAACACGGCCTCGTCGCGGACGAGCAGCGGCGGCGACACCTGCTCGAAGCCCGCGTCGGCGACATGATCCAGCATGAACTGCCCGAGCGCGCGTTGCAGCTTTGCGGCAGGCCCGCGAACCAGCGTGAAGCGCGCGCCGGACATCGCGGCGCCGGTCTCGAAATCGAGGCCGAGGGCAGGGCCGATCGCGTCGTGCTCGCGGGCGGTGAACGCAAAGGTCGTGGGCGTACCACGGGTGTGGACGAGCGCATTGTCGTCCTCGCCGCCGCCCTCGGGCACGTCTGCGGCGGGAAGGTTGGGGATCGCCGCCAGCATGTCGCCGAGTTCGCCACTCAGCCGCGCCTCGTCCGCTTCCAGCGCCGGCAGCGCCTCCTTCAAGCTCGCGACTTCGGCCATCAGCGCCTGCGCCTTGGCCTCGTCTTTCTGCGCCTTGGCCTGGCCGATCGCCTTCGAGAGTTCGTTGCGGCGGGTCTGCGCGGTCTGCGAGTTCGCGATCGTCGCGCGGCGCTGCTCGTCGAGCGTCACGAGCGAGGTGGACTGCGGTGCGACACCCCGCTTGGCGAGGGCGGCGTCGAAGGCGGCGGGATCGTCGCGGATCAGGCGTATGTCGTGCATGGCTGGGCTATGCCGATGGCCGGGGGCGTACGCAAGGCGGCGCAACCGCCCCGGCACGCGGCGCGTCACCCCGCATACGCAGAGCGAAAAGGAGAAACCTGCATGCATCTTCCCCACAACCCCGTCGTGCTCGTTAGGAAGTCAGCAGCCGCCTCAAGGGTGAACTCGACAAGGACCTGACCGGCCATCCGATCAAGGACATCGAGAAGGCGCTGAAGAACGCCTGACCACAAATACAAAAAAGGCCCCGTCGGGATATCCGGCGGGGCCTTTTCCTATGCGGTATTCGAATGCCTACGCGGCAACCGCCTTCGGCGTGGTGAAGCGCTTGCGTGCTACCAGTGCCGCCGCCGCCGCACCGAACAGCAACACCATCGGCGGCGCAGGAACGGGCGCAGGTGGCCCTCCGCTCGATCCCGTGCTGCCGCTCGAACTGGCGCTGCTGGCGCTGCTGGCACTACTCGCGCTCGATCCGCTCGAGCTGCCCGACGACGCGCTGCTGCCCGACGAAGCCGAGCTTCCCGATGATCCGTTGGAACTCCATCCACCGGTCGAGTTCCAGCCGCCGCTCGATCCCCACCCCTTGCTGCTCGATCCATAGCCCGACGAACTGCCGCTGCTGGCCGACGATGCCGAAGACGCAGACGAAGCCGATGACGCACTGCTCGACGCGGACGATACGTTGCCGCTCGACGAGGAGGACACGTTCCCGCTGGAACCGCCGGACGACGACGTGCTCGAAATTTCAGCGCCGCCCGTGCTCGTGGATGAGCCGCCCGCGCTGGTAGAAGAACCGCCGGTGCTGGTCGACGATCCGCCGGTCGACGTCGATCCACCGCTCGACGTCGACGAAATCACGACGCTGCCGCCCGATCCACCGCTTCCCCCGAAGCCGCCACCAAAGCCCCCGCCAAAACCGCCACCGAAAAAGCCGCCGCTGCCGCCGACCACGACGGGATCGCCGCCACCGCCGCTGCCGACCGGACCTGCACCGCCGCCACCGAGATAGCCGTCACCGACTGGCGCTGGCGCCGCATTGGCGACGGTTACGACGGTCGGCGCGCAGGTCGTGCGTGTCGTCGTGGTGACGCGGCGAACGCGGGGCCGCGATACGGCGGCGACCTGCGGTCGGGCGACCCGCTTGACGAGAACGCGCTTGGCGTTCGCGGTTCGCGCCGGGCGTTCGGCGACATGCACGGCGCCACCACCGATCAGGGCACCCCCGCATGCGCACGCGCACAATTTGGCCAAGGCCATCCGCACCGACATATCGTTTCTCTCTCGTTGCCGGCACCCTCGTGTTGCCGGATCCCCGTCTGCAGCATTGGAATACCGCTATCTCACTAACTGCAAAACAAAGCATTAAGTGCAAGCACGTTAACCATATCCGGGATGGTTAAAAGACGATTTACGCGGCGGTGAACAGCCAGCTTAGCCTTAACGTGCCGGGCTGGGACACAATGTCGGCTGTGCCTGGACCAATCGACGAATCCGATGCGGTCGGACCCCGCGAAATCCCGTCAGCGATCCTTGCAACAAAATGTCGGATCGACAATCGAATGCGCAAGTCCTGTCGCTTGTGGTTGCCATCGCCTGTGACTATACGCGCATTCACCATTTGGGGGCGGCTCCCGGAAATCAGCGAGGCTGATACGACGGAACCAGAGGGAGAGTGGTATGGCGACCGTTATGAATCGTATGGACGATACCGGGACTATCAACCGAAACGCCGCTAACGACAGCGACGACGAGGGCTATCGGCCCGATGTCGACGAACCCTTCATGAGCTTGAGGCAGCAGGCGTATTTCCGTCGCAAGCTGCAGGCCTGGAAGGAAGCGATCCTGCGGGAGTCGCTGGAAACGCTGTCGCAGTTGCAGGTGGATTCGTTGCGCGAGGCCGACCTCACCGATCGCGCGTCGAGCGAGACCGACTGGTCGATCGAACTGCGCACCCGCGATCGCCAGCGCAAGCTGGTATCGAAGATCGAGGCGGCGATTCGCCGAATCGACGAGGGTGAATACGGCTATTGCGAAGTAACCGGAGAGCCGATCAGCCTGGCACGGCTCGAGGCCCGGCCGATCGCGACCATGACGGTCGAAGCGCAGGAACGTCACGAGCGCAACGAGAAGGTCTCGCGCGAGGATTGACATCGGGCGCTGTTCAGGCGCCGGCTTTCCAGGCTATGCACTGGACGAACGGCCGGCGTGGTGTAGCGAAGGGCTGCGCCTCAGGGTCGCGGATGGGCCAATCATGCGACGATCAGTTTTTGTGCAACCGGACGGGGCGGTACAGTGACCGCCGACGCGCCGAGCAAGCGGGCGGGGACGCGCGACAGCCTGTTCCTTACTGCGCTCATGCGCCTGGGTAGCGAAACGCGTCTTCGCGAGGTGCGCGTCCGGAACCTGTCCGAGGGCGGGCTCATGGTGGAATTGGCCAAGGTCGCCGAAGTCGGCACGCCGGTTGCGCTCGAATTGCGCGGGATCGGTGATGTTGCGGGCAAGGTGGCGTGGTGCACCGCAGGGCGCATGGGCATCGCGCTCGATTCGCCGATCGATCCGAAACTCGCGCGTAAGCCGGTGAGTGGCGTCTAGACCGGTAATCGACGCTGCCGCATCTACCTTTTCCAACACGGCGGCGGCGCGCTAGGTCAC
This sequence comes from Sphingomonas sp. PEI4, assembly GCF_056679955.1. Classification (NCBI taxonomy): domain Bacteria; kingdom Pseudomonadati; phylum Pseudomonadota; class Alphaproteobacteria; order Sphingomonadales; family Sphingomonadaceae; genus Sphingomonas; species Sphingomonas sp. PEI4. The sequence continues at coordinate 252,236 of NZ_CM155258.1, forward strand.
GAGCAGGGCGATTACGCGCGGGATTGCGACGGACAGGCTGTGGCCCCCCGGACCGAATCCGGGGAGCGATTACGCCATTATTACAGGCTGACGATCTCTTCCTTCAGTCGCAGCTTCTGTTTCTTCAGTCCGGCGAGGATGGTCGCATCGGGCATGGGCCGGTGAGTCTCGTCGGCGATCCGCCGATCGAGCACGGCGTGCTTGGTTTCCAGAGCTGTCTGATGCGTCGTCTGCACGGTGGGATACCTCCTGCATTCGGGTTGGGGAATTGAGTAAACCACTCCGTCACGAAAATGTCTTCATCGGAAACCGACCAAATCGATTGAATGAGCGATTTGGCACGACGGACCGATGGCGGTGCATGATGGCAGTTGCCTGTGTTGGTTTCCTGCTCGCGCGCGGCGCTGCATTTGCTAAGGACGCCGGATATGGCGACATGACCCGGGGGACGAGTGGAAGACGCGCAAACCAGAGTTCGATTGGACGGGATGCGGATCGAGCATCGTGATCTCGATGACGCGATCGCCGCGCTCGCGATGGTGCCGACTCATGACCAGTTGCAGATGGCTCGCCTCAAGAAGCGCAAACTCCGGTTGCGCGACGAGATCGCGTCGCTGGAGGATCTGCTGATCCCGGACATCATCGCCTGAACTCGCTGGACTAGCACGAAATTCGATCGAGTTGCCCGTTTCGGGACAGATCGTGGTTACCAGCATGTTTACCCTATTGGGCAGGCATGGGGTGGTGTGGCATCTGGTCGATCGATGACCCAGGCCGGACACGAATTGCGGATGCAGCGCCGCTTGACCGACACGCTTTACAGCGAGGCGATGCTGCTGGCCGATGAGGCTCGCACGTATTTCGACGAGGTGGGAAGGATGGAGCGTGAGGCGCTCGATCCGTTGATCCGGGTGAGCTTCAGCTGCGAATCATTGAAGGTGACCACCCGCCTGATGCACATCATCGCATGGTTGCTGACCCAGCGAGCGGTGCAGACCGGCGAGCTTCGGGCATGCGACGCGCTCGATCCGATGCGGCGACTGGGCGATGCACCGGTTACCGATGAAATCCTGCTCGATCTGCTGCCGGCGCGCGCGCGCCGGCTGATTGAATCCAGCGCCGATCTTCATCGCCGGGTGGCGTTGCTGGATACCGCGCAAGGCATGCCGGATGCGATCGCCAGCCCGGCTCTTTCGTTACAGAGGCGGATTGCCGGCGCGTTCTAGCTGGCGCGCGCCTCCGCTGACACGCGAAGTTGCGATCGGGTAGCCGATCGCCACAAATTTCAATTCGGGGAAAACGCGGCAGGAATCCGCGAAATCGGCAATGGTCGGGGCGATAGGATTCGAACCTACGACCCCTGGACCCCGAGACCAGTGCGCTACCAGACTGCGCCACGCCCCGACAACATTGCCGGTGAGCCCCCTAGCCGCGACATGGGGTCCGATCAAGACAATTATGGAGTGTCCCGTTTGGAGTGTCGGGGCGATCTATCCCCCGCGCGGCGTCACTGCTAGGAGCGCGCCATGACTCCGCTCGACCGCATCCGCAATTTTTCCATCATCGCCCATATCGACCATGGCAAGTCGACGCTCGCCGACCGGCTGATCCAGGAAACTGGCGGCCTGACCGCGCGCGAAATGTCCGAGCAGGTGCTCGACAACATGGACATCGAGAAGGAACGCGGGATCACGATCAAGGCGCAGACCGTGCGGCTTGCGTATCACGCGAAGAACGGTCTGGATTACGTCCTCAACCTGATGGACACGCCGGGGCATGTCGACTTCGCCTATGAAGTCAGCCGCAGCCTGGCGGCGTGCGAGGGCGCGCTGCTGGTGGTCGATGCCGCGCAGGGCGTCGAGGCGCAGACGCTGGCGAACGTCTATCAGTCGATCGAGCACGACCATGAGATCGTGCCGGTCATCAACAAGATCGATCTGCCCGCCGCCGAGCCCGAGAAGGTTCGCAAGGAAATCGAGGACGTGATCGGCATCGACGCGTCCGAGGCGGTGCTCGCGTCGGCGAAGTCGGGGATCGGCATCGTCGAGATACTCGAGGCGATCGTCACCAAGATCCCGCCCCCTAAGGGCGATCCCGAGGCGCCGCTGAAGGCTATGTTGGTCGACAGCTGGTACGATCCGTATCTCGGCGTCGTCATCCTGGTGCGCGTGATCGACGGGGTCCTCAAGAAGGGCCAGCAGATCAAGTTCATGCAGACCGGCACGATGCATCTGGTCGACCGGGTCGGCTGTTTCCGCCCGAAGATCGAGCAGCTGACCGAACTCGGCACCGGCGAGATGGGCTTCATCACCGCGCAGATCAAAGAGGTCGCGCAAACGCGGGTCGGCGACACCATCACCGACGCGAAGCGGCCTGCGCTGGAGGCTCTGGCGGGCTTTAAGGAAGTCCAGCCGGTGGTGTTCTGCGGCATGTTCCCGGTCGATGCCGCCGAGTTCGAGAAGCTGCGCGAGAGCATCTCGAAGTTGCGGTTGAACGATGCAAGCTTCACGTTCGAAATGGAAACGTCCGCGGCGCTGGGCTTCGGCTTCCGTTGCGGGTTCCTCGGATTGTTGCATCTGGAGATCATCCAGGAGCGTCTCACGCGCGAGTACGACCTGGACCTCATCACGACCGCGCCGTCGGTGGTGTACGAGATCGAGTTGGCGCATAACGGCGGTCATCTCGAACTGCACAATCCGGCCGACATGCCCGACCCGACGAAGATCGCGTCGATCGCCGAGCCGTGGATCGAGGCGACGATCTACGTCCCCGACGAATATCTCGGCAGCATCCTGAAGCTCTGCCAGGATCGCCGCGGCATCCAGAAGAACCTGACCTATGTCGGCGGCCGCGCGCAGGCGACCTACGAACTCCCCCTGAACGAAGTTGTCTTTGATTTCTACGACCGCCTGAAGTCGCTGTCGAAGGGCTATGCGAGCTTCGATTATCACCAGATCGGCTACCGCGAGGGCGACCTCGTCAAGATGGGCATCCTGGTCAACGAAGAGCCGGTCGACGCGCTGAGCATGATCGTCCACCGTGGCACCGCCGAAGTGCGCGGCCGCGGCATGGTCGAGCGGCTCAAGGAACTGATCCCGCGCCACCTGTTCAAGATCCCGATCCAGGCGGCGATCGGCGGCAAGGTGATCGCGCGCGAGACGATCAGCGCGATGCGCAAGGACGTGACCGCCAAATGCTATGGCGGCGACGCCAGCCGCAAGAAGAAGCTTCTGGAGAAGCAGAAGAAGGGCAAGCTGAAGATGCGCGAATACGGCTCGGTCAGTATCCCGCAAGAGGCGTTCATCGCCGCGCTGAGGATGGGCGACGACGCGTAGGCGCCCAAGGCTAAGCGGCGCAGCGGCTTAGCCGAGGCCAGCGCCAAGCCGGACGGCGACCGACCGAGCGCGCACTCGGTCGTGTCGTCCGACGACGCGGCTTTGCCGCGGCGCGACTGCATTGCTTTCGGCAGTAACAAGCCTAAACTCGCCTAATGGCGCAAGTCTCATCAAAACCTCTTGAGTCCGAGTCCCCGATCTCAGCAGAAGCCTATGATCGCTGGCTGCGCGAAAAGGTCGCGCGGTCGTTGGCAGATCCTCGTCCGTCGATTGCGCACGAAGATGCCGTTGCCGCGATAAGATTGGTCTTGGGCTCTGCCGATCGATCAGGCGGAGATCGCTGAAGCTGATCTGGCGCCCCGAAGCGGTCGAGGATGCCTCCACGATTCTAGGTTACGTCGCCGATCGAAATATGGGCGCAGCACTGCGCCTTGCGACATCGATCGAGGCATGCGCGCACCGTCTCGTCGATCATCCGTTCATGTACCGGCCGGGCAGGGCCGACGGCACGCGCGAAGCTGTCGTCCAGCCTAACTATCTTCTGATCTATCGCATCGCCTTGGACACGGTCGAGATCGTCAACGTCGTGCATGCGCGTCGGGATTACCCGTAACTTCCTTCACCAACTGTCATCATACCAACACAATCCCCGCCTAACCGCCGGCTCGGGGAGTGAGCGTCGCGAGGCGTCGTCGGGCCGTCCGGGAGGGTGGTCGAGGGCGAGCCGCGACGTTTGTATTTTGGGATGTGTGGCCGGTCGTCAGGGACGCCGCCGCATTATTGGGGAATGTCATTTTGAAGATTTCGGTCGTTAAGTCGGCGCTGATGCTCGGCGTCGCGTTGGGTTCCGTGCTGTGTGGTTCGGCCGCGTTCGCGCAAGACGCTGCGCCCGTCCAGACGCAGGCTGCACCCGAGGAAGGTCTCGGCGACATCGTCGTCACCGCCGAGCGTCGGTCCGAGAACCTTCAGAAGGTGCCGCTGTCGGTCGGCGTCGCGTCGGGCGATGCGCTGCGCACCTACACGTCGGGCGGCGACGATACGCTGCTCGCGCTGTCGGGTCGGGTGCCCGGCCTGTATGTCGAATCGACCACCGGCCGCATCTTTCCGCGCTTCTACATCCGCGGTCTCGGCAACATCGATTTCTATCTCGGTGCATCGCAGCCGGTCACGATCATCCAGGACGACGTGATCCTCGAGCATGTCGTGCTCAAGTCGAACCCGGTGTTCGACGTCCGCCAGGTCGAAGTGCTGCGCGGTCCGCAAGGGTCGCTGTTCGGGCGCAACACCACCGCCGGCATCATCAAGTTCGACACGATCAAGCCGAGCAACGATTTCGAGAGCCGCGCGTCCGCGTCGGTCGGCTCCTATAACAGCGTCAACCTGGACGCTGGCGTCGGTGGCCCGCTGATCAAGGACCTTCTGTCGATCCGCCTCTCGACGCTGATCCAGCACCGCGAGAACTATGTCGACAACCGGTTCGCCGGCGTCAGTGCGGACAACACCGCGACGCCGCGCAAGGACGCGATGGGCGGCTTCGACGACCGCAACGTCCGTGTGCAACTCGCGCTGACCCCCGGCGAGCGCTTCACGCTCGACCTGTCGGGCCATGCGCGCTGGTATGACGGCACCTCGACGCTGTTCCACCGCGGCGCGCTGAAGAAGGGTTCGAACGACGTGTCGGCCGAGCCGCGCAACGTGGTTTCTTACGACGAAGCGAACGACAACCCGCAGAGCTACAACACCTATGGCGGCTCGGTCCGCGCCACCTACGATTTCGGTCCGGCCGCGCTGACCTCGATCACCGCGTACGAGACGACGTCGGGCTTCAGCCGCGGCGACACCGATGGCGGTGCGGGCGCGAACTTCCCGGTTGGCGGTCAGCCGAACGGCTTCGGCCAGTCGCAGGGCCAGATCCGCGATCTCGATCAGTGGTCGCAGGAAGTCCGGCTTGCGGGCACCCCCGGCGGCCGTTTCAACTGGCAGGTCGGCGGCCTGTATTTCGACACCCGCGACATCACCGATTTCTACCAGCGCGGGGTTTTCCTGACGACGGCGGCGCGCAACCCCAACAACTGGGTTCGGCTGCACAACGTCAACACGTCCTGGGCCGGCTTCGGGCAGCTCAGCTATGAGCTGGTCGACAGGCTGACGCTGACCGTCGGCGGTCGCATCACCGAGGACAAGAAGCGTACGCAGCTGCTCAAGACCGCGGACACGGCGGCGGGCGTCGTCACGTATCGCGGCCGAACCGACGTCACGCTGAAGTCGACCAAGCCGAGCTGGGATGCGAGCATCCTGTATCAGGCGACCCCCGACATCAGCCTGTATTCGCGCGTCGCCCAGGGCTTCCGCGGACCGACGATCCAGGGACGTTCGGCAGTGTTCAACTCCGACTTCTCGACCGCGAACTCCGAGACGATCCTGTCGTGGGAGACGGGAATCAAGACGCGCCTGTTCGACAATACGCTGAGCCTCAACGCCACGGTGTTCGGCTACCGCGTCAACGACATCCAGCTCAACGGCAACGACGTCAACGGCAACGGCATCCTGTTCAACGGCAACAAGGCCGAGGCGTACGGCATGGAAGCCGAAGCCAATTGGAAGCCCGTCCCGAACCTCACGCTGGGTGCGGGGCTGAGCCTGCTCCACAGCGCGATCCGCGACAAGACGACCGAGGTGCAGATCTGCGCGCTCAACAACGTCGTGGTCTGCACGCCGTCTGCTCCCGTTCGCGCGGTGCCCGGTGCGTTCGGGACGACGTATCTGGTGAAAATCAACGGCGAGCCACTGCCGAATGCGCCTGAGTATAATGTCGACCTTACCGCGCGCTACGACCAGCCGCTCGGCAATGGCGGTCGCGCGTTCATCGCGGGCGACTTCAACATCCAGGGCTATACGCAGTTCGTGCTGTACAAGACCAAGGAGTTCACCGCGAACGGCAACTTCGAGGGCGGGCTGAAGATCGGCTATGCCGCGCCCGACGATGCGTATGAGTTCGCGGTATTCGCGCGCAACATCACGGGCGAGAAGAACCTCAAGGGCGTGATCGAGAACTACATGGCAGCGGTGTTCAACGAACCCCGGATCATCGGCGTGTCGCTGAGCGGCAAGTTTCGCTGATCTGACCTTCCCCCCTCCCGCAAGCGGGAGGGGTTGGGGGTGGGCTCGCGCTGTCACTAGGCGCAGCACACGTTCTGGCCGGGCGCCCACCCCTCGGTCCCCTCCCGCTTGCGGGAGGGGATGCAGTGAAATTCGCGTCCCTACCTGACGCCCGCGTGACGCATTTGTCAGGAGCGCCCGCGCGAACGGCAATGTAGCGAAACATTGCGGCGAGTTGCCGTTTTCCTTCGGCCGGTTGATATTCGCTCCATGTCGCTCAATCCCGTATTCTACGATGCAAGCGGCCGCCGGCGTCGGCGCTTTACCTTCGGCGTCGCAGCGTTCATCGCCCTGCTGCTGCTGTCGATCGCTGTGTTTGCCGTCTCGATCGGCGCGGTGCCGACTGCGCCGTTGCTGCCGATCGAGCCCGAGCATCCCGCGCTTCACAAGCTCCCCGCACCGCGCGGCGGCATCCTCCGCGAGACCCGGCGCGATCTGGATTACTACGCCAAGCAGTTGTTCGGGACGAGTGCGGCGAAGCCCGGTGTCGGCAATGGCGCGAGCCCGCCGCTCGCGATCGCCTTCCACGCGCCGTGGGATCAAGCAAGCACGGCCAGCCTCGCGCGGCACGTCGAACAGCTCGACTGGCTGATCCCCGGCTGGGTCTCGATCACCGGCAAGGACCACAAGATCACGGTCTTCCGTGACCAGGCCGGTCGCGACATCCTCAACAAGGCAGTCCACCGTCCGGTGATCCTGCCGATGGTGCAGAACGCGGTCGATGGGAACTGGGACGGGGCAGGCAGTGCCGCGTTGTTCGCGGACCGGAAGGCTCGCGGCGCATTCCTGGACAAGCTGGTGCCGTTCCTCAGCGCGAACCATGCTGGCGGCGTGTTCTACGATTTCGAGGATCTGCCCGCGGCGGCGCAACCCAACTACCGGGCCTTCCTTGCCGAGACACGCGCGCGGTTTGCGCCCCGCGGCTGGGCCGTCGCGATCGCGGCGCCGGTCGCCAATCCCGACTGGAACCTGCCGGCCTATGCCAAGGTGACCGACAAGGTCTTCCTGATGGCGTATGACGAGCACGAGACGAGCGGCGCGCCGGGGCCGATCGCGTCGCAGCGCTGGTTCGCGCGGATGGTCGCCGACGCGGCGCGTGGCATTCCGCCCGCCAAGCTGGTCGTCGCGATCGGCTCGTACGCATACGACTGGCACGCCGGTGCCGAGAGCGGCAACGGCGACGCGCTGGACGTCGAGGAAGCGTGGCAGAACGCCGCGGACTCCGGCACGGTGCCGACCTTCGACAAGGCCAGCGGCAACAGCAGCTTTGCCTATTCCGAGGGCGGCGTTCAGCATCAGGTCTGGCTGCTCGACGCGGCGTCGGCGTATAACCAGATCGCGTTCCTGCAAAAGGCCGGCCTTGGGAGCGTCGCGCTGTGGCGTCTCGGCTCCGAGGATCCAGGCCTTTGGTCGATCTGGGGCCGCAATCATCGCAGGCTGCCGGTGCCCGCCGCGATCGACGCGATGCCGGCGGGTACCAACGTCGATATCGAGGGCAGCGGCGAGATCCTGAAGATCGCCGCCGAACCCGTCACCGGCATTCGCGATACCGTGCTGGCTAAGGAGGGCACGATCGCCGACGTCGTCTTCAAGCGGATGCCGTCACCCTATGTCGTGGTGCGGACCGGCTATCGTCCCAAGCAGCTCGCGTTGACGTTCGACGACGGGCCCGATCCCGAATGGACGCCGCAAATCCTGGAGATCCTGAAGCGTGAACATGCGCCGGCGACGTTCTTCGTGATCGGCGAGAATGCGCTGACGGAACGGCCGCTGCTCCAGCGGATGGTCGATGAAGGGCATGAGATCGGCAGCCACACCTATACGCATCCGAACCTCGCCAACGTCTCGCCCCGGCAGGTGAAGTATGAGCTGAACACCACGCAGCGCCTGTTCCAGGCGTTCACCGGGCGTTCGCTCCGCCTGTTCCGCGCACCCTATTTCGGCGATGCCGAGCCGAGCACCGCGGACGAGATCGTACCGGCGCTCGAAGCGCAGCAGCGCGGCTATATCTCGGTCGGCCTCCACGTCGATCCCGATGACTGGAAGCGGCCGGGCGTGCAGGCGATCATCGACCGGACGATTGCAGGGGTCGAGGCGGGCAACCCGGACCGCAGCGGCAACGTCATCCTGCTCCACGATGCGGGCGGCAACCGCGCGCAGACCGTCGCCGCGCTGCCGATCATCATCGAGCGGCTGCGCGCCAAGGGGTACAGCTTCGTCCCCGTATCGACGCTTGCCGGCCTGTCTCGCGATGCGGCGATGCCCGTCATCTCGTCGAGCGACCGCGTCGCGGCGGTGGCCGATCTCGCGCTGTTCAGCACGCTTGGCGGGATCGTCGTCGCGCTCCGCTGGATCTTCGGGATCGCGATCACGATCGGCATCCTGCGCGCGCTGGCCTTGTCGGCGCTCGCGCTGATCCAGGCGCGTCGCGAGTTGAAGACGGTGTTCCCGGCGATCGATCCCTCGCGGTTCGTGACGGTGATGATCCCCGCGTTCAACGAGGAGCGCGTGATCGTCCGTGCGGTGCAGGGCGTGCTGGCCTCCGCCGACGTCGCGATCGAGGTGATCGTGATCGACGACGGCTCGAGCGACCGCACCAGCGGCGTCGTGTCGGAGGCGTTCGCGGGTGACGACCGTGTCCGCCTGCTGACGCTGGAGAACGGGGGGAAAGCGCGTGCGCTCAACCGCGGGCTCGAGCTGGCGCGCGGCGAGATCGTGATCGCGCTCGATGCCGATACCCAGTTCGAGCCGATGACCATCGCCCGGCTTGCGCGGTGGTTCGACGATCCGAAGCTCGGTGCGGTCGCGGGCAATGCCAAGGTCGGCAATCGCGTCAACCTGATCACCAAATGGCAGGCACTCGAATACATCACGGCGCAGAATCTCGAACGGCGTGCGCTCGCACGGCTGAACGCGATGACGGTCGTGCCCGGCGCGGTCGGTGCGTGGCGGCTGGAGGCCATCCGCAGCGTCGGCGGCTATCCCGACGATACGCTCGCCGAGGATCAGGACCTGACCATCGCGATCCAGCGGCACGGCTGGACGGTGCAATACGACCAGTTCGCGATCGCCTGGACCGAGGCGCCCGAGACGATGCGTGCGCTCGCCAAGCAGCGCTTCCGCTGGGCGTTCGGGACGTTGCAGTGTCTCTACAAGCACCGCTCGGCGATCGGTCGTTCGCAGCCGCGCGGGCTTGGCTGGGTCGGGTTGCCGCAGGCGATCGTGTTCCAGATCGTGCTCGCCTCGATCTCGCCGATCATCGATCTCGCGCTGCTGGTCAGCTTCGCGTCGACCTATCTCGCGGTGCAGGCGCATGGCTGGGAACAGACCAGCCACGACGTCTATACGATGCTCGCCTATTGGCTGATCTTCACCGCGATCGACGTGCTTGCCGCCACGATCGCGTTCGCGCTCGAGCGCAAGGAACGCTGGCGGCTGCTCTGGCTGCTGATCCCGCAGCGCATCGGCTACCGTCAGGTGATGTACTACGTCGTGCTGAAGGCGATCGCGCAGGCGCTCCGTGGGCCGCTGGTCGGCTGGGGTAAGCTGGCGCGTACCGGGCGAGTGACAACGAACTGACGTGCAACGCTTCGGTGGCTATGGCGTTATGGTGTGCCCCTATATATCGTAGGGGCATTGACCCCCGAGGTGATCGAATGCGGTATCTGATGTTGGCGCTGGCGTTTCCGGCAATCCTGACGGCGACCGCCATACACGCTCAACAGCGTCCGCCGCTGGTGCTCGCGGCGGCATCATTGCAGGAACCGCTGACCGCCGCGGCTAACGCCTGGGCCAAACAGGGGCATGTGAAGCCGACGATCTCGTTCGCGGCATCCTCCGCGTTGGCACGGCAGGTCGAGTCCGGGGCGCCTGCGGACCTGTTCGTGTCGGCGGACGAAGATTGGATGAACGAACTTGCCGCGAAGAACCTTATCGTCGCATCGACGCGAGTGACGTTCCTCGGCAACCGGCTGGTGGTGGCCGCGCCGGCCGCGAGCAGGGTCCGTATTCCGGTGAGGCCGCCCGCGGCCCTGGTACGCGTGCTGACTGCAGGACCACTTGCCATGGCGGACGCGGCGGTACCGGCAGGCAAATACGGCCAGGCGTCGCTGGAAAAGCTCGGCGTGTGGGCGCAGGTGTCGCCAAAGGTGGTGCGTGCCGAGAATGTCCGGGCGACGCTGGCGTTGGTGGAGCGCGGCGCAGCGCCACTGGGAATCGTCTACGCAACCGACGCAAAGGCGTCCGTCAAGGTGCGGATCGCCGGCGTTTTTCCCGAGACCACGCATCCCGCGATTACGTATCCGATTGCGCGCTTGAAGGCATCGGCCAACCCCGAGGCAGAGGCATTCCGGCGCTTCCTGGTGTCACGCGCGGGCAAGGCGATCTTCGTGCGGTACGGATTCTCTGCGCGTTAAATGCTCGATGCAACCGAATGGGCGATCGTCGGGCTGTCGTTGAAAGTCGGCGGCGTGGCGATGGCGGTGACCCTGCCGATCGCCTTCGCGCTGGCGTGGATGCTCGCGCGCGTCCGGTTTCCGGGTAAAGTCGTCGTCGACGCGGCGGTCCATCTGCCGCTGGTCGTACCGCCGGTCGTCACGGGCTGGCTGTTGCTGATCGCGTTCGGGCCCAATGGACCGATCGGCGGCTGGCTGCAGGACTGGTTCGGGGTGACGGTGTTGTTCCGCTGGACTGGCGCGGCGATTGCGGCGGGGGTGATGGCGCTGCCGTTGATGGTGCGCGCGATGCGGCTGTCGATCGAGGCGGTCGACCGTCGGCTGGAAAATGCCGCGCGGACGCTGGGGGCGGGGCCCTGGCGCGTGTTCTGGACGCTGACCTTGCCGCTGAGCGTACCCGGCGTACTGGCGGGCGCGGTGCTGGGGTTCGCGCGCTCGATCGGGGAGTTCGGTGCGACGATCACGTTCGTGTCCAACGTCCCGGGCGAGACGCAGACCCTGCCGCTGGCGATCTACTCGGCGTTGCAGCAGCCGGGAGCGGATGCACTGGTTTGGCGATTGTCGGCGATTTCCGTGGGGTTGTCGCTAGTTGCTCTGATCGCTTCCGAACTGTTGACCCGGCGTGCCGGACGGGGGCTGGATGTCCTTTGAGATCGATGTCGAGAAGCGGCTCGGCGACACGCGGGTAGCGCTGACTCTGGAGGCGGGCGGCGGCGCGACGGTCTTGTTCGGGCCGTCAGGGGTCGGCAAGTCGAGCATCCTCAACATGGTCGCCGGGCTGTTGCGCCCCGATCGCGGGCAGATCGCGGTCGATGGCGAGACGCTGTTCGGGAACGGCACCAACCTTCCACCGGAACGAAGACGTGCGGGCTATGTCTTTCAAGAAGCACGGTTGTTCCCGCATATGCGTGTGCGGGCGAACCTGTTGTACGGTGCGGGCGGCGAAGCAGACGCGTTCGCGGCGACGATCGGGTTTCTCGGGATCGAGCATCTGCTGGACCGCTGGCCCCGGACGCTGTCGGGCGGCGAGGCGCAACGCGTCGCGATCGGGCGGGCGTTACTCAGCCGACCGCGCTTCCTGTTGCTGGACGAGCCGCTGTCGTCGCTCGACCGCGCGCGGCGCGAGGAGATCATGGTAGCGATCGAGCACGTCCGCGACGTGCTCCAGCTACCGATCCTCATGGTAACGCACGACCCGGCCGAAGCCGAACGGATCGGAACGCGAGTCGTTCGGATGTAGATGTTTCCCGGCGAAGGCGGGGTCCAGACTCCCCGCCTTTACGGGAAACCCCCGCCCTTACGAAAGAACAGAGTCAGACGAGTTCGAAGCTCCGCTTTTCGCCGTTGATCGAACTCGTGGCGACCCATAGATCGAACATTCCCGGCTCGACGACCCACTCGCCATCGCCCCAGAACCGCAGGTCTTCGCGCTTCAAGGCAAGCGTCACGCGCTTGCTCGCACCAGCTGCCAGCGAGACCCGCGCAAACCCCTTGAGCTCGCGAACCGGTCGCGTTCGACTGGCGACCCGGTCGTGGACGTACAGCTGGACCACTTCGTCACCGGCTCTGGCGCCTGTGTTGGTGACGGTCGCGTTCACGGTAATCGCATCCGTCATCTGCGACGGGACCGTCACGTTCGAGACCGTGAAGCTGGTATAGCTCAGACCGTGGCCGAACGGGTAGAGCGCTTCGTTCTTCGTCTCGCGGTAGCGCGATTTATATTCTTGGCTGCCGGTATCAGGCGCAGGGCGGCCGGTATTCTTGTGGTTGTAGAAATAGGGTTCTTGGCCGCTTTCGTTGGGGAAGCTGGCGGATAGCCTGGCGGATGGATTGACGTCGCCGAACAGGACGTCGGCGATCGCGTTGCCGCTTTCGGACCCCAGGAACCACGTCGCGACGATCGCAGGCGCATCCTTGACGGCACCGTGCAGCGCGAGCGCGCGGCCGTGGCGGAGGAGGACGATGATGGGCTTGCCGGTCGCGGCTACGGCTTCGGCGAGCGCCATCTGCGGGGCGGGAATGGTGATCTCGCTACGGGACTGCGCCTCGCCCGACATGAGTTGCGATTCGCCGACCGCGAGCAGGACGATGTCCGCGGCTCGTGCAGCGGCGACGGCTGCGGCGATCCCGCCTGGCAGCGCGGCTTCGATCTCTGAACCCTGCGCGGTCGTCACGCTCAAGCCGCGTGCGCGCAGCCCTTGCGCGATCGAGACGTTGAGTTTTTCGTCGGCCATGAACGCCCAGGTGCCGACGACGTTCTTGCGATCCTCGGCGAACGGCCCAATCAGCGCGATGTGGCCGGGGTTTGTCTTCAAGGGCAGCAGGTTGCCGTCGTTTTTTAGCAGCACGATCGAACGTGCACCGGCCTCGCGGCTGAGCTTCAGCATCGCCGGTGTTGAGACGCTGGTGCGCTCGGCTTTCTGGCTGACCGATCGATAGGGGTTGTCGAACAGGCCAATCGCGTCCTTCAAATGGAGCACGCGACGGACGCCCTCGTCGAGCCGCGCGAGGGGGACCTCGCCCTTCTCTACGAGGTCGGGCAACCACAGATTGAACAGGTTCGACTGCATGGCCATGTCCATGCCCGCCATGAACGCCTTCTTTGCGGCGTCGCGGCCATCGATGGCGTACCCATGCGCGATCAGTTCCTCGTCCGCCGTGTAGTCGCCGACGACCATGCCGCGGAAGCGCCATTCGCCGCGCAGCAGATCGGTCATCAGCCAATGATTGCCGCTCGCAGGAACGCCATCGATGTCGTTGAACGCACTCATCAATGTCGCAACACCGGCGTCCACCGCAGCCTTGAACGGCGCGAGGTGGACTTCGCGCAACGTGGCAGGCGAGATCTCGGTGAAGTTGTAATCCTGTCCGCCGGACACCGCTCCGTACGCCGCGAAATGCTTGGCACACGCGGCCACGCGCGTGGGGTCGCGCAGGTCGTTGCCCTGGAAACCCCGGACGCGCGCCTTGGCCAGTTGCATGCCGAGATACGGGTCTTCGCCCGAGCCTTCGGCAACGCGGCCCCAGCGCTGGTCGCGGGCGACGTCGACCATCGGTGCGAAGGTCCAGTGGATGCCAAGCGCCGTGGTCTCCAGTGCGGCGGCGCGCGCGGTGCGTTCGGCAAGGCCCGGATCGAATGCGCACGCCTCGGCGATCGGCAGCGGGTAGGCGGTGCGCAGGCCGTGAATGACATCGCCAGCGAAGATCAGCGGGATCTTCAGGCGGGTGGCTAGCGCAGCATCCTGCGCCGCCCTGGCACCGGCATAGCCGACGCCGTTGAAGAGCATGCCGATCTGACCGGTCTTGATCCGCGCGATCTGTTCGGCTGCGCCACCGCTGGCGAGACCAGGATTGAAGGGAACGCCGATCGGCCGGATCTGATCTGAAAAACAGCTAAGCTGGCCGGCTTTCTCGGCTGGGGTCATCCTGGCAATCAAGCTTTCGATCCGGTCGCTCTGCGCGAACGCGGTGGTCGATCCGAGCGAAAGGCCTGCGATCGCCGCACCGCCCGTCAGCATTTGGCGGCGATCTAGAATGGGCGACATGTCCTGCTCCTTTGCATTTTGACGAGGATTAACCCTCGTCCCACGGTTCCGCAAATCGACATGCGAGGTCTGCCTGAGGCCGGTCACGGCGCGTTCCCGGCGCACGTCGCGCGATGATGCCTACCGGGCCGTAACCGCGGTCATTTATGCAGGCAGGGAACCGAAAGAGCTTATCGGATGTACCGTATGCGCGCGACTCGACGTCGAGCCGCGCGGGTGGGACGGACATGGGCATGCGCGAACCCCGGTATGGAGACGACGACGCACGTCGAGCAGCCGACATGGTGCCGCCGCTGCTCGACGTGCGTGCGCTGGCCAAGTCCGTACCCGGGCCGCGGCCGTTGTTTCGCCACCTGGACCTCGCGGTTTCCGCGGGCGAACTCGTCGCGATCATTGGTGAGTCCGGCGTCGGCAAGTCGACGCTGCTTAACATCCTCGCCGGTCTCGATGACGCGGACGAAGGGAGCGTGGCGATCGACGGTATCGATCTGAATACGCTGGACGAGACTGCGCGCACGCGGCTCCGCCGTGAGCGGATCGGCTTCGTGTTCCAGGCGTTCCACATCCTTCCCTATCTGACTTTGCGACAGAACACCGCGTTGCCGCTGGCGCTCGTATCGCCTGACGCCGCTGCGGCGGACCTGCGGGCGGACGCGATGCTCGATGCCGTCGGGCTTGCCGGCCGTGGCAACGGTTACGCGCGGGACCTGTCGGGTGGCGAACTGCAACGCGTCGCCATCGCGCGGGCGCTGGTGCATCGGCCCGCCCTGATCCTGGCAGACGAACCGACGGGTAACCTGGATCCCGAGACCGCGGCACGCGTGCTGGCGCTGTTCGCCGAGGCGGTGCGCGGCAACGGTGCGGCCGGGGTCATGGTGACGCATTCGGCGGCAAGCGCGGCGATCGCCGACCGGGTGCTGACGCTGGGTGCCGAGGGTCTGGTCGAGCGGCGTGGCTAACACGGCTGGGCTGATCTCGGGACGGCTGGCACTGGGTTGGCTGATCGCCGGCGAGTGGCGGTTCCACCCGGCACGTTTCCTGACGACGGCGGTGGCGATCGCGGTCGGCGTCGCGCTGGGGTTTGCGGTCCATCTCGTCAACGGCTCTGCGCTCGCATCGTTCGACGGGGCGATGCGCGGCGTCAGCGGGGCGGCGGAACTGTCGATCCGCGCCACCAGTCCGCTCGGCTTTGACGAACGCGTGTATCCGAAGGTCGCGACGGCGAACGGGGTCGCCGATGCCAGCCCAGTTGTCAGCCTCGACGCGCGGATTGGCCGCACGCGCCTGACGCTGCTGGGTGTCGACGTGATCCGCGCGGCGGCGGTGACCCCGTCGCTGATCGGTCTGCGTCCCGCCGGCCCTGACGCCGGCAACGATGCCGCCTTCGACGAAGCCGCGATCTTCCTCTCGCGTCAGGCCATGACGCAAATCGGCGCACGCGTCGGTGCGACGGTACGGGTCGTCGCCAACGGCCGGACCGTGCCTATGCGGATCGCCGGTACGTTGGCAGCTACCACCGACGCGGCGGTCGGCGTCATCGACATCGCCGGCGCACAGTGGCGGTTCGGCAGGCTCGGCCGGATCGACAGGCTGGATCTGGCGCTGTCCGATCGCGCCGTGGCGGAGCCCGCGTTGCGCACGCTGTTGCCCGCCGACGCCGTGCTATCGACCGCCGCGGCGCAGAACGCCCAGGGCGACGCGCTGTCGCGAGCCTACCGCGTCAACCTCGACATGCTGGCGCTCGTCGCTTTACTGACCGGCGGGTTCCTCGTCTATTCGGCGCAGTCGCTGTCGGTGGTCCGCCGTCAACGCGCGTTCGCACTGCTCAGGACGCTCGGCATGCCCCGCGGCGGCGTCATCGCGGCGGTGGTCGTCGAAGGTCTGGCGATCGGTCTCGTCGGCTCCGCGGCAGGTCTGCTGGCAGGATACGGCCTGGCATGGGCCGCGCTGCTCTGGTTCGGCGGCGATCTTGGAGCGGGCTATTTCGGCGGCAGCAGCACGCGGGTGGTGTTCCAGCCGGGCGCGGCATTGGGCTTCTTCCTGCTGGGGCTGCTCGCGGCATGTCTCGGTAGTGCGGTGCCAGCGCGCGTCGCGGCGCGCGCTGCACCGGCCGCGGCCTTGAAGAACGCCGGCGACGTGCTCGATCCGCGCCGTCCCGTCGCATGGTGGCCCGCTGCGGCGTTGCTGGCGGCGGGGGCCGGGGCGTCGCTGTTGCCGGCAGTCGGCGGTCTTCCGCTGTTCGGTTTTGCCGGCATGGCACTGATGCTCGCGGGCGGCGTGGCGGGCGTTCCGTGGTTCGCGAGGACGCTGCTGACCCCCTTGGCCCGACGCGGCAGGGGAAGCGTCCCGCGGCTGCTGGCGGTGCGGCACCTGCACGGTGCGCCGGGCGAAGCGGCCACCGCGCTGTGCGGCATCGTCGCCTCGACCGCGCTGATGATCGCGATGGCGACCATGGTGACGAGCTTCCGCGGCGCGGTCGACGACTGGCTCGGTGATGTCCTGGGCGCGGACCTGTACGCGCGGACCACGGCGGGGGCATCGTTCGATCCTGCGACGCGGACGCGCCTCGCCGCGACGCCGGGTATAGCGACGGTGGCATTCAGCCGCCAATTGCCGCTGACGATCGCCGCCGATCGCCCCCCGGTCAGCCTGATCGCGCGGCCTGAACGAAATGGCCGCGATCCGCTGCTGGTACTGATCGACCGCGCGCCTTCGCTTCCCGCCGGTGCTTTGCCTGTCTGGGTGTCGGAGCCCGCCCAGCGACTGTACGGATGGGAGCCGGGCGCGACGATCACGCTGCCAATCGCCGACCGTACGCGCTTCTATGTCGCTGGCGTCTGGCGCGATTATGGGCGGCAGGCCGGCGCGGTGCTGGTCGACGAAGCTGATTACCAACGGCTGACCGGAGACGAGGGCCGTGACGAGATTTCGGTGACCGCCTTACCCGGTCAGGACGTCGACCGGATCGCTGCCGGGCTGACCGCGCGGCTTCCTGCCGCGCTCCGCGGTCAGGTCGAGATCACTCGGCCCGCAACGCTGCGTCGGCTGGCGCTGACGCTGTTCGATCGCAGTTTCGCGGTGACCTATCTGCTGGAAGCGGTGGCGATCCTGGTCGGTCTCGCAGGTGTCGCGGCGACGATGTCCGCCCAGACGATCGCGCGCGAACGCGAGTTCGGCATGCTCCGCCACCTCGGCCTGACACGCCGCCAGCTCACCGCGATGCTGGCGACCGAAGGCGCGATCGTCGGGATGACGGGCGCGCTCGCGGGCATCGCTCTCGGCCTGCTGCTGGCGCAGGTGCTGATCCACGTCATCAATCCGCAGTCGTTCAACTGGACGATGACGACACGCATACCGATCGGCACGCTGGTCGGCGTCGCGGCCGCGTTGACCGGCGCGGCGGCGGCGACCGCGATTTTGGCAGGGCGTCGCGCAACCGCCCGCAGTGCGATCCAGTCGGTTCGGGAGGATTGGTAATGCAGCGGTTCGCAATGCTGACGGGATGGCTCGCCGCCGTCGCAGTCGCAGCCCCGGCGGCGACGCCGTATCCGCAGGTGCGCCCCGGGATCGTCCTGCGTTTTCCCGCCGACCACGGCGCGCATCCGTCGTTCCGCACCGAATGGTGGTATGTCACCGGCTGGCTCAGGACCGCGGAAGGCAAGGACCTGGGGTTTCAGGTGACGTTCTTCCGCACGCGACCGCCGGTGGATCCGGGCAATCCAAGCCGCTTTGCCGCGAGCCAGGTAGTGTTCGCCCATGCTGCACTTTCGGACCCGGCCAGCGGGCGCCTGCTGCACGGCGAACGTGCGGGGCGCCAGGGCTTCGGTCTCGCCTCGGCGAAGACGGGCGATGCGGACGTCGCGATCCGCGACTGGCGACTGAGGCGCGACCCGAACGGACGCTGGCGAACGACCGTCGCGGCGGACGGCTTTACGCTCGCGCTCGCTTTCCAGCCTACCCAGCCGCCACTGGCTCAGGGGCAGGGCGGGTACAGCCGCAAGGGACCCCGGCCCGAAGAGGCGAGCTATTATTACTCGATCCCGCACCTGAAAGTCTCCGGCAACGTCGTGCGGGGCGGGCGAAGCGTTGCCGTCACAGGTGAGGCGTGGCTCGATCGCGAATGGTCCTCGAACTATCTTGCCCCCGCCGCGCAGGGGTGGGACTGGACCGGTCTCAACTTCGACGACGGCTCCGCGCTGATGGCGTTCAGGATACGGCGCAAGGGTGGCGGCACGCTGTGGGCAGGCGGATCGCTGCGCCGGCCCGATGGCAGGACCGTGGCGCTAGGCCGATCGGACGTGGCGTTCCGACCAGTCGCGACCTGGCGAAGCAAGGCGACCGGAGCCGTCTATCCGGTGATGCAGGATCTGAGTATCCGCGTGGATGGCAAGGTCATCACGCGCCGACTAACGCCCATGTTCGCCGCACAGGAACTCGATGCGCGCCGGAGCGGACTTCCGGTCTATTGGGAGGGCGCGGTGCGAACGCCCGGAGGACGCGGCTATCTCGAACTTACCGGCTACGACCGCGCGCTGACGATGTAGCCGCTCCCCGCGATGGCCGCTGCGGGTCGCGCGTTTCGGCCAACTTGTCGCGGATCGTATCGTATGCATTCGCAGCATTGCGAGGCCCTGATCGCTTACTCCGCGGCAGTATCTCTCATGCACTGCGTGGCCTGGGACACAGCGGGTAGAGCAGCGGCGAGCTCGCTACGTGCGAAATCCATGTCACGTCGAAATTCAGACGAGCTGTGGAGCGACGCGACCAATACCGATCCGGCCATGTAGCCCGCGTCGACGGCGCTCCTGCTATGTGCGCCGCAGATGTAACGACTTTCGCCATATTGGCGCCCGCGGCGCAGGATTTGCGTCGCACGAGAGGGTATCAGCTCGGCGAGGATCAGCGCTGCGGACCAGCCCGACGTCGTATGGCCAGACGGATAGTCGCCATTGCCTGCCAGATGCGCGGTCTTCGGCTCGCAGATCGGCAGGTCGTCGTTCAGATACGGACGCTTGACGGCAAAACCATCCTTGGCACGGCCGACCATGTTGCGGTCGCTCATCTGCGCGAAGATGCGGGTGAGGGCAGGGGACGATCTCGCGTCGAGCCTGCGACCGATCGCGCAGGCGAAGACGGTGAAGCGATCGTCGGTAACGTCGCGCGTTGCCATGTCGCCGCGCGGCATACCGAGCAGCGCACGGGTCTCGCGGAAGGTTGCGCGGTCGTCGCGGTCCTGAGGCGATCCGGGTTTCGGCGGGGCGGGGAGGATCTGCATCAGGTCCGGCATCGGCTGGTTCAGCAGATAGTCGGTCGACGCGGTCGCGCCGGTAGCCATCGTCAGCACGGCGAGGAGCGCGAGCGTCCGTATCATTTGCCACCCTTGTCGAGGTCGCCGCAGCCCTTGGGACGACGCACGGGATTGCAGCGGGCGACCAGACCACCGGGCAGGGCGACGTGATAGCCGCCGGACAAACGCGGATCGGGCCAGAGATAGTCGGTCGAGACATACTGCGCGCCGCCCGCCAGCGCTGTGTCGCGCGGGATCGTATCGCTGGCGCGGGCCTCGCGCGTGTTGGCGTCGGCGCGGGTGCGGACGATGAACCCGGCGACGACGTCGCGGCGGATGCGTGCGGCATCGCGGACCGGGTCGTTGAGCGTCAGATAGGCGGCGGCGGGCGAGGCCTCGTCGGTGTTGATGAAAAACACGCGCCCTTCGAGCGAACGCCGCTGGCCGCGATACACGGCAACCTTGGCCGGCGGTTCGTCCAGCGCGAACAGGAACTTCCCGCGCGACGCCTCCAGCAACGGCCAGTTGTCCGCCAGCACGGCGTCGCGCAGCGTTGGATAGCGGCCCTGAACATCATCGGGGACGATCAGCTTGCCGGGCGCCATCACCGAGCGGATCTCGGCGTCGAGCGCATCATATGCCGCCCCGTCGTACGGCAGCGCGTCGATCCCGCCACGCGCGGCGTTCTGCTCGTCCTTGGCGTTGAACATGAGCAGGATCGGCACGTGACGCGGATGCTGGGTCGACCAGTCGCGGATGATCGTCAGGCATTCGGTCAGCAGGACGCAGCTTGAGGCGTTGTCGATGCCGGGGATGTGCAGCACCTTGAAGCCCGGCCGCCTGAGCTTCGGATCGTCCGAACCGCGCGCGTAATGGCCGCCCTGCGGGTCGTAGTTCACGTCGATCTCGAGTTGCCTCGCGCCGGCATCGAGTTGCTCGGTCAGACTGCGGTGCGAATAGTCGAGCGCATCGGCCATTGCCGGGTCGGTCGCGCGCAGCTTCGCCATCGTCGCGGCGGGCATCGGCTGTTTGTAGCTGTTGTGCGTGCCGATCACCGCCACGTCGTTGATCCGCAGCGGCGCTGCCGTGTCGCGCGCTACCGCCGCTTGAGTAAGAAGGCCAAGCGTCAGCCCGGCCACGATCGATCGTTTCACAGATACTCTCCAGATCAGAATTTGAACAACACCGAACCCCACACCGCGCGGCCGGAGATCGGTCGCGCGTTCGCGCAAGCCCTTCTCGCTGATCGTGGCGATCGAATAGCTCGCGTCGACCTTCTTCTGCGCGACCGTTCAAGGCGCCCGGTGATCAGCATCTCGCTACCCTCGCCGGCGGATTGTACGGTATCGGTGCTCGGCGCGCCGCGAGCCGTCGACTGCGCACGGGCGGCGCCCGCCGCGGCCATGATGACCGGCGATGCCGCGGTCGCCCGCAGCATGTATAGGGTACGCATGACGTTGAACCCGCGTTGTGCGCCGACCTCGCAGATCGACCTGTCGCAAGAGCTATGACCGCTACCGATGACGGCGAAACGGCAATTTCATTACGCCGCTGTGATGAAATGAAGACGCGTCCATGACGCTTAGGCCGATTCCACCACAAATGGATATGCACTGACAGCGTAGGGCTCGGCGGGGGCCGTTCGAATGCAAGCTTTGGACAATTGAACCGGCGTGGCGGGCAGCTACGCGATGCGTTCGCGATGGCATGCGGTACGGTGGAAAGGCCAAAAAGAATCGCCCGATCAATCGCGCAGGCTGCGCCGTCGGCGAGACAGACGGTACTCGTCGGGATCGAAGCGGTCGCAACGAATAAAATTCGGCTTAGGGCTAGTCGGTGTTGGCTTTCGATATCAGGCGCTTGGTCCGGTTGGACCGTTGCTCCACGACGGCACACTGTAGGATCGATCGCAGATCGGACGCGTAACGAATTGACGCTCGCGTTAGTGCGTGGGACGATCTCGAACACACCGGATCGGAGACTGCCATGCTCGTTCCCCCGCTCGTCAACGGACTGATCCTCGCCTTCGTCATCGGCATCGTCGCGGGGTTGCGCGCGATGATGGCGCCGGCTGCGATCGCCTGGGCGGCGAGCAAGGGGACGCTGCCGTTGCAGGGGACGTGGCTGGCGTTCCTCGGCTACCGGTTCACGCCGTGGATATTCACGCTGCTTGCGGCCATGGAACTCGTCACCGATCAGTTGCCGTCGACGCCCAGCCGCAAGGTGCCGCCGCAGTTCGCCGCGCGCGTGCTCGCCGGAGGACTGTCGGGGGCGGCCGTGGGCTACGGGATTGGCGTGCCATTGCAGGGGATCGTTCTCGGCGTGGTGGGAGCGGTCGTCGGCATTTATGCTGGCGCGGCTCTTCGCGCGCGACTGGCGGCGGCGTTCGGTAGCGATCGACCTGCAGCGCTGATCGAGGATGCGGTCGCTATCCTCCTGGCGGTGCTGGTAGTGCTGTCGATCTGATGCGGACGTTTGATGCGATCATCGTCGGCGCCGGGCAGGCCGGACCACCACTCGCAGGCCGCCTTACCGCCGCAGGCATGACGGTCGCGCTGATCGAGCGAAAGCTGGTCGGCGGGACCTGCGTCAATACCGGCTGCATGCCCACCAAGACGCTCGTGGCGAGCGCCTATGCCGCGCATCTTGCGCGACGTGCGGCGGATTTCGGAATCGCCACCGGCGACGTTACAGTCGACATGCCCGCGGTCGCGGCCCGTGCGCGCAAGGTCGTGATGGACGCACGATCGGGGAACGAGCGCTGGCTCGAAGGCATGGCAGGCCTTACCCTCCTTCGCGGGCACGCCCGGTTCACCGGACCGCGGACGATCTCGGTCGACGGCGAGGACATGACCGCGCCGCGCATCTTCCTCAACGTCGGCGGGCGCGCGAGCGTGCCGGACATGCCCGGCGTCGGCGACGTTCCGCATCTCGACAACACCGACATGGTTGCGCTGGAGCATATCCCCGCGCATCTCGTCGTCGTCGGCGGAAGCTATGTCGGGCTTGAGTTCGCGCAGATGTATCGGCGGTTCGGCTCTGCGGTGACCGTGGTAGAACGCGGCGACCGGCTGATCGCACATGAGGATGCCGACGTGTCCGACGCGGTGCGCGGCATATTGGAAGACGAAGGTATCGCAGTGCGGACCGGCGCGAACTGCATCGCGTTCGCGCAGGCTCCGGATGGCGTCGCGGTATCGGTTGATTGCCGGGCAGGCGATCCCGAGGTGATCGGCAGTCATGTGCTGCTGGCGGTCGGACGGCGCCCGAATACCGACGACCTCGGGCTCGAACTCGCCGGGATCGCGACGGACGCGAAGGGCTATGTCACCGTCGACGACATGCTGCAGACGAACGTGCCGGGCGTCTGGGCGCTGGGCGATTGCAACGGACGCGGCGCGTTCACGCATACCGCGTATAACGACTTCGAGATCGTCGCGGCGAACCTGCTCGATCGTGGCGAACGAACGCTGAGCCAGCGGTTGGTCGGCTACGCGCTCTATACCGATCCGCCCCTCGGCCGGGTGGGAATGACGCAGACGCAGGCGGAGAAGACGGGGCGACCGATCCTGGTCTCGAAGCGGCCGATGACTCGGGTTGGACGCGCGGTCGAAAAGGGCGAGACCAAGGGGTTCATGAAGATCGTGGCGGACGCGGAAACACAGCGGATACTAGGGGCGGCGATCCTCGGAACGGGCGGCGACGAGGCGATCCATGGGATCCTCGACATGATGAACGCGGACCAGCCGGTGTCGGCCCTGCGCTGGGCGGTGCCGATCCACCCGACGGTGTCCGAACTGATCCCGACGCTGCTGCTCGGTCTCGAACCGGTTGCGGGCGCATGAGCGATCTCGGCGCACGCGATCACCAGATGTATCCGGTGCTGAACGCCGAGCAGCTTGAGACGGCAAAGCGTTTTGCGAGCGGTCCGGCGCGCATGTTCGCGGCGGGCGAGCAGGTCTATGCGATCGGCGAGCACGGCGTCGCCGCTTGGCTGGTGCTCAAGGGAACGATCGATGTCGTCCGTCGCGACGGGCTGATCCACGAGGCGCCGATCACGACGCACGGCCCGGGGCAGTTGACTGGCGAGGTCAACCAGCTTGCCGGGCGGCCGACGATCGCAGGGGGTACCGCAGGGTCCGAGGGATGTACCGCGCTGCCGTTCGACCCGGCGCATCTGCGCGCTTTGATGGTCGGCTCGGCGGATGTCGGCGAGATCGTGATGCGCGCCCTGATCCTGCGTCGCGTCGGCCTGATCGAGCAGGGCAGCGGCGGGACGGTGATCGTCGGCCTCCCGGATAGTCCCGACGTCGTCCGGCTACAGGGGTTTCTCACGCGATCGGGCTATCCGAACGTCGTCCTCGACGCGGCGTCTGACGACGAAGGGCGTGCACTGGTCGAGCGGACCGGTGTCGCGTCGAGCGATTTGCCGCTCGTGGTCTGTCCGAATGGTACGGTGCTGAAACGGCCGTCGGATATCGAGGTCGCGGCGTGCCTCGGCATCACGCCCGATCTCGATCCGGACACGGTGTACGACGTCGCGATCGTCGGCGCGGGGCCGGCGGGGCTGGCGGCGGCGGTGTATGCGGCGTCCGAGGGGCTGTCGGTGATCGTGCTCGACGAGCGCGCGATCGGCGGGCAGGCGGGCGCATCGGCGCGGATCGAGAATTATCTGGGCTTTCCCACCGGTATATCGGGGCAGGCGCTCGCCGGCCGTGCGTTCAACCAGGCGCTGAAGTTCGGAGCGGAGATCGCGATCCCGCTGACCGTCGAGCATCTCGATTGCGACGAAGATCGGCCGGCGGGCGATCCGCTCGCGCTCGAATTACCGGGTGACAGGCGCGTTCGATCACGAACCGTGATCGTCGCGTCCGGTGCGCGCTATCGTCGGCCGGACATCCCCGACCTGGCCGAGTTCGAGGGCGCCGGCGTCTCCTACTGGGCATCGCCGATCGAGGCGCGGTTGTGCGAGGGCGAGGAGGTGGCGCTGGTCGGCGGCGGCAACTCGGCCGGACAGGCGGTGGTGTTCCTCGCGCCGCGCGTGAAGCACCTGCACCTGATCGTGCGCCGCCCACTGGCCGCGACGATGTCGAAATACCTGATCGACCGCATCGCCGCACTGCCCAACGTGACGATCCGCGTCGGCACCGAGGTCGTCGGGCTGGAGGGTGAGCGCGCGACCGGGCTGACCGCGGCGATCTTTCGCCAGCGCAGCGACGGCGCGGAAACGCGGTGCGCGATGCGACATCTGTTCCTGTTCATCGGCGCGGACCCCAATGCGGGCTGGCTCAAGGGCTGCGTCGATACGGACGGGAAGGGATTCATCGTCACTGGCGGCGCCGCGCTGCCGTTGCAGACTAGCCGCACCGGTGTGTTCGCGATCGGTGACGTGCGCGCAGGCTCGACCAAGCGCGTCGCGGCGGCGGTCGGCGAAGGCGCGGCAGTGGTCGCGCAGATCCACACGATACTCGCCGACATGGCGGAAAGGCGCGCGAGATGAGCTACGGGTGCACGCATATGGACACCATCCACACGGTGACGCCGAGCGCGAAGGGCTGTCAGGAGTGCCTCCGGATCGGCAGCGAATGGGTACATCTGCGGCTGTGTCGGGAATGCGGCCATGTCGGGTGTTGCGACGATTCCCCGCACCGCCACGCGACCGCGCACTTCCACGCGACGCGGCATACGATTATCGAGGGCTATGACCCGCCGGAGGGCTGGGGCTGGTGTTTCGTCGACGAGACGATGGTGGATTTGCCGGACCAGACACCACAGGTCGGGCCGATCCCGCGGTATGTTTGAGGGGGCGGAGGTGCTTTCGTTGCCGGGGTCGCTCGACGATACTTGCCGATAGATATCCAGCACTGAGGAGTACACAGGACGGACTGTCCACAGGTCTTCCCCCCCGCCGACCTCCGCCGGGGAGGTGCTTGACGGGGAAGCGTCAGCGACGTCGATCAAAGGCGTCAGCGAGTTGAGCCTTGGTACGTTCGCAAACTGCGTCGATATAACGAAGCGCTCCACACCGCTCCTCCCGCGCTTGCCTCACCGCGGACGGAAGGGTAGCCGACCCCATCGGTAAAGGCGTGAGTGATCGAAATGCGGCGTTTGATGATGGGCTTCGTGGCCATTGCGGCCCTGGCGACCGCGGGGACCGCGCAGCCGGCAAAGCGGGCGGTACAGCGCGCCGAACCGGGACCCAAGCCGGGCTTGGTACGCGTCCGCATCGTTACGTCGGAGGGCCCGATCCTGCTGGCGCTCGATGCCCGCCATGCGCCGAAGACGACCGCGAATTTTCTCGCCTATGTCGATGACGGGCGGTTCGACGGGACCGACTTCTACCGCGCGAGCCGCCAGAAGTCCGCGCCGAAGCTCGGCTTCATCCAGGCGGGCATTCGCACCGACGCGCGGCGGATCCTGCCGCCGTTTCCGCTCGAGACCACTGCGATGACCGGGATCAAGCATCTCGACGCGACGATCTCGATGGCGCGGGGGATGACGCCAGCGTCGGCTGGCGGCAATTTCTTCATCACGGTCGGGCCGGCGCCGGCGATGGACGCACGTGCGGGCTATCCGGGCTATGCGGCGTTCGGGCATGTCGTCGCTGGGATGGACGTGGTGAAGCGTATCCTCGCCAAGCCGACCGGCGGCGGGATGGACGCGTTCAAGGACCAGATGATCTTGAAGCGTGTCGCGCTGGTAAGTGCGCGGCGGCTTGACGGGGTGGCCAAGCCGACGGGGCTACCGCGGGCATGGTTGATCGAGACGGGGCCACGGCGGCGTAAGTGAATAGGCGGGCGGCGGGCCGCACCTCGACCAGCACCGCGCCCTGTGTTGCTTAGTTCAATCGGGGGGAGCGTAGCCTCCTCCGCACGCGTCTGCCGCAACCGCGGACGCCATCCACGTCCGCACCGCCCTGGCGAAGGCCGGGTGGGACTGTAAAGTTCGTCCCGCTAGTCACGTGCTTAGAACAGTCGCCGCAACCTTCTCAGTTCTCCCGCGAAGGCGGGAGCCCAGGGTAACGGACGCTAGCGTCTGTGGGTCCTGGACCCCCGCCTACGAAAGGGGTTTATGCCGTGAGGCTAAGCGCAACCGCTTCGGCAACCTTGATGCCGTCGACCGCGGCGGAAAGAATGCCCCCTGCATAGCCAGCGCCTTCGCCCGCCGGGAAAAGCCCCGGAGTGTTGAGGCTTACAAAGTCGTCGCCCCGCGTGATCCTCACCGGCGATGACGTCCGCGTCTCGACTCCGGTGAGCACTGCGTCGGGATGGTCGTAGCCCGGAATCTCACGCCCGAACGCCGGCAGTGCCTCGCGGAGCGCCGTAATCGCGAACTCCGGCAGGCACTCCGACAGGTCGGTCATGTGGACGCCCGGCTTGTACGACGGGATCACGGAACCGAGCGCCGTGGAGGGCCGACCGGCGAGCAGGTCGCCGATGCGTTGCGCTGGCGCCTTGTAGTTCGAGCCGCCGGCGACATAGGCGCGCGATTCCCAGTGGCGTTGCAGTTCGATCCCGGCAAGCGGGTGGCCGGGATAGTCGCGCTCGGGGTCGATGCCGATCACGATGCCCGAGTTCGCATTGCGTTCGTTACGCGAATATTGGCTCATGCCGTTGGTCGCGACGCGGCCTTCCTCCGAGGTCGCCGCGACGACGGTGCCGCCCGGGCACATGCAGAAGCTGTAGACGGTGCGGCCGTTCTTGCAGTGGTGCGACAGGCTGTACGCCGCCGCGCCGAGATCGGGATGGCCCGCACAGGGGCCGAACCGTGCTTCGTCGATCCACGACTGCGGATGTTCGATGCGGACGCCGATCGAGAAAGGCTTGGCCTCGACGTGCACGCCCTTCGCATGGAGCATCTCGAACGTGTCGCGCGCGCTGTGGCCGACCGCGAAGACGACGTGGTTCGCTTCGAGATAGTCGCCGGTGCTGAGGTGGAGGCCGCGAAGTTGTCGGGCGCCTGCCTCCTCGACGATGTCGAGGCCGTCGACGCGGGTCGAGAAGCGGTATTCGCCGCCGAGCGCCTCGATCGTCGCGCGCATGCTCTCGACCATCGTAACGAGTCGGAAGGTGCCGATATGCGGGTGCGCTTCGGTCAGGATTTCGGGCGGCGCGCCGGCCTTCACGAACTCGGTCAGGACCTTGCGGCCGAGGTGGCGCGGGTCCTTGATCTGGCTCCAGAGCTTGCCGTCGGAGAAGGTGCCGGCGCCGCCCTCGCCGAACTGGACGTTGGATTCGGGGTTGAGGACGCTTTTGCGCCAGAGCCCCCAGGTGTCCTTGGTGCGTTCGCGGACGACTTTGCCGCGGTCTAGGATGATCGGGCGGAACCCCATCTGCGCTAGGATCAGGCCCGCGAACAACCCGCACGGGCCCGCGCCGACGACGACCGGGCGGGGGCCGGTATAGCTCGCGCCGCCCTTGGTGACGAAACGATACCCCGTGTCAGGCGTGCGCTGGACGTGGCGATCCTTGCGGAAGCGCGTGAGGACGGTGTCCTCGTTCTTCAGCGTGACGTCGACCGAGTAGACGAGCTGGATGTCCATCTTGTCACGCGCATCGTGCGCCCGCCTGGCGATGGTGTAGCGGATCAGGTCGCGCGGGGTGACGCGCAGGCGATCGCGGATCGCGGCGGGGAGCGCTTCGTCGGCGTGGTTGAGCGGCAGCTTGAGGTCGGTGATGCGGAGCATGGTGGACGCTCTAGCGCCACACGTCGCAATCCGCCATCGGGAGGACGAGAGGACATGATCATGCGGACCGACGACGAGCAGAATGCCAAGAGCGCCAAGCGCAAAGAGGTTCAGGACCGGATCGTCGCGAGCAAGACGATCGAGAAGGGCCTGATCATCGTCCACACCGGCAAGGGCAAGGGCAAGTCGACCGCCGCGTTCGGCATGGCGGTGCGGATGATCGGGCATGGGCGCAAGGTCGGCGTTGTGCAGTTCGTGAAGGGCGCGATGGCGACCGGCGAGAAGGCGGTATTCGACGCGTTCCCAGACCTGTGCGAGTTCAAGCCGATGGGCGAGGGGTTTACCTGGGACACGCAGGATCGCGCGCGCGACATCGCGGTGGCGCGTGAGGCATGGGACGAGGTGAAGCGGATGATTGCCGATCCGTCCTATGCGATGGTTGTGGCGGACGAACTGAACATCGTGTTGCGGTATGAGTATCTACCGGTGGACGAGGTGCTGGCGGTGTTGGCGGGGAAGCCTGAGATGACGCACGTCGTGGCGACCGGGCGGAATGCGCCGGATGCGCTGATCGAGGTGGCGGATCTGGTGACCGAGATGACGCAGGTGAAGCATCCGTTCCGGTCGGGGGTAAAGGCGCAGGCTGGGGTCGAGTTCTGACGTAACTCAGCAACTTAACGGAACGCTACAATCAATGTCCGTCATCCTGACGAAAGTCAGGACCCAGGGTAACGGATGGCGACTTTCGTGGCTCTGGGTCCCGACTTTCGTTAGGATGACGGGCGGGTGCGAAGACCGCTCGCGGGGTTCTGACTCCCATAGCGGCGCCTTGCATGACCTTCTCCCCCCGCGTATCGCTCTACGTGCGACAGGTTTTCCCAAGGCGGCAACGCTTAGGGAAATGAAAATGGGAACGGGAAACACCCGGCTGCCCCTGCAACTGTACGCGGCGAGCCATCGTGCCTCATGCCATTGGGATACTCCCGAGAAGGCTGCGCGGACGGCGTTGACCCGCGAGCCAGGAGACCTGCCCGTCGCGGTCGTCTTTCGTCCGGCCAGGGTGCGCCGAACGGACGGGTAATACCCCGAGCGACGACATCGCTTCGCGTCACGCGGAGGCAGGGGGCATGTGCCTTCAGCCTGCCGCGCGGTGCGGGTCCGACTGTCCGAAGGGGTTCCGATGCCAAGTTCACGTCATGTTGCTATCGTCCGGGAACGGACATGCTGAAGCCAGTCGAAGACGGCGTTGCGGTGGTCGCGTGCAATACGTGCCGCCATTCCACCGATGCGCGCGACGACGGTGAAGGCGTGCGCGGCGGCGCGCGGCTCGTCAGCGCATTGAAGGCGGTGCAAGCGAGCGATCCGGCCTATGCCGACGTTGCGGTGCAGGAGATGCCGTGCCTGTTCGCATGCCAGGATTTCTGCACGATCCACCTGCGCGCACCCGCAAAGGTCGGCTACGTTCTCGGGAGGTTCGAGCCGACCGAGGACGCCGCGCGTGCAATCCTCGATTACGCACGGCTGTACGGCGAAAGCGCGTTCGGGCAGGTGCCGTTCAAGCAATGGCCGCAGGGAGTGAAAGGGCATTTCATCACCCGCACGCCGCCCGCCGGGTTCGTCGTCGAATGACCTGTTTCCCAACCTCCGGGGCATTCCTGGCGTCCTTGCGTGCCCTGCCTCAACCGGATGAAACGGCTCGATCCGCGGCGGTGGCGCGTCAGGGGCAACTGACCAAGCCGCCGGGCTCGCTCGGGCGGTTGGAGGAGATCGCGGTCTTCATGGCCGGCTGGCAGGGCCATGAACGCCCGCGCCTCGATCGCGGCAGGGTGGTGGTCTTTGCCGGTAATCACGGCGTCGTCGATCGCGGCGTCAGCGCATTTCCAGCTTCGGTCACTGCGCAGATGGTGGCAAATTTCGAGCATGGCGGCGCGGCAATCAATGCTCTGTCGCGCGCGGCGGGGCTCGATCTCAAAGTCGTTTCGCTCGATCTCGATCGGCCGACCGCCGATTTTGCGATGGCCGCTGCGATGTCGGAGGGCGACTGCCTCGCCGCGATCAACGCGGGCGCGGCAGCCGTTGCGGACGCGCCGGATCTGATCGTCCTCGGCGAAATGGGGATCGGCAACTCGACCTCGGCCGCGGCGCTGTGCCTTGCAAGCTTCGATGGATCGGCACGCGACTGGGTCGGGCCCGGTACCGGCGTTGACGACGACGGCATGGCGCGCAAGATCGCGACGGTGGAGGCCGGGCTGGCGCTACACCGGGACGCGCTGACCACGCCGTTTGAGACGCTGCGCAGGCTTGGTGGTCGAGAGATTGCCGCGATCGCAGGAGCGGTCCTCGCGGCCCGGATCGCGGGCGTTCCCGTCATGCTCGATGGCTTCATATGTTGCGCCGCGGTCGCGCCGATCGCGGCGGCATGCCCGGACATCCTCGCGCATTGTCTTGCCGGCCACGTATCTGCCGAGCCGGGTCATGCGCGTCTGTTGCAGGCATTGCGGCTCGATCCCCTGTTGTCGCTGGGCATGCGGCTCGGCGAGGGAAGCGGTGCGGCGACCGCGACGCTGCTCGTTCGCGCGGCGCTGGCGGCACATGACGAGATGGCGACCTTTGCCGAGGCGGGGGTCTCGGTCGCGTGACCGGCTCGCACATGCTGTACCTGATACGGCATGGCGCACCGACGCGCGAAGGGCTCCTGCTGGGCCGAACCGACGAGCCGGTAACGGATAAGGGCATTGCCGCCTGTCTGGCACGGACGGCTACGCTGGACGTTCTACGGATCGTGACGTCGGACTTTGCACGGACGCGCGACTGTGCGTCGGCGATCGCGGCCTCTCGGGCGATCGAGTTCGATGTGGACCCGCGGTGGCGCGAACTCGACTTCGGGGCTTGGGACGGGCTGTCACCGGCAGATGTCGATCCGGCGGCGTTGGCGCAATTTTATGACGATCCGGACGCGGCCCCTCCACCGGGCGGGGAGCGCTGGTCCGCACTCCAAGGCCGCGTGCACGACGCGCTTGCCGATTTGCCGCCGGTCGCGACGCTGGTCGTTACGCATGGCGGCGCAATTAGGGCCGCGCTCGCGAATCTTTGCGGGTTCGAGCGGCGACAGATCTGGGCGTTCAACCTGCCCTATGCAGCGCTCGTGTCGCTGCGAATCTGGCCCGGAGAAGAGCGGACCGTCCAGATCGTCGGGCTCGCGACGTGAGGCGGATGGTTGTCGCTTTCGGCTTCCTGACGCGCTTGCCGATGCCGTGCGTGACCGTCGGGCCAAGCGGTTTTGCCGAGGCGATACGCTTCTACCCGATCGTCGGACTGGCGGTCGGCGTTCTGGTTGCGGCGGCTGGATGGCTCGGTGCGCTGATCGACCCGTGGGCAGGCGCCTGTGCCGCGCTGCTGACGTGGGTCGCAGTCACCGGCGCGTTGCATCTCGACGGATTGGCCGATCTTGCCGATGGTTTGGGTGCGGCGCACGGTGACCAGTCGCGGCTGCTGGCGGTGATGGCGGACCCGCATATCGGCAGCTTCGGCGTCGTCGCGATCGTCAGCCAGATGATCGCCAAGCTGGTGCTGCTTCATGCGGTTGGGATGGCAAGCTGGTGGGTCGTCATCCTGGTGCCGTTCGCTGCACGGATGGGGCCGCTCGCCTGGGCCAGGCTGTTGCCACCAATCCGAACCGGCGGCTTGGGAGCGGCGGTCGCGGGTGCGGTGCGGCGACAGGACCTGACTGGCTGGGGACTGGTTCTCGCGCTGGCGGCGGTCGTCGCCCCGGCGCTGGTGATCGTTCCGTTTCTCGTGCTCGGCGTCGCCGCCTGGTTGCGGCGGACGTTGGGTGGCGTAACTGGCGATGCCCACGGTGCCGGGATCGAGATCGTCGAGACCGGGGTGTTGCTCGTGCTAGCCGTTGGTGGCGTGATGGCCGGCACGCTGCGCTAACGCCAGCATCGCGTCGAGATCGAGGTGACGCTCGAGCGTGGCCGCGATCGCGTCGAGCGCCGCGTCGATCGAGGCTGCGTGATCGGGCCCGACCGCATCGACACCGATCCGCGCAAGCCAGACCGAGCGCTGTTCGGCGAGAGCCAGCAAGCCGTGGACATAGCTGCCTGCGACGAGCCCGTCCGCACTTCTCGCGCCTTCGGGGCTGCCGTCGGCGCGATGACCGACGGGACGATCCAGACCAGCGCCCACAGTCTCGCCCATGTGCATCTCATAGCCCTCGAACCGTGCGCCGCCCGCGCTGCCTTCGACCCGTTCGAGCGTCTTGGTCGCGGTGAGGACGGTATCGATGTCGAGCAACCCGAGCCCTTCGACGGTGCCCGTCGGGCCCTCGATCCCGTGCGGATCGGCGATGCTGCGTCCGAGCATCTGGTAGCCGCCACAGAGCCCCAGAACCGGCTTGCCGCGCCGATGATGGGCGCGGATGTCAATGTCCCAGCCTTGCGCACGGAGGAACGCGAGATCGGGGATCGTCGCCTTCGATCCGGCAAGGACGATCATGTCGACATCGGGGATCGCCGTGCCGGGCGGGATCATCAGCAGCGAGACGCCGGGTTCGAGCCGGAGCGGATCGAGGTCGTCGAAATTGGCGATCCGCGGCGTGATGGGGCAGGCGATCGTAACGCTTCGGGAGGTCGACGCGGCAGGCCGTTCGAGGATCACCGCGTCCTCGCTCGGTAGCCGCACGGCGTCGGCGAGCCAAGGTACTACACCGTAGCCCCGCCATCCGCTGCGCGCCTCGATCGCGCGATAGCCGTCGTCGAACAGCGCTGCATCGCCACGGAATTTGTTGATGAGAAAGCCGTGGATCATCGCTGCGTCCGCTGGATCGATCACGGCGCGCGTGCCGACCAGCGACGCGATGACGCCGCCGCGGTCGATGTCGCCGACCAGGACGACGGGTACGTCGGCGGCACGCGCAAAGCCCATATTGGCGATATCGCCATCGCGCAGATTGATCTCGGCGGGGCTGCCTGCTCCCTCGACGATGACCAGATCGCAGTTCGCGGACAGGCGCTCGAAACTGTCGAGGACGTCGACCAGCAATCCGGCCCGTCCCTCGCGCCAGCGCGCGGCGGCGAGCGTACCGCGGACCTGCCCGCGGACGATCAGTTGCGAGGTGCGATCGCCCTGCGGCTTCAGCAGCACCGGGTTCATGTCGACGCTCGGCGCGACGCGGCAGGCGATCGCCTGCGTCGCCTGCGCGCGACCGATCTCGCCGCCGTCCGCAGTGACCGCCGCGTTGTTCGACATGTTCTGCGGCTTGAAGGGGCGGACCGACAGCCCGCGATTGGCGAACGCACGGCAGAGTCCGGCGACCAGCACCGACTTGCCGACGTCGGATCCGGTTCCCTGCAGCATCAGCGCAGCCATGCGATCGCTCCGGCAATGAGGAGGAGTAGGACGCAGGCTCGGCGATAGATGGCGAGCGCGCCGTGAAGGTCCACCACCGTGACGTTGATGCGGCCGACACCGATATAGGGCTTGTCGGTGACAAGGCCGTCATAGGCGATCGGCCCGGCCAGACGCAGGTCGAGCGCGCCGGCCATTGCCGCTTCGGGCCAGCCGGCATTGGGCGAAGCGTGTTTCCCGGCGTCTCGCAGCATCGTCCGCCAGCCGCCACCGCCGGCGATACAGAGCAGTACGCCGCTGATCCGCGCTGGGATCAAATTGGCGATGTCGTCCGTGCGCGCCGCGGCCCAGCCGAATGCGCGCCAGCGGTCCTCGCGGTGCCCGATCAGGCTGTCGGCGGTGTTGATTGCCTTGTACGCCCACAGGCCGGGCAGCCCTGCCACCAATAACCAGAACAACGGTGCGACCACGCCATCGCAGACGCTTTCCGCAAGACTCTCGATCGCGGCACGAGCGACACCGGCTTCGTCGAGCATCGCGACGTCCCGGCCCACGATCATCGCGACGCGTGCGCGCGCGGTTTCGAGATCGGCTTCCTGCAATGCGCGGGCGATCGGTACGACGTGATCGTGGAGGCTGCGGATCGCGAGGCCGGGTGCCGCCATCAGGCCTATTGCGATCCACGCAGCGTGGCCAAATGTGAACCGGGCAAGCTCGGCGACCAGCCATGCGCCGCCCGCCCCTGCTGCGATGACCAGCGCAATCGTCAGGACGCCGGCAGCACGGCGGGTCGCGCTTGATGAAACAGGACGGTTCCAGCGCGTTTCAGCCCAGCCGATCAACCGTGCGAACGCGCCGACCGGGTGGCCGACCTTGGCATAAAGCGCCGCCGGCCAGCCGATCGCGATGTCGACGATGATTGCAAGCGCCGCAACGGGTTCAGTCATGCGCGAGCGCTCGGTCCAGCCGCGCGAACGACGCTTCGTCGCCCGGCACGCCGATACGGAGCCAACGCGGCGAATGGTCGAAGGTTCGCGTTAGGATGCCGGCGCGAGCGAACCGCTCGAACAGCGCCTCCGAATCGTCGGTGTCGATCAGGCGGAACAGTGCGCAATCACCGCTGGCCAGAAGACCGTGGCGGGAGAGCAAGGCATCAAGCCGCGCAGCACGGTCCGCGATCGACGTGCGCGCCCGGGCGATCCAGCCGGTATCGCGGTACGCGGCGATACCATAGGAGATGGCATGCGCGGATATCGGCCAGCTTCCCAACTGCCGGCGCATCTCGGCTGCCTGCAACGGTGGAGCGATCATGAACCCGAGCCTGATACCCGGCAGGCCAAAGAACTTACCGAATGATCGGAAGACGATGGCGTGGTCTTCGGGCGACAGCAGGGGAACGATGCTCGAATCCGGCGCAACGTCCGCAAAGGCTTCATCGACCACAAGCCAGACGCCTTTGCGCGCAACTTTCACCAGCCGATCGGGTGCATCGAGCAGACCGTCCGGGTTGTTGGGGTTGGCCAGCAACAGTGTGCCATTGTCGACCGTATCGATCGCGGCGCGGGCGATCGGTGTCGCGCCGGGGATGGCGTCGGCGTGCGTGGCGTAGCTCGGTGCGACGAACCGAACAGGAGCGGGCAGGCCGAGATGGGGCAACCGCCGCAAGCCGATCTCGCTGCCAGGCAACGCCACGACGCGGTCTGCGCTCGTACCGAACACCGCGGCCGCGGCAGCTTCCAACGCCTGTAGGTCGGCCGGCGAAGGCAGGCGGTGCAGATCGACCGAGGGCATGGGATCGGCGTTCCAGGCGTGAGGATTGATCCCGGTCGACAGATCGAGCCAGGGGCGCGGCGCGTCGGGATAGTGAGCGGCGGCAATGTCGATCCGTCCGCCGTGGATGCGCAGCGCGTTCATAGGGTCTTTCACGCGATCAGGCGCTTTCGCTTGATCTTGCGAGCCTCATCGTCATTCCGGTCGCGAGCCGCAAGCACGAAGGAGATGGCGGAATGCAATCGGTTGGGGCCCCGTTCGGTAATAGCCTGTTCGTGCTGGGCGGCGCGCGGTCGGGCAAGAGCCGTCATGCGCAGGCCGTTGCGGAAACGGCGGCGGAGCGAGATGGCGCTCGGCTCGTCTATGTCGCGACCGCGCAGGCGTTCGATGGCGAGATGGAAGATCGCATTAGCCGGCATCGCGCGGATCGCGACGCGCGCTGGCGGACGGTCGAGGCGCCGACCGCTCTCGCCGCCACGTTGATCGCGGAGGATGGTGCCGACGTGCTCATGCTGGTCGATTGCCTGACGCTGTGGGTGTCGAACCTGTTGCTCGCAGACGAGGCCATCGCAGCGCGAACGGATGATCTGGTGATGACGATCGCCGGGTTGAAGGGGCGCATCATTCTCGTCTCGAACGAAGTGGGGCAGGGGATCGTACCCGACAATGCACTGGCCCGCCGCTTTCGCGACGCAGCGGGGCTATTGCATCAGCGCATTGCGGCCCAGGTCGACACGGTGGACATGGTCATGGCCGGTCTTGCGCAGCGTTGGAAGGAGGCGCGCACAGATTAACACCATCACGCGGACGCGCGCCCGTTCTCGGTTCATGTCCGTCCAGTTGGCTTTTGCCTCGAGGACGAGCATAGTGTGCTGCAGCAGAAACGGGGGCGTGATGCATAGCAAGGCGCAGACGATCGCACGGTTGAAATCCATGGCGTTTCTCATCGAGGAGGCGTTACGGATTGCCGATGAAGGCGACAATGCCATGCTTGGCGCAAAGCTGAGCGACTGTATCGATTGCCTTCATGCAGCGCTGACGGACCTCGATGACGGCGCGCGCTTCCCGTCGGATCCTGACACGATCGGGTCTCCACGGCAAACTGACTTGACGCAACTGTCTATCTGACGTCGCCGGCCCATGGCCGTCTGCAACGTGTTTCTCGCTGGACCACCCCGCCGCGGCACCGTGCTTGAATAATATCGCGCGCGAACGCCGGACCGGAACCATCCAGCCGCGATGCCGTCAGTCGAACTGAAACCGGTATTTGGATGCTCATAATCAAGAGTAAAGCTTGCTTGAGATAGAACATTTGTTCGTTGAGGCGGTATAACCTAGCTAAATGTCTTGCTGAGCCTTTTTCACGGGCCGAATCCTGCGGTCGTGGCAAGCGGATTATATTTGGCAGATGAACGAGATTAATTGAGTTTTGTTGGCCTTGCGCAACAAATATTGAAACAAAATCACTTCGGGTATGTTAAAACGATTTATCGTCAGGCGATATTTTGGGCACTGACGGCCGAGAGATGCATGTGCTCCCGCCCCGATAATCGCGGGAGATCACCAATGGCCGGCACGTCCAGCCCCTTGGCGCTGATGGTTCGAAAGCTGGAAACGCATGCCGTTCTCGATGCTGACGATCGCGCCGCACTGTTCGCTCTTCCTTACACACTGAAAACATTCGAACCTTCCTCGTATCTGGTGCGCGAGGGAGATGCGCCGGAGCAATGCGCGGTGCTGCTGTCGGGGTTCGCCTATCGCCAGAAGCTCACCGGGGCAGGAATGCGCCAGATCGTGTCGCTGCATATTCCAGGCGAAGCGCTGGACTTCCAGCATCTGTTTCTCGACGTTGCCGATCACAATGTTCAGACCCTGACGCGGGCGGAAGTAGCAACGATTCCACGTACCGCGCTCCGTGAACTGGCACGCGAACGTGCGGCGATCGGCAATGCGATTTTCGTGAATACCTTGGTTGAGGGTTCGATCTTCCGCGAATGGATCCTTAATATCGGTCGTCGCGATGCACGATCGCGGCTCGCGCATTTCCTATGTGAATTCGCCATCCGGCTGGACATGCAGGGGCTCACGGGGGAGCACGGCTACGAATTGCCAATGAGCCAGGAACAGCTCGGCGACGCGCTTGGCCTTACCGCGGTACACGTCAACCGAACGATCAAGTCGCTGGAGGCCGACGGGCTGATCAGCCGTAATCGCCGCCGCATCGGGTTTCCGCAATGGGATGCGTTACGTGAACTGGCCGATTTCTCGAGCCGATACCTTCATCTGGCACAGCAGAAAACTTAACTGCTCGTTTAGCCGTTGCGGGCGTGATCGAGCGAGTCGATGATCCGTCCGCCCGCCATGAAGACGGCCACCGGACAGGCTGCAAACAGCAGCCAGCCGCCATATCCCGGATAAAGATCGAGATAATGGCGGCCGCGTTCGACCGCGCCGAGCCCGAGGCCGTATATTACGAGAAAAGCCTCGAACTTGGTCTTGATGATGAAGAGGCGAGCAAAGCGGTTCCACATTTCGGATGCTGAGCAAGATGCGTACCAACGGCGGAAACCGGCGTTTTGCGCCTTCTTTGAATTAGTTAACTGTAAATTAACCCGACAGTGAGCGGTTCACAGCCGGGGGACGTGAACAACGCGGTCGTCTTTGCCGACGCGGAGCGCTCGCGCGCAATCTTCTGACAAAATCGCCCCCTCGCTCGTCACCCGAACACAACCGAACGCGGCGCGGAAATTTGCAAGTTGGCCAGTTGCCACGAGGGCTTGCGTTCCACCGTCGCGGTCGATCCCGACGAGAGCGTCTTCACGCGCGTTTGCGATCGAGCGGACGCGGTCGGTGCGCGCGGTCATGGTCGGGCCGCCGTCGAAGATGTCGACATAGTTCTCGAACGCGAAGCCTTCGTTCTCCAGCATCCGCATCGCCGCGCGGCCAGAGGGGTGGGGCAGGCCGATCGCGGCGCGCGCGGTCTCGGTCAGCATCGCGGTGTAGATCGGGTGCTTGGGCATCAGGTCGGCGATGAACTGGTGGCCGTTGGTCGCATTGAACTGATCTGCGTCCTGGAAATTCATTCCGAAGAAGCGTCCCGCGAGTCCGTCCCAGAACGGCGAGCCTCCTGCCTCGTCGATCACACCGCGTAGTTCGGCAAGGATGCGGTCGGCGAAGCGCGCGCGGTGCATCTTGATGAAGAGGTAGCGGCTACGGGCGAGCAGCAGGCCCAAGCCGCCCGCGCGTTCGCCAGGGTGCAGGAACAGGCCGCCGACCTCGCTCGCGCCTTCGAGGTCGGTGGCGAGCGTGAGCATGTCGGCGCGAAAGGTACGGTTCAGCTCGCGGCTGTGCTGGGTGAGTTGGCCGATCCGGTAGCTGTAGAACGGGTAGCTCTGTCCGACCTGCGTGAAGATCTGGCAGGTGCCGCGTACCTCCTTCGTCTCGATGTTTTCGAGGATGAGTACGAACAGCTCGTCCTGGACCGGGCCGTCGGTACGCGCGAAGGCGGCGTGGCTGCGTTCAAGCTTGGCAGTCAACGCGCGGCGATCGGGGGGCAGGTTGGTAAACCCGCCGCCCGTCAGCTTGGCCATTTCGTAGAGGTGCTGGAGATCGTCGTCGACCGCGGCCCGGATCCTGAAACTCACAACCGGCCCTCCGCGATACGCAATATGGTGACCGCCGACAGCGCCGCGCGCTCGGCGAGGCTGTCGGGGATCATGAATTCGTCGGTCGAATGGATCGCGCCGCCGCGAACCCCCATCGTGTCGACCACGGGCACGCCGGCGGCCGCGATGTTGTTGCCGTCGCAGACGCCGCCGGTCGCCTTCCAGGCGATGTCGAGACCGAGATCCGCACCAGAACTCTTGACCAGATCGAACAGGCGCGCGGCGCCCGCGTCGATCGGTTTCGGGGGGCGGTTGAAGCTGCCATGGACTTCGATCTGGACGTCGTGCTCGGCGGCGACGATCGCCACCGCGGAGTCGATATGCGACTGCGCCCGCGCGATCTCGTCGAGCGTCGCAGGGCGAAAGTTGATGCGCAGGATGGCGAGATCGGGGACGACGTTGTTCGGGCCGCCGCCCTCGATCCGCGCCGGGTTCACCGCGAGGCTGGGTCCGCGGACCTTCGACAGCCGCACCGCGATGTCCGCGGCCGCGACGAGCGCGTTGCGGCCGTCCTCGGGATTGCGCCCCGCGTGCGCACTGCGGCCGTGGACGATGATCGAGAAGTTTCCCGTGCCGCCACGCGCACCGGCAAGCGTCCCATCGGCGAGCGCCGGTTCGTAGGTCAGCGCGGCGACCTTGCCGTGCGCGGCGCGGGCCAGCAGCGCGGCGGACGAGAAGGAGCCGGTTTCCTCGTCCGAGTTGATGACGACGTCATAGCCGATCCGGGCGGCGAGGGGACTGGCCTCGACCGCTCGGAGCGCCGCGAGCATCACCGCGAGCCCGCCCTTCATGTCCGCGACGCCCGGGCCGTTCAGCCGGCCGTCTTCGCGCCATCGCAGTGACTGAAACGCGTGATCGACGGGATAGACCGTGTCCATGTGGCCCGTGAACAGCATGCGAATCGGCGCGTCGGCACGGACGACGAGGTGCAGATGCATGCCGTGCTCGATCGCGGAGACCACTCCATCCGCGCCGACGCTGTCGACTGGTGTCGGTTCGACTAGGGAAATCTCGCCCGGCAGGCTCGCAAACGCGTCGCCGAGCAATCGGGCCATCGTGGCGAGCCCTGCAAGGTTGCGCGTGCCGCTGTTGACGGCAGCCCACGTCTCCACCTGTGCCAGCATCGGTGCAGCGCCCGCCGTGTCGACGGCATCGCGCTCGATCGTTGAAAGTCCCCTCATCACGCGACCCTAGCGAGGCCGGGCGCGCGTGGGAACAGCGTCAGAAGCTGTAGACCAGCGAGGCGCGGCTGGTCGTGTCGGTCGAGACCGAGCCGATCGGCGGCTCGCTCTCATACTGGACGCTGTAAGATAGCGACGCCGAAAGTGGCCCGATCAGCTTGGCGTTGACCGAGGTGGTGCCGCTGAGCGTACTGTTGAACCGCTGGACATAGGCGGACGCGACTTGGCTGACGGACAGGCCGCTGAGGATCCGAACGCTGAAATTGGCCGTCCCGCGTGCGGCAATGCTGCTTTGCGTGGTATCGTCGGTGAACTCGGTATGACGGTATGCTGGCCCGAGTTCGAGATCGAGCTTGGTGCCGGCGGTCTTGATGACGCTGTAACCCGCGCCGATCGAGGTCGAATAACGGTTGAAATAGCCGAGGAACCGGTCGCCTTCATATTGCGCGACGCCGTAGATATAGGCGCGGTCGTCGACCTTGTAGTTGGGCTCGTACGAGGCGAGGTAGTGCTCGCGCGTCGTGATGTCGAGGTTCGACTGATAATCTGCCTGAGCATGGAATTTGTGACGCCAGCGCAGGCCTTCGCGGTTGAGGTCGAGGACCGCGGTGCCGCCCGCCGTGTCGGAATTGCCGGTCGTCAGATAGCCGCCCACTTCCGCCCTGCCGCTCCACAGGTCGAGAAAGCTGGCTTGGCGGATGACCTGCGTCCGTTGTGCGGCGCGATCTTCTTTCCACTTCTCGGCGATCGCGAGCACCGCGTCGCCGCTGAGTGGATCGGCGGCGCGCGCATATTTGGCTATCGTGTTGACGTCGGCCTCGTTCCCCGCCGCCAGCGCCGCGTCGAGCATCGCGCGGATCGTCTCGGGGATCATCACCGATTGCGGATCGGGCGCGTTCGCCAGGAGCAGCGGGGCGAGAAGGATAGGGGCTAAGCGGCGCACAGTCGTTCCGTAACGGCAGCGTCGCGGATTGGGAACTGCTCAGCGTTTCGAGGTTGCGCCGAGATGTGGCGCGAAGGCGGCGAGTACCTGTTCGTACAACGCCTTCTTGAACGGCACGATCAGCCGCGGCAGGTCGGCGGGATCGCTCCAGCGCCACGCTCGGAATTCCTCGTGCTCGGTGGCGATGTTCACGTCGGCGTCGGTGCCGTGGAAGCGGTAGAGGAACCAGCGCTGCGTCTGACCGCGCCATTTGCCTTTCCAGACTTTCCCCAGCAGTTCGGGGGGGAGATCGTAGACGAACGTGCCGGGAGCCTCCGCGATCAGCTCGACCTTGTCCGGCATGACGCCGGTTTCCTCGCCGAGTTCGCGCAATGCGGCGGCTTCGGCGTCCTCGCCGGGGTCGATCCCGCCCTGCGGCATCTGCCATGCCTCCAGCGGCGAATCGTTGCGCTGGCCGACGAACACCTTCCCCTCGGCATTGATCAGCATGATCCCGGCGCAGGGACGGTAGGGCAGGGTCGAAACGTCGGTCAAAATAGTCTCCGCAACGCAGGTGCTTGGGGCTCGGGCAGCTTGGGGCTCGGCAGGCGCGCTCCTACCTACGGAGCATGATCCATGTCGTCCACCATCCCGACTATGTCACCCCCGCGCCCGCGCGCTCGACCTATCGCTGGAACAAGAACGGGCTGATCCGCGACCTGCTGCTTGGAAAAGGCGAGGCGGTCGCGTGGCACCGGGCCGAGACGACGCCGACCGCGTGGCTGGAGGCGGTGCATGACGAGGATTACGTCGCCGAAGTGCTCCGCGCGGAGGTGCCGAAGGAGAAGGAGCGGCGGATCGGGTTTCCGGTGACGGCGGCGGTTGCGTCGCGCGCGGCGATGGTGCCGCACGGGACGTGGCTCGCGGCGTGTCTCGCGCTGGAACACGGGTTTGCGGCGAACACGGCGGGTGGGAGCCATCATGCGCTGGCGAACACCGGCGCGGGGTTTTGCGTGTTCAACGATCTCGCAGTCGCGGCGGCGCGGCTGATCGACGAGGGGCGGGTGGCGCGTGTGCTCGTGGTCGATTGCGACGTGCATCAAGGCGACGGGACCGCGGCGCTGCTCGCAGGACGGCCGGAGATCGCGACCTATTCGATCCACGCAGAGAAGAATTTTCCGGTGCGAAAGGCGCGGTCGACGATCGATGTGCCGCTGCCGGACAAGGTGGGCGACGACGTCTATCTAGCGACGCTGGAGGCGACCCTGGTGCCGTTGCTCGACGAGTTTCGGCCGGAGTTGATCCTGTATCAGGCTGGCGTGGATCCGTTCGACGGTGATCGGCTGGGGCGGCTGGCGCTGACCTTGGACGGTCTGGCGCGGCGGGAGCGGCTGGTCGCTGGCCTCGCGATTGCGCGGGACGTGCCGCTCGCGAGTACGGTCGGCGGCGGGTACGGCGAGGACGCGCTGGCGATCGCCGAACGGCACGTCGCCGCGATTATGACGCTTGGGCAAACTTTTGCGGGTGCGCATGACGCCGGACTGCGGATTGGTGCATTGAGCGCACGATGACGACACCTTCCCTGCTCTGGCTGCGCCAGGACCTTCGCCTTCACGATCAACCCGCACTGATCGCCGCCGCGCATGCGGGGACGGTGATCCCGGTCTATGTGCTCGACGACGATGCGCCGGGGAAATGGAAGATGGGCGGGGCGCAGCGCTGGTGGCTGCATCATACGCTCGACGCCTTTGGGAAGTCGCTGGCCGACAAGGGATCGAAGCTGATCCTTCGGCGGGGGAATGCAGTCGAGGTGTTGACGGCGCTGATGGCGGAAACCGGTGCCGAGCAGGTGCATGCGATCCGGCATTACGAGCCGTGGTGGCGCAAGGCCGAGGCAGCGCTTGGCGATCGACTGTGCCTTCATGAGGGCAATCACCTCGCGCGTGTCGAGGACGTGAAGACGGGCTCGGGCGGGCAGTTCAAGGTGTATTCCTCGTTCTGGAAGGCGCTCAACCAGATGATGCCGCCGCGTGAGCCCGAGCCTGCACCGAGGACTATTCCCGCACCCGAGACCTGGCCGACGAGCGAGACGCTCGCGGATTGGAATCTGCTGCCGACCAAGCCGGACTGGTCGACGGGCTTCGACGGCTGGGCGCCGGGCGAGGCGCAGGCGCTGGAGAATGCGAAGGCGATGGCGTCGATCGTCGAGGCGTACGACGTTGATCGCAACATGCCGGCGATCGAGGGCACCTCGCGACTGTCGCCGCATCTGCATTTCGGGGAGATTTCGCCGCGAACCGTGTGGCATGCGGTCGATGGCCACGGTGATGCGACGACGTTCCGCAAGGAACTGGCTTGGCGGGATTTCACCGATGGCGTCGTGCTGACGATGCCGGATTACGGCGACACGAACGGGCGCCCCAAGTTCGACAAATTGCCTTGGCGGTCCGGCGAGGACGCCGAGGCTGACCTGAAGGCGTGGCAGGAGGGCAGGACCGGCTATCCGATCGTCGACGCCGGGATGCGCCAGCTCTGGGCGACCGGGTGGATGCATAACCGCGTGCGGATGATCACGGCGAGCTTCCTGATCAAGCACCTGCTGATCGATTGGCGCGAGGGGGA
This sequence comes from Sphingomonas sp. PEI4, assembly GCF_056679955.1. Lineage (NCBI taxonomy): Bacteria > Pseudomonadati > Pseudomonadota > Alphaproteobacteria > Sphingomonadales > Sphingomonadaceae > Sphingomonas > Sphingomonas sp. PEI4. Next base: position 296,211 of record NZ_CM155258.1, read on the forward strand.
GCGGTGGTTCTGGGATTGCCTGGTCGATGCGGATTACGGGAATAATTCGGTGAACTGGCAGTGGGTGTCGGGGACCGGGGTGGATTCGAATATGTTCGGGCGGATCATGGCGCCGTTGTCGCAGTCGGAGAAGTTCGATGCGGGGGACTATATCCGGGAGTGGGTGCCGGAGTTGGCGACGGTGTCGGGTGCGGCGATCCACGATCCAGAGGAGTCGGGTTGCCGGCCGCGTGACTATCCGGCGAAGATCGTCGGGCACCGGGAAGGGCGGGAGCGCGCGCTCGAGGCGGGGCGGCACGCGCGTTGAGTAGCGGCCACCTTTGCACTTCGTCAGGATGACGGTTTGGCGAGGGGTGTGCGGCTGGCCCCATATTCGAGTGTTTGACGCCTGCCTCTTTCCTCGCTGGGCCCCCTGTTGCATGGAGCGCCGCGATGACCGCCGTTCCCGCTTTCGATGATGTGCCCGCCGCGCAGGTTTCCACGGTCGCTCGCGTCGTCGCGCCCGTGTTCCACCGCCTGCTCGACCGGATCGATGCGGGGTTGGAGAGCGGCGGGATCGATGCGCGACTGCCCGATGGCACGCGGCGGCTGATCGGCGGACGGGCGTCGGGGCCTTTGCCGGTCGTTACGGTGCATCGTTGGCGTGCGCTGGTACGGTTGGCGACGGCGGGGTCGGTCGGCTGGTACGAGGGCTGGGCGGCAGGCGACTGGTCGAGCCCCGATCCGGTGCCGCTGTTCGACCTGTTCATGCGCAACCGCCGCTCGCTCGGGAGTTCTGCGCGATCAGGCGGCGTGGTGCGGTTGGCGGCGCGGGCGTGGCACCGGATGCGGCGTAACGACCCGACCGGCTCGCGGAAGAATATCGCGGCGCATTACGATCTCGGCAACGATTTCTACGAGACATGGCTCGATCCGAGCCTCACCTATTCGAGCGCGATCTTCGCCGAGCCGATCGACGCTGCCGAGCCGCATGAGGCAGCGCAGGCGACCAAGTTGCGTGCGATCCTCGACCGGACACGCGCGGGGGCGGGCGATACGATCCTGGAGATCGGCTGCGGCTGGGGATCGTTTGCCGAGATGGCGGCGCGCGCGGGTGTTGGCGTGCATGCGTTGACGCTGTCGACCGAGCAGAAACGGCAGGTCGATGACCGGATCGCGGCGGCGGGGCTCGATGGTGTTCGCGTGGCGCTGACCGATTACCGGGACGTTACCGGCACCTATGATGCGGTGGCAAGCATCGAGATGGTCGAGGCGGTCGGCGAGGAATATTGGCCGGTGTATCTCGATGCGATCGCGCGTGCGTTGAAGCCGGGTGGGCGCGCGGCGTTGCAGTATATCTCGATCGACGATGCGATCTTCGATTCGTATTCGCGGAGTGTGGACTTCATCCAACGCTACGTTTTTCCGGGCGGGATGCTGTTGTCCGAGTCGCGGTTTCGCGCGCTGGCGGAGGCGCGGGGGCTCGTTTGGGAAGACCGGCGCGGGTTCGGGTTGCACTATGCCGAGACGCTGCGGCGGTGGCGCGTGGCGTTCGATGCCGCGGTCGCGGAGGGGCGGTTGCCGGCGCGGTTCGATGCTCGGTTCGTGGCGTTATGGCGGTATTATCTGATGTACTGCGAGGGCGGGTTTCTTGGCGGCGGGATCGATGTCGCGCAGGTTACGCTGGTGAAGCGGTAGCGTTTTCCTGCGTACGCAGGAATCCAGGGTAACGGGCAGTGGCGATTGTGACCCTGGGCTCCTGCGTTCGCAGGAGAACGGTTAGGCGACTCGCTCGAAATGGCCGGGTTGGAAGCCTTCGATTGCTAGCGCCACGATCCGGTCAGCCACTACAATTGGTTCCTTGACCGAACTCGGATCTTCGCCTGGATAGGCGCGCGCGCGCATCTTCGTGCGCGTCGCGCCGGGATCGACGACCGCGGTGCGGATCGCGCTGATCTCGGCCATCTCGTCGCCATAGGCACCGAGCAGCGTTTCGAACGCCGCCTTCGACGCGCCGTAGAGGCCCCAATAAGCGCGGGGCTTGCGGCCTACGCTGGAGGTCACGCCGATCACGCGCGCCGACTTCGCCTTCTTCAGCATCGGATCGAACGCCGCGATCAGCGCTGCCTGCGCGCTGACGTTGAGCGTCAGGACCTGCGCCATTTCCTTCGGATCGATCGCCGGGACCGACGACAGCGAGCCGAGCATGCCCGCGTTGAGCACCAAAATATCCAGCGCATCCCAGCGGTCGCCGATCGCGGTCGCGAGGCGCGCGATGGCTTCGCCCTCGGCCAGATCAAGCGGAGCGATCGTTGCCGAGCCGCCGGCCGCGTGGATCGCCGCTTCGACCTCTTCGAGACCGCCGGGCGTCCGCGCCGTCAGGACGACGTGCGCGCCCTTTGCCGCCAGCGCGATCGCAGTCGCAGCGCCGATGCCGCGGCTGGCACCGGTGACCAAGGCCAGCCGGCCTTCGAGAGGCTTGTCCGTCATAACAACTCCGGGAGTATCAGATGACGCGTTCGGCGAGCATCGCGAACTGGTCAACTTCCGAGCCTTCGTCATGGTCGGTCAGCGTCGTCGGATAGTCGCCGGTGAAGCACGCATCGCAATATTTCGGTCGGACATCCGCACGCTTCGCCTCGCCAAGCGCCTTGTAGAGGCCGTCGATCGAGATGAAGTTGAGGCTGTCGGCATGGATGAAGCCGGTCATGCCGCCGAGATCGAGCTTGGCCGCGAGCAGCTTCTCGCGCTCGGGCGTGTCGACGCCGTAGAAGCACGAGTGCCGCGTCGGCGGGCTGGCGATCCGCATATGGACTTCGGCAGCACCCGCCTCGCGCATCATCTCGACGATCTTGAGCGAGGTGGTGCCGCGAACGATCGAATCGTCGACGAGGATGACCCGCTTGCCCTTGATCAGCGCGCGGTTGGCGTTGTGCTTGAGCTTCACGCCGAGGTGGCGGACCTTGTCGCCGGGCGAAATGAACGTGCGGCCGACATAATGCGAGCGGATGATGCCCAGCTCGAACGGAATGCCCGATTGCTGCGCATAGCCGATCGCCGCCGGCGTGCCCGAGTCGGGAACCGGGATGACGAGATCGGCATCGACCGGCGATTCGATCGCGAGCTGTGCGCCAATCGCTTTGCGCACCGAATAGATCGAGTGATCGCCGACGATCGAATCGGGGCGCGAGAAATAGACCCATTCGAAGATGCACGGCCGCGCCGCCATCGGGGCGAACGGGCGGATCGACCGGATCTCCGACCCCTGGACGATCACGAGTTCGCCCGGCTCGATCGCGCGGACGAAGGTGGCGCCGACGACATCGAGCGCGACCGTCTCGGAGGCGAAGATCACCGCCTCGCCGAGCTTGCCCATCACCAGCGGACGGATGCCGAGCGGATCGCGGCAGGCGATCATGCCCTCCGGCGTCATCACGATCAACGAATAGGCGCCCTCGATCTGCTTGAGCGCATCGATGAAGCGATCGAGCAGCGTCCGGTAGTTCGAGGTCGCGACGAGGTGGATGATCGTCTCGGTATCGCTGGTCGACTGGAAGATCGAGCCGCGGCGAACCAGCTCACGACGCAGCCGCATCGCGTTCGAGATGTTGCCGTTGTGCGCGATCGCGAAGCCACCGGTCGACAGCTCGGCATAGAGCGGCTGGACGTTGCGCAGCGCGGTCTCGCCGGTCGTCGAATAGCGGACATGACCGCAGGCGACGGTGCCGGGCAGCGAACGGATCACGTCGTCGCGGTCGAAATTGCCCGCGACATGGCCCATCGCGCGGTGGGTGTGGAAATTGGCGCCGTCGAACGTGGTTATGCCAGCGGCTTCCTGCCCGCGGTGCTGCAACGCATGCAGCCCCAGAGCTACGAGCGCGGCCGCGCCATCGGTGGCGGAGACGCCGAACACCCCGCATTCTTCGCGGAGTTTGTCGTCATCGAAAGGATTGGTCGTCTGCATGCCGGATCTCACGTCGTGCGGAGCCCGCCATATAGGAGCGGTTCCCGCGTTTGTCGCCTATTTGTAATAAGATTGCGCGCCGTCCGTCGCATCGCCCAGCTTTCCGGGTATATCGGAGGCATGACAAACAGCCGCGACACGGGCTTTACGCTCGATCCGAAATTCGATTCCGCCGGGCTTTTGACCGCGGTCGTCACCGATCGTGTCTCGGGCGACGTGCTGATGGTCGCGCATATGAATGCGGAGGCTTTGGCGCAGACGCAGGCGACCGGTGAGGCGCACTTCTGGTCACGGAGCCGGGAAAAGCTCTGGAAGAAGGGCGAGACGTCGGGGAACGTCTTGCGTGTCGCCGAACTGCGGATCGACTGCGATCAGGATGCGGTGTGGGTGATCGCGGATGCGGCGGGGCCGGCGTGCCATACCGGCGAGCGGACCTGCTTCTTCCGGCGGATCGAGGGGGGCAAACTGGTGCCGGCCGAATGAGGCGGGTGCTGTTGCTCGCTTTGGTGTTGAGCGGGTGCGGGCGGGAGCCGGCGGCCGCGGTGGCGGACAGCGCGGGGTCTCGGCTGGAGGCTGCGGCCCAGACGGCGGGGATCGTACCGGACCCCAGCGCGCCGCTGCAAGGATCGTGGGCGCGCGATACGGACCGCGTTTGCGTCGTCGGGATCGAGAAGGTCGCCAAGATCGGTGTCAGCATCGACTATGGCGAGGATCAGGCGTGCGCCGCGTCGGGGACCGTCGAGCGGTCGGCCGAAGCACTGAAACTCGCGTTCGGCGCGTGCAGGTTCGACGCGCGCTTCGATGGCGATCGGATCGTGTTTCCTGCCGAAATACCCGAAGCTTGCGAGTCGCTCTGCACGGGCCGCGCGTCGCTCGCGGCGCTGACCGTCGACCGGCTGAGCGAATCCCGATCGGAGGCCGCGACGCTACGGTCGACAAAGGGAAAGTTGCTTTGCGGCAGTTGACGTTGACGTAAACGGGAGTTATTTCTCTGGGGATGGCGACACAAGCATCCTCTCGATTGCAGGCGACCCCGCAGTCCTACGCGGTGATCGAACCGCGGCATGACCGTGAGAGCTTCACGATCTCCGACCTGTCGGCCGAGTTCGACGTCACAGCGCGCGCGCTCCGCTTCTACGAGGACGAGGGCCTGATCGCACCCGAGCGTCGCGGTACGCAGCGAATCTATTCGCACCGGGATCGCGCGCGGCTCGCCTGGATACTGCGCGGCAAGCGCGTCGGGTTCAGCCTCGGCGAGATCCGCGAGATGATCGACCTCTACGATCTCGGCGACGGTCGCCGTGCGCAGCGACAGGTCGTGATCGAGCGGAGCCAGGCGCGGATCGCGCTGCTGACCGCGCAGAAGCGCGATATCGATCTCGCCATCGACGAACTCACCAGTTTCGTGGCCCTCCTCGAAGTGAGCCGCGCCCAAGACAACCAAGGATAAACCATGCCCCAGTATACGCCCCCCGTCCGCGACACGCGTTTCGTCCTCGAGCATGTCGTCGGCCTCGATCGCTATAATAACCTCCCCGGCTTCGATGCGGCCTCGCCCGACGTCGTCGACGCGGTGCTCGAAGAGGGCGGCAAGTTCGTCGCCGAAGTGCTGTTCCCGCTTAACCTGTCGGGCGACCAGCAGGGTTGCACGCGGCACGAAGACGGCTCGGTGACGACGCCCGACGGCTTCAAGGAAGCCTACAAGCAGTATGTCGAGAGCGGCTGGGCGACGCTCGGCAATCAGCCCGAATATGGCGGGCAGGGCATGCCGCACGTCGTGTCGACCGCGTTCCAGGAATACATGATCTCGTCGAACATGGCGTTCGCGATGTATCCCGGCCTGACGCACGGCGCGATCGCCGCGCTGATCGCCAAGGGGTCTGACGCGCAGAAGGCAATGTACGTGCCGAAGATGGTGTCGGGCGAATGGGGCGGGACGATGAACCTGACCGAACCACAGTGCGGCACGGACCTGGGTCTGATCCGCACCAAGGCCGAGCCGCAGGCCGACGGCTCCTACGCGATCTCGGGCACGAAGATTTTCATCTCGTCGGGCGAGCACGACCTGACCGAGAACATCATCCACCTCGTCCTGGCGAAGACTCCCGGCGCGCCGGACAGCTCGAAGGGCATCTCGCTGTTCGTCGTGCCGAAATTCCTCGTGAACGAAGACGGTTCGCTCGGCGCACGCAATGGCGTTACGTGTGGGTCGATCGAGCACAAGATGGGAATTCACGCAAATTCGACCTGCGTGATGAACTATGATTCGGCGACGGGTTGGCTCGTTGGCGAGGAAATGAAGGGGCTCGCGGCGATGTTCATCATGATGAACGCCGCGCGTCTCGGCGTGGGGCTTCAGGGGCTGGGTATCGCCGAAGTCGCTTACCAGAATGCTGTTCAGTACGCGCAGGACCGGCGTCAGGGTCGGGCGCTGACCGGGCCGAAGGAGCCGCAGGAGAAGGCGGACACGCTGTTCGTCCATCCCGACATCCGCCGCATGCTGATGGAGGGCAAGTCGCTGACCGAAGGCCTGCGCGCGCTGATCCTGTGGACCGCGCTTCAGGCCGATCTCGAGCATCATGCCGAGACCGAGGAAGAGCGGCAGATGGCGGGCGACATGATCTCGCTGCTGACCCCAGTCATCAAGGGCTATGGCACCGACATGGGCTATGCGATCGCGACCAATTCGCAGCAGGTTTACGGCGGGCACGGCTACATCGCCGAATGGGGCATGGAGCAGTATGTCCGCGATGCGCGGATCGCCCAGATCTACGAAGGCACCAACGGCGTGCAGGCGATGGATCTGGTCGGTCGCAAGCTCGCGCAGAATGGCGGGCGCGGCATCCAGGCGTTCTTCAAGCTGGTTGCGGACGATGTCGCGGCGGCGAAGGGTGATCCGGCGACTGCCGTGTTCGCCGAGGCGCTGGAGAAGGCGAACGGCCAGCTTCAGGCGGCGACGATGTGGTTCATGGCCAACGGCATGAAGAACCCTGAGAACGTCGGCGCTGGCGCAGTCAGCTACATGCACCTGATGGGGATCGTCGCGGTCGGCACGATGTGGCTGCGGATGGCGGTTGGTGCGGCAAAGCTGAAGGCGGCGGGTGAGGGCGAGGCCGCGTTCCTCGACGCCAAGCTGGTGACGGCGCGCTTCTTCGCCGAGCGGATCCTGCCGGATGCGGGTGCGCTCCGTCGGAAGATCGAGGGTGGGGCTGAGTCGCTGATGGCACTGCCGCCCGAGATGTTCATGGCGGCCTGAGTGCGGGCGGGGGATCGCTGAGATAATCCGCCCGCCTTTCCGTGGGGCGTTTGCCCGCCTCGCTCCATTCCAACCCCCGTTCGTGCTAAGCGAAGTCGAAGCACCTGCTGGGGCATGCCCTTCGACTTCGCTCAGGGCGAACGGGTGGGGTGGGGTGCCGAAGCGATCCGCTGCGCTTGTTCCGATTGAGTCCGAACAAACCATTCGGTTCATCCCGAGTAGCGATCGAGCTTGTCGAAAGTGCGTGTCGAGGGACAGCGCGCCGCGGCCTGTACCTCCATACGTCTTGTGGACCACTCAGTCTTTACTCGGCACGAACGAGATTGGAGTTTGCGAGCGCTATTTGGTTCCGGCAGCGGCTGGCGTTGGCGGCGTCGCAGCAGCCGGAGTCGTTGCAGGCGGTTTGCGCCGTACGCCGTTCAGTTCGACCGTCGCGGGAACCGACCCTGGCGGTGCAGCAGCCGGAACCGGAACCGCGGTCAACGTCGCCTGGACCTTCATGCACTGAGCGGGGTCGGCGCGCTTGAACTGGCGGCAGTTCCACAGCGACTTCTCGTAGCCGCTCGCCCGATCCCGCAGATAACTGAAACTGAGCGCCGCCGTCTGGGCGGGTGCGAGCGGAAGCGACGTTGCCGCCTTGCTGCCGTCCGTCCAAGCCATGTAGCGGCAGAACGGTTTGTCACCGCAGGCTTGTGCCGCGAGCGTGGCGAGTGCGTCCGCAGCCTGGTTGCGGGGCAACGTCACGAGAATCGTATCACTGTCGACTGGCGCGGTAGGAGCAGGCGTCGGCTCGGCAGCGGGGCCGAACCCCATCGCGATCGATGCCTCCGCCAATGCCGCATCGGCCTCGGCAAGTGCAGCGCCAGTCTTGTGCGCGTCGGAAAGGTCGGCGAGCTGTGCGATCACCGGCTCGACGGTTTCGGGATGGCGGCCGAACGCCGGAGGCGTGCCCCACCAGCCGGACCAGCGGAAGAACAAATGCGTGTTGACCGCGGTGATCTTGTCGAGGCTCGACTGCCAGTACGGCACGACCCAATCGGTATGGTAGTGCGTCGCGTAGCCGACCTGCTTGAACACCGCGCCGGAGAGCGATGCAGCGGCGACTTCGCGCGCGCGGCGCCAGGCGTCGTCGGTCGGGCGCCAGCGGGTGATCGCGCCGTCGCAGCTGAAGCTGAACTGGCAGCCGGTGGAACGGTCCTGGCCTTCGAAGACTACGCCACACACAGTCTTCGGGAAGGCCGGGTGGCGCAGGCGGTTGAGTACGACCTGCGCGACCGCGCGTTCGCCGAGCGTGTCGTCCCCGGCTTCGTAGAGGATGCCGGCGGCCATGCAGTCGGTGGCGCGCGCTAGATCGTCCGGACCGCCGGCGAAGCGGAACGGGCGCGCGGCCGGGTTGGGATCGGTCGAGAACGGCACCGTCGCGTTGAATGCGCGCGCGTCTTCGGGACTGAGATCGACGAACTTCACCGGCTCGACCTCAGGGACTTCGGCTTGCGGCACGACCCGGCCAGCGGGAAGGGCCACCCGCTTCGAATGCTGGACGATCACGGGTGCGTTGGCGACGACCAGCGCAGGCCCAACGATCGCCAGCGTGGAAATGCCGACGAGGGTGGCGCGCAGCACCTGAGTACCGCGCGCGGAGAGAGGAGGCGTCACTGTTCGGGCAAGAAGTCCGGGACCGACAGATAGCGTTCGCCGGTATCGTAGTTGAAGCCCAGCACGCGGACATCGTCGGGCAGGTCAGGCAGCTTCTGAAGGATCGCCGCCAGCGTCGCGCCCGAGCTGATGCCCACCAGCATACCCTCTTCGGTCGCCGAACGGCGCGCCATGTCCTTCGCCACCGCGGCGTCGACCTCGATCACGCCGTCGAGCGCCTGGGTATGGAGATTGACCGGGATGAAGCCCGCGCCGATGCCCTGGATCGGATGCGGGCCGGGCTGGCCTCCGGCGATCACCGGCGATGCGGCAGGTTCGACCGCGTAGACTTTGAGCGAAGGCCAGACCTTCTTCAACGTCTCGGCGACGGCGGTGATATGACCACCCGTGCCGACGCCGGTGATTATCACGTCGATCGGGCTGTCGCGGAAATCTGCAAGAATTTCTTCCGCGGTCGTCGCTACATGCACGGCGATGTTTGCAGGGTTTTCGAACTGCTGCGGCATCCATCCGCCGGGGGTCTGCTCGACTAGTTCCTTCGCCCGCTCTATCGCGCCCTTCATGCCCTTCTCCCGTGGGGTCAGGTCGAACGTTGCGCCATAAGCCAGCATCAGGCGTCGACGCTCGATCGACATGCTCTCCGGCATGACCAGAATGATTTTATAGCCTTTCACCGCCGCGACGAGCGCAAGGCCGATGCCGGTGTTGCCGCTGGTCGGCTCGATGATCGTACCGCCCGGAAGCAGGCTGCCGTCGCGTTCCGCTGTCTCGACCATAGCGAGCGCAACCCGGTCCTTGATCGAGCCGCCGGGATTGGCACGTTCGGACTTCACCCAGACTTCGGATTCGGGGAACAGCTTCGACAGGCGAATGTGCGGCGTGTTGCCGATCGTGTCGAGGATCGAGTTGGCCTTCATGGCTTGGCTTCTCCGTGCTGTGGTTCGGTCTCTAGGATCTCTGGGGGATCAAAGGTTTTCGCGCGCCCAAGTTCCGGGAACAGTCGCGCCCAGCCGATCGTGATCGCAATAGCACCGACGCCGCCGAACACCACTGCGCCGACCGGACCGAGCAGCGACGCCATCACGCCGCTCTCGAATTCGCCGAGTTCGTTCGAGGCGGAAATGGTGAGCTGCGAAACAGCGCTGACGCGCCCGCGCATCGCATCCGGCGTATGGAGCTGGATCAGCGACTGGCGGACATAGACCGAGATCATGTCAGCGCCACCCGCGACGATCAGCGCGACGAGACTGAGGATGAAGGCGGGTTGGACGGGGATACCGGCGATGGTGCCGGGTGCAATGCCGAGCAGAGTTACGATCGGAGTGGCGACGCCGAAGGTAAGGATCGCGAGGCCGAACACGATCACCGCGATCAGCATCTTCACTCCGACGTTCGTGCTCATCGGGCGGAACGAGAACCAGATCGCAGTCACCGCCGCGCCGATGCCCATGCCCGCCGCGAGCACGCCCAGCCCCTGCGAGCCGACGTGGAGGATGTCACGCGAGTAGACCGGCAGCAGCGACGTCGCGCCGGCCAGCAGCACCGCGAACAAGTCGAGCGTGATCGTCGCGAGCACGAGGCGGTTGCGGCGCACATAGGTAAAGCCCTCGATGATGCGGGCGAGGGGGCGGTGATCGGTCTGCGCGGCGGGCTGCGGGACCGGACCGATCATGAACATGAATAGGAGCGCGACGACGAACAGGATCGTCGCCACGCCGTACGCGACTTCCGGGTGAATCGCGTAGAGCAGTCCGCCGACGCTGGGGCCTGCGATCGTGCCGACCTGCCACGCGATCGAGCTGATCGCGATGGCGGTCGGGAGGACGGCGCGGGGGACGAGGTTGGGCGCGAGTGCGGAATAGGCCGGGCCGGAGAAGGCTCTGGCAACGCCGAACGCTACCGCGGCGACGAACAGCACGCCGAGCGTAAGGTGTCCGGTCCAGGTCAGCAGCCACAAAGTCGCGGCGGTGAGCACTAGCAGCGCGGTCGTTCCGCGGACGATCCAGCGGCGGTCGAAGCTGTCTGCGACGAGCCCGGTGATCGGGGTCAGCAGGAACAGCGGCACGAACTGCGCGAACCCGATCATCCCGAGCATGAAGGCCGCCTCGCGGATGTCCATCGTCTCGCGGGCGATGTTGTAGACCTGCCACCCGATCACGATCGACATCGCGCTGACGGCTATCGTGCCGGTGAAGCGGGACAGCCAATAAGCGCGGAAATTCGCGATCCGTAGGGGATGCTGGAGGGGGTCTGTCGTGGTAGCCATTGTGGTTGGCTTTAGGCGGTGGCGCGCGGGGAGAGCAACCGGAGCTTTGCTTGGGGTTGGGATAGCGGCCCAAGCCAGGACTGTTCGCTCCCCTTGTTCTCCCGCGAAGGCGGGAGTCCAGCCTGGGCTCCCGCCTTCGCGGGAGAACAAGGGGCAGGAGTTGTCGTGTCTGGGCATCGGGTCGTCGCCACCGCTCCTCCGTCATATCAGCACCACCCCGGCGAAGACCGGGGCCCACTTGGGGAACGTCGCCAACAGAGCGATGCGCGTCGTTACTACAACCTCACCAATTGGGCCCCGGCCTTCGGGTCGTGTCCCCGCTGGTGGTGTAGCTCAGCGGTAGTGAAGCTGACCGGTCGCGCGCTATCATCCAGCGCTGTAGCGGCCGGTCAGGTTCACGGGTGGCCATCGAAGATCTTCGGATAGGTTTGGGTTGCAAGACTCAACCAACGGAGACCTTCGATGACCGACGATACGATGAACCTGCAAGCGCTGGTGGGAAAGAGCGCGGATGCAGATTTCCTACGCGAAATGATTGGCTTTGCCGCGCAGCGGCTGATGGACCTGGAGGTCGGTAGTCTGACCGGCGCGGGTTATGGCGAGAAGAGCAGTGACCGCCTCGCGCAACGTAACGGTTACCGCGAGCGGGACTGGGAAACGCGGGCCGGCACCGTTGAACTGCGTATCCCCAAGCTGAGGACGGGCAGCTACTTTCCCGCCTTTCTGGAGCCCCGGCGCCTTTCCGAGAAAGCGCTAACCGCAGTCGTCCAGGAGGCATACATCCAGGGCATCTCGACCCGTTCGGTCGACGATTTGGTGAAGGCCATGGGTATGAGCGGCATCTCGAAAAGCCAGGTGAGCCGGCTTTGCGAGGAGATCGACGTCCGCGTGAAGGCGTTCCTCGAGCGCCCCATTGAAGGCGACTGGCCATACGTGTGGGTCGACGCGACGTACCTGAAAGTGCGTCAGGCTGGTCGGATCGTCTCGGTCGCGGTCACCATTGCGGTCGGCGTGAACGGTGACGGCAGGCGCGAGGTGCTCGGCATGGCGATCGGTGCGTCGGAGGCCGAGACATTCTGGACAGACTTCCTCCGCGGCCTCGCGCGGCGGGGCCTACGCGGCGTGAAACTCATCATCTCGGATGCCCACGAGGGCATCAAAGCTGCCGTCTCACGCGTGTTCAGCGCCACGTGGCAGCGGTGCCGCGTACATTTCGCGCGCAACGCTACGGCCCATGCCGGCAAGAGCGGGCGGCGCGTCGTCTCGGCCTTCATCGCCACCGCGTACGCACAGGAGACGCCCGAAGCCGCCAAGGGTCAGTGGCGCAAGGTCGCCGATCAACTCAGGCCCAATGTCCCCAAGCTCGCGAAGCTCATGGACACTGCCGAGGAGGACGTGCTCGCGTACATGTCGTTCCCGCCACAGCATCGCACCAAGCTGCACAGCACCAATCCACTCGAACGCCTCAACGGCGAGATCAAGCGGCGCACCAATGTCGTCGGCATCTTCCCCAACGAGGATGCCATCACCCGGCTGGTCGGCGCCTTGCTGCTCGAGCAAAACGATGAGTGGGCGGTTCAGCGGGGCCGTTACATGACACTGGAAAGCGTGACGCAATTGGGCGATGATACCACCGTCACGTTGTCGTCCATGACGGCGTAATCGACCCGGCCCTGCCCGGAGATCAAAGCGGCTACGCCGCTGAAGCTACACCACGCGGTGGGACACGATCGGCCTTCGCCGGGGTGGTGCGCCTGTGGAGGGGCTCCCGCGACACCCCTCGACCCCATCCCAAGCCCCCAAAACCAACATACCCCAGACGGGAATTGATGTTCCGCCCCGTCCGCGCCTATAGGCTCCCTCAACTCCCCTACGGAAAACGAGGTTTCCCACATCGTGGCCAAGACCCCCCAACCAGCACGCGTAATCGCCGAACCACCGATTACGAACCGTGAACGACCAGCAGAACCAAAGCCCTACGAGGCTTCGAAGGACGAACTGCTCGAACTGTATCGGCAGATGCTGCTGATCCGCCGTTTCGAGGAAAAAGCCGGCCAGCTCTATGGCTTGGGCCTGATCGGTGGCTTCTGCCATCTGTATATCGGCCAGGAAGCGGTCGCGGTCGGCCTCCAGTCCGCGCTCAACGGCGAGACCGATTCGGTGATCACCGGCTACCGCGATCACGGCCACATGCTCGCCTACGGGATCGACCCGAAGGTGATCATGGCCGAACTCACCGGACGCAATTCGGGTATCTCGAAGGGCAAGGGCGGGTCGATGCACATGTTCTCGACAGAGCATAAATTCTACGGCGGCCACGGCATCGTCGGTGCGCAGGTGTCGCTCGGCACCGGGCTCGCGTTCAAGCACAAATACGCGAACGACGGCGGCGTCTGCATGGCCTATTTCGGCGACGGCGCGTCGAACCAGGGCCAGGTGTACGAGAGCTTCAACATGGCCGAGCTGTGGAAGTTGCCGATCATCTTCGTGATCGAGAACAACCAGTACGCCATGGGCACGAGCGTCAATCGCGCGTCGGCCGAGGACCAGCTGTATCGCCGCGGCGAGAGCTTCCGCATTCCCGGTATCCAGGTCGACGGCATGGACGTGCTGGCGTGCCGCGGTGCCGCCGAAGAGGCGCTGGCCTGGGTCCGCGCGGGCAAGGGTCCGATCATCCTCGAGATGAAGACCTATCGCTATCGTGGCCACTCGATGTCCGATCCGGCGAAGTACCGGACGCGTGACGAGGTCCAGGCGGTCCGCGACAAGTCGGATCCGATCGACCATGTGAAGACGCTGCTCGGTGCGCAGGGCGTGACCGAGGCGGACCTCAAGTCCATCGAACAACAGATCAGGAAGACCGTGAACGAAGCCGCCGATTTCGCCGAACAGACCCCTGAGCCGGATGCCGCCGAGCTGTATACCGACGTTCTGGTGGAGTCGTACTGATGGCGATCGAGATCAAGATGCCCGCGCTCTCCCCGACGATGGAAGAGGGCACGCTGGCCAAGTGGCTCGTCAAGGAAGGCGACAGCGTCAAGTCGGGCGACATCCTCGCCGAGATTGAGACCGACAAGGCGACGATGGAGTTCGAAGCAATCGACGAAGGCACGATCGGCTCGATCGCCGTGCCCGAGGGTACCGACAACGTGAAGGTCGGCACCGTCATCGCGACGATCCTCGAAGAGGGCGAGAGCGCCAGCGACGCCAAGCCGGCGACCGAGTCGCCTGCCGCGACCAACCAGGCCGCCCAGAGCGCGCCTCCGGTTGCACCCGAGGCTGGTCCTGCACCGACGAAGGCGGAGAGCGGCACGCAACAGCTTGTCGCCTCCGCGGAGAAGGTCGGCATTTCGGATCCAGCGATCCCCGAGGGCACCGAGATGGTCAAGACGACCGTCCGCGAGGCCCTGCGTGACGCGATGGCCGAGGAAATGCGCGAGGACGACCGTGTCTTCGTGATGGGTGAGGAAGTCGCGCAGTATCAGGGTGCGTACAAGGTCACGCAGGGGCTACTCGAAGAGTTCGGCGAGCGTCGCGTCATCGACACGCCGATCACCGAATACGGCTTTGCCGGCATCGGTGCAGGCGCGGCGATGGGCGGCCTTCGCCCGATCGTCGAGTTCATGACCTTCAACTTCGCGTTGCAGGCGATCGATCACATCATCAACTCGGCCGCCAAGACCAACTATATGTCGGGCGGCCAGATGCGCTGCCCGATCGTGTTTCGCGGTCCGAACGGCGCTGCGTCGCGCGTGGGTGCCCAGCATTCGCACAACTTCGCGGCATGGTATGCGAGCGTCCCCGGCCTGATCGTGATTGCGCCGTATGATGCGGCGGACGCGAAGGGCCTGCTCAAGGCGGCGATCCGCACCGAGGATCCGGTCGTGTTCCTCGAGAATGAGCTGATGTACGGCCGCAGCTTCGACGTCCCCAAGCTCGACAACCACGTCCTGCCGATCGGCAAGGCGCGGATCGTCCGCGAGGGCAAGGACGTCACGATCGTCAGCTACTCGATCGGCGTCGGCATTTCGCTCGAAGCTGCCGAGAAGCTGGCCGAAGAGGGCATCGACGCGGAGGTGATCGACCTGCGCACGCTGCGCCCGCTGGACACGGACACGGTGCTGAAGAGCCTCGCCAAGACCAACCGCGTGATCGTCGTCGAAGAGAATTGGGCGACCTGCTCGATCGCGTCGGAGATCGTCTCGGTAGTGATGGAGCACGGCTTCGACGACCTCGACGCGCCCGTGTTGCGCGTGACGAACGAAGACGTTCCGATGCCCTACGCGGCGAACCTCGAAAAGCTGATGCTGGTGAACGTCGACAAGGTCGTCGCGGCCGCCAAGAAGGTTACGTACAAGTAAGACCTACCCGGCCGGGTGATCCCGGCCGGGCCTTTCGCGGGCAAAGCGGACAGCATGCCGGGCGAGCCCCTGTATGGCACGGCGTCGTTTTGCTAAGACGCCGCCGATGACACCGATCGATCCCGAACGCGTACTGGCGCTCAGCTATGCGCCACCCGCTGTACGCGACGCGTTGGAAGCGCTGCTCGCGCTCGACTCTACGCTGGGCGCAATCGTGCGGACGACGCGGGAGCCGATGGTCGGGCAGATGCGACTGACCTGGTGGTACGAGGCTCTCGGCAAGCTCGACAGCGCGCTACCGCCGGCCGAGCCAGTGTTGCAGACACTGTATGCGACGGTGATCCCGGCGGGCGTGTCGGGTACGGAACTGGCTTTGATGACAGAGGGTTGGGAGGCGTTGCTCGCACCTGATATCGATGCGGCATCGATCGATCGGTTCGGCGTGGACCGGGGCGAGCGCCTGTTCTCTGCGGCTGCGTGCGTGCTGAAGGTACAGGATCCGCGGATCGCGCTGGCCGGGCGGGGATGGGCACTCGCCGATCTCTCGCATCGGCTGAGCGATCCGGCAGCCCGCGAGCTTGCGCGTGAGAGCGCGGTCACCCTGCTGGGCGCGGCGTTGCACGGGCGTTGGCCGGCGCGCGCGCGGGTGCTCGGGGCGTTGGCGATTTCCGCACGAGCGAACCTGTCGATCGTCCCGACGCGCCAAGCGAGCCCGAAACGTGTCGGCCGGCTCATGCTCCACAGATTGACCGGATACTGATCGATCGGCTTGGGGAAGGTGGGGCGAGAGCCTACGCTGCGCCCCGGCAACGGGGGCGGCGGCGATGTGGCGATACCTGGCGGGCGGTACGGCGGTGATCGCGTTGATCGTTGCGGGGTTCATGCTTTTCAGCGGCGATGCGCGGCCGGGGCCTTTGCTGCCGACGCAACCGGTCGCGCAGGTTGGCGGTGCGGTGGCTTCCGAACCGCTGCCCGCCGCGGCGCCCGAAGCGACCGAGCGCACGCGCGAGCAGAAGCGGTTCGATCGCTACGACAAGGACCGCGATGCGAAGATCACGCGCGACGAATATCTCATGCAGCGGCGCAAGGCCTATGCGAAGCTCGACGTCGATGGCGACGGCAAGCTCTCGTTCGACGAGTGGGCCGTGAAGGCGACGACCAAGTTTGCCGCCGCCGACGCCGACAAATCGGGCACGATGACCGCGCCCGAATTCGCCACGACGGCGCTTAAGCGGAAGGGGCCAGTGCGAACGAACTGTCCGCCGGTTCAGGCTGCGGCGGAGGAGAGTTGAGCCATTCGGCCAGCGCCGCCCGGCCGCGATCGGTATACATGCGCTTGCGATCCGCCTTCTTGGTCCGGCCCATGATCGGCGGGAACAGGCCGAAATTGACGTTCATCGGCTGATACGTCTCGACCTCGGCGCCGCCGGTGATGTGACCCAGCAACGCGCCCAGCGCAGTGGCGTAGGGCGGGGGAGCCAGCGTCTTTCCGGTGAGTTCGGCTGCCGCGAACAGCCCGGCGAGCATGCCGATCCCGCAACTCTCGATATACCCCTCGCAGCCGGTGATCTGGCCGGCAAAACGGATGTTCGGCCGCGACTTCAGGCGGAGCGTCTCGTCGAGCAACTCGGGCGAGCGGATGAAGGTGTTGCGGTGCAGGCCGCCCAGCCGCGCGAACTCGGCATTCTCCAGGCCGGGGATGGTGCGGAACAGGCGGACTTGGTCGGCGTGCTTCATCTTGGTCTGGAAGCCGACGATGTTCCACAGCGTTCCCTGCGCATTGTCCTGTCGAAGCTGGACGACGGCATGCGGCCAGCGTCCGGTCTTGGGATTGTCGAGACCGACCGGCTTCATCGGGCCGTAACGCAGCGTATCGACGCCGCGCTCGGCCATCACCTCGATCGGCATGCAACCGTCGAAATAGGGCGTGTCCTTCTCCCATTCCTTGAACGGGGTCTTCTCGCCATCGATCAGGCCCTGGTGGAACGCCAGATACTGGTCCTTGTCCATCGGGCAGTTGATGTAATCCTTGCCCTCGCCCTTGTCCCAGCGCGACGCGAACCAGGCGGTGTCCATGTCGATCGACTCGCGGTGGACGATCGGTGCCAGCGCGTCGAAGAACGCGAGCGCCTCGCGGCCCGTCTCGGCGCCGATACCGGCGGCCAGCGATGCGGCGGTGAGCGGGCCGGTGGCGATGATCGTCGGGCCATCGGGCAGCGCGTCGATCCGTTCGCGGACGAGGGTGATATTGGGATGCTGGTCGATCGCCTCGGTCACGCTGGCCGAGAAATTGTCGCGATCGACGGCGAGCGCGGAGCCGGCGGGAACGCGGTGAATATCCGCCTGCCGCATTATCAGCGAGTTGAGCGTGCGCAGTTCCTGATGCAGCAGCCCGACCGCATTGCTCTCGGCATCGTCCGAGCGGAAGCTGTTCGAGCAGACGAGTTCGGCGAGGCCGTCGGTCTGGTGCGCGGGCGTCTCTTCGCCGCTGCCGCGCATTTCGGAAAGGCGAACCTGGAGGCCGGCTTCGGCGAGTTGCCAGGCAGCTTCGGAACCGGCGAGCCCGCCGCCGATGACATGGATATCGTGGGTCATCCCGGTCAGATAGCGGCGGACGCTTGCCGTGTCAGGCCCCCGATACCACTTCGCCCCCATGACAGACCCGACGAAGATCTTCACGATCGGCTACGAGGCCACGACGATGGCCGATTTTCTCGCCGCATTGAAGGCGGCAGGGGTAGAGCGGGTGATCGACGTCCGCGCTCTCCCTTTGTCGCGGCGGCCCGGTTTTTCAAAGTCCTCGCTCGCCGCATCGCTGCGTGAGGCCGAGATCGACTATGTCCATCTAAAGGCGCTCGGGACGCCGAAGCGGGGGCGCGATGCGGCAAAGAAAGGCGACGTCGCAACCCTGACGGCAGTATATGACGAACAACTCGAACTGCCTGAGGCGCAGGCGCAGGCGGCAATCATGCTGGGGTTGGCGGCAGAGAAGCCGAGCGCTCTGCTGTGTTATGAGCGCGACCCGTGCCACTGCCATCGGACGCTGTTGTTGCAGGCGGTGGGGCAGGGGGCCGAGGTGGTGGACCTGTTCACGTAGGCGGAGCAGGGCCATCCTGGCGGGAGCCCGAACGGGATATCCGCCTTCGCCGGGAACCACGGCCTGGGCGAAAGGCGCCTGCCGCTACTTTCGCCGTCGCAACAGGGCCGTGGCCTTCGCCGGGGTGGTGTCCTAATTCTATTATGGAGTGGGTTTCTTCGGCGGTGACTGTCGAGTGGAAGCAAGACGTCGGCCGTCCCTCATGCACGTTCGGCCAGCGCGGGTTCATCCGTTGCAGGGCTTTGTTTGGGAAAAAGAGACACCAGATCAGCATAATGACACGTAATCAGTCTCGGGCGAGAGACAGGGTCGGGGCAGCGCTGGGCGCCGTCCTGCTGCCGGGGATGCTTGGCTATGCGCTGCTTGCAGGGCTGGTTGTGCCGATGCCGGCGGCGGTGAGCGATGCGCTGAAGGTGTTCGACGCGGCGCCTCCTCCGCCACCGCCGCCCGAGGAGAAGGTGAGGCCTCGGCCGTCGCCTAGCCGCAAGCCAGAGGGGGCTGCGTCGCCGCCTAACCTGAAGTCGAAGGCAACCGAGGTGGTCGCGCCACCGCCGGTGGTGCCGGTGGTCGTGCCGCCGCCTGTTGTCGTGGCGCCCAAGGCCGGTTTGGGCGCACAGGCTACTGCTGGCGCTTCGGATGTTCGCGGGCCGGGGACCGGAAGTGGTGGGATCGGCAACGGGACCGGGAGCGGGGGGTATGGTGACGGCGACGGTGGTGGTGGTGAGGAGACGCCGCCGCAGTGGCGTCGGGGGCGGTTGAAGGACTCCGATTATCCGCGCGATGCGGCCGAGACGGGTATTTGGGGGCGGGTTTCGGTGCGGTATGCGGTTCAGACCGATGGGCGGGTGTCGCGGTGTCGCGTGACCCGGTCTAGCGGGAGCCGGGTGCTGGATGATCTGACGTGTCGGTTGATCGAGCAGCGGTTTCGGTATGATCCGTCGCTTGATGCGGCGGGGCGGCCGGTGGAGTCCACGATCGTGGAGAGCCACGACTGGTCTATGGATGAGGATTGAGTCCCAAGCTGACCGCGCTTTGCTTGGCTTGCCCTCACCCTCGCCGCCTTTGGCGTCTTTCCCTCTCCCTTTGGGGAAGGGATTTTTAGGCAGTCCAGTTGCCGGATTTTCCGCCGGATTTTGCTCGGACGCGGATGTCTGAGAGGACCATCGTCTTGTCGATCGCCTTGGCCATGTCGTAGATCGTGAGGAGCGTTACGGTGGCTGCCGTGAGGGCTTCCATCTCGACGCCGGTCTTGCCTTCGGTCGAGGCGGTGGCGGTGGCGGTTACGCCGGTTTCGTCCACGACCAGGTCGATCTCGACCTTGGTCAGCGGGAGCGGGTGGCAGAGGGGGATCAGGTCGCTGGTGCGCTTGGCGGCCATGATGCCCGCGACGCGCGCAACGGCCAGGACGTCGCCCTTCTTCGCGGTTCCGGCGCCGATTGCCGCGGCGGCTTCCGAGGACATGGTGATGCGGCCGGAGGCGACGGCTTCGCGGGCGGTGATAGCCTTGCCGCCGACGTCGACCATTCTTGCCGCGCCGGCTTCGTCGATGTGGGTGAGGCCGGTCATCCGACCCCCACTTCGCCGACAAGCGCTCGGGTCGCCGCTTCGACGTCGTCCTGGCGCATGAGCGCCTCGCCGATCAGGAAGCAGTGGATGTCGTGCTCGGCCATCGCGTCGAGTTCGGCGCGCGTCGTCAGGCCGCTCTCGGCGACGAAGGTGCAGTCCTTGGGCGCCTTGCCGACGAGGTCGTAGGTGCGCTGGAAGTCGACCGTGAAGTCGCGCAGGTCGCGGTTGTTGACGCCGATCAGGCGCGACTTGAGCCTCAGCGCACGCTCCATCTCATGCGCGTCGTGGACCTCGACCAGCACGTCCATGCCGCATTCGAGCGCGGACGCCTCGATCTCGGCCATCTGGACGTCGTCGAGCGCAGCGACGATGATGAGGATGCAGTCGGCGCCGATCGCGCGCGCCTCGGTCGACTGCCAAGGGTCGACCATGAAGTCCTTGCGCAGGACCGGGATCGAGACGGCGTCGCGCGCGGCGGTCAGATAGGCGTCTGAGCCCTGGAACCACTTTTCGTCGGTCAGCACGGACAGGCACGCGGCACCGCCGGCTTCGTAGGCGCGGGCATGCGCGACGGGGTCGAAATCGGCGCGGATCAGGCCTTTCGAGGGGCTGGCCTTCTTGACCTCGGCGACGAGTGCGTAGCCGGTCTTCGCGTCTAGCGCGGCGCGAAACCCGCGCGGCTTGGACATGCGGGCGATGCCGGCGTCGATATCGGCGAGCGACGTCGTCGCCTTGCGAGCGGCGACTTCGGCGCGCTTGGTCTCAAGGATGCGGTCGAGCATGGTCATGTCAGTAGGCGATCCAGCGGGCGAGCAGCGCATCGGCACTGCCGGTGTCGAGGGCGGCGGCGGCCTTGGCCACGCCGTCGACAAGGTTGGGAACGGTGCCGGCGACCATCAAGGCGGCGGCGGCGTTGAGCAGGACGGCGTCGCGGTAGGCGCCGGGTTCGCCCTTGAGCAGGCGGCGGAGCGCGTCGGCGTTGTGAGCTGCGTCGCCGCCGCGGATATCGGTGATGGCGTGGCGGGTCAGGCCGGCGTCTTCGGGGGTAATCTTGGCGGGGAGCGTGACGGTGCCGACCGAGGCGACGATGCTGGGACCAGCGCCCGATAGCTCGTCGAGGCCTTCTTCACCCGAGACGACGAGCGCGGCTTCGGTGCCCAGTTGTTCGAGCGCGTCGGCGTAGAGCGTGACGTAGTCGGGGCGGGCGATGCCGATCAGCTGGCGGGTGGTGCCAGCCGGGTTGGCGAGCGGGCCCATCAGGTTGAAGATCGTCCGCTTGCCGATGCGCTGGCGGATCGGGGTGATGCGCTTCATCGCCGGGTGGTGGTTGGCGGCGAACAGGAAGGCGATGCCGATCTCGTTGAGGCTCGCCTCGGCGGTGGCGCCGGCGCGGGCCATGTCGAGGCCGAGGACTTCCAGCGTGTCGGCGGCGCCGGCCTTGCTGGAGGCGGCGCGGTTGCCGTGCTTGGCGACGGGCACGCCGCAGGCCGCGACGACCAGCGCGACGGCGGTCGAGACGTTCAGCGTGTGGTGGCCGTCGCCGCCGGTGCCGCAGACGTCGATCGCGCCGGCGGGGGCGTCGATCGGGAGCATGCGATTGCGGAGCGCGCGCGCGGCTTCGGCGATCTCGATGCTCGTTTCGCCGCGGGTCGCGAGATCGGTCAGGAAGGTTGCGATCGCGTCGTCGCTGGCGCGGGCGTCGAGGATGTCGGCGAACGCCTCGCGCGCGGATTCGCGGGAGAGGGGCGAAGTGGGGTCGGGTAGCAGCACGGCGGTCAAATTCCCCTTCCGCTTGCGGGAGGGGCTTCCTGTCCAGCAGACGTCGTGGGTGCGGCGCTGCCCTTCCCCGACCCCTCCCGCAGGCGGGGCGGGAGTTGGTGGGGAATGTCGGCCATCTTCAGGAAGTTCGCCAGCATCTCGTGGCCGTGTTCGGTTGCGATGCTTTCCGGGTGGAACTGGACACCGTGGATCGGCAGCGTCTTGTGGCGGAAGCCCATGACCGTGCCGTCCTCAGCCGTGGCGTTCACTACCAGCGTCTCAGGCACGGCGTTGACGATCAGCGAGTGGTAGCGCGTGGCGATGAACGGCGAAGGCAACCCCGCGTACAGCCCGGTATCGTCGTGGAGCACGGGTGAGGTCTTGCCGTGCATCAGGCCGCCGCGCTCGACCTTGCCGCCGAAATGCTGGCCGATCGCTTGGTGCCCGAGGCACACGCCGAGCAGCGGTTTGCCGGCATCCGCGCAGGCGGCGACCAGGTCGAGGCTGACGCCCGCCTCGGTCGGCGTGCAGGGGCCGGGGGAAATGAGGAACGCGTCCGCGCCCGACGACAGAGCCTGCCCGGCGGAGATCGCATCGTTGCGGACGACTTCCACTTCGACGCCCAGTTCCATCAGGTAATGGACGAGGTTCCAGGTGAAGCTATCGTAATTGTCGACGACCAGGATCATGCGGACGCCATAGCCGAAGTGCATCGGGGTGCAACGGTGTTGCCGCAAACCGACGCAGTTGCGACGGCTTGCCGCAATTCCCCCGTGTCGCAGTCGCGGGGGGCCGGGCGCGTTCCTATATGAGCGCTATCATTCAGGGCGGAGCAATGCCGCATGCTGGACGTTATCCTTTCAAAGGAGCTTAACCGATGTTTCGTACCGCCGTCCTTGCTGCGCTGATCGCGCTTCCCGCCATGGCTTCGGCGCAGGATGCCCAGGTCGATAAGCCACCGCAGCGGATCCGCAGCGTGACCCTGACGGGCGACCAGACCTGCCCCAAGTCCAGCGGCAGCGAGATCGTCGTCTGCTCGACGCTCGAACAGCCTTACCGTATTCCCAAGTCGCTGCGAGACGACAAGCCGATCGCGGCGCAGAACCAGAGCTGGGTGAACCGCGCGGCGACGATGGATCAGGTCGGGCGCGTGGCTGGCGGGTTGCCGAATACGTGTTCGGCGGTTGGTACAGGCGGCCAGTCGGGCTGCTTCATGCAGCGCAACCAGGCGTTTGCGGCGGAACGTCGTGCGTCGGCTAGCGAGTCGAATACGCAGCCGTAAGATCATGGTCTCCCGCGAAGGCGGGAGAGCAGTTTGGGTCCCCGCCCTTGCGGGAAAACTACGTCTTAGCGACCGATTACTGACCGAAGCCGGGCGCCCTGGCCCGGCTTACGGCTTCGCGCGCTGCAGCCAGGATCGCGCCCGCTTTCGCCTCACACTCACGCTGCTCGTATTCGGGGATGCTGTCGGCGACGATCCCTGCACCGGCCTGGACGTGGATCGTGCCGTCCTTGACCACTGCGGTTCGGAGGACGATGCACGAATCCATCGAGCCGTCGGGCGAGAAATAGCCGACACCGCCCGCGTATGCGCCGCGGCGTTCGGGTTCGAGTTCGGCAATGATCTGGCAGGCGCGAACCTTCGGCGCGCCGCTGACCGTGCCGGCGGGGAAGCCTGCGAACAACGCGTCGAGCGCGTCCTTGTCCGGCGACAACGTGCCGACGACGTTCGAGACGATGTGCATGACGTGGCTGTAGAATTCGACGCCGTAGCTGTCCGTTACCCGCACCGAACCTGGCGATGCGGCGCGGCCGACGTCGTTGCGGCCTAAATCGAGCAGCATCAGGTGTTCTGCGCGTTCCTTCGGATCGGCGAGCAGGCTGATCCGGTTCGCCTCGTCCTCGGCGGCGGTCTTGCCGCGCGGGCGCGTGCCGGCGATCGGGCGGATCGTCACTTCGTCGTCGCGAACGCGGACGAGGATTTCCGGGCTCGATCCGATCAGCGCGAAGCCCGGCAAGTCGAGATGATACAGGAACGGCGATGGGTTGATCCGGCGCAGCGAACGGTAGAGTTCGAACGGCGGTAGCGCGAACGGCGTGCTGAAGCGCTGGGCGAGCACGACCTGGAAGATGTCGCCTGCGAGAATGTAATCCTTGGCGGCGGCAACCATCTCGCCATAGCGCCCCTCGGGCAGCGCTGGTGTGTAGACGGGTTCGGCGACGTCGGCACGGATCAGCGCCGGGACGGGGGTGCTGGCGAGTTTGGCGGCGACCGCGTCTAGACGCTCCTCGGCTTCGGCCACGATCGAGTCGGCATCGCGTGCCGGATCGGCCCAGGCGGGCGCGACCAGGTAGAGCGCGTCGCTCAGGCGATCGAACACCAGGATGACGGTCGGCCGTACGAAGATCATGTCGGGCAGGCCAAGCGGGTCGATCGGCGGCTGCTCCAACGTCTCGACCAGCCCGATCGTCTCATAGCCGAAATAGCCGACGAGGCAGGCTAGCGCACGAGGCAGCTCGGACGGAACGTCTGCCCGACATTCAGCGACGAGCGCACGCAACGCATCCAGAGTCTGTACCGGACATGGCTCGAACGCGTCACGATCGGTGGCCCAGTGACGATTGATCTCGGCACTATGCCCATGCGCGCGGAACAGCAGGTCGGGCGCGAGTCCGATCAGGCTGTGGCGACCGCGGGTCGCGCCGCCTTCGACCGATTCGAGCAGGAAGTCGCCACGTCCCGGCTCGATCAGCTTCAGCGCGGCGGCGACCGGCGTCTCGGTATCGGCCACCTGACGACGCCAGACCAGCGCGGGGCGTCCGTCGGCCAATGCTTCACGCGCGGTCGTCATGCGATCAGTTCCCGGCGGCGCCCTGGCCGAGCAGGTCGGCACGGACGCGGGCGATCGAGGTGGCGTTGGTCTTCACGCCGACATCGGCACGGACTGCCTTGGCGAACTGCTCGACATATTCGCGACCGACCGAGCGGCCGATATTCGCGCGCGCCGCCTTGATCGCGGCGTCATTCCCTGTGGCATTGCCGCTGGCGATGCTGTCGAGCTTGATGATGAACCAGCCGCTGTCGTCGGGTGCGGCGAGCGTCTTGGCGGTGTTCGGCGCCATGCTGAACATCAGCGCGAGGGCGGGCGGGGCACCGCGTGGATCGGCGGCGATCTGCGCACGCGATGCGGTCAGCGGGCGTGCGGCGGGCAGCGGCAGCTTGGTCTGCGCCAGCGACTGCTGGATCGGCATCCCCTTGTTGATCCGCGCGAGCACGTCGGCAGCAACCTTGCGCGCCGCCTGCCGCGAGCGCTCGGCAGTCACGTCGCGCAGCACGGCAGCGCGAACCTGCGCCAGCGGACGCGGCGTGGCGGGAACGACGCGACCGAGCGCGACGACCGCGAAGCCGCCATCGGTACCGAGCTGGACGAGCTGTGGGCCATCGCCCTCGGCGGCCTGGAACGCGGCTGCGACCAGCGGCGCGATCGCCGGATTGGGCTGGCTCGCGGCGTCATCGGGATTGGCGCCGCTTGCGATCAGCGCCGGCGTCGTGACGGGCTGGAGCTTCTGGTCGGCGACCACTTCGTCGAACGTGGCGTTCTTCGAAAGCGAATCGTCGAGCTTGTCGTGGATCGCCGACAGCGCTTCGGTCGCCTTCTGGATGCCAAGTGCGGCGGCGATCTCGCCCCGAACCTGATCGAGCGAGCGTGCGGCGACGGTCTCGACCGCGTCGACCTTGGCGACGGTCCAGCCAAGCGGCGTGCGGACCGGGCCGATCACCGCGCCATTGGCGGCGGCGAACACGGCGTCGGCGACCAGCGCGGACGTCGTGCCGGCATAGGCGGCCTTCTCGACCTTGGCCTGGGTCGAGGCTTCGAGACCGGCGGCGCGCGCGGCGTCAGCGAGGCTGGTGCCGCCCTTCACCTTGGCAGCAATCGCTGCGGCACCGGCCTGATCGGCGACGACGACCTGCGTGATCGTGCGCTTTTCGGTCGCGGCATAGCGTGCGCGATCCTGCTGATAGGTCTTGGCGATTTCCGCGTCGGTCGGCACGGCCTGCGCCTTGACCTGCTCGGGCGAGACGATCGCGTAGCGGACGATACGGCGCTCGGGCACGGTGTAGCGGGCGATGTTGCGCTTGTAGAATGTGGCGAGGTCGGCATCGGTCGGCGCGGGGCCGGCGGGAACGACCGCGGCGGGAATGAAGCCGATCGTGCCGGTGCGCTTTTCGAGCAGCAGCGAGGCGTAAGGCAGCGCGAGTTGGCTGGAGACCTGAGTCGCGCCGGTGCTGGGGATCGTGAGCTGCTGCGCGAACGTGTCGCGGACGATATCGCTGCGGATCTGCGCGTCAGTCAGCTTCCGCTGGGCGAGTATCTGACGGTAGAGATTCTCGTCGAACTTGCCGGTCGGGCCCTGCAGTGCGGGGATGCTGGCGATCTGGCCGTCGACGGCGCGCTTGCTGACGACCATGCCTTGCGCACGGCCGAACTGCTCGAGCGCCATGCTGGACATGATCCGGTCGAGCGTGCCGTCAAGCCCGCCCTGGTTGACGAAGGTCGCCATGTCGAGCGTCGGCTGTTCCTGACGGAAGCCTTCGAGCTGGGTCTGTGCCTGGGTCTTCAGCTCGTTCTCGGTAACTTCGGCCTTGCCGACCTTGGCCACGTCGCCGCCGGTGATCCCTGCGCCGCCGGTCATCGAGCTGAGCCCGGTGATGTCGCCCGCCGCGAACGCGAGCGCGATCACACCAAGCACGATGAACGTGATGACCACGCCGACCTTCGAATGGGTAAGGCGGCGAAAGAAAGCGAGCATGGACAGCCGATCGACAGGGATTGGAACGCGGTTGCTTTACGGGGGCAAGGGCGGCTCTTCAAGTCGGGCGCTTACATGGTCGTTTGGGTCGTGTCGTCCCGTGCGGGCTTGTGCAGGGCGGGCGCGTCGCTATCGCTGGGCGGAACATGCGGGAGATCGTGATGCGGCGTAAGCTAGTAGCCGGAAACTGGAAGATGAACGGGTCGCGGGCGATGCTCGCCGAACTCGATGCGATCGCGGCGGCAGCGCGCGATGCACCGGGAATCGACGTGTCGGTCGCGGTGCCGTTCACGCTGATCGCCGGGGCATCCGAGCGTGTCCCGAGCCTCGCGATCGGCGCGGAGGACGTGCACGAGGCGGATTCGGGCGCGCATACCGGGTGCGTATCGGCGGCCATGGTCAAGGAAGTCGGCGCGCGCTTCACGATCGTCGGCCATTCGGAGCGGCGTTCGGATCAGCACGAGACCAGCCACGATGCATGGGCCAAGGCCGCGGCGGCGCGGCGGCAGGGGTTGCACGTGATCCTGTGCTGCGGCGAGACCGAGGCGGAACGTAATGCGGACCGGGCCGAGCGTGTCGTGCAAGCGCAGATCGAGAAGTCGGTGCCGGACAATGCGGACGGGAGCTGGTTCACGCTGGCGTATGAGCCGCGCTGGGCGATCGGCACGGGACGCACGCCGACGCTGGACGAGATCGCGGCGATTCATGCGATTGCGCGCGCCAAGTTGCGGATGCTGATCGGTGATGCGGCGGCTGGGGTGCGCATATTGTACGGCGGATCGGTCACCGGGGCGAATGCGGCGGCGATCCTGTCCACGGCCAACGTCGACGGTGCGCTGGTCGGCGGGGCGAGCCTGACCGCCGAGAAGTTCGTGCCGATCATCGAGGCCGCGGCGGGGGTTTGAGCGCCCGAGCGCGATCGAGGTCGTTGTCCTTTGTTAAGTCTCGCTAAACGTTGCGCTCTTATCATCGAGGAGCCGTTTCGGTGATTGGATCGTTGATCGGCGTGATGCTGCTTTCGTGCGAGGTTGTATGGCCAAGTGGGTTCCGGGTTGCGTAGGCGCTTCGATCGCGATGTGCGCTGTGGTCGGCTCGATCCCGGCATGGGCCGAGACGCCGCGTGAACTGCTGACCCAGGCCGGTTTCGTCGACCGTGATCGGGGCGTGGCGCTGGCACGGATCGACAAGGCGGCGGCGGTCGCAGGGCAGGCGCTGAGCCATTCGCCGAACGACCAGGAGGCGGCGATCATGCAGGCGATGGCGAACGGCTATCGCGCAAAACTGCTCGGCAATCGTGGCCAGGCGATCGCCGCGCGGAAACAATATGAGGCGCTCGTCGCACGCTATCCGCGCAATGCCGAGGCGCAGGCGGCGCTGGGGGCGTGGCATGTCGGGGTGATCGCGAAGCTCGGGCGGTTCGTCGGGCGTGCGGTGGCGGGTGCGCAGAAGGCGGCTGGGTTCGAGGCGCTGGACAAGTCGGTGGCGTTGGGCGGCAACCGCGCGATGTTTGCCGGACTTGCGGGGTTGTTGCGGCTGGAGCTCGATCCAAACGACGCGCGGGGGCGTGCGTTGGTCGAGACCGCGAGCAGGGCGCCGACGCCGACCGCAATCGACGGGTTCGTGCGGAAGGCAGCGGCAGCGGTGCTGGTGCCGCTGCGCGCGGGCGACGCGAATGCGACGAAGGCGCTGGCGGACAAGCTGCTGCCGTTCGGGCAGTTCGCAGCGAGGTGAACCTGCCTAGCCGGCCTCCGCTGTCATTCCCGCGAAGGCGGGAACCCATACTGGCTACCGTATCGGTGTGATCACCGACCTGTGAGGTTATGGATCCCCGCCTGCGCGGGGATGACAGCGTGTTTGCGTTACCTCTATTTAGCGCGAATACCGCTTCGCCAACATGGCGAATGAAGCGCGCAGAGCATACGCCTCACCCCCCTTGGGCCGACCCGGCTTGGCAGACGGACGCCACGCGAACACGTCGAGATGGGCCCATGCCGCGGTCTTCGGCACGAACCGGCGGAGGAACAGCGCAGCGGTGATCGCGCCGGCAAAGCCGCCATCGGGCGCGTTGACCATGTCGGCGATGTCCGACTTCAGCATCTCGTCATAGCCATTCCACAGCGGCAGGCGCCACATCTGGTCGTTCTGCTCGAGTCCGGACGCGAGCAGGTCCGTGGCGAGCGATTCGTCATCGGTGAACAGCGGCGGCAGGTCCGGGCCCAGCGCGACGCGCGCCGCGCCTGTCAACGTGGCGAAGTCGAGGATCAGCTCGGGATTCCCTTCGCCCGCCTTAGTCAGCGCGTCGCCGAGCACGAGGCGGCCTTCCGCATCGGTGTTGGTGTTCTCGACCGTCAGGCCCTTGCGCGTCGCGAGCACGTCGCCGGGGCGGAAGGCGTTGCCGGCGATTGAATTCTCGACCGCAGGGATCAGCAAATGGAGGCGGACCGACAGCTTGGCTGCCATTACCAGGCTCGCGAGCGCCAACGCGTGCGCCGCGCCGCCCATGTCCTTCTTCATCAGCCGCATGCCCGCAGACGGCTTGATGTCGAGCCCGCCGGTGTCGAAGGTGACGCCCTTGCCGACCAGCGCGATGCGGGGATGCAAGGGATCGCCCCATTCGAGTTCGATCAGCCGCGGCGCCCGGTCCTTGCTCGCGGCCTGGCCGACCGCGTGGATCATGGGGTAGCCGGTCGCGAGCGCGTCACCGCGGGTGGTCGTGACGGTCGCGCCGTGGCGTTTGGCGAGCATTTCGGCGGCGGCTTCGAGGTCGGCGGGTCCCATGTCGGACGCGCCCGTGTTGACGAGATCGCGGACCAGCGCGGTGGCTTCGGCGAGGCGAACCGTCTCGTCGATATGCGCGGCGTCGGCGGTCAGGAGTACGCGCGGGCCGGTCGCGTCGGGCTTCACGTAGCGGGTGAACTGATGCTGTGCGAGCATCCAGCCGAGCCCGGCTGCGCCGACCGCACCGTCTGCCAAGCGGTACGATCCCGCAGGCAACGACGCACCGAGCGAGGCGATCCGCCAGGGGGAGGTCACCGCCTCGTTGCAGACCAGCAGCATCGACCAGTCGTCCGCAGTCTCGCCCGGCAGCACCGCGCGGTCGCCGGGCTTGCCGGTGAGGCGATGCGCGGCGATCGTCGTGCGGACACGCGTCGGTTGCTTGGCGAGCCAGCCTTCATACGCGTCGGGGTGGACGACGTGGATCGTCCGCGCAGGTTGGCCGCGGTCGGGTACGAGCATCGAAGCGAAGTCGGTCATGAAGCGGGCGCCACCAGAAGTTGTTCATATCGGCCGCGCGATCCCGGCTCGGCATAGGTGCTGAGCGAGAGCGTGCGATCGGGATAGGTGATGCGATAGGTGCGGTTGACGAAGCCGCCGCGCAAGCGGGTCTTGCCGGTTTGTGCGAACGCGGTCGGTTCGCCGAGGGCGCCGAGGCTGGTCTTGTAGTCGGCAAGCGCGACCGGCTTGAAGTAAAAGTTGGCGTCTTCGGTCAGGCGCTTGGGGTCGAGCGTGCCGGTGCGGAGCTGGTCGTAGACGGCGCGGGCCCGGGCGAGGGCGGCGGTGTCCTCGGCGTTCGCAGGCGCGGGCGGCAGGACGATCTTGGCGACCCCCGCGGAGATGCGCCCGGTCGCGTCGCTGAACCAGCTGTTAGTCAGGACGACGATCGCCGCCTTGTCGTCGGGATAGACCGTGTTCTCGGAGAGGAAGCCGACCGCTTCGCCGCTGTGCTCGACATAGCGACGACCGTTGGCGCTGCCGGTGAAGACGCCCAGCCCGTAGCCGTTGCTGCTGCCGTCGGCGAGTTTCACCGGCGTTTCCTGTGCGGCCCAGTCGTCGGCAGGAAGCGTGGTGCGGTTGAGGCGCGCGACGTCCCATTTGGCTAGGTCTTCCGCGCTCATCGACAGTTCGCCGGCGGCGTAGAGCCAGCCGTCCGCGCTAGGTGTCTCGGGGCGGACGGGGCCGAGCGCGAACCGGCCATAGCCCTGCGGGAACGCCTTGCCGATCGCCTCGTCCTGATCGAGCGCGCGGATGTCGAGCGGCTTGAAGATGCGCTGTTGGAGGAAGGACAGGAGCGGCTGGCCCGACACCTTCTCGACGATCAGGCCGGCGACGACATAGCCCGTGTTGGAATATTGCCACTGCGTGCCGGGTTGGAAATCGAGCGGCTTCTTTGCCCAGCGATCGACGATCTGCTGCGGCGTGACGGGCTTGGCCATCGCGGCAAAACTGTAATCCTGCGGCCAGTAATCCTGGAGGCCGGAGGTGTGACTGAGCAACTGGCGGATCGTGATGCGGTCGCCGCCGGTCACGCCGGGGATGTACTTCGAGACGGTGTCGTCGAGGCTGAGCTCGCCTTCGTCTTCGAGCAACAGGATCGCGGCGGCGGTGAACTGCTTCGAGATCGAGGCGATCTGATAAGGGAGTTTCGGGTCGGCGATGGCGATTGCTTCGGAAGGTTTGCCATAGGCCTTGGCGAACACGATCCGTCCGCCGCGAACGACCGCGATCGACGCGGACGGTACGCCGGTATCGCCGAGCGCACCGCCAACCAACGTGTCGATCTGCGCGGTCTCCGCAGGCGTGAGCGATTGCGCGATGGCGGGGGCCGGCAGAAGCGCGGAGACGGCGAGAAGGCGGAGGATCATGACGTGCAACGAAGCAGAACCGGCCAGCGCGCGCAACGCCGCGATTTTAATTCCGCGACGGTTGAGGGGGTTAGCTCAAGGCAGCAATGTTGACGGAACACGCCGGGTTACACACTCGTTTCATCGGGCGGCCGGGAGCCTTTTACGTCTCAGGGGACACAATCATGCTGTATACCATCGCCATCATACTGCTCATCCTCTGGCTGGCAGGCTTCGCCTTCCATGTCGCGGGCGGGCTGATCCATATCCTGCTGGTGATCGCGGTCATCGTCGTTCTGGTGAAGCTGTTCACCGGGCGCAACGTCGTCTGACGAGCCCAGAGCGGGGCACGATTCGATCGATATCGTACCGTGCAATATCCGTACCGCGAGCTTGTGACATCCCGTACGCGCCTAGACGTACGGGATGTCGGCTTCGACCGAATGCCGTTTCCGTCTCAAGCGCACGTGGTGCGAGCCGCATCGCCCAGCGGACCTGCTCGGGATTGGCAAGGCTGCGCGACGGCTTTTGCCAAAAGCGTATCCGCGTCGCGTCCGTCATGCAGGGCGAGCGCTACGCCGATATTCGCACCGATCGACGCGGTGAACCGCTCGAACTCGAAGGGCTTCACGAACGTCGCGCGCAATCGATCGAGGAAGTCCGTCAGTTCGGCCGGGTCGGCATAGGATATCAACGCGAACTCATCGCCGCCAAGCCGCGCAATGTATTCGTTGGAGCGCCGTATCGTCAGCAACGGGCTGAAAGAGCGATCAGCAGTTGATCGCCTGCCTGATGACCATAGGTGTCGTTGACCGCTTTGAAACGGGACAAGTCGAGCATGACGGCCGCCATGCAGGGATGCCCGCCCTTCAGTCCGAGTCTGCGCCCCAGGTTTTCATTGAAGCTCATGCGGTTCGGCAAATCGATCAGGCCGTCGTGCAGCGCCATCCGGCGCAGACGGCGATACGATTCGCCCTGGCTGTGCCCATCGATCAACGCGCTGAGGGCGGCACACCCTACCACCAGCAGCGCGGCGATGGCGGTCGTGACGCCCAGCGTCGACAGAGTCCGGTCGGGCAACCCGTTGCCAAGTTGCAGGTGACGAAACGATCGTGGCGCGTATCTCGACGCCGTTGATGCACAAATGCCCGCAAGATGAGGGCGTCATCGGTCTTCGATATCGCCGCGATAAAAATCGCCACGATCGCGCTTTGCGTTGGGAATTTCTGGGGCAAGCATCGACTGCAGGTACGCGCACCGATGGCACGGCGGCGCAGCTATTATGCCGATCCTACGACGATCGAAGACAGCCGTATATAAGCGACGGTTTCATCGCTTACACGCGAGATACCGGCAGGGTAGAGGTACTCTTTCCCTGCCGAGCGTCTCCGCCTTCGCTCAGTTATCTCGTTCCGCGCGCTTCCGGTCGGCCTTCCGAGCGCGACTCACGGCGGCGGCGTGTTCACGCGCCCGCTTTTCCGACGGCTTCTCGTAGTGCCGGCGAAGTTTCATTTCCCGATACACGCCTTCACGCTGAAGCTTTTTCTTCAGCGCACGAAGGGCTTGGTCGACATTGTTATCGCGGACGATGATCTGCATGCAATTAAGGCTCTCGAATCTCGGCTATCATGGCGGTCTGCCGACCAAAGCCGCTTTATGGCGGCTGTGGCTGAAAGCCAAGCCGGTAATGCAATTGCCGACTTTATGTTTCAAGCCGTACGAGGACGTCCGCCGCGTCGCGATCCGTGACTGGTGAACTTTGCAAGGTAGGCTGAAGCAAGAAGCGAACGAAATGGCAGAGCCTCATCCAAGGCCTCATACTGCATATTTCGTTGGCATCGTTCCATCGTCGACCCGTGGAGAAATTGCGTGCGGCCAACGATCAATGACGTTTCCCGGCTTGCTGGCGTTTCCATCAAGACCGTCTCACGCGTTCTCAACAACGAGCCCCGCGTGTCGGAAGCCACGCGGGCGCGGGTGACGGCAGCGTTCGCGACGCTCAAATACCGGCCGAACATGGCGGCGCGGACGCTGGCCGGCCATCGCAGCTTCCAGATCGCGCTCGCGTGCGACAATCCGAGCCCGTATTACGTGTACGAGATGCAGTCCGGTATCCGCGACCGCTGTCTGCTCGACGGCGTGCGGATGATCGCGCAGCCCTATGACCATGATTCGGACCTGCTGATCGACGATATCGAAAGCTTGATCGATGGATCGGGTGTCGACGGACTGATCCTGACGCCGCCCGCGACCGACTATCCCGAGGTACTGGCGCTGATGGCGCGTCGCCAAGTGCGGTTCGTCCGCGTCTCGCCGGGGACCGACCTCGACCTCACGGCATCGGTGTTCATCGACAATGTCGGCGCGGCGACCGTGATGGCGCGGCATCTGCTGGCGCTCGGCCATCGTCGCATCGGCTTCATCACGGGGCATGCGAGCTATGCGACCAGTGCGCAGCGACTGGCCGGCTATCGCGCTGCGCTCGACGAGGCCGACATCGCGTTCGATCCCGTCTTGGTTCGCCCCGGCGACTATGACTTCGCATCGGGTGCGGACGCGACGGAAGCACTGCTCGCACTCCGCCAGCCGCCCACCGCGATCTTCGCCTCGAACGACGACATGGCGGCGGGCGCGCTCAGTGTGGCGCACCGGCGCGGGCTGGCGGTACCGGCCGACGTGTCGATCGCAGGGTTCGGCGACGACGCGATATCGCGGTTCGTCTGGCCCGCGCTGACGACGATCCGCCAGCCGACGCGGACGCTTGGCTACAAGGCCGCCGACCTGCTTCTCGCCGCGGAGTTCGAGGCGAAGCGGATCGAAGTCCCGTTCGAACTGATCCGCCGCGGCTCTACCGGGCCGGTTCGATCCGCGGGATGAGCAATTGGATGAACCCCAGCGCCAGCAGGTAGCTGCAGGCACAGATCGCCAGCATCGGCGCGTAGCCAAAGCCGTGGCCTAGCGACCAGGCGGAAAGCTGGATCATGCCGATCGAACCCATGTTGCCACAGAACGCGGCGATCCCGATCGTCGACCCGACCGAGCGCGCAGGCATGACGTCGGTGGTCAGGGCAAAGACGTTGGTCGAAAACCCCTGATGCGCGAACAGCCCCAGGCCAAGCACCAGCGCGGCGGTCCATGGGCTTTGCAGCGACAGCACGATCGGCACCGGCAGGATCAGCAGCGCATAGAGCAATAGCGTGGACTTGCGCGCACGGTCGAGGCTCCAGCCGCGCGCCATCAGCCGGGTCGGCAACCAGCCGCCGGTAAGCGCTCCGCACGCCGCGAGCGCATAGACGAGCGCGACGGGGAGCCCGACCTGCCCCTGCGGCAGTCCGAACAACCGGTGGAACAGATCGGGCAGCCACGACAGCATGAAGAACCAGACCTGATCGGACAGCACCTTGGCGACCGCGATGGCGAGCGTCCGGCGGTCCTTGAACAGGTCGATCCAGCGGATCGGCGCGGGGCCACCGGTCTCGGCGATGGCGGCGGGCATCTTGAACGCGAACCATGCGACGACCCACACTAGCCCGAGGCCGCCGGCGACGAGGAACGCCGCGCGCCAGCCGAACGCAATCGCCAGCGCTGGGATGACCAGCGGGGTTATGACCGCGCCGACATTGGGCGCGGTGTTGCCGATCCCCAGCGCGATCGAGCGGTCCTTGGGCCCGAAATAGGTCGCGGCAGACTTGACCGCGGCGGGGGTGCCGATCGACTCCGCCGCGCCAAGCACGACGCGCGCGCCGATGAACCCGCTCACGCCCGACACGAAGGCGTGCGCCATGCCGGCGAGGCTCCATACGAAGACGCCAGCCGCGAAGCCGATCCGGAGGCCGACCCGGTCGATGAACCAGCCGGTCCCGAGGAACGCCACCGCGGCGGCGAACTGGAACGCCGACGCCATGTTGCCGTAATCCTGGTCCGACCAGGCGAACTCCTGTTCCAGCGTCGGCTTCAGCAACGCCAGGATCTGCCGGTCGACATAGTTCAGCATGATCGCGAAGAACACGAGGGCGACGACCACCCAGCGCGCTTTCGACTGGACCGGGGAGGCGGTGGGGGAGGGGTTTTGTACCGTTTCCGTCAAAAGTTCAGCCTTGCGGTGATGCCGGCGTAGCGATCCGCCTCGCGCGGGATGATGTAACGAAAGGCGCCACCGGGCCCGCCGCTGGTGATCGCCGAGGCAAAGCTGGTGTCGAGCACGTTCTTCACCTGGAGCACGACCCTGAAGGCATCCTTCGCATCGACGATGCCGGCGGAGAGATCGAGCAGGCCGTATGCCTGGATCGTCGTCGCGTCGCGGATCGCGGCGCTCGCGTCGAACTGCGAGATCTGGCTGGACTGGTAGGAGCCTTGTGCGCCGACCGTGAAGTCGATGCTGCTGCCGGTGCGGATGCGGTAGTCGCCGCCGAGCGAACCCTTCCACCGCGGCGCATAGCCAAGCT
Organism: Sphingomonas sp. PEI4; assembly: GCF_056679955.1. Classification (NCBI taxonomy): domain Bacteria; kingdom Pseudomonadati; phylum Pseudomonadota; class Alphaproteobacteria; order Sphingomonadales; family Sphingomonadaceae; genus Sphingomonas; species Sphingomonas sp. PEI4. Next base: position 331,993 of record NZ_CM155258.1, read on the forward strand.
GCGTACCCGCGGGTACGACGCCTGTGGTCGAGCCGTTGGTCGGGATATTGAACTGGTCGACATGCGCGTCGGTATAGGCGAGCCCGCCCAAGATGTTGAGGTCGCGGACCGGACGGTAGATCAGGTCTAGCTCGCCGCCACGGGTCGAGATGTCGCCCGCATTGGTGAAGCGGGTGACGAGCACACCCGCGACGACATCCGGGTTGTTCGCCTGGAAATTGTGATATTTGGCGTAATAGGCGGCGAGGTTGATCACCAGCTTGCCACCGAACAGCGTGTTCTTCAGGCCGATTTCATAGCTGTCCGCGGTCTCCGGATCGATCACGTTGGTGCCGGTCGCGCCGAGATTGTAGAAGATGTTGAACGCCGGCCCCTTATAGCCGCGCGAATAGGTCGCGTAGGCGGTCGATTGCGGTGCCAGGTCGAATTGCAGCCCGCCCTTGCCTGACCAGTTGGTGTTGGTGGTCTTACCGGCGAACGGGCCGAAGCTCGGGTTGATACCTGGTCCCGCGAGCGGGGTGACGCGGCTGTGGAAGACGTCGAGCTGGTCGCTGGTGTAGCGGACGCCGGCAATCGCGCGGAACCGATCGGTCAGGTTGAAGACGCCCTGTCCGAAAAAGGCGAGGTTCTTGAAGGTCGAGCCGAACACTGCGGTGCCGGTCGGCCGGGTCACCGTCGGGCCCGCGGTCGAGCAGGGGGTGAGCACGGTCGGCGTCGGCGTGGCGGTGCAGACGACGTCGTCGCGGCGGAACGTCCGTTCGGTTTCCGCGCGCGAGTAAAATGCACCGACGACGTAGCTGAAGAACTGGTTCGACGGCGAGGCGATCCGGACTTCCTGCGTGAAGGTGTTGCTGACCTGCGGCCCGAAATCATGAAGCTGGTTGGCGCCGACATAGGCGGTCGGCAGCCAGTCGCCGTCGCGGATCTCGGTATTGTCGTACTCACGGTAGGAGCCGATGTACGTCACCGTCTGCGTGCCGAGCGTCGCGTCGGCCTGCAGCGAGACGCCCCAGCTCTTCTCGTCGGTATGCGTGATCAGGTCCTGGTTGACGGTGCGGGACTTGTTGCCGTTGCGATCGGGCAGGACGCTCGCGGTAAGGCCGGTGGTCGGCGTGGTGCCGATGACCTCGGCGCAGCAATCGTCGTTGCTCCGGCGATAGTCGCCGATCAGCGTGAAGGTCAGGTCGGGCGTGGCGTCGGCGACCACCATGCCGCGAAAGCCATAATGCTCGTACCCGTTCACGCGCCGGTTATCGTGCGCGACGTTGCGGATGTTGCCCGCGTAATTGCCGTAGAAGCCGGTGAAGCGGCTCTTGATCGTCTCGCTCACCGGAATGTCGAGCGCAGCGCGCGTGCGATATTCATTGCCGTTGCCGGTGAAGAACGAGCCCTCGACCGAGCCGGCGAATACGTTGCCGGGACGCTGGGTGACGATGTTGATGACGCCGGCGCTCGTGTTCTTGCCGAACAGCGTGCCCTGCGGACCACGCAGCACTTCGATCCGGTCGATGTCGATCAGGTCGCTGAACGCTTCGCCGGCGCGGCTGTAGACCACGCCGTCGACGACGGTGGAGATCGATGGCTCGCCCGCGACCGAGAAGGTCGAGGTGCCGACCCCGCGCAGGAACAGCGACTGGTTGATCGTCGTGCCCGATTTGCGGAAGTTGAGCGTCGGCACGAGATACTGCGCGCCTTCCAGGTTCACCGCACCCTGCGCGGCGATTTGCGCGCCGGAGATCACCGACACCGCGACCGGCACGTCCTGGAGACGCTCCGAGCGTTTCTGCGCGGTGACGACGATTTCACCCGGCACGGACGCATCGGGCGGGCTCGGGGCGGCGGCCTGCGGTTGTGCTGCATCCTGCGCCCATGCCGGTGCGCCCAGCCCTGCGGCCATGGCCACTCCCGTCAACAACCAATGCGTTTTCATGCGCGTCCCCTCCACAATCCCTACTTCAATGGTAGGTTAAACAGTGTCCCGCGCTGTCATACATGATTTCGCCTTGGGGCGTGCAAAGTATGGCTTCATTCAGAACCCCAGTTCGGCCATCTCCACCACGCGCTTCGTCCGCGCGCTGATCTCGGCGGCGGTACCGATCGCGACCGCCATGAGCCCGTCGCGCGCGCTAACCTCCACGGCGATTTCGCCACGCACCGCGGCAATGAACTTCTGGTGCTGATAGAAAGTCGAGCCATGATGGCTGCCGACGTCTAACGCGGTTTGGTCAACCTCGATCACTTGGCGCTCGACCTGTTTCGGGTTGAGGAAGCCAGTGCGCGGGCTGAACACCAGCGCGCCCTCGGGGATCAGCACGTCGAGCCGCGCAGCGTCGCCGACCGCGGTGATTTCCTCCTGGTTCTCGGCGCCGTCCGCGAACATCGACAGGTCGAGCATCGCGCGCACGCCGTTGGCGAAATCGACCGTCGTGTAGCTGTTGTCGATGATGTCGGGCCGCTCGCCGTCATAGCGCTCGTCGACATGGTTCACGTCCATCGCGCCCGAACAATACACGCGGACCGGTTCCGACTGTACGATCAGCCGCATCAGATCGAAGAAGTGGCAGCATTTCTCGACCATCGTCCCGCCGGTGTTGCGGCTGAAGCGATTCCAGTCGCCGACCTTGGGCAGGAACGGGAAGCGGTGTTCGCGGATCGACAGCATCCGTAGGCGCCCGATCCGGCCGCCATGCACTTGTTCGATGAACGCCGCGGCGGGCGGCATGTAGCGATATTCCATCGCGGTCCAAAACGGTCGCGTCATCTGCGCGGCGCGGTCGACGACCCAGCGTGCATCCTCCAGCGTCGTCGCCAGCGGCTTTTCGCAGAGGATCGCCACGTCCGCATCGAACAGCGGCGCCAGCACAGCGCGGTGCGTGTAATTAGGGCTAGCGACGATCACCGCATCGACCAGCCCACTGCGGGCAAGCGCCGTCGCATCGGCAAATTCCTGTACGCCATCGCCGCGCGCACCCAGCGCATCGCGGGCCCAGCCAAGAGACGTGCTCACCGGATCGGCGATCGCGGTGACGACCGCGCCGGGGGTGACTGCAAGGTTCTGGAGATGCTCGACCCCCATCATGCCGGTTCCGACCAGCCCATAACGTACTTGCTCGACCAAGCGTATTACCCCTATTCGTGACAGCGATGTCGCAGCTTGATCCTACACCCAAAGCCATTCCGCTCGGCAAGAGCGGAATCCTTGTCAGCCCGATAGCCTGGGGCATGTGGCGGTTCGCCGGAGTGGGCGTCGCCGAAGGACGCGTGCTGATCGAGGCGGCGTTCGATGCGGGTGTCACTTTGTTCGACACCGCCGATATCTATGGTTTCGACGGCACAGGCGGGTTCGGCGACGCGGAAGTGTTGCTCGGGCGCATCTTCGCAGACTCGCCCGGTCTGCGCGAGCGGATGATCCTCTCGACCAAGGGCGGCATCCTCCCGCCGCTGCCGTATGATTCGAGCCCGGCCTATCTGGCGAAGGCGCTCGACGCCTCGCTGGCGCGGCTCGGGGTCGAGCAGATCGATCTTTACCAGATCCATCGCCCGGACATCCTGACGCACCCGCAGGAAGCGGCGCGTGCGCTCGAGGATGCAGTGACGGCGGGCAAAGCGCGCGCGGTGGGCGTGTCGAACTACACGCCCGCACAGGCGCAGGCGCTGGCGTCGTTCCTGACCATCCCGCTCGTCAGCCATCAGCCCGAATTCTCGCCGCTCCACCTCGAACCGCTCGAGAACGGGCTGTTCGACCAGGCGATGGAGCGCGACATGGCGGTGCTCGCCTGGTCTCCGCTCGGCGGTGGCCGGCTCGGCGTGCCCGCCGACGCGCGCAGCGCAGCGGTCGCGGCGGCGCTCGATCGCAAGGCGGCCGAGACGGGCGCGAGCCGGGCAGCGACCGCGTATAGCTGGATCATGGCGCATCCGGTGCGGGCGATCCCGATCGTCGGCACGCAGAACGCCGCGCGCATCGCCGAACTCGCGCAGGCGTTTGCAATCACTTGGACCCGGCAGGACTGGTACGATGTGCTGATCGCGGCGCGCGGCGAGGCGTTGCCATGATAAAATCCTGCGAAGTCAGCTGGTTCTCGGCGCTGTGCGACGACGATTACGAGTTTCTCGGCGTGCCCGATCCCCGGCTGCAATCGAGCTGGGAGCATTGCCGCGACATCGTCCTCCAGGCGGAGACCGGCGGCTACGACAACATCCTGCTGCCCTCGGGCTATGCGCTGGGGCTCGACACGACCGCGTTCGCCGCGGCGATCGCACCGATGCTCCGGCGGCTGGCGCTGTTGATGGCGGTACGCGTCGGCGAAAGCTGGCCGCCGCAACTCGCGCGCCAGATCGCGACGATCGACCGGATGCTCGGCGGACGGCTGAACATCAACATCATCTCGTCGGATATGCCCGGCGAGACGCTCGCCTCCGGCCCGCGCTATGCCCGCACGGTCGAGCTGATGCGGATCCTCAAGACGCTGCTGAACGGCGAGGCGCTCGATCATGACGGCGAGTTCTGGAAACTGAAGCTCGATCCCCCGCGGATCGGGACCGTCTCGGGCAAGGCGCCTCTGCTGTATTTCGGCGGGCTGTCACCGGACGCGCGCGAGGCAGCGGCCAAGGAATGCGACGTCTATCTGATGTGGCCCGATACGCGCGAAAAGGTCGCCGAGATCATCGCCGACATGACCGCGCGTGCCGCCCGTCATGGTCGCACGCTGCGCTTCGGTTATAGGGCGCACGTCATCGTCCGCGAGACCGAAGACGAGGCGCGGGTGTACGCCGACCGCCTGCTCTCGAAGCTCGATGCCGAGCAGGGCGCGGCGATCCGTGCGAAGTCCCTGGATTCGGGGTCTGCCGGCGTCGCAGCGCAAGCCGCGCTGCGCGAAAGCGCATCGGCTGATGGGTACGCGGAAGAGAATCTGTGGACCGGCATCGGGCGCGCGCGCTCGGGCTGCGGCGCGGCGATCGTCGGCGATCCCGACCAGGTACTCGCCAAGCTCGCCATGTACCAGGACATGGGGATCGAGGCGTTCATCCTCTCGGGCTATCCCCACGCCGCGGAGGCCGACCTGTTCGCGCGGCACGTGCTTCCGCAGATGACGCACGCGCCGCTCGCGAACGGCAACTAGAGCCTGCGAGTGCGACATGCTGGCTGATCGATCAGTCGATCAGCAGACCACGCGTCAGGCATTCGAGCAGTGCGTCGACCTTTGGGCTCAGCTGCCGGTTTCTCGGCCAGACCAGATGCAGCGGTAACCCGGTAGTAGCGAGTTGCGGAAGGATCTCGACAACCTCGCCGCGGTCGAGTTCGTCCTTGATGAGCCACGTGGCGAGTTGCGCGATCCCAAACCCCGCCTTGACTGCGCCGACCTGCGCCTCGGCGCTTCCAAGCACGATGCGCGCCTCCATCGTCCTCTCCTCGATATGGCCGGTGTCGTCGGCGAACCGCCAGCCGTTCGTACTGCCATCGGCGCGGCCATAGAGGATGCAGTCGAACGCCCCGAGATCGTCGGCCGATCCTGGCGTCCCGCGTCGATCGAGATAGGCGGGCGCCGCGCAGAAGATCACGCGTTCGCTGCCCAGCAGGCGGTGTCCAAGGTTGGCCGCCTGTGTTTCCGACGTGCCGATACGGACGGCGACATCGATGCCCTCTTCGACGATGTCGACTTTACGGTCGGTAAAGGTGATGCTCGCGCGCACGGCGGGATGCCGCCCGGCGAACGCGAGCAGCAGTGGTAATACCTGCATCCGGCCGAACGCGATCGGCACGTCGACCTTCAGCCGGCCGACGATTTCGGAGCGATGCGCCGCCAATACCGCTTCGGCATCGGCGAGATCGCCCAGCACGCGGACGCAGGTTTCGTAGAATGCGGCACCGACATCGGTCAGCGTGAGGCGGCGTGTCGTGCGCTCGAACAATCGGCTGCCCAGGCGCGCTTCCAGCCGCGCCACGCTCTTGCTGACCGCGGAATTGGTCAGGTTCAGCCGAATGCCAGCCGCGGTAAAGCTGCCGGCGTCGGCAGTCGTGACAAAGGCTTCGATACCCTTGAGTCGCTCTGACGGGATCATATCCTCATCATTATGGAACTTATGTCCTGCAACAAGCGAATTAATGCCGCAGGCATACTCTTTTGGTCGCACGTAAGGAGGGCGCATTACAGGAGTTATCACTATGTCGTCCGTCCGTACCCTCCACGCCGAGCCGCTTGGGACCAAGTCCCCTGGCAATAGCTTGGCGGTCCTGCTGCTCGCGATCTCGGCGTTCGTGATCGTCACGACCGAGTTCATCATCGTCGGCCTGTTGCCGAGCCTGTCGCGCGACCTTGGCATCTCGAATCACGGTTGCCGGACAGCTCGTGACGTTGTTCGCGTTCACCGTCATGCTGGCGGGACCGTTCCTGACGGCGATGCTGTCGCATTTCGAGCGCAAGCGGCTGTTCGTGGTGATCCTGGTGATCTTTGCCGGGGCGAACGCGCTGGCCGCTGCGGCGCCGGACATCTGGGTGCTGGGCTTCGCACGGTTCCTGCCGGCGCTCGCGCTGCCCGTGTTCTGGGGCACTGCAAGCGAGACGGCCGGCGAACTCGCGGGGCCTGAGAAAGCGGGCAAGGCCGTCGCCAATGTCTATCTCGGCATTTCCGGCGCGATGGTACTCGGTATTCCGCTCGGTACGCTCGCGTCGACCGCATTCGGCTGGCGCGGGACGTTCTGGGGCCTGTCCGGACTGTCGCTGGTAATGGCGGTCCTGCTGCTCGTCGTGATGCCGACGCTGGCCCGGCCCGCGCGGGTCAAGCTCGCCGAACAGGCACGCATCCTGAAGGATCCGTATTTCCTGGGCAACGTGGTGCTGTCGGTGATCGTCTTTACCGCGATGTTCACCGCCTACACCTACCTCGCCGACACGCTCGAACAGATCGCGCATATCCCCGCGGGCCAGGTCGGCTGGTGGTTGATGGGCTTCGGGATCGTTGGTCTGGCGGGGAACTGGCTTGGCGGCCAGTTTGTCGGACGCGGGCCGCTGATGGTGACGGGTATCACGTCGCTGGTGCTCGCGATCGGCATGGCCGCGACGACCCTGGTCGCCGGATCGCATGCCTGGCTGATGGTCGCGCTGGCGATCTGGGGCATCGCCAACACGGCGCTGTATCCGATCTGTCAGGTACGTGTGATGCAGTCCGCAAGCCACGCGCAGGCACTGGCGGGTACGCTCAACGTGTCGATGGCCAATGCCGGCATCGGCCTGGGCGCGATCATCGGCGGTTCGGTGATCCAGCATCTCGGTCTGGGGAGCGTCGGGTACGTAGCGGCAGGGATCGCCATCCTCGCGGCCGTCGTCGCGCCGCTAGTCGGCCGGCTTCGGAGCCGGAACGCCGGTTGATAGATGCTATTTCACAGCCCGGTTCGGCGACGACCTCGCCGAACCGGGCTGTGAATCCCAAGTTCGATCTGGACAGACCACGCCTCACGCGACTTCGGCACGGTAGGGGCAGGGCCCGTCCGTGTCTAACGAGCGTCAGTCCGTCCCGCGAGATACGCCTCGACTGCCGCCTTGAGCCGCTCCCCGCCGTGTAGGCCGAGCTTGGTCCGCCGCCACAGGATGTCTTCCGCGGTGCGCGCCCACTCCTCGTCGACCAGATAGTCGATTTCGCGCTTGGAAAGTCCATGCCCGATGTCGTCGAGGCTCGTCGCGTTACCGAGCACGCGCTCGATCCGGGTCCCGTAAGCGCGCGCCATGCGGAGCGCGTTTACCTCGTCGAGGAACGGCCAGCGGGCGCGTACGGTTTTGAGGAACGTGGCGAAATCGCTGTTCGGGAGATCGCCGCCGGGCAGGGGAACGCCCGCGGTCCACGGTTTTGCCATCTTGGGGAGGAACGGTGCGAGGTCTTCGAGTGCGTGTTCGGACAGCCGGCGATACGTCGTGATCTTGCCGCCGAAAGCAGACAGGATCTGCGGAGCTTCACTGGTCCCCAGGCGCAGGACGTAATCGCGCGTGATCTCCGAGGCGTTTTCGTTGCCGTCGTCGAACAGCGGGCGGACGCCGGAATAGCTGCCGACCACATCGCCGGCGCCGATCTGTCGCGTGAAATATCGGTTGACGCTGTCGCACAGATACTCGGTTTCGTCGGGATCGATCGTCGGATGCGACGGGTCGCCTTCATAGGGCTTGTCGGTGGTGCCGATCAGCGTGAAGTCGTCCTCATAGGGGATCGCGAAGATGATCCGCTTGTCGGGGTTCTGAAGGATGTAGGCGTGTTCGCCCTCGAACAGCTTGGTCACGATGATGTGGCTGCCCTTGACGAGGCGGGGCGGACGCTCGGCGTTCGCCTGGGGCATCTCCGCGAGCACCTTGCTCACCCAAGGGCCGGACGTGTTCGCGATCGCCCGCGCGGAAACCGTGCTGCCGTCGCCGAGCGTCGCGACCCAGTGATCCTTCTCCCGGCGGGCGCCTTCGAAGCTGGTGTGGGTGCGGATCTGCGCCCCGCGTTCGGCGGCGTCGAGCGCGTTCAGGACCACCAGGCGCGCGTCGTCGACCCAGCCGTCCGAATAGACGAAGCCGTGGCGGATCGGTTTCAGGCCGGCGCCCCATTTGGTCTTGTCGAGCCGTACGCCGATCGACTTGGGCAGGCGGGTGCGGCCGCCGATATGATCATAGAGGAACAGGCCGAGCCGGATCAGCCAGGCCGGACGCATCCCGGCGGCGAGCGGCATCACGAACCGCATCGGGCGGATCAGGTTTGGCGCGACGTCGATCAGCTTCTCACGCTCGGCAAGCGCTTCGCGGACCAGCCGGAACTCGTAATATTCCAGGTAGCGCAGACCGCCATGGATCAGCTTGGTGCTCGACGACGAGGTGTGCGAGGCGAGGTCGTCGCGCTCTACCAGCATTACGGTGAGGCCGCGGCCGGCGGCATCGCGCGCGATCCCGGTGCCGTTCACGCCGCCGCCGATGACGAGCAGGTCGACGTCGATGTTAGGCCGGGTTGTTGCGTCGCTCATGATGTCGTCCTCGAGCTCGTTCGATCGACGGCTTCCTGCCAGCCGGCCATCAGTGCGGTTCGCTCGTCGCCCTTCATCTTCGGTGCGAAAATCCGGTCTTCCTTCCAGGCTGCGGCGATGTCGTCGGGGCCGTTCCAGATGCCCACCGCCATGCCGGCTAGGAAGGCCGCGCCCGCCGCCGTCGTCTCGATGTTGGCAGGCCGGACGACGTCGGTGTCGAGCATGTCGGCTAGGAACTGGCAGAACCAGTCGTTCGCCGCCATGCCCCCGTCGACGCGGATCTGGCGGGCATCGCGCGCGCCGTCGGCGGCCATCGCGTTCATCAGGTCAGCGGTCTGGTAGGCGACCGACTCCAGCGCGGCGCGGGCGATGTGCGATCCGGTTGCGGCGAAGGTGAGCCCGGTAATGCTCGCGCGCGCATCGGGGTCCCAATGCGGCGCGCCGAGGCCGACGAACGCGGGCACCATGTAGACGCCGCCATTGCCGTCGAGCTTGGTCGCCATGTCGTTGGTGTCGGCCGCGCGGTTGATCAGGCCGAGCCCGTCGCGCAGCCACTTCACCGCCGCGCCCGCAACGAAGATCGAGCCCTCCAGCGCATAGGTGATCTCGCCGTCGAGTTGATAGGCGATCGTCGTCAGCATGCCGTTCTTGCTGGTCACCGCTTCCTTGCCGGTGTTGAGGAGGACGAAACAGCCGGTGCCGTAGGTCGACTTGGCGTCGCCGCGCTGGAAGCACGCCTGACCGACCACCGCCGCCTGCTGATCGCCCGCCATGCCGCCGATCGGCACCGCCTTGCCGAGCAGGTCGGAGGTGGTCTCGCCAAAGATCGTGCTGTTGTTCTTGACCTCGGGCAGCAGGCTTTCGGGAATGTCGAGCATCCGCAGCATGTCCGGGTCCCACGCGCCCTTGTGAATGTCGAACAGCAACGTGCGGGAGGCGTTCGATGCGTCGGTTGCGTGGACCTCGCCACCGGTCAGCCGCCAGAGGAGAAAGCTGTCGATCGTCCCGAACGCAAGCTCGCCCTTGTCGGCACGGGCACGAACGCCGTCGACATTGTCGAGAATCCATTTGAGCTTGGTGCCCGAGAAATAGGGATCGAGGATCAACCCTGTACGCTCGCGTACCAGGGTTTCGTTGCCGTCCGCCTTCAGTTGCGCGCAAAGCTTTGCCGTGCGTCGATCCTGCCAGACGATCGCGTTGTGGACGGGTTTGCCGGTCTTGCGGTCCCACACCACCACGGTCTCGCGCTGGTTGGTGATGCCGATCGCCGCGACCTTGCCGCCATCCGCTTCGGCCGCTTCCTTCAGCGTCTCGACGGTGTCGCGCCAGATATCTTCGGCGTCATGCTCGACCCAGCCCGATTGCGGATAATGCTGGGCGAATTCGCGGCGGACGGTCTGGCGGGGGACGCCGTCGGTGCCGAACGTCATGCTCCGCGTCGAGGTTGTGCCCTGGTCGATCGCCAGGATGATGGTGTCGGTCACGCCTTACACTCCTCGAATTACTGCGGGCCCGCGAGCGGCTTGTCGCGCGGCAGGAAGGGACGGATCAGCAGATGCTGCAAGCCACCGCCGATGACCGCTCCGATCAGCGGACCCGCGATCGGCGCCCACCAATATCCACCGACGCCGGGAAACGCGGATCGGTCCCACCCCATCAGCCACGCGAAGGTGCGAGGTCCGAGATCGCGCGCTGGATTGATCGCCCAACCTTCAAGATACCCCATCGACGCACCGATCACCGCAACCAGCAGGCCGATCACTATGGCCCCGAAATTCGCCTGCGGGGCCATGGTGTTGAACTCGTCGGTGATCGCGAAGATCCCAAAGATCAGGATCGCGGTGAGAATGATCTCGTCGACGAACCCCTTCATCGTCGTCACTGCTAGGCCCGGCGCGGTGAAGAACACGCCTGCGCCACCGCCGCCCGCGCGCGTCAGATGCTGCGTCGCGTTGAAGTGATCGATGACGTTGTAATACAGTGCGTAGACGATCGCCGCGCCGATGAACGCTCCGATGAGTTGCGCGCACCAATAGGGCAGCACCTTCTTCCACGGGAATCCGCGGTACAAGGCAAGCGCCAGCGTCACGCCCGGATTGGCATGCGTTCCGGACACCGCCCCGGTAACGTAGATCGAGATCGACACCGCCATGCCCCAGGTGATGCACACGCCCCAATAGGCGGTCTTGTACGGGCTGGGATCGTACAGCGTGTACATGGCCGCGACCGACAGGCCGAAGGTCATCACGATACAGATCGCGACCGCCTCGGAGATTAGCTCGCCGAGGAAAGCTCTGGATGGCGGGGTCATGGGCGTACCCTAACGCCCGTATCGGTTTGGTCGAGGATTTGTTCCTAATCCACGTCGGTCGAAATCAGAGCTTTCGGTATGGGCTTCGAAGTTCGTCGATCCATCCTGCCGTCGGCGCTGGAATCGTTCTCGGCGCGTCGATCTTTACCGATTTCGCAGGGGCGCTCGGTGCGATTGCGGCCTTCTTGTGAGCCTCGACCGGGTCGATCTGCTCGGCAAAGGCAATGCCTGCGAACCCGTTGCGGACCCACTGGACCGTAGCGCCGATGGCTTGAAGCGCGCCGACCGAAATCAAAACCGTCGCACCGGGACGCAAGCTGGCGGCATTGTCGATCCGTATGCCGCCGACGGAGAGATCGCGTACGCGGTGCCTGGTCTCCGCCTTCCCGCCGAACTGCTCGATCACCGCCATCAGCATGACGCTGGTACGTCGTGCACGCACCACATGGTTCGGAGGCGTGTCTTCGGCTGGAGGAACGGCGGGGCTATCGGGCACGACGAATGGACGGTCTCAGGGGCTACTCGTGCTGGTATATCCCATCGTCGGGTGCAATCAAACCGATCTTCGGCAGGTACGGGCGGGATCAGGTTCGCGCCTCGCGCGACAGCGACAGTTTTACACCACCCGCGGCGCGGCGGATTTCGCGCCAGGTGGGGTGATCGAGCACCGCCAGCGCCACGACCCAAAGCACGGCGCCCAGCACGGCCGAGATCGCCATCCTGATCGACAGGATCTGGCCGTCGCGTACCAGCAGGAGTAACGGCAGACAGGCCGCCAGTGTGCTCGTCGCGCTCTTGGCGTAGATCGAGAGCAGCGCGCGCGCCGAAAAGCCCACGATCCGCTGGATCAGGCCAATATAGATCGCGTACCAGATACCCGCATAGACGAGCCGCGCGATCGCAGCGGCCTCCAGCCCGAACCGCACGAGGCACGCGAGGCAGATCAGCGCTGCGGCGGTGTCCATCAGGTTGCGGATCAGCAGTTGCCGCAGATGGCCCGACATCAGGGGCACTTCGGTATGAAGCGGCAGTGCGAAGAAGATCAGCTCGCTCAACGCCACCCAGCGAAGCGCCAGCGCGGCTTCCCCCCAGCCTTTGCCGTAGATCATGGTGACGATCGGTGCGGACAACAGCGATAGCAGCAGCATCGCGGGCCACATCACGCTCGTGTAGCAGCCCACCAGGTCCCGGTACGGCTGGTCGAGTGTACGCTTCGTCCGGATCAGCTGCGCGAAATGGCTGAAGAACACCGCGGCCAGACCGCCATTGAGCAGCATGCGCAGGCCGTCGACCATGCCCGCCGCGCGCCCGAACAGACCGACCGCGTGCATGCCGAGCACATTGCCGATGATCAGATCGGGAGACCGCGTTCCGATCGCACCGCTGACCGCGAGCACGGTCGTCCCCGAGCCGAACGAGACGATCGGCCGGGCGCCCGCAAAACTGAGGTGGAAGCGGACCTTCCGCGGCCCGAGCAGTTGCGCCATCGTCGCGCGCGCGATCTGTTGCGCGAGGAAACCCAGTGCCAGCGACACGGGGCCGTAACCGAGCAACGCAAAACTCGCCGATACGAGCGCGTTCGCCGCCGCCGCCGCCATGTTGATGAACGACAAGGTCTTGAAGTCGACCGCGCGCTGCAGCAACGCGATCGGCACGGTGTTGAACGGCAGCAGCAGGAAGGCCGCGGCGATCAGCAGCATGATCGGGATCAGCTGGGCATTGGAATAATACCACGCCATCGGCAAGCTCAGCGCCGCGATCACGGCACAGATCGCCGCGCCCACGCACAGCGTGATGGTGGTGCAGGTGTCGAGCACCTGCTCCGTCAATTCCTCGGTCCGGACGAGATACCGGTTAAGCCCGAAATCCTGCAGGTTGGAGATCACGCCCGCCGCTGCGAAGCCGACCGAGAACGTGCCGAACGCCGATGGCGGCAGCAGGTAGCGCGCCAGATAGACGCTGACGGCGAAGTTGAACGCGAAGACGAGCCACTGGCCACTGACCGACCACATCGCGGCTTTACGCACCGCCATCGGCTAGCCTCTCGGCATGAGATAGGATCGACATAGACTGGCCGCCAGCTGTCCTGCCCCCCGCAACTGGCCGTGACGAAGCAGCCGCCCGACCGCGCGTGTTGCAGGCCTGCGCTCGCCGCCTTCGGCTACGTACTCGCCGACCAGTTTCACGCCGCCCGATTTCAACGCGGGCAACGAATAGAGCAATTTCGGCGCCACCCGCGCGCGAACCCGGCGCGCGATGCCTGGCTCGTCGAAGATGGCGTCGAGTTCGTCCAGGTGCTCGACATCCGGCAACGCCGACAGGCCGGATGTCGGATCGGCCCGGCCGTTGCTGTACTGAAGATAGGCTTCCCATGCGACGGTGGCGCCAACGGCAGTATGAAGAAGATGCTGGATCGTGACCTGTCCGTCGTTGACGCAGTAGCGGAGCAGCACATCGTCGACGCTGCATAATTTGGTGATTTGCGACAGCCGCAGCCAGAGGTCGTAATCCTCGCAGTGACGGTACATCGCGCGGTAGCCGCCGACCGTCTCGAACGCGGCGCGCGAGATCATCGAGCCGGGATGGCTCATGATCGGCTTGAACTCCATCGCGGCCACGAACGTCTCGAAATCGCGCGGATAATCGTCGATCAGCCGGATGGTCTTGCCGTGGATGTCGACGTTGAGCTGCTGGCATCCGACGACGCCGTAGTCGGGATGCGCATCGAAAAAGGCGAGTTGCGTCGCGAACCGGTGCGGGAGGCATTCGTCGTCGCCATCCATGCGCGCGACGAGATCGCCCTTGGCCATTGCAAAGCCGCGGTTCAGGCTGGCGACAAGCCCGCGGTTTTCCTGCTCGACCAGGACGATACGACGATCGGCGTTCGCAAGCCGGCGCAGGATTTCGGTCGAGCCATCGGTCGACCCGTCGTTGATAATGATGAATTCGAAATCGGCGTAGGTTTGCCGCAACACGCTGGTCACGGCGCGTTCCACATAGGGCGCGTCGTTATAGGCGCTTAGCAATACCGACAACCGCATCAACCACATCCCTCAGGTCTTGTAGCGTCTTACAGACCGCGCCGTTGAAAATGAATGAATGGACTGAAACGCTTGCGACCGTTTTGCAGAGGTTCGTTCGTAGACTAACCTAAGTTAAGGCCGGGGTGAAAATCGATGTATTTGCGGCCGAACAGCGCCGGCCCGTCGACGAACGCCTGATGCATGGCTTGGGTCACGGTTTCCGGATGCGCCTTGCCCTGGATCCATGTGTCGGCGGTCGGCGACGTCGCGCCGATCGTGACCCCGAGCGGCGCGACCAGCGAGTGCAGGAGCATCTCGTCGGGGCAGTCCGTATATCTGAACAGACGCCAGTACCACGGGTTTTCATCGAGGAACTGCAGCATCTTCTCCACGGTCTGGCGCTCGAACAGCCACCATGCACCGCCGCCGTGCAAGGCGATGCCGCGCAGCTTGCTCAGGGGTTTGTCCGGCAGGCGGGGGAACAGCCGGCTCAGGATCTGCCACGTGATCGGATTCTGAACGTCGTGGAGCCAACGCCTGGTGTAGCGTTCCAGCGGTTTGTGGCTGACCGGCATGGCGGTCAGCTCCATCAGGTTGGCCGAACCGACTGGGAAACTCGCAATCCGGTCGCGGATCTGGTCGTCGCTCTTCACCGGATAGCACTGGCCGCTCATAAGGTAGAAGTGCGTGGTCGTCGGATCGCGGAGTGCGGCGCGCAGGAGGAGCAGGACCACGTCGACCTGGCTCAGCCCACCCCAGTTCACCTGCGCGCGATCGGTCAGGAACGGCGCCTTGTCGCGCAGGTCTGCGAACAGCCCGATATCGGACTTTCGATCGATATGAACCAGCGGCGCCCATAACGACCCGGCAAGCCGATCGAGCAAAAGGCCAAGCTGCTCCGGGCAATGATAAGCTCTGATCAAGGCGGCGATCTTCATGCAGTCTTACTTTCCCGATCGACACAATGGTGCGACGGTACATCGTAGACGTAAAAGAACAGCTACACTTCATCGATCACACGTATAGCGTCGTTCAAGCCGCTGATCGCTCAGCACCGCAATCAGGGTCCGATATCGATCGCTTGTGCCTCCGCGCGTTTCGCCGACGCCTTGGCAAACCCCAGTTGTTCGGCGATCGGATCGTTCCAGCCATAGGGATCCGTGCGGAACGCGACCTTCCCGCCGTCGTCGACATAGACGTTGTGATACAGCAGCCGGACCGGAATGCGGCGGGGCAGGGGGACGAAGCTCATCTCGCCCGAGTCCTGCGCGGTCTGCCAGGCCTCGGCGACCCCTTGGTCCTCTGCGAGCATCTGTGCGAAGCCAAGCGCATCCTCGACCCGTACGCAACCATGGCTCAGGTGACGCTGGCTGCGCTCGAACAGCGCCGGCGCGGAGGTGTCGTGGAGATAGATCGCCTGATCGTTCGCCATGTCGAACTTGACGAGCCCGAGCGCGTTGCTCGGTCCCGGTTGCTGGACGATCCAGCCGTCACGAACCACCATGTTGTGTTCCGCTAAGTACGCCTCGCCGACGTTCGCCATTTCGCCGTTCTGGATCGATTTGGGGACGGTCCAGGTCGGGTTCGCGACGAGCCGATAGATTGGCGAGAACAGGGGCGGCGTCTCGCGGCCGGGTTCGCCGACGATCACCTTGCGCTGGTCGACCATATTGCGGTCGCGGTAATAGCGGAGCTGTGCTGCGGCGGTGTTGACGTCGATCCGCGTCGCCGGCGGGGTTCGCGATAGCCAGCGCCGCCGTTCGAGCCCGACCGCCAGCGCGCGCGCACGGTCCCCGGCGCCGAGATTGAGGACTTTCAACGTTTCAGGACCGACTACACCGTCGGCGGCGATGCCGTAATCGGTCTGGAGCCCCTTCAACGCGTCGGCAATCTCCTGCGTGTAGAGCGAACCGGACGTCGTCGGTGCTAGCAGATACCCGCTCTCGACGAGCTGTTCGACGATGGTGGTGACGCGAGGATCGGAATTGCCCACGCGGATCAGTCCCGAGGGGATTGCCTGCACTGGCGCTGCGACCGTCGCCTTGGCACTGAACGCGAGATAGGCAGCTGACAGCGCCTTGTATTCGGCATCCTGCGGCGCGAGCCCGTCGAACCATGCCGCGAGGTCGCCCTTGGCGAGGGCGCGTGCCAGACCGGTGGCAAGATCGGCCGTCGGGCGGGGCAATGTGTAGACTAGATGCAGCGACTTCGGATCGGTTCTGCCATGGGCAAGCGCACCTGCATAATCGAGCGCAGCCTTTGTCCGAGCAACATCGTCGGCCGCCGCCGTCTGCTCGTCGGAGGTCGGCAGGAATGCCACACGGTCGAGGCCGTGCCGGGCGCGATCCGCGAGTATCCTGTTCAACGCCTCCGCGTTCGCAGTCGACCAGACGCTATGCCAGCCGGCTTTCGCGTAAAATGCGCGAAGGGCTGGGTCGGTGACCCCTTGCCTGTCGATCGGGATGGGAGCGGTGGGTGTGCTTGCCGGAGTCGTGTCGATGGCTTGCGCTGCAGCCACAGGAGCCAAACCGATCATCGCCAAGGCCAGGAGCGGCATCGAACCGAGCGCCAGCCGCGCCCGTACTGTCTTTACTGTCATGTGTCGCTAACGAGTGGACCGTTCGATTGGATCACTTCGACCGACGGATTATCGAGATCGGTCGGCATGGACGCGGATATCCGCGGCGGTGCGACGGTAGTCGAGCCTTCAGCGTCCCGGATTATAGCGGCGCTCCACATGGCCCTTGAGCTCGTCGGGATAGAAGTAGACGGGCCGCAGCTTGCCCCGGGCATACCGATCGATCTGGTCGGCAAAATGCGGTGAGCGCATGTCACCGCTCTCGCCCCCGGCCATGACCGCTGCCGCCTTCACCCGCGGACCGAACTCGACGACCGCGACGAAGCTGTTGCCGCTGGTGCCGTAATATCGCTTCGTTCCGGGCCAGGGCTTGGCACCGAACGAGGCGAGGCTGCCCCATTGAGCCGAAGTGAACGGTACCGGGATCGACGGTCGCGAATCGTCGAAATGCGGTGCGATGGAGTCATCGAGACGCTGGAAGCGGTTGATATCCTTCCACGGCGTCCGCCAGCTGCCGAAGTCGCGGCCGAGCCGGTCGACCGCGGCGCTCAGCGCCGCAAGCTTCGCATCCGGGCCGACCCGCGTGGCGATGTAATCCGGGACGTTGAGCCGCTCGGCCTGCGCGAAGCTGCCGACTTCCCGCCATAGCTGGTCGCCCCAGAATACCGCCAGGCTGGTCGCTGTGGAGTCGTAGCTCCAGCGGTAATCCCAGCCCTTCAACAGCGCGATCGGCCCGTCCAGCGCCTTGCGTCGCGGGTCGCCGGCAGGCAGCGCGGTCCACGCTTGGACCAGTCCGGGCAGCAGACGTGCGAACGCGGGCAGATACGGATCGAACGCCGCGTCGCGCAGCGTCTCCGGCGTCCACCCGGTCTTGCCGGTCAGCAACAGATCGGCGTGCACGCCGCGCGCATTGCCGCCGACCTGATCCATGTAGCGCGGATAATCCGCCGCCTTCGGGCTGTCCGGCCCCGCTGCGCTCCAGGGCCAGTCATTGGTGTTGTGTGCCCATCCGGTCCGCGGGTTGAGCACGCTCGGCAGGCTGGGGAGGGTATGCAGCGCGCGCCAGTCGGTCGCCGGATCGCTGCCGTCGACCGGCCGGGTGTAATCGAAGCGGTCGTCGCGCACCGGCATGAACTGCGGCATCAGGAACGCGATCTCGCCCTTGCTGTCGGCGAACAGCGTGTCGTTCGACGAATTGGCCTGGCGCGCTGCGATCTTCATATATCCGGCGAGATCGGTCGCTTTCGTCCGCAGATAGCTCTGCTCGAGCGCGAGCACCGGTTTCCACATGAGCGCGGTGGCGATCCACCTCCCGCTCTTGATCGCGACGATCGGGCCGTGGTGGGTGCGATACGTCGTGAAACTGCGCTCGCCCATTGCGCCGTCGGCCTTGCGGAAACACACCGTCACGACCTTCGTCGCGACGTCTCGGCTGGCCGTGCCGTAGCGATACGCATAGCCCCCGCCGCGCTGCGCGATCCGCTCGGCAAATTCATCGACATTGTCCACGGTCGAGGAGGTGTGCATCCACCCGGCCTTCGCGTTGAAGCCCTGGTAGATGAAGAACTGACCCCAGGTGCTTGCGCCATACGCGTCCAGCCCCTCCGCGCTGGTCATCTGCGCTTCGGATCGGAAGTAGAAGCTGGTGTGCGGGTTGATCAGCAGCAGCGCATTGCCGTCCGCCGTCAGCCGCGGCGCCATCGCGATGCCATTCGAACCGGACGGTTCGCGCGGTACCATGCCCAGCTCCTCGGGCGTGGGCGGCGTCGGCCTGCCGTAGAAGGTCTTCAGGTCGCTCAGCGAGATGCGTTCGATATCGCCGCCGATGCTGCCCTCGGTGAAGCTCAGCGCCATCCACGGTTCGAAACGCGCAAGGACCTTGGGACGGGTCTGCGGATGCGTCGCGAGATAATAGTTCAGCCCGTCCGCCCACGCCTGCATCAGCGTGCGCAACCAGGCGGGACTGGCGGCGTATTGCGCCTCCAGTTCGGCCGGGTCGACGAACAGCCGCTGGCGGAGATCCCCCCAGATCGCGTCCTCGCCATCGGCCTCCGCAGTTCGGCCTAGCGCGGTCAGGTAATTGGCCTCGATCCGCGGGAAATCGTCCTCGGCCTGCGCGTAGATCAGTCCGAATACAGCATCCGCATCCGATCGCCCCCGGATATGCGGAATGCCCCAGTCGTCGCGCGTGATCGTGACCCGCATCGCTTGTTCCTGCCACCGCGCGATGTCACTCGTGGGCGCGACGGACGCAGCCGTGAGCGGCGTTGCCAGCAGGGCCAGGATGATCACCGGGTTGCGCGCGCGTCTGAGGACCGTGTTCATGGCCGCAGCGTAAGGCGGTGGTCGACGAAAGGCCATGCGCCGGCGGGGGCCATCGGCGATTGCGTTGCGCCGCGCCGCGCGCGACAAGCGCGGTCGATTGGAGATTCGATGCGTATAGCCCTCGCCCTCATGCTTTTGCCGGTCGTGCCGTTAGTCCAGGCGAACGCGGCCGCCCCTGCGCAAGCGGCGAGTACGGCGGTCCAGGATGCCGCGCTGCTCGCGTTTCTCGACAAGGCTTACGACGAGCAACTCGCTCTGAGCCCGGAATCGCAGACACAACTGGGCCTCAAGACGAACAACGATCGGCTGGACGACTATACCGACGGCGCCGCGCTGCGTGCGGAGGCGCTTGCCGAGCGTCAACTGACGGCGATGCGTGCGCGCTTCAAGTCGGCGCAATTGGGCGAGAGCGCCGGCGTCAGCTATCGGCTATTCGAGTATGAAGTGGAACGCGGTCGTCAGTCGCTGCAGTTCCGCAAGCTGCGGTTTCCCGTGTCGACCAATGGCAGCCCCGCGGGCGATATCCCGGTGCTGCTTATCAACAATCACAAGGTGAGCACGGTGGCCGACGCGCAGGCCTATGTCGCACGTCTGCGCGACACCGAGCGCGTCATGCGTGAGGTCGCGACGACGATGCGCGAACAGGCGGCAGCGGGCATCATCCCCAACAAGGTGAACTTCGCGCCGGCGCGGGCAGACGCGCAGGCGGTCCTCAAGGGCGCCCCGTTCGATAGCGGAGCGGACTCCAGCGTCTGGGCGGATTTCCGCAAGAAGGTCGCCGCGCTCGATGCGCCGGCGACGGTAAAGGCGAAGCTGCTCGCAGACGCCAGCGCCGCACTGACCGGGCCGTTCCGCCGCGGGTATGACACGCTGTTCGTTGTGCTCGACGAGATCGAGCCGATGTCGAAGGGCAATTTCGGCGCGTGGAGCCTGCCGAACGGCACGGCTTATTATGCAGACCGGTTGAAAAGCTCGACCACGACCGATCTGACCGCCGACCAGATCCACGAACTCGGCCTGAAGCAGGTCGCCTCGATCCGCCTCGAGATGGAGGCGATCAAGCGCGAGGTCGGCTTCAAGGGTACGCTGGAGGCGTTTTTCAACTCCATCCGGACCGATCCGAAGTTCAAATATCCCAACACTGCGGCAGGTCGCGAGCAGTATCTCGGCGACGCGCGCGCGGTGATCGCCTCGGTCATGGTCGCGGCACCACGCTATTTCCGGACGTTGCCCAAGGCACCGCTGGAGGTTCGCGCGGTCGAGAAATGGCGTGAAGGCACCGCGTCGACCGCGTTCTACAATTCGCCATCGGCCGACGGATCGCGACCCGGCATCTATTACGTCAATCTGGTCGACATGAACCAGACGCAGAAGGTGCAGGTCGCAGGCATCGCCGCGCACGAGGGCGCACCAGGCCATCACTTCCAGATCGCGCGCCAGCAGGAGCTGACCGGTATTCCGAAGTTCCGCAAGTTCGGCGGCTACGGCGCGTACATGGAAGGGTGGGGACTGTATTCGGAGCGGCTCGCCAACGAGATGGGCGTGTACAAGGACCCGTATCCGCGGTTCGGCATGCTGTCTTTGCAGGTCTGGCGGGCGATCCGCCTCGTGCTCGATACGGGTATCCACTCGAAGCGGTGGACGCGCGAGCAGGCGATCGCGTATTTCAAGGCGAACAGCTCGGTGTCCGAGACGGATATCGCGCGTGAAGTCGATCGGTACTTCAACTGGCCGGGGCAGGCGACGAGCTACATGGTGGGCCAACTCAAGATCACCGAGTTGCGCACGCGTGCCGAGCGCGAACTGGGGCCGCGTTTCGATATCCGCGACTTCCACGAGGCGGTGCTGAGCCAGGGTGCGTTGCCGCTTGCCGTGCTGGACGAGCAGGTGAACCGGTACATCGCGGCAAAGCGGCAATAGCACGCTAACCAGCCAATTCCCCCCCCCTCAGGCGGTAGGGGGCCGATCCTGCAAGCGGAGCATCGTCATCATCGTCGGGCCAAGCGTCATCGTCGCGATCCTGGCCTATGGCGCGATCCTGTTCACGATCGCCTGGGTGGTGGACCGGCGGGGCCTGTCGCGTAGGCTCGGGCGGATCGCGTATCCGCTGTCGCTGGCGGTGTATTGCAGCAGCTGGACGTTCTTCGGGGGCGTCGGCACCGCGGCGACGCGCGGGTGGGATTACCTCGCAATCTATCTTGGGCCGGCGCTGGTGTTCCTGCTCGCGCCGAAATTCCTCGCGCGGCTGGTGCGGCTCGCTCGCGCGGAGGGCTCGAGTTCCATCTCCGACTTCATCTCGGCGCGGTATGGACGAAATCGTGGCACCGCCGCGATCGTCGCCGCGACCGCGTTGCTCGCGTCGGTGCCGTACATCGCTCTCCAGCTGCGGTCGGTCACGCTGAGTTTCGGCGCGATCGCCGGCGTCGAGAGCTCGTCGCAGGTTGGCACGTTCGTCGCGGTCCTGCTGGCGGTGTTCGCGATCCTGTTCGGCGCGCGGCGCTACGAAGTGGCGGAGCGCAACCCCGGCGTGGTGGCCGCGATCGCGGCGGAATCGCTGATCAAGCTGCTCTGCTTCGTCGTGCTGGGCGCATTCACCGTCATGCTGCTCGCCGACGTCCCGGGTGCCGTCCTCACCGCGCCCCTCGCGCGGCTGGAATCCGGTTTCACGCTGGGCGCGCTGACGTCCGACTTCTGGGTAAGGACGCTGTTGTCGGCGCTGGCGATCCTGTGCCTGCCGCGGCAATTCTATGTCGGCGTGGTCGAGGCGAGCGGCCCCGAGGCGGTGGCGCGCGCGCGCTGGCCGTTCATCGCGTACCTGATCGCGATCTCGCTGCTGGTGCTGCCGCTTGCGCTCGCCGGGATGACGCTGTTGCCGAGCGACGCGGATCCCGATCTCTACGTGCTGGCCGTCCCCTTGCGACAGGGGCACGATCTGGTCGCGCTGCTGGCGTTCATCGGCGGGTTCTCGGCGGCGACCGCGATGGTGGTGGTCGAGACGATCGCGCTGTCGACGATGGCGACCAACGATCTGCTCGCACCCCTCCTGTTGCGGCGTCACGCCGATGCGGGCGAGGGGGAACTCGGTCGACGGATGCTGCGCGTCCGGCGAGTCATCATCGCCGCGATCGTCGCCGTCGCGCTGTTGTACGGCCGCAGTCTCGGCGCGGACCTGCCGCTGGCGTCGATCGGGCTGATCGCGTTCGCGGGTGTTGCGCAGTTCGCGCCAGCGCTGATCGCGACGGTCGGGTGGAACTTCGCCGATCATACCGCGGCCCGCGCGGGGCTGATCGGGGGCGTGATCGTCTGGATTTACTGCCTGTTGCTACCGTCGATCGGCGAGGGTATCGGGCCGGCGCTGGCGCAGTTTACGCGGGGCTGGCTCGATCCGGGCGCGTTGCTCGGCTGGCGGATCGGCTCGCCTTTGGTCAACGGCACGGTCTGGAGCTTGAGCGTCAACGTCGCGCTGATGGTAGGCTTGCACATGCGAGAGCGGCATCGTGGGAACGCTGCGCTCGACCATGTCACGACGTTGGGCGAGTTGCGGATGCTGGTCGCACGGTTCGTCGGCGAGGGCGAGGCGGAGGCGATCGGCGTGACGGCGCCCGATCTGCGCGCGCCGATCGACGGCCCAGCGGCGCGCACCGCCGAGCGGCTGATCGCAGGCGTGATCGGCGCACCGTCGGCGCGGAAGATCGTCGCGTCGAGCATCGCCGGGTCCGCGATCGACGTCAGCGACGTGGTTCGCCTGCTTGATCAGCGCGGGCGTTCGCTCCGGTTCTCGCGCAACCTGCTGTCCGCGACGCTGGAGACGATCGATCCGGGCGTCAGCGTGATCGACGCGGACCTGCGGCTGGTCGCGTGGAATCCGCGCTATGTCGAGATGTTCGACTATCCCGAGGGCTATGTGGTCGTCGGCCGCTCGATCGCCGACCTGATCCGCTACAATGCCGAACGCGGCGGCAGTGGCCCCGGCGAGATCGAAGCGCATGTCGCACGGCGCATGGGCCATCTCGCTCGCGGCACGCCGCACAGCTTCGAACGGCAACGCCCGTCGGGGCGCTGGATCAAGATGGTCGGCCGGCCGATGCCGGGTGGCGGCTACGTCCAGAGCTTCACCGACATCACCGCGGAGAAGGAGACTCAGGCCGATCTGGAGGCGAGGGTGAGGGCACGCACGCAGGACCTGGCGCAGTCGAACGCGATGCTGGGCGAGGCGCGCGCCGTCGCCGAGACCGCCACGCGCGACAAGACCCGGTTCCTGGCCGCCGCCAGCCATGACCTGCTCCAACCGCTCCACGCGGCACGACTATTCTGTGCCGCGCTCGACGAAGGCAAGGCGCCGCATCAGGCGGAACTGGTGCGCGCGATCGACGGCGCGATCGGCTCCGCGGACACGTTGCTGCGGGCGTTGCTCGACGTGTCGCGGCTCGACGCGGGTGGCGTGGTGCCGAAGGTCGAGCGGTTTGCGCTGGGGGCGTTGATCGAGGAGCTGGCGGTGCAGTTCCGGCCGCTGGCGGGCGAGCGCGGGCTCGTGCTGGCGTCGCATGCCGGATCGTTCAGTGTCGCAACCGATCGCTCGTTGCTCCGGTCGATATTGCAGAATTTCCTGTCGAACGCGGTACGCTATTCGGCGGATGGGCGGATCTGGATCGGCGCGCGGCGGCGAGGCGACGACGTGTTGATCGAGGTGCGGGATAACGGGCCGGGGATCGCGAAGGGCGACCGCGAGCGGATCTTCGAGGAGTTCGAGCGGCTCGAAAGCAAGGGGAGCGCGGGCGGCGGCGTCGGGCTGGGACTGGCGATCGTCCGGCGGATCGCGCGGTTGCTCGGGGTTGCGGTCGAGCTGCGGTCGGCTCCGGGGCGGGGGACGACGTTCGCGGTGCGCGTGCCGCTGGCGCCCGCTGGGATGGACGTGCCGTTGCCGACCCCTTCGGCCGCGCGTGCGCTGGTGCCGGGGTTGCGGGTGCTGTGTCTCGACAACGACGCGACGATCCTCGCGGCGCTCGATGCTGCGTTGCGCGCGCGGCGATGCGTGCCGTTGTTGGCCGCGACGATCGCCGAGGCACTGGAACTGGCCGCGGACGAGGAGCCGGATGTGGCGCTGGTCGACTATCATCTGGATGAGGCGGAGGATGGGCTCGACGTGGTCGCGCGGCTGCGGGCGATGACGCCGACGCCGGCGATTGCGTTGGTGACGGCCGACCGTGCGGTTGCTGACGATCCGCGGTGCGCGGGGTTGGTCGTGCTGACGAAGCCAGTCGTGCCGGCGGATTTGTGGCGGTTTATCGAAGGGGCTTCGGCGGCGGCGGCGCGGGGGAGTTGACCCTCCTTGATCCTCCCCCGCCAGGGGGAGGTGGCTGGCTCTTACCACACGGAGGGGGAGGTAAGAGGTCACCGCTGTTTTGTGTCCTCCCCCTCCGTCACCTTCGGCAACACCTCCCCCTGGCGGGGGAGGATTGAGGGGAAACGGATCGATACTGAGCCGGATCGAACGCGCTGTTTCCGTCATGCCGGGCTCGTTTCGGCATCCACGGTGCCGCATATCGTCGACCGCGGGTGATGCGGAACGGTGGACCCCGGAACCAGCCCGGGGTGACGGAGTGGTTTGAGTCTCATCCGAGGCACCAGAATTTGGTTTGCTTTCAGTCGGCGAAGTGGATGTCCATTGCCCGCGCGGCCAGCACCGCCTGCGTACGGTTCTGCACGCCGAGTTTCCGGAGGATCGCGGTCATGTGGCCCTTTACGGTGCCTTCGGAGATGCCGAGGTCGAAGGCGACTTGCTTGTTCAGGCGGCCGGCCAGGACGCCGAGCAGGACCTTGAGTTCGGTGGGGGTGAGGCTGGCGACGCGAGTGGCCATCGCATCTACGGGGGCGCTTTCGGTTGGCGCGTCGCGTTTGCCGGCCAGGGCTCCGGCTACGGCATTTTCCAGCGTGGTTAGGTCCGCGGTCTTGGAGACGAAGCCGATGGCACCATAGGCCCTCGCTCGGGGCGCGGCCTCGGCTTCGTCCGCCGACGATATTACCATGATCGGCGTGTCGGGGCGTTCGGCATGAAGCAGCGCGACACCCGCAAAGCCTTCCGACCCCGGCATGCGCAGGTCGAGCAGGATCAGGTCGAGCCGCTCCGCCGCCCGCACCGCGTCGACCGCCTCGCAAAGCTGCCCCGCCTCGATCACCACCGCGTCGGGCGCGGCGCGGCTGACCGCCAGTTTGAGTGCCTGGCGGAACAGCGGGTGATCGTCGGCGATGAGGATCGTGCGCGTCATGCCGGGACGGTGATGGCTTCCTCGCGTCCGGCGATCAGCGCATCGACTACCGCGGGATCGGCCAGGGTCGAGGTATCGCCGAGCTGATCGAGCTGGTTTTCCGCGATTTTCCGCAGGATGCGGCGCATGATTTTCCCCGAGCGCGTCTTGGGCAAGGCGGGTGCGAACTGGAGGATGTCGGGCGTGGCGATCGGCCCGATCTCGCGGCGGACCCACTGGACGAGTTCCTTGCGCAGGTCTTCGCTCGGCTCGGCGTTCGCGTTGAGCGTGACGTACGCGTA
This sequence comes from Sphingomonas sp. PEI4, assembly GCF_056679955.1. Lineage (NCBI taxonomy): Bacteria > Pseudomonadati > Pseudomonadota > Alphaproteobacteria > Sphingomonadales > Sphingomonadaceae > Sphingomonas > Sphingomonas sp. PEI4. The sequence goes on from NZ_CM155258.1 coordinate 357,763, forward strand.
GATGCCCTGGCCCTTCACGTCGTGCGGCATGCCCACGACCGCGGCTTCGGCGACCTTCGAATGTGCCACCAGTGCGCTCTCGACTTCGGCGGTGCCCATGCGGTGGCCGCTGACGTTGATGACGTCGTCGACGCGGCCGGTGATCCAGTAATAGCCGTCCTCGTCGCGGCGGCAGCCATCGCCGGTGAAATACTTGCCCGGATAGGTCGAGAAATAGGTCTGGAAGAAGCGCTCGTGATCGTTCCACACGGTCCGCATCTGGCCGGGCCAGCTGTCCGCGATGACGAGGTTGCCCTCGACCGCGCCGTCGAGGACCTTGCCGTCCGCATCGACCAGTTCCGGCATCACGCCAAACAGCGGCTTGGTCGCGCTGCCGGGTTTCAGCGCGGTGGCACCCGGCAATGGCGAGATCATGTGGCCGCCGGTTTCGGTCTGCCACCAGGTGTCGACGATCGGGCAACGGCCCTCGCCGACGACGGTATGATACCAATTCCACGCCTCGGGATTGATCGGTTCGCCGACCGAGCCGAGCAGGCGCAGCGACTTCCGGCTGGTGCGCGTCACCCAGTCGTCGCCCTCGCGCATCAGCGACCTGAGCGCGGTGGGTGCGGTGTACAGGATGTTGACCTGGTATTTGTCGACGATCTGCCAGAACCGGCTGTGATCGGGATAGTTCGGGACGCCCTCGAACATCACCGTCGTCGCGCCGTTCGCCAGCGCGCCGTACAGCGAATAGGTGTGGCCGGTGACCCAGCCGACGTCCGCCGCGCACCAGAAAATCTCGCCGGGCCGGTAATTAAACACATATTCGTGTGTCATCGACGCCCACACCAGATACCCGCCGGTCGAGTGCAGCACGCCCTTGGGCTGGCCGGTCGAGCCGCTGGTGTAGAGGATGAACAGCGGGTCCTCGGCGTTCATCGGCTCGGGCGCGCAGTCGGTCGACTGACCCTCGACGCACTCGTGATACCAATAGTCGCGACCTTCGGTCATCGTGACCGTGCCACCGGTGCGACGGACGACGATGACCACATCGACGCCAAGATCACCGTGATCGAGTGCTGCATCGACATTGGCCTTCAGAGGCACGGTCTTGCCGCCGCGAAGTCCCTCGTCGGCGGTGATGACGATGCGGCTGTCGCAGTCGTGGATACGGTTGCACAGGCTTTCGGGGGAGAAGCCGCCGAAGACGACCGAGTGGATCGCGCCGATCCGCGCGCAGGCGAGCATCGCGAACGCCGCTTCGGGAATCATCGGCATATAGATCGTGACGCGGTCGCCCTTGCGGACGCCGCGCGCCTTCAGGCAGTTGCCGAGCTTCGACACTTCGTCGCGCAGTTCGGCGTAGCTGATCTTGCGATCGTCGGCGGGGTTGTCGCCCTCCCACAGGATCGCGATCGCGTCGGGGCGGGCATCGGCGTGGCGATCGACGCAGTTGGCGGCGACGTTGAGCTGCCCGTCCTCGAACCAACGGATGTGAAAGTCGCTCTCGTCGAACGAAGTGTCCTTGATCTTGGTCGGGGCCACGATCCAGTCGAGGCGCTTGGCTTCCTTCGCCCAGAACGCGTCCGGATCGGTCGCGGCCTCGGCATACATCCGGTCATAGGCGGCGGCGTCGATCAGGGCGTCCTTCGCCCATTCCGCGGGGACGGGATAGCTGGCCTCGGTCATCTGGCTCTCCTTTTGCCGCGCTGTACGCGGTCGTGTTCGGGCGATCATCCCGCACCAAAGTAAGGGATGGACCGGGGTACGCAATGCGCCATGATGACGACGCTTATTCCACGCGTAAGACCAGTGGAAAGGTGCGGAGACGGGGATGACTAGGATGGCATTCAAGACACGGCTGGCCCTGACGGCGCTGCTCGCGGGCACTGCGCTGGTACCGGGCATGGCGCAGGCGCAGACGGCGCGCGAGATCGAGCTGGAGACACGGCTCAAGGCGCTCGAGGCGGCCGTGCAGGATCTGCGCGGCGAGTTGACCGCGGCACGGGCCACGGCCTCCGTTGCGCCATCCGCTTCGCCCGCTCCGGCAACGTCCGCGTCGGTGCCGACTGCGGTCGCGTCGTCGCCGACAGCACCCCATCCGACCGGTCCGAATGGTCCGACGGCGCCGACTTCACTCGCGGAGGCCAAGACGACGGCGCCCGCAGCCGCACCGACCGATGGCTTCAAGGTCGCCGGAACGACGGTGAAGATCAACGGCTTCTTCAAGACCTGGGCATCGGTCAGTCGCTATAGCGGTGGCAACATCCCGCCGGAATCGGTCGGCCGCGATTTCTATTTCCCAAGTATGATCCCGGTCGGCGGGCGCAACGAGGGCAACAATTTCGAATCGCACGCCAAGCAGACCCGGATCGTGCTGGCAACGGACACGCCGATCGCCGGGCATAGCCTGAAGGGTTTGCTCGAACTCGATTTCCAGGTCGTGCCGGGAACGCAGGGCAACCAGCGTGTCGTCAGTGGCTATAACCCCGGCCTGCGTCGCGCGTTCTTCACCTACGACAACTGGCTGTTCGGGCAGGAATGGACGACCTTCCAGTATATCGGTGCGCTGCCCGAGACGACCGACTTCATCGGGCCGTCGGAGGGCAGCGTCTTCGTCCGGCAGGCGCAGATCCGGTATACACGCAAGCTGAGCGACACGTTGTCGCTGTCGATCGCGGCGGAGAACCCGGAGACCGCGTCGACCGGCCTGGCCTCTGCGGCGGTCGTCGAGAACGCCGACGATCGCCTTCCCGACGTTGCCGCGCGGTTGAACTACAAGACCGGGTTCGGCGAATTCTCGCTGGCGGGTCTGGCGCGCAAACTCACGATCGACACCGGTACGTTGAACGAGAGTGCGACGGGCTGGGGCGTGTCGTTCGCCGGCAAGGTGCCGCTCGACGTGTCCGGCCGTTCCGACATCCGCTTCATGGTCACGCACGGCGACGGCATCGGTCGCTATGTCGGCCTGAACCTCGCCCCCGACGCGGTCTTCTCGCCGGTGCCGGGAGCGGAGCTGCAGACGCCGAGCCTGACCGCCGGCTTTGCGGCGCTCAAGCTGGGTTGGACCGACAAGCTGCGCTCGACCTTTATCGGCAGCGTGCAGTCGATCGACTATCCGACCGGCGGCGAGCCGATCGGCGCGAGCGCGTCCGCATGGAGCACGTCCGCCAACCTGTTCTTCTCGCCGATCAAGAACATCGATCTCGGCGTCGAATTCCGTCACGCCGAACGTACGCTGGTCGACGGCCAGACGGGCAAGCTCGACCGCGGCGAACTCGCCGCCCGCTATTCCTTCTAAAACATAATCGATCCATCTGAGAGGATACCGCTATGGCCACGACAACAGGGGATGCTTCGTCCCTCGGGCACGTGAAGCAAAGCCAGCCGCTGATCATCATCGCGTCGTCCCTCGGCGCGGTGTTCGAATGGTATGATTTCTACCTCTACGGCCTGCTCGCAACGATCATCACTGCGCAGTTCTTCTCGGGTGTCAACGAGACGACCGGCTTCATCTTCGCGCTCGCGGCGTTCGCAGCCGGGTTCGCGGTGCGACCGTTCGGCGCATTGGTGTTCGGGCGGATCGGCGATGTCGTCGGGCGCAAGAATACATTCCTCGTCACGATGGCGATCATGGGCCTGTCGACGTTCCTGGTGGGCCTGCTCCCCAGCTACGCCTCGGTCGGCGTCGCCGCGCCGATCGCACTCGTCGTGCTGCGCCTGTTGCAGGGCCTCGCGCTCGGCGGCGAATATGGCGGTGCCGCGACCTATGTCGCCGAGCATGCGCCGGACAAGAAGCGCGGGCTGTTCACCAGCTTCATCCAGACCACCGCCTCGCTCGGCCTGTTCGCGGCGCTGCTGATCGTGATCGGCGTGCGGACGCTGGTCGGCGAAGAGGCGTTCGCGGCATGGGGCTGGCGTATCCCGTTCATCGTTTCGATCGCGTTGCTCGCGGTGTCCTTGTGGATCCGCATGCAGCTCGAAGAGAGCCCCGTTTTCCAGAAGATGAAGGACGAGGGCAAGACCTCGAAGGCGCCGCTGACCGAAGCGTTCGGCCAGTGGAGCAACCTCAAGGTCGTGCTGATCGCGCTGTTCGGCGCGGTCGTAGGCCAAGGCGTCGTGTTCTACACCAGCCAGTTCTACGCGCTGTTCTTCCTGGAGAAGAACCTTCGCGTCGATGGGCCGACCACCAACATCCTGATCGCGATCGCGCTGTTGATCGCCACGCCTGCGTTCATCTTCTTCGGCTGGCTGTCGGACAAGATCGGGCGGAAATACATCATCCTGACCGGCTGCGCGCTCGCCGCACTGACCTACATGCCGCTGTTCCACGCACTGTCGAAGGCCGCCAACCCCGCGCTTTACGCGGCACAGGCGAATTCGCCGGTCACCGTCGTCGCCAACCCCGACGAATGCTCGGTCCAGTTCGACCCGGTCGGCAAGAACAAGTTCGACAGCAGCTCGTGCGACATCGCCAAGTCGTATCTCGCAAAGGCTGGCATCTCGTACACCAACGTGATCGCACCCGCCGGCACCGTCGCGCAGATCAACATCGGCGGCGCGACCATCCCGGTCGTCAACCCGGCGGTGGTCTCCGGCCCTGAAAAGGCGGCGGCGATCAAGGCGTTCGGTACCGAGGTGAAGACTGCCCTCACCGCAGTCGGCTATCCCGAAAAGGCAGACCCGGCGCAGATCAACAAGCCGATGGTCGTCGCGATCCTCGTCCTGCTCGTGCTGTACGTAACGATGGTATACGGGCCGATCGCGGCGCTGCTGGTCGAGCTGTTCCCGACCCGGATCCGCTACACGTCGATGTCGCTGCCCTATCATATCGGCAATGGCTGGTTCGGCGGGTTCCTGCCCACCGCGGCGTTCGCGATGGTCGCGGCGACGGGGGATATCTACTACGGGCTCTGGTATCCGATCCTCGCCTGCGCGGTGACGGCGCTGGTCGGTCTCGTGTTCCTGCCCGAGACGTTCCGTCGGTCGCTGCATGGCTGAAGCGGAATGATCCGATCATGACGATCGGTACAGCGACGTAACATCATGGCGGTGTCGGTCCGGTTGCCAACTGGATCGATGCCGCCGATCGTCGTGAGGGACATGTCCCAAAAATATTGGGGTGTGTAGGAACCGATGTTTAACTACGTAACTAGCAGGGGTGGTGACGACGACGTGATCGCGCGTCGTCGATGAGGAAGAAAATGCCTGTATTAAAGTTATATAGGCAGCAAGAACGCCTCTCGTTCCTGCTTATTGCGCTGTCGTTACTCATCACGCTTTCGATGATCGCTCTCGTCACCATCGGCTTGCGGCAGGAACGACGGGATGCCTGGCAGCGTGCGAACCTAGCCTCAACCAATGTTCTGACAGCGCTGGCGCAAGATATCGGCGGCAATATCAAACTCGTCGATCGCAGTCTCAAGGCGACGGTCGATGGGCTCGCGACCCCGGGGATCTGGTCGTATCCCGCGGCGCTGCGAAACTCGGTCCTGTTCGGGGCAGGGAATGCCTCGCCCTATCGCGGGCGGACGTTCGTGTTGGATGCACGCGGGCGGATGATTGCAGGATCGAGCGAGACGGCGCATCTCGGGGAAAGCTTTGCCGACCGACGCTATTTCACCGTACACCAATCGAGGCGGTTGACCGGCGCCTTCCTGAGCGAACCCTTGGATAGCCACGTTGCCGGGGATGGCAGGAGCCTCGTCCTGAGCCGGCGCGTCAACGGCAGCGATGGCGAGTTCGCCGGCATCGTCGGGGCAACGATCCCGGTGCGGTCGCTCTACGCCGCCGTGTCAGCGGTCAAATCCGGTCCGAAAAGCGCGATAAACCTTTTCACGGTGCAAGGCACGATCATCGTGCGTAACCCGCCGCTTCCTGCGGCGGCATCCCATAATATTCGCGGATCGGCGACGTTCGACCGCATGCAGCGCGACCGCGCCGGTCAGTTCGTCGGGACGTCAGCCGTCGACGGGGAGGAGCGTCTTTTTACCTTTCTGCACCTGGCCGGGTTGCCGTTGATACTGGATGTCGCGACGTCTACGCAGGAGATCCTCGCGTCGTGGTGGATACGCGCCATGCTGTACGGTGTGGCCGTCTCCGCGTTGTGCATTGCAGTGATGGCGCTCAGTTTTCTCTTCAGTCGGGAGCTTCGGCGGCGCGCCAGAACTGAAGCTGAGCTTAGTCGATTGGCGTCCACTGATGGTCTGACCGGACTGCTCAATCGCCGCTCGTTCGACACCGCGCTTGCACGCGAATGGCGCCGCGCGCGTCGCACGGGGGCACCGTTGTCGCTGGTGATAATCGACGCCGATTACTTCAAGGGCTTCAACGATATCTATGGCCATGTTGCCGGTGATAAGGTGCTCCAGGCGATCGCCACCGTGATGAAGGACTCCGCCCGCCACCCTAGCGATCAGGTAGCCCGCATCGGCGGCGAGGAGTTCGCGATCATACTTCCCGATACGGATGGCCGCGATGCCTGGCAGTATGCGGAGCGCGTACGGCGCGCGGTCTCGGACCTGAACATCCCGCACAGCGGCAATGGCGAGGGGGCGGTGACGATCAGCATTGGCGTGACGTGCAGCATCGCCGTCGAGTTCGACGACGTCGAAGCGTTTATGAATGCCGGCGACGCAGCGCTTTATTCCGCAAAGAACACCGGGCGAAACCGCGTCAGCGACAACACTCGCGGGCAACGGCAGGTATAATCTCTCCCGATTTGCCGCACCGTACGCGGACGTCTGCGACTTTCACCGCGAGCAACTCGCCGAACCGCGTAATCGATAGCGTTTCCGCGGTGCCCGGCGAGGTGCGGCGGCGAGTGCGGCGACGGGGTACGGCGACGGGGTGCTTTCTGCTGTCGTACCCGATAGATTGCCGAATACCTGATTGAAGGAATGGATATGCATCGCCGCAATTTTCTCGCCAGCGCGACGGCTGCGTCCGTCGTCGGCGCGCTGCCGATCTCTGCCCAAGCGGCCACCACGGATCGCAATACGGCGCTGCGCACCATGCTCGACCGGTTCTTCTACGCGCGGCTCGACGCGTCGCCCGAGCAGGCGACCCGGCTTGGGTTGGACAGCGGCACCCGCGCCGCACTGAGATCGAAGCTGGACGATCATTCGGCTGCCGGACAAGCGGAAGATCTGGCACGCGCCAAGGCCGAACTGGCGGAACTGCGCTCGTTCGGCACGAGCGGCCTATCGCCTGCAGCCGCGCTCGATTATGAAGTCGTGAGCTACCAGTTGACCCGCGCCGTGGCTGGCGCAGAACGCTTCACCTATGGCAATAGTCTGGGTCGGTTCGCGCCTTACGTACTCAGCCAGCTGACCGGCCCTTACCGCGACGTCCCCGATTTTCTCGAATCGCAGACGCGCGTCCGCAATGTGGATGAGGCCGACGCCTATCTGGAACGGCTCTCGGCCTTTCCGAAGACGATCGACGACAGCACGGCGCGGCAACGCAGCGACGCAGGTCGGGGCGTTTTCGCGCCCGATTATATTCTCGACACGACGCTGAAACAGCTCGGCAGCGCCATGGAGCGTCCAGCGGATCAGACCGTGATGGTCGCGAGCTTCGCTGCCAAGCTGAAGGCCGCCAATCTGCCGATGGACCGCGTGGCGAAGGCTAATGCGATCGTCCAGCGCGACGTGTTTCCCGCCCTGGAACGTCAGCGCGCGCTCGTCGCCGAACTCCGCGGCAAAGCGGTCCACGACGCCGGGTGCTGGCGCTTGCCCGACGGCGACGCCTATTACACGGCCGCTGCGGAGGCAGCGACGACGGTGGCAATGAATGGCGACGAGATCCACCGTCTCGGGCTTGCGCAGGTCGCCGAGATCGGCGCGCGGATCGACACGATCCTGAAAGCGCAGGGCATGAGCAAGGGCAGCGTCGGCGAACGGCTGGGAGCGCTCAACCAGCGACCCGACCAGCTCTATCCCAATACCGATGCAGGCCGCGATGCGTTGCTGGCGCACCTCAACCGCCAGATCGTCGCGATGCAGGCTCGGCTTCCGGAGGCGTTCGCGAGCCTGCCCAAGGCGCCGGTCGAGGTGCGCCGCGTGCCACCGACGATCCAGGCGGGTGCCCCCGGTGGATATTACCAGAATGCCTCGCTCGACGGATCGCGCCCTGCGATCTACTATATAAACCTGCGCGACACCTTCGATCGGCCGAAGTTCGGTCTGGCGACGCTGACGCATCACGAGGCGGTGCCGGGGCATCATCTTCAGGTGAGCCTGGCGCTGGAAAGCACCGAGATCCCGTTGATCCGCCGCCGCGGGTTCTTCAGCGGCTATTCGGAGGGGTGGGCGCTGTATGCCGAGCAGCTCGCCGACGAGATGGGGATGTATGAGGGCGACCCGCTCGGACAGGTCGGGTATCTCCAGTCGCTGCTCTTTCGCGCGACGCGTCTCGTGGTCGACAGCGGCATGCATGCCAAGCGCTGGAGCCGTGAGAGGGCGACCGACTATCTGATCGCTACCACCGGCATTGCGCGCGGTCGGAGCCAGGGCGAGATCGACCGCTATACCGTCTGGCCGGGGCAGGCCTGCAGCTACAAGATCGGCCACACCGTCTGGACTCGCCTACGCGCCGAGGCGGAGAAAAAGCCGGGCTTCAGTTTGAAACAATTCCATGGCGTACTGCTTCAGGGCGCGATGCCGCTCGCGATATTGGAGCGCGTGGTGCGCCGGCATGGCGTGTCGGCCAGCTGACCCGATCTTTTCCAAAGAAACGCGACCGGCGACACTCTCAGCGTGAAAAACACCGTTCCATATAGGCGATGCGCGTGGCCCCATCTGCGTGCGCCGCATCGCCCGGAAAGCCGCGCATCGAGGTATTCAATTTCGTCAGTTCGTTTCGTGACAGCCAACCCTGGATCTTGCCCTGTTGCACGGCCCAGCAGTCCGCAGCGGCCTCGCCCGGACCGAATATCTGATGCGCGCATTCGTGCGTGTACCAGAAAAGCTGCTGCGCGCGCGGTAGGTCGAGGACGCGGGGATGGAGAATGATCCGCCCCCGATAGGCCGCTGCGATATCGTCGATCGGCTTGATCATCGTATCGACCGGACCACAGGTCGCACGGTAGCCGGCCAGCAGCAGAGCACCCGGCAGGATGAGACGTTGCGCAGCCGCAGGGTGGGGGGCGAGCGCCAGCAACGACGCAGCAGCGCACGCGAGAATATTTTTGAACATGACGATCCTGGCCCCGCCGAAGGCAGGGACGCGAATGAGTAATCTGGGGGAATTGTGCGCCGATGGACGGCGGCGACCTTCGTTACAGGTCGGGCTGCGCTATCTCAGGTACAGGAACAGAAGTCCGGCCCAGAGGAGCAACGAGAACAGCAGGGCCGCGACCAGGCCGAGCGCTACCGGGTAAATATCGTCCGTCGCCGGCTCTGGTACGAACCGTGGGGCTGGACGGCGTTTCGTTCGCGCCTGGGCGTCCGCCGTGGTAGTTGGCGTTGCAGATCGTAGTGCGCGGAATATAGATTCCGCGCCTGCCGAAAACGTCGGTTGCATGATAGGTCTCCGCCGATGTCCGTTAAATCGCGTCACCCTTCACTCTCGCCGGCAGCGGAGTATGGGATGTTCCCGAACTCTTCGGTCTGGTGCGACTTAGCGCATCCATCAGGGCGGGGTGGTTGCGAGAAACTCGCTCAACCGGCCTAACCTATGTTGGTCGTATGAAGATAAACGTACGTTAGCGGCGAAAGATGCATCTACTAAAAATATAAATACATGATAAGAACATAGGCTATCGCTCTGGTCGACATGCGATGACTAAGGCAGTGAAAAGATGTCGGAATTTCTCAATACTGGCGCTTGGCCGACGGATGTTTCCGGGAATACGTCGCTGATTTCGGCGCGATTGAACGCTCTCGATCTTCGTGATGGACAGATGGAAGCGCTGACCCGTTCCGACGCTGCGATCGGAGTCCGCGAACGTATCGCCTGCTACCCCGATGCCGTCCGCATTCCCGCGAACAGTGTCGAGTTGTATATCGTGCGGAATTTTCTGTCGGTCGAGGAGTGCGATGCACTGATAGCACTCATCGATGACAATCGCGTGCCATCACCCGTGGTGGCCGATAAACCCGTTCCTTTGTCGCGCACCAGCGAGACCTGTTACCTGTATGCGGGCCCCGGTCCGGTGACGGTGGTCGAGACCAAGCTCGATCAACTGACGGGGCTCGAACCGCGGTTCGGCGAGGCGCTGCAAGGCCAGCGCTACGCTGTTGGACAGGAGTTCAAACCGCATCATGATTACTTCGATACCGGCCAGCTCTACTGGCGCAATCAGGTGCCGATCGGCGGTCAGCGGACCTGGTCGGCGATGACGTTCCTGAACGGACCCGAAGCTGGTGGGCGGACGAACTTCCCTACCGCGGGTGTGATGATCGCACCGAAAGCGGGCAATCTGGTGATCTGGAACAACATGGATGAGCTCGGGCGTCCAAATCCGGGATCGCTGCATCAGGGCATGCCCGTGGAACAGGGCACGAAATATGTCCTGACCAAATGGTATCGTGAACGGCCTTGGGGTTAATGCACCGGGCGCAGACCGCCAGCCTGCGATTCCCTTAGCGCGGAACCGCGAAGACGCTGCGTAACGGCTTGGTTTCAGGAAGAATGTAGACGATCCCGACCGTCCCTATGAACAGCGGCTTCACGATATCGTCGTAGAATTTGGCGGGCACGTTGATGCAGCCGTACGAAATCCGGTTGTCGTCCGGCGACGCCGACGCAAGCCGCGCGGCACGGCGATCCTGCGGGCGGCCGGCGATGACGCGGTGCAACGAGAGCGCCGCATCGTAATCGACCCACAAGATATCCTGGACGAAATCGCTGCCGAGCGATGCCTGGAACCGGCCCGCGGGCGTAGTACGCTCGGCCGGCGTGATCGTCGCTAGCTTCCGGTGTCCGATACCGGGTACGCTGGCATCGCCGCGCGCCATGCCGAGCAACGCGGGGGCGGTCCCCCGAAGCGATCCGCCGCTATCGAACGCCAAGACCCTGGCATTCACCTTGTAGATGACGATGAACGGCAAACCGCGATTATCGTGCGACGTCGTAACCCATGTCGCCGTATCGCGTGCATCGCGCGAGACCGCGTTGCCGTGGAACTGCACGATGTCTGCGCCGACCGACGACGGCAAGGCTGGCGCGACCGGATCGACCGACGTTGGAACGCCTGCCGGTGCGGCGTTTGCAGTGGAGATGTTGACCGTAATCGCGAAGACCAGCGAGACGAGGCCTCGCTGGCGTAGCGCCCTCATCAGTTTCGCGCCTGCTTGCGAGGATAGACCGGGACCGGGGGTTTGAATGGTGGCGCAGGCGGCACGGTGACGTTCCGTGTCCGTGTCGTAATGGGTGGCGTTGGGGTGGGCGGTATGATGGTACCGAGTGGAGGGCTGCCTTCGGGCATTTCCACCCTGACGATCCCCGGGCGATCGGGAGTGGGGGACGTCACGCCGCCCTCGACGATCGCGATCGGTGGCGCGTTTGGAACGCGCACGCGAACGGGCGGGACCTCGAGAATCGGCCTTGTCGCGTTGGGAAGCTGAGGCACGACTGGAGGCGTTGGCGGTGTCGTAATGGGTGGCGTTGGCGTTGGCGTGGGAGCAGGTGCGGGCGCAGGTGCCGGAGCGGGCGCAGGTGCCGGAGCGGGTGCTGGTGCCGGAGCGGGCGCAGGTGCCGGAGCGGGCGCTGGTGCCGGGGCGGGCGCAGGTGCCGGGGCAGGCGCTGGTGCCGGGGCAGGCGCTGGTGCCGGAGCAGGCGCTGGTGCCGGGGCAGGCGCAGGTGCCGGAGCAGGCGCTGGCGCAGGTGCAGGCGCAGCCGTGATCGTCCCCGTCGTCCGAAACCCTGCGACGCAGCACGAACTCGCCAGCGCATAGCGCTCCGCATTCGCGCCGGTCAGCGTGTAGCCGGTGAAGCTCACCCCGATGCCGGTACCTTCGCCGGCGCTGTCGAACGTCGCGGACGCATCGGTACCGGCGACCAGCGATACGCCGGTCGGCGTGCCCGAAGTGCCGTTGGTGTTGAACCCGCTCAGTACCGCCGCGTTCGTGCCGTCCGCCACCTTCTGCGCGGTCGGGAACAGCAGCATGCGCTGGGTGATCGCCGCGCCTTCGGTCAGCACGAACTCGGTCGAGAAGTCGGTCGGCGTTGTGTACGAGACCGGGTTGTAGTTGATCGACACCGGTGCCGCGGTGACGGTGGTCGGCGGCGACAGCGCGGAGAACACGATCGTGCCGCCGTTGACGCCCGGCCCGGTGCCGTCCGACCCCGCGATCAGCGTCAGCCCGACCGGCAGGCCCAGGCTCTGCGCCGGAATCGTCGTCCCGCGGGTCAGCGTGACCGCGGCGTCGATCATCACGTCATGGCCCGCGCACAACGCGATGTTGCCATCGGTCGTCGTGATCGCGTGAAATACCTGCACATTGCGCCCGGCGTTCAGCAGGATGCTGCCGTTGGTCGTGGTCAGCGGCGCGTTGACGTTCACGTCGCGGCCGCAGCAGGCGACGATATTACCGTTGGTCGCACTGATCGGCGCGTTGATGTTGACGTCGCGAAACGCGTTCATCGTCAGCGTCGTCGGCACGCCCGAGGCAGTCCACGCCACCGCATCGTTGACGAAGATGTCGCCATTGCCGGTCGTCGTGTCTCCCGCCGCGGGGATCGTGCTGATCGTGATGCTGGTCGTCACGAGCTGCGCCGACAGCGTCGAGCCCGAGATGTTGCCGCCTGCGCCGATCACGAAGTCCTGCGGATCGATCAGCCACTGGCCGGTCATGCCCGAGGTCGCATAGGTCGAGACCTTGGCGCTGTCGGCGATCCCGACGGTTGCGGCCGACGTCTCGATGAAGCCGCCATTGCCGCCGACGGGTGCGCTGGCGTCGAGTTCGCCGCTGACGCTGACGGTCCCGGTCTTCATGTCGCCGAGCAGCAGGATCGTGCCGCCACGGTTCTGCAGCGTGCGCGCCTCGACGATGCCGGTGTTGTTGACCGCGGTGTGGAGCAGGTCGCCAGCCCCCTGCGCAGTCATCACGACCTTGCCGCCGTCCGCGCGGATCAGCCCGCCATTGCGGACCAGCGCGCCGACCGCACCCTTGTCGACCGCGACGTTGAGAAGCCCGTCACCCGCAACGTCGAGCGTGATAGCCTCGCCGCCCGCCAGCACGACCGTGCCGAAGTTCGCCTTGATCGTGCCGCCATTGCCAACGTTCGCGCCGAGCAGCGCGACATAGCCGTTCTTCGCGGTGATCTTGCCGTCGTTCTGGACGCTCGCGCCGCTCGTCCCCGCAAAACTGTTCTTGCCCGCGAGGAAATCAGTGTTGGAAATGTTTAATGTCGAGGCCACCAGCCCACCGACGTTTACGTTGGCGGTCTGGCCGAACAGGATGCCGTTCGCGTTGACCAGGAACACCTTCCCGTTCGCCGACAGATTGCCGAGGATCACCGACGGGTCGGACCCAAGCACACGGTTGAGCGCGACCGAACTGCTGGTCGGCTGGTCGAAGACGACGCTCTTGCCCTTGCCGATCGAGAAGGACTGCCAGTTGATCGCCGCACGGTCGCTGGTCTGCGTCACGGTCAGCGATTTGGTACCGGTCGCGATGCTCGCTTGGCCCGCGACGACTTCGCCACCAGTCGGCAAGGTCTGCGCCTCGACCGGGCGCGCCGCGATCGTGCCCGCCAGGCTGAACCCAATCAGCCACGCGAACCGCGCAAGCCCGGTGGTGCCGAACAAGCCGCCGCGCCGCGTGCGGGTGACGACAGGAGCGGGACGACGGGTGTTTCTGATCGACGAAGGGATGGGGTTCATGTGCGGGATCCTTGGTGGCGGCGGACGGCCGCGAATTCGGGGGTGCGTGCGCGGTCAGAAGGTCTTCGAAACCTGGAACCAGGCGCGGCCCGACTTGTCGGGGGCAGACGTCGCATCGGCATTCCCGAGCTTGCGCGCATAGGTCGCCTTCGCAGCGATCCCATACGGTCCGGCCCAGCTTAGTCCGGCGCCGTACGCGCTGCGCTTTGCGTGGTTCGATCCGTCGAAATACGGGTGCTTGACGTAATCGACCTCGCCGACGTCGACGAACCCGAACAGCTGGAGCGCACCCAGCACGACCTGCGGCAAGGCCAGCCGCGCCTCGGCGGTGGCGACATAGCCCTGGTCGCCATACGCCTCGCCCTCGGGATAAGCGCGCACCGCATAGGCGCCGCCCAGCTCCATCTTCTCGGAGATGTCGAGGTTGCTGAACGCGATCTGCCCGCGGGCGGAGGCGAACAGCGACAGCGGGCCGGCGATCGTCTGCAACCGCGCGAAGCTGAACTGCACCTTCCCGTAGCTCCCGTCGGTGCGTGCGGTCAGCGCGTCGACCGAGCGCTCGTACGCGCCGCGGATATCGAGATTGCCCACCGAATAACTCAGCGAATACGCGCTCCAGCCGCCACCGAGCAGCGTGTCGTGCTCGTCGCCGCTGAGACCAGCGGTGATCACCTGTGCGCGGCGATAACTAGTGACGTCGACGATGCCGATCCGGTCCTCGAACCATTTCGCGTCGCCGCCGATGGTCAGGTACAGATTGTTGTCGCGCGAGCGGATCAGCGGATAGCTGGCATAGACGCTGGCGACGTCGGCATTGCCGCTGCCGTCGAGGCTGTCGAATTCCTTGCCCAGCGAATAGTTGAGATGCGCGAACGCGACGCCCAGCGTGACCTGGCCGATCGGTGCCTGATACGACGCGCGGCCGTAGGCGAGCCCGGAGAAGGAGGTCAGCGCGCGCAGGCTCAGCACGTCGCCCGAACCGGTCGGGTTGTTCCAGTTGACCACGCCGCCGACGCGGTAGGCGCCGGTGTAGCGGTTGCCGGCATTGTCGGCCTCGACGCTGCCGGTGATGCTCTGGCCGGGCGTGATGTCGACGAGCAGATCCGACGTGCCGACCGCGGTGCCGGGGCTGAGGGTCGAGGACACGCGTACGCCGGGAAGGTCCGACAGCATCAACAGGCGGCGTTCGAGCGGTGCGACAGCAACCGGATCGCCAACCTCGAGCCCGGCGAGAATACCGTTCGCGACGCTATCCGACAGCCGCGACTCGTTCTTCACGCCGACCGCGCCGAAGCGCCCTTCGAGCACCGCGATCGTGACCGCGCCGCTCTGCACGTCCTGCTCGGGTAGGTAGGCGTTCGCGACGAAATACCCGCGGCTGGTGTAATAAGCGGTGATCCGCGCGGCGAGCATCTTCAGGTCGGAGAGGTCGAGTTCGCTGTTCGGCGTGAACTCCAACGCCGCGATCAAGTCGGCCTCGGGAAACAGCGTCGCACCGGTCACGCGCAACGACCGGACGAGCGTCTTCGGACCACCCGTCGCAGGAACGACGACAGGCGTCTTGCGCTCAAAGCCGAAGTCGGGGGCGGGCGCCTCGTTCAGCGGTGCGGGCGGGATCTGCTGAAGCTGTCCACCGGCCCCCACGGGCACCTGCGCCTGTGCCGATTGCGCAGAAATCAGCAAGGCAGCCGGGCTCACAGCCGCAAGCGCGGCCGCCCAAAGGGTCGACTTGTACATGAACACCTCGAAAGTCACCGCGGATGGAAGGCACGGATCTCCCATCCGCAGCAGCGGGAGCCGTTCGAGGAGGGGTAGAGCGCCCGAAGCAAGGACGAAGCCTTCAAAACGTCAGTGCCGCCAATAGTGTACGTGTCACGACGTTGCAGTCAGGAGTATTCAACAGGTTCAGTCTAGAGTGTGGGGGTCGCGAGGATCGCGCTGTATGGCTTATTCTAAATCGTTCTTAACATATGTATGTATATGAAGTTTGACACAAGATAATAATGAGCGCCATGCATTATTATTTTACAATAAGAGCCATCTACGCCCAGTCGGTTCAGTACAAGATCGTAGTTAACGGGTTTGATACTGCGTCTCGGCGTTCTCGGCCATAACTCGGCGATCGAATATCATGCGGATCGGTGAGTCGTCGCGCACTTCGATCATGCTGGTGGGGACATCGATTCAGCATAGCCTTGGCGCGGGAATGTGACGGCCAGTTGCACGCGACAGCGCGTTTCCATGATGCGACGAGTTCGAACTATGCCTGCGAGAGAGACGAGATGAGCGCGCCGCTCAAGCCGTGTGCCGCTTTCCTGGACTAGCCAGTGGTCGCTTCGCCTTGTCCTGCATGAAGGCTGAAGCGGATTTCACCATGTTCCGGACTGGTAACCAGCAACATTTTCGCGTCCTTTGAGACACATGTGAGCTGCCGATCACTCGCTTCGGCATTGCATCAGGCCTCGATACGACGTGCGCGCAGGATCATGTCGGTATCGATCCTGATCGCTTGAACCGGGCACGGGCGAAGATGACGGATCGGTCGAGCACGAAGATCGCGAGGGCCGATGTGCCGAGCATCGGGAAGGCGAGACCCGCCACGATCAGGATCGCGATAGCGCCCTTGATTCTAACAGAAGGAACTCGGGCGGGGGCGGCGAGGCGACCTGTCGGGCGGCGTTTCCACCACATGACGATGCCGCTGACGACGAGCAGGACGATCGCGATGCAGATCGACAACATCAGGAGTTGGTTCGCGAGGCCAAAGTAGTTGCCTATGTGGAGCTGGACGCCGAGCTCGATCGCCTTTGCCGCCCAGCCATAATCGGGATAGCCGACCTCGCGGATCAGGCCGCCGGTCCAGCGATCGAAATACAGCGTGCGCTGGCCCTGCGGTTGATCGGGGTAGGTGTAGGCGGTGTAGACGCCGGTGGGGCCGCTCGGGAGGAACAGGCGGTAGGCGCCGGTCATCCCGTGGTTGCGGGCGACCGAGGTGGCGATCCGGTCTGTCCCCGACACGGCAGCGTTGTCGCGGACGGCCATCGCCATCTCGTGTCCGGCATGCCCGGCGTGTTCGGACGAGGCCGCCGAGCTAGGCATTGGGGCGAGTTCCATCGTCCAGGGTGCCTCGCCGAGCGCCGCCTTCATGGACACGCTGGCCGGCGCGTTGTGGGTACGGTTCGAGGCCGGGTAGCCGATCCCGATCGCTGCGGTGCCTCGGTTGAGCAGGTCGCCCTGGATGCCGGCCCAGGGGAGGCCGGTCAGCAGCAGGAACGCGATGAACGCGACCGACCAGAACCCGATCACCGCGTGCAGGTCTCGCCAGAACAGGCGTCCGCCGGCGCGCAGGCGGGGATAGAGGATGCCGGCAAACCCGCGGCGGTTGCGCGGCCACCAGAGGTAGAGGCCGGTAAAGATCAGGACCAGCGCCCAGCACGCGGCCAGCTCGACGATGCGGTCTCCGATCGTGCCTAGCGTCAGCGAACCGTGCATCGCGTCGGCAAACCCGACCAGCGTGCGCGCGTAGATCGTCGATCCGAGCACGCGACCGGTGCCGGGATCGACCGCGACGCGCCGTGGTTCGCCGTGGTCCGGCGTCACGTAGACGATGGCGGAGCGGTTGGCGGCGCCGGGAAGGTCGATCCGGGTCGCGACGCCCGGATACGCGGTCGAGGCGGCGCGGATCATCCGTGACGGCGGCACGTGCGTGGCATGAACCGCAACGAAGCGTTGCGCCGGATACAGCGCGTCGTCGATCTCGTCGTTGAAAAGGTAGATCGCGCCGGTGATGCTGAGGATCAGCAGGAACGGCGCGACGATCAGGCCGGCGTAGAAATGCCACCGCCAGATCGCGCGGTAGGCCGTTGGATCGGTGGAACTGGCGGAAGCCATCGGGAAACTCCTGCTCAGAAATGCGTGGACAGGGCGATTTCGACGCTGCGGGGCGCGCCGATATAGACGTTGGTCGTCGGGTAGCCCGAATACTCGCCGTAAAAGGCGTTGGTCAGGTTACGCCCGCGGACCGAGACGGAGGCTTGCGGCGCGACCTGGTAGCTGACCGAGGCCTCGACGACGGTGTGGCCGCGGACGAAATAGGTGTTGGCGGTGTCGGTGTAGAAACCGGAGACGTGGCGGACGAAGACGCCGAGCGTCACCGGCAGCGCCTTGATCCTGTAGAGTGCGGAGCCGCTGACGGTGGTCGAGGGGGTGTTGATCGGGCGATTGCCCGCGCGATCGATGCGGACGCCCGATATGAGTTCGCTGAGCTGATCGTAATTGGCATCGGTGTAGGCGGCGCCGGCGGACAGCGAGAGCGCGTCGGTGACCGCCGCACCGATGCTGAGCTCGACGCCTTGCGACGATTGCTCGCCGCCCTGGATTGCCTGCTGCGGATTGTTCGGATCGCGGGTGAGGATGTTCGTCTGCTCGATGCGGTAGGCCGCGCCGGTCATTGTCAGCCGCTTGGCGAAGGCCGATGCCTTGAAGCCGACTTCGTAGGAGCGGCCCTTGGTGAGCTTGTAGCCGGTGTTGACGATCGACTGGAGCAGGATCGACGACACCGGCGTGACCGCCGTCGTATATTGCCCGTAGACGGTGATGCTGGGCGTGAGATCGTAGGTGGTGCCGACCCGCCACGAGAACGGATCATAGGTCGGCGTGCCGCGCGTGACCGCGCCGTTCGCGTTCAGGTTCGTGATGACGCGGGTGAGATCGATGTGATCGTAGCGCGCGCCGCCGACAAGCAACCATCCGGGGGTGAGGTTCAGCGCATCCTCGGCGAAGACGGAGGCGGTCTTCAGCTTCGAATCGTAGATGACGTTGGTGGTGGAATAGGGGGCGTCGGTGGTCGGGAAGATGCCGACGACAGGCGCGTACGGGTCGACGTTGGCTATCCGGGCGGCCGCGCTGCCGCCGATCGGGCTTTGCTGTCGTGGGTTGGTGAAATTGGTGTCGTTATATTCGCCGCCGAGGCTGAACCGGTTGCGCAAGCCTGCGATATCGCCGTCGTTGGCGGCTACGAGGCGCTCGTTCCAGAAGCGGTGATCGTGGTAGATCCGCTGGACCGAGCGCGCGAAGCTGCCGTTCGGGAATGCGGCGGTGGGTGCGGCGAAGACCTGATCGCCGCTCACCACGAAATCGCGCTTGGCACGATACCAGGTGAAGTCGTTGGCGACCGACCAGCCGCCGCCGATCGCATAGTCGATCCGCGAGCGCAGCGTCGTGTCGCGCGCGCCCGAATAGGCGCCGGCGGGGTTGTAGTTGCGGCGGCGGAGCGCCTTGTCGAGGACCATGTCGTTGGGGCTACGAAGTGCGTCGCTCGCGTCGCGTGCGACGGCGGCGGAGACGAACGGGAGGCCCTGATAACTGCTATCGTAGCGATCCTCGTAGTGATCGACAGCCAGCAGGACGGACAGGTCGGGCGCGGGCTTGAGGAGGATGCTGGCGGTGAGACCCGTGGAGCGCGTTGCGTTGTCGTCGACGTCGTAGAGGCTGTCGGAATGGAGGTAGCTGGCGTCGGCGCGGATCGCGACGGTGTCGGACAGCTTGAGGTTGACGCCGCTGGCTGCGGTCACCGTGGCGAAGCTGCCGACGCTGAGCAGGCCGTCGAGGTGATCGCCGTCGAGGGTCGGCTTGCGCGTCACCTTGTTGATGACGCCGGCCAGCGCGCCTTCGCCGTAGAGGACCGAGGCGGGGCCCTTGATGACTTCGATCCGGTCGAAATGCCAGGTGTTGGTGTCGCGCTGGACGACGGTCGAGGTGGAGACGCGGACGCCGTCCTGGAGGATCGACACGGCGCCGCCCGAAAAGCCGCGCAACGTCACGACTGCGGGGTTGCCGGGGACGTTGCCGGCGATCGCGCCGACCACCGAATTGAACGCCTCGCGCGCGGTGCGCAGGCCTTGCACCTGCATGTCGGCTTGGGTCAGCGTTTCGACCGTGGCGGGGGTTTCGCGCACCGACAGGCCGAGGCGGCTCCCGGTGTCGGATTTGCGATCGAGCTTCAGCTGGTCGCGCTGGCCGGTGACGACGATCTCGGTCTGCGGATCGTCTGTATCGGTTGCGTGGGCGGGAGAGGCGAGCGCGACGATGGACGCCGAGGCGGCGAGGATGGTTCTGAACATGCGAGTCCCTGTTCGTCCTGTCGACGCACGGCGGCGCCGGCATGGATGCCGTGGTCCGCGCGGCGAAATCGCGCGCGGAGGCTGTTCCGTCCAGCGTGCGGACGGTCGAAGCGGCGTGATAGGCTCGGTTGGAAGACCGTCCGATCACGCGGGGACGCGCGGGGGACCTCGCAGGGGTGGCCTGAGATAGGCGGGTGCGGCGACCGGGATGGTCGACGTCCGGCGAAAGGCGACGGCGATGATGAAGGCGATCGCGACCGCGAGCAGCAGCGGATCGACCGCCGCAAGCAACGGTGCGGACAGCCCCGAGAACGCGCAGGGCATCTCGCGACCCTGATGATCGGTCTTGTCGTTTTGGTGGTGCGTCATGCCCGGCATTGCGTTGGCCATATGCGTCGCTGGGATTTCCGCCGGCATCGTGCCGCCGCAGATCTGGATCGAGACCATGCCCGCCGACACGACCGGCATGAAGCCGGCGGGGACGAGGATCTTCATCGCCAGCGCGCACGCGATCAGCCACGCCGACAGCGTGCGGTGATCGAGGAAAAGGCGCCGGAGCCCGGTCATGCGTACGGACTACGCCGAGTGCGCGGCGGTGTCACTTGGGCAAACGGTCCGGCCCGCCGCGATCCTGGTATCAGCGTCCTCTCAGACGCTTCCAGCCGAGCCAGATGCCGCTGACCGACGTCACCAGGCCGACGATCGATCGGCGGCGGTACGTTCACCGCGCGCCAGTCAATCGGCTCCGCGCGCGCCAGCGTCTCGGCCGGCGTGAGCGAAGGGTAGGGGACGTAGAGCATCACCAGCCCCGACAGGAACCACATCGCAAAGAACAGGCAACTCGCGATTCCGACCCACCGATGCACGAGATACAGCCAGCGCCGGCCTACCTTGCCGAACGACGATGGGCGACGAGCCTTAGAATCCGGCACGAAGCGACACGTCCACTGCGCGAGGCCGTCCGAGAATCCACTGCTGCGCGCCGTAGCTGTTGATCGCGTAATCCTTGTCGAGCAGATTATAGACGTGGAGATCGACCCCGACCCGCGGCGTCACGGCGTAGGACAGCGTGGCGTCGACGCTCGCGTAGCCGGGTATGCGGAAGTCGTTCGCATTGTCCGAATAGCGACGCCCGACATAGCGGAGCCCGGCACGCGCCTGGAATGCGCGCTTCGCGGTCCAGCGCAGCCACAGGTTCGCCATCGTCTCCGGCACGTCGGGCGGCGTGTTGCCGGTGTAGCTCCGGCCGCCCGAGACGAAATCGTCGAACGTGGCGTTCAGCACGCTGCCGTTCGCGCCGATCCCGAAGCCCCTTGGCAGGTCCAGCGAGATGGCGGCCTCTATGCCCTTGGCGGATCGCTGGCCGACCTGTTCGATCGGGCTGGTCGGAGTCGGTTGCGACAGCAGCCCCTTTTTGACGATGCGATAGGCGGCGATCGTCGCGGTGCCGCGTCCGTCGAGGAACACCGCCTTTGCGCCGATCTCGACCTGATCGCCCTTGGCGTTGCTGAACTCTACCTGCCCGGTCGAATAGGTCGTCAGCGTGCCGAGTGGATCGACTCCGGTCGCGTATTGCGCATAGAGCGAGACGGTGGGGATCGGTTGATAGACGCTGCCGACGCGCCACGTCGTGTTGTGCAGACGCTTGTTCAGCGCAACCGTTTCGGTGGGGACGGCGACCGTGGAGTCGATCGTCCAGCGCTGAACCCGGTCGCGTTCGTGACGGATGCCGCCGACGATCGAGACGTGATCGCCTAGCTTCAGCCGGTCCTCCGCGAAGACCGCATATTCGTTGGTCCGCGTACGATAGCGTGGCGCGATCCCCTGTGTGTCGACGATCAGGCCGGGGTCGAAGTCGTACGGATCGACTTGGGATATCTGCGGGTCGGCGCCGAAATTGTGCGAATAGGTGAGCGTGATCAGGTTCACGTCGAAACCCAGGACGACATCGTTCGAAATGCGGTCGGCGATCGGCGTCTTCAGCGTCATGCTGGCCTGATCGCCCCATTGCGTCTGGTCGTGGACGATTCCGGTCATGTCGGTGCGATAGATATGGCCCGGCGTAGCGGGGTCGCCATTGGCGCCGTTCGGGCAGAAGCCGTCCGCGGCGATCCAGCAATAGCTTTCGAGATTGCGCCAGGATCGCTTCGCGGTGAGGCGATACGCCTGGTTGCTGAAGGTGAGCGCGTCGGTGGGCTTCCAGTCGACCTGCAGGCTGGTGCGGTTGTCGCGGTAGCGGACATGGCCGTCGCGCGTGTTGTAGTTACGCTGGCGGTTATCGTCGTCGAGCCGCCCGTCGATCAGCGGCGTGCCGAAATAGCGCATCGGATTCTGGCTTCCGTAATCGTCGCGCACGGTGACGACCAGCGTATCGGTCGGCGCCCAGCGCAGCGTCACGGAGAGCGCGTGGCTGCGCGATTGGCCGCGATCGACATAGCCGTCGGACCGCCGATAGCTGCCGTCGACGCGGTACGACAGGCGGTTGCCGATCGTTCCGCCTGCGCCGGCTGCGACATGGACACTGTCCTGCGATCCATAGCCGATCTCGCCGTCGATCCGCGTGCGGGTGGTGTTGGGCTGGCGCATCAGCACGTTGACCGCGCCGCCGAGCGCACCCTGGCCGTAGAGCACGGAGGCGGGGCCGCTGAGTATGTCGATGCGATCGACCATCCAGGGATCGGTCGGGAAGGTGATCGTGCCGGCCGCGGGAAACAGGCGGACGCCGTCGATCAACTGGAGCACCGAGCCCTGGCCGCTGAACCCGCGGGCGGCGAGCGCAGTGCCGCCATTGCCGAGATTGCCGACGCTGGTGATGCCGGGCGCGCGGCTGGTCGCGTCGATCACCGTCATGTCGCCGCGTGCCCGGATCGTGTCCCCATCGATGACCGACAGCGTCGCGGGCGTTTCGAGCGGCGAGAGATTGAGCCGGCTTCCGGTCGTGTTCGGGACGGTCAGGTCGGCCTTGTGGCGGCCGGTGACGAGGATGTCTTCGGTCGGATCGCCCGACGGGTCCTGCGCGACCTGCGCATGGGTCGTGGACGGCAGTATCGAAACGAGAAAGGACGCGGCGATCGTGGCGCGCGAAATCGAAAAGACCATTGGTAACCCCCGGGGCGTCGGACGAACCGGCAGGGGACGCTCTCGAGCGAGCACACGCTTCGGTCAGCGTCACGAGCGATCAGCCCGAGCACACGCCTCAGCGAACGGGAGCAGTCGCGCCAGCCGGACGCCGTCGCGGCCGGCACGTCTGCCCATGCGGTCCCCACCGCACACATCGTCGCTCAGACGGAGTACCGTGCCTCGGTCATCCCCTGGACCAGGCAAGAGCGACCACACGCCGGCAGGTCTCCTGGCTCACGGGTCTACGCCTGATGCACAACCTTCCCAGACCGATCGGTCCAGTGGCTGGCGGCTCGGGGCATTCGCCCGGCCACGCACATGCATCACGCTCGCCGCTTACAGTTGCAGGGACAGCCTCGGCATCAGGTGGTCGAAGCCACCCTCACCGCGTTCCCTTTTAAGCTCCTTGCGGAGCACCGGTGCGATCATGCCGACCTGTTCGAAGAACGGGCCGACGAGGGGGGCGTAGCTGGGACGGAAAGCGCGGGCAATCGGCGATCGTGTCGGATGCGTTCCAATACGACCGAAGACGAGTGCGGTGTCACCAAGGCTGCCTGCCGCGAGCGCTCGGCTATGCGCGGCATTCCGGAGTCCGTCGCCGGAGTGGGCCGACGTGATCCATTCTACCCGGCTCGGAGGTTGGAGGGGCTAGCGGGACCTTGTCGCGTCAAGGAAGCCGGCGGTCCAGACCAGGGGAGCATTCCAGTTGATCGCGACTTCGTTGACGGTGAAGGCGCGGTAGTCGTCGACCCAGCAGGTTTGTGGTGCGCAACCGCGCATCGGGCCGGGTTCGTCCGCCGCCGCCGAATTGGGGCCACCGGACAACACGCCGGACGGTGGCGCGGGGTAGCGCTTGTCCGCAGCGGCCGCCCAGAAGCGGTGGTGCGGATGCTGGATCGGGCGCGTGCCGAAGCCGGTGACGTAGGACCGGTCGAGCGGGTTGCGGCCAAGGATATAGTCCAGGCTGGCGACGACGGCGTCCCGATAAGCGGGCTTGCGGTCGATCTGCCATGCGACGCCGAGTATGATCGCGCGGTTCAGGACGGTGCTGTTCGAACCCCAGGGGTATTTGGTGCCGGCGAACGGAATACCATAGCCGCTGCGTTTGCCGTCCTCGACAAAGCCATCGGCAAGCGCGGTGATGCGGGTTTTGAGCTTGGTGCGGTCTGCTGCCGAAAGCTGGCTGGGGGCGGTCGCCAACGTGAGAGCAGCCGGCAACCGCAACGAACCCCAGTCGATGCCGGTGCCGGGATCGGTGAAGAGGCCGTCACGGCGGACCCGGTCGAGGAACGCGGCTTCACCCGTCGTGGCGTAGAGCTGCGCGGCGGCGAACGTGAATTCGTCGCGGACGTCCGGGTCGCCATAGCCGCCGCTGCCGGTGAAATCCGAGCTGGTGAGCAGGTTCGGGTGGCGGAGTGCTGCTGCCCAGCCGCGTCGTGCTGCGGTCAGACACTTGGTGGCGAAGGCTGGGTCGATCGTCCGCCAGATACGCGCGCACTGTGCGGCGACGCCGACCATGTTGAGAGTTGCCGCAGTTGAAGGCGGGTAGAGGAAACGGGTCTGGCGGTCTTCGGCAGGCGCTGTCGGAAGCCCGGTCCAGTTCTCGTCCGCGATCTTGGTGTGGACCAGGCCGCTCGCGTCGATCGTCTCGAACCGCGTGATCGTCTTGCCCGCGACGCCGGCATCGGGTGCTACGGCGATCTTGGTACCATCGGGGATCTGCATCGCGAGCAGGAGGGCAACCTCGACGCGGGCTTCGTCGAGCAGGTCGTCCTTGCCGTTGGCGCGTTCGGGTAGCGCAAGGCGGCCATCGGCGAACGCGTTGGCGTTACCGAAGGCAGCCAGGCGCTCGTGCAGGTCGAGCAGCGTCCAAGTCGAGACGCCGCCGTTGACGACGTATTTGCCGTGGTCGCCGGCATCGTACCAGCCGCCGGTCGCGTCGAGTTTGTAGCTGCAGCCGGGCCATTTGACGCCCTTCTGGTCGCGGCCGGCGAAGCAGGTGGCGATGTCCGACGCGTGACCAGCGGGGCGGGCGAGGTCCTTGCGCTCGACGAACGCGGGCAGGATCGGCACGCCGCTGCGCTGCTGGTAGAAGAAGGCCATCGCCGCTGTCGCCAGCGGGGCGAAGGGGCGGTCGGCGATCGTGAAGGCGTGGCTGGCGTTCGCGCCGACGTGCAGGCGATAGCCGGCGCCGGGGGTGCGGACGGTCCCGAAGTCGATGCGGTGAATGCTTTCACCCGAGGCGGCGTCCGGCCCCACTGGTATCGTCTGGCCCGTCGCCACGGTCTTGCCGCCCGCGCGGGTCAGC
Organism: Sphingomonas sp. PEI4; assembly: GCF_056679955.1. NCBI lineage: Bacteria > Pseudomonadati > Pseudomonadota > Alphaproteobacteria > Sphingomonadales > Sphingomonadaceae > Sphingomonas > Sphingomonas sp. PEI4. The sequence continues at coordinate 383,126 of NZ_CM155258.1, forward strand.
GTCCACGTCAGCGGCGTCATCTGCGTCGATGGCAGGATGGCGATCTTGGGACCGCGCGTCTCGAACCCCGCCTGGTCGATCCGAATCGGCGCGGGCGGAGCTTGCGTCGCGGCGGTCGTCAGCAGGACGGCCGCCGCACCCAGCAGGAGGTTCAATCGCCGCATTTGGTCATCGGCACGGGGGCGGAGTCGATCTTCACGTCGGAGATCGACAGGCCGAGCTTGCCGTCGGTAGCGATCACGAACGGTGCGGTGACGTGCGCCATGTCGATGCCGCGCTTGGCGAAGCACTGTAGCGGGACGATGACCTGCTGCCAGTCGCCGGGCTTGCCCGCCGCGAGCGTCTTCGTGATCGGGATGGTGACTGCCTTGCCGTCGTTGCTGACCATGCCAAGCCCGACGGGCGCGCTGCCTGCGCGATCGACGCGGACATCGACGACGAGGCTCAGTTCGCCATTGCTTTCGCGCGTCAGGTCGAGCGGACCGGACGCCTCGACCCGCGCGTCTGCGGGGCCACCGGTCCAGACGAGCGCGCGTGCGTCTTCCTGGCGACGGCGGTCGACGGCCGAGGCGGTGAGGCGCTTGGTCGCAGTGGTCGCGTTGACGCCAAGCAGGCGGACCTTCGACTGATCCTGCTCGACCAGGGTCAGCGACCAGCCTTCGGGAACGCGGCCCTTGCCGAAGATCGTGCCGTTCGACGACGAGGCCATGCCAGCGGGGCGGGTCTCGTCGAGCTTCGGCACCGCGCCGGGCTTGGCGTAGCTCAGGCCGTAGCCGAACGCGAACAACGGGTCGTAATCGGGATCGGAGCGGTTCAGGACATACTGATCGGGGCGCTTCGGCCACGAGAAACTGAGCTTGCCGCGGAAGTCGTTGGCGACGCTGCCGTCCTTCTTGCGGAACAGCACGTCGGCCACGCCACCGCCTTCGCTGCCCGGCAGGAACGCCGCGACGAACGCATCGGACGCGTTCAGTTCGGCGTTCACCCAGAGCGGGCGACCCGACAGGAACACGGCGACGACCGGGACCCCCGCGGCCTTGAGTTTCCGCAGCAGTTCGAGGTCGGACTTGTCGTCGGGACTGTATTCGAGGTTCGGGCGATCGCCCTTGAACTCGGCATAGGGCTGTTCGCCGAACACGACGATCGCCGCATCGGGCTTCTTGGCGAAGCTGCCGTCCGCGGACAGAGTCGCGGTGCCGCCAGCCGCCTTGACCGCGGTGTCGATGCCCGACCAGATCGTCTGCGCATTGGGGAAGTTCGCATTGGTGGTGCCTCCACCTTGCCACGTCAGCGACCATCCGCCCGCCTGCTGCGGAATGTTGTCCGCACCACCGCCAGCGACGAGGATGTTGGCGGAGGGTTTCAGGGGGAGCAGGCCGCCTTCGTTCTTGAGCAGCACCATCGATTCACGCGCAGCACGGCGGGCGATCGCGCGGTGGTCGGCGGCACCGATCAGGTTCATCTTGCCGGCGAGCGCGCGCGACGACGGGCGGCCGCGATCGAACGTGCCGGCGCGGATCTTGACGCGCAGGATGCGGCGGACCGCATCGTCCAGGCGTGCTGCGGAAATTTCGCCCGACTGCGCCTGCTTGAGCGTATTGTCGTAGAGCGTCTTCCACCCGCTGCCCGAATACATGAACATGTCGAGCCCGGCGTTGATCGCTGCGGCGCAGCTCTCGTTCGAGCAACCATCGACTTGGCCGTGGCCGTTCCAGTCGCCGACCACGAAGCCGTCGAAGTGTAGGCGGTCCTTCAGCACGCCGGTCAGCAGGCTCTTGTTGCCGTGCATCTTGGCGCCGTTCCAGCTCGAGAAGCTCGCCATCACCGACTGGGTGCCCGCCTCGATCGCCGCCGGATAGCCGCCGAGATGGATATCGCGCAGGACGGTTTCGGGGATCAGCGCGTCACCCTGATCGCGCCCGCCCGTGCCGCCGTCGCCGAGGAAATGCTTGGTCGTCGCGATCACGCGGTCGGGGGCGAGGAACTCCTTGGTGCCGACCTTGCCCTGGACGCCTTCGATCACCGCGCCGGCGTAATCCGCCTGGATCGTCGGTTCCTCCGAATAGCTCTCGTACGTCCGGCCCCAACGATCGTCACGGACGACCGCGAGCGTTGGAGCAAAAGTCCAGTCGATACCAGCGGCGGCGGTCTCGATCGCGGTGACGTGGCCGATCTCGCGCATCAGGTCGCGGTCGCGCGCCGCGCCGAGCCCGATATTGTGCGGGAAGAGCGTCGCGCCGGGGATGTTGTTGTTGCCGTGGACCGCGTCGGTGCCCCAGATCACCGGGATTGCGGGGCGGCCGTCGGTGCGGGCCATGGAGGCGTCGTAGAACTGGTTCGCGAGCTTCAGCCATTCGACGGGAGGTGCGAGATCGTTGCCGCCAGGGCCGGCGTTACCGCCGTTGAGGATCGAGCCGAGCTTGTAGGTGCGCAGGTCCGAAGGCTCGATGCTGGCGATGTCGACCTGGATGAGCTGGCCGATCTTGTCCGCGACCGACATGCGTTTGATGATCGCATCGATCCGTGCCTCGACCTTCGGATCACGCAGGGGGCGTGCGTTCGCGGTCGGCCAGATCTCGGGATGCGCGACCACGGAGAGCGGCGCGCTAGGTGCTGCAACAGGCGTCGCCGCCGACTGCAGCAGAAGCGCGATCGTGAACGTGGAAAAACTCGCCGACATCATACTCTCCCTGGGCGGTACGCGACCGTGATCCGTACCTTGGCACGCGTGCTACCGGGTGACGGCAGCATTGCGCAAATCATTTGGTTATCTGCGCGCCCACATCGCGGGATGCGCGTCGATATACGTGGAGAGCGCCGTGGTGATCCGGGCGTCGTCAGCGGTCGAAGGATGCGCGTGGCAGCCCGTGAAGGCAAGGCCGGTCACGGGCACGAAGGCGACGTTGCGTACGCCATCGGCCTTGAGGCGTGTGGCGACCTTGCCGACCTCGGTTGCGATCTCGCCATCGGCCATGTCGGTCGCCCACAGGACGACGTGTGCGTCGGGGGCACGGACTCGCAGGCTTTTGACGAACTCGACATAGCGCTGCTCGTAATCGGTGTGGAGTGCGTCGCGCGTCTTCCACGGTTCGCCGGGATGGAGCGCAGTGGTGAAGTCGTTGGTGCCGAGCGCGATGACGAACAGCCGGGGACGCCAGGCGGGATCGGCGTAGCGCTTGGCCTTGTCGAACAGCGTGAACGGGTAGGCGACGGGAACTGTGTCGGCGCGCATCCCGTCGTAATTGCGGACGATCCCGCGGCCGGAAATCGCATTGACCTGATAGTCCGCGCCGTAGCGGCGGGCGGTCAGCGCTGGCATGGCTTGCGACGTGTCGGTGGTCGCCCAGACCTCGTCCTGCGTGCAGTCTCGCTTGGTCGAGATATTGCCATAGCCGACGGTGTGGGAATCGCCGATGAACTCGATCTGGCGGGGGCGGGCAGGGAAGGTGAGCGCGCGGGTTCCCGGTACCGCGTAGAACCCGCCGAACACGGTCGAGGCGGCCTGGCTTTCGCTCGCGACGTCGACCCGGATGATATGGCGCCCGTTCGTCAGGCCGTCGACCTGGTAGAAACCGGGCTTGGGCTTGAACAGCGTGGCGGTGGTGCCGGCATCGACCGAGACGCGAAGGATGACGTCGCCCTCGCCGACCTTGAACAGGATTGCTTGCCCGCGGAAGTTCGCCTCGAAATACGTGCCGGGCCATTGGCGCCGATAGCCATCCGCGGTCCGCTCGACGCGGCCGCCAATGTGAACCGGGAGCGGCGCGCCCGGCTTGGTCGATACCGGGGTCACGGTCAGCGGCGCGGAGATTGCGGACGTCGACAACAATGCCGCACCGACCAGCCCCATCAGTTTTTTCATGGTCTCACCTTCAGCCATGCGGGCAGCTCGTCCTTGGTGACGTAGCGCTTCGACGCGAAATCGCGGCGGAGTTGTTCCGGCGTGTTCTGGTCGGCGCCGGTTAGCCACCGGGTGTGCCACGTCATGAACCAGAGCCAGTCCGCCGAAGGTCCGAGCGAGGCCGGATCGGGGACCGGGCCGTTCTCGTGCAGGCAGATTGGCAGCGTGTCACCGATAATGGCCTTCACCTGCGCGAACATCGGGGCGAGGTTGCCGTGGTCGTTCGCATAGATGTCGGCGCCGGCGACATCTACGGTGGCCCGGCCGGGATACCAGGCGGGGTCGACGTTCTGGCCTGCCCAGCCGAGCACCCAGATCAGGTTGTTTAGGCGGTGGACGCTCGTGAACTGGTCGTACATCAGCGCCCAGAGCGCCTTGAACGCGTCCGGGCCGTGCTTGCCCCACCAGAACCAGTCGCCGCTGAACTCGTGGAACGGACGCCACAACACCGGCACGTTGCGGTCCTGGAGAACCTTCAGCAGCGCTGCCACTTCGGTCATGTCGCGCATCATCGCTACGTTCTGCGGCGTGCCGGGTTTCAGCGCGGCGGCGACATCGAAATCCTTTTTCGAATTCTCGTAGCCGGTGCCGATGTCGGGTGCGCCCCAATGCCAGCACAGCGTGACGATCCCGCCGGACCGTGCCCAGGCGGTCGCACGATCGTTCACTGCATCATTGTCGCGCGGGTCGATGTAATCGAGGCCGAGGATCGCCGGCAGCTTGCCGGTCACGCGCTTGAGATAATCGAGTTCCCCATTCGGATTGGGCGGGGCGGATCCCTGTTCCTGCTGGCCGGTCAGCGTTTTCCGCCCGTACTGGCTCCACAGGTACGCGTAGAGTTGCCGCGCCTCCGGATTGGCGTTCGGGTTGCTCAGCGTGCGGTTCGGGACCGCCGCCAGTGCCGGCACGCCATGAAGCAGGCCGAGCGCCGCGGTCATGCCCAGCGTTTCGCGTCGGTTCAGCATCAGAGCGCCGCCATCGCCGCAGCGTGCGCGCGGATCACGGCCTGAGTGGAGGCATCGCTGTCGAACACCCCGTACCAGCCCTGCGGTTCGTGCGGCGGATCGCCCATGTAGCCGAGGTCGCCGCGCTGGAAGCGGTGATCGGCATGCGGCGTCCGCGCCTCGCCATTCCAGGCCCAGAAGTTCGAGCCTGCGAGCGGGCCGCCGGATTTCGCGTTCGCCTCGATCGCCGCGTAGATCTGGCGGTAGAAGCGATCCTTGTAGACCGTCGTGATGGTCGGATCATAAGCGGTCTTCCCGTCGCGGGGATAGCCGAACTCCTCGATCACCAGCGGCTTGCCGAGCGTCGTGGCGAGCCGGATATGCGTATCGATATATTCTGCGACCTTGGCCGCACCGGCGTCGTAGGTGCCGGCGAGATTGCCCGCGTCCATCCACGTCCAGTTGTTCGGCCAGATGTGCGTCGTCAGGTAATCGATAGACGGCGAGCGATGCGCGGCGAGCACGACGTCCTCACGCTCGATCGAGCCCTTCAGCCCTTCCGAGCCGGTCGAGACGAGGTGGTTGGGATCGAGCGTCTTGATGTACCGCGCGGTCTCGTCGATCCAGCGATAAAAGGCGGGCAGGTTCGGGATGGCGACCGCGGGGCCGCCGGCAGGACGCGGTTCGTTCGCGAGCTGCCACGCCATGATCGTCGGGTCGGCCGCATAGGCGACACCCGTCACGCTGTTGGTGCGAGAGACGACCGCGCGGATATAGTCGCGGTACATCGCCTGCGCCTGGCTGTTGGTGTAGAACGCGGCGTTCCAGTCGGCGAACTCGGGCCAAGGGTGCGCGGGGTCGTTCATGTTGATGAACTTGCCGCCATTGACCCACGACAGATACGTCATCATCCCGCCCGACCATTCCCAGAAGTTGGTCAGATAGATCACGCCCGTCATGTCGCGCTTCGCCATCTCGGCCAGCGTCCAGTCGAGGCCCTTGAGCAGATCCTCGTTGTAGGTCGCGGTCTTGTCGCGGAACCCGGGGGTGATCGAGTTCTTCAGTGGCGACAGTTCGGCCGAGCCGAGGATGCGCAGGTTGCGGACGCCGAGCGCTTTCAGCCGATCGAGTTCTCGTCCGAGGCGCGCACGGTTGCCATATGCGGTCTCCGCGCCGAGCCATGCTCCGTACCAGATGTTCGCGCCGGCATAGTGGTAAGGCTTGCCGCCGCGTTTGAAGCCGGTGCCATCGACGGTCACGAACGCCGAGGGGGCAGGCGCTTCGCCAAGATGCCCGCCGTTCGTACAGGCCGCGACCAGCGCAACGCCTCCCAGCAGCGCCGCACGCCGCCCGATCATTACTTTGTCCACGTCATCCCCCTCTATCGATTGCCTCGCTGGGCGTTTCCGTCGGACATTCCGCCGATCGGTCATGGCCCGCCCGCTTCATGCAATCATCTTTAGGTTTGCGTGCGGCGTCGCGCCACCGCGATTTGTCATACTTCGAGCGAAAGCCGCGGTGCGCGTCCGGCTGGCGACGAACAACCTGCATTCCTTGCATCCCGATCGTACCAGAACGCGTTTGTGTACTACCGCCTCGCTGGTCGAGTCAGGTCATCATCACTGCCCGGAGTTGCCTCATGTCCAAGACCATCATCGCCGATCTGTTCGCCGAGACGTTGCATCTGGCGGGCGTCGAGCGGATCTACGGCGTCGTCGGCGATAGCCTCAACGGCCTGACCGACAGCTTGCGGCGACAGGGCAAGATCGAGTGGATCCACGTCCGCAACGAGGAGGCTGCGGCGTTCGCGGCGGGCGCGGAGGCGCAACTGACGGGCAAGCTTGCGGTATGTGCGGGGTCGTGCGGCCCCGGCAACATGCACCTCATCAACGGACTCTACGACTGCAACCGGACGCGCGTGCCGGTGCTGGCGATCGCCGCGCAGGTGCCGAGCGGCGAGGTCGGCTCGAACTATTTCCAGGAAACGCGGCCGGAGGCACTGTTCCGCGAATGCAGCGTGTATTGCGAGACGATCTCAGACGCGGACCAGATGCCGCGGACGCTGGAGACGGCCATCCGTGCGGCGGTCGGTCACCGCGGCGTCTCGGTCGTGGCGATGCCGGGCGACGTGGCGCTGCGCTCGACGACGGGGACTTTGGCGCGGTCGGCGGGGGCGCTGTTGCCACCGCGTTCGGTCACCGTTCCAGCCGATTCGGACATCGCCGAACTCGCCGCGCTGCTGAATGGCGCGAAGAAGGTGACGATCCTGGCGGGGCGGGGGTGTCGCACCGCGCATGCCGAACTCGTCAAGCTCGCCGGTGTGCTGCAGGCGCCGATCGTCCACGCGCTGGGCGGCAAGGAATTCATCGAATACGACAACCCCTATGACGTCGGCATGACCGGGCTGATCGGCTTTTCGAGCGGGTACGACGCGATGATGGCGTGCGACGTGCTGCTGATGCTGGGCACGGATTTCCCGTATCGGCAATTCTATCCGGAGAAGGCCAAGGTCGCGCAGATCGACCTGATCCCGGAGAATCTAGGTCGGCGGACGGCGATCGACATCGGGCTGGTCGGCGATGTCGGCGCTACGCTCGCCGCGCTGATCCCGCGGCTGACGACCGGGCGCGACGGCAGCTTCCTGAAATCGGCGATCGAGAACTACACGGAGTCCCGCAAGGGGCTGGACGATCTTGCGGACGGAAAGCCCGGCAGCGGCGTGATCCATCCGCAGCACGTCGCGCGCGTCCTCAGCGAGCAGGCGGCGGACGATGCGGTCTTCGCCTGCGACGTCGGTACGCCGACGGTGTGGGCGGCGCGCTACCTCAAGATGAACGGACGGCGCCGTTTGATCGGATCGTTCAACCACGGATCGATGGCGAACGCGCTGCCACAGGCGATCGGTGTGCAGGCGACCTATCCCACGCGGCAGGTCGTGACGCTGTCGGGCGATGGCGGGCTGGCGATGCTGATGGGCGAGCTGCTGACGGTACGTCAGCTCGGCCTGCCGGTGAAGATCATCGTCTTCAACAACGGCACGCTTGGGTTCGTCGAGATGGAGATGAAGGCGGCCGGGTTGATCGAGACCGGCGTGGCGCTCGACAACCCCGATTTCGCGGCGATGGCGCGGACGATCGGGCTGCACGGCGTTCGGGTCACCGATCCGGGCGAACTGGAAGCGGGGATCCGCGACGTGCTGGCGCATCCGGGGCCGGCGCTGCTCGATGCGGTCACCGCGCGCACCGAATTTTCGATGCCGCCGAAGATCACGCTCGAGCAGATGAAGGGCTTCACGCTCTATATGGCGAAGGCGATCATCAGCGGGCGCGGGGACGAGGTGGTCGAGTTGGGCAAGACCAATGTCGGCTTGCTGAAGCACCTGTTCTGAGCGAGCCGAAATTGGTTGGTGCCGGGTCCGTTAGAGCGCGAGACGGACCCGTGCCGCACGGTATTCGCGTTCGAGCCGGTCGACGCGGTCAGCAACGCTTTCGACTTTGGTGACTGCGCCGATGCCTTGGCCCGAACCCCAGATGTCGCGCCACGCCTTCGGCTTCGATCCCCCGTCCTTATTGGCGCCGCCGCCGAAGTCCATCGTCTTCAGGTCGCCTTCGGGCAGCGCGTCCGGGTCCATGCCCGCCGCGACGATCGACGCGCGGAGGTAGTTGCCGTGGACGCCGGTGAACAGGTTCGAATAGACGATGTCGGAAGCCTTTCCGGCGACGATGCCGTCCTTGTACGCCTGATCGGCATTGGCCTCGGTAGTGGCGATGAAAGGCGAGCCGATATAGCCGAAGTCCGCGCCCATCGCCTGCGCGGCCAGCACCGCGTCGCCGGTCGCGATCGAGCCCGACAGCGCGAGCGGGCCGTCGAACCACTGGCGGATTTCCTGGACGATCGCGAACGGTGACAGGCGGCCGGCATGACCACCGGCACCGGCCGCGACCGCGATGAGGCCGTCAGCACCCTTCTCGATTGCCTTGCGCGCGAACCGGTCGTCGATCACGTCGTGGAGCGTGATGCCGCCCCAGGCGTGGACCGCGGTGTTGAGGTCCTCGCGTGCGCCGAGCGAGGTGATGACGATCGGCACCTGCCACTTCGCGCACGTGGCGAGGTCGCTTTCGAGGCGGTCGTTCGATTTATGGACGATCTGGTTGACCGCGAACGGTGCCGCCGGGCGATCCGGGTTGGCGCGGTTATGTTCGCTCAGTTCCTCGGTGATCCGGTGCAGCCACTCGTCGAGCATCTCCTGCGGCCGTGCATTGAGGGCCGGGAATGATCCGACGATGCCCGCCTTGCACTGGGCGATCACCAGTTCAGGCCCGGAAATGATGAACAGCGGCGAGCCGATGACGGGCAGGCGAAGATCTTTTAGAATAGCGGGTACGGTCATGTTGGTTTCCTAGCGCAACCTATTCGCGTGCGCCAGCGCCGGTTTTCGCAAAATGATCCGGTCGAAATGTGGCGGGTTGATTGTCGTCCGGCGGAGCTTCGTTCAAGGCGTCCCGATGCGTACGATTTCTTCCAGCATTTCGGTCCGGCTCTACCATCTCGACGATAGCGGCGAGGGCGGAGCCGCGATCACATTGTTCTATGGCCCGCTCGGCGAGGCGATGGCGCTTGCCGCACAGGAGCCCGAGGACGTGCAGGCAGGGTTGTACCTCGCCACGGAAAACGACGTCGTCGCGTATCTCGACCTCGACGACTAGAGCAGCCTTCACCATCCTTTCCCTGGGGAGTGGGAAGCGTGTTCAGGTTCCCGGCGTGAACCCGTCATCCCGATCCGGCGGCGTCGGCGCATGCACCTCGCTACAGATCGAACGGAGGGCGGGCTTCATGCCTTCCTCGAAGGTCGGGTGGTAGAAGGGCAGATCGAGCACTTCGGTCGCAGTCCAGCCGCTCTGTATCGCCCAGGCGATCAGGTGTGCGCTGTGCTCCACAGCCGGTCCCACCATCGTCGCGCCAGTCAGGCGTCCGTCGCGCCGATCGGCGTAGAAGCGGACCAGTCCGGCATTGCACGCCTCGACCTTCGCACGACCCTGGTCGTCATAAGACGCGGTGCCGATGACCGAGTTGGCGTCGTCATCCTGCTCGACCGAGCCGATCACCGCGACGTTTGGGTGCGTGAAGGTGATCGAGAATGGCACGCTCCGCTTGCCCGGCGTCACCTCGGGATAGCTCGCCGCGTTGCGCCCCGCGATCATGCCCTCCGACGACGCCTCGTGCAGCACCGCGCGATCATGGTCGGCATCACCGGCGAGGAAGATCGGCGCAGTACCGCACTGCATCGTCTCGGAATTATAATCCGGCATGCCGTGATCATCGAGTGCGAGGCCGGTCGTCTCCAGCCCGATACCCTTGATCCGCGGTGGCCGGCCGGTCGCGACGAGCAGATAGTCGAAGCGTTGCGTGCCGGATGCGGAGCCGGTCCATGATAGCACCACGCCGTCTTCATCCAGCCGGGCGTCAAGCTCGACGCCCAACAGGATAGGCAGTTCGCGCGACAGGATCGTGTGCAGCGCCTCGCCGACATGGCGGTCCTTCAGCCCGGCGATCGTTTCGCCCATGTCGAACACCATCGTCTCGACCCCGAGCCGCGCCATCGCCTGCGCCAGTTCGAGCCCCAGCGCGCCCGCGCCGATCACGCCGAGCGACTTCGGAAGGTCCGTCAGTTCGAAGATGTTTTCGCTGGTCAGCACCCGGTCGCGCACCGCGTCGAACATCTCGGGGATGGCCGGGCTCGATCCGGTCGCGGTCACCACCGATTTCGCGTGGACCTCGCGGCCATCACTGAGCGACAGGATCGTCGCACCGGCAAATTTCGCGCGCGCCTTGATCGTCACGCCGGCGGGTAATTTGTCAATCGACGTCTCGACGCCCGCGACGAATGCGTCCCGCTCCTTTCGCACACGCGCCATAACCGCGACGCCGTCAACCTTCCCAGATGCCTCGACCCCGAACACCGACGCGTGGTTCACTGCGTGCATTGCATTCCCCGCTGCGATCAACAGCTTGGACGGCATACATCCCACGCTCGCGCAGGTCGTGCCGCCAAAGCCTTCGTCGATCAGCAGCGTCCTGGCTCCGTTACGACGCGCGCTGCGTTCGGCGGCAAGGCCGGCGGTTCCGGCGCCGATGATCGCCACGTCGCAGGTCAGCTTGGTCATGAATCTCTCCGTTGCCGGAGAATTCCGGGGTCGCGGTCAACGAAACCTTCGATGCCGCCCAGCCGTTCCGCGGTGCAGCACATTCCCAGTCACATTCCTAGTCGAAGGACGCTTATGTTAACGCTCCACCACCTGAACTACTCGCGCTCGATCCGTGTGATCTGGCTGCTCGAAGAGCTCGGTATCGAATACGACCTCGTCAAATACGAGCGTGACGAGAATTTTCGCGCGCCGGCCGAACTCAAGGCGATCCACCCGCTCGGCAAGGCGCCGGTCCTCGTCGACGACGCGCTGACGCTGGCCGAGAGCGCTCCGATCCTGTCGTACATAGACGAGCGCTACGGCGATCGCCGGTTCTCGCCGCCTGTAGACAGCGACGCGGCGGCGATCCACGACGAGTGGCTGCAATATGTCGAGAGCTCGGCGTCGCTGCCGATCATGATGACGTCGCTCGGCAAGCGGATGGGCGGGCTGCCCAACGGTCTCGCCAAGTTCACCGGGCCTGAGGTGACCAAGACGCTCGACTATATCGCGGCGGGGGTTGGCGATGGCCCGTATCTGATGGGCGAGCAGCTGATGCTCGCGGACATCCAGATGTGCTACATCCTGGCGATCGCCGAGAGCGCCGGATTACTCAACGAGCATCCCGACGTCGCCGCGTATCTCGATCGCCTGCGCGCCCGCCCGGCGTTCATCGCCGCGACCGAAATCGGTGGCCCGCTGATGCCGCCCCGCCGCTGAATGCAACGGGGGGATAAGCGTCCGCGTTATCCCCCGAAGCTGCGCCCACCAAAGCCGCCACCGAAGCCACCGCGCGAGATCACCGAACTGCGCGACTGGACGCGGGCAGGGGCTCTCGCGGTGGTCGGCGTGAAGGCGTCGGAGCCTACGCGCGTCCGGCCAGTTACATAGTCCCGGTTGATCCGGCCCCCCGCGCCGCCGTAGTAATTCCCGTCACGGTCGCGGTACATCGGTGCGCCGCGGTTCCCGAACCCGCCGTTGAGCGCTTGGCCGACGAGAAAGCCGGTCAGCAGCGGCGTGAAGAAGCTGCCACCACTTCCGTTATTTCGCGTTTCGCACTGGGCCGCACCATATTGCTCTTCGCACGTCTGCCGGTCCTGAAACCGTGGCGCAGTCTTTGCCGCGTCGGCCTTGGCCTGCTCGAACGCGGTATCGCACTGGACCGCCGACAACGCACCTGCCGCGCGGCACTCCTGCACCGACGCGTAGCTCTGCGCCTCGACGGGCTTGCCGCCGACATCGCCGTCGCAGGCGGTCAGCGAGATGCCGGAGCCTGCGATCAGGCTGGTGAGGACGATAGATCTGGAACGCTTCATCGGTGCCTCCTCAGTTGGTCATGCAGGCGGCGTTGAGGATGCCGACGCACAGCGAGATGCTGCCCATATAGGTCGCCGCCGCGATTTCGCCGCGGACGATGCGGTCGTTGAAGTCGCGCATCACGAAATGCTGGACGATCAGGAACGTCACGATCTGGATCACGCCCGCGAGCAACGCCCATACGGCGAACTCGACCAGCGAAACGGTATGCGTCAGCGCGGACGCGAGCGGCAGGACATAGCCGAGCAGGGCGGCGCCGAGCGTGATCGCCGCGGCGGTGTTGCCTTCGCGGATCAGCGACTTCTCGTGGTACGGCGTCGCGACCTGGTAGACGATCTTGAAGACGATCGTGAACGCCCCCGCCGCGACGAACGCGATCAGGAAGGCGAGCGCGCTGGCGCCGAAGCTGTATTGGTCGATCATGGCATTTCCCCCGGAGCCGTTCGCCCGTGATGCTAGGCCCTGAACTCGCCGAGTTCCAGTGCTACGCCCAGCATGATCTCGAACGAGACCTCGCCCGCCTCGTTCTCCATGTCGATCGCCAGCAACAACTCGCGACCATCTTCGCCCGGCAGGTCGCGGCTGAACAGCATGCAGGTCTGGAATATTCGGCGATCGACGATCCCGTCGCGGTCGTCATGCAATTCCTCCCAGAACGTCACCGGCTCCTGCTCGCTCGCTTCGGGGCCGAACCAGGAGCGGCCGTACTCGGGCAGGCCCTCGGCCGTGAATGTGCGCGCCTTTAGGCGGCTTTTCCAGGCGGGACGCTCGGCGGCCGACGACGGGTAGCTGCTGTCCCATGGTGCGAACAGCGTGACATCGGTCACGTCCTGGCCAGCACGGTCGTTCGACACCGCCTGGAACATGATGTCGTCGTCCGTGTAGAACCGGTGGACGAAGCCGCCTTCGTTGAGATCGATCAGTCCCTGCGCGACGATCACCAGCGTATCGCGGTCGAACGGGAACAGGAGTTCGGACCCGAACCGGCGCCATGCGAGCGGGTCGACCGTCACCGTACGCCCCAGCGTGACGTTCCGGACGACGGGCAAGGCATTGCCATCAAGCGCTGGCTTGCGGCCGAACAGGCGATCGAACATGCAATCCTCGCGTGTGTGTGGTTGGCGTGCTTCTTAGGGCAAAGCGGCCGGCGTCGCAAAGAACAACCCCGTCATTCTGACGAAACTCTCTCGTCATCCTGACGAAAGTCAGGTCCCAAGGTGACGGAGGGCGGCGCGGGTGGCTCTGGATCCTGACTTTCGTCAGGATGACGGAGGGAGGGTGGCAGGCGCTCGCGAAAAGCCTATGTGTCTCCGCGAGCGACAAGCACGGGAGTTCTTGCATTGACCGACATCTGGACCGTCCGCAGCCTGAAGGCGGCGCTCGATACGTCCGAGCCTGCGAAAGCCGGCGAATTCACCGCGCGAATCCTGGAAGGCGCGGACCCGGTATTGCTGGTGACGATGCACCATCACGGCGACCTCGAACTGTTCGTCAACGTCAGCGAGGCGCAGATCGCGTGCTCGACCCTGCTGTGGCCGTGCGACGAGCAGGAGGATGCTTTGGCGTTCAACACGTTCCTGCTGAAATCGCAGAAGCTGGTGCCGCTGTCGAACTTCGGGATCGGCACCGTCGATGGCCGCGATTATTACGAGCTGTTCGGTGAACTGGCGACGTCCAGCCCGCTCGATACCGTGGTCATCGAACTGCGCACGCTCGCCGAAAATGCGATCGATGCGGCCACCGACCTGCGCCACGCGCAGGTTCCCGCCGCCTGACATCATCGCCTGAACTGATACAAACGGAGAGACTGGCATGGCCATCTGGAGCAAGCTTTTTACCCTCGGTCGTGCCGGCGCGCACGAAGCGGGTTCGGCGGTCGTCGATGCGAACGCGCTGCGTATTCTCGACCAGGAAATCCGCGATGCCGACAAGGCACAAGGCAAGGCACGCGACGATCTCGCGGGCCTCGTCGCGCGCCGCCGCATCCTCGAAACCGAAGTCGAGAGCTTCCGAGCCCAGGCTGCGAAATACGAGGCGTCTGCCCGCATTGCGGTCGAGAAGGGTAACATGGATCTCGCGCGCCAGGTGGCGCAGCGGATCGCCGATCTCGAACAGGACATCGCGCTGAAGACGCCGCAGGTCGAGGACATGCGCGCCGCCGAAGAGCAGATCCACACCGCCGTCGCGCAGACCGATCGCAAGATCGAACAGCTCCGCCGCGAAGTGGATGTCGTGAAGGTCAACGAGTCGGTGCAGAAGGCGCAGGCCTCGGTCGCGTCGGGCAGCATGGGCGCAGGCAACAAGCTCGGCTCCGCCGCCGACAGCCTCGCGCGGATTCGCGAGCGGCAGGCGATCCGTGGCGAGCGGATCAAGGCCGCTGGCGAGTTGGAAGACCGTCGTACCGGCGCCGATCTCGACGAGAAGCTGCGACTGGCGGGCATTGGCCCCGGCCAGTCGTCGGCGGACGACGTGCTCGCGCGGCTGACGGCCCCGAAGACGCCGCAAGTCGGCCAGACGCTGCAGATCGAGCAGCGCGACGACTCCAAGACGTCGGACTCCTGATGCGCCGGATCGCGGTCGACCCGCGCGGCGACTGGCGCGACCGGGCCGACGCGATCGGGTTCGTCTATCACGACACGGACGGCGAGCCGTATTGGGATGAGGGCGCGGCCTACGCCTTTACGCTGGCGGAGATCGAGGACGACCTCGAACCCGCGGCGGAACAACTGCACGCGATGTGCCTCGACTTGGTCGACGAGGTGGTCCGCGACCAGCAACTGATGGAACGCCTCGCGATCCCGCGCGAGCAGTGGAACTACGTCGCGGAGACGTGGCGGACGCGCCAGCCATCGCTCTATGGGCGGTTCGATTTCGCCTATGACGGGACCGGCCCGGCCAAGCTGTACGAGTATAACGCCGATACGCCGACGTCGGTGTTCGAATGCGCGACGTTCCAGTGGATGTGGCTGGAGGACTTGCTTGCGAGCGGTGCGTTGCCGGCGGGGACGGACCAGTTCAACAGCCTGTTCGACAAGCTGCGCGAGCGGTTTCGTGCGCTGTTCCCGAGCGGCGGTTTCGTCCATTTTGCGGCGGATGCGAGCGCGGTGGAGGATCGCCAGACGGTGCGGTTCTTCGAGGATCTTGCGTCGCAGGTTGGTATCGAGCCGAAGTTCGTCGAGATGAAGGACATCGGCCTCGCCGCCGACGGCCGTTTCATCGACACCGACGGCTTTGAGGTGCAGGCCGCGTTCAAGCTGTATCCGTGGGAGTTCATGCTCCGCGAACCCTATGCGCCGAACCTGTCGCGGGCCGACGCGCGCTGGATCGAGCCCGCGTGGAAGTCGATCCTGTCG
The DNA here is from genome assembly GCF_056679955.1 of Sphingomonas sp. PEI4. Classification (NCBI taxonomy): domain Bacteria; kingdom Pseudomonadati; phylum Pseudomonadota; class Alphaproteobacteria; order Sphingomonadales; family Sphingomonadaceae; genus Sphingomonas; species Sphingomonas sp. PEI4. The sequence goes on from NZ_CM155258.1 coordinate 398,826, forward strand.
AACAAGGGCATCCTGCCGTTGCTGTGGGAGCGGCATCCTGAGCACCCGAACCTGCTCCCGGCGTTCTTCGACGACGATCCCGCCGCGAAGATCCTCGGGCCGAAATACGTGCGCAAACCGCTGTTTTCGCGTGAGGGCGCCAACGTCGAGGTGATCGGCGAAAGCGGCCACGCGGTACTCGACCAAGGCTATGGTGCCGAGGGCGCGATCCGTCAGGCCTATGCACCGCCACCGGTGTTCGATGGGCGCCATCCCGTGATCGGCGCGTGGATGGTCGGCAACGAAGCCGCGGGGATCGGCGTTCGGGAAGATGAAACGGTCGTGACGCGCAATCTCGCGCGGTTCGTGCCGCATATCATCGAGGCCAATGATGACTGACGCGCGTGAGCTACCCCCGTTGCCGCCGATGGAGCGGCTGGTCGAACTGATGTTCGATGCGGCCCGGACAGGGCGCGACGAGATGATCCCGGCGCTGGTGCAGGCCGGCGTCGACATCGAGGTGACTGACGCCAAGGGCTACACTCCGCTGGTGCTGGCGAGCTACAACGGCCAGGCCGAAGCCACCGCGGCCCTCCTCGCGGCCGGCGCGCAGGTCGACGGCGCAGCGGACGCACGCGGCAACACCGCGCTGATGGGCGTCTGCTTCAAGGGCTATGCCGAGATCGCGCAGATCCTGCTCGACGCGGGCGCGGATGTGAACCGGCAGAATGGCGTCGGCCAGACCGCGCTGATGATGGCGGCGCTGGTGAACCGAACAGAGATCATCGACCTGTTGCTGGAGCATGGCGCGGACCCAGCGATCGTAGACGCCGCGGGGAACACCGTACACTCGCTTGCTGTATCGCAGGGTAATGCCGAGTTGGCGACGCGCTTCGCAACGGCGAGCTAGCTACACCAATTTGTTCACCCGCGAAGGCGGGTGCCCAGTCTGGGCACCCGCCTTCGCGGGTGAACAAGCTTTTCTGGTTCGTCAGCTTTCGTCCCGCTGCTCGTCGCCTCCATACGTCTTCGGCAAAACCGCCCCGACATGCGCCTCGCCCCGAGCCTCGGCCAACCGCATTTGCCGCTCGCGCTCCGCATAGCCCGCCCGCTGAGTCTCGTCCCGCGCATCATGACATGCCGGGCAACTCACCCCCTCCACATACAGCGGCGACGAACGATCCGTGACGCTAACCGGCATCCGGCACGCATGACACAGGACATGACTTCCCAACGTCAGCCCATGTCCGACCGCAACCCGCTGATCGAACACGAAACATTCCCCTTCCCAAAGGCTCTCCGCCTTGGGCACCGTCTCCAGATATTTCAGAATGCCGCCCTTGAGATGATACACCTCGTCGAGTCCCTCGGCCTTCAGGAACGCAGTCGACTTCTCGCACCGTATGCCTCCGGTGCAGAACATCGCGATCTTCGGTGGCGGGCCGTCGCCGACCAGTTCGTCGCGATGCTCGCGAAACCACGCCGGAAAGTCTCGAAACGTGCGCGTCTGCGGATCGACCGCGCCAGCAAACGTCCCGACCGTGACCTCGTAATCGTTGCGCGTGTCGATCACGATCGTCCCCGGCTCGGCGATCAGCGCGTTCCAGTCCTGCGGCTCGACATAATGGCCGACGCCCTCCAGCGGATCGATCGCAGGCTCGCCCATCGTCACGATCTCGCGCTTCAGCCGGACCTTCATCCGGTGGAACGGCATCGTCTCGGCACGGGACTCCTTCACATCGAGATCGGCACACCCAGGCAGCGCACGGATATGCGCGAGCACCGCGTCGATGCCCGCTTCGGACCCGGCGATCGTCCCGTTGATCCCCTCGGCAGCGAGCAGCAGCGTGCCTTTCACTTCATTCGAGCAGCAGACGTGCGCGAGCGGCGGCTGGATCGCGGCGATGTCGGCGAACGGCGTGAAGCGGTACAGCGCCACGACGCGGATGGGGAGGGTGTCGGTCATCGGTCTATCGTGCAGGGGAGGAGTGCCTTCCCTTAGCGCAACTCGGCAGCCGCGTCAGCCCGCGGTGACGATCATACCGTCGACCACCGCGACCGGCCAAGGTGTCAGCCGCGCGCCGCCACAGGGTCCACCGACGCAAACGCCGCTGTCGATCGCGAACAGCGCGGAGTGCCAGCTGCACGCGATCAAGTCGCCGCGCGGCGTGAGATACTCGTCGAGCACCTGCGCGAGCGGCAGGCCCATGTGCGGGCAGCGGTCGACATAACCGAACACCGCGTCGTCCTTGCGCACGACGAAGCCGTGAAAACGGCCCGCGCGCATCTGCAGCACGAAGTTTCGCGCCTTACCCTCGACGATCGCATCGAGCGGCGCAAGTTTGATCCCGCCAGGCGTCGCGGTCAGCCGTTCGCCGTCGCTCATGCGCGGTCGGCGTCGGGTTGCCGGTCTGGATGCGCGGCAGCGAAAGCGGCGATGGCGCGGGCTTTGTCGGCAGCAGCCATAAGGTGCGGGTAGGGCGAAAGATCGACCGCGAACCGCTCCGCCGAATAGACTTGCGGTACGAGATGACAGTCGGCGATCGTCGGTGTCGCGCCGAACGCGAAGCCGACGCCGTGACGCGCGATCATCGTCTCCAAGGCGGCGAAACCGTCGCCAATCCAGCCAGCAATCCAGCGGTTCACGGCCGCCTCGTCCGCGCCGAACTCGGCGCGCAAGGCGTTCAGGATACGGAGGTTGTTCACGGGGTGGATGTCGCACGCTATCGTCGCCGCCACCGCACGGACGATCGCTCGACCATTCGCGTCGACGGGAAGGAGCGGTGGATCAGGATATGTCTCGTCAATCCATTCGAGGATCGCGGGGCTCTGCGTCAGGACCGCATCGTCGGTTTGCAATGCCGGCACCAAGCCTTGTGGATTGAGCGCGCGATACCCCGCCTCGCGCTGCGCACCGGTGCGGAGATCGTGCGTGACCTGTTCGTAAGCGACGCCCTTCACGGCCAGCGCGATGCGGACGCGGTAGGCGGTGGTCGAGCGCCAATAGCCGTGCAGCGTCAGGCTCACTTCGGCACGATCGCCTTGGGGAAATCCGACCACACGGCATCGTAATCGAGTTGCGAATGCTCCAGCGCATAGGCAGTCGGCTTATACGGCCAGCAGCTTTCCAGCATGAACGCCATCGTCCCGTCGATCTTGTGCGGCTTCAAATCCGCCGCACTCGCACCTTGCCAGCTCGCCAGATCGGGGCCGTGTCCGGACATCAGATTATGCAGCGAGATGCCGCCAGGCGCGAACCCTTCGGCCTTCGCGTCGTACGCACCGGTGATCAGCCCCATCGCCTCCGACATGATGTTGCGGTGGAACCACGGCGGCCGGAACGTGCCCTCGGCGACCATCCAACGCGGCGGGAAGATCACGAAATCGGCGTTCGCGCGGCCGGGTACGTCGCTGGGCGAGGTCAGCAGCGTGAAGATCGACGGATCGGGATGATCGAAGCTGACGGTGTTGATCGTGTTGAACCGCGATAGATCGTAGCGCCACGGCGCGAGATTGCCGTGCCAAGCGACGACGTCGAGCGGCGAGTGATCGAGCGTGGTGATCCATAGCGACCCCATGAACTTCTGGACGACCTCGACCGGTTCGTCGCGATCCTCGAACCAGGCGACCGGCGTCTCGAAATCGCGTGGGTTGGCAAGGCCGTTGGCGCCGATCGGGCCAAGGTCGGGCAGGCGGAACAGCGCGCCATGGTTCTCCGCGACATAGCCGCGCGCTTCGCCGTCGGGGAGTTCGGCGCGGAAGCGGACGCCGCGGGGGACGAGGGCGATCTGCCCGGGCGCGATGTCGATCCGGCCGAGTTCGGTCAGCAACCGGAGCCGCCCGCTCTGCGGCACGAACAGCAGTTCGCCATCTGCGTCCATGAACACGCGCGACATCATGTCGGTGTTGGCGGCATAGACGTGGAGCGCGACGCCTTCCAGATCGGCGGGATCGCGGTTGGCGAGCATCGTCGTCATGCCGTCGATCAGGTCGGTATTCGGGGCGGGCGCCTCGATCGGATCCCAGCGAAGGCGATTGGGCGCGAGCGGTGCGTCGGTGGTGCCCGGCGCGAACCGCTTGCCGCCGGTGTAGCGCTCGAACGGCGGGTGCTCGGCGGTCGGGCGCATCCGGTAGAGCCAGCTGCGGCGGTTCTCATGACGCGGCGCGGTGAACGCGGTGCCCGAGAGCTGCTCGGTGTAAAGGCCGAACGCGGGACGCTGCGGCGAATTGCGGCCAATCGGGAGCGCGCCGGGAATCGCCTCGGTCGATACGTGGTTGCCGAAGCCGGGTTGGTACTCAGTCTGGCCGGCGGTCTCGCCTGCGGCATCGATCGGCTGGTGGATTGTCATGGCTTCCTCTCCGTCACCTGTTCCGATCAACGCCCGAACCGCCGGCCGTTCAAACTCTTCTAACCCTCTCCCTCGGGGAGAGGGAGGGAGACGCGCGCTTGCGCGGCTGAAGGGTGAGGGCACGTACTGGCGTTGCGCGTGCCCTCACCCTCGGCGCTGGCGCGCCTTCCCTCTCCCCGAGGGAGAGGGTTTAGAACTCACGCGTCGACGGTTATGACTCCGCGGCGGATCTGGTCGAGCTCGATGCTTTCATACAACGCCTGGAAATTGCCGTTTCCGAAGCCCTCATTCCCCTTGCGCTGGATGATCTCGAAGAAGATCGGCCCGAACATGTTCTCGGTGAAGATCTGCAGCAACAGCCCTTCCTCACCGACATTGCCGTCGATCAGGATGCGGTTGCGGCGTAGGCGCTCCAGGTCGTGGCCGTGGTTCGGCACGCGCTTGTCGACCAGCTCGTAATAGGTCTCGATCGTGTCCTGCAGCTTGACGCCGCGTGCGCGCAGCTTCTCGACCGTCTCGAAAATGTCATCGGTGGTCAGCGCCAGATGCTGGATGCCCTCGCCATTGTAATCCTTCAGGAATTCCTCGATCTGGCTCTTGTCGTCCTGGCTCTCGTTCAGCGGGATTCGAATCGCGCGATCAGGCGCGATCATCGCCTGACTGAACAGCCCGGTTGCCTTGCCCTTGATGTCGAAATACTTCTGCTCTTCGAAGCCGAAGATCTGGCCGTAGAATTCGGCCCAAGTCCGCATCTGGCCGCGCTTCACATTGTGTGTGAGGTGATCGAGCAGGTCGAGACCGACATTGTTCGCAGCCTCCGCCTCCGCAGCACCCGGAACCTGGTTCCAGTCGTCGTACAGGCTGCCGGCCGCGCCATGCTTGTCGACGAGATACAGCAGCGAACCGCCGATCCCCTCAAGCACATAACTGCCCTCGCCGAGCGCACCCGCGGCGGGATCGGCCGCCTTGGCGCCGCGCGACAGCGCCGCGTCGAACGCTTCCTTCGCGTCGTGAACGCGGAACGCCATGCCGCTCGCCGACGGACCATGATCGGCGCGGAATGCCGCCGCGTGGCCGCCGTCCTCGCGATTGAGCAGCAGGTTGATGCGGCCCTGCTTGTAGCGCGTCACGGCTTTGGTCGGGTGAGTGGAGGCGGCGACGAAGCCGAACTGCTCGAACTGCGCGGCCATCCGGTCGGGATCGGGCGAGGTGAACTCGGCGAACTCGAACCCGTCGAGCCCCATCGGGTTTACGTCCATATGATCGACAGCGCTCATGATCGCATTCCTGACTGGTATCTGTTGTTACCAATCTGGCGGGTTGAAGAACTGGTGTCAATCGTTACGATTTCGCCATGCCCCACCGCGCACTCGTCCTGGACGATTTCATCCCGTATCGCCTGTCGATCACCTCGAACCTCGTCAGTGAGGCGGTGGCGGATACGTATGAGGCGCTGTTCGGGCTGACGATCCCGGAGTGGCGGCTGGTGGCGGTGGTCGCCGAAGCGGACGGGATCACGCAGCAGCAGATCGGCCAGCAGACGCGGATGGACAAGGTGACCGTCAGCCGCGCGGCGATCGCGCTGGTCGAGCGCGGGCTGATGCAGAGGCATGCGAACCCGGAGGATCGCCGCTCGCATCTACTGCGGCTGACCGACGACGGCGACACGCTCTACGCCTCGGTCGCGCCGAAAGCGCTGGACCTGGAACGGCGGATCTTCGCGGGCTTCTCAAGCGCAGAAGTCGAGCAGTTCGTCGCGATGCTGCGGCGGATCGATGCTGTGACGATTGACCTCGTTCAGGACTCCCACGGCGGCATCGGCGACCAGAGACCGCGCAGGTAATCGAGCAGCGCCGCCGTGCCCGACGACACGGGCCCGCGCGCATGCACGGCATAGATACCGACGTCCGCAGACCCCGCCAACTCCGGCAGGACCCGCACGAGCCGACCGCTCGCAAGATCTGCGCTGACGTCCCATAGCGAACGCAGCGCAATGCCGACGCCCGCCAGCGTGAGTTCGCGCACGACTTCGCTGGAGTTGGTCGCGACGTAGCTCGGGCGGTCGATCGTGACGTCGCCGTCTGGTCCAGTCAGGCGCCAAGGCATCTGGCCTTTCGCCGCGAGGAGGCGGTGTTTCGTGAGTTCAGCCGCGTCGTTTGGCGCAACGTAGCTTGGCGCAGCGCAGAGAACGCGGCGGCTGTCGGCGAGACGATAGCCGGTCAGGCTCGGCGGCACGGCAGGCGCGATCCGGATCGCGAGGTCTAGCCGGTCGCCGATCACGTCCGAGAAGCCGTCCGACAGATCGAGATCGAGTTCGATCGCAGGGTGCGCGTCGAGGAACGGCTTCAGGTGCGGCGCGATGTGCAGACGCCCGAACGACGTCGGCGCGCTGACCCGGAGTGGCCCCGCCGGAGTCTCGGCGCGGTCCGACACGCGCGCCTCGGCGTCGCGGATTGCGGCGAGGATCTCGATCATGTCCCGGTGATACGCAGCCCCCCGAGCGGTCAGTTCAAGCCGACGGGTCGTCCGGTTGAGCAACCTCACGCCAAGCCGTGCCTCCAGCCGCGCGATCCGCTTCGACACCATTGCCGGAGAGATACCAAGCGAACGCCCCGCCGCGCTCAGGCTGGCAGTGCGGACCACTTCGGCAAAGAGGACGATGTCGGGGTCCATTCGTTCTCCAGGCGATCAACAGCTTTCGGTTTATAGTGTCTAGTGGCCAAGATGGCGGGCGTCTATCGTGCTGGCAGAGCATAGGAGAGCAGCATGGCCGAGATGATCGAAAGGGCAGGTCTGAAGATCGCCGCGTCGCTGGTGGACTTCATCGAGACGCAGGCGCTGCCGGGCACGGGGCTCGATCCGGCGGCGTTCTGGCAGGGCGTGTCCGACATCTACGCGAAGTTCGCGCCGGAGAATGCCGCACTGCTCGCGGTCCGCGATGACCTTCAGGCAAAGATCGACGCCTGGCACGAAGCTCTCGGCGGCAAGGCGATCGAACAGGCCGGGTATCAGGCGTTCCTGCGCGAGATCGGTTACCTGGTCGACGAACCTGCGCTGTTCGCGGTCGCGCCGACCAATGTCGATGCGGAAGTCGCCGCGCTCGCCGGCGCGCAGTTGGTGGTGCCGATTCTCAATGCGCGCTTCCTGCTGAACGCGGCGAACGCGCGCTGGGGCAGCTTGTACGACGCGCTCTACGGCACCGATGCGATCCCAGGCGCGGCGTCCGGGAAGGGCTATGACGCTGCCCGAGGCGCGCAGGTGATTGCCTGGGCGAAGGCGTTCCTCGACGATGCCGTACCGCTGGCGAACGGGTCATGGACCGATTGGACTGGCGGAAGCCCCGAGCTTGCCCATCCAAGCCAACTCGTCGGGCATGCTGGCGACAACATTCTGTTATGTCACAATGGCCTGCACATCGAACTTGTGATCGACCCTGCGCATCCGATCGGGCGCGACGATCCCGCCAGCCTCGCCGACGTCGTGCTCGAATCCGCGCTGACGACCATCGCCGATCTGGAGGACTCGATCGCCGCTGTCGATGCGGAGGACAAGGTTGCCGCCTACGCCAATTGGCTCGGGCTGATGAAGGGCGACCTGACCGCCAGCTTCGAAAAGGGCGGGCGCACGGTCACGCGCGCGCTCGAACCGGACCGGCAGTACACCGCGCCAGACGGCAGCGCGTTCACGCTCCCCGGCCGCAGCCTGATGTTCGTGCGCAACGTCGGCCACCTCATGACGACGCCCGCGATTGTGCTCGCCGACGGCAACGAGGCGCCCGAAGGCATCCTCGACGGCATCGTCACGGCGCTGATAGCGCTGCATGACCTGAAGGGCACCGGCCGGATCCGCAACAGCCGCGCGGGCTCGATCTATATCGTCAAGCCGAAGATGCACGGCCCCGACGAGGCGGCCTTCACCAACCGCCTGTTCGACGCCATCGAGGATCTGCTCGGCCTCGCGCGCCACACCATCAAGGTCGGCGTGATGGACGAGGAGCGCCGCACGTCCGCCAATCTCGCCGCGTGCGTCGCCGCGGTGAAGGACCGCGTGATGTTCATCAACACCGGCTTCCTCGATCGCACCGGCGACGAGACGCACACCTCGATGCGCGCGGGCCCGATGATCCGCAAAGGCGAGATGAAGTCCTCGTCGTGGATCAAGGCATATGAGGATCGCAACGTCCAGATCGGGCTCGCCTGCGGGCTCAGCGGCAAGGCGCAGATCGGCAAGGGCATGTGGGCCGCGCCGGACCGGATGGCGGACATGCTGGAGCAGAAAATCGCGCATCCGATGACCGGCGCGAACACCGCCTGGGTGCCGTCGCCGACCGCCGCGACGCTGCACGCAACGCATTATCACCGCGTCGACGTGTTCGCGCGACAGGCGGAGCGCAAGGCCGAGCCGATCGCCTCGCTCGACGCGCTACTGACGATCCCGGTCGCAACCGGCCACAACTGGCAGCCGGACGAGGTCCGTGAAGAACTGGAGAACAACGCGCAGGGTATCCTCGGCTACGTCGTGCGCTGGATCGACCAGGGCGTCGGCTGCTCGAAGGTGCCCGACGTCCACGACATCGGCCTGATGGAGGACCGCGCGACGCTGCGGATCAGTTCTCAGCATATGGCGAACTGGCTGCTCCACGGCATCGCGACGCCCGACGAGGCCGACGCGGCGCTGCGGCGGATGGCGGCGAAGGTCGATGCGCAGAATGCGGGCGATCCGTTGTACCGGCCGATGGCGGGGCGTGAGGACGACAGCCTCGCGTTCCAGGCCGCCCGTGCGCTCGTGTTCGATGGCCTCACGCAGCCGAGCGGCTATACCGAGCCCTTGCTCCACGCGTATCGGGCGCGGGTCAAAGAAAGGGATGCCGATGCCGCTCTACGCGATCGAGGGTAAACGACCGACGCTCGGTGACGACGTCTGGGTAGCGCCCTCCGCCGACGTGATCGGCGATTCGCGGCTAGGGGAGGGTTCCAGCGTCTGGTTCGGTGCGGTGATCCGCGCGGACAACACGCCGATCCTCGTCGGCGCGCGGACGAACATCCAGGAGGGCGCGATGCTGCATTCCGATCCCGGCGCGCCGTTGACGATCGGCGAGGGCTGCACGATAGGCCATCATGCGATCCTCCACGGCTGCACGATCGGCAGCAACGTGCTGGTCGGGATGGGGGCGACGGTCCTCAACAATGCTGTGATCGGCGAGAATTGCCTGATCGGCGCGAATGCGCTTGTGACGGAGGGGAAGGTGTTTCCGGCGGGGAGCCTGATCGTCGGTTCGCCGGCTAAAGCGGTGCGCGAGTTGTCGCCCGAGGCGATTGCCGGGCTGACGATGTCGGCGGCGGCCTATGCGGCCAAGCAGCGCGTCTACGCCGAGGGGCTGACGCTGGTCGACGAACAATCCGGGCCCGGGAAATGACATCCACCCCGGCCAAAACCGGGATGGATGCTGCCCAAAATCGAAACTCGCGCGCGCCAGGTCAGAAGGTCAGGCGACCACCGAGCGAGACCTCGATCGCATGCGCGTTCCGGAGCAGGCCCCTGGTCAGGATCGGCGTCTGCACGGCGGTGCCGGCATAGGCAGCGGTGACGCGATCGATCGTCGTGTCGCTGAAGTCGATATAGTTCGCACCCAAATCGAACGCCATGCGCGGGGTCAGCTGGTAGCTGCCGCCGGCCGCATAGGTCCAGCGGTTGGCGTCAGGCACGCGCGCGTCGCGCAGACCGTCCTGGGTCGGCGTCTTGGCGCGCTGGATGCCGGCGCGCAGCGTTGCCTTCGGCGTGACGTCGTAGTCGAACCCGCCCGCCAGGCTCCAGCTGTCGCGGTAGCTTTCGGGAATCGCGGTATTCAGCGGTGCACCGAGATCGATCGTGTCGAACTTACTCCAGCTGTATGCGACGACCTGTGCGTTGAGCGTCAGCTTGTCCGTACCGCGGAAGCGGCCAGCGACGATCACCTGGCCGGGCGTGTTGAAGCTTGCCGTGGCGCCGTCGATCGAGACGTTCGAACTGGCCAACGGGCCGACCAGCCCGGTGATGTTCAGGCTGCCCTTCAGCTTATGGCGGATGCTCGACTTGTAGCTGACGCCGACGGTCGCGAAATCATTGTGCAACTGGACGCCAGCGGTCCAGCCGAGATCCCAGCCGTCGCCCTTCAGCTCCTGGAAGCCGTCCGGCTGCGCTGCCGACAGGTTGGGCAGCGCGTTGTTGAGGATCGCATCGGTGTATTCGATGTTGAGCGCGCCACCGACCCGCAGCCAGTCGGTGACCGCGATGCCGATTGAGGGCTGGATGTCGATCGTGCGCAGCCGCGTCTTGTCCGCAGTGTAGCGCGCCCAGCTATTCGCTTCGTAGTTGGTGGTGAAGCTGAACGGCGACGTCACCGCGACACCGATCGCGATGCGGTCGGTCAGCGGATAGGCGATCGAACCCGACGGAACGACGCCGTTGTTGATCGGATCGCTGGAAACGCTGTTGCCGCTGATCGGGGCGTAGCTGTTTCCGTTGGGCAGTCCCGTGGCCGAGAAGGTCGGGCGGCCGATCACGGTGCCGTTGTCGACCACGTCGCCCTTCGGCCGGATCACGGTCGCCGCGATCGCGGCGCTGCCGTCGCGGATGCCGGCAATCGCCGCGGGGTTCCACCACAGCGACGCGGCGCCGGTGTCGGCGGCCTCACCCGAAAAGGCGCGACCGGTGCCGCGCGCGGACTGCGACTGCAGATAGAAGGCGTTGGCGGAAGCGGCGCTCTCGAAGCCAAACGCGGAAACGAGCGCAGTGACAGCCAGCAACGGGGCCTTGGTACGAAACGACATGGGGAGGTCCTAAGCTAAGATACTGATTCAGATACGACGGCGGCGCCTTAGCGCACGCGCGTCCAGGTCTGCGTCTTGCAGAGCGGGAAGAACACGCAGCCGCGCAGCTTCAGCTGGTGCGCGCCGACGGGCGTGATCTTGCCGCTATAGGTCTTGCCGTCCTCGGCATTGTAGACCTGACCGCTGCTCCAGACGCCGTCCTTGTCGGGCTTGAACCCGCTGAGCATCTGCATGCCCTGGATCGGCCGGTTGCGCTGCGCCGTATTAGCGTTTTTGGCGTCCTTCATCGAAGGGTTTGCACGCAGCGCGTCGGAGGTCAGGATCTTGCCGCAGATCGACGGGCCACAGCGGGCGATCTCGACGATCGCGTTGTGCGTTTCGGTCTTCCAGCGGCCGACGACGGTGTCGGCGGTGGCAGGCGCTCCGGCGAGCAATGCGCCGATGATCAACAGGGACATCTTGTCTATCCTCTCCTAGCTGCGGGGTGACGCCGTACGTGTACGGTCGTCAATGTCTCGTAATGCGGTCGACGTTAGCGCGACCCTGTTGCCGTATAGGGCAAGTATAATGCCCCGTTAGAATTGTACAAAGACAAGTCAAGTCTTCTTACGCAATTCGGCGGGTGAAAAGATGTTCATCTCGCCAGTCATGCCGGGCTCGTTCCGGCATCAACCGTTCCGCACGCTCGAAGCCATCGAGTTCGCGGAACGGCGGACCCCGGAACAGGTCCGGGGTGACAATGAGGCGGGGCGAGATCAGTTCCGCAGCGGTTTGCCGGTCTGCAGCATGTGGACGACTCGAGCCTGTGTCCGCGGATCCTTCACGCTCGCCATGAACGCGGCGCGCTCGAGATCGAGTAACTGGTCCTCGGTTACTATATCCACCAGATCGGCCTCGCCACCGGTGAGCACCTCCGCGAGCCGGTCCGCGACGATCAGGTCATAGTCGGTCGCCAAACCCTTCTTGTGGAAGTCGGCCACCGCCATGCTCAGACCCGTCCGGCCACTCGCACCCGCCAACCGGAAGGTCGGCTTCTCCGGCGCCACATATCCCTCAACCAGCGACAACGCCTTGGCCTTCGCGTCCGCCAGCAAACGGTCGCGGTTCATGGTGATGCCGTCGTCCTTGCGCAGGATCATCATCTCCTTCGCCTCCGCCGCCGACTTGGCGACGACCGCGGTCGAGATACTCTGGAACACCTTGGTGAGCACCGGCATCGGCCCGTTCGGCAGCGTGCGCGACTTGGTCCAGCGGTCGAGCATCTCGCCATTGCCGCCCCAGCCGGGGACAAGCCCGACGCCGCACTCGACCAAACCCGCATAGGTCTCGGCATGCGCCTGCACAGCGTCGGAGTGGAGCAGGATCTCGCACCCGCCGCCGAGCGCGAGTCCGGCCGGCGCGCTGACGACGGGGAAGGGCGCGTATTTCAGCGCCTTGTACGCCTGCTGCCCGCCTGCGACGCTGGCCTCGACCATGTCCCAAAGGCCAGCCCCGACCGCGAACATCGCCGCGCCCAGGTTCGCGCCCGCCGAGAAGTTCGACGCTTCGTTATACACCACCAGCGCCTTGAAGCGCTCGCGGACGACCGGAATCGCCTCGTTGATGAGCGCGACGACCTGATCGTCGAGCGCGTTCATCTTGGTGTGGAATTCGAGCGCCGCGACGCCGTCGCCGACATCCCAGAGCGAAGCCGACAGGTTCTGGAGGATCGGCTGCGAGCGGAGCTTGATGTCCTCCAGCAGTTCGACGCCGTCTGCGCGCGGCACGTCGGCATACGCACCGTCCGCAGTGAGATACTGGCGCTGCCCGTTCTCGACGCGGTAGAACGGACGATCGCCCGCAGTCGTCAGGATCGTCGGAACGTCGCGACCTTCGTCGGCGAGGCGCGCGGCGAGCACACCCGGTCCCATCCGGTCGATCAGCTCGAACGGCCCGTATTTCCAGTTGTAGCCGAGCTTCATCGCGTCATCGATCGCGACGACATCGTCCGCGGCCTCACCGACGAGCATCGCCGCATAGGACAGCACGCTGCCGAGAATCGTCCACGCATAGGTCCCGATCTTGCCGGGCTCCGCAACAAGCGCGGCGAGATCCTTGCCGGTCTTGCCTGGCAGCTCGGCGGGCTTCGCCTCGGCGCGATACTCGCCGGTCACAAGGTCGAGCGACAGCTTGGTCCGCGTCGCCTTGTCGAAGCGGTAGAACCCGCCCTTGCCCTTGCGGCCGGTAAAGCCCTCCGCGATCATCTTGTCGACGAGCGGCAGCGGACGCAACGTATCGAAATACGGATCGCCTGCGGGCAGCGTGGACGACAGGCTCTTCGACAGCAACGGCATCAGGTCGACACCGACGAGATCGACCAACCCGAAAATGCCGGTCTTCGGCACGCCCATGGGCCGGCCGCCAATCTGGTCGGCTTCCTCGACAGTCAGCCCCTGGTCCATCGCCGCGTTGATCGCGATCGCCAGCCAGTACGTGCCGATGCGGTTGGCGATGAACCCCGGCGTATCCTTCGCCCGCACGATCCGCTTGCCCATAAAGCGATCGACGAAATCCTCGACCTTCTCCGCGACCGCCACGTCAGTGTGCTCGCCCCGGACGATCTCGACCAGCCGCATGTAGCGCGGCGGGTTGAAGAAATGCGTGATGAGGAAATCGGCCTTGAACTGCTCCGAACGCCCCTCGACGAGGTTGCCGAGCGGGATCGTCGAGGTGTTCGACGACACGGCGGTGCCAGGACGCTTCAGCGCCTCCAGCTTGGCATACAGCGCCTGCTTGATATCGAGCCGCTCGACGATCGCCTCGACGATCCAGTCGCACTCGGCGACACGGGCGAGATGATCGTCGATGTTGCCCGTCTCGACCAGCTTGGCCGCACGCTTCGACATGAAGGGTGCGGGGTCGGTCTTGAGCATCTTCGCGACCGCGCCCTTGGCCACCGCATCCCGGTCGTCGCCCTCGCGGGGGACGATATCGAGCAGCAGCACCGGGATGCCCGCATTGGCGACCTGAGCCGCAATGCCCGCGCCCATCACGCCTGCGCCGATGACGCAGACCTTTTTCACAACGTCGACCATCATGCGCGCTCCAGCACCGTTGCGATGCCCTGACCGCCGCCGATGCACTGGGTCGCCAGAGCGTAACGGCCACCTTCGCGCGACAGCAGCGAGGCCGCCTTGCCGACGATGCGCGCGCCGGTCGCGCCGAGTGGATGGCCGATCGCGATCGCGCCGCCATCAAGGTTGATCGTCTGCTCCTTCAGCCCGAGGTCGCGGATGCAGGCAATCGCCTGGCTAGCAAACGCCTCGTTGATCTCGACCACGTCGAGGTCGGCGACCGTGATGCCGGCGCGCTCAAGTGCCTTCTTCGAGGCCCCGATCGGGCCGAGCCCCATCGTCTCGGGCGCGCAACCCGACACGCCGATCGACTTGATCCGCGCGAGGATCGTCAGCCCGTGCTTCTTCGCGAACTCCTCCGAGGTGACCAGCACCGCGGACGCGCCATCGGTCAACGGGGAGGACGTGCCCGCCGTCACCGAACCGTCAGCGCTGAACGCGGGCTTCAGGCCGGCGAGCGCTTCGGTCGTCGTACCGGCGCGGATGGTGCCGTCCTGGCTGACCGGGCCAGCCTTGGTCTGGATCGTCACGATCTCGTCCGACAAGCGGCCATCGGCGCGCGCAGCGGCGGCCTTGTCCTGGCTCTTCACCGCGAACGCGTCCTGCTCGGCGCGCGTGATCTGGTAGTTGCGCGCGACGTTCTCGGCGGTCTCGCCCATGCCCATGTACGCGCCCGCGCTCTTCTTCGCGAGCTCGGGGTTGGGCAGGGGGTTGTAGCCGCCCATCGGTACGCGGCTCATCGATTCGAGCCCCGCGCAGATGAACGCCTCGCCCGCGCCGACCGCGATCTGGCCGTAGGCGATGTGGATCGCGCTCATCGACGACCCGCAGAACCGGTTGACCGTCATGCCGCCGACCGAGATCGGCAGGTCGGCGATCTGCGCGATCAGCTTGGCGACGTTGAGGCCCTGCTCGCCCTCGGGGAAAGCGCAGCCGAGGATGATGTCCTCGATCTCGGCCGGATCGACGCCGGTCTTGTCGAGCAACCCGCGAATCGTCTGCGCGGCGAGATCGTCCGGACGGACGCGGGCGAGCTCGCCTTTGCCGGCGAGGTGGAACGGCGAACGGGCGTACCCGGCGATGACGACGTTGGTCACGATGATCCTCTCATATTTCGGTCGACCCGGTTAACGCTTGCGGGTTACCCTTAAGGTGCGATACCTCACCTTTACGTCAAGGTGAAGCGGCCGACAATATGGCTTACGCACACCATGTTATGGAGAGCGACATGCAGGAGAGTTCCGTGGGCACCGCCGTCGGCGTACCGTTGCTGAGCGAGGCGCGATTGCTGGGCGACATGCTCGACACGTCGGTCCGGCGGTTCGGATCGCGCACCGTGCTCGATTTCCTCGGACGGACGATGACTTATGCCGAGCTCGGCGAGTCGGTGACCCGCGCCGCACGCGGGCTCCAGGACATGGGCGTGGTGAAGGGCACACGCGTAGCGCTGTGCCTGCCGAACACGCCCTATTACCCGATCCTGTTCTTCGCGATCCTCAAGGCCGGCGGCATCGTCGTCAACGTGAACCCGCTCTACGTCGAGCGCGAACTGGCCCATCTGCTCGAGGATTCGGGCGCGACGATCATCGCCACCTGCGACATTACCGAGATCCACGCGCGCGTCCTGAAGGTCGCGGGGCAGATGGGCGTGAAGCACGTCATCACCTGCCCGATCGCCGGCGCGTTGCCGACGCTGAAGTCGATCGCTTATCGCATCTTCAAGCGCGGCGAGATCGGCCACGTGCCGAGCGACGCGCGACACTCGACGTTCGACGCGCTTTTGAAGGCGAAGGGCGCGCCGACCCCGGTTGCGGTTTCCCCGGATGAGGTCGCGGTGCTGCAATATACCGGTGGGACGACCGGCGAGCCCAAGGCGGCGATGCTCAGCCACGCGAACCTCGTCGCGAACGCGGATGCGATGGTGACGTTCGTCGGCGGCGAGCAGCCCGAGCAGGACCGCGTGCTCGGCGCGTTGCCGCTGTTCCACGTCTTCGCGCTGACCACCGTGCTGACCTATTCGATCCGCGCCGGCGCGGAGATGATCCTGCTGCCGCGGTTCGAGTTGCAGCAGCTGCTCAAGACGATCGCGCGAACCAAGCCGAGCTATTTCCCCGCGGTGCCGACGATCTACGCGGCGATCACCACGGCCGCGGAGACACAGAAGATCGACCTGTCCTCGATCCACGCGTGCATCTCGGGCGGCGCGCCGTTGCCTGCAGAAGTGCGGATTGCGTTCGAGGCGGCGACCGGCGCCAAGCTGTGCGAGGGCTATGGCCTGTCCGAAGCCTCGCCGATCATCACCTGCAACCCGATCGACGGTCTCAACAAACCGGGCTCGGCCGGTCTGCCGTTCCCGGGCACGACGATCGAGATCCGCGACCGCGAGAACCCGACCCGGCTGCTGCCCGTCGGCGAGAATGGCGAAATCTGCGCGCGGGGTCCCCAGATCACGCAAGGCTATTGGCACAAGCCGGCCGCCACCGCAGACCTGTTCGCGGACGGCGCGCTGCGCACCGGCGACGTGGGACACCTCGACGAAGACGGGTATCTGTTCATCGTCGACCGTATCAAGGATTTGATCCTCGCCGGCGGCTACAACGTCTATCCGCGCGTGATCGAGGAGGCGCTGTACGAACACCCTTCCGTTCTGGAGGCGGTCGTGATCGGCGTGCCCGACAAATATCGCGGCCAGGCTCCCAAGGCGTTCGTCGTGCTCGCCGAAGGAGCGGTCGCTACCCCGCTCGAACTACGCGATTTTCTCCGCGACAAGATCAGCAAGATCGAGCTTCCCCGCGAGGTCGAAATCCGCGACAGTCTCCCCAAGACGCTGATCGGCAAGCTATCCAAAAAGGAACTTGTCGCAGAAGAGGCCGCAAAGGCCGTGGCGGCGGAGGCGAGGGGAGTGAACGCGTGAACGACCGACAGGACGATCTGACCGGCATACAGGAGGTCTCGCGCATGCTCGGCGTGAGCGCGCGGACGCTCCGGTTCTACGAGGACAAGGGGCTGATCGAGCCCTGCCGGATCGGTACTACGCGGGTCTATACAAGGCGTGAAGTGGCGCGGATGCAGCTGATTTTGCGGGGCAAGCGGCTTGGGTTCACGTTGCGCGACATCGAGGAGTTCCTCGACCTCTACGACGCCGACCCGCAGCACGTGGAGCAGATGCGCGCACTGGCAGAGCGCTGTCGCCAGCGGATCGAACTGCTGGATGCGCAACGCGAGGCGATCGTCCAGACGAGGGATGAACTGGAGAAGATCGAGCAGGAGGCGCTGGCGCGGATACCGGCCGGCTCCGTCTAAGCCGCGCGCATGGCGTGTTGGAGGGCTGGGCGATCCGCCTTCGTCATGCCGGGCTTGTTCCGGCATCCACGGTGGCACAAACCCGCGGAGTATGGAGAGTGCGGAACCGTGGACCCCGGAACACGTCCGGGGTGACGGGTAAAGGCTGAGGCGCGCACCCCGATATCTCACCCACGTTCTCCCGCGAAAGCGGGAGCCCAGGGTCAAGCCATACAACGCAAATCGCGCTGCTCCCCTTTCGCAAGGATAGCAGCGCGAAGGTAGCGCTAGTAAATAGGCCGATCGCCAAGACGGCGTGGCGCGCCTTCACGCACCACCCCGCCTCGGACCCGAAGCTTAAAGCCCCACAACACCGCCATCGTTCTTCGTAATCACGATCGTCGACGACCGCGGCCGCGACGGCGTCGTCACAGGCCCAGCCTGGTTCGCAGGCCAGCTGCTCGTGATGTTCGTCGGCCCGCCACCCTCACCCGGATGCTGGATGTTCACGAACAGCGAGCGACCGTCCGGCGTCGAGTAAATGCCGGTGATCTCGCACTCCTTCGGCCCGACCAGGAAGCGACGCAGCGCCGCCCCCGGTGCCTTGCCGATCCGCGTCGTCACGGATCCGGTCGCTGCACCGACCGTGTTCGTCACGGTCCGCGTGCCGCCATCGTTGACGATCCCCGGTACCGAGGCGAGCAGCATGCAGTTGGTGACGTCGGTGTACGCGCCGTCGTCGGTCTCGATCCACATCACCGGTGATATCGTCCCGGAAGCATTGCTCGGCAGGCCGAACCACAGGCCATCCGGCGACGAGAAGTCGTTGGTCGCATCCAGGCCCGACAGGTTGATGTTGGTCGCATCCAGATCGCTGCCGGCACCGAACGCATAGATGTCCCATGCGAACGTCGTCGCCTCGGACGTGTCGCCCGCCTCGCGAAGACGGATGATGTGCCCGTTTACGTTGCCAGGGTTATTCGTGCGGCTATCGGTGCGCGGATCTACATAGGCGCGTGGGTTGGACGCGTCCGCAGTCGCCACGGTCCGCGACGAGTTGTTGGTGAGCGTGCAATACATCTCGCCGGTCGCCGGATTGACCGCGGTCCACTCCGGCCGATCCATCCGCGTCGCACCCAGCGCATCCGCCGCCAACCGCGTGTTGATCAACACATCGACCTGGCTTGAGAACGGATACGCCGCGTTGGCCGATGTCAGCGGGCCCACATTGTAGGTCAAAGGCAGCCACTGGCCGCTGCCATCCGCTGCAAGCTTCGCCACGTAAAGCGTTCCGGTATCGAGATACTTGTCACCGATCGCGAGACGGTTCGCCGCCGTTGCATCCGCCGCAGACCACGGCGTGGCCGACACGAACTTGTAGATATACTCGTTCTGCGCATCGTCGCCCATGTAGAACGCCGGCCGCTTGCCGGGGATCGTGCGGCCGATTTCGCAGCCTTCATGGTTCATGCGACCAAGCGCGGTCCGCTTGCGCGGTGTCGAAGCAGCATCGAACGGGTCGATCTCGACCACCCAGCCATATTGGAAGATCTCGTTGCGGAAATCGCCCGTACCGTCAGCGGGCGCACCGTCCTGCGCGGTGATGTTCCAGCGCGCATACGCGGTGCTGGCCGCATCTGCTGGCTTGACTGTCGACCAGCCATAATTGCCGCCGGTGTTGTTCTCGCTCTTGCCGTAGCGTGCCAGCGAAGTGTTGGCTTTCACACCCGCCGGGCCGCTCGCTGCACGGCGCGCGCCGTCACCGACCTCGCGGCGGAAGTAACCAACCCAGTTCTCTTCGTTCGTCAGGTACGTGTTCCAAGGCATTGTACCGTTGGCACAATTATTGATGGTACCACGCCCGGCGGTGCCGTCGGGCGAATAGCGCGTCTTCAGGCTGTCGGCACCGCGCACCGGCCCCGAAAAGCGCATTGGCGTCAACGGGGTGATGCGACGGTTGAACGACGAGGAAGTCGTGTAGCTCCAGGCCGCGGCGCGGCTGACCTCGATCACCGATACGCCGTGGCACTCCATCTCCTTTAGCGCCTCGGCTTCGGGGCGGACACCGCCGGTCGTGGTCGGGCCGGTGGGATGCAGATAGGCTTGCGTGATGTTCTCATGGTTGAGCACGAGCAGACCGCGCGTGTTGCCGTTCGCGTCCGGCGTACCCGTAGCGGACATGCCGAAATAGCTCATGCCGTCATGATGATCGCCGGCACGCTTCGAGAAGGTCGCGTCGGTGCCGTCATTGGCATAGGCGCCGACCCCGCTGCCGATCGGATCGCCGAGCCGGTACAACACCGTCACCGCATATCCGGCTGGAACTGCAACGACATCGGCGAGGCTCTTCGCAACCGCCGTGAAGCCAAGTGAAGCTGCGCCGACGGTCACGCTGGTCGTCGCATTCACCGATCCGCCAGCCGATACTGCCGTGAACTGGAAGCTTAGCACGGTCCCGGCGGCAGCGCCCGGTACGACGAAGGTCGCGGTGGAGGTCGTTGCCCCTGCGAGCGTGACGGCGGGACCGGCTGTCTGCGTCCAGGTCACGCTGTCGACCTGGCCGATCGCTGCGCCGGTAAGCGTCGCGACGCGACCTGCGGTCGAGCTGCCACCGGCAGTCGCGGTCACCGTGACAGGGCTTGAGCCGTTGCCGTCATTGTCGTCGTCGCACCCGGTCAGCAGCATGCCGCCGAACACCGCCGCGGCGGTCGCGGACATGCCGCCCATCAACGTCTGGCGACGCGAATAGCGCGTGTCGATCAGGTCGTTGATGTGCGGGTTGGCGGTCGGGTTGGTATCGATATCGCCGTCGGTATAGATGGTCTCGAACGTCATGCTTGGTCCCCCCGGGGATTGTTGCGTGGTGTGTAACGATGCGTGAGAGTTAGAATTTCGCGCCCAGCTCGATGCCGTAGAAGCGCGGTTCGCCGGCGATGTAGGTCGGGATGCCGAAGCCCCCGCCGGTGTTGCCCGCGTCGATCAGGTACCGCTTGTTGGTCGCGTTGCGGACGAAGCCGCCGATGCTATAGCGGCCTTGTGCGAACTCGAGACCGGCACGGACGTTGACCAATGTGTAGCCCGGCGTGCTGATCGCAGGATTGTTCGGGAGTTCGAAAAACGCCTTGGTCCGGTAATTGACGCTCGGCGTGGCGTAGAGCGTCGCGCCACCGACGGGCAGACGAAGAATCACGCCGCCCGACGCGGTCGTATCCGGCTGGAGGCGGAACTGGTTGCCCGCAAAAACGCCGTTCGCCGCTTCGTCGCCGATACCGCCGTCGATGTACGCAAACGTCCCGAATACCGATAGATACGACGCTAACCTCAGATTACCTTCGAGCTCGACGCCGAGGTTCTTGGCCGATCCGGCGCTCTGGGTAGTGGTGACGCCGTTGTTCGTCACCGACACCTGGAAGCCGTCATAGGTCTGGTAGAAGACCGACGCCGCGCCGCTGAACGGACCAACGCGTCCCTTGATGCCGCCCTCGTAGTTCCAGACGTTCTCTTGCGGCACGACCTGCAGGTTCGGACCGACGCCGAACGCGGTGCGCTGTGCGGCAAGCTGGACCACCGGCGAGCGCCGGCCCTTGCTGATCGTGCCGTAGAGATTCACGTCGTCGGTCAGCTTCAGCAGCGCGTTGAAGCGCGGCAGGATCGCGGTGAAGCTCTTCTCCGCAACGAACTTGTTGCCGTTGGTGTTGGCCGTCCCGAGCAGGCTAGTTAACGTCGTAAACGGCGCAGGCAGGCCTGCGAGGATCACCGAGTTCGGCTGGATCGACGAGTAGCCCGACTGGCGATCCTCGATCAGGATGCGCGCGCCAGCAGTCAGTTCCAGTGCTGGTACCGGAATATAGGTCGCATCGGCGAACACCGAGTAGGTGTCGTTGTTGCCGTAGTTCGTGAACTCCGCGGCGTAAGGTATTGCCGTGGCTCGACCACCGGTCAGTAGTCCAGTAGCGCGCGTGGCGGGGATCGTGCCGTTTGGTGCAACACACCCGGTCCCGGTTGGGATGCCCGCACCGTTCAACACCGATCGGATCGGCGCATACGCACCAGCGACCGAGCAAGCGAGATACGTCCCCTCTTCGGTCGCGAACGGTACGCGCTGATAGCCGTTTTCGAAGAACGCGTTCCAGCCGACCGAGGCGCGGTATTTCGGCCCTTCGAACGCGAAGCGGCTCTCGTGGCTCCACTGGTCGCCCTTCGCGTCTTCGGCGAACTCGAGATACGCGGCGGGGCCACCGTCCGCGTCGAAGATTTCCAGCGCGTCAAAGCGGCGATAGCCGTTGACCGTGGTGAAGGTGATCCCCGGCGAGAGGTCCGCGGTGATCGTCAGGTTCGCGTCGTAGACGTTGCGGTCGAGGCCAAGCTTGCGCGCGCCGAGTGCGGTCGCGCTGTACGGCGAGCCCGAGAGCTCGGCATAGCCATAGTCGCCGGTCTGGCCGCCCGTCGGTGCATGCGCACGGCTCTTGAACGCGGTGCCGGGGTTGCGCTGTCCGTCATAGGTCAGGACGAGGTCGGCGGTGATGCTGTCGCTCGGGCGATAGCGCAGCGATCCGCGGATGCCGCGCTGGTCCTGACCGTTCAGGTCGTCCTGGTCGACGCGGCCCTGGTTCTGGTTCGGCACGTTCGCGTCGCCGGCGATGTTGCGGACATAGCCGTCGCGGTATTTGTACGCGAACGCGATCCGCCCCGCGAGCACGTCGTTGCCGGCGTTGAGGAACCCGGAAACCTGCGTGCGGTTGAAATTGCCGTACGATCCGTTGATCGCGCCCGAAAAGCCGGCTTCCGGCCTGGCCGAGATCACGCTGATCGCACCGACCGCAGCCGCCGTGCCGAACAGCGTCGCCTGCGGACCCTTGACGACCTCGATCCGCTCGAGATCGTACAGATCCTGATACGCGCCACGCGAGCGGCTGATGTCGATCCCGTTGTAATACAGCGTGACGCGGGCGCCCTGTTGCGACGAGCCATTGTCCGAGGTGATGCCGCGGATCACGAAGCCCGGATTGTTCGCGCTCTGCTCCTGGATCTGGAGGCCGGGGATATATGCGGCGACTTCGGTCAGCGAATTGACCCCGATCGCGGCCATGCGCGCACCGGTCAGTGCGGTGACGGTGACGGGAACATCCTCGATCCGCTGTTCGCGCTTCTGGGCGGTGACGACGATCTCGTCGTCGGATGCTGCAACTCGTGTTTCGGTTTGGGTGGTCGCTTGGGCGAGTGCCGCGGTCGAGCAGGTCGTGGCGAGCGTCGCAACCGCGAGCCGCGTGAAGATACGTGTCATTAAGTCCCCCGTTTCGTTGTCGTCGCACTACGGGGGGGAGGTGACGTTTCAATGGCGTCTTCGTGAAAGCAAAATGACTATTCCGTAACGGCGCTGTCACATCGCTGCCGCCGGGATGTCTTCGATCGTGGCTAGCAGGCGGGCAACACCCGTTACGAAAGTCTGAGACGATGACAATAAACCGCCGCGATGCCCTGAAGAACGCCCTGAAACTGGCCGGCTCGGGCGCGACGCTCGCGCTCCCCGCCGTCGCCGCGCAGGCAGCGGGCACGGCGAAAGTTCGGTTCGATCACGGGGTGGCGAGCGGCGATCCTTCGGTCGACGGCGCCATCCTCTGGACCCGGGCGACACCGGTCGACACGGCGCAGGCCGGCGACATCGCGCTGACCTGGCACGTCGCGGAGACCGAAGGCGGCAAGCCAATCCGCTCGGGCAGCATCAAGGCTCGGGGCGCGCGCGATTTTACGGCCAAGGTCGAGGCGAGCGGACTGCAGCCAGGCCGCGAATACCGCTATTGGTTCGATGCAGCCGACGGCACGCGCTCGCCGGTCGGCCGGTTCCGGACGTTGCCGAAGGGCAAGGTCGCGGACGCGGTGATGGCGGTCGTCTCATGCCAGCTCTACGGGGGCGGCCTGTTCAATGCGTATGACGCGATCGCCAAGCTCGACCGGCTCGACGTCGTGCTGCACCTCGGCGACTATATCTACGAGTATGGCGCGAGCGGATACGGCGCGGACATCGCCAAGAAGATCGACCGCCTGGTCGAGCCGCGCCACGAGATCGTCAGCCTCACGGACTACCGCATGCGCCACGCACAGGTGAAGCGCGACGTCGACATGCAGGCAGCCCATGCGCGCGCCGCCTTCATCTGCGTCTGGGACGATCACGAGGTCGCCAACGACGACTGGATGCACGGTGCCGAAAACCACGATCCGAAGACCGAGGGCGACTGGGACGCGCGCAAGGCAGCTGCGATGCAGGCCTATTTCGAATGGATGCCGATCCGCGATCCGAAACCCGGCCAGCCCTGGGCCGCGATCAACCGCAGCTTCGATTTCGGCGATCTCGCGACGCTGGTGATGGTCGAGACGCGGTTGCTCGCGCGCAGCCAGCAGGTCGCGTCGAAGGGGGAGGGGATCTCTCCGGCTGACTATGCGCCGATGATGGCCGAGCGTGCTTTGCCCAATCGCGAGTTGCTGGGGCCGCAGCAACTCGCCTGGGTCGAGAAGACGATGGCGACGTCCGTCGGGGCGGGGAAACCGTGGCAGGTGCTCGGTAACCAAGTGGTGATGGCGAAGGTTGCGGGCCCCGACATCGAGCGGCAGCTTGGCCCGGTGCGCTACGGCGCGATGACCGCGAAGATGCCGGCGATGTGGCGCGATCGGCTGGTCCAGGGCATGGCATCCTACCGCGCAGGCTTGCCGTTCAACTTCGACAGCTGGGACGGATATCCACCGGCACGCGAACGCCTGTACGCGGCGTTCCAGCGGGCGAAGTCGCGGCCGATCGTGCTGTCGGGCGATAGTCATGCCGCGTGGGCGAACGATCTGCATGACGATACGGGGAAGCTGGTCGCGGTCGAATTCGGCTGCACTGCGATCACCAGTCCATCCTACGGATCGCTGCTGCCGGGTATCGGGACGTTGATCTCCGACGCCAATAAAGGCGAAGTGCGGTTCTGCGATCAGGACGCCAAGGGCTTCACGCTGCTGACGTTGACGCCCGAGCATGCGACCGCCGACTTCCAGACGGTGTCGACCGTGCTGGCCAAGCCGTTCACGCAGGCCACGGCAAAACGATTCCGGGTGCAAGCGGACCGGCCCGAACTGCCGCTGGAAGAGATTGCCTGAAACGATCCCCCGCCGGGAAAGGACTGAAAATTGGTTGCAGGCGGCACCGACTACCGCGTGACAATCAAAGTTTTTCCACGGCAAAGTTCAATCGACTGTCAATTCCTATCTCTCGAGGGGATATTCATCTCTTCGGACGGAGATGGGAATGCAGCGAAAGGCTTCGAGGTCTACGGTAGGATGGCTGACCGTCCTGCTGGCGGGTATCGTGTACGGCGGATGGATGCTTGCGACGGCGTGGCATTCGGTCATGCCGACGCCGTTGCTGGCCCTGGTCGGCGGGTGGTTGCTCGCGTGGCAGGGGTCGCTGCAACACGAGGCCATCCACGGACATCCTACGCGTATCCGCTGGATCAACGATGCAATCGGGTTCGCACCGCTGTCGCTCTGGCTACCCTATCGTCTCTATCGCCGCAGCCATGTCGCGCATCATGGCGCGGAGGTCATCACCGATCCGCGGCATGATCCCGAATCCCGCTATCGCGTACGGGCGCACGGCCTGGACGGAGTGCTGGGCCGGCTCCAATCTACGCTCCTCGGGCAGATGATCGTCGGACCTGCGATCTCGGTCGTCCGGTTTGTCCGCGAAGAGTCCCGCCGACTGGCGCGCGAACCCGCGCGCGTGATGCGCGACTGGGCGCCGCATCTCCTCGCGGTCGCGCTGGTCCTTTGGTGGCTCGATCACGTCGGGCTGGGGCTCGGCCGCTACGTCCTCTGCTTCATC
This sequence comes from Sphingomonas sp. PEI4, assembly GCF_056679955.1. Classification (NCBI taxonomy): domain Bacteria; kingdom Pseudomonadati; phylum Pseudomonadota; class Alphaproteobacteria; order Sphingomonadales; family Sphingomonadaceae; genus Sphingomonas; species Sphingomonas sp. PEI4. The sequence continues at coordinate 424,216 of NZ_CM155258.1, forward strand.
TATCCGGGGATGGCGCTGACGATGGTGCGTTCCTATGCCGAACACCGCGCCGATCTTTCGAGTCCCGGTCGAGCTGCCAGTGTCGAGCGCGGCGGCCTGCTCGGGTTGCTCTATCTCAACAACAATCTGCACGCCGCGCATCACGAGCGGCCGTCGCTCGCCTGGTACGATCTGCCTGCGTACCACCGACGTAACCGAGCCCGGTTCGCGGAGGCGGGGGCGCCGATCTATCAGGGGTATGGCGAGATCGTGCGGCGGTTCGCATTCAACGCGCACGACGACATGGTCCATCCGCTCCACCGCGAGCTCTTGTCTTGACGGACCGGATCGCCTCGCTCGGGATGTACGACCACCCCGCGCAGCACGATGCGAACGACCGGTTCTGGTCGGCGATCGCTGCCGTCCTGCGCGCGCGCGGCGTGGCGGATGTGCCCAATCGGCTCGATCGGACGCGCGACGTCCATGCGTTCTGGCACGATCCGGCGCTGCTGTTTGGTCAGGCGTGTGGTTATCCGTTGATCGCAGATCCGACCCTGCATCTGCGCGTGATCGCGTTCCCGATCTACGCTGAGCATGAAGGTGGCAGCTTCGTCGTGGCGAGAGCGGACGATCCTCGCGCTTCGATCGAAGCGTTTCGCGGTAGCCGTGCGGCCATCAACGATCGCCAGTCGAACACCGGCATGAACCTGTTTCGCGCGACGCTCGCGCCATTTGCAGGGCAGCGAGCGTTCTTTGCCGAGGTGCTCGAAACCGGCGCGCATCGTGCCAGCATCGTCGCTGTCGGATCGGGCAGGGCGGACCTCGCGGCGATCGACCGCGTGACCTATGCGGCCATCGCGCGGTTCGAGCCGGCTTTGGTAGCCGACCTTAAGATCGTCACGCACACCCCCGCATCGCCCAGCCTGCCGTTCGTGACCGCGGCCGGGACCGACGCCGAGACGGTGACGGCGTTGCAGATCGCGCTCGATCATGTCGCCGCCGATCCCGATCTGGCGGCGGCACGCGAGACGCTGTTCCTCGCCGGGATCGTACCCGCCAAGCCAGATGCGTTGGCGCCGATATCGACGCTGGAAGCCGAGGCCGTCCGGGCCGGCTATTCCACGCTCCGCTGACATGAAGGACAACGCCGTGTCACCAGCACCCGACCCGATCGACCTCGCCACGACGATCGACGAACTGCGCAGCGCGCGTCGCGCCTGGCGGCAGGAGCAGGACGGCCGCCATAGCGTCGCGCGCTTCCCGTCGCTGGCGGAGACCGGTTGCGCGCTCGACGATCTCGTCGCGGCGCTGTTTCCCGGGAGGCTCGGCATGTTCGCTGGCCCGATCGAGCGTGAGGATGCGTTCGTCGAGACGCGGCTGCGGCAGGCGCTGGAACGGCTGCAACGGCAGGTCGAACGCGAATTCGCCTATTGGCAGGAAGAGGCGGTGCTGTCGTTCGACGTCAGCCACGCGAGCATGATCATCGGCCTGTTCTGCACGGAACTGGGGCCGATCCGCGAGCTGGTCGACGACGACGTCCGCGCGGCATTCCTCGGCGATCCGGCGGCCCGCAGCGCAGACGAGATCCTGATCTGCTATCCTGGCATCGTCGCGATCCTGTATCACCGGATCGCGCACGCGCTCTATGGCCTCGGCGCGCCGATCGTCGCGCGGATCATCTCGGAACTCGCCAACAACCGCACCGGCATCGACATTCATCCGGGCGCGACGATCGGCCGCAGCTTCTTCATCGATCACGGCACCGGCGTCGTGATCGGGGAGACCGCGATCATTGGCGACCGGGTGCAGATTTATCAGCACGTAACGCTCGGCGCCCGCAGTCCGCTCGGCGTGACCGACGTGTCGGCGCGTGAACGGCTCGCGCGGCATCCGATCGTCGAGGACGACGTGGTGATCTATGCGGGCGCGACAATTCTGGGCCGCGTGACGATCGGGCGGGGGGCGACGATCGGCGGCAATGTCTGGCTGCTCGAAGACGTTCCCCCAGGCAGCGTGGTCGCGCAGCCGACCGCGGTGATCCTGGCGGGCGATGCGGCGGACCAGTTGCACGAGACGCTACGGGGGCGGGGAGCATGAGGCGGTTCGCCTGCTGCCGCGACGAGGACGGCCCCGTAAAGCCGGTGATCGGCGTGCTGTGCTGCAACGAGATCGCCGATCGACCGGTCCAGGCGGTTGCGACGCGCTTCATCGAGCCGCTGGTCCGCTATGCCGGCGCCACCGTGCTGCTCGTGCCGGCGGTTGCGGACGCGATGGACACGCGCGCGTTGGCGGGGCGGCTCGACGGGCTCTTGCTGACCGGGTCGCGCTCGAACGTTGCAGGCGCGCGATACGGCAAGACGGATGCCGCCGACGATGCGCTCGATCTCGACCGCGATACGGTCGCGCTCGAACTCGCGGGCCGAATGATCGAGGCGGGGCGACCGGTGTTCGGCATCTGTCGCGGTCTGCAGGAACTGAACGTGCTGTTCGGGGGCACGCTGACCGAAACGCTGGAGGACGGGCACCACCGCTGGACCGACGACAAGACGGAGTATGAATCGCTGTTCGATCACGTCCACGATGTCGCGCTGCAATCGGGCGGCCGGCTTGCGACGGCAACGGCGCGGGAGAGCATCTCGGTCACGTCCGTCCACCGGCAGGGGATCGATCGCCTCGGCACGGGCCTTCGAGTCGAAGCGCATGCCGTCAGCGATGGCCTGGTCGAGGCGTTCTCCGCACGGCCATGCGGCGGCGACGTGCTGGCGGTGCAGTGGCATCCCGAATGGGACGTTGCGGCCAGCGCATCCAGCCGCGCATTCTTTTCACTTATCGGCCAGTCGCTTGAAACCTATCGGGACCATTGAACGCGTCGGATCGTTTCACGCCTACCGCAAAGATCGTCTCAGAACGATTCACCTACAGGGACTCTAATATGACTGCTTATCGTACCGCGTTGGCGCTTGCCGCCTCAACCCTCGCCTTCGCCAGCGCACACGCCGCATACGCCCAGGACGTGCCGGCCGATGCCACTGCACAGGCCGCGGCGCTGCCCGACACGCAGGACGATATCATCGTCACGGGCACGCGGACGGCGGGCCGGTCGCGGCTCGACAGCGCGGCACCCGTCGACGTGCTGAGCTCGGCGGCACTTCAGCGGCAGGGCACGACCGAGCTTGGCGCGGCGCTGTCGGCGATCGCGCCGTCGATCGACTTCCCGCGGCCGTCCGCGGTCGACGGGACCGATGCGATCCGCCCGGCGACGCTGCGTGGCCTTTCGCCCGACCAGACTTTGGTCCTGATCAACGGCGTGCGCGGCCATACCGCGGCGCTGCTCAACATCGGTGGCTCGGTCGGCCGCGGTTCGGCGGCCGTCGATCTGAACACGATCCCGACCGTCGCACTCGACCGGATCGAAGTGCTGCGCGACGGGGCGTCGGCGCAATACGGCTCTGACGCGATCGCCGGCGTCGTCAATCTCCGCCTGCGTGAAGCCCGCTCGGGCGGCGCGGCATCGGTCACCTACGGCTTCTACAACACCGATATCGACACCGCGCGCGGCAGTCGCAGCAGAACCGGCGAGCCGACCGTGTCGGTGTCGGGCTGGCAGGGCGTCGGCTTCGGCGAGGACGGGTTCCTCACCATCTCGGGCGAATATCTGAACCGTCAGGCGACCAACCGTGCCGATTTCGACAACCGTCCCCTGGTCAGGGTCCCCGGAACGCCGGCCCGGGTGACCGGTCGCTTCGGCGATCCCAAGGTCGAGCAATACAGCATTTTTGCCAATGCCGGGACGACGCTGAGCGGTACGTGGAAGCTGTACGGCTGGCTCGGCTATCAGGACCGCGACACGCGTAGCGCGGCTTTTCCGCGGTTGCCGCTGGCATCGGATCCGGTAGCTGTCGCGCGACTGGACCTGGCAGGACTTTCCGACGGCTTCCTCCCGCTGATCAACACCAAGTCGCGCGATATCAACTCGGCGCTCGGCATCAAGGGTGAGGTCGCCGACTGGAACGTCGACCTGAACGTCAGCTATGGCCGCAACAAGATCGGCTTCCGCACGCTCAACTCGGCGAACTACGCCTATGGCAGCGCCACGCCAAGGGACTTCTCGGACGGCGCGCTGATCTACGACCAGTACATCGTCGGGCTCGACGTCGATCGCAAGTTCGACGTGCTGCAGGGCGTGAACGTCGCCTTCGGTCTCGAAGGGCGCCGCGAAGGGTTCAAGATCCAGTCGGGCGAACTCGCATCCTATGGCTATCCCGCCGCTGGCACGGTGACCGGCGCGCTGCCGACCGCACCACCGGGGGCGCAGGGGTTTGGCGGTTTTTCGCCGGACAACGCGATCGAGCGGAGCCGCCGCAACGGCAGCGTCTATCTTGATATCGAAGCACAGGTGACGGACAAGTTCCTGGTCGGCCTCGCCGGCCGCGGCGAGGATTATTCCGATTTCGGCTCGACCGGGACCGGCAAGATTTCCGCCCGCTATGATTTCGCGCGGTGGTTCGCCCTGCGCGGGACGGCCTCGACCGGATTCCGTGCGCCAGCGCTTCAGCAGCAATATTTCACCTCGGTCGCAACCGTCATTCAAAACGGGAGCCCGATCCAGACCGGCACCTACCCCTCGGTGAGCCCCATAGCGACCCGGCTGGGCGGCCTCCCGCTGGAGCCGGAGAAGTCGACCAACTTGTCGGTCGGCACGGTCTTTCGCTTCGGCGGGTTCGACCTGACCGTGGACGCGTACCGCATCCATATCCGCAACCAGATCGGGTTGTCGGAGAACATCACGACGTCGACGAGCCAGTCCGACGCGGTCAACACGCAGATCCGCGACCTGCTCGCGGGATCGGGCGCATCCGCCGCGCGCTTCTTCATCAACGGGCTCGCCTCGACCACCAAGGGCATCGACGCGGTCGCGCATTACCGGCTGCCAACCGATGCGGCTGGCACATTCGACCTCACGATCGCGGGCAACGTCAACGACGTGAACGTGACGCGGGTGCCGACCTCGACCTCCGCGCTTAATCCGGCGCCGACGCTGTTCGCACGTAGCCGTATCGAGTCGCTGGAGAACGGGACGCCGGGCGAGAAGGTGACGGGCTCGATCGACTGGTCGCTGGACAATCTCGGTGCCACCGCCCGCGTCACCTATTATGGCGACGTCAACCAGCCCGGCACGACCGAGGCCGGCGACGTCCATAGCGGCAAGCACGTCATCACCGATCTCGAACTCCGCTATCAGGCAAAGAAGGGTGCGCAATTCGGCTTGGGCGTCAGCAACCTGTTCGACGTCTATCCCGATGCGACGGTCGTCGCGAACAATCCGACCGGCGTGATCGGCTTCCCCTACTACTCGCCGTTCGGGTTCAACGGCCGCTACGTCTATGCGCGCGCCGGCTTAAGCTGGTGATTAAATCATAGCGTCACGATAGGGTATTGCGTTCGACCGCATCGCTCGGTAGCTTTCGGTTCCAGAACCGATGTTGCGCAATGCGGTCGTAATTCTGAATTAGTCACCACGGAGACCATTCGATGAAGAAGATCACGATCGTGCCACTGATTGCAGTCATGGCGCTCAGCCTTGCCGCATGCTCCAAGCCGGCTGACACGTCGAATGTCACCGACATCGAGACGAACACGATCGTCGAGGACACGGATTCGAACCTGTCGGCAGTCGACGGCATCGAGACCAGCAACTCGGCCGATCTTGAGAACTCCGCCGATCTGAACAGCAGCGGAAACGCTTTCTGATCGCTTACGGTCGACATAAAGGCAGATAAAGATCGGTCCACCGCGGTCGTTTCTCTACGCGCCAAAGAACAGGGCGATGCGTTCCATTTCAGCATGGAACGTATCGCCTTTTTTCGTATTGAAACCTTTATATTCGCGAGGTTACGAGAGAATTTAGCTGGTCGCATTTAGTACTCGATCCGCCGCGGATACTGACGAATCCTATTCCCTATGCAATCGGTGTGTATTACGAGGAGGTAACGTCAAGGCGAAGTGAAGCTCCCTAGACGGAACCTCGTGGTCCAGCAGAACCCCTCTGCTGGGCCACCGTTTTTCGTGGCTGGATCGATACGGCCGCGTGTGTGCCATCGGCTCGAACCGGCCGACGGCGTCGCTGCGCTATTCGGGACGTGACGTGGATCGTCAGCGTGGGGACGTGGCGGTGTTCGATCGCCGTCCGCGCCAGTACCGGATCACCGCCATCACCGACGCGATCACGATCGCCAGGATCGCGACACCAGCCAGCTTGTGCTTCGGCATGATGCCATGGACCGCGTCCAGCAACGTGTCGCCGAACAGATAGCCGATCCCGGTGAACAGCACGCCCCAGACCGCGGCCGAGATCGCATTGAGCACCATGAACGTGCGTGCCGGGACATGCGACGTACCGATCGCGATCGGGCTGATCGTGCGCAGGCCGTAGAGAAAGCGGAAGCCGAGGATGAAGACCGTCGGATGGCGTTCGAGCGTGTCGAGCGCCTTGGCGAACGCCGGTTTCGCCGCGATCCTGCGGACCCGTACCGTGTCCCGGTAGCGGCGACCCGCGAGGAAGAAGAGCTGGTCCGCGGCGAACGAGCCCGCGATCGCCGCCGCCGCGCTGCCCCAGAGCGGCAGCAGATCCTGATGCGCGAGCAGCCCGCCGGTGACGACGGCGGTCTCTCCCTCTATCCCTGCACCGAGGTAAATCGCGGCGAGGCCATATTGGGCGATGAGCGTTTCGATCGACATGCCCCGTCCTTGCCGCAGCGTCGTGCCGTTCGCCAGCCTTGCCTAACGGCCGAGATAATCCATCTTGCCGATCGCCACGCCGCGCATCCTCAGCAAGGCATAGGCTGTCGTGACGTGAAAATAGAAATTCGGCAGCACGAACCCGAGCGCGTAGCTTTGTCCGGTGAATTCAACCGTCCGACTGGGCGTGACGAGCGTAACGGCTGCGCTTTCCTTGCCGTCGATGGCGGCGCGCGGCACGGTGTCCAGGAAGGCGAGCGTCGCGGCGATACGCTGCTGAAGCGCGGCGAACGTGGTTTCGTCGTCGGCCATCGCCACCGTCGGGACGCTGCCGATCCGAACCATCGCGCCCTTCGCGGTATCGCTCGCACGCTGCACCTGCGCGGTCAGCGGCGCCATGTCCGCGATCAGACGGGTGCCGAGCATGTCCGCTTCGGCGATGCCGCTGTCGCGCGCGAACGCTTCGCCAGTCGAGAGGATCGCCGAGAGGCTGGCGAACCCGCGCCGAAAGGCAGGGACGGTGAGATCATAGAGGCTGGTCATGGACCCAGACCTAGGCTGGCAATCCGGGCGGGTCGAGCAGGAACGCGGCAAGCTGGTTCCAGGCGGGTTGCTTGGCGGCGAGCCCGATCGTGTGGAGCGGGCTGCTCGATGGCAGCGCGACGATCGCCGGCCCCTCATAATCCGGCCCGAGCAGTTTCTGTCCCTGCTTCAACGCGGTGCCACCGTTGAACGCGATCACGCGAAGCCGGGGCAGGCGGGCGACAAGTCCTGCAATATCGTTTCCTGCGATATCGACGATCGCGGCATCGCTGCTGCCCGTCCGTCGCGCGGATTCGACCACGTCCCACAACGCGACGCCGTTCGCGCGCAACGTCGTCAGCCGGTCGTCATAGTCCAGCGCGACGAGATCGATGCCGACGACCGGCGCCATCAGCCGCCAGAACTGGTTCTGCGGATGCGCGTAATAGCGCTGGGCTGCGATCGACCGATCACCCGGCAGGCTGCCGAGCACGAGCACGCGCGCGTCTGGATCGGCAACGGGCGGAAATGAGTGCTTCAGCGGCATGAGCCTCCCTCGCATGACGGCGCGTGCCGTGTCACGGCTGACGCACGACCTGCAAGTCGGTGGTGGAAGGCTAGCCGGTCAAGGGGTTAGTCTCTATAACCCACGTTATGCATCGCGCGCGACGTGGCGTGCTCGATCGATGGAGGGTTGCCGGGTTGGCACAGGACGCACAATTGCCGGCGCTCGCACGGACTGGAATCGCGGGTCTGGACGACATTCTGAACGGCGGACTGACACCGGACCGAATGTATCTGATCGAAGGCACGCCAGGCACGGGCAAGACCACGCTCGGACTTGGGTTCCTGCTGGCCGGCGCCTCGATCGGCGAGGCCGGGCTCTACATCACGCTAGCCGAAACCGAGATCGAACTGCGCGCAGTGGCCGCCACGCATGGCTGGTCGCTGGATGCGCTCAACCTGTTCGAGATGGTGCCCGCAGACGGCCTCGGCGAGGATCACGAACAGACGCTGCTGCATCCGAGCGAAGTCGAACTGGGCGAGACGATCCGCGACGTGATGGCGAAGGTGGACGAGCTACGCCCGAAACGCGTCGTGATCGACAGCCTGTCCGAACTCCGCCTGCTCGCGCAGAGCCCGATCCGCTATCGGCGCCAGATCCTCGCGCTCAAGCATTTCTTCTCGACGCGCGCCTGCACCGTATTGTTCCTCGACGACAAGAGCGGCTCGGGCAGCGATCTCCAGTTGCACAGCATCGCGCACGGCGTCGTCTCGCTCGAACAGACCTTGTCCGGTTTCGGCGCGCAACGGCGGCGCCTGCACGTCGTCAAAATGCGCGGCGTACGGTATCGCGGTGGCTATCACGATTTCGAAATCGAACGCGGCGGCCTGCGCGTCTATCCGCGCTTGGTCGCGTCCGAACATGTCATGAAATATTCGGACGAGGCCGTATCGACGGGGTCCGTCGAGCTCGACACGCTGCTGGGCGGCGGACTGATCCCCGGCACCGCGACGTTGCTGACCGGCCCGGCTGGCGTCGGCAAGACGACCGCGTCGGTCCAGTCGATGATCGCAGCGCTGAAACGTGGCGAGCGGGCGGCGTATTTCCTGTTCGACGAGCGATTGCCGACGTTGCTGAAGAGAAGCGCGTCCCTCGGCATGGACCTGATCCCTTATGTCGACAACGGGCAGCTCGAACTGCGCGCGATCGATCCTGCCGAAATGTCGCCGGGGGAATTCTCTGGCGCGGTGCGGGCGGCGGTCGAGGAGCATTGCGCGAAGGTCGTCGTGATCGACAGCCTCAACGCCTATTTGCAGGCCATGCCGAACGAGCAGTTCCTGATCCTGCAGATGCACGAGATGCTGACCTATCTGGGGCAGAAGGGCATTGTCAGCCTGCTGATCCTCGGCTTGCACGGAATCACCGGCGACGTCCGGTCCGACGTCGACCTGAGCTATCTCTCCGACACCATCGTGCAGCTTCGCTATTTCGAGGCGCATGGCGAGGTGCGGCAGGCGATTTCGGTCATCAAGACGCGCACCGCACGGCACGAACGGACGATCCGTGAGTTTCAGATCGGTAGCAACGGATTGCTGGTCGGCGAGCCCCTGCGTGAATTCCAGGGTGTGCTGACCGGCGTTCCGACATTCTCGGGCGAAGGAAAGACGTTGATGGCCAGCCGAATGGGGGCGCGTGACGGACGCGACTGACATGGATGACCGCGTCCTGATCCTGGCACCACGGGGGCGCGATGCGATCATTGCGGCGGATCTTCTCGGCCGGAACGAGATCGATGCCGTCGTTTGCGGGGACCAAGCCGCGTTGCTGTCCGAGCTGGATGCTGGTGCCGCGGTCGTGATGCTGACCGAGGAGGCACTGACGATCGAGGACACTACGCTCCTCGGCGATTGGGTCGCGGCGCAACCCAATTGGGCGGACATCCCGTTCGTCGTGCTGACGAACGGGACCAAGGCACCGCGGACCGTGCGCGCAACCGAGCGGCTGAGCAATCTCGGCAACGTCATTCTTCTGGAACGTCCGCTGCATGCCGAGGCGATGCTGGGTGCGATCCGGTCGGCCCTGACCGCGCGCAGACGGCAATATGAACTGCGCGACGTTGCGGTAACGCTCGAACGCGCGGTGCTGGACCGCACGAGCGAGCTGCGATCCGCGCGCGAAAGCCTCGAAATCGCGCTCGAAGCGGCGGGCATGGGTAGTTGGGACATCGATCTACAGACCGGCGAATCTCGGCGGACGCTGCGGCACGATGCGATCTACGGCTACCCGGAGGGCCGGCCGGACTGGAGCATGGAGACGTTCCTGAGCCATATCGATCCCAAGCAGCGCGGCACTGTCACGCGCGCAATGACCGAGGCTAAGCGTACCGGCAGCATCGATGTCGAGTACCGCATCGACGCGGCCGACGGTCAGTCGCGGTGGCTCGTCGCCAAGGGGCGTGTCCGCTATGACGAAACTGGCAGGGCATCGCGGATGACGGGCGTCGTCTCGGACGTCACCGATCGCAAGGAAGCCGATGCGCAACTCGCGCAGGCGCAGAAGATGGATGCGATCGGCCAGCTTACGGGCGGCGTCGCGCACGATTTCAACAATCTCCTGACTCCGATCGTCGGCAGCCTCGATCTGCTGCGACGGCGGCACAAGGACGACGAACGCACGCAGCGGATGATCGGCGGGGCTTTGCAGGCGGCCGAGCGGGCGGCAACGTTGACGCAACGCCTGCTGGCGTTCGCGCGGCGACAGGCGTTGCAACCCAAGGCGGTCGATATCGGCGCGCTGATCGATGGGTTGGTTGATCTGATGCGCCGCTCATTGGGGCCGTCGATCGCGGTGACGATCGAGATACCCCGGCATCTGTCGTCGGCGCGCGTGGACCCCAACCAGCTCGAGCTCGCGCTGCTCAATCTCGCGATCAACGCGCGCGATGCGATGCCGGGCGGCGGCAAGCTGCTGCTGTCGGTCAGCGAGACGGTGGTCGACGACCGCAACGCGATCGGCCTCGCGCCCGATCGTTATGTCCGCATCGCCGCCATCGACACGGGCGTGGGCATGGACCGTGCGACGCTGGCCCGCGCAACCGAACCGTTCTTCTCCACGAAAGGCGTCGGCAAGGGGACGGGTCTCGGCCTGTCGATGGTCCACGGGCTCGCGGCGCAATCAGGCGGCACGCTCCGCCTGACCAGTGAGCCGGGCGCCGGGACGACGGTCGAGCTATGGCTCCCCGCGACCGACGAAGCCGCAGTCGACACCGTCGAAAACGCCGCCGAACCCGTTGCCGCGCGCCGCGCCGCGAAGGTGCTGCTGGTCGACGACGAGGATCTGGTACGGACCGCAACCGCCGACATGCTGCGTGACATCGGCTATGTCGTCGTTGAAGTCGCCTCCGCCAGCCAGGCGCTGTCGGCGATCCGCTCGGGCGTCGACGCCGATATCCTGGTCAGCGACTATCTCATGCCGGGGATGACGGGCGGGCAGTTGATTACCGAACTGCGCGCCGTCGGAAACCGTATTCCCGCGCTTCTGGTCACCGGATATGCGGCGGCCGGCGAAGACGTGCCCAGCGACGTGATCCGCCTATCCAAGCCGTTCCGCCAGACCGATCTCGCGGCGCGAGTGGACGAACTTTTGCGGCAATCACCGCCGAGACGCCCCAAACTCCGAGCAGTAGAATGACGGCGGGTCCGGCGGTTTGCCGTCGGACCCGCCACGGTAGCTAGCGTCAGAAGCCCTTCTTCAACGATACGAAGAACTGCCGTGGCGCGCCCGCCAGCAACGTCTGGTTGTCACCACTTGCGGTGAAGCCGTTCGAGCCGATCGTCGCGATGTACTTCTTGTTGGTAAGGTTGGTGACGTTGCCCTCGATCGCCACGCCGTGCAGCGCGCCGTCACCCTCGAACCGGTAACCGATGCTTGCGTCGACCAGCACGCGTGCGGGCACCGACTGGTCGTTGAGATAGGTGAAGTAGCGCTTGCTCATATAGTCCGCGCCGACCCGGCCGGTGAAGCCCGACTGTTCGAGCACGACCTCGCCCTTGATCATGTGCTTGGGCGTATCGACGACGGTATCGCCCTTGCGGACCTGGACCGATCCGGAGGTGTCGGTGACCGTGTCCTGATATTCCGCGTTGGTGTAGGAATAGCTGGCGAACAGCGAGAGCGGGCGGAACACGCGGTAATTGGCCGAGACTTCGGCGCCGTACGTGCGCACGCTGCCGGCATTGTTGAGCGTGGGCGCATTGCCGAGGATGCCAACGCCGTTCGCGAACGCCAGCAGCCGGTTCGAAAAGTCGACATAATAGCCGACCGCCGACGCCTGGAACGGTCCACTGTGCAACCGGACGCCGCCTTCTGCTGTCTTCGAGCGCTCCGGCTTGAGGCGGCCGCGAACGGCGTTGAAGCCTGCCTGGTTCGCCGCGAATGGTCCGGTCGTCGCCGACGACACAAACGCGCGCATGTTCTCGGTATAGTCCGCAAAAACCTCGGCTGCGGGGCTCAGCTTGAACAGGATGCTCGCCTGAGGCTGGAACCAGTCCTTCGCCGAGATCCGCCCGACCGCCAGCGGCGCGGTGGTCGCCGGCAGCATCGTCGCACGATTGACGACGTATGCGCCCTTCCAGCCGGCGTTGATCACGAGCCGGTCGTCGGCAAGTTTCAACGTATCGTCGACATGATACTGCATCGTGTCGGTGCCGTATTTTCCGTCCCACTGGGTCGCGTACGCGTTTTTCTGGAACTTGAGGACATCGCGGTTGGGCTCTGCGCTATCGGTCATCCCGTAGAAGCGCCGCGCCTGCGTGAACGTGTTCGTCTCCAGCCAGCCGCCGATTGCGATGGTGTTCGCACCCGTCTCATAGGCGATGTTGCTGAGCGCACCGCCGCGCTTGATACTGTATTCCGTCGTCCGGAAGCCCAGCGGGCTAGGCGCGGTGATCGCGCTGCCGTCCTGGTTGAGCGTCCCCGCCGCAGTAGGCGAGTAGGGCGTGATCCACGACCCCTGGCCCTTGTTGTCGTGATAATAGCCGGTGGTCACCATCGTCAGTTCGGGCGTCAAATTCGCGTTGAGCGTGACGCCGCCAAGGTAGTCGCGACGCACGCCGCCAGCATCGAAATAGGCATCGTCGACCGTACCGAACCCGGTCGGGAAGGTCGTGCCGGTACCCGCCCAAGGTGCGACGAACCCGACCGACGAGCCGTTGTTCGCCCGGACGTACGTGGCGAGTGCGGCCTGGTTCTGGTAGGTCTTCCCGATCTGCAGCGCGAGCGGATAGTTGTTTGCGATATTGTCGTTGCGCAGGCCACGCCGACGGATGATGTCGTAGCTCAGATCCTGGTAATCCTGCTCGCGCCGATCGGAGAAGTTCAGGAACGCAGACAGGCTGCCGACCGCGCCGAGATCCTTGAAGATCTTGCCGTTCGCCTGGTGCTGGCGCTGGACGCCGTCGCCTTTCCACTTGTCGGTCGTCAGATAGCCGTAGCTGAGATAGCCCTTGAGCCCGCCGCCCAGATCGCCGCTGTCGATCCGTGCATAGCCGCGATAGGTGCTGTCCGAACCATAGGTCCCGCCGCCGGTGACGTTGGCGGTATCACGGGGCTTGTCGCTGAAGAACTGGATCGTGCCGCCGAGGTTGCTGGTCGACGCGGTGCCGAGCGCGCCGGCGCCCTGCGCGACCTCGGTGCGGGCGACGTTCTCGGAGATGATCGCGCGGCTGATGTGCAGGCCGTTGACGTTGCCATAGCTCATGTCGCCGAGCGGCACGCCGTCCAGCGTGAAGCCGAGCTGGTTCTGGTTGAACCCGCGTAACGAAATGCGGACCGCCCATTCATACGCACCGAACGGGTCGGACGCCTGGAAATTGACGCCGGGAAGTTTCTGGATCGCCTTGAGCGGGCTCGATCCCGGGGTGAGGCGCGCGAGATCGACCGCGCTGACGCTCTGCACCTGACGGCTCTGGCCGAAGCCGAGCACGACGATGTCGGCCGACGTCTCGGTTGCGGGGTCGGCCTGGACCTCTGCCGGCGCGGCTACCGGAGTTTCCGGCGCGGACTCTGGCGCGGCTTGGGCGAAGGCGGCAGGCGTGGCGAGCGCCGCGAGTGCGACACCGGCGAAGAGCGACGATATGGTCTGCATGATGTCCCCTGAAGCGCGACGGCGCTCAGCGGCCCTTTGCCGATCCGCGTGACGCGGCGGCGACAGATCGAAGACGATTCCGCGACGATCGTCGATATTGTTACGGTAGTGTCCAAACGCTCTCTCCCACCGGGGAGAGGGAAGAGACCCGCAGCTACTTAGCCGTGGGAAGGGTGAGGGCACGCGTGGTTTACGCAAGCCATCACCCCCGCATCATCCGCGCGATCGTCTTTGCCGCCGCCGCACCATAAGGCGGCTTGAGCCCCGCAAGCTTGGCAACGTCCAACTTCGATTGCTTGTAGACCGCGCGCGCATGGCTGAACGTGCGGAAGCCATCGATGCCGTGATACGCGCCCATCCCCGACGGGCCGCTGCCACCAAACGGAAGGTCCTCCATCGAGACATGGAAGATCACGTCGTCGAGCGTCACGCCGCCCGAGATCGTCCGGTCCATCACACGGCGGCGCTCGGTGTCGTCGCTGCCGAAATAATACAGCGCGAGCGGACGATCGCGGCGACTCACCTGCGCGATCGCATCGTCGATCCCGTCATAGCGGCGGATCGGCAGGACCGGGCCGAAGATCTCTTCCTGCATTACGATCATGTCATCGGTCGCGTTACGGACGATGTGCAGCGGCATCTTTCGCGAATTCGCGCTGGCGAAATCCTCGTTGGCGGGGTTCACGACCTCGACGGTTGCCCCCTTGGCGCGGGCGTCGGCGATCCAGTCGGTGAGGCGCTGGTGGTGGCGGTCGTTGATCACCGAAGTGTAGTCCGCGTTGGCGAGCAGCGTCGGGTACATTGCGCTCGCCGCCGCCTTGATGCCGTCCACCACCGCCGCCTCGTTTTCGGATGGAACGAGCAGATAGTCGGGTGCCAAGCAGATTTGCCCGGCGTTCATCATCTTGCCGAGCGTCACGCGCTCGGTCCCGCGCGCGATATCCGCCGATGCGCCAAGGATGACGGGCGACTTGCCGCCCAGTTCCAGCGTCACGGGCGTCAGATTGTCGGCGGCGGCGTGGAGGATGTGACGACCGATCGCAGTCGCGCCGGTGAAGACGAGGTGATCGAACGGGAGGGCGGAGAAGGCCTTGCCGACCTCTGCATCGCCGGAGACGATAGCGAGTTCGTCCAGTGCAAAATATTTGGGGGTGAGTTCCTCGAACAGCGCGGCGGTGGCGGGCGTGTATTCGCTCGTCTTCGCCATCGCGCGATTGCCCGCGGCGAATACGCCTGCAAGCGGTGCCATCAGCAGGTTCACGGGAAAATTCCACGGCGCGATGATGCCGATCACGCCCTTCGGCTGATACTCGACCCAAGCCTTCGCACCCAGCAGCCCGAGGGGAAACTGCACCGCGCGGCGCTCGCGTCTCATCCAGCGATCGAGATGCTTGGCGGCGTGCGATATCGGCGCGAGCGACGCGCCGATATCGGTGATCATCGTCTGCTCGCGGCTCCGATGCCCGAAATCCTCCGACACCGCGTCGCAGAACCGCGCCGCGTTATCCCGCACCATCGCCGCCGCGCGCTTCAGCCGATCGAGGCGGACGGCGCTGGTGACGGGCATCTCGGCCATGAATGCGTCACGCTGGGCGGCGAGGATGGTGTGCATGTCGGTCATCGGGACATCCTTGGCAGATATTCGAATGGGCGTGGAGCGGCGTTAAATTCTCGACACGACGAGCAAAAGTAAAAATCTGAGCAGCGATATTAGTCTGCACCACCTTTTGCATCCATAGTCACCGGCCAACGGGTAATTTCGGACGGAAATTTCAGAAATTGCCGTGTTTGACTTCGATCGACTTTGTATGCCCTTCATATCCATTGAGCTCGATATCAGATCAATGTCGCCGACATTCTACCGTTTGACGAACCTGCAAGCTCGCGAGACATTCAAAGATCATATCGGGGGTGGAAACTGTGCTCCACCTCATGTTAGGCGGCTTGTCGCTGCGGACGATTTTTTCGGCGCTGATCAGCGATTGACGGAGGTCCGGGCGGCACGATCCAAACCCTCCAATCACGCCCCCACCGGCAAGTCCCGGAACGCCTGATCCTTGTCGACGCGGATTTCGCCGGGGAGGCCGAGGACGCGTTCGGCGATGATGTTCTTGAGGATCTCGTCGGTGCCGCCGGCGATGCGCAAGCCCGGTGCCCACATCGTCGCGGCGTGGAACGCGCCCTTCAACGGGGCGAGCGCCGGGTCGGATATGATGCCGTATTGATCGCCGGCCTCGACCGCCGTGTTGCCAATCGCCTGCAACTGGTTGGCGGCGACGATCTTGCCGATCGAGCTCTCGGGGCCGGGCACTTGGCCTTTCGACAGCGCGGTGATCGTCCGCATCCGGGTGTTGCGCAGGCCCTCCGATTGCACCCACCAGTCGGCGAGCGTCTGGCGGAACGCGGCATCCTTCAGCAGCGGGCCGTCTGCGCCATTGGCCTGGGCAGCGAAGGCGAGGATGTCCTCGGGGCCGACGCCGCCGTTCGTGCCGATCGCGAGGCGCTCGTTCATCAGCGTGAACAGCGCGACCTTCCAGCCGCCGTCCACGGGTCCGAGGCGCTGCGCGTCGGATATCCGGACGTTTTCGAACCAGACTTCGTTGAAGCTCGACCCGCCGGACATCTGGTGGATCGGGCGGATTTCGATCCCCGGCGCCTTCAGGTCAAGCCAGAACATCGTCAGGCCCTGGTGCTTCGGCACGTCGGGATTGGTGCGGACGAGGACGATGCCGTAGTCGCTGTAATGCGCGCCCGAGGTCCAGACCTTCTGGCCGTTGATGACCCAGTCGTCGCCGTCTCGGACTGCCCGCGTTCGGATCGCGGCGACGTCGGAGCCCCCGGCGGGCTCGGAGAAGAGTTGCGACCAGATCTCGTCGCCGCGCACCGCGGGGCCGACGAAGCGGCGCTTGGTCGCGTCGTCGGCATAAGCCATCACGGTCGGCACGCACATGCCGAGCCCGATCGTGAAATAGCTGCCGTCGACCGCGTGTTTAGCCTCTTCCTGGCCGAAGATCACGCTCTCGATCGGGGTGCCACCGCCGCCACCCCATTCCTGCGGCCAGGTGATGCACGCGTAGCCGCCGGCCGCCTTGCGCGCCTGCCACGCTTTCGCTTTGGCCATGTCGTCGGGGTAATGGCAGGCGTGATGCTCGGCGATGTTGGCGTCCAGCCAGTCGCGCGCTGCGGCGCGGTAGGTGGCTTCGGCGTCGCTGTCCTTGAAGTCCATGATCGTCCTTTCAGGCGGCGTTGCGCATTTCGAGTTGGCCGACCAGGCGTTCGCGCCACGCTGCGGGGGCGCCGGCGACCAGCGCGAGCTGACGCGAGCGGCGGTAATAGAGGTGGCAGTCGGACTCCCAGGTGAAGCCCATCCCCCCATGCGTCTGGATGTTCTCCTTCGACGCGAACCAGTACGCGTCGGACGCGGCGACGCGCGCGGTGGCGGCGGCGAGCGGCAGTTCGGCGGCGCCCGCATTCAGCGCCCATGCGCCGTAATAGGCGTTCGAGCGCGCGAGTTCGTTCTTCACGTACATGTCCGCGAGCTTGTGCTTGATCGCCTGGTAGCCCCCGATCTGCCGGCCGAACGCGTAGCGATCGAGCGCATAGCCCTTCGCCATGTCGAGACAGCGATCCGCCCCGCCGAGTTGCTCGAACGCGAGGAGAACGGCGGCACGGTCGAACACCGCCTGCATCGCGGCGATGCCGTCGTCGGTACCGAGTTTTTCGCAGGGCGCGTCGGTGAAGGTGAGGCGCGCGGCGCTGCGGGTCGGGTCGAGCGTTTCGAGGATCTCCGCGGTGACGCCGGTGCCGTTCTCGACGAGGTAGAGGCCGTCGCGCGCAAGGACGACGATCAGGTCGGCGACGTCACCGTCCGTGACGGGGATCTTCTCGCCGGTAAGTTTACCGCCGGAAACGGTGGTCCGGATCGAGCGGGCGGTGACCGGGCCGGCGCCTTCGGAGGTTGCGAACGCGCCGATGACGTCTCCCGCCGCGATCCGGGGCAGCCACCTGACCTTCTGCGTGTCGCTGCCGTAGAGCATCAAGGCTTCGGCGACGAAATAGACCGCCGAGGCGAACGGGATCGGTGCGCAGGCCCGCCCTAGTTCTTCGGCGATCGCGCAGAGTTCGATGTGGCCGAGGCCGAGGCCGCCGAATTCCTCGGGGATTGCCGCGCCCAGCCAGCCTTGGGCAGCCACAGCTTTCCATAAGTCCGCGTCATAGGCCTTGGCGGAGTCGTCGAGCACCGCGCGGACACGGTCGCTGCCACAATGCGCGGTCAGGAACTTGCGCGCTTCGTCCTTGAGGAATTTCTGGTCGTCGGAATAATCGAAGTTCATGCGGACTCCTTCGAAAGCGCCCAATATTCGTCGCGGAGCAGGCGCTTGTAGAGCTTGCCCGTCTCGTGCCGCGGCAGCGTGTCGCGGAAGTCGATCCGGCGCGGCGCCTTGACGTGGCTGAGGTTCGCGCGGGCGAAGGCGCTGAGCTCGGCGGCGAGTTGCGCGCGATCCTCTGACGGATCGGCGGGGCAGACGATCGCGACCACCTGCTCGCCCATCTCGTCGTCGGGCGCACCGATCACTGCAACGTCGGCGACCTTCGGGTGCGTGACGAGGAGGTTCTCGATCTCGGCCGGATAGATATTCACGCCGCCCGAGATGATCATGAAGCTCTTGCGGTCGGTGAGGTAGAGATAGTCCTCCTCGTCGAGCCAGCCGACGTCGCCGAGCGTCGTCCAGCCGTGCGCGTTGGCAGCCTCCGCAGTCTTGGCGGGATCGTTGTGATATTCGAACGCCCCGCCCCCCGCGAAATACACGTCGCCTTCCGCGCGCGGTGGCAGCGCGTTGCCCGCCTCGTCGCAGATCATCGTCTGCGCAGTCAGGTTGCGCCCGACCGAGCCCTTGTGCGTCAGCCATTCCGCGCTGGAGATCGCGCAGAAGCCGTTGCCCTCGGTGCCGGCGTAATATTCGCCGATGATCGGCCCCCACCAGTCGATCATCGCCTGCTTGACCGGAAGCGGGCAGGGGGCCGCGGCGTGCCACACCGCCTTCAGCGAAGACACGTCGTAGCGGGCGCGGACCTCGGGCGGGAGTTTGAGCAACCGGATGAAGTGCGTCGGCACCCACTGCGCATGCGTGATCCGATAGCGCTCGATCGCGGCGAGCGCGCTTTCCGGGTCGAAATGCTCCATCACGACGACGGTGCCGCCGACCTGATGCACCGCCATCGACCAGCGCAGCGGTGCCGCGTGATAGAGCGGAGCAGGCGAGAGATAGACCATGTCGGGCGTGAACCCGTACAGCCCCTTGCCGAGCATCACGAGCGGCGAGACGTTGGTGCCGAACGGCTCGTCCGACAGCGCGTGCTTGACGCCCTTAGGCTTGCCGGTGGTGCCCGAGGAATAGAGCAGGATGCCGCCGGGAGACGGATCGGCGATTGGATCCGGGGGCATCGCGTCGCGCGCGGTTTCGTAAGAGTCGTACCCCTCGATCGTACCGTCGACCATGTAGCGCGCCACGTCGTCGAGCATCGGTGTCAGCGCCGCCGCGACGTCTGCACACCCCTTGCTCGCGATCAGCATGCGGCAATCGCCGTCGCGTATGATGTACGCCGCCTCAGCCGCGGTCAGTTTCGACGACAGACAAGTGCAATACACGCCGGTCCGCTCGGCCGCCCAGATAACCTCCAGATAGCGCGCCGAATTGTCCATCAACACCGCGATCCCATCGCCGCGCTTCAGCCCCAGCGAGCGGAGCAGATGCGCGCCCTGGTTCGCGCGTACATCGAGGTCGCGATACGTCACCGTCTCGCCCGTCGCCGCCATGATGTAGGCGGGCTTGTCGGGCGTGGTGAGCGCATGCGCGACGGGGTGCATCAGACGCGCTCGATGATGATCGCCGGGGCCATCCCGCCGCCCGCGCACATCGTCACGAGCCCGCGCTTCAGGTCGCGACGTTCGAGCTCGTCCAATATCGTGCCGATCAGGATCGCGCCGGTCGCACCGATCGGATGGCCCAACGCGATCGAGCCGCCGTTGACGTTGACCTTGTCGCGGTCGAGCTTAAGGTCGCGGATGAACTTCTCGGCGACCACCGCGAACGCCTCGTTGATCTCCCACAGATCGATGTCGTCGACCGTCAGCCCGGCCTTCGCCAGCACTTTCCGCGCCGCGGGGACGGGGGCGTTGAGCATCAGCGTCGGATCGTCGCCCATGTTCGCCATCGCGACGATCCGCGCGCGGGGTTTCAGCCCGTGCTTGGCGGCATAGTCGGCGCTGGCGAGCAGGATCGCGGCGGCGCCATCGACCACGCCTGATGAATTGCCGGCGTGATGGACGTGCGCGATCTCCAGGTCGGGATAGCGGCGGTTGATCTGCTTGCGATACGTCGTGCCCTTGTCGTCTAGCGGCACGTCCGCGATCCCCGCGAACGCCGGGCGCAGCCCGGCGAGGCCCTCGGCGGTCGTGTCGGGCCGCGGATATTCGTCCTTTTCGAGGACCAGCGCGCCGGTCGCGTCCGTGACGGGGACGAGACTACGATCGAACCGCCCCTCGGCGATCGCCACCGCCGCACGGCGCTGGCTTTCCAGCCCGAGCGCTTCGAGCGTTTCGCGGTCGATCCCCTCGATGCTGGCGATCGCGTCGGCGCAGATGCCCTGGTTCGATTGCGGATGCGCGGCGTCGAGCCTGGCATTGCCCGAGCCGATCCCCAGCGGTCGCTTGCCCGCCGCCATGTCGTCTTGCATCATCGTCGTGGTCAGCGACATCATCTCGGTTCCGCCGGCGATGACGAGGTCTTCCATCCCGCTCATGATCTGCGCCGCGGCGAAGTTCACGGCCGTGATCCCGCCGCCGCAGAACCGGTCGAGCGTCGTCCCACTCGCCTTCACGTCATAGCCCGCATCGAGCGCCGCCATCCGCCCGAGATCGCCGCTCTGTTCGCCGCGCTGCGTCGAGGTCGACCAGATGATGTCGTCGACATCGGCGGTTTCGAGATGATTGCGCTCGGCGATCGCCTTCAGCACGGTCGCGGCCAGGTGTTGCGGGTGCATGTGAGCCAGCGCGCCCTTGCCGGTCTTGCCGATCCCACGCGGAGTACGGACGGCGTCGATGATCAGTGCCTCGGCCAACATCGCTCTCCTGTTACACCCGCCGCTATGATGCGATCGTGGTGCCTGATGCCGGATTGCGTCCGGCTTCGTTACGACGTAACATTCGTTATGGAGAGTGGCTTGTCAAGCACGGTATCGGTTGAAAACGACGTTGCACCCCGCCCGGATCTGGCGCCGCGCGACTGGCTCGAGATCGGGCAGGCGTTGTTGAAGAGCGGCGGCCTTCGTGCGCTGAAACTCCGCAGCCTGGCGCAGGCGGCGGGCGCGTCGACCGGCAGCTTCTACCATCACTTCAAGGATTTCGACTGCTATCATGCGGCGCTCGCGTCGTATTTCGCCGAGGCGCAGATCGATCCCTTACTAGCGTCGCTGACCGCGTCGGACCTCGCGCCGGTCGAACGGATCCGCGCGTTCGCCGAGCATGTCCGCGACCACGACATGTCGCAACTCGCGCTCGCGATGCGCGCCTGGGCAAAGAGCGACGCCCGCGCGGCATCGGCGATCCGCGAGCATGACGACAAGGTGATGGCGTTTCTGGTCGAGCAGTTGACCGCGCACGGGTTCGACTCCGTCGAGGCGGGTATCCGCGGCTATGCGCTGCTCGCGGTAGGCTTGAGTGAAGTGCATCCGGTCGAAGGTCTCGATCGCGGCGTGCTACGCAACGGATTGCTGACGCTGCTGTGCGAGCGCTAGCGTATCGAGGTGAGGCGACTCCGTAAAATAGCGGAGCGTCATGAGGAGGATGCGAGCATGCAGACGTATGACTACGTGATTATCGGCGCGGGCTCTGCCGGCTGTGTGCTGGCGGCGCGATTGACCGAAGACCCCGACGTCTCGGTGCTGCTGCTGGAGGCGGGCGGGCGCAACGATGGCATGCTGGTGCGAATGCCCGCCGGCGTCGGCGAACTCATCAAGAGCAAGAACCCGAGCAACTGGGGCTTTTCGACCGAACCCGAGCCGCATCTCGACAACCGCCACCTGTGGTGGCCGCGGGGCAAGGGGCTGGGCGGCAGTTCGTCGATCAACGGCATGATCTATACCCGAGGGCACCCGCAGGATTACGACGAGTGGCGGCAGATGGGGCTGCCGGGCTGGTCGTTCGACGACGTGCTGCCGTATTTCAAGCGATTGGAAGGGCATCATCGCGGCGACTGCGACCTGCATGGCGGCGGCGGTCCGCTGACGATCTCGAGCGGCGAGTCCGACAGCCCGTTCTACGACGCGCTGGTCGAGGCAGGGCGGCAGGCTGGCTATCCCGTCACCGAGGATTTCAACGGTGAGAGCCAGGAGGGCTTCGGCCGCTACGACCTGACCGTCGCGGACGGGAAGCGCTGGAGCACCGCGGCGGCGTATCTGCGCCCGGTACTGGCGCGCCGCAACCTGACCTGCGTCACCGGCGCACGGACAACGCGCATTCGGATCGACAAGGGGCGGGCGACCGGCGTCGATTACGTGCTCGACAAGCGCGGGCGGACGGAGTCGGTGACGGCGGCGCGCGAAGTGCTGCTGTGCGCGGGTGCGGTGCAGTCGCCGCATATTCTCCAGCTGTCCGGGATCGGCGATCCGGATCGACTAACCGCGGCGGGCGTCGGCGTGGTGCATGCGCTGCCCGGTGTCGGCGAGAACCTCCAGGATCATCTCGACGTCGTGATGAACTGGAAATCGCGCGGGCTGCGCACCGGCTATGCGATGACCAAGGGCGTCGGGATGATCGGCGTGGGGCTCAACTACCTGTTGCGCGGCCAGGGGGCAGGGCGGCAGCAATTCCTCGAGGCAGGCGCGTTCGTGTCCTCGCGCGAAGGGTTGTCGCGGCCCGACGTCCAGATCCACGCGGTGCTCGCGATCATGCAGGATCACGGGAAGACCAAGGCGACCGAGGACGGCTTCACGCTGCATCTCTGCCAGTTGCGGCCGGAGAGCCGGGGGCGGATCGGACTGCGTTCCGCCGATCCGTTCGCCGATCCGGTTATTGCCGCGAACTATCTTGCGACCGCGGAGGATCGGCGGGTGATGCGGGCGTGCGTGGGGATCGGTCGCGATGTCGCGCGGCAGGCGGCGCTTGATCCGTATCGCGCGGGGGAGTTGTCGCCGGGCGAGGACGTGCGGACTGACGACGAGATCGACGCCTGGGTGCGGCGGACCGCGGAGACGATCTACCACCCGGTCGGCACGTGCAAGATGGGCACGGCGGACGACGCGCTCGCGGTGGTCGACGCATCCCTGGCGGTGCGTGGGCTGCGCGGGTTGCGGGTGGTGGATGCCTCGATAATGCCGACGCTGGTGGGGTCAAACACCAACGCCCCGACGATCATGATCGCGGAGAAGGCGGCGGACATGATCAAGAGGCGGAGCTTGGCGCGGGCGGCCTGATCAATCCCTCATCCTGACAGAAGTCAGGATGAGGGGGGTGTTACCGAGGCGCCATCCGGATCGCCCCGTCCAGCCGCACGTCCTCCCCATTGAAATACCCGCACTCGATCATCGTCAGCGCGAGCGCCGCAAACTCCTCCGGCCGCCCGAGCCGCTTCGGAAACGGCACCGACGCCGCCAGCGCGTCGCGCACCTGCTGCGGCGCGGCCGCCAGCAACGGCGTATCGAAGATCCCCGGCAGGATCGTGTTCACCCGGATCCCCTCGCTCATCAGGTCGCGCGCGATCGGCAGGGTCATCCCGACCACCCCCGCCTTCGACGCGGAATATGCGGCCTGCCCCATCTGGCCATCCTCCGCCGCAGCACTCGCGGTGTTGACGATCGCCCCACGCTCCCCGTCCGCGCCGGGCTCCAGCGTCAACATTCCCGCCGCCGACTTGGCAATGCAGCGGAACGTGCCGACCAGGTTGATCTGGATGATCCGGTCGAACGCATCGAGCGGGAAATGCTTGATCGAGCCATCCTGCTTCGATCGCCCCGCGGTCTTCGCGGCGTTCCCCGTCCCCGCGCAATTGACCAATATCCGCTCCTGGCCATGCGCAGCCCGCGCTGCCGCGAACCCCGCATCGACGCTGTCGTCCGACGTCACGTCGACCTTGCAGAACACCCCGCCGATCTCCGCTGCCAGCGCTTCGCCCTTGTCCGCCTGGAGGTCGAAGATCGCCACTTTCGCGCCCTTGGCGGCCAGCGCCCGCGCAGTCGCCGCGCCCAATCCCGACGCACCGCCGGTCACGACGGCAGCGCTGTTTTCGACGTCCATGCATCTCTCCTGTCAAAGCCCGCGGTCCGCGCCCCGGTTGCAGAACATTAGTTATGCTCGTATTCGAGGCTTGCCAAGCCGGCATGTTGCACGGGGATCCGACGATGACCGCAGCGTCCTTGCAGAATGCCAGCCCGCACTGGCTACCGCGCCAAGCCAAGGGCGCGCTGGATCATATTCCGGGCAACGAAGGGCTGCCGCTGGTCGGGAACACCTTCAAGCTGCTGGCCGATCCGATCGGGTTCGCCGAGCGGATGGCGGCGCGGTACGGCCCGGTCTACCGCAGCAACGCGCTCGGCGGTACCGGCGTGACGTTGCTCGGGCCGGACGCGAACGAACTGATCCTGTTCGATCGCGACAAGATATTCTCGTCCGAACAGGGCTGGGGCCCGATCCTCAACCTGCTGTTCCCGCGCGGCCTGATGCTGATGGATTTCGACAAGCATCGCGCCGACCGGAAAACGCTGTCGGTCGCGTTCAAACCCGAGCCCATGCGGCATTACGCAGCCGAACTCGACGCGGGGATCGAAGCCGCGGTCGGCGGCTGGAGCGGCCAGACGCTACGCTTCTACGACGCGGTCAAGAAGCTCACGCTCGATCTCGCCGCGGCCAGCTTCCTAGGCGTGCCGCTCGGTGCCGAAGCGGACAAGATCAACCAGGCGTTCGTCGATGAGGTGCAGGCCAGCGTCTCGCCGATCCGCAAGCCCTGGCCCGGCACGCAGATGCGCAAGGGCGTCCGCGCCCGCGCCTACCTCGTCGACTTCTTCGAACGCGAAATCCCCGCGCGGCGCACCGGCACCGGTCAGGACTTCTTCTCGCAATTCTGCCGCGCCACCGATGACGACGGCGCACCGCTGACCGCGCTGGCGATCGCCGACCACATGAACTTCCTGATGATGGCCGCGCACGACACCATCACCTCGTCCGCCACTAGCCTGGTGATGCTGCTCGCCCGCAACCCGGACTGGCAGGAGCGGTTGCGCGAGGAAGTCGCCGCGCTCGACCGCACGGTGCCGCTGGCCGAGCAACTCGATCGCCTCATCCTCACCGAATACGCCTTCAAGGAATCGCTGCGGATGATGCCGCCGGTCCCGTCGATCCCCCGCCGCGCGCTGAAGGACTTCAGCTTCGGTGGCTTCGATATTCCGGCGGGCACGAACGTCGGCACTGGCATCATCTACACGCACCGGATGGCCGAGCATTGGCCAGACCCCGACCGCTTCGACCCGCTCCGCTTCACGCCCGAGGCGTCGAAGGGCCGCCACCGGTTCGCCTGGGTCCCGTTCGGCGGCGGCGCACATATGTGCATCGGGCTGCACTTCGCGACGATGCAGATGCGGCTGCTGATCGCGCACCTGCTCTCGCGCTACCGGATCGAGGCGGCGGCGGCGGGCAGCGGCGATGCGTGGCAGGTGTTCCCGATCCCGCGCCCGAAGAATGGCCTGCCCGTCACGTTCGTACCGCTTGCTTCCCCGTAACAATCCGTCATCGTCGCGCGGTTCATTCGAAGGAGCCGTTCGTTGCGCTTGACCCTTGCTCTCCTCCTGCTCGCGGCGACGCCGGCCTTTGCCCAGCAGCAGCCGGTCGCCCCGGTTCCCGCCCCCGCGCCCGATGGCCCGACGCGCAGCTTCACTGGTAGCGACCTGTTCGGCCTGACGATCGCGGCGGATCCGCAGATCAGCCCGGACGGCAAGACGATCGTCTATGTCCGCCGCGCCGGCGACGTGATGACCGACAAGATGCAATCCTCGCTCTGGCTGATCGACGTCGCGAGCGGGCGGCAGACCCCGTTCGCCACCGACGGCAGCAGCCCGCGCTGGTCGCCAGACGGCGCGCGCATCGCGTATGCTGCGCGAGACGGCGAGGGATCGCAGTTGTTCGTCCGCTGGATCGGCAGCGCGCAGAGTGCACGGATCACGAGCTTCCCGGGCGATCCGCAGGCGCTCGCCTGGTCGCCCGACGGCACCAAGCTCGCCTATATCGCGACGGTAGCAGGTGAGGGGGCCAAGCTCGGCACGCAGCCACCCAAGCCCGAGGGCGCGAAATGGGCCGAGCCGCTTACGATCATCGACCGGGTGAACTACCGCAACGACGGGCCCGGTTACGTGAAGCCGGGCTACGACCATCTGTTCGTGGTCGGCGCGGACGGCGGCGCCGCGCGCCAGCTCACTTACGGCAAGTTCGACGACGGCGGTCCGCTGTCGTGGACGCCCGACGGCCGCAGCATCGTCTTCGCCGCGATCCGCGGACCTGCCGCCGATCGCCAGGTGATGAACTCCGACGTGATCGCGGTCGACGCGGCCAGCGGCACCATGCGAACGCTGACGACGCGCGACGGCCCCGACGCCCAGCCGCGCGTGTCGCCCGACGGCTCGAAGATCGCGTGGCTCGGCTTCGACGACAAGCGCCGCAGCTACGAGAACACGCAGCTCTATGTCGGTGACCGCGATGCCGCCTCGCCGCGTTCGCTGACTGCAACGCTCGACCGCGCGATCGAAGACGCCGTGTGGTCCGCCGACGGCCGCAGCCTGTATGCAAGCTACGACGACCACGGCCAGCGCCGCGTCGCACGGATCGGCGTCGATGGCCGTGTCACGCCGCTGATCGACAACGTCGCAGGCGGCGGGCTCGACCGGCCCTATACCGGCGGCGAGTTCTCAGTCTCGAAGGGCGGCACGATCGCCTATACTGGCGGGGACGCCAGCACGCCCGCCGACGTCTGGGTGCTGGCGGGCGGCAAGCCGCGCCGCCTGACGATGCTCAACGCGGTGCTGACCGGATCGAAGGCGCTGGCGTCCGTTCGAAAGATCGCCGTGACCGCGCCCGACGGTCGCCCGATCGACGCTTGGCTCGCCACACCGCCGGGCCGTGTCGCAGGCCAGCGCCTGCCGCTGATCCTCGAGATTCACGGCGGTCCGAACGCCGCCTACGGCCCCGGTTTCGCCACCGACATGCAGCTTTACGCAGCCGCCGGCTATGCGGTGCTCTGGACGAACCCACGCGGCTCGACCTCCTACGGCGCCGAGTTCGCCAACCTGATCGACAAGACCTATCCCGCCGCCGATTACGACGACCTGATCGCCTCGGTCGACGCGGCGATCAAGGACGGCACCGCTGATCCGGACAATCTGTTCGTGACCGGCGGATCGGGCGGGGGGCTGCTGACCGCCTGGATCGTCGGCAAGACCGATCGGTTCAAGGCGGCGGCGACGCAGAAGCCGGTGATCAACTGGATCAGCGAGGCGCTGACGATGGACAACACGCTGTTCACCTCGCGCTACTGGTTCACCAAGCTGCCGTGGGAAGATCCGATGAGCTATTGGAACCGTTCGCCGCTGAGCATCGTCGGGAACGTCAAGACACCGACCCTGGTCGTGGTCGGTGGCGACGATTACCGGACGCCGGTCAGCGAGTCCGAGCAATATTACGCGGCGCTGCAGATCCGCGGCGTGCCGACCGCACTCGTGAAGGTGCCGGGCGCGAGCCACGGTGGCATCGCCGCACGCCCGTCGCAGTCGGCCGCGAAGGCGTCGGCGATCATCGCCTGGTTCGATCGATATCGGACGTCAACCACGACACCGGGCACGTCTCGATGAACGTGACGATACGGGCCTGAATCACGGCAGCTATTTCGATCGCGGCGTGAGGACGTCGTTCTGGGGCTGTGCATGTTGGCGCTGGTTCGGGCCGCTGTCGAGCTGGGCAGGGTGGCAAGTCGGACGGCCCCGAACACGTGTCAATCGTGCAGCCGGCGTAGACTGGGCCAACTCCGTCGGCGCGCAAATTCCCGACACGAGCGACGCCGCTCCCGAAATTTACCACGATATAGAAATTTGTATTCTTTATTGACCGGCCGCGCCGATTGCCCGAAACCGCTGAGCATCAAAACCGCAGGAATCGCGGGCGACGTCGGGGTGAGGGTTGCCAGACCAACGCGACAGCGCCGCGCATATGCAGCATTCCGAATGATCAACCACGGCGAATGCCGCACGGCATTACGCACAGAGGTCGGAAAAGGGCAGGTCGTGATACACCGCGTGCATTCATACGGCCCGGTCGTGAGCGGTTGCCCGGCAATCGGCCTTCAATTCAGCTTCGTCGAGCCGGTGGTGTTGAGATCGGCAGAGGTTCGACCGAGGGGATGAGCAAGCCGATGGATTTTTCCGACTTCGAACCGTCGAACACTGGCGGCGTAACTGCGGACGAACGCGCGGTCAGGCTTGGCCCCAGCCTGTCGGGGACCAACCTCGCACGCGCTGGCGATTATAATCAACGTGTCGTCCTACAGGTGATCCGCCGCCACCCGGACATCACGCGTACCGAAATTGCCACGATGACCAACCTGACTGCGCCGACGATCGCGAACATCACTGCGAGGCTGTTCGATGCCGACCTGATCGTCGATGCAGGCCGGCGTACCGGTGGGCGAGGGCAACCCGCGGTACGGCTACGGATCAATCCGGACGGGTGCTTCGCGATCGGTCTCAACATCGATCGCGATCACGTCACGCTGGTTTCGCTCGATCTTGCAGGCGTGGTGCGATCCCGGTTCACGCGGCAACTGCCGTTCGCGATGCCGGCCGACGTGGTAGACGTCGTCCGTACGGGGATCGCGGACATTCGCGAAACCCAAGTGATCGGGATGGATCGGGTGCTCGGCGTCGGTGTGGCAGTGCCCGACGATCTGGGACGT
The DNA here is from genome assembly GCF_056679955.1 of Sphingomonas sp. PEI4. NCBI lineage: Bacteria > Pseudomonadati > Pseudomonadota > Alphaproteobacteria > Sphingomonadales > Sphingomonadaceae > Sphingomonas > Sphingomonas sp. PEI4. The sequence goes on from NZ_CM155258.1 coordinate 453,092, forward strand.
GTCGCGTTGCCGCACCGTCCGTCCGGCTATGAAGCCTGGAGTGCCGTCGATCTCCAGACGTTGTTGGCCGACGTCGTGCCGTGGTCGGTTCACGTCGACAATGATGCCGCCGCCGCTGCGATCGGCGAGGCGCAATTCGGCGACGGCCATGACCATGCGAGCTTCTTCTACATCCTCGTCAGCGCCGGGCTCGGCGGCGGCGTCGTGATCGATGGCGCCTATTACCGCGGGGCCAATGCCCGCAGCGGCGAGATCGGCTTCCTGCCGTTGGCCGACGATACGTCGCGCGTGTTGCAGGACGTCGTATCGCTGTCCGCGCTCTACGCCCGCCTGGAAGACGCCGGTGTGATGCAGCCCGGCATCGATCCGACGCACCCCTTTCCCGAGGCGTTCGCGCCGCACGTAGACGCGTGGCTTGCCGACGCGTCGACTGCGCTGGTGCCAGCGTTGACCGCGGTGAACTGTATTCTCAATCCAGCAGCGGTGCTGCTCGGCGGCCGCTTGCCGACCGAGGTGCTCGACCGACTGGCGGCGGCAACGCACCGCAAGCTGCGCGTTGCCGCGCCCAACCTGCCGAAGACCGCGCCGATGCATCGTGCCAGCCTGTCACGCGATGCGCCGGCCGTCGGCGCGGGGATCCTGCCGTTCCTCGATCGCATCCTCCCGTCCGATGCGATCCTGATCAAGACCTGAGCCGGTCAGGGCGTGTCGCGAAGATCGCACACACCGCCGCGAAGATTCCGGCGCGCGATGGGGCCGGTCTGCTCGAACGCCATGTAATCGCGCCTGGCGCTGGTATACGGCTTCCAGGCCGGCAGCGGCGCGGTGTTCGGGTTGCCGGTCTTCACGAAGCTCAGCCAATAGGCCTGCAATGGTGGCTGGCCTGGTTTCGGCGTGTTGAACAGGTAGCCGATCTCGCTCGAATGACTGACCGTGCCACCGGGCGGCGCATAATCGAACTGATATTGCCAAACCGGCACGCCGACCCGGGTCAAGGCCTTCGAGACCGCCACTGTCGGACACCGGAACGTTAGGTCGGTGGCCAGCTGTGCGGTCACGTCACCCAGGCGCGGGTCATCGACAGGCGTGCCACCCGGGTTCAGGCCGTAGAAGGCGAGCGCCGCCTTTGCCTTCGGTCCGAATTCACGGCGGATGGTCGCTTCGGCAGCGGGACGCCCGCCATGCAACCCGAGTTCGCGCGCGTTGACGCCGATCACCAGCGGCGCAGGATCGACCCGGCCGCTCGCCAGCAGGTTCGCCGGAGTGTCGGTAAGGACGCGCCCGTCCACACCGCCTGCAGCCACATAAAACTGTCGTCGTCGAGATCGGGAACGTCGACCGTGTCCTGTACCCACGCCAAAACCCGGCGTTCCGCTCTCTTCGATCGCCTGCGCGAACAGGCGGCGCGAGGCGGGCGCCAGCCGATGGAGTGCGACGTCCTGAGCACCCGCGGATTCGCCTGCGATCGTGACCCGCGTTGGATCCCCGCCAAAGCGCGCGATGTTGCGCCTGACCCAGCTTAGCGCCGCCTGCTGGTCCATCAGCGCGTAATTGCCCGAATGCCCGCCCTGTTCACGGCTCAGCGCCGGGTGCGACAGGAAGCCAAGTGCGCCCAGCCGGTACTGGATGCTGACCAGAACGATGCCGCCGTCGGTGATGGTGGACTCTACCGTACCGCCACCCGAGCCGCCGCGATTGGCGCCGCCGTGGATCCAGACCAGCACGGGGAGGGGCTTGGCTGGTGTCAACGTCGGCGTACGGACGTCGAGGAACAGGCAGTCCTCGGAGCCATGTTCCGCGGCCGTGCGGTTCCATTCACCATAGTCGCCTTGTGGACAGGCAGCATGCTCGGCGACCGCGTCGACCGGCTCGGTCCATTTTGCGGGTCGTTCCGGTGCACGCCAGCGGAGCGGCCCCGCCGGCGCCTTCGCGAACCGGACGCCACGAAACACGCTCGTTCCCCCGGCCAGTGGCTGGCCACGCACCGGACCGTCATCGGTGCGGACGATCGGCGCGCCGGCCAGCGCGAGCGCAAGTGTCAGGATCATCGCAGGCCTCGCGGTGCTGGTTTGGCGAGCGCGGCGCGAATTGCGGCTTCGGCAACCGGCGCCATCGCCGCGTAGCCGGCCTTGTTCGGATGGACGCCGTCATAGGTTAGCGATGCGCGCGTCGCGTCGCCGTCATGCAACGCGCCCCAATAATCGGCGTAGGTCGCGCTGATCTGGCGCGCATAGTCCTTGAGCCACGCGTTCATCGCCGCGATCTTCGGTGCCGTCTCCAGACCCGGCCGCCAAGGGAACCGATCGGCAGGCGGAATCGAGGCGAGGATCACCCGGATGCCGTTGGCCCGCGCCAGATCGGCCATCGACATGATGTTCGCCTTCGACTGATCGGGCGTCATCGGTCCGGTGTTGCTGGCAATATCGTTGGTGCCTCCCATGATCTGGACGACCGCGGGGTGCAGCGCGATCACATCCTGGCGGAAACGCACCAACATCTGCGGCGTCGTCTGTCCGCCAATTCCGCGGCCCAACCGGTCGTCCGCGAAGAACGCCGGGACCATGTCGAACCAGCCCTGCGTGATCGAATCGCCGATGAAGACGACGCGGTGGTCACTCGGCTTCGGCAACGTGGCATTGGCGGACTGATAGCGGCCCAGCCACGCCCAATCCTCGTGCAGCCGGGTTTCCGCGACTTGTGCCTGCCGCAGCTTGTCGGCGTCGGTCTGCGCAGTGGCGGCGGTTCCGCTAAGCGCGACCAAGGCTGCAAGGGCGAGTTTGGCGTAGGTCGTCATATAGCTTGACTCCAATGTCGCGGCGTCTCGGGATGCCGCCAATGTCGGTCCGGGTTTCGATGGCACGATCGAACCATCATGGCGTCGGCGCTGGAGAGTGACTGCGCCCCTCATCGTACCGTTCCCGCCGCAACGTTCCATCCACGCAGCGCAACATGCGGCGAGGAAGCCTTGGCCGTTGGATAGCGGATCTCGACGGTTCGTACGTCACCCGGCAACAGGGAGACGTAGTTGTCGCTGAAATACGCCGGCAAGACCTGCGTGCCGTCCGCATTCATCACCGTCAGCTTGGTCTCGATCGCGGGCGTCGCGCTGGTATTGCGCAGCGTCACCGCGGTGACCGTGTCCGCGCCCTCCACTCGCGTCGTCGACGCCGTGTCGAGAGTCACCGCCGCCAGACCGTTCAACGTCTGGAACTGCGCATCGTCCGCCGCCTGCCAGTAGAAGTTGGTCGACAACAGCTTGCCCGTCGCATCGTTCGCCTCCAGCCGGACGAGCGCGACACCGTTCGCGGTCGCCGCCTTGGGATCGAGCGTGAACGCATCGCTCGCCGCCTCGCCGGTGGCGGTGATCGTGGCCGACTTCTCGGCGATCGTCCGGTTGTCGAGCCCGACCACCTTGGCCTTCACCGTAACCCCGCGGAGCGCCGCCAGTCCGTTATTGACCAGCACCACCTTCCAGTCGGGCAGGTTCATCTGGACGTGGACCGGCTCGGACGCCTTCTTCACGCCGTAGAACGACGCCTGCGTGTCATAGTCCGACGAGAATATCTGCCATGCGGACGACGGCCATGCCGGTTGCGTCATCCACAGCATCCGGCCGCTATGCTCAATCCAAAGCTTTGCGTTCATCCCCTCGAAGATCGCGCGGTAGGATTCATACTGCATCATCTGCGCCTTGCGCTCGAAATCCTCGAGGCTGGTGCCCGGGCCGAAGCGCTTGGCAAGCACGTCCATATACGTCTTCACCGCGCCGTTCCCGGTCTGGTGCCAGTCGTGATACGCCCACGCGTCGCTGATCGGCCATTGATCGGCAGGCGCCATCGCGCGCTTCCATGCCTCCAGCGTCGGCAGCGACGGCGTACCGCTCTCGACCGAGAAACCCTTGGCATGCTCGGTGAAATACTCGACCGGCGGCCGCCAGTTATACGGCCCGGAATTCTGCAGGTTCACCCGGTTGGACGAGCCCATGTAGAGCCGCGTGCCGTCTTCCTTGTCGATCAGCGTCTCCAGCGCCTCGTTCAGGATCGGTTGCGGCACACCTTCGTTGCGACCGAACCAAACGACGATCGACGGATGGTTCCGATACCGCTTCACGACGTCGGTCGCGTTGGTCATGAACAGCGGCACGTCTTGGGCCTCGATGTTGTAATCCTGCGTCGATTCCCAGAAATCGTTGAGGATCATCAGACCGTATTCGTCCGCCAGGTCGTAGAAGGTGTCCTCGGTATTCTGGCCGACCCAGTTGCGGATGATGTTGAGATGCGCGTCCTTGTGCAGGCGGAAGAACGGCTCCAGCCGCGTCCGGTCGACGCGCTTCATGAAGTCGTCCATGCCGATATTGCCGCCCCGCGCGGCGATCTTCACGCCGTTCACGCGGATCACGAGATAGGGCGACAGGCCGTCCTGATCCTTGATCGGCGTCACAGCGGGAGACTTGTCCGCACCGGCGACGAAGCTCGCCGCCCAGCCGTTCGCAACCTTGCGGATGCCGGTATGCGAACCGTCGACGATCCGCTCACCACGTTGCCGCGCCTTGGACAGATCGATGCCGACCCGGTCGAGGTCGCCGTCCTTGTCCATCAGCGAGATGTCGTACGTTACCTGCCGGATCCCGAACCGGACATGCTTCGTATCGCTGGTCGCGCCGTCCACGGTTATCGTGAGGGTAAGGTCGTGCAGCGCAGCGTCGCCATAGCCGTTGGGCCACCAGAGCTTCGGGTTGCGTACCGAGAGCTGCGGGAAATCGGCGGGTTTCATCACGACATTGGCGGACTGGCCGGCCGTGAGCGTCACCGGCTTTTCAACGACGATACCATCGAACGCGGCGCGCAGGGTCGCGGTCACGGTTCGATCGGACGGATTCGAGACGGGCACGCCGATCTCTATTTCCGCGACGCTGTTGTCCGCCTTGGGCAACGTCGTGACGACCTGCGCATCGCCTAGCGTCGCGATACCGGTCGCGGTCAGCGTCACGCCGCGCCACATGCCGATATTGCGGTCGCGGATGCTCGGAATCCAGTCCCACCCCTCGGTCGCGACGAAGGTCGGGCCGTCCAGCATCATCATGCCGCCATTCTCGCCGACGCCCGTGGTCAGCGACTCCTCGTGCGCGATGCCCGGATGCGGCGGCGGCGACACCTTCACCGCGACCGCGTTGCGCCCTGGCAGCAGCTTGCCGGTCACGTCGAACTGGCCGCGCACGAACGCGCCCTTCATGGTCCCGATCGGTGCGCCGTTCAGCCACACCTCGGCGCTGTAGTTGACGCCGTCAAAATTGAGCATCTGTCGCTTGCCCGCGGTCGCGGCTGGCGCGTCGAACTCGGTGCGATACCAGTAATCCTGTCGCGCCAGGCTTTCCGGGATCGTCATGTTGTTCAGCCCGAACGCAGGGTCGGCATAAACACCGCGATCGACCAGCGTCGTCAGGACCGTGCCCGGCACCGTCGCGACGTACCAGCTCGACGCATCGAACCCTGCACGGCTGAGCGTCGCGCCGGGTGCGGTCACCTTCGGCGCCTCGGCCAACCGCCAGCCCGCGACCTTCCAGGCGCCGTCACGCAGCGGCGCGATCGCGGGTCCGGTCGGCAGCGGCTTGGCAACGGGGGCGGGGAAGGGCGCCTTCGACACCGGCCGGGTCCAGGCATCCTGGGGCGTGGTCTGACCGGACATCTGGCGCACCTGTACCGGCCACGCCGGGCTGCCGTTCTGGTAGACGATCGACGCACTCGGCTTGGTCGTCGATCGGGCCTTCACCGCGTTCGCATCGAGCGCACCCGCCTGCATCGCGAAGCCCGACACGCGACCACCGAACGGCGCGATCGTCGCGACCGACGGTACGGGCGCGGCGGTCATCCGGCGTTGCGCGACCGGTCGGCCGTCGACGTACAGCCGTGCCAAACCATCCTCGACGGTCGCCGCGACGTGATGCCAAACCCCGGCCGCGATCCGCGACGGCGCGATCAGCGTACCGGTTTCGGTGACGAGGCTCGGGCGCCCCTTGTCGAGCGCAAGATAGCGGCGCGGTCCGTTCGCGATGTCGCCGAACCCCGCAACGGGCACGATGCCGTCGCGGATCGTCCCGGGTTCGATCCACCCCGACAGCGTCCAGCTTGGTGCGTCGATCGGCTTGGCAGTGTCGCCACCGATGATTGTCTTGAGGGGCGCGCCGCCAGCAGGCGCCGCCACGTTGAACGGCCCATAGGTCTGGGCCGACGCGGCGGTCGCGCAGCATAGGGCCAACATGGAAATCGTGCCCGCGAACACCCGCTTGCCCATTGATCATCCTCCCGTGCGGAATCTGACGATGCTCCGCGATTGGCGATCAACATGACGCGGCGCCGCGAAAAAGCCAAATTGAATTACGAATTGTTTGCGATCGATAGGGGCGCCGCCGACCATGCTTTGCCGATGCGCGTATTGGCAGCGTTGCGAAAGCAGGATACCCAACCGGGCAGGTGGCGGATCAACGCCGCCTGCATGATCGCGTCGGTGCCCTTCGGGGCTTGATTGGGAATGCGGTGCGGTGGGGTTCGCCCCGCCAATGCCGCGGCTGTCCCTGCAACTGTAAGCGGCGAGCGAAACGCACGGGCCCTTCGACTGGAGGGCAGCCACTGGGCCGTAGAGCCTGGGAAGGCGTGGCGTGGAGCTTTGACCCGTGAGCCAGGAGACCTGCCGGCGTCTGGTCGCTCTTGTCCCGGTCCAGGGGGTGGCCGAGGCACGGTGAACGCCGTCTGAGCGACGACACGCGCGGCAGGGGCCGCACGGCGACGCGCGTCGGCCGCTCGTGGCGTCCGGTCTTCACGTGTCCCGGCCGTTCGCGGCAGGCCCCCGTCCTCGTCGGACGCCGGGGAGTTCTGCATGACGACGTCGACGATCGATAGACGGGCCGACAGACTGGCCGACAGGCAGGCTGGCAGACCGACGCGGACCGCCACCCGCAGGCGGATCGGCTGGATGTTCGCAGGCCTGATCGCCGCCAACATCGCCGCATGGGCCTGGGCCTTCTCGCTGTTCCACGCGCAACCGCTGATGCTGGGCACGGCGCTGCTCGCCTGGGGCCTCGGCCTGCGCCACGCGGTCGATGCGGACCACATCGCCGCGATCGACAATGTCACGCGCAAGCTCATGCAGGACGGCCAGCGCCCGATCGCGGTCGGTTTCTGGTTCGCGATCGGCCATTCGGGCATCGTACTGATCGCGGCCGTCGCGATCGCGCTCACCGCCAGCGCGCTGTCGCAGTTCGAGGCGTTCAAACAGGTCGGCGGCGTGGTCGCCACCGTCATCTCCGCCGTGTTCCTGTTCACGATCGCGGCGATGAACCTCATCATCCTGCGCTCGGTCTGGCGCACCTTCGGCCACGTTCGCGGCGGCGGGACCTATGTCGAGGAGGACCTCGACCTCCTGCTCGGCAACCGGGGACTGCTCGCGCGGCTGTTCCGGCCGATGTTCCGCCTCGTCACGCGAAGCTGGCACATGGCCCCGCTCGGCTTCCTGTTCGGTCTCGGGTTCGACACTGCCACGGAGGTCGCTATCCTCGGTCTTTCCGCAAGCCAGGCCGCCGACGGTCTCTCGATCGGCACGGTGTTGGTGCTCCCGGTTCTGTTCGCGACCGGCATGGCGCTGGTCGACACGGCGGACGGCGTCGTCATGCTCGGCGCGTACGAATGGGCGTTCGTGAAGCCGATCCGCAAACTCTATTACAACATCACCATCACGCTGATCTCCGCCATCGTCGCTATCGCGATCGGCGGGATCGAGACGCTCGCGCTGCTCGGCGCGAAGCTCGGTTTGTCAGGCGGGATCTGGGACGTCGCGACGGCACTCGGCGAGAATTTCAACGGTCTCGGCTTCGCGATCATCGGCCTGTTCGTGCTGTGCTGGGTGCTGAGCTTCGCGATCTACCGCTGGAAACGCTTCGACGAGATCGAGGTCGTGCACGGATAGCTGGCGGCGTAACGCAAAGTCCGTTAGTTCGCGTTCGTGAGGGTTGGTTCGACCGAACCTCGTTGATCGCGCTGGTGCCCTTCGGGGCTTGAATGGGAATGCGGTGCGGAAGGGGTTCGCTCCTCCAATGCCGCGGCTGTCCCTGCAACTGTAAGCGGTGAGCGACACGCACGCGCCCTTCGGGGCAGCCACTGGGCCTTAGGCCTGGGAAGGTGTGCGAGAAGCTTCGACCCGCGAGCCAGGAGACCTGCCAGCGCAACGGTCGCTCTTGCTTTGATCCAGGGGGTGGTCACGGCACGGTACTCCGTTTGAGCGACGAACATGTACGGCTGCAAGGCTGTGCGTGCGTGTGCTTTCAGACGTCGAGGAGTTTCATAATGTCCGATCTTTCAAAGGTCCCCGTCACCATCGTCACCGGCTTCCTTGGTGCCGGCAAGACCACGCTGATCAGCCACCTGATCCGCAACGCGAACGGCCGCCGCCTCGCCGTCGTCGTCAACGAATTCGGCACGCTCGGCATCGACGGCGATATCCTCAAAGGCTGCGCGATCCCCGATTGCCCGGCCGAGAACGTGATCGAACTGGCGAACGGCTGCATCTGCTGCACGGTGGCGGACGACTTCATCCCGACCGTCGAGGCGCTGCTCGCGCTCGACCCGCGGCCGGATCACATCCTGATCGAGACGTCCGGCCTCGCACTGCCAAAACCGCTGCTCAAGGCGTTCGACTGGCCCGCGATCCGATCGCGCGTCACCGTCGACGGCGTCATCGCGCTCGCCGATGCCGAGGCGGTCGCCGCCGGTCGCTTTGCCCCCGATGTGGCCGCGCTCGACGCCCAGCGCGCCGCCGACCCGAGCATCGATCACGAGACGCCGTTGTCGGAGGTGTTCGAGGACCAGCTAGCCTGCGCCGATCTCGTGCTGTTGACCAAGGTAGATCTCGCCGGTCCCGAAGGCGTAGCCAAAGCGCGCGCGGTGATCGCCGCCGAATCCGCCCGCCCGCTCGCCGTGATCGAGCTAACCGATGGCGTGATTGATCCCCGCATAATCCTGGGTCTCAACGCCTCCGCCGAAGACGACATCGCCGCCCGCCCGTCGCACCACGACGGCGAGGACGATCACGAGCATGACGATTTCGACAGCGTCGTCGTCGAACTAGGCGAGATCGCCGACCCCGCCGACCTCACCGCAAAGATCGAAGCACTCGCCCGCAACGCCGACATCCTCCGCGTGAAGGGATACGCCGCGGTCACCGGCAAGCCGATGCGCCTGCTCGTCCAGGCGGTCGGCGCCCGCGTCCGCACGCAATACGACCGTCCGTGGCGCGCAGGCGAACCCCGCCGCACGCAACTCGTGGTCATCGCCGAACACGACCGCATCGACGAGGCCCGCATCAAGGCCGCGCTGGACGCCTGAGCCACGATGCACGTCGTCTTCCGCGAGACCCACGGGCTGGAGGAAAGCGCGGTCCCTCAGGACCTCGCCCAAACCCCCGCGGATCTCGTCGTCCTGTCCTTCTCCGACGGCGACCTCGGCGCATTCGCCGCGGGCTGGAGACGTGCGGACGCCGCCGGAAGCCGTTTGCCCTCGCTACGCCTCGCGAACCTGACCGCGCTCCAGCATCCGCTCTCGGTCGACACCTATGTCGAGCAGACGCTGGCCGGCGCGAAGGGCATCCTGATCCGGCTGATCGGCGGGCGCTCCTATTGGAGCTACGGCCTGCAACAGGTCGAAAACCTCGCGCGGGAGAAAGGCATCGCGCTAGCGGTTCTCGCCGCAGACGGGCGCATCGATACGCGCCTCGACGCCGCATCGACGATCCCGCTCTCGACGCTGCGCCGCCTGGCCCATCTCTGCGACACCGGCGGCGCGGTCGCAGCCCAAGCGGCGCTGGCCCAGTTCGCGCTGGCCGCCGGCTGCTACGCCGGCCCCGTCACCGGCGTCCGCGCGATCGCCGATGTCGGTGGCTGGCAACCGCATGATGGCGTGACCTGCCCGGCGGCGTTCGCGCTCAATGCGAACCGCCCCCGCATCCTGATCGTCTTCTACCGCTCCTACCTGACCGCCGCCGACCTCCACCCGATCGAAGCCCTCCACGCCGAACTGACCGCGCGCGGCTTCGACGTAATCGGCCTGTTCGCCCCCTCGCTTAAAGCGCCCGACGCAGGCGGCTGGCTGAGCCGGTGGGTCGAGGCCCTGAAGCCCGCCGCGATCGTCAACGCCACCGCCTTCTCCGCACGCGGCGCGATCGACACCACCCCGCTCGACGCCGCCAACGTGCCGGTCTTCCAGATCGCGCTGGCCACCTCCGACCGCGCAGCATGGCTCGGCGCAACGCGAGGCCTGTCCCCAGCCGATCTCGCCATGCATGTCGTCCTCCCCGAAGTGGACGGCCGCCTCTTCGCCGGCGTGGCCAGCTTCAAGGAAGCGGCCGCGCGGGACGGCTACCTGGAATACACCCGCCGCGAACACCGCGCCGACTTGGCGCGCATCACGGCCATCGCCGCGCGGATCGAAGCCTGGACGAAACTCGCCAGCAAACCCGTCGCCGACCACCACATCGCGATCGTCCTCTCGACCTACCCCGGCAAGGCGTACCAGATGGCTCACGCCGTCGGCCTCGACGCGCTTGCCTCCACGCAAGCCATCCTCGCCGACCTCACTCAGGCCGGTTACGCAATCGCCCCCGACGCAAGTGACCTCGCCACGTCACGCATTCACTGGCCGCTATCCGAGTATCGCAAGGCACTCGCGAAACTCCCCGAAGCCCTCCGCAAGGACCTCCAGGATACCTGGGGGGCGCCCACCGAAGACTTCACCTTCACAGCGAACGATCAAGGCGGCGCGCTCGTCGCGCTCCAACCCGAACGCGGCCGAACCGAGCAACGTGCGGAAGAGTATCACGACCTCTCCCGCTGCCCCTGTCACGCCTACGTCGCCTTCTACCTCTGGCTCAGCGCCCGCGGCACCGACGCGCTCGTCCATGTCGGCGCGCACGGCACGCTCGAATGGCTCCCCGGCAAGTCGGTCGCGCTGTCCGACGACTGCTGGCCCGAAGCCCTCACCGGCGCCATGCCCGTCATCTACCCGTTCATCGTCAACGACCCCGGTGAAGCGGCCCAAGCCAAACGCCGCATCGGTGCGGTCACGCTCGGCCACGTCCCGCCACCGCTGGAACGCACGCGCACCGGCGCAGGTCTCGGCCGCCTCGAAGCCCTGCTCGACGAATTCTCCAACGCCGATGGCCTCGATCCAGCCCGCCGAGACCGCCTGCAACGCAACATCCGCGACGAAGCCACCGCGACCGGCCTCGCCGCGACACTAGGCCTCGACGACACGCAGTCCCAAGCCGACGCGATCACCCGCATCGACACGTTCGTGTGCGACGTGAAGGAAAGCCAATACGGCGACGGCCTCCACATCTACGGTCGCGGCGAACAAGGCGAAGCCGAACGCGCCGGACTCTTGTCGGCACTCCAAGGCAAACGCGTTGCACCCGGCCCATCAGGCTCCCCCTGGCGAGGCCGCGCCGACGTCCTTCCGACCGGCCGCAACCTCTACACGACGGACCCCCGCGCAGTCCCATCCCGCGCCGCGCATACCCAAGGCATCAAACTCGCCGACGAGTTAGTCCGCCGTCACCTACAGGACCACGGCGACTACCCCCGCAATCTCGTCGTCGATCTCTGGGCGTCTGCGACGATGCGAACCGCAGGCGAGGAGTTTGCGATGGCACTCCACCTGCTCGGCGCGGAGCCGGTGTGGGACATGCAGTCCGATTGCGTAACGGGCGTCGAGATCCTCCCGCTCGCCAACTTCGACCGCCCCCGCATAGACGTCACCCTGCGCGTATCCGGCCTGTTCCGCGACGCCTTCCCGACGCTCTGCACGATGTTCGGCCAGACCGTCCGGGCCCTGGCCGCACGCGACGAACCCGCCGATTGGAACCCCTTCGTCGGCCAGACCCCGACGCCCCGCGTCTACGGCCCGGAACCCGGCCGCTACGGCCTGAGCATGGGCGACGCCGCCGAAACCTACACGCCGGAAGCGCGCCTCGCTGCGGGCCAAGCGTGGCTATCCGCCTCGAGCCACGCGCTCGACACCGATGGGGGAGGGGGCCAAGGCAACTTCGATCCCACCGGCATCCGCGACCGTGTCGCTGCCGCCGATGCCTTCGTCCACGTCCAAGATCTCCCCGAAACCGACCTCCTTCTCGCCGCCGACTATGCCGCGCACGAGGCCGGCTTCGCAGCCGCGCAATCGGTCGCCGGAGGTAACGCCACCCTCTATCATCTCGACGCGAGACACCCGACCCAAGCCAAGGCCCGCCCGCTCAAGGAGGAAATAGCCCGCGTAGTCCACGCCCGCGCAGCCCACCCCGACTGGGTCGACGGCATGATGCGCCACGGCTTCCGCGGCGGTGCGGAGATCGCCGCCACGCTCGATCACCTCGGCGCCTTCGCGCACCTCGCCAGCGCGGTCCGCCCAGAACTGATCGACCTCTATTACGACGCCACGCTCGGCCGCGACGACGTCCACGCCTTCCTCGCCGAAGCCAACCCCGGCGCGCTCGCGGCGATGCAGGCGCGCTTCGCCGCGCTCCACGCCGCAGACCTATGGCCGACCCGCCGCAACTCGATCCTCGCAGCGCTGGACCTGCCGGCATGACCGGGTTCGTCGTCAAGGGCTGGTGCCCCGACGCGTGGCGCCCGATGATGGCCGGCGACGGCCTGCTCGTTCGCTTCCGCCCGCCGCTAGGTCGCCTGACCCGCGCGCAAGTTCTGGGCCTTGCCGAAGCCACGACGCAGCACGGCAACGGCCAGATTGACGCCACCACCCGCGCCAACCTCCAGATCCGCGGTGTCCGTGAGGAAAGCTGGCGCCCGCTGATCGATGCACTTCTCGATCTCGGCCTGATCGACCGGGACCAGACCCGAGAGGCGCGCGCCAACATCCTCGTCGTACCCGACTGGCGTGCAGGCGACGACACCCACCGTATAGCGGAAGAGTTGCACGCTCGACTGTCGGAGCTGCCGGATCTTCCCGGCAAGGTCGGCTTCGCGATCGACGCCGGCGCCACGCCCACGCTGCAAGACGCCCCCGCCGACTTCCGCATCGAACGCAGCCCATCCGGTCAATTGATCCTCCGCGCAGACGGCCGCGACCTCGGGACGCCGCTGTCGTCCGGCACCGAAATCGACCACCTGATCGCGCTAGCCCGCTGGTTCGTGGAGACCGGCGGCGCCGCGAGCGGTCGCATGGCCCGACATGATGCGCCGCTTCCGGATTGGGCTGCCGGCAGCACGTCCCCCGCGCTATCGGCGTACAGGCTCCAACCCGGCAGGCACCCACTCGGCGTCGCGCTCGGCCTGCCATTAGGTCGGGTCTTGGCGACGGCACTAACCCGCTTCGTTGGAGCCGAGCCCGCCATTGGAGCGATCCGCCTGACACCCTGGCACATCGCGATCTGCGAAACGGATGCCAAGCCCGCGGTGCCGCCGGACCCCGCCGACTTCATCACCGATCCATCCTCGCCGTTACTCCGCACGGCTGCCTGCGTAGGCGCACCGGCCTGTCCGCAAGCTACCCTCGAAACCCGCAGTCTCGCACACCGCCTAGCACCCCACATCGCCGGCCGGCTCCACGTCTCCGGATGCGCCAAGGGATGCGCGCGCGCTGCCCCTGCCGACGTCACGCTGACCGGGCGCGAAGGTCGCTACGACCTCGCCTTCGACGCCCGAGCGGGCGCGCCACCTTCCCGCGCAGGCCTCGATGCCACACAGATCCTCGCCCATTTCGGAGCCGCCTGAATGCCGTACGCCTATGAAACCGACGGCGCGGCGATCTACCGCCAGTCCTTCGCGATGATCCGCGCGGAGGCCGATCTCGCCCGCTTCTCGCCCGAGGAAGAGCCGGTCGCCGTGCGCATGATCCACGCCGCGGGCTTGGTCGGGCTCGCCCAGCACCTCCGCTTCTCGCCGACGTTCGCCACCGAGGCCCGCCGCGCGCTGCAGGCCGGCGCGCCGATCCTGTGCGACGCCCGAATGGTCACCGAAGGCATTACCCGCGCCAGATTACCGGCCGATAACCGCATCATCTGCACGCTCCACGCCTCCGAAACACCTGAGCTCGCCCGGACGATGGGCAACACCCGATCTGCGGCGGCACTCGAACTCTGGCGCCCGCATCTCGCCGGCGCCGTCGTCGCGATCGGCAACGCGCCCACCGCCTTGTTCCACCTGCTCAACATGCTCGAAGACCCAGATTGTCCACGTCCAGCGGCGATCATCGGTTGCCCCGTAGGCTTCGTCGGCGCGGTCGAATCGAAGGCTGCACTCTGGACCGACCAACCCGTCCCCTGCGTCGTCGTCGAGGGCCGGATGGGCGGCAGCGCGATCACCGTCGCGGCGATCAACGCGCTCGCGAGCGGCACTGAATGACTATTGGAACGATCCACGGCGTAGGCTTGGGCCCAGGCGCGCAAGACCTGATGAGCGTCCGCTCCGACCGCTTGGTCAGAGCCGCGCGCCACGTCGCGTACTTCCGTAAGGCCGGACGCCCCGGCCAGGCGCGCAAGGTTGTCGAAGGCATGCTCCGCGCCGACGTGATCGAGTTCCCGATGGAATATCCGGTCACCACCGAAATTCCCGTTTCGGACCCGCGCTACAACGACTGCCTCTCGGCCTTCTATACCCGCTGCATCGATCACCTCGCGGGGCTAGCCAACGCTGGCGAAGACGTCGTCGTGCTCTGCGAAGGAGACCCGTTCTTCTACGGCTCGTTCATGCACCTCTACACCCGACTGCAGACGGTCGCCCCGGTGCAGGTCGTCCCCGGCATCACCGGCATGTCCGGCGCCTGGACCGCCAGCGGCGCACCGATCACCTGGGGCGACGACGTGCTGACGGTGCTGATGGGCACGCTCCCCGAGGAGGATCTGGTCCGCCGCATCCGCGACACCGACGCGCTGGTCGTGATGAAGATCGGCCGTCACCTCGCCAAGCTCCGCCGCGCCGTCGCCGCCGCCGGGCGCGAGAGCGAGGCATGGCTGGTGGAATACGCCGCGATGGCCGATCAGCGCGTGACGCGGCTGTGCGAGGCGGACGCCATCACGCCGTATTTCTCGATCCTGTTGATCCACGGACAAGGACGCCGTCCATGACTGGCTGGCTCGCCATCGCAGGTCTCGGCCCCGGCGATCCAAACCTCGTGACGCCCGAAGTCACCGCCGCGCTTGCCGAAGCGACCGACGTCATCGGCTACATTCCCTACGTCGCGCGCGTCGCCCCCCGCGACGGCCTCACGCTCCACCCGACCGACAACCGCGTCGAACTCGACCGCGCCACGCACGCCCTCAAGCTCGCAGCCAAAGGCCACCGCGTGGTCGTCGTATCCTCGGGCGATCCCGGCGTGTTCGCGATGGCCGCCGCGGTATTCGAAGCGCTCGAAGCCGGCCCGCAGGAACGGCGCGATCTCGACATCCGCGTACTCCCCGGCATCACCGCGATGCTCGCCGCAAGCGCCCGCGCCGGAGCCCCGCTCGGCCATGATTTCTGCGCGATCAATCTGTCGGACAATCTCAAACCCTGGTCGTTGATCGAACGCCGCGTGCGCCTCGCCGCCGAGGCCGACTTCGCAATCGCCTTCTACAACCCCCGATCGAAGGCGCGTCCCGACGCCTTGATCCGCGTCTTCGAGATCCTACGCGAAACCTGCCGCGACGACCGCCCGGTGCTGTTCGCCCGCGCCGTCTCGACGCCTGAGGAAACCCTCCGCATCGTCCCGCTCACCGAAGCTCGCGCGGACATGGCCGACATGCGGACGATGATCATCATCGGCTCCAGCCTCACCCGGATCATCGAGCGCCCGGCAGGCCCGATCCTCTACACGCCCCGGTCGGCACCATGATCAAGCCAGTACAGCACGTCCGCCGCCGCATGCACCTCCAGGCGAGCCTGCAGGATCGGCCGGTCGATCATGATCACCGGCAGCCCGAGCGCACGCGCCGCGCCCAGCTTGGCCTGCGCGCCCGTACCGCCCGCATTCTTGCAGACCACGACCTCGATCCCGTGTGCCTCCATCAACTGCCGATCGCCAACGACATCGAACGGCCCGCGATCGACCACCAGATGATGCCGCGGCAACCCCGGCGAATGATCGGGCGCATCGACGAAGCGCAACAGATAATCGTGCTGAGGCTGCGCGCCGAACGCATCGACATGCATCCGACCCAGCGCCAGCATCACGCGGCGCGCGGGGCCAGCCAGAGCTGCGACCGCAGCTTCGATGTCAACGACGCGTGTCCACCGATCGCCAGCAACGGGCGTCCACGCGGGTCGCGTCAAGGCGATATGCGCAACGCCCGCCCGTGTTGCGGCCGCGACGGCATTCGCGCTCATCCGTGCTGCGAACGGATGCGTCGCGTCGACCAGATGCGTTACGCGGTGCTCCCGCAAATACGACGCCAGCCCGTCGATACCGCCAAAACCACCGACGCGCACCGGGATCGGTTGCGCCTTTGGGCTCGCCACGCGCCCGGCGTAACTCAACACGGCCGCATCGCCTCGCTCAGCCAACATCGCAGCCAGCGCGCTGGCCTCGGTCGTGCCGCCAAGAACGAGGATGGTCGGAATGGCTGAAGCTCCGTGGCTGACGATTGTCGGGATTGGCGAAGACGGCATCGCCGGCCTCTCCGCGCCGGCACGCTTGGCACTCGCCGAAGCAGAGATCGTGACGGGCGCGACCCGCCATCTCGCGCTCGTCGGCGATCTTACGGCTGAGGTCGAACCTTGGCCAGTACCGTTCGATCACGGTATCTCGCGGTTGCTCGCGCATCGTGGCCGGTGTGTTGTCATGCTCGTCTCGGGCGATCCGTTCTGGTTCGGCGCGGGCACGTCGATAACCCGCCATCTGCCTGCCGACGAATGGATAGCGTATCCCGTATCGTCGACGTTCAGCCTCGCCGCAGCCCGGCTTGGTTGGTCGCTGGAAGACACGTCGTGCCTCGGTCTTCATGCAGCCCCGGTGACCCGGCTACGCCCGCACATCGCGATCGGCCGCTACGCATTCGCGCTGGTCCGCGACGGCGATGCGGTCAGCGAACTCGCGCGCTATCTGACCGAACTCGGTTTTGGCGCATCCGATCTGCACATCCTGGAGTCATTAGGGGGGCCCCGCGAACGGATCCGCCACACGACCGCCGCGGCGTTCGCGTTCGACGATGTCGCGCATCCCGTCGCAGTCGGCATCGCCTTCGCTGGAGACGGTGCGACAATGCCGCGCAGCCTGTCCGATGAATGGTTCGATAATGACGGCCAGATCACCAAACGCCCGATTCGCGCCCTGACGCTGTCCGCACTCGCGCCGAGGCCGGGCGAACTGCTTTGGGATATCGGCGCCGGCTCGGGTTCGATCTCGATCGAATGGCTGTTGTCGCATCCATCGACGCAAGCCATCGCATTCGAAGCCGACCCTATCCGCGCCGACCGGGCTCGCGCCAATGCCGCTGCCTTGGGAGCAGATCGTTTGAAGGTCGTGGAGGGTAGGGCGCCTGCGATCCTCGAAGGCCACGCGCGGCCCGACGCCGTCTTTATCGGCGGCGGTCTGTCGGAAACGCTTCTGGAATCCCTCTTCTCGACGCTTGCCGCCGGAACGCGGTTGGTCGCCAACGCGGTGACGCTGGAATCCGAAGTGTTGCTCACGCGCTGGCACGGACTGAAAGGCGGCACGCTATTGCGCATCGAACTATCCGACGCGGTTCCGATCGGCTCGCGTCGCGGTTGGCGCGCGCGCTATCCCGTCGTCCAGTGGAGCGTCTGCCTGTGATCGTCGCCGGCTTCGGTTTTCGGGAGGGCGCTACGCTCGATGCTTTGCGGAACGTGTTCGCCAGTGCGCAACATGGCCACCCTCCGGTGACCGCGCTTGCCGCGCCGCACGACAAGCAGGCGCTGGTGTCACCGCTCGCCGAGGCTATGGGTGTGCCGATGATCGCG
This sequence comes from Sphingomonas sp. PEI4, assembly GCF_056679955.1. Classification (NCBI taxonomy): domain Bacteria; kingdom Pseudomonadati; phylum Pseudomonadota; class Alphaproteobacteria; order Sphingomonadales; family Sphingomonadaceae; genus Sphingomonas; species Sphingomonas sp. PEI4. Next base: position 471,042 of record NZ_CM155258.1, read on the forward strand.
GTATCGCCCAGCGCGTTGCAGTCGGCGCCAACGTCGACGCAGTCTGCCGCCAGCCTGAAAGCGCGCGCTACAGGAAGCGTCGCCGAAGCCTCTGCGCTCGCCGCGGCGGGTGCGGGCGCCCGGTTGCTGGCCTCCCGCCATATCTCACCTGATCGGATGGCCACCTGTGCCATAGCGCGATCGGGCGCCGAAGGATTCGAAGCATGACCGTCCACTTCATCGGCGCAGGCCCCGGCGCGCCCGATCTTCTCACGTTGCGCGGTCGCGATCGGATCGCCGGATCACCCGTCTGCCTTTATGCCGGCTCACTGATCCCGACGGCGATGCTCGATCACTGTCCCCCCGGCGCGCGCATCGTCAACACCGCGCCGCTGTCGCTGGACCAGATCGTCGCCGAAATCCGGGCTGCACACGACGCCGGGCAGGACATCGCCCGTCTCCATTCGGGTGACCTGTCGATCTGGTCGGCGATGGGCGAGCAACTCCGCCGCCTTCGCGCGCTCGACATCCCGTTCACGATCACGCCCGGCGTGCCCGCCTTCGCCGCCGCCGCCGCTGCGCTGGAGATCGAGCTGACGCTGCCCGAACTCGCCCAATCGGTCGTGCTCACCCGTACGCCGGGCCGCGCCAGTACGATGCCGCCTGCCGAAAACCTGACTGCGTTCGCCGCGACCGGGGCTACGCTCGCGATCCATCTTTCGGTGCACAACCTTGCGCAGGTCGTCGCCGATCTGACGCCAGCCTATGGCGCCGACTGTCCGGCAGCGATCGTCTGGCGCGCGAGTTGGCCCGACCAGCAAGTCGAACGCGCCACGCTCGCGACGATCGCGGACACGATCGAAGGCAAACCCGATCGCACCGCGCTGATTCTCGTCGGACAGGCGATTTCCCCCAAGGACTTCGCCGAGAGCAGCCTTTACGCGCAAGGCTATGATCGACGCTTTCGCCCGCAATCGGCGGAGTCGAAGTTCGCTGGAGGCGAGGCATGACCCCAGGCCTGCTTGTTGCCGCCCCAGCGTCGGGCACCGGCAAGACCACCGTGATGCTCGGCCTCCTCCGCGCGCTTCGCGACGACGGGCTTGCAGTCCAACCGTTCAAGAGCGGCCCCGACTATATCGACCCGGCCTTCCACCGCGCCGCGAGCGGCCGGGCGTCGTTCAATCTCGACAGCTGGTCGATGCCCGCCGCTATGCTCGATACGCTTGTGGCCAAGGCCGACGATGCCGACTTCGCGCTGGCCGAAGGATCGATGGGGCTGTTCGACGGCGTTGCCACCCTTGGCGCGACCGGCAACGGGGCCAGCGCCGACATCGCTCGCCGGATGGGCTGGCCGGTCGTACTGGTGATCGACGTTTCGGGCCAGGCACAGTCCGCCGCCGCCACCGCACTAGGCTTCAGCCGTTACGATCCGAGCGTACCGATCGCCGGCGTCATCCTCAACCGCGTCGCCAGTCCGCGGCACGAACGTCTCGCGCGCGCCGGCATGGACGCAGTCGGCATTCGCGTGTTTGGCGCGTTGCCGAGACGCGGCGACCTCAAGCTGCCGGAACGTCACCTAGGGCTTGTCCAGGCGGTCGAGCACGCCGACCTCGACGCGCGGATCGATGAGTATGCCATGTTCCTGCGCGCACACGTCAATATCCCGGCGCTCCGGGCGGCGGCGACCGCGACCGCGAAATCCGTCCTCCACGAAGCGTGGGTCAGCCCCCCGGCGCAGCGGATTGCCCTCGCGCAGGATGCCGCGTTCTCGTTCACCTATGCGCACGTCCTGGAGGGCTGGCGCAGGGCAGGAGCGGAAATACGACCGTTCTCGCCGCTCGCCGACGAGGCGCCGTCGCCCGACGCCGACATCGTCTGGCTACCCGGCGGCTATCCCGAGCTCCATGCCGGACGCCTCGGCGAAGCCCGTAATTTCCACGCAGCACTCGCCGAGCACGCCCAGACGCGCCCCGTCCACGGCGAGTGCGGCGGCTATATGGCGCTCGGCGAGGGGCTGATCGACGCCGACGGGACACGCCACCGGATGGCCGGGCTGCTCGGCCTCGTCACCAGTTACGCGCAGCGGAAGATGCATCTCGGCTATCGACGAGCATCGCTGCTCGCGCCGATGGCCGGCTACGCGCAGGGCGCCACGCTCGCAGGGCATGAGTTTCACTTTTCAACGATCCTCGAACAGCCTGACGCGCCGCTAGCCGATGTCGTCGATGCACAGGGAGAGGCGGTGCCGGAGACGGGCTCGCGTCGCGGACGGGTCACGGGTACGTTTTTCCACATGATCGCGCCTGTTTCATGACGGGGTTCGTGTCCTTCGTCGGCTCGGGCCCTGGCGATCCCGAGTTGCTCACGTTGAAAGCCGTATCCAGATTGCAGGCGGCGGATGCAGTGCTGTTCGACGACCTGTCCTCGGCGGTACTCGGCCATGCCCGCCCCGGTGCCGATCTGGTCGCGGTCGGCAAACGCGCCGGTCGGCCTTCGCCGAGCCAGGCGCACGTCTCGCAACTCCTCATCGAGTACGCCCGAACCGGCATCCGCGTCGTCCGGCTGAAATCGGGCGACGCCGGCATGTTCGGCCGACTCGAAGAGGAGATCGTCGCGCTGCGAGCGGCAGGCATCCCGTTCGAGATCGTCCCGGGCATCAGCGCCGCGAGCGCCGCCGCGGCCGCCGCGCAGATCCCCCTCACACGCAGGCTCAGCGCGCGTCGGGTCCAGTTCGTGACCGGCCACGACGTCACCGGCGATCTGCCCGAACAGCGCAACATGGCCGCACTCGCGGATCCCGAGGCGACGACGGTCGTCTTCATGCCGAAGCGTACCTTCCCGGCGCTGGCCGCATCCCTGATCGCGCATGGCCTGTCGCCCGATACGCCCGCCATGATCGCCGAGAATGTCGGGCACCCCGACCAGAGCCTGGCGCGCTCGACGATCGCAGAGCTTGCCATGCAATTGCAGGAGGGCTTTTCCGGCAAACCAGCGCTCATCCTCTACGGCCCGCTGATGGACTCCGAATGATCGACCTTCACCTCGTCGGCATCGGCACGGGCAATCCGCAGCATCTCACGCTGGCCGCGATCGCCGCGATCAACGCCGCCGACCTCATCCTCCTGCCGCGCAAGGGTGACGCGAAGTCCGATCTGATCGATCTGCGCCGGACGATCTGCGCCGAGGTCGTGACCGGCACCACGCGCATCGTCGAGTTCGATCTTCCGCAACGCGATCCGGACGTGCCGTACTTTGCGGCGGTCGATCACTGGCACGGTGCGATCGCCGATGCGTGGACCGACCAGATCGCCGCGCATCTGCCTGACGGCGGACGGCTGGCGTTGCTCGTCTGGGGCGATCCGTCGCTATACGACAGCAGCCTGCGGATCGCCGATCGCTTGCGAGAGCGCGGCATGGCGATCCGTGTCCATGTCGAACCCGGCATCACCAGTCTTCAGGTGCTGACTGCGGCACACGCCATTCCGCTCAATACGCTTGCTGCGCCGGTGCTGATCACGACGGGGCGCCGGTTGCGGGCAGGGGGATGGCCGGAGGGGGCGGATACGCTGGCAGTGATGCTCGACGGCGGATGGGCGTTCGAGACACTCGCAGCGGAGGGCGTTGCGATCTGGTGGGGTGCCTATCTCGGCATGCCGAACCAATCGTTGATCGCAGGTCCGCTCGGTGAGGTCGGCGCGGAGATCGTTCGCACCCGGGCTTCGCTTCGCGCAGAGCATGGCTGGATCATGGATATCTACCTGCTCCGCCGGGAACGACACGTCTGACGGCGATAACGATCGGCCCGCTACCGACCGAAATGAACGCACGATTGACGCGACGTTCAGGTGCCGTGCCGGTTCTGGATAATAGGCCCCGCCAATCGAAGGAATGACGGAGTTCGACCATGCTCAGGATCGTCATCATCGTCTTTGCGACGATATGGGGAGCGTCCATGCTGTTCGGGGTGACGCTGCTCGTCGGTAGTCGCTATTCGGCGCGCATCCGACGGTTCGTCACCGGAGACTAGGTCATCCCGCTTTTGCGAAGTGTCAGCCGACGACCGGCGCGTCCTGAAGACGATCGCCGGTCGCCAGCCTGCAGCCGTTATTCGAGGTCGTTCTCGTCGACGACGATCGTCGATGCCCCGGGCTTGCGCTCGAGCGCTGCCAGGCACGCGTCGACGATATCGTCGTTGAACCGGTTGAACAGCTCGATGCCGTCATCCTCGGGCTCGTCGCCGCTCAACTCCTTGAGAACCGCGTATTTCACCGCGAACTCATATTCGTCGCCGTCGAACTCGCCGAGGAACTCGATCTGCTTCTGGATGTCGTTGTCGACGATGCTCGACTGATCGATTTCTAATGCGCTGGCCATGTCGGAACTCCTGAGGTTTGCCCGCCTACTGCCTGCGCTCGGGCAACAGCGCAAGCGTCGGTGCAGCAAGCAAAACTATGCGAGGGCTCGAGCGGGTTGACGGTCTGCGGAGACGATGGCACGAAAGCAGTATGATACACTATATCATTAAACAGAATCCGCGAAACGAATGCCGATGAATACGCGTGAGAAAGGGGCTGCGCTATGCGCCGCGGTGGCGATCGGACGCGATCCAACGATCCTGGATCGCATCATGGACGAAACCGTGCATCTGGCGATCTGGCAACGGCCTACGCCGGAATATGGCATCGCGGTCAGCGAACTGGACTGGGATACGATCGACGACATCGATGCCGACATGGATGTCGTCGATGTACCGGGGGCGTTAGCCAGATCGCTTGCGGACGCGGGATACCCGCACGATCCCGAGTTTGCGGACGGGCTTGTCACGCTCGCCGTGCGCTTTGCGAAGATCGTAGCGTGTGACCGTCTCCGCGTTCGGTTGGATGTGATCCAGACCGATGCATGCCGGAAGTTTCACGCCGACACCGTGACGGTACGGTTGCTGATGCCGCTCGTCGGCCCTGGAACGCAGTGGCTCGCTGCCTGTGGCACACATGCCGATCCACCCGTAGCGGATGGCCAACTGGAAATCGGCGAGGTGGGCCTGTTCAAAGGGCGAGTGTGGGCCGAGCGTCCGGAAATTCTCCACCGTTCGCCGCCCGTTGCGGCGACGGGGATCACACGGCTGCTATTGGCGATCGATCCATTGGGCGGTGCCCATGATCCGCGATGACGGACGTTGTAACCTCTCGCCGCTCCATGCAAGAAGAGCGTCATCACTCCTGTCATTGTGAGCCCTCGATGTCGCGTCCAATCCTGCTTCGTTCCGCCGCCCTGCTCTGTTGCATCGCGAGCGCCGCCTCCGCGCAAACCCCCTCCAGACCGGTTGCCAAACCGTCGCGCGTCAATCCTCTGACCATCCCCAGCACGCTGCCGTTCCAGGCGCCGCGCTTCGACCAGATCACCGATGCCGATTACCAGCCCGCCCTCGAACAGGGCATGGCGGAACAGATCGCCGAGATGAAGGCGATCGCGAACAATCCCGCAGCACCGACCTTCGCCAATACGATCGAGGCGATGGAGCGCTCCGGCCGGACGCTCGATCGCGCGAGCCAGGCGTTCTTCGGCGTGTCGCAGGCGAACACCAACGATGCGCTCGACGCGGTACGGTCTGCGGAGGCGCCCAAGCTCGCGCAGCACAGCGACGCGATCTACCTCGATCCCAAGCTCTTCGCGCGCGTCCAGGCGCTGTACGCGAAGAAGGATTCGCTCGGTCTCGATGCCGAGCAGAAGCAGGTACTGGAGATCTATCACAGCGATTTCCTGCACGCCGGTGCGCAGTTGAACGACGCCGACAAGGCCAAGCTGCGGTTGCTCAACACGCAGATCTCGACTGCGACGACCGACTTCCAGCAGAAGCTGCTCGCCGGGACCAAGGCAGGCGCGCTGGTGGTCGACGATAAGGCCAAGCTTGCCGGGTTGAGCGATGCCGAGATCGCCGCCGCAGCGGAAGGCGCGAAGGAGCGGGGCATGCCCGGCAAATACGTCCTGTCGCTCCAGAACACGACGCAACAACCGGCGCTCGCCTCGCTGACCGATCGCGCGACCCGGGCAGCGCTGTTCGAGAAGAGCTGGAACCGGTCGCAGCGCGGCGATGCGAACGATACGCGCGCGCTGATCCAGAAGATCGCGCAGTTGCGCGCACAGAAGGCGCAGTTGCTCGGCTATCCGAACTACGCCGCCTATTCGCTGTACGACCAGATGGCGAAGACCCCGGCCGCGGCGAAGGGGTTCATGACGCAACTCGTCCCCGCGACTGCCGCCGAACAGCGTCGCGAGGCGGCCGAACTGCAGAAGACGATCGACGCGACCGGCACCTCGTTCCCCCTCGCACCATCGGATTGGGATTTCTATTCGGACAAGGTTCGCAAGGCGAAGTACGACCTCGACCAGAACGAGCTGAAGCCGTATTTTGAGATCGGCCGCGTGCTGACCGATGGCGTGTTCTTCGCTGCGAACCAGCTCTACGGCGTCACCTTCAAGGAACGCCGCGACATCCCGACCTATCAGCCGGACATCCGCGTCTTCACCGTGTTCGACAAGGATGGCTCCGAACTAGGCCTCATGTATTTCGACTACTGGAAGCGTGACAACAAGTCCGGCGGCGCGTGGATGTCGAACTTCGTCGGCCAGTCGAAGCTGCTCAAGACCAAGCCGGTCGTCTATAACGTCGCAAACTTCACCAAGCCCGCGCCGGGCCAGCCAGCGCTGATCACGTTCGACGACGTGACGACGATGTTCCACGAGTTCGGCCACGCGCTGCATGGGCTGTTCGCGAACCAGACCTATCCGCTGGTCTCGGGCACCAACACCGCGCGCGACTGGGTCGAGTTCCCGTCGCAGTTCAACGAACATTGGGCGCTCGATCCCAAGGTGCTCGCGAACTATGCGAAGGACTATCGCACCGGCGCGCTGATGCCGGCGACGCTGACTGCTAAGATCAAGAACGCGGCGAAGTTCAACCAGGGCTACGAGCTTGGCGAACTGGTAGCGGCGGCGACGCTCGACCAGGACTGGCATTCGCTGCCGGCATCGGCGGGGCCGCAGGATGTCGACGCGTTCGAGACGAAGGCACTGACGACGATGGGCCTCGACACGAAGGACGTGCCGCCACGCTATCGCACCAGCTACTTCGCACACATCTGGGCGGGCGGTTATGCAGCGGGATACTATGCGTATCTGTGGACGCAGATGCTCGATAACGACGCCTATGCGTGGTTCGTCGCGCATGGCGGCCTGACCCGCGCGAACGGCCAGCGCTTCCGCGACATGATCCTGTCGAAGGGTCATACGGAAGACTACGCGCCGATGTTCAAGGCGTTCTACGGCAAGGACCCGGATATCGGCCCAATGCTGGAAGACCGTGGCCTGACGGCTACCAAGAAGTAGGCGCAGCGGGATATTAGCGGCGAGCGGGGCCGTCCGCCGCTAATATCCTTGGGCCAGGTCTGGCATCACCGCGCCTGCCATGCGTAGGGGCCGATGACCGTACCGACGAAGCCGCCCGCGCGCTTGGTGCTGAGGAATGTCACATCGACACCCGCCTTCAGCGTCTTGCGGACTCCATCGATGGCATAGTCGAACGCCATCGTTCCACCATCGGCGCGGATCGTCAGCGCGATCGGCCGGTTCGTCACGATCGGTGCGGTGGCAACCAGCGTATCCGATGTCTCGGCATCACGGGTGTAGAGGGCCACCACGGGCTTGCCGTTTATCCGGGTGACCGCGAAGACCAGGAACGAGCGATCGTTCTGGATGGCTGCCAGTCCGGCACGGTCGCCGTCTGCATCGGGCGTGTACCGCAGCGTCGTAGAGACTGTTGCAACATGGTGCTGCTGGCGGCGGCCCACAAAGGCGGGAACGCCGGTCACCATGCCAAGCGGCGCCCTGCCGTCGAGCACCATCGAGCCATTTTCCAAGCGATAGATCGGTTGCTTCGAATTGCGGATACCGATCCACGCCAACCCCAGTCGCGCGCCGTCGAACGTATCGGTATACTCGACATCACCCGCCGATACCGTCCTGCCTGTGGCCTGCCGCGGCAAGTCCGGACGAGCAGCAGCGTACGGGATCGGTGTGCCGGGAGAGAGGATATGCGGCCAACCGTCGCGCCAATCGACCGGCAACAGGAAGGTCTCGCGCCCCGTGTTGTAGAAATCGTCGCGATACGGCCGGGTCGCAAGGAACGTGCTCCACCATTTGCCGTCCCGGGTCTCGACGAACTTGGCGTGGCCGGCCGATGTAACCGGGTTCGGCCGGTCAGGATCGAGATCACGTTGGGTCAGGATGGGGTTCCCCGCAAAGGGGACATAAGGACCGCGCAGCGCCTTGGCACGAAACACGACCTCCGAATGCTGCTCGGACGTGCCGCCCTCGGCCGCTATCAGATAAGTGAAGCCGCCGTGCTTCAGCAGGTGCGGGCCCTCGATCCAGACCGGCTGCTTCGTGATATCGACGCCGCCATTGACGATCTGCGTACGCTTGCCAACCATCTTGCGGGTCCGCCAATCGAACGCCTGCATCCAGATGGCGCGATGGCCTTCGTAGCGCGGCGCTTCGTCTGGTGCGCCGTTGTTGACGATATACGCGCTGTCACCGTCCCAGAAGATCGAAGGGTCGATCCCTTCGAAACCGAGCCAGGTCGGTTCAGACCACGGCCCCGCCGGGTTCCTGGCGGTAATCACGAAGTTACCACCACATTCGACGCAGGTATTGACGATGAAGAACGTGCCCGCATGATAGGATATGTCGGGCGCAAAGAGCCCCTGCGACACCGTACGGCCGGTGAAGTCGACCTGCCCCGGGCGGTCGATCGCGTTGCCGATCTGGGTCCAGTTCACCAGGTCCGCCGAACGGAACACAGGCAGTCCGGGGAAATGCGCAAATGACGAATTGACCAGGTAATAGTCATCGCCGACACGTGTGATCGATGGATCGGGATAATAGCCCGGCAGGATCGGATTGCGATATTGATCAACGCCAACCGCGACGACATTTCCGGCCTTCCCCCGATAGGTGAACTGCTCGAAATATGCCGGCCTCGCACTGGCAGCCGCGGCTGTCAAAGAGAGCGCCGTCCCGATCCACAGGCCAAGGTGGAATTTGCCATTGAACTGCACGAACGCTCTCCATTGTACGGACACTGGCGAGCCGCTTCGGTGCCGGCATACAGTAATGCCTCACGGCAACAAGTTCCGGTCAGCGGGCAGTGGAGTCATCGATCCCTGCCGCACTCTAGGGAAACAGGAAGGGATCGTCGTTTGTAGACCATGCCGACCGCCTTACCATCGCGCGCATGAAAAGGTCCGACGTCATATGCCGGGCAAGCCAGCCTTGCAGGGAGGCAAACGGCAAACCGTTGAAATAAGACCAGTCGGTCGCTGCGAACTGGCGGACGAAAGGCATCACTGCGAGGTCGGTGAACGGTGCTCGGTCGCCACCAAGATGATCGCCGTCGTTTAGCTTGGTATTGAGCCGTTCGAGGATTTCCGTAGCCGCGCTGCGGTGGTCGATGCCATCCGGGGAGTAGCGATCGGCGTACTTGTAGCGATCAAGATGGTGCTTGAAGCGTCCGTCGTTGAGCGCGATGATTGCGGGATCGCCTGGTAGTATGATGTCGGCGGACGCTGCAAAGGCCCAGCGCATGATATCGAGACTTTGGTCGATGACGGACCCGTCGGGCAGCACCATTACGGGTACCGTCCCCTTGGATGAGACGTCGAGCATTGCAGCGGGTTTGTCGCGCAACGATACTTCGCGCAGTTCGACGCGCTTTCCGCCCCATATGATCGCAAGGCGCGCTCGCATCGCATATGGGCATCGACGGAAGCTATAGAGGACTGGCAGGATCATGGTGACCTCATACCCACCCGATGTCGAAAGGTCGCGTGGTCGGATGCTCGTGCGGACGGTCAGACGCACGGCCTGATCTTCAGCTGCGCGGTGGGGCGATTGCCGTACCAGCATCGGCCGTGATCGAAATAGCAGGTGCTGATACTCTTCGTCGAACAGGTTCGCGATGTTGTCCGAGATGTAGCGGACGAGCGCATCAGGGAAGCGAAGGGCCTGGTTCACATACCAAAAACCAAGTATCCGGAGGTCGGCGGCGGACGATCCTGTTGCAAGCTTAACCGGGACCATGGACCCGTTAGGCAATTGCTCCGCCGCTCACGCCAATAAACACGCCGACGGACATCGATTTGTTCGATCTCGTCGTTCAGGTGGTGACGCGTGGCGCGCCTGATACGATTGCCTCGCTTCCAAAAATTAAATTGCCGGGGAGCGCGATACGACTGCAGCCACGAGCACGGCTGACGTGAAACCCGCGGCGCGAGACTTTCCGATCAGACGAGACACAAGCGTGACGGGCTGTTCTGTTCCTGCCGCGATGACCTGCTACCTTGTGGGTAGCGACGCGGGGTTCCAACGCCGTAGCGTCCTCGGTGCCCCGCCCGGATACGAGAGTGTCGCACGGACGGGCGGGGCACCCCGTTCACACAAGATTCATGTATAAGCGGCATAGCGCGCCCTCAGAGGCGTCGCCTAGTATCGCGTAACCTTCAGCGCCCCGCCGGTTTCAGTCACACGGACAAGCGGGGCGCTCAACACCCGCTTTCATTGCAGTACTTGCCGTGACAGTCGGGCATCGACCAGGTCGAGTTCACGCCCCAATTGCTCGGCTAATTCCGCCCCTATCTCGCGACGTCTCGCCAGGTCGAAGATCGCGTTGCGCTCGGCGCGGACAGCGGCCAAGCGCATGTCGCGCTCGATCACGACATCGCCCTGACGCGAACGCTCCTCCGGCTGCGTCGACAGGCTGTCGATACGCTCGCGATACTGATCCATCAGTCGCGCGGCGATATCGGTGAAGCGATCCGGATCCTCACGACCTTCGGCCATCCGGTGCTGGACGCGATCGAGCTCTGCGATCGCCGCGTTCGCAGCAACCAGTTTGGCCTGGTCCCGCGCTGCGCCGACGCCGGTTTCGGCCGGCAGGCTCAGTCCGCGCAAGAGCAGCGGCAACCCTACCGCAGCGATCACCAGCGACGACAGGATGACGCCCGACGCCAGGAAGATGACCAGATCGCGGGCCGGGAACGGCGTGCCGTCAGCCATGCTCAACGGCAGCGTCAGCGCGCCGGCCAGCGTGATCGCGCCGCGCGCTCCGGCACATGACATTGCGGCGATGATCCGGCGTGGAGGGCTCGCACCCGCAGCCGGATCGTTGCGCCGCCGCGCGCGGAGGAGCGTGAACTGGAGCGATACCCACACCCAGCCATAGCGCAGGATCGCCAGCCCGACGACGACCGCGACGACATAGACCGCGAGCCACCACGGACTGACGTGTCCCGTCGACGTCACCGTATCGCGCGCACGGACGAACACTTCGGGCAGCTGTTCGCCGAGCAGCACGAAGATCACGCCGTTCAACGTGAACTGCAGCATATCCCAGACCGCGCGGCGGCGGATACGTGTTCCTGCCGCAACCGCGGTGGTCGCGTCGGTAAAGCTCATGGCGATGCCCGCGGCGGCGGCGGCAAGGACACCCGACGCGTGGACGTGCTCGGCCAGCAGATAGGCGGCGAACGGGATCAGCAGGCTGACCAGGATGTTGGAGCCCGCTTCGTCACCGAACCGGCGTGCAAACGCACTCTTGGTCGCGACGATGCCGAGAGCGACACCGACGCCGATCGCCACGCCGGCGATCGCCATCCACGCGAAAGTCGCGGCGGCATCGGCGAACGAAAAGGTGCCGGTCAACACGGCAGCGATGGCAAAGCGTACGCAGACCAAGCCGGACGCGTCGTTCAGCAACGCTTCGCCTTCCAGTATATGCATCATCCGTTTCGGGATCGGCGCATTCTGCGCGACCGCCGAGACCGCGATCGGATCGGTCGGCGATACGACGGCTGCGAGCGCGAACGCGACGCCGAGCGGCATCGTCGGGATCAGCCAGTGGATGAAAAGGCCCATGCCAAGGACCGTGAGGAAGACAAGACCTAAAGCTAGGCCGAGGACGGCGCCGCGATCGCGGAAGAGTTCGTCTTTCGGGATGCGCCAGCCGTCGAGGAACAGCAGCGGCGGCACGAGCAGCAGGAAGAACAGTTCGGGATCGAGTTCGACGCGGACATGCGCGACCATGCCGATCAAAGCGCCCAGCGCAATCTGCACGAGCGGCCGAGGCAGCGCCGAGGGCAGCATGCGCGAGGCGATGCCGCTTACCACGACGGCGAACAATAGGAACAGGCACAAGGTCACAATCTGCAAACCGGACTCCCCGAGGATGTGGACGCGCGGCAAGCACGCAGGCGCGCGATCGAGAAGACCGGCAAGTATCCCGGATCAGATAGCAGAGAAGCGGAAATTTCGGAAGCGCGCCGCGCCGTTTCCCGCCGCGTACAGTCCCGGCCGCAACATCAGGAAGCCGCCACGGACATTGTGATGATAGCCCGACACCTCCATCCCGCGATCGAAGCGGTGCCAGGTCCGACCGCCGTCTTTGCTCGTGTCGTACGTCACGATATGGCGATCGTTGGTCACGCGGATCCGCATCGAGCGGCCATGCGGGTTTGCGGGGCGACCGCGCTCGGCGCCATATTGGTGCGTGACGAACCGATCGCCGTCGAAGCCGAGACCACAATAGAGTTTGTCGTCGTAGAACAGGACCAAGCCAGCAGTGGTGCCGGGATCGATCGCGACGTCGCATTCGAAGCGATAGCGCGTATCGCCTGCAATCAGCAGGAGCGGGGAGGAGTCGACGGGCGCAGTACCGCTCGCGGTCAGCGTCAAGGTGTTGCCGGAAACGGACACGCGTTTCGCTTCGTCGGGGCGGGGACGGAAGAAGCTCCATTTCGTGCCGAGTGCGAGCGTATCGAACTGGTCGGATAGCGCCTGGCCGTGCGGAAGTGCCACGCCTCCCTTCGGCTTCGCAAGCGGCTTCGACAGGTCGCCGCCCTTCATGCGGAACCAGCCGTCAAGAGTCCATTCGACCGGATCGAGCAACGTCTGGCGGCCAAGCGTCCAATAGCCGTTCTCGAACCCGTGATAGAGCGCCCACCAGTCGCCCGCTGGCCCCTCGACCAGCGAGGCATGGCCGCGCGACCACCAGCGTTCGGCGGTGTCGGTGGTGCGGACGATCGGGTTGGCAGGGCAGTCCTGCCACGGCCCGTGGATCGATCGGGAGCGCGCGGCGATCACCATGTGGCCGGTCGGGGGACCGGCGGTGCCGCCGACCGCGGTGATGAGATAGAACCAACCGCCATGGCGGACGATCTTGGGGCCCTCGGGCGAGAAGCCTTCGACGATCCAGTCCTCGGGATAGCGCCACGGGTCATAGACGTGCTCGACCGCACCGACCGTCGACAGGCCGTCGGCGGCGAGGCGGATCCGGTCGCCGCCAGACAGGAAGAGCCAGCGGCTGCCATCCTCGCCGACGATGTGACACGGATCGATATGCTCGTGCAGGCCGAGATCGACGGGGTCGCTCCACGGTCCTTCGATACGGTCTGCGTGGATCACCCAGATCGAGTTCGGCTCGGCCTTGACGGGAATGTACAGGAAATAGCGGCCGTCGTGCTTCTCCAGGCTGACGGCCCAGACCGAGCCGATGTTGCGGGTCAGCGCCGGGCCGATCGGCTGCCAGTTCACCAGATCGCGCGAGTGCCAGATGACGAGCCCGGGATAGGAATCGAAGCTGGAGAAGGTCATGTAATAGTCCGACCCGTCCTTCAGGATCGCGGGGTCGGACCGGTCGCCGGCCATCACCGGGTTCAGGAAACGGCCGTCGCCGAGATCGGCGATGCGCTGGTTTTCGACGCCCCGGCGCCAGTCGGGCGCGGTGGGTTTGCTCTTTGCTTCGGTCTTGGCGAGTGCTTGTCCAGGGACGAGCAGCGCACCGGCTGCGCCGAGCGTGGTGAAGGCGTCGCGTCGGGTGAAGGTCATATGGTGATCTTTCGGATGTCGTCGATGCGTTTGCGGCCGTCCGCGAGCAAGGCGGTGTGATACGCGATCGGGCGTTTGCCTTGCGCGGTATCGGCTATCGTGAGCCACGCCATCGCTTCGGCGACGCGCGCGGCGGGTTCGAGGGGGATGCGGGCGAGTTCGACGTCGAAGGGCGCGAAATAGGCGGGTTCGCCCTGCCATTCGACAAGGCGCTCGCGGGCTTGGTCTATGGACCAGCCTTGGAGGTGAATGCCCAGATCGACCAGCGCGCGGGCGACGCGGAACAGGAGCCAGTGAATGTGGCCGAGTGCGTCGTACGGGTCGGTATAGGCGCCCGCTTTCTCCGCGAGTTGCTCGGCGTAGATGCTCCAGCCTTCGACGAACGCGGAGGCGTAGTCGATGCGGAGCGGGTGGGGCGGGGTGGCGCCTTCGAGCCCGAGCTGGATCATGTGGCCGGGGAGGAGTTCGTGCGCGACGACGCTGGGCAGGGTCCAGCGTGGGCGGCGGCGGATGTCCTTGAGGTCGACCACATAGGCGCCGGGCCGGGCCGGAGTCGGGACCTCGCGGTAGCCGCCACGGCCGGCGGCGATCTCCTGTGCGGATAGCGGGCGGGCGCTGGCGTTCAGGCACCAAGCTGGGAGTTCGCCGAACGCCGCCGGGATATGGGCGCTGGCGGCGGCTAGCATGCGGTTCATGTCCGCGACGGCGTCGGTTCGGCCGGAATCGTTGTCCAGATAGAGGAAGCGGTCGTCGCGCCAGAGCTTGGCGTAGCGGTCTGCGATTGTGCCCTTTGGTACGCCGATCTTGTCGAACAGGCGTGTGGCGCGCGCGTGAAGGCGGTTCAGTTCGGCGAACAGTCGGCGTTCGGCATAGGCCGGCGTCATGCCGCCGAGCGAGCGTTGAAGTTGCAGCCCGTACCAGTCTGCGCCGCCAGGGAACCGGCCGACGCCGGGGGCGGAGGGGGCGGTGTCTCGCAGGCTCTCCAGCGCCACGATCTGGCGGTCGATCGCGGGGTTTGCGGGGGCGGTGCGGAGCGCTTCGATGGTGCGGTCGAGGGATAGGCGGGGGAGGATGATGCCGGCTTCTGCGTCCGCCAAGATGGCAGCGGTGTCTGCGTCGATCTTTGCGGGATCGAGGCGGGCGCCCTTCCACGCGCCGGCGGTCGGGGTGACGCGGTAGGGGTTGCGTCCGGTGCGGCCGAATGCGGACCGGGCGATGGCGGCGTCTATCGTGAGGCCGGCGCGGGCGGTGATAAGGTCGAGGCGGGCGCTCGGTTGCAGGGAGCTTGCGTCGAACGGCGCTAGCAGGCGGAGCGCTTCATCCGGGTCGGTTGCGGCGGCTGCGTCGAGGGCTTGGCGCAGGGGCGTGGTGGATTGGGCGCGGGCGTTTGTGGGGACGAAGGCTGACGAAACCAGTCCGGCGAGTACGTTTCTGCGGGTTGGCGTCATTCCGCACCTCTCCGTGCGTCTTGAGCGTACGGTGCGCCCTTGGATAGGTGTGCTTCGACTGCGCTCAGCACGAATGGGGTGGGGTAGCCCTGGACGGGGTGGGGGTTACAAGATTGGGGAAGCGTCATTGGGCGCGCGTCATCGGACCGTGGATGTGGTTGGTGGCTTGGACATTCGCCTTTGCAGGGAGGACGGCGGATGAAACCAGTCCGGCGAGTACGCTTCTACGGCTCGAGGGCACACCACGCCCCTCCGTTCGCCCTGAGCGAAGTCGAAGGGGGTGTTCCGCGGGGCGGTGCTTCGACTGCGCTCAGCATGAACGGTTTGGAGAGGGAGTGTGGGAACGGCGGAGGGCGCGTGTGTCATCGGGGTAGCGGGACGCGGTTGTTGGCTTGGGTGATCTCGGGCTCGTCTCCGGTGAGCGCGACGTGGACGGCCAGGGTGGCGGGATTGACGCGGACCGGAATCGCCAGCTTCACGGTCGTGGTTCTCGGCAGCAGGTCGAGCGGGGCGGCTAGCGGCGGGATGCTTGTGGTTACTAGCACTTTGCCCGTCGGGTCGACCAGATCAGCATGGCCGCCCTTCGCGTCCTTTGCACCAAGGCTGTGAACGGTGACCGCGATTTTGCGGCCCTTCACGATCACGTCGTCGGTGCCGATACCAAGGTCGGCGCGCGCGTCCACCGGAGTGCCCGCCTCGACCAAGTTGAAGTCGAACACCGTCGTGCCTGGTGCGAACGTCACGTCCGTATTCGCGCTGCGTTCGAGCGTCATCGGCTGCGCGCCGCCAATCGGTGCGAGCGTCTTGCCGCCGTCGGTGCTGCTCGACGCCTGCATCGACCAGCGGCCCGCGGCGACGGTCCAGGTCGACATCGTCGCGCGCTGGGCGTGATTGGTGGTGTTGTAGGCGATCACGCGGAACTTGGTCGGCGTGGCGCCAGGAAGCAGGATCGCGACACGTTCGGCAGCGCCCGGCTCGGCGAAGCGCCAACTCACCGTGTTGCCGGGCCAGCTCTGGTTGCGGCGGAGTGCGATGCCGCCGAGGCGTTCGCGTTGCAGGATCTCGCTCGGCTGGTCGACGCGGTCGCTCCACCAATGGCCCTCGGTGTACATGTCCATGTGCTGCGACTTGTCGGCAATCGCGTCGGCGTGGAGCGCTTCCAACGGCGCGGTGTCGCCGGTCGCGACCCAGGCGGTGTAGCGTGCGAACGGGTCGTCGGACTTCTTCTCCGCCAGTTTCGTGCGCGCCGTGCCGCCACCGGGGAGTGCATCGAAGGCGTTCTCGTTGAACTCGGCCAGCGCGCCGGGACCTGCCTTCGCGAGCCGTGCCTCGGGCGAAGGTATTTCATATCGCCGGTGTAGCGCCACGCCGCCCAGGTCGCCTGCAACGACGTGGTGATGCCGCCGCCGTCGCCGACGCGCTCGGCATCCGTGCGCCAGTTGATCTCGTTGGGATAGCTCCAGCTGCCGTCGGGGGCCTGCTTGCCGTGTGCCATCCAGCCGTCGATCACGCCGGTGACGAGACCGCGGGCGAGCGGGTTGGCGTTGTAGAGGCCGACCAGCATCGGGCCGTGCATGACGGTGAAAGCATACGGCTTCTGCCATTCCCATGCGCCTTCGCGGTACATTGTCCGCCCGCCATACCAGTTGCTGGCGAAGTGCATATGACCGGCGGGGTTCTTGAGGATGACCGTCTGAAGAGCCCGCGTATTCTCCATCAGGCGCTCGACCGCCTTGGGTTCGCCCCAGTTGAGATAGAGGCGCTCGGCGTTGCTGTTCAGGCCCTCTTCGTACGCGTGGAGCTCGTCGGCGGTGATATAGCCGAGGCCGTTCACGATCATGCCGTTCTTGTAGACCGCATCCGACAGCGCGCGGAGCGAGGCGTTGATCTTGTCGGGCTCGACCCCCATCAGCGCTAGACCCGGCCATTGCTGGGTAAGGTCGGTGTCATCGGATAGGCCGCCGCCGAAATCGCCGTAAGGGACTTGGCGCTCGTCGATCCACCACATGACGAATTGGCGAACGCGCTTCAGGTCTTCGAGTTGGCGGAAGGCCCATAGAGGGACGCCTCGGGGGGCGACGGGCTGGACAAAGGCGGGCATGTTTTCGGGGCGATAATTGATGTCGGCCCAGTACGCACGCGCGCGCGTGTTGTCAGGGTCGACGCGGAGCAGGTCCGAAATGTCGGCGAACAGGCGCTGGTAGAGGCCGGCGCGTTTCGACGCGGTGTGTTCCTCGACGAGGAAGCCCCAATTGTCCTTCACCTGCGCCATGCGGTCGGCGACGTGTTCGGTGAGGGCGGCGGCGCGGGGTTTGAAAACGAGGCGGATCTTGGCCCCGTTCAGCGCAGTGGCGTCGAAGTCGGGGGCGGCGCTGGCGATCGTCAGGTACAGGCTGTCGTTGGGAAGGACGCGATCGCGCAGGTCCAGCCAGAGCGTGCGCGCTTCGCCTGGGCGGACCGAGACGGAGAGGTCGATCATGTCGCGGCCAGACCAGATCGGGTCCTTCACGCGGATGTTGAGGGGGATCAGGCCGGCGGCATTGGGCTTGGCTTTCAGCGCGGGGATGTTGATCGCGATGCCATCGAGGCCATCGTTGAGGTTCTGCCAGCCGTAATCGAACGCGCGGGCGAGCGGTCGGTCGGGGAGCGCATCGCCGAAGCTTGCCGGGATCAGGATGTGGACGATCGGGGCGGCACCCGCGCGGCGGACGGGCGCGCCGGATGCGCCGCCAGTGCCTGCACCGACCGCGGCTTTGAGGCCGGCGGAGGGCATCGCTACGACGGTGCTGCGCTCGTCCGGCGCGAACCGGCCGGTGATGTAGGCGTTGAGCGGGGCGAGTGCGGCGAGATTGGGGGAGGCGGTTGCGTCTACGGTGTAGGAGAGCTTGAAGCTGCCGGTGGGTTCTGTGCCCGCGCCGATGTCATAGGCCCAGAGCTCCTGGATCGGCTGCTCCTGCATAGTGTTCGTGAAGCTCAGCGTGCCGCCGGTACGCGGCGCGAACTGGTCGACGCTGCGGACTATGCCTTGCGGACGGCTGGCGATCGGCGTGGACTTGCCTCCGTCGCTCCAGTCGAGCCGGCCGTACGCCGCGCCGCGGATCTCGACGCGGTTGACGCGTTCGCCGGGGGGGATCGTCAGATCATAGCGCTTGCCGCCTTCGACATAGGTATTCCAGTCGGGCAGCTGGAAATAATCGTCGCGGCCGGGCAGGCGAGAGCGATTGTAGACCCCCGGCCAGGTTGTCTCGGTGATGCCATCGACGCCTTTCCACATCCATTGCTTGAGGTCCTTCGCGTCGGCGAACTCGACTTTCCGCACGCGGGTGACTGGGGCGTCGAGCACGGGCGATGCGGTCTTGTCCCAGCCATAGCGGTGGAGCCAGGCGGCGCGCTTTGCGGTGGGGTCGGTCGCGGCGGCGGGGGACGGTTCGCGCTTGTCGGCGAGCGCCGCGACGTCGGTGGCTGGGAGTATGCGGTCGTAGACGCGGATCTCGTCGAGGTCCGATCCGCGCATGAAATTATAGCGACTCTGGACCTGGTGCGGGGACATCACGCGGCCGGCTAGCCCGAACTGGTCGAGGCCGCTGTCGAGGTCGGCCTTCTGGTCCTTTCGCGCGACCAGCTTGCCGTTCACGTAGAGCCGCACGCCGACCGTCTCGTCCCAGGCGAAGGCAATGTGCGACCAGGCATCGGCGGCGGGCGCTTGCGGGATAGTCCACGAGACGCGGATACGCGAGAGGTTCGCGTCGGTCACGAAGGCGTCGAAGCCCTGACCGTTCCAGTCGATCCGCAGGAACGCCATGTCCCAGCTAGAATGATCCGCGAACCCAGTGCGGAAGATCACGAACGGCGCTTCGCCAACCGGTGTCCGCGATCGCCAGAAGAACGCGAGCGTGCCACGGTCCGCGCGAATATTGCCGGGGGCTTTCCACGCGACATAGCCGTCGTCCGCCCAGCGCACCGCGCCGCCGATCGCGCCATCCGGGGTAATGTCGACGCCGCTGCGGAAATTGGGAACAGGGTCGCCGGTTGCGTAATCGGCGGTGAGGCTCTTGTCGGCGGACGCACGGAAGAGGAGGCCGGTTGCATCCTGTGCCTGTGCCGGCGCGATGCTAGCGACGGCTAATGCGAGGACGGATGCCGTGGTGAAACGCTTCACTGCTCTCTCCTTGGGCCGATCGGCATTGAGCGATTTGGCCAAACCTCTGTCACGATATTCCCGTCATGCCGGGCTTGTTCCGGCATCCACCGTTCCGCGAACTCAGGGGCTGACGAGCTTGCGGCACGGTGGACCCCGGAACGAGTCCGGGGTGACGGAGGAGCGTCAGCCCGCGTCCACTCGCGCCAACCTGGGCGAAAGCAGGTGCACGACGATGATCGCGATCAAATACGTGCTCCCGGCGACCGCGAAGATCAGCGAGTAGCTCCCCGTAGTCTGCAGGATATAGCCGGTGAACTTGGCCATCATCATGCCCCCGATCGCGCCGACCGTCCCGCCGATCCCGACGACCGAGCCAACTGCGCCGCGCGGAAACATGTCCGACGGGATCGTATAGAGGTTCGCGGAAAACGCCTGGTGCGCCGCCGTCGCCAGCCCGACGATCCCAACCGCAAGCCAGAGATTGTCGACATATTGCGCGAAGAAGATCGGCATCACCAGGAACGCGCAGGCCAGCATCGTGATCTTCCGCGCGAAATTGGCGGAGTGGCCGCGCTTCATCAGTTTCGAGGAGGACCAGCCACCCGCGACGCTGCCCAGATCGGACAGCAGGTAGATCGCGACCAGCGGCGGCCCGAAGCTCTTGAGATCGAGATGATAGGTCTTTGCGAGGAAATCGGGCGTCCAGAACAGGAAGAGCCACCAGATCGGATCGATCAGGAACTTGCCCAGCGCATAGGCCCAGGTCTCGCGGTAGCCGAGCAGCTTGAGCCAGCCGATCTTCTTGGCAGGATCCGCCGGATCGCTCTCGATATGCGCAAGCTCGGCAGGGGACAGTTTCGCCACTTCGCGCGGTCGGCGATAGATGGCTATCCAGGCGACGAGCCAGATCAGGCTGATCGCGCCGGTGATGATGAACGCCATCCGCCAGCCGAACGCGATCGTGATGATCGGGACGATCAGCGGCGTGATGATCGCGCCGATGTTGGCGCCCGCGTTGAACACACCGGTTGCAAACGCGCGTTCCTTGGCGGGAAACCACTCGGAGACAGCCTTGATGCCGGCAGGAAAATTACCTGCCTCGCCAAGGCCGAGCACGACGCGTGCAGCCGAGAACTGGAAGGCGTTGCCGGCGAACCCGCACAGCGTATGGCCGAGCGTCCAGATCACGAACGCGACCGAATAGCCGATCCGCGCGCCCAGCACGTCGACGATCCGGCCGAAGCTCAGATAGCCGATCGCATAAGCCGCCTGGAACCAGAAGATGACGTCTGCATAGGTCGTCTCGTTCCAGCCGAGTTCGGCGGAGATGGTAGGCTTCAGCACGCCGATCATCTGCCGGTCGACATAGTTGATCGCGGTCGCGGCGAACAACAGGCTGCAGATCAGCCAGCGATAGCGGCCGATGTTACCGCCAACACCATTCACGCTGGCCGCGTTTGCTCCGGGCTCACTTGCTCCGGGCCCACTTGCTCCGGATGAGCTTTCCGGCATGTCCATCGTTGCCATTGGCCTCTCCTGTTGAAACAGCCTCTAGCGGGCCTTGATGATGCACTGGACGGCGAATCGTCCGTCAAAATGCGCCTCGACCCGGTCGCCGACCGCGACCGGATGAACACCGGTAACCGCCCCGGTCGAAACCCATTGCCCAGGGGACAACGCGATCCCGCGCGCGGCCATATGCTCCAGCAGATAACGGACCGCACCGAATGGTCCGTCGAGCATCGTCGCACTCGTTGCGGCGCCGATCAAGGCGTCGTTGATCCGGAGTTCGACCGGCCAGCCGTTGATATCGCCGTCGCGCCACCCATCGGCATCCGCGCCGACCACCAAGCCGTTGTTATTGCCGAAATCGGACACGGTGACGGTGGGGCCGAGCGCATTGATACCGGCGAAGGGCGAACTCGCGATTTCTATGCCGACATTCACCGCGTCGACCATCGCGCGCGCCTCGACCATCGTATAATGCGTTTTGGCGGGATCAGGCGCAGTGCCGATCCGCAACAGGAATTCGGCCTCGGCCGCGGCGAACCCGTCTGCGAACACCGGCATCGCCACCGGATCATCCGTAGCCGTCACCACTTGATCCGCGAAGATCGGACCGGTGAGGCGGTCGACGCCGTCGAGTGGCGGGTTGATCCGACCGACCTTCCACCCCGCGACAATGCCGTCCGCCAGGAGAAGCGCGGCGTCCTGCACCGCATAGCCTTCGTTCAACGTAGCGGGCACGGCACCCGGAAAATCGGGAACGGCCTCGCCGTTGCGCCGTGCATCGACGAATGTTCGGGCAATACGCCCGGTATTGTCGGTCGTGTCCGGCTGTGCCGCCAAGAACCCCTCCTGTTTGTAGCGTTGATCTGCTTTATCCCGAGCGTATGGGAAACCGGTGTCATTGACAAGCAGCCCGCCTTTTTATTGCAGTATCGTTGTTTGCAGAGGCGTGAGACTGGTCGATTCATTGTCTCGCGGCTATGCCGAGCCAATGCAGAAAACCGGTCAGCCTACGATAAACGACGTGGCGCGGATCGCCGGCGTCTCGAAGAAGACGGTGAGCCGGGTTATCAACCGGTCGCCATTGCTCAACGATGATACGCGCAAGCGAGTCGAGGATGTGATCGGCGAACTCGGCTACATCCCCAACCCGCAGGCGCGCGCGCTGGCACTCAGGCGGAATTTCCTGATCGGACTGGTCCACGACAATCCCAATGCGCAGACCGTGCTGAACGTGCAGCAAGGTATGTTGGAGGCGCTTCACGGGACCGAATTCGAGATGGTCGTCCGCCCGCTCGATCGCGGCTCTGCGACGATGCTGGAGGACCTGCGGCATTTTCTCGAGCGGCAGCGGCTGTTCGGTGTGCTGCTGATGCCGCCGGTGAGCGAGAACGACTCGGTGGCCGCGCTCTGCGATGCGATCGGCTGTCGGTATGTGCGGATGGGCTCGGCGGTGATCGACGATAACGACCACATGGTTGCGTCCAACGACCGCGAGGCGGTGCGGATCGCGACGGATTATCTGATCGCACAAGGACATAGACGGATCGGGCTGGTCGCTGGGCCGCACGGTTTCCGATCGGCGCGCGAACGGCGGCTAGGGTTCGAGGACGCGCTGGCCGCGGCCAAGATCGCGCTGCCCCGGAGCATGATCGCCGATGGCAACTACACGTTCGAGTCGGGGCTGGCCGCGGCCGAACGCCTGCTCGACCTGATGCCGCGACCGACCGCGATCTTCTCGTCCAACGACGAGATGGCAGCGGGCATCATTCACGCCGCCCGCCAGCGGGGCCTCGATATCCCGCACGACCTGTCGATCATCGGTTTCGACGACACGCCGATCGCCGCGCATGTCTGGCCGCCGCTGACGACGGTGCGCTGGCCGATCGCCTCCATGGCACGCTCCGCCGCGTTGAAGCTGATCGCCGGCGTCGACGATGGTAGCGATCTGGTCGAGGAGCCGTCGTTGTTCCTGTCGACGTTGATCCGGCGCGCGTCGGTGGCGCCGCCGGCAGAGCCCGACGGAGCGTGATCGCGCCGACGCTTTGCGGTTGCGTCCAAAACTGACACCGGTTACCAGATTGTCGACAGGCCGCGAAAAGCGGTTCGAACCTTGGGAAGTGGGAGAGTGGAATGGCCCGTGCGTTGGAACTGCATCCCGATCGCCTGTTTCCCGCCGACCCGGTAACGCGCGACATTGCGCGCTCGCTCTACGCCGAAGTCGCGGGGCTGCCGATCGTCAGTCCGCACGGCCATACCGATCCGACTTGGTTCGCCGACAATGCGAACTGGACCGACGCGACGACTCTGCTGCTCGCGCCCGACCATTATCTGTACCGGATGCTCTACAGCCAGGGCGTCGATCTGGATGCGTTGGCGATCCCCCGGATCGACGGCGTTCCTGCGACCGATCCGCGCGCTGCGTGGCGCGCATTCGCGGATCACTACACGCTGTTTCGCGGTACGCCGTCGCGGCTGTGGCTGGATCATGTCTTCTCGGACGTATTCGGGATCGACGTTGCGCTGGAGCCATCGACAGCTGACCGGTATTTCGACCTTATCGGCGAGAAGCTGGCGTCCGAAGCCTTCCGCCCCCGCGCGCTGTTCGATCGGTTCGGGATCGAGTTCATGGCGACCACCGAGGGCGCGCATGACGACCTTGCCGCGCACAAGCGGATCCGTCAGTCGGGCTGGGGCGGGCGTGTCGTCACCACCTATCGCCCGGACGGGGTGATCGACGTCGAGCATGAGGCGTTCAAGCCGGCAATGACGCGCTTTGCCGAGTTGACCGGTGAAGACGTGTATGACTGGAACGGCTATCTCTCCGCGCACCGCAAGCGGCGGGCCGATTTCCGTGCGGCAGGCGCCACCGCGACCGATCACGGTCATCCGACCGCAGCGACGGCGAACCTCTCCGCGGCCGAGGCGGAGGCGCTGTTCGCCAAGGTGACGCGGGGGGACTGGACGCCGGCCGACGCCGAACTCTTCCGTGCGCAGATGCTGACCGAGATGGCGGCGATGTCTGTCGAGGACGGCATGGTGATGCAGATCCATCCTGGCTCCTCGCGCAACCACAATGCGGGCCTGTTCGCGAGCCACGGCCGCGACAAGGGTGCCGATATCCCGACGCGGACCGATTACGTCCATGCGCTGAAGCCGCTGCTCGATCGGTTCGGGACCAGCACGCGGCTGTCGATCATCCTCTTCACGCTCGACGAGAGTTCGTATGCGCGGGAACTCGCGCCGCTGGCGGGCCACTATCCCTGCCTGAAGCTCGGGCCGTCCTGGTGGTTCCACGACAGTCCCGAGGGGATGCGCCGCTTCCGCGAGATGACGACCGAGACCGCCGGTTTTTATAACACCGTAGGCTTCAACGACGATACGCGGGCGTTTCTTTCGATCCCGGCGCGGCACGATGTCGCGCGGCGGATCGATTGCGGTTTCCTCGCGCGGCTGGTGGCGGAACACCGTCTCGCCGACTGGGAAGCCGCCGATTTGGCGCAGGAGTTGACGAGCGGCCTCGTGCGCCGTGCCTACCGTATCGACGAACCCTTTTCCGTCGCAAAAGCGGCCTGACCGGAGCCTTTATGTACGATCGCACCTATTACGCCACGCACCCCGACATGATGGAGTGCGTCTCCAACGACGAACTGCGCGACCGGTATCTGATCCAGGACCTGTTCCGCGACGGCAAGTGCACGTTGAACTACACCCATGCCGAACGCTTCGTAATCGGTGGCGTTGCCGTCGCGAGCGGGTCGGTGAAGCTGCCCGATCAGGCCGAGCCGGCATCGGCGGCGGGTCATCCGTTCCTGGAGCGTCGCGAGCTTGCGGTGGTCAACGTAGGCAAGGTCACCGGCACCGTTACCGTCGACGGCGAGACCTTCACGCTCGGCAACAAGGATTGTCTGTACGTGACGATGGGCGCGAAGGACGTGCAGTTCTCCGGCGATGGCGCGCGCTTCTATCTGGCGTCGTGCCCCGCCCACAAGGCGTTCACGACCCGCGTGATTTCGGTCGGCGATGCGACCACGCTGGAGCGCGGTTCGCTCGAGGATTCGAACGAGCGGACGATCTACCAGATGGTCATCCCCGGCATCTGCGACAGTGCCCAGCTGGTCATGGGCCTCACCGTCCTGAAGCCCGGCTCGGTGTGGAACACGATGCCGCCGCATATCCATGAGCGTCGCAGCGAAATCTATTTCTACTTCGAGCTCGACGATCTCGAGAAGGATCGCGTGTTCCATTACATGGGCGAGGGTGAGGCGACCCGGCACATCGTCATGGCCAACGAGGAGGCGGTGATCAGCCCGCCCTGGTCGATCCACATGGGTTCGGGGACCAAGGCGTACGCGTTCATCTGGGCAATGGCCGGCGAGAACCAGGATTATACCGACATGAACGTGCTGGATATCTGCCAGCTGGCGTAACCGACTTTCTCCCCTTCCCGCTTGCGGGAGGGGGTAGGGGGTGGGCACGCGCTCACCACCGCCGATCCGCGTGAGGAAAGCGCGAGCCCACCCCCGGCCCCTCCCGCATGCGGGAGGGGAGGAGAAAAGCATGACAAACCCCTTCGACCTGACCGGCAAGGTCGCCATCGTCACCGGTGCGAACACCGGCATCGGCCAAGCGATCGCGCTAGCGCTCGCCGCCGCCGGCGCAGATGTCGCCTGCGTCGGCCGCACACCGGCCGAGGATACTGTGACGCAAATCCGCTCACTAGGTCGCAAGGCGGAGATCGTCTCGGCCGATCTCTCGACCATCGAACCCGTCCAGCGCGTCGTCGACGAGACCGTGGCCAAGCTCGGCGGGCTCGACATCCTCATCAACAACGCCGGCATCATCCGCCGCGCGGATGCGGTCGACTTCACCGAAGCGGAGTGGGACGCCGTGATCGACACCAACCTGAAATCGGTGTTCTTCCTCTGCCAGGCGGCGGGGCGGTACATGATCGCGCGCATCGAGAAAGAGGGGGGCTCGGGCAAGATCGTCAACATCGCCTCGATGCTGACCTTCCAGGGCGGCATTCGCGTGCCGAGCTATACGGCGTCAAAGTCGGGGATCGGCGGGCTCACCAAGCTGCTCGCCAACGAGTGGGCGGCCAAGGGCATCAACGTCAACGCGATTGCGCCGGGCTATATCGCAACGAACAACACCGCAGCGTTGCAGGCCGACGAGGTGCGCAACAAATCGATCATAGACCGCATCCCGGCGGGCAAATGGGGCGACGCATCCGACCTCGGTGGCGCGGCGGTGTTCCTGTCATCGGCGGCGGCAAAGTACGTCCAGGGGCATATCCTGGCGGTCGACGGCGGATGGCTGGCACGGTAACCCTGCCGTCGGGACCGCGATTTGAAATAGGGACGACATGG
Source organism: Sphingomonas sp. PEI4 (assembly GCF_056679955.1). Taxonomy (NCBI): domain Bacteria; kingdom Pseudomonadati; phylum Pseudomonadota; class Alphaproteobacteria; order Sphingomonadales; family Sphingomonadaceae; genus Sphingomonas; species Sphingomonas sp. PEI4. Next base: position 497,429 of record NZ_CM155258.1, read on the forward strand.
CTAAATTCCTGGCATTCGGCGAGATCATGCTGCGGCTTTCCCCTCCGGGGCGCGAGTTGCTGTTGCAGACGCCCAAGCTCGACGTTTGGGTCGCGGGCGCGGAGGCCAACGTCGTCACGCAGCTCGCGCGGCTCGGCCACGATGTCGGCATGGCGACGATGGTGCCCGACAACGACCTTGGTCGGGCGGCGATCACGACGTTGCGCGGGCACGGTGTCGACACGTCGACGATCGCACTCGGCGGTGACCGGATGGGGCTGTATTTCGTCACGTCGGGTGCTGGCTTACGCGCCACCGAAGTCATCTACGATCGCACCTGGTCGTCGTTCGCGGAGGCGGCATCGAGCGTCTGGGACTGGGACGCGTTGCTTCACGGTGTCGATCGACTCCATCTGTCGGGCATCACCCCGGCACTCGGTCCCGTTCCCGCCGAAACAGCACTTGCCGCCGTTCGCGCGGCGACGGAGCGTGGGATCGCCGTCTCGTTCGACGGCAATTGGCGTGGAAAGTTGTGGGAGCGGTGGGATTCGAACCCACGTGAGATACTCAAGCAACTCGTCGAGCATGCCGACTTGATGTTCGGCAACCACCGCGACATCGCACTGCTGCTCGATCGGGACTTTTCCGGCGAGGCCGAAGATCGTCGGCGCGAGGCCGCGGAGGCGGCATTCGAGGCGTTCCCTCGGCTACAGACGATCGCCTCGACCGCACGGCATGTCGAGCACGTCGATCTCCACCGTCTTTCGGCGCGGATCGATACGCGCGACGCGTATGTAAAGACGGACGAGGTCGTGCTGGCCGGTATCGTCGACCGGATCGGCGGCGGCGATGCCTTCGCAGCCGGGGTTCTGCACGGACTACGCTCGGGCAAGGATATCGGGGACACGGCACGCATCGGACTCGCGCTCGCCGCCTTGAAGCATTCGCTGCCGGGCGATGCGAGCCTGTTTCGCCAAACGGACATCGATGCCTATCTGGCGGGCGGGCTGGATGTCCGGCGCTGAAGGCTGGACGCGCCGCGACAGCATTGGCGGTGCGGCGGCACTGATCCTGGCTAGCGGCGCGCGGGCCTCGAACGCGCCAGTGGTGCGTTCGCCTGCGGGCAATTTCGTCGGGACCTCCGAAGGCGGTGTCACGACGTTCAAGGGCATACGCTATGGCCGTGCGGACCGGTTTCGCGCCCCCTTACCGGTAGCGATGCCGGGTCAGAGGCGACCGGCGTCAAGCTTCGGTCCGGTGTGCCCGCAATCGGGACCTTACGGCCCGCAATCCGAAGACTGCCTGTTCCTCAACGTCTGGACCGCCGAGGCCGACGCGCGCGCGAAAAAGCCGGTGATGGTCTATATCCACGGCGGCGCGTATTCGAACGGGAGCGTCACCGACCCGCTGAACGATGGGCAGGCACTCGCCGCGCGCGGCGATTGCGTCGTGGTCACCGTCAACCACCGCCTGAACGCACTCGGCTACCTCTATCTAGCACGGCTCGATCCGCGGTTTGCCGACAGCGGCAATGCCGGACAGCTAGACCTGATCCTCGCGCTGCAATGGGTCCGCGACAACATCGCGGCGTTCGGCGGGGATCCGTCGTGCGTGATGGTGTTCGGCCAGTCTGGCGGCGGTGCGAAGATCGCAACGATGATGGGGATGCCGGCCGCTGCCGGGCTATTCCACCGGGCCGCGACGATGAGCGGGCAGCAAGTGACCGCTTCGGGGCCGATGAATGCAACTGCGCGTGCACGGGCGTATCTGGCCAAGCTGGGGGTGACCGACCGCGATCTGTCGCCGTTGCTGACGATGCCTGTGGAGAAGCTGATCGACGCGCTGGATGCGACCGATCCGATCATGGGTGGCGGCGTGTATTTCGGGCCGGTGCTCGACATGAAATGGCTCGTGCGGCACCCGTTCTGGCCCGATGCGAACCCTCTCGGAAACCGCATTCCGATGATGCTCGGCAACACGCATGACGAAACGCGCGCCTTCATCGGGCCGGACTCGCCGAAGGTAAGGGGGCTCGACTGGGGCAATCTCGCGGTCCGCATGGCGCCCGAACTCAAGATCGACATCCTGCCCGAATGGGTGGTCGCGCAGTACCGCGAACGCTATCCGAAATGGGCGCCGATCGACATCTTCTACGACGCCACCACCGCGGGGCGAAGCTGGCGCGGACAGGTGGTCGAAGCAGAGGCTAGGGCGCAGGCGGGCGCGCCGGGGTGGGTCTATCAGGTCGATTTCGCCTCTCGCACGGACCCGCGTCGTGGAGCGTTCCACACGATGGATATCCCGCTCGTGTTCGGTACCCTGGGTGCCACGGGATCGCAGACCGGGACGGCAGCGGACGCGCGTGCGGCGTCCAAGGCGATGCAGGACGGTTTCGTTGCCTTCGCCAAGACGGGCGATCCCAATCACCAAGGTGTGCCTCGTTGGCCACGCTATGACCTGGCGACCCGCGCGACGATGATTTTCGACGCACGCTCGCGGATCGAGAACGATCCGCGAGCGTGGCAACGCGAGCTTTTTGCGCGCGTGCCCTATATCCAGCCCGGAACCTGACCCGCTACTTTGCGATCGGATAGGCGATGATCAACACCAGCGGCACCTTCCCGGTCTGTTCGATGCCGACGGTCTCTCCGTCGAACAGATAGGCGGCGAGGCGGCGCGCACCGGCTGTTTCGCGCTTCCGGACGAGACGATCCCGGTGCCTGAGAGGACATAATATACCTCGTCATGCGTGATCTTGTGCGGTCCGATCGCGCTGCGCGGATGCAGTATCCGCTTGCGGAATTCCATCGTCCGCCCCGGCACTGCGTCGCTGATCCGATATGCTGTGCTCGAGCCTATCGCTCCATGCGGCGGGGGCTCGCGTCGCATCGTCGCCGCTTCGTCGACGATCACCATCGGCCTCGACGTGGCAACCTGAGCATCAGCGCTGGCAGCCGCGCAGAGCATCCCGAAGAGCGCCACTTTCATCGATCGCAACATCCTCGCTTCTCCTGCATCGCACGATGCATTCCGCGGCATGTTGACATGCGACCGATCGTGCGACATTGTTCTGACACCGGTTACCTAAGCATGCAAGGAACCGGGGGACAGACCAGCAACAACTGGCGGTCCGGGAGAGGATAAGGTGCACCCGTTCCAAGCAACGGGTCTTATTCCCCAAGATTTTCAGGGCGGTAGCCGAGCGGTGTCCAGCCGATCGCGCAACCGGTGTCATCGGCGTTGACCGAACGGGGAGTGAAGCAATGGACGTTCAAACAACGGCAGCGAATCGGCGGATGAATTGGCGCTCTGGCATTTCGGTCGGCAGCCTCGTCCTGACGCTTGCCATGCCCGCGGCCGCCTTCGCGCAGGCTGCGCAGGTTCCGAACAGCACAACGCCGGGAACGCCGGCACAGGTCGATCCGTCGCCCGCGCAGACCGCGGTCGTGCCGCTGGGGCAACCCAATGACCCCGCCGCAACGACCGCGCCGCAATCCGCGCCGGAAACCGTATCGCCCGACAGCGAGACCGCCGAGATCATCGTCACCGGCTTCCGCCGTTCGCTCGACGCCGCGCTGAACGTAAAGCGCCAGTCGGTGTCGTCGGTCGACGCGATTGTCGCGGAGGATATCGCCAAGTTTCCGGATCAGAACCTCGCGGAATCGCTGCAGCGCATCCCCGGCATTTCGATCCAGCGCGACGCAGGGGAAGGACGCGCGATCACCGTGCGCGGTCTCGGCGCGCAATATACGCGAGTTCGCGTCAACGGTTTGGAAACGGTGGCGACGTCGACGGACGGCGCCAGTTCGAATCGCGATCGGGCGTTCGATTTCAACGTGTTCGCGTCTGAACTCTTCAACTCCATCGTCGTCCACAAGACTGCAGAGGCATCGCTCGACGAAGGTTCGCTCGGGGCGGTAGTCGATCTGAACACGGGCAACCCACTTGGTGGCAAGACCGGCTTCACGCTCGTCGGCTCCGCGCAGGCGAGCTACAACGACCTCAGCAAGAACTTCGGCCCGCGTCTCGCCGGCCTCCTCTCGTGGAAGTCGGCGGACGGCACGTTTGGCGTCGCACTGTCGGGCGCGTACACCAAGACAAACAATTTCGAGCTCGGTAACAACAGCGTACGCTGGGCGCAGGGCGTGTTCGATTCGGTGAACGGCAACCGCTGTTTCACCCAACCGAACCGTGGCGGCACCTACACGAACGCGGCAGGCTGCGATCAGGCCGCGCTCGCATTCCACCCCCGCATCCCGCGCTATGGCTCTGTGCGACACGATCGCGAACGGCTCGGCCTGACGGGCAGCGTTCAATGGTCACCGACGGATGCGACGAAAATCTCGATCGACGGCCTCTATTCGCGGTTCAAGGAAACCCGCGAGGAGAAATGGGGCGAAGTGCTGCTCCGCTCGAACGAACGCTCGATCGACATCAGCAACTACACGATCGACGGCAACAACAATCTGGTGAAGGCGACCCTCAACGACGCCTGGGTTCGTACCGAGCATTACCTGCGCAAATCGCAGACCGAATTCTACCAACTGGGCGGTAGCTGGGATCAGGACGTGACGGACAAGTTCCGCTTCACGCTGCTCGGCGGCTTCTCGAAATCGGATGCGACGATTCCGGTCGAGACGACCTTCGTGTTCGACGATCGCGACGCGCAGGGGTATAGCTACGACTATACCGACATGAAGCGTCCGACTTTGACCTTCGGGACGAGCGTGACCGATCCGGCGAACTTCCAGCTCGCCGAAATCCGCGATCGGCCATCGGAAACGGTCAACACCTTCCGCACCGGACAGCTCCGCACCGAGTGGGACGTCGCCGAAGGGTTCCAGATCAAGACGGGCGCGATGTATCGTCGCTTCTCATTCGATACCAAGGGCTTCTCGCGCGATGCGGTCGTCTGCCCGAACGCAGGGGGCCGGGACGTCGTCCTGGGTACGCTCACCTGCTCGCCGAACACGCTGTTCGGCCCGACCGCGATCTATGGCTTTCCCGCCGGCAACCTCGGCGAGATCTTCAACCTCGGCAAGGCCGGACAACCGTCGGGAACTACCACGAGTTTCCTGGTGCCGAACATCGATGCATCCGCCGCCTACACAGGGCTGTACGGCCGCACGCCGACGGTGCTGGTCGGCGATACCCGCAGCGTGATCGAAGAAGTAACCGGCGGTTACGCGCAGTTCGACGTGAAGGGCGACATCCTGGGCCTGAACTATGCGGCTAACGCCGGCATGCGCTATGCCCATACCAGCCAGAAATCGACGGGGATTTCGTCGGCGGTGGTAGGCGGCGTCACCGTCAACACGCCCGCGACGGTGGGGCGCAGCTATGACGATTGGCTCCCGGCGATCAACGTCGCGCTCTTCCCCACCGAACAGATCATCCTGCGCGGCGCGATCTCGAAGGTGTTGACGCGGCCGAGCCTGGGCAGCCTGACGCCGGGCGGATCGGTCGACGGCTTCAACTACCGCGTCACGTTCGGCAATCCGCAGCTCCGGCCGTTCCGTGCGACGGCGCTCGATCTTGCTGCCGAATGGTATTTCGCGCCGCAGTCGATCTTCTCGGTCGCGGTGTTCAAGAAACTGATCGAGAGCTTCCCCGTCACGCAACCACGCAGCGGCACGTTCGCCTCGACCGGCCTGCCGCTCTCGGTGATCCCGGCAAGCTCACCCGCCGCGCTTAATCCCGAAGGCCAGGAATGGCAGATAAACGCGCCGATCAACGGCGTCGGCGCGTCGCTCAAGGGTATGGAAATATCGCTGCAGTCGAGCTTCCGCTTCCTGCCTGGGTTCCTGAAGAATTTCGGCTTCCTGGCCAATGCGACGTTTATCAGTTCGGACGCGGACTATACGCAGGCCGGCCCGGCGACGTCGGTTTCGCGGCCGACCTTCAACCCGACCACCGGGGCGGTACTTACACCGGGCGGCGTACTGGGCGCGCTGCCCCCCACGACGCGCACGGCGACACTCTACGGCCTCTCGAAGCGCGCCTATAACGGCACGCTATATTATGAGGACAAGAAGTTCAGCGCGCGGGGATCGATCAGCTATCGCAGCCCGTATATCGACGGCAGTTCGGCCACCGGCAATTTGTTCGAAGGGTATAATTCGACGATCAACGTGGATGCGTCGCTCCGCTACAAGCTGACGCCGATGGTGGAAGTGTCGCTGGAGGGCACCAACCTCACGGACAATTATCGCAGCCGCTACAATGATCTCGATGCAAACCGAAACTACGAGAACAATCATTTCGGGCGCACGTTCCTGATGGGCGCACGCTTCAAGATGTAAGCGCGCAAGCCTGTCCAACTCCTCCTTCTCGGGTGCATTCCATACTGGAGTGCACCCGTTTTGTTTTGCGCGGGCCCGACGCGTTTCAGATCTCGTCCGGTGCGAAGCCCAGCGCTGCCGTCAACGCAGCACGCGCTTTCGTGCACTGGTCCCACAAGTGCGGATCGCCGAGATCGTCAGGGGCGATCGCCTCGGGCCATTCACGCGCGACGACGTCCTCGATCCGAGCGCAGGCGGCGTCGTCGAGCAGGAAGCGGGGATCGATCGCGGCAATGGCTTCGGCGTCGACCTGAACGCGTAGCCTGAGGCACGCCGGGCCACCACCGTTGCGCATGGACTCGCGGACGTCGACGATCTCCAAACGCTGAATCGGTCCGTGATTCGCGACCAGTTCGGTGAGCCATCCCCAGACGTCGGTATTCTCGCGGGCTTCGGCGGGAAGTACGAGCGCCATCACGCCGTCCGGCGTCGTGACGAGCTGCGAATTGAACAGATAGGTTCGGATCGCGGTGTCGAGGCTGACGCGACTGGCAGGGACTTCGACGATCGCGACGTCGGGTATCAGCGCTTTTAAAGACGTATGCAGAGCGCGCGGGTCGGCGAACGCCTGCTCGTGCGCGAACAGGACATGGCCGTTCGCTACCGCGACGACGTCGTTATGAAATGCTCCCGCGGCGATTGCCGCATCGCTCTGGCGGACCATCAGTGCGCGCGCCGGATCCAGCGCGTGCCGACGTGCTACCGCTTCGCTGGCAGTGCGGTGCTGGCGCGCGGGGAAATCGCCGGCGTGGCCTTCGCCGTAGACGAACATCTCGACCGCCGCGCCGCCTGACGGAGGCACGAGCCGCATGAAGTTCGCAGCGCCCTCGTCGCCGAACGCCGACGATACGGGGCCATGGACGCGAAAGTGGCGCTGGTCGGCGAAGGCTAGGCGGAGTTGTCGCTCGGTCTGGGCGGCTTCGCTCGCGCGGTGCGGCATCGTCGACAGGCTCGCGACCGAGATGTGGCAAAGGCCGTCGCGCGTATCGGGGGAGGGGGAAACCGTTCCGGCGTTTGCAGTCCACATTGCCGAGGCGGACATCGCGTTGGCGACCAGCGCCCGGTCGGCAGTCCAGGCCGAAGCCAGAACCTCGGCATCGTCGCCAGCAAAGCCCAGTGCCCGAAGCCAACCGACATTCGGCCGGGCGTGGGGGAGGAAGATACCTTGGTTCAACCCCATCGCCATCAGTCGCCTCATCTTCGCAATGCCCTGCAACGCGGCGAGGCGAGGTGCAGAGACGGCACCGGCGTTGGCAGACGACGCGCGATTGCCAAGCGAAAGGCCGGCGTAATTATGTGTAGGACCGACGATACCGTCGAAATTGACCTCGATCACGACATCTCTCCCTCGTCTGGCCGGCATATCATGAATCGATGTCGACGGCGGGAATCGGATAGCCGCAATTCGCGACGCCGCAAAAGGCCGGAGTGTCGACTGTTCGCGAGCTTCGCCGGCGATGGGGGAGTGTAGGCGACCGTGCCAAACGCATATTATCGCCGAAATATCGTCCGTAAGACGATGGTCGGGGAGACAGGATTCGAACCTGCGACCCCCTGGTCCCAAACCAGGTGCGCTACCAGCCTGCGCCACTCCCCGACGGCGTTGCGGTTAGGCGTACCCGCCGGGATGTGCAAGCGTCATAACGTCACGAGAATGAATTTGCTGGGGATCAAATGCCTGCGCGTCCGTGCGTGCCTGGCATACGACGGTGCGAGGTTCCGATACGGACGCGTCTGTGGCACATCCTCGGCATGGGTGGGGCATCGACAGCAGCGACTTGGCTGCGCAACGGCGTATTCGGCATACTCGCAATGCTGTCCGGTAACGGATCGGCGATGGCGCAGGATGATCCGGGTTTTCAGTCTTACATGACGGTGCTGCGTCAGCAGGCGCTGGCCGAAGGCGTCAGCGTCCGGACGGCGGACGCTGTCTTTCCCGGCTTGACGCTCAACCCCCGCGTGATCGAGCTCGATCGCGGACAACCCGGCGCGACGAACACCAGCAGCGCGATCCCCGCCTTCGCACCGTATCGCAGCCAGCATGTCGATGCCGCGCGGATCGCGCGCGGGCGGCAGACGTATCTGGCGCAGCGTTCGCGGTTGCAGCGGATCGAGCAGACCACGGGTGTTCCCGAATCGATCATGGTCGCCATCTGGGGGCATGAGACCAATTACGGGAGCTACACCGGTAATTTCGACTTGCTCCGCTCGCTTGCAAGCCTTGCCTATGAGGGGCGCCGCCGATCGCTGTTCGCAGGCGAGTTCATCGCCGGGCTGAAAATGCTCGATCGTGGCGTGACGCGCGGGCAGCTGAAGGGCAGTTGGGCAGGGGCCACGGGTAATCCGCAGTTCCTGCCGTCGATCTACCTCCGGCTTGCGCGAGATGGGGACGGCGATGGCCGTGCCGATATCTGGAACAGCCCGGCCGACACGCTGGCTTCGATCGGGAATTATTTCACCGACGCCGGCTGGCGTGGCGGCCAACCCTGGGGGTTCGCGGTGGGTGTTCCCGCAGGGTTCGATCGGTCGCAGGTCCGCAACCGCCTCGTCTCGCCGCGCTGCCCCCGCGTATTCGAGCGGCATAGCGGCTGGCGGACGATCGCCGAATGGCGGGCACTTGGCATTACACCGCAGGGACGTAGCTGGCCGTCCGATACGGTCATGGCGACCTTGCTCGAACCCGACGGCCCCGGTGCGACCGCCTATCTGCTCACCAGCAACTACCGCGTGATCCTCGATTACAATTGCTCGAACTTCTACGCGCTCTCGGTCGGGTTGCTGGCCGATGCGGTCGAACGCTAGGGCCATAGTCCTGGCGTTCGCGCTAGCGGCCTGCAGCACTTCGCGCGAGAGCGTGGGCGCGGCGTTTCCGGTTGGCGGCGGCCTTTACGGTAGCTACAAGGATGCCGGGCTAGCCAGTTGGTATGGTGAGGAATTGTTAGGAAACCGGACTGCGTCCGGCGAGGCGTTCGACCCCGACGCGATGACCGCTGCACATCGAACGTTGCCGCTCGGGTCGTTCGTCGAGGTGACGTCGGTAGAGACTGGCCGGTCGATCCTGGTCCGTATCAACGACCGTGGGCCGGGCCGGCGGGACCGGATGATCGACCTTTCGCGCGCCGCGGCGCACCTGCTCGGCACCGATCGCCAGCAGATTGCAACGGTCCGCATCCGCGCGATTGTGCCGAATGCCCGAGACGCATCCCTGCTGCGCGCCGGAAAGGCCGTCGGCGTCCGATCGCCCACGTTCACGCAAGCGTACAGCGTAGACCATATGCCGGCTCGCAAGCCCGTGCCCGCGTTCGCAGCCGGGCGGCGCTACGTCCTTCAAGTTGCAACCTTCTCGAACGAGGCCCGCGCGGAGGCGTTGGCGAAGCGCCTCGATGCCGATGTCATCGAGCACGGCGGGCTGTACCGAGTCCGCATCGGCCCGTTCAAAGATGCCGCCAGCCTGCAACGCGTACGTGACGTGGTCGCCGAGCGCGGCTATGGCGATGCACAAGTCCTGCCTACGGATTGAGTTCCCTTTTGCTCACGGAATACCCCATGAAGAAGCTGATCGTCGCACCGCTCGTCGCCATCGCGCTGGCGCATCCGTCCATTGCCGCCGCGCCGCAGTTCCAGACCGCCGCGCCGATCGCGTACATGGAAGACCTGTCGTCGGGCGCCGTGCTGTTCGCGCGCGATGCGGATCGTCGCATGCCGCCAGCCTCGCTCGCGAAGATGATGACGGTCTATGTCGCGTTCGACATGGTCAAGAAGGGCGAGCTAAAGCTCGACCAGATGATGTCGGTGCGGCCAGAGACCTGGGCGAAATGGCACGGTCCGTCAGCGGGTTCGACGATGTTCCTGTCATCGGGTGAGAATGTCAGCGTCGCTAACCTCCTGTACGGGATCGTCACGCTGTCGGGCAACGACGCATGCATCGTGCTCGCGGAAGGTATTTCGGGGTCGGAGCAGGCGTTCACCGAGCGGATGAACCGCAAGGCCGCCGAGTTGGGCCTCAAGGACAGCCATTTCGGCACCGCGAACGGCTGGCCTGACAATGGCGTCACCTATGTCACCGCGCATGATCTCGCCAAGCTCGCCGCGGCGACGATCACCAACTACCCTGATCTCTACAAGCAATTCTATTCGAAGCGTGACTTCACCTGGGGCAAGACGATGGGCGGCAGCGCCATCACCCAGGCGAACCGCGACCCGATCCTCGGCCGCGTCGCTGGTGCGGATGGCCTCAAGACCGGGCACACCGAGGAGGCCGGCTACGGCTTCACCGGGTCCGCCGTGCAGAATGGTCGCCGCTTGGTCATGGTCGTCGCCGGTCTGACGAGTTCGGGACAGCGTGCCGAAGAATCCGTCCGCTTCATGGAATGGGGCTTTCGCGCGTGGCAGTCGAAGCCGATCGTCGCGAAGGGCAAGAAGGTCGAGACCGCCGCGGTCCAGCTTGGGGACTCATCGTCGGTCGGGCTGGTAGCGCCCAAGGCTCTGACCGTGACGCTGCCCGCCGGCACCTCGCCCAATCTCACCGCAAAGGTCGTGTATGACGGCCCGATCAAGGCACCGATCAAGGCCGGCCAGCACGTCGCCGATCTCGTCGTCACGACGTCCGACGGTCTCCAGCAGACCATGCCGCTGGTTGCCGAGAAGGACGTTGCGGTCGCAGGCTTCTTCGGTCGCGCATGGGCAGGGCTGACCGGCTTCTTCGGCTGATGACCCCGGCACCGACGACGTTTCAGGCATGACGCCAATCATCGGCAACACTGCCGCACAGGCTGCTTTCGTGGCAGCGATGCGTGGCAGTTCGTTGCATCATGCTTGGCTGATCACCGGGCCGCAGGGCGTCGGCAAGGCAAGCTTCGCGCGCGCCGCGGCGATGCGGATGCTGGCGGATGGAGCAGAGCCCGAGGGTGGATCGACCGGGCTGGAAGTTCCCGCGGGCAACAGGACCCGGTCGCTTATGGAGGCAGGCTCGCATCCCGACTTCCGCGTGCTCGCGCGGTTGCCGAAGGACCCCGACAAGCCCGACCAGGACCTCGCGCGCAGCATCACGATCGCGCAGGTGCGGACGCTGCAACCCTTGTTCGCGACCACGCCGTCGATGAGCCCGCGGCGCGTGGTCGTAATCGATGCGATCGACGATCTGGAGCGGGGCGGGGCGAATGCACTGCTCAAGAATCTCGAGGAGCCGCCAGCCGGGACGATCTTCCTGCTCGTCAGCCATGCGCCAGGACGGTTGCTGCCGACGATCCGCTCGCGGTGCCGGTTGCTTCGGTTCGAGGCGCTCACCGACGGCGAGGTCGCGACCGCGATCCGGACGTTGCAGCCCGACGCGGACGAAGGCGAGGTCGTGGCGCTGGTCCGTGCGAGCGATGGCGCGCCAGGACGAGCGCTCCGCTATGCCGGGCTCGATATCGCTGCGATCGACGATGCCATCGCCGCGATCGCACATGACGGCGACCGGGATAACGGCCGCCGGCTGAAGCTTGCGAAGGCGCTGGGGCTCAAGGCGGCGCAACCGCGTTACGAAGCGTTCCTCGACCGTGCGCCCGCCTTTATCGCCGACGCTGCACGGACCCGGTCAGGGGCGGCGCTGCGATCTGCGCTCGACGCTCATGCAGCCGCGCGCGAGCTCGCCGGCGCTGCGATAGGCCTGTCGCTCGATGCGCAGGCGACCGTGTTCGAGATGGGCGGTATCGTCGCGACATTACGCCAGTGATCGGGCCGCGCAGGCTTCACCTGATCGGGACGATGCTCTAGGAGCGCGGCATGGCCGACCCTTTCTATATCACCACCGCAATCCATTACCCCAACGGCCGCCCGCATATCGGCCATGCGTACGAGATGGTCGCCGCCGATGCGATCGCGCGTTTCCAGCGCCAGGCGGGGCGGGACGTGCTGTTCCAGACCGGCACCGACGAACACGGCCTCAAGATGGTCCAGGCCGCGCGTGACCGCGACATGCCCGTGCGCGAACTCGCGAATGAAATGTCGTCGTATTTCCATGAGATGGCGGACCGTCTTGGCATTTCGTATGATCGCTTCATCCGGACCGTTGACGAGGATCATTACGCCGCGAGCGCCGCGATATGGCAGGCGATGGCAGACGCGGGGGATCTGTACCTCGATCGCTACGAGGGCTGGTATTCGGTCCGTGACGAGGCGTTCTACGACGAATCCGAGCTGACCGGGGAGGGCGACGATCGCCGCTCGCCGCAGGGCACGCCGGTCGAATGGACCGCCGAGGAGACGTGGTTCTTCCGCCTGTCGAAATATCAGCAGCCATTGCTCGATCTCTTCGCCGCCAACCCCGATTTCATCCGTCCTGAGAGCCGCCGCAACGAAGTGATGCGGTTCGTCGAGGGCGGCCTGAAGGATCTGTCGGTCTCGCGGACCAGCTTCGACTGGGGCGTTCCGGTGCCGGGCAGCCCGGGGCACGTCATGTATGTCTGGGTCGATGCGCTCACCAATTATCTGACCGGAATCGGCTATCCCGACATGACCGGCGACAAGGCGAAATACTGGCCGGCCGATATCCATCTGATCGGCAAGGACATCGTCCGCTTCCATGCGGTCTATTGGCCCGCGTTCCTGCTCTCGGCGGGCATTCCGCTACCGAAGAGCGTGTTCGGCCACGGCTTCCTGCTGACCCGCGGCGAGAAGATGTCGAAGTCGGTCGGTAACGTCGTCGATCCGATGGCACTGGCGGATGCGTTCGGCGTCGATGCACTGCGCTATTTCTTTCTTCGCGAAGTCAGCTTCGGTCAGGACGGCAGTTACTCGCCCGAGGCGATCGTGATGCGCGTCAATGCCGAGCTGGCGAACAGCTTCGGCAACCTCGCGCAGCGGACCTTGTCGTTCATCGCCAAGAACTTGGGTGGTGAGTTTCCTACGGCGGGTACGGTCCAGGACGCTGACGGAATGCTGATCGAGGAGGTCGTCGTCGCCTGCGCCGGGTTCAAGTCGGGCTTCACCGATCTCGCTTTGTCGCAAGGGATCGAGGCCTGGATGCGCGGCGTGTTCGCGTGCAACCAGTATATCGACGCGCAGGCGCCCTGGGCGCTGCGCAAGACCGATCCCGAGCGCATGAACGCGGTGTTGGGCACGCTGGTTCGCGCGATCCGCATGCTCGCGATCGCGATCCTGCCGGTCGTGCCGGACTCCGCCGGGAAGGTGCTCGACCAGATCGGCGCGACCGAGCGCGACCACGCCGCGATCGACGACGATAGCTGGTACGATCGCATCGCGGCCTCCGACTTCCGGATCGCGCCCCCATCGCCCGTGTTTCCCCGTCTCGAAATTCCCGCGGAGGCCTGATGCTCGCCGACAGCCATTGCCACCTGAACTACAAGGGCCTCGTCGAGGACCAGCAGGCGGTGCTCGAACGCGCCCGTGCACGCGGCGTGACGGCGATGCTCAACATCTCGACGCGCGAAAGCGAATGGGACGATATCGTCGCCACCGCGGAACGCGAGCCGGACGTGTGGGCGACGATCGGCATCCATCCGAACGAGGCGGACGCGTATCCCGACGTCGATGCCGCCAAGCTGATCGAGCGCGCCCGGCATCCTCGCGTCGTCGGCCTTGGCGAGAGCGGTCTCGACTATTTTCGCGACACCTCCGATCGCGCGCGCCAGCAGGCCAGCTTTCGCGCTCACATCGCCGCGTCGCGCGAGACCGGACTGCCGATTGTGGTCCACACCCGCGATGCCGAGGACGATACCGCGGCGATTATGGCCGAGGAAATGGGGAAGGGGGCCTATCCCGGCGTCATCCACTGCTTCACGGCGAGTGGAGCTTTCGCCGACAAGGCGTTGGATATGGGCCTTTATATTTCGATTTCGGGAATCGTGACGTTCAAGAACGCACGTGACTTGCAGGAGACCGCCGCTCGAGTACCGATCGAACGGCTGCTAATCGAGACCGATGCGCCGTTCCTCGCGCCGGTTCCGCATCGCGGCAAGACCGGCGAACCCGGCTTCGTCGCGGATACCGCAGCGTTCCTCGCCAACTTGCGCGGCGAAAATGTCGAGGAACTGTCGCGCCGTACTGCCGAGAACTTTCACACGCTGTTCGCCAAGACGCAGGTGTCCGGGGCGGTTTCGTGAAGATCACGATCCTCGGCTCCGGCACATCCTCCGGCGTGCCGCGGATCGGCAACGACTGGGGCGAATGCGACCCGAACGAGCCGCGCAACCGGCGCACGCGTGTGTCCGCGCTGGTCGAGCATAACGGCACGCGGATACTGATCGACACCGGTCCCGACATGCGCGAGCAGTTGCTGGCAGCCGATATCGACCGGGTCGATGCGGTGATCTGGACACACGACCACGCCGATCACTGCCACGGCATCGACGACCTACGGCAACTCTTCCACGCGGCGGGAACGCCGGTCCTCGGCTATGCGCGCCCGTTCACACTGGCGGCGCTGGATGCGCGCTTCACCTACGCCTTTCACGGTCGCCCCGGCTATCCGCCGACGATCGCCGCCGAGGTCCTGCCGGACCGGCTGACGATCGGTGGGATCGATATTTGCGTGACCGACCAGCCACATGGCAGCATCCACGCCGCAGGCCTTCGGTTCGAAGCGGACGGCGTATCCATCGGATATGCAACCGATTTCAACGTGATGACGGACGACATGGTCAGCCTGTATCAGGATCTGGACATCTGGGTCGTCGACGCCCTCCGCCGACGTCCGCATCCGACACACATGGAATTGCCGGCCGTTCTGAACTGGGTAGAACGCCTGGCGCCGAAGCGGACCGCGCTGATCCATATGGATAACACGATGGATTACGCGACGCTGCGCCATGAACTCCCGGCCGGGGTCGAGCCGGGCTATGACGGGCTCGTCCTGACCGCATGACCGGAGACCGCGCAGCCCAGTTCGCGCTGTACGCGGTCATGCTGATCCTGCCGTTGTCCGCGCTGGTAGCGCGCCGGCTGCCGCTGAAGCCGGTGCTGAAGATGGCTCTGGCCTGGGTCGCGATCTTCGCCGCGGCTTTGCTGATCGCCAGCCAGCGGGACCGGCTGTCGGGACTGAAGACTTTGTTCGCGGACCAGCAGGTCAGCGGCACCGAAACGCGGATCCGCATGGCCGAGGACGGGCATTTCTGGGCCGATGTCGATATCGACGGCGTACGGCGGCGCATGCTGATCGACAGCGGCGCGACGACGACCGCGCTGTCGTCGGCCACGGCGAAGGCCGCCGGAGTCGATAACGGCGAAAGTCCGTTCCCGGTGATCATCGCGACCGCCAATGGCGATGTGTCGGCACGCACCGCGACGGTTAAGCGCGTGACAATCGGTACGATCACCACCACCGATCTTGGGATCGTCACGTCGCCGTCGTTCGGCGATACCGACGTCATTGGAATGAACTTCCTGTCTAAGCTGGGATCGTGGCGGGTCGAGAACGCCACGCTCATCCTGACTCCGATCAAGGGATAGACTTTACATAATGTATATTATCGATCTTGAGTTATCTATGGGTTTGCTCGCCATTAATGGGTGCCATCATGATTGAACGGCTCACCTCCATCATGGCGCGGTTACGTGATCCGCTCGACGGATGCGAATGGGACCGCGTTCAGACCTGGTCGACGATCGCGCCCTACACGATCGAGGAAGCGTATGAGGTCGCAGACGCGATTGCGCGCGATGACCCGGCGGATCTCAAGGATGAACTCGGCGACCTCCTGCTGCAAGTCGTGTTCCACAGCCGCATCGCCGAAGAGTCCGGCGCGTTTACCTTGGCCGATGTCATCACCGCGATCAGCAACAAGATGGAACGCCGCCATCCGCACATCTTCGGCGATGCCGCGACCTCGCCGGGTTGGGAAACGATCAAAGCCACCGAGCGTGCAGAGAAGTCCGATCCGAGCGCTCTCGCGGGCGTTGCGATCGGCCTGCCCGCCTTGGCTCGCGCGGAGAAACTGCAGAAGCGGGCGGCACGTGTCGGGTTCGACTGGCCCGATGCGGCGGGCCCCCTCGATAAGGTAATTGAGGAAATCGAAGAGGTCCGCGAGGCGGGTTCGGATACCGTAGCAGAAGAGATCGGCGACCTGTTGTTCGCCGTAACCAATTGGGCGCGACATCTCGAAGTCGATCCCGAAGCCGCACTCAGGGCCGGTAACGCCAAATTCGAAGCGCGTTTCCGTGCGATCGAGGCCGATGGCGGCGACGCATTTGCCGCCATGACACTCGATCGAAAGGAAGCCCTATGGCAGGCGGTCAAACGTCGCGGCGGCTGAACCTGTCGTAATCGGTCTCGGACAGCCGGACATCATAGGTCGTATCAAGTTCGTCACTTTCGCTGCCGAGAACTTCGCCGTGAGCATGCAGCCACGCGGCACCGGCCCCGTCACTGGCCTCGATCGTGATCCTGTAGCGCCGGTGGGCGCCGGTTAGTTTCGCAGCAACCTGTTCGATGAGGTGCTGCACCCCTTCCCCACTCAGTGCGGAGATCGCGACGACGTCGTCGCGGTGTGCCGCCTGCGCTGCAATCTCCTCATGCGCATCGGCATCGAGCAGATCGAGCTTGTTCCAAACCTCGAACCGCGGCGTGTTCTCGTCCACGCCGATCTCGGCCAGCACGGTTTCGACGTCCGTCCGCTGCGCCTCGGTATCGGGATGCGCGATATCACGGATGTGGACGAGCAGATCGGCGGACACGACCTCCTCCAGCGTCGCCTTGAATGCGGCAACCAGTTGCGTCGGCAGATCCGAGACGAACCCGACCGTATCGGACAGGATCGCCTTGTCGATGCCGGGCAACTGGATCTGCCGCAACGTCGGATCGAGCGTCGCGAACAGCAGATCCTCGGCCATCACGTCGGCACCGGTCAGCCGGTTGAACAGCGTCGACTTGCCCGCGTTGGTGTAGCCCACCAAGGCAATCACCGGCCACGGTGCGCGCTGGCGCCGTTCACGATGCAGGCCACGGGTCCGACTGACCTGCTCAAGTTCACGTTTCAGACGCGCCATCCGATCGCGGATCAAGCGACGATCCGCCTCGATCTGGGTTTCACCAGGACCTCCAAGGAAGCCGAAGCCGCCACGCTGGCGTTCGAGATGGGTCCAACTCCGCACCAGCCGACCGGCCTGGTAATCCAGATGCGCCAATTCGACCTGAAGACGCCCCTCGGCGGTCGCGGCGCGTTCGCCGAAGATTTCGAGAATGAGACCGGTGCGATCGATGACCTTGGTTTCGAGCGCTTTTTCCAGATTGCGCTGCTGGATAGGTGTGAGGCTCGCGTCGAAAACAACGAGCCCCGCGTCTTCCATGCGCACCTGGGTCGCAAGCAGTTCGACCTGCCCGCTCCCGATCAGCGTCGCAGGCTTGGCCTGTCGCACACGGTAGGCGATCCGTTCGACCACCTCCACGCCAATCGCCGCGGCGAGACCGGCGGTCTCTTCCATACGCGCATCGACATCGCGCGTCGCATCGCCTTGATCGGGAAGCACGACGATCGCGCGCGCGCCGCGCGTGAATTCGTCCCGGTCGCGTTCGAAACCACTACTCAATCGTCATCCTCCGTTTCATCCGTGTCGGTAGGTTCTTCGGCAAGGTTCAGCGGGCGCGCCGGCTGGATCGTCGAGACTGCGTGCTTGTAGACGAGCTGTGCCATGCCTTCGCGCTGGAGCAGCATGCAGAACAGGTCGAAGCCCGCTATCTGGCCCTGCAGCATGACGCCGTTGATCAGGAACATCGTCACGCTGTCTTCAGATTTCCGCACCGCGTTGAGGAATATGTCCTGCAACAACGGATGCTTCTTCTGGTTTTCTCCCACTGCGTCGACGATTGCCGACACATCCATGGGCCCAGCAGGCATGATCGTCGAGATCGCATGCTTGTAGATCAGCTGCGACTGGCCATCGCGGCGAAGCAGGACGGAAAAATTATCGAACCATGTGACGATGCCTTGGAGCTTGACGCCCTTGACGAGGAACATGGTGACGGGCGTCTTGGAACGCCGGAGTGCGTTCAGGAAGAGATCCTGAAGCGAGCCTGGTTTTTCGGCCAATGGGATAACCCTTTGTTTTTGGCGGGACTTTGCCCGCAAGGCGCCGTTTCCCGGCGTCGGAGATGCACCCGATCGCCGGGCGCAGGTACTGATCTATGATCGCCATTCGGTTATATCCAGAGGGCGGCCAAATTGCGGCGCTATTCGTCGCGTGTTTCGGTGATACCAAGCAGCTTCAACTTCCGATGAAGCGCCGAACGCTCCATACCGATAAAGCTCGCGGTGCGTGAGATATTGCCGGAAAACCGTCGAATTTGGACACGGAGATATTCGCGCTCGAACGTCTCGCGTGCCTCGCGCAACGGCGAGCCCATGATCGCAGTCGATCCGGCAGAACCGATATCCCCCTGGTCGCCCAGCACTTCGGCCGGTAGCAGATCGAGATCGATCCGGCCGATCCGATCGCCGGGTGCGAGGATAATCGTACGCTCGACGACGTTGCGAAGCTGGCGGACATTTCCCGGCCAATCGTAGGATTGCAGCGCAACCATCGCATCCGCCGCGATTTCCGGTGTCGGCACGCGACGTTCGGAGGCGTAATGCGCGATGAAATGCTGGACCAGCGCAGGAATGTCCTCGCGTCGGTCGGATAGCGGCGGGATGGTCACCGGTACGACGTTGAGGCGGTAATACAGGTCCTCGCGGAACCTGCCTTCGGCAATTTCAAAGACAAGATCGCGCGCGGTGGCGGAGACGACGCGGACGTCGACCTTTACCACCCGTGTACCGCCGACACGCGTAAAGCTCTGGTCGGTCAGCGCACGCAGGATCCGGGCCTGCGTCGTGATCGGCATGTCGGCGATTTCGTCGAGAAACAACGTGCCGCCATGCGCCTGCTCGAACAGGCCTGGACGGACGAGATCGCCCGCCTCCTCGACACCGAACAGTTCCTCGTCCACCCGTTCCGGCGTCATCCGTGCCGCGCTGACGACGATGAACGGCGCATCGGTCCGCAGGCTCCAGCCGTGTAGCAGACGCGCCGCGACCTCCTTGCCGACCCCTGCCCCACCCATGATGAGCACGCGGCTGCCCGTCGCGGCGACCCGCTTGAGCGTCGCGCGCACGCCGTTGATGGAGCCCGAACTGCCAGTGAGATCAGTCTCGCGACCGACAGTAGCGCGTAACGTCGCCACTTCGCGACGAAGCCGCTCGGTCTCGGTCGCGCGGGCAACCATGAGCAGCAGGCGCTCGGCTTCGAACGGCTTTTCGATAAAGTCGGACGCCCCGCGTCGGATCGCGGCGACGGCCGTATCCAGATTGCCGTGCCCGGATATCACCAGCACCGGGATCGACGGATCGCGCCGCTTGATCTCATCAAGCAGTTCAAGCCCGTCCAGGCGTGAACCCTGGAGCCAGACATCGAGTAACACCAGCGACGGGCGACGCGCGGAAATCGCCTCCAGCGCGGAATCACTGTCGCCAGCGTCACGCGTATCATAGCCTTCGTCCTCCAGGACGCCGGCGACGAGTTCACGGATGTCACGTTCGTCGTCTACGACGAGAATATCGAGCGCCATTAATTCATGTCCGGTTGTGGGTCATCGTGTGGAGTTGGCCCGCCCCCGCCAACTCGGGTACCGATGCCCCTTGGTCGAGCGCAGCCAGCGCCTTGGCGTCGAAGATCATCGTGACGAGCGTGCCACCCCCGGGCCGATCGGAAAAGCCGATCGTTCCGCAATGCTCCTCAATGATCTTCTTGACGATGGCAAGCCCGAGGCCAGTGCCTCGTGCCCGCGTCGTCACGTACGGTTCGACGATCCGGTCGCGATCCGCGGGCAGGCCGATACCCGTATCTGCGACAGCGATCTCCACCGAATTTTCCCTTTCGGTCAATGTCATCGTCACACTGCCACCCGGTTCGCCCCGTGTCTCAATGGCTTCCACTGCGTTCTTGACGATGTTCGTGAGCGCCTGACCGATCTGGCGGCGATCACAGACGAGCGTCAGCCCCGGATCGTCCTGGACGAGATGAAAACCAATACCCGGATGCGCGACCTCATGCAGGAACAGGGCCTGCCGCGCCGCATCGACCAGCGATTCTTCGCGGAAGACGGGCTTGGGCATGCGGGCGAACGAGGAGAACTCGTCGACCATCCGACGAAGATCACCGACCTGGCGGATGATCGTATCGGTCAGTCGCGAGAACGTGCCGTCCTGCATCTCGATCTTGCCACCGTAGCGCCGTTGCAGGCGTTCCGCCGCCAACTGGATCGGGGTCAACGGATTCTTGATCTCATGCGCAATCCGGCGCGCGACGTCGGACCAGGCCGCGCGGCGCTGATCGAGCAACTGCTGCGTGATGTCGTCGAAGGTCAGGATCGGGCCAGTCGCCGGGCGGGCAATACGCACAGCGAGCGTACGCACGTCACCCGCCTGCCCTACCTCGACGATGGCCTCGCGGTCCCCGCTGTCGAGCATCGCGTCGAGTTCGGGCGCAACGTCGACAAGCTTGCGCCCGACGAGGTTGCCGCTGCCGACGCCGGTACCGAGCAATCCCGATGCGGACTCATTGGTGATCGTGATGGTACGGTCGCGGCCCGTCGCGATGACGCCGGCCGATACGCCCGCCATCACGGCCTCGATCAGCGCACGGCGGTTTTCAAGCTGGCCGTTTGCAGTGACGAGTTCGGTGTTCTGTTCCTCAAGACGGCCGGTCATCTGGTTGAACGCCCTCGCAAGCGTGCCGACCTCATCTCGGCTACGGGGGTCAGGCACGCGTGCGGTGAGATCGCCCCCCTCGACCCGTCGGGCCGCGGCGACGAGCTCGCCGACCGGACGCACCAGGCGATCTGCCACCGCAAGCGCGATCCACACGGCAATGCCGACGATCAGCAGCGAGATCAGCAGAAGCGCCGCGTTGAACGTCAATTGCAGTCGACGCGACCGTGCAAGCAGCGACCGATAACTCTTCAGAACCTCGTTCGCGCGGACCGTCTGACCGGACAGCAGCTTGGTATCCTCGACACGCCCGGCGTACAGGAACAGCTCGTCAGATCCCGGCAGCATGGTGATCGTCTGGATACGCTCTCCGGTTACCGTAACGACGGCGGTCTTGCCCGCGCGCAGCTCGGCGATCGCAGCGGGCGTCACCTGCCGCGCGAAGTCGATTTCGTACGGATTGACGATCGCGAAGGTCTGGATGTCGCCCTGCGGCGTAACCTTGAACAACGCGCCTTCCGACAGGCTGCGATAATAGACCTGTTGCAGGAAAAAGCCCGAGAAGTCGGGGCCCTGGAGCGATTTCTCCCGCAGATAGCCCGACATGTCCGCGGCCATCGTCACGGTCGCTTCCTGCCACCGGTTCAACTGGCGCGCATAGGAGGATTGCGCGAGCGCCGTTGCGTTTTCGAGCATCCCGCGAGCCTGGTCGGAATACCAGAACTGCACCCCGTACTGGAACAGCAACGATGCGAAGATCGTCACCAGCAGCATCGGCACCGCGGCGACGATCGAGAACAGCGCGACTAGCCTGACGTGCAGCCGGCCTCCGCCGCCGACGGGTGATCGTGCTGCACGACGCATCGCCACGCGCCGTCCGAGCAGCATCAGCAACGCGATCCCCGGAACGAGATTGGCGACGAGGAGGAGCGCGACCAGCGGGGGGGCGAGCAGGCGCTGCGGTGCGTCGGTGCCGGCAATGATGAAATAGCTTGCAACCGCAGTGGCGATGGCGACCGCCAGAACCAGCAGCTCGACGGCGGGCGTCACCGCGAACCGATGCGCGGGTCCGTCTTCGTCCATAGGTAGCGTCGCGGAAGCGATCATCGTTGCTTCGGTACAACGTCAACCGTTGCCTTGAAACCACATAATGCGTGTTTCAGCGTGAGCCTGCGTCATTAGGACGGGTCTCGACGACTTTGATGCCGAGCGTATCGAGACGCTTGCGCAGCGTGTTCCGATTAATCCCCATCGCGCGCGCAGCGCGGAGTTGGTTCTGGCCATGACGTGCGAGCATCGTCTCGATCAGCGGACGTTCGACCTCACCGATAATCCGGTCATACAGCGTGCCGTCATCCAGCGCGGCAGGGTTCTCGCGCGCGATCCGCTCAATCAACGCGCGAACGGCGTGCGCGATATCGATGTCGACGGCCGTATCCATCGCCGCCGGCGTGCCGATCATCGCCCGGATCGCATCCGCGCCAATCACCTCGTCGCGCGAAAGAACAGCCAGCCGGCGCATCAGATTTTCGAGCTCGCGGACGTTGCCAGGCCAGTCATGCGCGCCGAGCGCGATCATCGCGTCACTCGCGAGTTGACGCCGTGGAAGCCCCTGGGCTGCCGCATGATCGAGGAAATGGCGCGCGAGCAACGCGACATCCTGACGGCGTTCGCGCAATGGCGGCAGGACGATCGGCACCACATTGAGACGGTAGAACAGGTCTTCGCGGAACTGCCCGGTGGCGACCTGCGCCGCAAGATCGCGGTTGGTCGCGGCGACGATGCGGACGTCGACACGAATCGTGCGGGCACCGCCCACGCTGGTGAACTCGCCCGATTGCAGGACGCGGAGAAGACGGGTCTGCGCCTCCATCGGCATGTCGCCGATCTCGTCGAGGAACAACGTGCCACCTGAGGCCTGCTCGAATCGACCGGCGTTGCGGGCCGCCGCACCGGTAAAAGCGCCGCGCTCATGCCCGAACAGTTCGGCCTCGATCAGTTCACGCGGGATCGCCGCCATGTTGATCGCGACGAACGGCGCCGCGCCGCGAGGGCCCAGATCGTGGATCGCTCGCGCGACGAGTTCCTTGCCGGTGCCCGATTCGCCCGAGATCAGCACGGTCAGGTCGTTCGAGACGACGCGTGCGATGATCCGGTACACGTCCTGCATCGCCGCCGAGCGCCCGATAAGCGGCAGCGCGCGATCCGCGTCATGCAGCGCGTCCTCCGACACCACCCCGCCCCGCGCGAGTGCACCGGCAACCGCGCGAACCAGCACGTCGAGGTCGAACGGCTTCGGGAGGTATTCATAGGCGCCGACTTCTGCGGCGCGGACCGCAGTGGTCAGCGTGTTCTGTGCGGAAAGGACGATGATCGGCAGCAGCGGAAAGCGCGCGGCGACGCTGCGGACGTGGTCGATGCCGTCGCCGTCCGGGAGGATGACATCGGTGATGAGGACATCCGGGAGCGAGGCTGTCAGCGCGCGTTCGAGTTGCGCCAGGCTGTCGGCGGCGGTGACGTCATGACCCGCCCGGCGAAGCGCCTGCGCGACGACGGTCCGGATCGCGGCGTCGTCGTCTACGACCAGGACGGTGCTCACGATGCGGCCCTTGGCAGCAACAGGCGAAGGACGGTCATCTCGGGATTTCCTTCGCGGGCGTATTGGACGATCCCGCCCATGTCGCGCGTGAGCTTGTCGACAAGTGCAAGGCCGAGCCCCTGCCCTTCTCGGCGGCCCGACACGAACGGATCGAACAGGTGATCGGCGATGTCTGCGGGGGCGCCGGGACCATTGTCGAAGATGCAGATTTCGATCGGCAGTGGCAGGCGCGGTTTGCCCGGCGCCGAGCTGACGGTGATGCCATGGCGGTAAGCGGTCGTCATGACGATCCAGGGTTCGCGTTCGTTTCGAACGGCTTCGCGCGCGTTCTTGAGCAGATTTATAATGATCTGGAGAAGCGCGTCGCGGTTGATCTGCGCCGGCGGGAGCGATGGGTCGAAGCGTTCCTCGATAGCGATACCGCGTGCGAACCCGGCCAGCGCAAGCCGGCGGGCATGACCGAGCAGCGGATAGATGTTCTCGCTGGCAAGCGGCAAAGGCCGCGTGTCGCTGAAATCCTGCATCCGGTCGATCAGCGCAGCGATGCGGTCGACCTCCGTCACGATCAGCGTGGTGAGTTCGCCCGCGCCCAGCAATTGCGCCGCGCCCCGGATACCCGAAAGGGGGTTCTTGATCTCGTGCGCGAGCATCGCGGCGGCGCCCACCGCGGCCCTTGCTCCTGCCGCGCGGTCCGCAGAGTGACCGAGGAGCCGCGAGGTCGCCGCCGCGTGCAACGTGATCGCGCGCCAGCCCGGATAATCGGCGATCTGCGTCTCGGCGAAATCGACGCGAATCTTCACGCCGCGTGCGGTCGATATCTCGGTGTCATATACCGCCAGCCCGTGACCATCGCGGTTGCGCGGATCGTCGGGTGGCGGGATGATCGCGTCGAGCGGCTGGCCGATCATCAGCCGCTCGGACAAATTCAGCAATTGCTCGGCGAGCGCATTGGCATGCGCGACGCGGTGGTCTGGATCGACGACGACGACCGCGACCGGGAGCGCGGCGAACAGCTCCGCAAAGCCCGGCCGCGCGTGCGATGGCCCAAGGACCTGGGTATCAGGCCGCTGCAAGATCGCGCCAGGGAGCGTAGAACTCGGCGAGCATCGACTTGACCTGCTTGGGATCAGGGACCTGGTTCACCTTGTTGCGGAATTCAGCCGATCCGGGCAGCCCCTTGGTGTACCAGCCGATATGCTTGCGCGCCATGTTGACGCCGGTCTCGATCCCGTAATGTTCGAGCATCGCCTCGTAATGGCCTGCGATCGCGTCATATTGTTCGGTAATCGACGGGTCCTCGATGCGCCGGCCGCTGGCGAACCACTCCATGACCTGACCGAGCACCCACGGACGGCCATAGCTACCGCGACCGATCATCAGCCCATCGGCACCGGACTGGTCCATCGCCGCCTCGGCGTCCTCGATCGTGCAGATGTCCCCGTTGACGATCACCGGCACGCTCACCGCGTCCTTGACCTTCCGGACGAAGCCCCAGTCGGCATTGCCCTTGTACATCTGGTTGCGCGTGCGGCCGTGAACGGTGATCAGCTTGACGCCAAGGTCCTCGGCAATCCGGGCGAGGTCGGGCGCGTTGAGGCTGTCGTGGCACCAGCCCATTCGCATTTTCAGCGTCACCGGCACGTTGACGGCTTTGACCGTCGCGTCGATGATCGCACTGGCGAGCTTGGTGTCGCGCATCAACGCCGAGCCCGCGTCGCCGTTGACGACTTTCCGCACCGGGCAGCCCATGTTGATATCGATGATCGCGGCGCCGCGATCCTGGCTGAGCTTGGCGGCCTCGCCCATCTCGTACGGGGTGCAGCCGATCAACTGCATCGACACCGGTTCCTCGAGCCGATCCCACGCCGCCTTCTGCAACGACTGGCGCGTCTCGCGGATCGCCGCCTGGCTCGCGACCATCTCGGTGACGTTGAGGCCCGAGCCATAGCGTCGCACCAGCGTGCGGAACGGCATGTCGGTGACGCCGGTCATCGGCGCGAGCACGACAGGGCTTTCGATCCGGACGGAACCGATCTGGATAGGGGACAAGTTACGCATGGATGTGCCTGAAAAAGAGGCATCGCCCTACCCTGTCCGGCGGTTTTTCGCAAGACTGGCGAGCGCGGGGGGGAACCGCTAGGTCGCGAGGATGACACAGGGACACCGTATCGCCGCGATCATCGTCGCCGCCGGAACCGGCGTGCGCGCTGGAGGATCGGTTCCCAAGCAATATGTTCGGATCGGCGGACTACCCATGATCGCGTATTCCTATGACGCGTTTGCCGCACACCCGGCGATTGCCGAGACGATCGTCGTGGTAGCCGAAGGACAGCAGAGCATGGCGGTCGACGCACTGGGGCGCGATGTGACGATCGTCGTCGGTGGTGCCACCCGGCGCGAGTCGGTCGCGAACGGGGTCGCGGCGGTCGGCGATGCGACGCACATTCTGATCCACGACGCTGCCCGTCCCTTCCTTTCCGCCGCCGTCATCGATTCGCTGGTTGCCGCCTTGAAGACCGGGGACGCAGCTATTCCCGTTCTCCCGGTGACCGATACGCTCGCGCGCGGTGATGATCTGCTCGGCGACATCGTGCCTCGCGCGGACCTCTACCGGGTACAGACTCCCCAGGCATTTGCCGCGGAAGCCTTGCGTGCCGCGCATGCCGCCTGGCCCGCGGACGAAGACGCCACCGACGACGCGCAAATGGTGCGGCGACTTGGCGTCGGCGTCGCGTTGGTGCAGGGCTCGGCGATGCTCGAGAAAGTCACGCACCCAGAAGATTTCGCGGCCGCCGAAGCGCGTGTCGCGTATGAGACCCGCACCGCGATGGGCTTCGACGTCCACCGGCTCGAAACTGGCGAGGAACTCTGGCTCGGCGGCGTCCTGATCCCGCACGACAAGGGCCTTTCGGGGCATAGCGACGCCGACGTCGCGCTCCACGCGCTGACCGACGCGCTGCTCGGCACGATCGCGGCAGGCGATATCGGGGCGCACTTCCCGCCGAGCGATCCGCAGTGGAAGGGCGCCGACTCCGCACAGTTCCTCCAGCATGCAGCGAAGCTGATCGCCGACAAGCGGGGACGGATCGATTTCGTCGACCTGACGATCATGTGCGAGGCACCCAAGATCGGTCCGCACCGTGCGGCGATGACCGCACGGATCGCCGACCTGCTCGGGCTTACGCTCGATAGGGTCAGCGTCAAGGCGACCACGACCGAACGCCTCGGCTTCACCGGCCGCGGCGAAGGTATTGCAGCGCAGGCGGTTGCAACCGTCCGCGTGCCAGGATCGCCCTCGTGAAGATTGCGGCAACGCTAGCCGGGATCGCGCTCCTCGCCAGCCCGGCAGTCGCGCAACCGCGCTGCATTACCGGGCCCGAGGCTGAATCGCTGACGCTCGTCGCGATGCCGGACATCCTGCGCGAGACCGGTCGTGTCTGCGCGGCCCAGCTACCCGCCGCCAGCCTGATACGGCGACAGTCGAGTGCACTGATCGATCGGTATCAGATCGAGTCCGACCGCGCCTGGCCGTCCGCTCGCGCGGCGATCGTCAAGCTCAGCGATCCTGCCGTGGACGCGATGCTCGATTCGGAGTTTGCGCGACCACTGCTGACGACGTTGCTCGTGCCTCAGATCGTCGGTCGGATCGCGACGCGTGATTGCGGGACGATCGATCGGATGTTGACGCTGCTTCAACCCTTGCCGCCCCGCAACACCGCTGCCATCGTTGTGGAGACGTTGCGGTACCTCAAATCTCAGAAGCCGCGCGGCGGTGATATCGCCGCGGTGGCGATGCTGCTGTGCCCGGTGGAGACACGCTGATGGATACGATCCTTCCCGCCGAACTGGTCGACGCCGCGCGCAAAGTGGTCGAGCAGAACCGCGCGATCGGCCGCAGGGTCGCGGTTGCAGAAAGTTGCACCGGCGGCCTCGTCGCCGCTGCGTTGACGGAGATCCCCGGCTCATCGGACGTGTTCGAGGTCGGCTTCGTCACCTATTCCAACGCCGCGAAGCTCGGCGTGCTGAAGATCAGTTCGGATGTGCTCGAAACTTTCGGCGCGGTGTCGATCGCGGTCGCCTGGAGCATGGCGCAGGCGGCATTGAAACAATCCGGCGCCGACATCGCCGTCGCGATCACCGGCGTCGCTGGCCCCGGTGGCGGATCGCTCAAGAAGCCGGTCGGCACCGTGGTGTTCGGCCGCGCGGAAAAGGGTCGCGACCCGTCCGACGTCCACGCCGATCGCAAGGACTTCGGCGATCTCGGCAGGGGTGGAATCCGGCTTCAGGCCGCGTTGTGCGCGCTCGAACTCTTGCTGCCGGACGCATCGGCCCCATAAAGTTCTGCAGCGCGGGTCTCGAACGCGCCGATCATCTTCCGTAGCGCGGCACCGAACACCTGGCCTGCGATCATCTCGAACATCCGGTTCTTGAAGGCGAAGTCTACCGTGAAATCGACCGCGCAGCCCTGTGGCTCAGGCCGGAAATGCCATTCGTTGCGCAGATATTTCAGCGGACCATCGACATAATCGACGTTGAGTTCGCTCGGCCGGACCTTCTGCACGCGCGACGTGAACGTCTCGCGCAGGCCCTTGAAGCCGACGATCATGTCGGCGAGCGTTTCCGTCTCGCTGTTCGAGCGTACCCGCATCGCGCTGACCCAGGGCAGGAACTCGGCATAGCGGCCGACATCGGCGACCAGGTCGAACATCTGCTCAGGCGTATAGGGCAAATGGCGCGTTTCCGAATGCTTCGGCATCAGATGCGCGCGACGCCCAGCTTGGCATCCCGGTTCGCACGCAACCGTTCGAAATCGTCGCCCGCGTGATAGCTCGACCGGGTCAGCGGCGACGATGCGACCAGCAGGAAGCCCTTCGCGCGCGCGATCGAGGCATAGGCATCGAACGCCTTGGGCGGCACGAACTCGGCGACCTTCGCATGGCGCGGCGTCGGCTGGAGATACTGGCCCATCGTCAGGAAATCGATGTCGGCACAGCGCATGTCGTCCATCACCTGGTGGATCTCCAGTCGCTCCTCGCCTAGCCCGAGCATCACGCCGGACTTGGTGAAGATCGACGGATCGTGCTTCTTTACGCTCTCAAGCAGCCGCAGCGATGCATAGTAGCGCGCGCCGGGGCGGATTGTCGGGTAGAGCCGCGGGACGGTTTCGAGATTGTGGTTGTAGACGTCGGGCCGCGCCTCGACGATCGACTCGATCGCGGCTTGCGCCTTGTTACGGAAGTCTGGAGTCAGGATCTCGATCGTCGTCGTCGGGTTCGACGCACGGATCGCCTGGATCACCTTGACGAACTGCGACGCGCCGCCGTCCGGAAGATCGTCGCGATCGACCGAGGTGATGACGATGTGGTTGAGACCCATCTGCGCCGCCGCATCGGCGACGTTCTGCGGCTCCATCCGATCGACCGCGCGCGGCATGCCAGTCTTCACGTTGCAGAACGCGCAAGCCCGCGTGCAGGTGTCGCCAAGGATCATGACGGTCGCGTGCTTCTTCGACCAGCACTCGCCGATGTTCGGGCATGCAGCCTCTTCGCACACCGTGGTCAGGCTTTTCGATCGCATCAGTTCGCGCGTTTTGGCGAAACCGGCGGAGGTCGGCGCCTTGACGCGGATCCAGTCGGGCTTGCGCGCGCGCGGTATGGCGATCGGGGTCATCTCGTTCATGAGCGCGAGATAGCGATCCCTGCTACCCGAGACAACATACATGCGGTTACGTGGGCGATATCATCGGTTTGTTCATTGACCGATTGCGGGTGATCGTGCCGCACATCGCCACGGCGGGGCTCCGGTTGCCCGGAACCCCGAACGCACGCATGATTACAGCCCGAGAATTACAGGCCGAGAGCCTTGTTCGCGACTTTGACGACGGCGGGATCCATTGGCGGCGGGGTCATCGAGACGCCGGCTTCGAGGCGGTCGGCAATCAGCGTCAAGGCCGCAATCCGAGCCGCTTTCTTGTCGTTGCCGTCGATCACCGTCCACGGCGCGGCCGCGGTGTCCGTACGCGCGAACATTTCGGCCATCGCTTCGAGATAGTCTTTGCGCCGCGACCGGTTGTGGAAATCGTCGAGCCCTGTCTTCCAATGCTTCCAAGGATCGTTGAGCCGCGCCTTCAATCGCCGGTCCTGCTCTTTCTGCGTGGTGTGAATGAACAGCTTGATCAGCGTCGTGCCGCTCTCGACCTGCTGCGCCTCGAACGCGTTGATCTCGTCATAGCCGCGCTGCCATTCGGATTCGCTCGCAAACCCCTCGACGCGCTCGACGAGTACACGGCCGTACCAGCTACGATCGAAGACCGCGACATTGCCGTCGGCCGGCAGGCGTTTCCAGAAGCGCCAAAGGAAATGGCGCGCCTGTTCTTCCCGGGTCGGTGCGGCGATCGGCCATACTTCGTAGTTGCGTGGATCCCATTCGGCAGAGAGCCGCTGGATGATACCGCCCTTCCCCGCCGCGTCCCAGCCCTCGAACATCACAATCGCGCGCTTGCCCGCGACGATGTGCGCGACCTGGATATGTTCGAGGCGCTCCTGAAGTGTAGCGAGGTCGTGCTTGTACTTGCCATCATACTCGTCGCCGGCTTCGTGGTCGGCCAGATGTATCGTCATGCATTGCGCTCCGTAGCTGTCGGAATCTGAACGTCCCAAGGCCCGCGTCGACGCAGGACCAACCCATAATAGGCGATCGAGAGCAGGATTTCGGCTGCGGTCATGATCAGGCCGGGACGTCCTTCCTCCAAATCCAACCAATTCGTCCAGCAGACATAGCCGAGCGCGAGCAGCGTCACGACCGGGGCAAGCGGATAGAGCGGCATCTGGTACGGCGCGTGGGCGGTCTTGCCGGTTCGCCTGCCGACCATCGCCGCGACGCAGATGCCGGCATAGATCGCGACGAGGCCGGTGCCGCTGAGGACCAGCAGCAACCGGAGTGGGAGGAAGCACGCGACGATCCCGAACCCGCCGACGAGCAGCGTACCTATCCAGGGCGAGCCGAACTTCGGATGGACCTGCACCATCCACTGATCGAGCGGGCGGCCCCAGGATCCGTCGCGCGCAGTGCCGTAGAAGAACCGCGCGCAGGCGAGGATGCAGGCGATCACCGCGTTGACGATCGCGACGACCACGCCGACCGAGATCCAGTCCGCCATTGTCGAGCCGCTGCGCAAGGCGACCAGCAGGCCGAACGGGTCGTCCGCAGTAAGGGTGGCGTGGAGATCGGGGGCGCCGACCAGGACCGCGACGATCGGCAGGCCTTCGAAGAGGAGCGTCAGCGCGAGCGACGCCATGATCGCGCGCGCGATCAACCGGGGGGCGTCGAGCATTTCCTCGCCGAAATACACCGCTGCGCCGTACCCGTTGAGCGCGAAGATCGCGATCGAGGTGGCAAGGCCGATCGAGGCGGCGGATGCGGGGACGAGCGCACCGGCTTGCGGCATGACCGGATGGAGCAACAGGTCGCCGACCGGGCGGACGGTGTCGGCGAACCCGAGCCAGACGACGGCGACGATCGCGATGACCTCGACCAGCAGGAAGAGACCGGTGAGCCAGGCGTTGACCCGGATCTGGAGGATCGCGACCAAGGTCGATCCTGCGACGACCGCGATCGCTATGGGGATTTGGGAGTCCGGGGATGAGCGTGCCGAGCACCGCGCTGACGCCGAGCCCTGCGACCGGCGGGAAGAGCAGGTTGTTGAAGACGTTGACGCCGAGCATGACGAAGCCTGCCATCGGTCCGAGCGTCTGCTGGACTGCGACATACTCGCCGCCTGCGACCGGCCATGCCGAGGAGAGTTCGGCGTAGACGAAGGCGGTGGCGACGCAGACGAGGCCGGCGATGAGCGTTGCCCAGACTGCGCCGGTGCCGGCGACCTGGAGCATGCCGGGGACGATGACGAACACCGATGACGCGGGGGTTGCGACCGAGAGGGTGAGGAACAGGACGCCCGTGACGCCTAGGCTGCGGACGAGGGTGGGCGGTGCGGCCGGTGTCATCTGATCTTCGAGCATGCCAACCCCTTACCCTCCACGCGTATTTGCATGGTTGAGGGGGTGGGGAAAGCGGTGGGGGATAACGTCTATCCCTCTCCCATCGGGGAGAGGGAGGGGCCCGGCCGCCCTTGCGGGTGGGAGGGTGAGGGCACGCGCTCGTGTCCCAACGTGCCCTCACCCTCGCTCGCTTCGCGAGCTGCCCTCTCCCCGGCGGGGAGAGGGCCTTAGGCCATCACCCCGCGTTCGGCGCGACGACCTTGGCCGGATCCTTGGGGCCATCCACCGTCAACCGGATGTTGAGTTCCTTCAGCTGCTTGGCACTGACCGGGCTCGGCGCGCCCATCATCAGGTCTTCGGCCTTCTGGTTCATCGGGAACAGCACGACCTCGCGGATGTTCGGTTCGCCCGCGAGCAGCATCACCATCCGGTCGATCCCCGGCGCCGAACCACCATGCGGCGGCGCGCCGACCTTGAACGCGTTGATCATGCCCGCGAAGTTCGTGTCGACATCGGCCTGCGTGTAGCCGGCGATCTCGAACGCCTTGTACATGATCTCGGGACGGTGGTTCCGGATCGCGCCCGACGACAGCTCGACGCCGTTGCAGACGATGTCGTACTGGTACGCCAAGATATCGAGCGGATCCTTGTTCTCCAGCGCGTCCATCTCGCCCTGCGGCATCGAGAACGGGTTGTGGCTGAAGTCGACCTTCTTCGCGTCCTCGTCATATTCGAACATCGGGAAGTCGACGATCCAGCAGAATTCGAAGCGGTTCTCGTCGATGAGCCCCAAGTCTGCACCGATCCGCGCACGCGCCGCCCCGGCGAGCTTGGAGGCGGGCAGTTCCTTGCCGGCGGCGAAGAAGATGCCGTCGTTCGGGCCTAGGCCCATCTCGGCGATCAGCTTCCGGGTGGCTTCCTCGCCGTGGTTCTTGGCGATCGGGCCGCCGAGTTCGCCGTTCTTCTGCGTGATGTAGCCGAGCCCGGCATGACCCTCGGCGCGCGCCCAGTCGTTCATGTCGGTGAAGAATTTGCGGCTCTTGTCGGCGGTGTTCGGTGCGGGGATCGCGCGGACCACGTCACCGCCTGCGACGATTCCGGCGAACAGGCCGAAGCCCGAATCAACGAAGTGATGGCCGACGTCGTGGATCAGGATCGGGTTGCGCAGGTCGGGCTTGTCGCTGCCGTATTTGAGCATCGATTCGCGGTACGGGATGCGCTTGAACGGGAGGGCGGAGACCTGGCGACCCTTTCCCTGCCAATCGGCGAACTCCTCGAACACGCCGTGGAGGACGGGCTCGATCGCGGCGAACACGTCGTCCTGCGTGACGAAGCTCATCTCGAAATCGAGCTGGTAGAATTCGCCAGGGCTACGATCGGCGCGCGCATCCTCGTCGCGGAAGCAGGGCGCGATTTGGAAATAGCGATCGAAGCCGGCGACCATCAGCAGCTGCTTGAACATCTGCGGTGCCTGCGGGAGAGCGTAGAACTTGCCCGGATGGACGCGGCTCGGCACCAGATAATCGCGCGCACCCTCGGGCGACGACGCGGTCAGGATCGGCGTCTGGAATTCGGTGAAGCCTTGCGAATTCATGCGGTTGCGCAGCGATGTTATCACCTGGCTGCGAAGCATGATGTTGGCGTGGAGCCGCTCGCGACGCAGATCGAGGTAGCGATAGCGCAGGCGGATGTCCTCGGGATATTCGGCCTCGCCCGCGACTGGCATCGGCAGTTCGCCGGCCATCGACTGGACGGTCGCGGCGGTTGCCCGAATCTCGATACCGCCGGTCGGGAGGTTCGGGTTGACGGCTTCGGGCGCTCGTGCGGTGACCTTGCCGGTGATCGTGACGACGCTTTCGCTCTTCAGGCCTTCGATGACCTTGAAGACAGGGCCCGACACGTCGGTGACGATCTGCGTGATGCCGTAGTGATCGCGCAGATCGATAAAGACGAGGTCGCCGTGATCGCGCTTCTTGTGGACCCAGCCGGAGACGCGGACCTCTTCGCCGACCTGTTCGGGGCGGAGGGCGGCGCAGTTGTGGGTGCGATAGGCGTGCATGATGGGTCTTCTCGAGTCTACGTCATCCGGGCGAAAGCTGGGATCTCGTGCGGCAAGGGTGCGCCCTGCGACGGGAGATCCCAGCTTTCGCTGGGATGACGGCTAATTGGATGCCGCGCGCTTCCCTTTACTCGTCACCTTTGTCAACCCGCCCTTTGTCAACGGGGGGGACCCTCGCTATGGCGTTCCGATGCATATCCACCCGCTTATCTCCGACAGTGCCTCGCTCGCCAATCTGTGCGCGCGCATGGCCGACGCCGACTATGTGTGCGTCGACACCGAATTCATGCGCGAGAGCACCTATTACCCAGAACTCTGCCTGATCCAGATTGCCGACGACAAAGAAGCCGCGGCGATCGACCCGATGGCGCCGGGCATTGACCTGAAGCCGCTGCTTGACCTGCTCGTCGAGAATCACGACGTGCTGAAGGTCGTCCATGCCGGCGGCCAGGACATCGAAATCGTCTACAACCTCACCGGCAAGACCCCCTTCCCGCTGTTCGACACGCAGGTCGCGGCGATGGCGCTCGGCCAGGGCGAGCAGATCGGCTATTCCAACCTCGTCGACAGCTGGCTGGGCATCGCGGTCGACAAGGGTGCGCGGTTTACCGACTGGGCGCGCCGGCCGCTGGATGCGCGGCAGATCGAATATGCGATCGGCGACGTGACGCATCTGTCGAAAATCTTCCCGAAGATGCTGGAGCGGTTGCGCAAGACGGGGCGCGGCGTGTGGCTCGACCAGGAGATGGAGCGGCTCGGCGATATCGCCAATTACGCGAACGATCCCGACCTGGCGTGGAAGCGCGTGCGGATTTCCGGGCGCAAGCCTGAGGTGCTGGGACGGCTGAAGGCGCTGGCGCGGTGGCGCGAGCTGGAGGCGCAGGCGAAGGATTTGCCGCGCGGTCGGATCGTCAAGGACGAGACGCTGGGCGACATGGCGGGGCATCCGCCGAAGAAGCAGGCCGACCTCGCGCGGGTTCGCGGGTTGTCGGCGACATGGGCGGGCAACGACATCGGTGGCCGCCTGATGGAGGCGATCGAGGGTGCGCAGCCGCTCGGCGAGGACGAGCTGCCGCCGCGCGACGATCGCAAGCCGGGGCTCGGCAAGGAGGGTTCTCTGGTAGCGGATCTGCTCAAGCTGCTGCTCAAGATCCGATCGCGAGACATTGATGTCGCGTCGAAACTTCTTGCGCGGACGGACGAGCTCGAGGCCTTGGCGGCGGGTGTACGGACCGGACTGCCGATGCTGGAGGGCTGGCGGTTCGATCAGTTCGGGCGCGATGCGCTCGATCTCGTCGAGGGGCGACTGGCGTTTGCGGTCATTGGCGGCAAGTTGAAGATGACGCGTACGGAGGATGCCGCATGAGGATCGTCCTGGTTGCGGCGTTGCTGGCGTCGGCGGCGTGTACGCCGGTCGAGATGCGCGGCGAGACGCCTGCCGCTTCGCCGGTCGCGGCCGCCTGCAATGCCGACTCGCTGGGCGATCTGGTCGGCAAGCGGGCGAGTGATGCCCGGGCGGACGTGATGCAGACGCGGTCGGGTACGCGTACGCTGCGCTGGATCGCGCCGAACACGGCCGTCACGATGGACTTCCGGTCCGATCGACTGAACGTTTATGTCGACGCGAAGGGCCGGATCGAGCGGTTTACCTGCGCCTGAATTTTCCGGCGCTTACCGCGTCGGATCGACGTTCGGCATTATAGGGTCACAGCGACTCCGAAATTGCTCCGTCACCCCGGACCTGGTCCGGGGGCCACGGTTCCGCTGTCCAAGTTTTTTCGATTTTTGCGGCACCGTGGATGCCGGAACAAGCCCGGCATGACGGAAGATTAGGTCAGATTTCTCAGCTCAGCCTGAATGTCGATCCGTCCTAGGCAAGAGCCAGCAATGGTTTGCGGCCCAAGGCTGTCGCGAGTGCGGTGTGACGTCGTTCAACGGCTTCTCCGTAGAGACCGCGGTCGTCTGGGCGTAGCGTCAGCGTCAAAGACACGCCGTCGTCAGAAAGGCTGGACCGCTTCAGCGGACCGGCAAGGCCGCCGCTCATGCGCTGGCCTAGACGCATCGCCAAGCCCCAGGCCGTTGCGCTCTTCACCGCGGCCGGCGGTGCCAACCGTCCTACCGGATCCGCTGCCGCCAAGTCGCCGCCCAGGCTCGTATAAAGGGCCTGCGCCAGCATTCCCCGGCCCGGCGCGTCGATCGCGACCCAATTGCCGTGCAGCGCGACCTCTACGCCACGTTCGGCGCGGAACTCGGGGTTGGCGCGCCAGCCTACGTCCGCGAGCAGGCATGCCGTGTGGCGGATGCGGGCCATTGCGGGCGGCTCGGTGGCGAACAGCGGTGCGATCCAGCGATCGAGGAGGTCGCCGTGCTCGGGGAAACGGCCGAGCAGGCGACCTTCCTCGCGCGCGGCGACGATCAGCGGGTCGAGCACGCGGTCTGCGGGCTTGAGCCCTTCGTAGAGAAGACCTTCGCGGAGGCCATAGGCGGACACGACCGTGGTCCTGCTACCGAGCTGCCGCATCAGTACGCCAAGAAGCGCTGCGGCATCGGCGAGCGTTGCCGTGCGGCCCGAGGAGAGCCCAGGAATGGCCTTCAGGCGGGGCTTGGACAGTTGCGGGATGGTCCGGCTGAGGCGGGTGATCGTCGCGGCGGACATCGAATATTGGTGGATGATCGGCAGCGGATAATCCGACAACTCCATGTCGAGCCGCGCCAGCGCGCGCCACGATCCGCCGACGAGATACAACGGAAGCCCCTGCCCCTTCGCGGTCCACCCAGCGTCGCGCACCAGACGCGCGACGTAGCGGGCGAGCACCTTGCCACGCTTCGCACGGATGGGACCGATCCGCAGGACGCCGAGCGGGAACGAGACGCGGTCCTCGATCTTGCCGCGACGGACGCGGACGAGTTCGAGACTGCCGCCGCCGAGATCGCCGACGATGCCGTCTGCTTCGGGGATTGCCGAGAGTACACCATAGCCAGCCGCACTGGCCTCCTGCTCGCCCGACAGCGTCTCGACCTTGAGGCCGAGTTGTTCAGCCGCCGCAATGAGTTCGCCGCCGTTCTTCGCATCGCGTACCGCCGCCGTAGCGACCGTACGGAGCGTCGAGCACTCCATTTCCTTGGCCACCGCAGCGAACCGCGCCAGCGCGACCCGCGCGGTCTTTAAGGCCGACTTCTCGATCGCACCCGTTGCCGCCAGACCGCGCCCGAGCCCCGCCAGTACCTTCTCGTTGAACCGGATCGCGGGCAACCGTGGTGGCCCTTGATACACGACCAGGCGGATCGAGTTCGAGCCGATATCGATGATCCCCGTACGCGGATGATCGTCGGTCTCAGACTTGGGGGGCGAATTGCCGAACAGGATATTCGTGACGCTCATCGTTTTCGCCGAAGCGACAGAGTCGGCACGGCGTTGCTGGTCGCGAGCGAGGCGCCGCGGCCGGAGAGTGACGGGTTGGTCATGAAATACCGATGCAGGTTGAACGGGCGGTCGCCGGGATCGACACGGCTATATTCGCCGTCGGGGCCTAGCTCCCAACTTTGCTCGTTGTCGATCAGGTTC
Organism: Sphingomonas sp. PEI4; assembly: GCF_056679955.1. Classification (NCBI taxonomy): domain Bacteria; kingdom Pseudomonadati; phylum Pseudomonadota; class Alphaproteobacteria; order Sphingomonadales; family Sphingomonadaceae; genus Sphingomonas; species Sphingomonas sp. PEI4. The sequence goes on from NZ_CM155258.1 coordinate 534,653, forward strand.
GCGACCATGACCTGATCGAGGATCTGGTCGTGGACGGTCGGGTTGAGGATCGGCAGCATATATTCGACGCGGCGGTCGAAATTGCGCGGCATCCAGTCGGCCGACGAGATGAACAGCTTCGCGCCGTCATTGGGCAGCGCCTTGCCGTTGCCGAACGCCCAGATCCGGCTGTGCTCCAGGAACCGGCCGATCACCGATTTCACGCGGATCGTCTCGGACAGACCGGGCACGCCGGGACGCAGGCAGCAGATGCCGCGGATGATGAGGTCGATCTCGACCCCTGCCCCGCTCGCCTCGTAGAGCTTCTCGATCACCGCCGGGTCGACCAGCGAGTTCATCTTCGCCCAGACGCCCGCCTGTTTGCCGGCGCGCGCATTGGCAATCTCGACGTCGATCAGGTTCATCAGGTTCTGGCGCAGGTCGCGCGGGCTGAGACTGACCTTCGCCATGTCGGTCGGCTCGACATAGCCGGTGATGTAATTGAACATCTGCGCCGCATCGCGCCCGACCGCGGCATCGGCGGTGAAGAAGCTGAGGTCGGTGTAAATCTTGGCGGTGACCGGGTGATAATTGCCGGTGCCGAAATGGCAGTAGGTGCGGAACGCCGGGCCTTCGCGGCGGACGACCAGCGAGACCTTCGCGTGCGTCTTCCAGTCGATGAACCCGTAGACGACCTGAACGCCCGCACGCTCCAATGCGGAGGCCCAGACCATGTTCTGTTCTTCGTCGAACCGCGCCTTCAACTCGACGACGGCAGTGACGGACTTGCCCGCTTCGGCCGCGGTGATGAGCGCGTTGATGACCGCGGGCTGCTTGCCGGCGCGGTAGAGCGTCTGCTTGATCGCCACGACGTCGGGATCGTTCGCCGCCTGTTTGAGGAAGGCGAGCACCACTTCGAACGTCTCGTACGGGTGGTGGACGACGATGTCCTTAGCCTTGATCGCCGCGAAGCAGTCGCCGCCGAATTCGCGGATTCGCTCGGGAAAGCGCGGCGTGAAGGGCGGGAATTTGAGGTCGGGGCGATCTTCGTCGACCAAGCCGTCGAGATCGACGATGCCGAGCAAATTGCCGCTCTCGGTGATGATCGCGTCCGCGCCGCCGAGTTCGTCCTTGAGGACCGCGGCGAGCACATCGGGGATACCGGTTTCGAGTTCAAGGCGAATCACGCGGCCCCGGCGGCGGCGCTTGATCGCGTTGGCGAAGTAGCGGACGAGGTCCTCCGCCTCTTCCTCTATCTCCATGTCGCTGTCGCGCAGGACGCGGAAGCTGGCGGCGGCGAGAACTTCGTAGCCGGGGAAGAGGACCGGCGCGAACCGCTTCAGGATCGATTCGATCGAGATGTAGCGCGCGGGCTCGCCGGGGAGACGGACGAAGCGCGTCATCGTGTGCGGGAGCATGACCAGTTCGCGGACCGGCTCGTTATCCGAACGGCGGACGAGGTCGAAGATCACCGACAGGCCGCGGTTCGGGATGAACGGGAACGGGTGCGCGGGATCGAGCGCCTGCGGGGTCAGGATCGGGAAGATCTGATCGCGGAAGTGCGTTTCCAGCCATTCGTCGGCTTCGCCCTCGACCGCTTCACGCCGCAGCGCGAACAACCCCGCCTCGTCTAGCAGCACGCGGAGATCACCCCATACCGCCTGCTGGCTGGCCATCAGCGCATCGGCCTCGCGGATGATCGCGGTCAGCTGCTGGCCCGCGGTGAGTCCATCGGCCGAACGCCGATCGACGTCCTGCGTTTGCTGGCCCTTGAGGCCGGCGACGCGGACCATGAAGAACTCGTCGAGGTTCGAGCCCGAGATCGACAGGAAGCGGAGCCGCTCCAGCAGCGGGTGCGCGGGGTTGCACGCCTCCTCCAGCACGCGGCGGTTGAACGCCAGCCAGGAGAGTTCGCGGTTGAAATACCGGTCGTTCGGCTCTGCGCCGATGGGATCGTCGTCGTCTTCCGATTGGCGGACGATATGTGCTGGACGGTTCATCGGGCCTCTGGGGTCTTATGGTGGCGTGAAGAGCGGGAGGTCGAGAGCGAGTTGCGGCCGGAGGATCAGCCCGGCTTCGGTGAGTGTGGTTCGTGCTAGAGGAATGGACAAGCGCTTGCGACGTTCCATCGCCTCCTGATCGAGCGCATCGACGGTTCGCGTTACGGTAATATGACTGCGCTCGATTCGCGTGGCCAGCCAGTCGATCAGATCGGGCCGTGCATCGAGGCTGCGGCGCTCGAACAGGTGCGCGAGCAGCAGCCGCATGAGCTCGTCGTCGGGCGCGCCGATCGCGGCGATCGGGCTGGCCGCGAGGCGCGAGCGGAGGTCGGGGAGCTTGACCTTCCACTCGGGCGGCGCTGCGTCGGCAACGATAAGGAGTGGCCTGTGCTCCTCCTGCGCGCGGTTCCAGGCGTGGAACAGCTGCGCCTCGGGCACGCGTTCGGCATCGTCGATGATCGTGCCGCCGCTCTTCGCCGCGAAGATCCGCGCGAGCAGGCTGCGGCCCGATTTGCGCGGGCCGGTGAGAATGGCAGTCATGACGGGCCAGGTGGCCGTATGCTCCAGCGTGTGGACGGCCCGCGAGTTCGATGGGGTAACCAGGAAGGCGTCGTCGCGAGGGTCCGCCGGCCACCCGAGTGGCAGCGCGATTTGAGTCATCTTGGTCGCGCTCACCCTGTCGTCACGGTATCCGCGGGAAGGTCCGGCGGAAGAAGTTGGGAAACCCGGCGGATGCGGATCGTCTGGCCGGAACCGAAGACCTGATAGCCACGCGCTTCGAGCGCGGTCTTCAGCGCAGACGGATCGCCATCATAGGCGACGCGCATCAGCGAGACGCCGCCTAGCGCAAGGCTGGTCGTTGCAGCCGAGCGGACGCCGGGGATCGCGCGGAGTGCAGCCTCGGTCGAGGATACGGCGTTCGCGGCGGGCGTGTCGAACTGGACGATGATCGAGATGCCCGCGCCGCCGGTCAGCACCGCGGTATTCGCGTCGGCAGTTTCGTCGGTGGCCAGGTCATCGACGACCGCGGCTTCCGGCTCGGGCGGTGGCGAGAGGCTGTAGTCGACGCGGAGCGAACCGTTGCGGCGCGCCTGCTGATACAGATCGTCGATCCGCTTCACGCCCGTGTCGAGCAGTTGCGGCAGGCCGTCGGACGTTCCAACGCGGAGCGTGAAGCGGCCGATCAAATCGTTGTCGGGGCCGTGGCGTGCTTCGAACACGCCGATCACCGGACCGCCGGGCCATTGGCGATAGAGCTTCACGACCGGGCTCAGCACGTCGCTCGCGCCATATTGGTCGAGGATCGTCCGCCACCAGCCTCGGCCGGGACGCTGCGTCTGGCCGACGTTGAGCAGGAGTGCATCGGGGCCGGAGCCGGAGGGGCGGACGTAATCGATGCTGCTGTTGCCGGTGCGATAGCGTGCCCAAGCCTGCTGCCACTGCGTGCTCTGCTCGAACGATTGGCCGACACCGCCCGAATATTGCACCGGGATGACGAGCATCGGCTGCGAGCGATCGGCGTAGGTCGAGATGCCGAGGACGGAACCCGCGCGGGTGCGGTCGAACAGCACGCCGAGCTTGGCGATGTAGCGCTGCGCGCCGATCTGTTCGTTCTCGACCACGATACCGGAGACCAGCGAATCGAGCGTGCCGTCGGAGACGAGACCGCCACCGCCGCCGAGCCGGTTCGACAATTGCACCCAAGCCTTGCGCTGTGCGAGGCGCCAGCCACCATAGCGTGCGGCGTCGGCGGTCTTGCCGGCGACGTCGACGGTGACGCCGCTCACCTCATAGGCGCTGCCGCTGTCGACCGGGGCTGCGCCTCGGCTGCCGCCCTCGATCTGCGCAAGCACGGCTCCGCCGCTGAGCAGCAAAGCGGCGCCGGCAAGCGCGGTGGGAAGGGTACGGATACGCATCAAGCGGGCCTTTTGGCGAAGCAGACGTGGAAATCCAAGCGCGATGTGGCTAGCAGCACCGATCATGACCGATACGCCAGACTCCGCCACTCCCGCTTCGGGTTCCTACACCTACGCTCAAGCGGGCGTTTCGATCGCCGCGGGCAACGCGCTGGTGCGGGCGATCGCCCCGCTCGCGCGCTCGACGCGGCGGCCGGGGGCTGATGCCGATCTTGGTGGGTTCGGCGGCATGTTCGACCTGAAGGCAGCGGGCTTCGTCGATCCCCTGCTGGTCGCGGCAAACGATGGTGTCGGCACCAAGCTGAAGCTTGCGATCGAGTGGGATCGGCATGAGGGCGTCGGCGTCGACCTGGTTGCGATGTGCGTCAACGACCTGATCGTGCAGGGTGCCGAGCCGCTGTTTTTCCTCGATTATTATGCGAGCGGGAAGCTCGATGCCGCAGTCGCCGAGCGCGTCGTCGCCTCAATTGCGGAGGGGTGCAAGACCGCGGGCTGCGCGCTGATCGGCGGCGAGACCGCCGAGATGCCGGGCATGTATGCAGACGGCGATTACGATCTGGCGGGCTTCTGCGTCGGTGCGGTCGAGCGGACCAACGTGCTGACCGGGCGCGAGATCGCGGCGGGCGACGTGATGCTCGGGCTGGCGTCGTCGGGGGTGCATTCGAACGGGTTCTCGCTGGTCCGCCGGCTGGCCACCGATCGTGGCTGGAAGCTCGATCGCCCTGCGCTGTTCGACCAGGACAAGTTGCTGATCGATCACCTGATGGCGCCGACTCGCATTTATGTGGCGAGCCTGCTGCCGTTGCTGCGCGAGCGGCGGATCAAGGGGCTGGCGCATATTACGGGCGGTGGCCTGCTGGAGAACATCCCGCGCGTGTTGCCGGATGGTGTGCATGCGGTGGTCGATGCGGATGCCTGGGAGCAGTCGCGGTTGATGGCGTTCCTACAGGCGCAGGGCACGATCGAGCCGGAGGAGATGGCGCGGACGTTCAACTGTGGGATCGGCATGGTCGTGATCGTTAGCGCCGACGAGGCCGAGGCGGTAACCGCGGCGCTCGAAGCGGCGCATGAGACGGTGTTCACGATCGGGCGGATCGAGACCGGGACGCACGGCTGTACGGTGCGTGGGTCGGCGGGCACGTGGAGCGCACGCGAGGACTGGACCGCGACGCATGGCTGAGAAGAGACGGGTCGGCGTGCTGATCTCCGGGCGCGGATCGAACATGATGGCGCTGGTCGGCGCGTCGCGCGCGGCGGAGTGTCCGTACGAGATCGCGCTGGTGGCGTCTGACAAACCGGACGCGGCGGGGCTTGAGTGGGCGCGGTCGGAGGGTGTGGCGACGTTTGCGCTGTCGCCCAAGGGTCTGGGCAAGCCTGCCTACGAGGCGGCGATCGACGCGGCGTTGCGCGAGGCTGGTGTCGAGATCGTTGCGCTGGCCGGCTATATGCGGTTGCTGTCGGACGGATTCGTCGCGGCGTGGCGCGATCGGATCGTCAATATCCATCCGTCGCTGCTGCCCAAGTACAAGGGCCTCGACACGCATGCGCGGGCGATCGCGGCGGGCGATGCGGTCGGCGGGTGTTCGGTGCATGTCGTGACTGAGGAGCTGGATGGCGGCGTGGTGCTGGGGCAGGCCGAGGTGCCGATCCTTGCCGGCGACGATGCGGATGCGCTTGCGGCACGCGTGCTGGCGGCGGAACATGCGCTATATCCGAGAACGTTGGCGGAGTTCGTGACGCGATGACCAACGAGACTCCGACCGAGCGCCGCGAGGCTGCGGCGACGCGGCGGCGCTGGGTTACTCTGGCCGAGGTGCTAGCCGTAGCTGGCGTGCTGATCGCGGCCCTGACCTTGTGGAGCAACTGGTCCGAACGCAGCGCCGATAACGCCGAAAAGGCGAGCGCGCGGGCTAGCGAGGCGCGGAAGGACCAGCGTTTCGAAATCCGCGCGGTGGCGGCTGAGAAGGGCGACTCGCTGATGCTGCTGCGCGATGAGAAGCACGAAATCCAGGATGCGACCGTGGCGTTTCCTTCGGCCTTGGGCATTGGGCGGCAGGATGCGCTGACCGATCAGATCCAGCGGAGTTGGTTCGAGAAGGCGCTGCTGAAGGCGACCGATGGTGGCGCGGACGATCAGGCTGGACGGCTGCCGGTGTTCATTACGGTGAACTATACCGATGGCGATGCCACGCGGTCGGCTAGCGGAATTTACGACGTGATCTGGCAGACGAAGGCGGGCGAGTTTCTGTCGGGACGTTCGCTGACGTTGCAGGGGCTGCGGGTTCGGCAGCGTGGTGGGGATCAGGCTAGGCTTGATGCGATCTGGGCGAAAGAGAAGCCGGCGGCGTAAGCTGCGCTCTTGGAAACGAAGTGCAGCTTGTTCCCCCGCGAAGGCGGGGGTCCAGACTGGGCTCCCGCCTTCGCGGGAGAACAAGGAGGCGGTAATTGCCCTTTGCCCCTATCACACCGTCCGCGCGTAGACCGGGTCGTCGTGGAGGGTGGTGCCGACTGTGAACTGGCGGGTGCCGATTACTGCGAAGCCATGGCGTTCGTAGAAGGTTCGGGCTCGGGTGTTCTGGTCCCATACGCCTAGCAGGACACGGGTGCGGCCTGCCACGGCAGAGTCTTCAAGGGCGCGGGCCATCAGGGCAGCGCCTAGCCCTGAGCCTTGGGCCTGTTTCATCAGGTAGATGCGGCGGAGTTCTATGTCCGCTGAGCCGGGTTTGATCGGGAAGTCCGGCGCGGTCAGCACGGTGTAGCCGATCAGCGCATGGCCGGGCTCGTATTCCGCGAGCGTCACGATCGTCGCAGGATCGGCCAGCCACGTCTCGAACGCGGCGATGCTGTTGTTGCGCGTGCAATGGGCGACGATGTCGGCGCCTGACAGCACGGTCGCATAGGTTTCGAGGAACGTGGCGGATGCGACGAGCGACAGCGCGGGCGCGTCGCCGGCCCTGCCCGTCGCAACCGCCAGGCCATCAGCCGACGATTTCTTCGGGCTTGAAGAAATAGGCGATCTCGATCTCGGCGTTCTCGTCCGAATCCGAACCGTGCACCGAGTTCGCTTCGATCGACTCGGCGAGTTCCTTGCGGATCGTGCCGGGCTCTGCGTTGGCGGGGTTGGTGGCGCCCATGATGTCGCGGTTGCGCTGCATTGCGTTCTCGCCTTCGAGAACCTGGACGACGACCGGGCCGGAGATCATGAACGAGACCAGCTCACCGAAGAACGGACGCTCCTTGTGGACCGCGTAGAAGCCTTCGGCCTGCTCGCGGGTCATCTGGATGCGCTTCGAAGCGATGACGCGCAGGCCGGCTTCCTCGAGCATCTTGGTGACTGCACCGGTCAGGTTGCGGCGGGTTGCATCGGGCTTGATGATCGAAAAGGTACGGTTCGCGGCCATGATGGTCACGGGCTCCTGTGTTGACGGTAATTGGATGCGCGGCGCTTAGGCGGGGGACGGCGCTAAAGCAACCTAGGCAGCTTGTTCCCAACGGCCGGAGTCGTTCTGCTTCCAGTAGCGGCGTTCGACGCCCTCGCGGTCGGCGAGCGCTTTCCAGGCGAGGCGGGCTTCGCGGATGGCTTCGTCATCGAAGATGTGGAAGGCGCGGTCAAAGGTCAGGATAAGGTCACGCCAACGACCATCTACTACCGCGACGTTGCGGGCGGCGTTGGCGGGGGCGGCTTCGGTTATTTCTTCTGCGATTAGAATGGGTTGGACTGTGTCGTCGGCGCTGCCGGCCTGGGCGTGGGGGAGGAAGCTCTCGGGCGCGTAGGACCAGAGGAGGCGGTCTAGTGCGACGCGTTGTTCTTCGGGTTCGGCGACGATCAGGAGGCGGCCTCCGGTCTGGACGACGCGTTCGGCGATGCGTGGGAGGACGCGGTCGAGGGGGCTTGTTAGGTGGTAGAAATCGACCTGCATTGTTACTCCCCGCTGTTCCCCCGCGAAGGCGGGGGTCCAGGGTCACGATCGGTGTCGGTACTTATCTGGGCCCCCGCGTCCGCGGGGGAGCAGTTCTTCTTCCGGGTTTCAGCCCTCGTACGCGTTTCAGCCCTCGTAATTGTCCGCGACGAACTGGTCGAGCAGGCGGACGCCGTAGCCGGTTGCGCCCTTGTCGTGGTTCGTCCCCGGCTTGTCGGACCAGACCATGCCGGCGATGTCGAGATGCGCCCACTTTACGCCCTCGTCGACGAAACGCTTGATGAACTGCGCCGCGGTGATCGAGCCGGCGCCGCGGGGGCCGACGTTCTTCATGTCGGCGATCGGCGAGTCGATCAGCTTGTCGTAGGCGGGCGACAGCGGGAAGCGCCAGAGCGTGTCGCCGGTGGTCTTGCCCGCCGCGATCAGCTGGTCGGCGAGCGCGTCGTCATTGGCGAAGATGCCGCCATTCTCGGTGCCCAGCGCGACGATCATCGCGCCGGTGAGCGTAGCGAGATCGATGATCGTGGTCGGCTTGTGCGCCTGCTGGACCCAGGTGACGCAATCGCAGAGCACGAGGCGACCCTCGGCGTCGGTGTTGAGCACTTCGATCGTCTGGCCGGACATCGAGGTGATGACGTCGCTCGGGCGCAGCGCCGCGCCGTCGGGCATGTTCTCGACCAAGCCCATCACGCCCACGACGTTCGCCTTGGCCTTGCGGCTGGCCAGCGCCTTCATCGCGCCGGCGACGGCGCCTGCCCCGCCCATGTCCCACTTCATGTCTTCCATGCCCGCGCCGGGCTTGATCGAGATGCCGCCCGAATCGAACGTCACGCCCTTGCCGACGAACGCCAGCGTCGGCGCATCGGCGCCTGCCCCGTTCCACTTAAGCGCGAGGATGCGGGCTTCACGCCGCGAACCCTGGCTGACGCCCAGCAGCGAGCCCATGCCGAGTTCGGTCATCTGTGCTTCGTCGAGCACGGTGATCTCGAGCCCGAGGCCCTCGACGTCCTTCGTCACCTTCTCGACAAAGCTCTCGGGGTAGACGACGTTCGGCGGCGACGTGACCAGCCAGCGGGTCAGGTCGAGACCTCCGGTGACAGCCAACTGCTCGGCCCACGCAGCGTCGGTGCCGTCAGGCGCACCCGCGATCGTGATCTCAGTCAGCGTCGGCTTCGACTTCTCGGCCAGCTTGGTGCGGTACGTGTCGTAGCGCCAAGCGCGCTGCGCGGCGGCGGCGGCGAAGTGCGCGGCGGCCTTCGGGGTCGGCGTGGCACCGGCGGAGAGGTCGGCGACGACCGACGTCGCGCCCGAAGTCAGCAGGCGTGCGGTGATCGCCCCGCCGGCTTTTTCCCAATCGGCGTTTTCGCCTGCGCCGACGCCGACGAGCAGGACCTGACGCACTGCACCGTCGACGGGCACGAACAGCTCGACGACCGAACCGGCCTCGCCCGCGAACCGTGCCGCAGCCGCTGCGCTGGTCGCCACCGCCTCGACATCGCCGCCGACCGCGCTCCACGTGACCTTCGCCACGCCGTCCTTCGCAACGGGGACGGCCAGGATCGGGGCGTTGGCGGGAACGGTCGGGGCGAAGACGATCTGCATGAAGAAACCTCGGGAAGCTTTTGAACGGATGTGCGTACCCCATAAGTTGATGCCGCGGGTCCGGCAAAGCAAGGTGGTCGCCGTAACGCTCGATGATTGCAGCGATACGCCGGGATGCGAATGCGGGATGCGATTGCAGCGAAGGGCCGGTGGTGCGATAGGCGGGCGATATGGCGGCATACGGCTGCCCAGTGCCAAAGGGGTTGGTTCGGATCGTGTTGCGTATCGACCTTTTGACGGGTTGTGCCGTTTCGCTCGCGCTAGCGTGCGGGCTGGCGACCTCGCCCTTGCATGCCCAGGATTTCCAGAACCGTCCGGTCGCGCCACCGGTGCCCGAAGCGCCGCTCGCCAATGCGTCGACAGCGACGCCGGCCGAAGACCAGGTGCAGTTCAGCTCCACCGCGCTGGAGTACAACACCAACAGCGATATCGTCACCGCGACCGGTGAAGTCCGGATGTTCCGCCAGGGCAGCCGCCTGCGTGCGGACAAGGTCGTGTGGGACCGCAAGACCGGCAAGGTCGTCGCGACCGGCAACATCGCGGTCACCAATCCCGAAGGCGACATCGCGTACGGCGACGAGATCAACCTGACCGATTCGCTGAAGGACGGCGTGGTCGACAACATGCTCGTCGTGCTCGAACAGGGCGGACGCCTTGCCGCTCAGCAGGGTACGCGCGACGCCGACGGCACGGTCAATTTGAAGACGGCCGCCTACACGCCGTGTGGGGTAACCAACGCCGCGGGGTGTCCGAAGGAACCGACGTGGAAGATCACGGCGGTCCGCGTCACCTATCGCCCCGAGCGGAAGCGCATCTTCTACAAGGGCGCGCGGCTGCATCTGTTCGGCCTGCCGAGCCTGCCGCTTCCCGAGTTCTCGAACCCGGTCGGTGGCGGCAGCGACAGTGGCCTGCTCTCGCCCAACGGTGGCTATAGCCGCGTCAACGGCGTCGAGGTCAGCGTTCCCTATTACTGGAAGCTGGCCCCGAACCAGGGACTGGTCATCACCCCGCATATCTACAGCAGCGTGCTGCCGATGGCGCAGGTCGACTATTCCGCGCTCAACTCCAAGGGTGCGTTCAAAGTGCGCGCCTACGCGACCGAAAGCCGGCGCAGCGACGATCTGACGACCGCGGACCCGACGGATACAAGCATGGCGTTCCGCGGCTATATCGACGGCATGGCGCGCTATCAGCTGACGCCGAACTGGACCGCGAGCGGCTCGCTTCGCCTGACGACCGACCGGACGTTCCTGCGCCGCTACGACATCTCGCGCGATGACCGGTTGCGCACTACCGCCAGCCTGGAGCGGATCGACGACAGCAGCTATTTCTCGCTGAGCGGCTGGTACGCGCAGACGTTGCGCGTCGCCGACAGGCAGGGGGAACAGCCGATCGCGCTGCCCGAAATCGATTATCGCAAGCGGTTCGACGACGGCCTCGTCGGCGGCCGGTTCCAGCTCCAGCTGAACACGCTGGCGTTGACCCGCACCGATGGCCAGGACACGCAGCGCGCGTTCGCGAGCCTGCAATGGGACCTGCGCCGGTTCACGAACTGGGGCCAGGAGGTCACGTTCACCGCGTTCGCACGCGGCGATCTGTACAATAGCAACGAGATCAATAAGACGCTCATCCCTAGCTATCAGGGGTTCGGCGGCTTCCGCCAGCGCGCCATCGGTGCCGCTGCGGTCGATGTGAAATGGCCGTTTATCGGTACGTTCCTGGGCGGCACGCAGCGCTTTACGCCGCGGGTGCAGTTCGTTGCGGCGCCGAAGGTCGCCAACCTCTCGCTTCCGAACGAGGATTCACGCGCGGTCGATCTCGACGACACCAACCTCTTCTCGCTGAACCGGTTCGCGGGCTACGATCGGTTCGAGGATTCGTCGCGCGTCACCTATGGTGGTGAATGGGCGCTGGACCTGCCGGGCATCACCTTCACGACCAATGTCGGCCAAAGCTATCGCCTCGACACACGCCCGACGATCCTGCCCGACGGCACCGGGCTCAGCGACCGGTTCTCCGATATCGTCGGGCGCAGCGAGCTTCGGTTCCGCGACTTCGTTTCGATCGTCCACCGCTATCGGCTCGACAAGGATGGCTTCGCGATCCGCCGCAACGAGGTCGACGCGACGATCGGCTCGCGCGCGACCTATGTTCTGGTCGGGTACCTCAAGCTCAACCGCAACATTGATCCTACGATCGAGGATCTGCGCGACCGCGAGGAAGTCCGCGTCGCGGGCCGCGTGCAATTCGCGCGGTTCTGGTCGGCGTTCGGCTCGGGCGTGGTCGATCTCACCAATGCGTCGGAAGATCCGCTGTCCCGCAGCGACGGCTTCACGCCGATCCGCCACCGCCTCGGCGTGCAGTATGAGGACGACTGCCTGCGGCTCGGCGGCACGTGGCGTCGAACGTACAACGACACCGGCGACGCGCGTAGGGGGAACAGCTTCCTGTTGACGCTGGCCTTCACCAACCTCGGCCGCTAAGCCCGCGTTCAGCTACTTTGGGGCAAACCGCGCCGGATATGCGTCGTCATGGCAATGGCGGTGCGATGTATGGCGTGCGATGATGGGATACCGACACTTGAAGCATGATGTTCGACTGGCGGCGCGTGGCGGCCGTGTGATCGGTTCGGTGGTTCTGGCCGCGCTGGCTGCAAGCGCGTTCGCGCAGGCCGTTCCACCCAAGCGTGCACAGGGCAGGCCCGCACCGCGACCTGTGCCTGCTCAAGCCCAACCGGCGCAGACCCAGCCTGTGCAGACCCAGCCTGCGCCGGCCCAGTCGGCGCCCGGTCAGACGGTTCAGGACCAGAGCGTGCCGGACAATACCGGTCTCGATATCCCGACCAATCTCCAGATCTTCGGCAAGGTCGATCCCAACGTCCGCAAGCCGACTGCGATCGTCAACGATACGGTCATCACCGGTACGGACGTCGACCAGCGTGTCGCTCTGGTGGCGATGGCCAATGAGGCGAAGCTGTCGGCCGAGGATCGCGAGCGGCTGAAGCTCCAGGTGCTCCGCCAGCTGATCGACGAGACGCTCCAGATCCAGGAGGCGAAGACCGCCGACATCACGATCACGCCCGCCGAGCTGACGCAAAGCTATGACGGCGTGTCGAAGCGCTTCAATCGTACGCCCGTCGCGATGCGCGCGTATCTGCGCGAATCCGGGTCGTCCGAGCGCTCGCTCAAGCGGCAGATCGAGGGCGAGCTCGCCTGGCAGCGCTATCTGCGTCGCCGCGTCGAGCCGTTCGTCAACGTCGGCGACGAAGAGGTGAAGTCGATCATCGACCGTCTCCAGGCGGCCAAGGGCACCGACGAGTTCAACCTCAAGGAAATCTACCTCGCGGCGACGCCGGCCAACGGCCAGCAGGTCTATGCGAACGCCAAGCAGATCCTGCAGGAAATCCAGAAGGGCGCGCAGCCGTTCGAATATTATGCACGCCAGTTCTCCGAAGCATCGACGCGTGCGGTTGGTGGCGACCTCGGCTGGATCCGGGCGGCCACGTTGCCGGCGCAGCTGGCCGAAGCCGCGACGACGATGCAGGTCGGCCAGGTTGCCGGCCCGATCGAAGTCTCCGGCGGCTATTCGATCCTGTACCTGACAGACAAGCGCCAGGTGCTGACCGCTGATCCGCGTGACGCGAAGCTCAGCCTGAAGCAACTGACGCTGCGTTTCCCGCCGAACACGAACCAGGCGCAGGCTGCGGCGCGCGCACAGGCGTTCGCCAAGGCGACCCAGGAGTTGCGCGGCTGTGGTACGGTCGAGAAGGTCGCGGCCGGGATCGGCGCCGACGTGGTCGACAATGACACGGTCCGCATTCGCGACCTCCCGCCGCAGCTTCAGGAAGTGATGCTGAAGCTCCAGGTCGGTGAGTCCAGCCCGCCCTTCGGGTCCGCGGAACAGGGCGTGCGCGCGCTGGTGCTGTGCGGCCGCGACGAGGCGAGTGGGGGTTCGGTGCCGAATTCGGAACAGATCCAGGGGCAACTCGAACAACAGCGAGTCAACCTGCGCGCCCAGCAGAAGCTGCGCGATCTGCGGCGCGATGCCGTGGTCGAATATCGGTGATCGCGGCATGGTAACCGGAGCGTGAGCCGCATCCCGCCGCTGGCGGTATCGATGGGCGATCCTGCCGGGATCGGGCCCGAGATCATCGCCAAGGCCTGGGACGCGCGTGAGGCACGTGGCTTGCCGCCGTTCGTCGCGGTCGGCGATGCGCGAGCGATCGAACGCGTGTGGGGCGGCCCGATCGCACGGATCGCGGATCTGAATGCGGCAGCGGTGGTTTTCGGTGAGGCGTTGCCGGTGCTGACCGTTGGCGACGCCGGCGCGATCATACCGGGTGAACCCGATGCGGACGGGGCACGCTGTGCGCTGCATTCGTTGGAGCTGGCCGTCGGTCTCGTCCGCACCGGTGCGGCGCGTGCGCTGGTCACCGGGCCCGTTTCGAAGGCGCAGCTGTATGCGATCGGCTTCAGCCATCCGGGCCAGACCGAATTCGTTGCCGAACGCTACGGCGTAGCAGGCGACAATGCGGTGATGATGCTCGCTGGCCCTTCGCTGAAGGTCGTGCCGATCACGACTCACGTGCCGTTGAAGGACGTATCCGCGCTGCTGACGGTCGACCTTATCCTCGCCAAGGCGCGCGCGACCGCTCGGGGGTTGTTGAAGAACTTCGGGATCGAGAACCCGCGGCTCGCCTTTGCCGGGTTTAATCCGCATGCGGGCGAGCAGGGTGCGCTCGGGCGCGAGGAGATAGAGATCATCGCGCCCGCGATCGCGATCCTGCGAGCCGAGGGCATCGATGCGACCGGGCCTTTCGCAGCCGACACGATGTTCCATCCTCGCGCGCGTGCGACCTACGATGTCGTCATGTGCTGCTATCACGATCAGGCGCTGGTCCCGCTCAAGACGATCCATTTCGACGAGGGCGTGAACATGACGCTGGGGCTGCCGATCGTACGGACCTCACCCGATCACGGCACCGCATTCGCGATCGCCGGCAAGAACCTTGCCGAGCCGGGCGCGATGATCGCGGCGATCGCCATGGCGGGCGAAGCTGCCGACCGGCGCGCGCAGTCCGCAGCCTGCAAGTCGTGAGCGATGCGGTAATGGAGCTGCCCCCGCTGCGCGAGGTGATCGCGCGGTACGGATTGAACGCGAGCAAGGCGCTCGGGCAGAATTTCCTGTTTGATATGCAGTTGCTCAAGCGGATCGCGGCGGTCCCGGGTGATCTGCGCGATGCCGAGGTGCTGGAAGTGGGCCCTGGACCTGGTGGTCTGACGCGCGCGCTGCTTGCGGCGGGTGCGCGGGTGACCGCGATCGAGCGCGATCGGCGCTGTATCCCGGCGCTGGCCGAACTCGACGAGGCGTATCCGGGGAAGCTGCGCGTAATCGAGGGCGATGCGATGGCAATCGACGCGCCGACGCTGTTCGAGGGCAAGCCGCATATCGTGTCGAACCTGCCGTATAATATAGGCACGGCGTTGCTGGTCGGGTGGCTGTCGGCGTCGTGGTTGCCGTGGTGGCAGTCGTGCACGCTGATGTTCCAGAAGGAAGTCGCCGAGCGGATCGTGGCGAAGACCAACGACGATCATTATGGGCGCCTCGCGGTGCTGGCGCAGTGGCGCTCGACCGCGCGGATCGCGATGCCGGTGCACCGGTCGGCCTTTACGCCGCCGCCGAAGGTGATGTCGGCCGTGGTCCATCTGACGCCGGTTGATGCGCCCGAAGGCGTGAACTTCGCGGTGCTGGAGCGGCTTACGGGCGCGGCGTTCGGGCAGCGGCGGAAGATGTTGCGGCAGAGCCTGAAGGGCGTGCCGGGCGCGCTCGATGCGCTGGAGCGGATCGGGGTCGAGGCAACGCGGCGGGCGGAGACGCTGTCGGTTGCGGACTTTACGGCTTTGGCGAAGGCGGTGGGGTGACACTCAACGATCCTCCCCCGCAAGGGGGAGGATAACAAGAAGTCAGTCCTTAGCCGCGATCGGCGTCTTCTCGACCTGAGCCGTCGCGATCGGCGGCCCCTTGGCGATCACTGCCGCTAGCTGCGTCGCCTCGGGGCATACACCCTTGCAGAGCGTCCGGATCTTCACGAGGTTGTCCTTCGCGCGGACCACGGCGCCCTTGGCGACGAGCGCCTCGCCCTGTCCCTTCAACGCCGCGACGTCGTTCGGTTCGAGCAGCAGCGCCTCGCGGTACAGGCGGATCGCCTTGCCCGGCAGGTCGCGCGTCTCGGCGACCTTGGCGAGCAGCAGGAACGCGGCTCGATTGCGTGGATCGACCGCGACGGAGGTTTCCAGCACATCCGTTGCGCCATCGAGATTACCCGCGGCGACCAGCGAGCGACCCTGTGCGAGAAGCTGCATCGAGCGGGCGTCGATCTGCGCGTCGGGGCGCTGCCCATTGAGCGAGGTCGATACGCACACGATGGTCAGCGTGGCGGCAAGGGCAACGGACGAAAAACGCATGATCGTCTCCAGGCGGGTCATCAGGCGGCTGGCTAGCACGCGGCCCGGAGGCGCGCGACAAAAAAGCCGTCGGTGCCGTCGCGACCGGGTTCGAGGCGGACGCCGTGGCCGTGCTTCGCGCCGGCGGGGAGCGTCAGCGGCTCGGTCGTCCAGCCGGGATGCGCGTTGAGGAACCACGTCACTTGGTCCGTACCCTCGGCGTCGAGCAGCGAGCAGACGATGTAGACGAGCGCGCCGCCGGGCTTGACCAGCGTGGCGGCGACCGAGAGCACCTGCTGCTGCGTCGATTGCAGCCGCGAGACGCGGTCGGGGGTGAGCCGCCAGCGCGCCTCGGGATTGCGCCGCCAGGTGCCGGTGCCCGAGCAGGGTGCATCGACCAGCACGCCGTCCGCGCGACCGGCCCATTCGCTCAGCGCCTCGATCTCGCGCGTTGGGTTGAGCAGGCGGCTCTCGACGATCGTCGCACCGGCACGGGTTGCCCGCGGGGCTAGGCGCGAGAGACGGTTGCGGTCGGTGTCGCAGGCGAGGACTACGCCCTCATTCGCCATCGTGGCGGCGAGCGCGAGCGTCTTGCCGCCGGCGCCGGCGCAGAGATCGACGATGCGTTCACCGGGTTTCGCGTGCATCGCGAGGCCGACGATCTGGCTGCCCTCGTCCTGCACCTCGAGCGCGCCTTCGTTGAAGAGCGGGAGTGCTTCGACGTTGGTGCCGGTCGGGAGGCGGATGCCGTCCGGGGCGTGGGGGGTGGCTTCGGCTTCCGGGAGCGCGGCGAGCACGGTCGCGCGGTCGGCGATCAGCGTGTTGACGCGGAGGTCGAGCGTGGCGCGGCCGGCGAGGTCGGTTAGCGCCGCGCCGTCTAGGCCGGATGCGCGGAGGGCCTTGGTCAGCCACTGCGGCGCGACACCGGCGCGGGCGCGGGGTTCATCCTTGGCGATCGGGGCCGGGGCGTGGGTCGAGCCGTCGAAGGTCGCGGCGAGTTCGGGGTCTGCGTCGGCGACGAGCAGCATCGCGGTGCGGCCGTTTTCGGGGCGGTCGCCGGCCTTGCGGATTGCGGAATAGACGAGCTCGCGGACAGCCCGGCGGTCCTTCGAGCCGGCGTAGCGGCGGGTCGCAAAATAGCGCGCGATCAGCGTGTCGGCGGCGGCGCCGGACTCGCGGGCGGCGGCGATGATCTGGTCGAGCAGTTCGATCGCGGCCTGGGTGCGTGCTGGGGGAGTCACGTGTTGGCTCCCGACTTCGCGTGGGTTCCGGGGTAGGCTTGGTACGGGGTGTTCGTCATCATCCCTTCCCCTAGCGTCTCTGGCGAGCGGGCGGGGAATAATTTCGGGGCTCGGTGCGGGTTGAGGTGGTTAGCACCCTCTCCCTCCGTCATCCCGGCGGACGCCGGGACCCATGGTTGCGGGCCGGGTGGTGATCGGACGCTATCGCTGGGTACACCGTGTCCATGGGTCCCGGCGTTCGCCGGGATGACGGAAGGGGGGTGGAGGTGAAGCGGAGGTGGCTTGAGGTTAACGCCCCCCTTCCGTCATGCCGGGCCCTTCGGCGACGCTCAGGAGAGCCTTGTTCCGGCATCCACGGTTCCACGTTCTCGGCAGCTACGAGCATGCGGTACGGTGGACCCCGGAACACGTCCGGGGTGACGGAGTGGGCTGGAGATCGGGATGGTCCAAGCTCAGTTCGGTAATCCCTGCCAAGCGGCCGCCTCACCTCACCGAGTCGGGTAGTTCGGCGCCTCGCGCGTGATCGTCACGTCGTGGACATGGCTCTCCATCAAGCCTGCACCCGTAATCTGCACGAACTCCGCGCGGGCCTGGAGGTCCGGGATCGTCGCCGAGCCGGTATAGCCCATCGCCGCTTTGATCCCGCCGACGAGCTGATGGACGACGTCCCTCGCCGGGCCCTTGTACGCGACTTGCCCCTCGATACCCTCGGGCACGAGCTTGAGCTGGTCCTTGATATCGCCCTGGAAATAGCGATCCGCCGACCCGCGGCCCATTGCGCCGACGGAGCCCATGCCGCGGTACGACTTGTACGCCCGGCCCTGATAGAGAAACGTCTCGCCGGGGGCCTCGTCGGTGCCTGCAAGCAGCGAGCCGATCATCACCGTGGACGCGCCGGCTGCAAGTGCCTTGGCCATGTCGCCCGAGGTGCGGATGCCGCCATCGGCGATCACCGGCACGCCAGCCTTGTGGCCAGCTTCGGCGCAATCCATCACCGCCGTCAGCTGCGGCACGCCGACGCCGGCCACCACCCGCGTAGTGCAGATCGAGCCCGGGCCGATGCCGACCTTGATCCCGTCCGCGCCCGCACCGATCAGCGCGCGCGTTGCCTCGCCGGTGGCGACGTTGCCCGCGACGACCTGGACCGAGTTGGACAGCTTCTTCACGCGCTCGACCGCACGGCCAACATCTCGGTTATGGCCATGCGCGGTGTCGATCACGATCAGGTCGCAACCGGCATCGATCAACTGCTCTGTCCGGTCGAAGCCCTTGTCGCCGACCGTCGTCGCCGCCGCCACGCGCAGGCGCCCCGCCTCGTCCTTGGTGGCGTTCGGGAACATCACCGCCTTCTCTATGTCCTTGACGGTGATCAGCCCGACGCAGCGATATCGCGCATCCACCACCAGCAGCTTCTCGATCCGGCGAAGGTGGAGCAGGCGACGCGCCTCTTCCTTGCCGACTTCGGTCGAGACGGTGGCTAGGTTCTCGTGCGTCATCAGCTCGCTGACCGGCTGTTTCGGATCGCCCGCGAAGCGTACGTCGCGGTTGGTGAGGATACCGACGAGCTTGCCGTCCGCCTCGACCACCGGGATGCCGCTGATCCGGTGGCCCGACATGAGCGCCTGCGCCTCGCCGAGAGTCGCGGTCGGCGCGATCGTGATCGGGTTGACCACCATCCCCGATTCGAACCGCTTGACCTGGCGCACCGCGACCACCTGCTCCTCGACCGTCAGGTTGCGGTGGAGCACGCCGATGCCGCCGAGCTGCGCCATTACAATGGCCATGTCCGCTTCGGTGACGGTGTCCATCGCCGACGAGAGAATGGGGATGTTGAGCGCAATGCCACGCGTCACCTGCGTCCGGGTATCGGCCTGGCTTGGCAGCACGTCCGATTCCCCCGGATACAGGAGGACGTCGTCGAATGTGAGGCCGAGGCGGATATCCATGAGAGCTGCCGTTCCTGGGTGTGAGGTGGCGCGCCATGTAACCAAAGGCGGCGCGTACGGCTAGGCCTCTCCTTCTTTGGCGTGCTATAGCGAAGCGATACACGGATGGGGGATTGTTCGATGGGCCTGATCGTTGCCGCGCTGCTGCTGGCACTCGTGCTGCTGTACCTCTTCACCAGCATCAAGATCGTCCATCAGGGCTATCAATACACGATCGAGCATTTCGGCCGCTTCACGACGGTCGCGCGGCCCGGGTTCAATTTCTACCCCGCGTTTTTCTACCGTGTCGGGCGGAAGGTGAACATGATGGAGCAGGTGATCGACATCCCCGGCCAGGAGATCATCACCAAGGATAATGCGATGATCTCGACCGACGGGGTCGTGTTCTTCCAGGTGCTCGACTCGGCCAAGGCGGCGTACGAGGTGTCGGACCTGTACCAGGCGCTGTTGCAGCTCACGACGACCAACCTGCGCACGGTGATGGGGTCGATGGACCTCGACGAGACGCTGTCGAAGCGCGACGAGATCAACGCGCGGCTGCTGAACGTCGTCGATCATGCGACGACGCCGTGGGGCGTGAAGATCACGCGTGTCGAGATCAAGGACATCCGTCCGCCAGCCGACATCGTCAACGCGATGGGGCGACAGATGAAGGCCGAGCGCGAGAAGCGGGCCAACATTCTGGATGCAGAGGGCTCGCGGGCGTCCGAGATCCTGCGCGCCGAGGGGCAGAAGCAGGCGCGGATCCTCGAGTCCGAGGGGCGCAAGGAATCGGCGTTCCGCGATGCCGAGGCGCGCGAGCGGGCGGCGGTGGCGGAGGCATCGGCGACGCGCGCGGTGTCTCAGGCGATCGAGGAGGGTGGCGCGCAGGCGATCAATTACTTCATCGCGCAGAAATATGTCGAGGCGATCGGGAAGTTTGCCACCTCGCCCAACGCGAAGACGATCCTGTTTCCGGTCGAGGCTACGCAGTTGATGGGGACGCTTGGCGGGATTGGCGAGCTGGCGAAGGATGCGTTGCGCGATGCGGTCGCGTCGCCGCCGGCCAAGCCCGCGGCTCGTGGGCCGTTCGAGTTGTCCAAGTCGACCGAGGTTCCGAGAAGCTGATGGACGCGATCGGGGCGGCCGGCGCTTGGCTGATCGCGGCTCTGGTGCTGGGGATTGCCGAACTGGCGGTGCCTGGAGTCTTCCTCGTGTTTCTCGCGATCGCTGCGGCGGTGACGGGGGCGGCGGTGTACGTGTTGCCGGACTTGCCGGTGGCGGCGCAGTTGGCAGCGTTTGCGGTCTGGAGCACGGTGACGGTGCTGATCGGCAAGCGCTGGTACCGGGATTATCCGGTCGAGGGCGGAGATCCGATGTTGAACGATCGGTCTGCGCGGCTGGTCGGACAGGTCGTCGTGGTGGAAACTGCGCTCGTCAGCGGGCACGGGCGGGTGCTGGTGGGCGACGGGAGTTGGCCGGCTCGTGGTGCCGACGCGGCGGTTGGCACGCGGGTGAAGGTCGCCGCCGTGGTAGATGGCGAAGTCGTGGTGGAGCCGCTCTAAACCCTCTCCCTCGGGGAGAGGGAGAGCCGCGCAGCGGCGAGGGTGAGGGCACGCCAAGCAGGACCGTGCCCTCACCTTCCCACCCGACTTCGTCGTGCGGGCCCCTTCCTCTCCCCTGAGGGGAGAGGAGGTTTAGGCCGTCTCCCGCACTTTCGGGGCCGCCTGCCGGACACCCTCGTCAACATGCTCGGCGAACTGGGCGAAGTTCTCGACGAACAGGTCGACCAGTTTCGCCGCGGTCGCGTCGTAGGCGTCCTTGTCCGCCCAGGTCGTCCGCGGATCGAGGATCGCGCTGTCCACGCCCGGCACGCTCACTGGTACTTCGAACCCGAAGTTCGGGTCCGTCCGGAACTCGGCATCGTTCAAACTCCCGTCGAGCGCCGCGTTCAGCAGCGCCCGCGTCGCCTTGATCGGCATGCGGTTGCCGACGCCGTATTTGCCGCCGGTCCAGCCGGTGTTGACCAGCCAGCAATCGACGCCGCCCTTTGCGATCCGCTCCTTGAGCAGATTGCCGTAGACCGAGGGATGCCGCGGCATGAACGGTGCGCCGAAGCAGGTCGAGAAGGTCGCATCGGGCTCGGTCACGCCGATCTCGGTCCCGGCCACGCGCGCGGTATAGCCCGAGAGGAAGTGGTACATCGCCTGATCGGGGGTCAGCTTCGCGATCGGCGGCAGCACGCCGTACGCGTCCGCGGTCAGCATCACGATGTTGCGTGGCACCGGCCCCATGTTCTCGGCCGACGCATTGGGGATGAAGTCGATCGGATACGCCCCGCGGCTGTTCTCGGCGAGCGTGTGATCGTCGAGATCGAGCAGCCGCGTCGCCGGGTCCATCACGACGTTCTCGAGCACCGTCCCGAAGCGCTTGGTCGTCGCGAAGATTTCCGGCTCGGCATCGGCGGACAGGCGGATCATCTTGGCGTAGCACCCGCCCTCGAAATTGAAGACGGCCGTATCCGACCAGCCATGCTCGTCGTCGCCGATCAGCGTCCGGCTCGCGTCGGCGCTGAGCGTCGTCTTGCCGGTACCCGACAGCCCGAAAAACACCGCGGTGTCGCCGTTCGCGCCCATGTTCGCCGAGCAGTGCATGGGCATCACGCCGGTCGGCGGCAGCAGATAGTTGAGCAGGCCGAACACCGACTTTTTCATCTCGCCGGCGTATTTCGTGCCGCCGATCAGGATCAGCTTGTCAGTGAAGTTCACCGCGATCACCGTCTCGCTGCGGCAGCCGTGACGCGCAGGATCGGCGCGAAAGCTCGGCAGGTCGACGATCGTGTAATCCGCGACGAAGTCCTTGAGTGCAGCCTCTTCGGGCCGCACCAGCATCGTCCGGATGAACAGATTATGCCACGCCAGTTCGGTGACGACGCGGACTTGCACGCGGTGATCGGCCTGCGATCCGCCGTACAGATCCTGCACGAACAGCTCGTCCTTGGCGGCAAGCGCGGCGAAAAAATCCTCCTTCAACGCGGCGAAATGCGCGGGCTCCATCGCCTTGTTGCTCTTGCCCCACCAGACCGTCGCGTCGGTCTCGGCATCGCGGACGATGAACTTGTCCTGCGCCGAGCGCCCGGTATGCGCGCCGGTCTCGACGACAAGCGGACCGTCGGCGGATAGCGTCCCCTCGCCGCGCGCCAACGCCGCCTCGACGAGTTGGGCTGTGACCAAATTCCAATGCAGGGTGGCGCGGGTTTCTATCCCTTGCGCGGCTAGGCCGCCGGCCGGAATACGTTCGTTGGACAAGACATCTCTCCAGATGGTTTCGCATACGTATGTATGTCGTTGCGCCGGGATGTAGGCGGCGGCCCCGCACCGGTCAAATGGGCTGCCGTGACGCGGTTCCGATGCGCCTCCAGTTGAGTGCCGCCGCGGATTGGCCTACGCCGCTACGCCAACGACCGAGGCAAGCGACCCAAGAATGACGGCAACGATCGCGCTGGTCGACGACGACCGCAACATCCTGACCTCCGTGTCGATCGCGCTGCAGACCGAGGGCTTCGTCACGCGCGTCTATTCGGACGGCGAGACGGCGTTGAAGGCACTGACCGACAACCCGCCCGATCTTGCGGTGTTCGACATCAAGATGCCGCGGATGGACGGGCTCGAACTTCTCCGCAGGTTCCGCGAGAAGAGCCAGGTTCCGGTGATCTTCCTGACCAGCAAGGACGACGAACTCGACGAGGCGCTCGGCCTTGCGATGGGCGCGGACGATTACATCGCCAAGCCGTTCTCGCAACGTCTGCTGATAGCCCGTATCCGCGCGATCCTGCGCCGGACGGAACTCACCCAGTCGCCGGGCACCGAGACCGAGGCGGAAGCCGCCGGTCCCCTCGCGCGAGGGCGGCTCAGCATGGATCCCGCAAGGCATCGGACCTTGTGGGGCGGCGAGCCGGTGACACTGACGGTCACCGAGTTCATGATCCTCGAGACGCTTGCGCAGCGGCCGGGCATCGTCAAGACGCGCAACCAGTTGATGGACGCAGCGTATCAGGACGACATCTATGTCGACGATCGCACCATCGACAGCCACATAAAACGACTCCGCCGCAAATTCAGGCAGGTCGATCCCGCATTCGACGCTATCGAGACATTATATGGTGCCGGGTATCGATTTTCTGAGGAATGAACTCGGCGTCGACGGGCGCGATCTCACGCTGCGCTGGTCGGGCCAGATCTCGCTCACGCGGCGGATCCTGGCCGTTAACATCTTCGCACTGCTGCTGTTGGCGGGCGGATTCTTCTATCTCGACTCGTATCGCAGCCGCGTCGTCGACAACCGCGTTGCGCAGACCGCGCGTGAGGCACGGCTGATCGGCGAGGCGATCGCGGCGGTCGATCCGGCATTACGGGATCCGCTGGTGCTGAGGCTCGCGCGCGATACGGGTTCGCGGATCCGGTTGTTCGATTCGTCTGGGCGCACGATTGTCGACAGTCGCGTGCTGGGGCTACGGAACTTCGTGTTGATGGATCCAGACAAGGAAGACCTGGACCAGACGATCGCCCGCTTCCTTGACGCGGTGATCGACGTCGTCGTGATGGCGCCCCGCCCCCCGCTCTACCGCGAGCGCAGCGGTGCACAGCAATGGCCCGACGTGACCGCGGTTCGCGGACGCAGGACGGTCTCGACGACGGTCTGGCGTGCGCCGGATCGCACCCCCGTGCTGACCGCTGCCGCCCCGCTTCGCGCTGGCGAAGTCGTGATGACGACGGTCAACGCACGCGACATCACGAAGACGGTACGGATCGAGCGGTTCCGGCTCAGCATGGTGCTGCTCGGCGTATCGATCGTCTCGATCCTGCTGTCGCTGTTCCTCGCCCGCACCATCGTGCGTCCCCTCCGCCGTCTCGCCCGCGCCGCCGTCCGCGTCCGGCTGGGCCGCGCCCGCGAGGTCGTCGTTCCCCGTCTTCCCTCGCGCCGCGACGAACTCGGCATGCTCGCGCGTGCGCTGTCCGACATGAGCCTTGCACTCAGGGCTCGCATCGACGCGACCGAGGCATTCGCCGCCGACGTAACGCACGAGATGAAGAACCCCCTCGCCTCGCTCCGGTCCGCGGTCGAGGGGTTGTCGCGGGTGAAGGATCCGGCACTCCAGGCACAGTTGCTCGCGATCGTCCGTGACGACGTGCACCGGCTGGACCGGCTTCTCTCCGACATCTCCGAAGCCTCGCGACTCGATGCCCAGCTAAGCCGCGCGAAGTTCGAACCGGTCGATATCGTCACGATGATCGACGGACTGGTGGCGCAACGCGACGCACGGGGCATCGAGCGTGGAATCCGGCTCAGGTTCGATCGCAACCCCGACGACCGCAGGATCATACTCGGCGAGGGCGCCCGGCTCGAACGCGTCTTCGAGAACCTGATCGACAACGCGCTCTCCTTCTCCCCCGACGCCGGACTGATCGCGATTTCCGCAATCCGCGAGAACGAGGATCTCGTGATCCGGGTCGAGGACGAGGGCCCAGGTGTTCCCGAAGACGCGCGCGAGGACGTGTTCAAGCGCTTCCACTCGGTCCGTCCCGACAGCGAGACGTTCGGTCAGCATTCGGGACTCGGCCTCGCGATCGCGCGTACGATCGTCGATGGGCACCAAGGGTCGATCTCCGTCGAGTCGCGCGAAGATCGGCTCGGCGGCGCCCGGTTCGTCGTACGACTACCGCTTGCCGATATACCGTTGTAAGGAACGAACGTGGTCGAGATCTCCTCAGACAGGCTTCATGCCACGACGGTTTCGATCGACGGTTTGGCGGTCATGATCGAAGGCGCCTCGGGATCAGGCAAGTCCGACCTCGCGCTGCGCCTGATAGACCGCGGCGCCACGCTCGTCAGTGACGATCAGACGCTGGTCACGCGGTCCGGCAAAACCCTGCTAGCCCGCGCACCGGCGGCGATTGCCGGGCGCATCGAAGTCCGCGGGATCGGCATCCTCGCGATGCCGCACGTCGATGACGTCCCTGTAAGCTTGCTCGTACGCGTCGACGGCGCGATCGAACGCATGCCCGAGCGCCGCGTGCGGAAGATTGCCGGCATCGACGTCCGCCAATTCGCGGTAGACCCGTTCCACGCCTCCGCCCCGATCAAGGTCGAACTCGCATTGCGCAATCCGGAGCCTTCAGAATGACGCGTTCAGCATGACTCGGCCAAAGGACATCCTGCTCGTCACCGGCATGTCGGGGGCGGGCAAGTCCACCGTCCTCAAGACGCTCGAGGATCTTGGGTGGGAGGTGGTCGACAACCTTCCGCTACTGCTTCTCGACCGGCTGCTCGACGCGCCGCTTCCCCAGGGGTCGCCGAACGATTCGCAGCGTCTTGCGATCGGCATCGGCGCCCGGACGCGCGACTTCGATCCCGACCGGATCGTCAGCCGCATTCGGGACCTGCGCGACCGTCATGGGCTCGAGATCGGGATGTTGTTCCTCGACTGCTCGGGCGCCGAACTCGAACGTCGCTATTCCGAGACTCGCCGCCGCCATCCGCTCGCGCTCGATCGGCCCGCGAACGACGGCATCGGCCGCGAACGCGAGTTGCTTGCGCCGCTTCGCGACTGGGCAAACCGCCTGATCGACACCACCGACATGGCCGCCAACGAACTCGCACAGCAGATCCGCGCGAGCTTTGCCGGCGGGGAACTCGGCGAGCCGACCCTGACGATCCGCTCGTTCGGGTTTGCCCGCGGCCTGCCTCGCAACGCCGACCTCGTGTTCGACATGCGCTTTCTCCGGAATCCGCACTGGGACCCCGAGTTGCGCCCCGGCACCGGGCTCGACGCCGACGTATCCGCCTACATCATGGACGATCCCGCCTACGAGGCCGCGGTGAGTCGGATCGAAGAGCTCCTGATGCTGTTGCTTCCGCGGTACCGGGCGGAAGGCAAGTCCTATGTAACGGTCGCGTTCGGGTGTACCGGAGGGAGACACCGGTCGGTCCACGTCGCCGAGCGGGTGGCGCGACGGTTGCGCGAAGCGGGATTTTCGCCCAGTATCGGTCACCGCGACCTCGGGGCCGCACCGCAGGATGCGCTCGAAGGATCACCGGTCGTCTTATGAGTATGAAACGCTGACATGATCGGCCTTGTTCTGGTAACGCACGGTCGGCTGGCCGAGGAATTCGTTCGCGCGATGATCCATGTCGTCGGTCCGCAGGAGCGCGTCGCGACGATCGCGATCGGTCCCGACGACGATATGGAGAGCCGGCGCGCCGATATCGCCGCGGCGATTCAGGACGTCGATGCGGGACGCGGCGTGATCGTGCTGACCGACTTGTTCGGCGGCACCCCCTCCAATCTCGCCATCTCGCTGATGGAGCGCGGACGAATCGAAGTGATCGCGGGGATGAACCTGCCGATGCTCATCCGTCTGGGATCGGCGCGAAAGTCCATGACCGTCGTTGCGGCGGTTGCGGCGGCGCGGGAAGCCGGTCGTAAATATATCTCGGTTGCGTCCGAGGTTCTCGGCGAGGCCGCGGCGTGAGCGGGGTCTCACGCACCGTCCAGATAACCAATCGTCGGGGGCTTCACGCCCGCGCCAGCGCAAAGTTCGTGACGCTCGCATCGTCGCACCCGGTCGAGGTCAGCGTGACCAAGGACGGGTCGGACCATGTCACAGGCACGTCGATCATGGGGCTGATGATGCTGGGCGCGGCGATGGGCGATGCGATCACGATCAGCGCGAGCGGCGACGGCGCGGAGCATACGGTCGCGGCGCTCGCTGAACTGGTCGAGGCGAAGTTCGGCGAGGATTGACGTAATTGCTCCCCTCCCGCAGGCGGGAGGGGTTGGGGGTGGGCGCGCGCTCACCATAATCGAATCATTTGCTGAGGCCGGGAGCCCACCCCCGGCCCCTCCCGCATACGGGAGGGGAGGACAAGAATGCCCCGCGAGATTACCGCCTTTTCGAACCCGCTGATCAAGTACGTCCGCGACCTGCGCGACAAGCGACATCGGCGTGCGGCCAAGCAGTTCCTCGCCGAGGGCCTGCGCATCCTCACCGAAGCGCGGGAGACCGGTCGCCTGCCCCGCACGCTGTTCTACGCAGCGGCAAGCGCGAACCATCCGTTGGTCCACGCGCTGTCGATGGACGTCGAGGAAGCCGGCGGCGAGTCCATCCAGACCACGCCGGATATTCTCTCGAAGCTGTCAGGCAAGGACAACCCGCAGGCGGTCGTCGGCGTGTTCGACGAGTTCGACGCGACGCTCGAGGACCTTGATCGCACCACCTCCGGCATCTGGCTGGTCGCAGAACGCCTGCGCGATCCCGGCAATCTCGGCACGATCCTGCGAACGGGCGATGCGGTCGGCGCGGGCGGCCTCATCCTGATCGGTGAGTCGGTCGATCCCTTCTCGGTCGAGGCGGTCCGCGCGAGCATGGGCGCGTTGTTCACGATTCCGGTGGTGAAGACGGAGTGGGAGCCGTTTCAGGCTTGGCTGCGCGCCGGCCCGGGTCAACTCGTCGGCCTGAGCCTGGACACCGACACGGAGTACCGTGCGGCGACCTATACGAGCCCGGCCTTCCTGCTCACCGGCAACGAAGCGCAGGGCATGCCGCCCGAAATGGCCGAGGCGTGCGACGTGCTCGTGAAGATCCCGATGCTCGGTAAGGCGGACAGCCTCAACGCTGCGGTCGCGACCGCGGTAATGGCCTATGAAGTGCTTGCCCGGCAGGAGAAAACCGCGCGCCCAGCGTGAACCGTTAATTTTGCCCGATTGGCGATGCTTAGCGAGTCCGGTTCAGCTAAGGGAGAGCTACGTCGTGCGAAAGCGTCGACGGAGTACGGTTAGACAGGACGAATATGGCCCGCGGTTTCAATGATGGACGAGTGACGAACGGCGCGATCCGGTCGGTGATGGCGATTGCTGCCACGCCGATACTGATGGCGACCCCGCTGTTCGCGCAACAGGTTACGCCACCTCCGGTCGTACCGACGATGCCCTCTGCAATGCCGACCACGACGCTGGCGCCGCCCGTGATCACCGTACCGCCGCTGAGCGACACGCAGGCCGCCTTGCTCGACAGACTGCTCAATGGCGACATCGTCGCGCAGGGCCTGAAGTCCGCCGCCACCGCGTCGACCAGCGCGCCAGGCAAGGACGAACTGGTCCGTGCCGCGCTCGATCACGCGCGCGCCGTGCATGCCGGCCGGCTCAGCGGTGCCGATTTCCAGAAGGATTGGGGCCTGCGCCCGCCCGCCTATGATCCGACCCCGGGGTTCGCCGACGCGGTCCGGCTCGATCGTATCGCAGCGTGGTTCGCGTCGCTGCCGCCCCCTTATGCCGGCTATGACGGCCTGCGTAAGGGCCTCCAGAATTACCGATCGATCGCCGCTGCAGGTGGCTGGACGCCACTCGCGTCCGGCCCGGATTTCACGATCGGTGCGACCGGCCCTCGGGTGATCGCGCTGCGGAAGCGTCTCGCGGTCGAGGACAAGGACGTCTCGACCAGCGGCGACACGTTCGATTCCGCGCTGGTCGACGCGGTGCGTCGCGCGCAACGGCGCTATGGCCTGAACCCCAGCGGCATCGTCTCGACGCAGACACTCGCTGCGCTCAACGTGTCGGCGACCGACCGTGTGCGCCAGATCATGGCGAACATGGAGCGCTGGCGCTGGCTGCCGCAGGATCTGCCGCGCGATCGTATCCAGGTGAACATCGCCGCGGCGGTGCTGACCGTGTTCGACGGAGATACGCCCGTGCAGTCGATGCGCGCAGTTACCGGGCGTCCGGGCGACGAGACGCCGATGCTGTCGTCGACGATCCACAGCATCGTGATCAACCCGCCCTGGAACGTGCCGACTTCGATCGCGACGAAGGAACTGTGGCCGAAGGAAAAGGCCAATCCAGGCTATCTGAGGCGCAACGGCTTCAAGGTGATCGACGGCAAGCGGCTGCAGCAGCAGGCTGGCGACCAGAGCGCGCTTGGCCGGTTCAAGTTCGATTTCCTGAACGACTATTCGGTGTATCTCCACGACACGCCGAGCCGCGCGAAGTTCGCAAGCTTCAGTCGGCTTTCGAGCCATGGCTGCGTACGCCTTGAAAAGCCTGCCGAACTTGCCGATCTGTTGCTCAAGGGCGATCCGGCCTGGACGCCAGAGATGGTCGACGCTGCGGTGGCCAAGGGCGACACGGTCCGCGCACGCCTCGTGAAGCCGGTGTCGGTCTACCTGCTCTACTGGACCGCGTTTGCCAGCGGCAACGGCCAGATGAACTTCCGCGCCGATCCCTATGACTGGGACGGCATCCTCGCCTCCAAGATCGAGGCACGCACCGCGCGCCAGACGATCGCCGCTCGCTGAGAGGATTTTCCATGACGATCTCCATCCGTACCCGAACCGCCATCGCCGGCGGCCTGCTCGCCGCCATGGTGTTGGCCGGTTGCTCGCGCTCCGAGCCAGAGCAGCCGCCAACCGACACAAACATGGTCGAAGACGCTGGTGTGACCGAATCCGAAGCGGCAGCGCCGGCTCCGGTCGAAGCCGCTCCCGTCGAGGCTCCACCGCCTGCCCCGGTTGTCGTCGAACCGCCACGGGAAAAGCCGATCGCGCCGGACGAGCAGATGCTCGACGATGCCGACGCCACCGGCATGACGTCACGCGTGACGCGCGACGAAGCGCCGACCGAGAACGAGGACGCGCCTCAGCAGTGAGGTGAGCGGATCCGGCCGGAGGTCATTCCCCGACCGGATCCGATACGTCGGGCGCGTGACGATCGACGAGCCTCTCGCTCGCGCGGTTGAGCCCGATGACTTCGACGATCCTGCCGTTGCGACGCAGCTTGGCGACCACGTCCTCAAGCGCACCGACTGCCGTCACGTCCCACAGATGCGCACCGGCTAGGTCGATCCGGATGACGCGAGCCGTGTCGCGCAGGTCGAATTTCTCGGTGAACACATCGGCACTCGCGAAGAATATCTGCCCACGGACCCGGTAGATACGCGTGTCGCTTGCGACGTCATGTTCGGTAGCGATGTCCATCACTCGACCGACCTTCCAGGCGAAGAACACCCCGCTCAGCAATACCCCGACGCCGACGCCCAGCGACAGGTCATGCGTCGCGACCGTGACGACGACCGTCGCGACCATCACCACGCTCGACACCTTGGGATAGCGCACCACGTCGCGGATCGAGCTCCAGGAGAAGGTGCTGATCGACACCATGATCATGATCGCGACCAGCGCCGCGACCGGCACCTGCGCAACCCATGGCCTGAGCGGCACCATCACCACCAGCAGGAACACGCCCGCCACCATCGTCGACAGCCGCCCGCGACCGCCATAGCGCACGTTGCCGACGGTCTGGCCGATCATGCCGCAACCGGCGATGCCACCGAACGCGCCCGCGGCGATGTTGGCGAGGCCAAGCCCGGTGCACTCGCGCGCTTTCGAGCTGGTCGTCTCAGTCAGTTCGTCGACCACGCTGGCCGTCATCATCGACTCGAGCAGCCCCACGGATGCCATCGCCAGCGCATAGGGCGCGACGATCCGTAGCGTTTCCCAGGTAAACGGCACGTCGGGGAACCCCAGCGACGGCAACGACGATGGCAACCGCCCGAGATCGCCAACCATCTTTAGCGGCATCGGAAACCACATCGCGATTGCCGTCAGCACGACGATGCAGATCAGCGGCGATGGAACCGCGGTCGATATGCGCGGGACGAGATAGATGATCGCAAGGCCACCCGCGATCATCGCATATGCCTGCCAGCTGATCCCGACCATCTGCGGCACCTGCGCAGAGAAGATCAGGATCGCGAGCGCATTGACGAATCCGGTGCGGACCGAGCGCGAGACGAACCGCATCAGCACGTCGAGCTTGGCGAGCCCGAATGCGATCTGGAGCAGCCCTGCGAGCATCGTCGCGACCAGGAGATACTGAAGTCCGTGCGCGTGAACGAGGGCGGCGGCGACCAGCGCGACCGAGCCTGCCGCGCCCGAGATCATCGCGGGCCGCCCGCCGGCAAACGCAATGACGATGCCGATCACGAACGAGGCGAACAGGCCGACTTCGGGATCGATGCCGGCCACGAACGAGAAGGCGATGACCTCGGGGATAAGCGCGAAGGTGCCGACCATGCCGGCGAGAACGTCGCGGCGCGCGGCGGCTTGGCCGCTGAACCATTCGGTGCGGTAACGAGAGATTGCTGAAGATGTCATGGATGTATCCGCATAGGACGCACGAACCGCCACAATTGCGCGAGCGGTTCACTTTGAAGACGTCGTTGCGTTGTCCGGCGGATCGGCGGCCGGAATAGCCACCCGGAATTGCACCGGGTCCAGGGCGAATGCTCGGCTTGATACCGAGTAGCATATCGCAGCGCAACCTGTTGCCCGTTACCCCAGCCCGGCATCCTCGCGAAAGTCAGGATGAAGAGGTTGCGTCTGCGGGGCCAACAACATTTGTCCTACACCCCCAGCCCATGGCAAAGCGCCAGGCATGCCCCAAACTAACGCGCTCCTGCCGGACCTTCTGCCGGACGAGACCGTTCCAAACCTCGATCGCCAGAACCGCCCCCACCGAAATGTCTCCCAGCGTGTGAACTTCCTGCACTTCCGGCAGGAACATCGCGCAATATCAGAGCTAAAAGCATGACCCTAGTCCCCGTCGCCGAAGCCCAGACCCGCCTCTTCACAATGGCCCCCCGCGTCGGTAGCGAGACCGTCGGCTTGCGCGACGCCGCAGGCCGGTGGGCCGCGCAGGATATCCTCGCGCGCCGCACCCAACCCGCCGCCGACCTCTCGGCAATGGACGGCTACGCGATCCGTTACGCCGACCTCCCCGGCCCTTGGAAAGTCATCGGCGAAAGCGCCGCCGGTCGCCCCTTCGCCGGCCAGGTCGCCGCTGGAGAAGCCACCCGCATCTTCACCGGCGCGGCGATGCCCGAAGGCTCCGACACGGTGATGGTCCAGGAAGAAGCCGAACGGGACGGCGAAGCCCTGATCCTCGCCGGCGAAGGCCCGACGACGTTCGGCCGCAACACGCGCCGCAAGGGACTCGACTTCTCCACCGGAACTCGCCTGATCGCCGCCGGCGACCGCCTCAGCCCCGCGCGCATCGCAGTCGCAGCGACCGGCGGGCACGGCAGCCTCGCCGTCAACCGCCGCGTGCGCGTTGCAGTTGCCGCGACCGGCGACGAACTCGTCCCCCCCGGCTCGATCACCGACGGCATCGCGCTCCCTGAATCGAACGGCATCATGCTCGCCGCGATGCTGGCCGACATGCCCGTCGACGTCATCGACCTCGGCATCCTCCCCGACAACCTCGACGTCCTGCGCAACGCCTTCGCCAGCGTCCAGGCCGACCTGCTCGTCACCACCGGCGGTGCATCGGTCGGCGATCACGACCTCGTCCGCCCGGCGATCGAAGCGGCCGGCGGTACCATCGATTTCTGGCGCATCGCGCTTCGCCCCGGCAAGCCGATGATGGCCGGCCGGATCGGCGGAATGATGGTGCTAGGCCTGCCCGGCAACCCGGTCTCGGCGTTCGTCACCGCTATCTTGTTCGTCAAGCCCGTCGTCGCGCACATGGCCGGCGCACGCGATCCGCTACCGCAGACGACGCACGCGCTGCTCGGCGAAGACCTGCCTGCGAACAACGCCCGCACCGATTATCTCCGCGCCGAACTCAAAGACGGCAAGGCCTATGCGTCCACGATACAGGACAGCTCGATGCTGCTGACCTTGGCCCGGTCGACCTGTCTGATCGTTCGCCCCGGCAGCGCTCCGATCGCATTGGCCGGCGAATCGGCGGAAATCCTCGTTATCGCGTGATACGGACGCTTGACGGCGTTAATTATGTTCCATAGAAGTTCCTCGTCTGTTCCGGACGGAGAACCGCCATGCTCACGCGCAAGCAGCACGAACTCGTCTGCTTCATCAACGATCGCCTCAACGAAACCGGCGTCTCGCCGTCGTTCGAGGAGATGAAGGACGCGCTCGACCTCAAATCGAAGTCGGGCGTCCATCGCCTGATCAGCGCGCTTGAGGAGCGCAACTTCATCCGCCGCTTGCCGAACCGCGCCCGCGCGCTCGAAGTGTTGCGGATGCCTGAGCGTGCGGAAAAGAAGGCGCAGGCGAAGGCATCGAATGTAAAACCCGCGTCCGCCGCCGTACCGCACCCGGCGAACGACGTCGTGGAGATACCTCTCCACGGCCGCATCGCTGCCGGCGTCCCGATCGAGGCCTTCGAAGGCAGCACGATGCTCGCCGTCCCCGCCGCGCTCCTCGGCACGGGCGAGCATTACGCGCTCGAAGTCTCCGGTGACTCGATGGTCGAGGCCGGCATCCTCGACGGCGACTACGCCCTGATCCGCCGTACCGAGACCGCTCGTGATGGCGAGATCGTCGTCGCTTTGATCGAGGACAGCGAAGCCACGCTCAAATACTTCCGCCGCGAAGGCGCCATGGTACGCCTCGACCCTGCCAATCGCGCCTATGACCCCCAACGCTATGCCCCCGCCCAAGTCCGCGTGCAGGGCAAGCTCTCCGGCATTCTCCGCCGCTACGACTGAGTAGCGGGTATCGAGACGCGTTTGACATCAAGGCGGTGCGGCGGATGAAAAGCCGATGTGGATGCCAAAGCGACCGGTAGTGACGGCCGTTCGCGTAGGCCCCGACAAAGGCCGGAGCGTTGCTCCAGTCGTCATAACCGGTAGTGCGGGATGTTATCAGTGCGTAGCATCGACACTCGACTAAGATGCTCGTCCTCTGGATCGGAGCAACGCCGTCTAACGATCGGTTTGCAGTCGCGCTCATTCCGTAACGAACCTCGGCGATTTTGCGTCTGCAAAAGCGGGTTGTACAAGGTGGCGCGCCTAAAGCAGACAATTCGCCGGTTGATGGAGCTACGCGTTTCCCGGTTGTCGCCCATGCCGAGGATTGTGTTGACGATGGCGCTGTCAGAGTCACGGACGGCAAGTCTAGCGAACAGCACCAAGGCCGCCGCTTAAGGCGGGTGATACCTTGTGCTTGAAGAAGCATGCAGAGCGGTTCGCCAATGGCGTTGGCAAAAGAAGGGATGTGCGATTGATGCCTCACCGTGCCGAGGCATCCTTCAATCCAGTTTCATCACCCGGTTCGCCAGACACAGGCTCGACAAGTTCGCCTGCTCGGGGCCTGTCGGTCATGCCCACGCGAGAGCGAACCAAAGGGGGGCTTTGGGTACGCCAGGAAAAATAGCATCGAACCTTTCATCGCGATCGGAGCATCGCGATGCGCACCACGCGCCTGCCCGAGCAATCATCAACCTATGG
This sequence comes from Sphingomonas sp. PEI4, assembly GCF_056679955.1. Taxonomy (NCBI): domain Bacteria; kingdom Pseudomonadati; phylum Pseudomonadota; class Alphaproteobacteria; order Sphingomonadales; family Sphingomonadaceae; genus Sphingomonas; species Sphingomonas sp. PEI4. The sequence goes on from NZ_CM155258.1 coordinate 568,981, forward strand.
CATGAATGTACCGCTTCACACACTGCATGTTGCGCTTTCCGGATTTCAAACCCATAGATTGGAAGAGGCCATTTCCGTCCCGAGATTGGGTATGTCGAACGCTGGCCCGTACAATGACTTAAGGTTCGCCCGATGACTTCCGATACCGCAATGGGCCCGCTCGACCAGCCCGTCACCGTCCATATCTGGCGCGAGAAATACCGCCACGGTAGCGAGGCAACGCCGTCCGATACGTTCGCGCGAGTCGTCGGCGGCGTCTATGCGAACGACGATGCGGCGCAGGCCGCCAAGGCGCTTGGCGCGCTCGAAGCCCGCGACTGGGTACCGGGCGGACGCATCTTCGCAGGCGCAGGCACGACCAAACGCGTGACATGGATCAACTGCTTCGTCTCGCCGACGATCCAGGATTCGATGGACAGCGAACCCGGCCTACCCGGTGTCGGGATCATGCCGGCACTGAACGTCGCAGCGTTCACGCAGCAGCAGGGCGGCGGCATCGGCATGGATTTCGGTACGTTGCGCCCGGACGGCGCGGTCGTCGGCCGGACCGGATCGATCTCGTCGGGCGTGATCCCGTTCATGGCGATGTGGGACGGGATGTGCGTCACGATCCGGTCGAGCGGCTCTCGGCGCGGCGCGATGATGGGCGTGCTGCCGGTCTGGCACCCCGACGTGTTGGCGTTTATCTCCGCCAAGACGCGCAAGGATTTCTTGAAGAACTTCAACGTGTCGGTAACCGTGACGGACGACTTCATGGCGGCACTGGAGGCCGGCGCGGACTGGGACCTGGGCTTCCACGTGCCGCGCGCGGACGGCGAGCATGTCGCGGTCGGCGAGAAGGACGGGCGGCCGTGGTACGTCTATCGCCGGCTGCCCGCCGCCGAGCTGTTCGACCTGATCACGCGCACGACCTATGACTATGCCGAGCCCGGCGTGATCTTCATCGACCGCGTCAACCGGCTGAACAACCTCAACTATTGCGAGACGATCGCCGCGACCAATCCCTGCGGCGAGCAGCCCCTGCCGCCCAATGGCGACTGCGATCTCGGCCATGTGAACCTTGCCAACATGGTACTGCACCCGTTCACGCCCGAAGCGGCGGTTGACTGGGACCGGCTGCGTAGCGCAGTGCAGGTCGGCGTGCGGTTCCTGGACAATGTCCTCGACACCTCGCCCTTCCCGACGCCGGAACAGCGCGCCGAAGCGCTCGCCAAGCGTCGCATCGGTCTCGGCTATACCGGCCTCGGCAATCTGCTGCAGCAGATGCGGGTGCGCTATGGCCGCGCGGCGACAACGCTGGTCGAGGAGATCGGCAAGGCGATCGCGATCGAGGCCTATCGGACGTCGGTGGCGCTGGCACGGGAGCGTGGCACCTTCCCTGCCTACGACACCGAAGCATTCGCGCGCGCACCGTTCCTGACCAAGCTGCCGGTCGACCTCGTCGCGGACATCCGCACTTACGGTATCCGCAACGGCGTGCTGCTAACGCTCGCGCCGACCGGGACGACATCGATCTTCTACGGTAACGTCAGCTCGGGCGTCGAGCCGACCTTCAGCTGGCATTACGATCGCGCCGTCGTGATCGAACAGACCGCGACCGACCAGACGCTCGAGCGCTTCGAGGTGCAGGATTACGGCTGGTATTTGTATAGCCGGATGCCGGGCTTCGATCCTGCCGCAGCCCTGCCCGACTATATGGTCACCGCGCTCGAACTGTCGGTGGACGATCACATCGCCGTCGCCGCCGCCGCGCAGGCATGGGTCGACGCGGCGATTTCGAAGACCATCAACTGCCCTGCCGACATGCCGTACGAAGCGTTCCGCGAGGTCTATCTGACCGCGTACCGCGAGGGCATGAAGGGCTGCACGACCTATCGCCCGAGCGGCATTCGCGGCTCCGTGCTGTCGGTGAAGAGCGACACTGCCGAGCCTGAGCCGGTCGTCGCGCCGCCCTCTGTCACCGCATCCGACGTGCTGACCCGCCCGCAGGTGCTGAGCGGCAAGACGGTGAAGATCAAGTGGCCGATCGACGGCGAGAATTACTACCTCACGATCAACGATTATGTGCATCCCGATGGCCGCCGCGTGCCGTTCGAGATCTTCATCTCGACCAGCTCGGTTGAGAATTTCGAGACGATGGCGGCGCTCACCCGGACGCTGTCGGCAGCGTGCCGCCGCGGCGATGCCACTTTCCTGTTCGAGGAGCTGGAACGCGTCCATTCGCCCAAGGGCGGCGCGCTCGTTCGCCTGGATCACGAAACCAAGGGTAGCTACGCACCCAGCCTGATCGCCCTGATCGGCCGCATCCTGCGCCAGCATTCGGAGCCCGAGCCCGCACTCGCGCTGGACGCAACCGGCGAACAATGCCCGAGCTGCAAGCGCCATACCGCGCATATGCTGGAGGGATGCCTGACCTGCTACCAATGCGGGTACAGCAAATGCGGGTAAGCGGTTGATGAGCAAGGCACAATCTGTGGAAGTCCGAAACCGATAGTGCCTTGCTCCGTCGTTTGACGGTTCTTCGTTGCCTCGACCAGCTTCATGCATCCCCACTCCCGAGTCCGGCCGTGAGTGGCCGGGCGATCGCGTCTTGCAAGCATGAGACCGGTTGACGGCTGACGACGTTGTCGCTTTCATGATGCGAAATGGCTTGCCAACATCTGGATATGATAGAGGATTGCCGGATCAAGACGGATATTCTGTCATGGAAATCCGTCAATCCATGGCTCGGTCATTGCGAACGAGCGGGGATGGCGATGAGAGGCGGCATTTGTGATTGATCGTCGGACGATAATGACGGGCGGGGCAGCGCTCGCGCTGATCCCGGGGTTCACGGGTCTGGGCGCCAAATCCCCACCGTCACTGGCCGCGCTCGCCCGAGCAAAAAATATTCGTTTCGGCAGCACGCTTGGCGGCTCGAATTTCGCGGACTTGGCCTATCGCCGCTTGAATGCGGCACAATGCAATTTGATCGTGCCTGAAAACGAAATGAAATGGAGCGCGCTACGGCCCGACGCCCGCAGCTTCGACTTCCGTGCAGCGGATGCCCTGGTTGCATGGGCACGTGAGACAGGCCTGGGCGTTCGCGGGCATACACTGCTCTGGCAGACCGAACGTTGGATGCCGGAATGGACACGAACGCATGATTATGGTCCAAACCCCCGTGCCGAAGCCCATCGGCTTTTGATCGCCCATATCGATACCGTCACCAGGCGCTATGCAGCGACCGTAGATAGCTTCGACGTCGTGAACGAGGCCATCGACCCAGACACCGGCCTGTTGCGCGAAACGGCATTGTCGAGACATTTAGGCGCCGAGACGACGATCGAGCTGGCCTTCCGGACTGCAAGAACGGCGGCGCCACGCGCGCAACTCGTCTATAACGACTATATGAGTTGGCAGTCGGACAACGGCCGACATCGCGATGCCGTGCTGCGACTGCTGGAACGGCTCTTGAAACGCGGTACCCCCGTCACCGCCCTTGGGGTCCAGAGTCACCTTGGAAGCAAATATAGCGAGGCACCGACCGGTCTCGGCGCGTTGGACGAGACTGCGTGGCGCCGGTTCCTCGACGACGTCACGGGAATGGGCTTGGACCTGCTCGTCACCGAACTCGACGTCCATGACAATCCCCTGCCGAGTGCGATCGGCCCGCGTGATCGTGAAGTGGCGGCGCATACCCGCGCCTATCTCGATCTGATGTTGTCCTACCCGCAATGCCGCACAGTGATGTGCTGGGGATTAAGCGACCGGTACAGCTGGCTGCAGGCGTTGCGGTCGCGCCCGGATGGATTGCCCAAGCGCCCCCTGCCCTACGACGCGGCGTTCGCACCCAAGCCGATGCGCGATGCGATCGCAGCTGCCTTCCTCGCAGCCAAACCGCGCGGGCCCACACGCGCTTGAACGACGGCAATTGAAGCGACGCCGGTGAACGGTTCGACGAGGCGGCGGTCCTGCGGCGGTCCTTGCGCGCTTGATCGGCCGCCCAACGTGACGACGCCGTTGTTCGCGGTGAGGCCGATATGCCCGGCGATGACCGCAAATTATCGCTGCGACTGATCGCGGACAGCGTCGGGAACTACGCACATGCGGCGCTTATGCGTAGTTCCCGATACTTTCCCGCCCCCACCATAACGCCGAATGGTCTCCGAAAGAGGGAGACCGCGCATGACCTATTCGACCTTGATGGTGCATCTCGACGGCGGCCGCGCCAACGCGGCGTTGCTCGACGTCGCCGCGACGCTCGCCGACCAGTACGACGCTGCGGTGATCGGCATCGCCGTGTGCCAGCCGGTGCCGATCGGCACGTGCGACGGCTATCTCGGCGGCGAATATGCGGTGATCGAGCGCGATATCGTCGCCGACGAACTCGCCCGCGCCAAGACCGAGTTCCACGCGCACGAACGGCTCGCGCATCATGCGCTCGAATGGCGATCGATCCCGACACTCGCCAACATCGCGCATGTCGTCGCGGAGAATGCGCGCTCCGCCGATCTCGTCATCACCAGCGCAGGCCCCGGGTTCGCCGACCTCGCGACGCATGCCGACACCGGTGACCTCATCCTGCGCGCAGGCCGCCCCGTGCTGGTCGTTCCCGACGGCGCCGCCACCGCGACGTTCGAGACTGTCATGGTCGCGTGGACCGATACGCGCGAATGCCGCCGTGCGATCAGCGATGCGTTGCCGATGCTCCAGGCCGCCGACCGCGTCGTGATCGTCGAAGTCGCCATCGACGCGATCGATGCGCGCAAGCCGATCGACGACATCACGGCTTGGCTCGCGCGTCACGGCGTCGATGCGGACAAGATCGTCGCGCGGATGAAGCGCTCCAGCATCGACACGCTCGCCGGGATCGCGGATGATCTCGAGGCCGATCTCCTCGTTGCCGGTGCCTATGGCCACAGCCGGATCCGCGAATGGGCGTTCGGTGGCGTCACCCGCGACCTGCTGTTGCGCGACCGGCGCTGCACATTGCTATCGCACTAGATCATGTCCGCCACTGCGCCATCCAAATATCCCGGACTGTTCTTCTCTACGAACCCAAGACTATTCGTCGGCGGGACGATCTTGTCGGCAATCATCGTTGTTGAAGGGCTATTAGCATATCGCGGATTTATCGCTTAACATGGGTCATGTTCCGATGGCGGAGGTCGAGACCTCGACTTCCGACGTATCAGAGCCGTTCGTTGAACAAGGCCCGCGTCTCAATGACTTGCCTCTGCGCTCGCCGAGCAACCGCACCGCCCGCATGATCGCGTCGCAGTCTTCGCACGATACCGAATCCCAGGCTGTCGCGCGCGGCGATGCGGCGCTGGCGGAGGAGCTGGGGCTGCTGATCGACGGCGCGACCACCTATGCCATCTACATGCTCGATCCCCGCGGCCGCGTGACGATCTGGAACCGCGGCGCAGAACGGATCAAGGGCTGGGCCGAGGCGGAGATCATCGGCCGCGATTTCGCGATCTTCTATCCCGCCGACGACATCGCCGCCGGCAAACCCGAAGGCGACCTCGCCCGCGCACACTGCGACGGCCGGATCGAGGAAGAAAGCTGGCGGGTCCGCAAGGACGGGTCCGAGTTCCTCGCCCACGTCACGATCACCGCGCTTCACGACGATGCCGGCGCGCTGCGCGGGTTCGGCAAGGTCATCCGCGACATCACGCACGAAAAAGCGGCAGAGGCGGCGATCGTCCGACGCGAACACCACCTCCGTTCGATCCTCAACACCGTCCCCGACGCGATGATCGTGATGAACGAGAACGGCATCGTCGCGTCGTTCAGCGCCGCGGCCGAACTGGTCTTCGGCTATGCGGCGAGCGAAGTCATCGGCCAGAACGTCGCGATGCTGATGCCGCGGGTGGAAGCACGCGACCACGACGCGCACCTGCGGAAGTACCGCCACATCGGCGAGCGCCACGTGATCGGCAACGTCCGCCTCGAACGCGCGATGCGTAAAGGGGGCGAGACGTTCCCGATCGAACTGGCAGTAGGCGAAGCGTCGATCGCGGGGGAGCGCATCTTCACCGGCTTCATCCGAGACCTGACCAACCGCCACGCGACCGAACGCCGCGTCCAGGAACTCCAGTCCGAACTCATCCACGTCTCCCGGATCAGCGCGATGGGGACGATGGCGTCGACGCTGGCGCACGAGATCAACCAGCCGCTGACCGCGATCGCCAATTACCTCGAGGCGACGCGGGCGATGATCGACGACAGCGACGATCCGATATTGGCCGACATTGCAGAAGCGCTGGACCTGGCTGCCGCGCAATCGCTGCGAGCGGGCACGATCGTCCGCCGTCTGCGCGCATTCGTCGATGGCGGCGATACCGCGTTCCGCGACGAACGACTCGACCTGCTCATCGAGGAAGCGACCAGCCTTGGCTTGCTTGGCGCGCACGAAGCCGGGATAACGATCGTCAACAGCCTGTCGCCCGGCTCGATCATGGTCCGCGTCGATCGCATCCAGATCCAGCAGGTGCTGGTGAACCTCATCCGCAACGCGATCCAATCGATGGCAGCATCGCCCCTCCGAACATTGTCGATCGCCACCGCGCCCGAGCGGGAGGGCTGGATGCAGATCACCGTCGCGGACACGGGCTCAGGCATCGACACCGAAGTGCGCGCGCGCCTGTTCGAGGCCTTCGCGACCACCAAGGAGGACGGCATGGGCCTTGGCCTGTCGATCTGCCGGACCATCGTCGAGACGCATGGCGGGAGGATCTGGGCGGACGGCGTGGCGAGCGGCGGCACCGCGTTCCACTTCACCGTGCCGCTCGCCGTCCTACCGGAACCAGGGATACCCATGACCGACACCCCCCACGACAGCCGCCCCCATGACTGAACCAGGGCGCACGGTGCATATCGTCGACGACGACGAGGCGATCCGCCAGTCGGTCGGCTTCCTGTTGCGCAAGGCGGGCTATGCGGTCGAGACCTATCCCGCAGGTACGCAGTTCCTCGCGGCCGTCACGCGCGAGACGCGTGGCTGTGTGCTGCTCGATGTCCGGATGCCCGATCTCGACGGGTTCGCGGTACAGGCCCGACTCGCGCATACCGGGATCGCGCTGCCCGTGATCATGCTGACGGGCCACGGCGACGTCACCCTCGCGGTCCGCGCGATCAAGGCAGGCGCGATCGAGTTCCTCGAAAAGCCCTTCGAGCGCAGCGCGTTGCTCGCGGCAATCGACATCGCGCTGGCGCACGCCGCGCGGTCCGAGCGCGAGCACCTCGTCGCCGCCGATGCCGTCGTCCGCCTCGCCGCGCTCACCCCGCGCGAACGTGACGTCCTTGACGGCATGGTGCGTGGCCGCCCGAACAAGCTGATCGCCTATGACCTCGACATCGCCACCCGCACCGTCGAAGTCCACCGCGCAAACCTGATGGAAAAGCTGGCCGCCCGCAGCTTGTCGGACGTCCTGCGCATCGCGTTCGCGGCAGGGTTGGGCGAAACCGCCGAGCCAGCCTGACACCCTCGCCTTCTACGTACAGACGCGAGAGTGCGCGCGTGTCATCCAAGGTCGATACAAGGACCGCCCGATGACCGCCCGATGACCGACCGCCCCCCGCATTCTCCTGCCCCGCCCCATGATGGCATCGGCGTTTCGCTGGTCGGCGGCGATCCTGCGATCCGCCGCGCGCGCCAGATCATGCTGCTGTCCGAACGCTACGACGTGCGCTCCTACGCGACCGGCGCGGCGCTGCTTGCCGATCCCCGCTCGCGCGATATTCCGTGCATCGTCGTCGATATCGAAGGAATTGGCGGCAGCGGCATGGACACGCTTCACGCAATGCGTGCCTCCGGCTGGCGGGGCAAGGCGGTCCTGCTCGATGGCGGCATCCCCCTGCCGGTGCTGGTCCACGCCGCCGAACGCCACGGTGACCGCATCCTCGACCGCGCCACCGGCGATGCCCCCCTCCTCGCCGCGATCGCCGCTTCGATCGACCGCGGCTGGTCCGGTTGGTAGGATGCAGTACGCCGATCGCGTCGCGCCTACCTGGTTAGCCCGCGTCGATGTTGGCGTAGCGGTAGAGGGCATGGACGTTCGGAATCAGACCGCGATCGACGTCGCTTGCCTCGCTGCATCGCTCCTGCGGCGCCCATAGGCGAAGTAGATCGCCAACCCGACGACATTCCAGATCACGAAGCGCACCAGCGTCGATGTCGGCAGGCTCGCGAGCAGGTAGAGACATCCCCCCACGGTCAAGGCGCCGACCAGATAGGCGGCCGGGCAGCGAAACAGCCTGGGCATATCCGGCGCGGTCCGACGGAGGACGATCAGGCAGACCCCGACCGAAATGAACGCGATCAAGGTGCCCGCATTCGCCAGCTCGGCGATTTCGTCGAGGCGAAAGAAGCCCGCGACCGCGGCGATCGTCAACCCGGTGAGGAGGGTGATCATCGTCGGACCGCCCGACCGCGGGCTGACGGTGGCGAGACGCCGCGGCAACAGGCCGTCGCGCGCCATCACGAAGAAGATGCGGCTTTGACCGTACATCATCACCAGGATCACCGAAGGCAACGCAATGACCGCGGCGAGCGCGATCAACTGCGCGGCAAATGGCTGGCTGAGCTGGCGCAGCACGAGCGCGAGCGGCTCGGGCGAATTGGCGAGCTGCGTGAACGGCAGGGCACCGATCGCGGTGATCGCCACCGCCATGTAGATGACGGTGCATATCAGCATCGACCCGATGATACCGATCGTCAGGTCGCGCTTTGGGTTCTTGGTTTCCTCGGCAGAGGTCGCGACGGCGTCGAAGCCATAGAAGGCGAAGAACACGATCGCCGCTGCCGCCATCACCCCGCGCTTGTGGCCGTCGACCTCGGTCGAACCGAAACCGTAGGGCATGAACGGATGCAGATTGTCGCTCTTGAACGCGGGCAGCGCATAGATGACGAAGATCGTCAGCGCGACGAGCTTGATGACGACGAGCACGATGTTCAGCGTGGCACTCTGCCGCGTACCCAGGATGAGCATGCCCATCACCGCGAGCGACACGAGCACCGCCGGCAGGTTGATCAGCCCGCCGCCATGTGGTCCGACGAGCAGTGCCGCCGGCAGGTGGATGCCCGCCGCCTGGATCCAGCCGACCAGATATCCCGACCAGCCGACGGCGACCGTCGAACAGGCCAGCGAATATTCGAGGATCAGGCTCCACCCGACGACCCAGGCGACGGTTTCGCCGAGCGCCGTGTAACTGAAGGTATAGGCGCTGCCGGCCGCGGGGATCAGCGTGGCCATCTCGGTATAGGCGAGTGCTGCGCAACCGCACACTACGCCGCACACGATGAAGGCAAGTATCACCGCAGGGCCAGCGCGTTCCGCACCCACGCCCACCAGCGTATAGATGCCGGTGCCGACGATCGCGCCGACACCCAGCGCGATCAGATGCGGCCAGCTGAGCGTCTTGGCCAAGCTGTGGTGTTGAAGATGCGCAGGCGTGCCGAACGGTTTCCGCGGTCCAAACATGTACGCACCCTCTTAAAGTTGATTTTAGACGGAACTGGACGCGAACTGGCCGCGCAGGTCGAGCAGCGTCGATCGGATGTGGCTGGCCAGCAGAATCGTCAGCCGGGCCTCGTCCCGCGCCAGCCAGGTGTCGAGGAGTTGACGGTGTTCGAGGTGCGCGCGGTCCTCACGCCCGGCGGGCTGAAGATGCGCGACGACATAGCGTTCGGCGAGGATCGCGAGCCGCTCGACCGTCTGGGTCGTGAGCAGGCGTCGGCCCGGCCGCACCAGCGCGGTGTGGAAGACACGATTGGCGATGGCCACTTCGGCGAGCCGTTCGCCGGCGGCGCTGTCGAGTTCCTCGAACGCCGCCTTTGCAATCGCATGGTCGCTCTCTGTGGCGACGGTCGACGCATAGGCCGCCGCGTTCGGCTCGATGCTCAGCCGCAGGGCGAAGATATCGTCGGCCTCGTCCGCGGACATCGGCCGAACGGCATAGCCGCGATTGGCGTAGCTGGTGAGCAACCCCTCCTGCTCGAGCCGGGCGAGCGCCTCCCGAAGCGGGATTTTGCTGACCCCCAATTCGCTGGCAAGCGCATCCTGACGGATCGGTGCATTGCCGACCAGCTTTCCGGTCACGATCTGCTCGCGAACGATTTCGAAGACTTGTTCTGACAACGTGCGGACGACGATGGCCATCAGCTGGAAGCTCCAATGCGAGGAACGTGGCCGAAACGACGGTGTCGGCTCACGTGACTTGGAAACCTTCCCAGAACGTGTCGCTACGATCAATCCAGATCGTATTAAATCCCGTCGCGACCGCCGATCCCTCGATCGAGGGTATGATCGCCGGCGTGTCGCCCAGCATCGTCTCCGCCTCGACCCGGCCGATGAACCGGCTGCCGATATAGCTTTCGTGGACGAAGCGATCTCCGACCGAAAGCCGGCCGCTATCGGCAAGATGCGCGAGCCGGGCCGAAGTGCCGGTGCCACAGGGCGAGCGATCGATCGCCTTGTCGCCGTAGAACACTGCGTTACGGCCGTCGGCGCCATCTCCGCGGGGCTTGTCCGCCCACAACACATGACTGACGCCACGGATGGTCGGATCGAGCGGATGTACCGGCTCGAAGACGCCGCGCACCGCCTCGCGAACCCGACCGCTGAGTTCGATCAGGCGCGCCGCGCCAAGATCGTCCAGCCCGGTGTAATTGCCCTGCGGCTCGATGATCGCATAGTAATTGCCGCCGTAAGCGACGTCGATCGACAGCGGGCCGATCCCTGCCACGTCGATCCTGATATTCCGCGCCGCAACATAGGCGGGCACGTTGGTGATCCGCACCGCGGTCACCTTGTCCCCTTGCGTTTCGTACGCGACGTCGATCACCCCGGCAGGCACCTCGATCCGCAACTTGCCCGGTTCGGCGGGCTGGATCAGGCCGTGTTCGAGGCCGAACGTGACCATGCCGATGGTGCCGTGGCCGCACATCGGCAGGCAACCGCTGGTCTCGATGAACAGGATGCCGATATCGGTATCGGGCCGGGTCGGCGGATACAGGAACCCGCCCGACATCATGTCGTGGCCCCGCGGCTCGAAACATAGACCGGTCCGGATCCAATCGAACCGCGCCATGAAGTCCTGGCGCCGTTCCGACATCGACGCCCCCTTCAGCAGGGGGGCCCCGCCCACTACGAGACGGACGGGGTTACCGGCAGTATGGCCGTCGATGCAGAAGAAGGTATGACGCATCGGCTGTGACTATCAGGCGGCGGCGGCGTGGGCGAGGTTTGGTCGGGTAGCGGCTGCCTTTTCGACCATTGCGATCACCTCGGCACGACGCGCACCGACCAGCGGGTAGCGCGGCGGCAGGACCCGCTCCGAACCGCGGCCCATGACCTGCTCGGCAAGCTTGATCGACTGGACCAGATCATGCTCCGCGTCGAGATGCAGCAGCGGCATGAACCAGCGATAGATCTCCATCGCCTTGGCATGATCGCCACGCTGGAACGCGTTGACCAGCTCGACCGATTCTCGCGGGAACGCGTTGGTCAGGCCCGAAACCCAGCCCTGCGCACCGAGGTACAGCCCTTCGAGCGCCACGTCGTCGAGCCCGGCGAACAGCACGTAACGATCGCCGAACGCGGCGACGACATCGGAGAAGCGGCGCGTATCGGGCGCCGATTCCTTCACGGCCACGATGTTCTTCACGTCGACCAACGCCGCCAGCACCTCGTTGTCGATCTGCGTACGATAGGCCGGCGGGTTGTTGTAGAGCATGATCGGCAGGCCGACGCCGTTCGCGACACCCTTGAAATGCTCGACCAACTCGTGCGCCTTTGGCACGTAGACCATCGGCGGCAACAGCATCAGGCCGTCCGCGCCGACCTTTTCCGCGGCCTGCGCGTACCGCAAGGCGCGACGCGTGTCGTACTCGGACACGCCAGTGATGACCGGCACCCGCCCGGCAACCGCCTCGACGATTGCGGTGAGCACCTCGACCTTCTCGTCGAACTCGAACGAGTTGTTCTCCCCGACCGTGCCGAGGGCGATCACACCCGTCACGCCGTCGCGGATCAGATCATCGACGACCCGCTGCGTATCGGCCAGATCGATCGACAGATCTTCACGAATCTGCGTCGTCACCGCTGGAAAAACGCCCTTCCATTCGACAGACATTCGTTCTCGACCTTTCTACGATTGCTTATATATATACTGTATACGAAAATATTATCGCAGTGCAACAGGAGAATAGAGTGCGGTCGATCGCAATCGTTGGCGGCGGTATAATCGGATTGAGCAGCGCGATCGCACTGCTCGACAAGGGCCATGCCGTAACCCTGTTCGATAGCGATCCGGAGCGCCGCGCCGCGTCATGGGGCAATGCCGGGCATATCGCCGTCGAACAGGTCGAACCGCTATCGTCGCCCGCCGCCCTCAAGTCGGTCCCGCGCCGGCTGTTCTCGATGGGCGGCGCGTTGGCACTACCGCCGTCGATGGCATTCCGCTGGCTGCCGTTCGCAGCACGGCTCATCGCAGCCTCGACGACCGCACGGTTCGCTGCGGGAACGTCGGCTCTGACCCCGCTTGTCGCCGCCGCGATGCCGGCCTGGCAGGATATGGTCCGCGCGATCGACGACGAGGACCTGCTCCGGCGCGACGGGCATGTCGTCCTGTGGGAAAGCGCCGCGACCGCCGCCGCCGGGCGAGCAAAATGGGCACGGACCGCGATCGGTACCGCTCGAATCGACGACGCTGATGACGTGCTGTTACAGCAGCTCGGCGGAATTACGCGGTCCGTTGGAGGTGCGGTCCGGTTCACGGGGAGCGGACAGATCGCGGATCTCGGTCGACTTGCGACCGCGCTGGAGGCTGCACTGACCGCCCGCGGTGGCCTTATCGTCCGGGCACCGGCCCGGCTGGAGCGGAACGGGAGCCGGATCGACGTCGTCGGTCATCACGCCGATATGGTACTCGTGACGGCGGGTATCCGGTCGCGGACGCTGTTGGAGCCGCTCGGCTACACCGTGCCGATGATCGCCGAGCGCGGCTATCATCTCCGGGCGCCTATCCGTGCAGGGGCGGATCGCTGGCCAACCGACCTGCCGCCCCTGGTTTTCGAAGACCGTTCGATGATCGTGACGCGCTATGCCGACACCGTACAGGTGGCGAGCTTCGTCGAGCTGGGCGATCCGGATACGCCCGCCGATCCGCGCAAATGGGCGCGGTTGGAGCGGCACGTTGCCGAACTGGGACTACCGATCGCCGGTCCATACAGCCGTTGGATGGGATCGCGCCCCACCCTGCCCGATTATCTGCCCGCAATCGGACGCTCGACCACCGACGCCAATCTGTTCTACGCGTTCGGGCATCAGCATCTCGGCCTGACGCTGGCGCCGATCACCGCGCAGATCGTCGCCGCGCTGGTCACCGAGACCGCGCCGCCGGTGCCGATCGCTGCCTTTTCGCTGTCCCGCTTTGCCACCAAAGGAAGTTCTCAATGACCATCGGCGGATCCACCGCGGCCGAACAGCTGGCGATGCTGGCACCTTGGTCCACCCCCGCACCGCGGATCACCAGCGACGAGCGACTGGCTCGCGTCGACAAGGTGCGCGCGCTTATCGCGGCGGCAGGCGCCGATGCACTGCTGATCGGTGCGGGCGACAGCCTGCTCTATTTCGCCGGCATACCCTGGGGCGCGACCGAGCGGCTGGTAGCGCTGCTGGTGCCCGTCGCGGGCGATCCCGTAATGATCTGCCCGCGGTTCGAACAGGGTTCGCTCGAAGCGGCGCTGGCGATCCCCGCCGAGTTGCGACTTTGGGAAGAGGACGAAAACCCGGCAGCCCTGGTCGCCGACGCGCTGAAGCCTGGCGCTCGGCTACTGCTCGATCCGCTGCTGCCCTACGGCGTGGCCGCGGCGCTCGGCAGCGTCGGTAGGCTCTCGCTCGGCAATGGCGCGAGCGTGATCGACGGATGCCGGATGATCAAGAGCGCGGCCGAGCTGGCGCTGCTCTCGCAAGCCAAGGCGATGACGATCGAGGTCCACCGCCGCGCCGCGCGGATCCTGACGCCCGGCATCGCCGCCAGCGAGGTGATCCGCTTCATCGACGCGGCGCATCGCGCGCTGGGATCGAGCGGATCCTATTTCTGCGCGGTCCAGTTCGGCCTCGCCACCGCCTTCCCGCACGGTCTTCCCGGCGACCAGCGGCTGGAGGAGGACCAGTTGGTCCTGATCGATACCGGCTGTCGAGTGGACGGCTATCATTCGGACATCACCCGCACCTACGCGTTCGGCAAAGTGGGCGACGAAGAGCGCGCGATCTGGGACGTAGAGCACGAGGCACAGGCGGCCGCCTTCGCCTCCGTCCGTCCCGGCGTATCGTGCGAGAGCGTAGACGCCGCGGCGCGCGCGGTGCTGGAGAAGGCGGGGCTTGGTCCCGATTACCGGCTGCCCGGATTACCGCACCGTACCGGCCACGGCATCGGCCTATCGATCCACGAGCCCGCCTATCTGGTCCGCGGCGATCAAACGCCGCTGGCGCCCGGAATGTGCTTTTCCAACGAACCGATGATCGTGGTGCCCGACCGGTTCGGGATCCGGCTGGAGGATCATTTCCACGTCACCGAGACGGGTGCCGAGTGGTTCACCGAGCCGCAGCCGTCGATCGACCGGCCGTTCGGTTAAGGCGTCCTCACCCTTCCCATCGAACACCGCGCGCCGGCAGCGTGTAGCCACGGGCGTGAAGCTCGCCGTCCGGAACATCGCCGGCGCCGCCAGCCAGACGCTATTCCTCGTCGGGATACGGCCCCTTGCCGCCGGCTGCGATCAACTGCTCGGTGCGGGCCTCGATCACCGGGACCGGCACCGAGCCCATCTCCAGCATCGCATCGTGGAAGGCGCGGATGTTGAACTTCGCGCCCAGCGCCGTCTGCGCCTTGACCCGCGCATGCTGGAAGGCGAGTTCGCCCATGTAATAGGACAGCGCCTGCCCCGGCCAGGCGATATAGCGATCGACCTCGGTCTCGATCTCGTGATCGGACAGCGCGGTATTGTCGTGGAGATAGGCCTGAGCCCGCTCACGGCTCCAGCCCTTGGCGTGGATGCCGGTATCCACCACCAGCCGTGCCGCGCGCCACGCCTGGTAACTCAGATAGCCGAACAGGTCATAAGGCGTCTCGTACATCCCCATATCCTCGCCAAGCGCCTCGCAATACAGCGCCCAGCCTTCGCCATAGACCGACAGATACGTGTCGCGCCGATACGCCGGCAAATTGGTGTTCTCGGCGGCGAGCGGCATCTGGAAGGCGTGGCCCGGCGCGCTTTCGTGCAGCGTCAGTGCGATCTGCGAGTAAAAGGGTCGCGACGGCAGGTTCCAGGTGTTGACCAGATAGATGCCCGGGCCGCCGCGCCCACCGGTGTAGAACGGCGCGATATCGGCGGGCACCGGCTTGATCGCGAACCGGCTACGCGGCAGGTGCCCGAACCACTGCGACGCCTTGCCGTCGAACGTCTTGGCGATCCATGCCGCGCGGTAGAGCAGCTCGTTCGGAGTCTTGGGATAGAATTGCGGATCGGTCCGCAGATGGTTGAAGAACGCCTGCAGGTCGCCCTTGAACTGGACCTGCTTCATCACGCCGTCCATCCGCGCGCGGATCTTGGCGATTTCGACCAGCCCCAGCGCATGGATCTGGTCCGGGGTCAGGTCCTGGGTCGTGTATTCGGCGATCTTCGACTGATAATAGGCCTTGCCGTCGGGCAGGTCGTACGCCGCCAGTTCGGGGCGAGCATGGGGGATGTAATCGGTCCGGAGGAAGGCGAGCAGCTTGGCATGTGCCGGCACCACCGCCTGTTCGATCGCGACCTTGCCCTCGGCCGCGAGCGCTGCCTGATCGGCGGCGGGAATGGTCGAAGGGAAGGTCTTGAACGGCGCATAGAACGGCGAGTCCTCGACGCTCTTGGCCTCCACGACCTGCGCCACGCCGATGTCGCGGCCCTTCAGCGTGATCTGGGGCAGCGTGAACCCGCGTGCGAGACCGGCGCGCATGTTGGCCGTCTGCTGGTCGAAATAGCGCGGCACCTCGCGCATCATCGCGGTGTAGTTGCGATAATCCTCGATGCTGCGGAACGGGCTGCGCGACGCCTCCGCGATGTCGCCCCAGAAGCTCGTGTCGGCCGACAGCGGGCGTTCGTAGTCGCGATACCGCTGGGCTGCGAGCAGCGCATCGATCTGCTGCTTGTAGACCGCGTAGTTGACGCGGTTCGCAGCGCTGAGGCTGACAATCGGGATCGCGGCGAGCTGCTCCGATACCTGGGTCCAGCGCGCCAGCCGCTCGGCCTGCGCCTTGGGACCAACATCGGGGAGCCGCGCACGACCCTTGGGGTTGTTCTCGTCGGGGCCGGACTGGCTGCTGCGCCAGGCATATTCGCCCTTCGACAGCGCCTCGAACCGCTTGTCCGCCGAAATCGGCCTGGTCGTAGCAGGCACCGCGCCTGCCGCAATCGGCGCGATCGTCGTCGTCGCCAGCGCCAGGCCAAGGACCAGTTTCCGTACTGGGGTCCGCATCGTCATTCTCCTTGTGGCAGTGCCATAATATCTCGATAGAGCGCCGGTGCGATCACCACGCCCTCCGCCAGACTGCGGTCGCGCGCGGCATAGCGGCGCTGCGACGGCAGGCGCGCACCCTGCCCCTCGATCGCCGCGAACATCGCCTCGGCGCGCGCCAGATGCTCGGTGACCGCGTCGCCGAGGAAGCCGGCGGGATCGATCGCGACGATCAGCTCGCCGCCGATCGGCGATCCACCCCTGCCCCGGTCGGCCGCGATCGACTCCCGACTGGTCATGTCGCCGATCAGCGGCCCGGCGAGCAGTTCGACCATCGCCGCCAATGCCGATCCCTTGTGCCCGCCAAAGGTCCGCATCGCCCCCGCCAGCACCGCCTCGGCGTTGGTGGTAGACCCGCCATTCGCGTCATAGCCCCAGTCGTCGGGCACCGGCTTGCCGGCACGGCGGTGAAGCTCGATCTCGCCCCGCGCCACCGCGCTGGTCGCGAAGTCGAACACGAACGGATGTCCGCCCGGCCGTGGCCAGCCGAACGCGATCGGGTTGGTGCCGAACACCGGTTCGGTACCGCCCGCCGGTGCGACCCAGGCATGGCTCGGGGTGAAGGCGAGCGCGACCAGTCCCTCGCTCGCCAGCGCCTCGACCTCCGGCCACAAGGCCGCGAAATGAACGACGTTGTTGAGGGCAAGTGCGGCGGTCCCGAAGCTGCGCGCCTTCTCGGCGAGCAGGCCCCGCCCCCGCTCGAACGCGAGTTGGGCGAACCCGCCGCCGCCATCGACCTTCACCAGAGCGCGCGCGGGTTCGCTCACCACCGGCACCGCATCGGTGACGACGACGCCGCGGGCGATGCTGTTGGCCGCCACCAGCAGCCGGTAGATGCCGTGGCTCGTGCAACCGTCGCGCTCGCCCGCCACCATCGTCTCGGCAACCGCCACGGCATGATCGCGCGACAGCCCGGCGCCGAGCAACACCGCGCGCGCCAGCGTGCGGACCTCGTCGAGCGTCAGGCGAACGCCGCCCGCCTGATCTTCGCTCACGCGACGCTGCCGGGCTTGGCCGTGAACAGGCGGACCCCGAACACCGGACCAGCGGTCGAGCGATCGCGCGGCACGAAGCGCACCTTGATGCTCGCCTTGCCCTTCGTAAGCCCGATCGGCAGCGGATAGTCGATGTCGAAGAACTTGCCCGGCTTGTCGGCTTCGAGATGCTGGGTGGTGATCTTGACGTTGTCGACCAGGATGTCGAAATCGCGGGCACGCTCGTCGCCCCAATAGGTCGCCTGGAGCACCAGCGGCCCCGGCTTGGTCTTCATCGCGAACTCGATGAACCCGCCCGACCGCGCATCGCGTCCGTTACGCCCGCGATAGCTGACCGGATAGGACAACTCGGACGTAAGGCCGTGATCGCGCTCCGGCTGCATTTCACCCAGGTGCATCACGTCCACCGATCGGGCCGAGATATCACGCGCCTTCGCCTGCTCGGCGACGAAGGCCGCCTCGGCTGTTTTCCACGAGGCATCGGTGAAGCGCTTGAAATACACGGCGCTCCGCCGCTCATACTGGCTGTAGAACGGCACGAAGCCGAGGTCCGCCGGACGGATGATGCCGCGCGTCGCATAGGTCGCGCGCGTCGCGTCGGTCTGGGTGAAGTTGGCGAGCAGGTTTTCGCCGACCATCGCCGGATCGGCGCTGTCCCACTTGGTCTCGTTCGGCCCGAGATCGGCGGCCATCACCATCGGTCCGCGCAGCACGGCGATGGTGTTCTCGTCGCCCGGCGTCGCTTCGATCCGCAGGTCGAGCGGCAGCGTGATCGCAACCATGTCGCCCTTTTTCCAGCGCCGGTCGACGATCGCATAGCCCTTGGCGATCATGGGCGTGAACGGCTGGCCATTGACCGTCACCACCGCCTGCCCGTTCGCCCACGCCGGCACGCGCAACGCGATCGGGAACCGACCCGGCTTGGCGAGCGCCGTCAGCGTCAGCCTGGATTCGGGCTCGAACGGATAGCGGGTATCGAGCGTCAGGCCGGCGCCCCGCGTCTTCCACGTCGCGTCCGACGGGATGTAGAGATTGACCAGCAGCATGCCCCCCAAATTCGAGGCGCCCTCCCAGAAGATCGCCTCGCCGTGCTTGGCGTGGCTCTCCATGCCCGTGCCGACGCAGCACCAGAAGGCATCGTCCTTGGGCGTCGAATAGTCGCGATTTGCGCCGGTCATCAGCGGCGTCATGTAGGTGAAGCCGGCGTTCTTCGGGTTCTGCGCGGCCATGATGTGATTGAGGTGCGTGCGCTCGTAATAATCGAAGAACGCGCCATCAGGCTGCCAGCCGTACAATTGCTGGGTGAGCTTGAGCATGTTGTAGCTGTTGCAATGCTCGCAGGTCTGCTCGGTGATGTGCGTGGCGATCGTGTCCGGCTCGGAGAAATACTCGCGGTCCGCATTGCCGCCGATCACATAGCTGTGATGCTGCGTGACCGTGTTCCAGAAATACCGCGCGGCATTGGCCGGTTCGGGCTTGCCGTTCAACTCATGGATCCGCGCGAGGCCGATCAGCTTGGGCACCTGCGTGTTGGCGTGGAAATTGGCGAGCTTGTCCTGCCCCGCGACCAGCGGATCGAGCACCCGGCGATCGTAGATCCGCTCGGCGATAACGAGCCATTTGCGATCGTTGGTACGCGCATACAGCTCGGCATAGCTCTCGTTGAGGCCGCCATATTCGCAGCTCAGCAGCAGCTGCATCTGCTCGTCGTTGAGCGCTGCGAACACGCGGGCGAAATAGTCGCCGAGCCCGGTCGCGACGGTAAGCGCCTGCGTGTTGCCCCATGCCGCGTGGACGTCGAGCAGGCCGGCGAACAGCTTGTGCACCGTGTAGAGCGGCGACCATGACCCGTTGAGATCGAACCCGCCGGACTTGATCTCGCCGCGCATCACTTCCGGGAAGATCTCCTCCCCATCGACGATCGTGCCGTCCTTACGCTTGCGGCCGAGCGCACCGACATAGCCATTGCCGCGCTTGGCCTGCGCCCGCGCCAGTTCTGCGACAGTGTAATCGGCGCGGGTCCGACATTCGGCATCGCCGGTCTGCTCGTTCGTCTTGACCAGCGCGGTGAGATAATGGCCCAGCGTATGGCCGGCGATCGTGTCGCTCTCCCACCCGCCATAGAGCGGCGCCTTCGCGGGCAAACCGGCATAGACCATGAAATTGTGCAGCAGCCGATCCGCGCTGAGCCGCAGCAGATAAGCGCGATTGACCTCGACCGCGGTCGCATACGCGGACGGACGCAGCCGTACCGCCGTCAGCGGCAACGGCTTTGCGCGCGTCGGCAGCGCGGTGGTCGCGTCCTTGCCGAACGCCTGTCGGCCCGCCGACAACAGCGCCACCGCGGTCGTCCCCATCAACACATCACGGCGGTTCGCAAACATCTTTATCTCCATTCGGATATCGTATACTATACCTCTGGTGGAGCAGCGCAAGTGACACTTTATGCTAACCTTTGAACCGCAGCGAGCAACGCAATGAACCCATTCCGCCTCCTGGCACTGCTCCTCGCAACGACCGTGACGCCGTCAGGGTTCGCGCAACCAAAGCTTCCCAAGCCAAGCTACCGTCCGATCGCGCAGACCGAGCTTCGCACCCCCACGTTCCGGCTCGCGCTGCGCACCGACACGCAGACGCTCTCGCGCCTGTCACCGGTCGTCGATCCGGCCTTCGATTTCACCCCCGGCGCGCGCGAAGCCGAGCGGGCCGGTGACGGCTATGTCCATATCGGCGACATCAACCTGCGACTGCGCACGCCCGGCGGCGCCTGGACCGATTTCGCCTCCGCGCACCGGCGCCAGCCGATCCGGCTCCTGCCCGCGGCCGGATCGGTCCTCGCCGCCGCCGATATCACCGCGTCGCTCGGTGCCAGCCCGATCAGGGTAGAGCGCCGCTGGATCGACGACCACGGCGTGCTCGCGCTGCGCTTCACGCTGACCAACACGGGCACCCATCCGGTCGAGATCGGCGGGCTCGGCCTGCCGATGATCTTCGACAACATCATCTCGGACCGCGACCTCGAACAGGCGCATGCGCAGGCGAGCTTCGTCGACCCCTATATCGGCCGCGATGCAGGCTATCTCCAGGTCGCGCGACTGAACGGCAAGGGCCCCGCCCTGCTGGTGCTCCCCGAAAAGGGCACCCCGCTGGAGGCCTATCGCCCGATCATGGAAGCGCGCGGCCCCCGCGACACCGATATCTTCACCGACCGCAGCCCCCGCGGCCAAACCTCCGAAGGCTTTTACGACTGGACCATCGCCAGCAAAGGCTTTGCCGACAAGGAATGGGCGAAGGCCGGCGAACAGTGGAACACGCCGACCAGCTTCACGATGGCACCGGGCAAGAGCCGCACGATCGGCGTGCGCTTCGTCACCTCGCCGTCGATCGCGGCGATCGAGGACACGCTGGTCGCCAACAAGCGCCCGGTTGCGGTCGGCATTCCCGGCTATGTGGTGCCGACCGATCAGGACGCGTCGCTGTTCCTGCGCACCCCGCAACGCATCGCCAAGGTCGAGAGCCTGCCGGCAGGCGCGCTGACGGCGACCAAGGTCGGAGGAGCGAAGGACTGGGCACGTTATGCGGTACGCAGCAGCGGATGGGGCCGCGCGAGCCTGGCGATCACCTACGCCGATGGCAGCGTGCAGACCGTCAGCTATTTCGTCACCAAGCCGCTCGACCAGACGATGGCGGACCTCGGCCGGTTCTCTACGACGCAGCAATGGTATGAGAACAAGGCCGACCCGTTCGGCCGCAATCCCGCCATCCTCACCTATGATCGCGAAGCCGGCAAGATCGTCACGCAGGATCCCCGCGTGTGGATCTCGGGCATGAGCGACGAGGGCGGCGGCGGCAGCTGGGTCGCGGCGATGGCCAAGCAGCTCGACAATCCCGATGCGGCAGAGGTCGCCAAGCTCCAGCGCCTGGTCGACGAAACCATCCAGGGCCGCCTCCAGGTGCCGGACGGCGAGCATGTCGGCGCGGTCCGCAAGAGCATCTTCTATTACGATCCGGCCGCACATCCCGGCTATTACGACGCCGCGACCAACTGGAAGAGCTGGACCTCCTGGTCGAAGAAGGATGCAGGCGATCTCGGCCGTGCGTATAATTATCCGCACGTCGCGATCGGCCACTGGGTCCTCTACCGCGTCGCGCGGAACCACCCCGGCATGGTCACCGCGCACCCCTGGCGCTGGTATCTCGACCACGCCTATCAGACCACCGTCGCGATGATGCGCGATGCGCCCTATTATACGCAGTTCGGGTTGATGGAGGGCGATGTGTTCGTCGACATCCTGAAGGACCTGAAACGCGAAGGGCTGACCACGGAGGCGACCGAGATGGAGCGCCTGATGAAGGGCCGCGCCGATCACTGGCGCACGCTGACCTATCCGTTCGGCAGCGAGATGGCCTGGGATTCGACCGGCCAGCCCGAGGTCTATGCGTGGATGCGCTATTTCGGCTACCAGCCCCAGGCCGACGAGACCAAGCAGGTGATTCTGGCCTATGATCCGGCGATCCCGAGTTGGGGGTATAACGGCAACGCCCGCCGCTATTGGGATTTCCTGTACGGCGGCAAATACGCGCGGATCGAGCGGCAGATTCATCATTATGGTTCGACGTTGAATGCCGTGCCGCTGTTCGACGCCTACCGCGCCGACCCGACGAACTTCAGGTTACTGCGAATTGCTTACGGCGGCATGATGGGCGGCGTCACCAACATCGACCAGCAGGGCTTTTCGTCGGCCGCCTTCCACTCTGCGCCCGACATGATGAAGTGGGATCCGTACAGCGGCGATTACGGCATGGGCTTCTACGGCCACGCGATCACCGCCGCGAGCTACCTCGTCAAGGATCCGACGTTCGGCTGGCTCGGGTTCGGCGGCAATGTCGACCAGGCGGCGGACACGGTCAGTATAACCCCGAAGGACGGCGCCCGCACGCGCCTGTTCCTCGCCTCCGCCGGATTGTGGATTACACTGGAAGTCGGAAAGATCGCCAGTGCCCGGTACGTGCCGGCGACGGGCGCGGTCACCCTAACGCTCGATCCCGCGACGCCGGCCAGCCCGGCCGCACGCGTCTTCGTCGAAACGACTACGAAGACCGGCCGCCGCTACGCTATCGCTGGCGGCACGATCGAACGCGGCGGCTACACCGTCCCGCTCGGAACGAAGCCCACCGATCTGACCCTGTCGCCGCGATAACCAGAACACCACCCCGGCTTCCGCCGGGAGGTGCCCTTTCCCCCGTCATCCTGGGCTCGACCCAGGATCCAGAGCAAAGCAGCGCACCGGTTTATGGCTCTGGATCCTGACTTTCGTCAGGATGACGGACGCACATTCCAGTCCGGCAGCGCCTCACCCGCAAGCTCCCGCACGAAAAACGCGAACTGCCGCCGCGCGACATAGTCGATCGGCCCGGTCGACCGCCCGACGCTATGCTCACCCCCCGGCACCGTTAGCAGCTCGAAATCCTTCCCCGCGCGGATCAGCGTGTCGGCGACCTGCATCGTCGAGGCAGGGTCGACATTGCTGTCCTGCTCCCCGACGATCATCAGCAGCTTGCCGGTCAGTTGCGCGGCGTGATCGACACCCGATGCGGCGGCATAGCTCGCATCGACCGGCCAGCCGAGCCATTGTTCATTCCAGCTGATCTTGTCCATCCGGTTGTCGTAGCACCCCGCATAGGCAACCCCGACCTTGTAGAAATCACCGTGGAACAGCAGCGCGTTCAGCGTGCTCTGGCCGCCTGCCGACGCGCCGTAGATGCCGACCCGGCCGATATCGTAGGACGGGTCCTTCGCCGCCATCGCGCGGTGCCAGAGGATGCGATCGGGGAAGCCGGAGTCCGCGAGGTTCTTCCACGCGACGTCTTGGAACGCCTTCGAACGGTTCGCCGTCCCCATCCCGTCGATCTGCACGACGATGAAGCCGAGATCGGCCTGCTCCTGCATCCCGATCGCCTTGTCGCCGCCGGAATGATAGCCGAACGGCCAATATTGCTTGGGCACGAAGCTGTCGTGCGGCCCGGCATAGATGTTCTCGATGACCGGATAGCGCTTGCGAGGGTCGTAGTCACGCGGGCGGACGACGACGCCCCAGATGTCCGTCTTGCCGTCGCGGCCCTTGGCTACGAAAACTTCGGGCGGCCTGAACCCCGCAGCGCGCAACGCGCTGTCGTCGCCCTTGGTGATCGTCGCCACCGACGCCCCGTCGCTCGACCGATGCAACTCGCTGATGGTCGGCAGATCGACGCGCGAATACGTGTCGACATACTGCGTCCCGTCGGGAGAGAAGCGCGCGTCGTGATCCGCCTTGGCCGGGGTCAGCGGAGTCAGGTGGCGACCGTCGAAATCGATCCGGTAGACGTGGCGGAAATACGGATCCTCGCCCGCGTTCATCCCGCTCGCGGAGAAGACGATCTGCCGCTTGGCATCATCGACGGCAATCACGTCGCGCACCACCCAGTCGCCGGTCGTGATCCGGTTTTTCACGGCGCCAGTGCGGCCGTCGACCAGATACAGATGGTTCCAGCCGTCGCGCTCCGACGCCCAGACGATCTCGGCACCGAGACCGTTCACCTCGTGTGCGTAGCGGCGGTCGGCATAGACGAAGGTCTTCGCATCCTCGGTCACCGCGGCGTGCGCAACGCCGGTCTCCGCATCGACTGCGACGATCCGCGCTTGCCCGAACCCGCGCCGGACATAGTCGAACGCGACGCTGCGTCCATCGCTGCGCCAGCGCGGCGCGGACAGTTCGTACGGGTTGGGAAACAGCGCGTCGTCGATCACCGTGCGCCGCCGCGTAGCGACGTCGAACAGCACCGGCCGTTCCTGGTCGATCGCATCGCCGGGCTTCGGATAGAGCTGGCTCCGAAGCTCGGGCTGAAGCTGATCACGCGGTGAAGATTCCACCCGCAAGACCCGCCGCTGATACCCAGGCCGGACGCGGTAGATCATGATGTGTCGGCTGTCCGGCGACCAGCGCAGCGTCTCCGGATCGTAGAACTCGCCCGCCGTCCCATCGACACTGAGCGGCACGATCACCGCATCGCCGGTCCTGCGCACGACGAGGTTGTCGGCTCGCACGAACGCGGTCCATTTCCCGTCCGGTGAGACCTTATGCGTATTATCCGCAGGCACCGACATGTCGCGCACCACGCCAAAGCCGCGCGGGCGACGTCGATCGAGCGTCGCCTCGCACCGGTACACAACGATCCCGCACTGCCACCGCGTCTCGTCGAGAGAGAACGTGATCGCCCTGCCGTCGTCCGCATAGTCGAAATCTGCGAACGGCAGGTGCAGCGGATCGACCGCCGCCTGCCCTGCATCGCGAAGTGCCGCCGCCAGCCGCGCGGCATCGAACGCCGCAGACTTGGCGAGCGTCTTCGCATCCACCGTCTCGAACGCGAACCCGCCAGCCACCGTCTTGCGATACGAAAAGCGCCGCCCGTCCGGCGTCCAGCGCGCAGGCCACGCGACCTCGCGCGTTAGATCCTGCCACGCACGGCGCAGTCCGATCGACCGCCGAAACGCAGCTTCGTCAGGCGCAGCCTGGACCGCTGCCGACGCGCACAGCAAAACCAGCGCGAGCGCCCGCGACGAACGACGTACAATCATCAGATTTCCTTGGTCATGCCGATCAACGGCAGCATCGCCGATGCAAGCCCATCCCCGCGCGCCTCCAGCTGGATTGGCCCACCCTTGGCGCCGGCCTGCACCAGCGCCATGCATAGTCCGTTGAACGCAGAGCGCGACGTCGCATGATCCGGCTCAAGACTCGTCGGACTGCCATTGCCGACGCCGAGCAATTTCGCGTCGCCCGACAGCGTGAACGACACCCGATCGGAGGCCGTCGCCACCTCGCGCCGTTTCGCATCGAGGATCGCTACGCGGACCACGGCGACCTCGCCCGGCGCCAATTGCCGCCGATCGCTCGTCAGCCCGACCCGCGCCGACGCCCCGGTCGTCTCGCGCACCGCGGTCATCACACGCTTGCCGCCGCGATACCCCCGGGCCTCGATCCGCCCGGGCGCGTACGCCACCTGCCATTCGAGATGCCTGTTCTTCACCACCGCCTGCCGCCCGAGACTCCGCCCGTTCAGGAACAGCTCGACCGCCTCGCAATTGCTGTGCACCCAAACCGACACCGGCTGGCCCTCGCGCCCTGCCCAGTTCCAGTGCGGGAACAGGTGCAGCACCGGCTCCCCGCTCCACCACGCGCGGTAGTAATGATAATTGTCCTTCGGGAAGCCGCACAAATCCATCTGGCCGAAGTTCGACACGTTCTCCGGCCAGCGCTCGAACGGCGTCGGCTCGCCACGATAGTCGAACCCGGTCCACACGAATCCGCCGCTCAGGAATGGCCGCGCGTCGTAGAAGCTCCACCACGTCGCCGCGGTCGTCGCCCATTTGGGAAACTCGCGATCGTAGGCGGGCACAAACCCGGCCTTGTCATCACGCGCATACTCGCCGCGAGTCATCACCGTGCTGCCCGTCTCGGTCCCGATCATCGGCATGTCCGGATGCGCGGCATGATACGGATCGATCGCATCGAGGTAGTAATTGCACCCCATCACATCGAGCACGCGCGAAGCCCCCTCCCCGAACTTGCCATTAAACGCCTCCGTCACCGGCCGCGTCCCGTCGAGTTCGTACACCTTGCGCTTCATCGTCTCGGCGATCCGCGCGCCGGTCTCGGTGCCGCGGTGGATCTCCTCGTTGCCGATGCTCCACAGGATGATGCACGGATGGTTGCGCCCCTGCCGCACCATTCGTTCGAGCTGGCCGAGCCCTTCGGCATTGCTCGACATCTGCCGCGTCTCGTCGATCATCAGGATGCCCATCCGATCGCACGCATCGAGGATCGCGGGCGACGGCGAATGATGCGTCGAACGATAGGCACTGCTGCCCATCGCCTTCAACTGTTCGAGCCGCCAGGCGTGCAGGCTGTCCGGCACCGCGAAGCCGACCCCGGCATGATCCTGATGATTGCAGGTGCCCTTGATCTTGACCGGCTTGCCGTTGAGGAAAAACCCGCGGCTCGCATCGAACCGGATCGTGCGGATACCGAAACTGCACGTGTCGCGGTCAACCACGACCCCATCGACCAGGATCTCACTGACCAACGTGTAGAGATGCGGCGTTTCGAGCGACCAAAGCGCGGGTGCAGCGACGCGCGTTTCCTGCGCCACAGACGTCTTTCCCCAGGCAGGCAAGTCCAGCGCGTCCGCAAACAGCACCGCGACCGTCTTTCCGTCCGGACCGATCACTGTCGACCGGACGCGCGCGCTGGCGGCAGGACCGTCATTGTCGATCTCGGTCGAGACCCGGACGGTCGCATCACCGGCATCGACCACGCTCCGCACCGTCGTACCCCATCGGCGGACATGGACCGGTGCAGTCTTCACCAGCCGCACGTCGCGGTAGAGCCCCGCCCCTTCGTACGACCACGCCTCGCCCAAGCTGACGTCGCAACGGATAACGAGCACATTGTCCTCGCCCGGTTTCGCGAAGTCGGTGACATCGACCTCGAATGGCGCGTAGCCGCTCTCGTTCGATCCCACGACGAAGCCATTAAGGATCACGACGCAGTCGCGCGCCACTCCGTCGAACTGGAGCAGCAACCGCCGCCCCGCGTCCGCCTTCGTCAATGTGATGACACGCCGATACCAGCCGACGCTGGTCGCCGGCCACATCCGCCCGACCGGTTTGAACCCCTGGAACGCGCCAATCTTGTCCGCCTCGCTCCCCGCCGGTCCGAATTGCGCGAACGGCAGGTCGACCGCCCAGTCGTGCGGCAGCGTTACCGACTCCCAGGCGCTATCGTCGAATTTCGCTTCGGCGACCGGCGTGCCGACATCGCCCGATTTGGCATAGGTATCGTGCGAGCGGCCGAAGCCGAAATCCTTCGCCGGATCGCTCGCGTGCCCGAGGTGAAACCGCCATCCGGTCCCGAGCGACACGATCTCGCGCGGGTTTGCCGGTCGTGCCGCTCCCGCCGCACCGATCGGCCCCGCGGGAACGATCGCGGCAAGCGCGGTCACGCCGCCCGTCTTCAAAACGTCGCGGCGGCCGAAACGCATCATATCACCAATCCAATACGCGTCAGAAGTTCACCGTCGCGCCAACGAACATCGTGCGCCCCAGCGTGTCGTACACGCCGGGGTAGGTGTTGCCGTTGCCGAACGATGACAGGATGCCGGCCGCGATCGCGGGCGGATCCTTGTCGAACAGGTTGTTGACGCCCGCCCGCAACTGGAGCCCCTCCCCGACCGCGACGGTGCCGGCGAGGTCGATGTAATTATACGCCGAGATCTTCTTGTTGATGACGCTCGGCGTGCCGGCAAGGAAGCTGTTGTCGGACAACGACGACAGCTTGACCCGGTCGGTATGGCGCCACGACACGGATACCGATGCGCCCTGCGGCATCTGCCACGTCGTCCGCATCGCGTGCCGCCATTTCGGGTTCGGCTGGCCGCAGGTATAGCCGTAGAGGCCCTTGCAGTCGTAGCTGCCGAGACCCGCCAGCGGTTCGGCGGCCTGCTCGATCAGGCGCGTACCGACCAGGTTGAGATTGAGCTTGCCGAGCGCGCCGAGGCCGAAGGTGTAATCGGCGGTGACGTCGACCCCGGAGGTCGTCAGCGATCCGGTATTGTACGTCGTCGAAACGATATAGCCGTTGGTCCCGAAGATCGCGCCCGACCGGGGATCGCGCGTGAACAGTCCGCAATAGAACGGATCGCCGCCGGCCACGCACTGGCTGATCGCGAGCGAAGGATCGACCGAGCTGATATAGTCCTTCACCTTGACGTGGAAATAATCGACCGTCAGCGTGAAGTTGCGCACCATCCGCGGGGTCAGCACGATACCCGCCGTGTAGGTATCCGCCTTTTCGGGCTTCAGCGCGACGTTCCCGCCAAACTGTGCCGAACAGGTGTCGGAGGGGCATTCGATGATGCTGCCATACTGCGCCTGCGTCACGCCGGTCAGGCGGCAGACGTCGAACGACGCGGTCGGCGACGCGCCCGAACATGGATCCTGCGCGGCGACGTTGCCGATTGATCGCGAACCGAACAGTTCGCCGATATTGGGCGCGCGGATCGCGCGGTTATAGCTGAAGCGAAGACGCGCATCCTGCGACGGCGCCCAGCTTGCCTCGCCCTTGTAGGTCCAGACGTTGTACTTCGACTTCAGACCGGTCGATTGCTGGTCGTTGCGATACGCCGAATAGCGAAGGCCACCGTTGATCGTCAGCGAATGCGCGAACGGCAGGTCCTGCAGGACCGGAATTTCGATCTCGCCGTAAGCTTCGTTGACGGTGATACGGCCGTCGGAGTCGGTCGCGCCGCCCTGTTCGGCGACCGCGTCCGCGGTGTAGTTCAGCGTCTCGCGCCGGCGTTCCGCGCCCAGCGCGATGTTGACGCCGCGCTTGGCCCAGGGGCTGGTGATGCCGAATGTGCCGAGGTCGCCGTTGACGTTGGCGGAGATCACGGTGAGCGCATTGCGCGACGCGGTGTTGCTCTCCGAGAACAGATAGGCGGATTGCGTGTCGGTGATCGCGTTGGGCTGGAAAACGTTCACGGGTACGCAGGCCGGATCGCTGCCGTCGATTACAGATCGGCAGGTCGGCACGCCGTTGACGTTGACCACGTCAAGCGCACGCTGCGCCTTCACGTTGTCGACGTTGTTCATATACGTCTCGTTGAACTTCACCAACGAATGCAGATAGTTCACGTCATACTGGAAACCGTGGCCGAGATCGCCGCGAATACCCGCGGAATAGCGGTAGTCCTGATGGCGAAGGTCGTCGCGACGCGATTGGCCGTCACCGAGGCGGTAGCCGATCAGCGTGTCCTGCGTGGCCGAGGTCCCGGCGGTCGGTCCGCATAGCGATTGTTGTTGCGCCGCACTCATCAGCGGGTTGTTGCACGGCACGGTGAAGCTCGTTCCGAGGAACAGCGCCGACGGCGCCACCTGCGAGAAGGTGTGATCCTTCATGTACATGAAGCTGCCATAGACTTCGGCGATCGGCGCGATCTCGAACTTGGCGAACCCGCCGCCGATGTAGCGATCGTCCGAGCGCTGGAGGTAATTGGTCGGCGAGTAATTATACGCGTAGGCAGAC
This sequence comes from Sphingomonas sp. PEI4, assembly GCF_056679955.1. Lineage (NCBI taxonomy): Bacteria > Pseudomonadati > Pseudomonadota > Alphaproteobacteria > Sphingomonadales > Sphingomonadaceae > Sphingomonas > Sphingomonas sp. PEI4. The sequence continues at coordinate 598,645 of NZ_CM155258.1, forward strand.
GTGTAGGGCACCCAGTTCTGCGTGCCGTCGATGTTGTTGGTCAGAGTCCTGCTCGCGTTCGGCCCCCCAAGCGGAGTGAACGTGCCGTACTGCGTGTTGCTCGATCCGCCGCAGATCAGAGCAGAGCCGGCATCGTCCGCCTGGTTCAGCGCGCAGGCCGAAACGTCGCGGTTCGCCTGCAATACCGGATCGGTGTGGCGATATCCGCCATAGACGGTGATGTTGCCGCGACCATCGGCGAAGTTCTTGCCGAATGCCGCGTTGATATCCTGCTTGCCGCCATCGGCGACGCGGCGCGGCGCGTTGGCATAGCCTCGCGTCGTGATGATATCGCGCACCGCGCTGTTGTCGTTGGTGTGCACGCCAAGCCCGGACTGCACGTCGATCCGCAACCCGTCGAGATGATCCTTCAGCACGAAGTTGACCACGCCCGCTACCGCATCGGACCCGTACACGGCGGACGCGCCGCCGGTCACCACGTCGACCCGATCGATCAGCGTCGACGGCACGAAGTTCAGATCGATCGCCTGCTGCGGCAGCAGTCGCTGGCCGTTGAGCAGGATCAGCGTCCGGTTGGATCCGAGGTTTCGCAGGTTGATGTTCGCCGTGCCGTCCGAACCGTTGGAGACGTTCTCGTTCGCGTCGGCGGTGAACTGCGGAAGACGGTTCAGCACGCTCTCGACGTTCACTGCGCCCTGATATTTGATCTCCTGGTCAGTCACCGATGTGATCGGGCTGTTGCTAGCCAGGTCGGGGCGACGAATCCGGGTCCCCGTCACGACGATCGAATCCTCGCCAGTCTCGTTCGTCGCGGCCGCACCCGCACCCGCGCCCGCGCTCGGCTGAGGCACCGGCGCTACCTGTGCATATGCACTCGAAGAAAGGAGCATCGCCACGACCGTACCGATGCTCGAACGATGTCCGTGCAGACTGGCGAAAGATTTCATGAATGCCCCATTCCCTGATGTGTTCGGAACAATTCATCACGCTCTCACGACATTGTCAAATATAATATACGATATCCCATATCCGTTATCTGCGTTGATCTAGGACTAAATCGCTCCTCGATCTCGCGCCGGGACGGGTTCGAGATCGAGGATCAGACGAGTAAAAGGGATGCTTTTGCCACCGTATACGATTGGTCGAGGGCGAGCGCCTGCCGCGTTCCGGGCACGAATCACCATCCCGCGTTCGAGATCAGCAGGTCAGCTTATCGTGCCATACGGGGATATGATTCGCGCGCTCATGGGGTCGTCGAACAGCAGTCAGACTGTCGGTCCGAGCTTAATCGGGTAGCACCGGCATGATCATGGCGTACGCCGCGCTTGCCTCTAGCGGCTTGGCATAGAAATATCCCTGGCCGAACGTGCATCCCAGCGCCGCCAGCGTTTGCGCGAGTTCGCTGGTCTCGATTCCCTCGGCGGTCGTCTTCATCCCCAGTGCCTGCGCCAGGCTCAGGATCGCGCGGACGATCGACACCTTGTCGCGATCGACCAGCATGCCCGAGACGAAACTGCGGTCGATTTTCAGCACGTCGATCGGCAGTTTCTGGAGGTACGCCAGGTTCGAATAGCCCGTCCCGAAATCGTCCATCGCGAGCGTCGTCCCAAGCGCCTTCAGCGCATGCATCGTGCCCGCGATACGGTCCGGATCGGTCACGATCGCGCTTTCGGTCAGTTCCAGCGTGAAGCGATCCCCACTTAGTCCAGTCGACGCCAGCGCCGCCTCGATCACCGGCGCGATGTCGTCCCGCTGCAACTGGATCGCCGACAGGTTGACCGCAACTCTGACGCCGCACGACGCACCATGCCGCATGTCCCAGCCCGCGAGCGTCCGCGCCGCCTCATCGATCGCCCAGCGGCCCAAGGGCACGATCAGCCCGGATTCCTCGGCAACCGGAATGAACTCGGTCGGGCAATGCGTCTGGCCGTGTTCGTCGGTCCACCGTGCAAGCGCCTCGAACGACACGATCCGGCCGGTCGCCAGATCGCAGATCGGCTGATACGCCAGCCGCAACTCGCGGTTCTCGATCGCGCGCCGCAACGCGGTCTCCATGCCGAATTGCGCGCGCGCGATCGCGAAATCCTGCGGCAGGTAACTTTCTGCGCGGCCGCTCGCTTTCGCCCGCTTCACCGCGAACTGCGCGTGGCGGATCAGTTCGGCGATGTCGGCGGCATCATCGCCGCCGTACGCGATGCCGACCGAGCACTCGACGCTGATCTCGTAGTCGGTCAGCCGGAACGGCGTCGTGAGCGTCCGCTGGATCCGCTCGGCTAGGGCGTGCGCTTCCTCGCGATCATCATCGACCGTCATGAGGATGCCGAACTGGTCGCCACCGATCCGAGCGAGCGTATCACGCGCGCGCAGCGCCCCCTTGATCCGCCGTGCGACGGTGATCAGCAATTCGTCACCGGCAAGCGAGCCAAGGCACGAGTTGAGCCGCCCGAACCGATCGATGTCGATCGCGAGAACAGCGCTGTCAGTACGATCGCCGGCGTTTTCGATCAGCTCTTCGAAGCCCTCGCGGTTCGGCAAACCGGTCAGGCTGTCGGTCGTCATCTCGCGGCGCAGGCTGCGCTCGGTCTGAATTTGCGAGGTCTGGTCAATGAAGCTGATCGTGCAGCGATCGCGCAACGCCGCGAACGTCCGCGCGATCGTGACGCGGTAATAACGACAGTCGATCTCGTCCCCCAGCGACCATTCGAAATCGAACCGCAGGCTCGCCGAATCGAGAAAGGCGATGATACGCGGCCCTAGATCGGCGATCATCGGCGATCGTTCGGCGACGACGCCGAAGCCGGCCAGCCGATAGGCGCGGTTCATCGCGAACAGATCGAAAACCCCGGCGTTCACCACGACGTGCGCGGCCGGGATCGGAATGAGTTCGAGCGCCCGCGCGACCAGTTCGGTCGCGACTATTGATTGCGTCATCGCATCCGGGGCCATCAATGCCATGCCCCTTGCCTAGCCGACCTTCGTTAAAACGTCCTGAAGGAACCAAAACGACGACCATCTGTCGTTTATCGCCAATATTTCGGTTTTTCAGTGTGCTACGGGCTGACCTAGCCGAACCGATTGTCGCGAGGAAACCCGGTTGGAGGCATTCTTCCGGCTGCGCCCCGTGCGGCACGCCACGGGCCAAGGTCCGATTCGGTTCGGGTTCGCCCGGTGCCGCCGCCCATCGCCCAACTGAGCCCCTCTGCAAAGACGAACGTGATCGCATCCGCCAGCCCGCCATCGCGGTAGCGCTGCAACTGCAGCCCCTGTCCGCGCGTCATCTCGACCAACTCCGCGAGCGGGAACACGAGCATCTTGCGGTTGTCGCCGATCGCCGCGACATAGTCGTCATTGGGCCCGATCGGCCGGACGATCTTGAGCTGCGCACCCGGCCGCGGGGTCATCACCGTCTTGCCCTTGCGCGTCTCGGCAACGACTTCCGCCGAACTCACCGAGAACCCACGCCCATCGGTCGCCACGACCAAGAGCTTTGGATGCTTGCTCGCGGGCAGCAACGCGACGATCCCGACGCTGCCGTCGAGGTCGATCATCGCCCGCACCGGCTCGCCAAACCCGCGCCCGCCCGGCAGCTTGTCCGCCGCCAGCGTATAGAACCGCCCGTTCTCCGCGGCGAGCAACAGCTTGTCGGTGGTCTGCGCATGGAACGCGAACGCCGGGCCGTCGCCCTCCTTGAACTTCAACGCCTCCGGGCTCGCGAGATCGTTATGCCCACGCATCGCCCGGATCCAGCCGCGCTGCGACAGGATGACGGTGATCGGCTCGCGCTCGATCATCGCCTCCAGCGGGATGTCGCGCGTGGGCGCGGCCTCCTCGATCGTCGTCCGCCGCTTGCCGAGCACCGTCTCCAACCCATAGCGGTCGCGGATCTTCGCCATGTCGCGCTTCATCCGCGCGCGCTGTTTCTTCGGATCGGCGAGCAACGCCGCGAGCGACGCCTGCTCCTTGTCGAGCTTGTCGCGCTCGGTCTTGATCTCGAACTCTTCGAGCCGCCGCAAGCTGCGCAGCCGCATGTTGAGGATCGCCTCGGCCTGGCGATCGGTCAGCCCGAACTCCGCGATCATCACCTTCTTGGGCTCGTCCTCGGTCCGGATGATCTCGATCACGCGGTCCAGATTGAGATACGCGATCAGATAGCCGTCGAGCAGCTCGACCCGGTCGGCGATTTTCGCCAGCCGGTGCTCGGTCCGCCTGCGCAGCACCACGAACTGATGATCGACCCACGCCGCCAGCGCCTCGCGCAAGCTCATCACCCGCGGCGTGCGATCCTTGTCGAGCACGTTGAGGTTGAGGCTGATCCGCGTCTCGAGATCGGTCAGCCGGAACAAGCCATCCATCAGGATCTGCGGATCGACCGTGCGGCTGCGCGGTTCGAGCACGATCCGGATCTCGGTATCCGATTCGTCGCGCACGTCGGCGAGGATCGGCAGCCGTTTGGCGTTGATGAGATCGGCGATCTGCTCGATCAGCTTGCCCTTCTGCACGCCGTACGGGATCTCCGTCACGATCAGCTGCCAGCCGCCGCCCTTCTCCCGCTCGGTCTCCCAGCGCGCGCGGACGCGGAACCCGCCCCGCCCGGTCGCATAGGATTCGCGGATCACCGCAGGCGGATCCACGACGAGGCCGCCGGTCGGGAAATCCGGACCCTTCACGTGGCTCAGGATCGCCGCGTCGTCCGCGTCCGGCGTGTCGATCAACACGATCGCCGCTTCCAGCAACTCGGCCGCGTTGTGCGGCGGGATGCTCGTCGCCATCCCGACCGCGATCCCGCTCGCGCCGTTCGCCAACAGGTTCGGGAACAGCCCCGGAAACAGCTCCGGCTCGTGATCCTCGCCATTATACGTCGGGCGATACGCGACCGCGTCCTCGTCGAGGCCGTCCATCAGGTCGATCGCGACCTGAGTCAGCCGCGCCTCGGTATACCGGTAGGCCGCCGCGTTATCGCCGTCGATGTTGCCGAAATTGCCCTGCCCGTCGACCAGCGGATAGCGCATCGCGAACGACTGCGCCAAGCGCACCATCGCGTCGTACACCGACTGATCGCCGTGCGGATGATACTTACCGATGACGTCTCCGACGACGCGCGCGCACTTCTTGTACCCCTGCGCGGGATCGAGCTTGAGCAACCGCATCGCCCAAAGGAGACGCCGATGCACCGGCTTCATCCCGTCGCGGACGTCGGGCAAAGATCGCGCGGTGATCGTCGACAAGGCATAGACGAGGTACCGCTCGGACAGCGCGCTGTCGAAGGGGGCGTCGACGATGGAGTCGAACGGATCTTTGAAATCGGTGGCCATTGCGTGCAGCGATAGCAGCCGCAAGCGAAACGATCAAAGCATGAACGCAACGAAGCCGCGCCTCGCCAGGACTAGCCGATATGCCAGCATGACGCGGCCGATCGAGCCAGCTACACCGACCGCATGATCCGCCCTGTCGTTCTCGCGCTCGCCGCCATGTCTACGCCCGTCATGGCGCAAACGCCCGCTCCCCCGCCGCCCAAGCTGCTGACGTGGCCCGACCTGACCGAGCGGCCGAAGCCGGCGCCCGACGCGACCATCGACTATGGCACCGACCAGATGCAGAAGGTCGACGTCTGGCTCCCCAAGCGCAAGGTCAAGACGCCCTTCCCGGTGGTCGTGATGGTGCATGGCGGCTGCTGGACGACCGACATCGCCGATCGCAGCCTGATGAACTGGATCGCCGACGACCTTCGCAACACCGGTGTCGCGGTCTGGAATATCGACTATCGCGGGGTAGATCGGACCGGCGGCGGCTACCCCGGCACGTTCGTGGATGCTGCGAACGCCGCCGACCAACTCGCTGTAAACGCAAAGAGGTTCAACCTCGACACCCGCCGCGTGCTCGCGATCGGCCATTCCGCCGGCGGTCATCTCGCACTCTGGCTCGCCGCCCGTCCGAAGCTTCCCAAGTCGAGCGCGCTCCACACCGCGCATCCGCTCCGCATCCGGCACGTCATAAGTCTCGGCGGCCTCCCCGATCTCGAAGCCACTGCTACCAATGCCGACAACGGTTGTGGAACGGAGGTCGTCGCGAAACTCGTCGGCGCGCCCACCCCACAGCACCCGGACGTTTACGCCGACACCTCGATCCCACGCCTCCTCCCGCTCAGCGTGAAGCAGGATTTGATAAACGGCCGCGAAGACCGGGTCATTCCCGCCGTGATGGCGACCGACTATATCGCCAAGGCCAGAGCGGCCGGCGACACCACCACGCTCCACACCATCCCGGCGACCGGCCATGTCGAACTGATCGCGCCCGAAACCCCCGCATGGGCCGAAGCCAAACGCCTGGTCCTGTCCTATTTCGGAAGGGTTCAATGACGATCGAGGAGGCCCGCGCGCTCGACGCGACCGATCCGCTTGCCGCCTACCGCGACCAGTTCTCGCTCCCCGAAGGCGTGATCTACCTCGACGGCAACTCGCTCGGCGCGCTTCCCAAGGCCACGCCCGCCGCGCTCGCCGACGTCGCCACCCGCCAATGGGGCGACCGCCTGATCCGAAGCTGGAACGAAGGCTGGATCGACGCGCCCCAGCGGATCGGCGCGAAGATCGCCCCCCTGATAGGAGCCGCGTCAGACGAGGTCATCATCGGCGATACGACCTCGACGCATCTTTTCAAGGCCTTGGTCGCCGCTCTTCGCAGCAATCCGAAGCGTCACACCGTCGTCAGCGAGGCCGGCAACTTCCCCACCGACCTCCACATTGCCGAAGGCGCAGTCGCCTGCGTCCCCGGCGCACGCCTGAAGATCGTCGCCCGCAAAGACCTCGCCTCTGCCCTCGACGAAGACACCGCGGTCCTCCTCCTCACGCACGTCCACTACAAGACCAGCGATCGCTTCGACATGGCCGCCTGGACCGCCCGCGCGCACGACGCCGGCGCGCTCATGCTCTGGGACCTGAGCCACAGCGTCGGCGCCGTCCCGATCGACCTCAACGCCGCGAATGCCGATCTCGCCGTCGGCTGCACGTACAAATACCTCAACGGCGGCCCCGGCGCCCCGGCGTTCCTCTACGTCGCGAAACGCTGGCAGGACACCCTCGCCAACCCGCTCTCCGGCTGGATGGGCCACGCCGCACCCTTCGCGTTCGAGGACGCCTACCGCCCCGCTCCCGGCATGAAGCGCTGGCTCGCCGGCACCCCTGCAATGCTCTCGACCGCTGCATTGGAAACCGCGATCGACCTCTGGGCCGACATCGACCAGCACGCCGTCGCCACCAAAAGCGCGCAACTCTTCGATATCCTAGCCGCAGCAGGCGACGCCCTGGGCCTCGACTGCGTCAGCCCCAGAGACCCCGCCAAACGCGGCAGCCACATCAGCTTCCGCCACCCGCACGCTTACGCCCTGACCCAAGCCCTCATAGCCCGCGGCGTAATCGGCGACTTCCGCGACCCCGACATCCTCCGCCTCGGCCTCACGCCGCTATATCTGAGCCATGAAGACGTCTGGCGCGCTGGAGAAATTCTCCGAGAAGCGCTCGAAACCGAAGCTTGGCGCGACCCAGCTTTCGGGCAACGGCTCGCCGTAACGTAAACCAACTGCACGGGGAGTGCGGTTGAGCCGATCGGGGCTATCGGGTCGGAATCAGCGTATCCACGCCCTTCGCCGCGACCGCCCAGCGATAGACCGCGTCGGCAATATAGAACCTGAACTGGGTGCCGTCGAAATACACGTTACGCGCGTTGCCGACGCATATCCTACCCCTGTTGACGATGGCCGCCTCGATCCGACGAACCGTGCTTAAGGGCTTGTCGGTCATCGCAAGTTTAACGGCGAGTTCCGGTTGGAGGCGTACGAAGCAGACGGCAGCCTCGAAGTACCGGCGATCGACGGGCAGCCGGAATTTGGCGAGCGATGTTTCCCGCGCGTTGAACCGTGCCTGCACCTCGGGATCGGCAGTTTGTTCTTTCGTAAGCCTCAGGTCCGGCGCGAACGCCTTCAAGGCTGCGATCGTCAAGGCGCCCCTGTCGTAATAAACGTTCTGGATGATCCCTAGATGTGCGTCTTCGGTATCGGGCGCGCACGCGGCGTAGATCTTGGAGAGCCGCAACATCGCGAACTCCTGTCGCGTGCTGTTGGTCCGTGAATCGATGGCCGTCTGCAACCAGCTGCGGCGGTCGGGTCCTGCTCTCGCAGGGCATGCCGCCCATCGCTGCGACAGGTCGAAAATCTGCCGGCTACGGACCGAGCTTCCCGTATGCGACGTGCCAAACGATTTCTTCGTTACCGCCGAGTCCTTGTCATCGATATCGCGCAAGGCCGTAACGACGATCTCTTCGGAAGGTGGTTCGAGAGGCGCTTGACGTTCAGATGGCAGGCTATCCTGCGCGGCGTACAGGAGAGCCGATCCAAGCAATGCAGCATGAAGCATGAAGGTCTCCATTGGGTCGCGGGTGCTCGCCATTACGATAGTACATATGATGACGAGCGAACCAATCTTTGCTTGTGCTGCTTTTGATCGAAAATCGTTCCATCCAGATCGGCCGTGCCCGTGCCCATGGCGGTGCCATTTCGACCATGTCATCCGCACACGCACTAGACCCACCGATCCGATTGCACCCCTCGCACCCTTCGCCTATAGGCGCGGCCTATTCCGGCCTCGGCTTCGCGGTGCATATCGCGTAGGCTGGGGCCGCTCGATTTTCACCGCTCGATTTCCAGGGGACCGCGTATGGCTCGCCGCCGCCAGATCTACGAAGGCAAGGCCAAGATCCTCTACGAGGGTCCCGAGCCGGGCACGCTGATCCAGTATTTCAAGGATGACGCCACCGCGTTCAATGCCCAGAAGAAGGGCACGATCAACGGCAAGGGCGTACTCAACAACCGGATTTCCGAGCACATCTTCACGCTGCTCGATCATATCGGCGTACCGACGCACTTCATCCGCCGCCTCAACATGCGCGAGCAGTTGATCCGCCAGGTCGAGATCGTTCCGATCGAAGTCGTCGTGCGCAACGTCGCCGCCGGCTCGATCTCGACGCGCCTCGGGATCGAGGAGGGCACCAAGCTGCCCCGCACGATCATCGAATATTACTACAAGGACGATGCGCTCGGCGATCCGATGATCTCCGACGAACACATCGCCGCGTTCGGCTGGGCAAGCCAGGAGGAGATGCACGACATCGCCGACCTCGCGATCCGCGTGAACGATTTCCTGTGCGGGCTGTTCGCCGGCGTCGGCATCCGCCTGGTCGACTTCAAGCTCGAATTCGGTCGCATCTTCGACAACGATTTCGGCCGCATCATCCTCGCGGACGAGATCAGCCCGGATGGCTGCCGTCTGTGGGACATGGAAACCAACGAGAAGATGGACAAGGATCGCTTCCGTCGCGATCTCGGTGGCGAAGTCGAGGCGTATCAAGAGGTTGCACGCCGTCTTGGCCTGCTGCCCGAAGGTGCGGACAACGCCGTCCTCGACCTCGAAAAGCATCGCAAGAACCGGGGCAAGTAAATGAAACTCAAGGTTTTCGTGACATTGAAGCCGGGCGTGCTCGATCCTCAGGGCCGTGCGATTCACCACGCGCTCGGCAGCCTCGGCTTCGACGGCGTGCAGGACGTCCGTCAGGGCAAGCTGATCGAGCTGGAAGTCGCCGACGATACCGACGACGCGACGATCGACGGCATGTGCCGCAAGCTGCTCGCCAACACGGTGATCGAGAATTACCGGGTCGAAAAAGCATGAAGGCGGTATTGTCATGAAGACTGCGGTCATCGTCTTCCCCGGCTCCAACTGCGACCGCGACATTGCCGTCGCGCTGGAGGCGGTGACCGGGGTCAAGCCGCTCATGGTCTGGCATGGCGACGCGGACTTGCCGTCGGATGTCGGTCTGGTCGCAGTGCCCGGCGGGTTCTCCTACGGCGATTACCTTCGCTCGGGCGCGATCGCGGCACGGTCGCCGATCATGCGCGCGGTCGTGGAGCAGGCGGGCAAGGGCCTGCCCGTGCTCGGTATCTGCAACGGTTTCCAGGTGTTGACCGAAGCGGGGCTCCTCCCCGGTGCGCTGATGCGCAACGAGGGGCTGAACTTCGTCTGCCGTGACGTCGCGCTGACCGTCGAGACCGCAAGCTCGACCTTCACCTCCGGCTACGTCGCGGGTGAGAAGGTCTCGTTCCCAGTCGCGCACCACGACGGCAATTACTTCGCCGACACCGACACACTCGACCGCCTCGAAGGCGAAGGCCGAGTTGCGTTCCGCTATGCCGAAAACGTCAACGGCTCGGCGCGGAACATCGCCGGGTTGCTCAACGACAAGGGCAACGTGCTTGGCATGATGCCGCACCCCGAACGTCGCATCGAAGCGGCACACGGCGGCACGGACGGTCGGCGCTTGTTCGAAGGCCTGTTGGAGGCCGTCAGCGCCTAACTGACCCGATACCTCCCTTCGTCACCCCGGACGTGTTCCGGGGTCCACGGTTCCGCATAACCAACAGCCAGCGCGTACGCGGAACAGTGGATGCCGGAACAAGCCCGGCATGACGGAGAGGGTGTGGCCTGACGGGACGGCCTAGACCCGCGTCCGGAACGGCGAAAAGTCCGTCCCCCGATCATACACATCGACGCCCTCACGCCGCTTCAGCCACCCGACCGCCACATAGGTCAGTGGCGTCAGCAGCACCTCCCAAGACACCTTCAGCAAGAACTGGCTGACCATCACCATCAGCATGGCCTCCACCGGCCAGTCCGGCGCGCCATAGAACGCAAGCGGATAGAAGATCAGGCTGTCGAACGCCTGCCCCACCACAGTGCTGCCGATCGTCCGCGTCCACAGCATCCGCCCCTGCGTCCAGATCTTCATCCGCGCCAGTACGAAGCTGTTGGCGAACTCCCCGACCCAGAACGCGCAGATCGACGCGAACACGATCCGCGGCACCTGCCCGAACACGGATTCGTACGCCGCCTGCCCGGTCCACCCGGCGTCGGGCGGCAACGCGACGACGACCGCCGACATGAACACCATGAACAGCATCGCCCCGAACCCCGCCCAGATGCAGCGGCGCGCGTAGGCGTAACCATAGACCTCGGTCAGGACGTCACCGATCACATAGCTGATCGGAAAAAAGAGAATACCCGCCCCGAACGGCCACGCGCCGACAAACGGCAGGTCGATCACCGCACGCTTGCCCGCGCCGATCACGTTAGACAGCAGCAGGATCGTCACGAACGCCGCCATGACGAAATCAAAATAGCGAAACTGCGAACCGCTGACCGCGCTCGCGGCAACCGGCTCCGGCCGCCGCGCTTCATCCGTACCAATAACCATGCAGACCGTTATGATCGAGGTTCCAAGCCCGCACAATCCGCGCTAGTCGTCGCCGCAGCGCGCGCCCGTAGCTCAGCTGGATAGAGCAAGGAGCTTCTACCTCCTCGGTCGGGGGTTCGAACCCCTCCGGGCGCGCCAACCGCTTTCCCAAAATACCGGCACGCAAAAAAATGGCCGGATCGTGAGATCCGGCCAGTCGGGGAGAGACGGTTGAAGAGGGAAGCGATCAGAAGGTGATGCGCGCGATGCCCGAGATCTGGCGATCGCTCATGATCGAATCGCGTGGGCGGGTCGTGACGCCGTAATAGGTCGAGCGCACGGTATTGGTCAGGTTGACCCCGGCCAGCGTCAGCGAGAAATGCGGCGTCACGTTGGCGGTAACCGACGCATCAAGCTGGCCCGACGCCTTCTGGAACACCGGCAGGTTGCCCGTGCCGTTGCCCGAGGTGAGCACGAGATACCTGCTGCGCCAGTTATACGCGACGCGCGCGGACAGGATCCCACGCTCGTAGATGCCGATCAAATTGTAGTTGTACTTGGACAGCCCCTGCAGCGGCAGCTGGCGCACCGGCCCCTCGGTCGCCGGGCTCGGAGCACTGGAATCGACGAAGGTGAAGTTCGCCTGCGCGCCCAGGCCGGCGAGCGGTCCGGGCAGGAAGTCGAAGAATTGCTGATAGGCGACTTCGGCGCCCTTCACCTTGGCGTTGCTGACGTTGCTGTACGACGTCACACTGTAGTTCGCGCTTAGCCCATCGGTGAACGTCACGCGACGCTGCGAGATGCCGGTCTGAATATAGTCGGAAATGTTCTTGTAGAAGCCGGCGATGGTCAACGATCCAGTCGGCGCGAAATACCATTCGGCCGAACCATCGAGATTATTCGAGGTCATCGGCTTCAAATTCGGGTTGCCGCCCGACGTGTACTGCTCCTGCCCGATCGTCTGGCGGCCGGGCTCGGTGATGTCCAGGCTAGGATTGAGCTGGTTCAACGTAGGACGCGAGATGTTCTTCGACACTGCGATGCGGAGCTGCAGCTTCTCGGTCAGATGCGCGCGGAAATTCGCACTCGGCAGAACCGACGTGTAGCTGTCCTCGTTGGTGATCGCGTTGAAGGTCGTTGGGCCCGTGACCTGCGGCCCCCCGTCGACGGGCGTGATCAGGTCTGTCTGCCGATAAAAGCCCGCAACGCCAAGCTTGGTCTGCACGACGCGCAACCCGATATTGCCGTCGATCGGCACGGGCAGATCGTCGGTCTTGAAGAACGCGGTGGCATAGCCGGTATAGGTCTTCTGCGACTGCGTGCTCGTGCTGCTTGGCTGATAGCTGGGCACTGTCGTGATGCCGAGCGTGGCGCGCGTCGCGTCATAATCCTGCGCGATACCGCGCGAGAACAGCAGGGCGTTGCCGAACAGGTTGGCGTCACCACGGAAGAACTTGCTGAAATCGGCGAATTCGAGCTGGCTCGGCACCGCACTCAGGCCGGTGAAGCGATAGCCAGTGTCGCTGTAGCGGCTGCTGCGGTCGGCGTAGCGCACGCCGAGCTTGATCGACTGCAGCACGCCGTTGTCGAACTTGTACTCGCCGTCCAGGCGTGCGGTCTTGTCCTTGCCCCGCGCGCGGTTGAGGTTGTCGAGGTAGAAGGCGGAGGCGTAAGTTGCTGCGTTGGTCAGGCCCGCGGGCGTCGTGATCTGGAACGAAGGCAGATCGCCCGAAATGTCATGGACGAGCGTGCCGTCGCCGGTGCCGCTCAGGCCGACGATCGACCGCGTGCGGGTCGTCTTCGAATCGACGAACTGGCCGTCCGCGGTGATCGTCAGGTTCGGGCTCGGCCGCCACTTCGCGTTCAGCGAATAGTCGGTCGTCGTCGAATGACGGTCCTCGAGGCTGGTGTTGGCGGCCGCGCGGATATTCTGGAACGTGCCGCTCTGGAAGTCGCCGTTCGGAAGGAAGACGAAGGGCGCGCCCGCGACAGGCACGACGTTCGTCACGCCGTCCGCTGGCTCAGCGAAATAGCTGAAGTCGTCGTAGCGGAACTTGTAATCGTTGCGGAACAGCTCGCCAGTGATTTCGAGCGTATCCGTCGGGCGCCACTGCAGCGACGCATCGATGCCGAAGCGCCTGCGCGCGCCGTTGACCTGGCCGATGCCGCCGCCGTGCGGAATGGTCGTGACCTGACCGGTGCGACCCAGCGCCGCCAGCGCCGCAACCGAAGCAGCGCGCGTCGGGAGATCCGGATCGTTCGGATTGAGCGTGTTGAACGGCTCGGTCGTGATCGTGTCCTGGCTGAACACGGTCTTCTGGTACGAGGCGCTGACCAGCAAGCCGATCTCGCCGATGCCGGTCTTCCAGCGATCGCTGAGCAGCACCGACGCGGTCGGCTGGCTCTTGCCCGCGAGGTCGTAATAGGTGTTCGCGACCCCGGCCGAGATCTTGAAGCCGTCGAAGTCGAATGCCTTGCGCGTGCGAAGGTTGATCGTGCCGCTAAGCTGATCCTCGATCAGGTCCGCCGACGGGTTCTTGTAGACGTCGATACCGGCCAGCAACTCGGAGGGGATGTCCTCAAGGCTCAGCGACGTACCGGTGCCGCTGGCCGTGAAGATGTCGCGGCCGTTGAGCTCGGTGCGGACCTGCGTCAGGCCGCGGATCGCGACCGAGCTGCCTTCGCCGTAGTTGCGGGTGACCTGAATGCCCGAGATACGCTGAAGCGCTTCGGCGACGTTGCGATCGGGCAGCTTGCCGATGTCTTCGGCGACGATCGAGTCGACGATCTGGTCGGAGTTGCGCTTGATCGCCTGCGCGCTGCGAAGGCTGGCGCGGACGCCGGTCACGACGATGTCATCGCCGCCGGGAGCCGAGGCCGCCTCGACGGGCTGGCCCTGGTCGCCGCTCGGTGCGGTGATTGCGCTACCGGTCGCCTGCACATCGGGCGTCGCCTGTGGTTCGGCAACCGGGGCGGCGGCAACGGGAGCAGCGGACGTCGCATCCTGCGCAGACGCGGCTGGCACCAGGCTCAGCGCGAGCACGGCGGCAGAGGACCCGGTGAGCAGACGAAGCGCGATCTCGCGCTGCGAACGGACGAGCATGATAAACCCTTTCAACACATCGATTGACCACGTCACGTTGTCGTGCCGTCGCCGGTTACTTCCCGGGCCAGTTGCATTCCGGGGTGGCGGATTTCCGCCTGAAGTTTCGATGGTACGGCTCGGATCGACGACCCTGCCCGTTCCCTCCTTCGACCTTTTAAGCTAGCGGTAGCGCTAACGGCCTTGATTTGTCATATCACGATGTTCGCAGTTGTGAAGAGGGATTTCACTCGTGCTGTTTGTCCTCCTAGCCGTTCAGGCGGCATGGTAGCCGTAACTTTGAGTTATAATGGATTAAAGCTAGAGCTGTTCGGAGATTGTCAGACATGAACCGGTCGGGGATATAACACGATATGATCAGGACCCGACTTTCACGTACCGCGCGCGCGATGCTCGTCGCCAGTTTCGCGGTACAACCAAGCGTCGCCCAAACCATTATTCCCGGCGATCCCTACGCTGGCGATCCTGTCGGGATCGTCGCCGATCCCTGCCCGGCGCATCCCAAGCCGACCGATGGGGCCGGCTGGAATAGCTGGAAGCTGCATATGTTGACGCGCGATTTCGCGCAGCTTTGTCGGTACGCCACACAGAACGCAGCGCTGGTCGCGTCGGGCGATAAGGTGCGCGTCGTCTTCATGGGCGATTCGATTACCGACAACTGGATCGGTGCCGATACCGCGCTGTTCACCGGCGGCCTCGTCGATCGCGGGATCAGCGGGCAGACCACGCCGCAGATGCTGGTCCGCTTCCGCGCCGACGTGCTCGCGCTGAAGCCGGTCGCGGTACACATCATGGCGGGCACCAACGACATCGCCGGCAATACCGGCGCCGCGACGATCGAAACGGTGCAGGGCAACATCGAAACAATGGCCGAACTTGCGAGAGTTCACGGTATCAAGGTGATCCTCGCCTCGACGCCCCCCGCCGCCGCGTTTCCGTGGAGCCCGGCGATGAAGCCCGCGCCGCAGATCGTCGCGCTCAACACATGGCTACGCGGCTATGCGGCCAAGAACGGCTTCACCTATGTCGACTACCACGCTGCACTCGCCGGGCCGGACGGCGGGATGAAGCCGGGTTATGCCACCGACGGCGTCCACCCGACCCCGCGGGGGTATGCCGTGATGAAGCCCCTCGCGCTGGCCGCGATCGCAAAAACCCTTGGCGGTAAAACCAAATGATTGATTTTAACAGGCGGTCGGTTCTCGCCGGCATAGCGGCGCTCGGCGCGGCGCGTGGTGCCGTCGCACAAAGCCCGATGGGTCTCGCCGCCGGGCCGGTGAAGCCGAACTGGCCTTCGCTCGTGAACGCGTACCGCTACCCCGACTGGTTCCGCGATGCGAAGCTGGGGCTGTGGTCGCACTGGGGCCCGCAATCGGTCCCCGAGCAAGGCGATTGGTACGGCCGGTTCCTGTATATGCAGGGCCATCCGATGTACGAGCATCACCTGAAGACCTACGGCCATCCGTCGAAGACGGGCATGATGGACATCCAGAACCGCTGGACCGCGGACCGCTGGGATCCCGACGCGCTGATCGAACGCTACAAGAAGGCCGGCGCGAAGTATTTCATGTCGCTCGCCTGTCATCACGACAATCTCGACTGCTACGACAGCCGCTATCACGCCTGGAACTCGCTGCGCGTCGGCCCGAAGCGCGACATCGTCGGCATCTGGGAAAAGGCCGCGCGGAAAGCCGGGCTGAAGTTCGGCGTCTCGAACCACGCCGCGCACGCGTGGCACTGGTACCAGACCGGCTACGCTTATGATCCGACCGGGCCTTTGAAAGGCGTGCGCTACGACGCATCGACGCTGCGCAAGGCCGACGGCAAGGGCAAATGGTGGGACGGTCTCGACCCGCAGCAACTCTATACCGGCGCGCACATGGCGGCCCCCGACGGCATCGACAGCATAGCCGCGATGAACGACTGGCATGACAAGAACGACGGCCAGTGGATGGAGCACGGCCCGAAGGACGCGCCCGGCTATGCGGCGAAGTGGCTGCTGCGTCAGACCGACTTAATTGACAAGTACAAGCCGGACATGGTGTACTTCGACGATTACGAGTTGCCATTCGGGCCGATCGGACTGGAATCGCTCGCCGACTATTACAACCGCTCGATCCAGTGGCATGGCAAGATTGACGTCGTCCTCACTGCCAAGAAGATCCAGCTGGGCCATCGCTTCGGATTGGTCGAGGACGTCGAGCGCGGCTATACCGACCATATCTGGGATGAGCCGTGGCAGACCGACACCTGCCTCGGCGACTGGTTCTACAACGTCGCCCGCCTCCGCGACAAAAGCTACAAGAGCGCGCCCGAAGTGATCCAGCGTCTTGCCGACGTCGTGTCGAAGAACGGCAATCTGCTGCTCTCTGTGCCGCAGCCCGGCGACGGCTCGATCGACAGCGAGGTCGAGCATATCCTCGACGGCATGACGGATTGGGTGGCGATCAACGGCGAAGCGATCTTCGGCTCGCGACCGTGGCGGCGGTATGGCGAGGGTCCGACGATCCTGCCGACGGGGATGCAGAACGAGACGGTAAAGCCGTTCACGGCCAAGGACATCCGGTTCACGACCAACAAGGGCGCGCTGTATGCGGTGTTCCTCGGCTGGCCTGCAGGGGCTGCGACGATCGCCTCGTTGGCGCGGACGCTGAATAGCGGCGTTGTCGAACGCGTGACGTTGCTTGGCGGCGACGCAATTGCGCATCGGCAGGATGCAAAGGGCCTGCACGTCACGATGCCGGCCAATACCCGTGGCAGGTTCGTGCCAGTGCTGAAGCTCGAAGGGCGCGGGCTGGTGTGACGTCGGCAGCCTATGATCTCGGAGGGCGCTATCCTCGGTAGGCGCCTCTCTGGTCTGCGCCCCAAGTGGCTGGCCCTAGCAGTGCGGCGACATCCGCGGCGCCAACGCCGATCGATATGCGGCTCGCGAGGATACGCCGCCGATTTCGTGCGTCTGGTCAAAGGCAGTTCTCTTCTCAGCTGCCATAGCCAAGTATAGCAGGGCGCTTGCCATGACGCATTTTTCCAAACGACCGATATGTTTCGGTTTTTTTCACTTCACGCATTCTAAGCGGAATTCATGAATGGCCTAATCCCCCGTCTGAGACAGCTCCGGCATTCCGATCAGGCGATTGCCGATGCCGTGCGCGCGACGCTTGTGGAATCACTGTACGCATCGCCCAGATCGCTGATCATCGGTGCAGTGACCAGCAGCGCCATTACGGTAACCGTGTCGATCGTCAGCGGCATTCGGGTCATGCTGGTCTGCGCAGTCGCGATCGCCATCGTCGCGTGCATCCGCGTCGGCGACGCGGTGCGACTTAAATGGGGCACACCACGGCGAACCGCCGCGAGCGGATCAGCCAGCCGCCGACAGGAGTTCGTCTACCGCGCTGGCGCGCTGTGTTACTCGGCACTGCTCGGTATTTTCGGGCTACTGACGTTGGTGAACACGAGCGATGGCGTGTTGCAATTGCTCGCGGTGACGACAACGATCGGGTATGCCGCCGGTATCGCCGGCCGTAACGCGGGACGTCCCTGGATCGCACTTTCGCAGCTATGCAGTGCATCGTTCCCCCTGGTGGTCGGACTGATCGTTTCGGGCGATTACCTCAAGATCCTTCTTGCGGTCGTCATCGCCCTGTTCGTCGTTGCGATGATGGACATCACGCTGCAGACTTACGGCGTCATTTTGAGAGCGACGGTGGCGTCACGCGAGAAGGCGGCACTGGCCGAGCATCATGCTGCAATCGCCCGCCGTGACGACCTGACCGGCGTTGCCAACCGGACGGCGTTTAGAGAACGGTTTGAAGACCGCCTCCGATCTCTGGACGGCGGCCGTCGGTGGTTGGCGATCCACTGGATAGACCTTGATCGGTTCAAGGAAATCAACGACTCGTTCGGACATCTGGCAGGCAACGCACTGCTGGTATGCATAGCGCGCCGACTGGACGACGCGTTCGGAGCCAGCGGGATCGTTGCGCGACTGGGTGGCGACGAATTTGCGGTCGTCTGTGAAATCGAACACAAGATCGCCGCGACGTCGATCGGACGGAAAATCATCGAGTTGGTGGAGCAGCCGGTCCATCACGATGGACGCCTGCTGCGTGTCGGCGCCTCGCTGGGTATCGCGATCGCACCCGCCGACGGCGCTGATGCCGATACTTTGCTGAAGAACGCTGATCTGGCGCTGTATCGGGCGAAGGACACCGGCCGGGGGCGGATCTGTTTCTACGAGCCGCTCATGGATGAGAAGGTCGAGCGCAGCCGGGATCTGGCGCTGGAGCTGCAGGGTGCGTTGGAACGAGGGGAGTTCCACATGATGTTCCAGCCGATCTTCGACCTTGCCGGGCAACGCGTATTGTCGTGCGAAGCGCTGCTGCGATGGACCAACCGCCGCCACGGTTCGGTTCCACCCGCGGAGTTCATTCCCCTCGCGGAAGACAATGGGTTGATCGACGCCATTGGCGGGTGGGTCATCCGCGAGGCGTGCCGGACCGCGAGCGAATGGCCCAGCGACGTGCAGATCGCCGTCAATCTATCGCCGATCCAGTTGCGATCGAGCAATCTTCCGATGGTCATCATGAGCGCGTTGGCGTCGAGCGGCCTGCCAGCCGAACGTCTGGAGCTGGAGGTGACCGAGTCGGTGCTTCTCGACGACATCGATGCATCCCTTGCGGCGTTGAATGCGATCAACCGCCTCAACGTCCACACGACGCTGGACGATTTCGGGACCGGTTATTCCTCGCTCAGCTACCTGACCAAGTTTCCATTCCAGACGCTCAAGATCGATCGCTCCTTCATCACGGACCTCGATCAGAACCCTGCATCCGTGGCGATCGTCCAGACCGTAATCGAGCTTGCGGCAAAGCTGGGAATGCGAACCGTTGCCGAAGGTATCGAGACGCAGGCCCAACTCGATCAACTGCGACGCACCCGGTGCGACGCGGTGCAAGGGTTCCTGCTGGCGCGCCCGATGCCGGCAAGCATGGTTGCGTCCATGCTTGCCGGGAACCAGCTCAAGGCGAGGGGGCGATCCTGACCACCACAGCCTTATGCCGCCTTGTCCAGCAAGCGGGTCTGGGCGCCTACCAACCGTCGCATGAGTTTGAGGTCCGCCTCACTCAGCCGAAGTGCCGCATCGGCCCACAGGTCAACGACCGCCTCGAGTTCACCAAGCGGTAGTGGATTTACCGAGCGGGAGGCTTCGTAGATGGCGCAATGGCCACTGTGCCGACGGCGGTTCTGGCGGATATAGGCCTCGACGTCGGCGCGTCCTCGACCGGGATCGGCCAGGGCGTGGACGATACCCAGATCATACAGGTCTTCGGCGCTGTAGGTTTTTCCACTGAGGATCATCTGCTCGGCGCGCGCCGCCCCCAAGCGACGGGACAGGAAGCAATGTGCGCCCATCCCCGGGAACAAGCCGAAATTCGTCTCGGGCAAACCGAATTTGGTCCCGCGTTCGGCAATGACGACATTGAACGAGAGCAACGCTTCGAAGCCACCTCCCAGTGCATCGCCCTCGACCAAGGCGATCGTGATGATCGGCTGCTCCAGACCGAGCATGTTGCGGTGGAGGATGCGGACGCACGCGCGCCCATAGGCGACCAAGGCATCACGGTTGCCGTCACGGATATGCGCCGCAAACAGATCGAGGTCGCCGCCCAGGGAAAAGACGCCGGGAAATCGAGACCCGAGCACGACATATCGGATCGGCATGGTTCCAGAAGATCGCGCAGCACAGATATCGGTCTGCCACTCGCCGAATTCCGCGAGCAGACCCGGATTGAAGCTCGGTCGCCCGCGTTGCCGCATATAGGTCCAAAGCGTATCGAGTTCGTGATCGAACCGCGTTTCGAGATTCACGGAGGCGAATTGCTGCCGCCCCACCGGCTCGACGCGCGTTTCGCTCGCGGGTTTGTGCCGCGGCCGGCTGCGGTCGGCTGGAACCACGGGAGGATATTCGATTGTCATGACCAGATCCTTCTTCACGCACGGCATCGTGCGCGAGAAGCTTAGTGTGACGACGGCTGGTACGCTGGCTGTATGATACGCGCGCGCCGGCCGATACTCGAAACAGGCAAAACGGTCGGAGGCAACCGGGATCGAGGCAAGTCGTGATCGATACCACACGACCGGTCGCCGACATTGCTTCGACGGCTGAACCGGACACGGACATGCCACGGCCCGGAGGCAGCCAACCGGGCGAAGGATAGGGCGCAAGTCGCCGTCTGCCACCGCCCCGAAAATCTATCGCCACGGACAGCCGACGGCGCCGAACGCTGACACGCCGCTCATGCGCCCAAGACCAGGATTACCGAGAAAATACCCGCAACGGTCCAACTCACCCCGATGCGGCTGTGGCCCGAACGCGTTGGGCATGACGAGAGCGCGGTATAACCCCAGTGGAAACTTGCCACGAATCAAGGCAAGAGCGGCGCATGTCCGACGAGATCATTTCCTACGAGCCGGCCACGGGCGCCGTCCTCTGGCGCCACCCGATCGGCGATGTCGACGCCGAAGTCGCCTGCGCCCGCGCCGGCTGGTCGAACTGGGCATCGAAGCCGCTCGCCTTCCGGATCGAGACGATGCGGCGTTTCGCCAACATCGTCCGCCATCGGAACGACGCATTCACCGACCTGATCGCGCGCGAGACCGGCAAGCCGATCTGGGAAGCACGCGGCGAAGTCGAGACGGTCATCGCCAAGGTCGACATCTCGGTTAGCGCCTATGCCGATCGCACCGCCCAACGCCGTATCGATGCGCCGATGGGCTCGCGCATCGCTGTCCGCCACAAGCCGCACGGCGTGCTCGCCGTGCTGGGGCCGTATAATTTCCCTGCACACCTGCCCAACGGCCACATCGTGCCCGCGCTGATCGCGGGCAACGCGGTCGTCTTCAAGCCGTCCGAAAAGACCCCCGCGGTCGGCGCGTTCCTCGTCGAATGTTTTCGCGCCGCGGGCGTGCCTGCCGAATGCATCCGCCTCGTCATCGGTGGTCCGAACGAGGGGAAGGCGCTCGCTGCGCATCCCGACATCGACGGCCTGCTGTTCACCGGCTCGGCCAGCACCGGTCTAGCCCTCAATCGCGCGTTCGCCGACAAGCCTGAGAAGATCCTCGCGCTGGAGATGGGCGGCAACAACCCGATCGTCGTGTGGGACACGCCGGATCTCCACACCGCCGCCGTCCTGATCATCCAGTCCGCCTTCACCACCGCCGGCCAGCGCTGCACCGCTGCGCGCCGGTTGATCGTCGACTCGAAGCTCTACGATCCGCTGATCGCGACCGTCGACAAGATGGTCGGCCGGATCATCGTCGGTGAGCCGCACGCCGATCCCGCCCCGTTCATGGGCCCCGTGATCGACAACGAAGCCGCGGAGCAACTGACCGAAAGCTTCGTTGAACTACTCACCCGCGGCGGCCGCCCGATCCGCCATCTCGAACGCCCGGTCGAAGGCCTGCCGTTCCTGAAGCCCGCGCTGATCGACGTGACCGACATCGCCGACCGTCCCGATATCGAGCTCTTCGGCCCGATCCTACAGGTCGTCCGCGTCGACGATTTCGACGCCGCGATCGCCGAGGCGAACAACACGCGCTACGGCCTGTCCGCGTCGCTGATCAGCCAGACTCCCGCGCTGTACGACCGCTTCTGGGCCAACATCCGCGCCGGCATCGTCAACTGGAACAAGCCGACCAACGGCGCCTCGTCGGGCGCGCCGTTCGGCGGCATCGGCTGGTCGGGCAACCACCGGCCGAGCGCCTACTACGCGGCCGATTACTGCGCCTACCCGGTCGTCAGCAGCGAATCCGAAAGTGCCCGCGCGAGCATCGGCATCGGCCTGGCCGACGGCTGACGGCTGACCGCGTTGAGTACCATCGAACCGAACGTGGATGTCCTACCCCCCGCAAAAGCAATCCTACCGACCGCCAAAGCATCATTCGGTTGCGATGCAGCGCGCATCCGCCCATCTCCGGTCGCATGGCAAGCCTCCTAGACCCCACCGCCCGCGGGCGCGTCATCCTCGTCGGGGCGGGACCGGGCGATCCCGGCCTCCTGACGGTTCGCGCGGTCGAGGCGCTGAAGACCGCCGACGTCGTCGTGCATGACGGGCTGATCGATCCGCGTGTGCTCGACATCGCGCCGCCGTCCGCGCAGCGCATCTCGGTCGCCAAGCAGCGCGCGCGCCACACGCTGCCGCAGGAGGCGATCAACGCGCTGATCATCGCGCATGTGAAGACCGGTGCGATCGTGATCCGTCTCAAGGGCGGCGACCCGTTCGTATTCGGCCGCGGCGGCGAGGAAGTCGAAGCCGTCCGCGCTGCCGGTCTGCCCGTCGAGGTCATCCCCGGCGTCTCGGCGGCGCTCGGTTGTGCAGCAGAGGCCATGCTGCCGCTCACCCACCGTGATCATTCAAGCGCTGTCAGCTTCGTTGCTGGCCAGTGCAAGGGGCTCAACGAGCAGAACTGGGCCGGACTCGCCGGCCAGGGCCGCACGCTGGTTATCTACATGGGCGTCGCGACCGCTACCGACATCGCCGACAAGCTCATGGCCGACGGTGTCGCACCTGACATGCCCGTCGCGGTGCTCGAACGCGGCACGTTGCAGGGGTCGCGCGCGATCCGCACGTTGCTTGCCGATCTCGGCCCGATGGTGGCACGCGAGGCGGTCAAGAGCCCCGCGATCATCGTCGTGGGCGAAGTCGTCGAACTGTCGGACGCCGAAGACAAACTGGCCCGCTGGGCCCGCGTAGCAGAGGACGCCGCCGTATGAAGCTGTTGACCGGAAACGACCTTCCCACCGGCGATGTCGTCTGGTGGACCGGCAACGGCTGGTCGCGCCACATCGAGGACGCGGTCGACGTCGGCGTGGCAGGTGAAGCGATCCTACAGGCGGAGGAAGGCGCACGTCGCGTCAACGTCCCCTATCTGATCGAGGCGACGCAGACCGACGAGGGCCCCCGCCCCGCCCACATCAAGGACCGCATTCGCGCGCTTGGCCCGACGATGCGGCCCGACCTCACCTTGAAACCCGCCGATCCTAACGCCGGCAGCTGGGTAATCTGATATGTATAAATACGACGAATACGACCAGGCGATCGTCGACCAGCGCGTCGACGAGTTCCGCGATCAGGTCCGCCGCCGCCTTTCGGGCGAGCTGACCGAGGACCAGTTCAAGCCGCTGCGGCTGATGAACGGCCTGTACCTCCAGCTGCACGCGTACATGCTGCGCGTCGCGGTGCCGTACGGGACGCTGGACGGTCGCCAGATGCGGATGCTCGGCCATATCGCGCGCAAGTATGATCGCGGCTACGGCCACTTCACCACGCGCCAGAACATCCAGTTCAACTGGATCCAGCTCGACCAGACGCCGGACATCCTCCAAGAGCTGGCGACGGTCGAGATGCACGCCATACAGACGTCGGGCAACTGCATCCGCAACATCAGCTCGGACCAGTTCGCCGGTGCCGCCGCGGACGAGGTCGCCGATCCGCGCCCCTGGGCCGAACTGATCCGGCAGTGGAGCACGTTCCATCCCGAGTTCACGTACCTCCCGCGGAAATTCAAGATCTGCGTGATCGCCGCGGACGAGGATCGCGCGGCGATGCGCCTCCACGACATCGGCATCGGTCTGCACGTCCGTGACGGCGAACTCGGCGCGAAGATCTTCGTCGGTGGCGGCATGGGTCGCACGCCCATGATCAGCCACGAGATCCGCGATTTCGTGCCGGCCGACGACCTCATGAGCTATCTCGAGGCCTGCCTGCGCGTCTACAATCGCTACGGCCGGCGCGACAACATCTACAAGGCGCGGATCAAAATCCTGCTCCACGAGATCGGCCCCGACGAATACCGTCGCCAGGTCGAGGAAGAGTTCGCCGCGGTGAAGGGCCTTGGCCTCGATCCTCCGCGCGCCGAACTGGAGCGGATCACGAGCCACTTCGGTGCGCCCGGCTTCGATCCGAACGCGTCGACCGACATCGACCGCAGCGATCCCGACTTCGCGGTCTGGCTCGACCAGAACGTGAAAGCCCACAAGCAGCCGGGCTATGCGATCGTCAACATCAGCCTCAAACCGATCGGCGGCATTCCCGGTGATGCGTCGGCGGACCAGATCGACCTGATGGCCGATCTCGGCACCCGCTACAGCTTCGACGAACTGCGCGTCACGCACGCGCAGAACATCGTCTTGCCGCATGTTCGTATTGCGGATCTGCACGCGGTATGGTCGGCGCTGAACGAGGCGGGACTGGCCGAGGCCAATCTCGACCTGATCAGCGACATCATCGCCTGCCCCGGACTCGATTATTGCAGTCTTGCCAACGCGCGCTCGATCCCGCTCGCGCAGAAGATCGCGACGCGCTTCGGCAGTCTCGATCGTCAGCGCGATCTTGGCGAACTGAAGCTCAAGATCAGCGGCTGCATCAACGCGTGCGGGCACCACCATGCCGGCCACATCGGCATCCTCGGCGTCGACAAGAAGGGCACCGAGAATTACCAGCTCTCGCTCGGCGGATCGGGCGCGGAGGATGTGAGCCTTGCTAAGATCACCGGGCCTGGCTTCTCGGAGGACGGGGTGGTCGACGCGATCGAACGGGTTACCGACCGGTATCTGCAGGTCCGCGACCCCGGCGAGCGCTTCCTCGACACCTACCGCCGCGTCGGCTTCGAGACGTTCAAGGAGGCGATCTATGGTTGAGTATCCGGACCAGACACTGCTCCGCTTCCGCGACGACGAGCCGCATGACGAGCCTGCGGTAACGCTCGACTCGTTCATCGGACAGAGCAACGCGGCCGCCGTTCGCCTGGAAGCGGGCGACGACGCTCGCGCGCTGTTGCCGCAGATCGACCAACTTGCGCTGATCGAGGTGAGCTTTCCGGGCTATCGCGACGGGCGTGGCTATTCATCCGCGCGGATCCTGCGCGAGGCGGGCTACACCGGCGAATTGCGGGCGCAGGGCGACGTGCTGGTCGACCAGATTCCGCTGATGCGGCGCTGCGGGTTCGACAGCTTCGCACCGCAGGCGCCGATCGACATCGACGTGCTGCGTGCCAGCCTTGAGCGCTACGATACGCCGTACCAGCAGGCGGCGGACGGCGCGGTGCCGGTGTGGAAGCTGCGCCATGGGTGAGCCCGCGCGCCAACTCGACATGATCGACGTCACGCCGGCGTTCACGCGCGCCGATGCGATGGCGATGCAGGAGCGGTTCGAGGGCGTGTCTGCGCAGGAGATGCTGTTCGAACTGCTCGTCGGCGAGTTGCGCGGGCGGATCGCGGCGGTGTCGTCGTTCGGTGCGGAATCAGCGGTGCTCCTCCACATGGTCGCGCAGGTCGATGTCGACGTGCCGGTGGTGTTTACCAACACGCAGAAGATGTTCGGGGAGACGCTGGCGTATCGCGACGAGCTGGCGGAGAAACTGGGGTTTACGGACCTTCGCGTGTTCCGGCCGGATCCTCGATTGCTGGCGATCAAGGACAAGACGGGGTTGCGCTGGTCGTACGATCCGGACGGGTGTTGCGATTTGCGCAAAGTGGAGCCGTTGCGGCGCGCGTTGGCGCCGTTCGACGCGTGGATTTCAGGGCGGAAGGGGTTCCAGTCGGGCACCCGTACTGCGCTGCCACGGTTCGAAAAGGATGAGGGGCGGTTGAAGATCAATCCCCTCGCCGACTGGGACAAGGCCAAGCTCGACGCGTATTTCGCCGAGCATGACCTGCCGCGGCATCCGCTGGAGGCGCAGGGGTATCTGTCGATCGGGTGTGCGCCGTGTACTACGAAGGTCGCGCCAGGCGAAGACCCGCGTGCTGGCCGCTGGCGGAGTTTCGACAAGGTAGAGTGCGGCATCCACGCTCCGACCGATTACGATCCGATAATTTGACGTCGCGGTCCCTCGCCCCTCCGGGGAGAGGGAGGGAGGAGCCGTAGGCGACGGAAGGGAGAGGGGCGTTTGGATGAGCCGTCCCGAGCCTCACGCCCCTCTCCCTTCCCACGGCAAGTGCCGCGGGCCCCTTCCCTCTCCCCGAAGGGGCGAGGGACTCAAGCGCTCAATACTCCGCCAGATCCGAGAACTTGGTGATCGTCGGATCGAACTTCATCCGAACCTTCCCCGTCGCCCCGTGGCGCTGCTTGGCGATGATCAGCTCCGCCAGACCATAAACCCGCTCCATCTCCGCCGCCCACGATGCGTGGTCCTCGAAGATTTTCGAGCTGTCTCCTTCCGCCGGCCGCTTGGGCTCCTTCGACGCGACGTAATAATCTTCGCGGTACACGAACCAGACCATGTCGGCGTCCTGCTCGATCGACCCCGACTCGCGAAGATCCGACAGCATCGGCGTCTTGTCCTCGCGCGATTCCACCGCACGCGAAAGCTGGGAAAGCGCCAGCACCGGCACGTTCAGATCCTTTGCCAGCGTCTTCAACCCGCGAGAAATCTCGGAGATTTCCTGCACGCGATTGCCATCCTTGCTCTTGCCCGACCCCGACAGCAGCTGGAGGTAGTCGACCACGACAAGCCCGATCTCGTTATTGTGCCGGCGCTGCAACCGGCGCACGCGCGTATGCAGCGCGCCGATCGACAGGCCGCCGGTGTCGTCGATGAACAGCGGCAAATTCTCCAGTTCAGCCGCCGCCGCCGCCAGTTGCCCGAATTCGGTCCGGCTGATCTTGCCCATGCGAAGCGCTTCGGAACTGATCCCCGACTGCTCCGCCAGAATACGCGTCGCCAGCTGATCCGCGGACATCTCCAGCGAGAAGAACGCGACCTTCGCGCCGACCGAATCCTTCGGTGCGATCCCGTCGGCCATGTCGCGCATCCACCGTCGCGCCGCGTTGAACGCGATGTTGGTGGCGAGCGAGGTCTTGCCCATGCCCGGACGGCCGGCGAGGATCATGAGATCGCTGTGGTGCATGCCGCCGATCTTCGCGTTGATCGAATCGATGCCGGTCGTGACACCCGAAAGGTTGCCGCCCGAGTTCAGCGCGCGCTCGGCCATCTTGACCGCGGCGGTCGTCGCCTGCGCGAACGACTTCACGGTGTTCTCGGCGCCGCCATCCGCCGCGACCTTGAACAGCTCCTCCTCGGCAAGTTCGATCTGCGCGCGCGGATTGACCTCCTCGGACGTGTCCATCGCGCGATCGACCAGGGTCCGGCCGACCGATACAAGCGCACGCAGCATCGCGAGATCGTAAATCTGCTGCGCGAACTGGCGCGCGCCGATCAGGCCCGCACCGCTGCCGGTCAGCCCCGCCAGATACGCCGGTCCGCCCAGCTCGCGCATACCCTCGTCCGCATCGAACATCGGCCGCAGCGTCACCGGCGTCACCAGCATGTCGTTGCCGCGCAGCGTCTTGATCGCGGCGAAGATCCGGCCATGGACGGGTTCGAAGAAGTGGCCGGGTTCGAGCTTGTCGACCAGATCATCCGCGAGCCGGTTGTCGATCATCATCGCGCCGAGCATCGCGGCTTCGGCCTCGACGTTGCGGGGAAGCTGCTGCGGTTCGGCCACGGCGGGAACGGGGAATGCGAGAGTTGCCATCGCTCGCACCTACGCGATGCACGCGCGCTCGTCCAAGCTACTCGCGGCCGAATGCTGGGGATAAGTGGCTCACTCGCGACAAGTGACAGGCCGAACGCGCCCCGCTATCGAACCGGTATGGCCGACCCGCGGATCATTGACGTTCAACTCGACGAGACCAGTCTCGGCTGGCGCTCGCCCGACGTCGAACAGGAACGGCGGATCGCGATCTTCGACCTGATCGAGGGCAATCACTTCGCCCCGCAACGTGCCTATGCCGATGGCTATGCGGGCCCCTACCGGATCAAGCTCCAGTCGGAGGAGGGACGCCTCGGCATTCATATCCACCGCGAGGACGACACGCATCTAGAGACGCTGGTGCTCGCGCTCGGGCGCTTCCGCCGGCCGATCCGCGATTATTTCGCGATCTGCGACAGCTATTACCAGGCGATCCGGCAATCCTCCCCGGCACAGATCGAGACCGTCGACATGGCCCGCCGCGGCGTCCACAACGAAGCCGCCGAGCTGCTGAAAGAGCGTCTCGACGGCAAGATCGAGGTCGATTTCGACACCGCGCGACGGCTGTTCACGCTGATCTGCGTCCTCCACATCCGCAACTAGAAGACACATGGCTCACGGACTTTTGAAATTCGCGGCCGCGCTGGCCGCGACCGGCTTCGTCGGTATCTGCGGCTGGACCGCCGCAACCGGCTGGCACCCCGACGTCAAGCAATACCCGCTGCAGGGCATCGACCTCGCCGAGAACCCAGGCCCGGTCGAATGGGGTACGGTGCGTGCGAGCGGCGCCGACTTCGCCTATATCGTCGCGACGTCGGGCGCCGACCGCCGCGATCCGGCATTCGAGGCGAACTGGGCGGCGCTGCCCGAGGCTGGGCTGCGACGCGGCGCGGTGCATGTGTACTCGTTGTGCCAGCGTTCGGACGAGCAGGCGAACGCGTTCAACACGTTCGTCCCGCGCACCTCCGATGCGTTGCCGACCGCGGTCGACATCGCGTTCCACGACGATTGCACCGCGCGGCCGGACCGCACGACGCTGATCGCCGAAATCGCGCAGTTCGTGACGATGGTCGAGACTCACACCCGGCAGCCGGTGATGCTGCGGATCAGCAAGGCGGTGGATTCGCAATACACGCTGTCGGGCGCGGTCCCGCGCCCGCTATGGGCGGTGGAGAATATCCTCAAGCCCGACTACACCGCACACCCGTGGCAGATGTGGCGTGCGAGCGATTTCCGCCGCATCGACGGGATCGAGGGACCGGTAAACTGGGACGTGGTGGCATCATGACTGATCAAGCAACACAACTCGTGGCCGCAGCACGCGACGCTGCGCGCAACGCCCACGCGCCCTATTCGCGGTTCGCGGTCGGTGCCGCGGTGCTGCTCGACGACGGCAGCGTGATTACCGGCGCGAACTTCGAGAATGCGAGCTACGGCCTGTCGCTGTGCGCCGAGACGGTCGCGATCGCGACCGCAAGCGCCGCGGGGCGGCTCCGCGATATCGTCGCGATCGGCGTGATCGGCGGCGCTATGGACGCGGAGGGGCACGCTACTGGGACATCGCCGGTGAGTCCCTGCGGCCGCTGCCGCCAAGTCATCAACGAGGCCGCCCAGATGGGTGGCCGGGACTTGCCCGTGTATTGCGGCGCGGCAGAAGGCGACGCGATCCGCACCTACACCGTATCGGACTTGCTGCCCGACGCTTTCGGCCCGGCGGATCTGGGGATCAGCTGAGCGTGTAGGGTCATCAGGCGGAGCGCACCGGTGGCATGATACCGACGCTCCGCAGGCGACGATGCGCCGCATGATGCTCGATGCGGCCGAACAACAGGTCGAGATCCTCGCGGCTGACGTCGAACGTCTCGCCGAGATCGGTCAAGGCCTTGTCCAGATCCTCCGGATGCAAGGGCGCCTCGTCCGGGATCGACGGTTTTCCGGATACCGGTACTGCGCGATGCGGGTAGCTGTGGCCGGAGACGCGGTGGAACAGAACGCCGATCGCGGTCAGGATGACGGCGTTGAGCGCGATTGGTACGACGGCGAACGCGAACCCCGCCCCAAGCACGGCAGGGCCGCCGACCACCGCAGTCAACGCCACAGCGCCCGCCGGGGGGTGAAGCGACCGTGTGAGCGACATCACGAGGATCGCCCCGGCCACGGCGATCGCCGCAGCAAGTTCAGGGACAGGCACGAGCTTTGCCACGACGACCCCGACGACCGCCGAGAGGACATTGCCGACGATGACCGCCCAGGGTTGCGCGAGTGGACTGGCCGGCACCGCAAAAACGAGAACCGCAGCAGCCCCCATCGGCGCGGCGATCAGCAGCAAGCTGCCATGCGGATGAACGAACGACGCGCTGATCGAACTCGTCAGGCCGATGCCTATCAGCGCCCCGAGGCAGGCCAACAGCCTGTCCCGGAGATTTCCTCCCGCGAGAATGGGTACGAAGAACGCGCGCATGCAAAATCCAGTAGCCGACGCGCGGCCCTTATGGCGAACGAGGCACGGTGTCACGAAGCCCTTGCCCGCCGAACTTATCGGGTCGGCGCGGCCGTTTTCTCGTAGAAGCCACGGAAACGCCTGCTCGGCTCGAATGTGCGGGTCTGGCCGATCACCGTTTCGCCCGCGCCCATCACCAGCATGCCGCCCGACGTGAGCGCCGCGGCGATCTTTGGGAAGACGTGTTTCTTGGTTTCCGTCGACAGATACAGCAGCACGTTGCGACAGAGAACGATGTCGAATTGCCCCGCCGGCGGCTGATCCGCGACGAGATTCAATCGACGGTAGGTGACTAGAGTGAGCAGGTCCGGCTTGGCGATCCAGTCGCTACCCGTCGTGTCGAACCAACGGACCATCCGGCGGACCGGCAGCCCGCGCTGGATCTCGAACTGCGAGAACCGGCCGGATCGCGCGCGGACGATCGCGGCATCGGATACATCGGTGGCGACGATCTCCGGCATCGGCGCGCCCGTCGCTTCTCGGCGCTCGACGAACTGCATCGCAAGCGAAAGCGGTTCCTGGCCGGTCGAACAGCCTGCACACCAGATGCGCGCGCGCCGGCCGTCTCGCTCGGCGTCGATGACGGCCTCCGCGAGCATCTCGAACACCTGCGGGTCGCGGAAGAACGACGTTTCCTGGTTGACGAGCGCGTCGACGATAGAGTCGCCGATCTGCCGATCGCTGCCCTGCAGCAGCTGCGTGACGAGCTGGTCGAGCGTGTCGAGTTTCCGCGCGCGCAACAACGGTTTCAGCGCGGTGTCGAGCCGCCATGAGCGATAGGCTGAGATCTGTTGCCCGGTCCGCGCCTCCAGCAATGCGGTCAGCACGTTGATCGCCGTCTGCGATGCCGCCGAGGGGCGCGGGGGCGCGCGCGGCGTCATGGTCGGCGCCGCGATGCGACGAGGCGGCCGATCGCGTCCGGCGGCAGCACCGCGTCAGCAACGCCCAAAGCAGCGACCGCGCCCGGCATTCCCCATACCACCGAACTCTGCTGATCCTGCGCGACGACGCAGCCGCCGACCGCATGGACCCGCCGCGCACCCTCCGTGCCGTCGCGGCCCATCCCGCTGAGGATGATCGCGAGCATCCGTGGGCCATAGACATCGGCGAGCGAGCCGAGCATCGGATCGACCGACGGCATGCAACCGCTGGCGACGGCTTCGTGGGTGAGCCGGAACGCGGCGCCGCCATCGGACAGCTTGACGCACTTCAGATGCGCGTCGCCGGGAGCGACGACGATCCGGCCCGGCCGGATGCGCAACCGATCGACCGCGACCTCGCACGGGCGCCCGGCGAGCAACGCGATCTGCGCCGCGAAATACGGCATGAACGACGTCGGGAGATGCTGCGTGATGACGATCGGGAGGCGAAACCCGCCGGGCAACGCGCGGAACATCTGGCTGAGCGCATGGATGCCCCCGGTCGAGGCGCCGATCGCAACGATATCATAATCCGAGCTGTTCGAGATCGGCGGCATCGGCAGGATGTCGCTCACGGGTATCGGGCGTGCGGCGGACGGGCCGGCGGCGGACGGGCGTGCAGGGCGAACCAACGCCGCGGCCGGCATCGGCGCGGGGCGCTCTCGAAGCTTTTCGAGCTTGGCGACCAGCATCGATCCGAACCGGCCGGACAATGCGCCCGCCGCCGGCTTGATGAGCGTCTCGGCCGCACCGAGCGCGAGCGCCTGTACGGCTATGACCCCGCCCTCATCCGCGGTAGAGGACACGATCAGCACCCTTGCCCCCTGCCCGGCGGCGACGAGCGATGGCAGCGCGGTCAGGCCATCGACGCCCGGCATGTGGATATCGAGCAGAATGAAATCGACGCTCGCCCGGCCGAGGAATTCCAGTGCCGCCGCGACATTCCCTACCGCGCCGACCACCGAGAACCTATCGCTCGCATCGATCATCCGCGCGATCACGGCGCGGGCGACGACCGAATCGTCGACGATCAACACCCGCGAGGCGCCGAAACTGTCGCGATCGGCGTGCCGCGAATCAGGGAGTGGCCGGATTGTCACCGTAGCGCCTGGATCAGGCCATGCCGACGATCTGAAGCTTCGATTCGAGCGTATCGCGGTCGAACGGCTTCATGACGTATTCGTCCGCCCCCGCTTCGATCGCCGCGCGGATATACGCCATGCCGTTCTCGGTGGTGCAGAACACCACCTTCGGGCGACGCGGCACGTCGGCCTCCCGCAACGCGCGCAGGAAATCCATCCCGCTCATCACCGGCATGTTCCAGTCGAGCAGGATCACGTCGGGCAGCGAGGCCATGCAGGCCGCCAGCGCCTCGCGGCCGTCACAGGCCTCGGTGACGGTGAAATCCAGCGTCTCCAGGATGTGACGCGCGACTTTGCGGATCACCTTCGAATCATCGACGACAAGACAGGTCTTCATGGCAGGCCTTCCGGGGAAATCGTGCGACCGTCCTAGATCGCAAGGGGTGAGCAGCGGGTTAAGCGTGGAAATTCAAACTCAGGCGGCCAGCGGCGTCGCAGGAATTACGGCAACCAGATCGAGTATCAGCAAGGGGTCCCCGTCGCGCTCGACGATGCCGGTTCCCGCCCGGCTCCAGCCGCCTTGCAGCGCGAGTCCGGCTGCCAAGGGCAGGCGCACGAACGGCGCGACGTCCTCGACGGAATCGACCAGTATCGCGTAATGATGTCCGTCGACGATCGTGATCACCGCGCGTCGCACCGTGTCTGGGGTGGGCGAAAGGCCGAGCGCGGTACCGGTGTCGATCACGGTCACGACACGGCTGCGGAGCGCGGCCAATCCGCGGACGAACGTGCCCGCCCGCGGTACGGCGACGACCTCGCCGATATCGACCACCGAATCGACCTGCGCCGTATCGATCGCCACACCGCGACCCGCGATATGCGCGATCAGGAACAACTCGGTCACAGGCCCCTCCGTGCAGCGATCGCCGCGATCAAGGCAGGCCGGTCATAGCGATAGACGCTCGCGTCATCGTCGCTCTCTGCGTTGCGCGCGCGCCGCAAAGTCACCACCGGGGCTAGAGTTTCGCGGACCGGTGAATCTTCCATCGCCAGCGCAACCGCGGCCGTCTCGCCCGCCGCCAGCGCCGTGACGCAGCGATAACCGGACGCCTCCAGCGCAGGCTTCAGGAACGTCTCCATCCAGCCCGATCCGTCGACATGCAACAGACATACCGGCGGCGATGCGATCGACACCGGCTCGCCTGCGAACAAAGCGTGGGGATCGACCAGTTCGATCTGCTCGCCGGCGATCAGCACGACGCCGGCGATTGATCCAGTCTCGCCCGACGCGGACCGGCGCGCAGGTGCGATCTCGGCCGGGAGAGTCACGATCTCGATCGCGTCGGCGATGGCATAGGCCATTTCGCTCTCGCCGTCGGTCAGTCGCAGCACCGCGATTTCGCTCCGGTTGCCGATCTCGCCCACCGCATGGAGCGGAATGATCGAATCGCCGATCGACAGCCGCATCGCCCCCGCAGTCCAGCGGATCGCGCTGGTCGGAACAGGCTCGACGCGATCGATCACTGCCAGCGCGATCGCGCGGCGCTGGCCGTCGAGATCGTCGAACAGCAATGCCGGCACGCCGGGAACGACGACCTCATCTGCGCCTGCATCGTGTACGACCACCGGAGCGAAGCGCAGCCCCGCCACCGCGGCTATGCCCGATGCGTCGAGCAACAGCATCGGCAGGCCGTTGTCCGGCAGTGTCTTCCCTGCATAGACACCGGTCGCCATCACTGCGGGTGAGGCAGGTTTAACGACCAGTTCCTCGGTATCGATCACGGTGTCGACGCCCAGCGCGTACACGCCCTCGCGGGTCGACACGATCACGAGCGTCGGCGGCGCCTCGGTACCGAGGCGGAACAGGTGACCAAGCGAGACCAGCGGCATCCGGCGCCCCCGGACCAGTACAGCCGCCGCATCGCCGATCGCCTCGATCCGAACGGAGTCGCCACGGACCATCACGATCTCCTCGATCGACTGACGCGCAAGTGCGAACCGCTGCGTGCCGACGCCGACGATGATCGTCGACAGGATCGACAGCGTCAGCGGCACGTGGATGACGATCCGAAGCCCGCGCCCCGGATCGTTGGTCAGGACGATCCGGCCGCCGATCTGTTCGATATTCGCGCGGACCACGTCCATGCCGACGCCGCGACCGGACGTGGCGGTGACGGTATCGCGGCTCGAGAGACCAGGTGCGAAAATCAGGTCGAGCTTGCCGGTCGCGCTCATCGCAGCGAGTTCGGCTGGCGTATGCAGATTCTGCTCTGCTGCCTTGGCGACGATTCGCGCGACGTCGATGCCCTGCCCATCGTCCGCGATCTCGATCAGGATCTGGTTACCCGATTGGCGTGCGGAAACGACCAGACGCCCGGTCTCGGGCTTGCCCGCGGCACGGCGTACGAGCGGCGTTTCAATGCCGTGATCGATCGCGTTGCGGATGATATGGCCCAGCGGATCGCGCATCAACTCGATCATCTCGCGGTCGAGTTCGACGTCGGCGCCCTCGATCACGAGGTTCACCGCCTTGCACAGTTCCGCGCTGGTATCGCGCACCATACGCGGCAACGCGGAGAACAGTGCGTCGACCTTCTGCATGCGCGTGCGGGTGACGGTGTCGCGCATGTCGGCGACGGTCAGCGACAGCCGTTCCAGCGCCGCCTCGACCTTCGGATCGACGTCGCTGTCGCGCAGCCGCCGCGCCAGTTCGTTGCGCGCCAGCACCATCTCCGACATGCCGCTCATCATGTGATCGAGCAGATCGACGTTGAGCCGAACGCTGCGGCTGGCGGCCCGGCCGGCTGGCGTTGTCGCAGCAAGGACGGGTGCTGCCGCCGCCAGAGGCTGCGCATCCGGAGCGAGCGCGGCGATCAGCAGGTCCTCCCCCGAATCGTCGAGCGCCGAGCCCGCGTCGATCGCCTCGACGACCTCGGAAATTCGATCGACGATGCCAAGCACCGCGTTGACGAGCGCCGTATCCGGGGTTCGCTTCCCATCGCGAACCGCGGCCAGCACATCCTCCGCCGCATGGCTCAGTCGGGCGAGTCGCGGCAGATCGAGAAAACCGCAGCTTCCTTTGACGGTGTGAACGAAACGGAAGATTGCATCGAGACGGGCGCTGTCGGCGGGCTGCGCCTCCCATGCGACGATTTCGCCGGAGATCGCCCCCAGCGTCTCGCGCGTCTCGGCAATGAATTCCTGTAACAGATCGTCCATGCGTGCCCCGCGTTCGAGGCACCGTCATGCATGGCGGAGGTTAAGGGTGCGTTAGCTCTGACGAATGGCTCGCTTCGTCAGCGCGCGTTGAACACTGCGCCGAAGATCATGATGCCCTCCGCCGGCTCGGACACGATCACCGTACCGCCGGCATCGGTAACCAGCGTGTTGATCATGTAGGCGGCCGCCGCGCGGGGAGTGACATCATGCACGCCCGCGCCATCGACCAAAGTGCGCCGGATCTCCGGATCGAGCACGATGCGGCCACCCTCGATCTTCACGACGATCTCGAGCTGGCCCTCGTTATCCTCGCCGCCGACCTCCATCGTGCCACCACGAACCAGCGATTCGGTCGCGATCAGGACAAGGTTGAGCAAGACCTTCACGGCGGACTTCGGCATCGCTGCGGTCTCGACCGCCCATACGAAGGTGATACGCTTGTTTTCGGCGACCAGGCCCTCGATCGCGCCGCGCGCCTCATGCGTATCGACGAGTTCGCCGAACCCGCCCGCGGCCCCGAAAGCGAGTCGAAAGAATTTTAGCTTGCTGGCGGAAGCGCGTGCGCTGTCGGCCAGCAACTGCATGACGCGCTCGCGCATCGCCGGATCGGTCTCGTCGGCGAGCAGTTCGAGCCCGTTGTTGAGCGCTCCAACCGGCGACAGCAGGTCATGGCACAGGCGCGAACAGAGCAGGCTCGCGAAATCGACCGGGCTGACCGTCATGAAATTCCCCTAATTCTGGAGTGTCTTCTGGCGGTGGTGGGGGCGGTGCGCAAGAGCCGCGCGCGTGCCGTCTTTCACAACGGGCTGGCGCCGTTTTGACCATAGTCGATCGCCTGTTCGACGAATCCGCCAATCTCGACCGATCGCCACGCACGCGCCGCGCCGCCGCCGACGATCACCCAGACCGCGCCGTCGCCCATCGACTGCGCTGCATCACGGGGCGACGGAACGGGAATGCCGGATGGATGCGAATGATAATGACCCATCACCGCCGGCCCCCCGCCTCGCGCCCGTCGATGCGCCGCGAACAACGCGACCGGATCGATCTCAAACGTCCGCGCCGGATCCGCCGCAACGTTGGCACACGCCTCCGCCGCTTCGATCCGCCCTGCCTTCCCGAACAGCAGTCCGCAAACCTCCGCATCGGGCGAAGCCTGCGCCTCCGCCACCAATCGCAGCAGCAATTCGCTTGAAATCGTCACGCTCATCGCCACATCGGTAGAACATGGACCGGGGGGTTTCCATCGTCGAAGCATCGATCACGCCGGCCACCGATGGCTGGAGGCTCGATCGTGCGCTCGCCGAAGTGCTCCCGGACATGTCGCGCGAGCGGTTGAAGACGTTGATCGCCGCGGGCCAGGTGACGCTCGGCGGCAAGGAATGGCGCGATTCGGCGAAGAAGGCCGCGGCGGGCCAGGTGTTCTCGGTCGCGATCCCGCCACCGACGCCGCTGCACAACGAAGCGCAGGATATCCCGCTGGTCGTTGCGTACGAAGACGACGACCTGATCGTGATCGACAAGCCCGCCGGGCTCGTCGTCCATCCCGCGGCGGGCAATTTCGACGGGACGCTCGTCAATGCACTACTCCACCATTGCGCCGGCAATCTGTCGGGCATCGGCGGGGTGGCACGGCCGGGCATCGTCCATCGCATCGACAAGGATACGTCGGGCTTGATGATCGCGGCCAAGACCGACCGCGCGCACGAAGGCCTCGCCAAGCAGTTCCACGACCACAGCATCGACCGCCGCTATAAGGCAATCGTCGGCGGCATCCCGCGTCCGCCAAGCGGGACGGTCAACGCACCGCTCGCGCGCAGTCCGCAGAACCGCAAGAAGATCGCGATCGTCGAGGGCGGCAAGCGCGCGGTAACGCATTTCTCGACGATCACGACGCTGCGTGGTGCGGCGCTCATCGAGTGCCGGCTCGAGACGGGCCGCACGCATCAGGTGCGCGTGCACATGGCGTCGATCGGCCACGCCTTGCTCGGCGACCCGGTCTATGGTAGAACAAAGCAAGCTCAGAAGTCGCTGCTCGAAACGCTCGGTTTCCGTCGGCAGGCCTTGCACGCGGCGCATCTGGGGTTCATTCATCCGGTGAAAAGCATCGCTTTGGCGTTCGAAAGCGAAATGCCCGCAGACATGCAGGAACTGTTCACCCAGCTTCACGTATAGATACTCGATCTCATGCCGCAGCGCGGCAATCGGGATCAACAGAAAGGGATTACAACCATGGCAGCCCGCTCCAACGTTCCAGCGACGATTCCTGCGCTCGGCAGCGAGGCGGGTCTCAATCGCTATCTCGCCGAGATCAAGAAATTCCCGCTCCTGAAACCCGAGCAGGAATACATGCTCGCCAAGCGCTTCCAGGAGCATGGCGACACCGAAGCTGCGGCGCAGCTCGTGACGTCGCATCTTCGTCTCGTGGCGAAGATCGCGATGGGTTATCGTGGCTATGGCCTGCCGACGTCGGAGCTGATCTCCGAGGGCAATATCGGCCTGATGCAGGGCGTGAAGAAGTTCGAACCAGAGCGCGGCTTCCGTCTCGCGACCTATGCGATGTGGTGGATCCGCGCCTCGATCCAGGAATATATCCTGCGCTCGTGGAGCCTCGTAAAGATGGGCACCACCGCGGCGCAGAAGAAGCTGTTCTTCAACTTGCGCCGGATGAAGAGCCGACTCGATGCGTTCGAGGACGGCGATCTGCGCCCCGAACACGTCACCAAGATCGCGACCGATCTGGGCGTCGCCGAGACCGATGTCGTCAGCATGAACCGCCGCATGGCGATGGGCGGCGATACGTCGCTGAACGTGCCGATGCGCGAGGACGGCGAGGGCCAGTGGCAGGATTGGCTGCAGGACGACGCGCCGTTGCAGGACAAGATCGTCGCCGATGCGCAGGAGGCGGACGTTCGCCACTCGATGCTGGTGTCGGCGATGGACGACCTCAACGAGCGTGAGCAGCATATCCTCACCGAGCGCCGCCTGACCGACGATCCGAAGACGCTTGAGGAATTGTCGCAGGTGTATGGCGTTTCCCGCGAGCGGGTGCGGCAGATCGAGGTGCGCGCGTTCGAGAAGCTGCAAAAGGCGATGATGCGCATTGCCGGCGAGAAGCGCCTGCTGGCTGCGTAATATGGCCCGCACCGTCGTCATCGGCGGCGGTGCGGCCGGGATTGCTGCGGCACGGGCTCTGCACGATGCTGGGCGCGATGTCCTGCTAGTCGAGGCGAGCGACCGCCTAGGTGGCCGAGCCAAGAGCCTACCCCTCGCCTCCTTGTTCCCCCGCGAAGGCGGGGGCCCAGACTGGACCCCCGCCTTCGCGGGGGACCATGTCGACGCCGGTTGCGGCTGGCTACATTCCGCCAGGCGCAATCCCTGGACGTCGATAGCAGAGGCCACCGGCTTCACTGTCGATCGCTCCGATGCGAACTGGCGCACCCAGTGGCGCGACCTCGGCTTCTCGTCCGAGGACCAAGCGTCCTCGTCCTCCGCCTACCAAGACTGGAACGAGCGCGCGCTGGCGGATCTGAACGGCCCAGACCGCCCCCTTTCCGACTTCATCGACACCCACGACAAATGGCGCCCGAAGATCGACGCGATCTCCGGCTATGCCAACGGCGCGAACCTCAGCCAGGTCTCGCTCCATGACTGGGCGGCGTACGAAGAAGCCTCGACCGACGACAATTGGACGGTGAAGGAAGGATATGGCACGCTCGTTGCCAGCCACGCCGCCGGTCTGAACATCCGCCTCTCTACCCCGGTAACGCGCATCGACCACAGCGGCCACCGCCTCAAACTCGACACCCCCGCCGGCACGATCGAGGCGGAGCACGTCATCGTCTGCGTTCCCACCACTGTCCTCGCCAAGTCGCAGATCGTGTTCGACCCGCCACGCCCCGAAAAGCACGCCGCCGCAGCCGACCTCCCACTCGGTCTCGCCGACAAGGTGTTCCTCCACGTCGAGCGCCCCGAATGGCCGACCAACGCCCACCTGATCGGCAACCCGTACAGTGCCTGCACCGCCAGCCACCGCCTGTCGCCGTTCGGCTGGCCGATCATAGAGAGCTTCTTCGGCGGCGATTGCGCCGAGATGCTGGAGGATTGCGATGCGGCGCAGTTCGCGATCGACGAGCTGGTCGGCCTGCTCGGCAGCGACTGGCGCAAGCGCTTCACGCCGCTCGCCGCGACCCGCTGGCGCCACGAGCCCTATATCGGCGGCAGCTACAGCCATGCGCGCGTCGGCCGGGCAGGCCAACGTGCCGTCCTCGCCGCCCCGGTCGACAGCCGCATCCATTTCGCGGGCGAGGCGTGCCACCCGTCCGACTTCTCCACCGCACATGGCGCGTACGAAACCGGGGTATCAGCCGCCCGCGCGGTCATTGGCGGGGCCGGGACGATCGCATAAGGAACGCCGATGAGCTTCCTCCGCATCTTCGCCAAGATCGTCTTCACATTCGTGCTGGTCACGGTCGCTTGGGTCGGGCTGTACCGCTTCGTGCCGGTGCCGTTCACCTGGACGATGATGGGCGACCTGATGTCGGGGCGGACCATCACCAAGGACTGGATGCCGTTGTCGGAGATGGATCCCGACATGGCCCGCGCGGCGATCGCCGGGGAGGATTCACGGTTCTGTTCGCATCACGGCTTCGATTTCAAGGCAATGGCGGGGGCTGCGGCGCGCAATGCGCGGGGCGGACGCATCCGCGGCGGATCTACCATCAGCCAGCAGACTGCGAAGAACGCGTTCCTGTTCCAGGGCGGCGGCTATGCGCGCAAGGCGTTCGAGGCGTATTTTACCGTCTTGATCGAGACGCTGTGGCCTAAGCGGCGGATCATGGAGGTGTATCTCAACATCGCCGAGACCGGGATCGGGACATATGGCGCAAACGCCGGCGCGATCCGGTATTTCAACCATGACGCATCGAAGCTGTCGCCGACCGAGGCCGGGCGGATCGCAGCCGTCCTGCCGTTGCCGAAAAAACGCGCCGCGATCGCCCCGCATGGGTTCGTGCGGAAGCACGGGAACACGCTGTCGCGGCGGGTTTCGGTGGTGCGGAACGACGGGTTGGATGGGTGTTTGGGCACATCCTGACCCATTCCGTCACCCCGGACTTGTTCCGGGGTCCACCGTTCCGCAAACTCAGTAGCAGTTGTCACGTGGAAAGGTGGATGCCGGAACAAGCCCGGCATGACGGAGTGTTGGTGCGACCACTCCTCCCGCCATCTTGTTCTCCCGCGAAGGCGAGAGCCCAGTCTGGGTCCCCGCCTTCGCGGGGAACCACGCTAAGAGCAGTTACTGAGTCGACTTCTCGACCGCGTCGCCGGCCTTGTCGGCTGCACTACCGACGCTTTTCGCCGCCGAAGTGATCGCGGCGTCCTTGCTGTTCTGCGCGCCTTGGCGGCTGAACAGATAATAGCCACCGATCAGGACCGCGATCAGCAGCACGATGCCGATCAGCATGCCGCTGCCGCCGCTGCGGCGTTCGATGATCGTGGTGTGGGTGGTCGGCGTTTCGACGATGCGCTCTTCGGCCATTTCACTCTCCCTGATTACCGAAAGAGCGCAACGCCGGCCAAAGAGCGATTGTTCCCGCGCCGAAACGACCTAACCGAAGTGGTTTAAAACGGGAGCTTGAAGCCCGGTGGCAGTTGCAGGCCGCTGGTCATTTTCGACATTTCGCTGCCCGACACCGCATCGGCCTTGGCACGCGCGTCGTTGAACGCCGCCGTCAGCAGGTCCTCGAGCATCTGCTTCTCGCTCACCTGCATCAGCGAATCGTCGATCGCGATGTTGATGATGCGGCCCTTGGCGGAGGCCTTCACCTTGACGAGTCCGCCGCCGGACGCACCCTCGACCTCGATCGTGTCGAGATTGGCCTGCGCCTTTTCGAGTTCGCTCTGGACGTTCTGCGCCATCGCGAGGATTTCATCGATATTCTTCATGCGTTGCTCCTTTGACCGGGCCACGATTCGAGCTGGGCGTCCGGAAACGCAGCCACCGCGGCCCTCATGATGGGGGATTCGAGAATGGCCTGGCGCACCGCGGCGTCGGCGGCGTCCTGCGCCTCGCGCAGCGTCGGCTCGCCGGGGGCGTCGACGATCGACACTTTCCACGCGGTCCGCGTCACCGTCTTCAACAGCGTGTTGAGTTCGGCGAGCGTGTCGGCCGACACCGGGCGACTGCCGCTGAGCGCGAATTCAGGCGGTGCATAGCTGACTACGCGCGCGCCGTGGCGCAACCGCGCGGCAATCGCGAGGCCACCCGATTCGTCGAGCAGATCGACCAGCGCCTCGAAGGTCGGCGGCAGGATCGGACCGGTGGCCGCCGGCTCGGGAGCCTTCGCAGCAGATCCCGCCTTCCAAGGCGGCGCTTCGCCGGACGGGGGCGCAGGCGGCGGCAGAGACGTCGGTGCAGCCGCTGGTGCCGCGCCGCTGGCGATCTGACGCGCCAACTCGCCGGGATCGGGCAACGTCGAGGCGTAGATCGCGCGTAACAGCGCCATCTCCGCCGCCTCGATCGGCAGCGCGGCCTTCGCGACCTCGTCATGGCCCTTGAGGAACAGTTGCCACAGGCGGTGGAGCGCGGGATAGCCGAGCGATGCAGCCCATTCCTCACGCGCCGCGCGTTCCTCCATGGGCTGCGCGGCGTCGGGCGGCGTGCCGACCTTGGTCAGCGTGATGCCGTGCACGGTTTCGAGCAACGAGCGCAACACCGACAGCGGGTCCACGCCGTAATCATATTGTCGACGCATCGAGGCGAGCGCCCCTGCTCCGTCGCCCGCGAGAATCAGCGTCAACAGATCGCGTACCGCGCCACGGTCCGACAGGCCGAGCATCTGGCGCACCGCATCCGCCGTCACGCCGCCGCCTTCGAGGCCGGCATGCGCGATCGCCTGGTCGAGGATCGACAGGCCATCGCGCGCAGAGCCTTCCGCGGCACGGGCGATCAGCATCAGCGCCTCGGGATCGGCGACGACGCCCTCTTCGGTCGAGACCCAGGCGAAATGCTTAGCAAGCTGTTCGGCGGAGATGCGGCGCAAATCGAATCGCTGGCAGCGCGAGAGGACCGTTACCGGGACCTTGTTCACTTCGGTGGTCGCGAACAGGAATTTTACGTGGGGGGGCGGCTCCTCCAGCGTCTTCAGCAGCGCGTTGAACGCGTTCTTCGACAGCATGTGGACTTCGTCGATGATGTAGATCTTGAACCGCGCGGTGACCGCCGAATAGCGCGACGCATCGATGATCTCGCGAACGTCGTCGACGCCGGTGTGGCTGGCGGCGTCCATCTCGATCACGTCGATGTGGCGGCCCTCGGCGATCGCGCGGCAGGGTTCGCAGACGCCGCAGGGGTCGATGGTCGGACCGCCCTCGCCGTCGGGACCGATGCAGTTGAGTGCCTTGGCGATCAGCCGGGCGGTCGAAGTCTTGCCGACGCCGCGGACGCCGGTCATCAGGAAGGCGTGCGCGAGCCGGTCGCGCTTGATCGCGTTGCCGAGCGTCTGGACCATCGCGTCCTGGCCGATCAGCTCGGAAAAGGTCTGCGGCC
The DNA here is from genome assembly GCF_056679955.1 of Sphingomonas sp. PEI4. Taxonomy (NCBI): domain Bacteria; kingdom Pseudomonadati; phylum Pseudomonadota; class Alphaproteobacteria; order Sphingomonadales; family Sphingomonadaceae; genus Sphingomonas; species Sphingomonas sp. PEI4. The sequence goes on from NZ_CM155258.1 coordinate 641,826, forward strand.
GGTATTTGCGCGCGAGCACGCGGTAGGCAACGTCCGGGGCTTTGGCCGGCTGCGGGGGTTCGCCCAAGTCGAATGAATCTGACATTGCTGGCTATATAGGCGGTTTGTCGGCGCTGTCGAAGGGGCAGACCTTCGGTAAGCAGCGTCCGGAATCGAAGTGGCCGAAAACCACTCCCTCACCCCGGACTTGTTCCGGGGTCCACCGTTCCGCGTATTCCAGACCATGGAGCGTGCGGCAACGTGGATGCCGGAACGGGCCCGGCATGACGAGAGAGATGGATCATCGATCCAAAACCCGCTTCTTCCGTTCCCTTGCGAACGCGGGAACCAGGGTTGGGGGCGCTACGGATAGTTAGAAGTGGGAAAGTGCGCTGCGGCTAAGCCGCATCGTCAGTCAGCGCTCCCGCGCTGATGGCCGCGCTCACGTTTGCTTGCAAACGTTCGCGGTGGGAGCCGGGACGACCCGTAGCTGAGTCGTTGTGGCTGCTTCCTTCCGGATCTGACCAAGTTGGCGACGACCACGTCCGCCCGACTCCCGCGGCGCATATGGCGGGGTCGGGCGGGATGATCAAGCGTTAGCTTCGATCAGCCTTAGCGGTTGTAGCGGACCGTGCGGCAAACGCGCTGGCGGTGATGGTTGCGATAGACGTTGCGGCAGACCTGGCGCGTGCGGGCGCGGTGACGGTAGCCGGGACGGCGATCGTCGTGGCGAACGACGGTGCGCTCATGGACGACGGTGCGCTGTGCTGATGCTTCGGCGGCGATGCCGACGGGCGCGAGGCCGGTGAGGGCGACGAGACCGGCGGCGGCGAGGGTGAACAACTTCATGATACTACTCCTGTCGGGCGCGAGTGGTGATGCACTCTGCGAACCGGGTTACGAAACTCGAATGCTCTCGTTACGGTTCCGTATCAGCGACGGAAGCAGCGACGAACCGGGCCATAATAGCCACGCTCCATCCGGCATACGACGCGCGACCGGCCGTAACCGCGTGGTCCGCGATAGCCGTAATCGCCGCGGTATCCGCCGCCATAGCCCCGATAGCCGCGGTCGCCGCGATAACCGTGGCGCGGTCCATCCCAGCGGCGGCCCCCACGATCCCCATGCCAGCCGCGCCCGCCGCCACCACGTGGGCCGTCGTAGCCTCGACCGTCACGTTGGCCATCCCAGCCGTGGCGCTGCGCATCGGCGGGCGTTGCTGAAATCAGGGTTCCGGCAGCCAGGGCGCCGGCGGCGAACAATGCGATGATCTTCATGTTCGATACTCCTCTCAAGGCCCCGTACATTGGGGCGATGGAGGGATATTCTGCTCTTCGGCGTGGACGTTCGCTGAACCGGTGGTTGTCTTCTTGTAAGGTTTGTCGACCTACCCCGGAATACGCACCGTCAGGCCGTCGAGCGCATCGGTGAGACGGATCTGGCAAGCAAGCCGGCTGGTTCGTGTCGCGTTCCGGGCGAGATCGAGCATGTCCTCCTCGTCCTCGCTTGCGGGCGGGAGGCGGGCGAAGTCGTCGGGGTCGACGATGACGTGGCAGGTTGCGCAGGAGAGCTGGCCTTCGCAGGTGCCTTCGAGCGGCTGGTTGTCGGCTTGCGCGGCGTCGAGCAGGCGGTCACCGGGGTGCGCGACGATGCTGCTGCTCGAGCCGTCGCGGGCGATGAAGCGGACGATCATGGCCATTGCGCCTTGGCTGCGGCGGCGATCGCCTCGATGGCTTCGCGGAGTTCGATCTCGGTGGTGTAGCGGCCGAAGCCGAGACGGATGCTGGAGCGCGCCTGCGCTTCGGTAAGGCCGATCGCGCGGAGGACGTGGCTGGAGCGGCCCGATCCGCTGGCGCAGGCCGAGCCGGCGGAGAAGGCGATGTCGCGGAGGTCGGACATCAGGCGGTTCACGTCGAGGCCTTCGCGGCGGATGTTGAGGTTGCCGTGGTAGCGGTGTTCGGTGGCGCCGTTGATCGTCCAGCCGGGGCCGAGGCGGTCGAGCGCGAGCGACCGGAGGCGGTCGATGTGGGCGTCGTCCTGATCCTTGCAATCCGTCATGAGGCGCGCGGCGACGCCGAAGCATGCGCAGAGGGCGGGCGAGAGCGTGCCGGAGCGGCCAGCTGCTTCCTGCCCGCCGCCGTGCATCAGCGGAGCGAGGTCGACGCCGTCGCGGATCCAGAGCGCACCGATACCTTTGGGGCCGTAGATCTTGTGCGCAGAGATGGCGATCAGGTCGACGGTGGCGGGGATCGGGACGCGGCCGTAACCCTGCACCGCGTCGCAGAGCATCGACGCGCCGGCCGCATGGGCGATATCGGCAAGCGCGGCGATCGGCTGGATCACGCCGATCTCGTTGTTGACGAGCATCGCCGCGACGAGGCCGGTACCGGATGGGATCGCCGCGCGAGCGGCGGCGAGGTCGATCAGGCCGTCGGTGCCGACTGGGAGGATCGTGACGTGACGCCCCCTCGCCGCTTCGGCCGCGACCGTGTCGAGGACTGCCGCATGTTCGGTCGCAAGCGTGACGATCGGGCCGGTAGTACCCTTGATCGCCCAGTTCAGAGCCTCAGTCGCGCCGCTGGTGAAGGCGACGCGGCCGCCGGGGGGGAGCAGCGGGGCAGCCTGATCGCGGGCGACCTCGACGGCGGCTTTCGCGCGGCGACCTTCGCGGTGCGGCGAATGCGGGTTGGCGTGCTGCGATTCGAGCCAGGGGAGCATCGCGGCGAGTGCTTCGGGTGCGAGCGGGGTGGTCGCCTGGTAGTCGAGATAGGTCATGCCGCCGGCCTTATGGCGGTGGCGATGCGCGTCCAGGCTTCCGCGAAGCTCGCGACGTCTTCGGGTGTCGTGGTCCAGCCAAAGCTGACGCGGACGACTTCGGCGGCGGCTTCGGCGGAATAGCCCATTGCGGCGAGGACGTGGCTGGGACGCATGCTGCCCGACGAACAGGCGCTGCCGGCGGAGACTGCGAACCCGGCCATGTCGAGGCGAATCAGTTGGGCGGCAGAGCTCACGCCCGGCATGCGGTACGAGGCGATCGTGGGGATGCGGGGGGAGTTTTGCGCGACGACCTCACCACCGCCAGCGAGGATTGCGGCGTCGAGCGTGGCGCGCAGATCGGCCGTGCCGGCGAACCAGTCGCGGGGAGCCTCCAACGCGGCGGCGAAACCCAGCGCGCCGGGGAGGTTTTCGGTGCCGCCGCGATAGCCGCGCTCCTGCCCGCCGGTCGGGTCGAGCAGGCCGAGATCGCGGACGAGTAGCGCGCCTATGCCGGGAGGGCCGCCCAATTTGTGCGCGGAGACGATGATGAGGTCGGCGTCGGGGAGCGGGAGCTTGCCGGCGGTTTGGGCGCAGTCGGCTATCCAGAGGCCGGTGGCGGGGTTTTGGAGGACGCCGGTTTCGCTGTTGGCGGACTGGAGCGCGATCGCCTGCGCGCCCTCCCCGTTCGCGATGAGGCCGCCTGCATCGACCTTCAGTATCACCGCCTGTTCCGCAGCCCGGAGGATGGCGTCGTGCTCGACCGCCGCTATATCGATGTCGGGCCGTCCTCGCAGGGCAATTGCCCCGGACTCGCTTGCACCGCTGGTCAGGATCACGTGATGCGGCCACTCTAGCGCGGCGGCGATCCGCTTCCGCGCGTCCTCCAGCGCAGCCCTCGCCGCGCGGCCTTCTGCATGCGGCGAAGACGGGTTCGCCCAGCGTGCCATGCCCTCGCTCACCGCCGCTACAGCCTCCGGGCGCATCGGCGTGGTGGCAGCGTGATCGAGGTAGATACGGGCTTCGGTACGGGGCAGGATCGGTTCCAATTGCGAAAAGGGCCTCGTTCCCTATATAGCGTCGATAATCCGGCACTCCACCCGAGTGCGTATCCCAGCTCGCGAGTGCCTATGCCAGAAGTCATTTTTCCCGGTCCCGAAGGCCGTCTCGAAGGTCGTTTTGCGCCGGGCCCGCGTCCCCGCGCACCCGTCGCGATGATCCTGCACCCGCATCCGTCGGCCGGCGGCACGATGAACAACGCGATCGTGCAGCAGCTCTACAAGACCTTCCAGCGGCGTGGCTTTGCGACGCTGCGGTTCAATTTCCGCGGTGTCGGCAAGAGCCAGGGCGTGTTCGACAACGGCGTCGGCGAACTCTCCGATGCGGCGAGCGCGCTCGACTGGGTGCAGAGCTTCCATCCCGAGGCGCAGACGACCTGGATCGCCGGCGTCAGCTTCGGCGCGTGGATCGGCATGCAGTTGCTGATGCGCCGCCCTGAGATCCGCGGGTTCATCTCGGTGGCACCGCCAGCGAACCTGTACGACTTTACCTTCCTGGCGCCGTGCCCGTCGAGCGGGATCATCATCCAGGGCGAAGGCGATGAGGTCGCAACGCCGGGTGCCACGCAGAAGCTGGTCGACAAGCTCCGCACGCAGAAGCACATCACGATCCATCACGACACGATCCCGAAGGCGAACCACTTCTTCGAGCACGAGATGCCCGAGCTGATGGGGAGCGTGGACAAGTATCTCGACATGCGCCTCGATCCGAACTCGCCGATCAGGTGACGTTACCCTTCTCCCCTCGGTGAGAAGGTGGCGCGCCAGCGTCGGATGAGGGGAGTTGGGGATCGATACGCTCTCCCCAACTCCCCTCTCCCTTCCCCCGCAAGCGCGGCGAGCCCCGTCCCTCTCCCCGCAGGGGCGAGGGAGTCAGAGCGTCCAGATCGCCACGTTGCCCAGCAGCACCGCGGCCATCACCAGCATCAGCACGCCCTTCTTCGTGTCCTGCTTCTTCACGATCAGCACGATCCCGCCGATCAGGCAGGCGAACATTGCCAGCATGGCGATGGCGGGGGCTGCGGCGGCGATGCTTGTGAGGGCGGCGTTCATACCGCTCGATACGCCACCCCGGCCTTGGATTGAAGCGCGTTGACTTCGCGCAACACGCGGCAATAGCTTGATGACCTGGATCGGATACTCGGAGGTGTGATGCTGGCCTTTCTCGCGATGATCGCCGCGCAGACACCGCCGCCGTCCAATTGCCAATACGACAAGCCTGCGATGATGGCGCTCGACGAACGCGCGTTCGACCAGACCATGACCCGTGGCTGGCGCGCGCTTGCCAATGCCGGATGCGATGCGCAGGCGGCAGACCTTATTGCCGAATGGCGCGCCGCTCACCCGGCGAACCCGCGTACTGCCGGACTGTTGCAATGGCACGAAGGCCAGTTGCGCGCGAACGCCGGCCAGACGGCACGTGCAGTAGCGCTGTTCGAGGCCGCGCGGAACCGGCTGAGGAGGATGCGGGGTTCGGCTGGAACCTGTATGTCGACGGCAGCATCGCGTTTCTGCGCCGCGACCTTGCCGGACTCGACATCGCGCGTGCCAAGCTCGCCGCGCTCCCCCGCCCAGCCGGCTATGCCCCGGTCGGTGCCGACGGCAAGCCGCGCGCCTATGCTTGGCCGATGAACCTCAACATCCTCGACGGGTTCGTCGCCTGCTGGAACGGTAGTTACAAACAGGCCTATGCTTGCGCCGGGCCGCCCCGCACCATCGTGGCGCCCAAAAGTTAGATCAGCTCGCCATTGCCCTGGCATAGGCAGCGATGTCGACGTTGCCGCCGGAGAGGATGACGAGCAGGCCGGGTTCGAGCGTCACCTTGCCCGCCAACACCGCGGCTAGCCCGACTGCGCCGCCCGGTTCGATCACAAGGCGTAGTTTCTCCGCTGCCCAGCGCTGCGCCGCCGCGATTTCCGGTTCGCTGACTGCGACGCCGATCGCGTCACGCCGGGAGAGGACATCGAAGGTCAGCGGCGATACGCGCAACGTCTGGAGCGAATCGCAGGCTGTTGGTGGCGGGTTGGGACCGACGGGTTCGATCCACGATGCCTCCAGGGAGCGACGCATGTCGTCCCAGCCCTCGGGCTCGACGACCGTGATCGCGCTGTCCTTCAAGGCCAACGCTATGCCTGCCGAGAGGCCGCCGCCTCCGCATGGGATCACGACTCGGCTTGGCACGCCCATGCCTAGAGCCGCCATTTGCGCCGCCGCCTCGATCCCGGCACTCCCCTGCCCCTCGATGATCCACGGATCGTCGAAGCTCGGCACCAGCGTCGCGCCGCGCGCCTCTGCCAGCCCTGCGGCGATCGTCTCGCGGCTCTCGGTGGCGCGGTCGTAGGTCACCACCTCCGCCCCCAACGCCAGCGTCGACTCGCGCTTCAACCGCGGCGCATCCGATGGCATCACGATGGTCGCCGCAATGCCGAGCCGCTTCGCCGCCCAGGCCACGCCCTGCGCGTGATTGCCCGACGAGAACGCGACGACGCCTTTTTTCCGCGCGGCTTCGTCCAATGCGGTGAGCCGATGCCATGCGCCACGAATCTTGAAGGCGCCGATCGGTTGCAGCGATTCGGCCTTGAAAGCGACCGGTACACCCTTGATTTCGCTTATAAACAGCGGCGTCGGCGGCAGTATCCGCGCGATCTTTTCCGCGGCGTCCCGCACACCCGCCCGCGTCGGTTGTCGCAAAATCGTCACACACCGTCTCCTATCCGCCAAACGCTATTTACATGGGGGGCGCGTAACCCTAGATCGCGCTTCCGCTGCCCCATGGGACTTCCAACCGCAAGGCAGTGTTTTCGTAATTTGTCTCAGGACATTGGAGGTCCCTTGAATTGGTCAAGCATCATATCGCGCTGGGGTTAGCGAAAGCCCATTCGACCGCCGACACCTCCCACATCGGGAGCGGCATCGACATCGCTAAAGGGCGCCCGGTCAATCCGGTAACGCTCGTTCGTCCGCACGCTGCTGCGCGCGCCGCTCGGTTCTTCGTAGAGAAGTTCCCGGGCCGCTCGATGTATGCGGTGAAGGCGAACCCGTCTCCCGAACTCCTGCAGATCCTGTGGGACAACGGCATCACGCATTACGACGTGGCGTCAATCGCCGAAGTGCGCCTGGTCGCGCGGACGCTGCCGGAAGCGACCCTGTGCTTCATGCACCCAGTCAAGGCCGAGGAAGCGATCGCCGAGGCGTATTTCACGCACGGCGTCCGCACCTTCAGCCTCGACAGCCTGGAAGAGCTGGACAAGGTCGTTCGTGCCACCCGCGAAGCCACCGACCTGACACTCTGCGTACGTCTGCGCGTGTCGTCCGAGCATTCGAAGCTGAGCCTCGCGTCGAAGTTCGGCGCGGCGCCGCACGAAGCCAAGGAGTTGCTGTTCGCGGCTCGTCAGGCAGCGGATGCGCTCGGCATCTGCTTCCACGTCGGTTCGCAGGCGATGACCCCGGAGGCCTATTCGAACGCGATGGAGCGCGTCCGTGCGGCGATCGTCGAAGCGGCGGTCACGGTTGACGTGATCGACGTCGGCGGCGGATTCCCGTCGTCCTATCCCGGCATGGAGCCCCCGCCGCTCGAGCATTTCTTCGAGACGATCCACCGTGCGTTCGAATCGCTGCCCGTCAGCTATTCGTCCGAGCTGTGGTGCGAGCCGGGCCGGGCGTTGTGCGCGGAATACTCCTCGATCATCGTGCGCGTCGAGAAGCGTCGCGGGACCGAGCTGTATATCAACGACGGCGCGTATGGCGCGCTGTTCGATGCGGCGCATATCGGCTGGCGTTTCCCGACCGAACTGCTCCGCGAGCCGGACAGCCGGGCGAAGGACATGGAATTCAGCTTCTATGGTCCGACGTGCGACGACATGGATCACATGGCCGGCCCGTTCATGCTGCCCGCGGACACGCAGGCCGGTGATTACATCGAGATCGGCATGCTCGGCGCCTACGGCTCGGCGATGCGGACCGCGTTCAACGGGTTCGGATCGGACGAGACGGTGATCGTCACCGACGAGCCTATGGTGTCGTTGTATGACGAACGCTTCCAGGATCTCGCATCGAACGTCGTCAAGCTGTAACCAACACTAAGTAATCGTTCGCTCTTCGTCTTCCCCTCCCGCTAGCGGGAGGGGACCGAGGGGTGGGCGCGCGTTTTCCACATCCGGAGCGGTCGCGGTGAGCGGGCGCCCACCCCCTAGCCCCCTCCCGCAGGCGGGAGGGGGGATCAGGAGAAATTAGACATGACCGAAGCCCCCTCCGACACCCGCATCGACGCGCAGCGCAAGGCGGAACTCCTTTCGACCACCGTCGAGCATATCGACATCAAGAGCTTCGACGCGCGGCCGATCGTCGATGCGATGAAGAAGATGTCGTTCACCAGCCGCGACCTCGGCCGTGCGACCGACATCTACAACCAGATGCTGGCCGACAAGGACTGCACGATCTTCCTCGTGATCGCAGGCTCGACGAGCGCCGGCGGTTGCATGGATCTGTATGCCGAGCTGCTGCGCAACAACATGATCGACGGCATCGTCGCGACCGGCGCGACGATCGTCGACATGGATTTCTTCGAGGGCCTCGGCCACAAGCATTATCAGGCGCTCGAAGTGCCGCACGACGACGTGCTGCGCTCGCTGATGATCGACCGGATCTACGACACCTATATCGACGAGGAAGAGCTCCAGCACGTCGACCACACGATCTTCGAGATCGCCGAGACGCTGGAGCCGCGCGCCTATTCGAGCCGCGAATTCATCCGCGAGATGGGCAAGTATCTCGTCGAGCACGGCAAGAAGGAGAACAGCCTCGTCAAGCTCGCCTATGAGCATGACGTGCCGATCTTCTGCCCGGCGTTCGTCGACTCGTCCGCCGGCTTCGGCCTGGTCAAGCACCAGGTCGACGCGGTTAAGGCGGGCAAGCCGTACATGGTCCTCGACGCGATCGCCGACTTCCGCGAACTCACCGAGATCAAGATCAAGGCGGGCACCACCGGCCTGCTGATGATCGGCGGCGGCGTGCCGAAGAACTTCATCCAGGACACCGTCGTCTGTGCCGAGATCCTCGGCCACGACGACGTCCAGGTCCACAAGTATGCGGTGCAGATCACGGTTGCCGACGTGCGCGACGGCGCGTGCTCATCGTCGACGCTGCAGGAAGCGGCTTCGTGGGGCAAGGTGAACACGGGCATCGAGCAGATGGTGTTCGCGGAAGCGGGCTCGGTCATGCCGTTGCTGGCGTCGGATGCGTATCACCGCGGCCTGTGGAAGGATCGTCCGGTTCGCAAGTGGGGCGCAAGCTTCGACTGAAACTATGCAATCCTCCCCCGCTAGGGGGAGGTGGCGCGAAGCGACGGAGGGGGAGGCGACGATACCGTCGGTTGCGCTTTCCTCCCCCTCCGTCAGGCAAGTGCCTGCCACCTCCCCCTGGCGGGGGAGGATCAGAGATACCGTTGCCCCTTCCCGGCAATTGATGCAGCCTCCTCCGGATAACCGGGGGAGGCTTTTTCATGCACAGCGATATCCTGCGGCCGATGGTCGTGCTGATCGCGTGGACGCTCGTGATGCTGGGCTGGACGCTCGCGACGCGGTTGCCGGCGATGAAGGCGGCGGGCGTCGACATGGGCAAGCTCGTCGGCACCAAGGCGTCCGACGCGGATCGATCGCTGCCCCCGCACGTGCAGTGGAAGGCGCACAATCATAACCACCTGATGGAGCAGCCGACGCTGTTCTACGCGGTGTGCGCCGTTCTCGCACTCAGCGGCACGGGCGACGGCGTCAACGCCTGGATCGCCTGGGGGTATGTCGGACTGCGGATCGCGCACAGCCTCGTCCAAGCGACCAGCAACCGCGTCAGGGCCCGCTTTCTCCTGTTCATGCTGTCGAGCGTGATGCTCGTCGCATTGACCCTGCACGCCGCACTTGCCGTGTTCTAAGGGCTCCGCGGCCGCGGCGAATAATCACCGGTCGCGTTGCACGCCCTTCCCCGCACGTGGTCCGATCGTCTAGCATGCGGCATGACCTTCGATCGCCGCTCCCTCCTGTCGCTCCCCCTAGCCGCTGGCATCGCGCCCGCCGCGTTCGCGCAAGCCACCGCGCTGCCCGGACCTTCGGACATCCCGGTCTGGCCACCCGCCGAGCATTTTCTGCTCTGGCCAGGTATACCCGCTGGGGCGCCGAACCCGCTTCCTCGACCCAACCCCGAGATCGCGACCCGAGAGAATGGGTATCGCGATATCAAGATGCGCGGCGTTGCGCGGCCTGAGGTCGGTGTGTTCCGACCGCAGCGTCCCGATGGTCGCGCGGTGCTGGTCATGCCCGGCGGCGGCGATTACCTCACGTCGCTGCGCAACGAGGGAATCGATGTCGCGCGCGTCCTGAACGGATTCGGCATCACCGTGTTCGTGTTGAGCTATCGCCTGCCCTGTGAAGGCTGGGCCGACCGCGCCGACGTGCCGCTGGCCGATGCGCAGAGAGCAATGCGACTGATCCGCGCCAATGCCCGCGCTTATCGCATCGACGCTCGCAAGCTTGGCGTGCTCGGGTTTTCCGCGGGTGGCCATCTGGCGGGATCGGTGACGGTCCTCCACGACTACAAAGCATACAGCCCGATCGACGCCGCCGATCGCCATTCCGCGCGCCCTGCCTTTGCCGGACTGATGTATGCGGTGTCCAACGTCGATGCGGGCCGCAGCCACGGCGGGTCGCGCGCCAACCTGCTGGGTCCCGATCCGCTGCCGGCGGTGCAGGCGCGTTACGCGATCGATCGTCAGTTGCGCCCCGGGACGCCGCCGTTGTTCCTGTTACATGCAGAGGACGACAAGACCGTACCGGTTGCGAACACGGTGGATATGCTCGCCGCCGCTCGGCGCGTCGATATTCCAGCCGAGGCGCACTTCCTGCAACATGGCGGACATGGTTTCGGCACGCGCTTGTCGCCGCGGTCACCGGGATCGCTATGGCCGCAATTGTTCGATCGTTGGATGGGTGAATCGGTCGCCGGCTGAGGTACCACGAGGTTGGATCGGGGCGGCCGGGATCCGCCGCGCAGTTCGCACGTTCTCTTTCCATACGGGAGATCGCAGATGACCCAGCCGCACGCCGAACCGCGCACCGTTTTCTATGAAAATGGCGAGGTCGTCATCGATGGGCCAGACGGAGCAATCATCTCGCTGACCCCCGAGGCCGCGCTGAAGACGGCAGGTCGACTCGACGAAGCGGCGCTCGATGCACTGATCGAACGCGCGCGGGACGATACCGCGCGCTGAGGTTTTCAATGCCGCTTGCTTCGGCGGCTAGCGGGTTAGCCTCATGCTCCCGTCGTCACCCTTGATGACCGCAATATCGGTGTAATTGCGGATGCGTGGGTGGTCTACGCCCGGCAAATGCCCCGGCTGGTGGGTTTCGGTCAGAACGAGCACGTCCGCGCCTGCTGCCTCAGCAGAGGCGATACCGGCAGCGGCGTCCTCGAAAACGAGACAGTCGGTTGCTGAAAACCCGAGTCGTTCCGCCGCGAGCAAGAAGCAATCGGGCGCAGGCTTGCCGTTTGCAACGTCTTCGGCAGCGATTATGGTTGCGGGGATCGGCAGTTTGGCGGCCTTCAACCGCACTTCGGCAAGCGCACGGGGGGCAGAGGTCACGATCGTCCAGCGTTCGGGCGGCAGGCTGGCCAGGAACGCAGCCGCGCCCGCGATCGGCTTTATATCGTCGACGTCTTCCATTTCGGCTGCCGTGATCGCTGCGGCCTCCGCGACCGAATCGACGCCGGGGAGGCCGAGGCGGCGGATCGTCTCGACCGACTGCACGCCGTGGATCGTCGGCAGGAAGGTCGCGACGTCGAGGCCGTGGGCGATCGCCCATCTGGTCCAACTGCGCTCGGCGGAGGCGATCGAGGTGAGGATGGTGCCGTCCATGTCGAACAGGAACGCGGCATAGCTGCGGGTCGGGAGGGTCATGGGGGTGCTCGTGATGGGATTTGGGTCGTGGAGCAAGGAAGTTCGGTTGGACGCGCTGCACCACCCCGGCGAAGGCCGGAGCCCAATTGGCATGTCCGAGGTAACGACGCGATACCGCTAATCAAGGTCGTCCCCCAATTGGTCCCCGGCCTTCGCCGGGGTGGTCGTGGTCGCGGCACCCGGAATCGACCACGCAAAGAAAAGGCCGCTCCGGTTTCCCGAAGCGGCCTCTATTCCCACATCTAGCTAAAGCTTAGATGTCGTCGCCAAGTGCGCCCTTGACGCTGCCCTTGACGTTCTGCGCAGTGCCCTTGACTTGTTGCGCCTCGCCTTCGGCTACCAACCGGTCGTTATCGGTCGCCTTGCCGACGGCTTCCTTGACGTTACCTGCGACCTTGTTGCCGGCTGCTGCAACCTTATCGGTGAACTCGCCCATAAAGGCCTCCTTTGTTTCCGCGAACCCGACTGTCGGGCCGCTTGAACTTGCAGAGGTATAACGGTCGTCTTTACCGTGGGTTCCGTGACGTTTGCGTCATGACCCAGTTTGAAAACGGCCGAATCAGATCAGCCCTGCCAGCGGACTCGAGGGATCGGCGTAGCGGCGCTGCCCCATCCGCCCGGCGCGATACGCGAGCCGTCCCGATTCAACCGCGGCCTTCATCGCCGCCGCCATCATCAGCGGGTCCTTCGCCTCTGCGATGGCCGTGTTCATGAGCACGCCGTCGCAACCGAGCTCCATCGCCACCGCCGCATCCGACGCGGTGCCGACGCCAGCGTCGACCAGCACGGGCACCCCTGCCCCCTCGACGATCAGGCGGATCGTCACGCGGTTCTGGATGCCAAGCCCCGAGCCGATCGGCGCGCCCAGCGGCATGATCGCGACTGCGCCGGCGTTCTCCAGTCGCTTGGTGGCGATCGGATCGTCGACGCAATAGACCATCGGCTTGAAGCCCTCGTTCGCCAGGATCTCGGTCGCGCGCAGCGTCTCGACCATGTCGGGATAGAGCGTCTTCGCCTCACCGAGCACTTCGAGCTTCACCAGCTCCCAACCGCCGGCTTCGCGCGCCAGCCGCAGCGTGCGAATCGCCGATTCGGCATCGAAGCAACCGGCGGTGTTGGGGAGATACGTGATCTTCTTCGGATCGATGAAGTCGGTCAGCATCGGCGCGTTGCGATCCGAGACGTTGACGCGGCGGACGGCGACCGTGACGATTTCCGCGCCCGATGCCTCGACCGCAGCGGCGTTCTGCGCGAAATCCTTGTACTTGCCGGTACCGACGATCAGCCGCGACTTGAACGTCCGCCCTGCGACGGTCCAGCTATCCTCATGGTCGCCACCGCCGACGAAATGGACGATCTCAAGGTCGTCACCGTCCTCCACCATCACGTCCGCCAAGGTCGACCGCGGGACAACCTCCATGTTCCGTTCGACCGCGATCTTCTCGGGCACCAGACCCAGTTCGGTCGCGAGGGCTGCAAGGCTCAGCCCGGCGGACACGCGCTTGTGTTCGCCGTTGACGGTGATCGAGACGGTGCCATCGGAATGGGGCATGGGCATATGGTCCACTATATAGCGAAGGCGCGGCTCGACTTGTCGCGAGACGGGCCTGTAAGGAATGGCGTGAGGCGCATATAGAGACCGCTCCGCAGCACCCGCAACCGAAAGGCCACCCTTGCCCGATACGATATTCGTCCTGAACGGCCCCAACCTCAACCTGCTGGGAACGCGCGAGCCGGAAATCTATGGCGACGAGACGCTCGACGACATCGCCGGGATGCTGGAGGATCGCGCTCGCGAACTCGACCTGACGATCGACATGCGCCAGTCGAACCACGAAGGGCACCTCGTCGACTGGATCCAGGAGGCGCAGGCGCGCGGCGCGAAGGCCGTCATTCTTAACGCAGGTGCATTCACGCACACCTCGGTCGCGGTACACGACGCGATCAAGGGCGTGAAGACGCCGGTGATCGAAGTCCATCTTTCCAACCCGCACGCACGCGAATCGTTCAGGCATGTGAGCCTGGTCGGGCAAGCGGCGAAGGGTACGATCGCGGGTTTCGGTGCGCTTTCGTATGTGCTCGCGCTTGAAGCCGTCGCACGGTTCTGACAGGAGGCCCCGCCATGACCGATACACCAGAAACAACAGGCGCAATGCAGGTCGACGTGACCCTGGTGCGCCAGCTCGCCGAACTGCTCGACACCACACAGCTGACCGAGATTGAGGTTGAAGATGGATCGCGCCGCATCCGCGTCGCGCGCAAGGCCGCTCCGGCAGCACCCGTCGCGCATTATGCACAGGCCCCCGCTCCGGTCTCCGCGCCGCTGTCGATCCCGCAGGCCGAGGTCGGCGCGTCCGCTCCCGCGATCAGCGCGAGCGCAGTCAAGTCGCCGATGGTCGGCACCGTCTATCTCGCCGCCAACCCCGAGGCGAAGCCGTTCTCGACCGTCGGCCAGAAGGTCAACGCGGGCGACACGTTGCTGATCATCGAGGCGATGAAGGTGATGAACACGATCGTCGCGCCCTCGGCCGGCACCGTGACCGCGATCCTGGTCGAGAACGGCCAGCCGGTCGAGTTCGACCAGCCCCTCGTAGTCGTCGAATAATGCCGCAAATAAAGAAGCTGCTGATCGCGAACCGCGGCGAGATCGCGCTGCGGATCCACCGCGCCTGCCATGAGATGGGCATCAAGACGGTCGCGGTCCACTCGACCGCCGACGCCGACGCGATGCACGTCCGGCTCGCGGACGAGGCGATCTGCATCGGACCGCCGTCCGCCGCCGACAGCTATCTGAACATCCCGAACATCATCTCGGCCGCAGAAATCAGCGGCGCTGACGCGATCCATCCGGGTTACGGCTTTCTCAGCGAGAACGCACAGTTCGCCGAGATCGTCGAGCTGCACAACATCCTGTTCGTCGGGCCGAAGCCCGAGCACATCCGCACGATGGGCGACAAGGTCCAGGCGAAGCGGACCGCTGGCGCGCTCGGGCTGCCGCTCGTTCCCGGGTCGGACGGCGCGATCAGCGACATCGCCGAGGCGAAGCGGATCGCGGAGGACATCGGCTATCCGGTGATCATCAAGGCGGCGTCGGGCGGCGGCGGGCGCGGGATGAAAGTCGTCAACGATCCCGACGATCTCGAAACGCAGATGCAGCAGGCCGGCAGCGAGGCGAAGGCCGCGTTCGGCGATGCCACCGTCTACATGGAAAAATATCTCGGTAATCCGAGGCACATCGAATTCCAGATCTTCGGCGACGGTAACGGCAACGCGATCCATCTCGGCGAGCGCGACTGCTCGCTCCAGCGCCGCCACCAGAAGGTGCTCGAGGAAGCGCCCTCGCCGATCATCACCGCGGAAGAGCGCGAACGGATGGGTGGGATCGTCGCCAAGGCGATGGCCGACATGAGCTATCGCGGCGCAGGGACGATCGAGTTCCTGTGGGAAGCCGGCGAATTCTACTTCATCGAGATGAACACCCGGCTTCAGGTCGAGCATCCGGTGACCGAGATGATCACCGGGCTGGACCTGGTGCGCGAGCAGATCCGCGTAGCCGAGGGCCATCCGCTGACGCTCCGCCAGGAAGACGTGCAGTTCCGCGGACACGCTATCGAGTGCCGCATCAACGCCGAGGACCCGCGCACCTTCGCGCCGTCGCCGGGATTGGTGAAGGTGTATCACGCGCCGGGCGGGATGCATGTTCGCGTCGATAGCGGGCTGTATGCGGGCTACCGCGTGCCGCCTTATTACGACTCGATGATCGCCAAGCTGATCGTCTACGGGACGACTCGGCAGGGCGCACTCCGCCGGTTGCGGCGAGCGCTCGAGGAGATGGTGATCGAGGGGGTCACGACGACGATTCCCTTGCACCGTGCGCTACTCGACGATCCCGAGTTCCAAGAAGGCGCGTACACGATCAAGTGGCTGGAAGAGTGGCTGGCCAAGCAGGGGGTGTAGACTTCCCCCGTCACCGCGGACTTGTTCCGGGGTCCACGGTCCCGCGAACTCATGTCTATCGAGTGTGCGGAACGGTGGATGCCGGAACAAGCCCGGCATGACGGAGGTGCGTAAAGCACCGTCCTCCCAGCGAAAGCTGGGAGGACGGTGGCAAACGATAATAACGGAGCATTCGTGAAGGCGACGATCTACCACAACCCGCGCTGCTCCAAGTCGCGCGAGGCGCTCGCGCTGCTCCAAGAGGCCGGGGCGGACTTCACGATCGTCGAATATCTGAAAAACCCGCCGACCCGCGCCGAACTCGTCCGCCTCTACGACCGCGCGGGCATGACGCCGCGGCAGGGCCTCCGCATGGCTGAGGACGGCGCCAAGGCGGTGAAGCATGGCGACGCCGAGGCGATCCTAGATGCGATGATGATCGATCCGCTGCTGATCGAACGCCCGCTGGTCGAGACCGACAAGGGCGTCCGGCTCGGCCGCCCGATCGCACGGCTGCACGAAATCCTGTGATTTTGCGCCCTGCCCTCGCATTGCGCACGCACCAACCAAGTGCCGCAATTTCGGGCAGTGAAATCGACGATATTCCGCGGTTGCCCCAGCGCGCCGCGGCTGGCACGCTTGGTGCAAGGCGCCCTTCAGGGCGGACGGCTCGCTCGCATGAGCGAGGGTTTCAACAATCGGGGGCGTACCTGTGAAAAAGATCGAAGCCATCATCAAGCCGTTCAAGCTGGATGAGGTGAAGGAAGCGCTGCACGAGATCGGCGTGAGCGGCATCACCGTGACCGAGGCCAAGGGCTTCGGCCGGCAGAAGGGCCATACCGAACTCTATCGCGGCGCCGAATACGTCGTCGACTTCCTGCCTAAGGTAAAGCTCGAGGTCGTCGTCGAGGACGGCCTGGCGCAGCGCGTCGTCGAGGCGATCGCCGCAGCCGCGCAGACCGGCCGGATCGGCGACGGCAAGATCTTCGTCATCCCGGTCGAGAGCGCGCTCCGTATCCGCACCGGCGAGCGCGACGACGACGCAATCTAGTTTTCTCCCATACATACGGCGTTGACGACGGGTGACGACATCGTCATTTGACGCAGCGCAACATTGTGTGGAAATCCTGTTCCATACAGCAATTAGATTCCCCCGCACTGCGTGGGCAATCTCCTAAACGAAGGGCAAGCATCATGGCGAATTCGGCCTCCGACGTTCTCAATATGATCAAGGACCAGGAGATCGAGTGGGTCGATCTGCGGTTCACCGATCCGAAGGGCAAGTGGCAGCATCTGACGATGGTCGCCAGCCTGATCGGCGAGGACGAACTCACCGACGGTCTCATGTTCGACGGTTCGTCGATCGAGGGCTGGAAGGCGATCAACGAGAGCGACATGACGCTCAAGCCCGATCTCGACGCGATCTATATCGACCCGTTCTCGGCGACGCCGATGATGATCCTGATCTGCGACATCGCCGATCCAGTGACCGGCGAGTTGTACGCACGCGATCCACGTTCGACCGCCAAGCGCGCGGAGGCGTATCTGCTGACCACCGGCGTGGGCGACACCGTCTATGTCGGCCCCGAAGCCGAATTCTTCATGTTCGACGACGTTCGCTTCGAGAACAGCTATTCGACCAGCTACTACAAGATCGACGACATCGAGCTGCCGGGCAATTCGGGTCGCGAATATGAGGGCGGCAACATGGGGCATCGTCCCCGCGCGAAGGGCGGCTATTTCCCGGTCGCGCCGGTCGATTCAGCCGTCGACATCCGCGGCGAGATGGTCTCGACGATGATCGAGATGGGCCTGCCGTGCGACAAGCATCATCACGAAGTCGCGGCCGCACAGCACGAGCTAGGCCTGACCTTCGGCACGCTGACGCAGACCGCGGATCGCATGCAGATCTACAAGTACGTCGTCCACCAGGTCGCACACGCGTACGGCAAGACGGCGACGTTCATGCCGAAGCCCATCAAGGAGGACAACGGCTCGGGGATGCACACGCATTTCTCGATCTGGGAGGGCAAGACCCCGCTGTTCGCCGGCAACGGCTATGCGGGCCTCAGCGACATGTGCCTGTATTTCATCGGCGGCATCATCAAGCACGCCAAGGCGGTCAACGCGTTCACCAACCCGTCGACCAACAGCTACAAGCGCCTCGTCCCCGGTTACGAAGCACCCGTGCTGCTCGCATACTCGGCGCGCAACCGCTCGGCATCGTGCCGCATTCCGTACGGGACCGGCCCCAAGGCGAAGCGCGTCGAAGTGCGTTTCCCCGACGCGCTCGCCAACCCGTATCTCGCTTATGCGGCGCTGATGATGGCCGGCATGGACGGCATCCTCAACAAGATCCATCCTGGCGAAGCGATGGACAAGAACCTGTACGACCTGCCGCCGGCAGAGTTGGCGCAGGTCCCGACCGTCGCGGGTTCGCTCCGCGAGGCGCTCGAATGCCTGCTCGCCGACCACGACTTCCTGCTGAAGGGCGACGTGTTCTCGAAGGACCAGATCGAGAGCTATGTCGAGATCAAGTACGCCGAGGTCGCGCGCTGGGAGATGACGCCTAGCCCGGTTGAGTATGATATGTATTACAGCGGCTGAGCTGCCGTGCCGGCAGCGGTGCGCGAGAGCGCACAGCCGCTGTCGGCCGGCGTCGCGGACCGCGACGACCGACGGCGTGGCTTCGCCACGTCGCTGATTGAGACAAGGGCGCCCGGAGAAATCCGGGCGTCCTTTCTTCTTTCAGGCCAAACGAAATCCCTCCTCCTCGTCCCGGCGAGTTCAAATGGTAGGAGAGATCAGACCAACGCCCCCATTCGTCATTCCCGCGGAGGCGGGAACCCATACTGGCTGACCGCGCGATAGGAGCGCGAGCGGTCGAGGATATGGATCCCCGCCTTCGCGGGGATGACGATGGCGTTTTGGCTCGAGTGCGTCCGCGCCAAGCATGTTTCCCCGCGAAGGCGGGGATCCAGTCTGGGCTCCCGCCTTCGCGGGAGAACTGGAAGGGGTAGCTTCGGTTAACTTCGCGGGTGGGCTCCGATTGATCGACTGCTCCCGCCACCCATATCCCTCCCGAGACCTCCCCGAAAAACCAAGGAACATCCGTGACCGAAGACTGCGGCAACAGCGCCGGACGCGCGATCCCGAGCGGCCGCCTCGCCCGTCTCGGCGTCTTCGGCAAACTCGCAGGCGGTGTCGCCGGCGGCGTCGTAGCAGAAGGCGCCCGCCGTCTCGCAAACGGCGAACGTCCCAAGATCGGCGACCTGCTCCTCACTCCCGCCAACGCTACGCGCGTCGCCGATCAGCTTTCCCATCTCCGCGGCGCGGCGATGAAGTTGGGGCAAATGATCTCGATGGACGCGGGCGACATGCTCCCGCCCGAGCTCGCGACGATCCTCGCGCGCCTCCGCAACAACGCGAACCACATGCCCCCGCAGCAACTCGACCGCGTGCTCGCCGCCGAATGGGGCAAGGACTGGCGCCGCCGCTTCGCGCATTTCCAGGCGCACCCGGTCGCTGCCGCCTCGATCGGCCAAGTCCACCGCGCCCGCCTGCCCGACGGGTCAGAGCTGGCCATCAAGGTCCAGTATCCCGGCGTGAAGGAGAGCATCGAGGCCGACGTCGACAACGTCGCGACGCTGCTCCGCGTGTCAGGCATGCTTCCCAAGTCCCTCGATATCGCGCCGCTGCTTGCCGAGGCGAAGAAGCAGCTTCACGAGGAAGCCGATTACCTCCGCGAGGCGCAGATGCTCGCGCGCTACGGCGACCTGCTCGCCGACCAGCCGCAGTTCGTCGTGCCTATGCTCTATCCCGATCTCACGACGCCGCGCGTTCTCGCGATGAGCTTCGTCACCGGCGTTCCGGTCGAGACTCTGGAGACCGCGCCGCAAGGCGTCCGCGACCGCGTCATGCACGACCTGATCTCGCTCGTGCTGCGCGAACTGTTCGACTGGCGGCTGATGCAGACCGATCCAAACTTCGCCAACTACCGCTGGCAGCCCGAGACCGAAAAGCTCGTCCTGCTCGATTTCGGCGCCGCCCGCCCCCTCCCCACCGAAACCGGCGAAGGCTACCGCCGCCTGCTCACCGCGGCGCTGGCCGGCGACCGCGACGCGGTGCGCGAGGCCGCCATCGCCGCCGGGTTCCTGGGTGAAGCGGCCGTGCTGCAACACCGCGCGCTGGTCGACCGGATGATCGACGTGATCCTCGCCGAACTTGCCAAGCCTGGCCCGTTCGATTTCGGCGACCGCGCGTTCGTCGGAGTCCTGCGCGAACAGGGTACAGAGATCGCGCGCGACCGCGACACCTGGCACCTGCCCCCGATCGATACGCTGTTCGTCCAGCGCAAGATCAGCGGCACTGCCTTGCTCGCCGCGCGCTTGAAAGCCCGCGTCGACATCCGCACTATGGTCGCCGCCTATTGCGACGGCGTGCCATCGTAAAGATCAGCGCAGTTTCAGCGCGCGCTTCACGCCGGACCAGCTGACATATTTGAAGTTCTGTGTGGCGGGCGCGTTGTCGCCGTCCTGCGCGACGAACAGACCCTGAGGGTAGGCGGGGCCGAAGTTGCCGAGCATCAGGTCGACCCCGTCGGTGTCGCTGGTCCCGTCGATGCCGCCCCCGCCGATCCGGAAGCGACCGGCATAGGTGACGCCCGGCAGGCGATAGAGCGTGTAGGCGTTGTCGCCCTGGCTCGACACGACGAGATAGCCACCGTTCCTGCCCGACGGTGCGAGCGCGAGGCCTTCCGCGTCGGCGACCAGCGTCTTGCCGTCGACCTTGGCGATCGCGGTTGCCGTGACCGATGCGGATGGGTCGGCATCGAACCGCCAGAGGCCGAAATCTTCCTCGGCGACGTAGAGCTGACCGGTGCGATCGTCGACGACGCAGCCTTCGGACTGGGTACCCAGCTTCATCGAGCGGACCGTCGTGACCTTGGGCGACGCGCCGGAGAGGTCGATCGCGACCTGGTCGATGCGGCCGTCCTTCAGCACGACGAAGCCGAACAGCGCGTGGTCGCGCGCGCGGGTCCAGAGGCACATGCCGTACGCCTCGCCCGGCCCGACCGGGAAGCGGCCGAGCGGGACCAGCTTTGCCGCCGCGGTATCGAGCGTGAACAGCGAGACATGTGCAGTGGCAATGTCCGCCCGATCGCTCGCGGCTGCGATCACGCGTCCCCCGAGATCACGCAGATCGACGTTGTTGAGCCGCGCGGCCGGGGTAAAGCTCAACCGCTTGCCCGCCAGGCTGTAGACGTGGATCCCCGCCTTCTTGTCGGTGCCGATGACGAGGCTCTTTGCCGGATCAGCTGCGTTGCGCCAGATCGCGGGATCGTCCGCGGCATCGGCCGCGGTATCGACGGGGTCCGTTTCCGCTGACGCAGCGACCATCGGAGCCTCGACCGCCACCGGAGCCGAGGTCGTCGCACATCCCGCGAGCAACAGCGCCGCGAAGGGTAGTACCCGCATCAGAACGTCACCCGCACGCCGCCGGTATAACGCCGCCCGAACGTCTCATGCTCGATCGTGTATGCCGACGATCCGACATAGCGACGGCCCGGACCGTTCAGCAGATTGGCAAAATCGCCGTAGATCTCGACATTGCCGTTGATCGCATAGCGTACCGACGCGTCGAGTTCGTTGTCCTTGGCCCAGTAGAAATCGCCGCCATCCACGCCGCGGACGACGCCACCGATCGTGTCGACCGGGCCGATCGCATCGAGCCATGCCGAGCGGTTCTGATACGAAACGCGGGCCGAGAAGCCGTATTTCTCGTAATAGGCGATCAGATTGTAGATCGCATCCGATGCGCCAGGCAGGCGAACTTTCCGCGAGGGGATCGCGCCCGTTGCAGGCGTGTCGGCCCGGCTCTTGTTGATCGTCGCGTTGAGCTGGACGCCGAAGCCGCCCATCCATTCGGGCAGGCCGAGATCGGCGGTGAAGGGATCAAGCTGCTGCTGGATCGCGCCCTCGATCCCCATGATATAGCCTTTACCGCCATTGATGATGGTCGAATAGACATAGCCCGACCGATCGATCCCGGCGGTGTTGAGGTTCGTCTGGCCATAGGTCCGCGTGGAGTCGAACAGGACATCGGTGACGTCCTTGTAATACGCGCCGATCGACAGGAAACCGCGCGGCATCGTGTAATATTCGACGTAGACATCGACGCCCTTGGCCTTTTCGGGCTTTGCATCGGGATTGCCGCCAGAGATGGTCGCGTTCGCGTCGTTGAAGCTCAGATTAGGGCGCAACTGGTCGTAATCCGGCCGCGCAGCGCCGGTGTTGAACGACAATCGCGCCTTCATCCGGTCGTTGACGTCCCAGTTCACGTGGAGGCTGGGGTAGACGAGCGTCTGGCTCGACTTCACGTCGATCAAGCCGAGCGACGAGAAGGCGCGGGCGTCGTTGCGAATATGCTCGACGCGCGCGCCACCGATGACGCTGCCCCAGTTGGTCGTCGTCGTCGCCATCGCATAGGCAGAATAAACCTTCTCGCCGACATCGTAGAAGTTGGCGTCGGTGGACACGAAGGGGCTGACCGCCTTGGCTTGCTCGACCAGCGCCAGGACCTTGTCCCGATCGAAATACTGGAACTGGTAGCCGAGCGGGATCTCGCCCTGGAACCCGCCCGGCTTGGCGATGGCGGCGTACCCCGTCGCGATGCCGGCAGCGGCGAACTGGGCCGGCGTGCTCAGGTCGATCAGATACTCGTTCGCCGTCTTGGTACGATCGTCGTAGCGGAGACCGGCCGCGAACACCGTCTGCGCACCGAACACCGAGGCCTCGCGGCTGATGTCGAGCTTGGCGGTATAGGCCTCGGTCACATCCTTTGCTTTCAGCGAGCGCAGTCGCGACAGCGTACGCGGGAAGTCCTCGATCGAGGTTACCTGTGCGCCGCGCGAGAAGGTGCCGTCGGCGTTGCGGATGGTGCGGAACAGCTGGACCTTGGCGAGCTGTGGGTCGGTCAAATCATAGCCGACGGTCAGGCGGTTGGCGGCGTTCGCACCGTTCGTGCCGAACGACGGGCTATCATAATTGAGCTGAGCAGGCTGCGAGCGATCGTCGATCGAGCGCGTGAAATTGCCGCGCCATGCGACCTTCCACTCGCCCAATTCGTGATCGCCGCCGACCGTGTTGGTGAACACCGACTGCTTGTATTTGCGCACGGTGAAGTTCGAGTTGAGATCGATCCCGTAGACCGTGCCGAGCAGCGGCGTGTTGCCGGTGCACACATCGGCATAACCGGTCGTGCCAGACGCGGGCCGCGCGTTGACGGTGCAGGCGGCAGTGCCGTTGGGCGTGCGTGACTGCTGGTCGTCGAGATCGAAGATGTAGTTGTTGCGCTGTTCGTCGTCCTCGAACGCGGAATAGATCGTTTCGGCGAACAGCTTGTGGCCGGGCGCCGGGCGCCAGTCGAGCCGGGTCGACAGCGAGTAGTTCTTCCGCGTCAGGCGGTACAGCTTGTTCTCCGTCTCGCGCGCCCATTTGCGGTTCTCGAAGCCCGGGCGGCGATCGCGGTCGACCGCCTCGAAATCGGTCTCGAAATTGTCGGTGACCATGCCGCGGCGATACAGGCTGGCGGACGAGACGATGCCGAACTCGCCGATGCCGGTGTCGATCCGGTCGGAGATGACGAGCGAACCCTCATATTCGGTTTTCTTGCCGAGTTCGACATGGCCGAGACCACCCTTGGCCTGCACCTTCATGCCCGGATAATCGAACGCCGACCGCGTGATGATGTCGACGTTGCCCGCGATCGTCTCGCCGGTCATGTCGGGCGTGACGGCTTTCCGCACGATGATCTGCGAGGCGATAGCCGACGGGATCGAATCGAACCGGGCGTCGCGGCCTTCCGGGCTGACGACGTTGATGCCGTTGATCGACAGCGTGGTCCAGTTGATCGGTGCGCCGCGAAGCG
This sequence comes from Sphingomonas sp. PEI4, assembly GCF_056679955.1. NCBI lineage: Bacteria > Pseudomonadati > Pseudomonadota > Alphaproteobacteria > Sphingomonadales > Sphingomonadaceae > Sphingomonas > Sphingomonas sp. PEI4. Next base: position 665,427 of record NZ_CM155258.1, read on the forward strand.
TGATGTAGCGCGCCTGACCCTGGTCGCGCTGGACGCCGACGCCGGGCAGGCGGCTGACTGCCTGGGCGATGTTCTGGTCGGGCAGGCGACCGATCGAATCCGATGCGATGACCGAAACAAGCGAGGGGCTGGTCCGCTGGATCTGGAGCGCAGCGGCTTCGGATTCCGCGATCGGCCGCGAGCCGGAGACGACGATCTCGTCGCCCTCGCCTGCAGTTGCGCCGACATTGGTCGTCATCGCCACGTCGAGCGTCACTACGGCATCGGCAATCGTCACCGTCCGGCGCGCGTCGGGAAAGCCGACGTAACGGATCACGAGTTCGTGCGTGCCCGCAGGGACGCCGACCAGCGAGAACCGCCCGGTACGATCGACCACGGTCGACAGTTCGAGCGCCGGGATCGAGACCGATGCGCCATCGAGATAGTCGCCGCTGCCGGCCTGCGACACGGTGCCGCTGATCGCGCCGGGCGCGCGGGGTGCACCGACCGGCGTTGCAGCGTCGGGACGCGCATGGGCGCTCGCGATGGTCAGCGGGCTCAACGCGCAGCCGGCGAGCAGCACATGCGCGAGGACGCGACCGCGGACGCGGTTCGACAGGTTCGATTTCATGGTATTCCCCCGGGTGGTCCCGGCTTCTTCAGCCGGCTTGGGAGGCGCGGTAGCGGTCGCACATGGCACCGACGTTACTTTTGCATGACAGACGCGTGACAGCGGGATCAACAGAGATCTCCTCACGCGGGCGCGAGAGAAATCTCACATTAAACCAACGTTAAAATCGTCGGACACGGAATTCTTATATTCGTAACGGACGTGCCACGACCGCCGCCTATCGCGCCCTTCAAGGCAAGCACTGCCTCAAAAGGGAACTTCTCGATGTTGAATTCAGCAAGCCTGCGCTTGCGGCTGCTGGCCGGCGCCGCCCTGACGATCGCGATCGCGTCGCCAGTGTTCGCAGCCCCCGCACCGACCGCCGTTAAGGATGCGGCGCCTGCTACGGTAGCCCCGACCGATCCCCAGCCTGCGGCGGACCCAGCGCCCGCCGCGGACCAGACAGGGCTCGGCGAGATCGTCGTCACCGCGACCAAGCGCGAGACGAACCTGCAGAAGACGCCGATCGCGATCAACGTGCTGAGCAGCCAGGCACTGACTGACCGTCACGTCCAGAGCCTGTACGACCTTGCCGATGGTGCCGTGCCAAGCTTGCGCGTGGCGACGTTCGAAGCGCGCCAGTCCGCGCTGACGATCGGTATCCGCGGCATCGTGCCGCTCGACGCGAACCAGCCTGCGCGCGAGCAGGGTGTCGGCGTTTATATCGACGGCGTCTATCTCGGTCGCCAGCACGGCCTGAACGCCGCGCTGTTCGACGTCGACCGGATCGAAGTCCTGAAGGGCCCGCAGGGCACGCTGTTCGGTCGCAACACCGAGGGCGGCGCACTGAGCATCGTCACCAAGGGCCCGAGCGGCAAATGGGGCGGCAGCGCGACCGGCGGGATCGCGAACTACGGCAGCTATAACGGCGCGCTGCATCTCGACCTGCCGGAAACCTACGGCGTGTCGTTGAAACTCGACGGCGTGATTCAGCATCAGGACGCGACCACCAAGAACCCGCTCGCGGACCAGACCGGCTTCAACTATTATCATCGCCGCGGCTTCAAGGCGACGGCGCGTGTCCGCCCGATCTCCGGCATGACCGCCGATTTCAGCTACGATAACGGCTACGACTCGAACAGCCCGTTCTACAGCCAGCTGCTCAACGTGAACCCGAACGGGTGCAAAGCCGGTGCCCAAGCCGCCTCGCCGGCCTGCGCGCTGCCCGGCACCAACTACACGACGCTGACCGGCAACGTGAAGCCGCTGCCGAGCCAGGTCGTCGTCAACGGCAACAGCCGCATGAAGGTGGCCGATATCGGCGTGCCGCAGCAGCCGAGCATCGACAAGACGCACGGCTTCACCTCGAACATTCGCTGGGACGTCGCGCCCGAGATCGAACTCCGCTCGATCACCGCGTGGCGCGGCGTGAATGCGACGCAGTACGACAATAGCGGCGGCTATCACCGCGTCCCCGTCGTCGCCGCGGGCTGCACCGGCACCGCGTGCAACTTCAGCCGCTACAGCCTCGCCGACCTGCACCAGAACCAGTTCAGCCAGGAATTGCAGGCAGTCGGCACGGTCGGCCAGTTCGATTACGTCGCCGGGCTGTATTATTTCAACGAACATATCAGCGACGACGCGGCGACGCCGAACTCGCTGGCGTTCAACTCGACGCTGGGAACGATTTCAGTGCTCGACCCCTGCACCGGCTCGGGCGGATTCGGGTGGCAGGAGGGTTGCCGCTCCATCGACCGTGCCTCCGAAGTGCATTCGAAGAGCTATGCGGGCTACGGCCAGGTCACCTGGAACGCGACCGACCGCGTCCACCTGACCGCAGGCGGGCGCTACACGCGCGACGAGAAGCAGGGCGTGCTGCATTATTCGCGCAACCTGAACTACGACACTGCCACCGCAGCGCAGTTGACCGCGGCCGGCTATGCGCCGCTCGACGCGACCTGGAACCGGTTCAATCCGATGGCGACGCTAGCCTATGACGCCAGCGATTCAGTCCACGTCTATGCGAAATACGCGACCGGCTACCGCGCTGGCGGTGCCAGCTCGCGCACCTCGAACTACCAGACGTTCAACCCGGAAGACGTGAAGTCGTACGAGATCGGCGCAAAGACCGACTTCTGGAACCACCGCGCCCGCCTGAACCTTGCCGGCTACATCATGGACCGCAAGAACAGCCAGGTCGACATCAGCTCGATCCAGACGACCGCGTCGGGCAGCTTCAACAACCTGGTGACGATCAATGCGCCTGGCATCACCAAGATCCGCGGTATCGAGGCCGACCTGACCGTGCAGCCAGTCACCGGCCTGACGCTGGCCGCAGGGTATGCGTACACCTACACCAAGATCCCGCCCGTGCTGATCGCGTCGACCGGCGTGTACCAGGACTTCTACATCGTGTTCACGCCGCGCAACGCCGCCAACGGCTCGATCGATTACACGATGCCGGTCGGTGATATGGACCTGAAGTTCCACCTCGACGGCAACTATTCGCAGGCTACGCAGACCTTCGACCAGTTCGCCACCAAGAACGATCCGGCGTTCATCGCCAACGCCCGCATCGCGCTGGCCAACATCCAGGTCGGTGGCAGCAACGCGGTGACGATCTCGGCGTGGACGCGCAACCTGTTCAACAAGCAGTATGTGTTCCGTCGCGATCCGTCGAACAGCCTGCCGGGCGCACCGACCTCGGCCACGGCCACCTCTGGCAGCATCGGCAACATCCTAGGCGACTACGGCAATTTCAACGCGCCGCGCACCTACGGCATGGAGGCTTCGGTCAGGTTCTGATCGATCGGTAAGACTGCGGGACGACCCGAGCAGGCACCAGCCCGCTCGGGTCGTTTTGCGTTCAGCCCAGCGGCAGGCGGATGACGACGCGTAACCCTGGACCGGCATCTTCGAGCGTCACCGTGCCACGATGCAATCGCACGATCGCGACGACGAGCGACAGGCCAAGCCCATGCCCGGCATCGTGTCGGCTTGCGTCCAGTCGCCCGAACCGTCGTAGCGCGAGTTTCCGTTTGTCATCGGGAATGCCGGGACCATCATCGCGGATGGTGAGCAACGCCGCCCCCGTCGACGGCATCACGTCGATCTCGATCCGCGTGCCGACGGGCGTATGCCGTATCGCGTTTTCAATGAGATTGACGACGAGCTGCCCCAGCAGTTGCCGATCGCCCGTAATGCCGGTCGGAACCGCAGAGACCATGAGCGTTCGCCCGCTATCCGCAACCACCGGCTGCATCATCGCGCAGATCTCGTCCGCGAGCACAGCCAGATCGATCGGCGCGAACGCCGCGCGACGGTCACCGCCCTCGACTTCGGCGATCCGCAACATCGCAGCAAACATCGCCAGGAGTTCGTCGCTCATCGCGATCGCCGCGTCGAGGTCGTCACGTTGCGCCTCCGTCTCCGCCCGTCGCCATGACAAGGCAAGCTGGCTGCGCAGGCGTGCCAATGGCGTGCGAAGATCATGCGCTATATCATTGGAGACGTTGCTGATGCTCGCCATCAAGTCGGCGATGCGATCGAGCATCCGGTTGAACGCGATCGCCTGCTGCGCGAACTCGCCGCCCGATCGGTCGACCGGCACACGGCGCGTCATGTCGCCGTCGATGATCGCATCGACCGTCCGCCGCATCTCGCCGATCCGCCGACTGATGGTCACGACGAAGAACGACAGCCCGCAAACGACGATCAGCAGGATCGACCCGAACCCGATCAGGTAGATGCCGATCCGGGCGGGGACATAGTCGTCGAACGGCTCGGTCTCGGCGACCGTCGTCAGCGTCATGCCGCCACCGAGATCGCGAACCAGGGCGCGCCCGGCGGACAGGCCGATGATCCGATCGCGTCCCCGTAGCGTGGAGAAGCCCAGTGCCAGCCGGCGAGGCAGCCTGATATTGCCGGCTAGGCTCCGGCCATCCGCAGCGAGCAACAGGAAGCCGATATCGCCGGTGTCGCGTTGCCGCATCGCAGAGTCGATCCGACGAACGATATCCGCCGGCTGACGATCGGCTGGTACGCCGCCGACTTCGTCGTTCACCATCAGGATGCGGCGATCGACCAGCCGCTCGACCGTCCTGAGTGTCACCGAATAGATCGCGAAACCGGTGCCGAGCGTTGCCACGAGAAACGCCAGCAGAAAGGCCAACGTCAGCGTGCGCAGCGAGCGAAAGCGCATCAGCCGCGCAACATATAGCCGACGCCGCGTACCGTCATGATCGGGTCCTCGCCTCCCTCGGCGGTCAGCTTCACGCGCAGGTGGCGGACATACACGTCGACGATGTTGGTGGTCGGCGCGAAGTCATAGCCCCAGACCCGCTCGACCAGCATCGTGCGCGTCAGCACCGTATCGGCATTCGCGACGAACTCGCTCAGCAGCTTGAATTCGAGCTTGCCGAGGTCGATCGCGGTGCCGGCCCGCCACGCCCGGAACCGGGTCGGGCTGACGACGATGTCGCCCGCGCTGATCGTATCCGCGCTGCCTGCCGTCCACCCACGCGCACGCACCAGGGCGAGCAGCCGCGCGTTCAGTTCGACCGCCGCGATCGGCTTGACCACGTAATCGTCCGCGCCGGCCTCGAGTCCCTCGACCTTCTCGACCGAACGGCCGAGCGCGCTGAGCATGATAACCGGCAGCGTCATGTTCCCGCTCCGCAACCGTTCGAGGACCGAGATTCCGTCGATCCGGGGCAGCATGCGATCGAGCACAACCGCGTCGAACGGCTGGCTATCGATCGCGGCCAGCGCCTCGCGACCGTCGGGTGCGACCGTGACGACATGATCGAACCCGCGCAGTTCCTCGGCCATGCCTTGCGCGAACACGCCATCGTCTTCGACCAGCAGAATGTTCAGGCTCATTACGAGGTATCGCGCGCGACGAGAACCGGTTTCATTTCCACCGACGGCGCATCCTCGCCGGCGATCCGGGCGAACAGCGCGGCGACCATCGCCCGCGCGCCCGTGGCTACATCCTGTCGGACGGTGGTCAGCCGCGGCACGGTCTGCTCGGCGAACGGGAGATCGTCGAAGCCGGTCACCGTCCGCACTTCGCCGAAAAAGGCGAGCCGCCGACAGCAGCGCGCGATCAGCCGTTCGCCGGCGAGCCGGTTGGCGCGGGATACGGTGCCGGCGTGCACCCCGGCGAACCGCGCCAGTTCCGCGATGTTGCGGATACGCGCGGCGGGCGGAAGGATCGGTTCGCTCATCGACGGACCCTAGCGCGTCATGCTGGGCATGGCGACACCGGCGGCCAGCAGCGCTGAGCCTCAGGCCAGCAGGATCGTGCTGCCGCTAGTCTCGCCCGCCTCCACCGTGCGATGCGCGTCCGCCGCCTGTTCGAGTGGGAAGGTCCGGCCGATTTCCGGCGTGATCGCGCAGCTTTTCACCATCGCGAAAACACGGTCGAGCCCGGCGCGTTTCTCGTCCGGGATCGCATAATAGTCGAACAGCGTCGGCCTGGTGACGAACAGCGATCCATTGCGTGCCAGGATCCCGAGGTTGACGCCGTCGACCACCCCACCCGCATTGCCATAGCTGACGATCAGCCCGCGTCGCGCGGCACTGGCGAGCGACGCCGCCCAGGTCGCACCGCCGACGCCGTCGAGTATGACAGGCACGCCGTCGCCCCCGGTGATTTCACGCACGCGCGCCGCAATGTCCTCGGATTTGTGGAGGATGACGTGATCCGCGCCCGCTTTCCTGGTGCGTGCGGCCTTGTCCTCGTTGCCGACGCTGGCGATCACGGTCGCGCCGATATGCTTCAGCCAGCCAACCAGGATATGGCCGACGCCACCCGCCGCCGCGTGGACCAGAACGGTCTGTCCCGCCTCGACCTTCGCACAGCGCTCGACAAGAAACTCCGCAGTGCAGCCCTTGAGCAGGATCGCCGCAGCGGTGCGATCGTCGAGCCAGTCGGGCAGCGCGAACAGCTCGGCAGCCGGCACGTTGCGCTCAGTAGCATAGGCGCCGCGGGTTGGGCCGAAGGTGCCGACGCGGTCGCCGGGGGCAAAATCGACAACGCCTTCACCCACCGCCATCACCACGCCGACCGCCTCGCTGCCAAGCCCCGACGGCAGGTCGATCGGGTACACGCCGCTGCGGTGATAGGTGTCGATATAGTTCAGGCCGACGACGGTGTTGCGCATCCACACCTCGCCCTTGCCTGGCCCCGGCAGGGTGACGTCGTGCCACTGAATGACGTCCGGACCACCGGTCGTTTCGATTTTCGCCACTCGTGCCATGCCGGCCTCCCGTTGATTCAAGCCCACACCCTATAGAACGCGTTTCGGGTTGCAACCGATCGGCGGCGAGCCCATTCCTGCGCCCGATAAAACGTAGCGACAAGATGCGGAGAGGCACGATGAAAAGCTATCTGAACCAGTATATCGACGGCGCTTGGGTCCCGAGCGAAGGCGGCTCCGTCTATCAGGTGATCGACCCGTCGACCGAACAGCCGTGCACGGAGATCACGCTCGGCACCGCCGCCGACGTCGACAAGGCGGTGGCTGCGGCACGGTCTGCGTTCGAAAGCTGGAGCCAGACCAGCGTGCAGGAGCGTCTCGACGTGCTCGGCCGGATCATAACCGAATACAAGGCGCGGATGCCCGATCTGGCAAAGGCGATGTCGCAGGAGATGGGCGCACCGATGGCACTCGCGTCGATGGCGCAGGCGCCGACGGGGCTCGCGCATTTCTCCGCGACCGCGAAGGCGCTGGCGGCATTCGAATTCTCGGAAGTCATCGGCAAGGCGACCGTCGTGCATGAGCCGCTCGGCGTCGTCGCGATGATCACGCCGTGGAACTGGCCGTTGAACCAGATCTGCGCGAAGGTCGCCCCTGCCCTTGCCGCAGGCGACACCATGATCTTGAAGCCTTCCGAGGAAGCGCCGTCATGCGCAGTGATACTCGCGGAGATCATGGATGCGGCGGGCGTGCCAGCGGGCGTCTTCAATCTCGTCAACGGCGACGGGCCGGGCGTCGGGGCGGCGCTTTGCGCGCACCGCGACGTCGACATGGTCAGCTTCACCGGCTCGACGCGCGCCGGCATCGCCGTTGCTCTGGCCGCGGCGCCGACGGTCAAGCGCGTGCATCAGGAGCTTGGTGGCAAGGCGGCAAACCTCGTGCTCGAGGGCTCGGATCTCGCCACCGTGCTGCCGCCGACGGTCGCGGGCGTGCTCGCCAATTCGGGCCAGAGCTGCATCGCGCCGACGCGGCTGCTAGTGCATGCGAGCCAGGTGGCGGAAGCGACCGTGATCGTGAAGTCGATGATGGAGCAGACCAAGGTCGGCGATCCCGCCGAGATGGGCCAGCATATCGGCCCGGTCGTCAACAAGGCGCAGTTCGACAAGATCCAGGGGCTGATCCAGTCAGCGATCGACGAAGGTGCGACGCTGGTGACCGGCGGCGTCGGGCGTCCGGACGGGCGCAACGCGGGGTATTACATCCAGCCGACGCTGTTCACCGACGTACGGCCGGACATGCGGATCGCGCAGGAGGAAACGTTCGGACCGGTCGCTACGATCACATCGTATGCCGATCAGGACGAGGGCATCCGGATTGCCAATGCGACCGAATACGGATTGTCCGCTACGATTTCAGGTGATCCGGCGGCGGCGGCTAAGGTTGCGCCGAGGCTGCGCGCGGGATTGGTGACGATCAACTCGTGGAGCCCCGACATCGGCGCACCGTTCGGTGGCTACAAGCAATCGGGTAATGGCCGTGAAAACGGGCGGTACGGCCTGACCGACTTCATGGAAGTGAAGACGATCACCGGCCTGCCTGCCTGAATTTCACCCCCCGCGCGGGGGGATAAGCGTAATGACGTTCCGCTCGGTCTACCCGGCGGAACGTCATGAAGTGCGAATTACTTGCCGCGGAGCGTGTTGATCAGCGCGATACCGAGAACGCCGGCGACCGCCGCCGCAGCAAAGGGCCGCTCGCGCGAGAACTGCTGTACGTAACCGATCAGCGGACGGACGTTGCCCTCGACGACGTCCTTGGCCTGGCTGATGGTCTTCTGCACGGTGCCACCGAGCTGATCTGCAACGCCTTCGCTCTGCAACGACTTGTCGCCGACTGCGCCGCCGACGGTTTCCTTGGCCTTGCCGCTGAGGTCGGTCGCCGTGCCGCTGAGGGTGTCGCTGTTCACAGATCGTCTCCTTGAATGGAACCGGCGTCGCTGCCGATGAGCTTGCAGGAACAGGCGTCGGCCTATCTTGTTCCGCGACCGGGCGCAGCGCGTCAGTCGAGGTTCGGGCGCAACCAGCGCTCAGCGGTCGGCAGATCGACGGCCCGCCGCGTTGCGTACTCCTCCAGCTGGTCGCGTCCAACGCGCGCGACGCCGAAATACTCTGCCTGAGGATGCCCGAAATAGAAGCCTGAGACGGCCGCGGTCGGGAACATCGCGAAGCTCTCAGTCAGTTCCAGCCCTGTCGCGGTTTCAGCGTCGAGCAGATCGAACAGGATCGGCTTGAGGCTGTGGTCCGGGCACGCCGGGTAGCCCGGCGCCGGGCGGATACCGCGATACTGTTCCTTGATCATCGCCTCGTTGGTGAGCTGTTCGCCCTCCGCATAGCCCCACAAATCTGTCCGAACATGCTTGTGCAGCCGTTCCGCAAACGCCTCGGCGAAGCGGTCGGCGAGCGCCTTCAGCAGGATGTCGTTATAATCGTCATTGTCCGCTTTGAAGCGGGCGATGTGCGCGTCGATCCCGTGGATGCCGACGGCGAAACCGCCGAACCAGTCGCCCGCGGGATCGACAAAGTCCGCAAGGCACATATTCGCGCGGCCCTCGCGCTTGGCGATCTGCTGGCGCAGCATCGGCAGGCGAACGTCCTCGTGGGGCGCGTCATGATGACGGTTGTGCGTGACAACGACATCGTCGCCCTCGCGGCGCGCAGGCCACAAACCCGCCACGCCACGCGGCGTCAGCCACTTCTCCGAAACGATCGTGTCGAGCATCGCCTGCGCATCCGCATAGAGCGAACTCGCGCTTTCGCCGACGACCTCGTCGGTCAGGATCGCCGGAAAATTCCCGGCCAGTTCCCACGCGCGGAAGAACGGCGTCCAGTCGATATAATCGCGCAGGTCCGACAGGTCCCAGTCCGCGAAGACATGCACACCCGGCTTCAGCGGCGCACCCGGCTTCATCGAGAAGTCCGCTACGAACCCACGCTCGCGAGCGGTTTCCAAGGGCAGCAACGCGCTCTGTCCCTTGTTCGCGCGTGCGATCCGTACGGCCTCATACTCGTCCGCGGTCTTGGTCACGAACTCGTCGCGGATCGTGTCTGATACCAGAGTCGACGCGACACCCACCGCACGGCTGGCATCGAGCACATGCACCACCGGGCCATCATACGCCGGCGCGATCCGCAAAGCCGTATGCACCTTCGACGTCGTCGCGCCGCCGATCAGCAGGGGCATCGTCATCCCGGCGCGCTTCATCTCCTCCGCGACCGTCACCATCTCGTCGAGGGACGGCGTGATCAGCCCCGAAAGCCCGATCATGTCGGCATCATTCTCGTTCGCGGCCGCCAGGATCTTCGACCACGGCACCATCACGCCGAGATCGACCACGTCGAAGCCGTTGCACTGGAGCACCACGCCGACGATGTTCTTGCCGATATCATGCACGTCGCCCTTGACGGTCGCCATGATGATCTTGCCCTTGCCGCGCGCGCCGGGCTCCTTCATCGCCTCGATATACGGCAGCAGATGCGCGACCGCCTTCTTCATCACACGCGCTGACTTCACCACCTGCGGCAGGAACATCTTGCCCGATCCGAACAGGTCGCCGACCACGTTCATGCCGTCCATCAGCGGGCCTTCGATGACCTCGATCGGGCGGCCGTTGTTGCCGTCGATGATCAGCCGCGCTTCCTCGGTATCCTCGACGACGTGGAGGTCGATGCCCTTCACCAGCGCATATTCGAGCCGCTTGTTGACGCTCAGCGAGCGCCATTCCGCCGCGGCCTTCTCGGCGACCACGTCGGTGCCGCGGTAACGTTCGGCGAGCGCGACGAGGCGGTCGCCAGCCTCGGGATCCTTGTTGAGAACGACGTCCTCGACTGCCTGGCGCAGTTCGGGATCGATGTCGTCGTAGATGTCGAGCTGGCCGGCGTTGACGATCGCCATGTCCATGCCCGCGGGGATCGCGTAATACAGGAACACGCTGTGCATCGCGCGGCGGACGGGCTCGTTGCCGCGGAACGAGAAGCTGAAGTTCGACAGCCCGCCCGAAATATGGACGTGCGGACAGCGCGCCTTGATCTCGCGGCACGCCTCGATGAAGTCGACGCCGTAGTTGTTATGCTCCTCGATCCCCGTCGCGACTGCAAACACGTTGGGATCGAAGATGATGTCCTCTGGCGGGAAGCCGATGCCGACGAGCAGCTTGTAGGCGCGCTCGCAGATCTCGACCTTGCGCGCCTTGGTGTCCGCCTGCCCGACCTCGTCGAATGCCATCACGACGACCGCGGCACCGTACGCCATGCACTTGCGGGCTTGCGCGAGAAATTGCTCCTCGCCCTCCTTCATGCTGATCGAATTGACGATCGGCTTGCCGCTGACGCACTTCAGCCCTGCCTCGATCACGCTCCATTTCGAGCTGTCGACCATGAACGGGATACGCGCGATGTCGGGTTCGGCGGCGATCAGCTTCAGGAACGTCGTCATCGCGTGATGCGCGTCGAGCAGCCCCTCGTCCATGTTGACGTCGAGCACCTGCGCGCCGCTCTCGACCTGCTGGCGCGCGACCTCGACCGCGGCGGGGTAGTCGCCCGCCATGATCAGCTTCTTGAAGCGCGCCGAGCCGGTGACGTTGGTGCGCTCGCCGATGTTGACGAAACTGGTGGAGGAGGTGGTGATCATCTGTCGTTCTCTTCTAGCCCCCTCTCCCCTCCGGGGAGAGGGTTGGGGTGAGGGGCAGTTCCGGGCGGCAGCGCTTGTGGCGCCCCTCACCCCGGCCCTCTCCCCAACGGGGAGAGGGAGCAGTATGTTACGCGGCCATCGTGAACGGCTCTAGCCCGGCGAGCTTGGTCCGCACTTCGGGGCTCGCCACGACGCGCGGCTCAAGCCCCCGCACACCGTCAGCCATCGCCTTGATATGCGCCGGGGTCGACCCGCAGCAGCCGCCGAGCACGTTGACCTGCTTGGCCACCGCCCACTCGCCGACCAACCCGGCGGTCGTCGCGGGCTGCTCGTCATATTCGCCGAGTTCGTTGGGCAGGCCCGCATTCGGGTAGATCATGATCAGCGTGTCCGCGATCGCGCTCAACGTCTTGACGTGCGGCCGCAGCTGCTCCGCACCGAACGAACAGTTCAGCCCGATCGTCACCGGCCTGGCATGCCGCACCGCGTGCCAGAACGCCTCGACCGTATGCCCCGACAGGTTGCGCCCCGACAGATCGGTCAGCGTCATCGACAGCATGATCGGCACGTCACGGCCGAGATCGTCACCCGCCTCGATCGCCGCCATGATCCCGGCCTTGGCGTTGAGCGTATCGAACACCGTCTCGATCAGGATGAAGTCGACGCCGACCCCCTCGCCGCCTTCCAGCAGCGCGTCGATCTGCTCGCGGTACACGCCCTTGAGATAATCGAAGTCGATCTCGCGAAAGCCCGGATCGTTGACGTCGGGCGACAGCGACAACGTCTTGTTGGTCGGCCCGATCGCGCCCGCGACGAAGCGCGGACGGCCATCCTTCGCCTCGTATTCGGTCGCGAGCGCGCGGGCGATCCGGGCGGACTCGACGTTGATCTCGCGCACCAGATGCTCGGCGCCGTAATCGGCTTGGCTGATCACGTTCGCGCTGAACGTGTTGGTCGAGACGATGTCCGAGCCCGCGTCGAGATATTCGCGCGTGATCGTTTCGGGGACTTCCGGCTTGGTGATCGCCAGGATGTCGTTGTTGCCCTTCTGGTCGTGGCTCAGGCCGAGATTGCCCGCATAGGCGGCTTCGTCGAGCTTCCAGTTCTGGATCTCGGTCCCGAACGCGCCGTCGGTGATCAGGATGCGCTTGGCGGCTTCCGCGTTGAAACGTTCACGTAGTGTCATCGTCAATCTCCTCCCCTCCCGCAGGCGGGAGGGGTCGGGGGAGGGAAGTGTCGCAAACGAGCCGGTCGGGTTGGGCCAGCCCCTCCCCTAACCCCTCCCGCAAGCGGAAGGGGGATTACGCCGCGGCGACCTTTTCGCTCGGCTTCGCACGCACACCGAGCATGTGGCAGATCGCGTAGGCCAACTCAGCGCGGTTGAGCGTGTAGAAGTGAAAATCCTTCACGCCGCCCGCGTACAGCCGCCGGCACATCTCGGCCGCAATCGTCGCCGCGACGAGCTGCCGTGCGGCGGGGTGATCGTCGAGACCCTCGAACAGTCGGTCCATCCACGCCGGGATCTCCGCGCCACACGCGCCCGCGAACTTCCGCGTCTGCGCGACGTTCGACACCGGCAAAATCCCCGGCAGGATCTGCGCAGTGATCCCCGCCGCCGCGACCCGGTCGCGGAACCGGAAATACGCCTCGGGCGAGAAGAAGAACTGCGTGATCGCGCGCGTCGCGCCCGCATCAAGCTTGCGCTTCAGATTGTCGAGGTCGGCATCATGCCCCCCCGACTCCGGGTGGCACTCGGGGTACGCAGCGACCGAAATCTCGAACGGATGCAGCTTCCGCAAACCGGCGACCAGCGCTGCCGCGTTCTCATATCCGCCCGGATGCGCCTGATAAGGCTGCCCCAGCGTCGGCATGTCGCCGCGAAGCGCCACGATATGCCGCACGCCCGCCGCCCAATATTCCTCGGCAACCTGATCGATCTCAGCCTTGGTCGCCTCGACGCACGTCAGATGCGCAGCGGCATTCATCGACGTCTCGCGCTGGATTCGCGCCACCGTCGCATGTGTCCGCTCGCGCGTCGACCCGCCCGCGCCATAGGTTACCGACACGAAATCGGGACCGAGCGGCTCCAGCGTACGGATCGCCTCCCAGAGCTGCGCCTCCATCTTCTCGCTCTTTGGCGGGAAGAACTCGAAGCTCAGGCCGACGTCGCCCGCCAGATCGGCGAACAGCGGTTCTTCCAGCGCGCGGCGCGCCTCGGCCAATTGGGGGATCGAAATGTTCGTCATGCCGCCTTCACCTCACGCAAGCTCGCACCGATCTTCCGGCCAAGCCATAATTTCACCGTCAACTCACCGCCCTCGAGCGTCTCGACGCGTACCGTCTGCAAGCCCGCCGCCTCGAACCACGTCGCCATCTGCTCGTCCGCGAAACCAAGCCGCGTATGTGCGTCACGCAACCGCAACTCCTCACGGTCGTGGCTCGCAAAGTCGGCGATCAGCAACCGCCCACCGGGAGCCAGCACGCGTGCCGCTTCACGCACCGCCGCGCCCGGCTGCTGCGCAAAATGCAGTACGTGATGCAGGATCGAGACGTCCGCCGCGGCATCCGCCATCGGCAGCGCGTACAGGTCAGCCTGCCGCAATTCGGCGTGCGTCATGTCATGCAATTTCGCACGTGCCAGCCTGAGCATTTCCGAACTGCGATCGATCCCGAGCGCCACCGTCGCCCGACCGCCGAACAACTCGAGCATCCGCCCGGTGCCCGTACCGATATCGATCAACGTCCCCACGGGCGCTTCGCCCAGCACGCGCGCCATAGCCGCCTCGACCTCGCTGTCCGCGACATGCAGCGACCGGATCGCATCCCACTCGTCGGCATGCCCCTCGAACCACGCCGCCGCGCTTGCCGCCCGGTCCGCACGCACCGCCGCGAGCCGCGCCGCATCGGCGACCGCCCAGTGATCCGGCTCCGCCTTCGCCCAGACATCGAGCGCACTCGCGACCGGCTCGACAACGTCCGCAGCCCCCAGCGCGACGAACACCCAGCTTCCCTCCTTGCGGCGTTCGGCAAGCCCGGCATCGCACAGTATCTTCACATGCCGCGAGACGCGCGGCTGGCTCTGCCCGAGCACCTGCGCGAGCTCGCCGACCGACAGCTCCATCCGTCGCAGCAGCGCAAGAATTCGCAACCGTGTCGCGTCCGCCAAAGCACGGAATATTTCGAGCGCCATCGTCATGACCGGTCATATAAAGATTTCTTTATATGAGGTCAACGCGGCCGTCAGCGTCTTTGAAAATCGCCGTACATGTCGGCGGATCGTCGCAACGCGAAAAATCGTGACGGATCGGAAACGCTTCGTCCGCGTTCGATTGCGCTATGGGCCCGGCACCTGCTGGTCCACAAGACGACATCCACGGGAGTAGATACCTATGAAGACGTTCCTGATCCCCGCACTTGCCCTGACCGCCAGCCTCGCAGCCTGCAGCAACAACGCGCAGGACCAGACCGCGCAGGCTGCCAACGCGATCGCCGCCGATGCGAGCGCGACAACCGCCAACGCCGTCGATGACGTCAGCGCCGCCAGCGATCGCGCCCTGGGTTCGGCCGAGCGTTCGCTCGACAATGCCGCCGCTCGCTTCGACAACTCAACCGACAATCTCGACGCCAAGACCGACCGCGCGGGTGACCGGGTCGAAGCCGGTGCGGACCGTGCAGGCGCATCGATCGACAACGGTGCCGACCGCGCCGCCGACGCTACCGGCAACGCGCTGACCCGCGCCGGCAACGCGATCAAGGACTAAGCGTTGACCTGGCGCCCCCACTTTCCCGTCTCTCCAGCGAACGCTTGGGTCTCCCGGTTCGGGTCACTGCGACCCCTGCGAAAAGACACCAGCCCGCGCTGGCAAGGCGGCGTGGTGGTGGGGGCGCTGTTTGCCATCTCCGCGCTCGCGGCCTGCTCGCCCGCGCGCGAACCCGGCGCCGTTACCGCGGACGAAGCGCACCAGTTGAATGAAGCAGCCGCGATGCTCGATGCAAACAGCGTCGACCTGAATTCGGTCGCCGCCGCTCCTGACGATACCAATATACCCTCGAATCAAAGCGACCAGACCCGATGACCCTTCGCCGCCTTGGCTCGACCGATCTGAAGATCGCCCCCCTCGTCCTTGGCGGCAACGTGTTCGGCTGGACCGCCGATCGCACCGCCAGTTTTGCCGTGCTCGACGCGTTCGTCGCCGGCGGGGGCACGATGATAGATACCGCTGACGCCTATTCGGCATGGGTCGACGGCCACAAGGGCGGCGAGTCCGAAAGTATGATCGGCGAATGGCTGAAGGCCAGCGCCAAGCGCGACGACGTGCTGATCGCGACCAAGGTCGGCATGCTCCCCGGCGAAGGTGGCGAGAAACTCGCTCCCGCCCGCATCGCCGCCGCCGCCGAAGCCTCGCTCAAGCGCCTCGGCACCGACCGCATCGATCTTTATTACGCGCACCAGGACGACGAGGACGTTCCGCAGGATGCCGTCCTCGAAGCATTCGGCAAGCTCGTCGACGCGGGTAAAGTTCGCGTCATCGGCGCGTCGAACTTCCATGCGGCGCGCCTGAAATCCGCGGTCGATGCCGCCAAGACGTCGGACCTGCCGCGCTATCACGTTCTTCAGCCCGAATATAACCTCGTCAGCCGCACCAAGTTCGAAGGCGAACTGCAGGATTACTGCGTCACCGAGAATATCGGCGTGTTGCCCTATTATAGTCTCGCCTCCGGCTTCCTGACCGGCAAATACCGCACCAAGGACGACCTGAACCAGAGCGTCCGCGGCGGCCGCATGGGCGAACTGCTCGAAGGCACAGGCAAGACCGTCCTCGATGCAATGGACTCGGTGGTGGAGGCTACCGGCGCGACGCATGCACAGATTGCGCTCGCGTGGCTGATCGCGCAGCCGGGCGTGACGGCCCCGATCGCGAGTGCCACCAGCGTCAAGCAGATCGAAGACCTGTTGCCTGCGATGACGCTGGAACTGACGAAGGACCAACTGGAATCACTGATGGTTGCCGGCGCCTGACTACTTAATCCTCCCCCGCAAGGGGGAGGTGTCGCCGAAGGTGACGGAGGGGGCGGACACGGAACAGAGGTTCGCCGTTCCTCCCCCTCCGTCAGGCGAGCGCCTGCCACCTCCCCCTTGCGGGGGAGGATCAATTAGTCGCCCGCGAACGTCAGCGCCGAGGTCCGCCGCTCCCGCTCATTTATAAGCAGCGCCCGCCCCGCTGGCGCGACGGACCGCTGCGGGCAATCGTTGCGGAAACAGGCGCGACACCCGAGCCCGATCGGCATCGCCCTCCCCGCCAGATCGAACCCGCTCGCCGCCGCCAATACGCCTGCCTGCGCCGCCGCGACGCCGAGGCCGATCGCGAACTCGGCATGCACCGCCCCAAAGCGGCTACCCTGCGGCGTCACCGTCCGTGCCATGGTCAGCCAGCGCGCGCCGTCCTCCAGTTCGACAAGCTGCACCATCAGGCTGCCGGGCCGGTCGAACGCGTGATGCAGTCGCCACAATGGGCAACGCCCGTCAGCCTCGACCAGCGCCGCGCCGCTTGCACCGGGATAGCGCTTCGACGCCTGTCCAGCGCGGTCGATCCGGATCATGAAAAAGGGCAAGCCGCGCGCACCGACGCGCTGCAACGTCGTCAGCCGGTGCGCGACCTGTTCAAAGCCCGCGCCGAACCGGCGTTGCAACAGTTCGATATCATACCCCGTCGTCTCGCACCCGCGCAGGAAGCGGGCATACGGCATCATCAATGCGGCGGCGAAGTACCCGAGCAGATGGCGGCGGTAGAGTCGCTCGGCCGCGCGATCGGTGAACCCCGCGCCTTTCGCCAGCGCATCGATCTCCGCCTTCGCCTCGATCTGGCCGAGTTGGAATGCGACCGCGAACGTGCGCGAGGCGGGGTCGAGCATCTCGCTCAGCTGCAACTGGCGCGCGTGCAGATCGAGACGACGCAACGTGTCGGGCAGCACGTCGGCGGGCAACACCCGGATCGTCAGGCCGTGCTTCGCCCGCAGCCGTTCGGCGATCGCACCGTAGAGATCGCCCGCCCCCAACCGCAACTCGTCGGCCAGCGCTTCGGCCGTGGCGTCGAGGTCGGCGAAGTGATTACGCCAGCGCTCGATCTCGCGCCGAACGAGCGTTACCGGATCGTCACCCGCCTCGACGACCGCGCCGCCACCGATCCGGTCGAACACGCGCGCGAACGCAGCGGCACCGCCCGGCGCGCTGGCGAGCCATTCCTCCACCTCGTTGCGATCGATTTCGAGGTCTGCGAACATCGGGTCGGCCAACCGCCGCCGGATCGCGTCCGCGCCGCCGCCCGGCTCGGCCGCGGTGAGCGACCTTGGATCGAAGTCGAAGCTTTCGGCGAGCTTGATCAGCAAGGTCGCCGAGATCGGCCGCTGGTTGCGCTCGACGAGGTTGAGATAGCTCGGGCTGATCGACAGCATGTCCGCCATCGCCGCCTGGGTCAGCCCCGCCCCGCGCCGCAAGCGACGGATCGCATGCCCCGCCAGCAATTTACGTTCCGCCATCGCTACCCCCCCTGTCACAATGTTTACAGATCGACACACGCAACACAAGACCCGCGGACAGTGCGACCTTGCCACGTTGCGGTCTCGCCTTTCAACGCACCGGCATTGCTGGGTATTGAACGGGCATCGCCTCTCTCGGCACACGGACACTGTAAAGAGAGAGACAAGCCGATTGAGGAGGCAAGACATGCAGACGACCACCGAACAACCCCGCGCTCGCGCCGTCTTTTCGACCAATGATTTCGCGTTGATGAAGGAAGTGCTCGGCGAGATGATCAGCAAGACGTCGATCGACGACGAAAGGCTGACCCGGATGAGTGCGCTGTATCACCGCCTCGGTCGTCTCGGCTAAACCCGTTCAAGAGTTTCCTGGGGAGGAAAGGTACCCGCCGATGGCTCGTCCATCGGGGGGGGGTATTCCTGTTTAAAGGGACGGTGTGCCCCCGCCGCTCGTCATCCTGACGAAAGTCAGGATCCAGGATAACGGGCGCTGAAGCTCGTGGCTCTGGGTCCTGACTTTCGTCAGGATGACGGAGCGGGTGTGCCGGGTACGTCCGTCTACCAGAGCCGCCCCCGTCGACCTTGCACCCGACTAAGCTTCCACAACCCATTGCGAAGCCCACCTTTTCCAACTCCGCCGCCTCGTGTAGGACGGTGGCATGACCAAGACACTGACCGCTCGCATCAAGGACGACATGGTCCTCTACGGCGCCCTCGCTGCCAATCTGGGGATCGGCGTGGCGAAATTCGTCGCCGCCGGGATGACCGGATCGTCGTCGATGCTGACGGAAGGGTTCCACTCGGTGGTCGACAGCGGCAACCAGGTGCTGCTGCTCTACGGCCAGCGCAAGGCGAAGCGTCCTGCCGACGAGGCACATCCGTTCGGTTATGGCCGCGAGCTGTATTTCTGGGCG
Source organism: Sphingomonas sp. PEI4 (assembly GCF_056679955.1). Classification (NCBI taxonomy): domain Bacteria; kingdom Pseudomonadati; phylum Pseudomonadota; class Alphaproteobacteria; order Sphingomonadales; family Sphingomonadaceae; genus Sphingomonas; species Sphingomonas sp. PEI4. Next base: position 684,356 of record NZ_CM155258.1, read on the forward strand.
TTCGTCGTCGCGATCCTGATCTTCGCGATCGGCGCGGGCGTGTCGATCTTCGAAGGGTGGCGACATATCCAGCAGCCCGAGCCACTCACCAGCCCGATCATCAACTACGTCGTGCTCGCGATCTCGTTCGCGCTCGAGGGCAGCAGTTGGACGATCGCGGTGCGCGAATTCTCGAAGTCGAAGGGCGACATGGCCTGGTGGAAGGCTATCCACCGGTCGAAGGATCCTGCCGGGTTCATCGTGCTGTTCGAGGATTCTGCCGCACTCGCGGGTCTCGTCATTGCGGGCGTCGGCATCTGGGCGAGCCATGCGTTCAACGATCCGCGCATCGACGGCGCCGCCTCGATCGCGATCGGCCTGATCCTCGCGCTGGTCGCGGTGCTGCTCGCGCGCGAATCGAAGGGCCTGCTGATCGGCGAGCGCGCGGACCCGGCGGTGATCGCGACGATCCGCAGACTCGTAGCCGCACATCCGGGGATCGTCTCGGTCAATCACGTCCGCACGATCCACACCGCGCCCGAAAGCATCTTCGCCGCGATCAGCGCGGACTTCGACGATTCGGTGACGATGGGCGACGGCGAGACGATGATCGAGGCGATAGAGACCGAGCTGCGCGTTGCCGTCCCGAGGCTCTCCTCGATCTATATCCGACCCGAAAAGCGCGAGAACGCGACGCTTCCTCAAGCTTCCACGGCACCGGCCGGTAATGACGGAACTACCCCCTCAAACTGATCAAAATTATGCTCATCCCTCTGGTAAGGCTCGACATTTCTAAATAATATTGGGGGATGAGACCGCTATTTCGGCTGATAGCCCTGCTCGCCCTGTGCCTTGGATCCGCGCTTCCCGCACAGGCCGCCGTCACGATCACCTTCTGGAGCCATGAACTCGGCAACAGCTTTCCACATGCCTTCATCACCCTGCGCGGGGTGCCCGATGCAGGTGGCGCGCCGGTCGATACGAATGTCGGCTTCACCGCGAAATCGCTGACCCCCGCGCTGCTGTTCGGCCCGGTCGCGGGCAGGCTCGATATCGCCAAGCCGTCCTACGTCGGCAGCAGCGACGCGCAGTTCTCGGTGGTGATGACCGACGCGCAGTACAACGCCGTTCTGCGGCTGGTCCACGCCTGGAGCGAAGGCAAGCCAGACAGCGTCTATCGCCTTTCGGATCACAACTGCGTCACCTTCGTGAAGGAGGCGGCGCGTCTCGTCGGGCTGACCGGGCTGGATCAGCCCAGGCTGATGAAGAAACCGCGCTCGTATCTGAAGGCGGTCGTTGCCGCGAACGTCGGTCGGCTGACCGTCATCGATCTCCACGGCAAAGCCTATCTCGCGGGCCTGCGACCGATCGCGCCCGCGACCGTGATTACCGCGGCAGGTGCTCGATGCATCGTCACGTCCACCGCTCAGCCGCCAGTACCGGTCGTACCCCGCTAAGACGCGGGAACCAGTTCGACCACGTCGAGTACCGATTCGAACCGCGGATATGGCAGCACCACACGCCAGCGGCGCGTGCCGATCCGCTCGATCAGGCCAGCCATGTCGCGGCTGGCATCGCGGCCGTAGCGCATCGGGCGTTTCTCATCGCCCAGTTCCATCGTTCCCAGGAAGATCGCGCGGGAATCGGTATCGGCGAAGATCGTTCCAACAGGTCGCTGCGAACCATCGAGCTTGACGAGACTGACGACATCGCCATCGTCGTTCGCGTCGATCCGGCAGGCGAATGCCGTCGACGCCGCGAACGTCGGGCCGATGCCGCCACGTGCACCGAGCTTGAACGTCCGGCACCGATATGCGCCCGATGGTGGCAGTGCATCGGCTAGCGAGCGGTCCGGATTGAACAACTGAGGCTCCTTCGCGATCTCGCGGGGATCGACTTCGGCAAGCGCATCGACCCACGCCCCGCGCCATCCCCGCAAACGCCCGCGATCGGCGACGGTAGCGACCCGACGCCAGTCCTTCTCGCGAGCGTCCCCGCTACCGCCGTCATGCCGCAACGGAACCGCCGCGCAGGCCGCACCGACGCCACATCCAAGCATCATCATGCAGGCTGCTATTTCCAAAACACGCATTGCTATCGACCCCATCTACACGCCGAAACTACGCCAGTATCCCGCGGAAGAATAACACTTTTCCGTGCTCGATCAGGCTGCCGTCCAGCCGCCGTCCATCGACAGGTTCGCGCCGGTAATCGCCTTGGCTTCGTCGCGACACAGGAACAGCGCGAACGCCGCGACCTGTTCGGGCGTAACGAACTCCTTGGTCGGTTGCGCCGCCAGCAGCACGTCGTTCATCACCTGTTCGCGCGTCATCCCCCGTGCCGCCATCGTGTCGGGGATCTGGTTCTCGACCAGCGGTGTCCAGACATAGCCCGGCGAAATGCAGTTGACGGTGATCCCGTCGGTCGCGGTCTCCAGCGCGATCGTCTTGGTGAGCCCCGCGATCGCGTGCTTGGCCATGACGTAGGCGGACTTGTTCGGACTCGCGACCAGCGAGTGCGCCGACGCGGTCGAGATGATGCGACCCCAGCCCTTCGCGCGCATGTGCGGCACCGCGGCGCGCATCATGTGCCAGGCCGAGGACAGGTTGATCGCGATGATCGCGTTGAACTTGTCGACCGGGAAGTCGGCGATCCCTGCGACATGCTGGATGCCGGCATTGTTGACGACGATATCGACGCTGCCCGTCTCCGCCGCGGCGCGCGCGACCATCGCGGCGATCTCGTCGGGCTTGGTCATGTCGGCGGCATCGTAGAGCGCGGTCGCTCCACTGGTCGTCGCCAGCGCAGCTCGCTCCCGTTCGATAACGCTGGGATCACCAAAGCCGTTGAGCACCACCGCGGCACCTTCGGCGGCGAATGCCTTGGCATAAGCGAGCCCGATTCCAGAGGTGGATCCGGTGATGACCGCGGTCTTGCCCTTCAGGAACATGCACACTCCTTAAGCCTATCGCGCCGCAAGCATCCCGGCCGTGCAACTCTACCGCCACCTTGCGCATTTCGTTCCCAACCAGAAACGAAAAGGGGCATATCATGCGGCTCGACGATTACGATCCGAACATCAACGTCGAGGACCAGCGCGGCTCGGGCGGCGGTGGAGGCGGCTTCGGCGGCGGCGGAGGCCTGCTGATGGGGCTGTTGCCGATGATCGGCAGTCGCTTCGGGTGCGGCGGGATCGTCGTGGTGCTGATCCTGATGGCCGTGTTCGGCGGCATGGGCGGTCTCGGCGGACTGCTCGGCGGTGGGCAGACGTCCGCACCGACGACGCAAAGCGGGGCACCACGCGCCGGCACGGATACCGCGTCAAGCTGCAACCTGACGCCCGAGAGCAAAGCCGCCTGCAACGCGTTCAGCTCGGCGGACAATACGTGGGAGGCGATCTTCCAGAAGAATGGCCAGCGGTTCGAGGCGCCGAAGCTGGTGTTCTTTGACGGCAGTGGCCAGTCTGGCTGTGGCGCGGCGCAGTCGGCGATGGGGCCGTTCTACTGCCCGACCGACCAGGGCATCTACCTCGACACCAGTTTCTTCAGCGAGCTGTCGACTCGGTTCAAGGCCGAGGGCGACTTCGCGCAGGACTATGTGATCGCGCACGAGTTCGGCCATCACATCCAGAAGCTGCTCGGCACCAATGCACAGGTCCAGCAGGCACAGCGTCAGGCTAGCGAGACAGAAGGCAACGCGCTGTCGGTGCGCCTCGAACTACAAGCGGATTGTTACGCCGGCGTGTGGGCGGCGGCGAACAGGTCGCGGCTCGAGACCGGCGATATCCAGGAGGGCATGACCGCCGCACAGGCGATCGGCGACGACACGTTGCAGAAGCAGTCACAGGGTCGCGTGGTACCGGACAGCTTCACGCACGGCACATCGGCACAGCGCCAGTCGTGGCTGAAGCGCGGACTGGACAGCGGCGATCCCGCGCAGTGCGACACGTTCTCGGGTGCTATCTAGCGCCCTCGTCTCGATCCTCCCCCGCCAGGGGGGGGCAGCAGGCATAGCCTGAGGCAGCAGGCATAGCCTGACGGAGGGGGCGGAAAGGGAAACCTTTGTTCCGTGTCTTCCTTCTGCGTCGCCCCCGGCGACACCCCCCCTCTCGGGGGAGGATTGAAAGGCGCTCGCGCTGCCTTATTCGACCGTCACGCCCTTCCAGAACGCATATCGCCCCGCGATCTCGGCCGCCGCCGATTTCGGCGCCGGGTAATACCAGACCGCATCGACGTTCCGCTTCCCGCCGACGACCAGCGTCTTGTAGCTCGCCACGCCCTTCCACGGGCAGTTCGAGTGAGTCACGCTATCTTCCAGCAACGCCGGATCGACGCTGTCCGCAGGAAAGTAATGATTGCCCTCGACGACGACGGTATCCTCCGAACGTGCGATCTCGCGGCCATTCCAACTCGCAACCGGCATGCTGATCTCCTTCAGGCGCGCCCCAGCCCCGCCGCCTCATACGCCTCGGGCTTGAACCCGACCAGCAGCGTCGCACCGGTATCGAGCACAGGCCGCTTGATCATCGACGGTTGCGCCAGCATCAGCGCGGTGGCCTTCGCTGCATCCAGATCCGCGCGATCCGTTTCCGGAAGTTTCCGAAACGTCGTCCCCGCACGGTTGAGCAACACTTCCCAGCCGACCCGACCGATCCATTCGCCGAGATGCGCAGCATCGATCCCGGCTGCCTTGTAGTCGTGAAAGGCATACGCCACGCCGTGCGCGTCCAGCCATGTCCGCGCCTTCTTCATCGTGTCGCAATTCCTGATGCCGTACATCGTGATAGTCATTGCTGCTTCCTTCTGCTTCTCGCTGACTTGCAGATAACCGGCGTTAGTGAGAAGATCGAAATTCTTGCGGAGGCCCGTCATGACACTACCCCAACGCTTGATCCTGCGCGGCTTCAGCCACTGGCGCCCGCTTTTCTGGTCCGCGAGCCTGGCGCTGCTCGTGTCGCCACTATTTGCGATGCGGTTCACGCGAGAGGTCGCCTGGGACCGCTCGGATTTCCTTAGCGCCGCACTGCTGTTGGTTGCCACCGGTGTAGCGATTGAATTGGCCATTCGCGTGATACCCGGACTTGCGTTGCGCGGGATCGCCATCATCGCGGCGATCGCTTGCGCGGTCCTGGTGTGGGCCGATGCTGCGGTCGGCGTCTTTTAACGCCACACCTGCTGCAAACGTCTGGAAGCCGGTGGCGTGACCGGCCTGGGGCGTTTATCGGTGCACCATGACGCATCCATTCTACGCGATCCATAATCACGGGCTGATCCGGGTTGCCGCCGCCACGCCGCGCGCCTCGGTGGGGGATACCGGCGCGAATGCCGAGGCGACAGTCGCCTTGACGCGCGAGGCGGACGCGCGGGACGTCGACCTTGTCGTGTTCCCGGAACTGAACCTTACCTCCTACGCGATCGACGACCTGCATCTCCAGACGGCGCAGCAACGAGCGACGCTTACGGCAATCGCGACGGTGGTCGAGGCGAGTGCGACCTTGCGGCCCGTGTTGCTGGTCGGCGCGGCGCTGGTACGGAACGGGCGGCTGTACAACTGCGCGCTGGCGATCGGTCGGGGCAAGGTCCTCGGCGTAGTGCCGAAGACGTTCCTGCCCAATTACCGCGAGTATTATGAGAAGCGCTGGTTCGCCAGCGGCATCGGAATGACCGGGCTTACGATCGAGCTTGGCGGCAAGGAGGTGCCGTTCGGGACCGACCTGATCTTCGCCGCGCGCGACCTGCCCGGCTTCGTGTTCCATGCCGAGATCTGCGAGGATTACTGGGCTCCTACCCCGCCCTCGACCGCGGGTGCGCTGGCCGGGGCGCTGATCTGCTGCAACCTGTCCGCCTCGAACATCGTCATTGGCAAGGCGCGCGACCGGGCGATGCTGGCGGCGGCACAATCGGCCCGCGCGGTCTGCGCATACGTCTACTCCGCCGCGGGACCGGGCGAGAGCACCACGGAAGTCGCATGGGATGGCCAGGGCCTGATCCACGAACTCGGCCAACAACTCGCGGAATCGGAGCGGTTCGCGACCGAGCCGGATCTGGTGATCGTCGACGTCGACTGCGAACGGATCACACAGGAGCGCCTGCGGACCGGCACGTTCAACGACGCGGCAATATTTGCCGGCAATCCCGAAACACGCTTCCGACGGATCGCCTTCGATCATCCGCTGGTTCGTGAAGAGGGAGCAAACAGTCGAGCAAACGGTCTGGAGCGCGCCGTGCGCCGCTTCCCCTTCGTCCCGAACGATCCGGCGCGGCGGGACGACGATTGCTACGAGGCGTTCAACATCCAGGTGGAGGCGCTGTCGAAGCGGCTCGCCTCCGCGAATGCCGATACGATCGTCATCGGCGTATCGGGCGGGCTCGACTCGACCCACGCGCTGATCGTCGCGGCGAAGGCGATGGACCGGCTCGGACGCCCTCGTACGAACATCTTGGGCTTCACCATGCCGGGCTTCGCGACCGGCGAGGGGACCAAGGCGAACGCCTGGGCGCTGATGCGCACGCTCGGCATCACCGCGGAAGAGATCGATATCCGCCCGGCCGCCACACGGATGCTTGAGGATATCGGCCATCCCTTCAGCGAGGGCGAACCCGTCTACGACATCACCTTCGAAAACGTTCAGGCGGGGCTGCGTACCGATTACCTCTTCCGCCTTGCCAATCAGCGCCGCGGGATCGTGCTCGGCACCGGCGATCTCAGCGAGATGGCGCTCGGCTGGTGCACCTACGGCGTCGGTGACCAGATGAGCCACTACGCGGTCAATGCCGGCGTGCCGAAGACGCTGATACAGTTCCTGATCCGCTGGTGCATCCGCACCAACCAGTATGACGCGGCGACCGACGCCATCCTGGCGACGATCCTTGCGCAGGAGATTTCACCCGAGCTGGTCCCCGCAGGAGCGGATGGCGCGTTGCAGAGCACCGAGTCGATGATCGGCCCCTATGCGCTGAACGATTTCTTCGCGCACTACGTGATCCGCTACGGTCTCGCACCATCGAAGATCGCGTTTCTCGCCTGGCATGCGTGGCGCGATGCGAGCGTCGGCGACTGGCCGGAGGACCTGCCGGCCGACGCACGCGTTGCCTACGACCTGCCGACGATCCGGAAATGGCTCGAGAAATTCCTGTTCCGATTTTTCGCGACGAGCCAGTTCAAGCGATCGGCGATGCCCAACGGACCGAAGGTCTCAGGCGGCGGCGCGTTATCCCCGCGCGGCGATTGGCGTGCGCCTTCGGACGGGATCGCAACCGCTTGGATCGAAGAATTGCGGTCAAGCGTTCCGTAGGGTTAGCCACGCCATCTTGCATAATCTGTGTGTCGGGCGCATTGTGAAAATCCTATGACAGTGGCTCCACCGGATGGATCGCGCGATCGCCGGATCGAGATCCCATCTAACCTTTGGCTGATTCACCCGGCGGGACGCGCGTTGCTCCCGCTTGCGTTGGCGCGCGGGATTTCCGCGAATTCGGTGTCGGTGGCCGGGCTCTGCCTCGGCGGAGCGGCCGCGCTCGCCTATACGCAATGGGGCAATTGGGCGCTCACGCTGGTGGGTCTGGCGCTGTCGATCGGGTGGCTGATCGCCGACGGACTCGACGGCATGGTAGCGCGCGCGACCAAGACGGCGAGCCCGCTTGGCCGGATGCTCGACGGACTGTGCGATCACGGCGTGTTCGCGCTGATCTACATCTCGCTCGCGCTGACGATCGACACGCCGGATGGCTGGATTCTCGCTTTTGCCGCCGGTGGCGCACATGCGGTGCAGTCGAACATGTACGAAGGCGAGCGTTCGCGCTTCCATCGCCGCATCAGGGGCGTGGCGCTCGACGCGCTTCCCGTTCCCACCGGCAACGCGCTCGTCCGCTTCTATGATGGGGTCGCCAGCAGCATCGACCGTATCGCCATGCCATTCGAGCGGACGCTCGGTCAGGCTAGCGATCCGGTCGCGCTGGGCGCCAGTTACGGGGTCCGCGCCGTCGCGCCATTGCGCTTGATGGCCTTGCTTACCGCGAATGTCCGGGTATGGGCGATCTTCGTCGCCTGCTTCGTGGGCAACCCACGCATCTTCTGGTGGTTCGAGATCGTCGCCTTGACGCTCGTCGCCATCGTCGGGCTCGTCTGGCACCGTCGTGTCGAACGTGCTTTCGTCCGTAGCACAATGTCGCGACCGAAGACCGCGTCGCGCATGCATCTTTCGTAAGGAACAGGGTCAGTAATGAATAGCATTCGGATCGCCGTGGTCGGCATCGGCAACTGCGCGAGCTCGCTCGTCCAGGGTCTCGAGCATTATCGCGAGGGGGCAAACGACCAGGTTGGCCTGATGCATTTCGACATGGGCGGCTACAAGCCAAGCGACATCAAGGTCGTCGCGGCCTGGGACGTCGATCGTCGCAAGGTCGGCAAGGACGTGGCCGAGGCGATCTTCGCCAAGCCGAACTGCACCGCAGTGTTCGCACCCAACGTCGGCAACACCGGCACGATCGTGAAGATGGGCAAGAAGCTCGACGGCGTCGCCGAGCACATGGCCGATTTCAAGGACGACCGTACGTTCCTGGTCGCCGACGCGCCCGAGCCGACGCGTGAAGAGGTCATCGCCGAACTGAAGGCGTCGGGCGCCGACGTGCTGATGAACTACCTGCCCGTAGGGTCGCAGGAAGCCACCGAATTCTACGCCGAGTGCGCGATCGAAGCGGGCGTGGCGTTCGTCAACAACATCCCCGTCTTCATCGCGTCGAACCCCGTATGGGCGAAGAAGTTCGAAGACGCCGGCGTCGCGATCATCGGCGACGACATCAAGGCTCAGCTCGGCGCGACGATCGTCCACCGCGTGCTGACCGACCTGTTCGCCAAGCGCGGCGTGAAGCTGGATCGCACGTATCAGCTCAATACCGGCGGCAACACCGACTTCCTCAACATGTCGAACCATCGCCGTCTGGAATCGAAGAAGATCTCGAAGACCGAAGCGGTCCAGTCGGTCGCAGCCGAGCGGATGGACGACGACAACGTGCATATCGGTCCGTCGGACTATGTGCCCTGGCAGAACGACAACAAGGTCTGCTTCCTGCGCATGGAAGGCCAACTGTTCGGCGGCGTGCCGATGAACATCGAACTGCGTCTCTCGGTCGAGGACAGCCCCAACTCGGCGGGTGTCGCGATCGACATGATCCGCTGCGCCAAGATCGCCAAGGATCGCGGCATCGCCGGCGTGATCGACCCTGCCTCGGCGTATTTCTGCAAGCACCCGCGCACGCAGATGACCGACGATCTCGCGCAGATCGAAGTCGAGCGGTTCATCAAGGCCGCCTGACATGATCGACACGGCTGTCATCCTCGCCGCCGGGGAAGGCAGCCGCCTTCGTACGTCCGCCCCGTACAAGCCGCTCTGCGCGGTGGCGGGGCGGCCGTTGATCGCACACGCGCTCGAGGGACTGGCCGAGGCTGGTTTCGCGCGCGCGATCGTGACGGTCAGCTACGGGCGCGAGGCAATCGAGGCGTATCTCGCAAGCCGGCGCTGGCCGCTGGCAGTCGAGACGGTTCTGGCGGACCACCGCAAGCCGAACGGCGTTTCGGTACTCGCGGCGCGTGATGCACTCGCGGGCAGCGAAGCAATCCTCGCGATGTGCGACCACCTCGTCAGCCCAGACCTCTACGCCCGCATGGCGAAAGCCGGTGCTGGCGGCGGCCTCCGTCTCGGTATCGACCGGCGGCTCGGCCACGATTGGGTAGACCCGGAAGACGTGACCTGCGTCGCGACCGCAGGCGATCGCATCGTCGCGATCGGCAAGGGCCTCGAACCACACGACTGCTATGACACCGGCGTGTTCGCGATCGGGCCGGCGCTTTCGGACGCACTGGCAACGCTGGCCAGCCCATCGCTAACGGAAGGCGTCCGCTTGCTAGCCGCGCAGGGCCTGGCTCGCATCGTCGATTGCAGCGACATCGACTGGATCGACGTCGACGACGGCCCCGCACTCGCCAAGGCCGAAGCCTGGATGGCGACCAAGGCAGACGCGGTAGCAGCCTGAGACAGTGTTCTCCTGCGAACGCAGGAGTCCAGGATACCAAACGAAACGCTTCCGGCCCCGGACTCCTGCGTTCGCAGGAGAACACTGCCGAGGCATCCTGACTTTCGTCAGGATGCCGGAGCGGCCGTCAGGATGAAGCCAATTCGACCCGCGGATCGGGCACGTCGAGCGTCGCGCACGTCCCAACCGCCGCGTTCTCGATCACGATCGTCCCCCGCAACTGCCGCGCGAGGCTGCCGATCATCCGCATCCCGAGGCTCTTGCGCGACGCCGTCTTCAGGTCGAAGTCCGCCGGCAATCCGGCCCCGGTATCCGACACCGTCAACACGATCCGCCCCGCCGCACTGCGGATCGTCACCGCAATCGCGCCACCCGCATCGTCATACGCATATTTGATCGCGTTGGTGACGAGCTCGGTAACCAGCAGCCCGACCGGAATAGCCGTATCCGCGCTGATCAGGATCGCATCGATGTCGCACTCGATCCGGTGGTTGGGCGCCTGCTCGGCCAGTCCCGTCGCGATGCCGCACACCAGATCGTTCAGCGCGACGATCCCGACCTGCTCGCCGCGCCAGAGCTGATCGTGCGTCTGCGCGATCGCCGTGATCCGCGCCTGCGCATCGCCGAGCAGCCGCGTGATCCGCGGATCGTCGTCCTCCTGCATCTGCAGGTTGAGCATCGCCGAGACGAGCGCCAAGCTGTTCTTCACACGGTGGCTGGCCTCCCGCGTAAGCAGTTCCTGATGCTCCATCGCGTCGCTCAGCCGCTGTTCGGCCTGCTGCCGCTCGATCGCCACGCCGATCAGGTTGGCGAACCCCTGCATGAACGACAGGTCGGCTGGCTCGAACTTGCCCTCGTCCGGGCTGTCGACCTCGATCACGCCAAACCGCTTGCCCGACGTCTCGACCAATACGTTGATTGCACGGCGGATGTTGTGCTCGGCCATGAACGCGGGCGTGCGAAACCGCTCCTCGTTCTCCAGATGGTTCGAGATCACTGCCTCGCCCGTCTCCAGCGCAAACCCCGCGGGCGACGCGAGATCGATCCGCATCTCGGTCGAGCCCACAACGCCGGGCGCCCAACCAGTCCCCGCACGCACCAGCAAACTATCCTGCTCAGGCCGATATTCGAGGAACTTGCAGTATTTCGACCGCATCCCCTCGGCACACAATTCGGTTGCCCGCTGCAGCATGGGATCCAGATCCCGCGCGCGCAGGGCCTCGATCCCGAAATCGGCGAGGATAGACTGTTGGCGAAGCCGATACTGAAGCTCGCCCGCACCCGGGGGGGCATCACCACCCGGAGATTGCTCGATAACTGTCACGCCTGCTCCGTTCGTCGGAATTACGGGTCTCCCCTACCGGCCTCGGCTAGAGGATCAACAAGGCGGTTGCATGGCGGCCATTGGACCCACCTGCGATGCCGCGATATCTTCGCACACGCGGTCATTCAGCATCAGACCCAGATCCGCGATCCGATCACCTTACCCGTCATCCTGACGAACGTCAGGATGACGGGGTTTTTACCAAACTCACGAAGGCCTGTCCGCCGCAAGTCCGCCGCAGCCCGGCAATCCGGGCTCGCGGCAGGCTCCAGTCGATCAGCGAGTGAGCTTCTTGTACGCCAACCGCGTAGGCCGATCCGCAGCATCGCCCATGCGACGACGCTTGTCCTCTTCGTACGACGCATAATTGCCCTCGAACCACTCGACATGGCTGTCGCCTTCGAACGCCAGGATGTGCGTCGCAAGGCGATCGAGGAAGAAGCGGTCATGGCTGATGACCACCGCGCAACCCGCGAACGTCTCCAGCGCCTCTTCGAGCGCACGCAGCGTCTCGACGTCGAGATCGTTGGTCGGCTCATCGAGCAGGAGGACGTTGCCACCCTCCTTGAGCATCTTGGCCATGTGCACGCGGTTGCGCTCGCCGCCCGACAGCTGGCCGACCTTTTTCTGCTGGTCGGCCCCGCGGAAGTTGAACGCGCCGACATACGCCCGCGTCCCCATCTCCTGCTTGCCGAAGCGGAAGATCTCCAGCTCGTCGGAGATTTCCTGCCAGACGTTCTTGTTCGGATCGAGATCGTCGCGGCTCTGGTCGACGTAACCGAGCTTGACGGTCGAGCCGACCTCGATCGTGCCCTCGTCCGGCGTTTCCTGCCCGGTGATGAGCTTGAACAGGGTCGACTTGCCGGCGCCGTTGGGGCCGATCACGCCGACGATGCCGCCCGGGGGCAGCGTGAAGTCGAGACCGTCGAACAACAGCTTGTCGCCGTACGACTTGGTCAGGCCCTTGGCCTCGATCACCTTGCCGCCGAGACGGGCGGGCAGCTGGATCAGGATCGCGGCCTTACCGGCGACGCGATTCTCCTGCTTCTCCATCAGCTCGTCGAACGCGCGGATACGCGCCTTGGACTTGGTCTGGCGCGCCTTGGGAGTCTGGCGCATCCACGCCAGCTCGTCGGCGATCGCCTTCTGCTTGCCCTGCTCTTCGCGTTCTTCCTGGCTCAGGCGCAGCGCCTTCTTCTCCAGATAGCCCGAATAGTTGCTCTCGTAGGTGTAGTAGCGCCCACGATCGAGCTCGAGCACCCAGTTGACGACGTTGTCGAGGAAGTAGCGGTCATGCGTCACGAGGATGACGTTGCCGGTATATTCCTTGAGGTAGTTTTCCAGCCACGACACGCTTTCGGCGTCGAGATGGTTGGTCGGCTCATCGAGCAGCAGGATCTGCGGCTTTTCCAGCAGTAGCTTGCAGAGCGCGACGCGGCGCTTCTCACCGCCCGAGAGATTGACCACCGACGCGTCGCCCGGCGGGCAGCGCAGTGCCTCCATCGCCTGTTCGAGCTGACTGTCGAGCGCCCAGCCGTCGACCGCGTCGATCTTGGCTTGAAGCTCCCCCATCTCCTCCATCAGCGCGTCGAAGTCGGTGTCGTCCTGCGGATCGCCCATCTCGGCCGAGATCGCGTTGAACCGATCGACCAGATCCGCGACCGGACGGACGCCGTCCTTGACGTTGCCCATCACGTCCTTGGTCGGATCGAGCTGCGGCTCCTGCGCCAGATAGCCGACGTTGACGCCTTCCGCCGCCCAGGCCTCGCCGGTAAAATCGGGATCCATGCCGGCCATGATCTTCATCAGCGTGGACTTGCCCGAGCCGTTCGGGCCGATGATCGCGATCTTCGCCGACGGGATGAACTGCAGGTGGATGTTGTTGAGAACGGGCTTGTTGGCACCGGGGAAGGTCTTCGACAGACCCTTCATGACGTAGGTATACTGGACGGCCATGTGGGTGCCGAGCTCCGTTTTGAATAAGGGCAGGATTTGACGTGCGCAGATAGCGATGCGGCGAGCCGTTGGCAAACGGGGAGCGCCGACATACGCTGCGCCCATGATGAAACGCACCCTGCTCGCGGCGCTGGCCGCTTCCGCCCTCACCTCTCCTCTTGCAGGCCAGCGTACCGCCGCCCCGGCGACCACGGCCGACGCCAAGGTCGCTGCACTCCGTGACAAGGCGCTGACCGACGACACCGCCTACAAGATCGTCGAGGGGATCACGACCGAGGTCGGCCCGCGGATGACCGGCACAGAGGCGGCACCGCGCGCACGCGCCTGGTCGGTCGCCAAGCTGAAGGCGCTCGGGTTCAAGAACGTGCGGATCGAGACCTACCAGCTGCCGGTCTGGTCGCGTGGCACGGAGAGCGGGGACCTGGTCGCACCCTATACGCAGAAGCTGCACCTGGTCGGCCTCGGCAATTCGGGCGCGACGCCGCCGGGCGGGCTGACCCTGCCGATCGTGTATTTCCCCACATACAATGACCTGGCACTCGCCGCCGACGGCAGCCTGAAGGGCAAGATCGCATTCGTGTCGAACGCGATGCAGCCGACCCAGGATGGGTCGAGCTATGGATCGCAGGGCACCGCGCGCTTCGTCGGACCGAACGTTGCCGCCAAGAAGGGCGCAGCGGCGATCGTGATCCGGTCGATCGGCACCGATCACGGGCGCGGGCCACACGCGGGCAACACCAATTTCGAAGCAGGCGTAACGCCGATTCCCGCAGCCGCGCTGTCTGTCGCGGACGCCGAACATGTCGAGCGGCTGGTGAAACTGGGCAAGCCGGTGACGCTGAAGCTGGTACTCGAAGACAAGCAGGTCGGGATGCGGGAGTCGGGCAACGTCGTCGCCGAAGTCCCCGGCACCGATCCCAAGGCGGGCATCGTCCTCGTCGGTGGCCATCTCGACAGCTGGGATCTCGGCACCGGCGCGATCGATGACGGTGCCGGCATCGCGATCACCGCGGCTGCCGCCAAGCTCGTCATGGACAGCGGCCAGCGCCCACGTCGCACCATCCGCGTCGTCTGGTTCGGCGACGAGGAGAGCGGCGGATTCGGCGGGGTCGCCTACGCCAAGGCGCATGCCGGCGAGCGTCACGCGACCGCCGCCGAATCGGATTTCGGCGCCGATCGCGTCTGGCGGTTCGAAAGCAGCCTGCCCGCCGCCGCCAAGCCCATCGAAGATCGTCTAGCCATCGCGCTAGCACCGCTAGGGATCATCCGCGGGGCCGGCACCCCGCACGGCGGCACTGATGTCGGCCCGACGATTGCGACGGGCGTGGCCGGAATCGACCTCAACCAGTCGGGGCTGCGCTACTTCGACTATCATCACACGCCGGAGGATACGCTTGAGCGGATCGACCCCGAACAGCTCCGCCAGAACGTCGCGGCGTGGACCGCGATGATCGCGACTGTGGCCAATGCACCCGAGGAAATCGGGCCAATTGTGCCCCATAAGTGACGAGCTGCAGCAACTGAAACGTCATCGTTCTGCCGCAAACCTTGCGGGGAGATGAATTTAGCGGATTGACCGCCCGCCGAGGTCCGCTATTTGACGTGACTTCGCGACGGCAATCGGGTCGGCCGCGAGTGAAACTATGCTTGGGAGCATTCGAATGAAGAAGATCGTTCTGATCGCTGCTGCCGCCGGCCTGATGTCCGTCGCAGCATGCAGCAAGTCGCCAGAAGCAGCCGCAGTCGAGAACAACGCGGACATGCTGGCTGACAACATGGAAATGCAGGCTGACAACATGGACGCCATGGCGGACAACAGCTCGAACGCAGTCGCTACTGACGTGCTCGAGAATGCAGCTGACAACATGAATGCCGGTGCCGACAACGTCCGTGACGCTGCCGACGAAAAGACCGACAACATGAACTAAAATTCCGTCCGGCGTTCGCGCCCGATAGAGTTTTAATGTCGGAAAGGGCGTTCCTTCGGGAGCGCCCTTTTTCTTTGTGTCTTTTGCTTTGCAGATGCTTGCGCTAACGCAGGCGCCGGTGGGGCCTGTAGCTCAACGGTTAGAGCTGGCCGCTCATAACGGCTAGGTTGCGGGTTCGATTCCTGCCGGGCCCACCAACCCTCCCCTTCGATCGTCACCTGGAACGCGAACGCCCCAGGCGACGATCACGCAGTCAGCCGATCGGCAGGTCGAGCAGCAGTTCGCGGACGTAGCGCACCGGTGGCGAACCGTGGGCTAGCAGCGCATCGTTGTAGCGCTTGAGATCGAACGCCGCGCCCTGACGCTTCCTGGCCTCATCCCGCAGCGCCATATGCTCCGAATAGCCGGTAAAATAGCTCAGCAACTGTGTCGAACCGAGCGACGCGCGGACCCATTTACCCGCCGCCTCACGCTCCTGCTGGAACGCGGTGTGCGTCATCAGCTGCATCGCCTGCTCACGCGTCATGCCTTCGGTGTGGATTCCGATGTCGAGCAACGAGTTCGAGATCGACCGCAGCCGCATTTTCAGCACGGTCAGCTTGAACAGCGGATCGCCGTTCAGATACCCCTCGTCCGCCATCATGCCTTCGGCATACACCGCCCAGCCCTCGACGAACGGCCCTGAGCCGAGCACCGCGCGCAGCGTCGACTGCGTTGCGTTGGCGTGCGCGAGCTGCAGATAATGCCCCGGCATCGCCTCGTGCACCGCCAGGTCGTGGATCATGTAGTCGTTATATTCGCTGAGGAACGACGTCGCCTGCGCCTCGGTCCAGTCGTCGGGGATCGGCGACACGGCGAAGAACGTACCGAGGTTCTTCTCCAGCGGCCCCGGCGAATCGCAGTACGCGACCGCGACGCCCTGCTGGAACTTGGGCATGGTGATGATCTTCACAGGGCTATCGGGCATCCCGACGAGGCCCTTGTCGCGGACGAACGCGGTCGCCTGTGCCAGTGCCTTGGTCGAGGCGTCGATCATGCCGTCGCGTGGCGGACGCTTGGCGTAGGTGAGTTCGAGTGCGGCCTGGATCGCCGCCTGTTGCTGCGCGTCGGACGGCTTGTCGGGGAGCAACAGCGCGCCGGGCTTGGCGCCGAATATCTGGCGCGCGATCGCGTACATCTGCGCGCGCGTATCGACGATCGCAGCCTGTGCGCGACGCTTGATGTCGGTCCGCGTGAGGTCGGATTGCAGCGCGAAGCCGAGCTTCTTGTCGTACAGCGCCGCACCCAGGCGGAAGTCGCCCTTCGCCCCCGGCACGAGCGTCTTGTCGAGCCAGACCTGATGCTCGGCCACCGCCGCCTTCAGCTTGGCCAGCGCCGCGTCGAACCGCTTGGCATCTGCCGCCGACAACTCGCTCTTGTGCGGGGCGAGCATGCTCTCGGCGATGTCGACGATGCCGCTGTTCTGCTTCGCCACCGTCGTCGCGTAGATCGACGGCACGCGGGCGACCACGATGTTGGCGCGCGCCTGCGCCAGCAACGCGGGGAGCGCCGCCATGCGCGCGGTCGCCGCGTTCAGCCGCTGCGGCCAAGGCGCGAAATCACGTGCGGCGAGCGAATAGAGCGAGCTACCGGCGATGTCGTTATAGACCTGCGGGTCCCACGCCCACCCGGCGAGCGCCTCGGTATCCCAGATGTCGTAGCGCAGCGCATTGTCCAGCAACGCCGCATCGACCTGCTCCTCGCGCGACAGGGCTTTCCGGTCGATCCGCTGGAGATCGGCGAGCATCGCCTTCGAGAACGCCTCGCGCTTGGCGCGACCGGCAGCCGACATGTCGGTGACCTGCGCATCGAACCGATGATCGCCGAGTGACGTTGCCGACGACGGATTAAGCTGGGCGAGACCGTCGACATAGCGCTTCGACAGCGCGGCGAACGCGGTGTTCTGAACCTGCGCGGCAGCAGCGGGGACCGGGATGGACGAGACGGGCAGCGCAAGCATCGCGACGCCGAGCAAAAGACGGAAATTACGCATCATGAATTCCTGACGATCAGCGTTGTGGCGCAAGTTGCGCGTTAAGATAAACGGTGACGAGTGCCGCGCGCTTGGCGTCCTCGATCTTGTCGGCGCCGGCCGCGTGGCCGCCTTCGGGGTTCTCATAGTAGAAGAACGGGTCGTCATATTCCTCCAGCCGCGCGGCGAATTTGCGGGCGTGGCCGGGGTGGACACGGTCGTCCTCGGTCGAGGTGTAGATGAACGGCGTCGGGTATTTCACGCCGCGTTTCAGGTTCTGGTAGGGCGAGTATTGCGAGATGAACGCCCAATCCGCCGGCTTGTCCGGGTCGCCATATTCACCGATCCACGACGCGCCCGCGGACAGATGCGAATACCGCTGCATGTCGAGCAGCGGCGACCCCATCACGATCGCACCGTACAGATCGGGCCGCTGTTCCATCGCGACGCCGACCAACAGGCCGCCGTTCGAGCGTCCCGACACCGCGACCTTCCGCTTGGCACTGACTCCAGTCCGCACCAGATCGTCGCCGACCGCGTGGAGATCGTCATACGCCTTTTGCCGGTTTTCGCGCAGCGGCATCTGGTGCCAGCGCGGCCCGTATTCGCCACCGCCACGAATATTGGCGAGCACGAACGCATTGCCTTCCTCGACCCAGAACAGGCCGGCCGGGCCCGAGCGGTAGGGCTGGTCGACGAGATAGGTCGGCGTCTGCCCATTGCGGAACCCGCCATACGCGTGGACCAGCGCGGGCACCGGGCCCGTCGTGCCCTTCTTGCGCACGAGGAAATACGGGATTTTCGTCCCATCCTTCGACGTCGCGAACCGCTGCTCGACCTGCATCTTGGACGCGTCGAACCGCGCAGGCAGCGCGTCGACGGTCACCGGCTTCGCGTTGGGGCGGACCGCATAGAGCGCGGGCGGACTGAGGAAGCTCTCGACCATCGCGAAGGCGACGTCGTCCTTGCCTGCGGTCGCATCGAGGTGGATCGTCGACGCGGTTGGCAGCGCCGCGACGCCTTGCGTCCAGACGCCGTCCGCGCCGCGGGTCAGCGTCACGAGCCGGCCCGAGACGTCGTCGAGCATCTTCACCCACAACACCGATTTGCTCGAATCGACCTGCTCCACTGCCTGCGTCGCGGTCGGCACCAGCACACGCTCGATTGTCGGCGCGCGCCCCGCCAACACGTCGGCGATGCCGTACGCGACCACTGATCCGCTCGGAATACCGCGCCAATCGGACGCGAGCGTCGCGATCAGCCGGCTGTCGAGCACGGTGTTCACCACCGCATCGTCGGGTAAAGGCGACGGCACAAGCCGGCCATCCTCGGCGATATGACTGCGCTTCGAGTGGAAGAAATCGACGTTGCGGGAGACCAGCCCATAGCGCCGGTCGCCCTCGGTGAAGACGTTGGTGTCGATCCCCACATCTTCCGCCGTCGCACTCGTCACAGTGCTGGCCGCCGCGAGCGGCGTGCCACGCTGCCAGTGCTTTACCGTGCGTGGATAGCCGGACTTCGTGAGGCTGCCGGCGCCGAAATCGGTCGCGATGTACAGCGCGTCCGGCCCGGCCCAGTTCAGCCCGGTCTTGAAGCTCGGCACGACGAAACCGTCCGCAACGAACTTGCCCGAGGGGATATCGAACTCGCGCTCCTCGACCGCATCGCCACCGCCGTTCGACAGCGCCACCATGCAGCGATCGTATGATGGCGAGCGGCATGTCGCGCCCTTCCAGACCCAGCTCTTGCCTTCGGTCTTCCCGAGCGCGTCGACGTCGATCAGCGTCCGCCAAACCGGCTTGCCGCTGGTGAACGACGCGAGCGACGCGACTCGCCACAGACCACGCACGTTCGCCTTGTCCTGCCACAGGTTCAGGACCTGATCGCCGAGGATCTGGTCTGGCGTCGCGATCTGGCGGTCGGCCTGCAACAGGTCCAGCGCACGTTGGCGGTACTGCGCATAGCCGGGCTTGGCTTCGAGCGCGGCGAGCGAACGCGCGTTCCACCTCTTCACGGTATCGAGTGCACGCGCGCCGTGGATATCTTCAAGGTACGCGTTCGGATCGGCGGCGGGCGTCTGTGCCAAGGCAGTCGTGGAAAGGGCCAGCAGGGCTAGCAACGCCAGGCGTCTTTGCATCATCACTCTCTTCTCGTTCGATGATGCGACCTTAGGCAGCGCAGCCCGCTCTGCTAACCCCTTCTCTCCAGCCATTCCGCGATCAGTCGGCCTCCAGCGCAAGTAGCGCGAACGTCGCCAGCCAATGCTCGCCCATGTAATCGTCGGCGAGATGCGGCAGCGCCTCGGCCAGATGCGCGTCGGCGATCGCGCGAGCGGCTACCGGATCGGGCAAAGCATCGGCGATCGTCCGCCAGCACCATGCGCGCGACAGGTTCACGCCATCGAGATGCGCGAGGCGGCCGTCCGAACGGTCGCTGACGATTGCGGGAGAGCGCAGGCACGCGGTCGCCGGACCGAACGGATTGGGCAGGAACGCCGCCAGCCACGGCGCGAAATCGCCGCACAGCACGTCCTTCATCAACGCCGCCTCGCACAGCGTTGCCGACAGGAAATCCTCCCCACTCGGCTCGAACGGCCGGCAATCGCGATCGTCGCCATACCAGTCCCGCGCGCGCGTTTCGATCAGAGCTGCGAGTGACACGCCGTGCGTCCGCGCCCAGCGTAGCGCGTGGACGAGCGCGAACGCGGTACAGTCATGCTTCCCGCTCCGCACGGGGTAGGTCAGCTTCGGCAGATACGCCGCAAACCGCGCCGCAAACGCACGCGCCAGCGGCTCGACCGTCGCCGCCCATGGCCGATCGGGACGCAGCGCCAACTCGTCGTGCAGCGCCAGCAGCCATCCCCAGCCATACGGACGCTCGAACCCGCCCGTCATCGGCCGCTCGAGATACGCGATCTCGCCCGCGATCAACGCGGGCACCAGCATCCGGTCCGCCAACGCCTCGACCGCGCCGGCTTGCGCCATGGCCGGATACAGCCGCGCGAGGCGCATCACCTGCCACCAGCCATGTACGCAGCTATGCCAGTCGAAACTGCCGTGGAATACGGGATGCAACGTCTTCGGCAGCGCGAGATCGTCTGGTCCGGCCAATGTCTGGTCGAGCTTATACGGCCACTCCCGCGTCAGGTGCCCCAAGGTCAGTTCGGCAAACCGCGCTGCTGTCGCGCGGTCGAGCGTTTGCGTCATTTCATCATCCCGATATGCCTGTCCGCCACGCATCAACTGCTGTGGTCGGCGATGATCTGCCACGCCGCGCCCCGCCGCTCGAACACCAGCGTCGTCATACCGGATTCGGTGGTCGACGGCCCGGTCAGCGTCCAGCGCGCGAACAGGATCGCGTGGCGCGGATCGATGCCGCGCATCTCCAGGAACGCGAACGACAGCTTGCCCCGCGCATTGCCCGTGCCACGGAAGCTTGGCCGGTATTTGGCGGAGATCGCCTCCTTCCCGCGCAGCAACCCCTTCGGCGTTACGAACACCGCATCATCGGCGTACACGTCCATGAACCGCACGAGATCGCCTGCATTCCATCCGGCGGCGCTGGCCTCCATGCTTTGGCGGATCGCTGTTTCGGCTGGTGCCTGGGCGGGCGCGGCCGTTGCTATCGTCGCCGTTGCAATCGTCACCAGCGCGAGGGCCGGCATCAAGCTTCGCATCATCATTCTCTCGCCATCAGTTCGAGCAACGCCGCCTCGCCCACCGGTTCGGACAGAAGGAACCCCTGGTACAGGCTACATCCGCCCGCGGCGAGCAGTTCGAGTTGCGACGGTCGCTCGACCCCCTCGGCGATCACCGCGAGGCCGAGCGAGCGCGCCATCGTGATCGCGCCCGCCACCACCACGCGGTCCCGCGCGCTGCCGTCGATATCGCGTACCAGCGACTTGTCGATCTTCACGTAATCGAGCGGCAACGACTTCAGATACGCAAGGCTCGAATAGCCCGTCCCGAAATCATCGATCGCGACCCGACACCCTGCCCCACGCAACTCCGCCAGCAACGCCGACGCCGCCGTCAGATCCTCGATCAGCCCGGTCTCGGTAATCTCGACGGTCAGCCGCCCGCGCGGAAACCCGCTCTCGTCGATCCGCGCGAGGAACAGCGCGGCGAAGCCCGGGCGCGTGATATCGGCTGCAGTGAGGTTCAATGATACCCGCAATGTCCCCAGTTCCCCCGGCCATGCCACCGCACGCGCCAGCACGAGCCGCTGGATATGATCGGACAGTGCGATCCCCAGGTCCGCACGGTCGGCGGCATCGAACAGCGCGTCGGCGCCCAGCGGCCCCAGCTTTGGATGGCTCCACCGCGCCAGCGCCTCGACCCCCGTGATCCTGCCGCTCGCGATCTCGACCTGCGGCTGCCAGCGCAGGTCGATCTCGTCGCGCTCGATCGCATGGTGAAGATCGATTGCCAGCGCGTCGATCGGCGCGACTCCGTCGGGCAGCGCGACGTGCAGCACCGATCCGTCGCTCGCCTTCGCCTCCGCCAGCGCTTCGCTCGCCCGGCGCAACAACGCCGCGGCATCATCGCCCGGCTGACGCTGCGCCACGCCGAACCGGCAGCCGAGCACCGCGCGCGTATCCGCCACCGCGAACGGCCGGGCGAGCGCCGCATCGAGCGCGGTGATAGCCGCCGTCACCGCTGCGCCGGACGCTTCGATCACCAGCACGAATTCCGACCCGCCGAGCCGCGCGACCATCGCCTCGACGCCGATCGCCTCGCGCGCGACGGTTTCCGCCCGGCGGACGGCGGCCTCGATCAACCCGTCCACCGCGGGTCGGCCGTGCGCCGCATTGACGATATCGAGCCGCGACAACGCGATCAGTACGACTGCCACCGGCCGGTCCTCGGCGATCCGCCCGACGATCCAGCGCCGCGCTTCGCCCGTCTCCCTGTCATATTGCGACGCACCCGGTATCCCGCGCCGATCGATCGCCCCGCCGGACGCACGCGCAGCATAGCGCCCTGCGAACCGCAACGCCTGGACGAGTTCGCCTTCGCTCGCCGGGCTGGCGAGGAACTGCGTCGCGCCGGCATCGAAAAATTCGCCGATCGCCTCGACATCGCCGCGCGACACCAGCACCAGCAACGCGGCACCATTCGTGGCGACGAACCCGCCCAGCCTGCGCGTCGCCGACAGTCCGTCGTCGAGCGCACCGCGCGCGTCGATCAACGCCACCGCCGCACCGCTCGCCAGGAACCGGCTCTCCAACCCGCCGGCATCGCTCGCAACCGCCGCCTGCCACCCAGCACCCGCACCTGCGTTCGCCAAAATCTCCGCGATCTCATCACGTTGACGGAACGATACCGCGAACAGCGTCGTTGCGATCTGCATGTCTTCCATATCCGTCGCACCTCGCTCGATTGGTGCGAGCCTAGCCGCCGTATCGCCGCGCGCCAATCCAATACCAGCCGATCCGGCCTTGTTAGTGGGACAGTCACGTCTTAGCTCGGAGGGGATGACGATTGCACCGACTCTCGAGCAAAAGCCCTTACGCGATACGCATGGTCGCACGATCAAGTATCTGCGCATCTCGGTAACCGACCGCTGCGACCTGCGCTGTCGCTACTGCATGTCCGAAAAGATGACGTTCCTGCCGCGCAGCAAGCTGCTGAGCCTTGAAGAGATCGCGATCATCGCCGAACGCTTCATTGCGCGCGGCGTGACGAAGATCCGCCTTTCGGGTGGCGAGCCCTTGGTGCGCCGTGACGTCGCCGAACTCGTCCAGCGCCTCGGCCATAACATCGGATCGGGCTTGGAAGAGCTGACGATGACCACCAACGGCACGCGCCTCGCGCAGCATGCCGAGGCGATGGTCGATGCGGGGATCCGCCGCGTCAATGTCAGCATGGACAGCCGCGACCCGGAGAGGTTCCGCTACATCACCCGCCACGGCGACGTGTCGCAAGTGATCGGCGGCATCTACGCGGCGCGTGATGCGGGGCTCGCGATCAAGATCAACATGGTCGCGCTGAAGGGCTTCAACGAGGACGAGATCGCACCGATGCTCGCCTGGTGCCGCGACGAGGGCTTCGACCTGTCGCTGATCGAGACGATGCCGTTGGGCGCGATCGATGAGGATCGCACCGATCGCTTCCTCCCCCTCAACAAAGTGTTCGACGAACTCGGCCAGCAGTTCACGCTCGCCCGCGATGCGCACAAGACCGGCGGCCCGGCCCGCTACTGGAACGTCGACGGTACGCGTACCCGCCTCGGGCTGATCTCGCCGCTGACCGCGAATTTCTGCGAAGGTTGCAACCGGGTACGTCTGACGACCGAAGGCAAGCTCTATATGTGCCTCGGCCACGACGATCAGGTCGACCTGAAGGCTGCGTTACGCGAAGGCGGCACCGCCGGGCTCGACGAAGCGATCGACGCAGGCCTGTTCGCCAAGCCGAAGGCACATGATTTCCGCATCGGCCAGGGCGAAGGTCCTGCGGTCGCACGCCACATGAGCGTCACCGGCGGATGATCCGCTACGAGCGGCGGGCGCTGGTTGCCTCCAACACCCCGCCCGCTCGTGCAGCCGAAGCGGAACTTGCGGACATGGGCGATTGGGTGTCCGTCGAGGAGGCGGACGTCATCATCGCGCTCGGTGGCGATGGCTTCATGCTCCAGACGCTCCACACGATGCTGGAGCGTCGCAAGCCGCCCGTGCCGGTGTTCGGGATGAACCTCGGCACGGTCGGCTTCCTGATGAACGAATGGCGCCACCACGGCCTTACCGACCGTCTGGAGCGCGCGAAACCGTTCAAGGTCATTCCGCTCAGCATGACCGCGCTCGGCGTCGACGGCCGCACGCACACGCTGCCCGCGATCAACGAGGTGTCGTTCCTGCGCGAGACCCGCCAGACCGCCAATCTCGAAGTGACGGTGAACGACCGCATCGTCCTGCCCGAACTCGCCTGCGACGGCATCCTCGTCGCCACCCCGGCGGGCTCGACTGCGTACAACCTGTCCGCGCACGGCCCGATCCTGCCGCTCGGCTCGGGCATGATCGCGCTCACGCCGATCAGCCCGTTCCGCCCGCGGCGCTGGCGTGGCGCGATCCTGCCCGACAAGGCACGGATCGGCATCCGCGTTCTCGATCCCGGCAAGCGCCCGGTTTCCGCCGTCGCCGACCAGCGCGAGATCCGAAACGTCGCGCGCGTCGACATCTGCATGGACCGCGCCCGCGAACTGACGCTGCTGTTCGATCCAGAACACGCGCTCGACGACCGCATCACGATGGAACAGTTCGTCGCCTGAGCGCGGTTTGTCGCAGACTTTTCGTTTTTACGCTGAAACCCGCTTGCATCGTCCGACTGGCCGTTTATAGAGCCGCCTCCGGCAACGTTCCCTGATAGCTCAGCGGTAGAGCTCTCGACTGTTAATCGAGTGGCCGTAGGTTCGAATCCTACTCAGGGAGCCATTTTTCGTAAGCCAAGGCGACGAAAATCACCGACCATACCGGGGTCGGTCTCATATCAAATACCGCGTCGTTGTTACGCGCCGCCACGGCCAGCCATTCGCGTTACCGACTTATGCCGTCCGTTCGCTTATGACGCGTAACGTGGCGCGCCCCTCTGAGCGAAGCGCTGGTTCAGTCATGCCACGAGCCCTTCGGAACCCTGATAACCGGTTGGCGCTGATCGGTAACTGCGGCGGTTCAATCGCCCAAGAAACTTTCGAACGCCACTTGTCGGACATACGTGGCGCATGGTCTTAGGCGAAAAATCGCGGCCGCGGCTGGGCTCTATCCGACGCTGCTGACCGCCCGTGGTGTAGAAGGACAATGCCGATGATCGAACACGCCATGGTTCAGACGATGCGGTGGTTCGGTCCGTCAGACCCGACGTCGCTCGCCGATATCCGCCAGGCGGGGTGCACCGGGATCGTCACCGCGTTGCACGACATCCCCAACGGCACCGCGTGGCCGATCGAGGCCATCATGGCGCGCAAGGCGGTGATCGAGGCGACCGGGCTCACTTGGGCCGTCGTCGAAAGCGTCCCTGTGTCCGAGGCGATCAAGCGCAACACACCCGAACGCGCCGCCGCGATCGCCGCGTATCAGGAGACGATCGTCAATCTCGCTGCCTGCGGGATCACCACCGTCACGTATAATTTCATGCCGCTGCTCGACTGGACGCGGACCGACCTCGCCTATCCAATGCCAGACGGAGCCTTGGCGCTTCGCTACGAGGCGATCGCACTCGCGGCCTATGACCTGTTCATCCTGCAACGCCCCGGCGCCGGCGCCGAGTACGCACCCGACGTGCAGGCTGCAGCGCGCATGCGGTTCGAGGCGATGAGCGAAGCGGAACGCAATACGCTCGAAAACACCATCATCGCCGGGCTTCCAGGCAGCGAGGAGCATTTCACCTCCGTCGATTTCCGCGAGGCCATCGCCGGCTATGCGGGGATCGACGCCGCCGCCTTGCGCGCCAACCTGATCTCGTTTCTCGAAGAGATCTGCCCGGTTGCCGACGCGCACGGCGTCCAGCTCGCGTTGCACCCGGACGATCCGCCGTTCCCGCTGTTCGGCCTTCCGCGGATCGTCAGCACGCAAGACGACATCGACCTGCTGCTGGCCGCCGTCCCGAGCGCCGCGAACGGGCTCTGCTTCTGCACCGGATCGCTCGGCGTACGCGCCGACAATGATCTGCCCGCGATGGTGCGCCGCTTCGGCGAGCGCGTGTATTTCCTCCACCTGCGCAACGTCGAGCGGGACCAGGCCGGCAATTTCCACGAAGCGACGCATCTCGGTGGCAGCACGGACATGGCCGCCGTCATGCAGGCGGTACGCGAGATTTCGGTCCGCCATGGCCGCAGCATCCCGATGCGGCCCGATCACGGCCACCAGATGCTCGACGACCTGAACAAGCGGACCAATCCCGGCTATTCGACGATCGGTCGCCTGCGGGGGCTGGCGGAGTTGCGGGGGCTGGAACTCGGCATCGCCCATGCCGCGACATCG
Organism: Sphingomonas sp. PEI4; assembly: GCF_056679955.1. Lineage (NCBI taxonomy): Bacteria > Pseudomonadati > Pseudomonadota > Alphaproteobacteria > Sphingomonadales > Sphingomonadaceae > Sphingomonas > Sphingomonas sp. PEI4. The sequence goes on from NZ_CM155258.1 coordinate 710,559, forward strand.
CAATTGCTCCTGCGGCCCGGTTGAGCGTAGCGTGCGGCAACGTTGTTACGGAGCCGTCCCGCATGAAACTCACGATCCTGCCCACGATCGCCCTCGCGTCGGTCGCACTGGCCACCGCTGCCATCGCCCAGACCACCACCGCACCGGCCGGCGGCGACATCCCCGCGAAATTCGTGCCGCCGACGACCGCCCGCGATTACGTGAAGCGCGAAGTGATGATCCCGATGCGCGACGGGACGAAGCTGTACACCGTCATCGTCTATCCCAAGGGCGTCACCAACGCGCCGATCGTGCTCACGCGGACGCCGTACGATGCTAAGAGCCGCGCGAACCGCTCCGACAGTTCGAGCATTCTCGCCACGCTGCCGCTCGCCGACGAGATGTTCGTGAAGGCGGGCTACATCCGAATCTATCAGGACATTCGCGGGAAATACGGCTCGGAAGGCGATTACGTCGTCACACGGCCGGTGATCGGCCCGCTGAACCCTACCAAGGTCGACCACGTCACCGACGCCTACGACACGATCGACTGGCTGGTGAACAAGGCGAACCTGCCCGAGAGCAACGGCCGCGTCGGCATGATCGGCTCGTCCTATGAGGGGTTCACGGTCGCGATGGCGCTGCTCGCCCCACACCCCGCGCTAAAGGTCGCGGCACCCGAGAGCCCGATGATCGACGGCTGGATGGGCGACGACTGGTTCCACTACGGCGCCTTCCGCCTCGCCAACATCGCGTGGCTCGGCAGCCAGACGGGGTACAAGGGCGCTGGGAAGGCACCACCGACCGGCGGCTATGACGATTACGAGAACTTCCGCGACGTGGGCTCGGCCGGCGATTGGGCGAAGAAGTCGGGCTACGACCAATTGCCTTATTGGCAGCGGATGGTTTCGCATCCTGCCTATGACGGCTTCTGGCAGGGTCAGGCGCTCGACAAGCTGCTTGCTGCCAACCCCTCGAACGTGCCGACGATCTGGGAACAGGGCCTGTGGGACCAGGAGGACATGTACGGCGCGATCACCGCGTGGGAGGCGCTGAAAGGCAAGGGGAAGCTCGGCAACAACCATCTCGTCATGGGCCCGTGGCGCCATAGCCAGATCAACCGCGAAGGCCGCAGCCTCGGGCCGTTCCAGTGGAATGGCGACACCGCGCAGCAATTCCGCGAGGACATGCTCCTCCCCTATTTCAACCAGTATCTGAAGGATGGCCCGGTAGTCACGCTGCCCGCCGCGGCGATCTACAACACCGGTGAGAACCACTGGGACAAGTTCGCAACCTGGCCGCTCGCCTGCGAGACTGGGTGCGCCGCGCCGCTCAAGCCGATCTACCTCCAGGAGGGTGGCGCACTCGGGTTCGGCAAGGCGGCGACCGGCGGTGACAGCTATGTCTCCGATCCGTCGAAGCCCGTGCCGCATCTGCCGCGGCCCGTGAACTTCGGCGACGGCCGCTGGGGCGACTGGCTGGTCAGCGACCAGCGCGGCGTCGATGGCCGCCCCGACGTGATGACCTACACCACCGAAGCGCTGACCGCGCCGGTGCGCGTATCGGGCGCGCCGATCGCCGACATCTTTGCGAAGACGACGGGCACCGACGGCGATTTCGTCGTCAAGGTGATCGACGTCTACCCTGCCGAAAACGCGAGCGATCCGAAGATGGGCGGCTATGAACTGCCGATCAGCCTCGACATCTTCCGCGGCCGCTATCGCCAGAGCTTCGCCAAGCCGACCGCGATCCCGGCGGGCAAGGTGCAGGAATACAAGTTCCGCCTGCCGACCGTGAACCACGTGTTCCAGCCGGGCCATAAGATCATGATCCAGGTCCAGTCGAGCCTGTTCCCGCTCTACGATCGCAACCCGCAGACCTTCGTCCCCAACATCTTCCTCGCGAAGAAAGCGGATTACCAGAAGGCGACCGTGACGATCGTCCGCGGCGGGGCGTCGGCGAGTGCGGTGTGGCTCCCGGTCGTTCCGCTCGATCAGTCTGCCGCGCTGGCGAAGTAAGCGCTATCCACGTCTGTCCCGTTCGCCATGACCTAGGTGAACGGGACATCGTAAACGCAGCCGCGATTCCGCATGCAAAACTATTTTTACATGTGAAGTTGGCATATTTTCGGCTAAGGAGCTGCTCGATAAGCTTTCAGGCGGTCGAGAAGGTTCGATATGGTCGATGCAGTGATAGTCCATGCCGGCGACAGCGTCGCGACGCTGTTGCATGACGGCGGTGCCGGCGCCCGTATCGATACGGGCGCCGCGGTCCTGACGCTCGCGCACGACGTGCCGCGCGGCCACAAGATCGCGCTCGCCCCGATCGCCGCCGGCACGGAGGTGATGAAATACGGCTATTCGATCGGTCGAGCGACGGACACCATCGCAGCGGGCGACCATGTCCATAGCCAGAACCTCTCGACAGGACTCGCGGGCACGCTCGATTACGGCTTCGACCCGGCGGACGACTCTCCCGCACTCGCCCCCTCACCTGCTCCAACCGCGACGTTCCGGGGCTTCGTCCGTCCCGATGGCCGGGTGGGTACGCGCAACGAAATCTGGATCCTGCCGACGGTCGGCTGCGTCGCGCGGACCGCCGAACGGATCGCCGCCAAGGCGAGCGCACGCCTCGCCGGCACGATCGACGGCGTCCACGCCTTCAGCCATCCGCACGGCTGTTCGCAGCTAGGCCACGATCTCGACGGCACGCGCCAGATCCTCGCGAGTCTGGCCTGCCATCCCAATGCCGGCGGCGTGCTGATCGTCGGGCTCGGCTGCGAGGAGAACCAGGTCAAGGCGCTGATCGAGGCGATCCCGGCGTGGCGGCGGCCGGCGATCCGGACGCTCACGGCACAGTTGAGCGCCGACGAGGTCGAGGAAGGCATCGCGCTGGTCGAGGAACTCGCCGCGCTGGCGGCGTGCGAGCGACAGGAGGTCGGGCTCGATCGTCTGGTGCTCGGCGTCAAGTGCGGCGGCTCGGACGGGCTGTCGGGGCTGACCGCCAACCCGCTCGTCGGCCGGATGAGCGACCGCGTCGTCGGTGCCGGCGGACGCGTCGTGTTCACCGAGATCCCGGAAATGTTCGGCGCGGAACAGGCGCTGATGAACCGCGCCGCCGACGTCGCGGTGTTCGACGCGATCGTCGGCGTGGTGAACGGCTTCAAACAGTATTTCATCGATCACGGCGAACCGGTCTCGGAAAACCCCTCCCCCGGCAATGTGGTCGGCGGCATCACCACGCTCGAGGAAAAGTCGCTCGGCGCGGTGCAGAAGGCGGGCCGCTCGACGATCGCCGACGTCATCCCCTACGGTGCGCGGGCGCGGATCGCCGGGCTGACGATGCTCGAGGCGCCCGGCAACGACGCGGTATCCTCGACTGCGCTGGCCGCCGCCGGCGCGACCATGATCCTGTTCACCACCGGGCGCGGCACACCGCTCGGTTTTCCCGTGCCGACGATCAAGATCGCCTCGAACAGCGACCTCGCGCAGCGCAAGCCCGGCTGGATCGATTTCGACGCCGGCCAGGTCCTCGACCAGGGCTTCGCCGCCGCCGAGACCGCGCTGGTCGACTGCATCCGGTCGATCGCCTCGGGCGCCGAGACCGCCGCCGAACGCAACGGCGAACGCGAGATCGCCATCTGGAAACGTGGAGTAACGCTGTGACACGACTGACGTACGCGACGCTCGATCGGCTGCCGACGACGATCCCCAGCCCGCTCGGCCGCACGCCGCCTGCGATCGGCATCGTTCATTTCGGGCCGGGCGCGTTCCACCGCGCGCATCAGGCGGCCTATATCGACGCGTTGCTGGCGGAGGATCCGCGCTGGGGGATCGCCGCAGTCTCGATGCGGAGCAAGGCGACCGTCGCCGCGCTCGCCGAGCAGGACGGGCTCTACACGCTCGCGGTGCGCGATGCCGACTCGTCGAACCGGGTGATCGGCGCGCATCGGCAGTTTCTCGGACCCGATGACGCCGCGCAGACGCACGCGCTGCTGGCCGATCCCGCGGTCCGGCTGGTAACCTCGACGGTGACCGAAAAGGGCTATTGCCTGGCTGCCGACGGGACGCTCGATCTGTCGCATGCCGACATCGTCCACGATCTCGCCGGCACCGCGACCCCGCGCAGCCTGATCGGCTGGCTGGTAGCGGGGCTCGACGCGCGACGCACCGGGGGGATCGCACCGTTCGTCCCAATGCCGTGCGACAATCTAGCGAACAACGGCGCCAAGCTTCACGCAGCTTTGGTCGCATTCGCCCGCGCGCGCGCCGCGGGGCTAGCGGACTGGATCGCAGGCGAAGTGCGCGTGCCATCGACGATGGTCGATTCGATCACCCCCGCGTCCGACGCCGCCCTCTACGCCGACGTGGCGGGAACGCTCGGCCTCGAAGACCAGGCGGTCGTGCAACGCGAATCCTTTGCGCAATGGGTGATCGAGGACATCGGCACGCCGCTCGGCCCCGATCTCGCGTCGGTCGGTGCGACGATCACGCGCGACGTCGCCAGCTACGAGAAGGCCAAGCTGCGGATCCTCAACGGTGCACATTCCACGCTGGCCTATGTCGGCCTGCTCCGCGGTGCGACGAGCGTGGCGGATGCGATGCGCGACGAGGATCTCGCCGGGTTCGTCGATGCCATGATCCGCGACGACATCATGCCGATGCTGCCGCCCACCGCCGGGCTCGATCTAGACGCGTATCGCGCCGCCGTGCTGCAGCGATTCCGCAACCCGGTCATCGTCCACCGGCTCGACCAGATCGCGCAGGACGGTTCGCAGAAGCTATCCTACCGGCTGGGCGATACGCTGATCGCCAACCGCCGCGCGGGCCGCATGCCGGCCGGCATCGTCACCGCATTCGGCGCCTGGGTTGCCTTCCTGATGCGCCAAGCACGCGCCGGGACGCCGATTGTCGATCCGGCTGGTGAGCGCCTCGCCGCGGCCGCCAACGACGGCACGCCCGCCGACGTGGTCGCGCGCCTGATCGATGCCGCGCTGGGCTTCCCCCCCGAACTCCGCGGCGACGACGCGGTTCGCGCAGCCGTCGCCGACGCAGCCGAACGCATCACGCGCGGCGACTGGTCCGCGCTGGGAGCGAGGCATGCCGGCTGAGGACGATCACGACGACGCGCCCCCTTCGGCGAACGGCAAGACGACCTACCGCGCGCCCGCGCTGGAAAAGGGGCTCGATATCCTCGAACTCCTCGCCACCGAGCACGCTCCCCTCACCCTGACCGCGATCGTCCAGCGCCTGCAACGATCGACCGGCGAGCTGTTCCGCATGATCCAGGTGCTCGAACAGCGCGGCTTCGTCGAGCAGACGATGGAGGGCTATTCGCTGACCTCGCGTCTGTTCGACATGGGCCTTGGTCGCCCGCCGATCCGCAGTCTGGTGGAAATCGCGCTGCCGGTTATGCGCAGCCTGTCGCTCGAGACCAAGCAATCCTGCCATCTGGTGTTCGCCTCAAGCGGCGACATGGTCGTCGTCGCGCGGATGGAATCGTCCGAACAGCTCGGCTTCTCCGTCCGCGTCGGTCATCGTCGTCCGATCCATCACGCCGCGTCGGGTATCGTCCTGTACGCGTTCCAGTCGGCGGACGTTCGCGCGCAATGGGAGACGCTATTCGTGCCGCGCGCCACGCCGGCCGAACTCGCCGACCTCCACGCCGAAGCGGACGCGACGCGCACGCGCGGACATTTCAACGCACCGAGCAGCTTCACCGAAGGCATCACCGAGCTTTCCGCCCCGATCCTGCGCGGCGACCACGCAGCCGCGGCGCTGGCGATACCGTTCGTGCGGACCAAGGTCGCGCCAATGGCGCTCGACGACGTCGTCCTGCGCCTATGCAGCGCCGCGGCGGCGATCTCGCAGATGCTGTCGCTCAACGACGGCCGTATTTGAGCGAAACTCGAGTCAGAAGTAGGCGGAATATGACGATCAGCGCTCGCAAGACGTAAATGGCAAGCTCCCCAGCACGGCGCGTGCGGTAGACCTCGATCGTCCTGAAACAAGCGTTCCGGTTGTCGGCAGACTTCAAGAAGATTGATGTCGGTGCTCTTCAGGTCGATCGGGAGGCCGAGGCCGGCTAACCGGCTCCCGTCGAGCGATCCTGTTTCCAGAATCGACGAGGATTGCTGCATGATCCTGTTTCCGTATGCCGGTCCGTCGTCGCAGACGCCAGCGTGCCGTCGGTATTACCGTGACGTCGATCCTTCTGCCGACGCCGCTGTGGTTGACGGCGTTCTCCATCTGGCACCCCGGTGCCTGGGCGATCCACACGCGTGCCCCGCGACCATCACGCGGTGTGCGCCCGTCGAAAGGCGCGATCGGTCTGCCCGATATCGGCATGCCGGCGGGGCGATCGACGCGACACCGTCGGCCGCGATCTAAACAAGATCGGACTGGTGCCGCGACATCCAGCGCGACGGTTTCCAGCTCGGTAAGTACCAGGACCTGCTTCACAATCCGGCCAGCGTATCCAGGTCGCCGCAAAGCGTCCTGCGCAACGCCGCGTCGTCCACCGCCTCGACGCGTAACCGCGACCGCGACCGCGACCGCTATCGGCGTTCGAAGTTCGTGCGCGGTAATCGGCAATGACTCGTGCCGCATCAGGCAGCTGCACGTCAGCCGTTCGAGCAGGGCGTCGACCGCGAGCACGAGCAGGCGGACCAGCATCGACCGGGTGGCCGCCTCGGGCGTCGCGGTCCGGCCGCTGACGGTCCGGAACGTCGCTGGCTCGCTAAGCGGTTGCCGATGCGCGGATGTTGGGCAAAAGGCGATGGCGCTGTGCCCGGTTACAGCACCCCCATTGTCTGCTAGTTCAAACATCGATGCGTAGGTTGCTGCCCTTCCTTGCCTGTCTGATGCTCGTCCTGACCGCGTGGGTCGGGGTGGCGCATGCGGCTGAAGTCGGCGGATGCATCGAGACTAGCCAGTACGACGTGGCGTCGGATGTCGATGGCGACGGGGATCAGGTCGCGGCTGACGCCGACAAGGGCTATCCGCACCATCATGGCAGCTGCCACGCGCACCACATGAGTGCGCCGGACGCCGACACGCTTTCCGACACGAGAACCCCGGCCGGCTCGATGCTCGCCTCCGTTGCCGACGCCACGCTCTTCGGCCGCGATGCCGACACCGCTCTGAGACCGCCACAGGCCTGACGCGTCGGTCGGGTGCGCCGTGCGCGCCCGCGTCCACCTCGTCAGGAGCATCCCAATGCATCGCATCATCGCGGCCGTCATCGCCGCAGGGGTCTGCGCATCGCCGCTGCAGGCTCAGACCAGTCCACCGTCCCCGGCGGAACCGGTCCTTACGCTCGCCGAGGCGCTCGCCCGCGCCGGCGCAACCTCGCCATTCCAGGATGCAGCATCTGCTGGAGTCCGCGCCGCCCAGGCGCAGCGCCGCGTTGCCGCGCTTCGACCGAACCCTTTGATCGTCGCCGAGACCGAGAACGTCGCCGGGTCCGGCATTTATCAGGGACTGCGTTCGTCAGAGACGACTGTCGGCCTCGCCCTGCCACTCGAACGCGGCGGCAAGCGCGGCGCCCGGATCGCGCTCGCCGAGGCGCAGATCGGCCGCGCCGGTCTGCAGGCCGACATCGCCCGCGCAGACCTCCGCCTGCGCGTCACGCAGACCTACGTCGTCGCCATTGCCGCGAAGCGCCGCCTCGCCATCGCCCGGGATCAGCTCGGTATCGCCGCAGAGGTCCTTCGCGCCGCCATGGTGCGGGTCCAGGCCGGTCGGGCGTCGCCGCTCGAGGAGCAGCGGGCCGATGTCGCGCGCGTGACCGCCGACAGCGCCTTGGAGCGCGCGGAGCGTTCCGCCGCCGTCGCGTCCGCGAACCTCGCCCGTCTTCTCGGCATACCCGTCGGAACGCTCGACGACGCCTGGTTCCAGCACGTGGATTCGATCCGCCAGTTCCCGGCTCCCGGCGGCGCGAGTACGCTGACCGCCGCCGCCGCGCGCGCCGATCTGGACACGGCCACGGCGCAGGTCCGCCTCGCGCGGAGCCAGCGCGTGCCGGATCTCACGCTCAGTGCCAGCGCCCGCAGGCTGGAGCAGACCAACGACATCGCGGCGGTCTTTGGCGTCTCGATCCCGCTTACCGTGTTCAACGGCGGCCGTTCGGTCGTCGCCGTGGCGGACGCGCAGCGCGACCAGTCGGACGCGCTGCGCCGCATCGCCCTGCTTGATGCCGAACAGGACATAGGGACCGCGCAAGCCGATGCCGCGAACGCTGCCACAACGGCACGCAACGCTGCCGGCCCTGCCCTTGCCGCCGCTCAGGAGGCCGCACGGATCGCGCGCATCGGCTACCGCGAAGGCAAATTCGGCCAGCTCGATCTGCTCGACGCCGAACGAACGCTCCTCGAAACCCGGACGGCCGCGATCGACGCGCTGGCCGCCTATCATGACGCACAGGCCCGCCTCGAGCGACTCACCGCCGACGCGCCTTCGCCCAAGGACACCGATCGATGACCATCATCACGCGGGCGATCGCGCCCTTCGCCATCGCCTTAGCGGTCGCCGGCTGCGGACGCTCGCCCGAACAGGCGACTAATGCCAGCGCCGAAGCGAGTGACGGAAAGGATGGAAGCGCCGGTGATCCCGCCGCCGCCACTCTGTCGGTTCGTCAAATCGCCGATGCCGGTATCGAGGTCACCCGCCCGACGGTGGGGGGCGTGGCAGGCGCCATCGAGCTGCCGGCGACGATCGAGGGCGATCCGCAGCGCGTGCAGATCGTATCCGCCACGATCGGCGGCCGGCTGGTCTCGCTCACTCGAAATCTCGGTCAGTCCGTGGGGCGCGGCCAGACGCTGGCGATCATCGAAAGCCGCGAGGCAGCCTCGCTCAATGCCGAGGTGGAGGCGGCCGGTGCTCGGTCAGCGCTTGCGCAGTCGAACCTTCGCCGCGAGCAGCGGCTCTTCGCAGAACGCGTTTCCCCCGAGCAGGATCTCGTCGCCGCCAGAACCGCCGCGACCGAGGCCAGCATCGCGCTACGTCTCGCGCGGCAGCAACTGTCCGCTACCGGCGGCGGCGGCGGTGCGCTCAACCGCATTGCGGTGCGCTCGCCCATTGCCGGTCAGGTGATCGCCCGGTCCGCCACGCTCGGCCAGCAGATCGCGGCCGATGCCGAGCTTTTCCGCGTCGCCAACCTCGGCAAGGTATCGGTGACGATGTCGCTCGTGCCTGCGGACGCCGGACGCGTAAAGCCTGGCGCACGCGTGGAGGTGACATCCGCCGGCCGCCGTCAGGATGGCCGCGTCACCTTCGTCTCGCCGATCCTCGACGAGACCACGCGCCTGGTCCCCGTGATCGCCACGATCGACAACGCCGGCGGCACGTGGCGCGTCGGCGAGAACGTCGGCGTCTCGGTCCTGCTTCCGGCCGGCGGCGACCGCAGCGTCGCCGTGCCCTCCGCCGCCGTGCAGATGATCGGCGACCGGCCGCACGTGTTCGTCCGCACCGCAACCGGCTTCCGAGCAACGCCGGTGACGCTCGGCCGCACCAATGGCGGTGCGGTCACCGTGACCGCCGGCCTGACCGGCGAGGAGAGCATCGCCTCCACCAACTCGTTCACGCTCAAGGCCGAACTCGGCAAGGGCGCTGCGAAGGACGAGGATTAAGTCATGCCCGTTCGCTCCCCACTGGCCCGTATCGTAACCTTTGCGGTCGAGAAGCGCTGGCTCGTCCTGCTGTTGACGCTCGCAGCATCGCTCGCCGGTGTCTTCGCCATCCAGCACCTGCCGATCGACGCCGTCCCCGACATCACCAACAACCAGGTCCAGATCAACGTCGTCGCGCCTGCCCTCTCGCCAGACCAGATCGAGAAACAGGTCGCGTTCACGGTCGAGACCGCGCTCGCCGGTATTCCCGGTCTCGAATACACGCGGTCGCTCAGCCGCAACGGGTTCGCGCAGGTCACCGCCGTCTTCGACGAGACAACCGACATCTACTTCGCGCGATCGCAGGTGGCGGAACGGCTGCGGACCGCAGAGGCCGATCTGCCCGATGGCGTGACCCCCGAGATGGGGCCGATCGCCACCGGCCTTGGCGACATCTTCATGTGGACGGTCGAATATCGCGAACTCGACCAGGTCAACCACCGGAACGGCGAGCCCGGCCTGCAGAAAGACGGCAGCTACATCACGCCGGAAGGCGATCATCTCGTCAGCGAGCCCGACAAGGCAACCTATCTGCGCACGGTGCAGGACTGGATCGTCACGCCGCAGCTGAAAAGCACCGCGGGTCTCGCTGGCGTCGACAGCCTCGGCGGCTACACCAAGCAATATCTCGTCGTTCCCGACATCCAGCGGATGGCTGCGATGAAGATCACGCTGAACGACCTCGCCACCGCGCTCGAACGCAACAATACGAGCGCGGGCGCGGGCATCGTCGACCGCAACGGCGAAGGTCTAGCCGTCCGCGCCGACGGCCGCATCCGCAACGCCGATGAACTCGCCCGCACCGTCGTCGCGACGCGCGAGAGCGTGCCGATCCTGCTCAGCCAGATCGCCACCGTCCGTACCGGGCAGGCGCTGCGCATGGGGTCGGCATCGGAGAACGGCCACGAAGTCGTGGTCGGCACCGCGGTCATGCGGATCGGTGAGAACAGCCGCACCGTCTCGACCGGCGTGGGCAAGCGGCTGGACCAGATCGGCCGCGCGCTGCCCGTCGATGTCGTGGTGAAGCCAGTGCTTAACCGCACCGAACTGGTCAACGCGACGATCGCAACCGTTGCCGGGAACCTTGCCGAAGGGGCCGTGCTGGTGATCGTCGTCCTGTTCGTGCTGCTCGGCAATTTTCGCGCGGCCTTGATCGCGGCGCTGGTGATCCCGGTAACGATGCTGCTCACCAGCATCGGCATGCTGAAGGCCGGGGTGTCGGCTAACCTCATGAGTCTGGGGGCGCTCGACTTCGGCCTCATCGTCGACGGGGCCGTCATCATCGTCGAGAACGCCCTGCGTCGGTTGGGCGAGGCACAGCATGGCAGGGACGGGCCGCTGTCGCTTCGAGACCGTCTGGACCTGGTCGCCGCGTCGGCACGCGAGATGATCCGGCCATCGGTCTACGGTCAGGCCATCATCATTCTAGTCTACGCCCCGCTGCTGACCTTCACCGGCGTCGAGGGCAAGATGTTCGAACCAATGGCGCTGACTGTGATCATCGCCCTCGTCTTCGCCTTCATACTGTCGATGACGTTCGTGCCTGCCGCGATCGCGATAGGGCTGAGCAGGCCGGTCGACGAACAGGAGAGCCGCATCGTCGGCTGGCTGCGTCGGCGCTATGAGCCGGAGCTGGGCAAGGCGATGCGCCGCCCGAGCGTGACGCTCGGGATCGCGGTCGGCGCGCTGGCGATCGCAGGCGTCGCCTTCGCCACGCTCGGCCAAGAATTCCTGCCACAGCTCGACGAGGGCAACATACTCGTCCAGGCGGTGCGTATTCCCGGCACGTCGGTCGACCAGAGCCAGGCGATGCAGTTCCAGGTCGAGAAGATACTCGCGCGACAGCCCGAGGTCCGCTTCGCCTTCTCGCGCACAGGCACGTCCGAGATCGCAAGCGATCCGATGCCGCCGAACGCCACCGACACCTTCGTCATCCTGAAGCCTAGGGCCGAATGGCCCGACTCGGGCCTCGCCAAGGAGGCGCTGGTCGAACGGATCGAACAGCGGCTCTCGACGCTGCCCGGCAACGCGTACGAGATCACCCAGCCGATTCAAATGCGCTTCAACGAGCTGATCGCCGGCGTGCGCGGCGACATCGCGGTCAAGGTCTACGGCGACGACATCGGCGGCATGAACGCCGCCGCCGACCGCATCGCCGACATCTTGCGCAAGACACGCGGCGCCGTCGATGTCCGCGTCGAGCAGACAGAGGGCCTGCCGATGCTCGACATCCGGCCGAACCGCATGGCGATGTCGCGGATCGGCGTCACGGCGGGGGACGTGCAGGATACTGTTGCGGCGGCGATCGGCGGGCGCGAGGCGGGCCTGATCTTCGAGGGCGACCGCCGCTTCCCGGTCGTGATTCGCTTGTCCGAGGCGTCGCGCTCCGACCTGACCCAAGTGGCGCAGGTGCCGGTGCCGACGTCCGCAGGCGGCTTCGTGCCGCTTTCGACCGTTGCCGACATCGCGGTCGTCGATGGCCCCAACCAGATCAGCCGCGAGAACGGCAGGCGCCATGTCGTCGTCCAGGCGAACGTCCGCGACCGCGACGTCGCCGGTGTTGTGGCCGACGCGCGCGCCGAAATCGATCAACAGGTGAAGATTCCGCCCGGCACCTATGTCGAATGGGGCGGGCAGTTCGAGAACCTCGCTTCCGCACGCGATCGGCTGCTCCTTGTCGTACCTGTCTGCTTCGCGGTCATCATGCTGCTGCTCTACGGTGCGCTCGGCTCGGTCCGCGACGCGGTGATCGTCTTCACCGGCGTGCCGCTCGCGCTGGTCGGCGGCGTGCTCGCGCTCGGGCTGCGCGGCATGCCGTTCTCGGTTTCGGCTGCGGTCGGCTTCATCGCGCTGTCGGGGATCGCCGTGCTCAACGGTCTGGTCATGGTGTCATCGATCCACGCCCTGATGGCAGAGGGCATGGACAGGGCACGCGCGGCGCATGACGGAGCACTCGCCCGACTGCGCCCCGTGGCCATGACGGCGCTGGTCGCCAGCCTCGGCTTCGTACCGATGGCGCTCGGCCACGGAGCCGGCGCCGAGGTGCAGAAGCCGCTGGCGACCGTCGTCATCGGCGGACTGATCTCAGCGACGTTGCTGACGCTCTTCGTCCTGCCGACGCTCTACGCACGGTTCGGCGGATGGAGGCCTCGGACGATATGATCACCCGGGGCCACGATCGATCGGAAAGACACTGAGTCGTTCTCGAAGTTCAAGGTGAACGCGGTGCCGCTCGACGAACGCTACGAACATATCGATGCGTTCCGGCAGCGTTGGCCAACGTTCCTCGCCGCTTAGGCGGACCACAACAGCGGTGTTCCGGAACTCGACAACCGTCCGTAACTGAAGGCCGGCAACCGGCCGCACGTGCCGACAACCGGCACGTGCGGAACGACGGGTGGAAGCGCCTAGTGCTTCACCCGCGCGGCCATCGGGGCGTTGCCCTGATCCGCCGCCACCGAGCTTGCCGAGCGCCCCGCAGCGTCCTTGATCGTGCGGTCGGCACCGGCGGCCAGCAGCATGTCGACCTGCCGCGTGCGGTTGAACAGCGATGCCATCATCAGCGCAGTCTGCCCGGCATTGTTGCGCGTGTCGACGTCGCATCCTGCCTTAAGCAGGCGCGCGGCGATTGCATCCTCGCCCTTGAAGGCGACGCCCATCTGCACAGTATTGCCCTGGTCGCGGTCCGGACGACACGCGTCCGCGCCCTTGGCGATCAGCACGTCGAGTGTGGCCGCCTGCCCGTTATACGCCGCGAGGATCACCGGCGTGAAACCGCGGTCGTCATACGCGTTGATGTCCGCGCCTCCCTTCAGCAGCGGATCGATCATGTCGGTGCGGCCGAGCCGGGCTGCATCGAACAGCAATTGCTGGCGGCGTTCCGGCGATGGCGCGGCAACCGGAGGCAATGCCGGGCGGTTGGCGGTCTCGGCTTGCGGTGCCACGGCGGCGGCGAGCGCCGCGAAGAATATCAGCATCGTCAGTCTCGTTTCTTGAAAGCCGAATTGAAGGGGGCACGGATGACCCCGCGCCCCCTGCCCGCTTTTAGCGACGGGCGGTCTGCGCCGGATTGGCAGCGCGGTACTCCGCAACGGCACGCGACACGTCGGCCATCGGCACGTTGACCGCAGTGGCGAGGCGCGTGCCGAACTCCTGGTCCGCCTGATAGAAATAGCTGACCATGATCGTCTTCGTCCGCGCCGACGTCACGACGTTCAGGTCGCCCGCAAGGTTGGTGACGAGGTCGGTCCGGTCCTGCGCCTTCAACGCACGGTAGAACGTACCCGCCTGGGCGAAATTGTCCGTCCTGGAGACCGGCTTCGCGTCAACCACCGCGTCGACCTTGTACGTCGACTGGCGATAGCCCGCCGCGGTCGTCTTTGCCGCAGTCTGTGCCGGGAAATAGTTCACGTCCGAAGAGCGCGTGCCGTGGTCGAGCTGGCCGTCCTGGTAGTTGTTGACGACCGGCGCACGCGGCCGATTGACCGGCAACTGGAGTGCGTTCGCGCCAAGCCGATAGCGCTGCGTATCGGCGTACGAGAACAGACGTCCCTGCAACATGCGGTCGGGCGACGCCTCGATCCCCGGCACCATGTTCGACGGCGCGAACGCCGACTGCTCGGTCCATTCGAAGAAATTGTCGGGCACCTTGTTCAGCACCATCTCGCCGACTTTCTTGAACGGCACGTCGAGCCATTCCTTGGTATCGTCGAACGGGTTGTACGACAGCTTGGCGAATTCCGACGCCTTCATCGTCTGCACCATCAGGTCCCAGGTGGGGAAATTGCCCTTGGCGATCTCGCCGTACAGGTCGTCGGTCAGGTAGTTCCACGATGCGGTCGCAACCTGCGCGCCGTTGAGGTTCTTGACGCCTTGCCGGCTGATCCAGCGGAATTTGGCGAAGATCGTCTCGCCTGCCACGTTGACCAGCTTGAATGCGTGCACGCCGTTGCCGTCCATCGTCCGGTACGACGCGGGCGTGCCGAGGTTCGAATAGACGTGCGCGAGCATGTTGGTCGCCTCGGGCGTGGCCGAGAAGAAGTCGAACAGGCGGTTCGGATCCTGCTTGTTGGTGATCGGCGAGGGCTTGAGCGAATGGATCATGTCCGGAAACTGGATCGCGTCGCGGATGAAGAAGATCGGCAGGTTGTTGCCGACCAGATCCCAATTACCCTGGTCGGTATAGAATTTGGTCGCGAAACCACGTGGGTCGCGCATGCCCTCAGGGCTGCCTGACGGGTGGATGACGGTCGAGAAGCGGACGAACACCGGGGTCTGCTTGCCCGGTACGAACAGCGAGGCGCTGGTGATGTCGGCGATGCTCGCGGTCGCGGTGAACTGGCCGAGTGCGCCGGTGCCGCGGGCATGGACGACGCGCTCGGGAATGCGCTCGCGGTCGAAGCGGGCGAGCTTCTCGATCAGCGTCGTGTCTTCGAGGACGACCGGACCGAGATCGCCGGCGGCCTTCGAATGACGGTTCTCGCCGATCGGTGCGCCGTTGTCGCGCGTCATCTGCGGCGCGGTGATGCTGCTGGAATTGCCCTTAGCATCGACGGTGCCGGCAACACCGGCCTGTGCGAGGGCGGGTTTACCGGCGCTGACCGGCGCGGCTGCGGTGGTCATCCGGGTCTCCGCCTGTGTGTCGGCTGGCGCTATCGTTTGCGCGGCGACCGGTTGGATCATTGCGCTGGCCGAGGCGGCGGTCAGCAACATGGCCACCAGCATCTGGCGGCTCGTCGAATTCGTCATGAATACCCCTAGTTCTCGCGTGCCGGCAATGCGGCACACCCGCACAGGACGTGCGGCCAGTGCCGTCCCTGAACGAGAAGCCGAACCGGGCGAAACGGGGGATCTTGATGACAGCGATCGACTGAGCCGATTGGACAGGCCACGGAGCTTGCCATCGCTTGGTATTAGGCCCCGTGCCGATCACGGCTTCTCTGAGGCGCGCGCCCGTAGGCGGTCAGACTCTACCGATTGGCATCGCACAAATGAACCGCCGCGTTGGCAGAATGATGCCGTGCAGGTTACCAACCAACCGCGCCGGAAGCATTGGTCCCGAACTAAGTCGTCAGTCGCCTGAAACAGATAAGCGCCGCCGACCTCAAGACACACGCCCCTGAAAGTGGTGCAAAAATGCAACGTCGTTACAGCTGAATGACATGCATTAACATTTTCAGTTGTTAAACGAGGTTCACTATGGCCGTCTGTTGCAAGATGACGGTGCGTGAAACGACACCGCCACGACATTCGCAGGGCTGATCAAAAAGCGTTTCGGCACGCCGAGCATAATCGACGGTCGAGAACGGGAACATCTGGAGAAGGCTTCTGAAGAGCCAGGTTTCTTACGGGGGTTTCAGATGATCAGATACACGACCTCGACCGTCGCATTGGCGGTTGCACTATTATCGGGTTCGGCCGCGTTCGCAGCCGAACGAAATGACCCTCAGGACGCAGCGACGGCGGTTGCGCAGGATACGAGTCCGCAAGCGGTAGCACCCGCCGAGGCCGCACCAGCAAGCGACATTCTCGTCCTCGGTACGCGCCGTACTGACCGTACGCTTGCCAACTCCCCCTCGCCCGTCGACATCATCAGTGCCGCCGACCTGACGACTCAACCCGCGGCGAACATGATCGATGCGCTGAAGAACATCGTCCCGTCGTTCTACGCCGGCCAGAACTCGATCTCCGACGCATCGACCTTCGTGCGGTCGCCATCGCTGCGCGGCCTGTCGGGCGACCAGGTGCTGGTTATGCTCAACGGCAAGCGCTACAATCGTTCGGCATTGGTGCAGGTGTATGGCGGCAGCGACACCGGGTTGGGCCGCGGTGCGCAAGGGCCCGACATCTCGGCGATTCCCTCGCTCGCGATCGGCAATCTCCAGGTGCTGCGCGAAGGCGCCACCGCGCAATATGGCTCGGACGCGATCGCCGGCGTGCTCAACTACGGCCTGCGCGAGGATCAGGGGATCGAACTGGTCGGCCGGGCCGGGCAATATTATGCTGGCGATGGCGAAAGCTACCAGATCGCGGGCAATGCCGGTCTGAAGGGCGACTGGGGCTTCATCAATGCGACCGGCGAATATGTCGACGAGGGACAGACCAGCCGTGGCCGGACCCGGCCATCGGCGGCGAACTTTGCGCAGAACTTCCCGGCGCTCGCGCCGCAGTTGCCCAATTTCCCCGGTCCGGTGCAGATCTGGGGCAATTCGCCCTCGCACGGATTCAAATCGGTACTTAACGCGGCGATCAACGTCACCCCCGACAGCAAGCTCTATTTCTTCGGCAACTTCGCGCAGAGCAAGGGCAACCAGAGCTTCAACTATCGTGCACCGGTGAGCAGCACGGCGGTCGATTCAGCCGGCGTGGTCCGCAATCAGGGTGCGAACGGCGCATTCAACAACACGTTCTTCCTGACTCCCTGCCCGGCTGGCAACGCGACCTGCCCGACTGGCGGTTTCGTGCGGGACGGCAACACCTTCCGTTTCGGCACGCTATATCCCGCCGGTTTCACGCCGCGCTTCGTCGGCAAATCTCAGGAACTCTACGGCGTGCTGGGGTACAAGGGCACCAGCGGCGATTTCAGCTACGACCTGTCGGGTACGCTGGCCCGCAACAAGCTGTCGCTGTCGATGTATGATTCGGCCAACTTCTCCTATGGGCCAGCGACGCAGACGAGCTTCGATTTCGGCGACCTGATCCAGAAGGAAGTGAACTTCAACGCCGACTTCACCTATGCGGCAGACCTCGGACTCGCAGCGCCGCTGACGATCTCGGCCGGCGGCGAATTCCGCAAGGAGACCTACGAGCAGACCGCGGGCGATACGCAGTCCTATGCGGCCGGTCCCTATGCGGTCGCGCAGCGGCTCTACACGCTGACCGCGCCGGGCGTGTACACCGCCTCCGGTTCGACCGCGGCGCAGGGCGTCGGTGCCAGCGGCTATGCCGGCACCAGCCCGGCCACCGCAGGCAAGTTCGACCAGAAGGCCTATGCCGCCTATGTCGGCCTCGAAACCGATCTCACCGAAGCGCTGACGGTCGGCGCCGCGGGCCGGTACGAGCATTACAACACGTTCGGCAGCGCCTGGGTCGGCAAGGTCAACGCGCTCTACAAGTTCGTCGAAGGGTTCTCGGTCCGCGGCAGCTTCGGCACCGGCTTCCACGCGCCGTCGCCGGGCCAGTCGAACGTCTCGATCGTCACGACCTCGTTCAACGGCGGCAACGCGTTCCAGGCGGGCACCTATCCGGTCAACAGCGCGCCCGCGCAATATTACGGCGCCGAACCTCTGACGCCCGAGAAGTCGACCAATTATGGCCTGGGCGTCATCCTGGAACCCGTCCGAGGCCTGACGATCACGGTCGACGGCTACCAGATCGACCTGCGCAACCGCATCGGCCTGACGTCACCCTTCATCGTCACCGCAGCAGCGGTCGCGGCGCAACCGGCACTACAAGCCGTTGGCGTCGACGGCCAGGTGCAGTATTTCACCAATGGCTTCAAGACACGGACGCGTGGCGTCGACGTCGTCGGCACCTACCGCACGAAATTCAGCGATGCGCAGCTGAATTTCTCGCTGGCGTATAATTACAACAAGACCAAGGTCACCGAATACGACGCGCGTGTCATCAATTTCCCCATCCTCATCGATGCGGAGAACCTGGCACCGAAGCACCGTATCGTCTTCAACGCCAATTGGTCGCTGGACAATCTGAGCTTCAACGTCCGAGAGAATTACTACAGTTCGTTCACCGCAGCGCAGGATTACGGTGTCACCAACATCCTTACCAATGGCGTCGTGACCGGGGCGACGCCGAACCAAGTGTTCGGCGGCAAGTTCGTCACCGATCTCGAAGTGAGCTATGTCTTCGCCGAGCATTTCACGCTGTCGATCGGCGCGCAGAACTTTACCGACGAACACCCCGATCGCCTTGCCGCGAACGGAACGGTCCAGATCTATCCCCTCACCGGCGGCACGTCCGACGGTCAGGTCTATCCGCGCGGTGGCGGCCCGTTCGGCTTCAACGGCGGCTTCTATTACACGCGTCTGCGGGTAAAATACTGACGTGAGTGGGGGGTGCGACCGCGCCCCCCACATTTTGTCTTCCGACACGACTTCGCTCGCTATGCTGTTGCCGCGCGACCTTCGCGCTTGACGCCGACATGGTCGGCTCCGACAGTCGAGGTAATGGCGCCGACACCAAACCATCGCTGGCCGAGCGACCTGATGCAGGCCGCGCTCGCGCTGCACGACAACCAGTTGCATGTCGCCGAACCGCTGCTCAAGACCTACCTGAAGCGCGATCCGTTCGATGCGCGGGCGATCCGGATGCTGGCCGAGCTGGCGGGTCGGATCGGGCGGTACAAGGATGCCGAGACGCTGCTGCGTCGTGCAGTCGAACTGGCGCCCGGCTTCACCGCGGCGCGCGCGAACCTTGCGCTCGTCCTGTACCGCCAGAACCGTGCGCCCGAGGCACTGACGCTGCTCGACGCCGTGATCGCCGACGAACCCGACAATCCCGGTCACGCCAATCTCAAGGCCGCGGCACTGGGTCGGCTGGGTGGATTCGAGGACGCAATCGCGCTGTATGAGAAGGTGCTGCACGATGCGCCAAGCCAGCCGCGCGTGTGGCTGAGCTACGGCCATATGTTGAAGACCGTCGGGCGACGCGACGACGGTATCGCCGCGTATCGCCGCGCGCTGTCGCTGCTGCCGACGCTCGGCGATGCGTGGTGGAGCCTCGCCAACCTGAAGACGGTGCGGTTCGACGACGCCGATATCACGGCGATGGAGGCCGCCCTTGCACGCGACGATCTGGACGTCGAAGACCGCTTCCATCTCGATTTCGCCCTCGGCAAGGCGTTCGAGGACCGGCGCGATCCGGTGCGGTCGTTCGCGCATTACGACGCCGGCAACGCGCTGCGCAGGACCCGGATCGTGTACGACGCCGACGAGACCACCGCGTTCGTCGATCGCAGCATTGCGCTGCTGACCTCAGATTTCCTCGGCGCACGCCGCGGCCAGGGGTGCACCGCCGCGGATCCGATCTTCGTCCTGGGCATGCCGCGCGCAGGCTCGACGCTGATCGAACAGATCCTCGCCAGCCACAGTCTGGTCGAGGGCACCACCGAACTCCCGGACATACCTGCGCTCGCCCGCCGCATCGCAGATTATCCGGATGACCTCGCCGCCCTCCCCGCGAACGCCCTGCGCGAGATCGGCGAGGAGTATCTGCGCCGCGCGGCGATCCAGCGCCGCACCGATCGCCCGTTCTTCATCGACAAGCTGCCCAACAACTGGGCGCATCTGCCGCTGATCCACCTCGCACTACCCAATGCCCGGATCATCGACGCCCGCCGCGATCCGCTCGACTGCTGCTTCTCCAACTTCAAGCAGCATTACGCGCGGGGGCAAACCTTCAGTTATGCGCTCGACGATCTCGGCCGCTATTATCGCGACTATGTCCGGCTAATGACGCATGTCGACGCGGTGTTGCCGGGCCGCGTTCACCGCGTCGATCATGAGGCGCTGCTCGAGAATACCGAGGTCGAAGTCCGTGCGTTGCTGGCCGCTTGTGGACTGGAGTTCGAACCCGCCTGCCTTGCCTTCCACGAGACCGAGCGCGCCGTTCGCACCGCCAGTTCCGAACAGGTCCGCCGGCCGATCAACCGCGACGGCGTCGATGCCTGGCGCCCCTATGATCAGTGGCTTGGGCCGCTACGATCGGCACTCGGACTCGCCGCTGTCAACTGACCCGTGACGAAAACGTCACGGATGCGTCATAAAATCTCTTTGCGCCCGAAGCTTCGTTTGACGTTTGTTGCGCCGCAACACAGGTTGCGGGCACAAATCGTCGTGGGGGCAACGAGCATGAACATAATCGATCGTGGCGTAGTGATCGCATCGCTCCTGGCGTCGTCTGCGATCATCATGCCGGCATTCGCGCAGACCGCCCCAACCGCCGCGCCAGCCCCGGACGCAGTTGCGCCACAGGCTGGCGAATATGAAGGCGACATCGTCGTCACGGCGCAGAAGCGCGACCAGAACATCCAGAATGTCCCGATCAGCATCCAGGCGATCGGCACCAAACGGCTCGACGATCTCAACATCTCGAACTTCAACCAATACACGCAGTTGCTACCCTCGGTGTCGTTCCAGACGACGCAGCCCGGGTCGACCGTCGTCTACATGCGCGGCGTCGCGTCGGGTGGCGACGGCAACCATTCGGGCCCGCTGCCCTCGGTCGGCACGTATCTGGACGAGCAGCCAGTCACGACGATCGGCGGTACGCTCGACGTCCATATCTACGATATCGCTCGGATCGAGAGCCTCGCCGGACCGCAGGGCACGCTGTACGGCGCCTCATCCGAAGCCGGCACGATCCGCATCATCACGAACAAGCCCGACACCAGCGGTTTCTACGGCCGCGTCGATGGCGAGGTGAACAGCGTCAAATCGGGCGGCATCGGCAGCAAGATCGAGGGCATGCTCAACATGCCGTTGTCGCAATCCGCCGCGCTGCGCGTCGTCGCATTCTACCAGCGCGATGCCGGCTTCATCGACAACGTCGCCGGGTGCCGCAGCTATCTGCCGGAACCGACCGCGACGTCGTGCAAGTCGGCCAATGGCGGTATCGTCGTCGACAATGCGGCCTTCGTGAAGAAGAACTACAACGATACCGAGACCTATGGTGGCCGCGCGGCGCTCAAGGTCGATCTCGACAGCAACTGGACCGTGACGCCGACCGTGCTGTACCAGGAACAGCGCAACCACGGCACCTATGGCTATGATCCCAAGGTCGGCGATCTCCAGGTCCAGCATTTCTTCCCCGAATTCCGCCGCGATCGCTTCATCCAGGGCGCGCTGACGATCGAGGGCAAGGTCGGCAACTGGGACGTGACCTATGCCGGCGCGTATCTCGACCGGAAGACCTATACGTCGAGCGACTATACCGATTACGCCGAAGCCTATGACTCGGCCTATTCCTCAGTCGGGGGGCTGGCGGGCTATTTCTATTACCAGGACAATGCCGGCCGGACGATCGACCCGCGGCAGAAGATCATCGGCACCGATCATTTCAAGAAGACCAGCCAGGAACTGCGCGTCGCGTCGCCAGTCGAGGACCGGTTCCGGATCGTCGCCGGCGCGTTCTACCAGCGGCAGACCAACGCGATCTTCCAGGATTACCAGATCGCCAATCTCGGCACGGCGGTATCGGTCAACGGCTCGCCGGGCACGTTATGGCTCACTAAGCAGGAGCGCGTCGACAAGGATTACGCGATGTTCGGCGAGGCGAGTTTCGACATCCTGCCGAACCTGACGGCAACCGCCGGCGGCCGCGCCTACATCTACGACAATTCGCTGATCGGCTTCTACGGGTTCGGGCGCAATCCCGCGGTCGATCCGGACGATGGTCGCCCCTTCACCGCAACCCCGTTCAACGCCGCGGGTAGCAGCCAGACCGGCGTCGCGGGTTGCTATCTCGCGAACGGCCAGACCTTGCGCGAAGCGTATCTGAACGGCGGCGACACCTCCACACTTCTGCCGGCGGCGGTATCGGGCTCGCCTTGTACCAATCTGGCGACCTACACCACGACCGGCCTCGTGCCGAAGAAGACGCAGGGACAGGGCGCGACCTACCGCTTCAACCTGACCTTCAAGCCGAGCGATCGGGTCATGGCCTATGCCACCTTCTCGCGCGGCTTTCGGCCGGGCGGGATCAACCGCCGCGGCGACGTTGCGCCGTATGATGCAGACTTCCTGACCAATTATGAGCTGGGCTTGAAGACGACGCTGTTCGATCGTGTCCGGTTCAACGCATCGATCTATCAACAGGCATGGGACAAGTTCCAGTTCTCGTTCCTTGGCTTGAACAGCTTCACGATCATCCAGAACGGGCCGAACGCGCGAATCCGGGGTGCGGAGGCCGATGCCAACGTCTCGCTAGGCGGCTTGTCGCTGACCGCGGCCGCCGCCTACACCGACGCTAAAACGCGCAACGATCTCTGCGCGACACAGACCTGCAGCGGGGACGGCACCGATGTGCTCGCGCCAACGGGCACGCGTTTGCCGATTACACCGCGCTTCAAAGCAAGCGGAACGGCGCGCTACAGTGTCCCCATCGGCACGGCAAAGGCCTATATCCAGGGGCTCGTCGCGCATCAGAGTTCGGCGGCAGCGGATATCCGACTGGCGCAGGCCGCGAGCTTCGGGCGGCTCAAGGCGTACACGACCGCCAACGCCTCCATCGGTGCGGACCTGTCCGGTTATACGCTCGAACTGTTCGTCCAGAATTTGTGGGACGAACGCGCGCAGCTTTCGCGCTTCCAGCAATGCGGAACGTGTTCGCAGCGCACCTACATCGTCAGCAGTACGCCGCGCACGATCGGCCTGCGCGCGGGCGCTAAGTTCTAGTCGAAAATACCACTTGCGGCCAATGGGTCGCAGGCAGATCAGGTACGGGCAGATGCGCCCCTAGGGAAGACGACGATGACACCGATGTTCAAGCTGCTCCTGACAGGCGCCACGTTGATGGCCGCAATCCCTGCAACGGCCCAGACCCAGGCCCAGCCCCGAACCGCCGCCGCCGCCGCCGCCAACGGTCTCGAAATCGCCAAGAAGATGATCGCCTTCCGCAGCGTGCGTGGACCCGGCAACCAGACTCCTCAACTCGCCGCGTATCTGAAGGCGACGCTGGTCGCAGGCGGCTTTGCGGCGGACGACGTGACGATCACCCCGGTCGACGATACCGCCTACCTGATCGCGACCTGGCGCGGCAGCGATCCGGCGCTGAAGCCGATCGTCGTCTCCGGCCATATCGACGTGGTCGAGGCCAAGCCCGCCGATTGGCAGCGCGATCCCTTCACCGCGGTGGTCGAGAACGGCTATCTGTACGGCCGCGGTGCGACCGACATGAAGCTTGACGCCGCGCTCGTGATCGCCACGCTGCTCGACATGAAGAAGGCGGGCTACACCCCCAAGCGCGGCATCGTCCTCGCGCTGTCGGGTGACGAAGAAACGGTGATGAAGACCTCGTCGCTGATCGCCGAAAAACTGAACGCCAGCGAGATGGCGCTCAACATCGACGGCGGTGGCGGGCTGTACGCGGAGAACGGCAAGGCCGAGTATTTCACGATCGGCGCCGCCGAAAAGACCTATGCCGACTTCCAGATGGAGATGACCAACCCGGGCGGCCATTCGTCCGCACCGCGCAAGATCAACGCGATCAACGAGTTGTCGGCGGCGCTCGTGAAGATCGGCGCCTATCGCTTCACGCCGCAGCTGTCGCCGATCACCAAGGGCTATTTCGAGGGCGTCGTACCGCGCCAGACGCCCGAGCTCGGCGCCGCCATGCGCGCGTTCGTCGCCAATCCCGCCGACCCGAAGGCAATCGAGACGCTCGCCGCCAACACGGGGTATGTCGGCCAGATCGGCACGACCTGCGTCACGACGATGGTCAACGGCGGTCACGCGCTGAACGCCCTTCCCCAGCGCGCGACCGCGAACATCAACTGTCGCATCTTCCCGGGCGTGAAGCCTGCGGCAGTGATGGCCGAACTCGCGAAGGTCGCGGCCGACCCCGGCGTCAAGTTCAGCGACGTCACCGAAGGCTCGAACCCGACCGACGCCTCGCCGCTACGCGCCGACCTGACCGGCGCAGTCAAGGCGGCGATGGGCAAGATCCGTCCCGGCGTGCCGGTCTTCCCGAGCATGTCGGCGGGCGCGAGCGATTCGATGTGGTATCGCTCGGTCGGCGTGCCGAGCTACGGCGTCAGCCCGATCTTCATCAAGCAGTCCGACGATTTCAGCCACGGCCTGAACGAACGCACGCCGATCGACAACATTCCGCTCGCAGTCACCTATTATCGCTCGCTTTTCACCGACCTGACACAGTAGCGCCGCGGCCGCAAACCGCAGCAGTGCGCAGTTGAATGCCGACATTTGCGGTTGCGATGCTGGCGCGAAATGCGTGTCGTCGGCGCAGGTGATCGATGCCGCCGACGCGACCGCGGCGATATTCCAGCAAACCGGTCAATCGGCTTGGTGGCGAACGCCATCCGCGACTGGAATCGAGCAGGACCAGGACGTGCTCGTGCGGCGACAGCAACGATGCCGCGTCGGTTTCCGACCGCTTAACGTCCGGCTACCAGCTCGCGAACGTCGTCAGTTGGCTGACGTACGGACGTCCCTCCTTCGGGAGAGGCAGATTGCACGAACTGACCTCGCACCACATTCTCGCCTCTTCTGGAAAGGCTCGAGCTACGGGGCGCCAAGTCGCTAGCGACCAGTTTTGACAGGGCAGCGGGAAAAGCCAGCTTTGACAGCGAGTTTTGCGTTAGCTGACGTCATAAGCGCAGAATCTCTTTTCTCGCCTCGGCCCACGATACCAATGACACCAGCACCGGTTCAAGGGCTCGACCTAGATCAGTCAGCGTATATTCGACCTTTGGTGGAACCACCGGATAAATTGTTCGCGAGATTATCTGCTCGTCCTCGAGCGATCTCAACTGCTGGATCAGCATCTTTTGCGAGACGCCATCAATATCGCGCTTGAGTTCCGATAGTCGCATCGGCCGCGCCGAATAGTAGAGATGTGATAATATCATCATTTTCCAACGACCTTCGATCGACCGGATCGCAGCCTGCATCGTGGCTCCGCAATGACCGCGTATCGTGGAATCGCAGGTTGGACGATCAAGCATAAGACAGGCACCTTTTGGTATGTATGGCACTTTTTCGTAAGTTCTTGCCATTAATTCCAGCGCTCCGATATCCCGGTCACGAACACTGAGGATTATCACATGAAAATTGGTATCATCGGCGCGGGCTATATCGCTCGTGCGGTTGCGGGCGTTGCTACACGCGCCGGCTATGACGTCATGATTTCGAATACCCGGGGGCCGCGGAGTTTGTTTACCGCCGTCAATACCATCGGCTGCAAGGGCGGGACGGTGGACGAGGCTGCGGCGTTCGGCGATGTCGTGCTGGTTGCGATCCCGCTGCATGCCTACGATACGATCCCGGCCGAGCCCTTGATTGGAAAGATCGTGCTCGACGCGGGCAACTACTATCCCGACCGCGATGGCGCGATTGGTGCACTCGACCGCCACGAGATCACAACCAGTGAGATCCTCGCGCAGCGTCTTCCGGCGTCGCATGTGGTCAAGGTGTTCAACGCAGTCATGGCGGGCGACATCGAACGCGATGGAACGCCGACCGGCACGCCCGACCGCCGCGCCTTGCCAATCGCGGGAGACGATGCCGCTGCCAAAAAGGTGATCGTCGGCCTTCTGGATGCGATCGGCTACGATGTCGTAGATGCGGGCGCGTTGTCGGAAGGATGGCGGTTCGAACCCGATACTCCGGTCTATTGCGTGCCCAAGACGGTCAAGACTTTGCTCGAAGGTCTGCAGGCCGCCGTCGGTAGCCCAGGGGTATCCGCATAGCGACCTCCCCCTCCGTTACCTCACTTCCGAGCAGTCAGATCCACCACCTGACAACTTAGCCATCGTGCCTCCATCCATGACGCACTCGCTGTCTTAGTCGACGCTGGTGCGGGAGGCATCTACTCGTGCTAGCTCGGAACCCGGTCAAACGCGGTGTCCAGTCTTCGACCCGTCGCGTTTCCAATCTGCGCTGAGCGCATTTGCGCCACCCTTCCGCAAGATGCGTCAGCGCGGTAACCTTCGCGAGTTCGTCGGGACTGAATGGATCGACATAGAATAGTCGGTGCGGACGATCGATCGTCCACTCGGGCGGTTTTGGGTCATCACCGTTTAGCCCCCCCCTGTCCGCAACGTGCGTACTGCACGACCTGACGATCAAAGCAGTGACTTGCCGTAGATCGTGTACATCTTGTTGACGCGGCCATTGAGCGTTTCGGCGATCGATCGCATTCCCTGATTGTCTTCGAGGATCCAGCCTATTGAGCGGCGATCTGGATGAGACAGTAGCGGCGATCAGGATGAGACTCTGCGGCCGTGACGGGAGCGAGATTGTCGCGGCGCGACAGGCAATGCAAGGCCAACTTTGGTCTTGATCGCCGCTCCGCGACAGACGGTGTCTCAGCTTGATTGTCGCTGGAGGGCTGCGCGGCGTCGGTAGCTCTCGACGTTCATCTCGAAGATGGTGGAATGATGAACGAGGCGATCGACAGCGGCGAGCGTCATGGCGGGGTCAGGGAATACGCGCGACCAGTCGCCGAATGGCTGGTTGGCGGTAATGAGGGTTGATCGGCGTTCGTAGCGGGCGCTAATCAGTTCGAAGAGGACGGAGGTTTCGGCCTGGTCCTTGGTGACGTAGGCGAGATCGTCGAGCACGAGCAGGTGATATTTGTCGAGCTTGGCGATCGCACTTTCGAGGGCGAGCTCACGGCGCGCGATCTGCAGTTTCTGGACGAGATCCGAGGTACGGGTGAACAGGACGCGCCAGCCCGCCTCGATGAGTGCCATGCCGATTGCAGCGGCGAGATGGCTCTTCCCGCCGCCCGGTCCGCCAATCATGATGAGGTTGGCCCCCTTCTCGAGCCAGCTGTCGCCGGCGCAGAGCGCCATGATGTGAGCCTTCGAGATCATCGGCACGTTGGTGAAGTCGAAGGTGTCGAGGGTCTTGCCTGGTGGCAGGCGTGCTTCTGCCAGGTGCCGCTCGATGCGTCGCCGGTCGCGTTCGGCGATCTCATGCTCGGCGAGCGCGGCGAGGAAGCGGGTGGCCGGCCACGCCTCCTTGTCGGCGCGTTCAGCGAACTGGAGCCAGGCCTGCTTGATGGCAGGCAGACGCAGTTCGTTGAGGATGAATGCGAGGCGCTGGGTGTCGACAGCGGGGTTCATGCGGCCGCTCCCGTCAGCAGAGTGTCGTAGACGGCAAGCGAGGGCAATTGCACCGAGACGACCGGCAAGCTGGCCGGGTCTGGTGAGAAGCGTGCTCGTAGCTGCGTGAGGTCTGGCAGGCGCCTGGCGTCCAGATCCGCTGCCAGAACATCTGCCAGCTCTGCTTCGCAACCCCGCTCATGCGCGAGCGAGAGCAACTCGACCATGATCTTGCAGGCGACGCGCTCGGGCAGTTGTTCGATAAGACGGTCGAATGTCCGGCGATACGCTTCGCGCGGAAAGATCTGGTCGCGGTAGACGAGGTTCATCAGCGCCATAGGTTTGCGCCGCAGGCTGTGAATGACGTGCCGGTAGTCGACGACGTGTCCGTGCTTGCCGTCGCTGGGCGTTCGTCCGCGACGGAGCGTCATGAGACGCGTCGCGCCGAGGAAGATATCGAGGCGGTCGTCATACAGGCGGACCCTCAGCCTGTGGCCGATGAGGCGCGACGGGACCGTGTAGAAGACCTTCTTCAGCGTGAAGCTGCTGGTCGAGGTGACGGGGACAATGCTCTCCTCATAGTCGCCGGTGCGAAGCTGCGGGAGCGGCTGCAGCGTTGCGCGCTCGGCATCGATACGAGCCGCGTTGCGTCGGTTCTTGCGCGCGACGATCTCGTCGATGAAGGCGCGATAGGCGGTCAAATCGTCGAAGTCGCCGGATCCGCGCATCAACAGTGCGTCGTTTACGGCATATTTGAGATGGCCGTGGGGGCTTTCGATAGCGCCGTTCTCATGGGCGACACCGCGATTGTTGCGCGTCGGCTCCATCGCATAATGCTCGCAAAGCGCATCATATCGCCGCGTCAGGTCAACTCTGGCGTCAGCGTCGAGATTGCGGAATGCGGCCGACAGGCTGTCACTGCGGTGTAGGCGTGGCGCGCCGCCTACCGCCCACAGGGCGTTCTGCAGTCCCTCGGCCAAGGCGACATAGCTCTCGCCGCCGAGGATGACATGGGCGTGCTCGAAACCCGACCAGACCAACCGGAAGTGATAGAGGAGATGCTTGAGCGGCTCGCCGGCGACCGTGACGGGCACATCGAGGTCGCCCATATCGGTGAAGTCCGACAGGCCCATGTGGCCGGGCTCGTGGGTCTGACGGAAAATGACTTCCTGGTCCTGACCATGCCGCGCACGCCATGTCCGGATGCGCCGCTCCAGGGTCCTCCGGATACCGGGCGACAGATCCGAATGCCGGCGAAGCATCTCCTCAAATATGGCAACGGCCCGCAGGCCGGGAGCCGCCTGGAGAAGTGGGACAATCTCGGTGTCGAAGATCTCTGCCAGCGGGTCTGGTCGGCGCCGACCTCGCGGCTCCGCCTTCTGGGACGGGAGTTTGCCGCCCTTGAGCAGTCGATAGGCGGTCGCCCGGCTGATACCGGCCTTGGCCGCTGCCACGGGCACCGGGTCGCTTTGACGATGTTTCATAAAGAGCCTCGTTTGATGATCGTTGACGTGTCGACCGCTCACCTGCGCTCTTCCCCCAAGGAAAAGCCCAGATGTAGGCCGGTCACGACCACCAAAGCCCTTCGAAAGGGCTTCCGTTTGGGGCTGTCGGCTCCGGGCTACGCCCTACGCCGACAGCCCCAAACGGAGTCTCATCTTGATTGACGCTGCTGTCTCACCTTCATCGCCGCGCAGCACCAGCCAATCTCGGCACGCGCGGCCCCGTATCTCTCGACTGCGGCACGACGGATATATTCGATCATCATGAAAGCCAGCTGGCTTGCCATGCGAGACGACTGCAGGTCCTTGACTACGCCCATCAGCGGCACGCGCATCGTCCGGACCTTCGGACGGCGCAGCCACAGCAACAGCTTCGCCCAGCCGAACGGCAACAGCGATCCGTTCAGCGGCTTGATCGCCTCGTTGAGATCGGGAAGCGTGATCATGAACGCGACCGGCTTGCCGTCCAGTTCGGCGATGCGGATCAGGTCGTTGAACACGATCGGTTTCAACTTTACCCCAACGTCGCGGATCTCGGGCTCGGTAAGCGGTACAAAACCCCAATTCTCGGACCACGCATCATTCAAAATCGCCAGGATGATCGCTGCTTCCTGGACGAAGTTGGATTTGTCGACCTTACGAATGCGGATGCGGCGGTTCGCCTCGCCCGACGTGATGATCCGCTGGACGATCTTCGGAAACGCCTTTGTGATATCAAGGTCATAGGTCAGCAATTGCTTGGTTGCTTGATATCCCGCCCGCTCGATCCAGCCCTGATACGCTGGTCGCGCATGCCCCATCATGATTGTTGGGGAATGATCGAAGCCGTGGACAAGCAGCCCCGGCTCCTCCCAGATCGACATGCTGATAGGGCCGAGAGCATGCGTCATCCCCCGGCTTCGCAACCAGCTCTCCGCCTGAGCGAGAAGGGCGACGAATACGTCTTCACGTTTGGCGTCCATCAGCCCCCATTGACCGACACCTGGTCCGAAGCCGTGCTCGGCCGGCATCGTCAGCGCCAGGGTATCGATGTGCGCCGAGATCCGGCCGACGACGCGATCGTCCTCATATGCCAGGAATAGTTGCGCTTCGGCATGGCTGAACCATCCGTTCTTGGCAGGCGTGATGAGGCCGAGCGCTTCGTTTTTGAGCGGCGGTACCCAGAACGGATCGTCGCGATAAAGGTGAAACGGCAGATCGACGAAGCGCTTTCGATCGTTCTTCGACGTCACGGGCGCAATTTTCAGCTCGGGCAAGAAATGTTCCGATATGTCGGGGCGATGAGGCGGCAAGCGAGAAGACATCCGGCCGGCCAATGTTTCGCGGAACGACCACAGCCCGTTTGATCGTAGAGAACGACCTGCCGATCGATGGCTAGCCCTACATACGGTCTCATGTAGATTTCGCCGGCCGCCGGGCCGCCGTGCAGGACTATCAGCGGCGTGCCACCCGCCTTGCCATAAACCCGGTAGTAGACGGGGCCATTCGGGCCGGGCGCCATTCCTTCACGCTCGGGCCGGGTTCCCATATGCCATAATCTGGCATCCGGATATGATGAGGCCGCTGCTCGTGCCGATGCTGGAATGGCAGCAGCAGCCAGCAACCCCGCGCCAAATTCTCGGCGGTCAATATCGTGCATATCATGTCTCTATTATTCAGGAGCCCAGGATCAGGCGTTTGCGATCTGAGTGAGCTTGAACCCAAGGATAAGGAATACTCCACCGGTTACGCGGTCGAGCCCTTTCGCTACCCGTGCGCTTTTAAGCCAAGGCCTGATAGCTGCGGTTATACTTGCAAGAAGTGTAAACCAAACAAGGGCAATAGCAGCAGCACTACACGCTAGCCAAAAAGCATAGTTACTGCCAACTTCCGCCCGTGGAACAAACTGTGTCAGGAAGGAAACGTAGAACAAACCGACTTTCGGGTTTAGGATATTCGTAGAAAATCCCCGCAACATGGATGATCCATATTTTGGCGAGGGAGACGCTGCGACGTGGCCGGGGACAATCACCGCGCGTGGACGGAACAGGAGTTGCGCGCCCAGCCAAGCAAGATACGCGGCACCGCCCCATTTCAGAGCCAGGAATGCCAGAGGCCAAGCCTGCAACAATGCCGACAGACCCAGCACCGCAGCGCTCCCCCAGCATAGACAGCCGGCCGCAACGCCTACGGCCGTCAAGGCTCCATGGCGACCGCCGTTAGCGAGCGCAGATCGACGGACCATCGCGGTGTCGAGGCCAGGCGCCATGGTCAGCGCCGTCGTCGTAATGACGAACGCGATGATGTTTTCAGCGAACATTGAACGTCTCAAGTTTTGCAGGTTTTTGCGTCGGCACAGGGAAGACGCAGAATTGGAAAGGCGGCGGTCCTGATGTCGATCGCAACAGGTCAAACGGCGGTTGCCGGGTATTTGCGCAACGCTCGATACCGATGGCAGCAGCGCCATGGTGGGCGACCGATCAGGCCGCGTACCCACCGTCGATCGTGTGCATAGCACCGGTCACGAAACCGGCTTCCGGGCCCGCCAGCCACGCAACCATTCTGGCGATTTCAGCAGGCCGGCCGTGACGTTTGACGGCCATGAAACCGTGCATCAGTTCCTTCATCGGCCCATCTTCGGGGTTGAACTCGGTGTCGGTCGGGCCCGGTTGCACGATGTTGATCGTGATGCCGCGTGGCCCGAAATCGCGAGCCAGTCCGCGGGCCATGCCTTGCAACGCGGATTTGCTCAGGGCGTAGGAAGCTGCGCCGGCAAACGGCATCCTGTCGCCGTTCACCGAGCCGATCACGATGATCCGTCCGCCTTCGGGCATATGCCGGGCGGCCTCGACCGCCGCGTGATACGGGGCATGGATGTTGACCCGGAACAGGCGATCGATCGCATCCGGATCCTGGTCCAGTGCATCGCCCACGATGGCGACGCCGGAACTCACCACCAGCACATCAAGGGGCCCGCTCTCGCGCACTCTCGCGATTACCGCGTCATGGTCGGCGCTGTCGGTTAGGATCGCCGTGCTGCCGGTCTCGGCCGAGAGTTGCTCCGCTGCCTGGCGGGACGCGGCATAGGTGAATGTCACCGTCGCGCCGTCCGTCGCAAAACGCCGCACGATCGCTGCGCCGATGCCGCGGCTACCGCCAAGCACGAGAACAGACTTTCCTTGAAACATGACCATCAGGGTTTCCTTGAATTAACGCACCGCAACGCAGCCGTCGAAGCGCCTTGGTGGAGGGCTCCGATCCGACACCAGACCTTGGGGAATCCGGTGCCGGCGTGGCCGATCAGTGCGCGAAGTCGAGCGCTTCGTCGCTCGCATGACGCAGTGCGGGGTTACGCCGCGCATGCGGGACATCAGCGGACCGTCGGGAAACGGTGAGCAAGGCCGCGAGCCGTTCGCCGATCACGACGCAGGGTGCCATGGTGTTGCCGGTCGTCACCCGCGGCATGATCGAGGCGTCGGCTATCCGGAGGTTCGCAATCCCGTAGACGCGGAGTTCGGAGTCTACGACGGACATGCCGTCCGTCCCCATTTTCGCGGTTCCGGATTGATGCCACACGCTCGACGCGGTGCTGCGGACAAACGCACGCAACGCCTCGCCGGTGAGATTGCCCGGCATGATCTCGCGCTTTGCGAACGAGCGTAGAGCCGCCCCGTTGCCGATATCGCGACATAGCTCGACGCTGCGGACAAGTGCCGTCAGATCATCGGGATGCGAGAGCACGTTAGCGTCGATCGCCACGGGATCGCTGGGGTCAGGACCGGTCAGCCGGACGCAACCCCTGCTTTTCGGCCTAACCAGCCCCGGCAGCAACGCCCATGATGCAGCAGGCGGTGTTCCATATTGCTCGAGCGCATCGGGCGCAACGATCGGAACCTCGATCAGGAACGTCTGGATATCCGGCGTGTCGAGCTTATCGTCACTCTTCCAGAAAAACGTGGCCTCACCCAGATTATTGCGCGGCACGATCGGAACCGGAGCCTCCCAGACACAGCCGGCCACCATCACATGGTCCTGGAAGTTGCTGCCGACGCCAGGGAGATGTTCCACGACGTCGATGTCATGCTGCCGCAGCATGGCGGCATCGCCTATGCCGGACTGCATGAGGACCTTGGGCGTGTGGATTGCCCCAAGCGAAAGGATCGTCTCGCTTCGTGCGCGCAACTGCATATGCTCATTCCCGAGCATTACCTCGACACCTGTCGCCCTGCCCCGTTCGACGATAACGCGGTTGACGGTCGCATGCGTCAGCACCGTCAGATTGGGCTGATCCATGACCGGCCCGACGTAACGCTGAAACACTGACGATCGCCGACCGTCTCGAACCGCAAGGTTGCAGAGTGCAGCGCCACCCGCGCCTTCCATCAATGCGCCGTTATGATCGCTGAACGTCGGGATGCCGGCCGCAGCCGCCCCCCTGAGCATGGCGCTCGCAATCGGATGCGCGTTCTGCGCAGGCTCGACCGGGAACAGACCATTTCGGCCACGTCGCTGCCGGTCGGGAGCACCACTCCAGTCCTCAATGCGGCGATAGATATCGAGGACGGCGGCATAATTCCACGCCGGATCGTTCGCTTGGTCAGCGAAGAAGTCCCAATCGTTCGCGTGCCCCCTCGCCCAGATCATGGCATTGACCGACGATCCGCCACCCAGGCCCTTGCCCATGGAAAGTGGCATCGACCGTCCGGCCAGATGGGAACTCGGTTCCGCGACGAAGCCCCAGTCGCGTTCGCTGCCGAGATTGGTCGGCCAAAGCGAGGGCTCGGAAACGCTCGCAGCGTCGTCATCTCCGCCCGCTTCGATCAACAAGACGGAAATATCGAGGTTTTCGGCCAGACGCCGTGCCACGACCGACCCTGAAGATCCTGCGCCGCACACGATGAAATCGTACTCGCTGCACAGGTTGATACGGCGTTCCGCCTGATTGGCACTCACCCGCATGGCAAACGCAGCGGTGCTTTCGCCGTCATGCTTCATGAGCTAATCCAGAAGCAGGTGAAGAGGCGACGGCCAGCGGTTTGTCCGCTACGGGTACCGCCGTGAACGCTGGTCGGTCGGGGCGATCGGACACGCGGGCGGCAGAACGCGCAGCGACCAAGGCTTGCCACTGTGGCAGCAGGCCGAAGCCGGCGAGGCTGTAATTATCCAAGACGCTTACTCGTGAAAAGCGGGGGCGCTCTTAATGCATCCTGGCATATATTGGCCAAGACCTTGATCACCTGTGAAGCGTATAGCTTCAGGTATACTGCGTTCATTGATTTTCTTCCTGATCTATATAGCAGCGCGGAGAAGATCGGCGTTGCGAAAAGGTGATCCTATCTTTTCAGAATAACTAGCCGTTCATCTGCTCGCTGAGGGAAATGGACCTAATCGCTTAGTGGGAGTTAACTTTGGTAATTACGTCTCCGCTCCAATTTCGTCGGATATCGAATCGTCTTGGGCCGGCGGCCGTGCCTCTGGCCAATTGAGCCGATCGAATTTGCGCGATGTGATCGAGGGTCGGCGCGACACGCGAGCGAGCGGCGCAGCGTCGGTCGCGGTGCCGTTGACGCCAAGGCGTACGGCGTACTTAGTGGAACGCTTCGCCAATCGGACACGATCTCTCGGCGCAATCCTCGTTCTCCCCGGCAACGACAGCTGATGCTGTCCAGCGCCGTGATGCCGTTGATGAGCGGGCCGTCGAGCGAATGCTTAAAGGTCAAAAGTGTAGTCCTCTGGAAAACGGGCCAGTCCTGCCCGCTATGTCTCTGCGTCGATGCCGGCCTTAAAGCAGGGTGCGCGCGCTGCGGCTTTCACCTCCCGGGCGAGCTGTCACGAAAATGCTATTCGTTACATCTGGCGAATGATGGTTTTGGTGCTCGCCGAACGCGTCAATATTCGTCGGCGTCACTATTCGTACCCGCATGGCGGCAATGCGACGTATATGGGGCTCCGCGTCAGGCCGGATGGTAGCGCTCACGCAAGGAGCGGTGTCGTGACGGAGTTGATTGCAAAAACCCCGGTAGATACGATGCTAACCGCCGCGACATTCGGCGGACAAGAAACCTCGTCGATCACGCGCGCAGGCGTGCTGGTCGAGCGGCGTCACGTTCCGGCGCTCGAACGTGGTAACGCGGTCCTGAACTTCTACCACATTCTGTCGTGGGAGAATGTGCCGGTCGTCACTGAGCAATCGTATAACGGGCGCCAGGCCACGCGGACGATCAAGGTCCCCGGGACGGTATCGCTTGGCCTTGCGGGTGATCTCGTTCCGGTGCGTTTCCACTCGCCGTTCCAGGTTGTCGCGTGCCTGATCGATCCAGTGCAAATTGCCAAAGTGATGGCGGAACAGGACCGCCCGAGCCGAGAACCCTTGCACCCGCACCTTCTCAGCGAGGACGATGCGCTGGCGACTTTGGTCCGGCTGCTGATGGCGGAAGCAGATATCGACGGTGGTTCCGGACGACTATATGGCGAGTCACTGGCACTCGCCATTACAAGCCGGTTCGTGACGAATGCCCAGAAGCTGCCGCTCGGCCCGGCGGAGGGCGTCGCGCACGCCCTATCCGCGGTACGGCTCCGGCGGGTCGTTGATCTGATGACGTCGGACCTGTCGGACGATCTTTCGCTCGAGACGCTGGCCCAGGAAAGCGGTTACAGCAGCGCGCACTTCCTGCGAATGTTCCGCGCCGCGACCGGCAGCACTCCGCACCGCTACCTGAGGGAGAGGCGCCTCGAATATGCGCGCGACCAACTGGTGTCTGGTCGCGGTTCGATCACGGAGATCGCCCATGCCGCCGGCTTCTCCAGTCACTCGCACCTGACCAAGTTATTTCACGAGCGGTTCGGCGCCACGCCCAGTGAGTTCCGACGGGGTAATTAGCTTTCTTGGATTGCGATGTGCCGCGACGCTCAGCCGACCGACCGCGCGACATTGGACGTGCAACGCCATGACGACGTCGAGGTGGGATCGGAGTTTGCTAGAGCCTTGCGGCGTACGTCGTCCCGGAACCAAACCCATGGCGGGACAGCGATCTTACCGACCGCAGCAGCGGCCGTCCGTTTATCCGCTTTCCCGTAATCCGTCCCCAGTCACCTGTTCTTGAAATAATCGCTCGGAGACAGGAAACCAGAACGGTCGCGTTGAACGATGGCTGCTCTGGCAATCTGAAATATTAACTGAGCGTCTTTGCGCGGTCCGTGCTTTCAACGACACGAGCTTTGGCGCCGTTTACCCACGTTGTTCGCAGCGTCTTCCAGACTCACGCTCCAGTCAGGTCGTTGAGGCGCCCCCGATTTGTTGAAGTTACGCAATTCTCGCTGGCCGATCGAGATCGAGCGCGATCAGTAAACCGGGTTGCATCGACAACCCCTTCGCGGACGTTCAACCCGCGTCTAGCGCTTCCTGACTTCGGCCCTTCGTCAATATCGGCTGATGACGGGGTTTCGCTTCGCCGACCTGGCAGCCAAGCGTGCAGAATTGTTGGACGAATGTCATGATATGCGATCTTCAAGCGTCTAGCCTACTCAATCCATGCCAAGGGCATTCCGGATGATGTAGTGCAGATCCGTCTGGTCGAGCAGCCCTGAAACGTTGACCGCTTGAGGACCATAGGCTGCGATGCGCAGCTGTGTGCCGGTATGTTCCTGCGAGCCTTGCTCGGCCGTGCCGTAACTTACCGTCATGACGCCCCCCTCGCGAGTATTGAGCGCGGCGGTCAGGCCCGGCGCGCGTGCGCCGTTGCCAATGATCTGGCTGGTATGTGCGTGATCGGCGGTGACGATCACCAACGTGTGCCCGTCGGCCTTGGCGAATTCCAGCGCGACCTGCACCGCCTCGTCGAGGTCGACCGTCTCGCCGATCTGGCCGCACGGATTGGCGGCATGGTCTTGCTTGTCGATCGATGCGCCTTCGACCTGGAGGAAGAAGCCCTTGGGTCGGCTCTTGAGCAAAGCGATCGCCTTGCGCGTCATCGTCGCCAGATCGGGAGCCGAGGCGGAACGTGCCGGGTTGGGCTGACAGGTGATGGCGGGCTTGTCGATGTTGCCGTGGTGGCTGGCGCGCGGACCGGTCCAGCGCACCGCCATGTTGCCTTCGGCGAACACCCCGATCAGCGGCTGCGTGTCGTCGGCGCGGGGTACGGCATCGAGCTCGGCGGCATTGCGCACGATGCGATAGCCCCTCGCCTGCGCCTGCTCGAACAGCGTCTTGCCCTTGTACCGGCCTGCCGTTGCCGCCTCGGCGAAGCTTGCCGCGCCGCCGCCCAGCACTAGGTCGGCGCGGGTATCGAGCAGCTGTTCGGTGATCGAACCGGCACCGCCATTCTCAAGCGCGTTTTGCGGGCAGAGCGTGCTCGTCGCGGCCGGCGCGTAGCATTTGCGCTGCACGACATGGGCAATCTGCGCGCCCGGCGTGGCATCCTGGATTTCCGAAGTCGATACATCGCCGGTGGCGAGCCCGGCCGATTTGGCGCGCTCGAGCAGCGTCTTGTGCGGCTTGCCATAGATATCGACGCCGATCGCGCCGTTATAACTCTTGACCCCCGAGGCCCATGCGGTCGCAGAGGCTGCGCTATCGGTCACGTAATTGGGTTTGCCGGTCTCCCGGTCGAGCGAATAATGGGTGTACTGGCCGGTGAAGGGCAGCGCATCGATACCCTTGAAATAGCCGCCGGCGCCCTCGGCATAGTTGCGCGCGATCGTGATTTCGGAATCGCCCATGCCATCGCCGATCAGCAGGATGACGTTGCGCACCTCGCCTTTGGTGGCGAGCGTACGATAGGCCTCCTGCATGTCACCGGGCAGCCGTCGCGCGCCGCCGGGCGCGCGCACATCGCCCCGCGCCGCGCGCGACAGATCGGGTGCTGCCCGCTGGGCAACCGCGGGCTGGACGGACGCGGCGAGCAGCGCGGCAAGCGCGATATGCGAGATCATGGGGATACTCCGGAACTGAATATTACGTGGCAGGCCCCGCCCAGCGGCAGGGCCTGCGGAGGATCAGAGCTGCGCGCGGATGCCCAGGCTGATGCGGCTACCTGAGGATTCGTAGGTCGTCGGGAAGGACGGATCCATCGTATAGCCGGTGGTCTTCGCGTTCCCCACGTTGATGCCTTGCAGCTCGACGCGGAAGTTGCGCGTCACCTGATAGCTGGCGGCGACATCGAACTGACCGTACGCATCGCGGTACACCGGATACATGTTACGCTCGATCCGCTCCACATAGGCGCCCTTGCGGTTGTACGAGACGCGCAACGACAGCGGCCCCTTATCGTAGAAGGCCGTGGCATTGTACGTCTTGTCGGCAAGACCGATCGGCGAGGTATCGATGCCAAGGTCGGATTCACCCGTAAGCGAACTATCGAGGAAGGTGGCGTTGGCGTTGATGCCGAAGCCGTCCGCCCAGTCCGCGACCATCCCGAACGGGATCACCGCGTTCACCTCGATGCCGCTGACCTTGTACGATCCCTCGGCGTTGACGGGCTGGTAGACGTCGAACTCATAGACGCCGTTGATCGAGCCGTTGGCATTGTACACCGTCACATCGGGTACGACGCCGGTCAGCTGGCTCTGCACCACGCCCTTGATCTTCTTCCAGAAATACGACGCTGCCAGAATGCCGCCGCGGGGGAGATATTTCTCGACGCCGACTTCCCACTGATCGGCAAGCGTGGGCTTCAGGCCCGGATTCCCATCGGTGTAGCGGAAATTACCGATGCTGGCGGTTCGCTTGTAAGCGAGATCGGTCAGCGCCGGGCGGATCAGCGTCTGCGAAGCCGCGGCGCGCAGGAATAGGCTGTCGGTCAGCTCGGCATGCGCGTTGAGAGACGGCAGAAACTTCTCATACTTGCCCTCGCTGGACACCGGCGCGGGGGTCAGCCCGGTCGATCCGTTCGGGTTCTGGACCTGGTGGAAACCTTCCGAATGGATGCTGGTGCGCAGATAGCGACCGCCAAAATTGACGAACACCGGCACGGCCAGTTTGAATTCGAGGTCGACCATCGCATACCCGGCGATCGTCTCTTCCTGGACCTTGTAATAGTTCGCGTCGCCGAACGGCGTGACGAACCCGTCGGGCCGAAAGAAGTCGCGCGCATATTCGTTGGAAACCTGCGCCCAGCTAAGGTCGCGTGCCTGATAGCTCTTGCCGCCTGTGATGTCGGTCACGTTCTCAAGCGGGCTGTCGCCCAGCTTGCGGACATTGACATAGGCCGTGCTGCCGCGCGTCGGCCCCTGGATCTTCTCCTCGCCATATTCACGCTCATTGCTCTTGTCGGTGTAGCGACCGCCGAAGTTGAATCGCTTGAGCACCGAAGATTCGAACTGGTAGCTCAAATCGATCTGCGCGGCATATTTGTCGTCCTTGATCTGCTCGCGCGTGGTCTCATAGGCTTCGAACAGATAGGAATTCGGCGCATTGTACATGTCGATCGTACGCGGATTGGCGCTTGGGATCGTCTCGCCGCCATTCTCGGTATAGCGCGTGCGTGACGGGGCGTAGGCGACGTGCTTCAGGTTGGCGAAATCGAGTGACTTCTTGGCGCCGGAATAACCGCCCAGCGCATTGATCTTCCAGTTCCCCGTGGTCCAGTTCATCTCGCCGCCAAACTGGCGATAGTCGGTCTCGTTGATGTATTGCTTGCTCAGGAATTCATGCTGCGTGTTGGTGTACGAGACATCGCGCAGTACGACGATGCCGCTGTCAGCCAGCGTCGTGGCGTCGAATTCGTGGATCGTGTCGAGCGTCGAGTTGCTCGATGCCGCATAGCCGGCAGCGTCATATTCGTCCTCGGTCGTGTCGTATGATCCAAGGAAGGCGTCGAACGCGAGGCTGAAATTGTCACTCGGCTTGTACTGCACCGAGCCCGACAGGCCGAGGCGATCCTGATCGTTCTGATAGACGCGGTCGCCGACCTTATCGAGAAACACGATCTTGTTCTTGTCGGCATTGGTGAAGGCAATGCCGGCGTCGCGCTGCAGCACGGCGATCGCCTGGTTGCGATAGACCGTGCCGGTACGATCGGTCCAGCGCGCGATCGGGCGGAAGTTTATGCCCGAGTTGGAGTCGGTGCGGTTGCTGCGCTGCTGCCTGGCGACCGAGACCAGCACGCCGAAGTCGCCGAAGGTCTTGCTGCCGAGGAACGAGAAGTTGGGGTCGACCTTCTCGGAGATCGAATTGTACGCGCCGTCGGCGCTGCCCACCAGGCGCAGCCCGGGATTATCGAAAGGCCGCGCGGTGCGGATCAGTACCGAGCCGGCGATGCCACCTTCCTCGTCCGCCGCCACCGGGGACTTCTGCACGGTGACGGACTGGATCAGTTCGGAGGCGAAGATGTCGAACTCCACGTCACGTCCGCCGGAGCCCGAGGCGGTCGCCAGCTTGTTGATCGACACGAAGGTGAATTCGCTCGGCAGGCCGCGGATGTTGACGCGCGTGCCAAGGCCTCGTTCGCGCTCGATCGTTACGCCGGGCACGCGCTGCAGCGCTTCAGAGAGGTTCTGCTCGGGGAAGTCGGCGATATCGGTGGCGATGATCGAATCCGAAAAGCCGATCGTGTTGCGCTTCATGTCGATCGCTTCTTCAAGGCTGCGGCGATAACCAGAGACGACGATCTCCTCACCCGTCTCGGTCTCCTCGCCGACTGGCGCCGGTACGGTTTGGGCGGCGGCTGGCGCCACGGATAGTGCTGCGATCGCGGCTCCGAGTAAAAGGTGCGTCATGCGGTCGACATGCTTCAAATTACGGATCATTATTCTGCTTCCCCCGGTACTTATATGTCAGTTGCACTTCCCGAGCTAAGCTCCAGACGTGCGACTTCGCGCCCGAACTGGATGAGTTCGAGATATTGGTAGATATTATTCAGTTAAACGGCAGTTCACCTGCGACGACGCGTTGGCTCTTGCACTATTTCCCAACTATTTATCGAGCAGATCAGATACTGATGCTCGCAAGCGCACGGCAACGGCAAGCATAAGCCTTTCAGGATTTTGCCCTTCTTATCTGTCCGTACAGTGCCGAACGTCGGCAACCAGCCAATATTCAGCACATCGCCTCCAACCACCGTTATCTGGCTGGAGGTTGAATGCGTTAAACTTGTGACGTGCATGTTACGATGCAGCATAAACTGCGCGTTTTCTGTATGCCCGAACCGCTGCGCCGGTTTTCTTGGCAAGCGCGTTCCACCTGTTCGAGACTGATGGCAGGCGCGCTTGTCGCCGTGATCCGCTGGACGGTCGCTGCCTTCAAGACGCCGTCTGGCCAGCAGGTCTCCCCAAGCCGCGACCGCATGTCGCTCGTCTTGATCCGCAAAGGTGATCAACTCGTGATCGCTCACGGCTCGAATGTTGAGATTGACGAGATGGCGCAACGGCAAACTTGGTTTCGAAGGCCTGTCGATCGGCTCGCCGTGTGGTAGGGGAAGGCTCGCTGCCGGTTCCTCGACCGGCGGGCTTTACCTGATTGCTCAGGTTGGCGTACCTCCTGTCAGGTAGGAGGCTACCGACGGAGCAAAGACGACGTGCCATTGAGAAACGACTTTGCCGCCAACGAGACGTTGCACCCACTGTCAGGCGGGGCGTCCGCCGGTGCAACCCTGGATGCTGCGGCATGGCTCGGCGCGATCGTGGAAAACAGCGACGACGCGATCCTCAGCAAGACGCTAGACGGCATCATCACGTCGTGGAATCCTGGTGCCGCACGCCTATTCGGGTTCACCGCGGACGAGGCGATCGGGCAGCCGATCACAATCATTATCCCAGAGGATCGCCGCTCTGAAGAGACGACTATCATCGGCAAGATACGGCAGGGCGAGCGGGTGGAACATTTCGAGACGGTGCGTCGCCGCAAGGATGGTACGGCGGTCGACATTTCGTTGACGGTCTCGCCGGTCCGGGATCGCGAGGGGAGCATCATAGGCGCTTCGAAGATCGCCCGCGATGTGACCGAGACCCGCAGGGCGGCCGAACGGCAGATGCTGCTGCTTCGAGAGATGAACCACCGCATCAAGAACCTGTTTGCGTTGACGACGGGACTTGTCACGTTGAGCGCTCGGGGGGCGGGGAGCGTCGAGCAGTTGAAGACCGATCTGTCGGAACGTATTTCGTCGCTCGCGCGTGCACATAATCTGACGCTGCCCGAGGTCGGGGGCGATCCGGCAGCGAACGTGACCACATTGCGGGCGCTCCTCGAGACGATCCTCGCTCCTTATGACGAGATCGCCGCGCCGCGTGTCGAGATCCATGGTTGCGACGTCCCGGTCGGTTCGGGCGCGCTGACCTCGCTTGCCCTGCTGTTCCACGAACTGGCGACAAATGCCGCCAAATATGGTGCACTCTCGCCCGATGGCGGCAAGCTCGTCATTCACGTCACTACGGAAGACAAAGGCCTGACGTTGCAATGGGAGGAGACGTCGGCGGCTAAATTAAGCGGCGCCCCGGAACGCGAGGGTTTCGGCAGCCATCTCGAACAGGCGTCGATACGCGGTCTTCGTGGCACGATCGAGCGCGCGTGGCGACCCGAAGGGCTGGCGATCGACATCCGTGTGCCCCTTGCTCAACTGATGAGCTAAGCGACCTACATTGTTGGGCCTATTCCTCCTGTCCTGAACGAAGGACGTTAAGCCATCTTCAAGGTGTCATCCGGCT
This sequence comes from Sphingomonas sp. PEI4, assembly GCF_056679955.1. Lineage (NCBI taxonomy): Bacteria > Pseudomonadati > Pseudomonadota > Alphaproteobacteria > Sphingomonadales > Sphingomonadaceae > Sphingomonas > Sphingomonas sp. PEI4. The sequence continues at coordinate 753,127 of NZ_CM155258.1, forward strand.
GCCTGGTTGCAGCGTTCGCGGGATCGCATCGGTCGCGATACAGGATCGCCAAATCATGGAGCCATCGTCGGTCGATCTGCGTTGAACGAGGCAAAGCAGCACTTTGGATAGAACTCTATGACCCGTGCACGTTGGCCGTCACGCCTCTGGATTGTCCGTCATGGAGAGAGTGCCGGAAACGTAGCGCGCGACGCCGCCCATGCGGCTGGAGCCGAACGGATCGAACTTTCGCATCGCGATGTCGATATTCCACTTTCGCCACTCGGGGAGGATCAGGCCCGTGCACTCGGGAATTGGTTCGCCAGCGCGGTTCCGGACGACCGCCCGGACATCCTGTTGGTCTCGCCCTATGTCCGCGCGCGCCAGACCCTCAGCCTTTTTCGTGAACAGGGCGGCGCGACCGGCGACGAGCCGATCGGGATCGACGAACGCCTCCGCGAAAAGGAGTTCGGCATCCTCGACGGGTTGACGACCAGCGGCGTCGCCTCGGTATACCCGGACCAAGCCGAGTTCAGACGCATTCTTGGAAAATTCTACCATCGGCCGCCAGGCGGGGAGAGCTGGTGCGACGTCATCTTCCGCCTGCGATCGCTGATGGACACGATCGCATTGCACTATGCCGGACGCCGCGTGATGATCGTCGCGCATCAGGTCGTCGTCCTGTGCCTGCGCTACGTCATCGAGAACCTGACCGAAGACGAGATCGTGGCGATCGACCATCAGGGCGATGTCGCAAACTGCTCGGTCACCGAATATCGGTTCGATCCCGACGGACCACAGGGCGGCGCGCTCAAGCTCGTTCGCTACAACGACGTCCTAGATCACAAAGGGTCCGCCCCGGTCACTGCCGAGCCGGACCGGACCACCGGAGTACGAGGATGACCGATACCATTCCGCTCGACAGCAACTGGATCGCTGCCAATCCGCCCCCCGTGCATGGTAGCGGAACGACCAAGAACAGCCGGGGACGCGTGTTGGCGATCGGTGGCTCGACGATGGTGCCCGGCGCACTTTGTCTGACGGGTGAGGCGGCGCTTCGGGTGGGCGCGGGCAAGCTCCAGATGGCCACGATTGCATCGGCGGCGATCGGACTCGGCCTGCTCGTTCCGGAGGCAGGTGTTCTCGCGCTGCCGCAAGACGACGACGGCGAGATCGACGGCGCAGCCGGTCCCTTCCTCGAAAAGTCCCTGAATGGTTGCGATACGCTGGTGGTCGGGCCCGGCATGGGGTCCACCGACGCGGCCGAGGCGCTCCTGCGCCTGATCCTGACACAGCCTTGCGACGAGGTGACGCTGGTGGTCGATGCCTTGGCCATAGGCTCCGCGCGGAATCTGCGCGAAGCACTGGCGGCGTTCGACGGCCGCATGGTGTTCACGCCGCATCACGGCGAGATGGCCATGCTGACGGGCCTCGAAGAAGACGTGATCGCGCAGTCCCCGGAAAAGATCGCACGAGATGTCGCCGCGCAATACGGGGCCGTCGTAGTCCTTAAGGGCAGCGATACCGTCATTGCGGCCCCAGACGGAACGACGTTGCATTATGGCGGCGGGGGCACCGGACTCGCTACGGGCGGATCGGGGGATGTCCTAGCCGGGGCGATCGGCGGCCTATTGTCCCGCGGCGCCTTGCCGATCATCGCGGCCGGTTGGGGCGTCTGGCTGCACGGACAGAGCGGACGACGCGTCGCAACTACAAGAGGCCCTATCGGTTTCCTTGCACGAGAAGTTCCAGCCGAGTTCCCTCGCCTGCTTCCGCAATAACGACGTTTGCAAAAGCCGGTCGCTCAAAGCCAAACTACGCCTGCCAACCATGATCTTGCCGGGCGTAGCCTTGGCCGATTAACGGGTGATCGGTAGCTTAGCGGGCTTTGATTTTGCTGTACGGAACGAACTCACCGAGCGAGACGAAGCCGCGTGGAAAACGGGACCCACGATCGATCAGTCGGACCGTATCGATACTACAGAGCTGCGATCCGATGGTACGCGTGACAAGGATGTCATCGCGCCGCAGCGATTCCGCGCCAGATCGTGGTTCATTGACGTATAGCCGGCTCCCAACCCTGTAGACGATGGCTTTGCGGTCTATGATCTCGGACGAGTTCGAGCCAGACAGGCTGATACAGTTGACGGGCTTGCCCGCAACACGGCCAGCCAGCATTTTCTGCAATCGTACGTCGGGAGTATCGCGATGCGCTGCGACTGCGGGGCTCGCGAAAACCGCCGCTGCCAGAAGCATTGTTTTGACCATGGATCTTCTTGCACTTTCGTTGCTGAACGGCCGCTGATCAAACGAACTCGCTGGGATGCGCCGATGCGCGTCGACTCCCCCCTTGGAGCCTTCGTCCAAACCCGCGTAAACGGACTTGAGATCGGTTACTCACTTCGACTGTTGAGTCTGGCGGACCTCGCCACCTCCTCCAGGCGTATCGGCATCATAGTCTTCGGTAGCGTTTCCCCCACCGGCTCCGGCGCCGCTACCGTGCACTTCGCCCGTCTTCTCATCGATATACGCGCGCCTGCCCGCATCAGGCGGGATGTCCTCGCCCGGAGCCTTGTTCGGCGCTGCGACATCCGCTTCCCGATTGTCCCGGCTTACCCCGACCTCGACGTTGCGTGGCTGATCCTTCTGATAGCTGTCATACTCTTCGCCGGAGTAATGACCGACGGTACCGTCGTCATTGCCATGAAACGCGGGATTTTCGTCCGTTTCCGGCGGCGGTAAGGGGTCCGCGGTCATTGGTTCACTCCAGCTAGCTTGGTACGATCTCGGATTAACCGCGACATCGTCGGGAGCGGAGCGCCGGTCACGGCGCCCCGCCCGCTTTCACATGCCCGACATGTTCCCCATCGGCTTACCCGCCTGCATCTTCATCGCGGCATTCAGATGCTGCTGCACGATTGGCACGGCGGCCTTGGCCGACGTGCGGAGTGGCGCCTGATCCCCACCGGTCGAATAGCTCCGATGGAGATCCAGTGCGGCCTGGTGAGCCGGAATCTGCTGACCAATGTACAGGCGGTCGAAATCCGCGGCGGATGCGGTTTGCAATTCGTTGATCGATGCTGTTGCACCGGCGTCGAGCACAGGGGGCGTTGGCGTCAGACCCGCCTTCGTCGCCGCCTTGACGGTCGCCGCAGTCGTCTTCTGATGGTGCTTGATCAGCATCGTCGCGAATTTGCGGATCGCCGGCGTCTGCGTCTTCTGGAGCGCGACCTGACTCGAGTTGATCTCGTACAGATCGCTCCTTCCGGCAGCCATGACATAGGGCATCGCGGACGTCTTTGCCTCGGGCGGTGGTGGTGGTGGTGGCGTCTGCGCAAACGATGCCGTGCCAATCGTCGCTGCGAGCACCATGCCGATATGTTTGATAGTCATTGCTTCTCTCCTGCTGAATTTTTCACAAGGTTTGCGCTCGACACGTCGCTGCCGACGACCGCGGTTAACGATCCGTCGGAATTACGACCATCGCGAGCAAGGGCGGCTTCCTGCTGCGCTTGTCGGACGTCTTGTGGACTGCCTTCTCGCGCGGCCGGGATCGCAACCTCGGCAATCCCACCGACGTTAGCGGAGCCATGCAGCGCACCTGCTATCTCACGATCGAATTCGCCTGCTTCGATGGCGGACCGCATGTTCACGAGGTAATCCGCGAAGCGGTCTGCGGGGATGAAGTTCGTCGACTGACCGCCGATGGTCAATGTCGCGCCGTTTCTCGTAGTGGGTGTGAAGGCGACATGCGCACCGTCACGCACGAACCACGTACCTGAACGAACACCGTCGGTAGCCCATGCCTTTTCGGCCAGATGCAGGTCCTGCAGCACGTCTTTGCGGTCCGAAACCGGGTCGGCAGACGACGGTGAGACGACATCGCGCAAAACGGACTTGGCGGCGGTAACGATGCTTTCCAGTGCCACGTTGCTTCTCCGATACTGCTGGATCCTACCGATGCGAGGCGCACTAACGCGCGCCTCGCATGGTCGCTCAGCCGATCTGCTGGCTCTGTGCGCCGCTATCGGGGCGTGCCGGTCCCATCACCGGTTCGTCGCCGAGCGGTTCGTTGCGGAACACGGTGAACTCGCCCTTGCCGTCCACCGAGGGGCCCGACGTCCAGCGACCTTCCGGGAACGTCCCGTCGACCGAGGTCGCATAGAAGTTATAGTTGTTCTGCTGATCTTCCATGTCTTGCGGGAAGCTGTTCGGGATCGGCAGGTTCATGGCTTCGGCGCCGAGTTCTTCGATCACCGCGAGCCACTGCTGCTGGTGCATCGTGTCGCGCGCGATCATGTAGTGGAGCATCTTCTTCATGCCCTCGTCATGCGCGGCATTGAACAGTCGCACTGCGAGAACACGACCGGTGCTTTCGGCTGCAACGTTGCAATACATATCCGCCGCGACGTTCCCGCTCGCGTAGATGTGGCTCATGTTGAACGGCACGCCGTCGGAATCCATCGGCATGGCGGCCATCCCGCTCGACAACAGGTTCTTGTGGATGATGCCCTCGATGCTCTGACGGGGGTTCTCTCCGCCCATCACTGCGCCAACAATGCTGTCCTTGACGCCTTCTTCCTGAAGATGCGCGGGCGCCTTGTCGAGGTTCAGTGCGACCGCCGTTGCCAGCATCTCGATATGGCCGATTTCCTCGGTCGCCGTATGCAGCAGCATGTCGCGATATTTGGTGGTCGGCGCACGGTTGCCCCAGGCCTGGAAGAAATACTGCATGCAAACACGGATTTCGCCTTCGACACCGCCGATCGCCTGCTGAAGCATGCGCGCGAATGCAGGATCGGGCTTCGTAACCTGAACCGGGTACTGCAACCTCTTGTCATGATAGTACATGTTAGGCTCCGATGTGTTTGATATGACCAAGGGATAACGACACCGGAACGCGCCCCCTGCCGGATTGATCCGAAAAAACAGAGCAGTTGATTTGAGTTAATCAATCAGCAGTTGGCGCCGATGATCAAGGACCCCGCCCAGTGAGCAATTGCACTGATTTACATTAATGTACTGCGACCAATACTGATACGGCGCGTTTTGGGTCTTGTCTCCGGCGGCCTGTCCTACGAATTGGCGAACTCGCTGTTATGCCTCCTCTGGCGAACGTGGGCCCGTCGGCCAGATAGATTGCCGAGACGGGAATTCGGAGGGCCAGGACCTGGTGAGAATACATCATTTGAATTGCGGCACCTGTTGCCCGGTGGGTGGACGGCTGTTCGACGGCTACAGCCGCGGCATTTCGGCGCATCTGGTTTGTCACTGTTTGTTGATCGAGACGAATGACGGTCTGGCCTTGATCGATACCGGCTATGGCCAGCAGGACGTTGCGCGACCGCGGGATCGACTGTCGGATTTCTTCCTGGCGCTCAACCGGCCGCAGCTCCGCCCGGAGGAAACCGCGGTCGCGCAGATACGCCGATTGGGCTTCGCGCCAACCGACATCCGCCACATCGTCGTGACGCATCTCGACTTCGACCATGCTGGCGGGATCGAGGATTTCCCGAACGCGCGCATCCATGTCACGGCGCGGGAAAAGGAAGTTGCCGACCAGCGTCGCGGCGGGGCGTTCGTTTCCCGAAAACGCTATCGTCCGCAGCAATGGGACGAGGCCGCCAACTGGTCGCTCTATCCATTCGGCGGCGGCGAACGCTGGTTCGGGTTCGATGCCGTTCGTGACCTCGAAGGCTTGCCGTCTGAAATCCTGATGATCCCGCTCGCCGGCCATACCTGGGGGCATGCTGGCATCGCGGTCCAGGAGGACGACGGCCGCTGGCTGTTCTATGCAGGCGATGCCTATTTCCACCACGGCGAGATCGACCGCGAGCGCCGCAGCTGCCCTCCAGGCCTGCGCGGCTATCAGCGACTGATGCAGGTCGACGCCGACGCGCGCATGGCCAATCAACGCCGCGTGCGCGCGCTGTCGACCGACCACGGTGACGCCGTCCGCATCTTCTGTGCGCATGATCTGATCGAGTTCGAGGCGATGGCAGGCTTGCCCTGAACCATTCTTCCAACCTCACGTTATTGCAATCTTCGAACAGCTTGGGAGCAAGTCCATGGCTACGCATTCGAACGAGGGGACTGGAAGGTCATGGCGCTGACGTCTCTGCCCTGGCTCCTACCGGTCGAGCTGACGCCCGATGGCGCACAGCGGGTCGCGATCCACTCCGACAATCCGGCCCACTCCGACAATCCGGCCCACTCGGACAATCCGGCCCACTCGGACAATCCGGCGTAGCGGACCTAACGTGCCGGATCACGCACATCCCAAAGGTGCTTTCGGGATATCACCCTAACCTGCGGCAAGTACGGGAACATCCCCGACGCCGACCGATTGTCTTTGCAAGCCAGGAATCAGGAGCAGCTTCATGTTGGCGATGAATTACCGGGGGCCATACCGGGTCCGTGTTTCGGAAAAGCCCATGCCAACGATCCTTCATCCCGAGGATGCCATCGTTCGCGTGACACGGTCGTGTATCTGCGGATCGGACCTGCATCTGTATCACGGCATGGTCCCCGACACGCGCGTCGGCATGACGTTCGGCCATGAATTTTGCGGGATCGTCGAACAGGTCGGCCCTGAAGTTCGCAACTTGAAGGTCGGCGATCACGTGCTCGTGCCCTTCAACATCGCGTGCGGCAAATGCCAGTTCTGTCAGCAGGGACTGTTCGGCAATTGCCACGAGAGCAATGCGCAGGCGACCGCCGTCGGGGGCATCTTCGGCTATTCGCACACGGCAGGGGGATATGATGGCGGCCAGGCGCAATATGTCCGCGTGCCCTATGCCGATGTCGGCCCGATGGTGATCCCCGACTGGATGGACCCAGACGATGCGGTACTGCTGACCGACGTCGTGCCGACGGGCTATCAGGCGGCGGAGATGGGCGGAATTCAGCCCGGCGACACCGTCGTAGTGTTCGGCGCCGGCCCGGTCGGACTCATGGCGGCGCGCTCGGCGTGGCTGTTCGGCGCCGGCCGCGTGATCGTGATCGATCACATTCAATATCGCCTCGAATTTGCGCGGGAATTCTGTCCCGCCGAAGTCTACGACTTCCGCGAGATCGACGACATGGTCGTCTTCCTCAAGAAGCAGACCGACTCATTGGGCGCCGACGTCTGCATCGACGCCGTGGGCGGCGACGCTGCCGGCAACGCGCTGCAGACGCTGATCGGCACCAAGCTGAAGCTCGAGGCGGGCAACGCGATCGCACTTCACTGGGCGATCAATTCCGTCAAAAAAGGTGGCGTGGTGTCCATCGTCGGCGTCTACGGGCCGACCGGAAATATCATTCCCATCGGCAACGTCGTGAACAAGGGCATCACGATCCGCGCCAACCAGGCCTCGGTAAAGCGCCTGCTGCCGCGCCTGATCGACCATATCCAGGCGGGACATCTCAACCCAAAGGCGATGATCACCCACCGCGTGCCGCTGGCCGATATCGCGGATGCCTATCACCTATTTTCGGCGAAGCTCGATGGTTGCATCAAGCCGGTGGTCCTTCCCAATGGCGCATGAAGGAGAAATGGTCGTGAACAAGCCCTTGGTCGATACGGCTGCGATCCCTGGCTGGGGTGTGGATGCCGACACACGCAACGACCCGACCTTTCCGATCCGCCACCGGGAGGACCTGGAGACGCGCGGTCTAACGTGGGAACGGCCGACGCAGCAGGATTCAGACGTCGAAATCCTGACCTCGATCGAGCACAACCGCCTGCCCGCGGTGATCGGCACCTCGACGCCACCCAGCGGCTTCAGCGGCATGATCCGCCGTTACGCGTTTCGGCGCAGCGAGTCCGATTGGTGGCACTGGTTGCTGCTGATGGGCGCGGATCGGATCAACGTGGTAGAAGGCGTGATCGAGGATCTCGGTCATGGCAAAATACCAAACGTCCCGGCGGAGATGGGCGCGCGCGCCGAGTGGGCGCATAACAAGAAGGGCTTGGCGACCAAGGTAGGAGTCGTCGCGGGCCTTTCGCTGGGATTGTTCCTAGTTTTCAAAAGACGCGGGACCAAAGGCGGATCGATTCCAACTACCCCCATCCTAATCACGGCGGGCACGCATGAAACGGCGCTCGGCACAGCGTTGCAGAGTCGAACAGAAGACGCTCCCTGAACTTATCCGTCACTCTGGGTTAGGTACCAGGTGTCGGGGGGCGTTACTGCGACCAGCCACGTGAACGCGTGTTGACGTTACAGGGCATAGAAGGTGTGCGGAATCATGTTGGTCGGCTAGCGCGCGCTTTAAGGGCGCGCGCCTGTTACTCGCACGGGTGCGTCGACTTCAACATCGCTATCAATGTTAAGCGTCGCCAAGCGGCCAAGGCAGCCGCGTTGTCGAACACGCGCCAGACCGATCAGCCCCCCGCCCTGTCGTCCGCTGAATCGAGGTGCTCTACACGTTCTTCCGTGGTGCCTTCGACAAGCTCGCGGGGACGACGGCTCGCAGTCTTGACGGCAACTATGATCGGTGCGCCGGCCAAAAGGAACGTGGCACCTGCACGAACACGATTTCTGTTCGTAAGGAACTCATCAAGACGGCGACCCTCGCCTTCCTGCAGGTGCTGGCGGACGGACTGCGTTTCCTTTCCCCGCGATCATTGCGCACGATGCGTTCGACCGGATTGCGGGGACCGACGCCAGCCGGGCCATCGCCTTCCAAGCGCAGACGCGACATGGCTGACGATGCGCGCCGGCTCGCCTCGACTGGATGGACCGGAACCACCTGATGACGCTCGCCGACCATGATGGGCGGTTGTTGCGGTTCAGCTTTGTCGAGCCGTCGCGCGGCCGTCTGTTGGCTCTCGACGTACTCGCCCCGCGTTTTTCGCGCTTCTGCCGCTTGCGCTCGCAGCGCTCCGCCTTCGGCGTGACGCATCCCTGTTGGCAATGACGATGGGTGCGGTCACATCAGACGAAACGAAGCAATAGAGCTCTGTGGAACGTGAGACGGCCTCACCTGTTGACCTATTAAGGAGAGCGACGATGACCGATCCGAACAAGGCGACGACAACGGAAAAGCCAAACCTGTCTACCGAACACCAGAATGACGGCGACGCTCGCCGCCCGAGCGATACGCTCAATAAGGACACGCCGAGCACTGAGGGTCAGAATGCTCCAAAGAGAAAGTCGTCTCTTACATAAGCGATCAGCGATGACTCGAGCCGTTGACGAGCAGATCAGGTCGCGCACTGTCGCCCCGCCCGGTCCGCAGGAATGAGCCTATCAGCTGCGTAAAACTCCTGTTCTCTGCCGCCACGCTATAATTTCGAACCGGTGCGCCCGCACTAGCCGCGCCGGTTGTGCGATCGTCAAGGACGAGCGCTATCCCTCGACCGCCTGGACGACCGGCAAGACCGTGCGGATTAGCGGCGCGCCCCGGCTGCTCGGTCCCTATCCCGAGCCGGGCCCGCCTCTCAGCCCTGATTTCCACGAGGCTCCGACGATCATCCGTACGCCGAACGGCGTCGACTGGCTGCTTTATTACGAACAATATGCCGGCACGAGCTACGGCCTGTCGACCGCTCCCAGTCTCGAGGGACCCCGGTATCAGGTCTCGGGGAACAGCGGCGTGCCGGAATGGAACCGCTACGAAATGCCCTCGGGAACGCGCCACGGATCGATGATCGGCATCTCGCGCGCGCAATATAACTCAATCCTCGCCGCCTTTCCTGGAGACAGTCAATGATCGCAGATCAGTCAGCGCCGCCAGCTCGGCCAACGTCGCGGCCGGCGGCTTCGAGCAGCACGTAAAGTCCCGAGGCTATCGCCTCGCGCGCGATCTTGCCCGCGCCGATAATCGCGAGCGGACGGCTTACCATTCACGGGCCAGCCCATCGGGGCCGCGCCATACCGGGTTGCGCCAGCCCTCGCTGGGGCGGCTTGCAGCATCGCGGACCTTCGCCTCATCGATCTCGATGCCGAGGCCGGGGCCCGTCAAAACATCGACCATCCCGTCGGCGACATCAAATACCGCGGGGTCGCGCATATAGGTCAGCAGATCATGCTCGCCGACATTGTAGTGGATGCCGAGCGACATCTCCTGGATCACGAAATTCGGCGTGGCGGCCGCGATCTGCATGCACGCAGCCAGCGCCAGCGGTCCAAGCGGGCAATGCGGCGCGACTGCGACGTCATAGGCTTCCGCCATCGCTGCAATCCGCCGGCATTCGGAGATGCCGCCAGCGTGGCTGAGATCCGGCTGGATCACGTCGACGCAGTTCGCCTCGAAGACGCGCTTGAAGTCCCATCGGCTGTAGAGCCGTTCGCCAAGAGCGATCGGTGCGCTCGTATGCTTGGCGAAGTCGACGATGCCTTCGAGATTTTCAGACAGCAACGGCTCTTCGATGAACAACGGCCGCAACGGCGTGACCGCCGCGGCGAGTTGCTTCGCCATGGGTCGATGCACGCGGCCGTGGAAATCAAGTCCGACATCGAGCCCCTGAGCCTGGACCGCAGCGACCCGTTCGACCGTTTCGTCGAGCGCCTTCGGGCTATCAAGCCATCCGAGATCCGCGGTGGCGTTCATCTTCACCGCCTGAAAACCCTGCTTCAGCCGCTCCGCGGCCGCCTCGGCCACTTCGGCGGGACGATCGCCGCCGATCCAGGCGTAGACCGGTACGCGGTCGCGTACCTTGCCACCGAGCAGCTGCCACACCGGCACGCCCAGTAACCGGCCCTTCAGGTCCCATAGCGCCTGATCGAGCCCCGACAGCGCGGACATGAGGACCGGCCCCCCGCGATAGAAGCCCAGCCGATAGGCGATCTGCCAGATATCCTCGATCCGTGCGGGGTCGTGCCCGATGAATCGATCGCGCAGAGATGCGAAGGCGCCGTCGACGGCCTCGGCATGCCCCTCGAGACTCGCCTCACCCCAGCCGACCGCGCCGTCGTCGGTCTCGACGCGAACGAACAGCCAGCGTGGCGGCACGACGAAGGTCTCGATCCGGGCAATGATGCTCATATGTACGTGGTCCTGTGCAGGATAAGCGTCGAGGTTGCAGGCAGCGGACGCAGGCATCCGGTTTCGAATGCGGGACCAGCACCCTAGCGCCGACCGGACGTCCAGATCGGCGCGTTCGCATTATCAGTCATGCGTACCGGCGCGATACCGCCGTCTTGCGTGTAACGCACCCGGTCGATCGCGATTACGCGCTCACCCTTGAACGGCGCAGGGCCCGCCTTGCGCTCCCAGCGGTGATAGACGATCAGCCAGCCGCCATCGGGCCCGCGGACGAAGCTGTGATGTCCCGGCCCCTGGTGGCGCGCATCGCTACTCAGGATCTTGCCCCGATACTTCCACGGTCCCACCGGCGAAGACGCAGTCGCATAATGCACCGAATAGTCCGGCCCGTTGAAGCGCCCGTGGCTGTACGACAGGTAATAGCGTCCAGCGCGTTCATGCATGAACGCGCCCTCGGTGAACTGCGGCGGTTGGGCGACCGGCACCTCGCGCGCGATCTCGGTCATGTCGGATTTCAGCTCCCACACGCGCAATCGTGCCCCCGCGCTGCCTCCTGCATACAGATAGGTACGCTGCGACTTGGGATCGACAAAGACCATCGGGTCGATCGCCTCGAACCCTTTGCCGCCGGTCACCAGCGGACGGCCGCTGTCGCGATAAGGTCCTCCCGGCCGGTCGGCCACCGCGACACCAATGCGGCTGGGCGTCGGATTCTGCGGTCCCACCGAATAATAGAGATACCATTTGCCGCGGCGCGTCGCGACCGTGGGCGCCCAGAGGAAATGCTCCTTTGCACCATCAGCGCCGATCCAGCCGATCTGGTCGCGCCGGATCAGCACGCCGCGCGGGCGCCAAGCGCGCAGATCACGCGACGAGAATGCACCGAAGCGATCTGCTTGCCAGCTGCCGCCCGGCCCCCCGGTCGGGAAAACCCACAGCTCGCTGTCGATAACGATCGCATGCGGATCGGCCCCCTCGAACTGCGGGTTGCCCCGCCCCGCCGGCGCGTCTGCGGCAGTAAGGAATACGACGGAGGCTGCAAGTGCGCAGGCGGTTGCGATACGCCGCATCAGAACCGCGTCCGGATGCTGACGGCATACACGCTGTCGTCAGTGCGCGTGTCCCGCCAGATATAATCCTCGCCAATGTAGCTCTGGTAGCGCGAGCGCAGGATGTTGCTGCCTTCGACCGTAAACGTCACGTTCTTGTTCAAGTCATACCCCACACTGAAATCGAGCCGTCCGTTGGGCCGCACATAGTTGAGCCAGGCGGGGCTGCCGACCGGGCGGACGTCGCCCGTTCCTGAGCGATCCTCATCGAAGTATTTCGAACGATAGGTGTAGACCAGCCGCGCGGAGATGCCGCTGCGATCATAAAGCAGGCCGACATTGTAATTGTATTTCGACACTCCCTGCAGCGAATAGCCCGCAAGCGGATCGTCACCGCCGACTTCTGAGTCCGCGAGCGTGAAATTGCCGAACGCGCCTAACCCGGCCAGGTCGCCCGGCAGGAACGAGAAAAACGTCTGGCCGCTGACTTCGATGCCTTTCAGCTTCGCGCTGCCGACGTTGCGCGGACGCGAGATATTGTAGACGATGCCGTCGATGGTCTCCGCCGTCACGCCATTGACTACGCGGTTCGAGATGTTGCGGTAATAGCCCGCGATCGCGAAATACCCGTCCTTCCAGTAATACTCGGCCGTCGCGTCGAAGCTGTCCGATTTCTGGGGCTTGAGGTCCGGATTGCCACCCGACCCGCCGTTGCGGATATTGGGGTTGGTCGAGACGATGTAGTTAAGCCCCGGGTTAAGCGATCCGAACGACGGACGTGCGAGCGTTTTCGCATAAGTCCCGCGGAACTGTAAGCCGCCACCCAATTGCAGACGGGCGCTGGCGTTGGGCAACCAGTCGGCATCCGTTTTGCCGACCGTCGTCGTCACCGGCGCACCGCTGACGATCCCGGTGCCAGTGATGTCGCGCTCGGTACGCGAATAGCGTACACCAAGCTTGCCATCGAGCGTGACCGGTCCGCTGCCGAACGGGATCTCGTAGCCGGCCTGCGCATACCCGGCATAACTCTTTTCCGCGACGTCGAAGCGGCGCGTCGGATCGAAGGCGGGACGTCCAGCCGGCGCGCGGAAAAAGCTCCGCAGTGCCTCCTGCCCCCCGCTCGACAACAGATAGTCACGCGACGGCAGCAGATAAGGCGCGCCGTTGTTGATCTGGGGAATGCCGGGCCCACGCGTCAACGGCAGGTTCGCCGCGGTGATCGGCGTAGCGAACGAGCCCCCCGGCGGAGCGACGCCAAGTTGGACCTGTTCGAACAGCGCGGTACGATCGGCATAGCGCCCGCCCAGTTCGATCGACTTGAGCACCGTATCGAAATCGTAACTGACATCGCCCTTGATCGCGAGCAGCCCGCCGCTTGAGCGGACATAGTCCTGGAACAGGGCGTTGATGTACGTGAACCCCGCCGCGTCGATCATCGGATTGCCGGGTGCCGTCACGCTCGGCGTCTTGTTGTCGTCCAGCCCGATCGTCACCGACGGAACGCGCTTGCCGATATCGACGATGAAATTCTCGTTGTTGGCGATCGAACGTTCGTAACTGACGTCGAGATTTGCCTTCAGCTGGTTACGGTCGAACTTCAGCCCCGTTGCCGCAAGCCAGGTGTCGGTGCGGTTGTTGTGCGCCTGCGTGGACGTGAAGGCTTCAGGATTGTTGAACGTCGCGCTACTGAAGTTGCACAGTTGTTGCTGTGTTATACTAGCCGGATTGGTGGTCGCGTTGGGATTGAACCCGTCGGGGCCGACGTTCGCCGTAAAGCAGTCGTCGGTCGGCGTGACGCCCGTCACACTCGACGCAGTGCCGAGCCGATACTCGTAAAAGCCGGTCGAGTATTTGCTGCGATACGCCGAATACAGTCCGTCGACATACAGCTCGAGGTTCGGCGTCGCCTGCCACTGCAGCGATCCGTTCGCCTGCGGCCGCTGGTATCGCCCGAATTCGTTGAGTCCGCCCGCCGCGATCGGCAGCAGCAGACCGTTTGCCCCCGCCGGTCCGGCATTGCCCGATCGGCGATCCGCTACGTAATTTGACGGACGATTATACGGCATGTCGTACCACGACACGTTAATCAGCGCGCCGACTTCGCCGATGCCGGTATCCCAACGATCGGTCGCGAGGAAACTCACCTGCGGTCCGATCTTCTCCGCGTTCGAAGGATAGTTCAGCTTGCCACTGAGTGCCACGGTCGGCTTCGTGTAATTGAACGCTTTGTTGAGCCGCAGGTCGATCGAACCTGCAACGCCGCCCTCGATCAGATTGGCGGTATTCGACTTGAACACGTCGACGCGGGCGATCGCCTCGGCAGGCAAATCCTGGAACGCAAAACCGCGTCCTTCGGCAGTGAATATCTCGCGACCGTCCAGCGTGGTCAGGATGTCGGACAAACCGCGCACCAGCGGGCTTACGATCTCGTTGTTGCCGCCGACCGTCACCTGTACGCCAGGCACGCGTTGCAGTGCAGCTGCGGTGGTCGGATCCGGAAATTTGCCGATATCTTGCGCGATGATAGAATCGACGATCTGCGGCGCGTTCCGTTTGATCTCGGCTGCCTTGGCGAGGCTGGCGCGGATGCCGGTGACGACGATCTCTGCGCCGTCCTCGGGCAGGACGGCCTGCGGCGGCGCGGCGGCGGTGTTGGGCAGCGGGCTCGTATCGCTGCCGGCGAGCGCGGTGGCGTCGTTGGCAGGCGGCGCGGCCTGGCCGTTCGGTGCGGTCGCACCGTCCGGCGTAGACTGTACTTGTGCCTGCGCTTGTGCCGCGACGACAAGCGCGACGATAGACGCGGAAAGCGCGAAGGACCTGCGCATCATAACCTCTCCTTGATGTTCCGGCCCACGATACAAAGCGTTCGGCGCCGGTTACGTGGCCACGTGATATCCGTTTGAAATCAACGCATCAAGCCATTTATCTTATTAATGGCTTGCGTGCGTAAAACCGATCTCGTACCCCATCTGCCAGCAGCATCCGGGCGTCACGCGACGCGGATGCCCTGTATAAAGACAGGCCCGCATGACGGGCCGGAGATCGATGGAGGGAGATACCGGATGCACCACGTCATCATCGCTACGCTGCTCGCCGCGACCTGTGCCACGCCTGCGCTCGCGACACGGACAAATCGCGCGACGTTCGGCACCATGCCCGGCGGGCGCGCGGTCGAACGCGTCACGCTAACCAACGCGCACGGCGTCTCTGCCACCGTGATCGCGCTCGGCGCGGCGTTGCAATCGGTGACGATGCCCGACCGCGCAGACAAGGTCGCCGACGTGCAACTCGGCTACGACACGCTCGACGGTTATGTGTCGAAGCCCGAATTCTTCGGCGCCACCGTCGGCCGCGTCGCGAACCGCGTCGCCAACGGCCGCTTCACCCTCGACGGCAAGGCCTATGCGACCCCGGTCAACGACGGCCCCAACTCGCTCCACGGCGGAACCAAGGGTTTCGACAAGGTGCTGTGGCAGGTCGTCGCGGTGAAGGACGGCCCCGTCGCCTCGGTAACGCTCCGCTATGTCAGCCCCGATGGCGACATGGGCTATCCGGGCACGGTGACGACCATGGCGACCTATTCGCTCGACGAGGGCGGCGCGCTGACGATCGAGTACCGCGCGACCACCGACCGTCCGACCTATGTCAACCTGTCGAACCATGCCTATTGGAACCTCGCGGGGCCGGGCATGAGCGCGATGGGGCATGTCGTGACGATCCCGGCGGACCGCTACACGCCGACAGACGCATCCTCGATCCCGCTTGGCCGCCATGCCAGCGTCGCGGGCACGGCCTTCGATTTCCGCAAGGCCGCCCCGGTCGGCGAGCGCGTCCGCGACGCACGCGACGAACAGATCGTCTTGGCACGCGGCTATGATCACAACTGGGTCATCGGCGACGCGGTGACGCCCCACCAGCACCGCATGGCGCGTGTCGTCGACCCGGTGTCAGGACGCGGTTTCGAACTTTGGTCGAACCAGCCGGGCCTGCAATTCTATTCGGGCAATTTCTTCGACGGAACGGTGAAGGGCAAGGGCGGGCAGGCCTATCGCATGGGTGACGCGATAGTCATGGAGCCACAGGTCTTTCCAGACGCGATGAACCAGCCCGGCTTCCCTTCGATCCGGTTGGACCCCGGCCAGACCTACCACAACGTCATGACGTACCGGCTCTTCACCGAGAAAAGCTGACAGGGGAGGAAAACATGAACAAGTTACTGTTAATCGCACTCGCGGCGACGAGTGCGCTCACCGCCGGCACCGCCGACGCCCGTCCGCGCTGGACCGAGGCACAGGCCACCGCCTGGTACGCCAAGCAGCCCTGGCTGGTGGGCGCGAACTACACCCCCGCCTCCGCGATCAATCAGCTTGAGATGTGGCAGGCGACGACCTGGGATCCCAAGCGGATCGATTACGAACTCGGGCTCGCCCAAGGCATCGGCATGAACACGATGCGCGTGTTCCTCCACGACCAGCTATGGGTTCAGGATCCGGAAGGCTTCAAGCGCCGGGTCGACGAGTTCCTGACGATCGCGCGCGCGCACGGAATCCGTCCGCTGTTCGTGCTGTTCGACAGCTGCTGGGACCCTGACCCCAAGCTCGGGCCGCAGCATCCTCCGATTCCCGGTGTGCACAATTCGGGCTGGGTACAGGGCCCGGGCCTGCCGGGCCTCCGTGACAAGGGTCGCTACCCGGCGTACAAAGCCTATGTGCAGGGCATCGTCAGCGCGTTCGCCAACGACGACCGCATCCTCGGCTGGGATGTGTGGAACGAACCCGACAACGGCGCCGACCAGTATAAGGGCCAGGAGGGCAAGGAGCCGCTGGTCCGGGCGCTTCTGGCGCAGGCGTTCGATTGGGCACGCGACGCCGACCCGTCGCAGCCTTTAACGTCGGGCGTGTGGCAGCATGACGACTGGACCCCGACGGGTGGCAAGTTGTCTCCAATGGAGAAGCTTCAGCTCGGACAGTCCGACGTCATCACGTTCCATGACTATAGCTGGCCGGAAACGTTCGAGGCGCGCGTGCGCCAGTTGCTGCCGTACAACCGCCCGATCCTGTGCACCGAATATATGGCGCGGGGCAACGGATCGACGTTCGACGGCTCGCTGCCGATCGCCAAGCGCTACAATGTGGCGATGATGAACTGGGGGTTCGTGGATGGGAAAACGCAGACTCGACTACCCTGGGACAGCTGGAAAAAGCCGTATGTGATGGAGGAACCGACGATCTGGTTCCACGAGGTCTTTCGCAACGACGGAACGCCGTACCGCAAGGCGGAAACCGATCTGATCCGCGATCTGAGCGCCGCACCGAAGGGCGTGGTACCAACGATGTCGTCGTCGCGTCGCCGTTCTCGCAACTGACGCTACCGGAAGCCGGGAGACCCCCGGCTTCCTTTTCATATCCCGGAACTCTACGCCTTGACGCGTGTCGCGCGCGCCTCGGCGGTCAGCACGAGCTCGGCCGCGAGCAGCGCACCCTCCTGATCCTGCGCGACCGACGTGTGTTCGACGATATCCGTCACGAACTGCGGCCCGAACGGCAACGGCACCTTCGAGCAATCGAGGTAGCGCGTCCCCATCTTGTCGGCGATCAGCAGGTGGTTGCCACCCGGCCGCCCTGCGATGTCCACATATTTACGAAGCTCGATATAGCCCTCGGTGCCGAGGATGAAGAGGCGGCCGTCGCCCCAGGTCGGCAGGCCGTCGGGCGTGAACCAGTCGACGCGGACATAGCCGGAGCCGCCATCGCCGCTCAGCATCATGTCGCCGAAATCCTCGAACTTGGGATGCGCGGGATTGCCGAAATTGCCGGTCTGCGAGGCGAGCACCTGCGCGCGCTTGCTGCCCGTCAGGTAGACGAACTGGTCGGCCTGATGACTGCCGACATCGGTCAGGATACCGCCGTTTCGCGCCGTGTCCCAGAACCAGTCGGGACGGCTCGCGGCGGACAGCCGGTGCGGTGCCAGGTTCACGGTCTGGATCACGCGCCCGATCGCGCCGTCATGGACGAGTTGCCCCGCCATCACCGCGGCAGGCACTTCGAGCCGTTCGGAATACATGATCCCGTATTTGCGCCCGGTCTCCTTGATCGCGCGGCGGACGTCGGCCAGCTGCTTCAGCGTCGTCACCGCCGCCTTGTCGCTGAGATAATCCTTGCCCGCACGCATCACCCGGATGCCCAGCGGTGCGCGCAGGCTTGGGATCGCCGCGCTGCACACCAGCTTGATCGTTCGGTCGTCGAGGATCTCCTGCTCGGATCGCGCAAGCTTCACGTCGCCGTAGCGCTTCCTGAACATCGCGATCTGCTTCGGATCGGTTGCGTAGAAGGTCGTGAGCACGCCGCCGCCGCGGATGATCGCATCGGTGATGCCATAGATGTGGTTGTGGTCCATCCCGATCACCGCGAACGGCACGCGGTATTTGGCCTCGGGGACCGGATGCGGGACCGCGCTTTCGGTCGGTGCGTCGCCGCGCGTGGCGGATTGCGCGAACGCATCGGCGGCAAACCCGGCGGCGATGCCGGCGGTCAGGCCAAGTCCGAGTATCCCGCGTCGGTTGGTATCGGTCACAGTCAATTCCCCTTGTCAGATCGCAACCAGATTCGTCGGCCAGGTCATCGCCTCGCCGCGGTCCATCGCCTGTTCGCCGAGCAGCGAGGCGACGCTCGCCTGATAGGCCTGGCGCAGCAGGCCGGGCAGCGGCTTGCCCGCACGCACCGCAGCGCCGAACCCCTCGAACTGCAGCATCGTCTCGTCATATTCGCCCCAGCCGAGCGACTCGCCCTGCGTCGTCACGGGCAGCTCGGGAAACCAGGTGGCGCCACCGATCGGCACAGTGCGCTTGTGCCCCCGCGCGACATCCTTCTGCATCCGCTGCAGCGCCAGCACCTTGGCCGGCACTTCCTGATAGATGCGGCCGAGTTCGGGCTCGATCGTGCCCTTGCTGCCCTGGATCTGCTCCTCGCATCCATAGCGCGCGTTGTTCAGCAGCGAGGTGTAGATGAACTTCCGCCCGCCCGAATATTCGTAGATCAGCGCGACATGGTCGTAGACCTCGCGGCCGTCCTTCCAGAAACAGATGCTGCCCGACCCGATTACGCGCGTCGGCGCCGCGTCGAAGAACCAGTTGCCGACCTGAAGCTGGTGCGTCGCCAGTTCGGTCATCAACCCCGCCGAGCTGTCGCGGTACAGGCGCCAGTTGATCTGGCGATCGGTCGCATCGGCGGGCACCGCGCGACGCCAGGCATTGTTGCGGTGCCAGCTCGCACGGATCTGGGTCAGCGATCCGATCTCGCCGGCCTTGGCGCGCTTCAAGGCGTTGAGATAGGTCGGGTGGAACATCCGCTGGTGGCCGATCTGGAGCACCTTGTTCGCCGCCTGCGATCGGGTCACCATCGCGCCGCAATCCGCGATCGTGCGCGCCATCGCCTTTTCGCACCACACATGCAGCCCCGCATCGAACGCGTCGAAGCTGTGCCGCGCGTGCAGGTGCAGCGGCGTCGCGATCACCACCGCATCGATCCCGCCCGCGTCGAGCATCGCGCGGTAATCGCTGAAGACGCGCGTCGTCGGGCTTACCCACTGGCGTGTCTTCGCAAGGTTCGGCGCATAGGTATCGCAGATAGCCGCGACCGTGCAGTTGCGCGTCTTGGCGATGTTCTGGATCAGCGCGCGGCCGCGATCCCCGGTGCCGATCACGCCGAGCCGAACCGGGTTCGTCTTCACCGGATCGGCACCCGCCGCCGACGCCGCGGACACGGCCCAGGGCGCCGCGGCCGCCATTCCCGCGCCAGCGGTCGCCATCATCACCCGATCGATGAACGATCGCCGCGTGAGGTCGAAATCCTTGTCGGTCATGCCGCTTGCATCCTCACTACGTCGACGGTCGGCGCCGCCTCTTGGGAAAGATCATACAGAAAACGCCGGGTCGGCCCACCCTCCAGCAGTCGTCGCGCGCCAGCATCATCCGCGACCAGCAGCGCCGTGCTCAGCGCCTCGGCACGGCCGCCGCTGCGATCGACCGCCACCGCACAGCGTGCCGCGATGACGATCGCGCCGTCGCTCGGCCGGATCATCGCCGCACGCTCGGGCGCGTGCGTCCCCGCGCCCACCGTCGTCGAGATCGACAGCGCCTCGTCGATGAGGTCGAGCTCGACCAGCACGGCGTCCGCCCGGGACGGATGCGGTATCGCGAACGGCCAGCCACCCCCAAGCGGATGCTCACCGATCACCGCGAGCGAGCTCTCGCCTGCCGAGAGACATGCCGAGACGACGCCCGCATCGCGCAACGCCGCGCACGCCCGGTCGAGCGCGAACCCCTTGCCGAAGCCGCCGAAATCCAGCGCGAGCGGTCGCGTCGCCGCGATCCGCGCCGCGCTCCTATCGAACACGACATCGCCCCACCCTGCCCCGCCGAACCGGTGATCGACGGCAGGATCGAACAGCCCGTCGGTCAGCGCATGCACGTCCTGGATCGCGATCAGCGCTTCGATCAGCACCGGATCGTCGATCGCGACGGCCCGCCCGGCGAGAAGCTCGTCGTTGACCGCGGTCGTCGGCGACGGTCGATGAATCGTCAACGCATCGTCGACGCCCTCGATCGCGCGCCGCGCCGCGATCAAGGCATCCGCAAATCCGCCGCCGAACACGTGCAGTTCGACCCGCGTTCCCATCGCAACGAAGCGCTCGACCTGCGCGACGATGCTCACGTCAGGCCTTGACCTCCCAGCCCGGTTCATACGCCACCGACCACAGCTTCATCGCCTCCGCGCTGCTCGGCTTCCCGGTCGCCGGATCGACGGTCAGCACGCTGTCGGTGCGATAGGCCATGTTGCCCAGATGGCAGAGCGTCGTGCTGATATGCCCCTCGGCGATCGGCGAATTGAGCACAGAGGCGCTGCCGCGGATCACGTCGACGAAATTGCCGGCGTGATAGACGTCGAGGATGCCCTCGCCGACCGTACCGGTCGTCTCCGACGTCGCCTTGGCCATGACCTGCCGGATCGACTTGCCTGCCAGATCGTAGAGCTCGAACCCGTTGCGATCGACCACCGCGGATCCCTTGGTGCCGAGCAGCAGCACGCCGCGCCCACGCCCATAGGTCAGCATCGCATTGCAGCTCTGGCCGTTCCAGCGGATCACCCGGTCGTTGTCGTAGTTCAGGTCCAGCGCGAGCGAATCATACATCTCCCAATCGTCACCGGCGTGGAAGCGCTTGGCACCCTGTGCCGAGACGGTCTTCGGATAGGTCAGCCCCATCAGCCAGCGCGCGACATCGAGTTCGTGCATCGCGTTGTTGCAGAGTTCGCCGGTCCCATATTGCCAGAACCAGTGCCAGTTATACGGGACCAGGTTCGACCGGTACGGCGCGCGCGGTCGTGGCCCCTGCCACATGTCCCAATTGAGATTTGCCGGCGGCGTCGTCACCTGCCCCTTGCCGATCGTCTTGCGATTGTTCGCGTACCAGGTCTGTGCCTCGTACACGTCACCAAGCTCGCCGGCCTGGACGAGCGCGAGCAGCTGCCGCGTCTCGGGGCTCGATCGCTGCTGGTTGCCGACCTGCAGGATGCGCCCGGTGTTCTTCTGCGCCGCGATCATCGCCTCGCCCTCGGCAGGCGCGATGCCGATCGGCTTTTCGCAATACACGTGATGCCCGGATTTCATCCCGTCGACCGCGAGCTTGGCGTGCCAATGGTCCGGCGTCGCGATCGTGATGATGTCCAGCGCCTTGTTGTCGAACAGGCGGCGGTAATCGCCTTCCGTCTTGGGCGCCGGGTTGCCGCGCGCCGCAAACTCACCCGCACGCTTGGCCAGCACGACCGAATCGACGTCGCAGAAATGCGTGATCTCGACGTTCGGCACCTTGGTGAACGCGCCCATATGCGCCTGGCCACGCCCGTTCACGCCGACCACGGCGACGCTGAGCCGATCGTTCGCGCCCTTGATCCGCGCATAGCTGCGCGCACTCATCGCCATGCCGAGCCCAAGCCCCACCGTGGCACCCGCACCCTTGATCATCGTCCGACGGTCCATCGATCCATCCCCCTCAGAGTTCGCGCAGCTTGATCGACCGGAATTCGACCCGGTCGCCGTGATCCTGCAGCAGGATCGGTCCTTGCTTGCCTTCGCCGAAACCGGGCACGCCAGCGTATTTGCTCTGTGCCACCAGCGCATGGAACGCCGGGGATCCGCGGTCATACTCGACCATCTTGAAGCCGTTCAGCCAATGCTCGACATGCGCACCGCGCACGACGATCACCGCGCGGTTCCAGGAGCCCGGCGGATTGATACGCTTGCCCGGGCTGTCGGGATCGGACAGGTTTTTCGCGGCGATCAAGTCATATAGCGACCCGAGCGTCCGGTTGCCGTCGCGCCCCATCTTGGCATCGGGATGCCGCTCGTCGTCGAGCAACTGATATTCGAGCCCGATCGACTCGCCCTTTTTGAGCAGGCCAGCATCGACGAAATACTTGATCCCGCTATTGGCGCCGGGCGTCAGCTTGAAATCGATCGACAGTTCGAAATTGCGATAGTCGCGAGTGGTGGCGATATCGCCGCCGCCGCCCTCGACGCGCAATGCACCATCGGCCATCGACCAGCCCGATGCCGGAAACTTCTGGCCTTTGACGCTCCGCCAGCCGGCACCGGTCTTGCCGTCCCACAGCAGCTTCCAACCGGCGCGCTGCTCACTCGCGGACAGGCGATTGGTCAGCCACCCCTGCTCGGCAAGCGCCGTCGCAGGCATCGCGAACCGAGCCGGCGAATCCGTGATCATCCGCACGTTGCGGAACCGCACTTCAGGATGCCGTGCGGCCTCCGCATCGGGGATCGCATGGACCTGGAAGGCGATGAACCCGCGTGCGTCGACGTCGTCGACCACATCGGCGGCAGGCACGCCGTTGATCCACGTCCGCAGCCGCGTGCCGATCGCCTCGACACGGTAGTGATTCCAGTCGCCCGAGCGGAAAGTCTGGCGCGCCGCCTCGTTACGACCCAGCGTATAGAGCCATTGCCGGCGTTGCTCGTCGTACAGCCCGGCACTCCAGCGGCGCGACGACGGGTCGATCTCGGCCTGATATCCGTGCACCACGCCGTCACGGTAATCCGGTCGGCTCTGACCGCGGATCATCATGCCGGAATTGAGCGCCGGATCGGTCTTCGCATCGAATTCGATGATGAAGTCGCCATACTGCGCCTCGGATACGAGCCAGCTGTTGGTCTTGCCCGGCTCGGCGCGCCCGATCAGCTCGCCATTCTCGAAAGCATAGCTCGCCTTGCCGCCCGTCGCGCGCCAGCCGGCCAGCCCTTCGCGCGGCGTCACATCGCGCCACGGCGCCTTTGCCTGGTTGGCGGAGGATTGCTGCGTCGGTGCAGCTTGGGCCCCAGCATCGACCGATGCCTGCGCCATCAACGGCACGGCCGCCAAGGTCAGAATTGCGAGCGCTCGAGCCATTCGCCTCCCCTTTTCTCTTTTCTGCGAGCGTGGGTTGGGCAACCCTCTCCGGACAGGTCCGGTCGTCTCGCATCATTTTACCGCCGACATGTCGCTGTCGTACGGCCTCTCCTGAACCACGTCTTAAATAGTGGTCGGGCCACATGCAACATGATTGTAAGGCATTTTTATCCGACCATTGCGCGGTTTTGGGCTGCGCTAGGCTTGACGATGCTTTACGCAACGCGATGTAAAGCGGCGCCGACGCTCGGCCGGGCGCGCGCGCATCCAATGAGGACTATAATGCAAGGCACTGAAGGCGGCGGTAAACTCTATCGCAAGATCGTCCAGGCGATCATCACCGATATCGCCAACGGCGTGTATCAGGTCGGCGCGCGCCTGCCTGCCGAACGCGACCTGACCGAGCGGTTCCAGGTCAGCCGCCCAACCATCCGGGAGGCGATGATCGCGCTCGAGATGAAGGGCATGGTCGAGGCCCGCAAAGGATCGGGCGTGTTCGTGCTCGCCTCCTCTTCGAACGACTCGGAAAAAGAACTCGACATCGGCGCGTTCGAAATCACCGAGGCGCGCCGCATGCTCGAAGGCGAGGTTGCCGCCGTCGCTGCGACGGAGATAACCGAACAGCAACTGGTCGAATTACGCAGCCTGTTGGCGCAGATGGATCAGGACGATACGCTGGTGGCGGAGGACGCGGACCGTCGCTTTCACATCGCGATCGCGGAGGCGACGGGCAATGCCGTCATCATCTCTGCCGTCACCGACTTCTGGGACATGCGTTTCCGCTCGCCGCTTGCGCGCGAAGTGCTGGCAAAGGCGGGAAGCCTTGGCACCGAAAACCGCATGATCGAACATGGCCGGATCCTGAGTGCGCTCGAGGCGCGATCGCCGATCGACGCGCGCAATGCGATGCGCGATCATCTTGCGCGCGTGATCGACCACCTGCTCGACGTTACCGAGACCGAGGCCGTCGAGCGCGCGCGCGCAGCTACCGACCAACGACGCCGTGCACTGGCCCGACGTTCGGTCTGATCTGACCGGAGGACCCGTCGCTTCCGCAGTCAAGTACGCTGCCATTCATGATTCCAGCCTATCACAGCATGATAGAGCCAAACCGGAAACTCAGTGGTCAAACAATCTGCCTGACCAAATGATTCAGTATTGTCATATTAAAATAGCAATGATACCTGACGAATTACGCCGACCTTAGAAAACTAGGGCGGCAAAATGTCGGGAAGCGTTAACTCAGCGCACCCGGCCTATCGGGAGAGGGTCTTTGAGCCGTAAGAGCTTTGATAAGCGGAAACTGCTTATCTCGACGAGCGTCGTCAGCCTATTTATCGCCGCGCCTGCCACGGCCCAGCAGACTGCGGGCAGCCAGATGCCACAGCCTGCGGACAGTCAGACGAGCCCGCCCGATCCTGCCAACCCGTCCCAGGTGCCACCGGAGGCCGACAACGCGGATATCGTCGTTACCGGCTTTCGTGCGGCGTTGAACAACGCACTGAATCAGAAGCGTAACGAGACCGCCGCGATCGACAGCATCGTCGCGGAGGATATCGGCAAGTTTCCCGACTCCAATCTCGCTGAATCGATGCAGCGCATTCCCGGCGTCGCGCTCTCGCGCGGCGATGGTGGCGAAGGCCGCAACATCTCGGTCCGCGGCCTCGGCTCGCAGTTCACGCGCGTCCGCATTAACGGCATGGAAGGCGTGTCGCAGGTCAGCGGCAGCGACATTCGCGGTGGCGTCGCGACGGGTCGCTCGTTCGACTTCGTGACCTTCCCGACCGAAATCTTCTCCGCGCTTTCGGTCCGCAAGACACTGTCGGCGGATGTCGAGGAAGGCTCGCTGGGTGCGACGGTCGATCTTCGCGCGCCCAAGCCGTTCGACCAGAAAAAGGATTTCGTCCTCACCGGTACGGCGCGCGGCATCTATAACGACATCAGCAAAAAGGCCGATCCGCGGCTGTCCGCGCTCGTCTCCAAGAAGTTCGGCGACACGTTCGGTATCCTCGGCAGCATCGCCTATTCGAAGCGCCATATCGACGAATATGCCTATTCGGCGGTCGATGTCGTGCCGACCACGGTCTATGGCCAGGCGCAGCCCGCCGGCACCGCGAACGCAGGCGTGACCTTCCCGTTCTGCACACCCGTCGGCTACAGCTATCGCGGGGCCGCGACGAACAGCCCTGTCGGAGGATATACGCAGCCCAACGGCACGCCGATCGGCGCCGACGCCAACAATTGCAGCACCGGCAATCCGCGTACCGGCACGGCGGCGGCCTATGACTATATCATGAGCCGTACCGGGGTGAACGGTCGCCCGGGTGGCGGCGTCTATCTGCCGCGCCTGCCCCGCCCCGTGAAGAGCAGTCAGGATCAGGAACGTCTCGCCGGTACCTTGACGCTGCAGTGGAAGCCCAGCGCCAATACCGACATATCGCTCGATGGTCTTTATTCGCGCTTCAAGGTCGACCGGCTCGACCAGATGTTCGACGCACGGTCCTTCGGTCGAGCGATCTCAAACAACGGACAGCCGCTTACCTCTGTTCGCGAGATCGAAGTCGACGACAACGGCTCGCTGGTCCACGGCCTGTTCGACGGCGTCGACCTGCGATCGGAGATGCAGCAGGAGAAGTTCACGTCGACCTATCGCCAGGTCAATCTGAACTTCGACCAGCGCTTCTCGGATACCGTTCGGGTCTATGGCCTGGCCGGCATCAACCAGTCACGGCTCGACGTCGACCGCCTGCAAGTCGCGATCGATTCAAACGACACGCGCAATTTCTCGATCGATTTTCGCGACAATCCCGACATTCCGAAGATCGGCTACGGGATCGACACGACCAATCCCGCGCTATTCCAATACGGACCTCCGCTCGCGAACGGCGACCAGCGCGGGCAATTGTCGAATTTCATCCGCCGCAACACGATCACCAGCAAGACATTCGAGCTCAACGGCGAATGGGAGGCGGCGCCCGACTTCACGCTTCAGGTCGGCGGCCAGTATCGCACGAACAAATATACCGCGCGTGAGCGGCAGCTTGCCACCAATACGCCGCTCGCCCTGCCGACGGGCGTCACGCTCGCCAGTTTGACCACCGTGACGAAGGGCGTCGGCAGCAATCTCGACGGGTTGCTGCAGGATTTCGTCTCGATCGATCCGGAAAAGTTCCGCGATGCGGTCGGCCTCGACAGCTACGTCTATTGCAGCATCGAATGCGCAAAGGGCACGTTTGGCGGCGTCGAGGAGAAATACGGCTCGGGCTACGCCATGGTCAAGTTCAACACGGCCAACTCCCTGCCCTTCGCGCTGCGGGGTGATGCCGGCGTACGCTACGTCCATACCAGCCTGGACACCTATGGTCCGATTACCTCGGCGGCGCCCGCCGGGTCGCTCTATCCGTCGCGTTTCGTGATATCGGAGGTCAGCCGCAGTTATGCCGACTGGCTGCCGTCGGTGAATCTCGCGCTGGACATCACGCCCGATCTGATCGCGCGCGCGTCGGTGGCGCGTGTCATGTCACGACCAGCTTACGGCCAGCTGATTCCCGCAGGCTCCGCGAACCTCGTGATCCAGACCGCATCCTTCAGCAATCCGTTCCTCGAACCGATCCGCGCCAATACGTTCGACGCGGCGCTCGAATGGTATTTCGCCAAGGGCTCGCTGATCTCGGTCGCCTATTTCTATAAGAATATCGAAAGCTACATCCAGACGACAAGCCAGGCGGTCGCGTTCCAGGACATCGGCCTGCCGCTGACGCTGCTCAACGGTACGCAGTTGCGCCCCACCGACGTGTTCACGGTCCAGCGCAGCAACAATACCGAGGGCGGGCCGCTGCGCGGGTTCGAGGTGAACGTCCAGCTGCCCTTCACCTTCCTGCCCGGCGTGCTGCGCAATTTCGGCGCGCTCGGCAACTTCACGCGAGTTCGTTCGAACATCGATTACGTCATATCGCCCACGCTTTCCCGGACCGCGCCGCTGGTCGGGCTGTCGCCGGAAACGGCAAGCGGGACGCTGTATTACGAAGACGACAAGTTCAGCATCCGCTCGACGGTGAACTACCGCGCGGCGTTCCTGACGGCGGTTCCCAGCGGCTCGGTCGATGCGGATTCGACATCGAACGCGAGTTCGATCTTCGTCGACGCATCGGCATCGTACAATCTGAACGAACATATCAAGCTGATCGCCGAGGTTTCCAACATCACAAACGAGACCAACCGCCTGACCGTCGACACGACACGCCAGGACCCCCTCTACACCTCCTATTTCGGCCGCACCTACGCCTTGGCGGTCAATTTCCAGTTCTGAATTCTTCCTTCCCTCCATCGACATCGGCGCTCCCAATTGCCGATGTCGACCAACCTAAGGGTGCGCCGCACGTTATTCCGGCGCACCCATTTTTCGTTCCGAGCGAGACCCGGCGGATTGCGCGAACCCGGAGAAGTCATTGCGAAGCGTTCGCCTTCACCGGTTAATCTCCGCCCGACAAAATGGCCTGACCACTTTATTGCATCTGGCCTATTAGATTTGTGTTCGCTAAACAGGCATGAACTGCAGCGAGGCCAGAAGGTCCGCGCAATCGAGGGAGGACGCTGGGTGCCGATGATCGAGACGATGCGCTGGTTCGGCCCCTCCGATCCGGTAACGTTGCGCGATATTCGCCAGGCCGGCGCAACCGGCATCGTAACCGCGCTGCACGAGATCGCGAATGGCGCCGTCTGGCCGCAGGACGCGATAGCGACACGCCGAGCCGAGATCGAGGCGGCCGGGCTCGTCTGGTCGGTGGTCGAAAGCCTGCCGGTGCACGAAGCGATCAAGACATGCGGCGCCGACCGGGACGTGCTGATCGACAATTACCGGCAGAGCCTGACCAACCTGGCCGCGTGCGGAATCCGGACGGTCACCTATAATTTCATGCCGGTTATCGACTGGACGCGCACCGACCTGGCTTGGACGATGCCCGACGGCGCGCGTGCGCTTCGCTTCGAACTGGAGGCCGCCGCAGTCTTCGACATCCACATTCTACGGCGTGCGGGGGCAGAACGCGATTACTCCCCTGCGCTTGTCGAAAGCGCCGAGCGCCGGTTCGCAGCCATGGATACAGACTCACGCCGCCTGCTCGAGAAGACCATCATCGCAGGACTGCCCGGCAGCGAAGAGACCTTTACCGCCGATCGGTTCCGCGACGCCTTGGCGCAGTATGACGCGATCGATGCCGAGGGACTTCGCGCCAATCACATCGCGTTCCTGGAGGCGGTCTGCCCGCTGGCCGACGAACTCGACATGCGGCTGGTGGTGCATCCCGACGATCCGCCCTTCGCGCTGTTCGGCCTGCCCCGCGTGGTCAGTACCGAGGCGGATGTCACGACGCTTTTCGCGCGGGTACCGAACCGCTCCAACGGTCTGTGCTTCTGCGCCGGCTCGTTCGGCGCCCGTGCGGACAACGACCTGCCCGGCATGATCGAGCGGCTGGGCGACCGGATCGGCTTCCTCCACCTGCGATCGGTCCAACGCGAGCCCGATGGTGCCTTCCACGAGGCCGCGCATCTCGCTGGTGATGCCGACATGGTTGCGCTGGTCGCCGCCATTCATACCCTCCAGACGCGCGAGGGACGCTCGATCCCGATGCGCCCCGATCATGGCCACCAGATGCTGGACGATCTCTCGAAGCACACGCTGCCCGGCTATTCGCTGCTCGGGCGGATGCGCGGTCTCGCCGAACTGCGCGGTCTCGAGCGCGGGATCGCACATATGGCCGCGCACGCTTGAGCCGTCCGCTTCGCCTCTCGCCCGATCGGCTGTTCTCCAGTGATCCGGACCAGCGGTCGATCGCCCGCGCGCTGTATGCCGAGATCGCCACGCTGCCCATCGTCTCGCCGCACGGCCATACCGATCCGCGCTGGTTCGCGACGAACGAACCGTGGCGCGACGCGACCAGCCTGCTACTGGCGCCAGATCATTATCTGTTCCGGATGCTCTACAGCCAAGGCATCGCGCTCGATCGGCTCGGGGTACCGTCACGGCAGGGCGTACCCGACACCGACCCGCGCGAGGCGTGGCGCACGCTCGCCAGTCATTACCATCTGTTCCGCGGCACACCGTCACAGGCGTGGCTGGATCACGTCTTCGCCGAGGTGCTTGGGTTCGACGTGGCGCTGGATGCCTCGACGAGCGACCTGTATTTCGACGGCATCGCCGAGAGGCTAGCGACCGAGGCGTTTCGCCCGCGGGCACTGTTCGAGCGGTTCGGGATTGAATTCCTCGCGACCACCGAGGGCGCCGACGATCCGCTCAACGCGCACCGTGCGATCCGCGACTCCGGCTGGACGGGCCGCGTCGTGACGACCTACCGACCCGACGGCGTCATCGACGTCGAGCACGAGGCGTTCCGCCCGACGATGGAGCGGTTCGCCGCGTTGACCGGCGAGGATGTCTGGACCTGGCCCGGCTATCTCGCCGCGCATCGCAAGCGCCGCGCGGACTTCCGCGCCGCAGGGGCGACCGCGACCGATCACGGCCACCCGACCGCGCAGACCGCGAACCTCGATGTGGGCGACGCTGCGGCGTTGTTCGCACGCGTCATCGGTCCGGACCCGACGCCGGCCGATGCCGAACTGTTCCGCGCGCAGATGCTGACCGAGATGGCGCGCATGTCGATGGAGGACGGGATGGTCATGCAGATCCATCCTGGCAGCGTCCGCAATCACAACGCACGCCTGTTCGCCAGCCACGGACGCGATCGCGGCGCGGACATCCCCGGGCGGGCCGATTTCGTAAACGGCTTGCGCCCGATGCTCGACGAGGTTGGCAACGATCCGAGCCTCACCATCATCCTCTTCACGCTCGACGAATCCACCTATGCGCGCGAACTGGCGCCACTCGCCGGCCATTATCCTTGCCTGCGTCTCGGCCCCGCCTGGTGGTTTCATGATTCACCCGAAGGCATGCGCCGCTTCCGCGAGATGACGACCGAGACGGCAGGCTTCTACAATACGGTCGGGTTCAACGACGACACACGGGCCTTTCTGTCGATCCCCGCGCGCCACGACGTCGCGCGCCGCGTCGACTGCGCGTTTCTCGCGCGTCTCGTCGCCGAGCACCGGCTGGCGGATTGGGAGGCGGCCGACCTCGCTCACGAGCTGACCGTCGGACTTGCGCGCCGAGCCTACCGCCTGTGAAGCTGTCCGCCCCCACGGTCGACCGGCTGCCGGCGAATGTCGCGCGGCCGGACTATGACCGGATGGACCGGCGTATCGGCATCGTCCATCTCGGCATCGGCGCCTTCATGCGCGCGCACCAGGCGGTCTTTACCGATCGCGCCATGTCGGCGGGAGACCGGGACTGGGGCACCGTCGGCGCGTCGCTGCGATCGCCGGCCGTCCGCGACGTGGTGGCCGCATCGGCCGCGAACGACGCTCTTCACCGCGCGCTCGTATCGCCAGACACGGCGATTGTGACCGTGACAGTGACCGAAAAAGGCTATCATCGTCGCGCCGACGGATCGCTCGACCTTGCCGCCGTGGAGCGGGCGGGCGGCACGCTCTACCACCACCTCGCGCGCGCATTCGCCGGTCGCCGTGATGCCGGGATCGGTGGAATGACGTTGTTGTCGTGCGACAACCTCGCAGACAATGGCGGCATGCTCGCGGCCTCGCTCGGCGCTTGGCTCGATCATGTCGATCCCTCGCTCGGCAGCTGGTTCGCAGGCGAGTGCACCTGCCCGTCGACGATGGTCGACCGCATCGTGCCTGCCGTCACGCCCGCCGATCTCGACACAGCCGAGGCGATGCTAGGCATCCGCGACGAGGCGGCGATCCTGACCGAGCCCTTTGCCCATTGGGTGATCGAAGACGACTTCGCGGGCCGCCGTCCGCGCTGGGACGCTGTCGGCGCACAGATCGTCGCCGATGTCGCGCCGTATGAGACGGCCAAGCTGCGGATGCTCAACGGCGCGCATTCGGCACTTGCCTATCGGGGCCTGCAAGCCGGCCTGCGCTACGTTCACGAAGCGATAGGCGATCCCGCGATCGGTCCAACCGTGGAGCGACTGATGCGCGACGAGGCGGCGGCAAGCCTCGATCCTGCGCCGGGGCAAGACCTTACCGCTTATGCCGACGCGTTGCTGGCCCGCTTCGCCAATCCAACGCTGCGCATGCACTGCGCCAGATCGCGAGCGACGGATCGCAGAAGATCCCTCAGCGCTGGCTCGCCTCGCTCGAAGCCAACCGAGGGCGCGGACGGACCTGTCCGGAAACGCTGTCGGCGCTCACCGCGTGGATGCGGCATGTCCGTGGCGCTGGCAACATTCGACAGACGATAAAAGCGGACAAACCGCGAGGGGAGAGCGAGCGTGGACGGTTCAATACAGGCGACGAATCCCGGGCCCCAAAAGGCCGGCGGCAACGTCCGCTGGGTCATCTGCGCGTTGCTGTTCTTCGCGACGACGATCAATTACATCGACCGCCAGGTTATCGGCATCCTCAAGCCCACACTGCAGGGCGAACTCGGCTGGTCCGAGGTCGACTATGGCATGATCGTATTCTGGTTCCAGGCAGCCTATGCGATTGGCCTGCTCGCCTGCGGGCCGATCATCGATAAGGTCGGATCGAAGATGGGCTATGCCTCGGCGATAACGGTGTGGAGCCTCGCCGCGCTGGTTCACGCCTTTGTCCGCAGCCCCGGCGGCTTCTCGGTCGCGCGCTTCGCGCTGGGGCTCGGCGAGGCTGCGAACTTCCCGGCGGCGATCAAGTCGGTCGCCGAATGGTTTCCGAAGAAGGAACGCGCGCTCGCGGCCGGCATCCTGAACGCCGGCGCGAATGTCGGCGCGATCGCCACACCGATCGTCGTGCCGATCATCACGCTCGCCTATGGCTGGCGCGCGGCGTTCCTGGTTACGGGGATGCTCGGCTTCGTCTGGCTGGTGGCATGGCTGATCTTCTACCGCGCACCCCAACACCACCCGCGGGTCTCGGCGCAGGAACTCGCCTATATTGGCGCCGATCAGGACAATGATGCGGGCACGACGCCGATCCCGTGGCGTCGCCTGTTCCGCTATCGCGGCACCTGGGCCTTCGTTACGGCGAAGTTCCTGACCGATCCGGTCTGGTACCTATTCCTGTTCTGGCTACCGGATTTCTTCGCCAAGCGCCACGGCCTGGACCTCAAGACCTTCGGCCCGCCACTGATCGCCGTCTATCTGCTGGCGGACGTCGGCAGCATCGGCGGCGGCTGGCTGTCGTCGGCACTGATCAAGCGCGGGTACAGCGTCAACGCCGGCCGTAAACTGGCCCTGCTCGCCTCGGCCATACTGGTACTGCCGATCATGCTGGCCAGCACCGTCTCCAGCCTGTTCGCCGCGGTTGCGATCATCGGCGTTGCTGCAGCCGCGCACCAGGGATGGTCGTCGAACCTGTACACGATGGTCTCCGATACCTTTCCCAAGAGTTCGGTCGCCTCCGTCATGGGTATCGGCGGTGCAGCAGGAGCGGTCGGCGGGATGATCATGGCACGTTATGTCGGGCACGTGCTCGAAACGGTCGGCAGCTACGTCCCGGTGTTCATCTGGGCCGGCATCGCTTATTTCATCGCCCTCGCCATCGTCCATCTTCTGCTTCCAAACTTGGAAGATTCAAAACCTAGCTGAGGTGGCGCAGATCGCGCAGAAGATCGTCCTATTGTCGGTTCGTGGGATCATACGTGCTTCGAGGATCTTACTTATGATTGTTTGTTCCGTTCTACTTACTTTGGCAGCGCCGCAGACGACGGTTGGTGCTACGGTGCGTGCAGAACATATTGCAATCCAGGCGGCCGACATTGATCGGAGCGCTGCCTTTTACCATGAGGTCTTCGGTTTGCGGTTAATCCCGACGCCGCTGAAAAACCGCCGTTGGCTAGACCTTGGCAATGGACTGGCCCTGCACATCCTTGACGGACGAACCATGCCAAAACCGTCGAACCGGAATGAGCATTTGGCGTTGCACGTCGATGATCTTGGCACCGTTACTGCTTGGTTAGACCGACATGGACTTGTCTGGACCGATCTGGCCGGAAAGCCGCGCACCATGCAGATCCGGTTTGACGGTGTCCGCCAAATCTACGTTCAGGATCCCGATGGGTATTGGCTGGAGATTGGGGACTCGCGTGGCACTGCAACACGATGACTCAAACGTCGCTTCCGCCTTGCTCGCGGCTATGAGGCACACATCGATGCTCGACGTGTCGGCGCTGAACGATCTGCTGGGAAAAACTGACCCGGTCTGCCGAGCGCTACGCTGCGGTGGAGAAGCTGATGGCCGATCACGGCTTCGCGGAAGCGTCGCGCCTGCAGGCTGATCGGGGTCAATCGGTCGGCATGGCGATATGAGCCGCTTCGCGGGCAGGATGATGCTGTCCGCGAGCGTATGCGCGCGATCGCCGAACAGTGCGGGCTGCCGTGCATGGTGGTCAGCGACAATCCTGTCCTGAGCGGAGCCGAAGGGGGCACCGAGCTGACCAGTCATGCCGTTTTGGCTTGGTGCCAGGACACCGGGATCGAGTGGCATTACATCACGCCCGGCAAGGCTCTCCGAGCTCGTCGAAGGGCCCCAGCAGAACGGCTTTGTGGAATCGTTTAATGGTCGCTTGCGCGACGAGTGCCTGAACGAACACCTTTTCCCAACGCTGGCTGCGGCGAGACGGATCATCGAGTCATGGCGGACGGACTACAACACCGTGCGTCCGCATAGCAGCCTCGGCGGGTTGGCACCCGCCGAGTTTACGAACCGCCCCCGCCAAGGACATATGGATACCGATGTTAAGTTATCAGCGGCCTGAAATGGGGAGCACGTCAAGGTACAGGCGGCTTTCAATCGCACATCGGTTCTCATCACCGAATTAGATCCACTCGCCACAGCCCCGGCCTGCGCTGATCGTCTAAGAACCCATCATCACATGGGCAGACTTCTAAGAGCTCGGGCTAGCAGACTATGCCTCATTTTTTGAGCTGACAGACAAAGCTAAGGAAATTCCCGCTTCGGCCCCATGTTCACACCCATATCTACGCTCGCGCCGGCACAATTGCGCCCAATAAATGGGCACAGTGCCGACAAATGATCAATATTTGGGCACAGCACTGGGGAACGACTTCGCATTTGTGGCATTTACGCGACATATTCTTTGCAAACTGTACGTCCGATAAATCATTGCTTTACATTAACAGGTCAGATTGTTCACGTTAGCGTCATGTTTCCGAAAGCCGACGCTTAAACGGGGTTGTCGGAAACGCACCATACTCGAACGTCAACGGCAAAAGTCGGGGTTCTCGAGTTTACCGGGGGAAAT
Organism: Sphingomonas sp. PEI4; assembly: GCF_056679955.1. Taxonomy (NCBI): domain Bacteria; kingdom Pseudomonadati; phylum Pseudomonadota; class Alphaproteobacteria; order Sphingomonadales; family Sphingomonadaceae; genus Sphingomonas; species Sphingomonas sp. PEI4. Next base: position 787,904 of record NZ_CM155258.1, read on the forward strand.
GCGAATGATCACGATCTCGAATTATCTGCGTGGCGGTGCGGCGCTACAGGCACTCGCTTTGATGGGTGCCGGTCTGACCGGAACGTCATTTCTAATCACCCCGTCTACGGCGCAAGATTTCACCAACGTGACAGCGACCGGACGTGTTGTGGATTCGTCAGGTAAGGGAATTAGCGGCGCGACCGTGACCGTTACGTCGAACGCACAAGGGTTCACCCGCACAGCAACCACCGACTCTGGAGGCTCCTACCGCGTTCCGGCGCTTCCCCAAGGCGCCTATACCTTCACGATCGAAGCGCCCGGTTTTCCGACCTTCACCGATGCCAATGTCAACCTCACCCAATCGACCGCTGGTAACGAATTCCAGCTTACCGCCGCCGGTACGGCCAGTAGTGGCGACATCGTTGTCACCGGGCGTCGCGTTCAGGTTTCGGATTTCGACCGCACCACGACCGGCGCGGTAATTCCGATCGGTGAACTGGCGAGCCGAGTTCCCGTCGCACGCGATCTCACGTCGGTCATCCTGCTCGCACCGGGCACTGCTGCCGGCGACAGCGCGTTCGGCAACTTGGCGTCGGTGTCGGGTTCGTCGGTTTCGGAGAACATCTTCTTCGTCAATGGCTTGAACATCACAGAATTTCGCGAGGGTCTCGGCGCGGTCGGCGTCCCATTCGAGTTTTACAACACGATCGAAGTCAAAAATGGTTCGATCCCTGCAGAGTTCGGTCGCTTCACCGGCGGCTTCATTAACGCTACGACGAAATCGGGCGGCAATGACTTCCATGGCGGCATGTTGTTCAGCTACGAACCGAACGAACTGCGCGAAGATTCCCCCAATGCACTGACCAACTATAACAAGCAGGACGACCAAACTCGCCTTCAGACCAATTTCTACCTGTCGGGCCCGATCATCAAAGATCATCTCTTTTTCTATGGTCTGGCGCAGTTCAACGACAATTCTCGCGGCGATACGTTGCTGACCTCGAGCGTCGCGACGGCAGTAACCGGCAGCACCGGGCTGCGTCGTGAAAATCAGTCTACGAGATCGCCGTTCTTCGGCGGAAAGATCGATGCGATCATCACCGACGGTCAGCGACTGGAGTTCACGTATTTCGACTCCTCGCAGAAGACGACGCGAAACAGCTACGGCCTGCTCGATTCGAACGGGCGCACCTACAATACGGTCCGCGCCGCCAACCCTAGCACCGGCGCGCCGGTCATCGGCGCCTACCAGAATACGGTCGTAGAACGATTGGGCGGCGAGAATTACGTCGGCCGCTACACCGGGCAATTTACCGATTGGCTGACCCTTTCGGCCGCATACGGCAAGAACAAGAACCAGGATATCGCGGGGTCAGCCGACGATGACTACCCGTTCATAAGTGATACACGCCCGGGTGGCGGCGTGACTGGCAACCCGCTGAACGGGATCGGAACGTCGAGCGACGAGCGCGAATTCTATCGCGGCGATGCCGAAGTGTATTTCAACCTACTCGGCAAGCATCATATCAAGGGCGGCTACGATCGGGAAAACCTGACGTCGGATACGACCACCAGCTATACCGGCAATGTCGCCTACACATATGTTCTTGCTCAAAACGGCGATCCGTTTGCCCCCGCCGGGACGCAATATGTGTCGGCACGCACTTTCGTGAACGGTGGCATCTTCAAGTCGAAGAACGAAGCCTATTATATCCAGGACGCATGGTCGTTGTTCGACAACCGGCTGACACTGAATCTCGGCGTGCGTAACGATCGGTTCGAAAACAAGAACGTCAATGGCGAAACCTATTTCAAATCCGGCAACCAATGGGCGCCGCGCTTGAGCTTCTCCGGCGATCCGATGGGCGATGGCCTGACCAAGGTCTATGGTTTTTACGGCCGATATTTCCTGCCCGTTCCCGCCAACACCAACATCCGTCTGGCTGGCGCCGAACTTGATTATACGCGCTACAACGTCTTGAACGGCGTCGGTGACCGGGGCCTGCCCAATATCGGCGCGGCGCTTCTTTATGCCGGCGGTTCGGCCTGTCCAGATACGGGCACTTTGAACTGCGATGTTACCGGCGACGGGACTGCGACGCCGACAGGTGCCACCGTTTCCCAGAACCTGAAGCCACAGTCGGTCGACGAGTTCGTTCTTGGCGTCGAGCGCAATCTGGGTGGCGGCGTCCGCGTCGGCATGTTCGGCCAGTATCGCAAGTTGAACGAGTCGCTTGAGGACGTCGCGATAGATGCCGCGGTCAACCAGTTTTGCGTCGACAACAACATCGGCGGTGTCGGCGAGGCTGCCCGCACGGCCTGTTCGTCGATCTATAGCGGCTTCCACCAGTATGTGCTGACCAACCCGGGTGCTGCCGCGACGATCCAGTTGTCGGACGTCCTGCCGGGCGAGACCACGGTTCGCACGATCGATTTTACCGGCGAGCAGCTTGGCTATCCTAAGGCACGCCGGACGTACAAGGCCCTCACCGTCACGTTCGATCGCGACTTCGACGGCGTCTGGAGCCTCAATGGCTCGTACACCTATGCGAAGAGCAAAGGGAACATCGAAGGCGGAATACGATCCGATAACGGCCAGACCGACTCCGGTCTCACGACCGCCTTCGACCAGCCCGGTCTGACCAACGGTGCATATGGCTATCTGCCGACCGACAACCGTCACAAATTCAAGCTGTATGGTTCTTATGCGCCGACCAGTTGGTTGACCCTGGGGGCGAACTTCTCAGCCCAGTCGCCGCGCCGCTTTGGCTGTCTCGGGCGTGTTCCGACCAACGTCGATGCGTTCGCGGGTGCTTATGGGGCAGCAGGCTTCTATTGTAACGTCAACACCGATGGGTCGATCCGGACTACCCCTTTCGCCGCCGGCGAGGTTGCGCCCGACCGTCAGTTGACGCCGCGCGGTTCGGTCATCAAGTCGGATTGGCAGACCACCACGAACATCACGGCGGCTATCAAGGTTCCGTCCGATCTGTTCAGCGGGACGTTCCGTATCGACGTCTTCAACGTGTTCAACGAGAAGGCGGTGTTGGATCTCAATGAGGTAGGAACCCAGGCAAACGGCGCTCCGCGTGTTGATTTTGGCGCCCCGACGAGTTTCCAGGCACCGCGCTACATTCGCTTCCAGCTCGGGTTCGACTTCTAGGTTGAAGACCGTCTAGGCGGCAGGAAGGGAGTCGACTTCGGTCGGCTCCCTTTTGTGCAACCATCGTTCCAGATATTGAGAGGCTATCGCCGATAGTGACCCCCGCCACCTTTATCGCTGCGCTCAACCGCCGCGATCGCGCCGCAGCTGTCGATGCGGCCTGCAGTCTGCTTGCCCAGAATGCGGCACTAGGCGATCAGTGGCAGGCGATTGCTCGGTTTGCCGTACGCGTGGCCGAATGGCCGCTCGCAATCGCCGCGATGCGTCGTTTCGTGGCGCGCAAGCCACATGACCTCGATCGCATATTGCAACTCGCCGACGTCCTCGCCAACGCCGGACGCCTTGACGAAACGATTGCACTTATCGCTCCGCTTGCGGCGCGTGCTCCAGATGACGCGCGATTGCGCCATTTGCTTGGTACCGCGTACATACAAACGGGTGACATTTCGCTGGCGCTGACCCATCTTCAGGCTGCCGCTCAAATATGGCCAGCGTCTGGGATGACGTGGCTCGCGCTCGCCAATGCTCAAAAACTAACGGTTGAACACTCGATTTGGCAGGCCTTATTCGCCGCCGATCACGCAACTCGTACGGCTACGCCCGCAGCGAGAGCAGCCTTTCTGTACGCCACCGGCAAGGCATGGGACGATATCGGCGAGTACGACCGGGCATTCGCCGCATTCGACGCCGGTGCGGCTCTCATGCGGACTGAGCGGTTATGGAACTGTGACGCGGACGAAGCCGAAGCCACCGCATTGGTCCGTAAACTCGACCGTGCATGGCTTGATCGTGCGGCTTTGCCCCACCGCGAACCTACCGGGCCGATCTTCGTTACTGGCCTTCCGAGATCAGGAACGACGCTGGTCGATCAGATGCTGGCAAGTCATTCACAGGTATCGAGTGGCGGCGAACTGAATTTGCTAGAAGTCGCAACTGGTAGCGGAGGCGGAACCGTGGCTGAAACGATACGTCACCATTTCGCCGCCTGCCTCGACGCAGAAAGCGCTTGGGGCCAGGTTGGTTCACTATACGAGCATCTTGTGAAGCAGCGCGAACCGGATGGGAAACGCTTTGTCGACAAGAGTCTTGATACCAGCCGCTATGCTGGGCTGATCCGCCTTGCCATGCCAGATGCTCGCTTGGTATGGATTCGTCGCGATCCTCTCGATACAGCATGGTCGTGTTTCCGTACTTACTTCAGCCAGGGATTGGGCTGGACCTTCGATCTAAAGACCATTGCTCGGAAATTCAAAATCGAGGACCTGTTGTTCGAGCACTGGAGGACAACACTCGGTCCGCAATTGCTCGTCGTACCATACGAAGCGTTTGTTAAAGACATCGGTCGATGGGCCCCGCGGATTGCCCATCACATAGGGCTGTCCTTTGAGACGGCTATGTTAGAATTCGATCGGTTGAAGCGTCCCGTGACCACGGCAAGCGTCGCACAGGTTCGCCAACCTCTTTATCAGACATCAGTGGGCGCCGCAGCACCGTACGCTGTTCATTTGGCACCCTTCACCGACGCTTACTCCCCAAACCGTTCGACACTGGTATCGGACTGAAGTCGGGGCGTTAAATTCGGTGGTCGCGGGCAACCTTACTCTATCGGGTCTGGAATGAGCCGGGCGGAGTATACACCCAGATATTTCGCCACCAGTAAAGAACTCCTTTATACTCGTCGCAAAGGCTCGGGCATTCTTTGAACCGTTGCAAATAGGTGAGAACCGGAGCCATGGAAATATTCGCCCGTCGGGTTCGGCACGCACACGAAATGACCCAGAAGCCGACATTCAGGAGCGGTTTTCGACTCCCCCGTTTCGGCCATTCGTTCATGTCGGCAGCAAGGGCGGCGTTAGGCGCGGACCTTCGCCCCCAGTCGGCGATCGCATCTCCTGCCAGTCCCATGGTTTCGATCTCGTCGCGTAACGCTAATAAATTGGTATTTTTTTGGTTTTGCAATTCAAACTGTAACATTTGTGCCCCAACGGAGCCGGGTTGCCATCTTTGCCAAGTTAAAGTTCCTGTGGGGGATCCATGCTCAAATCCATTCTCGCAAGCGGTGCCGCGCTCGTTGCAATGAGCGCAGCAATCGCCGCGCCTGCCTATGCTCAGACGGCTGACCCTGCCTCAGCGACCGCGGCCGATCCAGTGGATGCCATTGCCTCCACCGCCACACCGGACGACGCAAAAAGCGACATCATCGTCACGGGTTCGACACGTGCGCAGCGCCGCTTCGACGCGTCTTATGCGATCAATGTCATCTCGCAGGCCGACATCGAGAAGATCGCCCCAGTCAACTTCGCCGATCTGATCGGCCAGCTGCCCGGCTTCCAGACCGAGATCACGGGCGGCGAAGTGCAAAACATCTACCGCATCCGCGGCCTGCCGAACGATGGCGGCTTCGTCAGTTTCCAGCAGGACGGCCTGCCACTGTTCCACGAGAATGACGGCGTGTTCTTTCGCGGCGACGCGATCCTGAAGCCCGATCTGATGACCGAGCGGGTCGAGGTCGTCCGCGGCGGCCCTGCCCCCGTCTATGCCAGTTATTCGGGCGCGATCATCAACGCGATCGAGGTGACGGGGCGTGACGAGGTGCGCGGCAAGGCGCAGGTGACGATTGGCGATACCGGCCTTTATCGTGCCGATATCGTCCAGTCCGGTCCTCTCGGCGGCAAGACCTATTACGCGGTCGGTGGCTTCGTGCGCTATCACGACGGCTACCGCGACAACGGCTTCCCCAACGACAAGGGCGGGCAGTTCCGCGCCAACGTCAAGCATGACCTGGACAACGGCTCGCTCCGATTGAGCGTCAACTACGTCAACGATCACAACGTGTTCTATTTGCCGATCCCGACCGCCGACCCGCGTAATCCGGCGGTCTCGCTCGATCGCTATATCGACTATTTCTCCGGCACGATGAACTCGCCGGCGTTGCGCAACGTCAACCTGCGCTTCCGTGACGGCGGGGGCGTGGTCCAGAACCAGGCGAGCGACCTTGCCGATGGTCGCCACATGCGGATGATCAACATCGGCACGCAATATGATGCTGACTTCGACGGCTGGCTGGTGTCCGCCAAGGCTGGCTTCACGATGGGCAAGCTCGATTTCAATGCGTTCTACTCGACCACCAACCCGGTCGACGCGAATGCCTTTGCGAGTGGCTATCGCGCCCGCGCGACGACCGCGTTCGGTCCGGTCGCGTCGTTCGGCTATGTGCTCGCCGGCACCAACACCGTCTACGACCCCTATGCCGCCTCCGGCCTGGTCGTGCAGGGCCAGTACCGCGACGTCCAGTCGAAATTCTATTCGAACCAGGTCAATCTGTCGGTCGCCAAGAAGTTCGAGACGGGCTTCGGCAGCCACGATCTCAAGCTCGGCGTGTATGGCAGCCTCTACGGCGAGGATAGCCGGACGATCTATCAGAATTACCTGATCGAGGTGGCGGGCAAGCCGCGGACGCTCGACCTGATCGCTTATAACGCCGCCGGAACGCGGATCGGCTCCGTCACTGACAATGGCGTACTTAACTATGCCGCGACGCTGACCGGCGGCAATTCCGACGCGAAGATGATCGCGGTGTTCGCCAACGATACGTGGGAAATCCTGCCGGGCCTTCGGTTCGACGCAGGCATCCGCCATGAGCGCTACAGCTACAAGGGCTTTGCCTTGCTGACGGGCGAAGCCAATCTCGGCGACCGGACGACGCTGGCTGACGACACCACGCGTGCCTTTACCGGCGACATCATCAACCAAACGGGCAAGCCGCACGTCACCAACTGGACCGCGGGCGCCAATTACGACTTCAACCGGCACATCGGCGTCTATGGTCGTGCCTCGCATCTCGAGACGCCACCAAGCGTGCAGACGGTGATGAGCATCAGACCGACGATCCTGACGACGATCGCCGATCAGTTCGAGGCCGGGCTTAAGCTGGCGGCAGGCCGTTCGTACCTGTACGTCACGGGGTTCTATACAAACTTCGACCCGCTCAACGCCTCGTTCCTGGCGTTCGACCCGAGCACCGGGCGCAACGACGTCAACATCCCCTTCATCGGCGAAGCGCAGGTCAAGGGCATCGAGTTCGACGGATCGCTAGCCCTGACCTCGTGGTTCTCGCTCAACGGCGCGCTGACGATCAGCGATCCCAAATACAAGAATTTCCAGAGCTCGACCGGCGCCGACCCGAGCCAGGCCGAGGGCAATCAGATCGTCCGGCAGCCCAAGATCTATGGTAATATCCGCCCGAGCTTCGACTTCGATCTCGGCGACAATGCCGTCTCGGTCTATGGTCGCTATACCTATATGGGGAAGCGCTTCGTCGACCTGTACAACAACACGGCACTGCCGGCGTACGGCACGACCGGTGCCGGCGTGACGCTGCGCCACGGCACGTGGCAGGTTCAGGTCGTGGGCGATAACCTGTTCAACGCGCACGGGCTGACCGAAGGCAACACGCGTACCGACCAGTTGAGCGGCCAAGGCAGCTCGGAGGCGATCTACGGACGGCCGATCTTTGGTCGCAACGTTCGCCTCGTGGTCGGCAAATCCTGGTGAGATACGGCTTGGCTCTTGCCACGGCGATCGTCGGCTTTGCGAGCGTGCCTGTAGGCGCCGAGCCGGTGATCGCGCAGGCAGTGGCCAAGCCGGTCGGCGACCGCGTCATCGGCGCCTTGTCGCATCGGCTGTTCCCGCTGCTCGACGCGATCGGCGCAGATCAGGGCGCTATCGAGCGGGTGAAAGCGAGACCCGGTGTCGCGGCCATGCTGGCGGCGCGCTCAGCACGGCGGACGGCCTGTGCCGACGATTTGGCCTGCATCGCGCAGGCGCTGATCTGGACGCCGTCCGAGTCCGCGATCCTCGCCGATGCAGTGCCGGAAGGCATCTCGTCCACCGACGACGGCGCTTCGGCGCAGGCCAAGCGGGAGATCGAGGGGATCAACGTGGTCCTCCGTACCTTCGGTCTTGGTCAGGTGGCGCGATATTCACAGATCGATGGGGCCGGGCCGATCGATCCGTTGGAGACGCGTGCGCGATTGCAAGCCGCCGACTGGCTGTCCCGCACGCCTCGTGCGCTGTCGGTACAGGCGCTCGACCCGAGCGTGGACTTCGCTCTCGCGCTGCTGGACGCCAGCGACCGAACCGATGCGATCGGCTTCGATCCGCTGACCGGCGGGCTGAACGCGGCGGCAACAAAGCGGGCGCGGTCGCTCGACTGGAAGCGGTGGCGCTACAGCGCGATGATCGTCACCGGGGTTGGCCCAGAGACTCCCGACACTGCGCTCAGCCCGTTCGGTAAATACCACATCCGCCTCGCCGCGGATCGGTTCGCGCGGGGCGACATCGCGCTGATCATCGTGACCGGCGGACGCGCACATCCCCGCGCCACCCGGTTCACCGAAGCGGAGCAGATGCGCGCCGCGCTGATCGAACGCTACGGCGTACCGGCGGACGCGATCGTCATCGAGCCTTATGCGCGGCACACCACGACCAACCTGCGCAACGCGACCCGCGTGCTCGCCACGCTGGGCGCGCCGCTCGACCGTGATACGCTGATCGTCTGCAATCCGGGCCAGAGCGAGACGATCGGCAGCGCCGCATTCGTACAGCGCAACCTGACCGAGTTGGGCTATGCTCCCGGGCAGGTCGGAAGGCGATTGTCGCCGACCGAGCTCGAGTTCCGGCCTTCGCCCCTGTCGCTGCGCGTCGATCCGCGCGATCCCCTCGATCCCTGATCCCGTCTGGAGCCTGTGATGCGCCCTGCCCTGTTAGCCACGATCGCCGCTCTTGCCGTATCCTGGATGTCGTCCTCGGCGCTGGCATGGGGTGGCACCGCACATGCCGTGATCGACCGCGCGGCGATCGAGGCGATCCCCGACGACGGCCCGGTCTTCCTGCGGCGTCATGTCGACTATATCGCCGGATCGGCCTCGCTGCCCGATGCGTGGCGCGGTTCGTCCGAGAACTTCTCGAAGATCGAGGAGGATCCGAACCATGGCTGGTTCCGCGAGCAGTTCACGTTCCTGAAACCGATACCCCGATCGCGCTACGAATTCGTCATCGCGGTCTTCAAACAGCACGAGAAGATCAAGCGCACCGACCCCGCCACCGCGGCGCGTACCAACGTGCGCTGGACCGGCACGCTGCCCTATGCCGCGATCGAAGCCTATGAGCGGATCGTCGTCTGCATGCGCGACGTTCGCGCCGCGAAGGCGGCCGGCCGGGACGCCGCATTGGCCGAGCAACACTGCGCCTTCGATGTCATTCGCTTGGGTCATTATATCGGCGATGGCGCGCAGCCTTTGCATGACTCGGTCAACAGCGATGGCTGGCGCGGGCCCAACCCCAAGGGCTACACCACAGACCGATCGATCCACGGCCGGTTCGAAAGTCGGTTCGTCGACGGGATGAAACTGACCGCGTCCGACATCGCGCCGCGGATCGGGGCGCCAAGCCACCGCGAGGGCGACATGTTCGACGGGGTCCTCGCCTTTCTCGACGACGCCGGCGACAAGATGGAGCGCGTCTATTCCCTGGAAAAGCGCAACGGCTTCGCTGATTTTGCGGACAAGGACGTGCGCGCGCTCATCTACACGCAAACTACGGCGGGTGCAGCGATGCTTCGCGACATGCTCTGCCGTGCGTGGACGGAAAGCGCCACCGCACCTGCGGAAGTTCACCCCTCGCCGATCGATTTCGCGAACCCCCGGTTCAATTCCGAAACGGGGTCGGCGCCTGACTTGCCGCAGCGAGACACGATTATGGATACGGGTCAGGACTAGGCTTTGCCGCTTTCGCGGATCACTATAATCGTTTGTGATGAGTCGATCGGTCTTACTCAATCGCAAGGACCCAGTTGCGGACGTTCAGCACACTCCACTCACTCCCCGGCTTCGGACATCTATTCAGGTCGAGGCTGCAGCCAATTACATGAAAAGATAATCCGCGCCGGCCCAGTGGAGCCGCCACGGATTCTCGATCATCCAGCCTGGGCTAGCGCCACGGCGTCCGGACCCGCGGGGAACCGAAGCCGACCTTCGGTATCGTGGACGGCGTCCCAGATGCCCAAAGCGACATCAGTCTCCGTCGTCGTCAGCGTAGGCTTGGCAAATGCTTCCATGATCGGTTTCGCAAAATCCGCATATTTACCCGGGATGAGCTGGTCGAACGGGATGATGGCGTTGGCGCCAAAGCGTGTCGTGGGCGCGTAGCCCGGCTCGACCAGCTTTGCGCGGATGCCAAAATAGGCAAGCTCGTGCGCCAGCGAACCGGTAAATCCTTCGATCGCCTGCTTGCTCGCGGTATAGGCGGCGGCAAGCGGAAATTGGCCGAGTGTAACGCTCGATGTCACGTTCACGATCGTACCGGAACGGCGCGCCCGCATCTGCGGAATGACGGCTTGGCACATCGCCATGACGCCGATCATGTTGGTCTCGATGAGCTGTCGTACCAGCGCCATCGGGGTCACTTCAAAAGCACCGACCGCGCCGACACCCGCATTGTTGACGAGCACGTCGATCGGCCCAGCCGCCGCCATCAACTCTGCGATGCTCGCCTCGTCCGTGACATCGAGCGGCAGAACCCGGAGCCGACCCGTCTCGCCCTCGAACGATGCAGCTTCTGGATGCCGCATGGTGGCGATCACGTTCCAGCCGTTCACGAGAAAATGCTCGGCTATGGCCTTGCCGTAGCCCGAAGAGGTGCCGGTGATCAGAATGGTCTCGGTCATGGTCGATCTCCTTGGTGTCGTTGCCAGCGAGATAGACACAAGGCGAGATACGATCCATAATAGATGCTCCATAATTAATTACGGATCGTCCATATATGGATCCCCTCAGCGACCTGATCACATTGCTACAGCCCAGCGCCGCCGTCTCGAAACCCATTTCGGGCAAAGGCGAATGGGGAGTGCGATACGCGGCCCATGACGCTCCGGGGTTTACGATCGTGCTCGCGGGGGAGGCATGGCTGACCCTGGATGGGCAGGAGCCACTCTGCCTCAGTCGAGGTGACTTCCTCCTCCTGCCAACCACCCCTCCCTTCTCGCTCGCGAGCGCGCCCGGTGCCTCCTGCAACCCCGTCGAGCCGGTCGCCGAACCCGTGCGTCATGGCGATCAGGAGGGTGACCCCGATTTTGTGGCACTCGGCGGCAGCTTCGTGTTCGAGCAGGTGAACGCCCCGTTGCTCGTCTCGCTGCTGTCCGATCGCATCCATGTTCCGGCGTCCGAGAAGGCCGGGCGCCTGGGTCTGCTGATCGAGATGCTTTCAGAAGAATGCTCGAGCGATTATCCCGGCAAGGCACTCGTTCTCAAACGGATGCTCGAAATGCTCCTCGTGGAGGCGCTACGCTGGCGCAGCTCAGGCAGTCAGCCGGCCCCGCAAGGCCTGCTTAACGGGATGCGCGATCCAGCGCTCGCGCGGGTGCTTCAGGCCGTTCACACCGATGTCCGCAGCCATTGGACCGTTGCCGGACTCGCCAGTATAGCCGGTATGTCGCGCTCGGCATTCTCGGTCCGCTTTGGTGAAATCCTGGGCTGCGCGCCTATCGAATATATCGCGCGTTGGCGAATGGCGATTGCGAAGGATGCGCTGGTGCGAGGCACCAAGTCGCTCGAGCATATTGCCGAGGAGATTGGGTATGAATCAGCAAGTGCGTTCAGCACTGCATTTCGAAAGCGGCTCGGCTGCCCGCCAGGCAGGTTCGCGCGCGCAGCCGCCTGACGAGCGCTCCAATTGCAGTTGCTCCTCACAGACCGGTACACGCTGGCACCGCCATGCCACAGGCCAGCGCGCCCGGCGATGCTCGCGCGGAATCGGAACATTCCTTGAGATCCCTGTCGATCTCTTGCCTGCCGATCTAAAGGCGTGTCAATCAACGTCCCATGCCACGCGCCGCATCTCTCCTGGCTATACCGTCGCTGCTCGTTGCCACACCTGGGTTGGCGCAGACACAGGATGTGCAGGCTTGGGAGCAACTGAACCTTGTTATCCCGGTCGCTTCGAAACTGCGGGTAACGTTAGAAGAGATCGCGCGCACCAGCGATCGCCAGGACGGACTCTACACGACTGAGTTCGGCGTGCTTCTCGGGTACCGAGTGGCAAACGGGGTCGAGCTCGGTTTTGGATATCGCCACGTAGGCTTCTACAACGGCAATACCGGAGCCGACGAGGAGCGCTTGCGACAGCAAGCCATCTTTACACACGGTCGCTTCGCAGGACGCCTACGCCTCGACGAACGGTTTAATCCCAGAGGATCCGAAGTAGGTTTCAGAATTCGCCCGCTGTTTCGCTACAATCTGCCGCTGGGGCCAGATCACGTCGCACTGTTCGCCAGTCACGAGAGTTTCATCCTGCCAAACAGTACAAGTTGGGGCCAACGCGCCGGTTACGAGCGGATGCGCAATAATGTCGGTTTGGCCTTCCCGCTTACGAAAGCTGTCAGCGCAGATGTCGGGTATCTCAACCAATATCGCCCCGCTCGAGGCGGCGCGCGTGGACAAATGGATCACGCTTTAAACGTGCAGTTCACCGTGAACCTTGGGACAATGGGCGTCGCAGGACTGCACGATTAGCTACCGTCAAAAAGGAAATGGTAACCGATTCGTCCCACCGAGTTAGTCGGCCGGTGGCGCATACCGCGCAAATGTTACGATCAAGACTCAATTCCAAACACTCAAAAGACGTCTTGGGCTTGCCGGAATCGGACATTTGTTAACGTAGCACGATAGAGGTTCCTGAAGCCCGCCAGTAGCGACATCGCGGGGTGGCCCTGTCAAAAATCACCACCTTTCTAAAGGTTTGCCTTACGAGCGCGCGCGAGCCTTGGCACGCCTCTCTCAATCCAATTGAGCCGATCCATTCTGAACCGTCGCAAGCACCCCCTTGCGCAACGCACAAACTGCCCATAGGCAAGACGATATATTATATCGCAACGTTCCGAGGGGGGATTTGTTGAACCGTACGTCCATCTGGGCTGGCCTGATCATAGGCCTGCCATGTTTCGCCATGCCCGCTTTTGCCCAGACGACGGAGGAGACGGCTCAGCGCCGTTCCGACATCGTCGTTACCGGCATCCGCGATGACGACAGCTACGCTCCTGCAGAAGCAACGGTCGCGGGCAAGAGCCCGACACCGCTGATCGAGATCCCACAATCGGTAAGCGTCGTTACCCGACAGCAGATCGAGGATCGCAACATGTTCACCATCGGCGATGCTTTGCAGCAGGTGACGGGCGTTACGGTAATGCCGTTCGACGGCTCTTATCCCGATTACCGCGCGCGCGGCTTCGTACTCGATTATGCCTATGACGGCATTCCCTCGACCTTTTCCTCGGGCGTGCCCGAATTCGATCTCGCCATATACGAACGGCTGGAGATCCAGCGCGGGCCAACCGGCTTGTTTCGCGGTTCGGGATCGCCCGGCGGCACGATCAATCTGATCCGCAAGCGCGGGCTTGAGAAGTTTGCGGTGTCCGGCGCGCTTTCGGCAGGATCGTGGAACAATTATCGGGGCGAATTCGACATCGGCGGCCCGGTCGATGCGGCGGGACGGTTGCGGGTCCGCGCCGTCGCCAGCTTGATCGATCGCGATTACTTCCAGGCGAAGTCGCACACGCGCCGCATGCTCGCTTACGGCGCGATCGATTATGATCTGACGCCGACGACGACGATCGGCGGGTCGGTGACGTATCAGGATAACAAGGCGGATACGCCCATGAGCGGGCAACCGGCCTACGGGCTCCTGACCGACGGGAAGCCCCATCCCCTTACCGGTCAGTTTCTAAACTTTCCGCGCGATTTCCAACATCTTCCTAACTGGAATAGTTTCGCGGACACGATGACCGAATATGCCGGGGAAGTTAAGCAGCGGATCGGTGCCTGGTCGCTCGTGGTGCGCGCGGTCGATCGAGTCATTCCGCGCAACTGGGTGGATGCATTCGTCATGCCCGGCACCGGCGTCGACCCTGTCACGCTGACCGCAGTTTACGTCAATCGGCGCAGCGAGGTGGAGAATGGCAAGCGCGCGCTGGACGCCTATGCCACCGGCCCATTCACGGTGTTCGGCGGCGAGCAGGAATTGGCGATCGGCTACAGCTACGACCAGCGGACCTCGACCTCGCTCGCGCGCACCCAGATGTCGCAGGGCAGATACTCGATCTATAATCCGGATGCGATCCCGTACACGCCGGGCGCATTTACCAGCGGCAGCGAAACCGATCTGCGGCAAAGCGGTTTCCACGGCCAATTGCGGTTGCGTCCGCTTGACCCGCTCACGATCGTGCTGGGCGGGCGGATAAGCGACTATACCAACAAAAGCCGCACTATCGCACCGTCGGTTCCCACTCCGTGGACCGTCACGCAGAACTCGCGCGTCCGCGGCAAACTGACCCCGAGCGTGGGCGCGGTGCTGCACCTTGCCGACAACGTCACGCTGTACGGAAGCTATTCCGACATCTTCAACCCGCAGACGCAGCTCCGCAGCGACAACACGCCGCTCGATCCGCGCATCGGCGAGCAATATGAGGCAGGGCTCAAAGGCCGCTTCCTCGATGGCAAGCTCAATGCCACGGCAGCGGTGTTCCGCAGCAAGGACAAGAACCGCGCGCTTGCGGACACCGCAAACCCCGGCTTTTCCGTTCAGGCCGGCGTGGTACGCATCGAAGGGTTCGAGTTCGAAGTGACGGGTACGCCCATTCCGGGGCTCGATCTCACCGCCAGCTACACCAACGTCAAGACCGAGTATGACGTGGGGACAGCCGCACAGACCGGCGCGACGTTCGATCTCAATACGCCGCGTCACCAGTATAAATTCTATGCGCGTTACGAACCGGCTGCGCTGGGCGGTGCATTCGTCGCAGCCAGCCTGAACGGACAAAGCGGTGTCATCGCCGGCGGTACGGCGGGCCTGCGCGAGCAGGCGGCATTCGCCATAGCCGGCGCGCAACTTGGCTGGCGTTTCAGCCAAAACCTGCGCGCGTTCGTGTCCGCCAACAATCTCTTAGACAAGGTTTACTATCAGCGCGTCGGCTCGATCAACACGTACAACTTCTACGGCGAGCCGCGTAACGTCCTGCTGACGCTACGGGCTAGCTACTAGAATGTCCGGGGGGCTCGTCTCCGTTGTCGCGAGGCACCAGTGGCGGCTGTTGGTGCGCGACCGGCGGCTCGCATTATTGGGCTTGGCGCTGTTGCTGGTCCTGTGCACCGTCTCGATAACGGGCGCGGCGCTACAGGGTGCGCGCAATGCCGAACGACATGCGGCGCAAGCTGATGAGGCGCGGGTTTGGGCGAGCCAAGGCGCGGCCAACCCGCATAGCGCCGCGCATTTCGGTCGCTATGTGTTCAAGCCGCTGTTGCCGCTCGCAGTGATCGATCCGGGCCTGCTGCCCCAGCTCGGCACTTCGCTCCGGCTCGAGGCACATGCCAACAACCCGGCGCGCAACCGCGCGATCGACGGCGGCACCGCGCTTACCCGCTTCGGGGGACTTAGTCCGGCGACGATGCTCCAGGTGCTGGCCCCGCTACTGATTATCCTGGCCGGTTTCGCCACCTTCTCAGGTGAACGCGCGCGCGGGCTGCTACGTCAGGAACTTGCTGCCGGGGCCGCACCCAGCGCGCTGATGGCCGGACGGCTCGCGGGCCTCGCGGTTGCGGTCCTTCTGCTGCTCGTCGTCGCGACGGCGGCGAGCCTCGGCGCATTGGAGTTCGCCGGCGGCATGGCGGGCCAGTTCGCGCCGCTGCTGTTGATGATGCTCGGCTATGGGCTGTACCTGTTCGCCTTCGCCGCGCTGACGCTCGCGGCCTCGGCCGCATTCGCCTCCGCGCGCACGTCGCTGGTGGCGATGCTCGCGTTCTGGGCGTTGGCGACCTTGTTCGTGCCGCGCATTGCGCCATCGATCGCCGAGGCCACCGCACCGACGCTCTCCGGCCCGGCGTTCGAGGCGTCTGTCACGCGCGAAGTGATGGAAGGGCCAAGCGGACACGATCCTCGCGATGCGCGGCTGGATCGGCTGCGGCACGATACGATGCGCCGCTACGGCGTGACCAAGCTCGAAGATCTTCCGTTCGATTTCAACGGGATCGCGTTGTTTCACGGCGAGGCACTGTCGAGCGCGATCTACCGCCGTCATTTCGCGGCACTATACGATGGTTATGATCGGCAGGCGGCGATCCAGCGCGCCTTCGCGATACTCAGTCCCTATCAAGCCGTTCGTCCTTGGTCCGCCGCGATGGCGCAGAGCGACCAGCACGCACATCGGCGCTTTCTCGAGCAGGCCGACGACTTCCGCTACACGCTTGTCCAGCAGCTCAATCGCGCGCTGATCCACCAGGCAGTGGGTGGCGCGGGGCCGTATATGACCGATGTCGCGGCGGTCACGCGCGACACGAAGTTCGGGAGCCGGCCGCAGGAGTTGCGCGAGGCGCTGGCGCGACACTGGATCGACCTTGCGATCCTGGCAGGCTGGGCCGTCGGTGCCACGCTGATCGCGTTCGCCGCCGCGCGTCGTCTCGGAAGGACGAGCACATGAGCAACGGCACGGGAATAGCCCGGCTCGAATGGATCCGCACCTGGCGCGACCCGGTGATGCGGGTGATGCTCGTCCTGTTCGCGATCGCCGCCGGCTATGCCGCATTGACCGGCACGCGCTGGGCGACCCAGCGCCAGATCATGGTCAGCCAAGTGGCCTCAGAGGCGGACGAGGTCAGAGCGACCCGCCGCGAGCGGTTCGCGACGATGACAGCCAAAGGCGAGCAGCCCAAATTCGATCTGATCTACGCCACCGCCGCGCAGTACGGTGCCGCCTTGCCCGGCACGCCGCTCGCAGCGCTTTCGGCAGGACAGGCGGAGGGATATCCCGCCGCGGCCAATGTCACCCCGTTCGGTGATCCGTATGCGATGTTCGATACCTATGCGACCGGGCTCGAAAACCCGTCGGTGCTCGCGGCGGGCCGGTTCGACCTAGCCTTCGTCCTCGTCGTATTGCTGCCCTTGCTGCTGATCGCCGCGACCTATGATTTCTGGTCGCGCGACGTCGAGAACGGCAGCGCCCGCTTCCAGCTTGCTCAGCCAGTGCGGCCGGCTCGCCTGATCCTGACGCGCGCGGCGACCCGTGGCGGATCGCTGCTCGTCGCGGCGGTGTTTATCGCCTTGGGGTGGCTGGTTGCCTTGGGCGCGCGAGATCTCGCCGGCCTATCGCTGCTCGCGCTGGTGGTGCTGGCCTATGGCATATTCTGGATTACGCTCACGACGCTGATCAACCTGTTCGTCCGCGCGTCCACGACTGCCGCGCTGGCCAGCGGGACCGCCTGGCTCGCAATCGTCATGCTGCTTCCGGCCGCTGGTGCCGCGATTGCTGACCTCGCCGCACCGCCACCTTCGGCAATGGCTCATGCCAACACGCTGCGCGGCGTCGGACTCGAAGTGCGCGCAGCCAACCAAGCGGCCGCACGCGCCGCCGCCACCGCCGATTCCGCTCGCGCTTATCCGGCAACACTGTGGCATCGACGTGCCGAAATCCAGCAGCGCGAGGCGCGGCTCGGCCCCTTGTATCGGTCGTATGCCGCGGACGCGACGCGCCACCGGGCGCTGGCGGACGGACTGCGCTTTCTTTCGCCCGCGATCATTGCGCAAGATGCGCTCGACCGGATCGCCGGGACCGACGCCAGCCGCGCCCTCGCCTTCCAAACGCAGACGCGCGCCTTGGCCGGCGATGCGCGCAGCCTCGCCTTCGACTGGATGGACCGGGACCGCCTCATGACGCTCGCCGACCATGATGCGCCGTTGCTGCGGTTCAGCTTTGCCGAGCCGTCGCGCGGGCACCCGCTGGCTCTCGACATACTCGCTCTCGCGTTCTTCGCGCTTCTGCCGCTTGCGCTCGCCGCGCTCCGCCTGCGGCGCGGCGCGTCGAAGCTGCTCTAAGGATCTCGCCGATGCTCGAAGCCAAAGCACTGACCAAGCATTTTGGGTCTCACCGCGCGCTCGATGCGCTCGACCTCCGTGTCGATCCGGGCGAGATCGTCTGCCTGCTCGGCGCCAACGGTGCCGGAAAGACCACGACGATCAACCTGTTCCTCGGCTTTCTCGAGCCGACGTCGGGCGAGGCGCGCGTCGATGGCGTCGATGTCCGCGCCGATCCCTTGGGCACCAAGCGCAAGCTGCTCTACGTACCCGAACAGATCGCGTTGTTCGGGGAACTGACAGGTCGCGAGAACCTTGCATATTTCGCTGCGCTATCGGGAGTTGAGGATCGCTCGCCGGGATATCTGCGCCAGTGCTTGTCGCAAGCGGGACTACCCGAGGCCGCGATGGATCGTCGCGCGTCAAACTATTCGAAGGGGATGCGCCAGAAGGTTGGCGTAGCGCTCGCCATCGCCAAGCACGCGCGCGCGCTGCTGCTGGACGAGCCGACCTCGGGCCTCGATCCGCAGGCGTCGGCCGAGTTCCACGCGCTGATCGTCCGGCAGCGTGACGCGGGCGCTGCTGTGCTGATGGTAACCCACGACCTGTTCCGCGCACGCGAAGTAGGCACACGGATCGGCCTGATGCGCCAGGGTAAGCTGCGCCGTATGATCGACGCCGCCGACGTCACCGCATCGGAGCTGGAAAGCCTGTACCTGGAAGAAATGGGACAAGTGGCTGGCTGACCCGATGCGGCCCGCTGATTAGAGCAACGCCAATGCCGAAAGTCAGCCGCGCGAAAAGATTGGTGCTCGGCATCATCCTGAAAGCGGGGTCGAACGGCAGTCTATCAAACAGGACATTATCTCAGCCCGTTCCACGGGCGTCGAGGAGCGCCCATCCCGGCCACTTTTTCATTCGCGAGCGGCGTGCCCACTTCCAGACACTTGGACTACGTCAGCGCGATGAGGCCAAAACTTTGAACGTGGTTGAGGAACGGAATAGGCTCCTGAGCGCATTGATCCAGATCCGGGGAGGTAACTGCATCATGCATAGGAACGTCCCTTACCCGAGGCGATCGCGGATCTAGGCGCATCGTCTAGATGCAGGTAGGCGGGGTTGAAGTCCGCGACACTGGACAGCGCCTTCCAGTTTTCAATCGTAATGGACCGCTTGTCGCGGGTAATCAGGCCATCGCTGTGCAGTTTCTGAAGCGTACGGTTGACGTGAACAGGCGTAAGGCCCGTAGCGTCCCCCAGTTGCTCCTGCGTCATCGGAAGCTCGTAGCGGTTTTCGGTGATCAACCCGGCAGCATGCAGGCGGACGGCAATCTCGCAGAGTAGATGCGCGACGCGGCTCCTGGCATCGCGTCGTCCGATATTAGCGATCCACTCCCGGAAGATCGACCCTTCGGCAAGGGTTTCGAGCCACATGGCCCGACCGATAACTGGATGCGCAACGACGATGTCATGAATGGCCTCAGCTGCGACAAAGGCAACATCCCCGTCCGTCAGCATTTGAATGCTGTGGTCAGCTATACCAAGGAAGGCATGCTGGAGATCAAGCACTTCGCCTGGAATGTGAACGGACAGGATTTGGCGCCCGCCATTACCGACGATCTTACTTCGAAAGGCAAAGCCCGAAATAAGGACGCAGCAATTCTTTGTCAGGTCCTGTTCGCGTATTATATAGTTCGATGGCGACATGCTCTTGATCACGAACGGTAGAGCTAGAAATGCTGAGCGGTCTACTTCAGAAAATGTGGATCGCCGTTCCAGCATTTTCAAAGCTGGTGCAAGGATGTCTTCTGATAATGCGGGCATGACGGTTACACCGTTGCGGTAACGCGCAACCCATGCAGTTCAATATTTGGCTGCCCGCAAAGTTTTAGACAAGGTTACGCGGGAAATCCCTGCGCTAGATCACACCATGATCAATTTTTTGATCCAGCTTCGGCACTTGGCCCCAAGCCGACGATTGCCTTTTCGTCCCAAAATCTCATGCGTTGCGTCAGTAGCTCCGCTCGTGCGTTTCGTCAGCAACAGTTGGCATTCCGCCACCACCGGATCGAGGCGGCAATGAGTAACCCCTGGGCAACAAAGATGGAGCAATTCACCCCGTTCACGGCGGATGAACGCGTCCGTCTTGATGCGTTATTAGCGTTCAAGCAGCGAGAGTTTCATGCCCAGGAGGATATCATCGCTGACGGCGCGCACTCGGAATACTGCCATGTCCTGCTCACCGGACTCGCCTGTCGGTACAAAATTCTACCGGACGGCGAGCGCCAGATCATGGCCTTTCTGGTTCCGGGAGATCTGTGCGATGCCGAAATTTTCATACTGAAAAAAATGGATCATGCGGTTGGAACGCTGACCGCCAGTACGACGGCAATGATCCATTCCAGCGAGATGAAGACGCTCTTGCGTGAAGCCTCACCGATCGCCGAGGCATTGTGGTGGGGCACGATGACGGACCTTGGGGTTCTACGCGAACGGATCATCGACCAAGGCAGGCGTGACGCCACTGAGCGCCTTGCTCATTTGCTCTACGAAATGCTGGTTCGCTACCGGGTCAGTGGGGCAACCGAGACCAACGCTATCGACTTCCCCATCACCCAGACCGACCTTGCCGATGCTACCGGAATGACGCCGTCCCACGTCAATCGCGTACTTCAGCGCTTCCGCGAAGATGGGTTGATCGAACTGCGTAGCAGAACGCTGACTATTACGAACCCTGGACGCCTAAGATCTCTTGCACAGTTCAACGCGACGTATCTACACCTGGACAGGACAGAGGCCAGAGACCCGTCCGTCTTCGGTCGAGCAGGAGAATTGATATAATTTTCGAATGACCCACTTCCGGTCGTTCAATGGCCGGAATGCGCGTCCCAACTTCATCCATTCGTTCACCATACGCTATGAAGCTGTTCACCAAGTAGGAAAATGCCTTCGGCGATCATCCCGCGACGTCCTCCGCAACGTCCTGAAACAGGCGACGCTCAGCCATGTGCTGCAATATCCGAAAAACGTAAGTCGCTGCGGGACGAAGCGGCAAACCGACGCCGGTGCTGTGAGTGCCGCATGACCGACACGTCGATCGAGCTACCAAACTGTCAAAACGAAACCTGTACGCGCCCTATCAACCTGTCGCCTGCGTTGCGCCGATCGGCAAACCTGCCGGCGGTGCTCATGCGGGAAACGTCGGTCCCGATATAATCGACTCCAATCGTCAGACGGTCGCGACGATGTTCGAGACCGAGACGCCAGTTGCTGTAACTGCCGCCCGGACGAAGACGCTCCGCCCGGACGGGGTCGCGGACGCTGCCGGACGAGTGGCCGAGTTCGGCAAGGATCGTGAACGGCGTACCGGGAATACCGGCATTGGCGTTCGCATAGACATGCACGTTGCTGCCGCCGATCGCACGCTGCGACGGCGCACCGATCACACCGATCGTGGCGTAGAGCGGACCATAGGCATAGCTTGCCGATACGCCCGCCTCGACATAGTCCATCCGTCCCCGCGCGCCCGCAAACGCGTGGCCGGTGGCGTCGGTGCGTATCCGCACGCCACCGAGATCCCAGCCGGTTCCCACCGAAAGGTCGACGACCGCATCGGCCCCGCCGTGTCGCACGCTGTTCCGAAGCGTCACCGTTCGCGCCGACGCATCCAGCCGCCCGCGCGAGACACGCAGATCGCCCCCCAACGCGGCACGTCCCTCAGTCCAGCTCAGTCCACGTCGCTCCTCCTCGCTCATCACCTCCAAGGTTACCGACCGAGCATCCTGTGCAAACGCAGGCGTGATCAGGCCGCAACTCGCGGCACCGAGCACACCCGCCAATCTAACGCGCCGGATCATCCAGCGCGCTGCGGACCGTGGATCCGGTCGAGCTCGACACGCAGCATCCGCTCGTCTTCCTGAGCCAGCATTACCAGATGCTGCTGCAAGTCAGCCGTCTTTGCCGCGACCTCCTTCTTGATCGCGCCATGGCTCGCGACGCACCAGCCGGGCCGGGTGCCCGAGACCACGGGTTCGCTGTCGATGCTGCGCACCAGCCTGGTACCCGACGCCGCGACCGCGTGGCGCGCGACCGACATGCTTGCCGCCCAGTCGCAGCGTAGCGACGACGCTCTTCCGCCGGGTGCAACCGCGCCCACCTGTTTGTGCGTGATGACGACGTCCCCGCGATATTTGACGGCGACCGGACCGCTGCGATGATCCACCTCGTTCTGGTGATCCACGGTCATGCCGAGGGCAGCACCGGTGGCGGCAAGCACCAAACCCGCGGTTAGAAAATAGGCCATATTCGTTCTCCTGTTGCCATTCCGATTCATTCTGATCGGTGAAGCTGATCCTTGCGGACGATGATTCCATAACGACGCTGCGGCGCGTCGGTTCAGTTCAATTGCAGCTGTAACGTGCGGGCACGCAGCCGATCCTTCACGTCGAGACGCAGCCGTTTCAGCCGAAACAGCCGCAAGGCATTGGGGACGCGCCGCTTTATCTCGGCGCGAATCTGCTCGTCCAGCCGCGCGTGCAACTGGGTCAGTTTGTAGGAAAATATAAGCAAAGCCGCTCTCCAACCAACGATTGAACGATCGGATCAGTCGCGATGAAAGCAGGCAAACAGGCCAGGCCTAGACATCGAGATAACCCGATGCGGTCCGACATCACGTTCGTCCGAGGACGACCGCCAGAGGGGCCCGGCCCGCTTACTCAAACTAGGGTTTCGGCAGTCGAGGTCAATATGGTTGCGACGGAATTTCGCACGCGTCGACATTACGTCGCGCCCCCCGATGTTACTGGCACGTACGCTCCTGCGACACATAAGCGTTTTCGCGACCACGCCGGCCAACTCGCCGCACGCGGTTAGCCCGAGCTCGCGGCCATTGCCGTTCGAGTTCGAGCCTTATTCGATCTGACCTTCGGTGGCTGCGTAACCTCAGGCAGCATCGCCATGGGCTTACCTTGAGCAGACCAGTAAATTCGGGCCCGTTTCCGCCAGTCGCGTACCGCTACCTGGATGAAGAGTCTCGATCGGTAGCCAATCCGCGATCCTCGCTGGAATTTGATCGCACGATGGGTACCGCTGCAAGGTGTTTCCACGGGATAAACTCCCGTTACCACGGCTAGATCGACGGGCGTATCGACGGCGCCCCGACATTGCCACTTGGTGCCACGCGGAGCTGCGTGCGCATTAACCCCTGAGCCGGATCCCCGAACGCTCCGGTTACGACTTGGAAAAACAGATATGCATCTCCCCTCAAGAACGGGTGTCGCGCGCGCGATGATCGTTACCGCCGCTACCGCGTTTTGCACGACGCTTTGCCTGCTGGCAGTCTGTGGCCCCGTCTACGAACGGTCCGCTCAGGCAGCGTCGCTTGCGCCTTGGACACGACCGAGCGGCCTCGCTTAACGAAGCGAAACTGGCGTCGACAGAAACTGCCGGACATGGGCGACGAACGCGCGTGACGCCGGTTCGCGGCCGAGCAGCAGGTGATTATCGCTGTCCAGCGTGACAAACTCCGCCCCCGGTATCTCGGCCGCCAGTTTCCCGCCAACGCTCAACGGGATCCGCTGATCGCCGCGGGCATGCATGACAAGGGTCGGCGTCTGCACGTCTTTGAGTATCCCGCGGACGTCGATATCCGCGAACACTTCGAGATATCGTGCAGCGTTCAAAGCCCCGACGGTCTGTCGTTGAAAAATATTGAACCAGTCGAGCTCTTCCGGGGTAGCGCTGGGCATGAAGGTAGCCGTCACCACCTGTCGGTAAGCGGCGTCGGTCCTGCCCCAGCCCTGCCTCACGAGCGTGATGATCGCCTCGCGCTCCTCGATCACGTCGGGCGTAGCATCGATCCGCCACCCCGCCGCATAGCCGCCCCACAATATCAGGTGGCTCACACGCTCCGGATGGCGAACGGCGTATTCGATCGCAACCGCACAGCCCTGCGAAATGCCGAGCAAAGGGAAGCGCTCGATACCGGCAGCATCGACGACCGTCTCGAGATCACGGACGAAGGCATCGAAGCTGATGTCGGCAACCTTGCACTGCGACATGCCGTTGCCGCGCTCGTCATAGCGGACGAACATATGATCGCGTGCCAGTTCCTGGAACAGCGGCGCCCAGATCGGCGCGTCCCAATCCAGTTCGAGATGGTTGAGCCAGTTCGCCGCCTTCACGAGCGGCGGTCCGTCGCCCACACACGCATAGGCCAGCCGCACACCATCGTTTGCCTGGCAAAACTGGATTTTCTGGCGTTGCAGCATGTCATGGGGAGCGACTGCTGCGATAGGGAACAGCGCGGCGGGATGGAGTAGTGCTTGCACGGGCGGTAGCCCTGCGTCGCTGATCGCATTGGCGAAGCTTCGTTTCGCCACCTCGGCATCGTCCTGACGCCCCAGTTGCCGCAACGTCGACTGAAGCTGCGCGGCCGCGTCGGTGTTGAACGGGTCGGCATCCAGCCATTCGCGTACCCAGGGAAGCCGATCCTGCGGCGACATGGCGGTCGAAATGACGTGGCGGTGGAGCAGTGAGCAGCGCAACCGCGCGGCTGCTGCCCTCTCAGCGGCAAGCCAGACCGCAAACCGCTCATGCCGAGGCAGGTCGAGCCCTGCCAACAGCGGCTCACGCAAGGCCACCAGCGCAGCGATCGTGGCATCGACGTCCGCCGGCTCCGCGCCGAGCGCCTGGTGTGCCCGGTGGAGATCGACCGAGACATCGTCGCGGTTGATCACGACCACCTCACGGTCCGCGACGAGGCGACGTCGGTCACGATCGATGATCGGCCGCAACTTGCTGAGCGACCAGCGCAACGCTCCACGTGGGTCGTCCGGCCCTTCGTCCCACAGGAGATCACACAAGTGTTCGCGACGCTGGGGGCGATCCGCGATCAGAAGATATGCAAGAAGCGCTCGCGTCTTTCTCGACGCAGGAAGGTCAATGCTGCTGGATTCAGACGTTATCGTCAATGAACCCAGTATGTTGATGGTCAAGTCTGTCGAATGATCGATGGATTCAGCCTCTCGACGTGAAAGTATATTTACCACGGCGATGCACGCAATGTCCACGCATGCTCAACCGCTCACCTCCACGATGACGATCGATAGCCTGATCCTCGAACCTCCGCGACGCAAGCGCGCAACGAATGGAACACGGCTTTGGACGATCGCTCTCTCCCCCGGCGGGTATCACCATGACGTTTTGGCTGGATCTCGGTGGCATCGCGGCGCGAACCGATCGCCCCTGCGGGCAAACGACCGCAGCAGCGACTGGTATGCTGCCGTTCGCCAAATGGATGGGTCGCACGCTGAGCGCGATCGTCATCGGTCTGCTGGTCGCTGACGGCGCGGCGCAACTTGTCTCGCTGCCGATGTTACGCGCGGAAATGAAAGCGAGCGCTTTCCCGTTCGCGCTGTCACCTGTGATTGGAGCGATCACGATGACGTGCGTCGTGCTGTATGCGATCCCCCATACGGCAATGCTCGGCGCGATCCTGCTCAGCGGGTTCCTTGGCGGCGCCATCTGCCTTCATCTGCGGCTCGGCGAGATCGGTTCACCGCCGCAGATCATCTGCCTGGTGCTCGGCATCATGGCGTGGGGTGGATTGTACCTGCGCGACCCCCGGCTACGCGCGCTGTTGCCCCTGCGCGCCTGAATCCACCGCGACCTTTCACCGTTGATACCGGCGCGTCGGTGCCGGCGAAGGACCCATCATGACCATTACGATGCAGACGATCCCCGCCCCTTTCACCCGCGCGGCGACCCTCGACACCACGAAATTCTACATGGGCGGCCTGATGAGCTTCCTGACGACCGGCGCAGACACCGGCGGATGCTTTGCGCTCATGGAATATCGCGGCAAGCCGGGCAACGAGCCACCGCCACACACCCATCTGTGGGAGAACGAGATCATCTATGTGCTCGACGGCATCATGGAACTGTATTGCGGCGAGCGGATCCTGCGCCTCCACGCCGGCGAGATGGGATTCATCCCGCGCGGCCAGCCGCACGCATTCTACATCCGTACGCCGGACTTCCGGGCGTTGGCTGCGGTGCAATCCGTGGGAGAACGGCCCGTCAGTCTCGACAGCTTCTTCCTGCGGATGAGTAGTCCCGCCACGACGATGGCGTTGCCGACCGATCCCGTGACGTATCAGATGGAGGATCCTGCGCATGTCGTCGCGGTCGCTGCCGAGTACGGTATGCAGATCCTCTCGCCTGAAGAGACAGCAATCGCGCTGCCGCTGTACCCCGGCTTCGGCAACGCACCTGCTGCCCCCACGCACGCGCCGCAACGCAACCAGTCGCTCGCAGCGTTTGGAGCGGGTGCCGGGCTTTGGCCGGTTGCTCCTTCGACGGCTGTGCTGTGACGATGACCGCTCCTGCAACCGACCGCTCCAACAGAGATGCCGCCGCCCTGAAATTATACGAAGGCCTGACCGATGGCGGCGGGGACCGGTCGAGGGACGCGATCGAGCGCAGGCTCCGCGAAAACGGCCTCGCGATCGACGACCCGCGATTGCGCGATCTCGGCGCACTCATGCATCGGTATGCGCAGTCGGTCGACATTCCGTTCGAGGCGATCGCGCCAGCTCTTGGCGGGGCAAACCAGACGCTGCTCAGCCGGGCGTTGATGGGTAATCTGGTGATCCCGGACTTTACCGCCTTCTGTGACGAACTGACCCGATTGTTCGAGGAGGTCCGCCAGCACCGTGGCGGCGAAGTCGCCTCCTACATTCCCCAGCTGGCGCGGGCCGACGCGGACGGTTTTGCGGTCGCCGTCTGTACGATCGATGGCCAGCGTTTCTCGATCGGCGACACAACCACGCGCTACTGCGTGCAATCGACCTGCAAGCCGATCAACTACGCGATAGCGCTCGACCAGCTTGGCATCGATACCGTTCACCGTCATGTCGGTCGCGAGCCCTCGGGCCATTCGTTCAACGAGATCACGCTCAACGCCAGGGGCTTGCCGCACAATCCAATGATCAACGCGGGTGCGATCATGTGTGCATCGCTGATTGCCCCCGACCTGTCGGCCGCGGATCGGTTCGATACCGTCGTGCAGACCTGGGGGAAGCTGGCCGGGCAAGCATCCGTCGGCTTCGACAACGCCGTCTTTCTGTCCGAGCGCGACACCGCCGATCGCAATTTCGCACTCGCCTATTTCATGCGCGAGAACGGGGCATTCCCCGACGGTACCGATCTGAAGGCGACGCTCGACCTGTATTTCCAGTGCTGCTCGATCACCGTAGACGCACCGGGCATGGCAACGATCGCTGCGACGTTCGCGAACGGCGGCGTCTGCCCGCTGAGTAACGAGCGCGTTTTCACTGCGGACACGACCAAGAACTGCCTTTCGCTGATGGCCTCATGCGGCCTGTACGATTTCTCGGGCGAGTTCGCGTTTACCGTCGGTCTGCCCGCCAAGTCGGGCGTATCGGGGGCGCTGTTCATCACCATACCCGGCGTCTGCGGCATTGCCATATGGAGTCCACGGCTCGACGCGCTCGGCAATTCCGTGCGCGGCGTCGAGTTCGCGCGCAGGCTGGCCAAGACCTTCGCCTTCGATGGCTTTTCAGAAACGAGTGACCAGATCGATCCCCGTCGCCGGATTACCGAAGCGGCTATCGACCAGGCGACCTACTTCTGCGCGGCAGCGGCCAAAGGCGATCTGACCGAATTGCGGCGGTTGGTCGCGCGGTCGATCGACGTAAACCTTGCCGATTATGATGGTCGGACCGCACTCCATCTTGCCGCAAGCGAAGGCCACGCGGACGTGCTGCGCTACCTGCTTCCGCTCGGCGCAGCGGCAGATTCGACCGATCGCTGGGGTAATACACCGTTGGACGACGCGATACGAAATGGCGACGGGGAAAGTATCGCGCTGCTGCAGCCAACAATGTCTGAGGTTGGCGAACATCAGCAGGGAGAAGTTTCCATGCACGGATCGATCGAAGCCCTGGCGTTTCTACCGACAACTAAGGCTGCATGATGCTGCGATCGTTGGGCAACCGCGTTTAGGGTCTCTAAAGCCGACAATCCGCCGCTAGTTTGCGACCAAACGGGCGAGGCGCTTACCATAATGGTTAGAAGTCTGTCTTTCGACGACTCTTTCGTTCGATAACTCCGTATATTACTCGGCCCACAAGCGGACATTCGCGAATGGTTTCGGTAACTCAAGTTCGGTCATTCATTAATGTCCGAAGCGGAGATGATTGTGCAACATAAGGTCTGGAAATTGCCCCGGGGCGTGATCACCCATTCCGGCATTCCCATTTGATATAGGCCTTGGTGTCGGAGGCCCATGTTTCGTCGATCTCGACGAGAACAGCGGAGACGAGGCGCAGTAGCGCCTGGTCGTTGGGGAAGACCCGGACCTTGACGGTGCGCCGCTTGAGCTCTTGCTGGACGGCGCGCTCGATGAGGTTCGAAGTGCGCAGGCGTCGGCGATGATGCTCCGGCAGCGTGAATACAGCCAAGCCTTCGGGAACGGCGTTTTCCAGCCATGACGCGAGACTGGGGGCCGTGTCGCGGTAGCCGGCAACAAGCTCGTCGAGCGCGACCTGGGCCTTGGCGAGCGTGGCTGCGTTCCAGACGCTGCGCAGCTCCGCACCGATGCGCTCGCGGATTGCAGTGTTGGGAGCGTGGTGGACAGCGTTTGCGGCGAGATGGAATTGGCAGCGCTGCCAGGTAGCGGCACCGAGCACAGCGCGGCGGGCGGCACGCAGGCCAGCGTGGTCGTCGGAGACGATGAACTCGACGCCGCGCATGCCGCGTGCGACCAGGTCGTCGAGGAAGCCACGCCAGTGGACCTCGGCTTCCGACAGGGCGACGCTGACGCCCAGCACCCGGCGCCGTTCGTCCGGGCCGATACCGATCGCCGAGAGGACGGCTGCGTCGCGCACGACGCCGCCTGCGCGCATTTTCTCGTAGCGGGCGTCGAGGATCAGGTAGCGGATCTCACCGAGTGGGCGGTTGCGCCATGCCTCCAGCTCCTCATCGAGCAGGGCCGCGGCGCGGCTGACCTGGGATGAAGACAGATTCTCGATGCCGAATTCGCGCAGCACCGCTTCGGCCTGGCGGGTCGAGACGCCCTTCACGTACATCTCGGCCACCGCCAGCATCACCGCGCGGACCGAGCGACAGCCGCGCTCCAGTGATTGCGGGAAAAACGGCTCAGCGCCGTGGCCGGCGGTCTTGGGCACCGCCACATTCACCGTGCCCGCCGGCGTGTCGATCCGCTTGGACTTGTAGCCATTGGCATAGCCCCGCCGGTCGGTCGTGCGCTCATAGTGCCCTGCGCCCAGGAAACGTTCCCGCTCGATCCGCATCGCCATCTCGAAGGTCCGCGCGAACACTGCGGCGATGCCCTCGGGGCCGTGTTCGATCAGCTGTTCCAGTACCGCCTCAATCGCCGTATCATGCCTGCTGTCCATTCGTTCTCTCCACGGTTGTGTTGCAACTCCATGGAATGCCGAAGATGGGCAGCTGGTGCCGGGGCATGCCCCGGCACCAGCTTACAGATCCCGACCCGATCGAATTTCCAGACCTCGCGTTACACAACCGCGGAGATGCCACGGCGGAACCCGTTTCAGGTCGAGCGGCGTGCGATACACCACCATCAACGGTATCCGCATTTGACATGGCCGGTCGCGAGGCGCTCTATTGCTTCTACCGAATGGCGCAGCGCGTCGCGGCGGGTACATGCGTACGAAATCGGCTCCAACAGGAACGCGATCATGGCCACGCGCTACGCCGCATCTCGCCGAAAATTCGAACACCGTTTCTTCGTCGCGACAGCTGTGATCATGACCGTGGTGATCGTTGCAGGCTTCTCGATGCAACTTGCCATGGGGCGATCCACATTCCGCGCACCCGTAATGGTCCACGTTCACGCGGTACTTTTCTTTGGCTGGACCGCCTTCTACCTCCTTCAGAACCTGCTCGCTGGAACAGGTTCTGTAACACTGCATAAGCGGCTGGGTTGGTTTGGTACGGTATGGGCCGCTCTCGTCGTCGTCGTTGGGATATACACGACAGTGAGCATGGTCCGACGGGGTGCTGCGCCCTTCTTCTTTCAGCCGGCCTACTTCCTGTTCATGAACTCATTAGGCGTTCTTTGCTTTGGCGGGCTGGTTGCCGGCGCTGTCGTAATGCGACGCCAAACGCTTTGGCATTCGCGTCTGATGCTCTGCGGTATGGCGACGCTCACAGGTCCGGCGGTCGGGCGGCTTCTGCCTATGCCGCTGATGATCCCATGGGCGGGATGGGGCGTTTTTGCGGCGATAATCTTGTTTCCGCTTGCGGGCATGGTCGCCGACATACGCAGCCGAAAGGCCATTCATCCTGCTTTATGGTGGGGCGCCGGCGCGATGATCTTCACCCAGGGAGCTATCGGACTCCTCGCGTCGAGTTCCATAGGTGATGGGATCTACCGAGCGATCGTTGCCGGAAGCGCGGGCGAGGGCGTACCAGGGATGGTTTTCCCAAGCGGCTGAATAGTTGAGTGCGCCGTCTTGAAGTGGGTGAGCTGACACAGAGGCGGTCATTTGCGAAAGCATGACCGCCCCCCGACTTCTGCCATTCGTTCAGCGTACGTGACCTCCTATACAATGCGGCAAGGCGGTAGTCAGAAGTCGACCGTCGCGGACAGCCATAGGCGGCGGCCTTCCTGTGGGTTGGCGTATTCGCCGGCATACACCGTCGTCGCGCCACTACGATATGGCAGGTAGTCGACGAAATTCTTGTCGAACAGATTGAACAGTGTTGCGCTGAGCTTGAACTTCTGCGTCACTTCGAGCGCACCGCCGAGGCTGAACAACGCATATCCCTTGAAGCTGCCAAGCGCGGTCTGGGCAGCGCCAACGCCGCGATACCGGTCCGACCGGATCTCGGAACGCAGCCACGTGCTGACCTTGTCGACCGGGCGCCAGCGCAAATTACCGTTGATCATGTGCTTGGGCGTATTGACCAGCGGCTGGCCGCGCTCGGTACCACTCTTCTGCTCGCTTTCAGTGTAGGTGTAATTTAGTCCCAAGGACAGTCGCCGGGTGAATTCGAACCGTGCGGCAACCTCGCCACCGCGTGTCACCGCCTCGTCGATGTTGATCGATTGGCCGAAAAGATCAACATTGGGAAACGCGCCTACATCGAGGCAGCCCGGGCGATCGGGATTGCCAACGAAACGGCAGTTGAACACGCCGGGACCGCCAGCGATCTTGTCCTTGAACTCGTTGTTGAACACGGTGACGTTGCCGCTGAAGAACCCGCCATTGTCGAAATACAGTCCCGCTTCGTAGCTGGTACTCGTCTCGGGCTTCAGGCCAGGGCTGCCGATCAGCGGTATCGTCCCCTGCCCGCCAAAGCCGGTGATGCCTTCCGCGATCTGTTCGAGCCGCGGCGTCTTGAAGCCTCGGCTGACGCCGCCCTTCATCGTCAGCGCAGAACTCGCATTCCATACCAGATAGGCGCGCGGCGAGAGCTTGCCGCCGAAGGTCGAGTGATCGTCGTAGCGCGCACCGAGCGTCAGCCGCAGCGTCTCGGCGATCTTCAGTTCGTTTTCGACAAAGCCCGCCCATTGCTGGAACTTGTACGGTTCGGGAGCGACCGCATCGATCATCTTGGCGTCCCAATATTGTCCGCCGATCGTGAAGGTGAACGGGCCGCTCGAACCAATGAACCGCGAATCGACGATGCTGTTGGTCGCCTCCAGCGTGCGCGGCGATCCCGCCACAACGCCGGGCGTACCTCGTGGCACGGTACGGCCGATCGTCTCTGTCGTGTTGCGCGTCAGCGTCGTCTCGAGCGTGCCGATTCCTGCACGCCACGTGTGTGCGGCAACGTAATTGTCGCGATTGAAACGCTGCATCGGACCATAGCCGCCCGCGACCGTCGCGGTGCCGAGCTGCCCCGCCGAGTTGTCGTAGGTCTGCTCGGAGCGATCATATTCGATCCACAGATCGTGGTCAGGACTCGGCGTGACGCTGATCCGCCCACCATAGGTATAGATGTTGGCCTTCACCGGGCTCGGCCCGCGCGTCGACAGTGGCACCAGCGTACCAGCGACATTCTCGTACTTCAGCGCCGACGCATCGCGGTGATACAGGCTGCCGCGCACCGACAAGCCGATCAGGTCGCGCACGACCGGTCCCTGCGCATAGCCGTTCAGCGACTGGATATTGCCGAAGTCACCATTCCCCTGGACGGTGCTTTCAGCGCCGACGGTGCCGAGCCAGTGCGTACCCACTTTCCGCGTAATCAGGTTGACCACGCCGCCCATCGCGTCAGAGCCGTACAGCGTCGACATTGGTCCACGGACCACCTCGATCCGCTCGATCGCCGAGAACGGGGGCAGGAACCCTGACGAGGTTTCGCCGAAGCCGTTCGGGGTGACACTACCCGGCGCGTTTTGGCGGCGGCCATCGAGCAATACGAGCGTGTAGTCC
Organism: Sphingomonas sp. PEI4; assembly: GCF_056679955.1. Lineage (NCBI taxonomy): Bacteria > Pseudomonadati > Pseudomonadota > Alphaproteobacteria > Sphingomonadales > Sphingomonadaceae > Sphingomonas > Sphingomonas sp. PEI4. The sequence continues at coordinate 820,393 of NZ_CM155258.1, forward strand.
GCCGGCATGCCGCGGATCGAGATGGTCAGCCCCCCGGTCTTGCCCTGGGTTTGCCCGACATCGACGCCCTCCACATCCCCCAGCGCCTCAGCGAGACTGCCGAAGCGCTTTTCCTGAAGTTCAGCCCGGCTGATGACGCTGATCGAGGCGGGAGCGTTGACGATTTTCTGTTCGAAGCCGGCAGCGGTGACGACGATATCGTCGGCGGTGCCTTCGACCTCGGCGGTGGCGGACGTCGACTGCGTCCCCGCCTGCCCATACGCGGGCTGGCTCAGCACCAGCGACGCCATCATGCACGCGGCGCTGCCGGCCAGCCGCGCGCGGCTGTCACGAAAATACCCCATTGAAACCCCCGGTTAATATTGCGAATGATTAGCAATCTCTGGGCGCGATTGGTTCGCGGGGCCGGAATCGTCAATTCGGAAACCGCACATGGACGTCGACTGCAACGCTTCGTTACAATCCGCACCTGTTGCGGGGGCAGCTGCCCAGCTCCCATTCGCCGACCGCGACACGCCGCCGCATATCGTCGTGGTCGAGGACGAACCGGCACTCCGGGCGCTATTGTCTCGGATTCTGAGGGAATGCGGGTACGACGTGACCGGTGCGGCGGATGGGATCGAACTGCAGCGCGCGTTGATAGAGCGGCCGATCGACCTGATCCTCCTAGACATCATGCTGCCCGGTCCCAGTGGACTCGAACTCTGCCAGACGATCCGCGAACGCAGCCGCGTGCCGATCATCATGGTCAGCGCACGCGGCGAAGAGGGAGACCGCGTCACCGGCCTCGATAACGGCGCCGACGATTATATCGCCAAGCCGTTCGGACGCGCCGAATTGCTGGCTCGCGTGCGTGCTGCCCTGCGTCGTGCCAGCGATACGCATGTGCCGCTCGACATCCCCGTGCCAGATCGGTTCGACTTCGCGGACTGGAACTATCATGCGCGTCGCCGCGAACTAATCTCGCCACGGGGCGCGGAGGTCGAGCTTACCGCCGCCGAACACGAATTGCTGGTCACGTTCCTGCGCAACCCGCAGCGGACGATCGGCCGCGAGCGCCTGCTGGAGATGTCGCGCAGCCGGATCGGCCATTCGAGCGACAGGAGCATCGACGTCATGATCAGTCGTTTGCGGGCCAAGCTAGGCGATGGACGACGCGCACAACCAATCATCCGCACGATCCGGGGCGTCGGCTACATGTTCGCGCCCGATGTGACGTCGTCCTGATGACGATCCGCCCGCGCGGGATGGTCAGCCGGATCTCGCTGGTGCTGCTCTTGGCGCTGTTGCTCGAACTGCTGGGGAACGTCGCGCTCGATCGCTGGGCGCAACAGAAATATGTGACGGCAGCCGATACGCAGCGACTGGCCGCAACGCTCGCCGACGCCGACAGCATCGCCAGTGGCGCGCCGACCGCGCGGCGCGCCCGATTGATGGCCGCGCTTTCCGCGCCCGGTATGAAGCTGAACTGGGTGCCCCACACGGTGATCACCGACTTCTCGAGTTCGCGCGAGCATCTGAGCGCGATGAAGCAGCGCTTGGTCGACGCCGCCCCCGCGTTGGAACGGCGTCCGCTGCGGCTCAGCATCCTGCCGTCCGAGCTGGCGGGACGACGCGATCTGGTCGGTGCGATGCGCCTTGCGGATGCCTCGTTCGTCACCTTCCGCGTAAGTCCCTATATCGCATCCGCGCCTGGGCTGGGCATCACGACGACCGCGCATCTGGCGCTGACCGGGCTGGTGCTGTTGATCGCGCTAATGATGATCCGAGCCCTGATCCGCCCGCTCGGCGATCTGGCCGACGCTGCCGACGCTACGCGCCCCGGCCAGCCTGCTACCGTCCGCATCCAAGGGCCCAACGAGGTGCGCCGGGTCGCGACGGCCTTTGCAGCCATGCAGGCCCGCCTGCTGCACATGGTCGAGGATCATACGCAGTCGCTGATCGCGGTGTCGCACGATCTACGGACGCCGATCCAGCGGCTCCGGCTGCGGACGGCACTGCTCAGCGATGACGAGCCCCGCGACGCGATGGCCGACGACCTGATCGAGATGGAGCGGATCATCGAATCGACGCTCGCCTATATCCGTCACGATCAGCAGGAAGCCGCGCGCCTCGTCGATATCGCGGCGATCGTCGCGACCGCCGTCGACAACGCCGCCGATACCGGTGCCGCGATATCCTTCAACGGCTGCGAAGAACTGCTGGCCACGACCCGACCAACCATGCTGCGTCGTATCCTGGCAAACCTGATCGACAACGCCACGCGGCATGCCACCCGGATCGAAGTCACGCTCGCGCTCGACGGACAGAACTACGTGATCGCCGTGGACGACGATGGTGCCGGTATCCCGCTGGATCGTCGTGCCGAAGCGTTGCTGCCGTTTCGCCGCCTCGAAGACGCTCGGGGCTGCACAAGTGGCGGCGCCGGTCTCGGCCTCGCGACCAGCAGCAAAGCGGCATCTGCACTTCGCGGCACACTGTTCCTTGGGGATGGGCGACTTGGCGGCTTACTTGCCGGGGTGACGCTCCCCATAGGATGACGACATCGCGCGATACGACTGAATCGTCTTGCGCTGGGGCGGAGACCCACAACCCAACATTCCAGGGCCGCTATACGCTCCCCGATGTTCAATCGGGGAAATTAAGCGCGGTCTGGATTGTACTGCAAGGATCGTGATGGCCGCGACTTTGAACGGGCCTCAGCGTAGTTATCCCGGCAACGGCAAGCAGCAGCAACGCTGCCCATGGCAATACGCCCGCGCCAAACCCGTCTAGTAGATAGCCACCGAGAACCGCACCGCCGGCGATCGCCAGGTTCCAGGCGGTGACGATCATGGCCTGCGCGATATCCGCCGACGCACCCGCTGCACGTGCGGAGGCGGTCTGCAACACGGTCGCCGCGCCGCCGAAGCCCAGCCCCCAGGCCACTGCAGCCGCGTAGACGCCGATGGGTCCCACAGAAGCGGTTAGCAGCATCGTGGCGCTGGCGAACAGCACGATGCCGATGCCTTTCGGTGCTGACACCACAATCACCTTGACGCGCCTACGCGGATCGGTGGCACAACTGACCCAGTTGTGGACGATTTGCAGACGGCCTTTCACCCTCGACAACCAGTCCGGGCACGCAGAAGTCTGCCCGGACCAAGTTGCGCAATCCGCCTACATTCCGGCTGCGGTCGGGCGAACGATGACCTCGTTGATGTCCACCCCCTCCGGCTGCTCCAATGCGTAGCGGATCGCTCGCGCGATCGCGTCGGGAGTCAGCGATTTCTGCCGCCACGTGGTCAGCGCCGAGGCGATGTCCGGGTCAGTGATGTCGTTGCCAAGTTCGGTTGCCACGACCCCGGGTGAAATGATCGTCGTCCGGATGTCGTCATGCTCCTGGCGCAACCCTTCCGTGATCGCCCAGACCGCGTATTTGGTTGCGCAATAGACGGCGGCGCTCGGCATCACGAAATGCGCGGCGATGGATGCGACATTCACGACGTGGCCGGCCTTCTGTGCCACGAAACGGGGCAGCACGGCGGCGATCCCGTTCAGCACGCCATGAACGTTGACGTCGATCATCCGCGTCCACTCGTCCTGCTTCAGCGCGGCGAGGGGCGACAGCGGCATCACGCCGGCATTGTTGACAAGCACGTCCACCCGCCCGAACCGCGCTTCCGCCGCATCGGCGAAGGCGGCGAAGTTTGCCGCGTCGGTCACGTCCAGTGCGTGCCACGCGACATTCGCGCCGAGCTCTGCCGCGAGCGCTTCGAGGCGACCAGTCCTGCGCGCACCGATAAAGAGGCGCGCGCCCCTGCCCGCCAGTTCACGCACGGTGGCCTCGCCGATACCGCTCGAGGCGCCGCTGATCAGCACTGTCTTGTCGATGACGTCGTTCATGATGGTTCCTGTCCCGTTGCCATGAAGGCTGAGCACAGATGAAGCCAAACTGTCGGCAGGCGTGAGACCGATCGGCCGCAATCCTTGCACGATTCTCCGAGATGACGCTGCCTACGCTTGCGAGATCGGGTAACAGCGGACACAGTCCCTTGATGAGCACGATCGCAGACCTAGCCGCGCTGGTTGCGCGCCATGTGACCAGAACGGGAATGGTAAGCACTCCAATCGATCGATTGTCACTTTTCCGCGCTGATGAGCCGACCGTGCCCTTGCCGGCTGTGTATGACGCGTCGCTTTGCATAATTGCCCAAGGTGCCAAGCGGGTTTCGCTCGGCGGGCAGAGCCTTCTCTACGATGCCGCGCATTATCTGCTGGTATCAGTCGACCTGCCGCTCGTCGGACACGTCATCCAGGCGGACCATGACGCCCCGTACCTCTGCTGCAAGATCGACATCGACCAAGCGGTGCTAGCGGACCTTATCCTGGCGGAAGGCGTCGGGGCGCCCAAGGCCGATCTACCAGCGCTCGCGGTATATCGCAGCGACGGCGATCTGGTCGACGCAGCGTGCCGGCTGATGCGTCTGCTGGACCAGCCCGGCAATATCGCTGCGCTGGCGCCGCTGATCGAGCGGGAAATCCTGTATCGTTTGCTCAAGGGCCCCCACGGCCCTGCCCTTCGCTACATGGCGGTCGCCGACAGCCACCTCAACCAGGTTAGCCGCGCTATCGCGACGATCCGCACCGCGTTCGACCAACCGCTACGCATCGGCGACATTGCGACCGCTGCCGGCATGAGCACGTCCTCCTTGCACGAACACTTCAAGGCAGTGACAAAAATGACGCCGCTGGAGTATCAGAAACAACTGCGCCTACAAGAGGCACGGCGCCTGATGCTGTCGGGAGGCACGACCGCAAGCGGTGCAGGCTTCGCCGTGGGGTATGAAAGCCCATCGCAGTTCAATCGCGAGTATGCCCGCCTCTTTGGCGCGCCGCCTCGGCGGGACATCGAACAGCTACAGCGCAGCGGCAATTTACTGACGCCAGTGTAGCCTCTCTCGCTTTCGACTGGCCCCACAAGCAGACGTTCGCGCGCCCTCCCCCGCGTCCCAACTTGAGACGCTCGTTCATATCCGCGATATGACTGCTTTTCGCACCCGGTTTCCCGGTCGCGAATGCCCCAATGTGGCGGAATGGAAAACGGTCGTTAAGATGCCGGTGCGAAGTTCGTATCCCGCGTGTGTGCCCGATTGCATCGTACGAAACGTTCTTGCCAATGTCTCAATTGCCGCCCAGCGCCGCAGATAGCGCCGCGATCGCCTGTTCAGCTTCAAGATTGTCGAGGCTGGCAAAGCCGATACGCAGACCGCGGGGGGCGTCGTTGCGAACCATGAAGGATCTTGAGGCAGCGAAGCGCAGGCCAATGGCGCGTGCTCGCGCCTCGATAGAGTCGATGCATTGGCCGGGGAAACGCAGCCAGAAGGCAAGGCCGCCGTTGGGAATGTCGAACTGAACGCGATCTCCCAGTCGAGCCCGCAATCGCTCCGCGAATTCGAGCCGTCGGCCGGCATAGATCTGCAACACCTTTCGCGCATGGCGACGCAGTTCGCCGCTCGATACGAGCTCGGCGGTCGCGCTTTCGGTGATCGTATTGCCCATCCCGTCCGTGAGCGACACGGCATGCGCGAGCGTGCGGATTACCGCCTCGGGTGCGACGATATAGCCAATGCGCAACGCAGGCAGCAGCAGCTTGGAAAGCGATCCGATGTAGATGACGTGCTGTGGCGCGTAGGCGGCCATCGGCAGCAGCGGCTGCGAGGCGAAGTGAAATTCATGGTCATAATCGTCCTCGATGATCGCAAACCCGAATTGGCGGGCAAGATCGAGCAGTCGCAACCGTCGCTCGGGTCGAAGCGCGACGGTAGTAGGAAACTGATGATGCGGCGTCAGGAACACGGCACGGGTCGGATGCCTTCGACATGCCGTCTCGACCGCAGAGACATCGATGCCCTGCTCGTCCAGCGGAACGGCGATCACGCGTGCGCCCAGCGCCGTGAACGCGGCCACCGCCGGTTCGTAGGTCAGAGCCTCGACGAGTACGCAGTCGCCTGGGCGTAACAGCGCCTGTGCGGTAAGGAAGATGCCGTTCTGGCTGCCGCGGGTTATACAGATCTGCTCGGGCGTCACCGCGAGCCCCCTCTGGCTGCGCAGCATCTCCGCCAAGCTATTGCGTAATTCAGGTGCGCCAAGCGGATCGCGATACTGGAGCTGATTGGAAACCGCCGCCGCGCGCACGGCTCTACGATACGCGTTCCCTAGAATCTCGGCCGGGAACAAGCGGCCATCGGGCGCGCCCTCGTCGAGCTTCAGGCCATCGCCGCCAGGCATTGCAAGTGGGCGAGCCGGTGCGGGAACGAGGCGATAGAGTGGCTTGAGTTCATCCTGCGACACGGATGTGGCACGCGGCGTTTTCTGGATGGGATCCGCCAAGTCCGACGATACCAGCGTGCCGCGCGTGCCTGCCGACGTAAGCCACCCTTGCGCGATCAGCTCATCATAGGCGAGCACCACTGTCTTGCGGTTGATACCCAGATCCGCGGCCAGCTCGCGACTGCTCGGTAGATAGGTGCCGGAGGTCAGCCGACCACCTTCGATGTCGCGCACGATCGCAGCGATGATCTGCATATAGACCGGCGTCCGCCTCGCAGGATCAATCCGATCCCCCAGCGTGAGTGGCAATTTCCGCAGCATTGGACCCGCCTCTTTCGTCGATCAACGTCTTGTCAGGACCAGTCTATGGCGGCGATCCACTGCGGGCAACACGGTATTGGACCCATCGACTAATCCAGAATTGGAGGTTTTTGGGGCCGGGCAAGTCATTCAAGAGGGACATCGGTAGCAAGAAAGTACGTCGACCGGTGTCCAGCCCATTCACGCAGTTTGATGCTCGCGACGTTCGCGCGTTGGTGGCGGAACATGCGTTGGCCTGGGTGCTCACACCGGGTGCGGACATCGCCGACGCAAGCCAGCTCCCGCTGGTGGGCGAATATGACGATGCCGGCCGACTGGTGGCGCTGATCGGCCATCTGTCGCGTGGCAATCCGCTGGCGACGAGCCTGTCGGAAACGCGGCGCGCGACCATCCTCTTCAGCGGCCCGGAAGGCTATGTATCACCCGAGCATGCCGGACGTCGCGACTGGGCGCCGACCTGGAACCATGCGCACGTAAAGGTCGCTGCGGATATCGAGATCGATGCAGCACTGACCGATCACTCGCTCGCCGTACTGATCAACGCGATGGAGGCCAAGCGCGCCGACCCGTGGCACGCGGGCGAAATCGCCGACCGGTCTGCGCGGTTGCGCGAGCAGATCATCGGTTTCCGCGCGACGGTGACGGCGTTGGAAGCCCACTTCAAACTCGCCCAGGACGAGCGGCCCGAGACGTTGCACAATATCCTCCAGAGCCACCCCGATCGCGAGTTGGTGCGCTGGATGCAACGGTTCAACGCAGGGCGATGAGAGTGGCCCGCCCCTTCTGCCGAACACTTCCGGCCGAGCACCTCTGGCATCGCAGCCAATTACTCGGTGTTGCGATCCGGCAACTCGATCAGCCGCCGCTCGAAGAAGCGTCGTCCCCGAGCAAGAGGTCACAGACCCCGATCGGTTGCGACGAAGCGAAGCGGGCAATGTGCCCAGATAACATCCTGGCGGTTCAGGGCCGCCGACTTCAATTACTTAGGGGAACTACCATGCCTTACACCTTCAGCCGATTCTTGATGGCGGCTTCCGTCCCCGTCATCACTGTAGCACTGCTGCAGTCGGCAGCCGCTTTTGCGCAGACTACGGGTGGCAACGCTATCCACGCCAACGATCCGATGGCGGAAACGCAGGGCGAAATCGTCGTCACCGCGCAGAAGCGCGAGGAATTTCTCAACAAGGTGCCGATCTCGATCGCGGTGCTGTCGGGCGCGACGCTCGATGCGTCGTCGGTCGAAGGTGTCGCCGAAGCGCTCCGTACGGTGCCGGGTGTCACGACGAGCCAATATTACCAGGGTGGCGGCACCGGAGTTACCGTGCGCGGCGTCACCGCCAATGCCCCGACGCTCAACGGGTCCAATCCCGTCAGCTATTATCTCGACACGGTCCCGTTCAGCTTCGTCAAATCGGCGATCGCGCCGGACTCGAACGCCTTCGACCTCCAGCGCGTTGAGGTTCTCCGCGGTCCGCAGGGGACGTTGTACGGGGCCAGCGCGCTGAACGGCGTGGTCCGCGTCCTCACCAACGATGCCAACCTTAATGCAACGGACTTCAAGGCCAGAGCCTCGACGTCCTACACCGAGGAAGGGTCGCTCAACTACCGCGCCGATGCGATGGTCAACATACCCATCGTCGAGGACAAGCTCGGCGTCCGTCTTGTCGCCGGCTATACGGACAATGACGGCTGGCTGGACCGGCCGAACAAGGACAATTTCAACAGCTCGAAGAACCTGTCGCTGCGCGCCAAGGTCGGCTTTCAGCCGATCGACGATCTACGGATTGATTTTTCCTATTGGCTCGCCCGCGACAGTTACGGCGGCCCTTCGGTCGGCACCGTCGACTATACCCGCGGCACCCGCGTGCCCGAGCCGATGTCGATCGACTACGACGCGCTCGGCCTCAAGGTCGCCTACGACCTTGGCGGCGTGACGTTCACCAACTCGACGGGGTATCTGACCCTCAACAATGACGGCATCTTCGATTATGCGGGAACGATCTTCAACACGACGCTGACCAGCCAGTTTAAGACCAGGATTTTCAGCAACGAAGCCACCTTCAGCTCGAACGGGTCCGGTCCGCTCAGCTGGAGCGTCGGCGGCAGTTATCGCTCGGCGCGCGATGAGTTGATCCAGGCCACCGATCCTAATTTCTTCAACTATACCGGTATCGACAAGTCGAACGCGTTCGCGGTGTTCGGCGAGGCGACGCAGGCGATCGGGCAGTTCCGCCTGACCGGTGGCCTGCGCTACTTCAAGGATCATGTGTCGGCACGTGCAGAAGTGCCGGTCGCCGCGCCAGTGAAGGCCAATTTCAACGCCTGGACCCCCCGCGCCGTTCTCACCTGGCTGCCAACCGAACGCACCACCGCCTACCTCTCTTATTCGCAGGGGTTCCGCAGCGGCGCGATCCAGTTCCAGGGGCTGGTCCCCGCAAGCTTCCCCACGTTGAAGCCCGATCGGCTGCACAATTACGAGGTCGGCGTGAAGACAAGCCTGTTCGACAACCATATCCAGTTCGAGAGCGCCGTGTATTATATCGACTGGCAGGACGTGCAGCAGTCGCTCCGCATCCCGTTCAATCAGGCCGTGGTGACGGCGCTGGTCAACGGCAGTTCGGCAAGCGGCATCGGCATCGATGCCAAGATCTCGGCACGCGTCACGCCGGCACTCACTTTGTCGGTGGCCGGAAACTGGAACGACCTGACGCTGGACTCTCCGGTCGTCTCGCAGGGCTTCACGCTGTTCGAGAAAGGGGATCGTCTGAACCGGTCGCCAGCCACGACGATCGCGGGGTCGGCGGACTATGCCTTCTCGATCGGCGATCGGACGGCCCATTTGTCGGGAGCGTTGAACTATACCTCGCCGCAGCAGGATCGTACCGTCAGCGGTGGCCTGTTGATTTCGCGCGGGCAGAGCCAGCTGATCGGCGGATCGCGCCTCTCGGTCGAGGCGACCGACCATGTCCGCGCCACGCTCTACATCGATAACATCACCAATCAGAACCACTTCATCGTCGGCGCTGCCGGAATCTCGACGCGGGACTTCGACGCTCGCGTCCGCCCGCGCACCTTTGGCATCCAGCTCGAAATTCGTTGATGGAAGGGGTTGCGGACATCGCAACCCCGCAAGCGTATCAGTACAGACCAGGAGGAGGCCGACGATGCCCTGTGAGATCACGCGACGCGGGTTCGTCGCTACCGGTGCGGCCGCCATGCTGTGCGGTCCAGCGTTCGGAACAGCTCGCGTGCTCGATATCGCGCTGGTCAACGCACAGGTGTGGACGGGAGACCGCGGCGTGCTGTCCGACGCTGTCGGTATCGCCGGTAACCGCATAGCGGCGCTGGGCGACCGGGCGGTTCGTTCCGTGATCGGCCGAGGCACGCGCGTGATCGATTGCGGCAGCGCGTTCGTCATGCCGGCCTTCACTGATTGCCACACCCATTTCCTGCGTGGCTCGCCCAACCTGACCCAACCCGATCTGTTGGAAGTGCGTTCGCGCACAGAGTTCATCGAACGGGTCGGAGCGGCGGTGCGCGATGTGCCGAAGGGCCAGTGGCTCACCGGCGGTCCGTGGGACGAGCAGAGGTTCGGTGGCCAATTGCCGCGCAAGGACTGGGTGGATGCGGTCTCGGCCGACACGCCGATCGCAATTCCTCGCACCGACCTGCATTCGCTGTTCCTGAACTCCGCCGCGCTGCGGCTGGTCGGGATCGACCGCAACACGCCTGACATTGCAGGTGGAGTCATCGTGCGCGACGAGCGCGGGGAGCCGACCGGCGTACTGAAGGACAATGCGACGCACCGCGCGTTCGCGGCGATCCCGCCGCCGACCGAGGCGATCATCGATCAACAGATGCGGCGAGGCATCGCCCATGCGCTCAGCAAGGGCGTCGCGCAGGTCCATAATACCGAAATCGACTGGTCGGTGCAGGACGCCGCACGGCGGCTGCGGCGCGCTGGGCCGACGGGCTTGCGCTTCTATTCCTTCGTACCGCTCGCCGATTGGGAACGCATGGCCGCTTTGGTCAAGGCGGAGGGGCGTGGCGACGATTGGGTACGCTGGGGTGCACTGAAATGCGTGTCGGATGGATCGCTTGGCGCACGCACCGCCCGATTCCATCAGCCCTATCTCGACGACCACGCAACCCGGGGCGTGTGGACCACGCGCGTCGAGGACATGAAGGCATGGATCCCCGCGGCAGACGCTGCGAAGATGCCGATCACCACGCACGCGATCGGCGACGAGGCGAACGACGTCGTGCTCGACATCTATGCCGACACCGCGCGCCGCAACGGCTCGCGTGACCGACGCTTCCGCATCGAGCATGCCCAGCATCTCAGCCCCGGCGCCTGGTCGCGCATGGCGCGGCAGAAGGTGATCGCCTCGGTCCAGCCCTATCATGCGATCGACGACGGACGTTGGGCGGGGAAGCGGATCGGCGAGGAGCGGTTGAATCGCACCTATGCGTTCAAGACCATGCTCGATGCCGGCGTCACCACCTGTTTCGGATCGGACTGGCCGGTTGCGCCGATCGATCCGCTGACCGGCATCGACGCAGCGGTCCTGCGCCGCACGATCGATGGCGCCAATCCGAACGGCTGGCATCCCGAACAGCGCATCCTGGTCGAGGCGGCGCTCACCGCCTACACCCGCACCGCGGCCTTTGCCGGCTTCCAGGAGGATCGCCTGGGCAGGATCGCACCGGGATATCTCGCCGATATCGTCGTGCTCGACCGCAACCTGCTGACCGCGCCGTCGGATCAATATCTCAAGACCAGCGTGCTGCGCACCTTCGTCGATGGGCAGGAACGCTATACAAGTGCCGCGGCGCCGCGCGGATGACGTTCGCTGCTTGCTGGAGAATAGAATGACCTTGCCCTTGAGCCGCCGCGCCGCCCTGACCGGGCTGGCCGCCCTGCCCCTGCTCGGCATCGCCGCAACGGCCCCCGCCGCGACGACGATCCTGATCCGCAACGGCTATCTGTTCGACGGCACCGGTAGCGCGCGCACCCCGCGCAACGTGCGGATCACGGGCGACCGGATCGACGCCATCTCTGCCGGCGACATCCCCGTCCCCGCCGGGGCGACCGTGATCGACGCTGCTGGCCATACGCTGATGCCGGGCCTCACCGACGCGCATTGGCACATGTCGGCGGTGAAAGGCGCATCGTGGATGGGCCCGGAGGATGCGGTCTCGGTCGCGCTGATCTTCAAGGATGCCGAGCGGCAGCTGATGCGCGGCTTCACCACGGTGCGTGACACGGCCGGATCGATCTTCGGCATCCGCGACGCGATCGAGCACGGCATCATGCCCGGCCCGCGCTGCTATCCGAGCGGTGCCGCGATCTCGCAGACGTCCGGGCATGCCGATTTCGATCCGGTCGACGAACTGCCCCCCACGCTGGGCGGCGGCGCATCGCGCTATCGTCGATCGGGAATGACGGCAGTCGCGAACGGCGTCCCCGAAGTGCTCGCCGCCGCCCGCCAGCAGTTCAAGCGAGGCGCCACCCAAATCAAGATCATGGCCGGCGGCGGTGTGACGTCGGATTTCGATCCCATCGACACGCTGCAGTTCACACCGGACGAACTGCGCGCGATCGTCCAAGCGGCGACCGACTGGGGCACCTATGCCTCCGCGCATGTCTACACGGCCGCCGGCGTGCAGCGATGCCTCGATGCCGGGGTGCTGTCGATCGAGCATGGTCATCTGATCGACGACGCGGCGGCGGCACGCATGGCCGAAAAAGGCGCATGGCTGTCGACCCAGCCGTTCGAGAACGGCGACAACATCCTTAGCCCCGCTCAGATGGTGAAGGCCACCGAGTCGCTCGGCACCGCCGGCTGGCAGTCCAGCGTAAGGCTGGCAAGGAAGCACGGCGTCAACGTCGCGTTCGGCACCGATCTTTTTTCACGCACGCCCGGCTCACGCACCGAGAACGCGATGTTGCCGCGGCTCGGGACGGTGTTCTCGAACGCGGAAGTGCTGCGCATCGCGACCTCCGGCAATTGCAGCCTGTTCGCGCACAGCGGCAAACGCAACCCGTACCGCGCCGCGCCGCTCGGCGTGGTCAAGCAGGGCGCCTGGGCAGACCTGCTGCTGATCCGTGGCAACCCCCTGGACGACCTGCACCTGCTCGAGGATTACGAACGGAACCTGCTGCTGATCGTCAAGGACGGCGTGATCCACAAGAACCTGATGGTCTGATCGCGACCGCAAGATACGAGGAATTCCGATGCCCACACCTGCACGAACCGCGCTCCGCCTCGCGGCCCTGGGACTCGCGTTGTGCGGCGCAACCACCGCTACCGCACAACAGGCCGCGCCGCCGGTCCCCGGCTACACCTTGCCCAACACCCAGGTGTTCGACGTCACGGCCAACGACGATGGGCAAGTATACCGCATATTCGTCTCCGCACCCTCGCAGCCTGCGCCGGACGGCGGCTTTCCCGTACTCTACGTGCTCGACGGCAATGCGTTCTTCCCGGGCTTCGCGGGCGAACGCCGGCTCGAGGAATTCGCCAAACAGGCCGGCGGCGGGCTGATCGTGGTCGGCGTGGGCTATCCGACCGATCAGGCGTACGACATGAAGCGTCGGCTCTACGATCTCACTCCAGCCTGGCCGGCCGCGATGCCACCAGCCGCCACAGGCGGGTTCAAGGCCGGCGGCAATCAGCATTTCGCGCGCTTCCTGCTCGATCAGCTACGCCCCGAGATCGCGAGACGATACAAAATCGCGCCCGATCGCCAGTCGTTGTTCGGCCATTCGCTCGGCGGACTGTTCGCGCTGCACCTGTTCTACGCCCGCCCCGACGCGTTCGAGGCGATCATTGCCGCCAGTCCGTCGCAATGGTGGAACGACCAGTCTCTGCTGGCCGAAGAGCGCGCCTTCGCCAATCGGCTGACGACCGGCAAGATCGCCACCCGCATCAGCCGCCTCCTGTTGTTGACCGGCGAACGCGACGCTGCCGCCACGATCACTTGGGATGTTGAGGCGCTGGTTCGGCGCCTCCAGCCGCTCTCCGGCTATGGGCTGCGTACCCGCTTCGCCAATTTCGATGGCGAAACGCATATCTCCGTACCCTATCGCGCGATTACGCCGACGCTGCGTTTCGTGGTTGGTGTTCCCTGACCCGGGCTCGACGCGGCAAGCACCGCATGTCAAACAGATCGGGTGGGTCGTTCGGTTCGGCTAGGACATTGATATCCTGATTGAACTCAGTAGCCGATTCCGGATCCTCGATATATCGCCCTTTAGCGATACTCGAGTGTGACGAGCCGATTAAACGCCTTATCTACCCCGATCCTTTATCGTCTCCATTGTGACGAACGTGGACGTGCTCGCCACATGCGGCAGGCTGGAGATCTTTTCGCCGAGCACCGCACGATAGCGACGGATATCGGCTGTACGGACCTTTAGCAGATAATCGAAGCTGCTGGCGATCATGTGGCACTCCTCAACCTCCGCGATGCGCAGGACCGCCGCGTTAAACGCCTTCAGCGCATGTTCGCGCGTATCGTCGAGCTTCACTTCGGCAAAGGCGACGTGATCCATCCCCATCTTTTCCGCATCGACGATCGCGCAGAACCCGCGGATCACGCCGCTGGCGATCAATTTGCGCAGGCGTACCTGGCACGGCGTCTTCGACAGTCCGACAACGCGTGCTAAATCGGTTACCGTCATCCGCCCGTCGCCGAGCAGCGCCGCCACGATCCGGCGATCGAACTCGTCCATTTCGACTAATGATGCCGGTTTCTCCATGCCATCCGCCTGTTTGAGAAGTTCAAATAGGGCAGATCGCCCGTTCCAACTCCATATATAAGTCTGATCGGTTTTCGGAAGCGATCTATGATCTGTTATGACCAGCCAGCCGTTCGCCGCCTTCGCCCCTGCCATCCGCGCACCATCGGCGCTGCGTATGGCGATCACCGCCGCGTATCGCCGCGACGAGGCCGAGGCGCTGGCCCCGTTGATCGCCGCGGCTACGCTCGACCCGCGGACACGTGATGCAGTGCGCGAAACAGCCCGCGAACTTGTCACGCGGTTGCGCGCCGATCACCGCGGCACCGGCGTCGAGGGGCTGGTCCAGGAATATTCGCTGTCGAGCCAGGAAGGCATAGCGCTGATGTGCTTAGCCGAGGCACTGCTGCGGATTCCCGACCATGCGACGCGCGATGCGCTGATCCGCGACAAGATCGCCGGCGGCGACTGGAGCGCACATCTCGGCGGCGGGAAGTCGCTGTTCGTGAACGCTGCGACGTGGGGGCTGGTCGTGACCGGTAAGCTGGTCGGGAGCGTCGACGATCGCGGGCTCGGAGCGGCGCTCTCTCGGCTGGTCGCGCGGGTCGGCGAACCCGTCATCCGGCGCGGCGTAGATCTCGCGATGCGGATGATGGGCGAACAGTTCGTCACTGGTGAGACGATCGCCGAAGCTCTGAAGCGCGCCAGGGAGATGGAGAGCAAGGGGTTCGGCTACAGCTACGACATGCTCGGCGAAGCAGCGACCACGGCGGCCGACGCCGCGCGCTATTATGCCGACTACGAGAACGCGATACACGCGATCGGCAAGGCATCAGCGGGGCGCGGCGTCTATGGCGGGCCCGGCATCTCGATCAAGCTGTCCGCGCTCCACCCCCGCTATGTACGTGGTCAGGCGGTGCGCGTGATGGAGGAACTGCTCCCCGCCCTTAAGCGGCTCGCGCTGTTATCGAAGCGCTACGACATCGGCTTCAACATCGACGCGGAGGAAGCCGACCGCCTCGAACTGTCGCTCGACCTGCTCGAAGAGCTTGCGCTCGATCCGGAACTGGCGGGCTGGAACGGGCTTGGCTTCGTGGTGCAGGGATATGGCAAGCGCTGCCCGTTCGTGATCGACTGGATCGTCGATCTCGCGCGCCGTGCGGATCGCCGGATCATGGTCCGGCTGGTCAAGGGTGCCTATTGGGATGCCGAGATCAAGCGCGCGCAGGTCGACGGGCTGGCCGATTTCCCGGTCTATACGCGCAAACTCCACACCGATATCGCCTATGTCGCCTGCGCACGGAAGCTGCTTGCCGCGCCGGATGCTGTGTTCCCTCAGTTCGCGACGCACAATGCGCAGACCCTGGCGACAATCTACCGTCTTGCCGGACCGGATTTCGAGATCGGCAAATACGAGTTCCAGTGCCTGCACGGCATGGGCGAGCCGCTGTACGAACAGGTGGTCGGCAAGGACAAGCTCGATCGGCCGTGCCGTATCTACGCGCCGGTAGGCACGCATGAGACCTTGCTCGCGTATCTAGTGCGGCGCCTGCTTGAGAACGGGGCCAACTCGTCGTTCGTCAACCGGATCGCCGACCCTGCGGTATCGATCGACGAGATGATCGCCGACCCGGTCGAGATCGTGTCGGCGATGCCGCACCCTGGCGGGCACCACGACGCGATCGCGTTGCCGGGCGACCTGTATCCCGATCGCCGCAATTCGGACGGCATCGATCTCAGCGACGAGACGGCATTGGCGACGCTCACCGGATCGTTGGAGGACAGCGCCGCGATCGCGTGGACTGCCGCGCCGTCGGATGGATTGGGCGAGCCGCGTCCGGTGCTTAATCCCGCCGATCACCGCGATGTCGTGGGCCACGTCACGGAAGCCTCGTCCGAGCAGGCCCGCGCCGCGGTTGCCCGCGCGAACGCCAGCGACTGGCACGCGAAGCCGGTCGCCGATCGCGCCGCGGCGCTCGATCGAACGGCCGACGCGATGCAGGCGCGGATGCCGGTGCTGATCGGGCTGGCGGTGCGCGAGGCCGGCAAGTCGGTGGCGAATGCGATCGCCGAAGTGCGCGAGGCGATCGATTTCCTGCGCTATTATGCCGAGCAGGCGCGCGCGAATGCCGCCTCCCATCAGCAACCGCTGGGGCCGGTCGTCTGCATCAGCCCGTGGAACTTCCCGCTCGCAATCTTCGCCGGACAGGTCGCCGCCGCGCTGGTGGCAGGCAATCCGGTGCTGGCCAAGCCGGCCGAGGAGACGCCGCTGATCGCCGCCGAAGCCGTGCGACTGTTTCATGCCGCTGGCATCCCGGCGGACGCGGTGCAACTCGTTCCGGGCGATGGCGCGATCGGCGCCGCATTGGTCGCCGCGCCCGAGGTGGCGGGCGTCATGTTCACCGGCTCGACCGACGTTGCACGACTGATCCAGCGCCAGTTGGCGACGCGTGTGTCCGCAACGGGTGCGCCGATCCCGCTGATTGCCGAGACCGGCGGCCAGAATGCGATGATCGTCGATTCCTCGGCGCTGGCCGAACAGGTCGTCGCGGACGTGATCGCCTCGGCATTCGACAGCGCCGGCCAGCGCTGTTCGGCGCTGCGCATCCTGTGCCTCCAGGAAGAGGTCGCCGATCGCACGCTGACCATGCTGAAGGGCGCGCTGAAGGAGTTGCGGATCGGACGGACGGACCGGCTTTCGGTCGATATCGGCCCGGTCATCACCGCCGAGGCAAAGGCGGGGATCGATGCGCATATCGAACGGATGCGTGCCGACGGTCACCGCATCGACCAGCAGGCCTTGCCGGCGGAGTGCGCGCACGGGACGTTCGTGCCGCCCACGATCATCGAGATCGACTCGATCGCCGATCTCGACCGCGAAGTGTTCGGCCCCGTGCTGCACGTCGTCCGGTTCCGTCGCGAGCGCCTGGACGCGCTGGTCGATGCGATCAACGCGACCGGCTACGGCCTGACGTTCGGCCTGCACACGCGGCTCGACGACACCGTCGCGCAGATCACCGCGCGGGTGAAGGCGGGGAATATCTACATCAACCGCAACGTCATCGGCGCGATCGTCGGCGTGCAGCCGTTCGGCGGGCGTGGCCTTTCGGGCACAGGTCCGAAGGCGGGTGGGCCGCTGTATCTGGGGCGGCTCGGCACCGGAGCCGCAGCGTCCAGATCGTATGGCGAGCAGCCGAATCCACACCTTGCCGCGTTCGTCGCATGGCTGGACGAACGCGGCGACGCCGATGCGGCGGCGACTGCGCTACGCTATGCCGAAGCCGTTGCGCCGAGCGTCGAGCGTGAACTTCCCGGCCCGGTCGGCGAGCGTAACCTCTATGCATTGCACCCACGCGGGCGGGTCCTGATGAAGCCCACCACGCCCGCCGGCCTGCTGGAGCAGATGGCCGTGGTGCTGGCGACGGGAAATACCGGAACGGTCGACGGCATGGCGCTGCCGGACGGGCTGCCCGCCAGCCTCGCCGCGTCGTTTGCGGAACAGCCCGGTGCACCGTTCGCCGTCGCGCTGGTCGAGGGGGATGCGGCCGCCGTGACGGCGCTTACGCAAGCGATGGCGGCGATGTCCGGCCCGATCGTGTCGGTCCATGCCGCCAACCCGAACGCGCCTCGCGCCTATGCGGCGGAAGGGTTGCTGGAAGAGGTGTCGACCTCGATCAACACCGCCGCGGCAGGGGGTAACGCCAGCCTGATGATGATCGGCTAGGAGTAAGACGCCGACGGGGTCAGATCGACGACAGCAGGATACTCGTCTCGCTGTTCAGGACCCCGTCGATGCCCCGCACTTCCCGCAGCACGCGGTCGAAATCGGGCAGGCTGTCGGCGCGTAGTTCCGCCACCAGATCCCACGCGCCGTTGGTGGTGTGCAGCGTGTGGAGTTCCGGCAGCCCGTGCAGGTTGCGGATGACTGCACTGGTAGACCGCCCCGCGACCTCGATCAGCATGATCGCGCGGACTGTTGACACGGCGGCATCCGACGCGCGCACGGTGAAGCCCAAAATCACGCCGCCATCGATCAGCCGAGCAAGGCGTTTCTCCACCGTGCCGCGGGCGATGCCTAGATTAAGTGCGATCTTCGATACCGGCCTGCGCGCGTCGGCACGCAGTTCCGCGATCAACCGCCGGTCGATCGCGTCGATGGTCAGCGCGGGGTGAGTCGGAGATCGATTCATGCCGTCAGTGTATCCGGAGCAAAACGCCATACCAGCGGGAATGTGCAATCTGCTCGCCAAGCCTATGCAAGGTGTACGACCGGCCTCTCGAATTGCAACGTTCTTCCGGTTTCGCCTATCGACCTTCGCTGCGCATCATCCGGCATCGGGGAGACTGTGACGATGCGATTGGTCGAAGTGGAACATGTGATCGCGCTGGTGCGCCAACGGGGGCTCGAGAGCATTCTCGTCGAACTGGTCGAACAAATTGAGCGGGATTATCGTCGCTGGGACGCGTTCGATAAATCGCCGCGCTACGCCGCGCATTCGCCACACGGCGTGATCGAATTGATGCCGATCGCCGACGCCGAACGGTTCGGCTGCAAATACGTCAACGGCCATCCTGCCAATCAGGCAAAGGGATTGCAGACGGTCACCGGCTTCGGCGTGCTGGCCGACGTCGCGACGGGCTATCCGCTGATGATCGCCGAGATGACGCTGATGACGGCGCTGCGCACGGCGGCGATGTCGGCGCTCGCTGCCAAGCATCTGGCGCGGCCGGGCATGCGGAGCATGGCGATCATCGGTCTCGGCGCGCAATCCGAATTCCAGGCGACGGCGTTCAAGGCGGTGTTGGGGATCACCGACCTCCGCGTGTTCGACGTCGATCCGGCGGCGACCGCCAAGTTCATCGCCAACATGCGCGACGTTATTCGCGACGGGGGGCTGCGCATCGTCGCTACCGACACGGCCGGCGAAGCAGTAGAAGGCGTCGACATCGTCACGACCGTCACGGCGGACAAACGTGCGTCGACCGTGCTGTCCGACAACATGATCGGCAGCGGAATCCACATCAACGCGGTCGGCGGCGACTGCCCAGGCAAGACCGAGTTGCAGGCGGCGATCCTCAACCGGTCACGCGTCTTCGTCGAGTATGAACCGCAGACCCGGATTGAGGGCGAGATTCAGCAGATGCCGGCCGATTTCTCGGTCACCGAGTTGTGGGAGGTCATCGCCGGCATCGCAGCGGGCCGCGAGCACCGCGACGACATAACCCTGTTCGACTCAGTCGGCTTCGCGATCGAGGACTTCTCCGCGCTTACGTATCTGTTCGACGCAACGAACGATGTCACGCTGCACCGCGAGATCGATCTGCTGGCGCGTCCGGCGAACCCCCGCGACCTGTATGGCATGCTACGCCAGCCCGAACCGCATGGCGCCCTGCCCGCGGTCGCCTAGCCGGTTACCCCGAATAATCGGACTTCACCCATCCCATCGCTGGCTCGGCGATCGAAGCCTCCTATCCTTGCGGCAGGGAGTAAGCGGATGCGCAGGGTCTGGAAGCTTTTGGCAAGTGGCGCGGCGATCGCGATTGCGCTGCCCTCGCCTGTCACGGCACGGGAGGTCGCCCCCCCGTCGCAGGCAGCGTCGGGCTACACCATGCCCAACACCCAGTCCTGGGAACTGCGCTCGGATACCGGCGAAGCCTATCGCATTCTCGTCTCCTATCCGACAGCGCCTGCCCCGCCCGAGGGGTTCCCGGTGCTGTACGTGCTCGACGGCAACGCGGTGTTCGCCGGCTTTGCGGAGGCGCGGCGGATCCAGGAGGCGGCCGACGTCGGCAAGTCGATCATCGTCGGTGTCGGCTATCCCGGCGACCACACGTATAATACGCGGCGGCTGTACGATTTAACCGGCGGGCCGATGCCGCAACCCTGGCGGGATCGGTTCACGAAGGAACGCGTCGGCGGGTGGAATTCCTTCCTCGACTTCCTGACCGGCACGCTGCGAACCGAAATCGGCAAGCGCTTCAAGATCGACCTCGATCGCCAAGCGTTGTTCGGCCATTCGCTCGGCGGCCTGTTCGCGGTCCACGCGCTGTACGAGCGGCCGGGTGCGTTTCATGCGATTATCGCGGCCAGCCCGTCGCTGTTCTGGCACGACCGCGAGATGCTTGAGGCAGAGCGCGACTTTGCGGCGTGGCTGCAGGCTGGCAAGATTCCGAAGGTTGCACGCCTGATGGTCGTTGCAGGCGAGCGGGAGGAAACCGCGCTCGAACGCTGGGATGCCGAAGCGTTCGCCCAGCGGCTCGGGCCCTTGTCCGCGTTCGGGCTGCGCACCCGCTTCGAAATTTACGCTGGCGAAGGCCATATGACGGTGCCGAGCCGCGCGGTCTCCGAAACCTTGCGCTTTGCCTTCGCATGGCCTTGAGCACCGCTTCTCTTCCAGCATTACCGTATCGTGCAGGGTATGACATATGATTGAGGAAAAGCCGGCCGCGCCCTTTGCGGATCAGGTTGCGCGTGGCCCGTTCGAACGGTTCGACGATGTCGACGTGCACGCGTTGATCACGGAATATCCGCTGGCCTGGGTGACCGCGCGGCATGATGGCGCCGTGGCGAGCCTCTTGCCGCTGATCGCCGTATATGACGAAGGCGGACGGCTGACCGAATTGATCGGCCATCTGGCGCGATCGAACCCGCTCTACGCGACGTTGAGCCGCAATCCCGAGGCGACGCTGCTCTTCCGCGGCCCCGAGGCGTATATGTCGCCCGAGCATGCCAAGCTCGACGACTGGGCGCCGACCTGGAATTACGCGCAGCTCGTGATCAAGACGGACATCCGTTTCGATCCTGCGCAGACCGCAGACGCGCTGGACGTGTTGATCGACGCGATGGAAAATGACCGTGCGGCACCCTGGACGACGGCGCAGATGGGCCTGCGCTATCATGGCATGCTGGAGGCGATCATCGGCTTCCGGGCGCGGGTGATCGACGTGCAGGGCAAGTTCAAGCTGGCGCAGGACGAGCGTCCCGAGGTGTTGCGCGCGCTGCTCGCCAACCATCCGGATCCAGCGATGCGACGCTGGATCCGGCGGTTCAACGCGGACCGGCTATAGCCCGTCGTCCAGAAGGCCGTCGTTCAGCGCGCGGCACCGTCCAAGCTGCCAAATACCGGCTTGCCCTGGAACAGCGTCACCAGCACCTTGGCATTGTGGATGTCGGTCGCCGGGATCTTGAACAGGTCGCGATCGAGCACGATCAGGTCGGCGCTCTTGCCCGGCACGATCGATCCGGTCTCCTTGTCGAGATGGTTCACATAGGCGACGTTGAGCGTGTAGGCGCGGATCGCCTGCGCAAGCGTGATCCGCTCGTTCTCGTTCAGCGGCGCCAGTTTCGAATCCGGCCCGACTCGGGTCAGCGCGACCTCGATCCCCTCGAACGGGTTGGCCGAGGCGACCGACCAGTCGGCACCATAGGCGATCCGGCCGCCGGACTTGATGATGCTGTTGCTGGGATAGATATAGCCCGATCGCACCGGCCCGATCCGTTCCATCGTCAGCCGCATATAGGGCTCGTCGCACGCCCAGAGCGGCTGGAAGATCGCAGTGACTCCGAGCGCGCCGAAGCGGGGCTGGTCGGCCGGGTCGATCACGTTCATGTGCGAGATCATCGGCCGTGTGTCACGCAGGCCATCGTGCTTGCGGGCGATCGCGACCGCGTCGAGTGCCTCGCGTACCCCGGCATCGCCGATCGCGTGGAAATGCGACTGCATGCCGCGGGCGTCGATCTGCGACACCGCGTCCCCCAGCGCGGCAAGCGTGATCTGGGCCGCGCCCTTGACCTTGGTGCCCTCATAGGGAGCGAGCATCGCCGCGGTCTGCTGCGGAATGACGCCGTCGATGAAGAACTTAACGCCGTTGGCGGTCAGCCCGCTCGCTTTCGCGCGCGCGGAAACCTGGAGCAGGTCGGGCAGCTGATCAATCCCGCGGTCATTGTTCCAGCGCAGGTCCATCACGGTATGCATGGTCAGTGCGCCGCTGTCCTTGACGACCTTGTAGGCGTCGATCGCCTTGCTGGTGCCGCGCTTGTCCCATTCGACCGCAGCATCGTGCCATGATGTGATGCCCATGCTGTTGAACAGCCGGACCGTGTAGAGGATCGCACCCTCCAGGTCCTTGGCGCTCGGCGGCGGCACCAGCGGTTCGACCAGGGCCATCGCGGATTCCTCGAGCCCACCGACCGGCTCCCCGTTCGCGTCGCGGTCGATCGTCCCGTTCTTCGGATCGGGCGTGTCGCGCGTGATCTTCGCAAGTTCGAGCGCCTTGGAATTGACCCACAAGGTGTGGCCGTCCGCTTCGAAGATCAGCGGCCGGTCTTTCGAGATCGAATCCAGCAGCGCCTTATCCGGGATGCCCTTGGGCGGGAACAGGCTCTGGTTCCAGCCCGAGCCGAACACGGTGCCGGTGCCCGGCGTCTTCGCGACACACTCGGTGATGATCCGGCGATAGTCGTCGAGCGTCTTGCCTTCGTGGAGCGCGCAGCGCGCATAGCTCATGCCGCCGAAGATCGGGTGCGCATGCGCATCGCCGAACGCCGGCATCAGCAGCTTGCCGTGCATGTCGAGCGTACGCGTGCCCGCCCCAGCGCGCGCCGCGACCGCGGCGTTCGAGCCGACCGTGAGGATCCGGCCGTCCTTGATCGCCACGGCCTCCGCCCATTTGCCGTCCTCGACGGTATAAATGCGGGCATTGCGCAGGATCAGGTCGGCGACGACCTTCGGCGCAGCATCCTGCGCGACTGAGGTACTGCTGGCTACGGCAGCGAGAACAAGGCCGAGTGCGACGGTGCGGACGTGTCGGGTCATCATGGGCAAAACGATCCTGCCAGAATTGAAAACGGCCGGGGCACCCGTGCGGTACCCCGGCCAGGACGCCGGTTCAAAAGCGGCGGCGCAGCGAGGCGAGGACGGTGCGATCCTTGCCGAGGTAGCAATAGCCTTCGTTGATCGGCGCCGCGGTGTAGGTGCAGTTGGTATAGACCCGCGTGTCGAAAATGTTCGAGCCGTTCACCGAGAACGACCATTTGTCGTACGCCAGCTCGATCATCGCGTCCGCCAGCGTCACTGGATCGACGCGGTAGAGCTGGTCGAAGCTGACCTTGTTGCCCTGATAGCGGACGCCGGCGCCGACCTTCACGCTCAGGTCGCCGCCAAGGTCGAAGCGCTTCGACGTCCAGGCCGATGCCTGATGCTCGGGCAGATTCTCGCGCCGGTCGCCACGCAGGCGGCCATCGACCTTCAGATATTCGGCCTTGGTGTAGCTGTACGACGCGGTCAGGTCGAAATTACCCGGCAGCTTGATATTGGCTTCCGCCTCGATGCCGCGCGACCGGGTCGAGCCGCCCTGGATGAAGTTCTGCAGCTCGTTTGGGTCGGCGATCAGGACATTCTGTTCCTTGATGTCGTAGGCCGCGAAAGTGAACAGCATCCGCGGGGTTGGCTGAACCTTGATACCTGCCTCATACTGGCGTCCGGTGCGCGGCACATAGGCGACACCGAAGAAGTTCGATCCGAACACCGGCAGGAACGATTCGGAATAATTGAAATAGGGCGACACACCCTTGACGACATCGGCGATAATGCCGCCGCGGAACGTCCAGGCCTTGTTCGATTCCAGATCGACGCCGTTGACGTTCGATTTGACGTTGTCGTGGCGCGCGCCGAATACCAGCGAGACGCGGTCCCAGGCCCGGATCTGATCCTGGAAATAGAAGCCGGTCTGCGAGTTGCGGGTATCCGTCGCCCATTGCTCGCCATTCGCGAACGGCACGCCATAGACGGGATTGTAGAGGTTGAGGCCGGGTGCCGCGCCAAAGCCCTCGCGCTTGTTCTCGCGAAACTCGGTATAGTCGAAGCCGGCGAGGATCTGGTGGACCAGCGGGCCGGTGCCGACGCGCAGCACCAGGTTATTGTCGCTGTTGAGGCCGGTATATTGGGCGCGGTTCAGATACCAGGCGCGCTGGGCGATGGTGCGGCCTGCATCGGCATAGGCGCCGCCGGGGAAGCCGGTATAGCCGAACACCTCCTGATAGTCGGTGTCCTGCTCGAACGTCCGGTTTCGCGTGCTGAACGTCAGATTATCGCTAAACTTGTGCGTCGCGAGGATCGACAGTGCGTAATGGCTCGCGAACGTGTGGTTATAATCCGGCTCGCCGAGATAGAAATCGTTGGAGATGCGTGTGGGGCCGCTGCCGTCGATCGTCTTGCTGGTCGGCAGATATGTCTGGCTACCTAATTTATCGCGCTGGTACAGACCGATGAACGTCACCTCGGTCCGCGGACCGGGCCGGAGCGTGACGGCGGGCATGACGACGGTGCGATCGTTCTGCTGCCCCGATTGCTGCAGCTCAGCATCACGGTACAGGCCGACCAGCCGCGCCGACACGCCGTCGACGATCGGGCCGGTGACGTCGATCTGCGTCTGCTTGAAGTCGTCGGTGCCGTAGGTGACGCCCATCTCGCCGCCGAACACAGTCTGCGGCCGCTTGCTGATCGAATTGAGGATGCCGCCCGCACCGCCGCCGCCGTACAGCGTCGAGGAAGGCCCGCGCAGCAGTTCTGCGCGCTCGACGGTAAAGATCTCGAGACGACCGCCATAGATGAAGCCCGGCATGCGGTTCAGGCCGTCGAGATACTGCTCGGCGCCGGTGCCGCGCACTGCGAGGAAATCGCCGCGGGTATCGACGCCGTTCAGTTCGCTGGTCGCGCCCGCGCTGTAGCGGATAACGTCCTGCAGATTGACTGCAGCGCGGTCTTTGAAATCTTCGGCGGTGATGATGCTGATCGACTGCGGAACCTCGTTCAGCGGCGTATCGGTCTTGGTGCCCGACAGCGCACGCGTGCCAGTCACCGTGATCTCGTCGCTCGTGCGGACCTCAGTGTCCTGGTCACGCGCCTGTGCGAAGGCCGTGCCGGCCCCGCCGGCCATTATACAAGCCGTCATCAGCGCCAGCCGGAATTGCTGCCTGCGTGACGTTTCGTGTTCGAACCGCTTCGTCATGTCACCACCCCATTGCTCGTCGATAAGATCCGCCGACGCGCTTTTGCGCTATCGACACCACGATCTCCTGCCGGTGCATTGAACATGCTCCGGGAGACAGGCGTCACGCGGTTTTCAGGGTAAGCCCGGGCAAAGACGGGTAAGGCCGGCGGGCACAGCCGTTCAGGCCGCCGGAACCTCGTTATCGGCGGCGTCATGGGCGGCGATCAGGCCGCGTTCGTGCGACACGCGCACGGCATCGCGCCGTTTCGTGACACCAATCTTACGAAACACCGATTTCAGGCGATATTTTACCGTATCGGGTGACATCCCGATCAGCCGCGCGATCTCCTTGTTCGAATAGCCTTGGCTAAGATGCGCCAGGATCGCCGCCTCCGCCTCGCTAAGCTGGTCGGGCGCGGGCAGTTGCACCGCAGCCTTGCTTTGCGCGCGCGCGATGCTGCGGAGGAACTGTGCGCGGAAACGATCGAGCCGCGGCGCCGCGATGGCCTCGTCGATCGCCTGCTGGACGAAGCGGCGTGCGTCGATGAACGGCCGGACGATGCCCTGGAACATAGCCGTGCCGACCGCCTCGTCGAAACATGCCTGCGCCCTGCTTGCGTCGCCGATCACCCGGTAGCCGTGGTAGCGCAGCAGGTTGAGTTCGATCAGGAGGCGTCCCGCGCCGTGCTGCCGGGCATAGTGTTCCAGCGCGTCGAGTTCCTGGAGTGCGGTCACGGTTTCGCCGCCAAGGAGGTTGAAGCTGGCACGGCACAGCGCGGCGGCGATCGCGACCGGGCGGTAGAGCGGCGACTCCTCCGCCATCGTATCGGCCAACGTGTCGAGCCCGATCGACTCCGCCAGCGTCCGCGCCTGTTCGATCGAGGGTTCGCGGAGAAGCAGTTCCAGTTCGCACAAGTCGGCGAGCAGTTCGAGCTGGCGAAACCGGCGCGTGCTCGCGATACGCCGCGCGCGATCTAGCACGCGGCGGGCGTCGTCGAGCGCGCCGTCCGCTGCGGCAACGCGCGCGGCGGTAAAGTACGCGGCGGCATAGACGTCGACCCAGCCATCGGACTGTTCCATGTGCAGCATCGCCCAGTCGAGCAGCGCCATCGCCTCGCCGGTGCGGTCCTGGTCGTAAAGCGTCTCCGCCTCGAACGCCGCGCAATTGGCGGCGAGATCAGAGCGGTCGCCAAAATTGGCGTGGATATCGCTACGTGCCGCTGACAGTACGGAAACCGCGTCGTTGAGCCTGCCCTGCGCATGCCGGATCCGCGCCTCGTGAAAGCGCGTGAACACCTCGCTGTAGAGCGATCCCATCGCCTGATAATGGTCGCGCGCGGCAAGCGTCGGTTCCATCGCCCGCTCCAGCCAGCCGCCTTCGTAATATTTGGCGCCGAGGGATTCATTGACGTTGGCGAGCGCGAAATGATCGTCGCCGGGCAGCGTGCGGAGCAACGCCTCGCGTGCGAGCAGATCCTCCAGCGGCATCGGCACGTTCTCGTATTCGAGCAGGATATCGCCGACGATGCGAATCTCGGTCCACACATCGGGCGCGGTCTCAGCCTGGTCGGCGTGCTGCACCAGCCGGTCGTAGTCGATCCGCGCGGCGTCCATCCGCCCGCATTTAATCTCCAGATAGACGCGCGCCAGCACCAGCCGGGGCCGCGCCTCGATCACCGCCGCGGGCAGTTTGGCAAGCGCGCGTTCGACCAGCCCCTGCTGGCCCTGCGGGATCAACCGCCAGCCGCTTGCCGCCTCGACGATGTCCGCCAGCAGCGCGTTATCATCGGCCTCGATCGCATGGCCGACCGCCTCGGCGATCTCGTCGCGCGTCGCATACCAGTCCGCGAGCCGCCGATGCAGCATCCGCAACTGCGTCGCATCTCGCCGTGCCAGCCGCTCACGCAGGTACTCGGCGAACAACTGGTGATAGCGATAGGCGTCGCGCTCCGGCGTCAACGGGGTGAGCAGGACACCTTGCTGTTCGAGCCGTTCGAGGATCAGCCAGCCGTCCTGCCGATCGCACAACAGATTGACCGCTTCGCCAGTGACACGGTCGAGCAGCGCGGTACGGATCAGGATTTCCTGCGTCTCCGGCGGTAGCGACATCAACACCTGTTCGGAGAGATAGCGCGCCAGTTCCGCGCTCGACCCCGTGAAGCCGCCGACGAACAGCCGTCGGTCCATCCCCCGCTTCAGCGACAGGAAAGTCAGTTGCAGCGCGATCGGCCAGCCTTCGGTGCGCTCGACCAGGCTCTGGATATAGTCGCCGGCAAGATCGGCGCCATCCGCCCGCGCCAGCATCGCCTCGGCCTCGGGCAGCGAGAACCGGAGATCCTCGGACGTGAATTCGAGCAATTGCTCCTCGGCGGCAAGGAGCGACTGCCCGAGCCGCGGCGTATCACGCGACGAGATCATGAAATGGCAGTTGCGCGGCGCGAGCCGGATCAGGGCCTGGAGGAAATCACTCGCCTCGACGCCTTCCGCACAATGCCAGTCGTCGAGGATCAGCACGACCGCGCGGGGCTCGCGCGCCAGACGGTTGACGATCACGGACAGGGCCGCGCGCGCCGGCAGGTTCGCGGGGACGGTATCGTCGTCGTCCTCGTCACCGCCCTGGTCGGGACCGTTCAGCGCGAGCGCGATATATTGTGCGAGGCGGCTGGGATCGGCATCGTCGCGTTCGAGCGACAGCCAGGCGACCAGCACCTCTGCGGGATCGAACCGGTCGCGCCACTGCGCCAGCAAGCTGGTCTTGCCGTATCCGGCCGGCGCATGGAGCAGCGTCAGCCGCCGATCGAGCGCCCCGTCGAGCCGCGTAAGCAGGCCATCGCGGCG
Organism: Sphingomonas sp. PEI4; assembly: GCF_056679955.1. Lineage (NCBI taxonomy): Bacteria > Pseudomonadati > Pseudomonadota > Alphaproteobacteria > Sphingomonadales > Sphingomonadaceae > Sphingomonas > Sphingomonas sp. PEI4. Next base: position 848,600 of record NZ_CM155258.1, read on the forward strand.
GATCTGGTCGCCCATCCAGATCGGCGGCGCAATCTTGGTCGGGATCAGTTCGTCCAACAGTCACCCCTTTGGCCGGACCATGATGTTGCGAAGCAATACCGGTTGGCTCGTCCATGTATAGGAGCAGTCGCGCGTTCGGCTCAAGCTTACCCGTTCGCGACCCGGCTTACCCGTCCGCCATGTTGCGCAGGCGACACAGCCACCCTTAGCTCATGTCGTTACCGGGGGCGTCAGGGGAGTAGTTGGTGCGGATTGGTGTCGATGTCGGGGGTACGAATACCGACGCGGTCTTGATGGATGGCGACACTGTCGCCGCCTGGACCAAGCAGCCGACCACGGCGGATGTCGGCGCGGGCGTCGCCGCGGCGATCACCGCCGTGCTCGATCAGGCGGGCGCCGCGCCGGATGCGATCACCTCGGTGATGGTCGGCACGACGCATTTCACCAATGCGCTGGTCGAACGTAACGCGCTCGATGCGGTCGGCATCCTGCGGCTCGCCAGCCCGTCCGGAGAGGCATTGCCGCCGATGACCGGCTGGCCGCCCGAACTCGCCGCGCGGATCGGCGCGCATGTCTATCTGCTGCCCGGTGGCTATGAGGTCGACGGCCGCGAGATCGCCCCGCTCGACGAGGCCAGGGTACGCGCTGCAGCCCGCGAACTGCGCGTCAAGGGTATCGAGGCGATCGCGATCGGCAGTGTGTTCGCGCCGGTCAATCCGGCGATGGAGGAGCGCGCCGCCGCAATCGTGGCGGAGGAACACCCGCACGCGCGCATCACTGTATCGCATGCGATCGGCCGGATCGGCTTCATCGAGCGCGAGAACGCCGCCATCCTCAACGCCGCTCTTGGCAGTCTCGCAGCGCGCGTGATGGCCGCGTTCGAGCGCGCGTTGGTAGAGATCGGCGTCCATGCGCCGCTCTATATCTCGCAGAACGACGGCACGTTAATTTCAGCAAGTCAGGCGGCGGCTTATCCCGTGCTGACGATCGGCTCCGGACCGACCAATTCGATGCGCGGTGCGGCGTTCCTCACCGGAGTACGCGATGCGATCGTGCTCGATGTCGGCGGCACCACGACCGATGTCGGCGTGCTCGCCAACGGCTTCCCGCGCGAATCCTCGGTCGCGGTCGATATCGGCGGCGCGCGGACCAATTTCCGTATGCCCGATATTCTCGCGCTGGGCCTTGGCGGCGGTACGCGCATCCATCTCGATGAGGCGCTGTACGGCGCAGCCTCGCTCGCGGAGGACGCGTTCCGGATCGGCCCGGATTCGGTCGGCTTTCGTATCCTGGAGGACGCGCGACTGTTCGGCGGGACGACGCTCACCGCCAGCGACGTCGCCGTCGCCGCCGGCCGCGCCAGTTTCGGCGATCCCGCGCTGCTTCCCGTACTGTCGAAGCCGGTCATCGACGCAGTCTGGGCGCGCAGCCAGGCGATGATCGAGGAAGCGATCGACCGCATGAAGACGAGCCGCGGCGACGTCGTGCTGCTCGCGGTCGGCGGCGGCAATTTCCTTATTCCCGACAGCATCCGCGGCGCCGCAAAGGTAATCCGCCCCGAACATGCCGCCGTCGCCAACGCCGTCGGCGCGGCGATCGCGCAGGTCGGCGCACTCGTCGAGCAGGTCGTGTCCTACGACCGCGAACCGCGCGAGACAGCGCTCGGCCGGCTGCGTACCGAAGCCCGCGATCACGTCGTCGCGGCAGGCGGTGTGGCGGACAGCATCGAGATCGTCGAACTGGAAGAGGTGTTTCTCAGCTACCTTCCCGGTCGCGCCGCGCAGGTGAGGATCCGCGTCGTCGCGGATCTGGCCGAACAAACCCGTGGGAAACTGACCGAAAGCCTCCCCATTCATGCGCATTGATCGCCAGGCGCTGCTCGACCTCGCCACCGGTGCAGCTTTTCTCGGCTCGGGTGGCGGCGGCGACCCCTATTATGGACGCCTGCTCGGTGAAGCCGAGATCGCCCGCACCGGCCCGTTCGACCTGGTGTCGCTCGACTCGCTGGCCGACGACGCGCTGATCGCGCCGTGCGGCTGGATCGGCGCGCCGACGGTGTCGATCGAGAAACTGCCCAACGGCAACGAAGCGCTTGCCGGCCTGCGCAAGCTCGCCGAGATCGCCGGTCGCCCGGTCGATGCCGTGATGCCCATCGAGATCGGTGGCGGCAACGGCCTTGCACCCTTGCTCGCCGCCGCGGCGCTCGGCGTACCGGTGGTCGACGCAGACGGCATGGGCCGCGCATTTCCGGAGTCTCAGATGGTGGTGTTCAACATCGCCGGCCTCTCCGCGTGCCCGTCGATCGTCACCGCGTCGTGCGGCGCGCTGTCGGTGATCGACACGCCCGACAATCTCGAACACGAACGCATCGCGCGGCAGTTATCGGTCGATCTCGGCGGCAACGCGCACATGGTTGAGTATCCGCTGACCGGCGCCCAAGCCAAGGAGCATGCGATCGGCGGCAGCATCTCCGCCGCGATCGCGATCGGCGCCGCCGTCCGCACCGCGCGCGAAGCTGGCGAAGACCCGTTCGCCGCGCTCTACACAGCGCTGCGGGGCACAGGGCTGTATCCACACGCGGGTGAAATCTTCGACGGCAAGATCGTCGATCTCGAACGCGAGACGCGCGGCGGCTTTTCGGTCGGTCGCGTGATTGTCGAGGGCTTCAACGGCCGGGGCCGAATGGAGATGGAGTTCCAGAACGAGAACCTCATCGCCCGCGTCGACGGCGTGGTCCGCGCGATGGTGCCGGACCTGATCACCGTGATGGACCGCGAGACCGCCGACAGCATCACTACCGAACGCCTCCGCTTCGGCCAGCGCGTCAAGCTGGTCGGGGCCGCGGCCCCCGCGGTGTTGCGCACCGAACGCGCGCTTGCGTTCGTAGGCCCGGCGGCGTTCGGAATCGCCGAGACCTATGTGCCGATTGAGGCGCTCAACGACTGGGGTACGGCATGAGCCAGAACGTCGGCGACGATCACGCGCATGGCCCGGTCCCCGAGGGCGTTACCGTCCCCGGCTGGCGCGTCGGGCTGATCGTCGCCAGCTTCTCAATCGGGCTGCCCGACTTCCTCAACGGCGCGCACAATGCGCTGGCGCTCGGGTTCGCCCAAGCGGTGCTCGCCGCAGTGGTCGCCGGCGCGATCCTATGCGTGTTCGGGTCGTTCACCGCGGTGACCAGCGTCCGCACGCGCCTGTCGACCTATCTGCTGGTCCGTCGGTCGTTCGGAACGGGCGGCGCTGCGCTCATCAATACGGTGATCGCGCTGATCCATTTTTGCTGGTTCGGCGTCAACGCATCGTTCTTCGGCGAAGCGATGGTCGAGGCTGCGGCGGCCAACGGCCTGCCAGGTAATTTCACGGTCTTCGTCGTGCTCGGCAGCGCGTTGATGACTATCTCGACGATCTTCGGTTTCCGTGCGCTCGATCGGCTGGCGCTGGTCGCGGTGCCGGTGCTCGCCGCGATCCTGATCGCGCTGGTGGTCGCATCGATCCACGCCAACGGCTTCGTCACCGCCGCCGCACCCAATCCGCCCGAGCAGATGCGCTTCGGAATCGCCGTATCCGCGCTGCTCGGCGCATACATGCTCGCGGTCGCAACGATGCCCGATCTGTCGCGCTATACCAGGACGGCGCGCGGCGCGATCGGCAGCATGGCATTGTCGTTTCCGATCGCGACCCCGCTGATGATGGCCGCCGCCGCGATCCCTGCGCTGGCGATGCAGCAGACCAGCATGATGAAGCTGGTGGTCGGTTTCGGCTTCGGCACGCCGGTACTGTTCCTCCTCGTGCTGCCGACCTGGACGGTCAACTCGCTCAACCTCTATTCATCCAGCCTGTCGCTGAGCAGCACGTTCCCCCGCGTGCGGCCGTGGATCTTCACGGTGCTGGGCGGCACGCTCGGCGCGATCTTCGCGCTGATGGGAATCCTCGGAGCATTCATCCCGTTCGTGCTCTTCCTCGGCCTGATCATCCCGCCGATCGCGGCGATCTACGTGATCGACAGCTCGACGCGCTTCCGCAGTACCGATTCGGCCGGCTCGCTGCTGCATCTCCCCGCCTTCCGCTGGTACGCGCTCGGCACATGGGCGGCGTCGATCCTGGTCGGTGCGCTTGCGGCGTATCGTGGCGTGACGCTGACGACCGTGCCCGCGCTGGATGCAACGCTGTTCGGCGGATCGCTCTACGCATTGCTCACCTACCGCCGACGCCGCGCCTAGCGGACCACGCCGCCGGCGATCAGCGCATCTATCGCCGCCTCGTCATACCCGCAGTCGCGCAGGATCGCGCGGCTGTCGGCGCCAAGCGCATGCGGCGGGGTATCGCCGCTCCTCTCGAGCCCGGGAAACGCCACCGGCTGCGGGATCGCCCGGGCGACGCCTTCGGGAAAGCCTTCAGGCACCTCGAAGAAACCGATTTCACGGAGATGCGGGTCGCTCAGCAGGTCGGCGGGCAAGGCGACCCGCGAACAGGGAATGTCGCGCGCCTCGAGCGCCACGATCCACGCCTCGGTAGTCCGCGCGGTCAGGCTCTCCGCGACGATCGCGTAGAGTTCGCCGATATGCGCCTGCCGCTGTTGCGGAATGCCGAACCACGGCTCGTCGCAGACCGCCTCGCGCCCGATCTCGGCTAGGAATCGCCGCCATTGCGGTTCGGTATAGGGCAACACAGCGATCCAGCCGTCCGCGGTCCGGAACGGGCGCCGATCGGGCGACAGCAGCCGGGGATAGCCGGTCGCGCCGTCGGTCGAGAACGTCGCGGCAGCAAGATGCTCGTTCATCAGGAACGCGACCATCGTCTCGAACATCGGCACCTCGACCTGGAACGGCCCGTCCGCGCCCCGTTCCCGCGCAAACAGCGCGGCCAGGATACCGTAGACGACATGCAGCGCGGCGGTCTTGTCGGCGAGGATCGTCGGCACGAACCGCGGCGTACCGTCATGCAGCGCGCCAAGCCCTGCCAACCCACTCGCCGCCTGGATGATGTCGTCAAAGGCCGGGCGGTCGCGGTACGGCCCGGCGCTACCGAATCCGGTTGCGGCACAATGCACGATACGGGGATTGATCGCCGCCACCGCCGCGTAGTCGAGCCCGATCCGATCGGCCGCACCGAGCCGCATATTGTGCAGCAGCACGTCGGCCGTACCGATCAGGCGTGTCATCGCCGCGCGTCCGTCCGGGTGCTTTAGGTCGATCGCCAGCATCCGCTTGTTGCGGTTGTTGTTGACGAACAGCGCGCCGCCCCCCGCCCCCTGTGGATGGGCGTGGCGCGCGATGTCGCCTTCCGGCGGCTCCACCTTGATCACCTCGGCCCCGAGATCCGCCAGAATCTGGCCGGCATAGGGGCCGAGCACCACTGCCCCGACTTCGATCACGCGTATCCCGTTGAGCAGCCGAAGCAAGCAGACCTCCCAAGTTTCGTTTGACTCTAATTTCCATATAGGAACAGATATGTCCAGCAACAGAAATTGGAGGATGCGTGGAGTATCAGTTCGACAAGCTGTTCATTGGCGGCGAATGGGTTGCGCCGATCGACGGCGGCGTCCGCCCGAGCATCGATCCCGCAACCGGCCAGCCTTGGGGTGACGTTGCCTATGGTGGCCCGCGGGATATCGACCGTGCCGTCGCTGCCGCGCGCGCCGCGTTCGAAGGGCCCTGGCGGACGATGGCACCGTGGGAACGCGCCGCGATCATCCGCAGGTTCGCGGAATTATACGCCACCCAGATCGACGCGCTTGCCCGCATCGAATCGCAGGACAACGGCCGTGCCATCCGCGAATCGCGCGGCGACATCGGCATGCATCCGCAATATTATCAGTGGTTTGCGAGCCTCGCCGACAAGCAGCACGGCACGACCATTCCGACGGATGCCAGCGTCCACGCCTTCACCTCGCGCGCACCGGTCGGCGTGGTCGGCACGATCACCCCGTGGAACGTTCCGCTGATGGCGGTGGCGTGGAAGGTCGGCCCAGCGCTGGCTGCCGGCTGCACCGTGGTACTCAAGCCCGCCGAACAGACTCCAGCCTCATCGCTCGCGCTCGGGAAAATCTTTGAAGCCGCGGGCTTTCCGCCCGGCGTCGTAAACATCGTGCCCGGCGACGGCGGGACTGCGGGCGCACATCTGGTTGCGCATCCGGACGTCCACAAGATCGCGTTCACCGGCGAAGGCGCAACCGCAAGGACGATCCTGAAGACCGGCGCCGACACGCTCAAGAAATTCAGCTTCGAGCTCGGCGGCAAGGCACCCAACATCCTGTTCGCCGATTGCGATATCGAGAACGCGGTAAACGCGGCCACCGGCTCGGCCTGGGCGTTGTGCGGCCAGAGCTGTGCGCTGGGCAGCCGTATCCTCGTCGAGCGCCCGATCTACGATCAGGTCGTAGACCGCTTCCGCCACAACGCCGGCCGGGTCCGCGTCGGCAATCCGCTCGATCCTGCTACGCATATGGGTCCGCAGGCGCATCAGCAGCAGCTCGACAAGACGCTGTCCTATGTCGCCATTGGCCAGGGGGAAGGCGCCGAGCTGATCACCGGTGGTACCCGTATCGAGCGCGACGGCTTTGCCGGTGGCTATTTCGTCGAGCCGACCGTGTTTGCAGAGGTCGACGCCGGCATGCGGATCGCGCAGGAGGAAATCTTCGGCCCGGTCGCCGCCATCATCCCGTTCGATGGCGAGGACGAGGCGGTCGCGATCGCCAACGGCACACCCTACGGCTTGGCAGCGGGGTTGTGGACCGGCGATGTCGGCCGCGCCCACCGTGTCGCGGCGCGGATCGAGGCCGGCATGGTCTGGGTCAACACCTATCGCTACATCCGCTGGTCGACCCCGTATGGCGGCGTCAAGCAGAGCGGCTGGGGCCGCGAGAACGGCGTCGACGCGCTCGCTGATTATCTCGAGACCAAGACCACGGTCATCTCCACCACCGGCGTCTTCGCCGATCCGTTTGCCAATTGAGGAACACACCATGCGCCTGCAGGGTAAACTCGCCATCGTCACCGCTGCCGCATCGGGCATGGGCCGCGCCGGGGTCGAGCGCTTCGTCCGCGAAGGCGCGCAGGTCGCCGCGATCGACATCAACGCTCAAGCGCTGGACGCGCTCGCCGAGGAGTTTGGTCGTGACCGCGTCCATGTCATCGCCGCCGATCTTTCTACCGACGACGATGCGCTGACCAGCATCGACCAGGCGGTCTCAGCCTTGGGCGGTGCCGATATCCTCTGGGCGCATGCCGGCATGCCCGGGCCGTCATCGGTCGAGAATCTCGACATGGCCGCCTATCGGAAGGCCATCGATCTCAACATCACCTCGGCCGCGCTGGGCGCGGGCCGCGTCGCACCCGCCATGCGCGCGCGCGGCGGCGGCGCAATCATTTTCACCGCATCGATCTCGGGGCTGGTCGGCTCGATGATGAGCCCGATATACTCAGCGGCCAAATTCGGCGTGGTAGGCCTTGGCAAGTCGCTTGCACTGGCGCTCGCAGCCGACGGCATCCGCGTCAACGTCGTATGCCCGGGGCTTGCCGATACGCCCATGAAACTCGGCTTCACGGGCCGTAACGGCGATCCTGCCGAGGCAGCTGCAAACGAGGCGAAGGTGGTGGGCGCGGTGCCGATGGGTCGCCTGGTCAGACCCGGCGAGGTCGCAGACGCGGTGTTGTGGCTCGCCTCGGAGGAAGCCAGTTTCGTCACCGGCGTCGCGCTGCCGGTGGATGGCGGTTTCACCGCGCGGTGATCGGCCCGAGAACCACGCCGTTGATTGAACCGAGCCTCGGGTGCGTTGCCCCTATCGCGGTTAGCTCATATCCGCATCTCTCCAATCATCTTACGGGCAGTCGCGAACATGACGGTGCGGCAAGCGGCGAACACACTGCAGATCCTCGAATATTTCGCCGAGCGCCTGCGCCCTGCGACGGCGGCAGAGATTGCGGACGATCTCGTCTGGCCGCGTTCCAGCACGTTCAAGCTGGTCGGCACGCTGGCAGCGCTCGGCTATCTCTACGAGCCCGAGGGGCGCGGCGGCCATTATCCGAGCCCGCGGTGGCTCGAACTGGCGGAGAAGGTCGCGCAGGCCGATCCACTGCCCGCGGGCTTGCAGGCGCTAGTGCGCGCGGTTGCCGCCGAAACGCGCGAGACCGTCGCGATCTCGGCGCCGGCCGGCATCTTCGCAATGTTCGTCACAGTCGCGGAATCGCGCCAGCCGGTGCGCTATTCGGCGCGGATCGGCGACCGGGTACCAATTCATGCCAGTTCGGCCGGCCGCGCCCTGCTTGCGCAGATGTCGGCCGACGAACGCCAAGGGCTCTATCGCAAGATCGACTTCACCGCATTTTCGCCGACCACGCCGATGACGCCCGAACGGATCGAAGCGGACCTCGCGGTGGCGGCTGCGCGCGGCTATCACCAGAGCAACGCCGAATACACACCCGACCTCGCTGGCGTGGCGATGCCGCTGCCGATCGTGGCGCGGCGTCTGTCGATCGTCGTGGTGGGACCGATCTCGCGCTGCCTCGATCGACGCCCGGCGCTGGCCGAAACTCTCACGCGGCACGTCGCGACCCTCGATCTGCGCTGAACCCGGAGCCGCTTCCCGGCCGACACGAGTCGTCGAAAGGACAGTCATGACCGAGGATCCCCGCGCGACGATCGCCGCCGAGCCGATGCGTGCGATCCAGATCGTCGTCGTCACCATGTGCATCGCGCTCAATGCACTCGACGGCTTCGACGTGCTCGCGATCAGCTTTGCCGCGCCCGGCATTGCTGCCGAATGGGGCATCGATCGCGCCACCCTCGGTATCGTCCTGTCGATGGAGCTGATCGGGATGGCCGCCGGATCGGTGCTGATCGGGAATATCGCGGATCGCATAGGCCGCCGCCCGACCATACTCGCCTGCCTGATGGTGATGGCGGTCGGCATGTTCGGTGCTTCGCAGGCCGGCAGCGTCGCGGTGCTGTCGGCGATCCGGCTGTTCACCGGGATCGGGATCGGCGGGATGCTGTCGGCCACCAGCGCGATGGTTGCCGAATTTTCGAACGACCGTCGCCGCGGGCTGAACGTCGTCCTCAACATTGCTGGCTATTCGACTGGCGCTATCCTCGGTGGGCTAGTCGCTTCGGCGCTGCTCGCAGGCAGCGGCGAATGGCGCTCCGTGTTCCTGTTCGGTGGCACGATGACCCTGATACTGCTGCCGTTTGCCTGGTTCCTGATGCCCGAGTCGATTGAATCGCTGATCGCCCGGCGCCCGGTAAATGCGCTTGCAAGCGTCAACCGGACGCTCGCCCGCCTGCGGCGTGCACCTCTCACCGAACTCCCGCCACCGCCGCTTATCTCGGCTAAACCATCGCTGTTCAGCCTGATCTCACCTGCGTACCGCATCCCGACCATCCTGTTGACGATCGCCTATTTCGCGCAGATCACCTTGTTCTACTTCATTCAGAAGTGGGTGCCTAAGATCGTGGTCGACATGGGCTTCGACGCGGCCCAGGCGGGGCGGGTGCTAGTCGCCGCCAATGTCGGCAATCTGCTCGGTGCACTCGTCATCGGCTTGGCCAGTCAGCGCCTGCCGCTCCGCCCGCTCGTCGGTGGCGCGATGCTGATCGGCTTCGGCGCGATCGGCGTGTTCGGTCTGGGTCCGCGTGATCTGACGGTCCTGGCCGCAACGGTTGCGGCAGCTGGCTTCTTCGTCAATGCCGGTGTCGTCGGCCTGTACCCTCTCCTCGCGCAGACCTACCCCGCGGCATTGCGCGCCACCGGGACCGGCTTCGTGATCGGCATCGGTCGCGGCGGATCAGCGGCAGGGCCGTTGGTCGCCGGAGCGCTCTTTGCCGCCGGTAGCACCTTGTTCACCGTGTCTATTATCATGGGGCTGGGTGGCCTTATCGCTGCAACAATGGTTGCTTTCTTGCCGAGCGCCTCACACCGCGAGAGTCCTAAAGTGGCAGACGAATTGGTTGGCGCTGGACAGAGCACCTAATCAACGGCTTCTCTGGGGGATGATCGAGCTCTGCCGACCATAACGGCACAGTACGGCAAGTGAACTGCTCAGCCGAGGTCGACCCCAGCCGCTCGTCTCGTCGAACGAACCTGCAACCGATACCATCGCCGACGGTCGCTATGTGCGCGGAACCAACGCTGGTGTCTTAGCGCCACCAAGCCGTATCCTCTCCGAGGAGCAATTGCATGAGCGCATGTTGCTTCGCGCTCACGCTGCTACGTAACCCCTTGCCTGTTGGATCGGCTTTCAAACCGCCCGGCTGAACATCGCAACGCTGGCAGCGACCGGGTCCAATCTGACCCACAATGCGATCCCCAGTGCCACTAACACCGCTACTAGCACCGGCCCTCCTGCTGCCATCAGCGCCTTCCGCCGACCCATCGGCGGCATGAGGGGCCACATCAGGACCGCAGAGAGAGCCAGCGGCAGTGCCGCCACGGATGGCACGTTTGCACCCACGGCCTGAAGCAGGAAGAAACTCGATGTAAGCAGGAAACCGACGCCAATCGCGCTTGCTACTATTCCTATGGCGACACCCATTCGCTCTCCGCCAAACGCGACCGCTGCTGCCGCGATCCCGGCCAGTAGCAAGGGGTACAGGATCACGCCGGAAACGGTCGGCGCGACCCATTGCGCGAGTGCGCCCAGTATGAGCAACGGCAACGCCGCCCCCGCAGCCAGCCCGGCGGCGGAGCGCCGCCCCGCGCATACCGCCGACCACACCGCCATTAGTACCGCACCGCACAGCAACGCCGCCTGCACCTGCAAGCGTGGGATCGCCGCCAAGCGGTCGTAATAGTTAACTGGCTGGTCGGCCCCGGACACCAGATTGGCAAGATACAGTAGTCCAGCTGAAAGCATAATCAGCGCGCATGTCGCCACCGCCCCTCGCAACACATCCCGTCCGGCTCGATCACGACACACTGCGGCGGCAAACAGCAAGATCGCCGCCGTAAGCAACACCCATCCGAACCTCGCCGGATGCGCCACCAACACAAGCCCGAACGCATCGAAGAAGCTCAAATTCGGCGCCTTGCCCGGCAATGAAGGCACGGTCAGCAAAGCGTTTGTCAGGGCCAGCACCTGCCCGCCCATGTCCTGCACCGATCCTTGATCGAGCGCCTCGGGCGTCGCTAGCGGCGAATGATATAGTCCCGGTCGTCCGATAAAAGCGAAGTTGAACCCGGGATAGCCTGCGCGCTTGGCCGGAGTAAAGTCGGTCGAATTCGGCAGATACTGGTAAATGAACACACTGAGAGACGTACCAACCGGCCGCGGCACCGACCTTTGAAACAGACGCATCATCGCACCATTATCACTGCCCGTCTCGAACATAGAGGCGCGCCCGCCGCCGCCCCGCGCTTCCATGTTGACGATGACACCGACCCGCTTCGCGAGAGGATCGCGCCCAAAAAAAGCATTCGCGCCTTCCAACCCGGCTTCCTCGCCATCGGTGAACACCACGATCAAATCCCGCTGCGGCCGCCCGACCGCTAGGATCGCGCGGGCAACCTCTAGCGCGGTGGCAACGCCGGCACTGTCGTCCGCCGCGCCAGGCGATCCCCAGACGGTGTCGTAATGCGCCATCAGTAGCACCGCCGGCCGCGTGCGGTCGCGCCCGGCCAGTATGGCAACGACGTTGACCACCTCTGGTCGCACGAGCGCCGTGCGGTTCCACGCCGCTATCCGTTCCGCTACCAGAGGGGTCATCAACGTGCGGCTCGCGCGCACCGCAAACCCCATTTCGGTGAGCCGCGTCGTTAAGTAGGCACGTACCGCCGCGTTTTCTTTGCTGCCTGTCGGATGGGGCGCCCGTCCGATCTTCCGCACGTCCGCCATAGCACGGCCAGCGGAGAACATTGACGGGTGAGCGTCCGCCGCGCGAGCCGCGGGTGGCGTTGTGCCGATCACGGTCAGCACAATCGCGCTGGCTAGTGCAGCAAGCGTCGCCAACCATTTGCTCACATATTAATCCCTACTGATCCATCTAGACTGTGGCATCATGCCGCAATACACAAGAACAATACTCTGCATAGTTTTTTGCCTAGGCTGGCATGCCATCTTTTTCGGGTGAAATTCTATTATTAACGGGTAAGCTCAATCGAGAACCCGGTTGACTGCGACCCTGTATTTGCCTGACCGAACTAGACTTTTTTTCCTGGATGCAGCGACGTCCATGGATCATTCACGCGAATGCACGTAGTTAAGCAATGCGTTCAAATTGAAATTGTCACCCCAGCTGAAATTATCGTTCTCAAGGGGTACGCCGATGTCGTTTCGGCGCCTCTGGAACAGTTTGATTGTCCTTTTTAACCGCTAGAGAACGGCAAATCCGTTGTGACTGGCGATTGCTAGCCGTGCGACAGACGTCAGATCAAAGTGAAATATTTTGAGCAACCATTCATGACCGCTTGGCGGCCGGTGAGCCTTACCGCAACGTGATCGCTTTCACGCTGGCACGCTGGACCCAGAAGCCGCCACTCCCGGCACTTTTTCGCCTTCCCAACTTCCGATGTTCATTCATCGGCTCGCGATCAATCTGTAGCGCCAACGCAATGGCGCAAACTAGGATTTTGCGGTCTTTTCGGCGCCAGGGTTGAGCAGCATCTTCTGACAGACGCCGGCGTTAGTGATTTCGGCCATGCAACGGCATTAAACTAGCAAGAGTGACTGCAATCGGACCTGCGGCAACGGGCGAGTGCTGCCTGCCGTTATGGCCCCACTCGCAGACGGTCGACGCTCAAGAAAGTGGTCGCGCTAGCGACGCCTCACCGCGCGGGTGTTTTGGCACCCACGTCGATCGCGCGCAGCGCATAGCGCCCCGGCGGTAGCAGCAGCGCGATGTCCTCGCCCGGGCGGATCGCGACGCGGTCCATCGGTACCGACAGAGCGGGCTCCCCCACCGGGCGCGCCTCGATCACGCGCCAGCCGTGCAGCGGGCGCAGCGCGCGCGGAATAGCGACAATCCGGTCGCCCGCCGCCCGGCGCCATTCGGGCCGGCCCTGAACGAAGCGCGCGCTCGGATGGTCGACCATCAGGTCAAAGCTCCCGGCGGGCTGTCCGGCGGGCAACACCGCAAGCCGCGTCGTGGCGCCGCCGCCACGGCAGGTCGTCTGCGAGATGGTCAGCGGGTCAATCCCGGTCTTCTGCTTCAGCCGTGCCGCCATCCAGCGCGCGACTTGCGCCTGCGGCACTTCGGCTGCGTGCGAATAGCCGACATGAACGAGCAGGCGCGCGCGCGGGTGCGTCGCGACGAACGCCGCCAGCACGGTCGCCTGCGCCTCCTCGCGCGTCGCAATCTGCTCGGCCGGGGTCGCGCTAGGGCTGGGCTGGCGCACGTCCTCATAAGCGAACAGCGTGTAGCCCAGTGCTTTGGCCGCGCGCCCAAACCGCCCATAGCCTGCCTCGGACAGATAGTGCCCGTCGTCATCGGCCAAATAGCCGCGTTTGGGGTGGACGCGGAACGACGGCAGGTACCGCGCCGGTACGTCCGCCGGCGGGTTTGACAGAGTCTCGAGCGCAAGCACGTTGTAGCCGAGCGGTCGCAGCGCGCGCGCCACCTGGGCGCTAAAGCCACGATGTTCCGAGCGTTCGTGGCTTTCGTTGATGATGACAATTCGCGTCTGGTGTGCGCGCCGTGTGATCTCCACAAGCACTGGTGTTGCCGGCGCGAGCGGCGCGCAGTGCGTCGGCGTGTAACTTGGGCTCGACGGCGCGATCAGGTCCTCGCGCCCAAACAGGCTGAGCGTTTGTAGATCGCTGTCGGGGCCGACCGGATGATCGGGATCGATCTGCGCAAGATTTTCGACCTTGCCCCTTAGCATCCCCGGAAGCTGCGCCACGGCGGTGACCGCGACCGGTTCGGCCAGGAACACGTGCTTTTCGGCTGACGAACGTCCGGTCGCCGACGCAGCGAGGGTCAGCAGGAACAGCACGATCGAACGCGAGGCCCGACGAGGAGGTAAGCAAGGCATGCGACCATCGTATCGCGCCGGCTGCGTGTATTCCATAGGACTGGTGGACGCCAGTTATGTGCCGAACCATATCTACAGCATGAGTGTCAAAAACTGGTCGAGCCGCCGCCAGCTTCGCGGCGGCGCTGACCCGCATCTAGACGTTCAGTCCATTCCCGCGGCATCCCGGAACCGGGCGTTGGTTCAGGTGCCGTCTCCAGCTTGAACTGAGCCGATAGCAGATCGGCAACTATGACGTTTGAGCAACGATACACACGCCGTCGCACCGATCGGTGACGCGGATGATCGCTTCACGACTACAGCCGATAAGAAGACGATTGGTCGTTCCCGGACGCTGCGGGAAAACTATGTTCTTCGTAGCGCAGCCGGCAGTGAAAGCTCAGCTTGACGGCCACAAAGCATCACAAGGTATGAATTCCTATTCGATTGATGGGATAAGCCGGCGTCATCGTCCCTCCGGACGATCACCATGGATGCGCCGATGCCCGTTAACCTGCCGACCAATTTGCTGCGCAGCTTCGTTGCAATCGTCGATACCGGATCGATGATAAATGCGTCCGAACAGGTTTTCGTTACGCAATCCGCGCTCAGCTTGCAGGTCAAACGGCTCGAGGAGATGGTGCAGCAGCCGTTGTTCACGCGCGAAGGGCGGCGGCTCATCCTGACTGCGGCCGGTGAAACGCTGATCGAGTATGCGCGGCGATTGCTGGCGCTGCACGATGAAGCCGTCAGCGCGGTCGGCACGGGGCATTTCGCCGGGCCGATCCGCATCGGCATGGTTCAGGATTTCGCTGAAACCCTGCTTGGGGGTATCCTCGCGCGGTTCGCCGATCTGCATCCTGAATCGCAGCTCTACGCACGGGTTGCAGGGACAGCGGAATTACTAGCTCTGCTTGAGACCGGGCAACTCGACATCATAGTCGGCTATGCCGGAGCAGACGATCCCGGCGCTATCGTGGTCGCGCCGATGGCTTGGTACGGCAAGGACCGCCTCGCCGCGCAGGACGAGGTCGCGCTCGCCGTGCTGGAGAAACCGTGCCGCTTCCGCGAGGCGGCGATCGCCGCGCTGGAAGCGGCGGAGCGGCCATGGCGTATCGCGATCGAAACGCCCAACCTCTCGACGCTTCGTGCCGCGGTCGAGGCCGGGCTCGGCGTCACCTCGCGCACGCACCTGTTCCTGCCGGATTCGGCACCTTTGATGACCGACGACCTGCCGCCGCTGCCGCAGGTCGCGTGCATCGTGCGTAAGGGCGGCAAGTTCGATGCCGCCGCACGCCGCCTGTACGACCTGGCGATCCAGGTGGTGCGCGGGCTGGAGCCTGAGGTTCGATGAGCAACGGTCAAGGCGGCGCGGCGATATCTCGTTGGAAGCCGCGGCCGACGCTCCGGTATCGCCGGTGGGCGCAATTTCGCTCCAGGAGTATCCCGATGACCAGCAGCACCGACAGCCTGACCGTGGCCTTCGCGGCGCTCGACGCCGAGCGCGCGCGCACTTGGCCGGCGGCCCAACTGGCGGGCAATCGCGCGCAGCGCGCCACGTTGCTGGAGCGATTCGATCCTGCCGACGGCGTGCAGGTCGGCGATCAGCTCGACGATGTCGTGCTGATCGGCCTCGACTGGCGCGACATAGAACTGGCCGACCTGGTCGCCGAGGGGCCGGCGGCGCTGATTTTCTTCCGCTTCGCCACTTGCCCGGCGGACACGATCGCGCTTCCCTATTACGACCGGCATCTGCGCCCCGCGCTCGAGCGGCTCGGCGTGCCGCTCGTCGCGATCAGCCCGCAGGTGCCCGACAAGCTGCGCGCGATCGCCGAAGCGCATCACCTGAGTTTCCGCGTCGCCAGCGATCCGGACAATCGCCTCGCACGGCAGCTCGGCATCCTGTTCGTCCCTGACGAGCGCCCGACGCCGCCGCCAGCCGGCTGGATCGGCGCGGTGACCGGCACCGACAGCTGGGAATTACCGATGCCGACCGTGCTGCTGGTCGATCGCGACCGCGTGGTGCGGTTCGTGGCAGTCAGCCCGGACTGGCTCGATCGCCCCGAGGCGACAACGATCCTCGCCGCCGTCACCGACACGTTCGGCCTGCGCGACGCCGCATGACCCAAAAGGACTCCGCATGACCTATCCCCTTTCCCGGCGCTCCTTCCTCGGCGCGGCGGCGACGACGTCGCTGCTCGCCGCCTGCGGCAAGGGCGCCGATGCCAAGGCCGACACGCTGTATGTCGGCGACCAGCGCGGCGGATCGAAGGTCGTGCTGGAGGCCGCGGGCAAGCTCAAGGACCTGCCCTACAAGATTGAATGGTCGGCCTTCCCCAATGCCGCGCCGCTACTTGAGGCGCTCAACGCCGGCGCGATCGACACCGGGATCGGCGGCGATGCGGCGTTCATCTTCTCGATCGGCACCGGCGCCACGATCAAGGCGATCGGCGCGCAGAGATATAGCGGCCCGGGGCCGTTGTTGGTCGTGCCGGGCGGATCGCCGATCCGCACGATGCGCGACATCGCCGGCAAGCGCATCGCCACGCCGCGCGGCTCGGTAGCGCACAACCTGATCCTCGCCGTGCTGGAGGATCAGAAACTGCCGTACGACGCGGTGACATTCGCCTTTCTGTCACCGCAAGACGGCCAGGCCGCTTTGCAGGGCGGATCGGTAGACGGCTGGGCGATCTGGGATCCCAATGCGACACTCGCCGAAAAGGCAGGGGCGCGGATCATCACTGCGCCCGGGCTGGTGCCGAGCTATGCGCTGGTGTTCGGCCGCGACGGCGCGATCGCCGACAAGCGGCCGCTGCTCGCGGATTATCGCCGCCGCCTGTACGCCGGCTGGGACTGGTCGGTGGCCAATCGCGCCGCTTATGCCGAGCTGCTGTACAAGGAAACCGGCGTGCCGGTCGATGTGTGGAAAGCGGTCAGCACGCGATCGGTGCGCGTCGGCACCAGTATCGACGACACGCTCATCGCCGATCAGCAACGCACCGCCGATCGCTATCTGCGCGCCGGACTCATTTCGAAGCATATCGATGTACGCGTCGGATTTGACGGAAGCTTTACCTGACCCATTTGCAACACTCATCGATCTATATTGATTATTAATATAGAGCATAACTACTAACGTCGACCACCAAAGTTTGTCGCTACCTCCGATTGCACAGAATAGAACACCCCCGTAAAACTGAGGGGACGATAATGACCGTTACGACGCGCCGCAATAGCGCCTACTATGCTTTGCTTGTGGCCACGACATCTATGGCGGCATTGATCTCGGCACCGGCATTCGCACAGCAGAACGCGATCCCGGCCGCGCTCGACGCGGGCACGGGCGGCGCCGATCCGGTGGCTGCCCCCCCTGCTGCCGACGATCAAGGCGTCGGCGAGATCACCGTCACCGCGCGCTATCGCACCGAGAACGTACAGAAAGTACCCATCGCGATCACAACGGTGAGCGGCCAGCAGATCGAGCGTCAGGGCGCGTTCAACCTCAAGCAAATCGTGCAGCAGCTCCCCAGCCTCAACATCCAGGGGATCAGCGGGCGCAACCAGACGATCACCATTCGCGGCATCGGCACAAATGCCGGCGGTACCAATGACGGGCTGGAACAGGGCGTCGGCCTTTATGTCGACGGCGTCTATCGCCCGCGGACCGGATCGGTGATCACCGACCTGATCGATATCGAAAGCATCCAGCTGCTGCGCGGGCCGCAGGGCACGCTGTTCGGCAAGAACACGGTGGCCGGCGCGGTCGACATCCGCACCCGCGAGCCGGTGTTCGCCACCGAGCTCAGCGGCGAGCTGACCTATGGCAATTACAATTACCTGCGCGCTTACGGCTCGGTGAACAGCACGATCGGCGACAATCTCGCGTTCCGGTTGAGCTATCTGCGCACGCAGCGTGACGGCCTGATCTACAACACGCGCTACGATCAGGATTGGGACAATCTCGACAACCATTCCGCGCGCCTAGACGTGGTCTACAAACCGAGCGACGATCTCAAGATTCGCGTGATCGGAGATTACAGCGTGCAGAACGGCAATGTCGGCTTCCAGAGCGTGGCCGAGGCGCTGCCGACGGTGCTGGCCAACGGCACCGAAGTGCGCGGCTTCTATCGCCGCGCGGCGGATGTCGGCTACACCCCGCTGGCGATCGATCCGTTCGCGCGGCGCGTGGATATCGACTCTTCGCAGAGCGACAAGATGCCGAGCTGGGGCCTGCAGGCGCGCGCCGATTGGCAGACCGGCGGCATCACGCTGACCTCGATCAGCGCCTATCGCAACTGGAAATGGCTGCCCAATTACGATGGCGACCAGACCGGCGCAAATGTCGTCACGCAATCGATCGTCGAGACGCGGCAGCAGCAGTTCAGCCAGGAATTCCGCGCCGCCTCGCGCGGCGGGCAGACGGTGGACTTCACCGGCGGGCTGTATTTCTTCTGGCAGACGGCGGACGACCTGCAGGTCACCGGCTATGGCCGCGACGCCGCGGTGTGGCTCGGTACGCCAAACACCGCGACCGCCGCAGCCTCGACACTGCCCAGCGCCGCGCTCGACGGGCTGGTCGCCTATGCCCATGTCGTGCCGCAGACCTACAGCTATGCGGGTTACGGTCAAGCGACGTGGAACATCGCGCCGACCTTCCGCCTGACCGGCGGCCTGCGCTACACCTACGAGCACAAGACCGGGCTATACGACGCCTATGCCGGCGGCACCGCCGCGCCGCTCGGCAGCTTCGCGCCCGGTATCCAAGCCGCCGTCGCCGCGCGCCGCGCTGCCGTACTGCCGACCGGCAGCTACGACGTGTCGAACGATACCGACAACGTGTCGGGTACCGTGATCGCGGCGTATGACGTGAACGACGCGCTGCACAGCTATGCGAGCTATTCGCGCGGCTACAAATCGCCCGGCATCAATCTCGTCGCCGCGACGCGCGGGGTCGATGTGTTCGTGCGGCCGGAAAAGGTTGATGCGTTCGAACTCGGCTTCAAGAGCCGACTGTTCGGCGGCAAAGCGGAATTGAACGTCGCCGCCTTCTGGAGCGACGTCAGCGATTACCAGGCGAACTTCGTCAACACAGCAGTGGTGCCGGTCGCCTCGTACATCACCAATGTCGGCAAGTTGCGCTCGCGCGGGATCGAGGTCGATGCGCGCGCCACTCCGTTCGACGGGCTCACCCTCACCGCGGCCGGCACGTATAACGACGCCTCCTACGTCAGCTACCGCAACGCGCAGGCACCGTTCCAGACCTCCTATCTCGGCGTAGTCGATTTGTCGGGTCGGCCAGCGTCAGGCGCACCGAAATGGTCGCTGACCAGCAGCGCGGAATATATCGCGCGAGGTGACGAGGTCGATGGCTATATCGGCGCAGACGTCAGCTATCGCTCGTCCTTCTACGCCGCGGTCAATCTCGATCCGCTGTCTCAGGTCGATGGCTATGCGCTGGCCGGCGCGCATGCCGGCGTGCGCAAGCCCGACGGACGCTGGGACGTCTCCGTCTGGGTGCGCAACCTGTTCGACAAGGATTATTACAACACGCGCGCCGTCAACGCGCAGTTCGGGCTGGTGTTCGCTGCGCTCGGCGAGCCGCGCACCATCGGCCTGACGCTGCGCGGCAAGCTGTGACCACCTTCCCCGCTTCATCCGCATCGACAACAAGGAGTGATTCTATGGCCAAGCGACAGTTGAAACTTGGGCTGGTGCCGACCGGCGTCGGCGGCCCCGGCGAAACCAACCGCTGGCTCGATCCGGAAATCCCGGTCGATGCCAGCGTGGATATCGACTGGTATATCGATATCGTGCGCCAGGCCGAGGCAGCGAAGTTCGATCTCGTGTTCATCGTCGATAGCCAGTTCATCACGCCGGATTCGCCGCCGCATTACCTCAACCGGCTCGAGCCGCTGACCCTGCTCTCTGCGCTGGCGGTGGCGACCAACCATATCGGCCTCGTCGGCACCGCGACCACCTCGTACAATGATCCGTACAATCTCGCGCGCCGCCTCGCCTCGCTCGACCTGATTAGCAAGGGCCGCGCCGGCTGGAACGTGGTGACCAGCGGCGATGCCGGCACGGCGGGCAATTATGGCCGCGACGAGCATTATGATTACGACACGCGTTACGGCCGCGCTTTCGAATATCTCGATGTCACGCGCGGGCTGTGGCGCTCGTACGAAGACGGCGCTTTGGTGCGCGATCGCACGAGCGGCGTGTTCCTCAACAAGGACAAGTTGCACACGCTCAACCACAAGGGCGAGCACTTCTCGGTCGTCGGCCCGCTCAACATTCAGCGTTCGCCGCAGGGTGAGCCGGTAATCTTCCAGGCCGGAGATTCCGAACAGGGCCGCGATCTCGGCGCGACGATCGCCGATGCGATCTTCACCCACGCCAGGTCGATCGAGCAGGGCCAGGCGTTCTACCAAGACGTCAAGGGCCGGGCGGTGAAGCTCGACCGCGATCCCGAGCAGATCTTGATACTACCCGGTTTCAGCATCTATGTCGGCGACACCGACGAGGATGCGCGCGAGATCGAGCGCACCTATCGCCGGCAGGACCAGAGCTTCGACCAGGCGCTGGGCGAATTCGGCCGTGCGTTCGGCTGGCACGATTTCCGGCAATACGATCTCGACGCGCCGTTCCCGGCCGAGACGCTACACTATGGCGAGAAGAGCTTTTTCACTCAGGCCAAGCGGCTGACCGAACTGGCCGCAACGCGCGGTTTCACGCTGCGCGAATTGGTCGAATTTGTGCGCGATCAGAAGACCAGTCCGTTCGTTGGCTCGGCCGAGACGGTGGCGAATGAGATCGCGCGCTGGTTCGAGGGCCGCGCGCTCGACGGGATCAACGTGCATGCCGGACACCCTAGCCAGTTCCGGCGATTTACGCAGGAGGTGGTGCCGTTGCTGCAGGCGCGTGGAATGTTTCGGACCGAGTATGAGGCGACGACGTTGCGGGGAAACCTGGGGCTGGCGATCCCGACGAATGTTCGCGAGGAACCGCATTACGAACTGGCGGCGGAGTAACCTAAAACCCTCCCCGAGTTCGTCTCGGGGAGGTTTATATAACGAAAAACCCATGGCTCGCGTCGCGTCGTATCTGCGCTACCAGCCCATATTCCCAATCGAGATAGGCCTGCATCGCCGTCGTGGCATTGTCCGTGCCCTCATAGGGCCGCTTGTAGCGCTGCGCCGGATCGATCGCCGGCAGCGGCGCGGGCGCGCCCTGCTCCAGCGCCCCGTCGAACCCGCCGTCGAGCACATAGACTTCCCAGCCCATCTGCGCGAGCCACGACGCCGTCATGTCCGCGCGCACGCCCAGATCGTCGGCGAGCAGGATGCGGGCGCCGCGCACCGGCGCGGCCATGTCCGTTTCTTGCACCAACTGCCCGCCGGGATAGTGGCGGAAGCCGGCGATATGGCCGGCTGCATATTCCTCCGCGGTGCGCACATCGAAGCGATAGAGCGTCCGGTCCCGCGTTTCCAATGCTGCGGCATCTTCCGGCGTCAGATGCCGCACCCCGGCGCGATACGAGACCTGCCGCGCACGCGTCCGCGCTTCGTCTAGATCGCCGACTGCGATATGGCGATGGGCGCCATGCTGCAGCGCTTGCCCGGCGAGCGTCCAGCCAATCGTGCCGTTGCGCAAGGCGACGACGCGATTGGGCAGGCCGGCGTTGATCAACGACTGCGTGCCGATGATCGAGCGCGTGCGGCCGGCGCAATTGACGATGACCGTCGTCGCCGGATCGGGGGCGGCGGCGGCGGCGCGCAACACCAACTCGGCACCGGGCACGCTGACCGAGCCAGGGATGTTCATCGTCGCATATTCGCTCGGCCGGCGCGCATCGACGATCGCGATGTCGGCGCCCGCCGCGATCAGCGCGGCGACCTCTTCGGCCGCCAGCGACGGCGTATGCCGCTCGGCCTCGACCAATTCGCCGAACGCCTTGGAATAGGAATTAACGTCGGCAAACAATTCGTAGCCCGCCGCTTGCCAGCCGGCCAGGCCCCCGTCGAGTTCAGCCACATCGCTATAGCCCAAGCCCGCCAGCGCTGCCGCACCCAGTTCGATGTCGGCCCCGTAGAGCACGATAGGCACGTCCTTGCGCGGCAGCCGGATCTCCGCCTCGATCGCGATCCGCCCGACCGCCAGGTTCGCCGCGAACAGCGGATGACCGGTGGCGAAGTCCGCTTCGTGCCGCAGGTCGAGAAGTGCAATTTCGTGGCGCAGCAGCAGCGCGCGGCGCACAGCCTGCGCGGATATTCGGTCGGTCAACGATGAACTCCTAGAAGATAAGCGCTGGCGCGGGCGCATAGCCCGACACGAACGGCTTGGGTGTGCCGGCGGTATCGTAGGTCGCGCGCCGCACCTGGCCGATATCGGCGCCATAGACGTGGATGCTGACCGATACGCGATCATCATAGGCGTTGGCGACGAGATGGCGGTCGCCCACCGTCGGGGAGACGGCCGCAACCTGCCCCGGCTTGAGCCGGATACGCTCGGTCACGCGCGCAGCGTCGGCCGGATCGTCATAGCTGTCGGCGATCTCCGCCCCGCGCAGCATGCCGACCAGGCCCCAGACGGTATGATCGTGGATCGGCGTGCGCTGCCCCGGACCCCACACGAAGCTGACGACCGAGAAGCGCTCGGCCGGATCGCGATACAGCAAATATTGGCGGTAGCGTTCTAAATCGGGCGCGGCATGGCTGTCGGGCAGCCACGTGTCGTTGGCGACCAGCGCGGCGAGCAGCGCCTCGCCTTCGGCCAGGATCGTCAGCTCTTCGTCGCTCCGATCGATCAACTCGCCCAGCCGATCGATGAATGCCCGGAGCGGCGCCAGATCGCTCATCTTTCGCGCCCGATCATGTCCGCATAGACGCCACCATCGGTCTCCAGCCCGAGATGCCCGAGCAAGGTCGCGCGGAGCGCGCGGACGACGCTGCTGCGATGCCCCCTTGCCGCGGTTATCACTTCCTCCGCGGCGATCTGCCCGCGATCGAGCACCAGGATGCGATCGGCAAGCGCCATAGCTTCCTCCACGTCGTGCGTTACCAGCAACACCGCGGGGCGATGCGTGCGCCACAGTGATAGGACCAGCGCATGCATGCGGATACGGGTCAACGCGTCGAGCGAGGCGAACGGCTCGTCGAGCAGCAGCAATTCCGGCTGTCGTACCAGCGCGCGGGCCAGCGACGCGCGCTGCGCCTCCCCGCCGGACAGCGTCAGCGGCCAAGCATCGACGCGGTGTTCGAGTCCTACCTCGCGCAGCGCGCGTTCGGCTATGGCGCGCAGATCGCGGCCGCGCAGTCCGAGCGCCACGTTCTTCCACACCGATTTCCACGGCAGCAGCCGGGCATCCTGGAACACGGTCGCGCGGCTCGCCGGCACGGTAATGTCCTGGCCCTGGATACCGTCGAGCCCGGCGAGTGTGCGCAGCAAAGTCGTCTTGCCCGAGCCGGAGCGGCCGAGCAAGGCGACGAATTCGCCCGGCGCGATCTGCAGGTCGAGCGAATCGAGGATCTTGTTGCCAGCGAAATGGCGCGAAAAGCCCTTGAGATCGACCACTGGTGGCGGCCCGGGTACTACGACCAGCGGGGCGGCCAGCGGGATCCGCACTACTTCGCTCATGCGCGCAACTCCATCACGCTCGGCCGCCAGGCCAGGGCACGCCGCTCGATCACGCGCATGATCATGTCCCCCGCCAGGCCGAGCAGGGCATAGACGAGCAGGCAGACGACGATGATGTCGGTGCGCATGAAATCGCGCGCATCGTTGATCAGGTGGCCGATCCCGGCCGAGGCGTTGATCTGCTCCGCGATCACCAGCATCAGCACCGCGATCGACAACGAATAACGCAAGCCGACGATCAGCGCGGGCAGCGTGCCGGGCAGGATCACGTCGCGGATCAGCTCCGCGCGCGAAAGGCCGAAGCTGCGCGCGGCATCCAGCAGCCGCACGTCGACGCCCCGAATGCCTTCATAGAGGTTGATATACACCGGCAACATCGTGGCGAAGGCGATCAGCGCGATCTTGGTCGTCTCGCCGATCCCAAACCAGACGATGAACAGCGGCGACAGCGCAACGACGGGGATCGTGCGCTTGATCTGCACCAACGGATCGATCGCGGCGTTGCCCTGCCGGCTTAGCCCCGCCATCAATCCGAGGATCACTCCCGCCCCGACGCCGAGCGCCAGCCCCAGCCCAGCGCGCACCAGCGACACCGCCAGATTATTCGGCAGTTCGCCCGACACGGTCATCTGTAGCATCGTCGATACGACCGAGGACGGCGCCGCCAGCGTACGCTCGGGGATCACGCCGCTGCGGGACCCGGTCTCCCAAAGCAGCAAAAGCAGCACCGGCGACAGCCAGCGCGATACCGTGATACGTCTCAGCATGGCAGTCATCGGCATCCTTCGCGCAGTCTGAGGCCGATAAGGACCAATCCAATCGCGCAATCCAACGAGTTGTCGTTGCCCGACGATGAGCGATGCTTATCGGTCCATTTCTTCTCAGGCCTACGAACCAGCCAGCGAGCATCACGGATGGGCTATCCCTCGACATGCGCCAACATACTTTATCTTGGCTGACGAGCAGCGGAGCCGTCGGAGATGTAGCGATCCGCCTCGCGATGGATTGGGGGCGACCTCCGCTACAAGTCGATGTATTTCACCGGCAGCAGCGTGTACTCGATGGTCGTCGTTGATGACCCAGTTGCGAACGTCTGGGATCGTGTGGAGTGCTTCCTAGACTGACATCCGTTCATCTCGGTTGAAGACTATTTCAGGACGGATCAGTTGCTTCGGTCTCGGGCGTCAAACCGGGCGATCGCCCATGCGCTCGCCGAGCCGCTCCGGCCGTGCTGGCATCCAGCTTTCATCAAATGCGATCGTTCCATGCCGGGCTGGCATCACGATCGTCGAGCCAAGCAGGAAACGCCATTTCCTTGCCCTGTTCGAGAGCCATCTCTTGATCGGCATAGCGCCATCCCGTCAGCTTGCCGGTAAGCTTCGAATTGACGGCGCCGTGCTATGCGGTAGCTATATTTCCGCCGATGGTAGCGCCGACTAGCACCATCACGAATGTACCATCTCCGAACTCTCGAATACGCACACGAGGCGTTCATTTCGCGCGAACAGATTGGGCACGTCGCGTGCGATGACGGGGTTCACTGAAAACAGGCTGCCTGGAATGTAGATCATACTGGTCAATCTGCCGGCGCGCGGCATATGGGAACGGTGATAATCACGCGGCGATAGAGTTAGAGGTTCGCGAAACTGCCATGACGGAACTCCGCTGCCAGCGTGCCGTCGCCGCCAATCAGATCGGTCGTGGAAAATGTACTCCCTACCCCGCGCTTTCGGCGGGCCCGCTTATAGGCAGCCATTGCCCTTCCGTCCGCGACGTCCGGAGCGGCATGGCACAAGAGCTAGGCGAGCCCGCGCCACGAGGTCTTCGCATGCAGAAGCGGACCGTGCCGCGGCGTTCTTATTCACGCAGCTGGGCTTCAGCGATACCGGCGTCAGCCAGCGCAACGTCCCTAGTCATAGCGGCAGCCCAGTCCGGCAGGGTCGCGATCGATAGCGCGGCACTCGTAGCTCGCGTTCCTGGTAGCGTTTGAGATTGCCCAGCTCACCGGCCGCGCGCGGCGGAAGCGCAGTTCGTCGCGTGCCACTGTAGGGCGAGCGCAAACGGACCCACGCCGGTCTGGACGCACTACTCTCCGCGTTCCACGGTTGCGACATACCGGGGGCCCGGAGATAGTAAGCGTGTTGAAAACCATGTTGAACATGCCCGCCAAGCTGATGCGGGAAGCGGACGAGAACGACGACGCCGCGCAGGGCAACGAACCGATCGCATCCGGATCGCTCGCGCAGATGGTGCAGGCATTCACCGCGCTTGATCCTGCTGAAGTGGATGGGTTGGTCATCAAGTGTGCAGGTCGTGATCGCCCCATAACCTCCGCTGAGGCCCGTGACCTGCGGCTGACGGCGGCAACAGCCTGAGGCACTGCCCGCCGCGCTGGCGATGACGCTGTATAGGGCAGCGCGGTCATTTTGCGATCTTTCGGAACGACGTGACGTTCGCGTCGATTGCTCCGCCGACGCGCTCGCCGTCATCCGATCCGCCGCCCGCACCGGTTCGCGCGCGCCACTCTCCGGTCGATCGTCTCTACGTTAAATCTGCTCGGGTTCAGCTTTGCACCGCCCCGTGAACGGGACGGTTGTATCGCCACTGACGCAACTCGCCCCGAGATCAGCCGAGAGCCAGGATAGAACGTTCTGGCTTGTATCCGGTCAACTGCATTGCGCCATTGATCTGAAGTAGGCAGCACATGTGCTCATCGAACGGGAGACTCGATTGTGTCTGTTGCTGTCTTGGAGAGCCAACGGCTGAAGCTCATCGCGCTGGTCCCTGAAAATGCTGTATCCATCTTCGACCGGTTCCGGGAATTTCTACGGTTTGGTGAAATGCAGCAGATCGCGGTTCGGGGCCGTACCACCGCGGAGCGAACCGCGATGGCGGCGCGCATCGATGCCGCGGTGTCGATTTCCGATCGTGCAGTCATGCTCTTGGCGCAGGGAAGCGCTTGCGCGGCGGCGGCGTGGTGGGCGCGCCTGTCGCCGAAATCCTACACCGCTAAGGTCTCTGGCGCCCTGCTCGTGGCTCCCGAAGGGACAGGCCTCAATCGTCAGGGCTTTGCGTCCCCAAAGATGGTGTTGCCCTTCCCATCGATCGTCGTCGGCGCGGATGACGAAACGCAGCGCCTGGGCGTCGAATGGGGAAGTCGCTTGATCGATGGCCCGCTTCTGACCGCTGCAGCAGCGCCGACCGGTCGGCTGCGCACCATCATCGAACGCTTTACCTCCGCCGTCGTCGAGCGCGACGTCGAGGCGGCGTATCGCATTCTCCACGCCATAGGAGATGGCTAGATATCGCTCGACCGGACCTGACGCCGAGGCAGGCATCGATCCGATCCGTATCGAGCTAATTCCGGCGTCGCCAAGAGGCTAGCCCTCGAAACGAACGCTCAGCCTCTTTGGCAAAGCGTCATCCCGTCGCGCCGTTGGTCGCCGCAGCGTCGAGCTTGTCCTGAGTCCGCGTGTCGAAGTCGCCGGCGTCGTGGCGTTCGGGGAGCTGACTGGAAGGATCGCCCATCACGCGGTTGACCATCCGCCCACGCGCCACCGCAGGCCGCGCGGCGATCAGGTCGGTCCAGCGCAGGACGTTCTTGTAGTCCGTCACCTGAAGGAACTCGGCAGCATCATATACCAGCCCCTTCACCAGAGCGCCGTACCAGGGCCACACCGCCATGTCGGCGATCGAATACTCGTCGCCGCCGAGATACTCGCTTTCGTCCAGGCGGCGGTCGAGCACGTCGAGTTGCCGCTTCACCTCCATCGCGAAGCGGTCGATCGCATATTCGATCTTCACCGGCGCATAGGCGTAGAAATGCCCGAACCCGCCGCCGAGCATCGGCCCCGCCCCCATCTGCCAGAATAGCCACGAAAGCACCTCGGCGCGCTTGGCGGCATCGGTGGGCAGGAACGCGCCGAATTTCTCGGCGAGATAGACCAGGATCGAGCCGGATTCGAAGACCCGGATCGGACTTGCGCCGCTGCGATCGACCAGCGCGGGAATTTTGGAGTTGGGATTGGCTTCGACGAAGCCGCTGCCGAACTGGTCGCCGTCCATGATCTTGATGAGCCAGGCGTCGTATTCCGCACCCGCGTGCCCCGCGGCGAGCAGTTCCTCGAGCATCACCGTCACCTTCATGCCATTGGGCGTTGCCAGCGAATAGAGTTGGAGAGGGTGCTTGCCGACCGGCAATTCCTTGTCGTGCGTGGCACCGGCGATCGGACGGTTGATGCTGGCGAACCGGCCTCCGCTTTCCTTGTTCCAGGTCCAGATCTTCGGCGGCGTGTATTCGGCGGTCTCGGTCATTCGGATTCTCCGCTATGGTTATTCCTTGTCGACGAATTGAGCCGTTGCAGAATTCGACGCAAGCGCGGAGTAGGTTTGGTGAGCCCGGGTAAACTGATTTGGCTCTTGTGGCGGGTTTGTACATCGCCTTGGGGGCGATGTTCGAAGCCCCACATCCAGTCATTTAGACCTGCTTGACCGGCTCTCAGCTTTGGACGCTCGTTAATGTGGCACGGTCGGAGCGCAACGCGGCCACATTGACGGCACGGAAACGGCGAGAAATGAAGCATTCCGGACGTTCGCACGCGAAATGTCGAACGACAGTTTTTGTCAGAAGTCGACGTCCAAAGTTCGCCCGGCCGGCATTCCAGTGCGCGTCTGGTCCCCTCATCGTCCGACCGTTTGCAACGCGGATGCCTAACGGCTTGCTTAGCGGGCCGCCGGCGGTTGGGTGTTGGACGCGGCGGGTTGTCGGCGGCACGGCAGGCTGACTTTTGGCACTGCTTTTTGGACTTGATCCTGTTTGGAACTGACTGCGTCACGGACGGGACATTCGTCGTTTTTGGCAAGTTCGCCACTGCGAGCCAACTGAGCAGAATGGTGATCACGCCGTAGAACAGCCCGACCCACAACCGCGCCCATTTGTAGCTCTCGACCGAAGTGAACCGCCCCGGGTTTGTCGGAGGCTCCAACTCCTGAGAAGAGAGCCATGACGAGCAAGACCGCGAACGAGTTTGCGCCCGAGGTCCGCGAGCGAGCGGTGCGGATGGTTTTCGATCACGAGAGGGATCATCCGTCCAGATGGGCGACCGTGGTATCGATTGCCGAGAAGATCGGCTGCGTTCCGCAGACGCTGCATGAGTGGGTGAAGAAGGCCGAAGTCGACAGCGGCAAGCGGGCCGGAGTCCCGGCCGAGGTCGCTGACAAGGTGAAGGCGCTGGAACGCGAGGTCCGCGAGCTGCGGCAGGCCAACGAGATCCTGCGTAAGCCTGTCCTGAGCCTGCCGAAGGGACATCCGCGTATTTTGCTGAGGCGGAGCTCGACCGCCCCTTCAAGCGATGATTGCGTTCATTGACGATAACCGCAATGTCCATGGGGTCGAGCCGATCTGCCGCGTCCTGCCGATCGCCCCATCCACCTATCACGAGCGCGTCGCGCAGCGACAGGACCCAGCGCGCCTGTCGGCGCGGGCGCGGCAGGATGTGGCCCTCAAGCCCGAGATCGCCCGCGTGTCCGCCCAAAACTTCGCGGTCTACGGCGTGCGCAAGGTCTGGCCGCAGATGATGCGGGAGGGCTTTGCGGTCGCGCGCTGTACCGTGGAACGGCTAATGCGCGGGATGGGCTTGCCAGGGGTAATCCGCGGCAAGCCGGTGCGCACGACCATCAGCGATAAAGCGGCGCCGTGCGCGCGCGATCACGTCAACCGCCTCCTGAGCCTGCCGAAGGGTCTACGGCCCAGCGCCGAACATGCTGTGGGTATAGGACTCACTTGCGTCGCGACTTGGGCGGGGTTCGTCTACGTCGCCTTCGTCATCGACACCTACGCCCGCCGGATTGTCGGATGGCATGCCAGCAGGACAGCACATGCCAGCTTCGTCCTGGACGCGCTCGAGCAGGCGCTTCATGACCGCAGGCCGGTCCACCGTGGCGGCCTGGTTCACCACAGCGACCGCGGGTCACAATACGTGTCTATCAAGTACACCGAGCGCCTCGCCGAGGCCGTCGAGTACGCCACGCTCGAATGGGGCGACTGGTTCAACATCGTCGGCTGCTGGAGCCCACGGCAACATCCCGCCTGCCGAAGCCGAAGATCAATATTATGCTGCCGCGGACAACATCGATATGGCAGCATGACTCACAACCCAAGGCTCCGGCAGACCCGGGGCGGTTCAAAGCGCCATCTCGATCTAGTCGGGGCGATAGTATTCAGCCTCGTTTGCCCATGTCGACGCAATCCCGCGGAAGCCGTGGACGGTCTGACGGCCACGATAGCCCATCCGGTAGCAGCCGTAGATCATGGTGTTCAGCGAGATGGGCTTCCCGAGCTCGTCGCCGGCAAAGACATACGTCCCGGTGCTGAGCTTGCTGAGATCGGCCAACAGCGCGACCGCCGGTGCAAGGGGGACGATATGCTCACGCTCAATCTTCATGCGCGTAGCAGGCATCCGCTAGATCGGGTCAGGCGTATCGAGCCCCTGGAGCTCGTCCCAAGTCGTGGAGCCGTTCGGCCGGACGAGAAGGTAGAGCCGTTCGCCGTCGGAGAGCTTATAGTCCTTGTCGCCTTTGGTGGCGTAGCGAGCTTCGAGGTCTTTCAGAGCCATAGGGGTATCTCCTGCCGAGTTCGGCATCATACCCCCAGGAATACCCTCAAAAGCAAATCGACGTCCTGGCACTCAGCGACATTCGCTGGCCCGCCCACGACGGCTCTGAGACGGCGCAACTTACGTAAAAAGGCACAAAAAAGCCGCCTCAGGATGTTCTGGGCGGTTGTGGTATGTTGGGGAATGGTTGCGGGGACAGGATTTGAACCTGTGACCTTCAGGTTATGAGCCTGACGAGCTACCGGGCTGCTCCACCCCGCGACATTCGCGTTAGCGAAGGGGGTATGAGACATGGTGAATGGGTTTTGAGCGTTCCTTGTTCGTATCGTCGCACGGGCTTCAATGCCTGGCGACGACCTACTCTTCCATCGCTTGAGCGATAGTACCATTGGCGCAGGCGGGTTTCACGGCCGAGTTCGGAATGGGATCGGGTGGGACACCGACGCTATAGCCACCAGGCAATGGAGCCGGTGCGACGATACGTTGGGGAATGCTTGGGTACCCCACTTTGGCTTTCGCCTTGGTGGGGTTTTAAAATCGATACCGTGCACGTTTTGGTTGCCAGCCTCTCGGAACACCGAGTGCTGGTGTATTTGAACCAATCCCTCGACGGCGAGGGGATTGGCAATCTGGCGTTCGACTTGGGTAATCATCCGCACGCATCTGATGGCTAGCTGGTGACCCAGTGTTGTCATTGATGGTGTGAGACTCTCAAGCGCGAATAGAGCAATTAGTATCGGTTAGCTCCATGCGTTACCGCACTTCTACATCCGATCTATCAACGTCGTGGTCTCCGACGGCTCTATGAAATCTTATCTCGAGGGAGGCTTCCCGCTTAGATGCTTTCAGCGGTTATCCCGTCCATACATAGCTACCCAGCTGCGCTCCTGGCGGAACGACTGGTACACCAGAGGTATGTTCAACCCGGTCCTCTCGTACTAGGGTCAACTCCTCTCAAATTTCGACGCCCACGGCAGATAGGGACCAAACTGTCTCGCGACGTTCTGAACCCAGCTCACGTACCACTTTAATTGGCGAACAGCCAAACCCTTGGGACCTGCTCCAGCCCCAGGATGTGATGAGCCGACATCGAGGTGCCAAACAACCCCGTCGATATGAGCTCTTGGGGGTTATCAGCCTGTTATCCCCGGCGTACCTTTTATCCGTTGAGCGATGGCCCTTCCACGAGGGACCACCGGATCACTATGACCGACTTTCGTCTCTGCTCGACTTGTCAGTCTCGCAGTCAGGCGGGCTTATGCCATTGCACTCTAACAGACGGTTTCCGACCGTCCTGAGCCCACCATTGCGCGCCTCCGTTACTCTTTAGGAGGCGACCGCCCCAGTCAAACTACCCGCCACAGAGGGTCCCTGTTCCGGCTTACGGAACGAGGTTAGACATCAGAAACAAACAGGGTGGTATTTCACCTATGGCTCCACATCAGCTGGCGCCGATGCTTCAAAGCCTCCCACCTATGCTACACAGTTTCTTCCTAATGCCACTCTGAAGCTGCAGTAAAGGTGCACGGGGTCTTTCCGTCTAACCGCGGGTACTCCGCATCTTCACGGAGAATTCAATTTCGCTGAGCATGTCCTGGAGACAGTGGGGAAGTCGTTACGCCATTCGTGCAGGTCGGAACTTACCCGACAAGGAATTTCGCTACCTTAGGACCGTTATAGTTACGGCCGCCGTTTACCTGGGCTTCATTTCAGAGCTTGCACCCCTCCACTTAACCTTCAGGCACCGGGCAGGCGTCAGGCCCTATACGTCGTCTTGAAGCCGACTTAGCAGAGCCCTGTGTTTTTGCTAAACAGTCGCTACCCCCTGGCCTGTGCCCCCTCAAAGTGCTTGCGCATAGTGAGGGCCTCCTTCTTCCGAAGGTACGGAGGCAATTTGCCGAGTTCCTTCAGGACACTTCTCTCAAGCGCCTTGGTATACTCTACCTGACCACCTGTGTCGGTTTCGGGTACGGTCTATACGGTGGGGCTATTTCCTGGAACCATTTCGAAGCCATCCCAATCCGATAAGGGATGACAACACACATGATCCGTCACACACCACCAGGCCCACGAATATTAACGTGGTTCCCATCGACTACCCCCTTCGGGCTCGTCTTAGGGGCCGGCTCACCCTGCGCGGATTAGCCTTGCGCAGGAACCCTTGGTCTTTCGGCGAGAGGGCATCTCACCCTCTTTATCGCTACTCATGTCTGCATTCGCACTTCCGATACCTCCACGACCCATTACCAGATCGCTTCACAGGCTTACGGAACGCTCCGCTACCGCGTACCATATAAATGGCACACCCTAAGCTTCGGCACGTATCTTGAGCCCCGTTACATCTTCGCCGCAGGACCTCTTGTTTAGACCAGTGAGCTGTTACGCTTTCTTTAAAGGATGGCTGCTTCTAAGCCAACCTCCTGGTTGTTTTGGAAGTCCCACATGCTTTCCCACTTAGATACGATTTGGGGGCCTTAGCTGTAGGTCAGGGCTGTTTCCCTTTTGACGACGGACCTTAGCACCCGCCGTCTGTCTCCCGCATATCACTCTTAGGTATTCGGAGTTTGGTTAGGTTTGGTAGATCTCGCGACCCCCTAGCCCATCCAGTGCTCTACCCCCTAAGGTGTTCGTGCGAGGCACTACCTCAATAGTTTTCGCGGAGAACCAGCTATTTCCCGGCTTGATTGGCCTTTCACCCCTAAACACAACTCATCCGGTAACTTTTCAACGTTAATCGGTTCGGACCTCCAGTGCATGTTACTGCACCTTCATCCTGGTCATGCCTAGATCGCCGGGTTTCGGGTCTAATACATCAAACTCTGGCGCCCTATTCAGACTCGCTTTCGCTGCGCCTACACCTAACGGCTTAAGCTTGCTTGATACATTAAGTCACAGACCCATTATGCAAGAGGTACGCTGTCAGGCCATAAAAGCCCTCCAACTGCTTGTAGGCAATCCGTTTCAGGTACTGTTTCACTCCCCTCATCGGGGTGCTTTTCACCTTTCCCTCACGGTACTAGTTCGCTATCGGTCACATACGAGTATTTAGGCTTGGAGGGTGGTCCCCCCATGTTCAGACAGAATTTCACGTGTTCCGCCCTACTCGAGTCCTGAATTCTCACTTTCGTATACGGGGCTGTCACCCGCTATGGCGTCACTTTCCAGAGACTTCTACTAGTTGAAATTCAGGCACTGGCCTGGTCCGCGTTCGCTCGCCACTACTAACGGAATCTCGGTTGATGTCTTTTCCTCCAGCTACTGAGATGTTTCAGTTCGCCGGGTTCGCTTCACGAAGCCTATGTATTCAGCTAAGTGATACCTAACCTAATTAACTCTACCCCAGCATTGCTGCTCAAGTAGAATTAATCGGGATAGGTGGGTTTCCCCATTCGGAAATCGTCGGGTCAAAGTTTGCTCACAACTCACCGACGCTTATCGCAGCGTGCCACGTCCTTCATCGCCTGTATGTGCCAAGGCATCCACGAATTGCCCTTACCTCACGCTTGAGAGTCCACACCACCAACGACATCACTGGGTGTCCTTTCGGATCACCAACTCGGCAGAGCAGTGCGCGTTGATCTTTGTCAGGTGCGGATGATTATAATCTCAGCCAGATTATTAGTATGATGATGTCGATATCTGGACCCTCAAACTGCCTGTCAGATCGCTGCACGCCGAAACGCTCACGAACTGCCTGAGCAATCCTCGC
>NZ_CM155258.1:885000-2812500 GCF_056679955.1 Sphingomonas sp. PEI4
CTCTTCGTTAGAAGAAGCTTGCAGCATCCGGTTCTCTTTGCGACCGCGGTAGAAGCCGTTAGGCACTCCGCTGCGGTGACACCCCTCTAGGACCACCTCCCCGACCCGTCAAACACTATTTTACAGTTCCATGGCACTTTTTGGGAAAACACGCCTCAAGCGCCCAGCGGGGCCAAGTGGGGCCGTACTCGCCCTAGCGAGGATGCAACCTGGCGCGCGCTATGCCGGCGAGGTTCTGGGCGCGTCCTATATGGCGTATGCGAAGCCGACTGAAACCTGAGGCCAGTTCTGCGAACCTTGCCCGGTGCGCTTCCAACTGTGCAGAGCGGCACCGAGCCGTCGACACACGCTGGCGCTGCCCCCCGCGACAGAGCACGCGGCCGCCGGTCGAGCTCCGACAGGTCGAGCATCGCCGCGACCTCCACCACCCGCTCGGCAATCTCGCACTTGGCGACCTTCGCGACCTTCAACGGAAATGCGATGGTCTCCGCCACCGTCAGATGCGGGTAGAGCGCATGGGACTGGAACACCATCGCCAGCCCGCGGTCCGATGGCGCGCATCGGTTACGTCGCGC
Organism: Sphingomonas sp. PEI4; assembly: GCF_056679955.1. NCBI lineage: Bacteria > Pseudomonadati > Pseudomonadota > Alphaproteobacteria > Sphingomonadales > Sphingomonadaceae > Sphingomonas > Sphingomonas sp. PEI4. Next base: position 885,576 of record NZ_CM155258.1, read on the forward strand.
GCTGATCGACATCCGCCCCCGCACTCGATACGCGCCTTGAGCCCGGCACTCATCCGCAACAGCGTCGACTTGCCGCATCCCGATGGCCCGACCAGCGCGACGAACTCGCCCTCGCGCTCAAACCCTGTTCATCCACACGAGCGATCGGCCGGTCGGGCCCGAGGACGATCTCTGTGCCTGTTGGTCCGTCGACTTGACGCCGGTTTCTTCCGGCGTTGCGCCGGGTGCGTATTCGACAGAGGCTTGTCTTCCCGGAAACTCGGGTATCGAGCCGCCGTCGCGGTTCGCGCGGGCGAAATTGGGGATTGCCAGCATCGGAGATCCATCGGCCCATGTTCCGCGAACCACCGTCATCCCACCGAGCAATCCCGGACGCCATTCGGCCTTCAGCGGTGCAGGAGATAGAGCAAGGTCTAGGCGAGGCTGATCGACGCGCTCGACATTGTAGATCAGGGGGCCGTACCGGACCGCGACCTTGCTGCGTGTCGCGTCGATCCTGTCGTCCGCGGTCACGCGTTGTACGACCATCGGCAATTCGAGTTCGATACGGTCGCCGCGCCGCCATTCACGGGTGATGACGGCATAGCCCTTATCGATTTCCGGGGTCATCGGCGTGCCGTTCACAGACAGGCGCAGCAGCCCCTGAACTTCAGGCTCGGAGGTGTAGAGCGCACTCGTCTTGCGGTTCGGAACGCGAACGCGCACCGAAAATCTGCGCGCGTCCCTGGGATTGACGGTAATGGCGACCGCGCCCTTCCAGGGATAGTCGGTTTCCTGGATCATCTCGACACGCGTGCCGGCAATATCGCCCACATCGATGCGGCTGCCGACGAACAGGTTGACGTAGACGCCGTCGTCGCTCTTAACATATGTCCAGGTCGGCATCATCAGCAGCGTGCGCGGGATGTTGCCGACGCAGCACGGACAGGTGTGCCATTTGGCACGATCGGTATCGACCAGCGGGTTGGTGTAACAGAAGCTCTTGCCGTCGAGATCCGTGGCCCCGAGCAACGCGTTGTACATCGTCTCCTCGTAGAGATCCGCATATTTGGCGTCGTGGTAGGACAAGTTCAGCTTGTACTGGAAGAAGATCAGGCCGCAGCTTGAGCAGGACTCGCAGTAACTGTCGTTGCGCAGGCTGTAATTGCCGCCGAAACCTTCCGACGTGTCGCCGCTGCCGACACCACCGGTAACATAATATTTGCGGTTCACCATGTTGTCCCACAGGGACATCGTCGCACTTTGATAGTCGCGATCGCCGGTCTCGGCGGCGATGTCGGCCATGCCCGAGTAGAAATACACGGCCCGCACGGCGTGGCCCACCGCCTCATACTGCTGTTCGGGAGGAAGGTGGCTCTGGTCATATTCCGAGCCGCCTTCGCGCGAGTCGAGAAGGAAACGGGCGAGCTTGATATAGCCATCGCCACGTCCTTTCCCCTCCATGTCGTTGACGAAGCGCCCGAAGCGAATGAGCGCCTGCTCCATTTCCTGATGGCCGTCGAACCATGCAGTCTTGCCCGGACCGACATTGGCGACCCAGCAGTCGGCGAGCTTCTTGGCGGCATCGTAGAGCCGCAGGTCGCTGCCGCCGGTCAATGTGTGGTGGTTGATCGCCGATTCGATGAAATACCCAGCGACATAACCCTCGTGGTCGCCGCGATGTTCAGGAGACCAGCGCTTTGGCCACGCGCCGCGATCCGCCAGCGTATAGGCGGTGTGCAGGTAGCCGTCGGGCTCCTGCGCGGCGAGAACGATCGGGATCCAGCGTTCCAGCGTCTTGCGCATATGCGTCTGCGCGTCTGCAATCTCCCCGTCGCCCTGCGGATCCACCATCAGCGCGATGCACATCGACTCCATCGTCTGATGAACCCAGGCGTTGGAAAAGACATAGCCCTTATGCGGCGCGTGGGGTCCGCCTTGCAGCGCCTTGGCCGCCTCGATGAAATTGTCCAGGCCGCCCTGCCCGTCGGTCAGGTCGGTGCGTTCGCAATAGGCGATGCAATGAGGAATCCAGTTGATGATCAACGCCTTGGCGCGTGCGTTCCAGAGCGGGCTGTTGATCGCGTAGGGCGTGGTATACACGACATCGAGCCGTTTCGCCGGTGGCGGCGACACGACGTGGAGGTTCAGCGTCGACGCGGCATCCTTGGCGCCTGCATTCGCCGACAGCTTCAGGACATAGTCGCCGGGCCGGTTGGCGGTAGCGCGCGTCGTCGATGCGGCGGCATCCGCGAAGATCACGTCGCCCGGCCCGCTGACCTTGGTCCAGTGTAGCGCGTCACCCTTCCGACGTTGAAGCCAGTCCGCCTTGCCGGCCAGATAGGTCTGCGCACCGATCACCATCGAACGATCGATCCCCGCGACCACAGTGGGCGCAAACGCCGGCACCGGACCGGCGCTATAGACCTTCCACTGGAGGATACCGACCGACTTCTTACCGTCGCCTTCGAACTCCAGTTTCAGCCGCGTCGTGGTGATCGGCGCAAACGCGGCGCGGTTGTAGCGGTCCGTCAGGACGCCCGGACCTTGGCGAACCCGCACCGGCACGTAATCGCTGCCGTTCCAGTACAGCAACCGCGCGGACTTGGGCGCTGCGATGCCTTGGCCATCATGCCACCAATAGAGATCGATGCTGTCCGTCGAGATCGGCTGGCTCCACTCGTAGGCCACCCATTGCCGGTCTGTTCGCGGCCAGGTGCCGTACGCCCCCCTGCCCGCGTCCTGTGAACTCGAGGGCTCCGCGCCGTTGTTCAGCGCGCTGAGGCTGGTGTCCCCCGATACGTAGAGGCCACTCGGCTTCGCGGCTTTGGCGAGATTTACGATCGTGTCGGCGTGTGGGACCAGAGCGAGCCCGGTATCCGCAAAGGATACGGCGATTGCTCCGGCGGCCACCTTCAGCAGATGGCGGCGCTGGAGATCGGCAAAGCCGGACCGATACGCGCCGGTTTCATCAGAGTCCTGGTGGTTATCGACGGACATGCATGATCTCCCAATCCAAACTCATCCCGGCAACTGCGTCACGACACGCCAACCGGACACCTCTAGTATCAGATACAGTATACGAATAGCTTTTGTCTGACTATACCTGCGTCAAACGAGGGAGAATAATCATGGCGCCGATGACACGACGGGCTCTGATGCATCGCGGAAGCACGCTGGCCACTATCGCCGTCGCCGCATGGCCGGTGCGGGCGGCAACCACGCTGACCGCGGATACGCTGAACGCCTTGCCAAAGGTCAAGCCGCTCCCGCTGTCGGCCGTCCGGCTTGCTCCTTCGGACTTCGCTACGGCCGTCGACGTCAATCATCGCTACCTCCTCGGCCTGAGCGCCGACCGGCTGCTACACAATTTCCGCAAATATGCCGGTCTGACACCACGGGCGGAAATCTATGGCGGTTGGGAAAGCGACTCGCTGGCTGGTCATACGCTCGGGCATTACCTTACCGCGCTCGTCCTGATGCAGGCGCAGACGGGGGATCCCGAATGCCGCCGGCGCGCGGAGTATGTCGTCGCCGAGCTCGCCGAGGCGCAGGCGAAGCGGGGCACGGGCTATGTCGGTGCGCTCGGCCGCAAGCGAAAAGGCGAAAACGCGATCGTCGACGGCGAGGAGATCTTTCCCGAAATCATGAAGGGAGAGATCAAGTCGGGTGGGTTCGATCTCAACGGTTCGTGGTCACCTCTATATACCGTTCACAAGCTGTTTGCCGGCCTGCTCGACGTGCACGGTGCCTGGGGCAATGCGCAGGCGCTGACCGTGCTGGTCGGGCTCGCGACCTATTTCGAGCGGGTATTTGCCGCGCTCGACGACGCGCAGATGCAGGAAGTGTTGGGCTGCGAATATGGTGGCCTCAACGAGAGCTACGCAGAGTTATACGCGCGCACGGGCAACCCGCGTTGGCTGAAGGTCGCGCAAAGGATCTACGACAGGCGCGTCCTTGATCCGCTCGCCGCCCGCAAGGATAAACTCGCAGGGTTTCATGCCAATACGCAGGTGCCAAAGCTGGTCGGGCTCGCGCGGTTGTACGATCTGACCGGAGACACGCGCTACCGCACCGCCGCGGAGTTCTTCTGGGACACCGTCACCAAGCATCACAGCTACGTTATCGGCGGCAATGCCGACCGCGAATATTTCTTCGGCCCGGATCGCATTACCGGTTCGTTGAGCGAGGCGACGTGTGAGCATTGCAATACGTACAACATGCTCAAATTGACGCGGCAGCTGTTCGCCTGGTCGCCCAACGGCGCGTATTTCGATTATTACGAACGCGCGCATCTCAACCACAGTTTATCGCAACTCAACCCGCGTAACGCCGGCTTCTCCTATTTCACCCCGATGCTGTCGGGCGCAGCACGCGAATTCGCGCCGGCCGGCGAGGAAGGGTTCGTCTGCTGCGGTGGCAGTGGAATGGAGGCGCATGCCAAGCACGGCGACTCGATCTTCTGGGAAGGAGACGGGATGCTGATGGTCAACCTCTACATCCCGGCTGACGCACAATGGGCCGCGCGCAAGGCCAGAATATCCCTCGATACCCGCTATCCGCACGATCCTGTGGCGCGGTTGACCTTTACGGAACTGGGACGACGCGGTCGATTTGCCGTGGCACTGCGCGTGCCCGGCTGGGCATCCGGACGAGAGACGGTGACCGTCAACGGCACGCCCGTTTCGCCCCTGCACACGTCCGGGTATGCGGTGGTCGAGCGTCGCTGGGCAGCGGGAGACGTCATCGCGATCACGCTGCCGCTGGAGCTGCGGACGGAACAGGCACAGGGCGGCGGGTCGATCGCGATCCTGCGCGGCCCGCTGGTTCTGGCCGCCGATCTCGGCCCTGCGGAAACACCGTGGACGGGGATCGAGCCCGCGCTGGTCGGCGACGCCGTACTCGACGCGTTTACGCCGGTCGCCGGCCGTAATTCGACCTTCACCGCCCGAGGGGTCGGTCGCCCCGGCGACCTCACCTTCGTTCCGTTCTACAGCCAGTTCGATCGGCGCAGCGCGGTGTATTTTCGCCAGTTCACCCAGAGCCAGTGGCAACAGGAGGAGGTCGCGTTCAAGGCCGAGCTAGCGCGCCAGAAGGATATCGCCGCACGGTCCATCGACATCATGTATTTCGGCGAAATGCAGCCCGAGCGCGATCACAAACTGGAGAGCGAGCAGTCCTGGCCCGCCAGCTATCGCGGACGCAACGGCCGCGACGTGCGATCGGGGGGCTATATGGCCTTTACCCTCAAGACCCGGCCGGGCCCGCTGGTCCTCCAGGCCACCTATTGGGGTGAGGACAAGAACCGCGATTTCGACATCCTGGTGGATGACGTGAAGGTCGCCAGCGAACAGCGGAAGGGCGACGCGCCCAGCAAGTTCGTCGATGTCGACTATCCGCTGCCGATAGCGCTGACGCGCGGCAAATCGTCTCTCCGGGTGCGGTTCGTCCCGCATGAGGGCAAGACGGCGGGACCGGTTTTCGGCGCGCGACTGCTCGCAGCCGGTACAGGAGCAGGCAAGTGAGGGGGGCGATCGCTGCAGCAACATTGCTGGCAGGAAGCCAGTCGGTCGCCCAGACGGCGATACCCGTCACGGCACCGGGCAACCCGATCCTTGCCGACGGTCGGTATTATTCGACCGATCCCGCGCCGGTGGTGGACCACGACACGCTCTGGATCCTGGCAGGCCGCGACGAGGCGCCACCCGACGTCAACGACTTCGTCATGAACGAGTGGCAGTTGCTGTCGACCAAGGATCCCACCTCTGGCCGCTGGATGCATTATCCGGCGATTGCGCAGCCCGAAGCCGTGTTCGCCTGGGCCGAGCTAGGCCGCGCCTATGCCGGGCAGATCGTCAAGGGCGCGGACGGTCGTTTCTACCTGTACGCACCCGTCCTCCAACGACAGAGCGTGGCGGAGGACAAGTTCGCGATCGGCGTCGCCGTGGCGGACCGGATCGCAGGCCCATGGCGGGACGCACACCCGTCCGGCCCGATCATTTCCCAGACGACCCCGGTGTCGAACCACATCCAGAATATCGACCCGACGGTGATGGTCGATGATGATGGTCGTGTTTACCTGTATTGGGGCACGTTCGGCCAGTTGCGCGGGATCGAACTGGCGCGCGACATGGTAACGCCCAAAGGCGGGGAAACGGCAGTCCGTTCGCTCACCGGCTTCTTCGAAGCACCGTGGCTGATGAAGCGGCACGGCACCTATTACATGCTGTATGCCGGCAACAATGCCGGGCCTGATTCCGCCTGCACGCCCGCGGTGTATCATGCATGCATCGCGTATGGCACGGCGTCGTCGCCGCTCGGGCCCTGGACATACCGCGGTACGGTGCTCCGGCCGCTCAGCTCGACCACCAGCCACGCGGGTGCCGTCGAATTCAAGGGCCAATGGTATCTCACCTATCATACCGGCGATGCGGTCGGCGGTGGGCATTTTCGGCGTAGCGTCGCGATCGACCGCATGGACTGGGACGATACCGTGACCCCCGCCGCGATCCGTCCAGTGGTGCCGACCCGGCGCCCCCTGCCGCCGACGCCCCCGACGCGCAATCTCTCCGCCGCGGCACAGGCGCACGCCTCGAACGAACCCGTACCGGTGCAATATTGGATCAAGTCGCTCAACGACGGTATCGTCAAGGCAGCCCCCCTGCCGCCCGACTTGTGGGGCAGTTGGTCACCCGCCAATCCGGCACACCAATGGATCGAGTATCGCTGGCCCAAGCCCGTGACGCTCGACGGCAGCCGGATCCGGTTCTGGGCGGATCATCCCGCTGGCGCGGACGAGGGTGTCGCGCCGCCGACCGCGTGGCACCTGGAATATTGGGACGGCGCGTGGAAGCCGGTGCCAGGTGCCGACCGCTACGGCACCGCGCCGGATGCATGGCAGTCCGTCCGGTTTCCGGCGATCACCACGCGCTGTTTGAGGGCGGTGTTCGATGCGTCGGGCCGCGGCGATCGTCATGCGGGGATCGCCGTGCAGGAATGGGAGACGCTCGCGCCGCGCGCCGCGGCGCCGCTTCAGGCTCCTGCGACCGTCGTACCGGCCTGCGGATAAGCCGAGCGCTGGTGCCGTCAGCAGACCTCTGCGGTGGAGGTCGGCGGCGGCCCCGGCGGTACGCGCGCAGGGTGCATGTAATACACGTCGCCAGACACGCGGTGGCGTGTGCCGTACACCTCGCTCAGCACGTTGAAGAGCGCGACGTCATAGTCGGCGAGATCCTGGTCGGACAGGATCCGCCGACCATCGACGACGGCCAGCCTGTTCGAATTGAACCAGGTCTGCGTGCCTTCCGCCCAATATTCGTCCACCGTGACGGCGGCATATTCGCCCTTCCACATGCCCCGTGTCATGGCCGAGCGATACGCACGCTCGACCCGCGTATACAGGCCGGGATCGACCTGCCGGGCGGCCTCCAGGATGGCGTGCGAAAATTCATGGACGAAGATGTTCTCGCCGTAATAGCGGGTGCGCGGCGTGCCGATCAGGTTCTCCGTCGCCGCGCTGGTCAGCAGGCCGCCCATGCCGCGTGCGCGTCCGTTCCAATAGGCGGCATCGCTCATCGTGCCGATCCGTTTCGGGTACAGCTTGCGTTCGCAGATCGTCAGCCGCGGATCGTCGATCGCGGGCTTTTTCCAGTCGCGTTGCTCGGGGAGATCCACCGTCCCCTCTTCCGGCCCCATGATCGCCACCCGGAAGCCCGACGCGATCATCGCCCGGCGCAGGTCCGGACGCTCAGCCAGCATCGCAACCGCAATGTCGCGCGCGAGGAGCAACGCCGTATCCGGGACGGCCGCGGACGACGCGATCGGGATACCCGCTGCGTCGATGTAGCGCGTGTAGAACCGGTCGAGCTTCAGGTCGGCAGGCGGGGCTCCGATCGTCCGGGCGGGATAGTCGGACGTCTTTAAGGCCGGTTGGGTTTGCGAAATATCCTGCGCGTCCGCGTTGGCCACGGGGCAGGCGACGAGAAGGAACAAGGAAACCGACCAGATACGCGCCATTTGCCATCTTGCTCCTACATAATCGTATACTGTATAAGTCGATTGTATTGGGAACGTAAAGGGCGTGAATTCCGCCCGCGTGCCCAGAGCATTGGGGAGACGTGACGATGCGGATAGTGAAAAGCCTGGTCCTGGCGCTGGTGGCGCTGACGAGCAACGGCGCCTTCGCCTCCGCGGTGTCCGCAGCAGAGCGAGCATGGGTTTTCGATGACGCGCCCAGTTATCCCGGCGTCACGATGATGCAGGTATCTGGAGACCGCGGGGCGGTATCGGGATCGATCACCACCGGATGGTACGGTGCGATCCCTATGCAGGACGCGCGGTGGAGCGGTGACGTCCTGTCGTTCGACACGCGCAACCTCAACGATGCCGCTCGCCCGATGCGGCACTGGACCGCGAAGATCGACGGACACGGCGTGATGCTGGAGGGCGGGATTTGGCATGCCGATGTCAAACAGACCGGGCGTCCCGCGACGGTGACGGAGGTCGCCGCGCGAACGTTCCGCCCAGCCCCGGACCTGCCACCCATGGGCAACATAGCGCCCGATAATCTCGCAGCGACGCCGCCGATGGGCTGGTCGAGCTGGAACAAGTTCGCCGAACATATCGATGACCGGACGATCAGGGCGATGGCCGACGCGATGGTCGCAAGCGGCCTGAGCAAGGCCGGCTATCGCTACGTCAACATCGACGACGGCTGGCAGGGCAAACGCGACTCCGCCGGCATATTGCAACCCAATGCCAAGTTTCCCGACATGAAGGCGCTCGCCGACTATGTGCATGGCAAGGGGTTGAAGCTGGGGCTCTACACCTCGCCCGGGCCCAAGACCTGCGCCGGCTATGAAGGCAGCTACGGGCATGTCGAGCAGGACGCGCGCACGTTCGCGCGTTGGGGCGTCGATTATGTCAAATACGACCTGTGCTCGGGCGAATGGTTCTACGCCGACGCGGACAGCGTCAAGCGGACCTATCATCAGATGGGTGCCGCGCTGAAGGCGACGGGTCGCCCGATGATCTACTCGCTATGCGAATACGGCCGGTTCGCCGTGTCGTCCTGGGGACGCCAGGTCGGCGGACATCTGTGGCGGACGACAGGCGACATCACCGACGACTATGCCAGCATGTCCGACATCGGCTTCGTCCGAAATCCCAAATTCGCGCCGTCCGGTCCCGGTGGCTGGAACGATCCCGACATGCTCGAGGTCGGCAATGGCGGGATGAGCGACGACGAGTACCGCACGCACATGACGCTGTGGGCGATGCAGGCCGCACCGTTGATCATGGGCCACGATCTGCGTCGCACCACACCGGCCGCGATGGCGGTGCTCACGAATGCGAATGTCCTGGCCGTCGACCAGGACACGCGCGGTATCCACGGTCAGCGCATTCGGCGCGAAGGCGATGTCGAGATCTGGCGCAAGCCGCTCGTCGACGGCGCGGTGGCGCTCGCGGTGTTCAATCGCGGTAATCAGACGACGATGATCGCCACTACGGCGGCCGACGCCGGACTACCGCGACTCGGCAGCGTTCAAGACCTCTGGTCGGGCGCAAAGGTCCGACCAAACACGCGATTTTCCATCCCCCCTCACGGTGTAGTGCTATTGCGCATCGCTGTTCGCTGAACATCTTAAGAGTAACTACCAAGTCTATAAGACTACACACTAATCGCGACCGGTAGTGGCTCCTATTCCGATCTGACGATGACCGTTGACAATCACTCAGACAAAAGGAAGTATACAGTATACATAATAAAAATGGGGTGGCGATAATGACTAAGGGGTTTCGGTTCGGTCCGCTGATTGCAGCTGTTACATTGATGCCGACGACCGCATGGACGCAGTCCTTGCGGGTATCGACGCCGCCGCCCGCGGGCGCCACAGATCAGAACCGAACCGTCATCGTCACCCCAACCGGGACTTCGGATACGGCGGAAAAGACCGACATCATCGTGGTAGGTATCCGCGGATCGGTGGCGTCCGCGTCGAACAAGAAGAAGAACGCGAAGCAGATCGTCGACTCCATCGTTGCCGAGGACGCCGGCAAGTTGCCCGACAACAATGTCGTCGAAGCATTGTCGCGCGTGACCGGCGTGCAGATCACGCGCGAGCGGGGCCAGGGGCAAAGCGTCGCCATCCGCGGACTGGCGGGCGTCCAGACCACGGTCAACGGCAACGACACCAGCCTCGGCGATGGTCGCTCGCTCAATCTCGCGGATATCCCGGCCGAACTGCTGAAGTCGGTCGACGTCTACAAGACCCGCACCGCAGACCAGGTCGAAGGCAGCATCGCAGGCACCGTCAACGTCGAACTGCGCCGCCCGCTCGATCTGGCAAAGGGCTGGACGATCGCCGGCAGCGCCAAGGGCATCTACGATGATATCGCCAAGAACGTCAGCCCATATGGCAGCCTCTTGGTCGCCAACCGCCGGGATACCGGGATCGGCGAGATCGGCGTCCTGCTCAACGCATCGTGGACACGAACCAACTACAAGGAGAACTTCATCGAGAGCGAATCGCCCGATGTTCCGTCCGGTAGCAGCGCAGAGCCCAATTCGCCCCGCGCCGGGCTTCCCGCCGGCTTCGAGAATGTCGTCATTCCGTACCGTGCCTATTACGGGCTCGAGCAAGGCCGGGTGGACCGGCCATCGGTGAACCTGGCGCTGCAGTGGCGCGCAAACGACAATCTCGATTTCGTGTTCGAGGGTGGATATCTTGGCTCGCGCGGGCGCAACACGTCCGACCGCCTGTTCGTACAGACGCGCGAAAATGGATCGCGCTACAGCAACATCGTCCTGCAACCCGATGGCAAGACGGTGAAATCCATGACCGTCAACGTCCCGATCAACGCGACGACGCCGGAGGGTCTCCAGGCGGGGATGGACTCTATTTTCAGCGAGACCAGGTCGGACCTCTACACCACCAATTTCGTCATGAACTGGCACAGCGATCGTGCGCTGCTGACGACGAGCGTCCAGTATAACTGGAGCAAGGAGAGCAATGTCGTCGCCGAGCATCTGACGCGACCGTACGGCCTGACGACGGCGACGGTGGATTTCGCGTCCGACGCCTATGACAAACCGGTACCGTCGATACGGTTCGACGGCATCGACCTCGCCAATATCGCCAATTACGGCGTGCAGCGGTATCAGGACCTGATCGGGGGATCGCGCAACCGCGAGTTTTCGAGCCAGGCCGACCTGACACTCACCGCCAGCGAGACTGGATTGCTGCGGACGATCCAGACCGGCGTCCGCTTCAATCGCCGCGATCCGAGCCGTTATTATGGCTATCGCGACGGCTTTCCACGGATCAACGGGCAATTCACGCCGCTGTCGCAATTTCCCGGCGGCAACCAGGCTGAGCTGGTCGGCCCGGATCTGCCCGGCGCCCTGCAATGGTATCGTATCCCGGGGAAGGACGTGTTCGCGAACCGGCCGGCGATCCGCACCTATATCCAGGCGAACGATCCGGGCAACGCGACCCGCTTTACAAGTGAAGATCCGCCGTCGGATCGGGGCCAGACCTATGTCGGCCGCGAAAACCGGCTCTCCTATTACGCACAGCTCGGTTATGCATTCGATCTGGGCGTACCGGTCGACGGGTTGCTCGGCGTTCGGTACACCAACACCTGGGGCAGCTCCAAAAGCTATAACTTCCGTCCTGGAAACGCGGCGAACGGGTTCGCGGACATCGTCGAGTTCGCGCCGGCAAGCGGGAATTATGCCGACTTCCTGCCCAACGCGACCGCGACGATCCATTTCACGCCAAAGGCGCAGTTACGACTGTCCTATACCACCAACGTGCAGCGGCCGAGCTTCTACGATCTCCGCCCGTTCTATTATGCGGATACGCGGGCGGTGCCGCCGGTCATTGCCGCCGGCAACCCCGATCTGAAGGCCCAACGCGAACACGCCTTCGACGCCAGTGCGGAATATTATTTCGGCCGCGGCGGCCAGCTGACGCTCGCAGGCTATTACAAGAAAGCGACCGGGTTCCTCTACTACAGCCGCGAAGTGGCCGCCGATCTCGCGCAATACGGGCTTCCCGGCCAGAGCGGCTTCGTCGAGCAACAGCGCAATGCGGGCGATGGCACGTTTGCCGGACTTGAGGCGACCGCACAGACCTTTTTCGATATTCTACCCGGCTTCTGGCGCAATTTCGGGGTAAGCCTGAACGCGAGCTACATCGCCAAGGCGCGGGTCGAATACCCCTTCCCCGAAGATTTCCCCGGCGCCTACGATTCGGTGAACACGTCGAAATGGACCGCCAATGCCGCCTTGTTCTACGACACGCCAAAATTCAGCACGCGCGTCGCGTTCAATTATCGGTCTGCCTACCGTCTGTTCATCTGGGCAGATAACCCGGAATACTCGTTCTTCAACGACGATACGTACCGGCTCGATGCTGCCGTCAACTATACGCCGGTCAAGTTCATGACCCTGTCGATCGAGGGCACCAATCTGCTCGGCAACGATGTCTACCGGTATTTCGGCAAACAGAACCTGCTTCCCCTGGGGGTTCGTACCTTGGCGAAAACGGTCCAGGGCAGCGTCCGCTTCCGTTTCTGATCGTCGTTGCCGAGGAGGATGGACATCCGGCCGTTCAATCCACGAGGTGTAACCTTCGTCTCGAGGGTTACACCGTCATACCAGGGCGCGACGGTAGAACGCCAAGGTCAGCATCATCGCCTGGAGAAACAGCGCGGGATCGTACCGCGGGCCCTCGTCCCGTAAAAACGCATGCTGCGCGTTCATTTCATGCCACTCATGGTCCGCGCCGACCTCTTCCAGTCGCGCGCGGATCAGGTCTCGACCAGCATAGGGCACATGCGGGTCCTGCCGCCCCCAGACGAACATGATGGCGGCCTTCAGGTCGGCGATGCGCGCCAGGCTATCGTCGGACCGCCCCTCTCCCAGCGTGCCCGAATGAATATCGGTCGGATAGAAGCAGGCCGCGGCGGACACGCGCGGATCGAGGGCGGCGCGATAGGCCAGATGACCCCCAAGACATACGCCGAACGTCCCCAGCCTGCCATCGCACGCCGGATGCGCCAGAAGAGCAGTCAGGCCGGCCGCCGCATCGGCATCGAACGCGGCAACGGGCTTGGTGACCTTCAGCGCATTGCCCCGATCCGTGCCGGCCGGATCGTAGCTGAGGGCCGTGCCGGGCGGCTCATATTCGTGATAGACCTCCGGCACTGCCACGACATAGCCGTTTCCAGCAATCATCGCTGCCAGTCGGCGGATCGGCGCCGTCACCTGGTAGATCTCTGAAAACAGGAGGATGCCGGGGAAGCTCCCCTCGATCGCTGGCCGAAACATGTGCATTCGCATCGGACCGCTCTGGGGCACGACATCCAGTATCTCGTCGCTGCGCAAGATCATCCGCTTATCCTCATGCCGAGATGGAGCAACACGGGTTCATTTCGCCCCGCCGCCGCCATAGATCGCGCGGGCGTCGCGCTTGAACGCGGCGCCGCTGTCTTCGCGGCTGTAGAACATGTGCCCGCCCGGATAGACATTGAGCTTCACGCGCTCAGCCGTGCCGAAGCTCGGCATCTGGTCGACGATCAGCCGCGAGGCGAAGAACGGGCAGGACAGGTCGTCCCAACCGTGCACGATCATCACCGCCATCTTGGGATCGTTGGCGATCGCTTTGCGCAGATCGGTGACGGGCGTGTCGTCGGGCTTGCCGCGATCCCACGCCGCGTTCACTTCGTACGACAGCGCATGATAGCGCGCATCGGTCTTCCACCCGACGACGCGCGTGACGAAATCGACCATCGCGCTGGTCGTCGGTGCGATCAACGCGTCAAGGATCGGATCGTTCGACTGGCGCTGCGCCGACCAGGGAAACGGATCGAACGCAGTGACGTTCGAATCATAGACGCTGCCGATCGTCCCATCCGCGCGGTGGATTTCGCGCAGGAAGGTACCGGAATCAACCCGCCCGCCCATCTTCTGCACCAGCGCCGGATCGAGCCCCGTCAGCCGGCTGACGTTGGTGACGAGCCGCGACACCGCTTGTGGATCGGTTCGCCCGCGCAAGAGGTCGGTCGCGAATGCCCCTCGCGTGTAAGCCTCGACATCGACCATCGCGGCGGGTGTCAGTTGATGCTGTTGCTCGAGATGCGCCGCGGCCATCGACGGCAGGTCGATCATCCACGGCAGCGGCGACAACGCCGTCGCGCCGTCGCCCGAGGCGGGATCGAGATACGGCGAGACCATGACGATCCCGTTGACGCCGACGCCGATCTGCGACTGGAGTTCGTATGCGATCCGCGGCGCACGGTAGCCGCCATAGCTTTCGCCCATCACGTATTTCGGCGAGCGGAGCCGCCCAGCCTTCACGAGCCAGTCGTAGACGACTTTAGACAGATACTTGATGTCGGGATCGTTGGCGTAGAACGCCTTCTTCGTCTTGTCCGCGTCGACCAGGCTGCGGCTGAAGCCGGTGCCGACCGGGTCGATGAAGACGAGATCGGTGAAGTCGAGCCAGCTGTTGGGGTTGTCGGTCGTGATCGGCGCGTCTGACGGTGCATTGCCCTGTGCGCCGAACTGGACGCGCTTGGGCCCTACCGCGCCGAGATTGAGATAGACCGACGATGCGCCGGGGCCGCCGTTGAAGGCGAACGTCACCGGGCGGCTGGCGGCCCCACCTTTCGCGACATAGGACGTGTAGACGACCTGGCCGATCTCCTTGCCCTTGTCGTCGCGCACCGGGATCGTGCCGATGGTGGCGTCGTAGGCGATGCTCCGTCCGCCGATCGTCGCCGACTGGCGCACAGTCTTGTCGGCGGGCAGCGGCGGGAACTTGACCTCGTCGTCGACCTTCTTCTCGACGGTCGAGGTCTCCTTCTTGTCCTGCGCCGCGATCGGTGCAGCGACGAGGCTCACTGCGGCAAGCGCGGTAACGAGGCGTACGATCACTTGGCGGCTCCACCGCCAGCGGCGATCCAGGCGTCGATCTTGCGTTCGAGCACCGGCATCGGCAGCGATCCGGTATCGAGCACCTGCGCATGGAAATCACGCGGATCGAACTTCGCGCCGAGCGCCGCCTGCGCCTTCGCCTTGGTCCGCGAGATCGTCAGCTGGCCGATCTTGTAGGCCAGCGCCTGCCCCGGGATCGCGATATAGCGTTCGACTTCGGCGGTCGCGTCGGTCCGCGCCATCGGCGAATTGGCGAGCATGTAGTCGATCGACTGATCGCGGGTCCAACCCTTGGCATGGATGCCGCTGTCGACCACCAGCCGCATCGCGCGCAGCATCTCGTCGTTCAGCCCGCCCATGCGCTGATAGGGATCGGTCTCCATGCCGAGTTCCTTCCACAGGCTTTCGGCATACAGCGCCCAGCCCTCGACATAGGCGGTGTTGCCGCCGAACCGCATGAAGGCCGGCAGCGCGGTGTTTTCCTGCGCGAGGCTGATCTGGAAATGATGCCCCGGTACGCCTTCGTGGAGGAACAGCGTTTCCATTTCCCACATGTAGCGCGAGGGCAGGTCGTAGCTGTTGTAATAGAACACGCCCGGCCGCGCCCCGTCCGGCGTACCGCCTTCGTACGAGCCGCCGGCCGCGCCCTTTTCCTTGAACGCCGGGACCGGGCGGATTTCCAGCGCGGTCTTCGGCGTCAGCGAGAATTGCTCGGGAATGCGCTGATAGATGCGCTTCTCGATCGCCTGATAGCCGTCGCGCAACTGTGCCACCGAGCTTGGCTGGAACTGTTTGTCGGTGCGCAGGAAAGTGAAGAACGCGGGCAGATCGCCCTTGAAGCCGACCGCCTGCTTCTGTGTCTCCATCCCCTTCAGGATCCGAGCGACCTCGGACAGACCCAATTGGTGGACCTGTTCCGCGGTCATCGGCAACGTCGTGCGTTGCTGGATCAGATAGGCGTAATACGCATCGCCGCCGGGCAGCGCCGACAGCCCGACCGTATCGCGCGCGACCGGCAGATACGTCTTGGCAAGGAAGTCGCGCATCCGCTGGTGCGCGGGCGTGATGACGTCGCGGATCTGCGCCGCATACGTCGCTTTCAAGCGCGCCTGTTCGGCCGCCGGGATCGTCGCGGGGAAAGTCTTCACCGGCCCGTAGAAGGTCGAACCCTCGACGCCTTCCGCGATGAGGTTGTCGAACTCCTGGATCATGTTGGTCACGACCAGCTTCGGCTGGACGATCCGGTCCTTCATGCCCTGGCGGAACAGCCCGATCGCGCGGTCGAGCAGCACGGCATATTGCGCGTTGCGCTTCAGGTTGTTCTCATAGTCGGCGAGCGTCTTGAACGGCGCGGCGCCCTTGCCCGACGCGAAGTCGGGATAGAAGGTCTGGAACCCCTGGAAATGGTCGATCGGCAGGTCGCGCTGGACCTTGAGGATCGCGGGCGCGTAGCCGGCGAGGTCGGTCTCGTTGCGCGTCTTGAACACGTCATAGGCGATCTGGTCGGTCGCGGTCAGCTTGGTCCGGTCGATCGTCTTGAGCGCGGCGAGGTCATGCTCGATCGCCGCGCGTTCCGCCGCCAGATACGCGTCGGTCAGGTAATCGCCCAGCCGGTCCGCATAGCGCACGTCGCCGCGGAAAATCGCCTCGATCGGGTTGCGCTTCAGGCTCGCCTCGTCGCTGTCGTAGAACAACCGCTTGAGGCGGGCGTCGTCCGGGCTCTCGCCCGGTTGCGCGGCGGGCGGTGGCAGCGCCTGCCCGGATGCCGTGACGGCGGTGAGCGTGGTGGACAATAGAGCGGCAATCATCAGTTTGACGGACACCAGGCGTTCCTTTGGATGCGACGATACGGGCGTAGGATGCGACAGGTATCCTCGCAAGCGTCCGCGATCACCCATCGGGCGCGGGACGGCTCGTTCCTCCAGAATCGATGATGATCCAATCGCCGTCGTGCCATCCCGGCCGACCTATCGCCGCCCTTTCTCGAACGACCATCGCCCCGCCGTGTCGACGACCCGCACGCCCAGAAGTTCGCCGATCTCGCGCGCGTCCGGCTGCGATGTCGTCGGGGCTGCAATGATCCCGGTAAAGCGATCCTGCCGGAGACCCGTCGCAACGCCGATCTCGCGTCCATACAGCCGCGACAGGTCGTCGGCGACATCGACCAAGTGAGCGTTTCGATACACGAGCCGTCCCGTTCGCCAACTGCCAACCGACGAGGGAGCGTTCGTCGTTCGCAGGATCTCCCGGCCTTTGACGGTGAGCCCCTCGCCTGCCCCCAGTACTAGTGCGGCACCGCCCGGATCGAACACGACCTGCCCCTCTGCGACCTCGAAGCGGACGGCCCCGTTCGTCGCGATGACGTTGAACGACGTCCCGATGTCGCGGTAGGTCTTGCCGCCCGCGATCACTTCGAACGGATGCGCGGGATCGTGACGGACGCGGACGAACGCCTCGCCGCGATCGACGCTCACGCGGCGCGGTGCGATCAGGCGGACCGACGTGTCGCCGTTCAGCGCGAGCACCGTACCGTCGGGCAGGTGCGCGACCCGTTTTGCGCCGGCGGGGACCGAAAGCACCTCGATCCCGGCGCTGGTCGGCAAGCCGATCACCGCCAGGACGCTGGCGGCAAGCGCCGCCGCCGCCGCGAACAGCCAGGGTCTGCCCGACTTCGATCGCGGCATCGGCGCGTCGTCGTTCGCAGCAGCAGTTCGCGTATTCGGCGGAGGCAGGATCTGCGCCACGCCGTCCTCCAGTGCGAGCACCGCGACTGCGTAGCGTTCGGGGTTGCGCGGGTCGGCGGCGAGCCACCGGGCGTGCCCCTCCCAATCCTCGAACGCGCCATCCCGGACGCGCGCTGCCCAGGCAATGGCGTCGTCGTGAAGCGACCGATCCTCAGCGTGCATGGCGGCGTCCCCCTGTATCTTCGTCCTGCTCGATCTGGATCGAGGCGATGACCCGGTAGGCCTTTTGCAGCTGTTTCTCGATCGCACTGACCGAAATTCCGAATTCCTGCGCAAGGGCGCGGTGCGAGGTGCCTTCGATCCGGTGGCGGCGTACGATCGTCTCGGTACGCGGGCCCAAAGCCTGTAGCGCGGCGTCGAGGCGTGCCAGCCTCTCGCGCGACAGCAGGACCCGTACGGTGTCGGGCGCGTGATCGATCTCTCCCCCGCCGGGGCCGTCATGCTGATACGCATCCTCCCGCCGCCGTCGCTGACGATCCGACCGGATGTGATCGATGAACAGGTTGTGCGAGACCCGCATCAGATAGCTGACCGTCAACGGCTCCGTCTCGGGCAGCCTGGCGATGCGCAACCATGTCTCGTGCGCGAGATCCTCCGCATGGTCCGCTGCACCCAAAGCGCGCAGATACCCGATGATCTTGGCGCGGTTGGCAGCGAACAGGGCGAGATTGGGATACGCGTTCAAGGGATTTGCGGCCGTTCGATCATTCGATCCACGCGGCGCCGCACGGGGCCACCCGCCCGCCTCGCGACGTCGCGCCGGATCGAGCACGGTCTTGGTGGACGAGTTGGTCATGCTCGATAACGGAACTGGCGTGAAAGAACCTCAGCATCGGCTAAAATTCCTTCCTCAAGCCGAGCGACACGTTCCTCGGGCGTTGCGGCGTGGCCTGCTGCTCGCGGCCGATACCCGAAAGCGCGACCGTGAAGGGGTTGCCATAGGCAAAGGCGTTCGCGCGATCGTCGAGCACGTTCTGCACGGTCGCCGACAGGTGGTAGCCGGCGTGCGCGAGGCTGAAACCCAGAGCGGAATAGGTCACGCCGCCCTGGATGACGTCATGCAGATAGCCCGGACCGAGGCGCGATTTGCCGCGATATGACGCGCGCGCCTCGATTGCTCCCTGCCAGCCCGGCGCGATCGCATGGGTCCAGTCGACATTGCCATAGGCCACGACGTCCGGAATGCTGGGAAGTTCGTGTAGTTCGACGGTGACCATCCAGCGCGACACCTTGGCCTTGCTGAGCGACAGGCCCGAGCGAAAGGTCAGGCCTGTCGTCGCATGCCAGGTCGCGGACGCATCGATATTGCCGATCAGGAAGTTGCCGCTGTTCCACGTTCGGAGAAAGCCCGGCGATACGCCGCCAATGTCGTCGATGCGATCGGCCTGGATGTCGGACCACTGCATTGCGGATAGGGTGACGTCGAATCCGAAGGGATGTGCGCCGTTCGATCGATACCCGAACGCCGTATCGACCACGCGCAGGACATCGCCGGTAAACGACGTGAACGCGGTGCCGGTGACCGTCTGCGGCACGTCGTCGACGATGACTTGCGTCGTCTGGCGGCTCTGCTGGAGGCCGGGGCGTCTATATCCCTCATGATAGCCGAGCGATGCCGTGACACCGTCGCTGACCAGCCATGACAGTCGTGCTGCCGGCGAAAGCCTGACCTCGCGGAGAGGAACGATTTTAGGCGGGCCGAGCAACGGCTCGTTGTCACCGGCTTTGGCCGAAAGGCTCGAATAGGAAAGACGGGCACCCGCCGTCAGCAGCAGCGAACCCGTGCGATGGGCGAACTGCCCGAAGACCGCGGTGTCGAACAGCACGTCGCGAAACCCCGCCGGGATACGGGGATCGTCATGGCCAGCGAGACTGCGATGCCGAACCTGCTTCTGCTGGAACGCGACGGCGCCTATCAACCAGCCGCGGCCGTCCGCGTCGGAGCGGGACAGCCGCGTTTCATGGCTTATGGTCGAGAAACGACGGTCGTCGTCCAATATCGTCGGCGCACCCACGAATGCCGTGGCGTCATAATCCGCGGTGATATGGGTGCGTTGCAGCGATGTCGTCGAGACGAGATCCCTGCTTCCCAACGGACGATGAAGCTCAATATTGAGCAACGAGAAACCAGAGCGAAAAGGCTGTGCGACAGCGCTTTGCCGTGACAATCCGGGCTGGCGCGCATCGACATACTGACTATCGCGACTGTCGATCACCTGACGCACGCCGAGGACGTCGACCAGTGTCTCGCCCCGTGAAAGGCGAACGTCGGCTCGACCGCCCGTCGTGACGGTGCGGTTGATGTCGCGGAGACCGCGGAGCGTATCGTCGATATAGCCGCCGTCGATCTGTCGGTATGCGACCCCACGCACGCCGATCGCGCCACGGCGGAGCGGTGCGTTGATCGTCGCTGCGGCGAAGCTGCCCGCCGCGCCCCCCTTGGTGAGTGTCGTCGCTAGGTCGATGGTTTGCGTGAAGGCGTTCAGATCCGGTCGGGTGGGAACGATCTTCAGGATGCCCCCCATCGTCGCCGCGCCGTACAGCGTTCCCTGCGGGCCCTTGAGCAATTCGACCTGATCGACGTCGTACAGCATCAGACCGGGATCGGGCGCGTTGTAGTTCGTGCGGGTTTCGCCAAAATACTCGCCAAGCGTCGCCTGCGTCTCGCCGGAGATACTCGAATCCGCGACGCCTCGTACGAAAAGCTTGTTGCGCCCCGCCCCCAGCGCGGTCGTCGTCAGCGACGGGATCGAATCCGCCAAGCCTGACACATTGCTACGGCTCGAGGCGAAGCCAAGCGGCGTGCCGAACCGGGTGACTTCGACGGCGTTGCCGTCCGCCCACGAAGGCAAACGACGCTTGTTCGCGGTCACGACGATCTCGGCATTCTCCGCGGGATCCGCCACGACGACCGGGGCACGGCGCGGCGGTACGGCAGGCGTGCGGGCCGCGATCCTGACGAGCCGATAGATCCTGGGACCACGGGCAATGCTTTTCCAGCCAGTCCCGCGCAACATGCGATCAAGGGCCTTCGCCGCGCTCATGCGTCCTTTGACAGGGGTAGATTTCATACCGCGTGCCAGGATGTCGCCGCCGACGCTGATGCCCGTCTGCGCGCTCCACCGATCGAGCGCATCGACCAGCGGAAGCGACGGGATATCGAACGCTTCGCCATTGGCGGTCGCAGTCGCAGAGGCGCCCGAGACCCCGGACACGGCGATCACAGGAACGACGATGTACGGCCAAATCCACAATGCGAGCGCACATCCCTTGAACCTGTTCAGAACGGCGGATCCTTGATCGATCGGTTAAAAGCGGATGCCCACGCCGGTCATGACCTGATGCTGCTGGGAGCTCGGTGCGTCACCGACGTCGGCGTAGCGATATTCGGCCTTCAGGAACGCGTGATTGGAAATGGCCTGTTCTATCCCGGTTCCAACCCGGTATCCGTCGACGTTACGCCTGAACGTCATGTCTTTTTGAAGAAATGGAATCGAGGCGTTGGGGCTCGCTTTGTAAGAGTTGCGTTCTTGAGCGTTCACGTAACCGCCGAGCACGTACAGCAGGGTACCTTTGCCAACAACCATTCCTATTCGACCTCCACCAAATAGACTCCGGCCATTTCGTACGCAGCTTGTACCCTGAGGCACGCCAGCGCCGACGGTCCTGCAACTTGATCCTGACGCGTCTGTAATTTCAGCCAGAGGCCCCGCCACTACGTTGCCCGCGCGAAGGTCATACCCCGCACTCGCGCCATAAACGACGCCGTCGCCACCCCGGCCTTCTGCTTTGCCTTCGATGCGGTTCCAGCCCACCACGGCGTCGACATGAGGGCCTGTGAACGTCTGCGCGACGGCATTGCCCGAATACAAGGCGAAGGCAGCGAAGGCGGCTACCGAGAGGGCGCGATTTGCAAATCCGAACATTATGGGATCCTTGAGGATATCGGACATTTCGACGAGGTTGCCGACGATACCCGATCAGCACCCTTGTGGTGCCGAGCCCTCTAAACGGGACCACCGGACAAAACCCGCAGCAGGCCGCACACCTTATTTCGACGGCGGCGGCCGACCGGCGGGTTTCCGCAGCATTCTGTAGCACCGCCAAATCCGGTTCCCTTATCGTGCAAGAAGCCCGGTCGCCGGCAGCGCCCTGACGCGACTGGCATGAGTCATGAGCCACGTCGATGTTGTGCGAACGGCCAGACGTCGCTAGCGGCACATCGCCATGTCGATCACCGCCGCCTCGTCCTCGCCTAAGTCCTTGAACTGGCTCCGGCCTTTGCCGGGGTTACAGATACTCAAGCGTGGCGACGTGCCGATCACGCGGGTGCAGGTCTACGGCCAGCGGTGCAGCGGGACGAACCTCGTCACGCGCGCGATCGAGGCCAACATGCCCGGCGTCGAGATCACCGAGGCGTTCGGGTTCAAGCATTGGTTCGTACCGCCGCAGACGCTGTTCGTGAAGGATACCCTGGTGCTGGTCGTCGCGCGCGATGCGTTCGACTGGGCGCGCAGCCTTCACCGCCAGCCCTGGCACGCGCATCCCGACCTCAAGGCGCAGCCGTTCGACGTCTTCATCCGCAGCCAGTGGCACAGCTATTGGGACGATCATTTCGGCCATATCGAGCCGGGGCACCCGATGCAGGGCGGCGAGATGCTGCACGAACGCGATCCCGAGACGGGCGAACGCTTCGCCAATTGCATCGCCAAGCGCACCGCGAAGCTTCGCCACTGGTCGTCGCTCACCAGCCGCGCGCACAACGTGGCGTTGCTCGGCTATGATGCGTTCGCGCAAGATCCAGGCGCGTTCGTAGCCGCGCTCGGCGCGGCGACCGGAATCGCATGCCGCGAGCCGTTCGTCCCGATCACCAGCTACAAGGGGCAAGGTCATGCGCCCTATGTCCCGACGCCTTATCCTGCGCTGGATGCTAGCGATGCCGAGCATATCGCCGCGTGGCTCGATCCCGAGGCGGAAGCGGCGTTTGGACTCTCCGCACGCCATGCCGCTGTAAATTAGCGCATTTGTATCGCGTTTTTGGGCGATCACACTAGGGACCGCACCATGAGCAAGCCGATCACCTTCTTTATCCATCATCAGGGCCGCGGCCACGCGAACCGGGCGATGGCGATCATCCGCGAATTGCCGGCAACGCGCGCAGTGACGATCCTGACCGCGAAACCTTCCCTGTTCGACGGGTTCGAGCGGCCCATCACGATCGCTGCGCTGCCCGACATGATCGGCGCACCCGTGCCGACGCCCGGCCTGTTCGCGCAAGCGACGCCCGAGGTGATGCACTGCGTCCCGCTCGGCGTGGCGAAGACGCGAGCGACGATGCGGACGATCGTCGATCATCTCGACGACGTCGATCCGGCGCTGTTCGTGGTCGACGTCTCCGCCGAGATCGCCTTGCTCGCACGGATCGCCAGCGTGCCCGCAATCAGCATCCGGATGCACGGCGACCGGCTCGATCCGGGTCATCTCGGCGCGTATCAGGCAAGCGTCGGCCTGCTCGCACCGTTCGGCGAAGCGCTCGAACAGGCGGACACTCCGGACTGGGTGCGCGCCAACACCTGCTATGCCGGCGGCCTCTGCACGACCGTTGACGCCGTCCCGACGAAGGCGGAGGCGCGCGCGAAACTGGGGTTCGATCCCGATCGCGAGATCGTCGTCGTCCTGACCGGCGGCGGCGGTGCGGGAACGCCCTATGCGCCGCTGACGATGGCCGCGCGCGCCGTGCCCGACGCGCTGTGGCTGGTGCTCGGACCCGTCCACCGCGAGGGTCACGAGACCGATTTCGGCAACCTCGTCGAACTCGGCTGGGTGCCGGGCGTGACCGATCACATCGCCGCCGCCGACGTCGTCATCGCGTCCGCCGGCGACAATACCGTGCACGAGATCGCCCGCGTCGGCCGGCCTTATGTGTGCGCGCCCGAGTGGCGCTATTTCAGCGAGCAGACCCGCAAGGCCGAGCGGCTGGCCGAACTGGGCGCGGCAGTGGCGCTCCCCGCATGGCCGGGCGCACTGACGCCGTGGCGCGGCATCCTCGACGCCGCCAAGGCACTGGACCCAGCGGCACTCGCCGACCTGTACGATGCCGACGCGGCAAAGGTGGCCGCAGACTATTTGGAAGACCTGGCCGTCTCACTCTGGGCGCCAGCCACAGCCGACTAAAATTGCAATCCTCCCCCGCCAGGGGGGGGGGTGGCTGGCACTCGCCAGACGGAGGGGGAGGTACGCGATGACCGCTGTTCGTTTGGCTCCGGCATCCGTGAACGCCGCGCTCAAGGCGTCAGCGTCACGAACGTATCCATCACCCGTTTCCGACCCGCGCTTTCGAAGTCGATCTCCAGCTTGTTGCCCTCGATCTCGGCGATCGCGCCGTAGCCGAACTTCTGGTGAAACACGCGCATGCCGAGCGACAGGTCGTCGCGGCCCTTGTTGCCGAGGCTGACGGCACTGGCCCGACTTTCCACCACCCGCGCGGGTTTGGCGGAGAAGGTGCTGCCGGTGCCTGCCGCCCGTTGCCAGCCCGGCCCCCGACCCGTGCCCCGCGCGACGTCGGCGAACGGATCGGCGCGATCGGACCAGTTCGCTTGCCAGAGGCTCGCGCCGCCCGACATGGTGGTTTCCGTTTCGATGTGCTCGGCAGGAAGTTCGGCGACGAAGCGCGAGGGGATCGACGAGTTCCATTGGCCGTAGATGCGGCGGTTGGCGGCGTGGAGGATCACCGCCAAGCGCCGTGCGCGCGTGATCGCGACATAGGCCAGGCGGCGTTCCTCCTCGAGGCTCTTCACGCCGCCCTCGTCGAGCGAGCGCTGCGACGGGAACAGGCCTTCCTCCCAGCCGACCAGGAACACCGTGTCGTATTCGAGGCCCTTGGCGGCGTGGATGGTCATGATCGTGACCTGCGGGTCCTGCGCGCCGCCTTCGTTATCCATCACCAGCGAGACGTGTTCGAGGAACGCGCCGAGCGAGTCGTATTCCTCCATCGCGCGGACGAGTTCGCTGAGATTCTCCAGACGGCCGGTTGCTTCGACCGACTTTTCGGCCTGGTACATCGCGGTGTAGCCGCTCTCGTCGAGCAATTGGCGGGCGAGTTCGGCGTGCGGCAGGCTGGTCGCCATGTCGCGCCAGCGGGCGATGTCCCCGACCAGCCGCCCAAGCGACTTCTTCGCCGCGCCGGTCAGTTCGTCGGTGTCGAGGATGCGCGCGGCGGCGGTCGTCAGCGGCGTACCGGTGGCGCGCGCGAGCTGGTGGATGCGCGCGACCGCCTTGTCGCCGAGGCCGCGCTTGGGGACGTTGACGATGCGTTCGAAGGCGAGGTCGTCCGCGGGCTGGTTGACGACACGGAGGTACGCCAGCGCGTCGCGGATCTCGGCGCGTTCGTAGAAGCGGAAGCCGCCGACGATCTTGTACGGCATGCCGATCGCGATGAAGCGGTCCTCGAACTCGCGCGTCTGGTGCTGCGCGCGCACCAGGATCGCGACGTCGTCGAGGCTCTTGCCGGAGCGGCGGACGATGTCGATCTCCTCGCCGACCCGCCGCGCTTCCTCGGGGCCGTCCCAGACGCCGATGACCTTCACCTTCTCGCCAACGTCGAGTTCGGTCCAGAGTTGCTTCCCCAGCCGCCCGCCATTGTTGGCGATTACGCCCGACGCCGCGCCCAGAATATGCGGCGTACTGCGATAGTTCTGCTCCAGCCGGATGACCTTCGCCCCCGGAAAATCCCGCTCGAACTTCAGGATGTTCTCAACCTGCGCACCGCGCCACGAATAGATCGACTGATCGTCGTCACCGACGCAGGCGATGTTCTTGCGCTCCTGCGCGAGCAGCCGCAGCCAGAGATATTGCGACGAATTGGTGTCCTGATACTCGTCGACCATGATGTATTTGAAGCGCTGTTGGTACAGGCTCAACACGTCGCGGTGCGTCTTCAGGATGACGAGCATGTGGAGCAGCAGGTCGCCGAAGTCGCAGGCGTTCAGCGCGATCAGGCGGGTCTGGTATTGCTGGTACAGCTCGCCGCCGCGACCGTTGGCATAGCGTTCGCTCTCGCCCGCATCGATGTCGGCGGGGACGAGACCCTTGTTCTTCCACTGGTCGATCAGCCCGGCGAGGCTGCGCGTCGGGAAGCGCTTCTCGTCGATGTCGGCAGCGAGGATCAGCTGTTTCAGCAACCGCAACTGGTCGTCGGTATCGAGGATCGTGAAGTTCGATTGCAACCCGACCAGCTCGGCGTGGCGGCGCAGCATCTTGGCAGCGATCGCGTGGAAGGTGCCGAGCCACGGCATGCCCTCGACCGCGTCACCGACCAGCCGCCCGACGCGCTCGCGCATCTCGCGCGCGGCCTTGTTGGTGAAGGTGACGCTGAGGATCTCCGACGGCCACGCCTTTTTGGTGAAGATCAGGTGCGCCAGACGCGCGGTCAGCGCCGCGGTCTTGCCGGTGCCGGCGCCGGCGATGATCAGCACGGGGCCGTCGGTGGTCAACACTGCCTCACGCTGCGGCGGATTGAGACCGCGGAGATAGGGAGGCTCTGCTTGCGGCGCGGACGTAGGGGCGATGTGGTTCACCGGTGAACAGGTAGGGAACGGCGGCCGATCGGGCAAGCGGGTATGGCTTGCACAGGTCGACGATACGTGGAACAAGTCAGGAACATCATAAGGAGGCGAGCATGCTGGCGGGACGATGTCATTGCGGGGCGATCAGCTATGTCGCGGCGGGCGAGCCCGAGCATCATGCGCTGTGCCATTGTGGCGATTGCCGTCGCAGCGCAGGCGCGCCGATGGTCGGCTGGATCGCGTTCAAGACCGAGCAGGTGACCGTTTCGGGTGATCCGGTGACCTACGAATCGTCGGCGAGCGGACGAAGGCAGTTCTGTGGACAATGCGGAACGGGGCTGTTCTACGCCAACGCCGCCTATCTGCCGGGAATCATCGATATCCAGTCGTGCACGCTGGACGACCCCGAAGCCGCGGCGCCGGGCGCGCATATCCAGGTCGCGGAACGGTTGGCGTGGATGACCGACGTAGCCGCATTGCCAGCGTTCGATCGATATCCGGGCATGTGACCGACGCGGTCTGGATGGCGGCGTGTAGCGGGCGAGAGGCCAGACCGTGCTATTTTATATGGCTGACCGTGCGATTTGCTCGGTCCCGCAGCGCGTTTGGGTCGGCGTTCGAGGAAACGGGGGTCGTGGCCGGTCTCCTTGTCCGTTTGACGACGCCGCCGGTCGAATTGATCCTGAAACGCACACTGCCCTCGAATCGTCTCGGAAGCGACGCGCAAGCGTAACGATCGCGGCGTAGGCGTCGCGCCAGCAACGTGGTTCGTGATCGCAGAGGCCGCATTCAGAAAGGTCTTACGAGACGCAAGCCGTTGCCCGCGCGCTATCGAGCGTGCGGACCGCAGGACCATTTGAGGACATCATCATGAAGATCTCGATCAGCGTCGCTTGCGCGGCGATCGTCGGCGCTTGCCTTTTTTCCACCAGCGTTGCGGCAGACCCGTTGCGCGATCCGGTTTCCGTACGCGTCAGCCATGCCGGCCTGGACCTGACCAAGGACGCCGGGCGGACGGCATTCCGGCGCCGCGTGCAATCCGCGATCAACGCCGCATGCGCACCCCGTACCGCCGGCCTCCACGCCCTTGGCGACTCGCAGCAATGCCGACGGGAGATGACCAAGGACGCCGGCCTCCAGGTCGCGGCCTTGCTCGGACGCAACGGCGTGCAGCTGGCGAGCATCGTCGCAGCGCGATGACCCGCGAACGGGGCGGCACGGCTGCCGCCCCGTCTTCGGGCCAGCCCCCCGCGACGTCTTGACCGGGCCTGTCATAAAGTTGTCACCGTTAGGGCCGACTGCACGCGATATGGCTACCACCACACTCACCGCGGATGCGATCGCTTCGGCGCCCCGTAGCGGCCCGAAGCTCGATCATTCGCTGCATCCGTCGGGGCGATGGATATTCTTCGCGATACTGCTCGGCGGACTGGCCTATGCGGGGATCAGCATCGCCACCGATACCGCGCAGGTCGGCGAGACGTTGGCGGGCGGTGCGTTCGCATTTCTCGCGCTCGCGTTGCTGATCGCACTCGGGTTCGAGTTCGTGAACGGCTTTCACGACACCGCCAATGCAGTCGCCACCGTCATCTACACGCATTCGATGCCGGCACCGTTCGCGGTCGTGTGGTCGGGCTTCTTCAACTTTCTCGGGGTGATGCTGTCGTCGGGGGCGGTCGCCTATTCGATCGTCACGCTGTTGCCGGTCGACCTGATCCTCAACGTCGGCAGCGCGGGCGGGTTCGCGATGATCTTCGCGCTGCTGCTTGCGGCGATCCTCTGGAACCTCGCGACCTGGGCGGTCGGACTGCCCAATTCGTCGAGCCACGCATTGATCGGGTCGATCCTCGGCGTCGGGCTCGCCAACCAGTTGATCAGCGGCGGTTCGGACGGAACGTCGGGCGTCGACATGACGCAGGTGTGGAAAGTGCTCTCCGCGCTCGCGTTCAGCCCGGTGATCGGCTTCGTCGGCGCGCTGTTGCTGCTGCTCGTGATGAAGCGGTTCCTGCGCGACAAGACGCTGTACGAGGCACCCAAGGGCCAGACGCCACCGCCGCGCGGCATCCGTGCGCTGCTGATCGGCACCTGCACCGCGGTCAGCTTCGCGCACGGCAGCAATGACGGGCAGAAGGGCATGGGCCTCATCATGCTCATCCTGATCGGCTGCGCGCCGACCGCCTATGCGCTCAACCGGACCATGCCGGAAAGCGCGACCCCGGCGTTCGTCCAGGCAGCGCAGGCGGCATCGGCGGCGTATGTCGCGCATGCCGACGGCACGCCGGCGAACGTGGGTGCGGCCCGCACCGCCGTCACGCAGGCGCTGAAATCGAAGCGGGTTGCCGATCCGGTCGTCTATGGTGCGCTGGCGACGTTGTCGGACGACGTATCGAGCCGGATCGCGGGCTATGGTTCGCTCGGCAAGGTGCCGGCCGCGGCGACGCCCAACCTGCGCAACGACATGTATCTGGTGCTCGACACGACCAAGCTGATCGCCGCCGACAAGGCCGCGCAGAGCCGCTTCACCGCGCAGGAGATCACGACGCTGAATAGCTACAGCGGCAAGCTGGAACAGGGCACGCGGTACATTCCGACATGGGTGAAGGTGACGGTCGCGCTGGCGCTCGGGCTGGGCACGATGGTCGGGTGGAAGCGGATCGTCGTCACCGTCGGCGAACGGATCGGCAAGACGCACCTGACCTACGGAATGGGCGCGTCGGCCGAACTGGTGGCCGCAGCGACGATCCTGCTGGCGGTGAAGTATGGCATGCCGGTGTCGACAACGCACATCCTGTCGTCGGGCGTTGCGGGCGCGAGTGTCGCGAACGGCGCCGGGTTGCAGCGCAGGACCGTGATGAACATGGCACTCGCGTGGGTGATGACGCTGCCGGTGGCGATGCTGCTGTCGGGCGGGCTATACTGGCTCCTGCTGACGCTGGCGCATGCGCTCGGGTACTGAGCGCTCCCCCGTTATCCTGCGGTAAGGGGCAATAGGCCGGGTGGCGACGAGCGCCGTGGGGAACCGCTCGCCCGCGCGGCGGGTTGCCGGAACCATGCGATTACGATGCTCGATATGCGGAAACTGGGACTGGCGCGCGCGTGCGGACTGGTGCGAATGTAGCCATTGCCGCCTGCTGGTGCGCGACGTGAGCGAAGTCGGTGCGGTTGCAAACGAGATCGTCGCAAAGCTAGAAAGCGGGCTTGTCGATCTGGAGGGCGATCCGGCAGAGCGCTGGATGCTCGACCCGGCAGGGTTGCGGAACGCGGCATGGCGGTTCGGATTCGCGGTGGAGCCGGTCGCCGTTGCGCGGGGCGATGTCCGCTTCCCGCCGGATTACCGTCCCGGTCGAGCGCATGCGACTCCCGCGACGACCGTGCCTCACGCGACAGGGCTCGGCATCATGGCGCGCCCCGCCGATAGCGCCGACATCGTCGAGATCGCCACCCGCTACCGCGACGCCTTCCCCACAATCGTCGTGCTGCTCGACGGTACGGCAGCTGAGGCCGGTGAACTCGCCGAGCGTCTCCCGTGGATCGAGGTTGCCCATCACCCGCTCGCCGGCGATTTCGCGGGCCAACGCAACCGCCTCCAGGACGCAGTGCAGACCGATTGGGTGTTGCAGATCGATACCGACGAGCGGCCCGACGCCGCCTTGCTCGACGCGCTCGGCTGGCTGGTCGCGGCGGCGGACCGCGACGGACTGCGGTCGCTCGGCTTGCCCCGCCGCAACATGGTCGATGGCGTGCAATCGGCATCGTATCCCGACATCCAGTACCGTCTCAACCGCAGCGACATCCGCTTCGCCGGTCGCGTCCATGAACGCCCCGTCCTGCCGTTCGTCGAAAGCTCGCTGGCGCTGGCCGGTGCGCTCGAACACCGGCTCGACGGCGAGCGGGTGCGCGAGCGGACGCGGGTCTACGAGGCGATGTCGGCCGGTGCGGGCCGACCCGAGGACGAGGCGTTGCTGCTCGCGGCCTTCGATTCCGTCGCGGTGCGATAGACCGCGACCGTCTGCGCGCCGAGCGTGTCACGCGTGAACATCCCAGAGGCGCGACGACTGGCCGCCGCATACCGCGTGCGCAGCGCCGGATCCTCGATCAGCCGCTGCACCTGCGTCGCCAGATCGTCACCGGTGCAGGTCCTCGCGAGCAGCCCTGCCCCGCTCTCGCCGATGAACAGCCGCGCGCTCGGGTCCTCGGCGCAGGCGACGACCGG
This sequence comes from Sphingomonas sp. PEI4, assembly GCF_056679955.1. Lineage (NCBI taxonomy): Bacteria > Pseudomonadati > Pseudomonadota > Alphaproteobacteria > Sphingomonadales > Sphingomonadaceae > Sphingomonas > Sphingomonas sp. PEI4. The sequence continues at coordinate 916,020 of NZ_CM155258.1, forward strand.
GCGACCGAACATCATCGCCTCCTGATACACCAGTCCGAAGCTCTCGTACCGCGACGGTGCGACGATCACGTGCGCGGCTTCCATCAGGTCGTGCAGCATGGGTTCGTTGACGCGGTGGTGGCAGGTCAGGCGCGCGCGAACCGAGGCGGGGATCGCGCCGACGTCGTTCGCGTGCACGCCGACGATCGTCAGCCGGAACTCGCGCATCCCGGAGTCGGCGCGCTTCGACAGGATGCTGAGCGCCATGATCAGCGCGTCGAAGCCCTTGCGATGCTCGTCGCGGCCGACGAACAGCAACTGGACCGGCTCGCCGACCGGGTAGGTCGCGGCCGTACCGCGCGCGACGATTTCCGGCGGCAGGCTGAGTCCGATCACCGCGTGGCGCGCACCCTCGCCGGGCGCCGCGACGCCGTACAGCGCGGCGATCTTTTCGCCGTGGAGTTGCGTGTTCGAGATCAGTGCCTTGCTGAACCGCGCGGCGATGCGTTCCGCCAGCATCGCGACCCGTCGGTCGAACCGGTCGCGCAGGCTCGTCACGGTTTCGGCAGAGGTCGCCGCCGGTGTCGAATTGCGCGTTACCAGCGGCGCAGGACCAGACAGCGCGATCGCCAGCCCCGGCGCGTACCAGTTGGTTGCCTCGACCACGGCGAACGGTGCCCGACGATGCTCGCGCGCGACTGCACGGCGGAACGCGACCGGCGCGACCAGATGCCCGACACCGGCCATTCTGCGCAGCCGAGCGGCCAGCGACCCCTCGCGCAATCCACAGCCAACGACCGAAACCCGGCCGTCGCGGCTGTCTTCGCGGCGGTCCATCGTGAACACGCAAACATCGTTGCCAGCCTCTGCCAGCGACTGCGCAATTTCACGTGCGGCGCGGGTAAGTCCGCTCTTTTCAGGGGGATAGGCCCAGGTGAGTAGAGCGATCTTCACGCCGAGTGGTCCAAGAACGACCGATGCGCTGAAGAGAACGCAATAACCTGCATCAATATACGTGGGTTAAGTATCATTGCCCCGGAACTCGGCAACCCGACCAGCGGTTCCTCAAGTGAATTGCAGATGAATGGGGGAAGGGTGTTCGTACTACATATCGCGTTGCAGGGATGTTTGCGTGGCACCGACGTCGAATACGGGATTACCGCGGATACCGGGGGTCACATCCGGTACCTGCTCGATCTGGTCGCAGCCAGCGGCCGCAATCCCGCCATCGACCGGATGGAGATCGTCACGCGCGCTTTCCGTCATGCGGTGTATGCCGAATGCTATGCCGAACCGATCGAGACGATCGACGGAACGACGCGGATCGTTCGCCTCCAGACGGCGTCGGATGCGTATCTCGTCAAGGAAGACCTCTGGACCGAGCATGATAGTCTGGTCGAGGCCCTCGTGGCCCACATCGCCACGCTGGACCGTGCGCCCGACGTCATGCACGCGCATTATGCCGATGCGGGGCTGATCGCCGCGCGGGTGTCCGCACGCACCGGCATTCCGTACGTGTTTACCGCCCATTCGCTGGGACGTGTGAAGCGTGCGGCGTTCGATCGTGACTGTGCGGAAACCGCGGGCCTCGACCGCCGCATCGCGATCGAAGAGGAAGCCATTGCCGGCGCCGCCGCGATCATCGCCTCGTCGCGCGACGAAGCCGAGGTGCAATATGCCGATTACGCGGCGTATGATCCGGGTCGGATCCGCGTATTCGCCCCGGGTAGCGACCTGAAGCAATTCGCCAATTGCCGCACCGATCCACGCGTCGATGCAACGATAAACCGCTTCTTGGACGACCCGACCAAACCCGTCATCCTGGCGATCGCGCGCCCGGTGACCAAGAAGAACCTCGCGGCGCTGGTCCACGCCTATGGCCGGTCGCCGGCGTTGCAGGCCGCCGCCAACCTGGTGATCCTGGCCGGAACGCGCGACGACAGCACCACGCTGGAGCCGGAGATTCGCGACAACATCGCCGAGCTGCTGCAGTTGATCGACCGCTACGACCTGTACGGCAAGGTGTCCTACCCCAAGCAGCATCACCCGAACGACGTCGCCGCGATCTATGCCCATGCGCGCACCCGGCGCGGCGTGTTCGTCAACCCGGCGCTCAACGAACCGTTCGGGCTGACCCTGCTCGAAGCGGCGGCGAGCGGATTGCCCGTGGTCGCCACCGATAGCGGCGGGCCCAACGACATCGTCGAGACGTGCGGCAACGGCATCCTCGTCGATCCGCGCTCACCGTCGGCGATCACCGATGCGATCGCGAAGATCCTCGACGATCCGATCCTGTGGTCGCGTTACTCCGCCGCCGGTTCGGTCGCGATCCGCGCGTATGACTGGGACCGGCACGTGCAGCTCTACGCCGGGCTGCTCGGCGAAGTCGTCGGGGCGGACCCCGCGACGGCGGTCGAGCGCGTGCCCGATCTGCTGCTCGTATCGGATATCGACGGAACGCTGATCGGTTGCGCCGACGGCGTCGGCGACTTCGCCAGATGGCACCGCGCGCAATCCGACGTCGCGTTCGCGATCGCCACCGGGCGGAGCTTCCACAGCGCGATGGCGGTGCTCGGCCAGCACGATGCGCCACAGCCGGAGATCCTCATCACCTCGGTCGGCTCCGAGATCTATTACCGGACGCTGGGCGGTGCCGTGTACGACCGCGACACCGAATGGGACGGGATCATCGCCGCCGGCTGGGACCGCGATGCGGTGGCCGCGTTGATCGGTCGCCACGCCGGGCTGACACCGCAGAGCCCGCTCGAACAACGCCGGTTCAAGCTCAGCTATTTCGCAGACGGCGACATGGCGGCGGCGGAACGCGTGCGCGCCTTGCTGGCGGAGCACGGCCATAGCTGTTCGATCATCCAGAGCCACGGCCGCTATCTCGACATCCTCCCGCATGCCGCATCGAAGGGTACCGCCGTCGAGCACGTCCGCCGCCGGCTGGGACTGGAACCTCGGCAGGTGATCGTTGCGGGCGACAGCGGCAACGATATCGAGATGCTGCGATCGTCGCGACACGCGATCATCGTCGGCAATTACTCCGATGGGCTCGGCACGCGCGCCGATCTCGCGCACGGTTATGTCGCGGTCGGCCACCACGCGCGGGGCGTGATCGAAGGCGTGGCGTATTTCCGGGGCGCCGGCATGGGGATCAGGAAGGCGTCGTGAGCGCGTCGACGGTCAGCGTCCTGACGCTCGTTCGCGGCCGCCGTGTTCATCTGGCCAACCTGATCGCGGGGCTCAACGCCTCGACGCGGAAACCCGACGAACTCGTCATCGCGTACATGCAGACTGGTGCGCATGACGACTTGCCCGAGACCGACTTCCCCGTTCGCGAAGTCTTCGTCGAGGGCGACGCCATGCCGCTTGCAGCAGCCCGCAATCGCGCCGCTGCCGCGGCGGTGGGCGAGCACCTGATCTTCCTCGACGTCGACTGCATCCCCTCCCCCACGCTGGTCGAACGCTATGTTGCCACGGCATCATGGCCCGGCGGCATCCGCCTGGGCGAAGTCCTGTACCTCCCTGCCGACGCGCTGCGGGGCGGGCTCGACTTCGCCAAGCTCGACAGCGTCGGTGTCCGACATCCCGCCAAGCCACCGATCGCGTCCGACGAGATACGTCCCACGCCCAACCACGGCGAGCTATGGGGCCTGTCGTTCGCTATCTCGGCTGTCGATTGGGCGCGTGCGGGGGGCATGGACGAGCGTTATGTCGGCTATGGCGGCGAGGAGACCGACTTCGCCGCGCGACTGGAAAATGCCGCGGTGCCGATGTGGTGGGTCGGGGGAGCGCGCGCCTATCACCAGCATCATGCCGTCCACACGCCCGCCTACCAGCATTTCGACGCGATCGTCCGCAACGCCAGATTGTTTCGAGCGACATGGGGGCGGTGGTGCATGGACTATTGGCTGGGGCAGTTTGCCGAGCACGGCCTGATCGCCTGGGACGCCGATACGATCACGGTGCTGCGCCATCCGACCGCTGTGGAGATCGCCGATACGCTGATGCCGCCGGATACGCTGTTTAGTTGAGCCACGGGTTTAGTTGAGCCACGGGTTTAGTTGAGCCACGGGTTTAGTTGAGCCAAGCCCGCGTCATCCGGCTATGTAGCCGCATGACACCATCGATATCTCGCCGCATCGCCCGCCCTGCCCGGATGCTCTGGCTGTTGGCCGTCATCGCCTGCGGTGCCTCGGCGCCACTCGGTGCACAGCCGAAGCCGGCCACGACGAGCGTGGCGGTCCCCGCCAACGGTCGTCTCGATCAAGGCTGGTGGGCAGGTCGCCATGCGGCAATCCTGGCAACGGTCGCCCAGCACCCCGATCCCGCGGTCGTCCTGATCGGCGATTCGATCACCAATAATTATGACAAGGCTGTGCTGCCGGACGAGAATTTCGCACCGACCTGGGCGACCTTCTACGCACCCCGCCACGCGCTGAACCTAGGCTTCAGCGGTGATACGACGGCGAACGTCCTGTGGCGCCTCCAGCACGGTGAAGTCGCGGGGCTTCACCCCAAGGCGGTCGTGCTGCTGATCGGGACCAACGACACGGGTAGCGCGGGACGGACCGCCGAGCAGACCCGAGCCGGTATCGATGCGGTGGTCGACGACCTGAAACAGCGCCTGCCCGACACGAGGATACTCCTGCTCGGACTGCTGCCCAGCGCGATCACGCCGGCAAAAACGGCGAGCGACGCAGCGGTGAACATCTATCTCGCCAAGCGCTACGCCGTCGATCCGCGTGTCGCGTATCTCGATATCGGCGCCATCTTCCGCAAACCCGACGGCACGTTGAACGATACGCTGTTCTACGATCCGCGCCTGCCCCAGCATGGCAAACCGCTGCATCCCGACACCAACGGCCAGCGGATGATGGCGGAGGCGATCGAACCGACTTTGGCGAAGTTGATCGGCGAGCCGCCGCGCGTGCCGCTGACGTCGATGACCGACATCGATACCGCGGTCATTCCCGTGCCACGGCTCGAGATGGATTCCTACGACTGGTATGCGCGGCACCGCGACGTGCTCGCGCTGAACGCCATGACGCCGCGGATCGTCATGATCGGCGATTCGATCACGCATTTCTGGGCGGGCCAACCGACGGCTGCGCGCGTCAGCGGTCCCGAAGCCTGGCGGCGCGCCTTCGGTACTGCGCCGGTCGCCAATCTCGGCTTTGGCTGGGATCGGACGCAGAACGTGTTGTGGCGCCTGCGTGCCGGCGAGTTCGACGGCATGGCACCGGAATGGGTGGTGCTCAATATCGGCACGAACAACCTGACCGGCACCGACAATGCCCGCGCCAGCACGCCCGCCGAAGTCGTATCCGGCATCGAGGCGATCCTGCGCGAGATCCAGGCGAAATCGCCGCGCAGTCGCGTCGCGCTGATGGCGATCTTCCCGCGCGGCGATACGCCAGCCGATCCACTCCGCCTGGCGATCGCGCAGACCAACCGGTTGCTGATGGCACGCTTCGGCCACGACCGGGCAATCCGCTACATCGATATCGGCGCGAAATTCCTGAAGCCGGACGGCAATCTCGACCGTGATCTATTACCCGACGGCACGCATCCGAACGAAGCCGGGTATCGCCTGTGGGCGGACGCGATCGTCAGCGCCGGCATCGGGCGCTGATAGAGGCGATACCGTCAATGTCCGTGAAAATGTGGAGCGGGTGAAGGGAATCGAACCCTCGTCACTTGCTTGGGAAGCAAAAGCTCTACCATTGAGCTACACCCGCGAAACGTCGATCGGTCCGCCCGGCAGACCCGATCTCGATCGAGCGCCGAGTGCCACAACCCCGGCGGCGACGTCAACGGAAATTGTCCCGCCGGGCTCACCGGCTTACCGGTCCTATCCGCGCAATCCGAACACCTGCGATCGTTCGCTCTCGGGTACCAGTCCCTCTAGCACCGCCCAGAAACCGGACACGGCCCCCTGCCCTGCATTGGCATAGGCCGCCGCCATCCGTACCCGTGCCGCCTCGAACAATTCCCGCTCCATCTTCGCGCCCTCGGCCGTCAGCCGCAGCAGGCGCTGGCGACGATCGCGCTCGCCGGGTCGCGTCTCGACCAGCTTGCGATCGGCGAGTTCGTTCAGCACGCGACCCAGCGACTGCTTGGTGATCGCCAGCAGCGACAGGAGTTCGCTCACCGTCATGTCAGGCTTGCGCGCAATGAAATACAACGCGCGGTGGTGGGCGCGCCCCAATCCCTCCTCGGCCAATCCCTGATCGATCGACCGAGTCAGGTGACTATAGCCGAAATACAGCAGTTCCATACCGCGGCGGAGTTCGGGTTCCCGAAGGAACAGGGGTGAAGCAGACGACGCTGTGGCAGACATGTTGACCGGTTTAGACATCGCCCGTAGTCGTCGGCAACCCGCCACGAGAGAGAATTTCGATGTCCGCTCCCGCATTTGCGCAATCCGCAACCTTCCGGCACGAACCGAACGCTACTCCTGTAGAGGCGAACGAGCGCGCGAAACGGCTGATCGACCCCGGTTTCGGCCGAGTTTTCACCGATCACATGGCGATGATCCGCTACAGCGATACCGAGGGTTGGCATGACGCACGCATCACCGCCCGCGCGCCGCTGACGATCGATCCGGCGTCGTCGGTGCTGCATTACGCGCAGGAGATCTTCGAGGGGATGAAGGCGTATCGGCTCGCCGACGGCGGCACCGCGCTGTTCCGTCCGGAGGCCAATGCGCGCCGGTTCCAGGATTCGGCGCGCCGCCTCGCGATGCCCGAACTGCCGACGGAGTTGTTCCTCGAATCGGTCGAGCGCCTCGTCAAGGCCGACGCGAACTGGATCCCGGACAGCGACGGCGGCGCGCTGTACCTGCGCCCGTTCATGTTCGCCTCCGAAGTATTCCTCGGCGTGAAGCCGTCGTCGGAATATCTCTACATGGTGCTCGCCTCGTCGGTCGGTGCGTATTTCAAGGGCGGTGCCCCGACCGTGTCGATCTGGGTCAGCCAGCAATATACGCGGGCGGCGCAGGGCGGCACGGGTGCGGCCAAATGCGGCGGCAACTACGCCGCCAGCCTGCTCGCGCAGTCCGAGGCGATCCGCAACGGGTGCGATCAGGTGGTGTTCCTCGATGCGGCCGAGCGCCGCTGGGTCGAGGAACTGGGCGGCATGAACATCTTCTTCGTGTTCGACGACGGCAGCATGGCGACACCGGCGCTGACCGGCACGATCCTGCCCGGCATCACGCGCGACTCGATCCTGACGCTCGCGCGGGCACAGGGCATCGAGGTTCGCGAGGAAGGCTACACGATCGACCAGTGGCGCGCCGACGCGGCCAGCGGGCGGCTGGTCGAGGCGTTCGCCTGCGGCACGGCGGCGGTGGTGACGCCCATCGGTACGGTGGCGAGCCCCGAGGGCCGTTTCACGATCGGTAGCGGTGGTCCAGGCGCGCTGACGATGCGGATGCGCGACGCGCTGGTCTCGATCCAGCGCGGCACGGCGCCCGACGACAACAACTGGCTGCATCATCTCGCCGATTGACGTTCGCAAGGGCTTTTCACGCGCCGCTGCCCCGCTATAAGGCCGCCTCTGTTGGGGCGTCGCCAAGTGGTAAGGCAGCGGCTTTTGATGCCGCCATGCGCAGGTTCGAACCCTGCCGCCCCAGCCAATATTCCATCTCAGTCTAGCGCGCGGCGGCGGCCATCTCGGCGTTGCGGCGTTCGGATGCGGCGAGCGTCTCGGTGAGCAACGCGACCAGCGCGTCGTCGCGGTCGAGGACGTTCATGCCCTCGCGGGTCGACCCGCCCGGACTGGCGACGCGGTCGGCCAGCACGGCGGGCGACACGTCCGCGTCGGCCGCCATGATTGCGGAACCCTCGAGCGTGGCGATGGCAAGCCGCGCCGCCTGGTCCGCGGGCAATCCCAGAGCGGCACCAGCCTTGGCGAGCGCATCGGCGAACCGGAACACGAAGCCCGGACCACATCCGGCCAAAGCCGTCACCGCGTCGAAATGCGCTTCGTCCGCGATCCATTCATAGTGACCGAGTGGAGCCGCGAACGCTTCCGCCGCTGCGATCGCCGCCTCGGGTGCGCTCACTGTGTAGAGCGACGTCACGCCCTTGCCGATCGCGACCGGGAGGTTGGGCATCGCACGGACGATGGTATCCGCCGAGAACCGCTCGGTCAGCGCGGCGTGGTCGACACCCGCCAGGATCGACAACAACAGCGTCGGAGCCCCCCGCATCGGTGCGAGCAAGGCCTGCGCCGCATCGATCTGTTGCGGCTTCAGCGCGAGCATCAGCGTGGCGGGCGCCTCGTCGTCCGGCAAGGCGGTCAAGGAGCGGACACCCTCGGGCGCGCCCTTCCCGCTTCGCGTGATCACCGTCACGGTCGCAGGGTCGAGCCCGGCCGCGATCCACCGGTGCAGCATCGCGCCGCCCATGTTGCCGCAGCCGATCAGCCACAGCGCACCGTCAGGGAATCCCATGCTCAAGCCTCGCCGTGCGTTTCGATCAGGGCCGCGGCGATCGCATCCTTGGGGCTCTTGCCGCCCCACAGCACGAACTGGAACACGGGATAGAAGCGCTCGCACTCCTCGATCGCCGATTCGACCAACAGTTCGGCGGCGTCCAACGACATCGTCCCGTCGTCGCCGCCATCGACCATCGCCGCATGGCGAAACAGCAGTACGCCGCTGGACGACCAGAGTTCGAAGTGCCCGATCCAGAGCTGTTCGTTCACCAGCGCCATCGTCTCATACACCGCCTGGCGCCGTTCGTCGGGCACCTTGATGTCGGGAAAAGCGAGGAATTGCAGGACGCTATCGTCCTCGCGCCACAGTGCGCGCAACTCGTACGTCGTCCAGCTGCCCTTGACGGTCGCGACGATCTCGTCGTCGTGACGCTCATGCTCCCAGCCATGCGCAGCGTAATAGCTCTCGAGCATGTCGATCGGGGCGGCATCTTCGTGGTCGTGGTCGGCGTGTTCGAGCATCATAGGGTCCTGGCGGTCCTTATCGCACGACAAAGGGTGCCGAGGCAAAAACGCCCCGACAACCCCATCGGCCCCAATTCTGCGGAAAACTGTGGAAAAGTCAGTCGACCGACGCCCCGGCCGGCGCATCTACTGTCGATTGTGCAGCGAATTTGGCCTCAAGCGCATCGAGCCGAGCCTTCAATACATCGTTCTCGTCGCGCGCGGCGGCGGCCATCGCCTTGACCGCATCGAACTCTTCACGGCTGACGAAGTCGAGCCCGCCGAGCCATTCACGCGCACGTTCCCGCGCACCGGAACCGGCTTCGCGCCCGACGCCTGCAAGCGTACCGGCAGCGCCGTTCAAGACCTTGACGATATCGTCGAACACGCGGTTTTCGGACTGCATTGCTTCAAAATCCCAAAGACTGTGGCAGTGACTGCTGCGTCACAGCATTTGGGACGTGCGCGGCGCGGGTGCAAGGGTTTCGGCATCCGGGTTCAACTGCCCGATGCTGAACGCCAGCACGCCGGCAAAGCTGATCCACACCATATACGGCACCATCAGCCACGCCGCGGCGGGGCGGATGCGCGCGAATACGAAGGTCGCGGCGATCGACAGCGCAAGCATCGCGACGATCACCAGTACCGACAGCCCGATCTTGTGCGCGCCAAAGAATATCGGCGTCCAGGCAAGATTGAGCACGAACTGGCCGACGAACAGCGCAACGGCAAGCCCTCGCAACCGTGCACCGCGCGCGTTGAGGATCATCGCGAGCGCTAGCCCGATCATGATGTACAGCGAGGTCCACACGACCGGGAATGCCCAACCGGGCGGGTTCAGCGCAGGCTTTGCAAGCGCCATGTACCAGGCATTCTCGCTGCCGACGCTGACCGATCGACCGGACAAGAAGCCCAGCAACAGGATGAGGGGCACGGTCACGACCGCCCAGCGGAGGAACGACATCCTCAACTGGCCCTTCGAAGCGATACCGCCCACACAAATCCTTCCGTCTCTACGCGGGCTCGTCCTGCCGCGCATTTTGCGATCGGTAAACCGTGCTTGCGGAAGAATCGTTCCGCTAGTGGTTCATTCCGGCACGGCAGGGCGATTACGATCCGAGCGTGGAAGCGCCTCACGCCACTCCCGTCATCCTGACGAAAGTCAGGACCTAGGGTACCGAGCGCGCCCTGCGTGGCTCTGGGCCCCGACGTTCGTCAGGATGACAGCGGTGTTTGGGGATCGCCTGACACGGCCGATGCGGGCTGTTCCGAAGTTGGACTCTCGCCGTGCAAGGCGGCAATCAGGAACTCCACATTGCCTTCAGGCCCCGTGATCGGGCTCTCGACCACCCCGACCACGCTCCACCCCTGGCCCGTCAACCACGCCGCAACCTCGTCGCAGACGCGCTGGTGAATCGCGGTATCGCGGACGACGCCGCCCTTCCCCACTTCGCCGCGGCCTGCTTCGAATTGCGGCTTCACAAGCGCCATCAGCCTTGCGGCGGGCTTGGCAAAGGACATCGGCCGTTCGAGCACCTTCGCCAAGCCGATGAAGCTCGCGTCGCACACGATCAGGTCGATGGGCTCGGGGATATGCGCAGGCGTGAGGATGCGCGCACTGGTCTGTTCGTGAACGATGACGCGCTCGTCCTGCCGGAGCGACCAGGCCAGCTGGTTGGTCCCGCTGTCGACCGCGTAGACCTTAGCCACGCCGTTCTTCAGCATGACGTCGGTAAAGCCGCCGGTCGACGAACCGACGTCGATCGCCACCGCGCCGGTCACGTCCCAGCCGAAATGCGCCAGGCCGTGTGCCAGCTTGATCCCGCCGCGCGAAACCCAGGGGTGGTCGCGTCCGCGCACATCGAGCATCACGTCGTCCGCGAGCGTCTGCCCAGGCTTTTCGACCTTCTTCGTACCCGCGAACACGAGGCCCGCCATGATAAGCGCCTGCGCGCGCGTCCGCGACTCGACGAGGCCTCTGTCGACCAGCATTTGGTCCGCGCGTATTTTTGCCATCGGCCCGCTATCGCCGCCCGATCCGATTGCCGCAAGCTGCCTTCCTTTCGCCGCAATCCTATTGCCTATCGGTTTAGTAGGATTACGTTGAGGGCATGGGATCGTAGCCGGATGGCGTGCCTAGAGCGTCCTTCGGCCACGCTCCCGACCTCGAAGAACGAGGTTTTGGAGAAGGAGAAGCGCTGTGGGTTCTTTCGCACCGTATGATTCCGTCCAGCCGACGATCCTGACCGTACCCGGCCTTGGTGGATCGGGTCCTTCGCATTGGCAGACGCTATGGGAAGATGCCCGGCCCGACACGATCCGTGTCGAGCTTGGCATGTGGAACACGCCGCACCGCAACGCCTGGGTCACGCGGTTGGACGAAGCGATCCGGCTGGCACAGGCGCCGGTGATCCTCGCCGCGCACAGCCTCGGGTGTCTCGCCGTTGCGTGGTGGGCCGAACTTAGCCCACAACCTTATGGCTGGCCGGTAGCGGGCGCGCTTCTCGTGGCGCCGGCGGACGTCGATCGTGGCGGCGCGCAGGCCGAACTGAAGGGCTTCTCACCGACCCCGCGCACGCCGTTGCCGTTTCCTTCGATCGTGGTGGCGAGCAGCGACGACCCCTGGGTCACGCCGGAACGCGCGCACAGCATGGCGGCGGATTGGGGCAGTCACTTCGTCGACGCCGGCCCGCAGGGGCATCTGAATGCCGCGAGCGGGATCGGCTGGTGGCGCGAGGGGCAGGATCTGCTGGAGCGGGTCATCGCGGCAAGTGGTGATGGGCGCGGGCAGGCCCTGCCGCCAAGCAAAGCGCGCTCGATTCTCGCGGTGAGTGCGACGGATGCCGCACAGACGCATTACTTGGGCGGGTAGCCGTACGCGTATAAAGGTACACTACCCCGGCGAAGGCCGGGGCCCAGTTGGAAAACGTCGCTAACGGAGCGCAATTCCCAGTTACTGCGACCTTTCCAACTGGGCCCCGGCCTTCGCCGGGGTGGTGTGTAGGCCTGGCAATTTACGAAATCCGCGAACCGTCCTCATCGAACAGCTCGGGATTCGCCGCCTGCTCGGCCTTCGCCGCAGCCAGCCCACCCCGCATCCGCCGCCACATCGCGATGTTCAACGACACCATCACGATCACCGCCAGAACGATGATCACGAGGCCCTTGGTCGGTCCGGTCATGCCCGCGCTTCGGCAACCCCGCCCGAATTGTGGCGGAGCGCCTTGAGGACGGTGTCGACCAGCGCAGTCGCATCGAGACCGGCTTCGGCATATTGGACTTCAGGCTTGTCCTGATCTTGGTACACGTCGGGCAAACGCAACGTACGCAGCTTGAGACCGCCGTCGATGAGCCCCTCGTCCGACGCCATCGTCAGCACGTGGGCGCCGAAGCCGCCGACCGAATTCTCCTCGATCGTCACCGCGACCTCGTGCGTGGTGAGCAGCTTGCGGATCAGGTCGACGTCGAGCGGCTTGGCGAAGCGAAGATCGGCGACCGTGGTGCTCAGGCCCTTGGCTTCGAGGACCTCGGCAGCCTTGAGCGCTTCCTCGAGACGCGTGCCGAGCGACAGGATCGCGACGGTCTTGCCCTCACGCACGACACGGCCCTTGCCGATCTCCAGCAGTTGCGGAGTCTCCGGGAGCGCGACGCCGGTGCCGTTGCCGCGCGGGTATCGCACTGCGATCGGCCCGGTGTCGTACTGCGCCGCCGTGTGCGTCATGTGGACGAGTTCGGCCTCGTCCGCCGCCGCCATCACGACGAAGTTCGGCAGCGTTGCCAGATAGGTAACGTCGAACGACCCGGCATGAGTCGCGCCGTCCGCACCGACCAGGCCCGCGCGGTCGATCGCGAAACGGACCGGCAGGTTCTGGATCGCGACGTCGTGCACGACCTGATCGTACGCGCGCTGGAGGAACGTCGAATAGATCGCGCAGAACGGCCGCATCCCCTGCGCGGCGAGACCGGCCGCGAAGGTCACGCCGTGCTGTTCGGCGATGCCGACGTCGAAGAACCGGTCGGGATAGGCCTTGGCGAACGCGTCGAGCCCGGTGCCCGACGGCATTGCCGCCGTAATCGCGCAGATCCGCGGGTCCTTCGCAGCCTCGGCGACGAGCTGCGCGCCGAAGACGTTCTGGTATTGCGGCGGGCCAGGGGGCGCCTTGGTCTGCACGCCGGAGATCACGTCGAACTTCTGGACGCCGTGATACTTGTCCGCGGCGGCCTCGGCGGGGGCGTAGCCCTTGCCCTTCTTGGTGACGACGTGGACGAGAATCGGACCTTCCTCGGCATCGCGGACATTCTCGAGCACGGGGATCAGGTGTTCGAGGTTATGGCCGTCGATCGGGCCGACATAATAGAAGCCGAGTTCCTCGAACAGCGTGCCGCCCATCGTCATCCCGCGCGCGAATTCGTCGGTTTTGCGCATGCCGCTGGCGATTGGCCGTGGCAGCCGCCTGGCGAGCTTGCGCGCCAGATCGCGGAAGCCGAGAAACTCGCGGCTCGACACGATCCGACTGAGATATGCCGACAATCCGCCCACTGGGGGCGCGATCGACATGTCGTTGTCGTTGAGGATCACGACGAGGCGGTTGCCCGCCTGCGCGGCGTTGTTCATCGCCTCATACGCCATGCCCGCCGACATCGCCCCGTCGCCGATCACGGCGATCCCCTTGCCGGGGGTGCCCGCGATCTTGTTGGCGACGGCAAAGCCGAGCGCGGCCGAGATCGAGGTCGAGGAATGCGCAGCACCGAACGGGTCGTATTCGCTCTCGCTACGCTTGGTGAATCCGCTGAGGCCCCCGCCCTGCCGCAGCGTGCGAATCCGATCGCGGCGCCCGGTCAGGATCTTGTGCGGATAGCATTGGTGACCGACATCCCACACCAGTCGGTCGCGCGGCGTGTCGAAGACATAGTGGATCGCGGTGGTCAACTCGACCACGCCGAGGCCCGAACCGAGATGGCCGCCGGTGGTGCCGACCGCGGAAATCGTCTCGGTACGCAGTTCGTCAGCAAGTTGGCGGAGCTGGTCCGGGCGCAGCTTGCGGAGGTCGGCGGGCGTCGAAACGGTGTCGAGCAGCGGTGTCGAAGGAAGGTCGGCCATCACACGGGCTTAATGCAGCGCGCGTATCGTGTCGATTGTTACCGTGTCATGGCGTAGCATTCGCACTGAAATCGCTCGGAAAGTGCACAATTATGAACTTTACACACCGCGTTGCCGATGAGGCAGATATCCCGGCGATCGCCGCGCTGATGGCACGCGCGATCGGCGCGTTGCAGAGGGACTTCCTGACGCCGGCGCAGGTCGAGGCAAGCCGCGCAGTGATGGGACTCGACACGCAACTGATCGCGGACGGAACGTATCTGCTGGTGGAGCTGGACGGGCGGCTGGCGGGATGTGGTGGATGGAGTCGGCGAGCGACGCTGTATGGTGGCGATCACAGCACGGCGTTGCGCGATGCGGCGTTGCTGGACCCGACGCGCGATGCGGCGCGGATCCGCGCGATGTATACCGATCCGGATTTTACGCGGCGGGGTGTCGGGCGGCTGGTGTTGTCGGTTTGCGAGACCGCAGCGCGTGAGGCCGGGTTTGCTCGGGCGGAAATGATGGCAACGCTGGCGGGGGAACCGCTCTACCGGGCGTGCGGGTATATGCCGATCGAGCGGATCGAGACGCCAGGGCTTGTCCCTGTGCCGATGATCCGGATGGGGAAGGATCTGGGGTAGAACCTTACCCCACACGTCCCGTCACCCCGGACCTGTTCCGGGGGCACGGTGCCGCAAAATTACGTCTATCGAGTGTGCGGAACGGTGGATGCCGGAACGAGCCCGGCATGACGGAGGGAAGGAGGCTACTTTACTTCGCACTCCGCGCAACGACCGCGAACTTCGATCACCGGGCGGACCGGGGAGAAGCCTGCCGCCTCCGCCGCACTGCGGACGCCCTTGGTAATCGTGTCGTTGTCGAGATGCGTGGTCTGGCCGCACGAGTCGCAGACCAGGAAGATGCAGTCGTGGAGGCAATCAGGGTGCGCGTTGGCGACATAGGCGTTGGCGCTCTCGACCCGCCGCGCGAGGTTCGCGCCGACGAACAGGTCGAGGATGCGATACACGCTGTTCGCGGCGACCCGGCGGCCTTCGGATTTCGAAACGGCTTCCGCAATATCGTAGGCGGAGGCGGGTTTATCAAAACTTGCGAGTGCAGCGAACACGCTCGCGCGCATCGACGTCCATTGCTCGCCAGCCTTTTCGAGCGTCGTCTGCGCTGCGACGGTGAGATCGGCGCCTTGCGGTTCGGTATGATTGTGAGCGTGCGCCATGCTGGATGAAGTAGGATGCCGGAAGGGTTCCAGCAACCCGCTCAGATCTCCCGAGTCACGTGGCAGCGCGCCGGTTGAGATCGTGGCCGAACGCGAGCAGGCCGACGCCGACGATCGTCCACAAGGTCTCGCCGCCGCCGCTGTCGTGCGGCAGCGTCATCGCGCCCGCCATGATGCCGAGCCCGAGCGCGCCCATCGCGGCGGGCATCATATAGCCGTGATTAAGCACGCCGCGACCAAGCGCGAGCGCACCGAGACCGATCGCGATCGTCAGGCCGACTTCGTGGAAGATCGGATCGAGCAGGAACCCGCTCGCGGTCGACATCAACGCGACCAGCACCGACGTCGCGAGGCAGTGCACCATGCACAGGCCGGAAAGCCCGATCGCATAGCGATCGAGACCGGCGAAGCGGTGGGTATGGCTGGCCGAAGGCGTCATCGTTCGTTGGATATAGACGGGCGGTTGAAAGGATACAACATTACATTGCCAATTTTCTTGGGTGCTGGTGTGGGTTTTCGTCGCCGTCTCGCGAGACCATGACCATGTAACGTCGCGCCATCCTCCTTGTTTCCCCGCGAAGGCGGGGACCCAGTCTGGGCTCCCGCCTTCGCGGGAGAACAATGAAGTAGAGTGCAGCGGCTACTGGAGTCTTGGCCCTCGATCGGCTCCAGCAACATGAAGCAATGGCGCAGCACGAAGCGATGGCGCCGCGCCCGTCAGGGGAGTAATACGCGGCCATGCTTCAACCTAGCGCCGCCTTTCTCACCAGAGCCCGTCCCCGCTCCGTCGCCCTGTGGCTGTATACGGTCGCGGGGCTGATCGTCGCGATGGTCGTCATCGGCGGGATCACACGGCTGACCGAGTCGGGGCTGTCGATCACGCAGTGGAAGCCGATCAGCGGGATCATCCCGCCGCTCAACGACGCCCAGTGGCAGGCCGAGTTTGCCGCCTACAAGCGCATCCCCGAATATGCCGCGTTCAACGCCGACATGACCGTGTCCGGGTTCAAGGCGATCTTCTTCTGGGAATATCTACACCGGCTGTGGGGTCGACTGATCGGCCTCGCCTTCGCGGCGCCGCTGATCTGGTTCGCGGTGCGCAAGCGGATCCCGGTCGGCTATGGCTGGCGCTTGTCGGCGCTGCTGGCACTCGGCGCGTTCCAGGGTGCGATCGGCTGGTGGATGGTCGCCTCGGGCCTGTCGGTGCGGACCGACGTCAGCCACATCCGTCTGGCCGTGCATCTGCTGACCGCGCTGACGATCCTTGCCGGGATCGTCTGGACCGCACTCGACCTGATGGCGCTGCACCGCAATCCGCTCGCCGCCCCTGCCCGCCTCGCACCCGTAGCGATTCTCGCGCTGGCGCTGCTGTTCGTGCAGCTCGTCTATGGCGCGTTTACCGCAGGACTTGACGCGGGCTATGCGTTTGCGAGCTGGCCGCTGATGGGTGACGGCCTGTTCCCCGCCGACGTGCCGATGGTGAACCCCGCCTGGAGCAACGCGGTCGACAACCCGATCGTCGTCCAGTTCATCCATCGCTGGTTCGCGTTCGCCGCCGCCGCCGGGCTGATCTGGCTGGCGATCAAGGCGACCAAGACCGGCAGCAGCGCGGGGTTCTTCGTCGTCGGGCTCGTCACGCTGCAGATCATGCTTGGCATCGCCACGCTGATGACCGGTGTGCAGATCGACGTCGCGGTCGCGCACCAGGGCAACGCGGCACTCCTCCTGATCGCCGCCATGTTTGCCGCTCATGCCGTCGGCAGCGCACCCCGCCTGAAGCAGCGGGTATAATAATACCCGTCAGGAAACCGGCGGAAAGCTTGACTTGAAGCCCCCCTTTCAGCATTAAGCCGGCATTCGCGCTGCGGGATCTTCCCTTGGTGCGCTTGCATTCAATCTGGAAGGTCTAACGCCCATGAAGGCGCTCATGAAGACCACCAAGTCGGCAAAGCCGGCCGAGGTGGAGAAGCAGTGGCATATCGTCGACGCGGAAGGTCTCGTCGTCGGTCGTGCCGCATCGATCATCGCCAACGTCCTGCGCGGCAAGCACAAGGTGTCGTTCACCCCGCATGTCGATTGCGGTGACAACGTCGTCGTGATCAACGCCGACAAGATCCGCTTCACCGGCAACAAGGCCGCGAAGAAGATCTATTACAAGCACACCGGTTACGCCGGGGGCATCAAGGGCATCACGGCTGCCAAGGTCCTCGACGGCCGCTTCCCGGAGCGCGTTCTCGAAAAGGCTGTAGAGCGCATGATCCCGCGCGGCCCGCTGGGTCGTGAGCAGATGCGCAACCTGCGTATCTTCAAGGGCACCGAGCATCCGCACGAGGCACAGAACCCTGCCGTGCTCGACATCGGCAGCATGAACCGCAAGAACAAGGTGGGCGCATAATGTCCGACAACCGCCAGTCGCTCGCCGATCTCGCGAGCCTGACCAACCAGCCCGCGCCGGCTGCCCCTGCCGAGCAGGCTCTGCCGACCAGCGAAGGCGAAATCGCAGCACCGGTCTCGAACGAGCCCGTCCGCGAGCCGATGCCTTTGCGCGAGCAGATCCTCGACAAGCAGGGCCGCGCTTATGCGACCGGCCGTCGTAAGGACGCCGTCGCACGCGTCTGGGTCAAGCCCGGTACCGGCAAGATCACGATCAACGGTCGTGACCAGGAAGTGTATTTCGCACGTCCGACGCTGCGTCTCGTCATCAATCAGGTGTTCGGCATCACCGAGCGCGAAGGTCAGTACGACGTCGTCTGCACCGTCAAGGGCGGTGGCCTTTCGGGCCAGGCCGGCGCGGTCAAGCACGGCATCAGCCAGGCCCTGACCCGCTTCGAGCCAGTGCTGCGCGCAACGGTCAAGTCGGCAGGCTTCCTGACCCGCGATAGCCGCGTCGTCGAGCGCAAGAAGTACGGCAAGGCGAAGGCCCGTCGTAGCTTCCAGTTCTCGAAGCGCTAATTTCGCTTTCAGTATCTGCGTATCAGAAGGGCGGTCCGGCAACGGGCCGCCCTTTCTGGTTTTGGGGCGCGAGTGTACCGCGCTGATGCCAAGCTCCCGTTCTCCTGCGAACGCAGGAGCCCAGGATAACAGAATGCGCCGATCTTGACCCTGGCCTCCTGCGTGCGCAGGAGAACGGAAGTTCGGCGAACGACGAACGCCTATTCTAGCGCGGTGATGATCTCGCTCAACGAGGCATTGCGGATTCCGCGGCGGTCGAGCGCGTCGAGCATCGCCGTCCACCAGGCATGGAAGCGCCTCAGATCGGCGGCATCGCGAACATAGGGCGTGTGCCCGGGGGCTAGCGAGGGCGAGTGGAACGAGAAGTTGAGCAACCGAAGCCCCTCGCCGACCGCAACCGCGACGGCTTCGAGCGCGGCTTCGATCGGCATGTCCTCCGGGGTCAACGCGATCCGTGACAGAAGGCCAGCGCGCGCGAACAGTCCCCTGCCCTTCGGCACACGTCCGAGCACACGATATAGTCCCGGACCGCCCTGCCGTGCGTAGCCGGTGAAGACAGTAGTCAGCGGCAGTTCGACGATATCTCCCTGACGGTACGCATGTGCGTCGGCCCTCGTGAAATCGGGGCCGCCATCCGCGCGGTAATCATAGCCGGGTCGGATCGAGCTATCGATCCGGTAGCCAAGCTCAGCGAGTAACGAGAAAGTCCGTGGACCAATGCCGTAGCGGCCAGCGCGATACGCGCGTGGCGCGCTGCCGAACGCGGCCGTTATCGTCTTGGTCAGCGTGTCGAGTTTGGCGGCTTCCAGCGCGCGCGGGAGGTTACCGGCGTAGCTCGCCTCCGGCGTCGCATCCTCCTCGAACGGTGGATTGACCCAGGCGTGCAGCTGCGTGCCGATCTCGGATCGCCCATCCTCGACGACCCGCTTCAGGATCGCGACCGCGGCCGGGTCGGTAGCGATCGGGTGGTCTACCATGCAGGCCAAAGCGACGCCGCGCCCGGCGAAGCGTTCATGTGCGTCGGGAAAGGCCGCCATCGCGGTCGTCGCGCGGTTGCGCGTGTCCAGTGGCGCGCGCCAGTCGAACTCTTCCTCGACGTCGACGAAGACGGTGAAGCGCGTACCGAAATCGTCCGGCCACGCCACGCGTTGCGAAGGCTCAGGCCGCGGCGGTCGACACGCGCGGTCGGCGATCACCGGTTTTCGTCGGCGGTCCGCTCCACCGCGCGGGCGTGCGCCGCGGGAAGCTGAAGCGTGAGGCGATCCGGGCCGATCGTCAGCGCGCCGCCCAACTCGACCGCGAGGTTCTGCGCGAGACGAAGCGCAAAGCCGGTACCGAGCAGAGGGGCGCCGTCGCCGTCACCGCCCTGCTCGGCATCGATGCTGAGCAGGACGTCGGTAGCATGCGCGGCAAGCGCTGCGGGGCGGTCGAATTCGATCGTCACGGTATCCCCGACCGGCCGCACGACCAGCCCGAGCCGTTCGCCCTGCCGGCTCGCCGATACGAGCGCGGCGAGCAGGCGACCGATCAATCGTTCGACCGCGCGGTCATCACCGAGAACATCGCAGTCGCCCGCCGGCATCGCGAGCGCGAGGCTCGCACCGCGCAAGGTGGCGAGTGGTTGCAGGTCCAGCATCACCCGGTCCAGCATCGGGCGGACCGATACCATCGTCGGCCGCAGATCGAGAGCATGGCCTTCGATCCGCGCTGCGGTGTCGAGATCGTCGATCGCGGCGAGCAGATCGCCTGCCTGCGCGCGGATCGTGGTCGCACGGTCACGATAGGTCGGCGAGACGGGGCCGAGCAACTGCGTCTCGATCAGTTCGGCAAACCCCGCGATCGCATTGGTCGGTGTGCGCAACTCATGAACGAGCTGGCGCAGCGAATCGGATATCGGCGAGGTGCCGGCACGCGCCGGTTCCGCGATCTCGTCGCGACGCGGGCGGCGGGCGGTACCGCGAAAGCCGGTGAAGCGCCCCGAATCATGATCGAACGCCGGTACGCCGGACACGCGCCACGATCCGAACGCATCGGACAAACCGCCGACTTCGAGCCGGGCATCGCCGAACCGCGACCGGCGCCGGAACGCCCCCGCTGCAACGCCGTCGAGCTGCGCCTCGCCCTGCTTGGCCGCATGCGCGAGCGACACGCCGATCAGCGCGGACCGCGCGACGCCGTCGACCATGCGGATGATCCCGCGTGCATCGGTTTCGTACCGGAAGCTCTCGATCTCGGCTGGCGTCGCCGGGGGCATCGCATCTTCGACGGTACGGTCGCGGTTGAAGGCCTCGATTCGCGCGACCAGGTCCGAGATCTCGAAACGGTCCGCGGGGGCGGCATCCACCGGCGCAGGGGCCGGCGGTTCGGTCTCCGCCAGCTTGGCATGGCGCAGCGCTTCGGCCACGAACGGCAGGCCGCGTGCGACTGCACCCAGTGCCATGAACGGCGTCTCGCTGAGCGGTGCACTCGGCAAAACGACAGCGGACGGGACTGGTTCGGCGTCAGTCGTCTCGGCAATAGCGAGTTCGGGTGCCGTATCGGTAGCCAGCATTTCAGCGACGATACGCTCGGCGGCGGACGGCTCGATCACATCGCCTGCGATCGTCACGTCGACGATCGGCTCCGACGATACCGCGGCCTCGTCGATATCGGCATCGGGCCTGGGTAGAACGAAGTCGGTCGAACCGAAGCTCTGCAATCCTCGCTGAACCCCAGCCGACAGATCGCGGCGATGACGCAGGACGGACCGGCCAGCTGGGGTCAGCCGCGGGAGAAGTGCCAGCCATTCGTCGGTCGCCAGCGTGGCCGTCCGCAACACCGGCGCGGCGATCGCGAGAACGTCCTCGGCGAAGAAGCCGACCAGTCGCGCATCGGGTTTGGCAAAGGCGAGCGCCCGGGCGCTGGCGGCACGAACATCGACCGGAACGGCCTGGCGAAGCAACCGCAACCGCGCGATCGCGGGCTCGTCGACCACGGCACGGCCGCGTCCCATCAGGTCGACCAACTGCCGCCATGCCGATTGCGCACCGAAATCGGTGGCCATGTCGGCGGCAAGGATCGTCTTCAGGCTATCGTCGAACCGCACATCGTTCCCCGGCTTCAGCGGGCCTAGCACGCTCTCCGTACCGATTCCTTAACGCGCGCGGCCATGCGAAGGAACAACCCATTTTGGTAGGCAACCAGCTTCGTCGCATTGTGGGACAATTGCGTTTCGCCGCAACAATCTTATCGCTATGAGGAATGAATCGCTCGGTTTGCGATGCCTATCAGGAGTTGCGTGAAATGAGTTTTGACCGGATCGATCGGCAGATCCTGTCGCTGTTGCAGGCCGACGGTCGCATGACCAACGTCGACCTGGCCGACCAGGTGGGCCTTACCGCACCGCCCTGCCTCCGCCGCGTCCGCGCGCTCGAGGAGGCCGGTGCGATCCGTGGCTATCATGCGGATCTCGACGCGAGCCGGCTGGGCTTCCCGATCACGGTGTTCGCGATGGTATCGCTGCGCAGCCAGGCAGAGCACGACCTTGCCGCGTTCGAGCATCACATCGCCGACATTCCAGAAATCCGGGAATGTCACATGCTCAACGGCGAAATCGACTTCATCCTGAAGATAGTCGCGGCCGACCTGAAGAGCTTTCAGGAAATCCTGACGACGCATCTGACGCCGGCACCGAACGTGGCCAGCGTGAAGACGTCGCTGACGATCCGGACGGCCAAGGCGCTGTCGGGAATACCGGTGGTAGTGGACTAGGCGGGGCGCCGACGACCCACAATATTCGTCATCCCCGCGCAGGCGGGGATCCATAGACCCAAACGAAAACGGGGCGGCATCGCTGCCGCCCCGTTTCCGCAAGTCCAGGCTTCGATGGCTTATGCAGCCGGTGCGGCAGCCCAGGTCGTCCACAGACCGGCAACATCCGCCTTCGGTGCAGTCTTGACCGCCGAGAACGCCGTTGCAGCGCCGGCCTTGTCGCCCGAGCGCGCCAGCGCGATGCCGAGATGCAGGTTGACGTCGTCCGCATCGACACCGCCCTTGGTCAACGCCAGACGGTACAATTCGACCGCCTTGGCATAGTTGTTCTGACCGAGATACGCGTCGGCCGTACCAGCGGCGAGCTTGCCGTTGGCTGCGGTCGCCGCACGCTTTTCGAGGCCTGCAAGCGGACCGTCGGCGGCGATGTTCTTCGTCGCGTCCGCCAGCAGGCTCTTGGCCATTCCGTTCGATGCCGGGATCTTGCCCTGCGCCATACCTTCCTTGATCACGGCCTGCGCTTCGCTCGGCAGGCCACGACGGTTCACGCTATCGGCGTACTGCAGATAGTCGGTCTGGTCGGCGAGCGAGTTGGTCGCACGCATCAGGCGGAAAATGTCGATCTTCTGCGTCTCGTCGAGCGTGATCAGCGCGTTCTGCTGGATGCCCGAAAGTACCAGCGTATCACGCCAGTTCTTCGCCGACGGATAGGCAGTGACCCACTTCTTCAGCCACGCCATCGTATCGGCGTTGCGCTTCGCCGCGTACGATTTGGCGACGGCGTAGCGATAGTATTCTTCCGGAGCCTTCTGGCCCGACGACGTCATCTGCGCGATTGCGGCGTCGAGATCGGCGGTGCCGCCGGCGACGTCGCCGCTATCCATCTTCGCCTTGACGATCTGCAGCGGCAGGTTCGGATCGGTATAGCCGAATTCCTTTGCCTTCGCGAAATACTGCAGCGCGACCGGATACTGCTTGCCGTTGAACGCGAGCGCACCGCGACGATAGGCGTAGCGGCCTCGATCGGCGGCCGGCGTCGCCGCGTTGGCGATCAGCGCGTCGAGCGGCTTGGCGAGCGTCGTCTCGTTAACCGGCGCGTTCGGGTTGGCAGTCTGGGCAGCGACGATCTTCTCGGTCTCGAGCTGATACCGCAGCGCCGCACCGATATACTTCTCGTAATCGGTCTTGGCGGCGACATCGATCTGGTCGATCGCGGTCTGCGCGCCAGCGTAATCCTTGGCGGTCAGTGCGGTCTGCGCGGCGATCCCGGGCTTCTGCACTTCGGGGCTCAGCTTCATCGCTGGCGCCGCATCGGCCTTCTTGTCCTTGGCGAAGGCGGGCGTGGTGAGCGCCATGCTGCTTACGCCAGTGGCGAATGCCGCAACCAGTGCAAGCTTGGAAATGGTCTTCATGCGGAAACTCTCCCTCTGCGTCGGCCCGCTTACGTAAGTGGCGCGCGACGCCGCTATATGATCCGTCATGCATACGTTCAAGCGAGCGGCTTGGATCCCGCGGATGTAATATTGCGCGTGAACGTTGATTGAACGTGCCCCCCGACGCCGCTAGATCGCGCGCATGATCGCTGTCCTATCGCCCGCCAAGACGCTCGATTACGAGAGCGCGCTGCCCAAGCTCGACCCGACCGCGCCGCGGTTTGCTGACGAGGCGAAAACGCTGGCGCATGCCGCCGCACACCTGACGCAGAAGAAGCTGTCGGAACTGATGCACATCTCGCCCGCGCTGGCGAAGCTGAACGCGGACCGGTTTCGCGATTTCGACACGCTGCCCGAGCGGCCGGCGATGTTCGCGTTTGCCGGCGACGTCTATACCGGGCTGGAGGCGAAGACGCTCGACGAGGCGGCGGTGGATTATGCGCAGGATCATGTGCGGATGCTGTCGGGACTGTACGGCCTGCTGCGGCCGCTCGACCTGATGCGGCCCTACCGGCTGGAAATGGGCACGCGCTGGGCGCCGCGGAAGACGAAGCTGACGGATTGGTGGGGCGACCGGATCGCCAAGCTGCTCGCCGAGGACGTCGAGGCGGAGGGATCGGGGATGATCCTGAACCTTGCCAGCCAGGAATATTGGGCGGCGGCGGACGGCAGGCTGCCAAAGTTTATCCGCGTCGTCGCGATCGATTTCCGCGAGGGCGAGGCGCAGAAGTTCGTCAGCTTCCATGCGAAGAAGGCCCGCGGGATGGTCGCGCGGTGGCTGGTCGAGCACCGGGTCGACACGGTCGAGGGGATCAAGGGGTTCGACAGCGACGGCTATGCGTATGACGCGGCGGGCAGCAGCGACGCGCAGTTCCGGTTCGTGCGCAAGTGAGCAGCGCGGTCGTCATCGGCACCTCTGGCGGGATCGGCAAGGCGCTGGAAGAGGCGCTGATCGAAGAGGGTGCATTCGATAGGGTCTACGGGTTCGCGCGGTCGGAGAGCGGCGATCGGCATCTCGATCTGGAGGACGAGGCGAGCATTGCCGCGGCGGCTTTGCGCGTCGGGTCGCCGACGTTGGTGATCGTCGCGACCGGGTTGCTGCACGAGGGCGAGCACGGGCCCGAGAAGGCGATGCGCGAGCTCGATCCGGTGTGGATGGCGCGTAACTTCGCCATCAACGCGATCGGGCCGGCGCTGGTGGCGAAACACTTCCTGCCGACGATGCCCAAGGCGGGGCGGATCGTGTTCGCGGTGCTCTCGGCGCGGGTTGGTAGCATCGGCGATAACAAGCTCGGCGGCTGGTACGGCTATCGCGCGTCGAAGGCGGCGCTGAACCAGCTGGTGAAGACGATTTCGATCGAGGACAAGCGGCGCAATTCGAGCGGCATCGTGGTGGGCCTGCATCCCGGCACCGTCGACACCGGCCTGTCGCGGCCGTTCCAGGGCAACGTCACCCCCGGCAACCTCTTCAAAGCCGACCGCGCGGCGGTGCAGCTGCTCGACGTGATCGACGGCCTGCGCGCGCCCGATAGCGGCAAGCTGTTCGCGTGGGACGGTGTCGAAGTTACGCCGTAAGGTGTCTATCCCCTGCGAACGCAGGAGGACGGAAGTGCAGGTAATCTACATCTCATCCGTCACCCCGGACTTGTTCCGGGGTCCACCGTTCCGCACATTTTAAGCCTTCGCGATCGCGGAACCGTGGATGCCGGAACGAGCCCGGCATGACGAAGTATGTCCGATCCACGCACCGCCCGCAAATAACCATGGAAACCCCCGCCCCTCGCGTGCGTACGCGTGCGCGGGGGTGGTAAGGCGCCTGCCCCTCGGCTAAGGTGTGTCATCATACCGATACAAGCCGAAAGCGTTCAGATTTGACCGACGAGACCATACTCGCCGAACCCCAGGGCGGCGAGCCCGCCGGCATCGCCACGATCTCCATCGTCGACGAGATGAAGTCGAGCTATCTCGACTATGCGATGAGCGTCATCGTCGCGCGCGCGCTGCCCGACGTCCGCGACGGCCTGAAGCCCGTCCACCGCCGCATCCTGTACGGCGCGCACGAAAGCGGCTTCGTCGCCGGCAAGCCGTACCGCAAGTCCGCGCGCATCGTCGGTGACGTGATGGGTAAATACCATCCGCACGGCGACAGCTCGATCTACGATGCGTTGGCCCGCATGACGCAGGACTGGTCGATGCGCGTGCCGCTGATCGACGGTCAGGGCAACTTCGGCTCGATGGATCCCGATCCACCCGCGGCAATGCGCTACACCGAGGCGCGTCTCGGCAAGGTGGCGAACGCGCTGCTCGGCGATCTCGACAAGGATACGGTCGACTTCGTCGCCAACTATGACGGCTCCGAGCGCGAGCCTACCGTGCTGCCGGCACGCTATCCGAACCTGCTGGTCAACGGCGCGGGCGGCATCGCGGTCGGCATGGCGACCAACATTCCGCCGCACAATCTCGGCGAAGTGATCGACGCGTGCCTCGCCTACATGGACAATGGCGCGATCACGACCGAGGAACTGTTCGAGATCGTCCCCGGTCCCGACTTCCCGACCGGTGCGATCATCCTCGGCCGTGCGGGCGCCAAGTCGGCGTACGAAACCGGCCGCGGTTCGATCATCGTCCGCTCGCGTCACATCGTCGAGGAGGGCAAGGGCGATCGTCGCTCGATCGTGCTGACCGAAATCCCGTTCCAGACCGGCAAGAACGGCCTGGTCGAGAAGATCGCCGAAGCCGCCAAGGACAAGCGCATCGAAGGCGTCAGCGACATTCGCGACGAATCGAGCCGGATGGGCGTGCGCATCGTCATCGACCTGAAGCGTGACGCGACCCCCGACGTGGTGCTCAACCAGCTCTGGCGGCACACGCCGGCGCAGTCGAGCTTCCCCGCCAACATGCTGGCGATCCGCGGCGGCCGCCCCGAGCTGCTGAACCTGCGCGACATCATCGGCGCGTTCATCACGTTCCGCGAGCAGGTCATCACCCGCCGCTCGAAGTTCGAACTGGCGAAGGCCCGCGAGCGCGCGCATCTGTTGCTCGGCCTCGTCATCGCGGTCACCAACCTCGACGAGGTCGTCCGCATCATCCGCGGTTCGTCGAGCCCGGCCGAAGCACGCGGCAAGCTGCTCGCGCGCGAATGGCCGGTCGAGGAGATCGCGCCGTACATCGCACTGGTCGAGGCGGTCGAGGACAAGCAGCAGGAGGGCATCTACAAGCTGTCCGAGCCGCAGGTCCGCGCGATCCTCGATCTCCGCCTGCACCGTCTCACGCTGCTGGGCCGCGACGAGATCGGCGACGAGCTGAAGGCATTGGCGGCGACGATCGGCGAGCTGCTCCACATCCTCGGTGATCGTGCGAAGCTGTACGAAGTGATGCGCGGCGAGCTGATCGCGATCCGCGACGAATTCGCCACGCCGCGCCGCTCCGAGATCGCCGCCGCGGCCAACGGCATCGACGACGAGGACCTGATCGAGCGCGAGGACATGGTCGTCACCGTGACCATGCAGGGCTATATCAAGCGCACCAGCCTCGACACGTTCCGCGCGCAGGCGCGTGGCGGCAAGGGTCGCGCGGGAATGTCGACGAAGGACGAGGACGTCGTCACCGAGCTGTTCGTCACCTCGACGCACACCCCGGTGCTGTTCTTCTCGAACCTCGGCAAGGTCTATCGCTACAAGGTCTGGCGCCTGCCCGAGGGTGGCCCAGCCACACGCGGTCGCCCGATGATCAACCTGTTGCCGCTGGCGCCGGGCGAGACGATCTCGACCGTGCTCCCGCTGCCAGAGGACCTCAGCGAATGGAGTCGCCTGCACGTGATGTTCGCGACGCAGCGCGGCCTCGTACGCCGCAACGCGATGGATGCGTTCACCAACGTGCCGTCCAACGGCAAGATCGCCATGCGCTTCGAGGAAGGGTCCGAGGACAAGCTGATCGGCGTCGCGCTGCTCAGCGAGCATGACGACGTGCTGCTCGCGACCAAGTGCGGCAAGGCGATCCGCTTCGCCGGCGACGACGTTCGCGAGTTCCAGAGCCGGACGTCGACCGGTGTGCGTGGCGTTACGCTGAAGGGCGACGACGAGGTCATCTCGCTGTCGGTCCTGCACCGCGTCGGCGCGACACCCGATGAGCGCGAGACGTACCTCAAGTTCGCGCCTTGGAAGGGCGAGCGCGAGGGCGAGCATGATCTGGGGCTTGAGCGGTACAACGACCTGAAGGACCGCGAGCAGTTCATCCTGACGGTCTGCCAGAACGGTTATGGCAAGCTGTCGAGCGCCTATGATTATCGTCGTACCGGTCGCGGTGGCCAGGGCATCACCAACATCGACAACATCGCGCGCAACGGTCCGGTGGTGGCGAGCTTCGCCGCGGCGAAGGGCCACCAGTTGATGCTGGTCACCAACCAGGCGAAACTGATCCGCACGACGCTGGCGTCGCTCCGCGTGATCAGCCGCAACTCGGCCGGCGTGAAGCTGTTCGATGTGGCGAAGGGCGAGCATGTCGTCTCGGCCGCGCGGATCGAGGAAACCGAGGAAGACGCCGAGATCAACCTGGCGGACGCCGTGCCAGAGGTCGCTCCGGATACCGGCGCGACGATCGGCGAGGATACCGCCGCAGGACCGGAGGACGGCGAATGAGCCGCGATTCGATCGCGTATAAGGTGCTGACGGGGGAGCAGCTCGCGACCCTGGAAAGCGGGAGCTTTGCCGGTGCGCCGGTGGATTTGGCCGACGGTTATATCCACCTCTCAACCGCCGCGCAGCTGACGGAAACGGTCGACAAGCATTTCGCCGGCCAGTCGGACCTGCACGTGGCGGCGATCGACCTCGAAGCGCTCGGCGACGATGTGAAGTGGGAAGAGTCGCGTGGCGGGCAGTTGTTCCCGCACATCTATGGTGGGCCGCTGCTGCTGGAGGTCGTGCTGTCTTACGGTTCCCTGGAGCGCGACGACGAGGGCAAGGTGAAGCTACCCGTCGCGGGCTGAACCTGGCCTCAAGCTTGTTCTCCCGCGAAGGCGGGAGTCCAGACTGGGCTCCCGCCTTCGCGGGAGAACAAGGAAGCGGGGATGGCGTTCGATTAACACCGCCTCGATGCCGATCATCTAACACCACCCCGGCGAAGGCCGGGGCCCAACTGGGCACGGTAGCTAACGGAGCACCGTCCCCAATTACATCGACCTTTCCAATTGGGCCCCGGCCTCCGCCGGGGTGAATAAGCTGCTTGGTCTCCGCGAGTAATTTACCCAGCCGCAAACGCAGCCCGCACGAACCGCGCACACGCCTCAGGTGCGGTGATCGGGATCATATGCCCCCCCTCGATGGTATCGATCTTCGCCCCCGGAATAACCGCCGCAGTCCGGTGCCCATTCCAGGCCGGATCGAGAATCGCATCCTGCCGCCCGAACAGGATCCGCACCGGCACGCCGATCTCCGCATACCGCCCGACCATCGCCGCGACATCGTCGTTCGCCCCGGCAAGATCCGCCGCCGCCGCCGCGATCGCGATCGGCCGCGCCGACAGCGCACCGCCACCGCGCGTCACGAAATCCTCCGGCACCGCCTCGGGCGCAAACACGCCCTCAAGCGTCTTCTTCGCAGTCAGTCGGCTCAGTGGCGTACCAAGCACCTGCGCGAACGCCAGACGCGCGCCCGACGGGATTCGCGCCAGCCCGCGGAAACTCTCCGGAACCTGCTCCAGCGGCTGCGTCAGCGGCGCGATCAGCGCGAGGGCGCGGACCAGATGCGGATGGTCGAGCCCGACCGCGAGACTGAGCGCACCGCCCAGCGAATGCCCCACCAGCAACGGCCGATCGAGCCCGAGCTTCTGGATGAAGTCGGCGATGATCGCCGCCTGCGCGATGATCCCCGGCGTCTTGGCGCCGATCGCGACTGAATAACCCGATCCCGGCCGGTCGACGACGATCACGCGGTACTCGTCCTTGAGCAGATCGACGAGCGCATAGCTGAAGTTGCGCAACTGCCCGGCGAGGCCGTGGACCATGACGATCGTCGGCCCCCCGTTCTGGCCACCACCGACGTCGATATAATGAAGCCGCGCGCCCGCAACGTCCAGGAAGCGCCCCTCGGCTGGCACCAGCTCCTCGGCCCGCCGCGCGACGCGGCTCGAATAGAGCGACAGCCCGATCCCCGATACCGCCGCCAGCAATGCCCCACCTATCAATCCCTTGCCTGTCCGCCTCATCGCTATCTCCTTTGCGTAAAGGTAACCCCCGTCGCAACGCGTGCTCACAAATCGAGTTCTCGTTCGATGCGTAATTTCTTTGCGGCGATCATTTTGATTACGAACGCCTGCATATCCTCGCTTGGATACACGGGATTTGGACCATCCCGCACACCGGTCCACATCCTGTTGAGATTTAACAACGTCTGAGCGATGCTAGTGGATACTCCGATCGTCCGGGGCACTCGCGCATATAAAGCTTCAAGTTGATCAAGATGCTGCTTGATCTCCATTTCTGCTGCGGTGGAATTTCCGGAGGCCAAGCGTATGTTGATCAGACGTTGAATTTCGGCGTAGCTTGCTTCTTCAGTTACTCCTTCGCGTCGAACGTATATCGCTCCGGCTCGAAGGCCCTCTCCCTCGCGATCCGAAACGAAGGGAGCATGATCCAAGTCAGGCGTGATGAATACGACCTGAAAACGCTTGCCTGCTAAAGCCGCATAGTCCGATGTTTCGTAGGCAAAATCCAGGACACTGACATGATCGCCCAGCACCGCCGGAAGACGAGTCTTTAAAGCATTGCTGATGTCAGCCTTGTCGTGCAATGTTTGAAGGCCGGTAGCATCGACCGTTTTATCGTCGCGTTCGGCTACCCCAACGACGATGCACCCGCCGCCGCTGTTAGCCATTGCAAGTACGTGCTTTGCTAACTGGCCATGCTTCGGCCAGTCCGCCTTGAAATCTAGGTTCCGAGTCTCGCCGACGTGATCCTTCATCAAGTCGCGAAAGCTATCTCGAGATGGGTCCTCGAAAAAAGTGGCGAAGGTCTCTTTCAAACCGCGTTCACTGACAGCCATCTCTCGCTCCCCTTTCGATGTTGAAAAGGACCATAGGCGATTGAACGCGCGATTTGCAGTTCGATGATACCCGTTTACGAAACAGAAGATATTTTCGTCGGAAGAATGGTGCACCCAGAGCGATTCGAACGCCCGACCCTCAGATTCGTAGTCTGATGCTCTATCCAGCTGAGCTATGGGTGCATCGCCTTGCCATGATGGCTCAGCAGCGCCGCTATAAAGCGGAAAAAAATCCTGGTGCACCCAGAGCGATTCGAACGCCCGACCCTCAGATTCGTAGTCTGATGCTCTATCCAGCTGAGCTATGGGTGCACTGGAGGGGCGCTGATAGCAGGCATTTTCGGGGGCGCAAGGGTTTGCCGCGATAAAGTTGTGTCGAGCGGCGCGGACGCATAGAGCGGCGGGCATGAAACTCGCCCCTTCTTCCCGATCGCAGTCGCTCCGCTCGCTGTCGCTTTTCGCCCTGCTCGCGGTGACGGCGTGCAGCAAGGATACCTCCGCCTATCCGTCGCTCGGTCTGCGCCCGGTCGAGAAGCTTGGATTTGCAGAGCCGGAGGTGAAGACGCCGGTCGCGACGCCCGATCCGGCGCTCGATGCGGATATCCGGACGATCTCGGGCAAGCTTGATGCGATCGCGACCGGCTTCACGCGCGACGCGGCCAAGGCTGAGGCACTCGCGCGAACCGCACGCGGCGCCGCGGTCGGCAGCGACGCGTGGCTCGCGGCACAGACCGCACTGGCCGGGCTCGACGACTGGCGCGCGCAATCGTCCGCGCTGGTGACGGATATCGAGCAGCGCGCCACCGATCGCGCCGCCAAGCTGCAAGCCGATTACCCCGCGCTGGCCGAAATCCGCGAGAAGGCACAGGCCGAGAACGATCGCCAGGGCGCCACGATAGCACGCATCCAGGCAAGCCTGCCGGACGCCTGATTCGCTTACGATCCCTCCCCCTGGCGGGGGCGGATCGAGAGGCTAGAACCCCTTCAGCAACGGCAGGATCGTCGAATAATCGTCGGTCCACGCAGTGAAGCCCCTTCGCGGCACCAGCGGCGCCCACTCGGTATCGCCCGAACGCAACGCGGCAATCGCACGCGGGTCACGCGACAACGCCACCCAATCCGATGCCGTTGCGCGATCGACCAGCAAGCTCGACGGACGGTATTTCAGCTCGATCGCGGTCCACCCGCCTTCACGCGCCGCCGCCGCGATCACCGGCTCCATATCGATGAACCGATTGGAGATATGCACCAGCAACACGCCGCGCGGCGACAGCACCCGGCCATAGGTCGCGAACGCCTCGCGCGTCATCAGGTGCATCGGCACCGAATCCGACGAGAACGCGTCAAGCGCGAGCAAATCGAGGCTGTCTGGCATATCCTGTGCCAGCGCGATCCGCGCATCGCCCATCCGGATCTCCGACTTGGGCAGGCACCGCGACAGATAGGTGAACTGCCCAGTATCGCGCGCGATGCGCACTACCGCCGGATCGATCTCGTAGAACCGCCAGCGCTGCCCCTGCCGAGCGTAGCAGGCGAGCGTCCCCGTCCCGAGCCCAACCACGCCGATCCGCGCCTGCGGGCCGTACAGCGCGGGCGCGGCTCGCATCGCCTGCCCCACGCCGGATCCGGCCGCGTAATAGGTCGTCGGCGTCCGCTCACGCTCGGCTGAACCGCGCAACTGGATGCCGTGCACCGTCGTCCCGTGATCGAGTTCGCGTACGCCGCCATTCGGGCCCGGCGTGTTGCGCACGGTATAAACGCCGAAATAGCTGCGCACCCGCGCACCCGGATCGAGCGAGAACTCGAGCGAGCGATACCCGCCGAACAGCACGAGCGCGCCCGCCAGCACGACCATGTACGGCCGCCGCGCCCCGATCGCGACGAACCCGATCGCTGCAATTACGAGGAAAACGAGGCCCTGCCGGCTCTCACCGAATACGCCGGCGGGATTGGTGATCCGCAATCCGGTAAGGACGACCAACGCGACGACGATCGCGAGCAGAGCGGCATGTTTCGCCGGCCCCTTGCCCATCCACAGCGCGCGGAACCGGCCGAACAGATAGACTTGCGGCACCAGCGCGCCTGCCGCGAGGATCAGCAGCGGATATTCATACGTCCAGTCGAACACCACCGGCGCCACCAGCGCGGCGAACACGCCCCCGAGCGCGCCGCCAGCCGACATCGCGAGGTAGAACCCGGTCAACCGATCGGGCGCCGGTCGCTTGCGGTACAACGCAGTGTGGAGCGCGACCGAGATCATGAACAGCAGCACCAGCGCGATCCCCGCGCTGAAGAACGGGCGTTCGTTGACCCCGCCCATGATGATCCCGCCGAACAGCAGGATCGTGATAGGCGCGATCCGCGTCAGCAGGTCGGCAAGCCAACGATCGTTCGCGAACGCCACGCTGAAGCTCAGCAGGTACAGCCCGAGCGGGATTACCCACAGCAGCGGCATCGCGACGATATCGGTAGTGATATACGTGGAGGTCGCCAGCATCATCCCCGACGGCACGAGCGCCAGCGCGATCCAGTGTGCGATCCGCCTGGCGCCCGGCGGCGCACTGGTCGCCGCGACATGATCGACCGCCGCGGTCTTCGGCAATCGCGTGGCACAGGCGAGCACCAGCACGATCAGCAGCAGATACCCGCCGCTCCACAGCAAGCTCTGCCCGTGCACCGCCATCAGCGGCTCGACCAGCAGCGGATAAGCGATCAGCCCCGCGAAACTGCCGAGATTTGACGCCGCATACAACGCATAGGGATCACCGCCGCCGCTCGCGTCGCTGAACCACCGCTGGATCAGCGGCGCCTGTGCGGAGACCGCGAAGAACAACGGCCCGATCGACAGCCCGAGCAGCCACGGCACCCACAAGGCGGGTAGCGCGTCCGCTGGCAGATCCATCGCGATCAACCCGATCGGCAACCAAAGCGCCGCGACGATCAGCACGCCAAGGTGAATCGCCGCCTGCGCACGCGGCCTGACCCGCCCGAGCCAATGCGCATACGCATAGCCCGCGAGCAGCAACGCCTGGTACACCAGCATCGCCGAGTTCCACACCGCCGGCGCGCCCCCCAGCCGCGGCAACGCCATCCGCGCCACCATCGGCTGGACGAGGAACAGCAGGAACGACCCCGTCAGGATCGTCGCCACGAACATCGTCCGGCACCAGCGCGCCATCAGCGGCTTGTCGTCCGCGCCGACAGTGTCAGCCATTCAGCAATTTCGCCGCATGCGCCGCGTGATAGGTCAGCACGCCCGAGCAGCCAGCGCGCTTGAACGACATCAGCGTCTCCAGCACCATGACGTCGCGGTCCGCCGCGCCCGCCGCGACGGCGTGCTCGATCATCGCATATTCGCCCGACACCTGGTAAGCGAACACCGGAACCTCGAACGCCTGGCGGACGCGGACGATGATGTCGAGATACGGCAGGCCGGGCTTGACCATCACCGTGTCGGCGCCCTCCGCGAGGTCCATCGCGACCTCGCGCAGCGCTTCCTCGGCGTTGGCGTTGTCCATCTGGTACGTCTTCTTGTCGCCCTTCAGCAGCCCGCGCGAGCCGACCGCGTCGCGGAACGGGCCGTAGAACGCGCTGGCGTACTTTGCCGCGTAGGACATGATCTGGACGTTATGATGCGACTCCGCCTCGAGCGCGCTGCGGATCATGCCGATGCGGCCGTCCATCATGTCGGACGGCGCGATGATGTCGGCGCCCGCGTTCGCTTGGTTCAACGCCTGCGCGACGAGCATCTCGGCGGTCGTGTCGTTGACGACATAGCCCGCGGCGTCGACCAGCCCGTCATGCCCGTGGCTCGTATACGGATCGAGCGCGACGTCGGTCAGCACGCCGATTTCGGGCACCGCATCCTTCAGCGCGCGGATCGCCTGGCACATCAGATTATCGGGGTTGAGCGCCTCGCGACCGTCCTCTGTGCGACGCTCGGGCTGCGTGTACGGGAACAGCGCGATGCAGGGAATTCCAAGGTCGCGCGCCTCGCGGCCACGCGCGACGATCCCGTCGACCGACCAGCGCGACACGCCCGGCAGGCTGGCGATCGGTTGCTCGATGATGCCGCCAGAACTGGGCCCTTCTGCAACAAACAGCGGCCAGATCAGGTCGGCGGGCGTCAGCACGGTCTCAGCATGGAGGCGGCGGCTCCAGGCAGAGGCACGGGTGCGACGGAGGCGAAGCGCGGGATAGCTTGCGGTCATGCGCGGGCTTTGCGGGATGACCGCGGGCGGATCAAGCTTTACGCAAGAGCGTTACGGGTGCGAAACCGCATTCCGTGCGTTGAGGGCCCTATGCAGAACGATACGATCACCTCCGCTGCGCTCGTCGTCAACGCCAAGTCGCGTAAAGGGCAAAAGCTGTTCAAGCGCGCCTGCGCGGCGATGTCGGGGCTGCCCTACGAGGTCGACGCGCACGCGGTCGAGGATCCGAAGGACCTCGAGGCGACCGTGCTGCGGGCACTCGCAAAGAAGCCCGACCTGCTGATCCTCGGCGGCGGGGATGGGACGGTCAGCGGGCTGGTCGACCTGATGGTCGGGCACGACGTGATCCTCGGCGTGCTGCCGCTCGGCACCGCCAACAGTTTCGCGCGCACGCTCGGCATCCCGCTCAACATCGAAGGCGCGGTCGAGGTGATCCGCACCGGCAAGCCGCGCCGGATCGATCTCGGCATGATCGACGGTGATTATTTCGCGAACTGCGCTGCGATGGGCATCAGCCCGAAGATCGCCGCCACCGTGCCCCACGGGCTGAAAAAAGTGCTGGGCAAGGTCGGCTATCTCAGCTGGGCGGCGTATCAATATCTCCGCTTCCGGCCGTTCACGCTGATCGTCGGCGAAGGCCCGACCGCCGTGAAGATCCGCGTCGTCGAGGTGCGGATCTCGAACGGGCCGTATCATGGCGGCACCGAACTGGTGGATGCCGCGGCGGTCGATTCGGGCGAGATCGTGGTGCAGGCGGTGATGGGCCACGTGAAGCGGCGGCTGGTGCAGAACTGGGTCTCCAGCGTGTTCCGGCTTGAGTCGCGGCATGAGAAGGTGCGTGATTTTCGGGGGAAGAGCCTGAAGATCAACACGATCCCGCCGTTGCCGATCTCGATCGACGGGGAAGTGCTGGCGAAGACCCCGGTGACGGCGAAGGTCGCGGCGGGGATCATTCGGGTGATGGCACCGGCCTGAGGGGCGGGAGACCGCAACTGGCGGCACCTCCCGCCCCCTTGTTCTCCCGCGAAGGCGGGAGCCCAGACTGGGTCCCCGCCTTCGCGGGGAAACAATTTGGTAGAGGGATCACATCGGTATTCCTGCGCCACCCCGGCGGAGGCCGGGGCCCAATTGGGGAACGTTGCTAACTGAGCGCCGCGCGCCGTTACTCCAACCTCTCCAATTGGGCCCCGGCCTCCGCCGGGGTGGAATGAGGTGCCGTTACTTAACCCTACGAACGGTGAGTACCTTAACCGGCGCCGCAATCATCTGCCCCTTCATCACCCCAATCCCAGCAGTCGGCGACGTCGGCGCAGCAAGGATGCGCTTCACCACGTCCATCCCCTCCACGACATGCCCGAACGCGGCGAACCCCGCCGTATCCCCACTCCCCGCCGGGTTGGCATCGAGCGACAGCACCGGCCCGACCGTGATGAAGAAGTCCGCCGTCGCACTCCCCGGCGCGAACCGCGCCAGCGAGATCGTCGCGTCGACATGCGACAACCCGGTCTGGCTGGTCGGCTCATGCTTCACCGGCGGCAGGAGACGCTTCGCATCGCCCTGCGGCCCGCCCTGGATCAACCCGGCGTCCGCGCCCAACTTCATCGCCCGGTAAAACGTCACTCCGTCGAGCCGCTTCTCATCGACATAGCGCAGGAAATTCGCCGTCGTCAGCGGCGCGCGATCCTTCTCCAGCGCCAGCGTGATCGGCCCCTCGCTCGTCGTCATCACGATCGAGACGGTCGCCGGAGCAACAGGCGACGGCACAGGCGGAGCCTCCTGTGCCGAGACGGAAACGGCGCCGAGAACGGCAAGAGCGAACGTGACGAATCTTGAAATCATCCACCACGCTACCGCGTCATCTACCCGCTGTCAGCCGGCTCCCTGTCAGCGGGCGCACGACGATATTGCGCGCAGCAAAGTTTTGCTTGGGTTTGCACGCCCGCACGCAATGCGTATCCGGGACGCGATGACCGATCTTGCCATTCTCTACGAGCACCCGCTCTGGTTCGAACCGCTGTTCGCCGCCCTTGACCGCCGCGGCGTTGCGTTCACCCGCGCGACGCCCGACGGCTTCTGGAACCCCGCCGACCGTAGCGCCCCCGCGCCCGTGGTCTTCAACCGCATCGCGATGTCGAGCTTCCTCCGCAACGACGAGCATCCGATCTTCGACACGATGGCGATGCTCGATCACTGGCGCCGCACGGGCGCGCGCGTGATCAACGGCACCGACGTCCTCGCGATCGACGCCTCGAAGGCTCGCCAATTGTCGCTGATCGCGTCGCTCGGCCTCGCAATCCCGGAGACCCGCGTGGTCCACCGCGCCGCCGACGTCGTCCCCGCCGCGCAGACGCTTCGCTTCCCGCTGGTCGTGAAAGCCAATATCGGCGGATCGGGCGCCGGCATCATCCGCTTCGACAGCCTCGACGAGTTGCGCACCGCAGTCGCCGACGCCGGCCTGCCGAGCAGCGTCGACGGCGTGTT
This sequence comes from Sphingomonas sp. PEI4, assembly GCF_056679955.1. Lineage (NCBI taxonomy): Bacteria > Pseudomonadati > Pseudomonadota > Alphaproteobacteria > Sphingomonadales > Sphingomonadaceae > Sphingomonas > Sphingomonas sp. PEI4. The sequence goes on from NZ_CM155258.1 coordinate 953,132, forward strand.
GCTGGTTCAGGAATACGTCCCCGTCCGCGATGGCACGATCACCCGGATCGAGACGCTCGACCGCAAGTTCCTCTACGCCATCGAGGTCGCCGGCGGCGGCGCGTTCGATCTCTGCCCGGCGGACGCCTGCGTCGTCCCCGGCTCCGGCATCAAGATGGCTGCGGTCGAGCCCTCGCAGACGTTGAAGGACGCCGCCGAAGCGATCGCCAGCGCGGTCGATCTCGACGTTGGCGGGGTCGAGGTGATGATCGACGACCGCGATGGCATTGCGCGCTTCTACGACATCAACGCGCTGTCGAACTTCGTCGCAAAGCCATTGGAGGTGCTCGGCTGGGATCCGCACGACCGCCTCGTCGATTACCTGATCAAACAGATTGGGAAGGCACGCTGATGCGCTATGGTTACTGGACTCCGGTCTTCGGCGGCTGGCTCCGCAACGTCCCCGACGAGGGGATGGAGGCGAGCTGGGCCTACACCAAGGCACTGACGCAGAACGCCGAGCGCTGGGGCTATGACCTGACGCTGATTGCCGAGCTGAATCTCAACGATATCAAGGGCATCGAACAGCCTGCTCTCGACGCGTGGTCGACCGCGGCAGCGCTGGCGGCGGTGACCGACAGCATCGAACTGATGGTCGCGGTCCGCCCGAACTTCCACCACCCCGCGCTGTTCGCCAAGGCGGCGGCGAACATCGACCGGATTTCGGGCGGGCGGCTCGCGCTGAACGTCGTGTCGTCCTGGTGGGCGGACGAGGCCAAGCAATACGGCCTCCAGTTCGACCAGCACGACGATCGCTACGCCCGCACCGCCGAATGGCTGACCGTCGTCGACGGGTTGTGGACTCAGGAGCGGTTCGACTTCGCCGGCCAATTCTACACCACCGAACAGGCGATCTGCGCGCCCAAGCCCGCCAAGCGCCCGATCGTCTATGCGGGCGGCGAGAGCGAGAAGGCCAAGGCGATGATCGCCGCGCAGTGCGACGCCTACGTCATGCACGGCGACCCGGCCGACGCGATTGCCCCGAAGATTGCCGACATGGCAGCGCGACGCGCGGCGGCCGGTGGCGCACCGATGCAGTACGGCATGGCCGCCTACGCGATCGTGCGCGACAGCGAGGCCGAGGCGAAGCGCGAGTTGGAACGCATCACCAGCGTCACCGAACTCCCTGCAGGCTATGCGAACTTCGACCAGTGGCTGTCGGGCACGCAGCTCGAACGCGAGTTGAAGATCCAGGAATACTCCGTCTCCAACCGCGGCCTGCGCCCCAATCTGGTCGGCACGCCCGAACAGCTAAAGGAGCGCGTTGCGGAATACGAGGCCGCGGGTCTCGACCTGTTGCTGCTCCAGATGAGCCCTCAGGCCGAAGAAATGGAGCGGTTCGCGTCGCAGGTCATGGGGACCGCATGATCCGCCTCACCGACGTCGTTAAAACCTACCCGGCAAGCGAAGCGGCAGCACTCGACGGCGTATCGCTGGAGATTCCGGCGCGCGGCGTGTTCGGTGTCATCGGCCAGTCGGGCGCAGGCAAGTCGACGCTGATCCGCCTGATCAACGCGCTCGAACGTCCGACTTCGGGCCGGGTCGAGGTCGATGGCGTCGACGTCGCGGCATTGTCAGCCTCGGACCTGCGTGCGTTGCGCCGCCGGATCGGCATGATCTTCCAGAACTTCGGTCTGCTGTCGTCGCGCACAGTCGCGGCGAACGTCGCCTTCCCGCTGGTCCTCACCGGTGTCGCAAAGGCCGAGCGTGAGACGAAGGTAGCGGCATTGCTTGACCGCGTAGGCCTGTCCGATCACGCCACCAAATACCCCGCACAACTCTCCGGCGGCCAGAAGCAACGCGTCGGCATCGCCCGCGCCCTCGCCACTGATCCCGACATCCTCCTGTGCGACGAAGCCACCAGCGCGCTGGATCCCGAGACGACCCGCTCGGTTCTGACCCTCCTCCGCGAGCTGAACCGGGACCTCGGCCTGACGATCGTCCTGATCACCCACGAGATGGACGTCGTCCGTTACGTCTGCGACCGCGTAGCCGTCCTCGAACGCGGCCGCATCGTCGAGACCGGCGAGGTCACCGACATCTTCGCCAACGCCACGCACCCGGCGACGAAGCGGATGCTCGCGGCGCTCGCAGCATGAGCTTCTTCGCCAACATCGACTGGTCGGACATCGGCCAGGCCTGCCTCGACACGCTTATCATGCTCGGCGGCTCCCTCGTCCTGACGATCGCACTCGGACTCCCGCTCGGCGTGCTGCTCTACCTCACCGGGCAGGGCCGGCTGTCGCAGAACCGCGTCGCCAACGCCGTTCTCGGCATCATCGTCAACATCCTCCGCTCGGTGCCGTTCATCATCCTGCTGATCGTGATGATCCCGCTCACCGTCATGCTCGTCGGCACTTCGCTCGGTGTCGCGGGCGCGATCCCGCCGCTCGTCGTCGGGGCGGCGCCGTTCTACGCGCGGCTCGTCGAGGGCTCGCTCAAGGAAGTCGACCGCACCACGATCGAGGCGGTGCAGGCGATGGGCGCCACCACGCGCCAGATCGTCACCGGCGCGCTGATCCCCGAGGCACTTCCCGGGCTGATCGCCGGCGCCACCGTCACGGCGGTCGCGCTCGTCTCGTTCACCGCGATGGCGGGCGTCGTCGGCGCCGGCGGCCTCGGCGATCTCGCGATCCGGTTCGGCTATCAGCGCTTCCAGACCGACGTCATGGTCGTCACCGTCGTGCTGCTGGTCGTGCTCGTCCAGATCATCCAATATGCCGGCGACGCGCTCGCCCGCCATTTCACCCGCCGCTAGGAATGTCTATGAACCGCCGCACGCTCCTTGCTACGCTCTCCGTGCTCGCGCTCGCCGCCTGCGGTGGCGCCAAGACCAACGACGGCAAGACGCTGACGATCGCCGCGACTGCGGTCCCGCATGCCGAGATCCTGGAATCGATCAAGCCGTCTCTGGCAAAGGAAGGCGTAAATCTCCAGATCCGCGTCTTCAACGATTACGTCCAGCCCAACCTCCAGGTCGAGCAGAAGCAGATCGACGTCAGCTATTTCGAGACCAAGCCGTATCTCGACCAGTTCAACGCCTCGCGCGGCACGCATCTGGTGACCTATGCCGGCGTCCATGTCGAACCGCTGGGCGCCTATTCGCGCAAGTGGAAGTCGATCGCGCAGATCCCGAACGGCGCGACCGTCGCGATCCCGAACGAGCCGAGCAACGGTGGCCGCGCGCTGCTGTTGCTGCAAAAGGCCGGGCTGATCACGCTCCGGAACCCGACCAACCCGCTGGCAAGCCTCAACGACATCGCGACCAACCCGCGCAACCTGCAGTTCAAGGAGCTGGAGGGCGCCACCCTGCCCCGTACGCTCGGCGAGGTCGATCTCGCGCTGATCAACACCAACTACGCGCTCGACGCGAAGCTCAACCCGGTCCGCGACGCGCTCGCGATCGAGGACAAGAACAGCCCCTATGTCAATTTCGTCGTCGGCCTGCCCGGCAACGAGAAGGACCCGCGGGTGGTGAAGCTGATCGCTGCGTTGCGCAGTCCGGCTACCAAGACCTTCATCGAGCAGCATTATCGGGGTGCGGTGTTGCCGGCGTTCTGATACCGGCGCGAGCCTCGTTCGTGTAATTCAGAGGCTCCATGACGGTCGTCGCCGCGTATCTCTATCGTCATGGCAAGCGCGTCCGCGCGGTCTCGATCGACGAAAGGGTCGATTGCCCCGCGGATCGTTCCGAGTTCGTCTGGATCGGCATCTGCGACCCGACCGACGACGAGATGCGGACGCTCAAGGAGCAGTATAATCTCCACCCGCTGGCGGTGGAGGACGCGATCAAGGCGGACCAGTTGCCCAAGGTCGATGTGTACGGCGACCAGCTGTTCGTCGTGGCGCGCACCGCGCAGCTCGAGGCGGACAAGATCGCTTACGGGGAGACCGCGATCTTCGTCGGCCACAGCCACATCATCAGCGTCCGCCACGGTTCGGCGCGATCGCACAAGGCGCTGCGCGAACAGCTCGAGGCCGCGCCGACCTTGCTGATCAACGGCGTAGACTATGTCCTCCACGCGATCCTCGACTACGTCGTCGACGGCTACCTGCCGATCATGGAGAGCATCGAGGACGAGGTGCTGGCGATGGAGCAACGCACGATCGACGCGTTCCTCGGCCGCGACGAGATCGTCCGGATCTTCGGGCTCAGGCGCGAAATGATCCGCTTCCAACGCATTCTCGGCCCGATGGGCGAGGTCGCGAGCAAGATCGTCCGCCTCGACGTCCCCTGCATCGACTCCGAGGCCAAACCCTATTTCAGCGACGTCCTTGATCACGTCCGCCGCGTGCAGACGATGGTCGAGGGGTTGCGCGAAGTGCTGACATCCGTGTTCGAGTTCAGCAACCTGCTGGAGCAGCAACGCACCGGCGCGATCACCCGCCAGCTCGCTGCATGGGCCGCGATCCTCGCCGTGCCGACCGCGATCGCCGGGATCTACGGCATGAACTTCGAGAACATGCCGGAGCTAAAGACGGAGTACGGATACTTCGTCGTGCTGGCCGTGATCGGGGTGGTCTGTTCGGCGCTGTATGTGAAGTTCAAGCAGGCGAAGTGGCTGTAGCGGGGACGACCACCCACTCCGTCATGCCGGGCTCGTTCCGGCATCCACCGGCCGCCATACTCGCCAGCCGTCGTTTCGCGGCACCGTGCACCCCGGAACCAGTCCAGGGTGACGAGGGTGAAACCAGCCCCTTACTTCATCCTCCCCCGCCAGGGGGAGGTGGCTGGCACTCGCCAGACGAAGGGGAGGTAAGGGCAAACCGCTGTTGTGCAGTCCGCCCCCTCCGTCGCCTTCGGCGCCACCTCCCCCTGGCGGGGGAGGATCAAACGCCGAGCGACTGTCGTTCAAACCTTGACGAGCATCTTCCCCGTATTCCCACCCGAGAACAGCCCCAGGAACGCATCCGGCATCGCCTCCAGCCCCTCATGCACGGTCTCCTGCCGCTTCAACGTCCCCGCAGCCAGCATCCCGCCCATGTCCTTGTAGAACTCCTCGGCGCGATCCATGAAATCGCTGACGATGAACCCGCGGATCTGGATGCGGTTGCCGATCAGCCGCGCGAGATATTTCAGCTGCGTCGCCGCGCCGCTGTTGTAGACGTCGATCATCCCGCACACTGCGAACCGCGCATGCATATTCGCATGTGCAAGCGCGGCGTCGAGATGTTCGCCGCCGACATTGTCGAAGTAAACGTCGATGCCCTTCGGAGCGACCTGGCCAAGCGCCTTCACCACCGGCACGTCACCCTTGTAGTCGATCACCGCGTCCGCCCCGAGCGACTTCACCCAGGCGCATTTCTCCGCGCCGCCCGCAGACCCGATCACGGTCATGCCCTTGGCCTTCGCGACCTGTACCACGGTCGAGCCGACCGCGCCCGCCGCCGCCGACACGAACACCGTGTCGCCTGCCTTGGCTTCGGCGACCTGGAGCAACCCGAAATATCCGGTCATCCCCGGCATCCCGAGCTGTCCCAGAAACGCCTGTGGCGGCACGTCGAGCCCTGGCAGCTTCTGCACCTGCGCCGCCGGCACCACCGCCTCGTCGCGCCAGCCCGCCATGTGCAAGACCATGTCGCCGACCTTGATGCCGTCGTCGTTACTCGCGACCACTTCGCCGACCGCGCCGCCCTGCATCGCCTCGCCCAGCGCGAACGGCGGGACATAGCTTTTCACGTCATTCATCCGCCCGCGCATGTACGGGTCGACCGACAGCCAGCGATTGGCGATACGGACCTCGCCTGCACCCAGCGAGGACTGGTCGAGATCGATCATGGCGAAGTCGGTATGCTTCGGCATGCCTTGCGGACGCGCCTTCAGGCTCCATGCACGGGCCATATCTTTGCTCCTGTCTAGAATATTCGTATCGCGGGTATGGCAAAACGTGCCCGCAGCGCAACCCGCAAAAAAGCCCGGACGTTTCCGCCCGGGCTCTTGTCGGATCGGGATCGCAGGACCCCGATCATTGCCACCGAGCGATCAATAGGTGCCCGAAAAGCTCTTGCCGAGGGTCTGGCCCGACGTACTGGTCGTGCCGGTGCCCGTCATAGGCTGACCGCTGACGTCGGTGCCGTTGGTCGAAGATGGCGCAGTTGGCGACGTGCCATAGTCGGTGTTCGAGGCGTCCTTCTTGTCGCCACCGATGCGATCGCCGCCAGTACGATCGCCGTAATCGAACATCGCCGAGTTGCGCTCTTTCTCTTTCCATGCCGCCTTGGCTTCGTCAGCCGACTTCGAGAGCGTCACCTTGCCGTCGACGGTCTTGATCCAGCGCGACGGGATCGAGTGGTGCACGCCGCCCGCATCCTTGTCGTTCTTGGTCAGCAGGATCCGGTCGCCCTTCACCTTGTCGACCGTGCCGACATGGCTGCCGTCCGAACCGACGACTTCCATATGCTCGATGACCTGTGACAGCGAGCTGCGCTGCCCCTGACGCTCGGTCCGCCACGACGAAAACTCGTTTTCGAACTTCGAGCGGTTCTCGTTGCGATACTCGTCATAGTCGCGGTCGAGCGCCGCGATCTGCGTACTGCGCCAGCTATGGTAATGGTCATCGTGCGTGTTCGACGAGCGGTTGCCGGACGAACGGTTGTCCGAGTTGCCATAGGACCGCTCGTCGTAGCGCGCATCGGCTTCGCGGCGACGCTCGGCCTCGTCGTCACCGAACCACGAGCGAACCTCGTCGCCTGCACGCGCGATGAACCCGCGATCGTCATAGTCGTAACCCTGGGGCTGGCGACCATAATTACGGCTATCGCCACGCGACGCGTTGCCGCGGCGGTTGTCATCGTCCGCGTCGCGGTTGCGACCTACGTCCTCGAAGCGGCGACCGTCCGACGCATAGCTGCCGTGATATTCGGTATCGCCCGAGCCCTGGCTGCGCTGTCCGTAGGATTGCTGGCCATAGCCTTGCCCCGAGCGCTGCTGGCTATACCCCTGGCCCGACGCCTGACCATAACGGGACTGACCATAACGGGACTGCCCATAGCGGTCACCGCCCGACGGCTGCGAACGATCATTGTGGCCACCATAATAGTCACGACCGCCCTGCTCCCGACCATATTGGTCGCCGCGACCCTGTTCATCACGCGCTTGATCGGCCTGCGAACGGCCACCGCGGTTGTCATCGCGATCATATTCGCCGGCCGCTTCATATTCGCGCGCGCTGGATCGACCATAGTCGCCGCCATCGGAGCGGAAATCGCGTCCATAATCCTGCGAGTTGGGCCGGCCGAAATAATCGCCCGACTGACGATCTCGGGTATAGCGTTCGTAGACCATAGGAACCTCCTAATTGCTGTCCTGCGGCTGTCGACTTCGTCGATCGATGTGTCGATCGCGCGGCCGTACACTCCGAAAACTACAAAGGCCGAAAACGGTGAATGTTCCTGCAAACGCGGCCGTGTGGCGGCGACAGGACGCAGCCTTGCGACGACATGCGGGACGGACTGCAGCGATAGTTGCATCGCCCAAAACCACCCGCTAATGACCGGATCATGGCCTCTGGCCAACGCACGGGGCCGTAGCTCAGATGGGAGAGCGCCGCAATCGCACTGCGGAGGTCAAGGGTTCGATTCCCTTCGGCTCCACCAGCATCAAGATACTCAAATCATTAAGTTGTTACTCGGCCGAAGAGGCGACTAGCACCGACTTTGCCGGGTTCAAGCGTGCAGCCGATCTGACTTGGTCCTCGCTTGGACTTCAGCGGCATTCGAAGCTCCTCGGGAAGTACGAAACTGAGCCCATTCACGACCGACTTGATATAAATTAGTCCTTCAATATCGGCGCGAAATCTCCTATTTGTGCCCTTCTTGTAAAAATATTGGAGCGTTCAAATGCGTAAACTCATCCTCTCCCTGTCCGCGATCGCCGTTGCAGCAATGCCAGTGGCCGCAAGCGCAGCCTCGAACTCCGCAGCATCGCTTTCGACCACGAAGTCGGTTCGCGCCGCGACCTCGACCGGGAAGAAGAGCAATTTCGCCGACATGAGCGGCTCCGGCCTGCTGATCATCGCTATCGCTGCCGTCGCAGTTGGCGGCGGTCTGTACATGGCGATCGACAACGACGACAATTCCGACAGCAACTAAGTCGGTTGGGGCGGCGAAGAACCGCCGCCCCTTTTGCTACTCCCCACCGAAGCGCGAAGTCGTCATCAACACCCAATACCTCTAAATATCGAAGACTTCGAACAGCCAAAGCCCGGCGGCAACCACCGTCAGCCGCGACGGTTCTCGTGATCCTTATGTTGGTCCATCATCGTCCATTCCCGCGTGCTGTCTGCATCGTGGATATACCGGCTTGAAGACCCGCCCGCGCGACGACGGCGTTTCTTGACGACGAGCAACAGTAAAGTCGCGCCGGTCGCTATCCCGCCGCCCACAATTATCCAGAACATCGCCGCCCCACTTGATTTACATCATGATGGCCCGTGCATCTTTGTGGACCGCATGGCCATAACCTGTTTCTTACAACAGTCCCGGACAGGGACTTTCCGCCGTTCGAGAGTTTTATAGCAGGCCGCTCGGCGCGATTGCGGCGGCCCTACCCGGCGTCAGGGGAGACGAAGGGGCAGCGAGCGTTGTCGCCCGCAATGCGGAGCCTCGACCGCCATGACTCTCGCCGATATCGCCACCGAAATTGCCACTGCCGTCCAGCGCGATGCCCGCGACATCGAGCATATGGACGACGGCATCCGCCAGAGCAGCCTTAGCGAGGAGCCTGCCCGCGTCACGTGCATCGACGAGGCCACCGATGTACGGAGTCGCGAGCAGACCCGGCAGCAACTGCGCCACGAGCAGCATCGGTACGGCGAACGGCTCGCGGGCGGCGGTCGGCGGTCGGCGGTGGGCCGGAACATCAGCGTGTCAGGCGAGTCTCGTCGCCGGTCGTCGAGATCGCGACGTCGTAACAGCAACCACGCCCATCCCTCCTGAACTCGACAGTCCCATGTCGCGCCCTCTTCCCGATTGCACATCTGCATGGAAGCACGATCGAGGCAACGGACAGAGGCTCGGGACTACGAGGCGCAGGCTTGGCGTTTCACTGCGTGGGCGGAACCTCGCCGGCGAGCGCGCGGCGTAGTGCCGCGACTTCCGCATTGAGCGACGAGAGACGGTCCGGCGTCATGCCGGATCGCTCGACAATCAACGGCCCGAGGCAACCCGTTTCGGTCCAGCGCGCCCTGCCCGCCTCGGTCAAGCGAACGCGCACCTGGCGTTCGTCGGCGGGGTTGCGAATCCGGGTGACGAGCCCGGCGGCCTCGAGCCGCTTTGCCAGTGGCGTGATCGTGCTCGGCTCCAGCGCGAGCCGCTCGGCTATCGCCCCGATCGAACAGCCATCCTCCGCCTCGTTCAGCGTCTGGAGCACGAGAAACTGCGGATAGGTGATGCCGAGCCGGTCGAGCACGGGCTTGTACGCGCGATTGATCGCGATCGTCGCGGCATACAGGGAAAAGCAGAGCTGTTGATCGAGGGGCAGGGGATCGGACATGGCAGGCTCCTTCAAGATCCTTAATAGCACGAAAATGCTTATCGCGACAATTGTTGCTGGACTTCGGTATCGCATTCGCCTAGATAGTTATCGCGATAACAAATATGGAGATAGAGCATGTCGATCGACGTAAAGTACACCACCGAAGCCACCGCAACCGGCGGCCGTGACGGCCACGCACGCTCGCAGGATGGGCGCTTCGACGTAGCACTCTCGACGCCGAAGGAACTGGGCGGCGCAGGCGGCGACGGCAGCAACCCCGAGCAGCTGTTCGCGGCCGGCTATTCCGCCTGCTTCATCGGCGCGCTCAAGGTCGCGGGCCAGCAGCTGAAGGTGAAGGTTCCGGACGACGTCGCCGTCACCGCCAAGGTCGGCATCGGCCCGCGTGCCGCTGGTGGCTTCGGCATCACGACCGATCTGACGGTGTCGCTGCCGGGTCTGGAGCGCGATCAAGCGCAGCAGTTGATCGATGCGGCGCATCAGATCTGCCCGTATTCGAACGCGACGCGCGGCAATGTCGATGTCGGCCTGACGCTCGCCTGAACGATGCCCCGGGCGGGCGGCGCGATGTCGCCGCCCGCTTGGGATACGTCTTTACTCTGCGGGTATCGGCTTCAATTGCGCCGACCCGATATGCCACCGCGACTGGCTCGCCGACGCGCCGTCGACATCGTTGATCCGCCGTATGACATAAGTGCCGCGGAAGCGTTGGTGCGTACCGTCGTCTAGCGTCGCATCGACGGTGACGGGCACCGGCTGGTAGATCGATCCCGCGCCGCCGTTGCCGGGCTGTAGCGTACCGATCGTCACGCGCGTGCTGCGGGTATGCGCGAACCCGGCTTCGAACGCGGCCAGCGTCTGGCCCGGCCGTCCGTCATCGCCCCACTGCGTCCAGGCCGTCGCGTAGTCGCGCGCATTGATCGCCGAATAATAGCGGCGCACCACGGCGGCGGCGGCGTCCATGCTCTTTGGTGCCGGTCCGCACCCGGCCATCGGCGCGTCCTTCCCATCGAACAGCGCGCAACTCCGCGCGATCTAGTTCCCGATGATCGCACAGCTATTGACGACGTTGCACGGCGGATGGGTCGCCGGTGAGACATTCCGGCAGATCGCCACGCGCTTGGCGGCGGCAACATCGCCGATCTCCGCCTTGCAGGACAGCGGCTCCGACGAGATCGGTGTCGAGGCGACCGGCTTCGAAGACGGACCAGACGTCAGGGCGACCTTCGCTGGTGCTCGCGTCGGTTCTGCCGCCGGTGCGGTGGTTTCGGCGTCGCGCGCTACGGTCGTCTGGTTCGATCGGTCGGGTTCCGCACCGCATGATGCCAGCGCCAGACATACGAACATACTGGTCATCATCACGCGCATAGGGTGCTTCTCTCCTGCGATCGTCATTGCCGTCGCCTTGGCCCGACTTAGCTCCTGGGGCGTCCTAACAAAAGTCGCCAAGTCATTCGGAAGTGAGCCAGTTTACCGAGCTGAGCGGAGAGTGATCCGCGTCATCTCCGATGGCCGCCCCAGTCGCAACGCGAACCCCGGCCACAGCGCAGTGCCGTTGCTGACGTACAGCGTCATGCCATCGACATCGTACCGCCGCGTCACGAACCCACCATTGGCAGACGCGAACAGCCGGTCGAACCCACGGATCATGCCACCGTGCGTATGTCCCGAAAGCTGGATTGCGATGCCCCGTGCCGCCGCCCGCCGCGCATTCTTCGGTTGATGATCGAGCAGCACGACCGGCATGCCGGCCGGAGCACCCGCCAGCGCGGTATCGAGATCGGGGCCGGCCTGTCCGGCTCCGGGGGCCGACAGATCGGTGACGCCCGCGATCACGAGCCCGGCGCCGCCACGCGTCAGCACGGTATGTGCGTTCGGCAACATGCGAATGCCAAGCCCGGACAGATGCCGCATCCACGCGGCGTAATCGAAGAAATATTCGTGGTTGCCGGGAATGGCATACACACCGTCCGGCGCACGAAGATCCGCCAGCGGGGCCACGTCCGTACGGCGCATGGCGACGGACCCGTCGATGAAGTCCCCGGTCACGACGATCAGGTCGACGCCGGTCGCATTGGCCCGGTCGACGACCGCACGCGTCCAGCGTGCGGGAAACAAGCGGCTGATATGGAGATCGGTCAGTTGCAACAGCCGATACCCGTCGAATTGCGGCGGCAGGCCGCGCACGCGGATCTCGACATCCTCGATCGGCGGGACTCGCACGGCGTTCGCCACACCGATCGCGGCGAGCAGCCCCGCGAGTCCGCCGATCGCATAGCGAACGCCATCAGGCACCCCGACCGATCCACGGCGCACCAGCATCGTCGCGAGCGTACCGAGGTCGAGCAGGATCTGCAGCACCGCCAGCAGCATGATCGCGCCGAACGCCCAATTGAACAGAATGACGATCGCGCGCGGAAACTCCGGCGCGAAGATCGATCCGGACGATAGCCGACTCCAGAAATGATATTGCGAGGCCAGCAGGAGCACTATGGCGATGCCGCCTTTCATCCAGAACGGCAGCGCCAGCGGCCATAGCCAGCGCGCGAGGACGAACAGGCACGGCGTCGCGAATATCAGGTTGAAAATCGTCAGTCTCCATCGCCGAAGCGCTATTGGCACCCACGTCCTCGACCGGATTTCCGACCGGGCCACCGAAAGGCGAGGATCGAGATAGCCCGCTTCGTTCGACTCCATACCGATATCCTCGCCGGGTTCCATGCGACAATATCCGCGCGGGCTCGGCGAACCTGTACGCCAGCCGACAATGTCGTTCAGGAACGATGCTGGCGAACAACCGTATCAAAGGCGCATCCCGATCGTCGGGTTCGAGAGGACATCTCATGAAGTTTACGCATCTCATCGCCGCGGGCCTCGCCTTTGCAACGCTCGGCCTCGGCGCCGCCGCTCCCGCAGAAGCGCAGCGTGATCGCGGGCACAGCCAGCAATACCGCGACAACGACCACCGCGGCGACCATCGTGGCGATCGCCGCGACTATCGCCGGAACGATCACCGCGGCGATCGTCACGACAACCGCCGCTATCGTGGTCGCGACAACGATCGTCGCAACTGGAACAACAATCGCCGCTGCCGCACCGAATGGCGCCACAACCGCCGCGTGCAGATCTGCCGCTGATCCAGCGGTCGACATAGGCCATTGATATCGGGCGGGCGGCAGTCTCATACTGCCGCCCGCTCTCGTCGTGAAACCCTGGAAGGATCCGGATCATGAAGCGTTTTCTCGGTACGGCTACACTGATCGCCGCTACCTGCCTTTCCGCCGCCACCCCCGCGCTCGCGCAGTCGCAGGCCGATGACGCGCGTTTTGCCGCCGCACAGTCGCGACTCGACAGCGAACTGCAGATCTTCCGCCAGGAATTCGATCGCTATCAGTCGGTCCGCGGCAACCGTGGCAGCTACGCGCCGCAGGGCGGTTATCGCCAGGCGCCCGATCGCAGCGGCGGCTATCAGGAAGCGTATCCGGACGAGCGCGACGAGGGCAATTACGACCCCTCGCGCTACTATCGCGCGGGCCCGAACTACCAGGAGCGCACGCTGGCAACCAACGACCGGGTCTATGCCGGACAAGACGGCAAATATTACTGCAAGCGCAACGACGGCACGACCGGGCTGATCATCGGTGCGGCCGGTGGCGGCATCCTCGGCAACGTCATCGACGGCGGCCGTTCGCGGATCGTCGGCTCGCTGCTGGGCGCGGCCGCTGGCGGCCTGGCCGGGCGTGCGGTCGAGCAGAGCAACAGCCAAGTCCGCTGCCGCTGACGTTGAAGAACTAGCGCCTCACTGTTCCCCCGCGAAAGCGGGGGCCCAGGACCGCAAGCGATAGCGCTCGTGACCCTGGGCTCCCGCTTTCGCGGGAGAACGGAAGGGAGCGGGCGTAGAACAGTAAGGCGGCTTCTACTTCGCCGGCCCAACCAGCTTCTGCGTGAAATACGTCATCTGCAACGCCTGCAACCGAGCCCCCTGCTCGATATCCGCATCGCCCGAATGCCCGCCCGCGGTATCCTCGTAGAACAGATACGGCAGCCCATACTCCTTCAACCGCGCCGCGAACTTCCGCGCATGCTGCGGCCCGACGCGGTCGTCCTTGGTGGTCGTCCAGATATATGGCTCCGGATACGCAACGCCCTTCTTGATGTTCTGATACGGCGAGATCGTCTCGAGAAACGCCTTCTCCTCGGGCACCGTCACCGATCCATATTCGTCGACCCACGATGCTCCCGCAGCGATCCCCTCATACCGGATCATGTCGAGCAGCGGCACCTGGATCGTCACCGCCTTCCACAGATCCGGATGCTGGTTGAACTCGACGCCCATCAACAGCCCGCCGTTCGACCCACCATAGATGCCGAGCTTGGCCGGACTGGTCAGCTTTCGCGTGAACAGGTCCTTCGCAACAGCCGCGAAGTCGTCATAGATCACCTGCCGCTTGGTCTTGCGCCCGGCATCATGCCACTTGGGCCCGAACTCGCCGCCGCCGCGGATGTTCGCGAGCACATAAGACCCGCCCCGCTCCAGCCAAAGCTTGCCGGTGCTGCCCGAATAGCTCGGCGTCATCGACACCTGGAAGCCGCCATACGCCGTCATCATCGTCGGCGTCGTGCCATCGAGCGTAATGCCCTTCTTGTGCACCACGAAATACGGGACCTTCGTCCCGTCGGTCGAGGTCGCCTCGAACTGCTCGACGACGTCGTTCGACGCGTCGAACTTAGGCGGCAAGGTCTTGATCGGCTTCGGCGCAGCACCCGTCGCCGCATCCAGCGAATAGAGCGAGGTCGGCGTCAGGAACCCCGTCACCGTCAGGTACGCGTCGTCGCTGCGATCGGTCGTGCTCGCCACGTCGATCGAGGCGTTGTCGGGCAGCGCGATCGGCTTGGCGGTCCAGCCCCCCGCCCCGTGCGTGTAAACCGACGCGCGGCCGCGGACGTTGTCCGACACCACCAGCAGCAGCTTCGACCGGGTCAGCGTCATCCCGTCGACCGACTGACGCGGCCCCGGTGCGAACACGATCGTCGGGTTGATCGTCCCCTTCTCAACCTCAGCAAGCGGCGCCGACGCGACCGCACCCTCGGGAATCTTTCCCCACGGGTCGCTGGTCGAGAAGATCACCTGTCCATCGATCATCCCTGCCGGAAACGTCCGATCTGGCAGCGTCAGCGGGCGCGTGCCCGCCGGCGTCCACACCAGCTTGTCCGCGCCGAAGAACGTTTTCCGGCGCTGGATCACGACCAGCCGGTTGCCCTTCTCGTCGGTCAGCACGTCGGCACCGGTCGGACCCTGGTCGGTCGCGGCACCACGATACACCTCGGTCGCAGCGGTCAGCGGCTGGCCGCGCTTCACCTGCTTCAGCACGAACGCATAGCCCGACTGAGTCGTCGTCCCCGCCCCCCAGTCGCGCGCGACCAGCAGCGTATCCTTGTCGACCCAACTCGCGTCCTGCTTCGACTTCGGCAGCGTGAACCCGTTCGCGACGAACGCGCCGGTCGACAGATCGAACTCGCGATACGTCACCGCATCCTCGCCGCCCTCGGACAGCGCGACCAGGCACAGCCGCTCCTCGGGCTGGAGACAGGTCGAACCCTTCCACACCCACTGCTTGCCCTCGGCCTTGCCCAGCGCATCGAGATCGAGCGCGGTAGTCCATTTCGGCGTTGCGCTCGCGTAATCGGCCGCACTGGTCCAGCGCCACAGTCCATGCGGATGATCGGCATCGCGCCAGAAATTGTAGATCCGCCCGAACATCTGGTTCGGCATCGGGATGCGATCCTTCGCCGACGCGATCGCGAGCGCCTCCGCATAGAAGGTCTTGTAACGCGGATCGTTCTGGAGCCGCGGAAGTGTCTTCGCGTTCTCCGCCTCGACCCAGGCCAAGGGCTTTGCGCCGTCCTTGTCCTCGAGCCAGATATACGGATCGGCGGCAGTATCTGTTTTGGTCATCGGTGCGACTTGGGCGAGAGCAGGTGCACCCGCAAGGAGTGTCGCCGCCGTCGCGAACAAGATACCACGCATATACAACTCCTTGCCGTCACCCCGACCCTTCGACTTCGCTCAGGAGAGCCTTGTTCCGGGGTCCACCGTTCCGCATAGGAAACCGCGGCGAGTGTGCGGCACGGTGGACCCCGGAACAAGCCCGGGGTGACGAAGGGAGTCGAAATTATGCAGGACGGCCTGCCCAAACCCCGCCGCTTCGTCGCGATCGCCGCGATCTCGGCGGGCACCGCGCTCACCATCATCGACGGCGGCGTCGCGACCGTCGCGCTCCCGACGATCGCCCGCGACCTCAACGTCGGCAGCAGCGCGGTCGTCACCGTCGTCACGGTGTACCAGCTGATCCTGGCGATGGCGCTGCTCCCCTTCTCAGGGCTCGGCGACCGCATCGGCCTCAAGCGCATGTATCAATATGGCCAGCTGATCTTCACGATCGCGACGGTGCTTTGCTTCTTCGCGAAGAGCCTGCCGTTCCTGCTCGTCGTCCGCGCCGCCCAAGCACTCGGCGCCGCCGCCGCGCTCAGCGTCTCGTCGGCGTTGATCCGCTCGATCTACCCGACGAAACAACTCGGTCGCGGGCTAGGCATAAACTCGGTCGTCGTTTCAAGTTCGGCCGCACTCGCCCCGACGATCGGCGGCCTCGTGCTCGCCATCGCCCCCTGGCCGTGGGTGTTCGCCAGCGCAGTCCCGTTCGCGATCATCAGCCTGCTGCTCGGCCGCACGCTCCCCGAACCGCAGAAGCACGACCAACCCTTCGACGTGCTCGGCGCGGTGATGTGCGCGGCGATGATCGGCCTCATCATCGGCGGTGCGGAGAGCGCGGTCCACGGCGACAGCCCGATCGTTTCCGCTGCGATCGTGCTTACCGGAGTCGTCATCGGCTGGTTCTTCGTGAAGCGCGAGCAAGGCGAGACCAAGCCGATCCTGCCGATCGACCTGCTTGCGCGGCCGGTGCTCGCGCTGTCGGCGATCGGCGCCTACACCGCGTTCATCGCGCAGATGACGTTGCTGCTGTCGACGCCGTTCCGCCTGACGCATGCTTACGGCTTCAGCGCGGCGGAGGTCGGCGCGGCGATCGCACCGTGGCCGCTGGCCAACATGTTCGTAGCGCCGCTGTCCGGCTGGTTGTCGGATCGCTATCCGGCGGGCCTGCTTGGCGGCATCGGCATGGGGATATCGATCTGCGCGCTGTTGCTGATCGCGTTCATGCCGGTCCATCCGAGCTATTTCGACATCGCCTGGCGAATGGCGTTGTGCGGGTCGGGATTTGGGATGTTCATGGCCCCGAACGCGCGGCTGATCATCGGCTCGGCCCCACGGGAGCGGGCGGCTGCGGCGGGCGGCCTCGTCTCCACGGTGCGCCTGGTAGGCCAGACAACCGGCGCCACCCTGGTCGCCGCCCTCCTGGCCATGGGCGTAGGCGCCGGCATGACCCCGCCGCTGGTAGCAGCCGGCCTCGCGCTAGTAGCAGGCCTATGCAGCCTAAGCCGCCTCCGCCCCTCGATCCGCAACCCGCCGACCGAAGAAACCCAAGACGTCCAACCCGCGCAACAGACGCGGTAATTCCCACTCCCTCTCCCCTCCGGGGAGAGGGTCGGGGTGAGGGGCAGCCAAGCAATGCTCCACCCGGAACAGCCCCTCACCCCAGCCCTCTCCCCACAGGGGAGAGGGAGCCGAAGAGAGACAGAAGAATGTTCACCCGCGAAGGCGGGTGCCCAGTCTGGGTCCCCGCCTTCGCGGGGACACATGCTTTGATTTGAGGCGCCCTCACACCCAACAGCTACCACCCCGGCGGAGGCCGGGGCCCAATTAGCAAGGTCGGCGTAACGGAGGACTGCGCTTCGTTAGCGACGTTCCCCAATTGGGCCCCGGCCTTCGCCGGGGTGGTGCAAGGAGAACGCCTGCTCAACAAGATCAAAACGCCGCGCTCGCCTTGGCCTCCCCCATCATCGCAGCCCTAACCAACGGAACCGGCGGCCCACCATAACTCAGGAACTGGTCGTGGAACGCCTTCCAGGCCTTCCGCCCACCCCTTGTCGCAGTCCAGTCGCTACGCAGCTTGCGGATCATCAGCTTGCCCATCGTGTAGTTCAGGTACGCCGGATCATACGTCCCCCGCGCCGCCTGCTGCCTCGCGTTCCCTTCGTCCTGGTAACACTCGTCGACGAACATCCGGAACGACTGCTCCTGCGTCATCCCCTTCGCATGCATGCGGATCGCCGATAGATACCGGCAGTCGCGCAACAGAGCGTTCGAGATCTGGCCGACATGCGTCTCCGGATCGCCGTCATTGAGCCCGGCCTCCCACATCATCTCCTCGGCATAATGCGCCCAGCCTTCCGCAAACGCATACCCCACGAACAGCCGCCCGAAGAGCGACGGCGAGCGGTTCGCATGCAGGAACTGGACGAAATGCCCCGGCATCACCTCGTGCACCGACGTGAACAGCAAGTCGTTCTTGCCCGGCACGAACGCGTCCTGCACGGCCTTGGTCCAGCTCGGGTCGGGCGGCGAGATGTAATAGATCGACGGCACGCCCTTCTCGAACGGCCCCGGTGGATCGATATACGCCGAGTTCTGCCGGTTATACGGCGGCGATTCCTCGACCAGCGCATGCTCGGTCCCTGGAATCGTCAGCAGATCGTGATCGATCACGAATTTCCGCAACGTCGGGATTTGGCGCCGCGCCTCGGCAACCGGCCCGCCGACCGGCTTGTTCGCGTTCATCTTGTTCATGCATGCGGTGATCGACAGCCCCTTGGCGAACACCCCGCACGCCTGCGCCAACGCCGCCTGGTTGCGCTTCAGATCGGCGACACCCGCCGCCTCCAACTGATCGAGCGGCGTATCGACGCCCTCGGTCATCGACACCATCCGCGAGAACTTGTCCGCCCCCAGCGCGAAATCCTGCGTCGCGGTCGCCCGCTGGCCCTCGGTCCACGTCCCCAGATCGCGCATCGCCGCCGCAGCCGCCTTCGCCGCATCGGCCAGTTGCTTCTGCGCCGCCGCATCCTTCACGCCCGCAAACGCCTTCACCGCGTCGCCCGCATAATAGTCCGCAAAGCCGTTGAACGCCGCCGTCCCGAAATTCACATAGCTCAGCGGCATCGGCGCCTTGAGGTTCGCCTTGATGTTGCCCGCCGCCGCCGGGATCTTCTGCAGGAGCGCGGTCAGCGCCTTCATCCGCGTCGGCGCATCGGCATAGTTGCGCGCGATATACACGTTCGGGTCGAGCCCCGCGCTCACATACCAGGACGGATTATGATGCGGTTGGTCAGCGTCCTCGAGCCAGAACAATTTACCCTTCGCGGCCTGCACCAGATAGTCGCGCTCGAACGCCTCGGCGGGCTTCAGGTCCTTGAACGCCCCCGCCTTGTCGATAGCCGCGTGGAGGAAGTCCGCCTGCCGCTTCAGTCCCGCGGCGCTCCAGTCGCCGAGCCCGCCGTCGTACTCATGCTTGCCCTGATACACCGCGTTCGCCGGATCAATCTTGAACCACCCATCGATGAAGCCGTCGCGGAATCCGGCCCAGTCGCTCTTCGCCTCGGCCGTAGGTGCAGGCGCCGCAGCCTGCGTATTCGACGCGGTCTGCGCGGGTCCACACGCCGCCAACGCCAACGCCGCCCCGATCGCGGTAGCAGTCGCCAAAAGTCCGATCCGCATCCTGTCTCCAATTCGATTCGTACGCGGGCGCCATGCTGCCAGCCGAACCCCCGGCACGCCAGTACGCGGAACGGCAAAAGCGCTGGGCCGTTTAACGTGCATCTACCTCGAGAAACTGGACAGCTTCATGCCCTATGTAAAAACCCGTGACGGTACAGATATTTACGTCAAGGACTGGGGCACGGGACGCCCGGTCATCCTGACGCATGGCTGGCCGCTCAACGCCGACAGCTGGGACGCGCAGGCGATGGCGCTCGCCCACGCCGGCTTCCGCGCGATCGCATACGACCGCCGTGGCTTCGGCCGTTCGGGCCAGCCCTGGACCGGCTACAATTACGACACGCTCACCGACGATCTGGCCGACGTGATGGAAGCGACCGGCGCGACCAATGACGCGACGATCGTCGGCTTCTCGATGGGCGGCGGCGAAGTCGCGCGCTACATGAGCCGCTACGACGGCAAGGGCGTGGTCGCCGCCGGGCTGATCTCGTCGGTGGTGCCGTACATGCTGAAGACCGAGGACAATCCAGACGGCGTCGACGAGGAAACGCTGGCCAACATCGGGGCCGGTATCGAGGACGACCGCCCGGCGTTCTTCAAGACGTTCCTCCAGCAGTTCTTCGGCGTCGGCTTCATCACCTCGCCGGTCAGCGACGAGGTCGTCGACTGGGCCTGGAGCCTCGCGATGCAGGCGGGCCTCCACCCGACGCTGGAATGCGCCAAGGCGTTCAGCCACACCGACTTCCGCGGCGACCTCGCAGCATTCCGCGTACCCACGCTGATCGTCCACGGCACGAGCGACAAGACCGTGCCCATCGACCCGACCGGCCGCGCCGCCGCAAAGGGCATCGCCGGCTCGCAGTTGGTGGAATATGACGGCGCCCCGCACGGCCTGACAGTGACGGAGAGCGATCGCTTCACCAACGACCTGCTCACGTTCCTGGGTCGGTAACGCCTCAATCCTCCCCCGCAAGGGGGAGGTGGCAGGCACTAGCCTGACGGAGGGGGAGGAAAGGGAAACGATTGTTCCGTGTCCTCCCCCTCCGTCACCTTCGGCGCCACCTCCCCCTGGCGGGGGAGGATCGAGCGCTCAATTCCCCAGCGGCACGATAACCTCGTCCGGATGCGCGACGTTCAGCTCCCTCCGGACCATCTCGTCGACCATGTCCGGGTTCGCATGATCCGGGTTCAGCAGAGCAACCCGGTTCTTCAGAACCTCGCGCTTGCGATCGAGCGCAGCATAGTCCTGCTCGCGCTTCGCAAGCTGGCGCTTGTAATCGCCATACGCGAACATCCCGTTCGGCCCGAGCACGGCATACGCGCCGAAGAAGGCCATCAGCGTCAACCCCAGCGCCGGCCACGCGGCCTTGCGCATCGTCTTCCGCAACTTGCTGGTCTTCGTCGTCACGCGTGCCATTTCGTTCTCCGGTACTCCCGCTTTCGCCACCCACTCCGTCACCCCGGACTAGTTCCGGGGTCCACCGTTCCGCACAATCATCGCTGTCGATTATGCGGGACCGTGGATGCCGGAACAAGTCCGGCATGACGGAGTGGGTAAGTAATCAGCCCCCAATCAGGATGTCGCGACCCGCATAGCGCGCCGCATCGCCCAGTTCTTCCTCGATCCGGATCAGCTGGTTGTACTTCGCCAACCGGTCCGACCGCGCAAGGCTGCCCGTCTTGATCTGCCCGCAGTTGGTAGCCACCGCCAGATCGGCGATCGTCGAATCCTCGGTCTCGCCCGAGCGATGCGACATCACCGCGGTGTACTTCGCCCGCTGCGCCATCGACACAGCCTCAAGCGTCTCGGTCAAAGTACCAATCTGGTTCACCTTCACCAGCAGCGAGTTTGCAATACCCTCGTCGATCCCGCGCTTCAGACGCTTCGGATTGGTCACGAACAGATCGTCGCCAACCAGCTGCACCTTGTCGCCGATCAGGTCGGTGAGCGTCTTCCAGCCCTCCCAATCGTCCTCGCCCATGCCGTCCTCGATCGAGAAGATCGGGTAACGCCGCGTCAGGTCCGCCAGATACTCCGCCATCTCGCCGCTCTCGAGGATCTTGCCCTCGCCCGAAATGTCGTACTTGCCGTTCTTGTAGAACTCGGTCGCTGCGCAATCGAGCGCGAGCATGACGTCCTCGCCGGGCTTGTACCCAGCCTTCTCGATGCTCGACATGATGAAGTCGAGCGCTTCGGTGGTGCTGCCGATGTTCGGCGCGAAGCCGCCTTCGTCGCCGACGCTGGTCGACAGGCCCTTCTCGCTCAGGCCCTTCTTCAGCGTGTGGAAGATCTCCGAGCCGCAGCGGACCGCCTCGAGGATGTTCGACGCGCCGACCGGCACGATCATGAATTCCTGGAAATCGATTGGGTTGTCGGCATGCTCGCCGCCGTTGATGATGTTCATCATCGGCACCGGCAGCAGGTGCGCCTGAATGCCGCCGACATAACGATACAACGGAAGCCCGCGCGCTTCGGCCGCAGCCTTGGCGACGGCGAGGCTGACGCCAAGGATCGCATTCGCGCCCAGCCGACCCTTGTTCTCGGTACCGTCGAGTTCGATCATCGCGCGGTCGAGGTCCGACTGGTCCTCCGCGTCCATGCCCAGCACGGTATCGGTGATCTCGTCGTTGACCGCATCGATCGCGCCATCGACACCTTTGCCGCCCCAGCGGCTCTTGTCGCCGTCGCGCCGCTCGACCGCCTCGTGCGCGCCGGTCGATGCGCCCGACGGCACCGCCGCGCGGCCGAAGCTGCCGTCTTCGAGCAGCACGTCGACCTCGACGGTCGGATTGCCGCGGCTATCGAGGATCTGGCGTGCATGAAGGTCGATGATTGCGGTCACGTAACGATGCTCCTACAAATTCCGGGGACTGGACCTCGGACCGTTCGCGACGCCTCTACCGCCTCGCGACATAACGGGCAATCGCACCGGTTATCGGGAACCGCGCTTCGGCGACGGTGTTGAGAACGTAACAATTTCGAAAGGGATGGCCATGGCCGACACGAACGCAACACCGATGAGCGATGCAGATGTTTCGAACACTGCCGATCTGACCCAGTCGGAGCCCCTGAAGGGTGCGACCATCGACAGCGCAACCGACACGGCAGGCGAGAAGACCACCGATGCGAAGCAGTTGATCAAGGACAATGCCGGCAAATACACCGCGCAGGCGACCGACAAGGTCCGTACCTTCGCCGAAGACGGCAAGGCGCGTGCGAGCGGTGCATTGGAGCAGGTCGCGCAGTTGCTCACCGACGCCGCCGGCCAGGTCGATGAAAAGCTCGGTGCGCAGTATGGCGGCTATGCCCGCAGCGCCGCCGACAGCGTCTCGGGCTTTGCCGACCAGGTGAAGGCCAAGGATATCGACGAGTTGTTCGACGATGCGCGCGAACTCGTTCGCAAGTCGCCCGCCATTGCCGTCGGTGCAGCCGCCGCCATCGGCTTCGTCGTCGCACGACTGGTGCAGTCGGGCGTCGATGCCAACTCGAAGGGCTAACGCGTTGTCTGACCCACTGACGTTTGCCACCAACGAAGACGAGAGCATCGCGTCGATCGTCGGACGCCTGGCGACCGAGACGAAGAGCCTCGCGACAGCGGAAGTCGCTGTCTACAAGGCCAAGTTCGGCGAGACGGCGACGGCGTACAAGTCGGCCGCGATGTTCTTCGCGGTCGCCGGCGTGCTGGCTTTGGCCGCGCTGATCGCACTGCTGGTCGGTGCGATCTTGACGGTGGCGACGCTGGTGGGGCCAGGATGGGCGACCGCCATCGTCGTGGTGGCCGTCCTCGCAGTGGCGGCAATCCTGGCGATGATCGGCAAGTCGAAGCTTCAGACGAAGAGCGAGCCCGCATCATGACATCCGCCAAAGTCGCCGCCGCCGAGATCGAATCGGCCCTCGCCCGCCAGCGCGTCATGATGACGCTCGGGCAGTTGCAGGACCGGCTCAACCCGCGGAAGCTCGCACTCAACGCCAGCCGCGACGTCGCCGATGCCAGCACCGCCGCACTCAGCGCCAGCGTAGAGACCGTGAAGCGCAACCCGGGGCCGACCGCAGGGTTTGCCGCGGTCGCCGGGTTGTTCCTCGCGCGGCACCGGATCGTCGGACTGTTTCGCCGCGGACGCTAATCGTTGAAACCTTGAAGTCCCGGCTCGCGTTGAACGACGAGCAGCTTGCCATCAGAAGGACACTTCCATGACCGACGCAAAGACCACCGCAAACGAAACTCCCCACGAGACCGCCCACGAGACAGAGAGCCGTCTGCGCGAGGGCCTCGACACCGTCCGCGAGACCGCATCGAAGGTCTATCACGACGCTGGAGACAAGGCGTCCGAGGTTCTCGAAGTCTCGCGCGAGAAGACGAAGCGCGTCGTCAACACCCTCGAATCCAACCCGCTCGGCATCCTCGTCGGTGGACTCGCGGTCGGTGCACTCGCAGGTGCACTGATCCCACGTTCCGCGCGTGAGAAGGAATTGCTGGCCCCCGTGGGCAAGCGCCTCAGCGAAACGCTCGTCGCGGCGACTGCTGCTGCGAAGGACGCTGGCCGTTCTGAACTGGGCGAACTCGGCCTGACCAAGGACAATGCACGCGACCAGGCCAAGGGCTTGCTCGAGGGCATCGTCAAGGCCGTCACGACCGCCGGTACTGCAGGTGCGAAGGCGGTTTCGCAAAAGCCTACCGTCTAAGGGTTCAAACCGCGGGTCGAACACGCTAGGGAGGCGGCAACCCCCTCCCTAGGAAAGCAAGCGCATGAGCAAGCTCCACCTCGTATTCGGCGGCCGCGTCAGCGACCCGCGCACCCTGGATTTTAACGATCTGAGCAAGATCGAGTTCGTCGGCCTGTTTCCCGACTACGCCAGCGCCGAGAAGGCTTGGCGTGCTGCGGCGCAGCGTACTGTCGATGATGCCGAGATGAAGTTCGTGGTGGTCCACCTGCACCGCATGCTCGAACCCAACCTAGGCGCGACTGCAGCTTAAACTATACTGCGACCGTCGTTCCGCGGAGGCGGGAGGCCATATCGGTTGACGTCGCGATGTAGTCGCAACGGCATAGAATATGGATCCCGCCTCTGGGGAGATGACGGCCGCAGCGCTGCTGCACCTGCAGCCAGCGCTATGCCCCGCTGATATGTCAGGCGCGCCGGGCCCACTCGCTATCCATAAGCAAAACGATCACCTCAACCCCTCCCCTCTCCCACCGGGAGAGGGAGAGACGCCGAAGGCGGCAAGGGTGAGGGCACGCCAAGCAATGCAATCGCTGTTTTCTCACGCCCGCCAACGCGCCGACGCTGACGCAGCCGCTACCGGTTACACCCCACCCGTTCGTGCTGAGTAGCTCCCTCAGGAGCGGATCGAGGGCACGCATCGAAGCACAGGCCCACAAATCTAACCATCCTTCGATACGCCGCTTCGACAAGCTCAGCAGCTACTCAGGACGAACGGTGTGGGAATGGGTGTGGGTGTGAGGCAGCGTTAAGTGGAGTGAGAGGTTCGTCAGCAGCCAGCCGCTCAGGCAGCCCGGTAATGCCAAAGCAACAGCGGCCGAGCCAGCACCAGCCCCGCCAAGAACCCGCCAATATGCGCGCCAATCGCAATCGGACCGCTAGCCCCAACCGACGCGCCAAACCCGGCCAGCCCCATCAGCAACTGGATCCCGATCCACGCCGCGGCCAGCCAGACCACATGCACGACCCCAGCCGGCACCGGCCCGATCGCTTGCGCTCGCCGCTCGCCATACAACAGAGCATAAGCCCCAACGACTGCGGAAATAGCCCCGGAAGCGCCAATCATAGGCGCAGTGGACTCAGGCCCGAACGCCCAATGCCCCGCCGCCGCCGCATACGCGCCCAGCACGTACAGCACGACCAACCCGACCGTCCCCAGCGCACGCTCGACGAACTGCCCACAATACACCAGCATCACGAGGTTCAGCGCGATATGCGCCCACCCGCCATGGATCAACGTCGCGGTCAGCGGCGTCGCCCAGGACGGCACGACGAACATATGGTCGCTCGGAATACCAAGATCGGTCATCCGCAACGGGATGAACCCAGCATTCACCGCCCAGTACCCAAGCGACCCGCTCAGCACCAGAAATCCCGAGACGATGACCGTCACGATCGTGATGATCGCCGTCGCCCGCGTCTCGAAAAAATTCATATCGGTCAGATGAACTCGATCTTGGAGACGACGTAATAGCGCTCGCCAGCCGGCACCGTCACCTCGACCTCTTCGTCGAGCTTCCGCCCGATCAGCCCGCGGCCCAGCGGCGAGTTGTATGAAATCCGCCCGGTCTTGGCGTTCGCCTCGGTCTGGCCGACGATCTGATACTTCACCGGCTTGTCGTTCTCGTCGAGCAACGTCACCGTCGCCCCGAACACGACCTTGTCGCCCGACAGGTCCTTCGGATCGATGATCT
Source organism: Sphingomonas sp. PEI4 (assembly GCF_056679955.1). Lineage (NCBI taxonomy): Bacteria > Pseudomonadati > Pseudomonadota > Alphaproteobacteria > Sphingomonadales > Sphingomonadaceae > Sphingomonas > Sphingomonas sp. PEI4. Next base: position 978,751 of record NZ_CM155258.1, read on the forward strand.
GCGCGCGGCTCAGCTTGTCCTCGATGTCCGAGATCGACGCCTCGACCTGGCCCTGACGCTCCTTCGCGGCATGATATTCCGCGTTCTCGCTCAGATCGCCGTGCGCGCGCGCCTCTTCGATCGAGTCGACGATCGTCGGGCGTTCGGCCTTCAGGCGCTTCAGATCCGCCGTGAGCGTTTCATAGCCTTCCTGCAGCATCGGCATCTTTTCGACGGTCGCCATTATCTAGTCCCCAAATTCATTTCCCCGTGCAGGGCGCCATAACGGCCCCGCCCACACATCACGCTTATGTCGGGATCAGTTGTGCGACTGCGAATAATAGGATTGCAGCGGCCGTACTTCAAGGCTGTGCGTCGAAAGCTTGGCAATCGCCTTCGCCGCCTCGAGCGAAGCCGGGGCCGTCGTGAAGTACGGAATGCGTTGCCCTAGCGCCGACGCGCGGATCGGCTGCGAGTCCTTCAGGCTCTGCCACCCCTCCGTCGTGTTGAAGATCAGCGCGATGTCGCCGTCCTTGATCCGGTCGACGATATGCGGACGACCCTGCGCCACTTTATTGACCTTCTCGACCGCAAGCCCCGCGAGTGCGAGGTAATCTGCGGTCCCACCGGTCGCGACGATCGAGAAGCCGGTATCGATCAACGCCTTCACCGCCTCGACGATCATCGCCTTGTCGCCGTCCTTCGCGCTGACGAAGACGTTGCCCTTCGTCGGCAGGATCGTCCCCGCACCAAGCTGTGCCTTGGCGAACGCGATCGTAAAATCGGGATCGATTCCCATGACTTCGCCGGTGGACTTCATTTCCGGTGAGAGCACTGGATCGACGCCCGGGAACTTGTTGAAGGGGAACACCGCCTCCTTCACCGCGTAATAATCGATATGCCGGTCGATCTTGGGAAGGTCGACGAGCTTCTCCCCCGCCATCACCCGCGCGGCGATCTTGGCGATGGGCGCACCGATCGCCTTGGCGACGAACGGCACCGTGCGCGACGCGCGCGGGTTCACCTCGATGAGATAGACCAGCCCGTCCTTCACCGCGAACTGGATGTTCATCAGGCCGACGACCGACAAGGCATGCGCGAGCGCCACCGTCTGCCGCTCGATCTCGGCGATGATCTCCGCCGACAGCGAATAGGGCGGGATCGAGCACGCGCTGTCGCCCGAATGGACGCCCGCCTCCTCGATATGCTGCAACACGCCCGCGACCACCACGTCGGTCCCGTCACAGATCGCGTCGACATCGACCTCGATCGCATCGCGCAGATACTGATCGATCAACACCGGCGAGTCGCCCGAAACCTGCACCGCGGTCGCGATGTAATTATCGAGTTGCGCCGGCCCGTCGACGATCTCCATCGCCCGCCCGCCCAGCACGTACGACGGCCGCATCAGCACCGGATATCCGATCCGCTCCGCCGCCGCGATCGCTTCGTCCCGGCTCCGCGCCAGCCCGTTCTTCGGCTGCAGCAACCCGAGCTTGGTGATCAGCGCCGCAAACCGCTCGCGATCCTCCGCCAGATCGATCGCATCCGGCGTCGTCCCCAAAATCGGAATACCCGCAGCCTCAAGCGACCGCGCAAGGTTCAGCGGCGTCTGGCCGCCGAACTGCACGATCACGCCCACCAGCGTCCCGTTCTGCTGCTCGACATGCAGGATCTCCAGCACGTCCTCGGCGGTCAGCGGCTCGAAATACAGCCGGTCCGACGTGTCGTAATCGGTCGACACCGTCTCCGGGTTGCAGTTGACCATGATCGTCTCATAGCCCGCGTCCGCGAGTGCAAAGCACGCATGGCAGCAGCAATAATCGAACTCGATCCCCTGCCCGATCCGGTTCGGCCCGCCGCCGAGAATGACGATCTTCTTCCGGTCGGTAGGCTCGGACTCGTTCTCGGGCTCGCCGAAGCTCGGCGCCTCGTAGGTCGAATACATATACGGCGTCTTGGCATCGAATTCGGCCGCGCACGTATCGATCCGCTTGAACACCGGCCGCACGCCCAGCTTCAGGCGATGCTGGCGCACCTCCTCCTCGGTCACGCCACCGGTCATCGCCTTGACGACCTCGTGGATCAGCCCCGAGCCACGCGCGACGCCGCGGTTCATCCCGCGCAAATTTACCGACTTCAGCGCCAGCCATGCGAGCCGCTTGTCGCTGAACCCCATGCTCTTCAGCCGCCGCATACCCGCCGCGTCGATCGGCAAGCCGTCCTTCATCACCTCGGCCTCGACTGCGATGATCTCGGCGATCCGCTCCAGGAACCAGGGATCATACTTCGCGATCGCATGCACCTCGGCGACCGTGAAACCCTCGCGCAAAGCCTGCGCCGCCACGAGCAACCGGTCCGGCGTAGCCACGGCCAGCGCCGCCTCGATCTCCGCCCGCGGCGCGCCGACCAGATGATCGACCTGGTTGAAGCCCGACAGGCCCGTCTCCAGCCCACGCAAAGCCTTCTGCATCGATTCGTGGATGTTGCGACCGATCGCCATCACCTCGCCAACCGACTTCATCGCCGTGCCGAGCGTGTTGGACGCGCCCTTGAACTTCTCGAACGCGAACCGCGGTATCTTCGTCACGACGTAATCGATCGTCGGCTCGAACGCGGCCGGCGTAGCGCCGGTAATGTCGTTCTCGATCTCGTCGAGCGTGTACCCAACCGCCAGCTTCGCCGCGACCTTCGCGATCGGGAAGCCGGTCGCCTTAGACGCCAGCGCCGAAGACCGCGACACACGCGGGTTCATCTCGATGACAACCAGCCGGCCGTCCTTCGGATTCACTGCGAACTGTACGTTCGAACCGCCTGTTTCGACACCGATTTCACGCAATACCGCAATCGATGCGTTACGCATGATCTGGTATTCCTTGTCGGTCAGCGTCAGCGCGGGCGCGACGGTAATCGAGTCGCCGGTGTGGACGCCCATCGGATCGACATTCTCGATCGAACAGATGATGATCGCGTTGTCGTTCCGATCGCGCACCACCTCCATCTCATATTCTTTCCAGCCGAGCAGCGATTCCTCGATCAGCACCTCGGTCGTCGGCGACAAATCGAGCCCGTTGCGGACGATCGCGATGAATTCCTCGCGATTATACGCGATGCCGCCCCCCGAGCCGCCCATCGTGAAGCTCGGCCGGATGATCGACGGAAGCCCCGTCTTCTCAAGGCCTTCCAAAGCTTCTTCAACAGTATGTGCGATCGCCGAGCGCGCGCTTTCCAGGCCGATCCGGTCCATCGCATCGCGGAACTTCAGCCGGTCCTCCGCCATGTCGATCGCGTCGGCATCCGCCCCGATCATCGTCACGCCATATTTGGCCAGCGTACCGTCATGGAACAGCGCGAGCGCGGTGTTGAGCGCGGTCTGCCCGCCCATCGTCGGCAGGATCGCGTCGGGACGCTCCTTCTCGATGATCTTGGCGACGATCTCGGGCGTGATCGGTTCGACGTACGTGGCGTCGGCCAGTTCGGGATCGGTCATGATCGTGGCGGGGTTCGAATTGACGAGGACGATACGATAGCCCTCCTCCTTCAACGCCTTGATCGCCTGCGTGCCCGAATAATCGAACTCGCACGCCTGGCCGATGACGATAGGTCCTGCGCCGATGACGAGGATCGAGGAGATGTCGGTGCGTTTTGGCATTTCAGGAAAACATTCCAAAATAGCTGAAAATCAAAGCGAGCAGCGCAGTCGCAGCCGTGCCAACTAATGCACTAGCTGCCTGTGATCCGATCCATCGGAGCGTTGTTGAAGCAGCATCCAGAAACGGCTGAAGTCTAATAAAACTACCCGAGAGGTTTTGCCTCAGGCCTTTAAGCTCACCGATGGCTGCGCCGACCTCCTCTGCGGAAAGGTCGCCTACATCGTTGCCCCGCTCTAGTTGAGCTATCAAAGCGTCAGTAGATTGATTTATTTCTACTAGGCCGAAGCTGTTATGATCCAGCGGAACCATCCTATCGGACGCCGGTATGACCGCCGCATCCCCCACTTCCGATAATTTTTGCTCAACTAGCAATATTCCCGTCTCTGTTATGGAATAGTCGCCATGATCGTAATCGATCAGACTTTCCGCCTCGAGCGAGTTTAAAGCCTTAAAAACGTATGAGTATGTATATTGGGGAATGAGTGAATGAACCTGCTCGCTACTCAGCGCTAGCATTCCGTCGTCAGACGTCAGGCTCTCATATATGCTAACTAAAACTTTTTGCTTGGCTTGCTTAAAATCTAGTATCGGCATCAACCTAGGCTCGCCACGAACTTATCGAACAGGTACAGACTATCCTGCGGCCCCGGGCTCGCTTCCGGATGATACTGCACCGAGAACGCCGGCTTGTCAGTCAGTTCCAACCCCGCATTCGACCCATCGAACAGCGACACATGCGTCTCGCGGACATTCGCGGGCAGGCTCTCCCGCTCGACCGCGAAGCCGTGGTTCATGCTGGTGATCTCGACCGTGCCGTCGGACAGGCGCTTGACCGGATGGTTGGCGCCGCGGTGGCCCTGGAACATCTTGGTCGTGGTCGCGCCGACCGCGAGGCCGAGCAACTGGTGGCCGAGGCAGATGCCGAACAGCGGCTTGCCCGTCTCAAGCAACTGCTGGATCACCGGCACCGCATATTCGCCGGTCGCGGCGGGATCACCGGGACCGTTCGACAGGAAGATGCCGTCGGGCTTGAGCGCCATCACGTCGTCGAAAGTGGCGGTCGCACTTACGACCGATACTTGAGCACCCGCCTCAACAAGGTTGCGGAAGATGTTGCGTTTGCTGCCATAATCGATCGCGACGACATGCGGGCGCGAACCGTCCTTGGTGACACCTTCGTAACCTTTGGCCGGCGCATCATACCCAAACCCCAGCCGCCACACGCCGCCCGGCGCATCCTCACCCCAGCCATAATGCGTCTCGGTCGAGACCGCCTTGGCGAGGTCCATGCCCTCGATCCCCGGCCAGCCGCGCGCCATCGCCAGCAACGCCGGCACGTCGAACGCCCCGCTCGCCGAATGCGCGATCACCCCGTTAGGAGCCCCCGCCACCCGGATCCGCCGCGTCAGCGCGCGCGTGTCGATGCCCGAGAGCCCGATCCGCGCATGCCGCTTCATCCAGCCGTCGAGGTTCTCGACCGCCCGGAAGCTCGACGGCTGGGTCACATCCTCGCGGACGATGATCCCCAGCGCGTGCGGGCCGTCCGCCTCGGCGTCGTCGGGGTTCGCGCCGACATTGCCGATATGCGGGAAGGTGAAGCAGATCATCTGCCCCGCGAACGACGGGTCGGTCATCACTTCCTGATAGCCGGTCATCGCGGTGTGGAAGCACACTTCGCCGACGGCCTGCCCCTCGGCGCCGAACCCGCGCCCCCAGATCACGTCGCCATTCGCCAGCACCAGAACGCCGGTCGCGCCTGTAGGCATTGCCATGGACATGGGTGTGGGCTGGGCGTCGGCCATCAGGCTGGGCACTCTCTTTAGATTGTCGATGTCGCTAAGTGGTGTCCGCTAAGGCCGGCGCGCCGCAGCGTCAATCTGTTAAACATTCGGCGGAAGCGCTATCCCACCTGGCTAAGCACGAACCACCTGAAAGACCAGTACATGATTCGCGACGACATCAAGGCCGCGCAGCTCACCGCCATGAAGGCCGGCGACAAGCAGAGCCGCAACGCTATCTCCCTGATCCAGGCCGCAATCAAGAACCGCGATATCGAGGCGCGCACCGGGAAAGCGCCGGAAAGCGACGACGCACTGGTGGTCGAAGTGCTCCAGAAGATGGTCAAGCAGCGCCGCGAGTCGATCGAAATGTTTTCGAAAGGCGGCCGTCAGGAACTGGCCGATGCGGAAGCGGCCGAGGTCGCCGTGATCGAACGCTTCCTCCCCCAGCAGATGAACGAAGCGGAAACGACCGCCGCGATCCTGGCGATCAAGGACGAACTCGGCGCCACCGGCATGAAGGACATGGGCCGAGTGATGGCGGAGCTCAAGACACGCCACGCAAGCGAGCTGGACATGAGCAAGGCAAGCGGCCTAGTAAAGGCAGCGCTGTCGTAAATGGAAAAGGGCGGGCCCTTACTTCCTCCCCTCCCGCAAGCGGGAGGGGACCGAGGGGTGGGCCCGCGCCATCGCCTGGACCGACCAACCGAGAGAGCACGAGAACTCCGCAACGAAGCGACGAATGCCGAACAGATGTTATGGCGGCAGCTGAAGGGTTCGCGACTGCAAAACCTCAAGTTCAGCCGCCAGATGCCGATAGCCGGGTATTTCACCGACTTCGTATGCCGCTCGCACATGCTGATCGTCGAACTCGACGGGCGCCAACACGTCGAAGACCAACCCTATGACGACGCACGAACGAAGCAGCTCGAAGCCGCCGGCTACCGCGTCATCCGCTTCTGGAACAACGATCTGACGAGCAACATGGCCGGCGTCTTGGAGACCATTCTGACCGCTGCGATCGGAACCGAGCGCCTGCCCACCCCCCAGCCCCCTCCCGCTAGCGGGCGGGGGGGCTCTGTCGTGGCCGGGGCGAACTAATGGCGCTAACCCCACAATTCCTCGACGAACTCCGCGGCCGCACCTCGCTCTCCGCTCTCGTCGGAAAAACCACCAAGCTCACCAAAGCAGGCCGCGAGTACAAGGGCTGCTGCCCGTTCCACAACGAGAAGACCCCATCGTTCTACGTCAACGACGACAAGGGCTTCTACCACTGCTTCGGCTGCTCGGCGCACGGCGACGCGATCAAGTGGATGACCGATCAGCGCGGCCTCCCCTTCATGGACGCCGTCAAGGAGCTCGCGCAGGCCGCCGGGATGGACATGCCAGCGATGGACCGCCAGTCCGCCGCCAAGGCCGAACGCGCCAAGGGCCTGCACGAGGTCATGTCGGACGCCGCCGACTGGTTCACCGAGCAACTCAACGGCCTCCCCGGCACCGACGCCCGCGCCCTCCTCGACCGCCGCGGGATCAAGCCCGAGACGGCACGCGCGTTCGGCATGGGGTTCGCCCCCGACAGCCGCGGCAAGCTGAAGAGCGCGCTGAACACTTACGGCGACCCGATGCTGGTCGAGTCCGGCATGCTCATCTCGGTAGAGGGCAAGGATCCGTACGACCGGTTCCGCGGCCGGCTGATGATCCCGATCCGCGACCCCCGCGGCCGGACGATCGCGTTCGGCGGACGCGTGCTCGACGGCGGCGAACCCAAATACCTGAACTCCCCCGACACGCCGCTCTTCGACAAGGGCCGCACGCTCTACAATCTCGACAAGGCCGCCCCCGCCTCGCGCAAATCCGGCCGCGTGCTGGTGGTCGAGGGATACATGGACGTCATCGCGCTAGCCCAGGCCGGCTTCGGCGAAGCGGTCGCCCCACTCGGCACCGCGCTCACCGAAGCGCAGCTCGAACGACTGTGGCGGATGGTCGACGTCCCCCTGCTATGCTTCGACGGCGACGGTGCGGGCCAGAAAGCCGCGCTGAGAGCCGCACACCGCGCACTCCCGATGCTAGCCCCCGGCCGCAGCCTCGCCTTCGTCACGCTCCCGCAAGGCCAGGACCCCGACGACCTCGTCCGCACCGGCGGCCCCGCCGCGTTCGAAGCGTTGCTGAAGACCCCCGAACAGCTCGTCGACCGGCTCTGGGCGTCCGAAGTCGCCGCCGAGGCGCTCGACACCCCCGAACAGCGCGCCGGCCTCAAGCGCCGCCTCCACGAACTCGCGGAGGGCATCGCCGACCCCTCGGTGAAGCAGCAATACCATTCCGAGTTCAAGAACCGCTTCTACGAGCATTTCAAACCCGTCCGAGCCCCCTTCGTACCCAGAGGCGAGCGACCGAAAGGCGGCTGGAAGCCCCCCACCGCGCCCGTAACCGAAGACGCAAAGGCCTTCCTCGCCACTGGCATCGACCGCGTCCTGGCGAAGGCGGTGCTAGCCGGCCTGATCCGCCACCCGGTCGAGATCGCGCGCCACATGGAGGTGCTCGGCCCCCTCCAAATGATCGACGGCGCGCTCGGCCGATTGTTCGAAGCGGTCGTAGATGTTGCACTTGAGGACCAGAAGCTTGATAGCGGGCGACTTCTCACCATATTGGCGAGGTCCGGTTTCAATTCAGTCGCAAGTGATTTGTTGAGAGCCGATACGATGCCCTATTCGTTCACGCAGACCACGGCCGATCCAGCCCGCGTCCGTGCCGACCTCGACGAGGCGATCGCGATCATGGTCGCACGTCCCGAGGTCGACGCGGCACTGAAGCAGGCGACCGCGGCGATGCAGACGCACTTCACCGAAGATGCGTTCGAACGACAAGTGGCTATGGTAAGAGAGAAACAGGCGTTGGAAGTCCGACTTGCAAATCTTGTACAGTCGAACGAAGACGCCCGAGCGTTGGGTACCGAGGGCGATTGATGGCTAAGGCGAACATGGCGGAACCCGCCGAGACGAACGAAACCGGCGATGCGCCGCTGATCGACATGAACGATGCGTCGATCAAGAAGGTCATCGCGCGCGCCAAGAAGCGCGGCTACATCACCTATGAGCAGCTCAACGAAGCGCTGCCCCAGGGCGAGATGTCGTCCGACCAGATCGAGGACATCAGCGCCGCGCTGAGCGAGATGGGCATCAACATCGTCGAGAACGACGAGGCTGGTGAAGACGGCGAGACCGAGCCCGCCAAGGAAGACGAGGACGAGCCGGAGACCGCCGACGCGGATGCCGACACAGGCCCTGCGATCGAGAAGAAGAAAGAGACGATCGATCGCACCGACGATCCGGTCCGCATGTACCTGCGCGAGATGGGCGCGGTCGAGCTGCTCAGCCGCGAGGGCGAGATCGCCATCGCCAAGCGCATCGAGGCGGGTCGCGACACGATGATCCTGGGTCTCTGCGAATCGCCGATCACCTTCAACGCAATCATCGACTGGTCGACCGCGCTGAACGAGGGCACGATGCAGCTGCGCGAGATCATGGATCTCGATGCGATGCTGTCGAAGGACCCTGCCCCAGAGGCAATGGCCGAAGACGGCGAAGCGGACGACGGCGAGATCAGCGAAAAGAACGCCGGCCCTTCGTTCAAGGAAGAGGCCGAGCCCGAAGAGCCGTCCGCCGACGAGGACGAGGACGGCGAGCGCCGGACTCCGCGCGCATCGGACGACGAGGAGGAGGACAACACCCTCAGCCTCGCGCAGATGGAAGAGCAGCTCAAGCCGATCGCGCTAGAGCGGTTCGCCAGCATCACCGCGCTCTACAAGAAGTTCAGCAAGATCCAGCAGGCGCGCGTCGACGCGATGGGCATCGGCGGCGATTTCTCCGCGGCCGACGAGCGCAAATACCAGAAGCTGCGCGAGGAACTCACGGCGGAGGTCGAGAGCGTCCAGTTCCACAACGCCAAGATCGAATATCTGGTCGATCAGCTCTATGCCTATAACCGTCGCCTCACCGCGCTGGGCGGCCAGATGCTGCGCCTCGCCGAGCGCCACAAGGTGCCGCGCAAGGACTTCCTCGATCGCTATATCGGCCACGAGATCGACGAGAACTGGCTGACGACCCTCGCCAAGATCGACAAGAAGTGGACCGCGTTCGTCGCGAACGAGGGCGAAGCGGTCGAGCGCATCCGCGCCGAGATCGCCGACATCACGCAGCAGACCGGCATGGCGCTCACCGAGTTCCGCCGGATCGTCAACATGGTCCAGAAGGGCGAGCGCGAGGCGCGTATCGCCAAGAAGGAGATGGTCGAGGCGAATCTGCGGCTGGTGATCTCGATCGCCAAGAAATACACGAACCGCGGCCTTCAGTTCCTGGATCTCATCCAGGAGGGCAATATCGGCCTGATGAAGGCGGTCGACAAGTTCGAGTATCGCCGCGGCTACAAGTTCAGCACCTACGCGACGTGGTGGATCCGCCAGGCGATCACCCGCTCGATCGCGGATCAGGCGCGGACCATCCGTATCCCGGTCCACATGATCGAGACGATCAACAAGCTGGTCCGCACCAGCCGCCAGTTCCTGCACGAGCAGGGCCGCGAACCGACTCCGGAGGAGATGGCCGAGCGCCTCTCCATGCCGCTGGAGAAGGTCCGCAAGGTGATGAAGATCGCCAAGGAGCCGATCAGCCTCGAAACGCCGATCGGCGACGAGGAGGATTCGCATCTCGGCGACTTCATCGAGGACAAGAACGCGATCATCCCCGTGGATGCCGCGATCCAGGCGAACCTCAAGGAGACGGTCACGCGGGTGCTGGCGTCGCTCACCCCGCGCGAAGAGCGCGTGCTGCGCATGCGCTTCGGCATCGGCATGAACACCGATCACACGCTTGAAGAGGTTGGCCAGCAGTTCTCGGTCACCCGCGAGCGCATCCGCCAGATCGAGGCAAAGGCGCTGCGGAAGCTTAAGCATCCGAGCCGGTCACGGAAGATGCGGAGTTTCCTCGACCAGTAAGGGTTGCGAAATTTCTGATCGAACAAACGGGCCGCGGTGGAAACACCGCGGCCTTTTTTGCGCCAGCGATATAGCAGCTAAATCCAATTGACAGCGATCGATAAGATTACATCGATTCGCCACGCAGAACTCGGCGCGCGTTCACTGTTCTTGTATCACCAGCCTGCTGTCGGCCACTTATGTGGCCGCACTTGCAGCGATGCCGAGCACCTTAAACCATCCATGATGAGCAAGGTAACCTATCGCCTTACCGCCAATGTCAATTATTGCATATGCAGATGATGCTAGTCCTACCGTCTTTGCAGCGACGCCATCAACACTGCGCTCCATCTTAACTAATGTAGTCGATCTGGTAGTTTTTAGCTTTTTGTCGAGCGTCAGTTCGACGACATCGGAGAAAAATTTGACTTTGCATACTGTCGACGCGTGAAGTCGCGCGTACTCTTTCTGTCGAAATAGTTCAACTTCATCTTTTCCCAGAACAAAATCGCGACGAATGCCGCCGTTTACCTCCATGAGTTTCTGCATGTGAGGAGTTCCGACGTAATTCTCGCCGTAAATTCCGAACAAGATAGCTGCTATGTTAATTCGGTTGTCGATATCAATAGACGGCGCATTCCGGCCCGTAAGTACATAATAGCGATGAGCGAGCGTCTCAAATCCGTAATGAATATTTATCATATTCCAGTGCAACCACAGATCGCCACTATGGCTTTGAACGAAGCTATAAAAGTCTTCCAATAGCTTAGTTTCTATTTCCAGAAACCTGCCCTCAATGTCATCTTTCGCGATGTGCATTTTCTCAGCCACGAGATGCGCCGCGAAGCTAACTGTTTGGTCGTTTTCCCAATCTTTGATGACAATATTGGATATGCTTGGGGACAAACTTTCCCGATCGTCATATAGGCTCTGACAAGCGTAGTGAACGACAAGGCAACGACTACTGTTCCGTCGAATTTTAGCCAAGGCGTCCCGCGAGCGATTAAATGCGATCGCCATTATGTACTTGTCGCCTCTGCCATCTTCACTTCCCCGCTACGATCACAAACCATAGACAGTGCTCCGGTAGTAGCAAGAGACGGGTAAGCCTCCAATTTTGCGATCCTCCCCCGCCAGGGGGAGGTGGCACCGGAGGTGACGGAGGGGGAGGATACGCGACAGCTGTTACCCTTTCCTCCCCCTCCGTCTGGCAAGAGCCAGCCACCTCCCCCTGGCGGGGGAGGATCGTTGGCTTCGACAATCGTGAGTGATGGTTCGCCCTGCCGCGTTCCGAACACCTGATCCTCCCCTGTAAGGGGAGGTGGCGCGAAGCGACGGAGGGGTGTCGCCCTATCGAGAGCGGGTCACCCCTACGTCAGCGCTATGCGCTGCCACCTCCCCTTGCAGGGGAGGAATTACGGTCGAACCGGATCGACATTCCCTCTAAGCCCCCGTCATGCCCCGCATAATCCTGTTCAACAAACCGTACGACGTCCTCAGCCAGTTCACCGACGTGAACAGTCCGACTCCGCGCGCGACGTTGTCGCAGTTCGTCGATGTGCCGGGCGTCTATCCGGCGGGGCGGCTCGACCGCGATAGCGAAGGACTGTTGCTGCTGACCGACGACGGCCGCCTCCAGGCGCGGATCGCGGACCCGCAGTTCAAGCTGGCCAAGACCTATCTCGTGCAGGTCGAGGGCGATGCCGGCGAGGACGCGCTCGATGGCCTGCGCGGCGGCGTCGTGCTGAAGGATGGCCCCACCCGCCCCGCCGACGTCGAGCGGATCGCCGCGCCCGACCTCTGGCCGCGCGTGCCGCCGATCCGAGTCCGCGCGAGCATCCCCGATTGCTGGCTGAAAATAACGATCCGCGAAGGCCGCAACCGCCAGGTCCGCCGCATGACCGCCGCGATCGGCCACCCCACCCTCCGTCTCGTGCGGTGGAGCATCGGGGAGTGGACCTTGGCAGGTCTGGCACCGGGGACATGGCGCGACGCCTGACGGCGGTTGAGGGGGCTGGCGGGCACCTGCGAGCCAGCTGGCGCGTACGCCCCGCTAAGACATGCCCTTTGGACGGCAGCGTTCGTGACCACAAGCGGAACGCCTCCCCACCCACGCCGTCATCCTGACGAAAGTCAGGATGACGGAGAAGGGGATGTTCACGCGAAGGCGCTAAGGCGCGAAGAGAAGATCGAGCAAGTGAAGCAAAACACGCCACTTCTCTTCGCGCCTTAGCGCCGTCGCGTGAATCCAGTCCTGGAGCTGCGCTACGCCCCGAAGGACAGAGGAGGCATGCAGACATCACGGCCACCGCTGGTCGAAATGCTAATCGGCTGTCCTACACGTTCGGAGAAGCGCACCGTCACCGGATGCCCGCGCACGCCCCCTTCACCTCGACACCGCCCCCACATCCCCGCGCCACCGCCGCGGCGAAAATGCTCCCCAGCGTCTATACTTCCTATACTTCCGTGCTGCAGCATAAACGCGAGTTGCGGTTAAACAGTAGCGCTTCCAATACCTTGCCGCTCCAACCAGCCCCCACCGCGCGCACAACGAAAAAGGGCGCGGGGACCATCGCCCCCGCGCCCTTCTTCAACCCAAACAGTCTCCGATTACTCGGCGGCTGCGGTGCCCTTTGCGGGGCGCATGTCGCGGCGCTCGGCGATACGCGCTGCCTTGCCGGTGCGGCCACGCAGGTAATACAGCTTGGCGCGACGCACGGCGCCCTTGCGGACGACTTCGATCGAATCGACGTTCGGCGAGTAGAGCGGGAAGACGCGCTCGACGCCCTCGCCGAAGCTCATCTTACGCACGGTGAAGTTCGAGCCCATGCCCTTGTTCGAGCGCGCGATGCACACGCCCTCGTAGTTCTGAATACGCGTGCGCTCGCCTTCGACGACCTTCACGCCGACCTTCAGCGTATCGCCAGGGCGGAAATCGGGGATCGTCTTGTTGGCCAGGAACTTCGCGATGTTCTCGGCTTCGATCGTCTGCAACAGGTTCATGTCTCGTCCTCGTGTCGCCGCGCGCCAGAGGGCGACTGGACCCGAGCACCCTCATGGCGCTCCCAAAGGTCCGGTCGCCGTGACCGTGTATCGATCTCCGCGCGGCGTTTGCGCCATGCAGCGATCTTCGCATGATCCCCCGATCGCAGCACCTGCGGGATCGTGCGCCCTTCCCATTCCTGAGGTCGGGTATAATGCGGATATTCGAGCAGCCCCGTTTCGAAGCTCTCGTCATCCCCACTAGAAGCCGCGCCCATTACGCCGGGCAGCAGCCGAATGCAAGCATCGAGCAGCACCAGCGCCCCCATCTCGCCCCCCGACAGGATGTAATCGCCAATCGAAACCTCCTCGATCTCCCGCGCCTCGAACAACCGCTCGTCGAACCCCTCGAACCGCCCGCAGAGAATGGTAACGCCGGGCCCCCTGGCCAGCTCGCGAACGCGCTCCTGGGTAAGAGGCTTCCCCCGAGGCGTCATGGCCAGCACCGGCCGCCCGTCCGCAACGCTGTCGATCGCAGAGGCCACCACATCGGCCCGGAGCACCATCCCAGCCCCGCCCCCAGCCGGCGTATCATCCACCGACTTGTGCTTGTCCGTCGCAAAGTCCCGGATCTGCACCGGCGAACAAGACCACCGTCCCTCCCCCAGCGCCCGCCCCGCAAGCGAAGTCCCCAGCGGCCCCGGAAACATCTCCGGATACAACGTCAATATCGTGGCAGCGAAAGTCACAGCGTCCAATTCTCTATGCGAAGGCCGGGCACATCGGCGAAGTCGCGCTCGTTGTTGGTGATCAGGGTCAGTCCGAGCGACAGGGCATGGGCTGCGATCAGCCGGTCGAAACTCCCACGCCTGAAGGGCAACTGTGCATATAGCCGGGCCGACAATTCGTCGAAGGGAAGCACCGGCACCCATCGGCTGAATGCATCGACCGCGTGCAACGGCGGCAGCTTGCCTTGCCAACTGCCGACCGCGAGTTCGGCGAAGACGATCGCCGACATGCCCAGCTCGCCCTCGTCGCATTGCTCGACGCGATTTCGCAGGACTGGAACGTTACCGCCGAGCAACAGGATGCAAATGTTGGTGTCGAGCAGATACTTCACTGCTCGTCAGACCGGCCCGGCCAGGACGGATCGTCCCACGGACGCGGCGAGGGTTCGAAGATCCGGTCTTCGCGGTCGATGAGTTTAAGCCCGGGGATCGAGCCGTAGATGCCCGTCAGATCGATTTTCCGAGGCGTAGGTGAATAAGGCTCGACGATGAACTTGCCACTGTCCTCTCGCACCGTCATTTCCGCACCCTCGGCAATTCCAAGCGCTTTTGGCAAACGCAACGCAACCGAGTTGCCGGACTTGAAGACCTTCGCGCGATATTCCTTACCCATTCCAGCCTCCGTATGCACATGCCGTATATACCAGAATGGAGTAAGGAACAATTGCGGCTGCGAAACGCTCGCGCCGGATGGACGATTGCATCATCATCGGCGCGGGGCCGGCGGGGCTGACCGCTGCCATCTATCTGGCGCGGTTCCACCTCTCGATCCGGCTGTTCGATTGCGGGAGCAGCCGCGCCGCGTTGATCCCGTGTACGCATAACCATGCGGGGTATCCGGACGGTATCCGCGGCACCGATCTGCTCGCGCGGATGCTGGCGCAGGCGGAGACGTACGGTGCGGTCCGCGAGGGTGCTCGGGTCGATGCGATCGAGGTGGACGACGACGGGTTCACCGTGCGGCTGGGCGATCGCCGCGCGCGGGCGCGGAGCGTGCTGCTCGCCACCGGAGTCGTGAACAACCGTCCGGCCATGCCCGACGCAGTCCATGACGAGGCGCTGGAGGCGGGGTTGCTGCGCTACTGCCCGATCTGCGACGGCTATGAGGTCACCGACAAGCGCGTCGGCATCATCGGCACCGGCGACCACGGCATGCGCGAGGCGCTGTTCCTGCGTGCCTATACGAAGGACGTGACGCTGATCGCGCCCGAGGGTGGCCATGATCTCGATCCGGCGTGTGAGGCGGCGCTCGACGATGCGGGGATCGTCCGCGTCAGTGGGCCTTGCGGCAATTACGCGATCGAGGGGGACCGGCTTGCGCTGGACACGGTTGAGGGGCGGTTCTCGTTCGACAGCATCTATCCTGCGCTAGGCTCGGTCATTCGTTCGGAGCTTGCCGTCGCCGCGGGGGCGAGCGCGTCGGAGGATGGGTGCCTGGAGGTCGACTCGCACCAGCGCACGTCCATCCCCGGCCTGTTCGCGGCGGGCGACGTGGTGAAGGGCCTGGACCAGATCAGCCACGCGATGGGCGAGGCAGGGGTCGCCGCCACGACGATCCGGAATATGCTCGCCGAGCAACGTCCGTTGCGGCGGTAGTCGCTACTCAACTTGTTTCCCCGCGAAGGCGGGGACCCAGACTGGGCTCCCGCCTTCGCGGGAGAACAAGCAAGTGCTGGTGAGTACGCCTACTCGGCGGCGAACGAAGCCTCTACTACGAGACGGTCGGCGTCCCATTCGGGTACCGCTTCGGCACGCATCGGTACCATGAAGCGCTTGCCGGGCTTGTCGTCCACAGGAAGGCGTTCGATCTCGATCACGTCGCCCGCACCGAAATTGTCGATCGCGACCACACGCCCGATCGCTTCACCGTCGGTCGAGACGACATCGAGCCCCATCAGGTCGGCGTGATAATATTCACCGTCTTCCAGCGGTGGCAACGACGACCGCGGCACCGTCAGTTCGGTCCCGCGCATCGCCTCGGCAGCATTGCGATCGACGACTTCGGCGAAGCGCGCGATCGTGCCGTTGTTGCCGTTGCGGGCGGATTTCAGCGACAGCGCGCCGTTGTTGAAGCTCTTATAGCTCCCGAAATTCTCGGCGAAAACCTTCAGCCGCACTTCGCCACCGATGCCGTGCGCACCTATGACGACCGCGAGCGTGACATCAGCCTTGCGCTGAGCCCTGGTCTGGACCGGGGGTGTCGTCGGATCCTTCGGCGGGGTCTTCGGCGGAGACGCCTTTGTTGGTGGCATCTTCGATGTCCTCGGGTGCGGGGGCTGTGCGGGGGTCGGATTCGGGGGCCATCGTGCGCTCCATGTCGGGGTTACCGACAGAGAACGCACGAACGACCGATCGGGTGCGGTTGCGCACCGTAGGATGGAGCGGAAGTTGCCTCCCACACCTCCGTCACCCCGGGCTTGTTCAGGGGTCCACCGTTCCGCGTATCCAAATCTCTCGAATGCGCGGAAGCGTGGATGCCGGAACGAGCCCGGCATGACGGGCAAAGGGCGGAGCGACCAAGCCCCGCCCCCGTATCTTACGAAGCGCTCGTTGCGTCTTCGACTTCGGCAGCGACGACCTGCTCGGTCTCTTCGTTGCTTCCGGTTGCAGGCGCTGCGCTCGCTGCGGCAGCGGCCTCGGCAGCTTCAGCCGCCTTGGTCGCACGCTCTTCAGCGCGCTCGGTGGCCTTCTCGCCGGGCTTGCCCTTGTTCGGGTTGTTGCGTGCCGAACGCTCGAGCACGCCAGCCTGGTCGAGGAAGCGCGCGACGCGGTCGGTCGGCTGCGCGCCGACGCTCAGCCAATGCTTCGCGCGGTCGGCGTCGAGCTGCACGCGCTGCTCGTTGTCCTTGGCGAGGAGCGGGTTGTAGTTGCCGATCTTCTCGATGAAGCGGCCATCACGCGGCGAGCGCGCATCGGCAACGACGATCTTGTAATACGGACGCTTCTTGGAGCCACCGCGCGCGAGGCGAATGTTGATTGCCATGATATTTTCCTTCTAGATCTAAACGTCACCCCAACGAAAGCTGGGGTCTTGTGGTTGTCAGGGTCCGCACTCTCACCGGGAGATCCCAGCTTTCGCTGGGATGGCGGTGGGGATGGGGTTCGTTATTTCTTCTTCAGAAAATCTTCGAAACCGGCAGGCATCTGCGGCATCTTGGGGCCACCAAGCCCCGGAAGTCCGCCGCCGGACGAGCCGCCCGGCAGGCCACCGGCCCCGGCCTTGTTGAGCATGTCGCCCATCTGCGGCCCGCCGATCGCATTGCCGATCCCGCCAAGGCCGCCACCAAGGCCGCCCTTGCCGAGCATCGCCATCATGCCCTTCATGCCGCCCATCTTCTTGATCTTCTTCATGGCGGTCGACATTTCGAGGTGCATCTTGAGCAGCTTGTTGACCTCCTGGACGGTCGTCCCGGAGCCCTTGGCGATGCGGATCTTGCGCTTGGCGTTGATCAGTTCGGGCTTGTTGCGCTCCTTGATCGTCATCGAACCGATCATCGCGTCCATGTGCACCAGCACTTTTTCGCCACCGACCGACGCGACTGCGCCCTGCGCCTTCTTCATGCCGGGGATCATCCCCGCCAGCGCGCCGAGCCCGCCCATCCGCTGCATCTGCGCCAGCTGGGCGCGCAGGTCGTTCATGTCGAACTGACCCTTGGCCATCTTGGCAGCCATCCGCTCGGCGTCTTCGACCTGGATCGACTCAGCCGCGCGCTCGACCAGGCTGACGACGTCGCCCATGCCGAGGATACGGCCGGCGACACGCTCGGGATGGAACGCCTCGAGCGCGTCGAGCTTCTCGCCAGTGCCCGCAAACTTGATCGGCTTGCCGGTGACCGCACGCATCGACAGCGCCGCGCCACCGCGCGCATCGCCGTCCATGCGGGTCAGCACGATACCCGTCAGCGGCACCTGATCCGAGAAGTTCTGCGCAACGTTGACCGCGTCCTGGCCGGTCAACGAGTCGACGACCAGCAGGATCTCGGCTGGGTTCGCGACGTCGGCGACCGCCTTCATCTCGTCCATCAACGCCTGATCGACATGCAGTCGACCCGCGGTGTCGAGCATCAGGACGTCATAGCCCTGGAGCTTGGCCGCCTGCATCGCACGCCGCGCGATATCGACCGGCTGCTGCCCCTGTACGATCGGCAGCGTCGCGACGTCGATCTGCGTACCGAGCGTCGCCAGCTGCTCCTGCGCATTCGGGCGATTGACGTCGAGCGACGCCATCAGCACCTTCTTGCGCTCGCGACCGGCCTGTCCGAAATTGGCCTGCCCCGCCGCCAGCCGCTTGGCGATCTTGGCGGTGGTGGTCGTCTTGCCCGACCCCTGAAGGCCGACCATCATGATGACGGCTGGCGGGGTGACGCCCAGCTCCAGCTCCACGGCATCCGAACCGAGCATCTCGACCAGCGCATCGCTGACGATCTTGACGACCTGTTGCCCCGGCGTGACCGAGCGCAGGACGTTCTGGCCGATCGCCTTCTCGGTCGCCTTCTCGACGAACTCGCGTGCGACGGGCAGCGCGACATCGGCTTCGAGCAGCGCGACGCGCACCTCGCGCATCGCCGCGCGCACGTCCGCTTCGGTCAGCGCACCCCGGCCGCGAAGGCGGTCGAATACGCCGCCAAGTCGATCGCTCAGGCTTTCGAACATCGCAATACTCCCATACACCGTCACCAAACGCAAAAGCGCCGGCGGGCGAAACCTCGCCGGCCAGCGTGCATCCTTGGATGCTCGTCCTATGCGCTCCGTAACGGAACGTGGCGGGTCCACTACTGGAACCGGGTTCGGGATGCAAGACCAGTGACAGCGCCTTTCCCATCCCTACCGTCACCCCGGATGTGTTCCGGGTCCACCGTTCCACGCGATCGATGATCGGCGAGCACGCGGAATGGTAGATGCCGGAACGAGCCCGGCATGACGGACGTGCGCAACCAATCGCGTATCGGCCACGTCCTGCCCCGCGGCCACGCCGCCTTAACACCTCCTACACCTCTCGCATGGCACACCCCGGACCAATCAAGGACACCTCCATGACCGCAAAGCCGGTGGCGACGCGCTCGCCCCGCAACATCAGTCGGGAATTCATGACCGGCGCCATTACCGGCGCCGCGATCCTGCTGTTCATCGGCACCGGCGGCACGGTCTTCATGAGGGCAGTGGCGCATCTGCAGGGCAGCGAGGCGGTGGTCGACCGTACGCTGATCGCAACGATGCTGCTCAACGTCGCGCTGATCCTGTTCGGCTGGTTTCGGTACCGCGCGCTTGCCGAGGAACTGAGCGATCTCACAGATGCCGGCCACCGCGCCCAGGCGCTGGCGCATTGCGATCCGCTGACCGGATTGCTCAATCGCCGCAGCCTGTCCGAAGACGGCGCGACGTTGTTCGCCAGCGCCCGCCGCCGCGGCAAGGCGATGGCCATGCTGACGATCGATATCGACCATTTCAAAAGCGTCAACGACCTGCACGGCTATGCGGTCGGCGACCTGCTGCTCGGCCATGTCGCCGAGACGATCGCAGCGATCGCGCCTGGTGCCAGCCTGCTCGCACGGCTTGGTGCGGATGAATTCGCCTGCACCTTCGTCTTCGATTCCGCACATAAGAACGTCGCCGACCGGATCGCCGAGCGCATGGTCGCCGGCCTCGCGCTCCCGTTCAACACCAACGGCGTCGACATCCATATGAGCGTGTCGATCGGCATCGCGCGCTCCGACGCCGACTGCGCCTCGGTCGACGCGCTGTTGCGCAATGCCGATATCGCGCTCCACGCCGCCAAGACCGCCGGGCGCGGACGCCACACCTGGTTCGACCGATCGATGGAGAGATCGCTGCAACTGCGCGGCGAACTCGAAGCAGGCCTGCGCAACGCGATCCCCGCGCACGAGGTCGTTCCCTATTTCGAGCAACAGGTCGACCTTACCACTGGCCGCATCACCGGCTTCGAGGTGCTCGCGCGCTGGGAACACCCGACGCGAGGCACCATCGCGCCCGATGTGTTCATCCCGATCGCGGAGGAGATCGGTCTGATCGGCGACCTCTCGCTGTCGATCATGCGCCAGGCTTTTACGGCCGCACGCGACTGGGACGCCAGCCTTACCCTGTCGGTCAACGTCTCGCCACTGCAGTTGCGCGACGCCTGGCTCGCGCAGAAGATCATCAAGACGCTGGTCGAAACCGGTTTCCCCGCCAGTCGCCTGGAGATCGAGATCACCGAGAGCGCGCTGTTCGACAATCTCCCGCTCGCGCAGTCAATCGTCGGCAGCCTCAAGAACCAGGGCATCTGCCTTGCGCTCGACGATTTCGGTACGGGCTATTCGAGCTTGGCGCATCTGAGGGCGTTGCCGTTCGACCGGATCAAGATCGACAAGAGCTTCGTCACCTCGATTCTCGACAATCCCGAGAGCATGGCGATCGTCAACACGATCGTGCGGCTGGGCGACAGCCTCAACCTGCCGACGACCGCGGAGGGGATCGAGGACGCTGCGATCGAGGAACGCCTGTGCGCGATTGGCTGCGCGAAGGGCCAGGGGTATCTGTACGGGCGACCGCTGGGCGCGGCGCAGGTCCGGCGGTTGCTGGCGGAGAAACGCTTGCTGGCGCAGCGCCCGGACCGCGACGCGCCGCCGCCGCGCGGGATTGCGCCGCGGTTGGCGGGGTAAGCTCCACCCACCAAACGCGACCCCGGCGGAGGCCGGGGCCCAGTTGAAGAAGTTGCAGTAACAACGCACCCGTCCTTCACCATAATCTTCTCCCAACTGGGCCCGGGCCTCCGCCGGGGTGGTGTTGGGTGGACGGCCGCTCCCCAATCTGTTCTCCCGCGAAGGCGGGAGCCCAGGACCAAGCAGCGCTCCGTCTGATACCCTAGGGCTCCTGCGTTCGCGGGAGAACGGCGGTGGGCAGGCAGGCATTCCGACCACGACAAACCGCAAAGCGTGGACTTCGCCCCCCGCCCCTCCTAAATCGCGCCCCATGCCATCTGCCCCGCAGCCAGAGGTGATCAGCCTCGGCTGCCGCCTCAACATCGCCGAAAGCGAGACCATCCGCGCGCTCGTCGCTGGGCGGGACATGGTCGTGGTCAACAGTTGCGCGGTCACCAACGCCGCCGTGAAAGCGACGCGCGTCGCGATCCGCCGCGCCAAACGCGACCGCCCCCAGGCACAAATCGTCGTTACCGGATGCGCCGCGCAGATCGATCCGGCGAGCTTTGCCGCCATGCCCGAGGTCGATCGCGTCATCGGCAATGCCGACAAGCTCACGCCGCAAGCCTGGAAGTCCGACGACGCCGTACTCGTCTCCGACATCATGCAGGTCCGAGAAGCCGCGCCCCATCTCGCCGCCAGCTTCTCCGCGCACGCCCGCGCCTTCGTCGAAGTCCAGAACGGCTGCGACCATCGCTGCACCTTCTGCGCGATCCCCTTCGGCCGCGGCCCGAGCCGCTCGGTCCCCGCCGGCGCAGTCGTCGACCGGATTGCCGGCCTGGTCGACGCAGGCCACCGAGAGATCGTCCTCACCGGCGTCGACCTTACCAGCTACGGTCCCGACCTTCCCGGCGCACCGACGCTCGGCCATCTCGTCGAACGCATCCTGCACCACGTGCCGAAGCTCGAACGCCTGCGCCTTTCCTCGCTCGACGGCATCGAGATCGACGACCGCCTTTTTGCACTGCTCACGACGGAGGCACGCATCATGCCGCACGTCCATCTCTCGCTCCAGGCCGGCGACGACATGATCCTCAAGCGCATGAAGCGCCGCCATTCGCGCGCGGAAAGCGTAGCGCTGGTCGACCACCTCAAGTCCGCCCGCCCCGACATCGCGATCGGCGCGGACCTGATCGCCGGCTTCCCGACCGAGGACGCGGCGATGTTCGCCAACACGCTCGCGCTGATCGACGACTGCCAGATCGTCCACCCGCATATCTTCCCCTACTCGCCTCGCGCAGGTACGCCCGCCGCGCGGATGCCGCAGGTCGAACCCGTAGTCCGCCGCCAACGCGCCGCCCTACTCCGCCAAGCCGGCGAAACGGCAAGAGCGAACTGGCTCCAAACACTGGTAGGAACGTCGCAGGATCTGCTCGTCGAACGGCCCGGCGACCGCGGCCATATCGGGAGCTTCGCCGAAGTCGCACTGGACGAACCAGGACTACCGGGCGAAATCGTCCGCATCACTATCACCGGGGTCACCGACGACCGCCTCAGCGCAACACGAGAATCATCATGAGCACCACCCCAACCTGGCACGACAAGCTGATCGGCGGCTTCAAGCGCACCTCCGACCGGCTGGTCGGCAACCTAGCCGGCCTCGGCGGCGCGCGGCTCGACAACGCGACGCTGGACGACATCGAGGAAGCGCTGATCGCGTCGGATCTGGGGCCCGAGACCGCCGGCCGCATCCGCCACCGTCTCGCCGAGGGCAGTTTCGAGCGCAACATGGAGGAGCTCGGCATCCGCGTGATCGTCGCGGAGGAGGTCGAGAAGGTGCTCGCCACGGTCGCCAAGCCGATAGAGATCGACGCCTTCCCGCGCCCGCAGGTGATCCTCGTCATCGGCGTGAACGGATCGGGCAAGACCACCACCATCGCCAAGCTCGCGCATCTGCTGATGGAGCAGGATTACGGCGTGATGCTGGCCGCCGGCGACACGTTCCGTGCGGCTGCGATCGGCCAGCTCCGCACCTGGGCCGAGCGCGTCGGCGTGCCGATCGTGACCGGTCCCGAGGGCGGCGACGCGGCCGGCGTGGTGTGGGACGCGGTCAAGAAGGCGACCGAGACCGGCATCGACGTGCTCATCGTCGACACCGCGGGCCGCCTCCAGAACAAGCGCGAACTGATGGACGAACTGGCCAAGATCCGCCGCGTGCTGGGCCGCATCAACCCCGAAAGCCCGCACGACATCGTCCTGGTGCTCGACGCGACCACCGGCCAGAACGCGCTCCAGCAGATCGAAGTCTTCAAGGAGGTCGCGGGCGTCACCGGCCTTGTGATGACCAAGCTCGATGGAACGGCGCGTGGCGGCGTGCTTGTCGCGGCGGCGGAGAAATACGGCCTGCCTATCCACGCGATCGGGATCGGCGAGGGCATGACCGACCTGCGGCCGTTCGATGCGAACGAGGTCAGCCGGATCATCGCCGGGGTGGAAAGCGTGCGGAAGTAATCCCCCCGTCCCCCCGCGAAAGCGGGGGTCCAGGAGCCACAAGCGGTATCATGCTTGACCTTGGGCTCCCGCTTTCGCGGGAGAACAATGCCATACGCCCCCACCCCGTTCGTGCCGAGTAAGATCGAGCTTGTAGAGAGCCTGTATCGAGGTACATGCCCGCAAAGCTGCGAACGCCCCTATCCCGCTCGTCCTGAGCGAAGTCGAAGGACTGGTCAGCTTGTGGCAATGTCCTTCGACTACGCTCAGGACGAACGGCATCTCACCGTATTTCGTGGATAACCCAGTGACCAAGCCCCCCCTATCCCCCGGCCTTCGCATGGCGGTCGATTACGGCCCGCTCGCGATCTTCTTCGCGGTGAATTTTCTCACGCCCGGTCTGCCGATCGTCCGCGTCGTCGCCGCCACCACCGCGTTCATCATCGCCACCATCGCCGCAATGATCGTGTCGAAGCTCAAGACAGGCCATATCTCGCCGATGCTGTGGCTGTCGGGCGCGCTGATCGTCGTGTTCGGCGGGCTTACGATCTATTTCCACGACCAGCGCTTCATCCAGATGAAACCGACGATCATCTACGCGATGTTCGCCGCCATCCTGACGTTCGGGCTCCTCACCGGGCGGCCGCTGCTCCAGTCGCTGCTCGGCACCGCCTATCCCGGCCTCTCCGCCGATGGCTGGGGCAAGCTGACGCGCAACTGGGCGGTCTTCTTCGTCTTTATGGCGGTGCTGAACGAAGCGGTGTGGCGCAACACGACCTGGGATTTCTGGGTCGGCTTCAAGCTGTGGGGTGCGATCCCGCTGACGCTGATCTTCGCGTTCGCCAACATTCCGATGCTGCTGAAGCATGGATTGCAAACGGGCGACAAAGCCGTGACTGACCTGCCGCCCGAAGGGTAATTCTACTGCTCCCCTCCCGTTCACGGGAGGGGTCGGGGGAGGGCCTGACCAAACAAGCCGGACGCCAGTATTTACGTCGCCCCCTCCCCTAACCCCTCCCGCAAGCGGGAGGGGAATGCGGCCTCAGCCAGCAACCTTCGCGTAACGCTCGGCCACGACGTCCCAGTTCACGATGTCCCACCAGGCCTTCAGATAGCCCGGACGATCGTTCTTGTACGTCAGGTAATAAGCGTGCTCCCACACGTCGTTACCCAGCAGCGGCGTGCCGGGCTCCTTGGCGTCGTCCATCAGCGGATTGTCCTGGTTCGGCGTGCTCGTCACCTTCAGCTTGCCGCTGTCGTCCGCGATCAGCCACGCCCAGCCCGAGCCGAACTGCCCCGCGCCCTTGGTGTTGAACTCTTCCTTGAGCTTGTCGAGGCTGCCGAAATCGCGATCGATCGCCTCGGCGAGCTTGCCCGACGGTGCCTGGCCGCTCTTGGCCGCCATCGTCTTCCAGAAGAAATCGTGGTTCCAGAAACCACCGCCATTGTTGCGCACCAGCGGCGGCTGCGACGAGATCATGCCGAGGATGTCCTCGATCGACTTGCCTGCCAGTGCGGAGTCCTTCTCGACGCCTTCGTTCAGCTTGGCCGTGTAGGCCGCGTGATGCTTGTCATGATGAAACTTCATCGTCTCCTGGTCGATCACCGGCTCGAGCGCGTCATAGGCATACGGCAGCGGTGGGAGTTCGAAAGCCATGGGGTTTCTCCTTTATGGGGTCGGACGCTCAACGCCCGCAGGGTGCAAATGCTCCCCGCACAGTCGTTACGCAAGCGGACCAGGCGTAACTTCGCGGTCGCTTAATACGCGGGTTGCGGTGGATCGAACATGACGGGCGGCGCACCGGGCTTGCGCACGGTCGGCCCCATCCGAAACTTCACCCGGTCGACGCAGCCGCCATAGCCGCTCGCGGACGGCACGCGCTTGGCCATCGACAGCAGCCGTACCGCCTGCTCGCCGAACTCCTCGGCAGGTTGCGCCGCGAGCACGCGGACATTCCCCGTCTGGCCCCATGGGGCCACGTCGTAGCCGATCACGGCCCATCCCTCGACCGCGCGGCGCCTGAACTGCTCGGGATAGGTGAGTCCCGGCTCGACCGCCCACTCCGCCTTGGACGGACAGGTCGCCTTCGCTCCACGGAAGCTGGCTTCCTCCGGCATCGGCGGGGCCGGCATCGTCGCGGAGCCTACCCAATACGGATATTGGCACCCGGCCCGGGCGCTTGCCGCGAACCGTGACTCCGCAATGGCGGCCATCGACGCCGCTTCCAGCGCCGCGTTGCCGTTCCCCGCCACCGGCTTCAGGCGAATCGGCTTGCCGGTATCGTCGATATCGAAGCCGATCATGCTCCAACTCGGCCGGCCGGGTTGTCTCGGGATCGCGTCGAAGTCCGGAAACGCACGGTTGCGAACCTGCGGCGCCGGATCGTAGCAGGTCGATCCCGCCGGCTTCACGCGCGCCCACATCTCTGCCGTCGGCCTTTGCTGAGGGAACATCGTATAGGCCATCACCGACGCCACCGGTGCGGCAGCGACAGGTTGTGGCGCGGGTACGAAAGTCAGGCTGCAATCGCTCCGCGTGGCACCGGGCGCGAACTGGCTTACCGCAAGCGCCGGGGTCAGGTCCTCACCCGCAACCACATACCCCTTCGCGATACGCTTGATGTCGAGCGGACGACCGGTCGGATCGATCGTAAACCGGTACGCGACCGGTTTCATGGCGTTGTCGGGCATCGACCACCCGAGCGCGGGCATCACGCCGGGCGGTCGAGCAAATTCCACCGGGATCCCCGCGCAACGGACGTCCTGCGTCGTCCAGGTGATGAACATCTGTCCGGCGCTCGGCCCGATGCTGGACCCGATACTGGGCCCGATACTGGGCCCGGCATGAGGAAACGGAACGCTGATGATGGGCGGCGGAACTTGTGCTGCTGCAGCGACCGTGACGGCCGGCAGTATCGACAGGACGGATCGAACCAGCCTCGTCACATGCGTTCCTCTGTATCGTGGCGTATTTTGGCGCATCGTGCCGTCTGTACATTACGACCGCAAGTCAGGCAGCGGTCTTGCCGTATTCCTGCCGCGTGACCGGGTGGCTCGACGAGAGACCGCCATCGACAGCGATCGCCTGGCCGTTGACGTAGCTGGCGTCGTCGGAGGCGAGGAACAGCGCGACCTTGGCCAGTTCTTCGGGCTGCGCGCCGCGGTGGAGGGGGTTGAGCCGGCCCACGCGGTCCATCTTGTTCGCCTCGCGCGCGTAATCGAAGACGGGCTTGGTCATCCCGGTTTCGGTGAGGCCGGGGCAGATCGCGTTGACACGGACGTTCGAGCCGGTGAGTTGCTGGGCCGAGACCGCGGCAAGATTTATGACGCCGGCCTTCGAGGCGGAATAGGCGGGCGAGCCGGCGCCCGATCGGATGCCGGCGACGCTGGCGGTGAGGACGATTGCGCCCTTTCCCCGCTCGGCAATGCGCGGTGCGGCGTGCTTGATCGCGAGGAACGGGCCGATCAGGTTGACGCGCAACACCTCGGTGATGAGCGCGACGTCGGTATCGAACAGGTTCGCCATGCCGCCGGAGATACCCGCATTGGCGAACATCACGTCGAGCCCGCCGAAACTGTCGCAGGCGAGCGCGACGGTGCGGATCACGTCCTCTTCGATCCCCGCGTCGATGCGGATCGCATTGGCCGTGCCGCCGGCCTGCACGATAAGGTGCGCGGTCTCGTCGGCGCCTTCCGTCTTGTCTGCGACGATGACCTTGCCCCCTTCTGCTGCGAACAGGAGCGCGGCGGCGCGGCCTATGCCGGAGCCTGCGCCGGTGACGATGATGGATTTGTCCGTAAAGCGCATCGCATGGTCCTTCGGTTAGATCGTTACCCCGCCGTCGATGACCATCGTCTGGCCGGTCATGAAATTGCTCGCGGACGACGCGAGGAAGACGACCGCGCCCGCGATCTCCTCGGGCTCGCCGATCCGGCGTAGGGGCACGCTGGTGTTCGCCGCCTCGATCCGCTGCGGGTCTTCCCACAAGGCTCGCGCAAAGTCGGTCTTGATGAGGCCGGGTGCGATGCAGTTCACACGGACGTTGGACGGGCCGAACTCGACCGCGAGATTGCGCGCGAGCTGCATGTCGGCGGCCTTGCTGATGCAGTAGGCGCCGATCACAGGCGACCCGCGCAGGCCACCGATCGAGGATATGATGATTATGCTGCCGCTGCGCCGCTCCAGCATCTCGGGCGCGACCATCTGGATCAGCCAGTGGTTGGAGATGATGTTGTTGTCGAGGATTTTCCGAAACTGGTCGTCGGCGATGCCGGACTGCGGACCGTAATAGGGGTTCGAGGCGGCATTGCAGACGAGGACGTCGATCCGGCCGAGCTGGGTGCGGGTCTCATCGACGAGGTGCTGGAGGCTTACCTTGTCGGAGATGTTCGCGGCTATGGCGATCGCGGTACCTTCGCCGTGTCTGGCGTTGAGTTCAGCGGCGACTGTGTCGCAGGCGTCCTGCTTGCGGCTGGAGATAACGACTTTCGCCCCGTGCTCGGCGAGTTCCCGCGCGGAGGCGAGGCCGATCCCCCGCGACGACCCGGTGACGATCGCGACGTGTCCCGTAAGATCGAACTGCGACATTCTTGCTTCTCCCCTCCCGCATGCGGGAGGGGCCGGGGGTGGGCGCCCGGCCTTCCACACACGGTGTACGACATGGTGAGCGCGAGCCCACCCCTAGCCCCTCCCGCCTGCGGGAGGGGAATGAGTCAGGCCCCCGCCTTCACCGCGAACCCCCAGGCCGCGTCCGCCAACCCGTGGATCTTCGCAACCGTCTTCTCCGCCTGCGCGCTCGAGGCGGTGCCATCGATGATGCGCTTCTTGATGCCCTGGACGATGCCGGTCAGGCGGAAGAGGTTGTACGCGAAATACCAGTTGAGATCGGGGACGCCGTCGCGACCTGTGGCGGTGCAATAGCGCGCGACGACCTGCTCGATCGTCGGGATGCCGGTGCCGGGGCCGGTCATGCCGAGTACGCCGGAACGACCTTCGGGTTCGGTCACCCAGCTCATCAGCAGATACGAGAAGTCCGCGAGCGGATCACCGAGTGTCGACAATTCCCAGTCGAGCACCGCGATCACCTTGGGTTCTGTCGGCGCGAAGATCATGTTGTCGATGCGGTAGTCGCCGTGGACGATCGAGGTCCGCGTCTGTTCGGGGAGCGTCCGCGGGAGCCATTCGATCAACCGCTCGACCGACTCCATGTGCTCGGTCTCGGCTGCGCGATACTGCTTGGTCCAGCGACCGACTTGGCGCTCGAAATAATTGCCAGGTTTGCCGTACTCACCAAGACCGGCTGCCGCATAATCGGTGTTGTGAAGCGCGGCGAGCGTGTCGATCATTGCCTCGTAATGCGCGGTACGTTCGGCCGGCGTCGCGCCGGGCATCGATCCGTCCCAGATCGTCCGCCCCTCGACCATCTCCATGACGTAGAACGCCGATCCGATCACGGCCGCGTCTTCGCACAGACCGTATGGACGCGGGACGGGGAAGCCCGTCGGATGCAGACCGGCGATCACGCGATATTCACGGTCGACGGCGTGCGCGCTGGGCAGGATCGGGCCGAACGGTTTCCGTCGCAGGACATAGGCGCAATCGGGCGTGTCGAGACGGTAGGTCGGGTTCGATTGGCCCCCGGCGAACTTCGCATAGGTGAGCGGGCCGGCATAGCCCGGAACCTTGGCGGTCATCCACGCGCCGAGCTTGTCGAGGTCGAGACGGTCCTTGTCGCCAACCGCGATCGTGCCGACCATGCTGGTGGCTGCGTCGCTCGTCACGAAAACGTGATCACGCTGCGAGTGGTGTCGCCGCGGCGGAGTTCGTCGAACGCGTCGTTGATGCGCTCCAGCGGCATGCGATCGGCGATGATCGTGTCGAGATCGAGCAGCCCCCGCATGTAGAAATCGACCAGCCGCGGTATGTCGACCGGAAAGCGGTTGGATCCCATGAAACCGCCCTGCAAGCGCTTGCCCGAGAGCAGGTCCATCGCCGACAGCCCGACCTTTTCGCCAAGCGGCATCATCCCGAGGATCGTAGCGGTACCGCCGCGTCGCAGCACCTTCACCGCGGTGGCCGCCGATTGCGCACGGCCGACCGCCTCGATCGCGTGGTGCACGCCGCCCTTGGTAATCTCGACAACCTGATCGGCGGCAGTATCGGACAGCGCGTCGATGCTGTGCGTCGCGCCCAGCTTCTCCGCCATCGCGCGCTTTTCGGGGACGGGATCGAGCGCGATGATCTTCCCCGCGCCCGCGATCTTGGCGGCGTTCACCGCCGCGAGGCCGATGCCGCCGCAGCCGACCACGCACACCGTCTCTCCCGGTGTCACGTCCGTGGTGTTGAACACCGCCCCTGCCCCCGTCGTGATCGCGCAGCCAAGCAAGGCCGCACGGTCCATCGGCATGTCGCGGTCGATCGCGACGCAGGCATGTTCGTGTACGAGCATCATTTCGGCATAGGCGCTGAGGTTGAGCATCTGCGCGATCGGCCGGTCGCCGAGCATGAGACGTGGTGCGGCACCCTTCGGACGGCGCACGCTGGCGTCGATGCACAGTGACATCCGCCCAGTGACGCAGAACTCGCATTGGCCGCAGAATGCCGAGAGACAGGTCACGACATGGTCGCCGACCTTCACGCCGCGCACTTCCTCGCCGACCGCCTCGACCACACCGCAGGCCTCGTGCCCCGGGATCGTCGGCATCGCGTGCGGGTAGGCGCCGTCGACGAAATGCAGGTCGGACCGGCACACGCCGACCGCCACCGTGCGGATCAGAACCTCGTGGGCCGTCGGCTTCGAGACGGTCACGTCTTCGATGCTGAGCGGGGTGTTGGCTTCGAAAAGGACTGCGGCTTTCATGTCTGCCTTTCGTATGGGTATCAGCGCGTTCCAACTCAGCCCGTCATCCCAGCGAAAGCTGGGATCTCCCCGTTCCGGGTCGCGGCGTCAGCCAAGAGGGATACCCCAGCTTTCGCTGGGGTGACGGACTGGGGGAGATAATGGTCCTTCGACTTCTCTCAGGACGAACGGGGGGTGGGTGAGTTTACCGGCTGACCCCAATATCTCCGCTCGACACGCCACCTTTGCGAAAATCCCCATACTTCCCGAACTCGTTGCGCGCGATCGAGCGGTTGTGGACTTCATCCGGACCATCCGCGAACCGCAAGGTCCGCATCGCCGCCCAGTCGTGCGCTAGCCGGAAATCACCCGAGACCCCCCCGCCACCATGCGCCTGGATCGCGTCGTCCAGGATGCGCAACGCCATGTTCGGCGCCGCCACCTTGATCATCGAGATCTCGATCTGCGCGGATTTGTTGCCCGCCTTGTCCATCATGTCCGCCGCCTTGAGGCAGAGCAAACGAGTCATCTCGATGTCGATCCGCGCAGTCGCGATCCGCTCCTCCCACACCGAAAAGTCCGCGATCCGCTTCCCGAACGCAACGCGGGTAAGCAGCCGTCGTGCCATCGCCTCGATCGCAGTTTCCGCAACGCCGATCGTCCGCATGCAGTGATGGATACGGCCTGGCCCAAGCCGCCCCTGCGCGATCTCGAACCCGCGCCCCTCGCCGAGCAGCACGTTCTCGACCGGAACACGGACGTTCTCCAGCACGACCTCGCCATGCCCGTGCGGCGCGTGGTCATAGCCGTACACCGACAACATCCGCTTGATCGTCACGCCGGGCGTGTCCATCGGCACCAGGATTTGACTCTGCTGCTGGTGCCGCGAACCTTCGAAGCTCGTCTTGCCCATGACGATCGCGATCTTGCAGCGCGGATCGCCGACGCCCGACGACCACCATTTCGTGCCGTTGATGACGTAGTGATCGCCGTCCCGCACCATCGACGTCTCGATGTTGGTCGCATCCGACGACGCCACCGCCGGCTCGGTCATCAGGAACGCCGAGCGTATCTTGCCGCGCATCAGCGGGCCGAGATACGCCTCCTTCTGTGCGCGCGTGCCATAGCGGTGGAACACCTCCATGTTACCGGTATCGGGCGCCGAACAGTTGAAGCATTCGCTCGCCCAACCGACCTTGCCCATCTCCTCCGCACATAACGCATATTCGAGATTGGTGAGCTGCGTGCCTTCGAACTCGAACGAATCGTCGACATGCGTCTGACCCGAATGCGGCGGCATGAAGAAATTCCAGAGCCCAGCCGCCTTGGCCTTCTCCTTCATCTCCTCGATCACCGGAATCACCTTCCAGCGCTCGCCCTCATGCGCCTGCGCGTCGTAATCCGCCTGGCGCGGACGGATATTCTGGTCGATGAAATCCCGGACCCGATCCCGGAAATACGTCTCTCGTTCGCTCAGCGTGAAATCCATGCGGGCTCTCCGTTCGTCATCGCGTTTTCGGCGGGTTAGACCATACCGCGTATTCGGTAAAGCGTCCGAAGGCCTCCCGAAAGACCGATTTTAAGTCCGCCCTGAAAGCGCCTAAAAAGCACTGTATCTTCAAATCGAAGGTGATAGGGTGTTTCGATGAAGGTTCCGGCAGACGTCAGCGACGAGAGCGAACAGGGCACGAAGCGCTTCCGTGCGAAGCGGGACGCGATCCTCGCCGCAGCGGCAGAGGCGATCAACGAACAAAGTGCCAAGGGCATGACGTTCGCGGACGTGGCGCGGCGCGTCGGGCTCAACACCACCAGCGTTACCTATTATTTCAAGCGCAAGGAAGACCTCGCGGCGGCGGCGTTCGAGAACACGCTCGAGTCGCTGATCGCGATGCTTGACGTCGCGGCGGAAGAATCCTCACCCGAAGAGCGCGTGCGGCGCTATCTCGGGCTCAACATGGCGCGGCTCGGGCGGATTCAGCGCGGCGAGGAGAAGGCGTTCGCGGTCCTCTCCGATCTGCGTGCGACCGAGGAGCCGATGCGCGGTCGGCTGATGGCGGGCTGGCGTGAGGTGTTCCGCCGCACGCGCCTGTTGTGGGGGCCGACCTCATCACGCGCGCAGACCGATCTCAACGGCGCGCGCGCGCACGTGCTGTTGGAGAACACGTTCTGGCTGCCGATCTGGCTGACGCGGTACGAGCCCGATCAATATGGTCGCGTCGAGGAACGGCTGATGGACGTGTTCGCACACGGCATCGCGAGCAAGAACGCAAAATGGTCCCCTACCCTGCTCGATCTCAGCCATGACGAGGCGGAGCCCGGGCGCGAGGCGTTCCTGCTGGCCGCCACCCGCCTGATCAACGAGCTCGGCTATCGCGGCGCATCGGTGCAGAAGATCGCGTCCGAACTGAACGTGACCAAGGGCAGCTTCTACCATCATCTCGACGCGAAGGACGACCTCGTCATCGCGTGCTACCGCCGCAGCTTCGACACCATCGCCGATGCGCAGAGCCGTGGCGAGACCGAAGGCGGCAGCTACTGGCACAAGCTGTCGAGCACCGTCGCGACGCTGCTCGACGTCCAGTTCGCCGAGCGCGGGCCATTGTTGCGCACCACGGCACTGAGCGGTCTCCCGGTCGGCGTCCGCAACGCGATGGTCGACCGCTCGAACGGCATTGCGCGTCGCTATGCCGGCATGATGATGGACGGGATCGGCGAAGGCTCGATTCGCGCAGTCGATGCGCTGATCGCGGCGCAGGCGTTGATGGCGCTGCAGAACGCCGCGTTCGACATGCGTAAATGGGCGTCGACCATGCCGCGCGAACGAGCAATCGCGATGTACGCCTCGACGCTGATGTACGGGCTGTTCGATGATCGGATGGCGAAGGCCTAACCGCAATCGGTTGCGATCGCATCCGTTACGGTTTCCTTACCTTGCATTAATCGGCCTCACCCGATGCGACCTCCGAACGGAGGCGGCATGCATAGTATCACCACGGATCTCGGGTCAGGGATCATCGAAGTCGAAGCATCGGGGTTCTGGACGCTCGCGCATGTCGAAGACTTCCTGCGGGATCTTAATCGCGAGGCGCGCCGCGTGCTGGCGACCGGCAAGCGGCACATGCTGCTGTGCGATTTCACGCGGGCCGCGATCCAACCCCAGGAGGTGATCACGATGCTGCAGCGGGTCGCCGTGACGATGCCGCTGAAATCCCGCAAGGTGGCGCTCTATACCGACGGGAAGCTCGCGCGGTTGCAGGTGAAGCGGATCGCGTCGGTGCGCGACGACATGGCGGTGTTCGGCGATCGGAAATCGGCGCTGGCGTGGATGCTGGCGGGTGGGCCTAACGCATAGCTTGGCCAAGCAGTATCCCATCAATCATCCCGCGGTCGCGTGGGGATCGTCAACGCCCCCACCCCGTCATCCTGACGAAAGTCAGGATCCAGGATTGCAAGGTACGGCGTTCGTAACTCTGGGCCCTGACTTTCGTCAGGATGACGGAGGAGGGTGCGCGTTACCTAGCCAAATCCTCCGCGCGCTTCAGCAAAACGCCCGCGCGCCAATAGTGGAACAGCGCCCAGGGCGTCATCAGCACGATGATGATCAGCGCATAGCGCAGCGAATCTTCGCCGAAGCCGGGCTTTAGCAAGTCGCTCAGCCAGCCGACCATCGTCGGCCCCAGTCCCAGCCCGACCAGATTGATCACCAGCAACGTGATCGCCGCCCACATCGCCCGGATCTGCAACGGCGCGAGGTGCTGGATCAGCGCGAAGCTTGGCCCGAGATACGAGTTCGCGAAGATCAGCGACACGAAATAGCTGCCGATCGCGATCGCCGGCACATCGATCAAGTAGAAGGCGAGTGCGAACGGCAGCGACAGCCCCTTCATCGCCAGCACCACCCAGGCCTGGACATGCAGCCCATGGCGCTTGGCAAGCACGTCCGCGATCTTGCCGCCAGCCAGCGCCGAGATCGCGCCGAACAGCGCCCCCGGCAGCGCGATGTAGCGCGAGATGTCGAGCATCGAGATGCCGAGCGACCGCTGGATATAGCTCGGGCCCCAGCCGGTCAGCGCGTAACCGATCATCGAGGTCAGCGTAACACCGACCACCAGATGCCGCGCCGGCGCACTTGCCCACATCGACGCGAACCCTTGCGCGACGCTCGGCATCGGCGTCGCCACCGCGCGCGTCGCATCGGACAGGCCGCGACGGGGCTCGACCATGAACAGGCGGACGAGGACGGCGAGCACGATACCCGGCAGGCCCACGGTCATCATTGCGATCCGCCAGCCATAGCTATGCGCGACGACGCCGCCGATCAGCGTGCCGAACCCCGCGCCTAGCACCACGCCGAGCGAATACACCGCCATCGCGCTCGCGCGTTTCTCGGGCGGATACAGGTCGGCGATGATCGAATGGCTGGGCGGGCTCGACCCCGCCTCGCCGATGCCGACGCCGATCCGGAACAGCATCAGTTGCGTGAAGTTCTGCGCGAGCCCGCATAGCGCGGTCATCGCACTCCAGATCGTCAGGCTGGCGGCGATGATGTTGCGGCGACTTGTCCGATCCGCCAGCCGCGCCACCGGAATACCCAGCGTCGCGTAGAAGATCGCGAACACGAGTCCCGACAGCAATCCGAGCTGCGTATCGGTCAGCAGCAGGTCCGCCTTGATCCGCTCAAGCAGGATCGCGAGGATCTGGCGGTCCATGTAGCTGAAGAAATAGGTGAAGGTGAGCAGGGCCAGCGTCAGGCCCCGTCGCTTCATCGCCAAGGCGTCGGCGATCTCGGGATGGGACTGATACGCTGAAGCCATCGACAATACCTCGAAGTCTAAACTGCGTTTACGCTAGGGCATGGAGAGCGTACCAGACAAGCTAAAGCTGACTTTCGCGCCGACTTGCGACGAGCCGAGCGCCCAAGGGCGACAAACCGAATCAACGCGGAAAGGCAAAGTCTTGCGGCTTTTGCAGGTAGTAGGGGGTTCGTGAGAAGGACGGCGGAAGATGCGTCCTCGTTCGGGTCGCTCTTCCGCCTTATCCCCTCTCCAACGTCGTGGCCGGGCTCGTTTCCGCATCAGCTATGAAACGAAACGTCCGGGCAATCTGAATACCGGGTATGCGGCTCCCCTCGCATAGATTCGCGGCGTTGCAAAGCGTATTTTGCTTTGCCGCGTCCGCCGGCGGACTCCTTCAGTCGCGCCTGGCTTGCCGTCCACGGCCCCCGTCCCATCTGCGAAGCGACACAATCGCTGGAGCATTCCGATGATCGACCTGTTTTACTGGCCCACGCCGAACGGCCACAAGATCACGCTGTTTCTCGAGGAAGCCGGGCTCGATTACACGATCAAGCCGGTCAACATCGGCAAGGGCGAACAGTTCGCGCCTGACTTCCTGAAGATCGCGCCGAACAACCGGATGCCTACAATCGTCGATCATGCGCCGAGCGACGGCGGCGAGCCGATCGCGATCTTCGAATCGGGCGCGATCCTGCTGTATCTGGCCGAGAAGACCGGGCGATTCGGTGGCGGGGATTTGCGCGGCCGGACGGACGTGAACCAGTGGCTGATGTGGCAGATGGGCGGACTTGGGCCGATGCTCGGCCAGAACCATCATTTCAACCGCTATGCGCCGGAGAAGATTCCGTACGCGATCGATCGATACGTGAAGGAAACCAACCGTTTGTACGGCGTGCTCGATCGGCGACTTGCGGGCCGGGACTTCATCGCAGGCGACTATTCGATCGCGGACATGGCGGCGTATCCCTGGATCGTACCGTATGAGGCGCAGGGGCAGCGGCTGGAGGATTTCCGCAATTTGAAGCGCTGGTTCGAAGCGATCGCGGCGCGACCGGCGACGATCGCCGCCTACGAGAAAGGCAAGGCGGTCAACGACAGCAGCGTGCCGATGACGGACGAGGCGAAGAAGACGCTGTTCGGACAGACTGCGGCGACTAGGTAGGAAGCGCTCAGTAGAGTGCCCTCCTGTAGCGCCGCGTGATCGCCATGTAAGGGCAATGCCGCCCCCTAGCCCCACCCCGGCGAAGGCCGGGGCCCAGTTGGGGAACGCTGCCTAACCGCGGCCGCGCTTCGCTACAGGCGCCTTGCCAACTGGGCCCCGGCCTTCGCCGGGGTGGTTACCTTCCCTGTCCACATTGACCGGTTCAACTCGTGTCATCAGTTCGAGACGTGTCGATCTGTGCTGAGGCCAGGCTTGTTAGTCCTACCCTGGTGGGAAAGATCGAACGCCTGCCGCGGTCCAAGGTCATTCACGCCTTCCCGCTCGCGACGTTCACCCTTCCCGACCCGGCCGCCGCGACAGCGCGACATCCAGGTGACCGCCGCCATCCAGCAGCAGCACCTTGCCCGTCAACGCCCGGCTCATCGGATCGAGCAGCATCTCGATCGGTCCTGCGACATCGTCGGGTCCAGTGGCGAACCCCATCGGCACCGACGCCGCCACCTTTGCGTTGAGCTTGGCGAATCCTTCCGCCCCGAGCCGCTTCTCATACCAACCGGTCGCGACATATCCCGGCGCGACCGCGTTGACGCGGATTTCAGGCGCCAGGACGCGCGCCAGACTCTTCGTCATCGTCACGAGCGCGCCCTTCGACGCGGCATAGGCGATCGACGATCCCATTCCGAACACGCCAGCGACACTGGCCACGTTGACCACCGCTCCGAACGGACTGCCGCGCAGGGCCGGCACGCATGCGCGGACCATCTGGAACGGCGCGATCGTGTTGAGCCGGTAGATGTCGATGAAGTCTTCTGCGTCGAGCGCATCGAGATCCTCGTGGGCTGCGAATTTCGTGCGGCCGGCATTGTTGACGAGGAAGTCGATCCGCCCGAACGCGTCGGTCGCGGCCGCGGCGAGCGCCCGGCACGCGGCGTCCTCGACGATGTCGGCCTTTACCGCGATCGCGTCGAGCCCCACGTCGACGGCGAGCGCTTCGGCTTCGTCTCGACTTGTCGCGTAGTTTATTACGCAGCGAACACCGCGCGCGGCCAGCCGCCGCACCACCGCCGCACCGATCCCGGTGCCACCACCGGTGACGATCGCGACGGCGCCTTCGATGCCGGCACTCACGCCTGCGCACTCGGACGGGCCGACGCGCGCGCGTGCCACGCGTGCAGATGCGTCAGGTCGTCGGGCATTCGCACGCCGACGAACGTCGCGAAATCGATCGTCGTCAGCAAGACAATGTCAGCTATCGTATAGCGCTCGCCGTCGAGCCAGTTGCAACCGTCCAGCGCGTGATCGAACTCCGCCATCGCCGCCAGCACGCGCGGACGCTGGCTCTCGCCGAACTCGGTATATTGCGGCTGGACGATCCGCGCGGTCCAGGGATGCGTGTGCTGCCACACCATCGACAAGGGCGTCATCAGCCGCAGCTCGATCCGCCGCGTCCACATGTCGATCACGGCGATGTTGTGCGCGCCGTGGCCGAACAACGGGGGGTCGGGGTGCAGCGCCTCGAAATAGCGGCAGATCGCAACGCTCTCGGTCAGCACACGACCATCGTCGAACGCGAGCGCGGGCGTCTGGCCAAGCGCATTCACGGCAAGGAACGAATCCTGCTTGTGCTCGGCCTTCGGGATCGAGATCTGCACCATCGGCACGCGGATATGCTTTTCTGCGAGGAAAATGCGGACGCGGCGCGGATTGGGCGCCGGCAGCGCGCTATCGTAGAACAGCAAGCGGTCTCTCCTCGACTCGTATTTTCGAATATAGCGTATGGCATTACGGGTCGCGTTCGCCTAGCGGTGCCGGGATGACGACCGCTGCAGAGATGCTCGCCACCGGCTTTGCCACCTTGCCGGACCTGATCCACACGCACGCGCAGGAACGTGGCAAACGCGCGGCAGTGGCCGATGCTCAAGGCAGCATCGGCTATGCGACGCTCGATGGTTTGATGGACCGGGTGGCGGCCGCATTGCAGCGGGACGGAGTGACGCCAGGTACCGCGGTGGCGATCGTCTCGGCGCCCACGAAGGACTATGTGGCGGTATTCCTTGGTACGGTACGCGCGGGGTGTGTAGCGACGCCGATCGCGCCGTCCGCTACGCCAGCGGCGATCGCGGCGATGATCGCGGATAGCGGCGCACCGATCGTGTTTCTGGATGTTGAGAATGCGCGAGCATTGGATGGGCACCACCTCACGGCCCGCCCCATCTTGTTCCCCCGCGAAGGCGGGGGCCCAGACAGGGCTCCCGCCTTCGCGGGGGAACAAGCTTTTGGGGGTTTTAACGATTGGTTGGCTTCTCCCGACGCCAAGCCAAATCCCGTCGCAATCGCGCCCGAAGACCCCTTCAACATCATCTACTCCTCGGGCACGACCGGCACGCCGAAGGGCATCGTCCAGAGCCACGCGATGCGCTGGGCGCATATCTCGCGCAACACTGCCGCCGGGTTCGACACCGCGGTCACGATGATCGCGACGCCGCTCTATTCGAATACCACGCTGGTCAGTTTCCTGCCGACGCTCGGCTGGGGCGGCACCGTCGTGCTGATGAAGAAGTTCGAGGCGCGCGCCTATCTCGAACTCGCCGAGCATTACCACGCCACGCACACGATGCTGGTCCCGGTGCAATACCAGCGGATCATGGCGCTGCCTGATTTCGACAGCTTCGACCTGTCGGGGTTTCGCTTCAAGACCAGCACCAGCGCGCCCTTCTCCGCGGCGCTGAAGGCCGACGTCGTCGCACGCTGGCCCGGCGTGCTCGTCGAGTTCTACGGCATGACTGAGGGCGGCGCGAGCTGCGCGCTCAATGCCACAGCCAACCCGACCAAGCTGCACACCGTCGGCCAACCGATGCCGGGCCACGAGATCCGCCTGATCGACGACGATGGTATCGAAGTCGCGCCCGGCGAGATGGGCGAAGTCGTCGGCCGCAGCCCGGCGATGATGAACGGCTATCACGGCCGTGCGGAGGCAACGCGGGATGCCGAATGGTATGACGAGAACGGCAACCGCTACATCCGCCACGGCGACGTCGGGCGCTTCGACGAGGACGGTTTCCTGACGCTGATGGACCGCAAGAAAGACCTCATCATTTCGGGCGGCTTCAACATTTATCCATCGGACCTCGAGGCAGTATTGGCACAGCACCCGGCGGTAGCGGACTGCGCGATTATTGGCGTTCCATCGGAAGCCTGGGGCGAGACGCCGGTCGGGTTCTACGTCCCCCGTGCCGATGCGGTCGTCGATGCTACGGCGATCCTAGCCTGGGCGAACGGCCAGCTCGGCAGGACGCAGCGCCTGTCCGCCCTCCACGTCGCCGACGAACTGCCCCGCAGCGCGATTGGCAAAGTCCTCAAGCGAGAACTGCGCGACAGGCTGGCAGGTGCCGCCGCATGACCAGTCTCAAACAGGCGATCGACGCGCTGGAGCCAACCGAGGGTGGCTGGCACGGGACGGTGCCCGAGAATTGGTTGCAGGGCCGCACCGCCTATGGCGGCTTCTCCGCTGCGCTGGCGCTGCATGCCGCACGGCAGTCCGACGTCGATCTGCCCCCCCTGCGATCTGCGCAGGTTTCCTTCATCGGGCCGCTTTCAGGCGATATCGTGATCCGCGCGAGTCGGTTGCGGCGGGGGCGCAATGCGGCGTTCGTGCAGGCGGATGTCGAGAGCGAGGCCGGGCTTGGCCTGCGCGCGACGTTCGTGTTCATGGGCGCGGTCGCATCGCGCGTCGATCACCAGACCGGTCGGGCGCCGGACTTCCCGATGCCGGAGCCCGATACGCAGACGTTTCGCGGCCATAGCGCCGTTGCGTTCTCGCGGAACTTCGACTTGCTCGAACGCCGTGACGACAGCGTCGGCCCCGCGGAATGGCTGCGGTGGGCGCGGCTTGTCGAGCGCGACGGGCTGGATCCGATGGTCGAGCTCATGGCGGTTGCCGACGGCCTGCCACCTGCCGCGCTGAAGCTGCTGGGCGGCCACGCCCCGCTCAGTTCGATGACTTGGTTGCTCAATATCCTCGGCCCGCAACCGGCGACGCGCGACGGCTGGTGGCTGCTCCGCGCGACCACCGACTATACCAAGGACGGGAGTTCGAGCCAGCAGATGGCGATCTGGAACGCAGACGGCACGCCGGTCGCCGAACAGATGCAGAGCGTCGCGATCTTCGCCTGACCCCATATCCTGAACCCTGACATATCTTGCGACACATTGCCGGCGCGGCGGCAAAACCCTGCGACAACCGGAGTTTAGAACGACTGTCATTCGATGGGAATTCGTCCCACTCCGCCGGAGACCGACATGCGCAAGACCGTCCTCACCCTGATGCTCGCCGCCAGCGCGATCACGTCTGCCGCTAGCAGCGCGCAGACACCCATCACGCCGCGTCCACCGATGCATCAGGACGCCAACCGCGACGGCGTCGCCACGCGCGCGGAAGCAATCGCGCAGTCCGACGCCCGGTTCGCGCAGATCGATACCGACCATGACGGCCGGGTGACCGGCGGCGAGATGCGCGCCTATCGTGCCGCGCTGCATGACCGGATGGTGGCGAGCGGTCGCGACGTTCCCGTGGCACCGCCGGGCGGCCGCAAGCATGACGGAATGGGTCACCGGATGGATCCCAACGGCGACGGCAGCGTGACACGCGAGGCGTTCGAGGCACGCGCGCTCAAGCAGTTCGACCGGATGGACGCCAATCACGACGGTACGATCGATGCGACCGAGCGCGCCAACGCCGCCGAGATGCGCCACGGCGACCGGCGCGAACGCCGCGAAGGCGTTACCGCGCCCACGCTTGCTCGATAACCCGAAAGCCGGGAAGCATCGGGCAAACCCCGGTGCTTCCCCTGGACAGCCGCCATGCTAGACACTGCTCCGATGGGAGATATGCCGCATTTGCTGCTCGTCGACGACGAGCGCTCGATCCGCGAGCCGCTGGCCGTGTACCTCACCAAGCAGGGGTTTCGCGTCACGCAGGCCGGCGATGCCGAGGCGGCGCGGACGCGGCTGACGGCATATGCGATTGACCTCGTCATCCTCGACATCATGATGCCGGGCGAGGACGGGCTGTCGCTGTGCCGCCACATCGCCGCGACCAGCGATGTGCCGGTCATCCTGCTGACCGCACGCGCCGAGGAAACCGACCGGATCGTCGGCCTCGAAATGGGCGCGGACGATTATGTCGTGAAGCCGTTCTCGCCGCGTGAACTCGCGACCCGCGTGAAAGTGATATTGCGGCGTGCTACTGCGGGCGGATCGCGCCAGCACGCACCGGAGAGCAGCTCCTACGGGTTCGCCGGCTGGGTGCTAAAATCGGGCGAGCGTGCGTTGATCGACCGCGAAGGCGTATCGGTGCCGCTGTCGACCGGCGAGTATAACCTGCTGCTCGCGCTCGTCACCCGCCCGCGCCAGGTCCTCACGCGGGACCAGTTGCTCGACCTGACGCAAGGCCGCGAAGCCGCCGCATTCGATCGCGCGATCGACAACCAGATCAGCCGGTTGCGGCGAAAGATCGAAGCCGACGCGAAGACGCCCGAACTGATCAAGACGGTATGGGGCGGCGGCTATACGCTGGCGGCCGAAGTCACGCGGTTGTGACGCATTTTCGGCCGTGGCCGCGCAGCCTCGCCGGGCAGATGGCCTTGCTGATCGCGCTCGCGCTGTTCGTCGCGCAGGCGATCAACTTCGGCATGATCCTGCACGATCGGTCCGAGTTCCGCCTTGCCCAGGCAACCCGGCCGGTGGCGACACGGATCGCGGATGCGTTGGACCGAGAAGCGCATGCCGACCGCCCATTGACTGCCGACCGGGGTCGCGTCCGCCGTATGCCGACCAACCCGATCCCGCCCGCGGTGTTCGAGCGTCGTCCAGAAGTCGCCACCGAACTGCGTCGGCAATTCGCCGATCTCGGCCTGACGGTCGGACGAATCGATACCGGCCTACGTCCTGCCGCCGACGAGACCAGCGATGCGCATCGCCACGACGGGCTGCGGCGCGGCGATCGACAAGGCCCCACGCTGCTGATCGCAATCGAGCAACCTGGACGCGGATGGCTGGCGATTACAGCGCCCTGGCCCCAGCCCGGCTGGCGGCTGTTGTTCGCGGTGCTGACGCAGACCGCGATCCTGTACATCGTGGTGCTTCTGCCCGTGCTGTGGATCGTTCGCCGGATATCGCGCCCACTCCAGGATCTGCGCCATGCAGCGGAGAGCTTTCGGCCGGGCGATCCGGGCGCGCCGATGCCGCCGCATGGGCCCGAAGATGTCGTCGCCCTAATTACAGCGTTCAACGCGCTGAGGCTTCGCGTGACGGGGATGCTCGACGAAAAGGACCGTATGCTCGGCGCGATCGGCCACGACCTACGCACGCCGCTCGCGGCACTGCGCGTGCGGATCGAGTCGGTGGAGGACGATACCGATCGGGCACGAATGATCGATACGGTCGCCGAAATGAACCGGACGCTCGACGATATCCTCTCGTTGGCGCGGTTGGGACGGCCGAGCGAACCGCTGACCGATGTCGATCTTGCCGCGCTGGTCGATGCCGTGGTCGAGGATTTCCGCGATATTGGCAGCGATGTCAGCTTCGTCGAAGCGGACCGTTTGCGGATGCGGTTGCGGCCGTCGCTGATGCGGCGTGCGGTGCGCAACCTGATCGAGAATGCGGTGAAATACGGCGTCTCGGCGGAGGTCCGGGTCGAGGCCGGCGCGCAGTCCGTGGCGATTGTCGTTGCCGATCAGGGACCCGGTATTCCCGAGGACCGGATGGGCGACGTGTTCGATGCGTTCACCCGGCTGGAAAGTTCACGCAACCGCGAGACCGGGGGCATCGGCCTGGGCTTGGCGCTGGCCCGCGCGATCGTGCGCGAGGCGGGCGGAGAGATCCGCTTGGTCAACCGCGCCGCGGGCGGCCTCGACGCGATCATCGAACTACCGCGCTAGCGCTTCTGCTCCCTCTCCCCTCCGGGGAGAGGGTCGGGGTGAGGGGCAGTTCCGGGCGGAGCGTTGCTTGGCAGCCCCTCACCCCAGCCCTCTCCCCTAAGGGGAGAGGGAGCAACACACCTCAATCCTCGACGATCTGGCTGTTCGTCCGCGTGTCTTTCATGCGCAGATACACCACCAGCGACACCGCGATCATCGCCGTCACATACCAGTAGAAGCCGCGTTCGAAGCCGGCGCCCTTGAACTTCAGCGCGACGAACTCGGCGGTCCCGCCGAACAGCGTGTTGGCCAGCGCATAGGGCAAGGCGACGCCCAGCGCGCGGATATGCGCCGGGAACAGTTCCGCCTTCACGACCGCGTTGATCGAGGTGTAGCCCGTCACGATCA
Source organism: Sphingomonas sp. PEI4 (assembly GCF_056679955.1). NCBI lineage: Bacteria > Pseudomonadati > Pseudomonadota > Alphaproteobacteria > Sphingomonadales > Sphingomonadaceae > Sphingomonas > Sphingomonas sp. PEI4. The sequence continues at coordinate 1,022,153 of NZ_CM155258.1, forward strand.
CCAGCGCCGCCATCACCAGTAACCCGGCGTAGATCGGGTTGGTCGCGCTCTCCAGCGCGGTGAAGATCGGATAGGTGAACAGCACGCCGGCGATGCCGAACCCAACCATCAACGGCTTGCGCCCGATCCGATCCGACAGGCCACCCGCGATCGGCTGCAACAGCATGAACACGAACAGCGTCGCGGCGTTGATCTGGCTCGCCACCTCGCGGCTGAACCCACTGGTATTGACCAGGAACTTCTGCATGTAGATCGAGTAGGCGTAGAAGGCGAGCGTACCGCCCGCGGTCAGCAGCATCACCGTGACGGTTTCACGCGGATGCTTGGTGATCAGCTGGATGAAGCCCGACTTCGGCTTGCCGGTCCCTGCGTCCGCCTTGGCATTCTCGAAGCTCTGCGTCTCAGCCAGCCCACGGCGGATGTAGAACACGACAACGGCCAGTACCGCACCGATCGCGAACGGAATGCGCCAGCCCCAGGAATCAAGCGCCGCCTCGCTCATCGTCGCCTGCAGCACGAGCAGCACGCAGATCGCGAGCAACTGGCCCGAGATCAGCGTGACGTACTGGAACGACGAGAAGAACCCGCGGCGGTCCTTCCCCGCCATCTCGGTCAGGTACGTCGCCGAAGCCCCGTATTCGCCGCCGACCGACAGCCCCTGCATCAGGCGCGCGATCACCAGCATCGTCGGTGCGAATACGCCGATCGTTTCATAGCCGGGCGTGCATGCGATGATCAGCGAGCCGGCACACATCAGCGTGACAGACACCGTCAGTCCCGCCTTGCGACCATGGCGATCGGCATAGACGCCCATGATCCACGCGCCGATCGGCCGCATCAGGAAGCCGACCGCGAAGACGGCCGCCGTGCTCAGCAACTGCGCGGTGCGATCCGTCGATGGGAAGAAATGCGGCGCGAAATACAGCGTAAAGGCGGAATAGACGTACCAATCGAACCATTCGACGAGATTGCCGGTCGATCCGCCGATGATCGCCTTGAGGCGTGTTTTCTGATCGGGTGCCATTACTTCACTTCCTGCGTCGGGAATCCGCGCTTTTTCAACAATGCATTCACGTCGGGATCACGCCCCCGGAACGCGCGATACGCCTCGGCGCGATCGGTCTCGTTGCCCGTGGACAACAGGATCTTGGCGAACTTGTCCGCGGTCGGCTTGTCCCAAGGGCTGCCTGCTTCCTCAAACGCCGCGAACGTGTCGGCGTCCATCGTCTCGGACCAGAGATAGCTGTAATAGCCCGCCGAATAGCTGTCCGACGCGAACAGATGCTGGAACTGCGGCACCCGGTGACGCATCACCAGCTGCTTCGGCATGCCGATCTCGGCAAGCGTCGCGGCCTCGAACTTGTCGGGGTCGATCACGCCGTCGGGAACGGTGTGGATCTTCATGTCGACGATCGCCGACGACAGATATTCCGCGGTCTTGAAGCCCTCGTTGAACTTGGCTGACTGTTCGATCTTGTCGAGCAACGCCTGCGGCATCGCCGCCTTGGTCTGGTAATGCCGCGCATATTTGTCGAGCACGTCGCGGGTCAGCAGCCAGTGCTCGTTCACCTGGCTCGGATACTCCACGAAGTCGCGCGGCGTGCCCGCCAGCCCCGGATAGTACACGTTCTGGAGCATCGCATGGATCGCGTGGCCGAACTCGTGGAACAGCGTCTGCGCATCGTCGAGGCTGATCAGGATCGGCTCGCCGGGCGCACCCTTGGCGAAGTTGTTGTTATTCGAGGACAGCACGAGCTGCGCGGGGGCGAGGCCTCTTTGACCACGATACGTGTTCGCCCACGCGCCCGACCGCTTGCCGGTCCGCGCGAAATCGTCGCGGTAGAACAGCCCGACATCCTTGCCGTTCTTGTCCGTGACGCTCCACACCCGCATGTTCGGCTGGAACACGGGAACGGTGCCGGTGATTTCCTTGAAGTTCAGCCCGTACAGCCGGTTGGCGGCGTACAGCGAACCCTGGATGATGTTGCCGAGCTCGAAATACGGCTTCAGCTGCGCCTGATCGAGGTCGTACCGGGCTTTACGCACCTTCTCCTGATAGAAGCGGTAATCCCACGGCTCGATCGTCAGCGAGGTGCCGGCGACCTTCTGCATGTCCGCGACTTCCTCAGCCACGCGCGCCTTGGCGGCAGGCCAGACGCGCATCATCAGGTCCATCGCCGCGGCAGGCGTCTTCGCCATCGTGTCCTGCATCCGCCAGTCGGCATGCGTCTTGAACCCGAGCAGATGCGCGCGGTCGGCGCGCAGCTTCACGATCTGCGCGATCGTCGTGTTCGTGTCGTTAGCGTCCGCGTTGTCGCCACGATTGACGAACGCGCGCCAGACCTTCTCGCGCAGTGCGCGGTCAATGGCATAGGTCAGTACCGGATCGACCGCAGACCGCGTGTTGACGATCGCGAAGCCCGGCAGCTTGCGCTCCGCCGCGGCCGCCTTGGCAACCGCCTTCACGCTATCGGGCAACCCGGCGAGTTGCGCCTCGTCGGTGATCGAAATCGCCTTGCTCTCGTCAGCGAGCAGCTTCTCGCCAAACGTCGAGAACGCCGTGGCAAGCTGTTGATTATACTGTGAGAGCTGCGTCTTCTGCGCGTCGGTCAGCTTGGCGCCCTGGCGGACATAGCTGTCGTAGATTCGCGTCACGAGGCGGATCTGCTGCGCGTTCAAACCGCTCGAATTGCGTGCATCGTAGATCGCCTGGATACGCGCGAACAGCGGCTTGTCGAAGGTGATCGCATCCGATGCCGCCGAGAATTTCGGCGACCATTCGCGGTCGAGCTTCTGATAGGCCGGTGTGTTCATGTTGCCGGTCATCACGCCGAACAGCGTCATCACGCGACCATAGCGCTGACCGGCGAGTTGCATCGGCACGATCGTGTTGGCGAAGGTCGGCTTGGCCGGATTGTCGGCGATCTTGCGGTATTCGGTGGCACGCTCGGCGAGCGTCGTCTCGAACGCCTGCGGGAACAGTTCGGGGCGAACCTTGTCCCAGGGCGGCACTCCGCCGGTCGGCCCGGTCCAGTCGGCGAGCAAGGGGTTCGCGGCTGGTGTCGCGGACGTTGCACCAACCTGCGCAACGGTCGACGTAGACGCCATCAGCGCAACGGCACTGGCGGCGAGGTATAGAAACTGCACATGGATCTCCCGGTCAATGTACCGGGTAGCATAGTGATAAAGTCAGATGGAGGAACCCGTATGGGTCATTTGGCCCCGCCCGATTCATTTTTAGCAGCCTCACCGCTTACTCCAGGGGCTGCTCGTCCGTCGATTGCGTCGCCGCGCGTGCCGCGGCTGCGATGAGGCGACGACCAGTTTCCGCGGCAGCCTCGGGGGTCATCGCGATCGCCAGCCCGCCGGGCCCGTCGAGTGTCACGACGCCATTCTCTGCTGCTGCGACGCCCGGTATCGTTTCCGGCTTCAACATAATCGCACTCCAGGCCCGGTTCGGACGGCGACCCGCAGCAGTCAGTCGCCTCTGGAACCGTACAAATATTGTGGTTCGAACTCCGCAACGGCTGCAAGTGCCTTACGATCCAGGATATTCACCTCGCCTGCCTTGAACGTCAGCAGATTTTTCTCGCGGAGCGCTCTCAGCACGCGGTTGACGTGCACCCCGGTCAGCCCGCTCGCCTCGGCCAGATCGGGCTGCGTCATCGGCAACATGTAGCGACCATCCGCCGCCATTCCGACCATTTCGAGCCGCGTATTCAACTCGCAGAACAGATGCGCGATTCGACCTTCCGCACCAAGCCGCCCTAGTCGGAATATCCACTCGCGGTGCATCGCCGCATCGAGCAACGTGCTGAACCACAATTTCTGCGTGAGGTGCGGATAACGCTCGGTGATCGACAGCAACGTCTGGTGTTCGAAACAGGCGATCTTCACCGGCCCGAGTGTCGCGATGTCATGATCGAGCCGCTTCATCGGGAAAGCGTGAAGATCGACAAAATCGCCCGGCACGTGGACCGCAACCAACTGACGCTGACCTTCACGGTCGTCCATGTAGCGACACACAAAGCCTTCGAGCAGCAACGTGCTCGTATCGATCAGCTCACCCGCGCGGACGATCTGCTTGCGTGGCGGCACCTGTCGGACGGATCCGATGCCGTCCTCGAGGACCTGCTTTTCTTCGTTGCTGAGCTCATGGCGACCACGGCCCATGAGAAATTTTTCCGAGATCATCGACGCCCCTTCTTCGCCTGCTCCCGTACCGCCACGCCGGAGAAAAGAACAGATCGGGATTCGTACTGATACATATCAAAATGTTATGCCGTGGGCGAAACATTGCCGCGGTTCGCGGGTTCCTGCCCGACCATGTACCAACCAATCTTTCAGAACGATCATCCGCTCGCGCGCAAGTTCATCGAGAATGTGCAGGCGCCGCAGTTTCCGTGCGTCGGCGCAAAATCCGCCCTGGCCAAGGGGCAGATGGACATTCTCGTCGCCCGGGATCTGCGATCCGCTTGGGATGACATGAGAATCTCTCCGGCACTAGGCGAGACAGTCCGCAAATATCGCGAGGATCGGGCGATCTTCCGGACGCTCATTATTCTGTTCGAAGCGCCTGCTTTGCTGTCGGAAGAAGAGTTCGAAGCGCATCTCTGGGCTCGCGCGCAGTCGCTCAGCGACAAGGACGAGTGGCTTGGCTACCGCCCCGATCCGTCGGTGAGCAGCGACCCCGACGATCCGCATTTTTCGCTGAGCTTTGCCGGCGAGGCATTTTTCGTCGTCGGCCTGCACCCGAATGCCAGCCGTCCCGCGCGTAAATTCGAGTCACCGGCGATGGTGTTCAACCTGCACGACCAGTTCGAGGTGCTGCGTGATCAGCAGCGCTACGACAAGCTGCGTTCGTCGATCCTCGCGCGCGATCTCGAATACGCAGGCTCGATGAACCCGATGCTGGCACGCCACGGCGAATCAAGCGAAGCACGGCAATATAGCGGGCGCGTGGTCGACGAGTCCTGGAAATGCCCTTTCAAGCGAGGCGAGGCCCGTGGCTGACATCAAGACAATCCCGCCGCGTTCGGGAGCAGGCTTCACGCTCGACAAGGGTCAGACGCTCACCGTGATCGATCCCGAGGGTCGGCAGGTGTCCGACCTTCTCGCGTACAACCGCGCGGACGTGCGCGAGGCGATCTCGTCGGGGCGGACGCTCGATTACGCAAGCCGACTGTACCTGACGACGGGCGACCTGCTCTATTCGAACCGCAGCAACGTCATGCTGGAAATCGTCTCGGACGATGTCGGCCGCCATGATTTCCTGCTGACACCGTGCTCGAAGGAAACCTTTGCGATCATCTACGGCGACACCGATCCGCATCGCGGCTGCTTCGGCAATCTCGCGGAGGCGCTCGCACCTTGGAACGTCGAACCCGACCAGATCCCGGTTGCGTTCAATTGCTTCATGAACGTGCCGATCAATGGCGAGACCGGCGCATTCACGGTAGAGCCGCCGTTGAGCAAGGCCGGCGACACGATCGTCTTTCGCGCGGCAATGGATCTCGTGATCGGCATGACCGCCTGTTCGGCGCTGCAATCGAACGGCGGCAGCTTCAAGCCGATCCAGTACCGGATCGACTGAACGGTCAGCGTCGCTGGTAGAAGATATGCGAATCGACGGTCGCCACCTTCACAAGCGAACTGCGCCAATACGGCACGAGCCAGTCCGTGTGATAATGGGTCGCCCGGCCGACCGGAGCATAGACGTAGCCGGTCAGGGCTCGACGGGCAGTATTGCGCGCCTGCTCCCATCCTTCGTGCTCAGGCCGGCGCGTTTGCGAGCCGTCGCAGGTGAACGAGAACTGGCACCCCGTCTTGCGGTTCGCGCCCTGGTAGACGACCCCGCACACCGTCTTGGGAAACCCGCGAGCGCTTGCCCGGTTGAGCACAACCTGGATCACCGCGCGCTGCGCGTCGTGGCCGCTGCCCGCTTCGTAGAGCGCCGCAGTCGCCAGGCACTCGGTCGCTTGTAGACGCGCGGCCGGACCGCCGCGGAAGCGGAACGGCTCTGCCCTTTTGCGTTTTTCAGTCTCGATCGGAACCAGCGCGTTAGAGACGCGCGCCTGGGCCATCGTCAACCGCGGCTTGCGGTCAGTTGTGGCGGTTTCGGTCGGCCAGGGCAGGTCGGTGAGCGATCCGAAGATCGCCGCGAACACGACCGCCGTGCCGAGCAGGAGAAGCCAATGCTCGGAGGATGGTCTCAGCCCGGATCGATTGCGCCGACGCGATGAGACATATCGGGCCGGTCGCTTCGCCATCCCGCGTCCTTCCGACGAAATTTTCGCGAGGAAACGATCCGTGTGTCGCTCGCCCCGAAGGTCGACGCGTAATCGTCAGGAAGAGTTGGTGCCCCTGGCCGGAATCGAACCAGCATGCCTTGCGGCAACCGATTTTGAGTCGGTCGCGTCTACCAATTTCGCCACAGGGGCAGCGGCGGGTTGGCTAGACGAAGCTTTCCTCCGCCGCAAGCTGTCTTGATCGGAAAAAATATCGGTTCAGTTCCTCGGCGGCTGGCGGCGATAGCTGAGCGCTTCGGCGATATGGATGCGGCCGACGGTGTCGCTGCCGGCGAGATCGGCGATGGTGCGGGCGACGCGGAGGATCCGAGTGTAACCGCGCGCGGTGAGCCGCATGGCTTCGGCCGCTTGGGCGAGGAGCTTTCGACCTGCTTCGTCAGGCGTGGCTACCGCATCGAGCAACGCGCCGTCGGCCTCGGCGTTGGTGCGAACCGGATGGTCGCGGTATCGGTCGGACTGGATGGCGCGCGCGACGGCAACACGTGCGGAAACCTCCGCCGAGCCTTCGGTTGGCGGGGGGAGGATCAGGTCCGCGGCGCTGACGGCTTGGACGTCGATGTGCAGGTCGATCCGGTCCAGCAAAGGGCCGGAAACCTTCGCCTGATAGTCCGCAGCGCATTTCGGGGCGCGCGCGCAGGCGAGGCTCGCATCGCCGAGATGCCCGCACCGGCACGGGTTCATCGCGGCGATCAACTGGACGCGCGCCGGGAAGGTGACGTGCGCGTTGGCCCGCGCGACGCTGACCGTACCGGTTTCCAGCGGTTGGCGCAGCGAATCGAGGACGGCACGCTGGAACTCCGGAAGTTCGTCGAGGAACAGGACGCCGAGGTGCGCAAGGCTGACCTCCCCCGGCTTGACCTTCAAACCGCCGCCGGTGAGTGCCGCCATCGAGGCGGAATGGTGCGGGGCCCGAAAAGGCCGCGTGCGGGTCAGGCGCCCGCCGGAGAGCGTGCCGGCCACCGATTGGACCATCGACACTTCGAGTGCTTCAGCCGGGTCGAGCGGCGGCAGGATACCAGGCAGGCATGAGGCCATCAGCGACTTGCCCGACCCAGGCGGACCTACCATCAGCAAATTATGCGATCCGGCGGCGGCAATCTCCAGTGCGCGCTTGGCGGTCTCCTGACCCTTCACCTGTCGCAGGTCCGGACCGTGATCGGCTTGTTCAGCAATGCCCGGCTTGGGTGGGCTAAGCAGGCCATGACCTTTGAAGTGGTTCAGCAGCGACAGCAGATCCGGCGCGGCGATGACTTCGATCTCGCCCGCCCACGCCGCCTCAGACCCTTGTGCGGCGGGGCATACAAGCCCCTTCCCCACTTCCGACGCATGCAGCGCAGCCAACAAGACGCCCGGCGACGCGGTGATCCGCGCGTCGAGGCCAAGTTCGCCGACGATCACGTAGTCGGCCAACGCCTCCGCATCGACCACGCCCATCGCGGCCAGCAATGCCAGCGCAATGGGTAGATCGAAATGCGATCCTTCTTTCGGCAGATCGGCGGGCGACAGGTTCACCGCGATGCGCTTGGGTGGCAACGACAGGCCCATGCCGGCGATCGCGCCGCGCACGCGTTCGCGACTTTCGCCGACCGCCTTGTCCGCGAGGCCAACCACGTTGAACGCGGGAAGTCCTGGAATCAGTTGGACTTGCACCTCGACCGCGCGCGCTTCGAGTCCCAGATACGCCACCGTCGCTACGATCGCCGCCATGCCCGCTCCCCCGCGACACGACGTCACGCCTTATTCATACCCGATTTGTCATCTCTGCAAGGACGCGCTCAGAACTCCCCGGCCGTGCCGTCTTGCCAACCTAATACACCGGACCCACATGCCTTCCGTGAAAACAGTCCGCTCCCCTGTCCTCCGCCTCGGTCAGTTGCTGCTTGGGGTACTGCTGATCCTGAGTGCGCCGCTGCTTGCGCCACTGCCGGGGCCAGCGGGCATCTTTCTGTTCGCGGGCGGCATGGTTCTCGTCCTGCGCAATTCGCGCTGGGCACGGTTGAAATGGGCGCGGTTGAAGCGGCGCTGGCCGCGGACCGGTCATTTCGTCGACCGGATGATGCGACGACAGAGCGCGATGCGACGTCACGAGCGCGCAAAGGCGTCGAAAAGTACCGCTGCCACTGCCGGTGCGAATTGACTTCCCCCGCCCCTTTCCGTAAGCGCCCAGCCATCAAGGCCGTCCCCGTGGCGGCCGTTTTCTATTTGATGACCTAGGGAATGACCAATGAAGCGGACCTTTCAGCCGAGCAACCTGGTACGCGCACGCCGTCACGGCTTCCGCGCACGGATGGCGACGGTCGGCGGCCGGGCAGTGATCCACGCACGCCGCGCACGCGGTCGCAAGAAGCTGTCGGCCTAACTATTCTCGACAAACGCCGCGATTTTCTCGCGGCGAATGCGGGGAAGCGCGCGCCGATGCCGGGATTCGTCCTGCTGATGCGCCCCCGCGATGACGGTGACGAGACGATGCGAATCGGCTTCACCGTCACCAAGAAGATCGGCAACGCCGTCGTCCGGAACCGCATGAAACGGCGGTTGCGGGCGTTGGCGCGCGAGCTGTTGGCGGAACGCGGCGTTGCTGGGGCCGATCATGTTTTGATCGGGCGCAATGGCGGGGTCGAGCGGGACTTCGCCTTGTTGCGGACCGAACTGGGCAAAGCGTTCCGGAAGGTTACGCCGCAAGCTGCTGCTACCTCGGCAACGAACACCATCACCCCGACGGATGCCACCACCCCGGCGAAGGCCGGGGCCCAGGTGGGAAAGCGGTCGTGATGCAGCACCGCCATTCGTTAGCTATGTCACCCAACTGGGCCCCGGCCTTCGCCGGGGTGGCGGATAGGTTTGCCGTGGTGCTAGGGTTCGGATGGTGTGGTGCTGGATGCCAAATAGCCACCTTCCTCCCGTTACTTGTTCACCCGCGAAGGCGGGTGCCCAGTCTGGGTCCCCGCCTTCGCGGGGAAACAATCTTGGGGTTTCGCGCAGCTAATGATCTCGCGCAGCGTTGCAAAAAGTCATGCTAGCCCGCCTCCTCATCCTCCTCGCCCGCGCCTGGCAACTGGGCCCTTCCCTCGTCCTGCCATCGAGTTGCCGCTACGATCCTTCCTGTTCAGCCTATGCAATCGAGGCCGTTGGGCGCTATGGCGCGCTCAAGGGGGGCTGGTTGGCGGCGAAGCGTATCGCGCGTTGCCATCCGTGGGGCGGGTACGGCCCCGATCCGGTCCCAGACATCGACAAGAAATTGAAAGACGCCGCCCTGTGAAAGACGACAAGCAGAATTTCGTGCTGTTCGCGGTGATCGCGGCGCTGATCCTGTTCGGATGGCCGCTGATCCAGGGCAAGTTCTTCCCGACGGCGAATCCACCGGTGACCCGGATCGAGGACGGCAAGACCAAGCCGATCGCCAACCCCGCCGCCGATCCGGCCGCGGATGGTGCCGCCGCAATCGGCGACCGCAACGCCGTAATCGCGAGCACCCCCCGCATCCGTATCGAGACGCCGCGCGTGTCCGGTTCGATCAACTTGAAGGGCGCGCGGATCGATGATCTCGTGCTCAAGAATTACGACGAGACGGTTGCGAAGGACTCGCCACCGATCCGCCTGCTTTCGCCCGCCGGTGCGCCGGGCGCCTATTTCGCAAGCTTCGGCTGGCGTGCGCAGGGGCTGACCCCGCCCGCCGCCGACGCCGTCTGGACGGCTTCGGGCGCAACGACGCTGACGCCAGCCACGCCCGTCACGCTCGACGCGACCAACGCCACCGGCCAGCGCTTCCGCATCCAGATCGCAGTCGACCAGGATTACATGTTCACGGTTCGCCAGACCGTCCTGAACGCCGGCACCGCGCCCGTTCCCGTCGCGACGTACGGCCTCGTCAACCGCGTCGGCGTCTCGAAGGATCCGTCGTCGATGACGATCCATGTCGGGCCGATGTCGGTCGACAATGGCGGCGCGCATTACCGCCCGGACTACAAGGACATCGACGAAGCCGCGCAGAAGTTCACGACGACCGGCGGCTGGCTCGGCTTCACCGACAAATACTGGCTGACCGCCCTCGTTCCCGACCAGGGCCAGGCGTTCGACGGCCAGTTCCGCGCCGGCGCCAACAAGGCATACCAGGCGGACTACGCGCTCCAGCCCAGGCAGGTCGCACCCGGCCAGGCCATCACGCAGACGTCGCGCTTCTTCGCCGGCGCAAAGGAAGTCCGCCTGCTCGATCGCTACACCGATCAGGCCGGCGGCGTCGCCAAGCTCGATTACGCGATCGACTGGGGCTGGTTCCGGATCGTCGAGAAGCCGATCTTCTATTATCTCGACTGGCTGTTCCGCATGGTCGGCAACTTCGGCGTCGCGATCATCCTGCTGACGGTGACGATCCGCGGCCTGCTGTTCCCGATCGCCCAGCGCCAGTTCAAGTCGATGGCCGCGATGCGCGCCGTCCAGCCAAAGATGAAGCTGATCCAGGAGAAGCATAAGGACGACAAGGTCCGGATGCAGCAGGAAGTGATGGCGTTGTACAAGACGGAGGGCGTCAATCCGCTCGCCGGCTGTGCGCCGACGCTGCTCCAGATCCCGATCATGTACGCGCTGTACAAGGTGCTGATGCTGACGATCGAAATGCGTCATCAGCCGTTCGTCGCGTGGATCAAGGATCTGTCCGCGCCCGATCCGCTGACGCCGCTCAACCTGTTCGGCCTGCTGCCGTTCACGCCGCCGCACATGATCGCGATCGGTGTCGTGCCGATCATCCTGGGCATCAGCATGTACTTCCAGTTCAAGCTGAACCCGACGCCGATGGACGACACGCAGAAGCAGGTCTTCAAACTGCTGCCATGGGTCCTGATGTTCGTGATGGCGCCGTTCGCGGTCGGCCTTCAGGTGTACTGGATCACGTCGAACGTCCTGACGATCATCCAGCAGAAGCTGCTCTACGCCCGCCATCCGGGCCTGAAAGTGCCGGTGACCAAGTGAACGACGTTCCGAACTTAGGCCCCGACCTGGAGCCGACCGACGCGCCGTTCACGCCCGAGATGCTGGAGCATGCGCGAAAGCTGTTCGCCGGGCATGTCGGCTTCTTGAAGTCGGCGCCGACGCTCGAATTCCTGCCCGACGCTTCGGTGCCGGAAGTAGCGTTCGCCGGTCGTTCGAACGTCGGCAAGTCGTCGTTGTTGAACGCGCTGACCGGCCGCAACTCGATGGCGCGCACGTCGAACACGCCGGGCCGAACGCAGGAGCTGAACTTCTTCGACGTCGGCGCTCCGCTTGCGTTCCGGCTCGTCGACATGCCCGGCTACGGGTTCGCCAAGGCGCCGAAAGACGTCGTCAAGAAGTGGCGCTTCCTGATCAACGACTTCCTGCGCGGCCGTGACGTGTTGAAGCGCGCGCTGGTGCTGATCGATTCGCGCCACGGTATCAAGGACGTCGACCGCGAGATCCTGGAGATGCTCGACAAGGCAGCCGTCAGCTATCGCATGGTCCTGACCAAGGCGGACAAGATCAAGGCGTCCGAGCTCGTCGAGGTTACCGAACGCACTGCGATCGAGGCCCGAAAGCGCCCTGCCGCGCATCCTGACATCCTGGTCACGTCGAGCGAATACGGCATGGGTATTCCCGAACTCCGCGCAGCCGTGGTCGAAGCCGTCAGCTAAGCGGCGCGAGATCGGCACAGACGCGACGAGATCGAACCAACCTTGCGTTTCCAGGCTGACATTATTCGTCAAACTTCGTAGCTTTCCCGCAACGGGGGAGAATGCGTAATGCGTAAGCGTTTTGGGACGACACTGGCACTGGCCGCCATGCTGGCAGGCTGTGGCGGCGGGGACGGCGGCGGATCGAGCACGACCGGGGGCGGATCGGCCACCACTCCGACCCCGACACCCACGCCGACGTCGACCGCCGGATGCTCGTTGCGCGAACGCCAGGATTGGGCCGCAGCACAGCTTCGCGAATGGTATCTGTTCCCGGACACGCTTCCCGCGACGCTCAGTCCGGCTGCTTACACCACGGTCGACGACTATATCGATGCGCTGACCGCGACCGCGCGGGCGCAGCGCAAGGATCGGTACTTCACGTATCTGACGTCGATCAGGGAAGAGAACGCGTATAATAATTCGGGCGCGACGGCGGGCTTCGGGCTGCGCTTTGCGCTGGACCAGACCGGCCAGCGGCTGTTTGCCGCAGAAGCGTTCGAAGGTGCGCCCGGCCTCGCCGCCGGCATCGACCGCGGTACGGAAATCGTCGCCATCGGCACCTCATCCAGCACGTTGCGAGCCGTCAGCGCGATCGTCGCCGCAGAGGGTACCGCTGGACTGACCACGGCGCTCGGCCCCGACACCGTCGGCACATCGCGGGTCATGAGCGTCAGCGACGCCGCGGGAACGCGCACCGTCACGGTCGCCAAGACCAACTTCGAGCTGTTGCCCGTTTCAACCCGCTACGGCGCCAAGATCATCGACGATGGCGGACGCCGCGTCGGCTATCTGAACCTGCGGACGTTCATTCGGACCGCCAATGCGCCCTTGAAGGCGGCCTTTGCCGATTTCCGATCGAAGGGCATCACGCAAGTTATCGTCGATCTACGCTACAATGGCGGCGGCCTGATCGAGACGGCCGAATATCTCGGCGATCTGCTCGGCGGCGCCCGGTCGACGTCCGAGGTATTCGATTACGTCACGTTCCGCACCGAGAAGGCTTCGAACAACACGACGCGGTTCTTCGCACCCCAGCCCGAATCGATCGCGCCGACGCGGATCGCCTTCATCGGCACGGGCGGCACGGCGTCCGCGAGCGAACTGGTGATCAACGCCTTCACGCCGTACCTGCACACGAACGCCGGGCTGATCGGCACCAACACATACGGCAAGCCGGTCGGCCAGATCGCGCTCGACAGGGAATCCTGCGACGATCGTCTGCGCGTGGTCGCCCTGGCGACGCAGAATGCCGCGCGCCAGGGTGATTACTATGACGGGCTGGCCACCAAGGTTGAGGCGTCGTGCCGGGCGTCGGACGATATCGGCTACCAGCTTGGCGACCCGCTCGAATCGTCGACGCGACAGGCGCTGAACTTCCTGGCCGGACGCAGTTGTACGCCGATTACCGGCGATGCGAGCGCTCGCTCGTTGCGTACGTCCGAAACGCGGCACGATCTGCTGATGCCCGATCGTCCCGGCACGGCGCAACGCGAGGTCCCCGGCCTGTTCTGATACACCAACGTCTACCCCGATCCGCGAGCGGGGCGATTGCCTCTTGTCGTCCCCTCGCCTAGCACCGCGCGCATGAAACTGATCATCGGCAACAAGGCCTATTCCTCCTGGTCGCTACGCGGCTGGCTCGCGTGCAAGCAGTCTGGGCTGCCGTTCGAGGAGGTCGTCGTGCCGATGTACGACGCCGATTGGGAAAAGCGCCGCTCGGGCGACGAGTTCGCACCGTCGTCCGGTAAGGTGCCGATCCTGTGGGACGGCGACGCGGTGGTGTGGGACAGTCTCGCGATCGTCGACTATCTCGCCGACAAGGTCGGGCGCGAGCGCTTCTGGCCCGAGGACAACGCGGCGCGCGCGATGGCGCGGTCGATGGCGGCAGAGATGCATTCGAGCTTTGCCGCGCTGCGTCGCAAGCACAGCATGAACGTGCGCCAGGTCTTCCCGGCGCAGACGCCCGACGACGACGTGCTCGTCGAATTGCAGCGTGTCATGGAGATCTGGGCGCAGGCCAGGGCACGCTTTGGCGGCGGCGGGGATTTCCTGTTCGGCCAGTTCGGCGCTGCCGACATCATGTTCGCGCCACTCGTCACCCGAATCGTCACGTACCAGTTGCCGATCGCACGCTTCGCGGCAGGCTATATGCAAGCGATGTTCGAACATCCCTTCATGCAGGACTGGATCGCCGCCGCCCAGGAAGAGGAATGGGTCCTCGAACAATTCGAGCAGCCGGTGCCTGCGACCGCATGATCGATCCGGTCGCGCTCGCCCAGGCCTTGCTGCGCGCGGATAGCGTAACGCCAGCGCGTGGAGCGGTCTTCGATGTGCTGGAGGCGGCGCTCGTCCCCCTCGGTTTTGCGGTCGATCGCTTCACGGTCGGCGAGGCGCCCGACGGCCCGGTCGAGAATCTACTCGCGGTGCGCGGCGAAGGACCGCGGCATCTCGCATTTGCCGGGCATGTCGACGTCGTACCCCCCGGCGAAGGCTGGACAGGCTCGCCTTGGTCCGGCGAAGTCCGAAACGGGTTGCTCTACGGACGCGGTGCGGTCGACATGAAGGGCGCGGTCGCGGCTTTTGTTGCGGCCGCGAGCCGGAGCGATGCCGGGATGCTTTCACTTATCGTCACCGGTGACGAGGAGGGCCCCGCCACCTACGGCACCGTCGCGTTGATGGAGCGGATGGCCGCGCGGGGGATCGTGCCCGACCTGTGCCTCGTCGGCGAACCGACCTCGACCAAGCGGCTCGGCGACATGGTGAAGATCGGGCGGCGCGGCTCGGTCAATATCTGGATCGACGTGCCGGGGCGCCAGGGCCACGTCGCCTACCCGCATCTCGCCGACAATCCGATCCCGCGACTGATCGCGATCCTGGCAGAGATCGAGACCGTGGTGCTCGATGAAGGGACCGACTGGTTCCAGCCGTCGAACATTGAAGTCACCGACATCGCGGTCGGCAACCCCGCCCACAACGTCATCCCCGCCAAGGCATCGGCTCGCCTCAGCATCCGGTTCAACGACTGCCATCGCGGGCCCGACTTGATCGAACGGATCCGCGCGATCGCGGAGCGTCATGCGCCGGGCGCGGTGGTGACCGGCAAGGTGTCGGGTGAAGCGTTCCTCACCGAGCCGGGCGGCTTCTCCACAATGTTGTCGGACGCTATCGTAGGCGCGACCGGGATCGTCCCGGAACTGTCGACCACCGGGGGAACCTCCGATGCGCGCTTTCTGTCGAAGCTCTGCCCCGTGGTCGAGTTCGGCCTCATCAACGCGACGATGCACAAGGTCGACGAGGCGGTCGCGGTCGAGGATTTGAAGGCGCTGACGAATATCTACGAAGACGTGATCGCCCGCGCACTGCGCTAACGCTTCGAGTCTGTCGTCGACGCAGTATATAAATCCTCCTCCGCCAGGGGGAGGTGGCGCCGAAGGCGACGGAGGGGGAGGAACATGCAACGGCGGTTCTTCCTTACCTCCCCCTCCGTCTGGCCAGAGCCAGCCACCTCCCCCTGGCGAGGGAGGATTGCAAGATCAAATGCCGCCAGTCCTAATCCCGCCCCCGACGCAGGACGATATACAACGCCCCCTGCCCGCCATGCCGCGGGTGCGCACCGCGGACCGCCGCGATCGAGTCCGCATGACGCGAGCCTGCCAGCCAGTCCGCCACGGCCGATCGGATCGCGCCACGTGCGTGCGGACGCTCGCTTTCAGGCCGCGGCGGCTTGCCCGTTACTAGCAACAACACGCGGTCGCCACGCGCGATCGCTCGCCCCAGCCCGACATCGAGCAACGCATGCGCAGACGCCAGCGTATGGCCGTGAAGGTCGATCGAACTGTCGGGGACCACCGCACCGCGCACGAGTTTCTTGTCCCAGCCGCCGTCGAGCGTGTTGGCCGTGATCGGCTTGGCCACCGGCCGCGGCACCACCGCTGGTTTCGCCCCCGCCCGGCTGGCGAACGGCGTGACGACCGTGCGGATCAGCGGCTTCACCTTGCCCATCGGCGCAGGCGGAGGCGGTATGATCTTGCCGTTGGGACCGATCAGCGGCTTGGGTGGTGGTGGCAGCGGCGGTGCGCGATCCGGGATGCGGACCGCGACCACCCGCATCGGCCGGACGCTCGCCATCACGCGCGCCCAGAGTTGCGCCTCATCAGGGTTGAGGGATCGGCCCGCCATCTTGCGCCCCATTCATCTGACCGTTGAAAGGCTGGCCGCTCAGACGTTGGCCATTCAGACGTTGGACCGTACCGATCGGCAGCAACAGGAACGCGGTACCACGCCCGGCCATGCCGCCTGCGGTCGACTCCGCCGCGGGGCCGGCACCCCAGAAGGTGTCGAAACGATTGCTGCCCTTGATCGCACCGCCGGTATCCTGCGCAATCCACAAGCCGCTGGCATCCTGCCGATCAAGCGACAGGAACACGGGCGCGCCGAGCGGCACGAACTTGACGTCCGCCGCCACGCTGACCTGGCCGGTGACCGGCAAGCCCAGGGCTCCCAACGGCGCCCCCTCCAACTCGCGAAAGAACACGAAGCTCTTGTTCTCGCGCATGATCGCCTGCCCTTCGGCCGGGTGCGCGTGGAGCCACGCGACGATTCCCTGCATCGAAGTCTGTCCCGGCTGGAGCAACCCGCGTGACTTCATCAGTGCGCCGATGCCGGTATAGTCGCGCCCGTTCTGGGTAGCATAGCCCACGCGCAGAATCTCGCCGTCGGGCAGTCGCAACCGCCCCGATCCCTGGATCTGGAGAAAGAACAGTTCGATCGGATCGCGTGCCCAGGCCAGGATGGGCGCCCGGCCCGAAATCGCCCCCTGCTCGATCGCGGTCCGATCGTAATACGGCACCAGATTGCTGCGATCGACGCGACCGCGGATCTTCTTGCCCTTCAGCGCGGTCGAGAACGCGCCGAGGTCTACGTCGATCAGGTCGTTCGGACGGCCATAGATCGGCGCATAGCCATCGCGCCGTTCCAGCGAACCAGCGATCTCAGGCTCGTAATAGCCCGTTGCGAACGCCTTGCCGTCGCCGACCTGCGCCGCCTCGAACCATTGCGCAAAGAAATTGCGCGCCCCGCCACGTGGCACCGAAACGGCGGCGGCACAGGCCGGCTGCCAATCGGCGCCGCGGGTGAGACCCGATGCGTCATTACGCCGAACCAGCGACGGGCAACTCGTGATGAAGGCCTGCAGCGCGGACTGCGCCTGAGCGTCGTCGATCGGCAGGCTAGCAATCGCCGGGCCCGCAACGACGCCAGCGGTTGCCGCATTCGTCGGCGCCGTCGGTGCATTAACGGGGATCGGCAACACCGGCACCGCACCGACGATTCGCGCCGGCATCTGAATGCCGCGGATGTTCGGGGATGCGCCAGTGTCGCGCGAGGGATGAACGCGTACGGGCGCACGCGCTTGTTCGCGATCGGAGTCACGGTTATCGTCAACCGGTGCTGGCCCCGATCGCGGCGGCGCGACTCCGCCGACACATGCGCTGAGCAAAATCGACAGCGCCAAAGCGCTGGCCCCGCCCCCCCTGGACCGCACGATCACGCCTCGTCGGTGTCGGCAAGCTTCCAGTTCGGATCGCTACTCTTGAGCGTCCGTGCGAAGGTCCAGACGTCATGCGTCTCGACCGCGTCGGTCAACGACCCGGCCAGCACGACGCCGTCGCCATCGCGTGTAACCGCAGCGATATCCGCATCGAACCGAACGGTAATCCGGGCATCGCGGCCCGAAACGCTCGCGTCGGAAATCACCGCGCGCTCGATCGACACAAGACGATTGTCGAGCACTTCGCCGGCCGCGACACGTGCAGCGATAGCCTCTGCGAACGCGGCACGGACATCGTCTTCCGCAAGATACCCGAGCTGTTCCTCGTCGCCCTTCCAGAACGCTTCAAGGACCATGCGGTAGGCCGCCTGGGAACCTTCGAGGAACTGGTTGACGTCGAACCCAGGTTCGGCGGCGACGATCGAGCGCAGGCCTGCTTCGGCGCCCGGCTCGATGTTACGGCTGGCCACCTCGCGTGGCTCAGGCGTCGCATCGATCGTTCGCGGAACGACGGCGAGCGCGGGACGGTCTTCGGCCGTACGCGGCAGGGGCTGTTCATGCCCCGTCCGCTTGCCGAGCACGCTATAAAGTCGCATCGCCAAGAAGCCTGCAACCATCGCGAGAAGAACTACGTAAAACAACCGTGCCTCCGATCTTCGGGCTAACATAGGCCAAAGCTGCGCTTATTCAAACCCGGGCCCGTTGAAACGCCCCGTCGGCACTGCTACTCGCAGCGCCTTGACCGATATGAACGCGCAAGCGTGCCGCTTCGGTCCCATTTCTCCGCTTATCTTCTAAGGACATGACGAATGGATGATCAGGACAACGGCTTCACCATGCCCGACCAGGCTCTCGCGAACGGTGAAGACACGGTCCCCGCTGCCGGGCTGATCTCGCAATACGTCAAGGACTTGTCGTTCGAGAACCCGAACGCACCCGCGGTCTATCAGAACCAGACCCCGCCGGCGATCGACGTGCAGTTCAACATCGGTGCGGCGCAGGTCGGCGACGAGGTTCACGAGGTCGTGCTGAAGATCGACGTCCGCGCCGAGAGCGACGGCCAGGTCGCGTTCATCGTCGACCTTTCGTACGCGGGCCTGTTCGGGCTGCGCAACATCCCGGCCGAGCATGTTCAGCCGTTCCTGCTGGGCGAGGCGCCGCGCCTGCTGTTCCCGTTCGCGCGTCGCGTGCTGTCGGATGCGGTACGTGACGGTGGTTTCCCGCCGCTGCTGCTCGAGCCGATCGATTTCGGCCAGCTGTACCTGACCCAGTCGGAGCAGGCTGGTATCCAGCCGAACGTCGGCGATTTCGGCCAGGCCTGATCGAGTGGGGCGGAGCGCGCGTAGATGAACCTTACCAAGGCGCTGGGATCGGTCGGTGGGCTGACGCTCGTCAGCCGTATCCTGGGGCTGGTACGCGATTCGCTGTTCGCGCGGTTCGTCGGCGCCGGGTTCGCGTCCGACGCGTTCCTGATCGCGTTTCGCCTCCCCAATATGTTCCGTGCGCTGTTCGCGGAAGGCGCGTTCTCCGCGGCGTTCATTCCGATGTTCAATCGGAAGGTCGGCGCCAAGGACGGGCGCGGATTGCCCGACGGGATCGCGTTCGCCGAGGACGCCCTGTCGGTGCTGCTGCCGACGCTGATCCTGATGACCGCGATCTTCGAGATCGCGGCCTGGCCGCTGACATGGCTGCTGACCTTCGGATTCAATGGCGCGAGTGCCGAGCGGTTCGACTATGTCGTCCATCTGTCGCGGATCATGTTGCCCTATCTGCCGCTGATCAGCCTCGTCTCGCTGCTCGGCGGCATCCTCAATTCGCTGCACAAATTCTGGATCAATGCGGCCGCGCCGATCCTGCTGAATGCAACGCTGATCGCCGCACTGCTGCTGTTCCACGAACATGACCCATTGCTGACGTCGCGCAACCAAGGCATCGCCGTCACTGTATCGGGCGCATTGCAGCTTCTCTGGCTGATCTACGCTTGCCGCGCCTCGGGCGTAAAACTCCGGCTAAAGCGTCCGCAGCTCAATCCCGACGTCAAGAAACTCATGTCGCTGATCTGGCCTGCCGCGGCGGGTGCCGGTGCCGTGCAGATCAATCTCGTCGTCTCGACCGCGCTCGCTGCCGCGCTGCTGCCGGCGGGATCGGTCTCGTATATCTATTTCGCGGACCGACTGAACCAGCTCCCGCTCGGGTTGATCGGCATCGGTCTCGGCACCGTCCTGCTTCCCACCATTTCGCGCCAGCTCGGCCGCGGCGAGGATGCGGAGGCGATGACGACGCAGAACCGCGGCATGGAACTCGCGCTGTTCCTCACCCTGCCCGCGACGGTCGCGCTGATCGTGTGCGGCGTACCGATCGTCGGCGCGCTGTTCCAGCACGGCAAATTCGCGCTCGAAGACAGCGTGCTGACCGCGCAGGCGCTCGCTGCCTTCTCGATCGGCCTGCCGTCCTACATCCTCGTAAAGGTCCTCACGCCGGGCTATTATGCGCGATCCGATACGCGCACACCGGTCCGCTATGCGACGATGTCGATGGTCGTGAACCTCGTCCTCAACCTCGCCTTCATAAAGCCGCTCGGTCACATGGGGCCACCGCTTGCCACGGCGATCGCGAGCACGGTCAACGTCGCGATGTTGTACCGGACGCTGGTGCGTCGCGGGCATTTCATACCCGATGCGCGGCTGCGGCGACGGACATGGCGGCTGCTAGTGGCCGCGCTGATCATGGGCGTCGTGATGTATTTCCTAAACGACCTGTTCCAGCCCTTCGTGACCGGCACCAGCATACAACGCTGGGGCGCCATGCTGGTGCTGGTTACCACCGGCGGCGTGGTCTATGCGGTCGCGACATTGCTCACCGGCGCGTTCCGGCTGGGCGACATCTCCACGCTTCTGCGTCGTTCCAGATAGGTTTCACTATGCGCGCCCCTGTTCAACGGGTTGTTTCCGGCATCAAGCCCACCGGTAATCTCCACCTCGGCAATTACCTGGGGGCGGTGAAGCAGTGGGTCACGCTCCAGGACGACGTCGCAGCGCAGGGCGGCGAGTCGATGTTCTTCATCGCCGATCTCCACGCGCCGACCGAATGGATCGCGCCTGCCGAGCTGTCGTCGCACACGATCGAGGTCGCCGCGACGATGATCGCGGCGGGGATCGATCCTGCGAAGTCGATCCTGTTCAACCAGGCGCGCGTCCCCGCGCATAGCGAGATGGCGTGGCTGCTCAACACGGTCGCGCGCGTCGGCTGGCTGAACCGCATGACGCAGTTCAAGGACAAGGCGGGCAAGAACCGCGAAGGCGCGAGCGTCGGGCTCTACGACTATCCGGTACTGATGGCGGCCGACGTGCTTCTCTACAATGCGACGCACGTGCCGGTCGGCGAGGACCAGAAGCAGCATCTCGAACTCGCGCGCGACATCGCGACCAAGTTCAACGGCGACTATGGCGTCGACCTGTTCACGCTGCCCGCGCCGCTGATCAGCAAGGCGGCGCCGCGGATCATGTCGTTACGCGATGCGTCGGCGAAGATGTCGAAGTCGAACCCCTCCGAGCAGTCGGTGGTCAAACTGATCGACAGCGACGACACGATTGCGGACAAGTTCCGCAAGGCCAAGACCGATCCGGACGTGTTGCCGGCGACGGTCGAGGAACTGGGCGACCGGGCGGAGGCCCGCAACCTGCTGACGATCTACGCGGCACTGGCGGACACGGACGTTGCGACAGTGCTCGGCGAGTTCGGCGGCACGGGCTTCGGCGCGTTTAAGCCTGCGCTGGCAGACCTGGCAGTGGCCAAGCTCGGACCGATCCGAGACGAGATGGTGCGGTTGCTGGACGACCGCAGTGCGGTGACCGCGGTGTTGCAGGCGGGAGCCGAGAAGGCGCGCGCGCTGGCGGCGCCGGTGTTGAAGCAGACGCAGGACGCGATGGGGTTGCAGGTCTAGCGCGACCAGACGGCACCTGTCCGCCCCCTTTCTACTTCCGTCACCCCCGCGAAAGCTGAGGTCTCCCCCGTTGGACGCGACGCTCCCCACACGACGAGATCCCAGCTTTCGCTGGGATGACGGTTTGGGGGTGTGGTTACGTCCTGTGGAAGCCTGATACCTAAGAGTGTTCCCCCGCGAAGGCGGCGGTCCAGACTGGACTCCCGCCTTCACGGGAGGACAATGAAGTGGGGGCCGGCCTAGCCTTCGAGCTCGCGCATCAGCACGCGCACGGCCGCATCGATGTCGCGGTCCGAATCGCGCAGTTCCTCGATCTTCCGCACCGCATGGATCACCGTCGAGTGATCACGCCCACCAAATTTTCGGCCGATCTCGGGAAGCGACCGAGTCGTCAGCCGCTTGGCCAGATACATCGCGATCTGCCGCGGTCGTGCCACCGCCCGAGCGCGCCGCGCCGAAATCAGGTCGAGCGGCTTCAGTTCGAAATGCGCGGACACGAGCTTCTGGATCTCGTCGATCGTCACGCGCTTCTGCGCCCCGCGAAGAACCTCGCCCAACGTCGCGACCGCGAAGTCGAGGTCGATCGTATCCCCGGTCAGCTGCGCGTACGCCACGACCCGGTTCAGCGCGCCCTCAAGCTCGCGGATGTTCGCGTGGATGCGCGCCGCCAGCAGGTCGAGCACGTCGGTCGGCACGCGCATGTCGGGCAGGTCCACGAGCTTCCGGTCGAGGATCGTCCGACGCAGCGTAAGATCAGGCGCCTTGATGTCCGCGACCAAGCCCACCGCCATGCGGCTGACGATCCGCGCCTCGACGCCTTCGAGCGCCTGCGGGCAGCGATCGGCGGAGATCACCAGACGCTTGCCCGCCGCCATGATCTCGTTGACCGTGTGGAAGAATTCTTCCTGCGTCGCGTCCTTGCCGGCGATGAACTGGAGATCGTCGATCAGCAGCAGGTCGGCACCGCGCAGGCGCTGCTTGAACGCATGCGTATCGCGCGCGCGCATCGACGCGACGAAGTCGTACATGAAGCGCTCGGCGGACATGCACAGCACGATCGCGTGCGGGTTATGTTCGAGGAACGCGTGGCCGATCGCGTGCATGAGGTGGGTCTTGCCCTGCCCCGTGCCGCTGTGGAGGAACAGCGGGCTGAATCGCACCGGGCCCGGCTCGGCGAGCACCTTGGCCGCGTTGAACGCCACCTTGTTGGACGGATCGACGACGAATCGCGCGAAGGTATAGCGCGGATCGAGCGGCGGCCGCTCGGCCGGCACGCCGACCGGCGCCAACATCACGACAGGCGCCGGTGCCGGCTTCAGCGACGGATCGACGCCGAACTTCATCGAAGCCTGTACCGGCTCGGCGCCCCGCTCGGGGGCAGGCTCGGCCCGGACCGGCAAAGGATCTGCAACGGGCCGAGGCGCAACGGCGTCAGCCACCGGCTCGATCGCGAGCACGACAGGAGCGCGACCCGGCGCCCGGGTCTCGATCTGGACGGTGCGGACGTTGGGCAGGATCTGCTTGAATTCGAGCACCAGCCGGTCCGCATAATGATTGCGGACCCAGTTGGTCATGAACGCCGATGGCAGCGCGAGTCGGATCGTATCGCGGTCCTCGCCGGGGATCAGCTCGATCGGCTTCAGCCACTGCTCAAACAGTCGTGCGCCGGCCGACTCGCGCAAGGATGCACGAACGCGGGCCCAGGCCTTCTCGGCCTCGGTCGCGTGCGTCACTGATCCTTGCCACTTCGTCACGCGCACACTTCTCCGACCCCGCGAGATTGCTCGCGCGGGTGATATAGCCCCGACAGAAAATGATCCCCGTGACGCCGTCAAACGGTCGTCCGGCATCTTCGCCCTATTCCCCCGGCCCCGTTGGTCTCGTCGGTGATTCACGTCCGTGATCCGCCAGCGCCGTGCAATCAGTTATGAAGCGATCGGCGAGTCTAGCAAGGCCCCGACACGTCACATTTTCGAAATAAAGCGGGTTGACTTGACCAAGCCCCGGAAATGCGTCGGAATTTTTATAAGTCGCTGTGTTAAGGCAATTTTTGGGATTGTTGCACTTTCATGACTTGATCTTAGGTCGCTCGAATCGCGGGGAATCCGTTGATTGTGCTGCCCCGACATCGGTTCCGTTCGCAGACGCAAAAAACCCGCCGGGAATGTCCCGACGGGTGATCCGCTCTGGCAGTGATCGGTCGCTTAGGCGAGCCCGGTGACGGCCTTGGTCAGACGCGCGAACTTGCGGCTCGCGGTGTTCTTGTGCAGCACGCCCTTGGCGACGCCGCGCTGAAGCTCAGGCTGTGCCGCGGCCAGTGCGGTGGTCGCTGCGCCCTTGTCGCCCGAAGCCAATGCGGCCTCGACCTTCTTGATGAAGGTACGGATACGGCCGACTCGGTTGCCGTTCACTTCCGCGCGACGGTCGTTGCGACGGATACGCTTTTTCGCCTGCGGCGTGTTCGCCATGAAGCCCTCTGGATGTTCGAATGAATAAAAAGGGGCGCCGGATTGCTCCTACGCCCTCTCGAAGCCGCGGCCCTACCCACTTTGCGTTACACCGTCAACCGCGTTGGCACTTCGGACACCAGAACGTCGAGCGTCCACCCTCGGTACGCCGCCTGACGGTAGCACCGCATTCGCAAGCCTCGCCCTCGCGACCATAGACGCGCCATTGCTTGGAGAAATAGCCGAGTTCGCCGTCCGGCCGGACGTAATCGCGAAGCGACGACCCGCCAGCGAGGATCGCGGCGGTCAGCACCGTCCGAATCGCCTCGACGAGTCGCTCGAGTCGAAACAACGATATCCGGCCCGCCGCGCGTGACGGCGCGATCTTCGCCATGTGCAGCGCCTCGCACACATAGATGTTGCCGAGCCCCGCGACGATTCGCTGGTCGAGCAGCATCGCCTTGATCGACGCCCCCCGCCCTTCGAGCGCCTCCAGCAGATACGCAGCGGTCAGATCGGGTCCGAGCGGCTCCGGTCCCATGCTGAGAAACGGCGGATAATTGGCGATGTCGTCGGTCGCCCACAGATCGAGAAATCCGAATCGCCGCGGATCGTTGAGCGCGACCGTCCGCCCCGCCGCCGTGCCGATCAAAAGGTGATCGTGCGCGAGCAGTTCGCTCGGATCGACTCGCCACCGCCCCGACATGCCGAGATGGAAGACAAGCGTGTCCCCGCGATCGGTATCGATCAGCCCGTATTTCGCGCGCCGCCCGAGCGTCATGACAGTCGCGCCGGTCATTCGCTGGCGCAGGTCGACCGGGATGGCTTTGCGCAGGTCGGCGCGGCGCGGCTCTACCGAGGTCAGGCGCTGGCCCTTCAGCACGGGCTCCAGCCCGCGCACGGTGGTTTCGACTTCTGGTAATTCTGGCACGCTTTGCAGCTAGGTTGCGTTTGCTCGCGCCACAAGGCGCGGCTAGAGCGCAGGATATGAACGACTTGATCGCGCCCGCAGCCACCGTCACGCCCGATACCGTCTCCTTCGGCTACGAAGACATCCCCGCGACCGAGAAGACCGCCCGCGTCGGCGGCGTCTTCTCGAACGTCGCGGGCAAATACGACCTGATGAACGATGCGATGTCGGGCGGCATGCACCGCCTGTGGAAGGACCGCTTCGTCCGCCGCGTAAAGCCGCGCGAGGGCGAGCAGATCCTCGACATGGCCGGCGGCACGGGCGACATCGCCTTCCGCATGGAGCCGTCGGGCGCGTCGATCACGGTGGCGGACATCAACCCTCAGATGCTCGAAGTCGGCATGCAGCGCGCCCAGAAGCGCGGGATCGACGGCCTAGTCTGGACCGAAGCCAACGCCGAGACGCTAACCTTCCCGGACAAGTTCTTCGACGCGTACACGATCGCGTTCGGCATCCGTAACGTCACCGACATTCCCAAAGCATTGCGCGAGGCTCACCGAGTGCTCCGTCGCGGCGGGCGCTTCTACTGCCTCGAATTCTCGACGACGGTGTGGCCTGGGTTCGCCGAGGTGTACGACGCCTATTCGCACAAGATGGTCCCAAAGCTCGGCCAGCTTCTGGCGCAGGACGCCGACAGCTACCGCTATCTGATCGAATCGATCCGCCGCTTCCCCGACATGCCCAAGTTCAAGGCCATGATCGCGGATGCGGGCTTCGTGCAGACCAAGGTCGAGCCTTTGCTGGGCGGACTCGTCGCGATCCACAGCGGGTGGAAGATCTAGTGATCATGCGAAGGCGCGCGAAGATGTGTTCGCGCAGAGGCGCAGAGGCGCGGAGAGTAAGAAGAAGCAAAGGCGCAACGGCCTCCTGCGCGCAGCCGCGCTTTGTTTCTCCTTCGTCAATGATGAAAAGCCGCATCCGCGGCGGGGCGCCACACCTCCGCGCCTCTGCGCCTCTGCGCGAACCAATTCTTACTTCTCTTCGCGCCTTCGCGCCTTCGCGTGAACACGCCTCTTCTCGCAGCGCACACTCTCAGTGACCGCCTCAACCACCCACATCTGGCGACTCCTCAAATGGGGCCGCATCCTCGCTCGCCACGGAGCGCTGCGGGGCATCGAGCGTGACCCGAACACGCCAGCCCCCGTCCGTCGCCTCGCACGGATCGCCCGGTTCGGCGCGCGCGTGCCCGCAGTGCCGCGCTACGCCGATGCGTTCCAGGCGATCGGACCCGCGGCGATCAAGCTCGGCCAGACGCTCGCCACCCGCCCCGATCTCGTCGGGGAGGAGGCCGCTCACGATCTGCTGCGGTTGCAGGACCAGCTCTCGCCCGTCCCCTACGAGACGATCGAAGCGGCGATGCGGGCGAGCTTCGGCAAGCCGCTGGAGACGTTGTTTTCGCGCATCGAGCCCATCCCGGTCGGCGCCGCGTCGATCGCACAGGTCCACCGCGCCGTCACCACCGATGGCCGCCAGGTCGCGGTCAAGGTTCTCCGCCCCGGCGTCGAGGACGATTTCGCCCGCGCGATCGACACGTACAGCTGGGCCGCAGCACAACTCGAGGCGCTCAGCCCCGAGGCGATGCGCCTCCGCCCGCGCCTCACGATCGAGACGTTCAAGCGCTGGACGCTCAGGGAACTCAACTTCCGCCGCGAAGCCGCCTCTGCATCCGAACTCGCCGAGGGCATGACAGCCGAGCCCGATTTCGTCATCCCCGCGATCGACTGGGCGCGCTCGACCAACAAGGTCATGACGATCGAGTGGATCGACGGCATCAAGCTCTCGAACCGACCGGCGTTGGTCGCTGCCGGCTACGACCTCCCAGGCCTCGCCAACACCCTCGTCCGCGCGTTCCTGCGCCAGGCGATCGCCGACGGCTTCTTCCACGCGGACATGCACCAGGGAAACCTGTTCGCGCTCCCCGGCAACCGCATCGCCGCGATCGACTTCGGCATCATGGGCCGGATCGACCGGCGCGCGCGCGTCTGGCTCGCCGAGATCCTCTACGGCCTCATTACCGGCAATTATAAGCGTGTCGCCGAGATCCATTTCGAGGCGGGCTACGTCCCCGCGCACCACGACGTCGCCGAATTCGCCACAGCCTTGCGCGCGGTCGGCGAGCCGATGCGCGGGTTGCCGGTCAAGGACATGTCGATCGGCATGATGCTCGACAGCCTGTTCTCGATCACGCGCGATTTCGACATGGTGACGCAGCCGCACCTGCTGCTGCTCCAGAAGACGATGGTGATGGTCGAGGGCGTCGCGACCAGCCTCAACCCCGACATCAACCTCTGGGAAGCCGCCGAGCCATTCGTCCGCGACTGGATCCGCGGCGAGCTCGGCCCGGAGGCGATGATCGCCGAGCGCCTGATCGCCGATTTCCAGACGCTGACCCGCCTGCCAGAGTTGGTCCGCCGGATTGAAGCGCATTACCCGGCCCCCGGCGGCGCCCCGCCGACGATGCCGCTGCGCGAGATCGAAGTGATCCGGCTCGGCGGCGGCTGGCGCTACGGCCTGGTCGCCGTACTCGCCGCCGCCGCCGGGGTCGTCGGATCCTGGTTCGTCCTGACGTGATCCGCCGGGTCGAGATTCGACGAGAAGAGTGCGGGAAAGTCGGGCGATGCGCCGCGCGCTGACCCCGCGGTGGCTTGCATCGCCATCCCGGTTCGCGGTCGTGTCGCAACCCACGGCACGCGTAGTGCTGGCGTTGCTCGTCCTCGTGCTGCTCGCCACCGTGATTGCGGTCTCGGCTCCCGCAGGGCCGGCCGACACCAGCCTGTATGCCGGGATCGTCGAAGACGTACGGCATGGCGGCAGCTATTATACGGTCGCAGGCGATGCGTTGCGCGCCGGGAAATATCCGCTCGAACCGTTCACGGCGTTTCCCCTGCCGACGCTGGCCGTCGTGGCAGGCTCGTTGCCCGGCCTGGCCGTCACGACGATGCTCTATCTCCTCGCGGCGGCCGTCGCGGTGGCCTGGTATGCGCGACTAAAGCTCGTGCTGAAGACGCGCGCGGCACGGACGCTTGCCGCGGTCCTGCTGTTCGCCGGGCTCGCGCCCCTGTTGCGGACGGAGCTCTCGAATTTACCAGAGACCTGGGCGGGCTTGCTGATAGCCTTGTCGCTCGGCTTACGTCTGCCGGGTAACTGGATCGACGCGGTCGCGTTCGGGCTGGCCGCTGCGCTGATCTGCGATTCGGCCGCGCTCTACATCGTGACGATGGCCGGGTTCGCGGTACGCGATCGTCGACGCAACGAAACGCTAGGCTGGATCGCAGCGCTGGGCCTGCTCATGATCGTGCTCGCCTTCCACGCCCATGCGGTCGCTGCGATCGTTACGCCGCTCGACATCGCCGTGGCCGGCACAGACGCTCCGGCCGGTACCGGCAGCGTCGTATCGGCGTTCGCGTCGGCCACCATGCTGGACTATGTCCCGCTATGGGTGGCCGGGCCGGTCGTCGGTCTTGCGCTGTTCGGATGGACGATTTGGCGCGACGCCATCGCGACGCGTGTTCTCGGCACGATCCTGCTGGCGATGCTTCTGATCGCGCTGCTCGACCGATCGGGCACGTCGCAGAGCGCGGTGCTGGTCTCCCCGTTGCTGCTGACGGGTCTCATCCTGGCGCTTGACGGATTGCGCGACCTGTTCGCCGCGGCGCTCGATACCCGACGCATTACCGTGAAGCGCATTATCCGTTAGGGTAGCGGCATGAAACGCATCCTCCTGATCGTCGGTGGCGGGATCGCCGCCTACAAGGCCGCCGAACTGATCCGCTTACTCAGGACGCGCGGGTACGCGGTGCGCTGCGTGATGACCGAGGCGGCGCATCATTTCGTCACGCCGATGACGCTCGCGGCACTGAGCGAGGACAAGGTCTACACGACGCTCTGGGACCTCAAGGACGAGGCCGAGATGGGTCATATCCAGCTCAGCCGGGAAGCCGATTTGATCGTCGTCGCGCCGGGGACCGCCGACCTGATGGCGCGGATGGTGGCAGGCCTCGCGAACGACCTCGCCACCACGCTACTGCTCGCAACCGATACACCCGTCCTCGTCGCGCCGGCGATGAACGTTCGGATGTGGACCCACGCCGCGACCGTGCGCAACATGGCGCAACTTCGTGCCGATGGCGTGACGGTAATGACGCCCGACGAGGGTATCATGGCGTGCGGTGAGTACGGCCCCGGCCGCCTGCCCGAGCCGCCCGCGATCGTCGCCGCGATCGAAGCGCTGCTCGCCCCTGCCCCGCCGAAGCGCCTGGCCGGCCGCCACGTCCTCGTCACCGCCGGCCCGACACACGAGCAGATCGACCCGGTCCGCTACATCGCCAACCGTTCGTCGGGCAAACAGGGCTTCGCGATCGCCGCAGCGCTGGCACGGCTCGGCGCGCGCGTGACGCTGGTTGCCGGCCCCGTGACGCTGCCGACGCCGCATGGCGTCGACCGGATCGACGTCGAGACCGCGCGAGAGATGGCGGACGCGGTTGATCGTGCGCTGCCTGTCGACGCCGCCGTCATGGTCGCCGCGGTGGCGGACTGGCACGTCGAGTCCTCCCAGCAGAAGATCAAGAAGGGCAATGCGACCCCAACCCTGACCCTCACGGAAAACCCCGATATCCTAGCGGCTTTGGCGCGCAGTCCGCACCGCCCACGCCTGCTGATCGGGTTCGCCGCCGAGACCGAACGCGTGATCGAGCACGCCGTCGCAAAACGCGTTCGCAAGACCGCGGACTGGATCGTCGCCAACGACGTATCGGGCGACGTGATGGGCGGCACGGACAACAGTGTCCACCTCGTCACCGAAGCCGGCGTCGAAAGCTGGGAACGCCTTCCCAAGGACGCAGTCGCCGCCCGACTGGCGGACCGCATCGCCGATGCGCTAGAAGCCGCGTCATGATCCGTATCGAACTGAACCGCCTGCCGCACGGCGAGGGCCTGCCCCTGCCCGCCTATGCGACCGAGGGTGCCGCCGGGATGGACGTCGTCTCCGCCGAAGCGCTGACGCTTGCCCCAGGCGAACGCGCCGCCGTCGCGACCGGCTTCGCAATCGCCATTCCCACCGGCTACGAGGTCCAGGTCCGCCCACGCTCGGGCCTCGCGCTGAAGCACGGCGTCACCTGCCTCAACACCCCCGGCACGATCGACAGCGATTATCGCGGCGAAGTGAAGGTCATACTCGCCAACCTCGGCCAAGACCCCTTCGACATCGCGCGGGGCGACCGCATCGCGCAGCTCGTCCCCGCGGTCGTCCTGCGCGCGACGCTCGCCGAAGTCGCGACGCTGGACGAGACGTCGCGCGGAGCCGGCGGGTTCGGATCGACTGGCCGATGATCGCCGCACTTCTCCTCCT
The DNA here is from genome assembly GCF_056679955.1 of Sphingomonas sp. PEI4. NCBI lineage: Bacteria > Pseudomonadati > Pseudomonadota > Alphaproteobacteria > Sphingomonadales > Sphingomonadaceae > Sphingomonas > Sphingomonas sp. PEI4. The sequence continues at coordinate 1,052,400 of NZ_CM155258.1, forward strand.
GGTTCAGGCCGTTGCGCCGATCGCCCCGCCGACGATCCTCGTGCCGTCGAGCGTGACGACCGCCGGAATGCCGCCGCAGGACTGGACCGCGCTGCCCGTCCTGCGCATCCGCAAGCAGGCCAGCACGCTCGCGAACACGTCGGCCTATGTGCATGGCGAAGTGATGGCCGGGCGGTGCGTCAAGGCGATCCGCACGATGCAGGGCTGGAGCCTGACGCTCGACCTTGCGGTATTGATAACCCCCGATGGCCGCGTCCGCCGCGTCACGCCGCGCGCGATCGACTGCCCGACGGTCGAGCAATATGCCGCCGGCGTGATCCTCGGCGCGCGCGATTCGATCGACGTGGTCGATGCGGATACCGACACCTGGTATCGAACCAGCCTGACGTTCGCCTGGGGCGCATGATCCTCTCCGACGACGAACTCACCCGGTATGCACGCCATATCGTCCTCAAGGAATTCGGCGGTAGCGGCCAGGCGCGGCTGAAAGCGGCGAGTGTCGCGATCGTCGGCGCCGGCGGTATCGGCTCGCCCGCGATCCAATATCTGGGGGCAGCGGGCGTCGGACGGCTGATCCTGATCGACGACGATTCGGTCGAGCCGTCGAACCTTCAGCGCCAGACGATCTTCACGACCGCGGATACCGGCATCGCCAAGGTCGAGGCGGCGGCAGCGGCGGTACGGCGGATCAACCCGCACGTCGCGGTCGACACGCACCGCGTTCGGATCGACGTCTCGAACGTGGCGGGCCTGCTCGCTGGCGCCGATGTCGTCCTCGACGGCTGCGACAATTTCGCGACGCGGTTCTGCGTCGCGGACGCCGCATATGCCGCGAAGATCCCGCTCGTCTCGGCCGCCGTCGGTCAGTTCGAAGGACAACTCGCCACGTATCGCGGCTGGGAAGCAGACAAGCCGTGTTATCGCTGCTTCGTCGGCGAGGACCCCGAACGCGCCGAGACGAGTTGCGCGGGAGACGGCGTGCTGGGGCCGGTCACGGGCGTTCTCGGCAGTCTCGCCGCGCTGGAAGTCCTCCGCGCGATCGCGCCGTTCGGCGACGATCCTGCGGGGAAATTGCTGCTGGTAGATCTGCTCGCGCTACGCTTCCGCTCGATCCGCCTGCCAAAGGATCCAGGGTGCCGCGCCTGCGGTACTGCAAGCGCGGCGTAATCCTGGAACTCCGGCGGCTTTAGCCCGCCAGCAGGCCCTTCGCAAAGTCACGTACGGCCGGCCCGATATCGTCGCGTGCCAGAGCGAGCGCGAAGTTCGCCTGGATATACCCGGCCTTGTCGCCGCAATCATAGCGCTGGCCGTCGAAGGTAAAGCCGTGGAAAGGCTGGTTGCCGATCAGCTGCGCCATCGCGTCGGTCAGCTGGATCTCGCCACCCGCACCCTTTTCCTGGTTTTCGAGAATCCGCATCACGTCGGGCTGGAGGATATAGCGGCCGGGAATCATCAGGTTCGACGGCGCAGTACCCTGCTTGGGCTTCTCGACGAGCGCGACCACTTCGGTCAGCCGGCCATCAATCGCGCCTGGCGAGATGATGCCGTATTTATCGGTCTCCGCGTCGGTCACTTCGAGCGCGCCGATCACGTTGCCGCCGACCTGGTTATACGCCTCGACCATCTGCTTCATGAAGCCGGGCTTGCCGACCATCAGCTCGTCGGGCAGCAGCACCGCGAACGGTTCGTCGCCGACGATCTCGCGCGCGCACCACACCGCATGGCCGAGGCCGAGCGGCTCCTGCTGACGAACATACACCGGCGAGCCCGGCTTCATGCGGATGTGGCTGATCGCGTCCAGCGACTTGCCCCGCGCGCGCATCGTGTCTTCGAGCTCGTACGAGATATCGAAATGATCCTCGAGCGCACCCTTGCCGCGTCCGGTTACGAAGATGATCTGCTCGATCCCCGCCTCGAGCGCTTCCTCGACCGCATATTGGATCAGGGGCTTGTCGACGACGGTCAGCATTTCCTTCGGCATCGCCTTGGTGGCGGGCAGGAAGCGTGTGCCGAGGCCAGCGACCGGAAACACGGCCTTGCGCAGTGGCTTTATGGTCATTCGGAGCTCCCAGTGTTGTCTTCGAGGTCGTTGGTTGCACTGCACCATTTACCGGTCGTTACGGGTCCGTGCAAATCGGGCTGCCCGATCGACGAAACGTCGCAGCCGGTTAGCGCCTCATTAAACGCGCTGGGCTACAGAGGTTCCATGTCAAAAATCCTCGTCATATTCGGCACGCGTCCCGAAGCGATCAAACTCTTCCCCGTCATCCGAGCCTTGGCCGGAACGCCGGGCCTAGCAGTGCGCACCTGCGTCACGGCACAACATCGCGGGTTGCTCGATCAGGTGCTGGCGATCGCCGATCTCGCGCCGGACATCGATCTCGACATCATGGAGCCCGGCCAGACGCTCGACAGGCTCACCGCGCGGCTGCTGGTCGGGCTGGGCGAAGTGATGGATGCGGAACGACCGGATCTCGTCGTCGTGCAGGGCGACACCGCGACCGCGATGACCGGCGCGCTCGCCGCCTATTATCGCAAGGTGCCGGTCGCGCATGTCGAGGCGGGACTTCGGTCGGGCGATATCTACCACCCCTGGCCCGAGGAAGTGAACCGCCGCATCGTCGCGCCGATCGCCACGCTGCACTTCGCCCCGACTGAAACCGCGGCGAATGCGCTGCTTCGCGAGACGATCGCGGCGGACACGGTCCACGTCACCGGCAACACCGTCATCGACGCGCTGCACTGGACCGCCGACCGGGTCGCGGCCGATCCTTCGCTGGCGGCCGGACTTGACGCGCTCGCCGCGCGATTTGCGGGCAAGCGCATCGTGCTCGTTACCACGCATCGACGCGAGAATTTCGGTGACGGCATGGCCGCCATCGCGCGCGCGATCGGACGGATCGCCGAGCGCGAGGACGTCGCGGTGCTGTTCCCGGTCCATCCCAATCCGAACGTCGTATCGGTGATGGACAATATCCTCGGTGCCCGCGAGAACGTCGCGCGGATCGCACCGCTCGACTATCCGCATTTCGTCCGCGCACTCGGGATGGCGGAGATCGTGCTGACCGACTCGGGCGGCGTACAGGAGGAAGCGCCCGCGCTCGGCAAGCCCGTCCTGGTCATGCGCGAGACGACCGAGCGCCCGGAAGGCATCGCCGCCGGTACCGCGAAACTGATCGGCACCGACGAAGACCGCATCGTTTCCGAAATCTTCACGCTGCTCGACGACAGAACGGCCTATGCGGCGATGGCGCGCGCGCACAACCCGTTCGGGGATGGCCATGCCGCCGCCAGGATCGCCGAAATCATCGCCAAGGGATTCGCCCAGCATGCTGTCTGATACCGAACTCTCCGTCGTCGTCATGGGCCTCGGCTATATCGGCTTGCCGACCGCTGCGATCATCGCGCGGACTGGCGCGCGCGTGCTCGGCGTCGACGTCACCGAATCGGTCGTCGAAACGGTCAATTCGGGCCGCGTGCACATTGAGGAAGTCGACCTCGACGGTCTCGTCTCGGGCGTGGTTGCGCGCGGTACGCTGCGTGCATCGACGACGATCGAATCCGCCGACGTGTTCGTGATCGCCGTGCCGACTCCCTTCGACGACGATCACGCGCCCGACATCGGCTATGTCCTGCAAGCCGCGACGACGATCGCCACGGTGCTCAAGGCCGGCGACACGATCATCCTCGAATCGACCTCGCCGGTCGGCACTACCGAACAGGTGCGCGACGTCCTGGCCAAGCTCCGCCCCGATATCCGGGTTCCCGGTCGTGCGGGCGAGCAGGCCGACATCGCCATCGCCTATTGCCCCGAACGCGTGTTGCCCGGCCGTATCCTGGTCGAACTGATCGACAATGACCGCGTGATCGGTGGCATCACGCCGCGGTGCGCGCGCAAGGCGCTCACCTTCTACCGGCGGTTCGTCCGCGGCGCCTGCGTCACTACGACGGCGCGGGCAGCGGAAATGACCAAGCTTACAGAGAACGCGTTCCGCGACGTCAATATCGCGTTTGCCAACGAATTGTCGCTGATCGCCGACACGATGGGCGTCGACGTGTGGGAGGTGATCCGCCTTGCCAACCGTCATCCGCGCGTCAACATCCTCCAGCCCGGCCCGGGCGTCGGCGGCCACTGCATCGCGGTCGATCCGTGGTTCTTGGTCCACGCCGCGCCCGATCAGACCCCGCTGATCCGCACCGCGCGCGAAGTGAACGACGGCAAGACCGATCACGTCATCGCGCAGGTCGCCGCGCTGGTCGAGGCGATGCCGGATGCGCCGGTCGCCTGCCTCGGCCTCGCGTTCAAGGCGAACATCGACGATTTCCGCGAAAGCCCGGCGCTGAAGGTCGCGCACGCAGTGGCGCAAGCGTTCGGCGACCGCGTGCGGATCGTCGAGCCCTATGCGAAGACCCTGCCCGCGGCGTTCGCCGGCACCGGCGCGACGCTGATCGACGTCGACACCGCGATCGAGACCTGCCCGATCATGGTCGTGCTGGTCGATCACGACGTCTTCAAGTCGATCCCGCTGGAGGAACGCGCCGACAAGACGGTGCTCGATACGCGCGGCATCTGGCCGGACCAGCCCCGGCCCATTTTCTAAAGTTCAGCGAAGCGGCACGTTCCGAGTCGCCAGGACGGGAGGAATGATCGGCCGCGTCGGCGTCGCCGCGATATCCCGCGCCGCGGCTTCGAGCGCTTCGGCACGCGCCTTCGACGAGGCATGCGTACGGCTGCGGAACAGCCCGCCGTCGACGTCGCCCCCCTTCTCGCGCCAGAATTTCGGCGCGGACATCGGATCATAGCCCGCGTTGGCGAGAAGGTAGATGCCGAGCAGATCGGCCTGATCCTCGGTCTCGCGGATCAGCCGGCCATTGCGCCCGAACTCCGCCAGCATACCCCGGTTGATCTTCACCGCATCGAGGCGCGCACGGTGGCGCAGAATGTTGTGCGACAGTTCGTGCGAGACGATCACCGCAATTTCAGCATCGCTATAGCCTTCGAAAAACCGCTCGCCGATCTGTACGACCGATCCGTCCGCGCTGGCATCCAAGCCACTGCCGAGAAGGATCTCGAAACGCGATCGACACCCAGCCACGGGCTTGAGTGCCACGGGAACGCGCTGGCCGTCCCGCAACAGCGTCATCCGCAACGGCTGCGCAACCGGAGCGCCGGCGATCGCCGCTTCAGCCGCATCTCTTGCCCGCGCATTCTCCGGCGCGTCCGTACCCGGCAGAGCGGGCTGCGCCTTTCCGTCAATCTCCACGATCGAATCGTTCGCGCGAACCCCGGCGCGATCCGCAGGCGCACCGGCGACGACCGCTTCGACGCCGATCGTCGCGCCAAATCGGAACGTCGTTGCGGCAACCTTGCGCGCAGCCGGTGCATATTGCGTGAGCGCGTGGATCGGCATCCCAACCTGCGGCTGGAGTTGGTCGCAGAGCGCGGCATTCGCCGTCGTCAGGCGGTAGGCGATCGTCGCAAGCCGCAGATCGGCTGCGCGTAACGCTTCGAAGAACGCTGGCTGCGGGGCGCTATCAGCAGCTACTGCATCCGCAGGCGACGTCGCTGCGAGCATCAGGAGCGGCAGCAGGCGCAGGATCATGGGCATCGACATAGCCACCCCTTAGCCATCGCGGACGGCTGCGTCATGCCGTATGACGGTGTGCGAAGTGCGATCCGTCGTGCGCAGAATGTGGGATGCGTTGCGACGGGTTGCGTTACGCCTTATGCGACCACACGTCCGATCAGCCCCCGTACATGTTTCCCTCCCCATCGATAGCAGCATGATTTCAAAGCTTTTCAAGTCCCGTAGCGTGGCCAAGGCGAACCTCCCGACTATCCCCGCCGGTCGACGCGTCTACGCAGTCGGCGATATCCATGGCTGCGCCGACCTACTCGACCAGTTGATCGGCCTGATCGAAGCCGATGAGATTGCGCGGGGGCCGGCGGAGACGACGCTTATCTTCCTCGGCGACATCGTCGACCGGGGGCCTGGATCCGCCGCCGTGATCGATCGCCTGCGCGGCCTTGCCACGTCACGATCCGACGTCCGCTTCCTGCTGGGCAATCACGAGGAGATATTCCTCGGCGCGCTCGACGGCGAACCCAAGGCGCTTCGCCTGTTCTGTCGCATCGGCGGACGTGAAACCATCCTGAGCTACGGCATGGATGCCGCCGAATATGACCAGCTCGATTACGAGGCATTCTCCCGTCGCATCGACGAACTCGTACCCGACGAGCATCAGGAATTCCTGAGAGCGTTCGAGGACATGATCGTGATCGGCGATTACGCCTTCGTCCATGCCGGCGTGCGCCCCGATACGCCGCTCGACCTGCAGCGAGCCTCGGACCTGCGCTGGATTCGCGACCCGTTCCTCGATCATCGGTCCGCGCTTGAGAAGATCATCGTCCACGGACACACGGTCACCGACGAGATCGAGCGACGCAGTCATCGGATCGGTATCGATACCGGCGCGTATTCGTCGGGTCGGCTGACGGCACTCGGACTCGAAGGTGCCGAGACATGGACGCTCCAGACCGCCCCCGCTGCTGACATCACGAAGGCACGCTAACCGCCGCGAATATCGCGCAACGTACAAACTGGCGCTTTTCCGTCCATTGTAGATCGCTATAGTGAGCGAGCGGTAGTGTGTGTTGCACTGCCGCAACAGTGCGAAACACTTCGCGCTGTTTTCTAGCCCTCGGTTGCCTTGGTAGTGGTTTCATGCCAATGCCGGGCTGACGAGCACAAAGGGAGTTCATCATGCGTCTTGGGAAATATCTCCTGACCGCAGCAGCAGCCACGATGGCAGTTGCTCCGGCCATGGCAGCACCGGCTAGCCTGTCGGTTGCTAAGTCGGTTCGTTCGGGTTCGGTTTCGGGCAAGAAGAACGAGCTCGCTGGCGGCGGCATCATCGTTGCGGTTCTCGCAGCTGCTGCAGTTGTCGCAGGCATCGTTATCGTTGCAGACAACGACGACGATTCGGACAGCAACTAAGTCTTACGACTTTAGTTCGAGAAATAGCGGTCTTCGGGCCGCTATTTTTTTGTCTGGCGTTCAGAGGTGGCTCGGGCAGGCACGGTGCGACGATGGCTTAACCCGACGTTGAACGCTCATTTCCAACATCTCCGAGCAAGCGCCGACGCTTCTGCTACAAACCTCCAGCCACCCCCCAAAACGCCGCCATCCTGACGAACGTCAGGATCCAGAGTAACAGACCGCCGCGCTCGCAGGACCTCCATCACGATGACGGGAGGCGCGCATCACGACCGTGACGTCGATCCACGCTGGTCCGCCCCTCGCACACACCCCGAACGCAAAAACGCGCCCGACGGCGAACCGTGGGCGCGTTCTACACATCTCAAGCGGAATATACGCGCAGCCATACCGGCCCGCGTTCGCCTACCTCAAGGCTGCGGCTGACCCGGAGCACCGCCTGGCGTGCCACCCGGAGCACCACCCGGTGCGCCGCGGCCCATCTGAGCCTGCGCCTGCATCTGCTGAACGACGCTCTGCGGCAGGAAGTCGAGCAGTTCGACGTCGAACACCAGCGTCGAGTTCGCGGGAATCGGCCCGGTCGCCTTGTCGCCATAGCCGAGCGCCGGCTTCATCCAGAACCGATACTTCGAACCCTTCGGCATCAGCTTCAATGCCTCGGAGAACCCTGGAACGACGCCGGTCACGGGCATCGGCGTCGGCTGCTGCGACTTGTCGAAGGTCGTGCCGTTGAGCAGCTTGCCCTCGTAGTTCACCAGCGCCACGTCTGCATCGGTAGGCTTCGCTGCGCCGGGCTTGCCGGGCGCGATCACCTTATACTGCAGGCCGGACGCCGTCACGACGACACCCTTTGCACGAGCATTGCGCGCCAGGGGATCGTCGCCCTGACGCGCCAATGCGACCGCGGCGATCAGCGCCAGTGCGATCCCGACCCAGAGATAGATAAGGTAGCTGCGCTTTGTAGGCTGCAGCGGCACTGCGGTGACGGTCGACATCGGATCAGGCCCCGGTCATCTGGTCACGCCGGAGCGCCGCGCGTGCCGTTGGAAAGCAAACGGGGGTGCCGATCACGACACCCCTCGGAAAATACCGACCCGCCCGTTCATCGGGCTGAGGTCGGCCAGTTCTTATCGGGCGCCGTCGCGCTCGGCGCGCTTGCGGTCGAGCTTGCGCGAGCGACGGATCGCCGCTGCACGCTCGCGTGCACGCTTCTCCGAAGGCTTCTCGTAATGCCGGCGCAACTTCATCTCGCGATACACGCCTTCGCGCTGCAGCTTCTTCTTGAGCGCGCGAAGGGCCTGGTCGACGTTATTGTCGCGTACGATGATCTGCATAAACCCGTTAAGCTCCGGTCGAATAGATTTTTGCCGTCGCGAATAGGTCCGCGCCGCATGAACCGGGGGCCCTATCAGGGGAGGGCGTGCGTTTCAAGGCTGACGTTGCCACGCGTCAAGCCGGCACGCCGAGTATCTTTGCGAGACCGCTCCGGCGTCGCTAAGAGCGGCGCATGACCCGCACTCCCCTTACGCTATACAACAGCCTCACGCGACAGCTCGATACGTTCAAGCCGATCGATCCGACCGATGTCGGCATCTATTCCTGCGGACCGACGGTCTACAACTACGCGCATATCGGCAATCTGCGCGCGTACGTCTTCACCGACACGCTCAGTCGCGTACTGACGTGGAAGGGCTATCCGCTCACCCACATCATCAACATCACCGATGTCGGGCACCTCACCTCTGATGCGGACGTCGGCGATGACAAGATGGAGGCCGCCGCGCGCGCCAGCGGCCAAGATATCTGGGCGATCGCGCGGCACTATACCGATGCGTTCAAGCGCAACTTGGACGACCTCAACATCCGCCCCCCGAGCAAATTCCCGCTTGCTACCGATCACATCGACGGCATGATCGCGTTCGGCAAGGCGATCGCGGACAAGCATTGCTACCAGCTCGCGGACGGGCTGTATTTCGACACCTCCACCGTTCCCGACTATGGTCGCCTTGCCCGATCACAGGATGATGCGGGTGAGAGCCGTATCGATCCGGTCGAGGGCAAGCGCCATCCGCAGGACTTCGCGATCTGGCGCACGTCCGCGCCCGGCGAGAACCGCCAGATGGAATGGGATTCACCCTGGGGCCGCGGCGCGCCGGGCTGGCATCTCGAATGCTCGGTGATGAGCAAGCAATATCTGGGCGAGCATTTCGACATCCACACCGGCGGGATCGATCACCGGGAAATCCATCACCCCAACGAGATCGCGCAGAACCAAGCGCATTGCGACTGCGCGGATACCGGTGCGAACATCTGGATGCACAATAACTTCCTGGTCGAGCGCTCGGGCAAGATGTCGAAATCGGGCGGTGAGTTCACCACGCTCCAGACGCTGGTCGACCGCGGCTTCCACCCGCTGGCCTACCGCCTCATGTGCCTCCAGGCGCAGTATCGTAGCGAGTTGGAATTCTCATGGGAGAATCTGGCGGCTGCGCAGACGCGGTTGAAACGCCTCGCGATGACCGTCGAAACGCTGCGTTCGCGCCAGCCGGGCGGCCCCTCGGGTAGCGCATCCCCCTATCGCGAACGGTTGGATGCGGCGATCTCGGACGATCTGGGCACGCCGCGCGCGCTTCCGATCCTCGATGAACTCCTGGCGGACAAGCGCGTCGCACCAGCGGACCGCATTGCAGCACTCACGGATTTCGATGCCGTGCTCGGGCTCGATCTTGCGACGATCCGTCGGGAAGACCTGCGCGTCAGGCCCCTCTCCGCAACGATCGACGACGCGACGATCGCCGAACACCTTGCCGCTCGACGCGACGCACGGGCCGAGAAGGATTTCGAGCGATCCGACACGATTCGCGACGAACTGGCGGCCGCCGGCGTCGAGGTGATGGATGGCGATTCGCTCGGATGGGACTGGAAGATCCCGGTCGAGGCGACTGGCACGCCTTGACTTGGTGGGCGGCCGGACGATGTTCCTTGGATGAAAGCCGTCCTCCCCGCCGCCGCCCGCCCTCTCCTCGAACCGCATCTGCCTGCGGACCTGGAAGCCGTCTGGTTCACCAAGCCGGACGAGGCCAACGCGATGATCGCCGATGCGGACATCGCCTGGGTCGACATGCAGCCGACCGAGTTGGTGGCCGACGCGATCCGCAAGGCCGGACCTAAACTCAAATGGGTCTCAACGATCTATGCCGGGCTCGATGCGTTTCCGCTGACGACGCTGCGCGACAATGACGTCACGCTGACCAATGGCGCCGGTATCAACGCCGTCGCAGTCGCCGAATATGCGGTAATGGGCGTGCTGGTCGCTGCCAAGCGCTTCGACACCGTCGTACGCGCGCAGGATCGCCACGAATGGCTGAAGGATGCGCCGGGGAAGGTCGAGCTGGCGGGCACCAAGGCGCTCGTCATCGGCTACGGCACGATCGGCCGGATGATCGGTGACCGGCTGGCCGCTTTCGGCGTCGACGTCACCGGCGTCACGCGCAGCGGCCGCGAAGGCACGATCACACCCGACGCCTGGCGCGACCGGCTCGGCGATTTCGACTGGGTCATCCTCGCCGCGCCCTCGACCGGCGCCACCCACGCGATGATCGGCCGCAACGAACTCGCCGCGATGAAGCCGTCGGCGTGGCTCATCAACATCGCCCGCGGCGACATGATCGACGACGACGCGCTGATCGCCGCGCTGACCGACGGCAGCATCGCCGGCGCGGTCCTCGATCCGACCAACCCGGAGCCGCTTCCTGCCGAGCATCCGCTATGGTCGGCGCCCAACGCCATCGTCACGATGCATCTCTCGGGCCGCAGCCAGACCACGATGTTCAAGCGGGGGGCGGCGCTGTTCCTCGAAAACCTCGGGGCCTTCCTCGCAGGCACGCCGATGAAGAACGTCGCGGACCTCGAAGCAGGCTATTGACCGTTGGCAGCCCGCGAACTGCGATTGTAGCTCTTGATGCCGCGGCGACGCAGCTTGTCGGCGCGGCGACGGCGCGCGACGATGATCAGGACTGGTACGGCAATCGCCATTCCGCCGGCAATGATCGAAAACGCGATGATGATACGCATGGGCATGTCCATCCGTTGCCCATGCCAAATGGACAGTGACGACGCCATAAATTTTTTTGGACGGAAATGACCGGGCCTGCCTGCCAATACTGATCGCAGCGCCTTCAAGCTTTACTTCGTTGCGCGAAAAGGCGTTTTCGCGCATTGCCATCATCACAATTCACCAATCGGACGACATGATATGGCCGCGAACTGGGCCCCCGACAGCTGGACACGTCACGAAGCACGACAGCTCCCCACCTATCCCGACGCCGCAGCGCTGACCGCCGCGACCGACCAGCTCGCGACCTTCCCGCCGCTCGTCTTCGCCGGTGAAGCCCGCAACCTGACAGCGTCGCTCGCCGAAGTCGCGGCCGGCAAGGCGTTCCTGCTCCAGGGTGGCGACTGCGCCGAGAGCTTTGCCGAGCATAGCGCGAACAACATCCGCGACACGTTCCGCGTCATCCTCCAGATGGCCGTCGTGCTAACCTTCGCGTCCAAGCTTCCGGTGGTGAAGCTCGGCCGCATGGCGGGTCAGTTCGCCAAGCCGCGCTCGACCGATACCGAGACGATCGGCGGCGTCGAGCTGCCCTCGTACCGCGGCGACAACGTCAACGACATCGCCTTCACCGCGGAATCGCGCGCGCCGGACCCGCAGCGCATGATCCGCGCCTATTCGCAGTCGGCGGCGACGCTCAACCTGCTCCGCGCATTCGCCCAAGGCGGGTATGCGAACCTGCATCAGGTCCACCGTTGGACGCACGACTTCATGGGCCGCAGCCCGTGGTCGAAGAAATATGCCGAGACCGCGGACCGGATCGGCGAGGCGCTCGAGTTCATGGCGGCGTGCGGGATCGATCCCGAGACCGTGCCGCAGCTGGCGCAGACGCATTTCTACACCAGCCACGAGGCGCTGCTGCTCCAGTATGAGCAGGCGCTGACCCGGCAGGATTCGCTGACCGGCGACTGGTACGACACCAGCGCGCATTTCCTGTGGATCGGCGATCGCACGCGGTTCGAGGGCTCCAGCCACGTCGAATACCTCCGCGGCATCGGCAACCCGATCGGTATCAAATGCGGGCCTAGCCTGGAGCCCGACGCCTTGTTGCGGATGCTGGATACGCTCAATCCCGGTCGCGTACCCGGCCGGATGACGCTGATCACGCGCTATGGCTATGACAAGATCGAGGCGAACCTGCCCCGCCTCGTCCGCGCCGTCACGCGCGAAGGCCATCCGGTGGTCTGGAGCTGCGACCCGATGCACGGCAACGTCGTCAAGGCCGCCAACGGCTACAAGACACGTCCGTTCGACCGCATCCTGGCCGAAGTCCGCGGCTTCTTCGCGGTCCACCGCGCGGAAGGCACGCACGCCGGCGGTATTCATGCCGAGATGACCGGCCAGAACGTGACGGAGTGCACCGGCGGCGCGGTCGACGTGACCGAGCAATCGCTCGCCGATCGCTACCACACGCACTGCGACCCGCGCCTCAACGCCAGCCAGAGCCTCGAACTCGCCTTCCTCCTCGCCGAGATGCTCAACGAGGAAATGGCCGAGCGCAAGAAGGTCGCCGCCTGATAAAATGCGCGGGCGTCTTGGGAATGTGCGGCAACCGTCTTGACGGCTGCCGCCCCATTCCGTAGACGCCCGCATCTGCTAACGGCCCCTTCGTCTAGCGGTTAGGACGACGCCCTCTCACGGCGTAAGCACGAGTTCGATTCTCGTAGGGGTCACCATTCTCGAGTAAAGCTCGGAAATGCGCGGATTTACGTCTCTTTTACCCGTCATGTGTACAGAACATGGGTACAGAAGAACGTGAAGAAGACCAGCATGGCGTCCCCTTTCGCCGATCCCCGGACCGGTCAACTCTACTTCAGACGGGCGGTCCCGGAAGCACTTCGCCCGGCCTTCGAGGGCAAGGCCGTCGTCAAGGTTTCGCTAAGGACCAAGGACCCCGCCGAGGCCAAGATCGGCTTCGCGCGCGAAAACGCCGAATTCGAAACGAAGCTTGCCGAAGCTCGTCGCCGGTTCGCGGAAGGAACGTTGGTTCCGACACCCGGGGCGCTGGTACGACGTTGGTGCGAGGCCCCCGCGACGGGCACGGGTCTCTCCGGTCAGCAGCGCCTCGTGGTGACCTTCATGGAACTCGATGCCGCGGCCGGCTCTCGAAAATCGATAGGCGTCGACGATCCTTTTCCACCGGCGATCATGGGGCCGCCGTCCAATACCGATTGGAATCTGGTTTGCGCAGACAAGGTGCGCTTCGAAAGGATGGTGGCCGACTCCTATGAAGGCGACGTCGAGCAGACCGGAACGAACTGGATCAGACTGCGGTGGCATCACGACGAATCACTCTGGCGTCCATGCCTTACCGGTCCGGCGATACGGCTGAAGGCATTCGACCCGGGTGCTGCTCACTTTTCCGAAGACGAGATCGTCAAGGCGCTGATGGACGTCATCGACGAGAAGCGCAGCGGCGACGAGGAGGTGAACCGGAGACGCCTCAGCCGTCACCGGCCTCGCGTCCCAAATTCGAGGCGGCGTCCGAACCTACGTCTCAAGACCCTGTTCCACGAATGGAAGGCCGGAAACGAACCGCGTCCCCAGACGGCCGGCGAATACGAGGCGGCGGTAGACGATTTCATCGACTTCGCCGGGGATCCAACCATATCGATGATCGATGCCGACATGCTGTACGACTACCGCGACGAGGCCGCGAAGCTGCCCGCTTCGATGCCCAGGGCGGATCGCGCCCTGCCCTTCACGGCCCGGGTGTTCAAGCACAAGGACGCCAACCCGAAATGCGCACCTCCTACGCTCAAGAAGCGGGTGGGCGCGCTGCAGGCGCTGCTTACCTATGCGTTCCAACAGCGCTGGACCCCCGCGAATTTCGGGAGCGGCATCAAGATCGTCGGATACAGCAAGAAAAGGCGTACACGACGTAGCTTTGAGGATCACGAACTCGCGACGCTGTGTGCGAGCCCGCTCTTCGTCAACCCGACGGAATGGAACACCGAGTCGCGTATCAGCGACGTCACGATCTTCTGGATCTTTCTACTCTCCATCACCACGGGTGCTCGCCTAGAAGAGGTCGGACAGGTCGCGCTCGCAGACGTCCGCCGTGACGGCGACATCGTCTATCTGGACATCGACGAATACGCCGATGACCCGAACGCCGAGGACAAGAGCGTCAAGACCGACGATTCGATCAGGCTCGTCCCGGTTCACGATAAGCTCCTTGAACTGGGGTTCCGCGAGTATCTGGATGCACTCAACGCGCAAGGCCACACCCAGCTGTTCCCCGACCTGAAGGAGAACAGTGTGGGCAAGCGCACGAAGGAGGCCAGCCAGAAGATGAACCGCATCATCGATCGGCACGTGTCAAACGACCGACGCTTGGTCTTCCACTCCCTGCGGCATGCGTTCAAGGCGAAGGGCAACGACGCTCGCCTCACCGATCGAACCCTGGATCAGATCTGCGGTCACGCGCCCGTGAGCACGGGCAGTCGCTACGGTTCCGAGCCAAGGATACGGACTATCCACCGAGAACTCCATGAGATCGACTTCTCATGCATCGACTGGGCCCGCATCACCGCCGGCATGGGAAAACTGAACTGGAGGAAGCTGCTGGCGAACCGAAATGCCTAGTGCGGTATCGTAGCTGCCAGAGAATGCCGTTCAATGCAGGACGACTATCGTCGCGTGTCTGAACAAAAGCGGCTTGCTCTTTCTTCAGTCCGTCTAGGTTCAATCAAGCCACCTTGGGATCGCCGCCGGATCAGAATTCGGCGCGCCTCGAGAGGGCAGCGGGCATTTCCACGTGCGGCGGCTTTCGTCGGCTTCGGGCGTACATGTTTGTGATCGGCCCGATCGACCGAAAGCCGGTTTCGACACGCCAAACGGTCTGCCGACGGCGATCACGGGGCAGCCGTATCCTTGGAGAATGCACGCGTGACGAACCGGCGGAGCAACCTTGTTCTGGTCACCGGCGAGACGGGCGCTCAAGGTTACGCATTTTCCCGAGCACCGCCGGAGGCGGGGCTCCCCCACCTTATTGGCGCCAAACCGGCTTCATAGGCTGGTCTTGGCGTGGCAACGGCCGCAGAAGGCTGCCAGATGGCCTACGACCTTACGACATTGGGATGGAAAGCATTCCAGGACCTTGCAAGCGCGGTAGCGGCCGAAGTGCTGCGACGCCCCGTTCAAACGTTCCTTGGATCGCGAGATGGCGGCCGAGATGCCGCGTTCCTGGGAACTTGGGACGGCGGAACGAACGGCACGCTGAAATCCACGATTCAAGTGAAGTACATCGGAGGTGCAGGCGCGCGACTGACACTCAGCAAGCTCAGCGGCGAGCTCGATAAGGTCGAGGCGCTGGTAACGGATGGTCTGGCGGAAGACTACGTAGTCATCACCAACGCCGGCGTGACGGGCGTGTCGGAGGCAGCCATCTGCAAGGCGTTCGAGGCCAAGGGCGTCAAGACCTGCCGCGTGTATCACGGCGACTGGATCATCGAGCAGATCAAGGCGAGTGCCCAACTGCGCATGCTCGTGCCGCGCGTCTACGGAATCGGAGATCTGTCTCACATCGTGACAGCCCACGCGCAAGAGCAGGCAAAGGCAATCCTCGCCGAGATGGGCGACGATCTAGCATGCTTCGTGCCGACATCCTCCTACCACGCAGCGGTCAAGGCGCTGGACGACTACCGGTTCCTGATCCTTCTCGGCGACCCCGCTTCGGGCAAGTCGACGATAGCCGCCCTGCTCGCTCTGGGATCCCTCGACCAAGGTTGTGCCGGTGCGGTACGAATAAGCAGCCCAGAACAACTGCACCTATGGCAACCCACGGAGCGGCAGGTGCTCTGGGTCGACGATGCGTTCGGCGCGAACCAGTTCGACGTTGCGCGGATCAATCGCTGGAACACCGAATTCCCCACTTTGCGAGCGGCAATCGCGAACGGCACCCGCATCGTCTTCACATCCCGCAACTACATTTGGTCCGCCGTCCGTCCATTCCTCCGGACTCGCGACTTCCCGCTGCTGTCGGAAAGCCAGGTGGTCATCGACGTTCACAAGCTCACGTCGACCGAACGCGCGCAAATTCTCTACAATCACGTTCGAAGAAAGCAGCCAAGGTCGATGCGGATCCGCCTCAAGCCGCATCTTTCCTACGTAGCCGAGAGTGTTCGATTTCTGCCCGAAACTGCAAGGCGGCTAGGCGATCCGTTCTTCACTTCGAAAATCCCCATCACGCGCGATCGGCTGGTTCAACTCGTCGAGCACCCCGTGGAGTTCCTGATCGAAGTGCTCGAAGGGCTCGACGGAGCCAGCCGCGCAGCCATCGCATTGATATTTCTGCACCCCGAAGGCGGCGTCCCGTCCCCGATCCGGAGCAGCTACGCTCTAGACATCGTCGTCCGGCTTACGGGCACACCACCTGCCGATATCTCAGCCGCGCTCGTAACGCTCGAGGACAGTCTCACGCGGCGCGTGAATGATGACGATGGCATCCGATGGGTGTTCCGCCATCCCACGATCACCGATGCTTTCGCGACGATCGTCGGCCATTCACCCGAGCTCGTGGAACTCTACGTGGGTGGAGCACGCGTCGAACGTCTGGTGCGAGAGGTCGTCTGCGCACCGAAGGACATCGCCGGTGCCCATATCAGAGTACCGACCACCCTCTATCCCGCGGTGCGCCTACGACTTGCCGATCTCGAGTTGGATGAAACGCTAAGGTCATTCCTTGGCGAACGTTGTGACGAAACGTTCATCCGCGCCTTCGTCGAGGAGCGCCCGGAAGTTCTCGAATGGGTCATGACCGTGACGGTGTCCTCCCTTTCCTCAGGAGCCGAGATGCTGGTCGCGGCTCTGCATAGGTCGGGATTGCTACCGGAGGAACGACGAAGGGCAATCGTCGCGCGATTGACCGAGAACGCGATTGACGACGGTGAAACCTCCATATTCGAAAACCGGCGGCTTCGCCCGTTGTTCACGGCGGATGAAGTGATCTCTCTCGAAGCCGGCTACGAGCAGGAGTGGCTACACGACCTGACCGAAACCTTCGATACATTCCGAGGTCGGTTCTCATCCACCGACGAGCACGGCTTGTACACGGAGTTCAAGGAGAACATCGAGCGAGCCGAGCGTCACTTCGGCAATATCGAACGCGCGTCGGGTTTCCAGAGATTATTGGAGCAGATCGAGGACCACCTGAATAGTCTGCCCAATGAGGAGGAGGACTATCCCACGCTATCGAGTCTCCCTTCAAGGCAAGGCGAAGACATGCGCGCGAGCGGTCCGCTGGACGTGTTCCTCGACATAGACGAGGGATAGGTTGGCTGCTGTTTCCATCGCCGGAACTGGTGTGCCGGACATACTTCTGCGAAATCCGATCGGCTACGTAACGAGCCGACGGACGTGACCGTTGCCGCAAGACCACGACAGGGATAGCAGCTCCGTTTATGCTGATCCCCGTCGATGCTCAGATCACGATCGTACTCGCGGTCGACCACTCCGCCGCAATTCGGACAACGCCGTCGCGGCCCCTGGTCATCGTCGCGGCGGACCGTGGCAAGTGGAACGACTTCAGCAAGAACTTCCATGCGGACGTCTATGTCCTGAAGGACGAAGGTGAACCGCACCGTCTTCAAGCATTCCTGGTCTTCGCCGATGCCGAGCGATCCAGGGGGCGGATCGAGGAGCTGCTTGGAGAACGGCCCACCCTCGCCCTCAACGACATTCCGGACATCTTCTGCACCATCATGATGGATGACGGGTCGTACCGAGACATCGTCACGCAGCTGGGACTCGCCAGTGCGACCGCCGCGCTTCGCGGCATGCACGACGTAGTTCTCGCCAATGCGGAGAAGCGGGACGAACCATTTCTCCTTCTGACGCGCACCCAGGACTTCCACGAAGCCGCCCTACGCCAAGAGCGAACCTGGGTCGCTCTACGTCGAGGAGGACGCCACTTGCGGATGGAGCCGTTGCCGATCCTCGAAGACGCGGCGCAGACCTTCACGATGACCGCCAATCTGCCCGGCCTGCCCACAGCCTATGAACTGACGATAGCCTTCGAGAACAATCCGCTACTACGCGGCCGTATGGCGGTTCTTCTGGGCAGCAACGGCAGCGGCAAGACCCGGTTGCTTCGCTCTCTGGTCGATGGGTTACTCGCGGCCGCGCCCTGGCCCGAGCTGCGAGGCGACGGACCGGCGGCGACTTTCGATCCGCCGCCCAGGTTCAGCAAGCTGGTGGTCCTGTCATCCGTGGCGACGGACCAATTTCCTCGCGCCATTCCGCCGTGGGCGGGACTGGATTACCGCTACCACTCGATGACGGGTCGGCGGGACGAGCCAGACGACGACCTCACGCTCGCCCTCTTGGACTGCCTCCGCGAGGATCTCACGGACGGTGCTTTTGCCGACGGTGGTAGAATGGACCTGTTGCGGGAGATGATCGAACCCTTGGGAGTCCGTGCTCATCTCCATGTCGAACTGCGTCCGGTCGATCCCCCGGACAACCTAGGTGGCAGCGTCGTAGGTCACGGCGGAAAGCTCTACGCGAAAATCTTCGGGAGAATGCCCGAGCGAAACCGTCTTCGGATGATCTCCCGGGTCGTGACCCAAGCATCTCCGATGGTGATCACCAATGGCGAACATCGTCCGCTCAGCAGCGGAGAGCTTGCGCTACTGCGCTTTGCGGCACAGTCGACGGCAGCCGTGGAGAGAGCGACATTGTTTCTATTCGACGAACCGGAGACCCATCTTCATCCGAATTTCGTTTCGCGATTCATGGCGATGCTCGGACGACTTCTCGATCTCACCGGTTCCGCGGCCATCATCGCCACCCACTCAGCCTACGTCGTTCGCGAAGTACCAAGCCGAAGCGTCAAAGTACTCGTCGTCGACGATGGCGGTGCGCTCGCACTCGAGCCCCGCATGCAGACGTTCGGAGCGAGCATCGACGCGATATCGCAATTCGTCTTCGGCGACACCGAACCCGACCATTTGTATCTTCGCACGCTACGCGAATGGGTCGATCAACAGCCTGCGGGGCTGACGGTGGAGCGATTGGTAGAAGAATATTCCGGACTCCTGAACCCAGAAACGCTGTCCTATCTGGCGAGGCTGATCCGTTCGAGAAACGAAATATGAAGCGTCTCCCTTTGCCACCGCAGGCAGGCGATGCGAACTTCGCAGGCCTCTGGGCCGATGCGGAGTGGCTGCCTCACCGGGACGCTTGGGCAAACGCGAACGCCATCTACCGAGAGAATGGAGGCAATCCGTGGCATGTCGCTGCGGCTTCTTTCGATGAAGGTGCCGGCACGGCGCTTCGAAATCTGTGGAAAAGCCGAAAGAATGGACAAGCGGTCCGGGCGATACGCGGGGCGAAGCTGAGCTGTTGCCCCTTGTGCGGCTCACAAACCACGGGATCCGTAGATCACTACCTACCCAGACAGCATTTCCCCGAATTCTCGATCCTGTTCGAAAATCTCGTGCCGGCATGCGTTCATTGCAATTCCTCATCGAAAGGCGACACTTTTCGAGGGGCCGAGTCGCCATCGCGGTTCATTCACCCGTATTATGACGACTGGGCTGACCGGGCCCTGTGGCGGACCATACCCCAGCCGCCGTTCGAGGCGGCGACCTTCCACTGTGTGCCCGAGCAGGATTTGCCTGACGATTTGCAAGCAATCGTCGCCTTTCACCTTGATCACGTGCTCGGCGAGCAGTGGCGACTCTTCAACGAACGCTTCTGGGGGGACCTGTCCCGTCTTTTGATCGGCCCGACGGGCCCTGTGGACCCGATCGGCTCGGACGAGGTCAAGGCAAAGATCGATGTCCGAAGCTGGGAATCAGATCTCTTCAACGGTTGCAACAGTTGGCAGTCGGCGCTGCTACGCGGCATCAGGGGGTCGGACGAAGCGGTTGAACACCTGATGTCACGCATCGGCGCGGACATAGCTGTCCGACTAATCTACTAATACCGGTGCGAAACGGAACCGGGCGCTCCACCTCCGTTCGCACCCCCCAGCCCGCATCAACCTGTGAGCGTAGGATGGAACAACCACGATGCGCCTCAATGTCCGCCTACGCCCGACACGCTTCGGATTTCTCGTCTCCCCGGGTGATACCGCCACGCTCCGACAGGTGTTCGAAACGAACACCTGTCTTTGGGGAGGAAAGTACAACCCCGTCATACCCGTGTTCAAACGGCGCCCCCCGTGGTGGGACCGTGGGACACACTCCGGAGATACGCCTGATCAGATCGTCAACGGCTACCTGAACTACTTCGAACCGGACGTCTTGATCGAAACCCGGCCAGGTCTGGCGGACGGACTCGGCTTCCATAGCGACCGTGTGATCACGCTCGATGCACTTTGCGGCCGAACGAACACGCAAAGCGTGCATGCAGAACGTGAGTACGGTCTTCGCATGGGCTGCGTGTACCGTGAGCTGCATGAATCGACATTCCAGTTTTCGCGACGCGATCCTCAGCGAATCGTCCGCATCGAGGCCGCGGCGCCGGAACATGCCGCCATGGCGGCGTGCGTATTCGGAGGTTTCTCGAATACGGACTTCGGTGCCCATCTTCAGCGGGTGTTTGATAAGGTATTCGCCCCCGACGTCCTGACGCTAGACGCGGATAGCAGCTCTTCCATACTCGAGAGCAACTGGATGAATCCGTTGCACGTGACACATGAGGGTCTGCGGATACGGTACGGGCATCACGGGGACCCGCGGGTCTTCGTGTTCGACGGTACGAAACCCGGCGATCTGATCGATTTTTGGAACCTGCGTGCCGGCGTGGCACCCGTTGTTCCAGTTCCCATTCAATTCGCCGAGCAGCTCGCCCCTTTCGTACGCCGCTTCATCAGCTCGAATCATCGACCTCTTCCTGGAAACCAGAACGGCGTCATGATCAGGCCCGTCACCATGTTCGGCCGATCAATGACGAAAGATACAGTCGGGGAACTGCTCCACGATCATTTTCGCGTCGATCCCCCGGGGACGAACACCATTCAAACCTGGTATCCGTCGATCTGGAGATCATCACCGGACATCGTCGTCAGCCCTACCCGTCCCGAAGTCACCGCGAAGGAGTCGAGCCACAGCGTGGTTGCGCAGGGCGATCGCCCGATGATCGAATTCGACGGTTTGGAGCCTGACTTCGTCGGACTTCCATTTGGACAAGCGCGATGGGCGAATGCGGTCACCTTTCCATTCGGCGGAACCGAGGAGCCGTTCGCAACGATCTACCCCGACGACTTCCGCGATCCCAAAGTGCCTGCCTTCACCGGCGGGCGTGGTGGCGTCCTATCCACCGGTGAAGGGTTCGTCGTTCTCGCCGTTCACGGCACTTCGAAGCACTTCTGGTCGCTTGAAGACGGTGCCGCGGCGATCCGTCGTTGGTTGGCCACCCGCGGCATCAAGTCCTCTCTGTCGGGCTCCGGTCGCGCAACCCAACAGCTGATCCAGACACTCGGCGGTTTTCGCGGAATGTCAGCCCTCGCGAGCGAGCGAATCGTGCACTTGTTGAACGAAATCAGCCGCCGACCAACGAATAGGAGCATGGAGCACAATCAGTTCCGCAATCGCATCAACCTCGCCACGCGCGACAGCATTTGGAACACCAACGCTTTTCAAACCCTCGTGGATCGCAACGCCGTCGAAATCGGCCTGGAGGTCCGTTGCGACAAATGCGGAAGCTGGAGCTGGTATGCACTCGGCGAACTGGGCATGTTGCTGAAGTGCCAGCTTTGTCTGAGAACGTTCGGGTTCCCGTCGGTCAATCCGGCCGATGCCAAGCATGCATATTGGGCATACCGTCTGATAGGAGCGTTCGCCCAGCCGAACTATGCGCAAGGAGGATACGCCGCGGCCTTATCCATGCGGCTGTTCGCCGAACTGCTCGGCGATGTCGGCGACAATCGACTCACGTGGTGTGCCGGGCAAGAATTGAACTTCGAAAACGGGCACAGCTTGGAAGCTGACTTCATACTGTGGTTCCGCAGGGCTGGGACGTACGGTACCCAACAAACGACGCACCTCGTCTTTGGGGAGGCCAAGAGCTTTGGTAGGGACACGTTCACGGTGCAGGATGTCGCCAGGATGCAGGAGCTTGCACTGAAGTTCCCAGGCGCGGCGATCGCGTTCGCAACTATGCGCTCGGCGAGCGACCTGACGGCCGAGGAAATCGGTCGCCTGAAAGTCCTGGCCGAGTGGGGGCGTCGGCAGGGATCGAAGCGTGGCCGGTCCCGCACTCCCATCGTCGTGCTCACAGGCACCGAGCTCTTCGCCGAATTTTCGTTGCGGGATACCTGGAAAAAGGCGGGCGGACGGCATGCCGAGCTGGTAAGCCCCGCTTACGTTCGCACCGACAACCTTCTCGATCTCGCCGATATGACACAGCAGCTCTACCTTGGCATGGAACCGTACGACACGCAGATCCTTCGACGGATTGACCGGGTTGCACTTCGGCGGAAACCTTAAAGCGAAGCCTCGATTTGAGAAGTCCAGTTGGCGGGACGTCGAGACGAGGCTCTCTAGGTCGCTGTCTCAGATTCGGTGGAGACCACGCCCCTCAGGCGGGCTTCCGAGGCGCATCATTAAGATGCCCTCGTGCAGAATTTTTACCCTACCATTTGTACGGCGGATGGGGCGACCTCGCCCCAATCGCTGGCGCAGCCCTCGACATGCGGCTAATTGAGTTCAATGACCCCGACGACCGACCAGGAGGCCATTGCCCTCGCCCTCGACGGGATCCTCAACAACCGCCTCGTACTCATCGCGGGCGCAGGTCTGTCGATGGCGTCGCCTAGCAACCTGCCCAGTGCCGCCGCAATCGCTACCGATGCAAAGACCGAATACGACGCCCGCTACGGTAATCTGCGGCCTCCTCTGCCAGCGGGCATCGAAGACCAGGCGGAACAGTTCTTCGCAAGAAGGGAACTCGGCGTGTACCTGAGCGAATTCGTCGATCCGGACGTATTCGCCGCCAAGCCGAACGCTGGGCACGTCGCCGTAGCCGACCTCCTGCTTTCCCGAGGGTTGCAAGCGGCAGTCACGACGAACGTCGATGTTCTCGTCGAGACGGCCGGGCAATCCCTCCTCGGTCAGGTGTTCACGGGTATCGACGGCACGGCGGTCGCCGCACCGCCAGGGGGCGCGGCGCCGATGCTCAAGATCCATGGATGCTGGGTGCAGGAGCGCGAGAATACGGTCTGGGCTTCGGGTCAGCTCACCGCGGAGCCGGTAATGGGCCGCATCGCGAGCAGCGAGACGTGGCTCAGCAACGCCCTCCTCGACAAGGACCTCCTCATCGTCGGCTACTCGACGGATTGGGATTATCTGAACCAAGTCATCGCTCAGACGCTCGGCGCGGTCGCGCCCGCTTCCGTTCTGGTCGTGGACCCATCGACGACTGCCGAGTTCGTCGCGAAAGCTCCCGACCTCGCAGCGCTCGCCGGACGCGGAACCAAGGGAGCCTTCCATCTCAAAGCGTCCGGAGCGGAATTCCTGGATGCTCTCAGACTTACATTCTCCAAGGTGTTCATTCACCGCGCGATCGCCAAGGGCGTACCGGCCTACCAGCTGTTCGCCGGGAAGGCGCCGTCAGACGATAGTCTCGAGGCTCCGGACCTCGACAACGACACACTCTGGCAGATCAGACGAGATCTGCTCGGTTGCAAACCGGGTCGGCCGGCCAAGCAGTCGATGCCGCACGACGAACCGGCATTGGGGCTGACTCTCCTGCAGATACGCGAAGCAGGTGGAATGCCAAACGGCGCTTATTGGACGATTGGGGGGCGTAACGTTCGCGTAATCCGTGGTTCGGGATCCTTCCTGCATGCTTTAGAAGGCGAGCACCGCTGGGAGATGCCGCCGATTGCAGCGCCGGATGTGGTCGTAGCGGTTGGCGCGGACGACGTCGGGCTGCCGGCTGACCTGGCGCGACGGCCGGACGGATCAATTGCGCGGGGCGCCGGGCCGAGCTGGATGACAAGGGCCCAATTCGAGGCGACCATATGAACGACACATTGGAGAACTGCGCGGCCGTGCTTGCCGAAGCGGGCTTCTCAACGCGACATGCGGAAATACCCGCAGAAGGCATCGCAAGGCCCCTGGAGGCGCTGGCCTTCGAGGACTCAACCATCATCGGATTCGTGGTCGTCTACGAAAGTCCGGCCGAACTCTTCGCTTCATGGAAGTCGGATCGTGATCGAATCGCAATGCGGCACCGCGACGCCCTGCAAGCTGCCCGGCAAAAGGCGTGGAACGCCTATCTGGTGTTGATCTCACGGGGCGCCGCGGATCTGGGCGAACTGCTTGCGCTCGGCCAGATCGAAGAGGATCTCGAAGCGATGCGCAAGATCACCAAGGCAGGAGTGACAGGAGCCACGGCCGCGCGGCTGGCGCTTCTTCCGCTACTGCCCTTCCGCTCGGCGCCCTCGCTAGAACCAATCGACATGAGCCGTGAAATCGCATCCCGCAGCACCGAAGTCGACGCCGACCTCGTTGAGGCCTTTTTGTCGGGTGCCGAAGACGGCGTCGTCATGCAGATCATCGAGGACCGCGCATGATAATCGAACGTGTTCGCATTAGCGGCTTCCGCGGTTTCCGCGAGCCGGTCGACGTGCCCATTGCATCCGGGTTCACGGTAATCGACGGGCGCAACGGTGTCGGAAAGAGCACGATCTTCGATGCGATCGAGTTCGCACTCACCGGGCACATCAGCAAGTACGGCGATATGAAGGCCGGCGGCGAAAGCGTCGAGGACTACATATGGTGGAAGGGCGACGGTCCCTCCCCCGCCGAGCGGTTCGTCGAGCTAACCCTGCACGACGGCGGCGAAGCCATCGTACTCAGAAGGACGCCTATCAGCGCGCCGACGCCCGAAATGCTGCTGCGCGTGGAACTCGGCATGGTGAACGCGGGCATGGCACCCCCGTCCCCGCTTCTCCAGCTCTGCGCCGCGTCGATCATCCGCGATGAGACGATCGCCAGCCTGAGCCTCGATCTCTCGGAGACGCAACGATACGCGAAGCTGCGTCAGGCGATAGGAGCTACCGACGCTGACCACTGGGCCGACCGGGGTAGCCGGTTGGCCACGATCGCGCGGAAGAGAAGCGATCAGGCGAAGTCTGAAGTGGTAGCGGCCAACGCCGCTATCGCGGAAGCGAGCCGAAGGATCGACGATGCAAGAGCCACGCTGGTGCCCGAAGCCGCCATCACGGAGGCAAGCGCCGTTCTTACAAATCTGCTTCGGTTCGGCCCCACGGCCCCCGATCAGCTCATTTCACCGAGCCGCCAGTTCGTGGCTTTGCGCGAGCGGCACGTTCGAGACCTGACCACGATCCTTTCAGGCTGGGAGGAGTATGAGCGCGATGCATCTGCCCTCGCCCAGAGCGAAGTCGCGATTGAATTGGCCAGGACGGAGATCGTCGAAGCGGAGGCGCAGCTAGCGCTTCTTCCAGACCCCGAGGAGGAACGGATCGCCGGACCGACGGCAGAACTAGTAGCGCAACTTCACGAGTTGCGGAGCATTGGTACGAAAATCGGTCTCGTGGAACATAGCTGTCCCTTGTGTGCCGCGGATCACGATGCGTCATCATTCGCGGCAGGGCTCGCGAAGGCCGCCGCGACGATCGAAACGATGGATCGATGGGCCAACTCGATCGCAGCTGAGATCACCAGACGGAGGGACGCGATCACGAGCGCGGAGAAGACGCTTGCCGACGCGAACCGATCACTCGATGCCCTCGTCGACAGTACCGGTCGACAGCGTCACGCGCTCGAGGCCCGACACCTGCTACTCGGAGGGGTAGGCCTCGCAAACAACGTCGAACGGGTCGTTGTGCTTGACCTTCGCGACGAGGCAACAGCAGAGCTCGAGGCTGCTCGCCATGCGCTCCGGGTGTTGGGTACGGTGACACAGAACCGTCAGATCGAGGACGGCATGGCGCTCCTGGAAGAAGCACGCGCTCGTCTCAGCCGAGCTCAGGATCGAGCGGGTCGGGCACGCCGCTCCGAAAGTATTGCCAGCGCGCTCCACGACGCAGCCCGACGAGCGGGCTCGGAAACGCTTGACCTTCGCCTGGAGCGCGTCCTGCCGCTGATGGCCGAACTCTATGGGCGGCTTCGTCCCCATCCGGTTTGGCAGGACATCGAGTACTCGATTCGCGGAGATCTGAGGCGGTTCCTCTCCTTGCAGGTCGGGGCAGGCCTCAACCCGCAATTTCTGTTCTCAAGTGGCCAGCGACGAGCGACAGGCCTAGCCTTCCTTCTCTCGATCAACCTGTCACTCGCATGGAGCCGGTGGCGCTCCATTCTCCTCGACGATCCGGTCCAGCACGTGGATGATTTCAGAACCGTAAACCTCGCGGAGGTTCTGGCCCAACTTGTCAGTAGCGGGCGACAGGTAGTGATCGCGGTTGAAGACGCTGCGCTTGCAGAGCTTCTCGCCCGACGCATGCCGGTCCTGGGTGCGGGAGAAGCAAGCAGATTGACGCTCGGTCTCGGACCGGAGGGCTGTTCCGCCATCGTCCATCGAAGCGATCCGCTACCGATGATGCAAAGGGTACTGGCAGCCTGAGCTACGAACTACGCTAGAAGTGCTCGCCGTTCGGGACCGCATCTCGTGAAAACGTGTTGGCGGTCCAGCAAATGCGTTACGGCCGAAACGAAGCCGACCGTCGCATTCTTCGTCCGTCTTCGAGTAACGATTGACGGACATCGGGTAGGCCTATTCCGGATCGGACATGCTACTCAGCGAATATGGGGTTATACGGTTCGGGTCCGCGCTTCGATGCGCCACAGGGTGATACGGCACGGCAAGCCGTCGCCGCTCTACGCGGCTAGCCAAACCACCTCATCACCAGTCAATTGGTGTTTTCATCTCGGTCCGCGTCTGGCGCGCCAACATAATGGGACCGATTCTACCCAGGACGAACCGCGAGCCAATCCGAGATATCCTCCGTCTCACCTATTCAGGAATGCTCTCGACCAGCGCAGACAGAGATTCGGCCTGAAAGGTGTGCGGGCGCGCGTGTCCGTCGGGCAGAGTCAAACGGAGCCCATGCCGCTCGGTCGCCCTCATCGAACGGATCCTTTTAACCAAGTCCAGCAACGATCCCTCGAACAGGACCTCTTTGGCTCGTTGATCGGCCGTATCGGACTTGAGAATGCGTACCAGCGTCGCCCGCTCCGTCCACGGGAAGTCCATTACCATCATACCCGCTGTTCCCAAGATTGTTCCGTCGCCGAAACGATAAGACGGCTCGCCGACCGATGGCCGCATTAGTCATGAACCGAACCAGATAGCGAAGCCCCACTTCAACCATCACCCAGCTATCGAAGCTCAATCGTCACAGAACCGGCAATCGTTCGTGAAGCCTTCGATGCGTCCTACACCATAATGATCAGCACCGCGCGACGACGGAGTACGAATGTCGCAACCAATCCCGCGAATGTTACCGGCAGCAATCATTTCTCCGAACGGCTCCCTTTGACACGATAGCGGCGGAAACTGTCCGGCTGGCAATGTGTCTGATCTTCCGACGACGCGCTACTGCCTGTTCAAGCCGGCGACCGGCACGGCGTTCATGCATTCGGGTTCCAGGCGCATCTCTTCAGCTCCCGGCGAGCGGCCACTGCATGCCCTGCGCTACGATTTCGCGAATCCCATCCGCCCGCGATACGCCATCAGCGCGAATGCCTGTCCCACCCATCTTGGATCCCGCTGACAACCAATCGGACTGCGCGTCATACGGACGGCCGGGGCCGCCTTCCAGAAGTCCAGCTGGAGATGGAAACGCAACCGGAGAAGCCGTCGCTCCGCTCCACGATCGACAGGGCGCAGCAGGTAACGACCAATCGTAGGGGAGACGAGACCGTATTGCATTTCGCCGTTGGGAGAACGAGGAGGACGCATGCCTCACGCCAGCAACATCGTCCAATGCGATGGTCCCGACAGCCCGCATGCCTTCGACAGCGTACCAGTTCAGCCACGCAGAGGCACTTTGGATACCATCTGCCCTGTCTGCGAAGGCAGACGATCTGGTGAGCTTCCGCTGCAAGCGTACCGGTTGCGATAGGTGCCATGGTGCGGGCTGGGTCGAAACTGGAACTGATCCGGTCGGGCTGCCAGATATCGAGATGACCCCGAGTGGCTATCCCCGGTGGACCTTACGCTACGAACTCGCTGACGAAGCTCCGCAGATTGATCGGGAGAGGCCCGGACTTTCGAAGACCTGACCTGCGACGGCCTTGAGGCGCCAGATGCGGCCCCTCACCCTAAATCCGTTGATATTTCGTCAGGCGACCAGTGAGACGTTTGCCCCGGAGCCTCGCGTCGCCTGATTCACGATTGATCGGATCGAGTTCGCACTCACTAGGTCGCGCGAGGGTCGGCCGATGAGATGGCCTTGAATGGCCGAGCATCCGGCATCTGCGACGATACGCAATTGGGCGTCCTCCTCGATACCTTCCGCCAGCACCGGTATTGACAATGTCCTGCCCAGGGCGACGACCGACTGCAGAATCGAAACCGCTTGTCCATCTTGATCGATCGCCGCCACGAACGACGCATCGAGTTTGATGCGATCGAACCTGCGGTCGAGCGTCAGGCACTCAAGCAGCGCCGGAAGTGCACTGCGAGCGGAATGCGCCCAATAGCATCGCGCCGACCCCCGACCGACCGGACGGGCCGTAGCTCCACATCCCGACCGCCCACCGAATTGCGACCTCGCGTGCCGAACGCGTCCTATTGCTTCTATTCAACCACATGACATGGCCTTGCGCGATCCCCATCCGACGGTCATCGTCGGAACATGACGGCCACCAGAACGATATTCGTCGATACCAATGCCTTCATTCAGCTACGCGACCTAGCCGACCTTCCCTGGCGCGAACTGTTGCCCGGCGCCGACCACGTTGCCGTCATGGTGGCACGACCGGTTATCGAGGAGCTCGACCGCTTCAAAGTCAGTACCAAGGCGCGACTGCGAGACCGCTCACGTCGAGCCCTCGCAATGATCGACGAGGCGGCGGAGACTGACGAGCGAACGGTTGTCCTGAGGGAGCAGCCGCCCCGCGTCACCCTTACGATCGCGCCGCGACGACGTCCCGACTGGAGTTCGTACCCCGACCTCGACGAAGGTTCGAACGACGACCGCCTCGTGGTTGCCGCAGCCGAGTTCGGCGGCGGTGCCGAGCTCCTGTCGCACGACACAGGTCCCCGACTTAGCGCCAAGGACGCCGGCCTCACCGCACACGCACCGCCGGCGTCCTGGCTTCTTCCGGAACAGCTGACCGACGAGAGGCGAAAGCTGACCCAGACGGAACGTGATCTGAAGGCGGCCCTCGACCGACGGCCAGCCGTTCGAATCTCGTTTCCAGACGCCTTGGACGGCGTGGTCGTCCACGTTTCCCCGACCCTGCCGCCGTTGGACCCCATTGTTCGTGGAAGGTTGGTCGAACGCGTGCTGGAAGGTAACCCACCGCATCGGCTTCGGGTGGATCCCATGCGCTCCCTCGTCTTCGGCGGCTCGTTCGGTAGCATCGGCGAATACCAGATCGAGTCCTACAACGAGGGCTACGCAGCTTACCGGGTAGCCGTCGCGAGCTACTTCGAAACACTGCATGAGCCCATCGCTCGGATCGCGCAGTTGCCGCGGATCGCCTTCGAAGTCGAGAACGTGGGCCAGGTGTCGATCATGCAGCTCGTCGTCGGCATATCGTCCCCCGCCTACGGATTGCTCGCCGGAGACCGTGATATCGAGTCGGCGGCCGGATCGGCGGCTCTACCTGACCCACCCGAGAGACCACTGGATCGACAGGAACAGATGATGCAGTCCGTCGCCATGCATTCGATGCCCTCGGCCGCCACGCGTCGTTCCAACCCTGTCGAAATGCAGTGGCACGACCGGCCGTCCTTCGGTGGCGCCGGAGGATCCTATGGCTGCCAGGACTTCCGCCCCGGACGCATCTACCAAGACATCGTCGCACTATGGCCCAGGAAGTATCAAAGCGACGGCGCCTTCGAAGTCACGGCGGGCGGTAACGACTTGGCGCAGCTGTTCTCGCAAGTGACGATCCGCATCGACCGCAGAGCCGTCGATTGGACGGACTCCTCCATCCTCGACCTGCTGCCACAGTCGGTTCGCGCCGAGTTGGATGCGAGTGGCGGGACCGAAGGCTGAGCGGCGCCATCAAGCCCCGCAATGAATGCGCGGTTCGCAGCATTCGCGCCACGACCGTCGAATACCGAAAAGGACCTGACCTCCACCGGGTGAACCTCTGCCGGATCGAGATCAAATCCAGATAGCGCGCGAAGCGTGGAGCAACGCCTTCGCAACCACGCCGTACCGGACGGGTTAGGCATGGTGTCCGCCGCCGGGCGCCCTCTCAATTTGCTTGGTCTGCCGAAAACGAATTCAAGCAGGGGAGTTTCGAATCCAATCCGAGCCGGCATCATGCCCCGTTCGTTCGCGCCGTATCACCGCCTCGGCGACGCACGGCGCGACGATCCCCCGCCGCCCTCCCCGGTTCCGTCGAACTGGTGGTCTAAGGCAGTTGCCGCCGACGACACCCTTACGGGTCGCCTCGGCGACCAGCCGGCGCAGCCGGCCTGCAAATAGGCTTACGCTCTGCACGACGATAGACTCCATTTCCTTCGCCGTGCCGGCCCTAAAGATCGTGACAGAGACGTTTGAGGCCAACCGAAACCTAGCCGCACCAAGCATCCTGTGTTGATCATGATGGTTGTTGATCGAAGATCATCAGGAAGGGGAAAACTTCTTGAAGACTTCATTCATCGAAACCTAGCGCCCGCAGGGCGCAGCGGAAGGACGCAGCATGAGCAACACGTTCGATTCAAACGGCATCAACGACGTGACCGTAGCCATACGCCATGAAATGACACCACGCAGCCTTGGCGGGCGTTCCGACGTCGACACGATCTTCCTTGGCGGACCACCGCCCTCGGAAGCGGACGAAAAGGAATTGGCGAAATTCGGGCTTAACAAGAACTATCAAATGGTCTTCGCATCCTTCGATCCGTCCAAGCCCCACGATGGTCCCTGCGGCTTCCACGCGGTTCTGACGGACGGCCTGAAGCAAGCTCTCGCAATTCCGAACGGTCGCCTTTGGAAACGCGACCGCCAAAGCGCGGCGGTTCTGCTTTTTCCTGCGCTCAATGCCATGTTGAAAATAAACTCCAAGGGTCGCGCCATCTTCAAGGACATGGTCGGCGACTTCCCGGAGTCGGGCGACGAGCTTGCGCGCACGGCCGTCCTTGCACGCGCGGCGCGCAACCCCGGCAAGGCTCCCGTCGTGTCGCCTATCGGGGCGCTCGTGACCGTGCTCGACTTCGACACGCTGGCTACGACATTCGAGCAAGCCGAATGATCGCTCGGATCGGCAGCTTTCAACAGCTGCCGATCCAAACCCGGTAACGAATTCTTAACATCCGCCTCTGTACAGGCGGAGCCGCGGGGCCGCAGCCCTCGCTATTTTCCCCTCTACCTTACCTCTCAAATCAAATACTCATATATCGGGAAGGCCGTTGCACGGCCTCGCGACAGCCGCTGCTGCAGGCCGGCAGGCGTGCCGGCGAACCATCTGCGAGTCGGCCGACCTTGGTATCGTCGCGGTGGCCCATCCATCTCGCTTATAGGCGTGAGGCGGCTCGAGCACAGATGACCAGGCGAAAACCAGCGGCGGCGGGTGATTTGTCTCCATTGTGCCTCGGATGGCCATAGTATCGAATGTCGTGGTTATGCGCCGGGTGCCGTGCAACCGCGGCGACTTGCTCCCCCGTCATGATCCCCTCCCCCGGACTCGCCGTCCGCTCCGCCCGCGCCGCCTTCAGCAAGGGAGTGCATTTGGGCATGGACGGTCGACTAGGATCGACGCGTCTGATGGCCGAGGCCTGGTCGCCGGAACCCAGTCCGCCAAGTGGAGGTGGCTCCCACGGCCCAGATCGTCGAAGTTGAGGCATACCCGACGCGGGCCTGCCTTCATTGCCCGGATCCTCGGAATCCGTCGGACGTCAGCTTGACACCACTCTGGCGAAGGCCCGATCGCGAAATTCCATCGCGATCGAGCGCAGCTGTTCTTCGGACACGCGTCCGAGGCGCCGTTCGTCGACGATCCAATCGTTGTAGTCAAACCGCGCTGTCGACGGGGCGGACGTGCCGTAGGGTATCTTCCTCGGTCGGCAGGCTAGCAGATACCTCGTCATCTTAGGCGATTGCTCGAGGAACGGCTCGAGCATGATCTCCGCTTCCGCCGCGTTGGAATACAGTCTTCCGCAACCGCTCAGGTCCATGCCGATCTTGTCATGGTCCCATCGGCCATTGAGGATGAAGCTTCTCAGATCGCCCCCATCAATCACGGGGACGCCATCGACGGGAAATCCCGGCCCGTAGCAGCCGTCGATCACCACGACCGGGAGAATGCGGTGGTCTTGGATCGAGGCTGACAACGGCACGGAAACCTGTTCCCGGAATTCCTCCCAATTCTGCCGTATCCAGTCGACCTGATCCCGGACCTGCACGACCGCGCGCGAAATGAGATTCTCGCGATACCTGATTTCCGTGGGGTCGGCGGGGTGGCTGCTGCATTTCACCTCGCCGATCAGGATCGTCGAACCGAAAGTGATGACGATGTCGAATTCCCGTCCGTTCCTGGTCTCGCTGCCTTCAAAGCGAACCGCCTCGCTTTCGACGCGCCAACCCGGAAGCTCTGCTGCATCAACGGCCTGGATCAGAATGGATCTGACGAACGCCTCGAACCTGTCACCTTTGAGAGCGTATCGATCGACATTGGCTTTGGCCCTCTGCTTCCTCCTCCCCCTCTCCGGCGTTCTCTTGGCCGTCTTCAGGTTCTGGCTCAGCCATCTCACCATCACACGCTCGACGTCGGCATGGAGAAGGCCGGGAATGAAGACCAGAATGTTGCCCGGTCCGAAATCTATCAGCGGGTGCCCATACAGCTCGTGAAGAACCTGTCCGTCGTTGCGGAGAAATTGCAGATACGCCGCCGCCTGCTCATCCGAACATTCGAGGGAGAGAACCAAATGGGCGACTAGATCCTCGTCGTGCAAGACGAGCGGCGGAGGTGGCAAACCGTCCTCCCCCTCCTCCTCAACGAAGGAACGGGCCAACTCACGTAGAACCAACCATGCCTCCAATAGCCCCCGGCCGGTCGTCCCGATTTCGTCGAAGACCTCCTCGGCTAGTTCCGCAATCCAAGCGTACATTGCTCCGGAAATCTGCGTCCGATCGAGCTTGGCGGCATCGTCGATCACCCATTCGCTCGAGACGGCCTCGAAGCGCCAGACCCAACCATCCTCTCGAAAGGAATGGGTCCGCCGCGAAGGCATTCTGACACCCATGACCACCGACTTGGGCGTGCCCAGATGGTTCCAAGTCCGCAACCGCTGCTGGCGGTCGGATATCTGCTGCTGACCTTTGCGAAACTCGCCGACAGCGGCCCGCTTTCCGTAGGAGGGCTCGGACTCCACATTCCAGTGCGCATAATTCCGTTGCAGTTTGACCCCCGGCAGCATGACACGCTGCCATCTCGCAACGATCGTGCGGTACTCGGAGGCGAAGGCGAAGTACTCGTAAACCGCTTCGGTACCGATGCTGTCCGGGGTGATGCCTTCTTCCGAACCCTCCCGCGAGGAACGAGCTCCGACCAACGAGTCGTTTACCACGTAGATCATGCTGTCGATTACCGTCTCCAAAGCCTCCTGCGGGCGTATCTTGGACACGCCGCGCGAAGCGCGGCCTTGCGGCTTCCTTCCGGACTCCAACCCTTTGCCCGTTCCATGATCGAGCGCCGCCTGATGACGGTCGGTCACAACATGATGAGCCAACGACAGCAGGACCTGCATTCGGTCGAGCGGCCGCACCTGGTGGAACGGATGCGCGACGCGGCGGGCGTCCAGGGTCCGTATCGCCTCGGCGGTCCAAATCGCATATTCGACGAGGACGAAATCATGTGGGCTCCGGTCGCCAAACAGCTCGACCTCGGCGCGGAGTCGCGCCGCGTCAAAGCTTGGCTCGCTTGGGCTGAATTCGCTACCATGCAGCAGCGCTTCCGTCTCGGAGAGGGTTCGGGAGATGATTGTCAGTGGTGGCATCCGTTGTTCAATCCAATCCGTCGGCTTGACCCGAAAACTTGTGACGAGGGTAACAGTTGGTTTCCGCAGAGTGAACTTCGGTGGGCAGCGCGGTCTCCACCCTTCGTCGAAGGACGCGATACCTCATTGATCCGACGATCGTGTGCGCCGAGAAAATTCGCATGCGGCTTCAATCCCCAGGATAGGTTAAAAACGCGTGGAAAAGCGGCACGAGCTTGAACGAAGTCCGCCTGTGGATGGCGGAGCGTCGCAAAGCTGATCCGACCTCAACACGGCTCCCGATTGCTGAGTGTGAGGCAACGCAAGACGGCAAAAACGCTCAATGTCGGTTGATCCGGACGGCAGTCGCCGAGCCAGAAAAGGGGCCATTCGGTAAAGCCATGACGCGAATCGGTAGGGATCGAAATGACCGCCCGAGATCAGCGTCAGTCGCTTTGGCTCGAGCGCGCGTTTGTAGGCACCGAGCGCCACGTCCG
This sequence comes from Sphingomonas sp. PEI4, assembly GCF_056679955.1. Taxonomy (NCBI): domain Bacteria; kingdom Pseudomonadati; phylum Pseudomonadota; class Alphaproteobacteria; order Sphingomonadales; family Sphingomonadaceae; genus Sphingomonas; species Sphingomonas sp. PEI4. Next base: position 1,087,082 of record NZ_CM155258.1, read on the forward strand.
AGACGGTGACGCGGTCCTCGGCCGCGACGACCATGAGCAGCGACGTCGGGGAAACGCGCGCGATCCATGCGCCGGGTTCGTACATGCGGGCGGCGCGGGTCGATCGGACCGTGACCTCGTTCTCCCAGATGCCGTCGGGGATCGGCTGGAGATAGAAGTCGATCGCTTCGCGGGAGCGATAGGCGACAGGCACGGCCGGATCGTCGCTGACGAGCACCTGTCGGTCGATGGATGCGGGTAGGTTCAGCTCGCGGATCGCTGCACCGCGGTCAACCGTGAATGAAGCCGGTACCGTGCAGTCTGATCACGAGGCCCGCCGTTCCGAACAATATCGTCCCGGAAAAGTGCCCTGATCTTATGTCAAGGAGAACCGCCATGTCGGAAGAACGCAGCGTCGGGCGCGAGCACCGCCTCAGATGGACCGTGCCGGCGACGCCTCGGCCCGGACTGCCCACGCGGAAGGGCGCAACTACGAGCGGCTGGATCGCATCCGACGATCCGTCCCTGCTGCGTTCCGCGGCCCTTCGTCGAAGCTGGCCCGACCAAGCCGTCTTCCAAGTGTCCATCGCGGACGGTCCGGAACCAACCCCTCCCCTCGCAACGGTCACCTGTCGCTTGGCGCAGATAGACATCTGGAATCCCAATGTGGACCCGCTGCCGCAACCGACGGACATCCCCACTGCGCCCGATCCCGTGAAGGCGGGAATGGCGCTGCTTCGGTCACTGCGCCTGGCGATCGATGCCTGCGTGGAGGCCGGTGCGCTGGGGCGGATCGCCGGCGAGGGCCTCCTCATCGCCGCTCGGGATGAACTGGACCGGGTCCGTGACCGCCCCAGAGACCGCCAGTCATGACCCGAGCACGCGGGCCGCCGCGGCACGGCCGGCCCGCACTAGATCAGGTGCAGCGCACTTCCTCTCGGACGCGGGGGCGCAAGCGGGGTCCACGCGTCCGGATCCTCCTCCGAGCGCGCGACCAGCCGCGTCCGGAGAAAAGCAAGCAGTTCATCACGCATCCGCTGCATGCGCTCAATCCTGTAGATCAGATGACGCCTCGGGAGGCGGGCGCGCTCCGAGAAGCTCGCGGCTCCGTCGACGATCGACTGGCCCACAAGCTCCTCGGGCTCCCGCCAGATGCCATCGTACGGTGCCCGGTAGAGCGTGCGGCCCCAAACCCTCCTGCCCAGCCGCTTCGACAAAATCTCCGCCAGCTTCTCGGCATCGTGCCTGATCACCTCGTCGCGCGCTACGGCGAGGTCCACGATGACGTCTGTCAAAATCGCCACCGTCTGCGCAACCCGCTTGCTTTCGACTGCGCGCAGTCCGTGCACGTTGGCCGGCACCTGCTGCACTGGATCACTCCAAGTGACCCCATCCCTCTCGGCTTCGAGCCTGCCAACCCGGTGCTCCAGCTCGACTAGCACGCGGACGAGAGCCAAGTGCGACAGGCGGGCATGATGACTGGCGCCGGATCTTCCCGACCGGCCGCGCGGTGCGCCTGCGACCTTGCGCGCACGACGGGGCGAGAACCGTCCGCCGGCGTCACGCTTCTGTTTGGCTGCAGCGGAGCCCCGCCGAGGTCCGACGATACGCTGCGTCACGTCCGCATCGACCGAACGCGACGAAGCAGATTCGGCAGACAAATCATCCATCGCTGATCCTTCCGAGCAGGGCCGCATCCTCGCGGGCATTAAACGCGCGCGCGGCGTCGGCAGCAACTACGTGCGCGGAAAGGTCATAGTGCTTCGCCATGGCCGAGCCAGGGCGATGGTGCAGCAGATGCCCAAGCGTCTCGTACCCGACGCCGTCCAGACCGAGCATGGTTGCGAAGACATACCGGTCCCCATGACGAGCGCCGCTCTCGCCGACCTTGACGACACGGTAGAGTAGTACCTCGACGTAGAAGCTGAGCACGTCGTTCGGAACCGCGCCATTCGGACCGACGAATAGGTATGGTGCCGGCGGTATCTGATCGCGGCGGCTCCGGTCACCGAAGCGGGTATCCGGAAGCCAGTCCTCGCCCTTCTCGTTCACGACCCCAGGAAACCAGCGCGCGTGCGAAAGCTCCTTAACGTGCCTGATCGCGTCGATGGTCCCCTGGTCGATGCCGAACTTACCGTATTCGACCCACCCCTTCGGCTTCAGCGCGAGATACACCTCCTCGACGCCTGCGATCCTGTGCGTCCGAAAGCAGTCGCCACCGAGCCGCAGCTGCATGGTCTCGCCGAAGCGTGCGCCCCAGCGGATACCGTACCTGACGACGATTCTCGCGTAACACATCGCATGGTAGTACTCGAGAAGAGGCACGACGATCGCGCCAGCCGCGGGATCCGCAGTCCTTGCCATGTTGGCGACAGTGCGTCGTGACCGGTGAGTGCACAGCAGGCCTTCGACCGACCTCGTCGGCTTCCGCAGCCCGTGCTTCAGGTGGAGCCGATCGCGCTCCTCATCGATCGGCAACGCGTGGCGACGCCGGCTCTCGAGCATCCCCCAGCGGAACAGATCGGCAAGCCCGGGCTCCACGCATTCGCCGCCCGCGATCGACGGCCGCGTGCCCTCGTAGACCACATAGAGCCGGCGCCAGTTCTCCGGAGTGTGATATTCCCCATACCGCCCGACGCGCGACGGGTCGCGCGGCATCCGCCTGCGTATGCTTACATCGGAAGGATCCAGCGCGTGCGCGCGTTCGAGCAGGGTCGCTTCCCGTTCAATGCGGAATGATATGACCTGGTCGACGTCGCCGAGCGAGCCATCCTCCCTCACCACCGGGCCCTCATAGTCGAAACCGACCCTCAGACCCGCATCGAGGTCAGCCTCGGCGGTCTCGAGAGCGATCAGACATCTCGCCATCATCTGCTCGGTCTGGTGCACCACGTTCTCGACCGCCACCATGATCTGACCAAGCCGCCCGACTACGTCGACGACGTGATCGACGCGAGCATCCCGCCCTGGCTGGGCGGACTTCTTCAGCATCTTTCTGCTTTTCCTCCCGAGGAAGGAGCCGGGCAACGGCGGTGCGGGAAGAAGCGACGACACCTTGCTGGCATCGTCGCCGAGCACGCGGGCCAGCAAGTCGGTGGCGATGTTCAGGGCGCTACTGTACATGAGCACCGAGGTCTGTCGCGCGTTTGGCCTGTCCGTTGGACGTAGCTCACCATTCTGATATTGATGCAGCACCGCATCCACCTCCACTGGCCGGTGCGTCAGTTCGCCGGGGGGCAGGATGTCGTCGTACCGTTCGCAGTTCTGAACCCAGTTGTTATTCGAGCTGTGACCCTTGCGGTCCCCGGCACCCGCAATGAGAAGACAGGCAGCGAGCAACCGCACCGACGGGTTCTGGATCTTCTTCACCCGTGCGATATGTCGGCCGTTCGGCATGACAATCTCCGGTTCGCGTTCCTGCGCAAGGAACGCACCGAATGCTGCACGCTTCGAAGCCGGAAGTTCGGCTAAGAGTTCGTCGCATTCCGCCCAACCCATGGGACGAGTCTCCTTGTTCGCCACGCCCGTCAACTCGCCGAGCTTCGCCATGGAAGGCTGGGTCGGCATGCCGAGATGCCGGGACAACATAGTCCACCTCTGCGACTGCGTGGCCACGGGCCAGTGCGCGATGAGCTCGACGAGCATGCATTCGGGATGCGGCTCCCCGCCCGCCCGCAACGCCCTCTTCAACCTGCGGTAGACCTTGAACCGCGCCTCTCCGACGAACTGCGGGGGTAGCGGACAGCCCTCGCCGATCCACAGCCGCCACACACATTGGAAGGTGCCGTCCCCCGGGAACTCCCATCCTCGCCAGATTTTGTCGATCAGGCCGTACTTCGCCAGGAGCCAACGGGTCTTCTTGTCGCTGTTCCGAAGGATCGACACGTTCGCAGATCGTACGCGGACCCTGCTCATACTAGTCCCATCAATGCACTGACGGCCTGCCCCTTCTGAGGCAATACAACGCCCGCCGGCAACCTGGCGTCCGCGATTTCGACGTCCACCTTCTCGTTGTGTTTCATCGCGGCGCCCCTCGCGACCTTCACGATGTGGTGGGCCGAATACCAGGCGAGCATCTCCTCGCCCTGCCTCCAGCGCATGTACGAGATTATCGACAGCCGCTCGATAGACCTCGCCAGCGGTTCCATCTTGTCTGCCGCGTCGAGCCGGCGGTGGACGTATTCGTGACGCAGATAGTGGAAGCTGACGTAGCGCTTCCGACGCGTCTCGCGGAACTCCACGTCGGCGATGTAGAGGCCGGCCTTCTCTGCGGCACTGCGAAAAATACGGTACAGACGATCATACTTGATCTCCCTGCCGTCAGCCTCCTCCGTGAACAGGAACATCGTCTTCAGTTGCCCGACCTGACGCGGATCCGAGGCCATGACCCGAATCCGTGCGAGTGAGAGACCGGTCACCATTCTCCTACCCCCATCGATCCAAGCGAGCAGGGCTTCCCACCGCGAGGGTGGAAGCTGGAAGATCATCAGACGCTCGCCCGCGGATCCCTTGTTGGGCCCCGGAATCTCGTTTTCATTCTCGGCTCTGCAGAAAACGTCATACAGCGTCAGCGCCAACGCCTGGAATGCGCGGGCGCCCCCGTATCGGCCCATGTCGCCGATCCGTTCGAAGACCTCCGCGACGCCGATCGCGTGGAAACCTTCGAGCCAACGGTCATAGAAACGCGGGTCGTCGAAGCGCGGGGCATGTGCCGGATTGGCGCCCAGCCTGAACCGTCGATCCACGTCGACGCGCTTGCTCGTACCCCTCCCCGTTCCGCGCTTCCTACCATGGACCCGACTGACCGCGAGATCGACCTTGCTGGGATCCTCGCCCCCGTACACCTCGTCCGAAAGCCATTCGGTCACGAGTCCCATTGCGATCACGGCATCGGATACCTTGCCCCAAAGCCCCTTTCGAGGGTGGAGCCAGACGCTGCCATCGCGATGACGCGACTCACTCGACGAGATTTTGAGCGCCTTGATGAATCTGTCCTGCGCCGCGCGGCATTCCGCGACGCCCATCTCGTAGCGCTCCGCCGCGTCCGGCATTGTCGCATGCGCGACATCGAGCGACCACTTAAACGCATTGAGCCAACGCTTGCCCTTCTCGCCGTACCCGGCGCGCTCGTAGACCCGACTCACCGACCGCGAGATGTTCGGAAATTGACGACCATCCGGCCCCACGAGCCTCACGGGGACGACGTGGTCCAGGAACTCGTACCTGTAAGCGCCATATCCAACCAAGCATGCCATGCGGACCATCTAACGCGGTTGTGTTCCTTTTTCAATACGTTTGGTACCTTTAGGTGCATACATCAATATGTGGGTTGGTGTTGTTTCTGCTAGATCAACAGCGGCTTCGGCGACTGCGGCGCGGGGGCATAAGCTGAAGCGGAGGCGCGGACGCCGTACTGCCGCGACGACGCCGTTCGCCGGGATCGACGGTTCGCTGACCCGCCCCCGTCGGCTTCTCGGCTTGTCAGCTCGCCGCATCACTGTAGCCGTGTGCGGACGCATGAAGGGACACAGATCAACGAAATCTGGAGGGATCGGGGAGCTGGACGCGGCGCTCGCAAAGCCGATCGGTACGAATCTAGCGGCGTGTCGGACGTTCTGACAAACGACGATGAGGCCGTTGTTCCTTGGGTGCGGGCTTATCACGGAGCGAAGCAGATTTCAGACGAACCGGAGCTTAGTGCTCAGAAAGCCCCTAGGGCTGGAGTTTTGGACAAGACTTAAAGCGGTTGCAAATCCAAGAAGTCCGCTTCATACTGTGTTAGTGCTTCAGTTACCGAAGGCTGTAGCCTTCAATAACCGCCGGAGCCTGCTATTTAGCTGATTGCGCACCACGATGTCTTGTTGACGCATGTGGAAATGGCGGATTCTAGGGCACAGACGCCAGGAAACCGTTTCGAACACAACTAGCAGTAAACTTGTCCCGGTTTAAGCGTCAAAAAAGCCGGTTTTCCTTGGGCCCCACGTGCGTCAATGGTCGCACAGCACCTCCGAAACATCCCCCTGCGGCGGCCTCCGGCCCCCTCCGGCGACCCCCTCGGCTGCGATCCAGCCAAGTATTCGAGCAATCGGTCGAGCGGGCGGTCGAGCCCCCCGAGCCGCGATGACCGCCCAACCCGCGAGCCCCATCGCGCCTTCTGAGAAGCACAGCCGGGGCGCGTCGCATGACCCGGCATTGGGGACCGTGATCCCGTTCCGGCAACCACCATCATCGACGAACTGCGCGCGAACATCGGTAAGGCGCTTTCGACCAATCGCCACCTCGACGGCACATCCGCCTCGATCCACATCGTCCAGACCGTCCCCGCCGACGTCGAGGTCCTCGTGGCGATCAACCTGCCCGGCGGCGGCGGCGTGTTCGGCCATTCCTTCCACGGTCCGCGCACCAGGCAAGCCCATGCCATACTGGTCTTTTCGGACTGGACGCTGCCATCGGACGATGCGGCTCAAGCGCTGACCGCCTATCGTCACCGCGTGTTCAAGCAGCTGAATTATCTCCCGCTGCATGCTCACGAGCCTGGCGACGTGTATGCCGTCGCCAGCACCGCGACACGCGCGACCGAGTTGCTGACCGGCATGGTGTCACGTCTGGATCCCGCGATCGCGCTGCAGGAAGACGAAACGGACACCGCCCCATTGGATCTGGGTGTGACGGACGTTTATCAGCCGGATGACATCCAGAACACGTGCAGCCGCCTGTCGGTGAAATGCTGTCCGGAGAGATAGGGTCGCTCAGGGGATCAAAGTTCGAACCGCCGCCGCCCGTCCGTCCGTCCGATCCGAGGTCGAGAACCCGGATGGATCTCCTGCTCCGGATCAGACGCACGACGCATCGAGCGTCAGCGGTCGATCAATGAGCGGTCGGTGCTCACCGGTATTCCTGGCGTGCGGCGTCACCGACATGCGCAAGGGCTTCGATGGTCAGGGACTATGCCTGTTTTCGAAGCGGATGGACCGGGGGCGTTTCGTCTGGCCGGTGACGGCGACGGGCACAGTGGCGCTGACATCGGCGCAGGTGTCGATGCTTCTGGAGGGCATCGACTGGCGCCGCCCAGAGCGGACTTGGTCACCAACATTAGCAGGCTGAAAACATAGCTTTTCCGCCATTTTTGCTCGTGTGAGAGTGCGCGAACTGCTATGAAAACGAGGTGTCGCAAGCCCCTCTTGCCCCATCTGATGCCGAGGTCCGGATTGCCGTGCTGGAAGCGTCGCTCGCCCGGGCCAATGCAGCACTTGCCGCTCGCGACCTGCTCATCGAGACACTGCGTGGTCAGATCGCCCGGCTGCGGCGGATGCAGTTCGGCGCATCCTCCGAGAAGCTGACGCGCGAGATTGCGCAGCTTGAACTCGCGCTCGAGGAACTGGAAACCGAGAGCGCAGTCCCGGAGACCGGCGCGGCCTTGTCAGACACGCCCGGGCGACCGGCACCAGTCCGTGCGTTGCCCGACCACCTGCCACGCAAGGAGCTCGTTCACGAACCCGCCTCCGGCACCTGCACATGCCCGGGCTGCGGCGGTGCGCTACGCTGCCTCGGGCAAGACGCCGATGAGATGCTCGACGTCCTGCCGGTGCACTGGCGCGTGGTGCGGAACGTCCGACCGAAATACAGCTGCCGGACCTGTGAGAAGATCGTCCAGGCGGCTGCCCCGGTGAAGGCGGTCGCCCGCGGAAAGGCGACATTTGCAACGCTGGCCCATGTCGTCGTCTCGAAGTTCGACCATCATCTGCCGCTTTATCGGCAGTCCGAGATGATGGTGGCCCAAGGCCTGGACATCGACCGCTCGACGCTGGCTGGCTGGGTCGGTCAGGCAGCCGCGCTGCTCGACCCCATCGTCAGCCGCATCCGCGAGGAAGTGCTGAAAGGCGACAAGATCCACGCGGACGACACGCCCGTTCCCGTGCTCGACCCCGGCCGCGGACGCACCGCGACCGGGCGGCTGTGGGTCTATGCGGTCGACGACCGAGCCTCGGGCAACACGACCCCGCCGGCGACATGGTATCGCTTCACGGCCGACCGCACCGGTGCACACCCGCAAGCCCATCTTGCCGGATTTCGAGGCTTCCTCCAGGCCGACGCCTATGCAGGTTACGACGGTCTCTATCGAAGCGGCGCCACCGAAGTCGCATGCTGGGCTCATTTCAGGCGCAAGGTGTTCGACCTGCACGAGCGGGTTGCCACGCCGCTGACCACCGACATTCTGGAACGCATCGGCGCCTTGTACGGCATAGAAGCGGAGGTCCGCGGCAGGCCGCCCGACGTGCGGCTGGCGGCGCGGCAGACCCGGACGAAGCCGCTGGTCGATGCGCTACGCGAGGCATTGGACGCGGCACTGCGTCGGCTGTCGCCAAAGTCAGACATGGCCAAGGCTATCGCCTATGGCACGAAGCGATGGCCCGCGCTGTGCCGCTTCCTTGATGACGGGCGCCTGGAGATCGATAACAACATCGCCGAACGCGCGTTGCGCGGCGTTGCCGTCGGACGACGCAACTGGCTGTTCGCCGGTTCGAAAACGGACGGCGAGCGTGCCGCAGCGATCTACACCGTCATCCAGACCTGCAAGGCCAATGGCGTCGACCCGCAGGCCTACATCGCCGACGTCACTGGAAAGATCGCAGCGGATTGGCCAGCTGCGCGATGGGACGAGCTCATGCCTTGGAACTGGGTCCAGCAACCCGTAGAGCCAGTGGCGCAAGCCGCATAGTCTGCGGTGCCGATGATGTGGAAGCGCTTACCGATGCACAGAAAATTGGCACCATTTTGAACAACTAGTCGCGGCGTTCTAGAAGTTAGATTGCGGTAGATGAAGGTAACGCGGATTGTACTCCCCAGCGTCCATTAGAGCCGCCATATTTGGCACGCTTAGAAAACGACCCAGCTGCTTGATCAGTTTTTCTGATTGTAGGGCCTTTAGCATGCGATTGACATGAACAGCGGTCATTCCCGTCGCATCGGCAATTTGCTCCTGAGTTAGCCGTAATTCGTATTTTTCGTCGGCCGAATGCCGCCGCAAACTCATGCGATCTAAATACTCACAAAGGAAGTGTGCAAGTCTCGTTCGAGCACTTCGTCGTCCCATGTTGAGCATCCATTCGCGCGCTGTCGAGGCTTCGGTGAAAGCCCCTATCAATAACGAACGGGCAACTGCCGGTCGTTCAGCCGCCAGGACCCTAATTGCCGAGGCATCGACAAAAGAGACTACGCAATCCTCGATTGAGAGAATATCATAATCAGGAAACTCTAGAAACGCGTTCTGAAGATTTATGGCGTCGCCGGGGCCGTGCAGCGATACGATTTGGCGGTCACCTAAACGTGTAAATTTTTGCCGGACTGCGAAGCCCCTAATGAGTATCGCGCATGTTGAAACTGACTTTCCCTCCCTGCCGATATAGTCGCCGGGGGTGAAGGATCGTAAGGTCATGGAAATTGACGAAATTGCACGCTGATCCTCCAGTGAGAGTTCACCTTGTGCGCTCAGCTGCCGGATTAAAGCTTCGTGGCTGTTTATCAATTTAGGAGCACCTGAAGATTAGTCTCCGGTCAACGTGCCGGCATACTAATCTACATCAATATGGCGACAAGAAGCGAACTGTTTGTAACGCTTGTTTTCGCATTTGGCAGATCCGTCGCTGTTCAGGCTGCTCCGCCAACAAGGCGGGCTTCAGGCCGCGCTTACTTTACGACGCCGACCGAGGATCTCTCGAAGCGCTGAGTGGCCTCGCGGCGGGACGCGCCGATCTCGCCATCATGCAGCTTCAGACGGATCCTCACCGTGCCTACATGCAGATATTGGAAGCGATCTCGATATTCGAGGAGCTGGCGCGCCAGGCTCCCGACAGGCCAAGCCTAACTACGGGCCTTCCATCGGCCCTGAAGACGATGGCTCGAATAGAGGAACACTGGCCTCAAGTGACTGCGAATTGAACGGTACTCCGTTCGGTTTGTCGACGCTTGCGATCCTCACGGACGTTGCCCGGGATCGTTATGTGCAATCTGATTGTCGCTCGTCCTGCTGGTAGCCATCTCCGACTTTGCGAACCGGTGTCGCCCCGGTCACGTCCCGGTACGCCTGATGGGAACCTGCGCCAATACCGCCTGCCGCCAAGTCTCGATGAGCTTCAAGATCGTCAGTACGCGCTTGAAGGGCTGCGTCGCCGACAGTGCTGCGTCCAATGACCGCGCCACCCTGCCCATTTCGAAGACCACGAGGCGCCGGTCCTCCGTATCCTTACCCACCGCCCAGTTCCGGAGGTCCACCTCGTCGCCGACCGTCGTGGAACCCGCCGCCCCCCGCTTGGATCCCAATCCCTCAACGCGCATCATGACGACCATGGGTTCGTGCAGCGCACGCGCTGCCCAAGCCTTCGCAAACGACCGGGAGAGGTTCTTCCACCCGTCACGCACCAACGTCGCCGCCTGCAAAGGCGCGATACCCGATGCCAGGACCTCGAACGCGAGAACAAGTCCGAGCAGGTCGTCCGCCGAATACTCCGCCCGCGCGCCTGCTCCGATGACGGTCGCCTTGGAAGGAAACGGCTCGGGCAGGCGCTGAAAGTACTTCAGGCGCGCGCTGACGATCCCGGGATCAACACCAGGATGCATTTCCGCAACGATGTCGAGCAGCTGCCCGAACCCGAGTTCCACATTCGCCTCCGGCTAATCAGATAGCCGCCAGCCAAAGAGGATACCAGCGTCCGTGTCGGCATGGCGACGCATCGCCGCGGTGAAAACTTGAGTCCGGCAATCGAGCCCCCTCAGGTCGCCACGCCGCCTTCGCTTCCCCAGGCGCGTGCGTCGTCCTGTAGAAGCGGGCTGAGCGCAAATCGCTCAAGATGCGGTCGAGCGGCAGCCAACGTGCGCAGCCGCCGTCCAAGGGCCGGGAGGCCACGGGAAAGCGGTTCGACCGATCTCGCCTTCGCCGCGAGAACGTACAGCATCAGGACCGACGTCCCGACGACGTCCAGCTCGCACTTCTCCGTCTCGTAGGGCAGGTGCGGCGTCTCGCCGATCGGCACCGGTCCCCGCAGCGAGAAGCCGACGCTAGCGCAAGCGTCGGACAGCGCCGCCCAGCGCCCGCCGGCGCCCGCCATCTCGATCATGAGATCGATGTGCTCGCCCTGCCCTTCGGCGAACTCCGCAATTCCGCGACCGGAGCACTGCCACCAGCGAAGCTGTCGCGCGCGTAGGACGGGCAGGTCGTGAGCGATGCCGTTGTAGGTGACCAGGAAGCCGTCATCACCTCTCACGTGGTCGAGTATCGCCTCGACGTTGTCGACCACGTCAGCCTCGCCGTATTCGTCCCTGTGAAACGAGGTCAGGTCGAAGCCATCCAGCCGGCCGAGCGCATCGCTGTAGAACGTCATCGCGGAAGCGTTGACAATCTGATTGAGTGGGGAACTCATCGGAACGGAACCTCGGCGTCCTGCCAGCACGCGGGCATGGGGGTCCGGGGCTACCTCGATGTCCAGGACGCAACACCGCCGCCGCGTCGCACTGGTAACCCTGTCGGCATTCTTGGCACTGGTCATCACGTTCTCCGAACTCGGCAACCCGCTCGATCTTGGGTCGCCTGCGCTACGCCCGCTCGTCGCAGGCATCCCTGTGGAACTGAACACGCGCCCTTTCCGACGAACGGCGTTCGTCATGCCGAAAGTCACCACCTCGAAACCGGACGCGCATCAGAAGAACCTCCCGCCGTTGAAGAAGAGATGCTGACGGGCGCCGGTGGCGTAGGTGACGACGTGGCCGACGGCCCAATTCGTCAAAGGCCCTCGCGCGTATTCTAGCTCCGTCTGACAGACGCCGGCGCAGTAGATGCCACCACGGGTCGTCGGTCGATGCGTGTGCCCCAGTGTGGCGTTGATGCCCATTCGTTCGAACAGTGGCATTGATCCGCGTCGACCGTCGGACGCCTGATGCCCGTGGATGGCGCACTCGACCCCAGCCACCCGGAAGCTCTCTTCTGGCTTGAGGAAACGCACTTCGCCGAGGTCGTCGGCCGCCAAATGCCGCATCATCTGTTCGAACAGCCCGTCCACCGGACGCCCCGCCTCGATTCGCCGGTAGAGGGCCAGCGACGCCTCCAGGAAGAACACCGCGTTCGTCGGATCGTCCCTGAAGTCGGCTTCGCGCAGCCATTGCAGCAACGCGAGATCATGGTTCGATCCGACAACCACGCTACGTGCGAATTTCCGTCGTGTGCCAGCCAGGAACGCCGCGCTTGAGGCCATCTCGTTCCGGACGTCGCCACCCATCGCGACCAGTTGAGCGAAACGCTTATGGGGGTCCGCCGCGTGATGATGATTTCTCGCATCGAAGTCGCAGACGTCATGGAAGACCATGAATCGGGGCCGCAGCTCATCAACCAGCGAAGGCGATCGACCACCTCCCCAAGTCGCCTTGGCGACCTCGACATCGAGATGAGCGTGGTGAATGTCTCCGAAGGTCAACGCCTCCACTCTGCAACCGCCGGAAACAGACCCGCCGCTGACGCGAAGCTTCAGGTCCTGGAAGTCGCCCGTCCCGTCAGCCGGCGCGAGGAGATGACGACAATGCGCATGTCCGTCACCTGCGACATCCACGATCACTGCTCCGACCTCAGAGCGGGTCAGGGACGCGCTCCTGTTTTTCGGCAAGGTCACCGCCCCCGACGTGAGATGAACCTTGAGACCCTCGGCCCTTACGCGCGAAAGCGTTTCGAGCTGGACGGTTGGATGGGGAACCACGGTCCATCCCGCGGCGCGCCGGCGCTCCAATCCGGCAAGCGGCCTGGAGGCGTTCGGCGCGAGTCGCAGATCGCCTGCGACGTCGACGACGCCGGCCAGATTGATCGGCCCTTCGCGAAGATGCCTTCTCAGGCCGCTTTGGTCGTCCGCGATCAAACCCACCTCGCCCACGCGGAACACGGCTAGTTCCGCCCCGGTTCGAGCGGCGAATGCCTGAAGATTGTTCCAGAATCCGACGTGCACGCGCCCCCCGGTCTCCGCCGCCGTCACGATCAGGCGTCGGCTTCTAGAGATCGGCTGAGCCGGCCGCCGCCTTTGCACCTCAGCTCGTCCATCGATCTCCCGGACATGTCCGGAGATCATCGGGTCGGACTGAAGATGCTTGGCGGGGCGCCCCCCGACCTCCGCTCTCGATACGCCGAACCGCGTGACGACGTCCCCCCGAAGCATCTCGCGCAACGGCGGAGGAGCGATTCCGAGCGATCTCATGACGTTGCGCTGGTACTGAACGAGCGCCTCTCGGACCCGGATCTGGCTTAAACGCAAGGTACGGGCGACGTCCGACATCGACCCCGTTTCAACGAAAAGCGCGTGGACGGCGGCCTGCTGCGGCGTGATCAGCGATTTTGTCTGCTTCACGCTCATTTGAGGAACGCAAATCTGTGCGGTACGGAGCCCCCAGGCGCTTCGCGGCCGCCGCTCAACGGCTTCGAGAGAGCTGCATGATCGGGGAGCCGAACAGCGGCGCGCCAACTGTACGATACTCGTCCCACGAATTCGTCCAGCGAGGTCAGCCTACCGACCACCGCCAACAACCACTCAGAAGCCGGTGACCGTCTCGTTCGCAGCAAATGGCCAGGCGTCTCGAGCTTATCGATCGCAGGAGCGATCCGGACCAATGCCACGGCCCCCATGCCCATTGCACGCGTACCGGCAGATAAGACTGCGGCGATCCCGACGCGAGCACGGTCGGCGTCGCCTCTCTTCGGTTCAGACGGCATCGCGTCAGAACCCGCTGCGGCCAGTGTGGCCGGTCGTACCGTTAACGGCCACGTCCAAGTAGGGGACGAGGATCCCGAACGTCATTTTGGCGGGCTCGTAGGCGCGCACGAAATCACCCCTCAGAGCCGAGACGATGGCCGCTGCGCGCAGCATCGTCGCAGTTGCGGAAGCCGAAGCGACGGGCTTAACGCTTCCGTACGCCACGAGGCCTACCGCCAGATACCGTCCGTCCATTCCCACCGCCAGTTGGAGATCGACGGAGCCGGTGTTGCATGCCCCGCCACCGGCGTAGAACATGAGGTCGCAAAGGGCGACCGCGAGTCCACGTCCCGCAAGTGGAGCAAGCTCGATCCCGTGGACGCTCGTCATCAGCACGTTCAGTGACGGGATCGCCATGTGCTGCAGGCTGGCCGCTCTCGTCAGGTAGGTGGCGCAGTTCACCGCGGGGCCGAGTTCGCTCGTCAGCACCTCCTCCAGGATCAAAGAGGCCACACGTTCCGGATGGCTTCCCTCGTCAACCGCAGCGACGTGCGTTCCTCCAGACGGCGAAATCGCGAGGTGGGTGCGACGCTCGACGCTTGCCTGGAACAGCAGGCGCTCGATCAACGTCGCGTCTGGGTCGGGTCTTCCCGAGTTGTCATGTGGCAGCTTCATAACACCTAAACTATGCACATGTGCATATGTTCCGGAGATCATCCTCGTAGTGCTCAGAGCTGATCGACTTGCACCGTCCCAGCAGTGGGCTTCCACCCCGTTGCAACGGTCTGATCCGTGGGCGCTTATGCGATGAAGAAACAACCTCGTGTCGCCACGTTTCAGTCGACTGAGCTGATACCGCGTCGCTGACCCCTGCCGATCGGGTTCGGCGCGATCGGCGCGACGCCCCCGCGATGATTGGGCCGGTAGTTCGATGAGGTAGCCGAGACGGAAGCGAGAGCCGATCTTCGGGCGTCCGCGGTATCAGAAGTCCTGGCCAGCCAGATCAAGCCGCCCTCGCTCCACGACGTTCTCTACGGCAGAGTTCCGATGGCGACCTGCAAAGGACTATTCGAGCCATTCCTCCTTCTCCAGTGCGGAGGCGAACTTGACTTTGCGGACACGACAGGGACGTAATAATCATTATACCGATCGGTACACAATTGTTGTCAAAGCTTAAATCCGCCACTAAGGGCGCTCGAACAATTGGAGTATTACATGTCCGACGATACCTACGCCCCCAACGCTGTCGAACTCGCGACCGAACTGACGATCGCTTGGCTCAGCAACTCGAATAAACGTACGTCAGCTGAAGATGTACCAGCATTCCTGTCCCAGATGCATGCCTCCGTTTCATCGCTTCTCGGTGGCGCACAGCCCGCCGAGACGACCGCGGAAGAGCCAAAGGACTACATCGGCGCCGTCACGGTTCGCAAATCGCTGGCGAGCCCCGACCACATAATCAGCATGATCGACGGAAAGCCGTACAAGACGCTTCGTCGTCATCTTTCGACCAACGGCATGTCGCCCGAACAATACCGTGAACGGTACAATCTAAAGTCCGACTATCCCATGGTCGCGCCCAACTACTCGGAGAGCCGTCGGGCGATGGCGAACCGCATTGGCCTAGGCCGCAAGCCGACCGCGGATACCGCCGGAACGGCCAAACCCGCCGCGGCGCGGAAGCGCGTGGTCGAGACGATCGTCGGGTGAACCGAAGGGCCGGTTTCCACATCGGGTCGGCCCGTCCGCCTCAGACGCCATTCCCTGATTGCTCGTGCCGGGCGATCGGGGAACAGCGATCACTCGGATCGTCCGGCGCCGGAACGAGACCGGATCGCGGAGAGTGAAGAGAGCGAAGGGAACCTCCGGGTTTCGATGATCATGGATGGACCTCCTGAGCGGGGCCGGTCTGATCCTGACGTCCCCCCTGTTTTTTAGTCCATTTTGAGCGAGAGTTTTCCGGCCTTGAGAGCCTTCGGGCAAGGAGCTGGAAATGAAGAAATCTAGGTACACAGACGAGCAGATTGCCTTCGCGTTGAAGCAGGCAGAAACCGGTACACCGGTGGCCGAAGTCATCCGGCGGATGGGGATTTCGGAGCAGACGTTCTACCGTTGGAAGAAGGTGTACGGCGGTCTCGGCGTCGGCGAGCTGAGGCGCCTGAAGCAGCTTGAGGACGAGAACCGGCAGCTGAAACAGCTGGTTGCCGACCTGAGTCTGGACAAGCACATTTTGCAGGATGTCCTGGCAAAAAATGTATGGTCCGCCCCCGTCTGGCAAGCATGAAACGCGATAGGCTGCACAGTCTGCGTAAATGTATCCGGCCTGTTTGTGGGACATCTCGATCCCTGGCCATGATGGGATACGCGCACGGTCGTCCTAACAAGCTAGTTCAGCCTTTAACGGCTGCATTTTTGCTCAGGCTTAGACCGTATCGCCATCGACTGTTTGCCATCACTCCTCGTGCTGCAGACCTGGGTGTTGCGGTTAGAGCGTCAGGCGGCGATCGGCATGGGGGGCCGATACTCTTCCTGACGTGCCAGCACTGCCCAACTGATCCGGGCGATCTTGTTAGCCAGCGCGACGACCGCGACATTCTTGTGTGTTCTTGTTTCCAGTTGGTCGAGCCAAGGCCCAAGGCCATGCTCGCGTTTCATATGCATGCTCGCCGACCGAGCACCGTGAATGAAAAGCCGGCGAAGGTGGCTGTTGCCACGCTTGGATATGCCGAGCAGCTTCGGCTTTCCGCCGGTCGAGTGTTGTCGTGGGACAAGCCCGAGCCAGGCCGCGAGGTCACGCCCCCGTTTAAAGCCCGTACCGTCGGCCACGGCCGCGACGAGCGCTGTGGCCACTAGAGGCCCGACACCAGGAATGGCGAGAAGCCGACGGCATGCCTCATCTGTCTTCGCGATCGCTTCCACATCCTTCGTCACCGCGGCGATATCTTGGTCGAGCGTCTGCCATTCCTCCCAGAGCCGCTGCAGGAGGGTGCGCATGCGCGATGAGAGCGTCGAGCGCTCGTCCACGAACAGCAAGGGCATTTCGCGCGCCATGTGCTGACGTCCAGCGCGGAATACGATGCCTCGCTCGAGCAGGAAGGCGCGGATCTGGTTGATGACTGCGGTACGCCTGCTGACGAGCCGTTCACGTACCCGGTGTAGAGCTTGTAAATCGAGTTGCTCAACAGACTTGGCCGGTACGAACCGCATAGTCGGTCGCTGAACGGCTTCGGCGATCGCCTCGGCATCGAGGTAGTCGTTCTTGTTGGATTTGAGGAACGGCTTCACGAACTGAGGCGCCATCAATCGAACGTCATGATCCAGCGCTGACAGCTCGCGAGCGAGATGATGGGCACCACAGCACGCCTCCATGCCAACCAAGCATCTTGGCAGCGCCGCCATATGTCGCATCAGTTGAGATCGGCTAAGCTTCTTCTTCCACTGGATGGATCCCGCGACATCCAAGCCGATCAGGTGAAACGAGGTCTTGCCAATGTCGATGCCGACCACTGCTACTTCTGTCATGACGGTCCTCCTCGATATGAAGGCGCTTATGATGCACCCGACTCGTCCAAACCGTAAGGGGGCGGACCATCCCACAAGCTCTGACGCCTGGACGACGGCGCGAGCTCGTCGCGTACGTCCAGGCGTCCCATGCCGTGAGTGAGCGGCGCAGTTGCTCGGCGCTGGGCGTCGAGCGGTCGTCGGTGCGCTACATCTCGCACAAGTCGGACCAGACACCGCTGGTGATGCGCATCCGTGATCTGGCGGCGACGCGGACGCGCTATGGCTATTTCCGGATCTACATCCTGTTGCGCAGGGAAGGATGGGTCGTGAACCACAAACGTGTTTATCGGCTATATCGGAATGATGGACTGAGCCTTCGGCTCAAGAAGCCAAGACGCAACGTCAGCGCTGCCAACCGCAAACGCCAACCTGCTGCACTCGCGGCGAACGAGATGTGGTCGATGGATTTCGTCTCTGACGCGTTGTTCGACGGCCGGCGGTTACGGGCGCTGACCGTGGTCGACGCCTTCACCCGCGAAGCGCTGGCGATCGACGTTGACCAGGGGATCAAGGGCGAGCAGGTGGTCGAGGCGATGGCACGGATCTCGTCGACTCGCGGCGCGCCCAAGACCATTCGCGTGGACAATGGGCCGGAGTTCATCTCGAAGGCTCTCGACCGCTGGGCATACGAGAACGGCGTCACGTTGGACTTCAGCCGACCGGGCAAACCAACCGACAACGCGTTCGTAGAGTCGTTCAACGGTCGCCTTCGTGACGAGTGCCTGAACGCACATTGGTTCTTATCCATCGCGGACGCTCGAGCCAAGATCGAGGCCTGGCGACGGGACTATAACGAGAGCCGCCCTCACACATCGCTTGGCTGGATGACGCCGCTCGAATATGCTGCCGCCGCGGCCATCAGAGCGGCCGAATGAACGCCGGAAACTCACCTTCAGATTGGATGAGAAACCGGGGGACCCTCATCCGCCCCACCGTTTCCACCGGTTGTAGAGCGTCTTGTGGGGGCCATACTCCTTGGGTGCATCGCACCAGCGCAGTCCGTTACGGTTGACGAATACGATGCCGCTCAACACCCGCCGATCATCAACTCGCGGCTTGCCGTGGCTCTTTGGGAAATATGGCTCGAGCCGCGCCATCTGCTCGTCGGTCAGCCAGTACAGGTCGCTCATGCGCGGTCTCCTCAGGGAGCCTGAATCAGATCGTGCCTCTCAGATCAATGGGTCCTGACCCTAGAACCGGAACGCCGCTTTGAGCCAAAAATTGCTACCTTGCGGGCGGTTATGTGCAAACATCTCATGCTGATATTGGAACGAGATCGGGACCTTGCCTGCTTGGTAGCGAACCACCGGACCAAGCGCGAGCGTTTCACCTTTGTATCCGTCGTCGCCGACCCTGACGCCGTTCTGCTTATCGTCGGTCGTCTGCTTATAATAATACCCGTTCAGACCAACGGTCACGGGATTGAAGTTGTAGGCAACCGCAAAGTCGGTGTGAAACTCCTGTCCCGTGCGGTAGTCGGTAGCTTTGTTCCTCGTGTTGAAGTCGTACATCAGCTTGACAGATACCTCTGGACCGCCGGCCGGATTGAAGTGCGACGCGGTAAGCACGGGCTCGAAAGTCCAGTAGTTGCGGCCGATGTTGGCCAGATCATCTCGATTGTAGGAACCGACAGGCACCCACGTGTCTACCGCCGCCACGACATGCCAGTTGTTCTTGAAGTGCCAACCCAGGATAAACGGATCGACGATGACGTCTCCGACACCAAAACGGTGACCGCGCTGCCCGGCCGCATGAACCGTCAGATCTACGACTGGAACGAATACCTGTGACCGGCCCCCACTGAGTGGTCCGTGATGATTGTTAGTGCATTGTCGCCTCCGTTGCCATTGGCGCCTGGAGGTGGAGCGAAGCGGAACCGGAAGGCGGCAATGGCGGCGAAGCTGCTTCTGGGGCTGGTGGTCGATAGCCCAAGCTGCTGTGGGGGCGGATCGTGTTGTAGTGCCGACGCCAGGCTTCGATCAGCACCTTTGCTTCGGTAAGGGTGTAGAAAATCTCGCCGTTGAGCAGTTCGTCGCGAAGCGACCCATTGAAGCTTTCGTTGTAGCCGTTCTCCCAGGGAGACGCTGGGGTTATGTAGAGTGTCTTCACGCCGACTTGTTCCAGCCATTTCTGGACTGCTGTCGCGATGAATTCGCTGCCATTATCCGACCGGATATTGGCAGGCGGACCACGTGCGATGAAAAGGTCGGCCAAAGCCGCTAGCACGTCTTCGTGTTTGAGCTGCCGCGCCACGATCAAGGCCAGGCATTCGCGACTGGCCTCATCGATGACCGTCAGGATGCGAAACTTGCGGCCATCATGGGTGCGGCCCTCGACGAAGTCGTATGCCCAGACGTGCCCTGGATACTCAGGTCGCAACCGGATGCACGAGCCGTCGTTCAGCCATAACCGGCCCCGCTTGGGTTGCTTTTGCGGCACCTTCAGTCCCTCGCGTCGCCAGATCCGTTCGACCCGCTTGCGGTTCACCACCCATCCTGCATCGCGCAGCAAAGCCGTAATCCGGCGATAGCCATAGCGACCGTATTGGCGCGCAAGCGCCACTATATCGTCGGTGAGCGCATCTTCATCATCAGCCCCACGCGGCACTTTACGCTGTGTCGATCGATGCTGGCCAAGCACCCGGCAGACCCGTCGTTCGGATACTGCCAACTCACCACGAACATGATCGATGCAGCGCCGTCGCCGCGCGGGGCTCAGAAGTTTCCCCTAGCGGCCTCCTGCAGGATCAACTTGTCGAGCGTCAGATCAGAGATCGCCCGCCTGAGCCTGAGATTCTCCTTCTCCAGGTCCTTCATCCGCCGGGCCTGGTCGGTCTTCAGACCGCCATACTCCTTGCGCCAGCGATAATAGGTTTGCTCGGTAACCGCGATCCGCCGACACGCATCCGCTGTCGTCCCGCCCTGCGCCAACACGATCTCAGCTTCCCGCAGCTTGCCGATGATCTCTTCCGGCTTGTGCCTCTTACCCATTTCCAAACTCCTTCATGATCCAAAATAACAGAGATTTTGGACCACTCAGAAGGGGGCAGATCACCTGCTGCGCCCAACTAGCGCCCAGGATCTTACGATCAGTGACATGGATGTAGCGAAAGACATTGGCGAAGGCGTCAATCGAGAAGTCGGGGACGCTGCTGTGGCCATCGCTATCGTTAAGACGATCCGCATTATAATAGTTCGTGCTGCGCGGCGATGAAGGTGAGACAGCAGCGTCAATCAAGATGAGACTCCGTTTGGGGCTGTCGGCGTAGGGCGTAGCCCGGAGCCGACAGCCCCAAACGGAAGCCCTTTCGAAGGGCTTTGGTGGTCGTGACCGGCCTACATCTGGGCTTTTCCTTGAGGGAAGAGCGCAGGTGAGCGGTCGACACGTCAACGATCATCAAACGAGGCTCTTTATGAAACATCGTCAAAGCGACCCGGTGCCCGTGGCAGCGGCCAAGGCCGGTATCAGCCGGGCGACCGCCTATCGGCTGCTCAAGGGCGGCAAACTCCCGTCCCAGAAGGCGGAGCCGCGAGGTCGGCGCCGACCAGACCCGCTGGCAGAGATCTTCGACACCGAGATTGTCCCACTTCTCCAGGCGGCTCCCGGCCTGCGGGCCGTTGCCATATTTGAGGAGATGCTTCGCCGGCATTCGGATCTGTCGCCCGGTATCCGGAGGACCCTGGAGCGGCGCATCCGGACATGGCGTGCGCGGCATGGTCAGGACCAGGAAGTCATTTTCCGTCAGACCCACGAGCCCGGCCACATGGGCCTGTCGGACTTCACCGATATGGGCGACCTCGATGTGCCCGTCACGGTCGCCGGCGAGCCGCTCAAGCATCTCCTCTATCACTTCCGGTTGGTCTGGTCGGGTTTCGAGCACGCCCATGTCATCCTCGGCGGCGAGAGCTATGTCGCCTTGGCCGAGGGACTGCAGAACGCCCTGTGGGCGGTAGGCGGGGCGCCACGCCTACACCGCAGTGACAGCCTGTCGGCCGCATTCCGCAATCTCGACGCTGACGCCAGAGTTGACCTGACGCGGCGATATGATGCGCTTTGCGAGCATTATGCGATGGAGCCGACGCGCAACAATCGCGGTGTCGCCCATGAGAACGGCGCTATCGAAAGCCCCCACGGCCATCTCAAATATGCCGTGAACGACGCACTGTTGATGCGCGGATCCGGCGACTTCGACGATTTGACCGCCTATCGCGCCTTCATCGACGAGATCGTCGCGCGCAAGAACCGACGCAACGCGGCTCGTATCGATGCCGAGCGCGCAACGCTGCAGCCGCTCCCGCAGCTTCGCACCGGCGACTATGAGGAGAGCATTGTCCCCGTCACCTCGACCAGCAGCTTCACGCTGAAGAAGGTCTTCTACACGGTCCCGTCGCGCCTCATCGGCCACAGGCTGAGGGTCCGCCTGTATGACGACCGCCTCGATATCTTCCTCGGCGCGACGCGTCTCATGACGCTCCGTCGCGGACGAACGCCCAGCGACGGCAAGCACGGACACGTCGTCGACTACCGGCACGTCATTCACAGCCTGCGGCGCAAACCTATGGCGCTGATGAACCTCGTCTACCGCGACCAGATCTTTCCGCGCGAAGCGTATCGCCGGACATTCGACCGTCTTATCGAACAACTGCCCGAGCGCGTCGCCTGCAAGATCATGGTCGAGTTGCTCTCGCTCGCGCATGAGCGGGGTTGCGAAGCAGAGCTGGCAGATGTTCTGGCAGCGGATCTGGACGCCAGGCGCCTGCCAGACCTCACGCAGCTACGAGCACGCTTCTCACCAGACCCGGCCAGCTTGCCGGTCGTCTCGGTGCAATTGCCCTCGCTTGCCGTCTACGACACTCTGCTGACGGGAGCGGCCGCATGAACCCCGCTGTCGACACCCAGCGCCTCGCATTCATCCTCAACGAACTGCGTCTGCCTGCCATCAAGCAGGCCTGGCTCCAGTTCGCTGAACGCGCCGACAAGGAGGCGTGGCCGGCCACCCGCTTCCTCGCCGCGCTCGCCGAGCATGAGATCGCCGAACGCGACCGGCGACGCATCGAGCGGCACCTGGCAGAAGCACGCCTGCCACCAGGCAAGACCCTCGACACCTTCGACTTCACCAACGTGCCGATGATCTCGAAGGCTCACATCATGGCGCTCTGCGCCGGCGACAGCTGGCTCGAGAAGGGGGCCAACCTCATCATGATTGGCGGACCGGGCGGCGGGAAGAGCCATCTCGCCGCTGCAATCGGCATGGCACTCATCGAGGCGGGCTGGCGCGTCCTGTTCACCCGTACCTCGGATCTCGTCCAGAAACTGCAGATCGCGCGCCGTGAGCTCGCCCTCGAAAGTGCGATCGCCAAGCTCGACAAATATCACCTGCTCGTGCTCGACGATCTCGCCTACGTCACCAAGGACCAGGCCGAAACCTCCGTCCTCTTCGAACTGATTAGCGCCCGCTACGAACGCCGATCAACCCTCATTACCGCCAACCAGCCATTCGGCGACTGGTCGCGCGTATTCCCTGACCCCGCCATGACGCTCGCCGCTGTCGATCGCCTCGTTCATCATTCCACCATCTTCGAGATGAACGTCGAGAGCTACCGACGCCGCGCAGCCCTCCAGCGACAATCAAGCTGAGACACCGTCTGTCGCGGAGCGGCGATCAACACCAAAGTTGGCCTTGCATTGCCTGTCGCGCCGCGACAATCTCGCTCCCGTCACGGCCGCAGAGTCTCATCCTGATCGCCGCTACTGTCTCATCCAAATCGCCGCTCAATAAGTTCGAGTAGTTGATTAGATAGTCGCCGGGTGGGGGAAGCGCGGCGATCGCCAGCGCCTCGGCGCCGTTAGGATAGGCTCCGCCTCCCTTTTCGCTGGCAAACGCGGGGGCGGCTGCGGCGAGAGCAAGCACGGTGCAGGCAAGGATCGAAATTCGCTTCATACATTCTCTCCCTGGAGAACTGCGGCTGAAGACGCCCAGGCGGTTCGTGCCGCCCGGATCGAGGTCGTCGCAGGTGGTGAAAGGTTAGGTCGGCATCGCCCCGCCCAGTTCGACGGGCGACGAGGTCAAGAAGTTTAGAACCGCGAATGCGAACTCTGCCGGCTTTTCCATGTTGCCGAGGTGCGCTGCGGACAGCAGATGCAACCCTGATCCGCGGATCGCGCCCGCCAGCGCTTCGCTGTGAGCCGGAGGAGTCGCAGGATCGGCGTCCCCGCCGATGATAAGGGTTGGAAGGTCGATCAGTCCACCCAGCCGGCGCAAGTCCATGTCGCGAATGGCCGCACAGCAGCCGATGTAGCCATCGACGTTCAACGCCAGCAGCATGGCGCGTACCTTGGCCAGACTTGCGTCGCTCGTTCCAACAAACTCGGCCGTGAACCAGCGCTCGATCGATGCGTCCGCGACTGCGGCCATGCCCTTCTCCCGCACGACAGCGATGCGTCCGTCCCATGCTGACGGCGGCCCCATAAAGGCACTGGTATGGGCAAGGACAAGACGGTTGATCCGCTCGGATGCGCGCAAAGCCAGCCACTGGCCAACCATGCCACCGAGTGAAAGCCCACAGAAATGGACGCGTGGGATGTTGAGCGCATCCAAGAGTTCCACGACATCCCGCCCAAGGCGATCAAGTGAATATGATCCGGGCGGCGCATCTGATCCGCCGTGTCCACGCGTATCGTAGCGTAGTACCCGGAACTGCTCCACGAACGCGGCCAGTTGGGGCTCCCACATGTCCATCGTTGTGCCGAGCGAACTGGAGAGCAGCAATATTGGTTTGTCGGCCGGGCCGTCGAACCGATACGCGATGCGGCATCCGTCGCCCGTTGTGATTGTGTCCGACATCACACCCGCTCCAGCACAAGACCGATGCCTTGGCCCACACCGATGCACATGAAGACGAGCGCATATCTGCCACCATTGCGCTGCAGCTCCTCTACCGCGCTCATTGTGATGCGCGCGCCCGACATGCCCAGCGGATGACCTAGCGCGATGGCGCCCCCATTTCTGTTCACCCTCGGGTCGAAGGGATCGATCTCCAGATCACGGAGCGTCGCGATCGCCTGACTGGCAAAAGCTTCGTTAAGCTCGATCACGTCAAAATCTTTTGCCGAGAAACCCGTGCGGGCGAACAGCTTGCGTGCTGCCTCGATCGGGCCGACGCCCATGACCCGCGGGGCGACACCAGCGGAAGCCATCGCGATGACCCGCGCTCGCGGGATAAGTCCGTGCTGCCTCGCCGCCGCATCGGAGGCGACCAGCATGGCCGCAGCGCCATCGTTGAGGCCGGATGCATTTCCCGCGGTGACGGTGCCATCATGACCCACAACCGACCTGAGCTTGGCCAAGGCGTCGGCACTCGTCGCGCGCGGATGCTCGTCCCGGTCGAAGACGATGGCATCGCCCTTCTTTTGCGGGATCGCGATCGGCACGATCTCTGCGGCAAGCCGGCCGTTCGCCTGCGCTTCGGCCGCCTTCTGCTGGCTGGCAAGGGCAAAAGCGTCCTGATCCTGGCGGCTTACCTTCCACTCAGTGGCGACATTCTCCCCGGTCTCGGGCATTGAATCCACGCCATAAGCATGCCGCATTGCCGGATTAACGAAGCGCCAGCCGAGCGTCGTGTCCTCGATCTTTTGCGCCCGATCAAAAGCGGCATTGGCTTTACCGAGCACATAGGGTGCGCGCGTCATGTGTTCGACGCCTCCGGCGATGAACAAGCCGGCATCGCCACTCCGAATCGCTTGGGCGGCCAATCCCACCGCGTTAAGACCGGATCCGCACAGGCGATTGACCGTTCCGCCAGGTACCGTTTCCGGCAATCCTGCTAGCAGCACTGCCATACGGGCGACGTTGCGATTGTCTTCTCCAGCCTGGTTAGCACAGCCGAGCAGGCAGTCGTCTACCGCTGCCCAATCAACCCCAGGATTGCGCTCCATGAGGGCCTTGAGCGGGATCGCGGCTAGGTCGTCGGCGCGGATAGAAGACAGCGCGCCATTGAGCTTGCCGATCGGTGTACGAATGGCGTCGCAAATGAAGGCGTCGGTCATGCGGCCAATGCCTTCTCGGCGGTTACCGACACGCCTGTCTTCGCGCGCACCTCGTCGATGCTGATGCCCGGTGCGAGCTCGATCAGACGGAATCCCGGCTTATCGCAGGCGATCACGGCGAGATCGGTTATGATAAGATCGACGCAGGCTCTGCCGGTCAGCGGCAAAGTACAATCTTCGAGCAGCTTGGGGTCGCCCGCCTTCGTGACGTGATCGGTGATCACCACGACGCGCTTCACCCCGGCTACGAGATCCATGGCGCCACCCATGCCTTTCACCATCTTTCCGGGGATGGTCCAGTTGGCGAGGTCGCCCGTCGCGGCGACCTCCATCGCTCCGAGCACCGCCATGTCGATATGGCCCCCGCGGATCATGGCGAAGCTGTCAGCAGACGAGAAGAAGCTCGACGTAGGGAGGGTTGTAACCGTCTGCTTGCCGGCGTTGATGAGATCTGGGTCCGCCTCGTCCTCGAACGGGAACGGGCCCATGCCGAGCATGCCGTTTTCAGACTGCAGGGTTACGTCGATTCCGTTCGGGATGTAGTTCGCTACCAGTGTCGGAATGCCGATGCCCAAGTTGACGTAGAACCCGTCGCGCAGCTCCTGCGCAGCACGCGCTGCCATCTGTTCACGCGTCCAACCCATTACGCCGTCTCCCGCGGACGAGTTGTTAGCTTCTCGATCCGCTTCTCATTGATGGTGCTCAGCACGATCCGGTCGACATAGATCCCGGGGGTGTGGATGCAGTCCGGATCGAACGTTCCGGCGGGCACGATCTCCTCCACCTCCACGACCGTCACTTTGCCGGCCGTGGCCATGTTCGGGTTAAAGTTGCGCGCTGTTTTGCGAAACATGAGGTTGCCGGCGGGGTCGGCACGCCATGCCTTGATGATCGACAGGTCGGCGCGCAGCCACGTCTCACGAACATAATCCTCGTCGTCGAACGTCTCGATGGGCTTTCCCTTCGCAACAACGGTGCCGACACCGGTCCTGGTATAGAAGGCCGGAATGCCTGCTCCGCCAGCGCGGATGCGCTCGGCGAGCGTGCCCTGCGGATTAAGCTCTAGCTCCAGCTCACCTGAAAGATACTGCTTCTCGAACAACTTGTTCTCACCCACATAGGACGAGATCATCTTCTTCACCTGACGGCTTTCCAGCAGCATCCACAGGCCGAAGCCGTCCGCACCGGCATTGTTCGAGATGATGGTCAGGCCCCTCACCCCACTAGCGCGAATTTCGGGGATCAGGCTTTCGGGATTACCCGAAAGCCCGAACCCACCTGACATGATCGTCATACCGTCGACCAGCAGGCCGTCCATTGCGGCAGCAGGATTGTTAAAGAGCTTGTTTGGCATCGACTTTCAAGCCGCCAGCGCGACGCGGTTACGCGAGGACGCCTCGGCACCATCGGCTTCCGCAGCGGAGACCATGGTGAAGTTGAACGCGATTTCGCTAAACGGCGTATTCAATCCTTCGGCGTGTATCGCTGCAGAGTCGTCAATCCGCTGCACTGCCGGGATCAAGTCATCTCGCGTTGCGTAGGCGAAGTCATCATGTAGATAAGGGTCACCGTCGATGTTGACCTGCGTCGTCAAATAGCGGTAGCCGGACGCCGATACGAAGAAGTGGATGTGTGCGGGACGGTTGCCATGGCGGCCGACGCGGTCAAGCAGCGCTTCCGTGGTGCCGCCCTTGGGCACAGCATAGCCCGACGGTACGATGCTGCGGAACTTGTAGCGGCCCTCCTCGTCAGTCTCGATCTGCCGGCGAAGGTTGAAATCGCTCTGTGTCTTGTCGAAGTAGCTGTAGTTGCCGAGCGTGTTGGCATGCCAAACATCGACGATCGCACCAGCAACCGGTTTCCCGGCCTTGTCGACGACGCGACCGTGCATAATGAGCACCTCCCCATCATCAGCGCCGTCGTCCAACCGCGCGAAGCCCCTCGAACGCGGTGCACCCTTGACGTAAAGCGGCCCCTCGATCGTACGCGGTGTGCCTCCTTCGATGCCGGCTGCGGCATCCTTGGCGTCCATGCGCATGTCGAGAAAATGTTCGAAGCCGAGCCCGGCGGCGAAGAGCCCGAACTCGGGAGCTGCAGACGCCATAAAATTGATCGCATGCCAGAACTCGTCCTCGCTCACGTCGAACTCGTCAATGGTGGCGAATAGATCGCCAACCACCCGGCGGACGATATTCTTGATACGGTCCTCTCCGGCGCCAGGCTGATCCAGCCCGGCAACCTTGTCGAGAAAGGCCTGGGTTTCAGGGTTTGCGACCAATGCGGATGCCATTTGAACTCTCCTAGTTGTTTTTAATTGGGCGACTGATGTCAGCGGTCGTCCTCGTGGATCGATGACGGATGACGGCAAAGCGGGGTGACGTTGATGTCCATGAACGGGAACAGCGGCAGGCCCATCAGAATCTCGTGGAGCGCTGCATTGTCGGGCACATCGAAGATCGAGACGTTGCGGTACTGGCCAACGACCCGCCAGATGTGGCGCCAGACACCTTGCTCCATCAATTCGTGGCAGCGCGCCTTTTCTTCGGCTTTGAGGGCATCGATGGTGGGGCGGTCGGCATCAGCGGGGATGCGTACGTCCATGGTGACATGAAACAGCATGCTTAGCCTCCTGCGACTTTAGTGATTGGAACAACGGTGCGTCGATCGCCGTCGCGGCGGAAAGCGCGAACCTTGTCCTCGTCGAGCATCAGGCCTAGTCCAGGTCCCGTCGGGACCGCCAAGCCGAATTCCGAATAATCGAGCGGTTCTACCAGTAGATCTTCGGTCAGCAGCAGCGGCCCGAACAATTCGGTGCCGAACGCAAGTCCGGCGAACGTCGCGAAAAGGTGCGCCGAGGCGATTGAGCCGATCGGGCCTTCCAGCATGGTCCCGCCGTACAGCCCGATACCTGCCGCCTGGGCAATTCCGGCAACGGCAGTGCCCGCGCGGAGTCCGCCCGATTGGGCGATCTTGAGTGCAAACACGTCCGCCGCGAACTCACGCGCGTGGCGCATGGCGTCGATGGGACCTCGCAGCCCTTCGTCCGCCATAATTGCGGTCCGCCCCATAGCGGTCAAACGTGCCATGCCGGCAACGTTCGAGCCGGAGATCGGCTGTTCGATAAGGTCGACACCGGCATCCGCCAGAATGGCGACACCTCGCTTGGCCGTCGGTTCGTCCCAAGCCTGATTGACATCAACACGGATACTCGCGCGTCCGCCGAGCGCCTGCTTGATCGCACCGACGTGCGCAACGTCGTCCGCCAGATCGCGCTTGCCGATCTTGAGCTTGAAGGCATTATGGCGGCGCTGGTCGATCATCCCCTCTGCCTCCGCGATGTCGCGCGCGGTGTCCCCGCTCGCCAGCGTCCACAACACGGGGAGCCGATCGCGCACCCGCCCACCAAGAAGCTCGCTGACGGGCACGCCGGCACGCTTGCCGGCGGCATCGAGCAGCGCGGTCTCTATTGCATTTTTCGCGAAATGATTGCCGACGATCGACGCGCGCAGCAGCGTCATAGCTCGCGCCGGCGAGGCATCAGTGCCGCGCAGCAGCGGCGCAAAGTAAGTATCAATAGTGAACTTGATGCCCTCGGGACTCTCGTCGCTGTAAGCAAGGCCGCCAATCGTGGTGCCTTCCCCTATCCCCTCGACCTCATCGGAACAGCGAATTCGAACGAACACCATCGCCTGCGTCCGCATGGTCGCCATCGCGAGCACGTGCGGACGGATCGTCGGCACATCGACTATAAACGTTTCGATGGCTTCGACAGTGACCATTCCGATCCTCTCTTTCTTCTTATTATTTGTGGACATACGGCTTGCGATTACGGAGCGGAAAGATCATCTCGGTCCGGCTTGATACCCTGGAGGTATGATGGACCTGCGACATATACGTTATTTCGAGGCAGTAGCAGCGGAGCGGAACTTCACTCGCGCCGCTGAACGGCTTGGCGTTGCCCAACCGCCGTTGAGCCGCCAAATCAAAGAACTCGAGCTCGAACTGGGCGTGATGTTGTTCGATCGTGATAGCCGACCGATCCGATTGACGGAGGCTGGCAGAATCTTTCACGAGCAGGCGACGCGGATCCTTGCGAGTACGGAGCAGCTCCGCCGCTCCATGAAGCGGCTATCGGCCAGCGAGAAACGGCGCTTCGTAGTCGGGTTCGTGGCTTCTATCGTTTACGGTATGATGCCCGAGGTCATCCGGGAATTTCGAGCACAATCGGAAGGGCTTGAAATTCAGCTTTTGGAGATGACAACCTTGGAGCAGGTCGTTGCGCTCAAAGATGGCCGCATCGACGCTGGGCTCGGGCGGATCCGGATCGACGATCCGGCGATCCAGCGAGAGGTACTGCAGGAGGAGGCGTTAATCGCGGCGATCGGCAGCGCCGATCCACTAGCGCGAGCTGACTCGCTCACGCTTTCGGATTTGATGACCCGCAAATTACTCGTCTACCCTAGTCAGCCACGACCGAGCTATGCAGATCAGGTTTTTACCATCCTTCGTGACCACGGACTCGCGCATGATAATGTCGAGGAAGTGCGCGACGTACAGGTCGCGCTTGGGTTGGTCGCGTCGGAAGCGGGACTGGCACTCGTCCCTTCCTCAATGCGGCACGTTCAGCGCAGCGACATTACATATGTCAGGATCCGCGACGAAGGTGCCACATCACCTATTATTTTAAGCGTTCGGGTCGGAGACATCTCCCGGGAAGTCCGGTTGTTTGAACAAATAGCACGCCACACATTCCGCTCGTAACGTTCAATCTGACCCGGAATATGACTTTGCGTCGTTCCATCCCAGGTCCCGACTGATTTGGCTGCAAAGCCTACCTAGTTCTTCGATCGCTTCCGGCAGATCCACGTCTTCGGCGTCTGTGGGAACCAGGAGTGTCGCCGTCAAAATCGGGCGAGCTGGTAGATCGAAAATGGGAAAAGCCGTGGCGCTCAATCCCGGGATGACGGTACCGCTGACATGAGCGCGACCGGCCGATCTAATGTCGTTGATTATCTGGGTCTGCGTTGCCTTTGCGATCGGGGTGCGTCGCTGCTCTTTCGCTGCGAGGGCGGACGCCTGTACGCCCTTGTGGATCGGCGTGGAAAAGGTACCCCGGTAGCGGGGTGACCGGCGTCGAAAAAGGACCCCTCATCCCGCTGGTCTAGGCTGCGCGCTTGGCGGATGTCAGGCGGCGAGATCGGGATGTTGGTATTGGAGACGGTGTTGAAGATCCGCCGCGAGTTCGCGGCGGGGAAGCCATGAAGGCGATAGCGCGGGACCTGCATCTGTCACGCAAGGTGGTGCGCAAGGCGATCCGCGGGCCGGAGGCGGACTTTGCGTATCGACGTGTGGTTCAGCCGTTGCCGAAGCTGGGTCCGTTTCAGGTGCGGCTGGATGCGCTGCTGGTCGAGGACGAGGCCCGGCCGCGGCGGGAGAAGCTGCGTGTCACGCGCATCCACGACCTGCTGCTGCGCGAGGGGCTCGACGGCTCGTACGATGCGGTTCGTCGCTATGCTGCGCGGTGGCGGCTGGAGCGACGCCGGGACGTGGCGGATGCGCCGGCCTTCATCCCGCTGATGTTTCGGCCAGGCGAAGCCTATCAGTTCGACTGGAGCCACGAAGACGTCGAGATCGCCGGCAAGCCGATGCGGGTGAAGGTCGCTCAGCAAACTGTACGAGCGCACCTCGGTCATTGTCACGACGAACCTCGCTTTTGGCGAGTGGCCGACCGTCTTTGGCGACGCCAAGATGACTACCGCGCTGCTCGACCGCATCACGCACCACTGCGACATCGTCGAGACCGGCAACGATAGCTGGCGCTTCAAACACCGCAGCTGACGCCCAAAACGGCCGGCAGAAGAGTGCCTCGCGCTGGTTGCGCCTCCGGCCGGGCTACGCCCGCCCTACGCCGCAACCAGCGCGAACGGCGCGTCCATCATTTCCGTCACGCCGCTCGACGAAGGGGTCCTTTTTGGACATCGGTAGGGGGTCCCTTTTGGACGCCGATTGACAATCGAATCTTCAGGCAAGCAGTCACGGCTGCCGGAATGGGGCTTGCCGAGAGCCTGTCCGGGATAGTCCCGATACGCGAACGCTTTGCGGTATGCAGCGATGTTGCGTGAGCGCAAAAGCCTCAACGGATCACTTGGCGTATCCTGATGCCTTCGAGGAACAAATTGACCAAGTGCGCGATGCGCGATTTCGGCAAGTCACGTTGCTCGGCGGCGAGGGAGATCGCCGTGACGAACACCAGCAAGAATTGAATGTAGGGCGAACGCTTGTCTCCTCGCTTGCATTTTGTAGACGTTCGGTCTAATTGAATTGACATGGATCTAATCGCCCTTCCCCGCCGTCGTGGACGTCCCTCGAAAGCCGCGGCGGGATTCAACGAGACGCGCGAGACCCTGGTGCGGGCTGGCCTGGTGGCGCTGACCGAAAAAGGCTTCTCCGCGACTGGTCTCGATGAGATTCTCAAGGCCGTAGGTGTGCCCAAGGGTTCCTTCTATCATTATTTCGACAGCAAGGAGGCCTTCGGCGCCGAGTTGATCGACCGCTACGGTGCCTATTTCGCCCGCAGGCTGGAAGGCTTCTTCACCGATGAAGCCCGTCCGCCATTGGAGCGGCTCAATGCCTTCGCGGTCGATGCGGAAACTGCGATGGAACGCCATGCGTTCGCGCGCGGTTGCCTTGTCGGTAATCTGGGGCAGGAAATGGGGGCGCTGCCCGAAGCCTTTCGCCAGCAGCTCAGCGACGTTTTCGCGGACTGGCAGCATCGCACGGCCCAATGCCTGCGAGCCGCGCAAGCTGCCGGTGAGATCGGAGCCCACCATGATGCTGATCGCCTCGCCGCCTTCTTCTGGATCGGGTGGGAAGGCGCCGTGCTGCGCGCTAAGCTCGAACGCAGCGGCGCTCCGCTCCGGACATTCGCGGAAGGGTTTTTCGCAATGATCCGCACCTGACCCCCTTTTTTGAACAATTCTAGCCGATCGGTCTAATTTTGAGAAAGGAGCATTATCATGAGCACATTCCGAGCAGTCGTGATCGAAAAGAACCACACAGGCCAAACCGTCGCGCTGACGGATTTCAGCGAAGCCGATCGGATGGAAGGCGATGTCGAGCTCCGGGTGACGCACACCACGGTCAACTACAAGGACGGTCTGGCGATCACTGGCAAAGCCCCGGTCGTCCGGCGCTTCCCGATGATCCCCGGCGTCGATTGCGCCGGCGTGGTCGAGACGTCCAGCCATCCCGATTTCCAACCCGGCGATCGAGTCATCCTCAACGGATGGGGCACGGGCGAAACCCATCTCGGCGCCTTCGCTGAAAAGAGCCGGGTCAAGGGCGACTGGCTGGTGCCGTTACCTGCTGACCTGACGCCGTCCGAAGCGATGGCGATCGGTACCGCAGGCTATACCGCGATGCTCAGCATTCTCGCGTTGGAGAAGCATGGACTGCAGCCAGCCGATGGGCCGGTCATCGTCACCGGTGCGGCCGGCGGCGTCGGTTCGATCGCGATCACGCTGTTGGCGAAGGCAGGCTGGCACGTCATCGCGTCGACCGGCCGGGCCGAGGAAGCGGACTATCTCGAGGGCCTTGGCGCCGCCGAAATCATCGACCGCAACGAACTGTCCAGTCCCGGGCGGCCGCTCGGTAAGGAACGCTGGATCGCCGGTGTCGATAGCGTGGGATCGCATACTTTGGCCAACGTCCTGTCGATGACCCGATATGGCGGCGCGGTCACGGCCTGCGGTTTGGCGCAAGGGATGGACCTTCCGGGCTCGGTGGCGCCCTTCATCCTGCGCGGCGTCTCTCTACTCGGCATCGATTCCGTCATGTGCCCGAAGCCGCGCCGTCTCGAAGCCTGGGCGCGTCTTGCGACCGATCTGGATCGCGAGCGGCTGGGACGGATCACTTCGACCATCCGCCTGGAAGACGTCATAGCGGCCGGGACCGACATCCTGGCAGGAAAGGTACGCGGGCGCCTCGTCGTCGAGATCGAACAGGAATGAGCGGATCGATCTGAGCGGCCGCGCGGGCCGCCGCTCAGATCAGGTCTTCCAACTGCTTCAGGAACGCCGCGATATTCTTCTCGTCGCGCTTGTAATAGGTCCAGGGCCCGATGCGCTGAGAGGTCACGAGCTTGGCGCGCTGCAAAGCAGTCAGGTAGAGAGAGACAGTCGACTGGGAGAGGCCCGCGCGCTCCTGGATGATGCTCACGCAGACACCTACGTCTTCGGGATCGACCTCCTGCTCGGGATAGTTCCTGCACGGGTCCTTGAGCTTCGCCAGGATTGCCAGCCGGGCGGGATTGTCGAGAGCCTTCAGGGCTTCATTGAGGTCGATGCTCATGATCCTCCATGTAGCGATGTTTTTCAATATTACAATATATCGCTGCGCTGTGGGATGCCGCGCGACGTCCAGAAGTCACCGGCCCTTTGTGAAGATGCCATCGATCGCGAAGAGATCTGACACCACAGTAATGGCAACGCCTCGACGAACCCGGCATCTACTCCCGCAAGGACAGCGAGATAGACAATCCACGACCGCAGGTTCCTCAGTGCTGCGACGGCTTGTCCATCTCGATCCCAAGTTTGTCGATGCCAGCCGGGTCCTGCATGTCGGGTGGCGGATCCTATATCAGGAAAGCGCCGCAGACCATTTCGTGCGCCCCTGTGTTGCTCCGGCCATTTCATGGCGCATGCGCTCTGAAACGCGGCACGATGTGCGAGCCCAACTCTTCGACCACCTCAGGGGCCGGGCGGCGGCCATATTTGAGGTTGAGGATGACGTGATCGACGCCGATCGCTTCCAGGGTTTCCAAAAGCGTCAGCAGATGATCCCGCCCCAGCCTGAAGCCCAGATGGATCGGCGACGGCGGCGTGGCCGGATGCGCGTCGAGATCGAAATAGAGCGACTGGAGGAACGGCTTGTAGGTCTCACCCGCCTGTTCCCTGACCGCCGCCCGCCAGCTTTCCACGAACAGCTGCTGCGCCTGGGGCGGCCGGGGATAGGTCATCCATCCGCTGCTCTCCCGCGCGATCCATTCCATCGACTGACGGCTGTTGCCCGTCACGAAGAACGGGAGCTCATTCGTGGTGGGCCTGGGGATCAGGTCGGCGCCCGCCAGCAGCCCGCGGCTCCATTGCAGCGGCTCGAAGCTGGTGCGCTGGGCGCGGCGGATGATGTCCAGATTTTCGCGGAAAACATCGCCTCGCTGGTCGGGGTCCACGCCGAATGCCGGGAACTCGACCGGACGGTCGCCGGTGGCGACACCCAGGAGCAAGCGGCCACCGCTCAACTGGTCCACGCTGGCCGCAGCCTTGGCCGTATGGAGCGGATGGCGCAGCGGGATCGCGATCGACGCGGTGCCGAGAGCGATTGTCGATGTGCGGGCGGCGATGAAGCCCAGATAGACCCACGGGTCGAAGACCTGCCCCGTGTCGCCGAAACTCGGATCGCGCAGCGGCACGTCGCGGAACCAGAGCGTCGAGAAGCCAAGCTCCTCGGCGCGATGGGCTAGTTCCGCCTGGTGTAGCATGGTCGGCATATCGCCCTGGAAGGCCTCGATGGGGAAGAACAGCCCCAGGGTCAGATGGCCCGCCTTGAAGGTATGACGAAAACTTCGATGCTGCTGATAAGGGATCGTGCTGGGCTGATACATCGTGAGGTTTCCTTGCTTTCGGTTGCCCGGCGGGCACTTCGTCAAATCATGGATTGGAGGCTCGCCAGATATGTCGAGATATTTTCCTCGTTCCGCTTGTAGTAAGTCCAAGGCCCCACACGTCGGGACGTGACTAGTTGAGCGCGCTGCAAGGCGGTCAAATACAAAGACACTGTCGACTGGGAGAGGCCGGATCGCTCCTGGATGGCGCTTACGCAGACACCAACCTGTTCGGGATCGACTTCCTGCCCAGGGAAGTTTTTGCGCGGGTCTTTCAGCCACCCGAGAATTGCGAGGCGCGTCGGGTTGTCGAGAGCTTTCAGCGCGTCTTTGACATCGATGCCCATTGGAGTTGTACGCACCTGTTACCGGCGCCGCACGGGAGCACAGGCCGCGCCCGGATGTCCGGACGCAGCCCGAAAACCCCTAGTCCTGATAGGCCGGATAGTCGGTGTAGCCCTTGTCGGTGCCGCCATACATGGTCGCCGGATCCACCGGATTGAACGGCCAGCTATGGGCGATACGCTCCGGCAGATCGGGGTTCGCGATAAAGGGACGGCCGAAGGCGATCAGGTCGCCCCAGCCAGCCTCGACCACGCGGACGCCGCGCTCCGGGGTGTATTTGCCAGCGTAGAGGATCTTGCCGCTGAAAGCTTTGCGTACATCTGCGCGGAAATCTTCGGGCAACTCCGGCGCATTCTCCCAATCGGCCTCGGCCAGCGAGAGATAGGCGATCCCGACCTCCTCAAGCACGTTCACGGCCTCGATATAGGTCTTGTGGGGATCCTCCTCGACGAGACCCAGATAGACGCGATCCTCCTCGGTCGTGGCGAACAGCGGGGCAAATCGCACGCCCATCCGGTCCTTGCCAACGACATCCGCGACAGCCTGCGTCACCTCGCGCAGGAAGCGCAGCCTGTTCTGCAGCGAGCCGCCATATTCATCGTCGCGCCGGTTGGTGTGAGCCGAGATGAATTGGTTCACCAGATAGCCGTTGGCGCTGTGGATCTCGACGCCGTCGAAACCCGCATCGAGCGCATTGCGCGCCGCCTGGGCATAGAGCTGCACCAGTTCCTTGACCTCGGCGGTGGTCAGCGCACGCGGCGGCGACGGCAGCGCCAGTGCGCCCTGCCCCGGACCGGTTTCGATGAACACCTTGACGTTGTCGGCCGGGATCGCCGACGGCGCGACCGGAGCGGCCCCGCCCGGCTGCAGCGAGGTGTGGGACACGCGTCCGACATGCCACAGCTGTAGGAAAATGATGCCGCCCTCGGCATGCACTGCGTCGATTACCCTGCGCCAGCCTTCGACCTGCTCAGGGCTGTGGATGCCCGGCGTCCAGGCATAGCCCTGCCCGCGCGGCTCGATCTGCGTCCCCTCGGTCACCATCAAGCCGGCGCCGGTGCGCTGGCGGTAATAGTCCGCCATCAGGTCGTTGGGGATGTTGCCCGGCTGGGAGCTGCGCGAGCGCGTGAGCGGCGGGAGGACGATCCGGTTACGCAGGGTGTATGGCCCTAGCCGGACGTTGTCGAAGAGAACCAAGTTCTTCATTTCATTACTCCTAAATATCGCGAAGTCTCGATGTTGCGAGGCATGGATATGCCTCGCAACCACTCGATCTCAGTACAGTCCAAACGGAGCCTCGTTGAGGCTGACGATGATGTTCTTCTTCTGACTGTAGGCTTCGAGCATGGACTTGTGGGTCTCGCGGCCGATGCCCGACTTCTTGTAGCCGCCGAACGGAGCGTGCGCGGGAAGCTCGTGATAGGTGTTGACCCACATCCGGCCCGTCTCGACCGCGCGCGCCACGCGGATGGCGCGATTGATGTCCTGGGTCCACACGCCGCCGGCGAGGCCATAGTCCGACGCATTGGCCAGCGCGATGACCTCCTCCTCGTCCTTGAACGGCAGCACGACGACCACCGGACCGAATATTTCTTCCTGGGCGACGCGCATGTCGTTGCGAACATCGACGATGATCGTCGGCTGGATGAAGAAGCCGTCGTCATAATCGCCGCCGGTCAGGCGATTGCCGCCGGTCAGGATGCGGGCGCCCTCTTCCGTGGCGAGCTTGATATAGCCCATGATGCGGTCGGTCTGGGTCTGGCTGACCTGCGCGCCCATCTGGGTGTTCTCGTCGAGCGGATCGCCGACGCGGACGCTCTCGAACCGCTGCTTCAGATCGCCGACGAAGTGATCGTAGATCGATTCATGAACGAACAGCCGAGCGCCGGATTCGCAGACCTCGCCCTGGTTCCAGAGGATACCCAACGCGGCAGCCTCGACCGCCCGATCCCAGTTCGCATCGGGGAAGATGATGTTGGCGGACTTCCCGCCCAGCTCGAGGGTTGCTGGGATGAGTTTCTTCGCAGCAGCTTCCGCCACCACCCCACCGACACGGGTCGAACCGGTGAAGGCCAGCTTGCTGATCTGCGGGTGATCGAGGATCGCCTGCCCGGCCACCGCGCCGGTGCCCGAGACGATATTGACCACGCCGGCCGGAAGCACCAGGGCGAAGATCTTAGCGAGTTCGAGGATTGTGACCGGCGTCATCTCGGACGGCTTGATCACCACCGTATTGCCCGTTGCGATCGCCGGCGCGATCTTCCAGGCAGCCATCAGCAGCGGGAAGTTCCAGGGAATGACCTGCCCAACGATACCGATCGGCTCGTTGATCGTCAGGCTCATCGTCTGCTCGTCGATCATCGCCACTTCGTCCGAATGGCTGCGGATCACGCCGGCGAAATAGCGGAAGTGATCGATCGCCAGCGACACGTCGAGCCGAGCCTCGCGGACGGGCTTGCCGACATCCATGCTTTCGAGAATGACGAAGCGGTCGGCATCGGCCTCGAACAGGTCGGCGATCTTGAGGAGCGCATTCGAACGCTCGGTCGCGGAGGTCTTGCGCCAGCTCTGGAAGGCGCGGGCAGCGGCCTGGACGGCGCGGTCGACGTCGTCGGCGGTGCCGTTAGGGGTGCGCGTCAAATAGGCGCCGTTGGCGGGGTTGATGCTCTCGATCGTCTCGCCATTTTCACCCTCGACCCACTGATTGTCGATGAAGTGACCGTAGCTGGTATCGGGAGCGTAGAGCGAAGCGGGCTTGGTTGACGTCAGCATTGTGCATCTCCTTGGTGCGTGAGTGACAGCGCCAAGGTAACTATGCATCGAGATATGTCAATATCTCGATGCATAGACTTATTTTATGTGTTCTTTTTTCCCTTTTAAATCAGAAGGACAGATGCGCCGTGGAACGGGTTGCGGAGCCTAGGCGCGCTATATTGGCAGCGTCATGCAGGGGCTTTAGGTGTCAACCGGCGCGTAAAACTGACCCCCTATCGGCGCCCAATATTGATCCCACCTTTCGGCAGCGCGGCGGTTATCCCGGTAGTCGATAGGAGGGGCCCACGGACGACGACGCACACCGTCAGGTGTGCTGGTGGCGGCGTCCGTGGGAGGTCCCTGTTGACCCACCGGGTTAACCGCCGGGGATGGGATCCGGGGGAAGGGGTTTTCGGCTCAGTTCCGGTTTTTGAACCGCCAGCTGTCGTTGCCTGTCTCGATGATGTCGCAATGGTGGGGGAGCCGCGCAGGAGCTGTTGATCCAGGATGAGGTCGAAGGCGCGGCGATCGGTGATATCGTGGATAGAGCCCTGCTCCCGTTCGAGGACCGGGATGCCGATCGCTTCACCGCCTCCGGTCCCCATGTAAGGCTCTCCCCGGAGATTACCTTGGCGCTGGCAATGGCGCTGCACGAATTGGCGACCAACGCCATCAAATACGGGGCGCTGTCGGTGCCGGAAGGCAGGGTCGCGATCGAATGGTCGATCAAGCAGCGGCAGGGCAAGCGTCACCTGTTCTTCTGTTGGCGCGAGCATGACGGTCCGACAGTGACCCTATCCCGGAAAATGCGTCCTGCGAGAATGAGAAGGATCTGGCAAAATCGAAGCTGATTTAAGCTGGAGATGTTGTCGATGCCTATACCCGCGAGTGCCTGGCGATCCACGTCGATCAGGGGATCAAGGGTGAACAGGTGGTCGATGTCATGGACCGCCTGCTGTTCGAGCGCGGCAGTCCGCCTGCCAAGATCAGGGTGGATAATGGTCCGGAATTTATTTCGCGGGCGCTCGACCACTGGGCCTACATCAACCGCGTCACGCCGGACTTCGGCAGGCCGGGAAAGCCGACCTACACGGATGTTGTAGAAAAGTCCTTTCAACCGGGCGCGGGCATTTTCTTTGAGCGGGAGCTGGCGCGATCAGGTCAATCCGGACATACGGACTGGGCTCGCAGTGGGCTTGGTTGTTAGTCGACAGAGGCTTGTTGCTAGAACATCAAGGACGATCTCGCCTGGACGATCACACCGCAGCCGGCCATCGATCGAGTGCCATTTCGGCGATGGAGAGAAGTTCGTTGATCGTAGCGCCGTCGCGCGCTTGAACGGACATGCCTTCCATGACCGTATTGATGAATTTGCCTAGGACGGCCGGATCAGTATCGGCCGCAAGTTCGCCCTGCGCGGCGCCCCGATGTAAACGCTCGATCAGGAGGGCCTCCGCCGCGATACGCTTGTCGCGCAGCAGGCATTCGATGGCGGCGGACGCCGGCGACACGGCTGCCGCTGCCGAATACATGAAGCAGCCGGCCGGCGTTTCAGGTTCCGAGAACGATGACGCCGCTCGTTCCAGCAGGCCTTTGACGGCCTCGAAGGTGGACAACGCCGGATCGTTGATGGGTTCATAGAGGTGGACGCTGAACGTCGCAGCGTAGCGCTCGATCACCGCCGCGAACAGCCCCGCCTTGTTGTCAAACGCCGCGTATAGACTGGCGGCGGCGACGCCAGTCTCTGCCACCAGATCGGCCATCGACGTCGCCTCGT
Organism: Sphingomonas sp. PEI4; assembly: GCF_056679955.1. Lineage (NCBI taxonomy): Bacteria > Pseudomonadati > Pseudomonadota > Alphaproteobacteria > Sphingomonadales > Sphingomonadaceae > Sphingomonas > Sphingomonas sp. PEI4. Next base: position 1,126,929 of record NZ_CM155258.1, read on the forward strand.
AGCCGCGCTGCCAGAACAGCCGTACCGCCTTGTCGAGCGCAGCGTCAGTGTTGAACTCTCGAGGGCGGCCTGCGCCACGACGAGCTTTCGTGTCTGTCATGTCTGATGCCCGATATGGAATGATCGATAAATAATAGCTTGAACCTCGTCGCTGACATCGATACAGAACGATCGTTCAATAATCAAGGAATGGTCCATGAGCCGCATCGTTCGGATCCACGAATATGGCGACGCCAGCGTCCTCAAGATTGAAGATGTGGCAGTGCCCGCGCCCGCGGCCGACGAGGTGCAGATCGCTGTCAAGGCGATAGGCATAAACCGCGCCGAAGTGATGTTCCGCAACCATGCCTACCTTCAGGAAGCCGAGTTCCCGAGCCGCCTCGGCTACGAGGCTGCCGGTATTGTCGGCACGGTCGGCGCGGACGTAACCGGGTTTGCGGAAGGCGAAGCCGTCAGCCTCATCCCCCCGCTCGATATCGCGCGCTGGGGCACCTATGGCGAGGTCGCCAACGTGCCTGCCCGCCTCGTCGTCAAGCATCCGGCGGCGCTTTCGTTCGAGGAAGCGGCGGCCGTGTGGATGCAGTATGTCACCGCTTGGGGTGCGCTGGTGGAGCAGGCGAAGCTCGGCGAGGGCGATTTCGTCATCGTCACCGCTGCTTCCAGCAGCGTCGGTCTTGCTGCCTTCCAGATTGCGCGGATGGTCGGCGCGACGGTGATCGCGACGACGCGTACCGGCACCAAGCGCCAAGCCCTGCTTGATGCCGGTGCACATCATGTCGTCGCGACCGGGGAAGAGGATCTGGTAGCAAAGGTGATGGAGATAACCGATGGTGCAGGTGCGCGCGTGGTGCTCGACCCGGTCGGAGGCCCGTCGTTCGAGCCGCTGACCGCGAGCATGGCGCGCGGCGGCATTCTGCTTGAATATGGCGCGCTCAGCGGCGAGCCGACGCCGTTCCCGTTGTTCTCCGTGCTGGGCAAGAGCCTCACGCTCAAGGGTTATCTCTACAGCGAGATCGTCTCGGACGACGCCGCCCTCGATCGCGCCAAGGCGTTCATTGTGGCGGGACTGGAATCGGGCGCGCTCAAGCCGCGGATCGCGCGCACCTTCTCGCTCGACGCCATCCAAGACGCACACCGCTTCCTCGAATCGAATGACCAGATCGGCAAGGTCGTCGTTACGGTCTGACCGGCAAACCTGGGGGAGCGAGCGATGGCTCCCCCTCCCGGACACAGGATCGGACCCTCAGCGCCCATGCCGTCGCTGTGGCGCAGTCTTGAAAGCATGACCGCTCCTCCTCCGCGTGCCAGACCTGTCTCAGGGTAACATGGCGGCTATGCCTGCCCGATCAGAGGGGGCGCATTTTGAAAATGGCCGGGGAACCTCGCCTGATTATAGAAGCGCCAGTCTCTGGACAGGATTGAAACTCCCCCCCTGTATAGTATGCTGAAGCGATTTCTTGAGAAAGCGCGATGCCACATTCACCAGAGGACAAGAAGCGAGCCATAACACGCTTGCGGCGTATCAAGGGCCAGGCGGACGCTTTGGAACGCGCGATCGAAGCCGGGGCCGATTGCACTCCTCTGCTGCAGCAAATTGTCGCCATGCGAGGCGCGACAAATGGACTGATGGCAGAAGTGATGGAGAGCCACCTTAGGGAAACATTCGGTGCCGGTGCAGTTCCGGCCGTCAAAAGCGAGAACGGCGATCACGATGACAAGGTGGAAGGCGTAATGAAGATTCTGCGTACATATCTTAAGTAACGACATCAGCGATCTTCTTCTTGCCGCCGCTCTTCCGCGGTTAGAGCAAAAGCCTCGTGTCTTGCTACCCGGTGCCGTTCACCAGAGTGCAGCCTTTTGGCGTTCTGTCCCTCGATTTTGTTGTCGGCGTAGCGAGCACGAGCGTCTTCTCCGGCGTTTTTCAGGGCGTCAGGATCGATGCACCCTTCAAGATCGATGGGCGGGTCGCAGGCTGTGGGCGACACAGAGGTGGAGGCCTGCGAAGCGAAGCCACCCCCACATGTCTTCTCTGGTTTGACATCCTCATTCCGACACCTCTTGCATACTGGCAGGGAGTATCGTAGGGATACTCCCTGCCAGTATGAGAGCGTCGATAAATTTCCGATGGCGCAACGGCCTCGCACCGGCAATCGGTTTCAATCAACGAGGGTATCCCAAGATGAAATCTCGCGCCGCCGTAGCCTTCGAGGCGGGCAAGCCACTCGAAATTGTCGAGATCGATGTCGCCGCACCCCGGAAGGGTGAAGTGCTCATCCGGGTGACGCATACCGGTGTGTGCCACACCGATGCGTACACGCTGGCGGGTAATGATCCGGAGGGCGTTTTCCCGGTGGTTCTAGGCCACGAGGGCGCGGGCATCGTTGTCGAGGTCGGTGAGGACGTCACGAGCGTCAGGCCGGGCGATCACGTGATTCCGCTCTACACCGCCGAGTGCGGCAAGTGCGATTTCTGCGCGTCGGGCAAGACCAACCTGTGCGTCGCTGTCCGCGAAACGCAGGGCAAGGGCTTGATGCCCGATGGCACCACCCGCTTTTCGTACAATGGCCAGCCCCTCTACCATTACATGGGCTGTTCAACCTTCAGTGAATATACTGTCGTCGCCGAAGTCTCGCTCGCCAAGATCAATCCTGAGGCAAACCCCCAACATGTCTGCCTGCTCGGCTGCGGCGTCACGACCGGCATCGGCGCAGTCCACAATACCGCCAAGGTCCAGCCCGGAGACTCGGTCGCCGTGTTCGGCCTGGGCGGCATCGGCCTCGCGGCCATTCAGGGTGCGCGCCAGGCGAAGGCGGGTCGCATCATCGCCATCGACACCAATCCGTCCAAGTTCGAGCTGGCACGCCAGTTCGGTGCGACCGAGTGCATCAACCCCAAGGACCATGACAAGCCCATCCAGCAAGTGCTGATCGAGATGACGGGCTGGGGCATCGATCATACCTTCGAGTGCATCGGCAACGTCCACGTCATGCGCGCCGCGCTTGAATCAGCGCACCGTGGCTGGGGTCAGTCGATCGTGATTGGCGTTGCCGGCGCGGGCGAAGAGATCTCCACCCGTCCATTCCAGCTCGTTACGGGCCGTGTCTGGAAGGGGTCCGCTTTCGGCGGCGTCAAGGGACGTACACAGCTCCCCGGCATGGTCGAGGACGCCATGAGAGGCGATATAGATCTGGCCCCGTTCGTTACCCATACCATGGGTTTGGAGGAGATCAACGAGGCGTTCGAACTGATGCACGAAGGCAAGTCGATCCGCACGGTCATTCACTACTGACCCGCCGATCCGAAGCGGCGCCAGGCGCTCGGATCGACAAGCCAGCCTTAATCATGGCCCGACCCCGGCCATGATGAAGCGCTCCCTGGCAACTGAGCGATGCGGTACAACCGCCGAAGTGCAGTCGTTACACGCCGATAGCGGCACGGACCACGGCCGCCTAACCCGTGCGCTTACCTGCGGGGTGTGTGGCCTCGTCGCGCGACCCGACGGAAAAAGGTTTTGTCGTACCTTAGTTTAGTGCTGGAAAATATTCCAAAGGTTTCGAAGCTCGGGCCATCGTGGCCGTTGGATGCATTGAGTCGGAAATGCATTCATCTGTTACCCTGATTGTGATGAAACACGGGCCGCACGGGCGGATACGGCAGGAAAACTAAGTTGAAAAACAAGGATATACACTCGACGACGCAGGCCTCCGACCATGGACATGCGGGGCCGCCCGCTTGCGTGCAGGTTCGCGGCGCGCGCCAGAATAACCTCAAAAATATTGACGTCGATGTACCGCGCGACGCCTTCGTGGTGTTCACCGGCATATCGGGCTCGGGCAAGTCATCGCTCGCGTTCGGCACCCTTTATGCCGAAGCCCAGCGGCGTTATCTGGAATCGGTTGCGCCCTATGCCCGCCGCCTGATCGACCAGGCCGGCGTGCCGGAGGTCGACACGATCGACGGATTGCCGCCTGCGGTCGCGTTGCAGCAGCAGCGCGGCTCGGCCAACGCGCGATCCTCGGTCGGCAGCGTGACGACGCTCTCCAGCCTGGTGCGGATGCTCTATTCGCGCGTCGGCGAATATCCGCGCCATCAGCCCATGCTCTATGCGGAGGATTTCTCCGCAAACACGGTCGCGGGGGCCTGCGCGACCTGCCACGGCATCGGCCGCGTATATGACGCGACCGAAGAGACGATGGTGCCTGACGACAGCCTCACCATTCGCGATAGGGCGATCGCCGCCTGGCCGACCGCCTGGCATGGCCAGAACCTGCGCGATATCCTCGTTTCGCTCGGCTATGACGTCGATACGCCGTGGCGTGACCTGCCGAAAAAGGATCGCGACTGGATCCTCTTTACTGACGAGGCGCCGACGGTGCCGGTCTATGCGGGCCTGACGCCCGAACAGACCCGGACGGCGCTCAAGCGCCGCATGGAGGCGAGCTACCAGGGCACCTTCACCGGCGCGCGCCGCTATGTGCTGGAAACCTTCGCCAACACTAAAAGCGCGCTGATGAAGAAGCGCGTCTCGCGATATATCATCGGCCGCGATTGCCCGACCTGCGACGGCAAGCGCCTGAAGCGCGAAGCCCTGTCGGTCAAATTCGCCGGCCTCGACATTGCCGAGTTCGGCGACCTGACGGTGTTCCAGCTGAAGGACTTGCTGATGCCCGTCACGCATGGCGAATATGGGGCAGTCTCCGCTCCCTCAAAGGCCCATGTCCTGGAAAAAGCGGCCCGCGATGCAGCGGTCGAACAACGGGTTGCCGCGGGCGGCTCTGCGCACAAGAGCGCGCCCGACGTGCGCCGCACGCCCAATCTCTCCGACGAGAAGCGGATCGCCGCCCAACGCCTTGCCTGCGAATTGATCGAGCGACTCGAGCCGCTGATCGATCTTGGCCTTGGCTACATTTCGCTCGACCGCAGCACGCCGACGCTCTCCTCCGGAGAGCTGCAGCGCTTGCGGCTTGCCACGCAATTATCGTCACAGCTTTTCGGCGTGGTCTATGTGCTTGACGAGCCTTCGGCAGGGTTGCACCCGGCAGATGGCGAAGCCTTGCTCACCATCCTCGAGCGTCTCAAGGCGGCGGGCAACTCCCTGTTCGTCGTCGAACATGATCTCGACGTGATCCGCCGCGCGGAATGGCTCGTCGATGTCGGGCCAGGAGCCGGGGAAGACAAGGCCATCCACTATCGCGGATGGCCTGTCGTATTGCTTCTATTGATTTCCCAAAGCCGTCCCGTCCATTCCGGAGCGCAGACGTCCCAAACCGTGCAGTCAACGGCAGCTTGGGGAGCCGCCCGCTCCGCTATTTCGCGGCCAGCAGGGTGAACTTATGAATCTGCGGCGGTTCAGAAAACAGTTCGTCCGCCTTCTCCATCAGTGCGGCGGCAACCTTGCCGTCAAGATGGGCCTGCCGATCCTCCTCCGTGTCGAACGTATCGAAGATCGCGTACGCACCGGGACCTTCCTCGATCGCATACCAGGTCAGAGTGCCCGGTTCACCTTGAACGAGCGGCAATGCCGAGGTGAGGAAATCGGCGACATCGCGCTCTTTTCCGGGCTTGGCCTTCAGGGGTACATACAGGGCAAGTTTGGGCATAGATCGCTCCTCAAGTGAAACGGACAGATATTGTTCGGCAAAATAACGGACGAGCGGGCCGGTACGTTCCCCATGAGGCGGAGCACACGCGGCCCCGCCTCCTCGTCGAAATCAGAACTGCTGTGCGGTCGGCCGGATGACGATCGCGTTGATGTCGACGTCATCAGGCTGTTCGACAGCGAACGCGATAGCACGCGCCACCGACGCCGCAGGGATGGCCTGTTTATAGAAGTCGAGTACCGTCTCGGCAGCCGTGCCCGACGTCGTGAACTTCAAGTCGCTTTCGACGGCTCCGGGCTCGATAGACGTGACACGGACCTTTTCGCCCACCTCCTGGCGAAGGCCCTCGCTGATCGCGCTGACGGCGAACTTGGTGCCGGAGTAGACCGTGCCGCCTGGTGCGAAGACCTTGATGCCCGCAACCGAGCTCAGGTTGATGATGTGGCCGCTGCCCTGCTCGAGAAAGCCGGGAAGGGCCGCCGCGATGCCGTAAAGCGTACCCTTCAGATTGACGTCGATCATCTGGTCCCACTCGTCGGTGTTGACCTCGGCCATCGGACGGATCGGCATCAGCCCGGCGTTGTTGATCAGCACGTCGAGGCGACCGAAGTCGGCGATGATCGCGGCGACGACGGACTGGACCGCCGACTTGTCGGTGACGTCGAGCGCGTAGCTACGTGCCGTGCCGCCGCTTGAGGCGATGTCCGCGACAACCTCGTCGAGCCTGTCCTTGCGACGGGCGGCGATGGCCACCTTGGCGCCGCGTTCAGCGAGAAGCCGCGCGGTTTCCGCGCCGATACCGGTGCTGCCGCCGGTGATGAGAACAACCTTGCCTTCGATACCTTTGGTCATGACTGTGTGTCCTTGATTTCAGATGTTGATTTTCTGCTGGATCGCGGCCCCGCGCCAGCGGTAGCCGCCGCGTGGATAAACGAGGCCAATAAGGCCCAGGCGAAGCGCAGGTGCCAACAGGCCGATCATCCGCAGCTCCTCTACATAGAACGGTTGTGCCAGCAGCGCCGACCCCACCCATTCTTTAAGCTTGCCCATGGCAGCACCCTCAGGTCGCGGAGACGGGGTTGAGGACGAACGCGCCGCGCTCGGCCAGATCGCCGATCTGAGAGAGGTAGTTCTGGAAGTGGGGCGTCGCGCGGTGGGCGGCAACCGCATCCGAGTCCGCGTACAGCTCGTCGAGGACGAAGCGGTTCGGATCGCTCTGGTCCTGCCAGAGATCGTAGCGCAAATTGCCCGGCTCCGCACGGCTCGGCTTTAACATGGCGTCGAGCAGAGCGTGCAGGCGGTCGACGGTATCCGCACGGGCGGTGAGCACGGCGACGATCTTCACGTTGGCTGTCATGGCACCGTTCCTTGTCATGGTTATATGCGAAGCGGGGCGCATCCTGAGCGCCCCGCCCGTCATCCTGGTACTCACGCAGCGGCGCGATCGAGGGCTTCGATCAAAGCGTCGGCCATGGCCTGGTCCGACGCCGGATTCTGACCCGTGATCAGCTCCCGGTCCACGACGACATTCGAAGCGAAGTTCTTGTCAGTGACCGAGACGTCGCCACCGGCCGAGCGCAGCGCCTTTTCCATGTCGAAGAAGAGCTCGCCCTTCAGCACTTGCTCCTCGGCGATCTTCTCCTCGCTCGCCGAGAAGACGGTCATGCGGTAGCCCGAGTAGATCCAGTCTCGCGCCAGGTCGGCCGCCCCGGCGTCATCGCCTTCCTCCAGCGCCTTGCGGAAGGCCGGAGCATCGTCGAGCGTAGCGACAACGGCTACCGGTCCGTGGCAGAGGAGCGCGGTCGGCTTGGCCGCCGTGTGAAAGTGACGGAGGATCGTGCCCGCGTCGTGGTCTTGCATCAGGTCGACGACGGGAGCGTGGCCGCCCGGCACGAACACTCCGACAAAGCCGTCCAGGCCGCCCTCGACGACAGAGCGCAAGCTGCGGACGTCGTTCATCGCCGGATGGCTGGCAAAAAAGTCCTTGGCGCGCTGGAATGGCGTCTCATCGCCACCAAAATGATCAACCGAAACGGAGACGGCGTCGATGTGCGGCTTAGCCCCATTGGGCGTGGCGAGAACGATATCATAGCCGGCGTCGAGCAGAGCCAGCGCAGGGACTGCCGTCTCGTTGAGATACTGACCGACCGTCGCGGTACCGCCGCCACGCAGACCGATCTGCGTCGCGTTCGATCCAAGAACGAGAACCTGTCCCTTGCTCATCTGAACCTCCATGTTCGCGGCGCCCGTCGCCGATGGATGGGAAATGGGCGTCGTTGACATATTCCAGAAGTTTATTTTTTTGATTTCAGATATAATGCTAACAGGATGACTGCATGCGCTACGATCTGAACCTGCTGCCGATCTTCGTCGCGTTGATGGAGGAGCGCAGCGTCACGCGGGCCGCCGAGCGCATGGGCATGACACAGCCCGCCCTGTCTAACGCCCTATCGCGTCTACGACTGATGCTTCAGGACCAACTGTTCGTCCGCGAGCGCTACGGCATCCAGCCGACCCCGATCGCGCTTGAACTCTCGCCGCTGATCGCCGAGGCACTCGCGCAGCTCGACAACGCGATCCTCGGTCAGCAGGCCTTCGATCCCGCACAGGCCGAACGGCTCTTCACCATCGCGCCGAACGGCTATGTCGAGTTCGTCCTGGTCCCCGCTGTCGTGGCGCGCCTGGAGAAGGTCGCGCCTGGCATCAAGCTCCGCCTGACCCCCTACGGCAACGATCTTGTGGAAACAGGCGTCGTATCGGGCACGACGGCGCTCGTGCTGGGCCGCATCGTCGACCCGCCTGACAACCTCGTCGTCCAGCACCTGATGGACGAAGGGCTCGCCTGCGCCGTCCGCGCCGACCATCCGGACGTCGGCGATGCCATGACGCGCGAGCAGTTCGAGGCAATGAAGCACGTCAACATCGTGCCGCCCGGACGGATGCGCGCCGGGCTGTTCCAGGCGCTGGCGCATCAGCAGCTGAAGCGCAACGTCGCGATCTCGGTGACCAACTTCTTCGCGGTAGCCGAGATGGTGGCGGTGACCGACTACTGCGCCATCCTACCCTCACTCATCTGCAGGCGGCTGATGCACGACCCCCGGCTGAAGATCCTGCCGGCCCCGGTCGACCTCGGCAGCTTTCCCGTTGAGATGGCGTGGCACGTCCGCTATCGGCACGACCCCGCGCATCGCTGGCTGCGGGCACTAATCGGCGAGGTTATCACCGATCTCAAGGGGAAGACGGCAGCGGCAGCCACGCCGTCGCCAGCCTGAGGACGATGTCGAACCGCGACGTCGCTTGTGCGTATCCCGTACGCGACAAAATTCGCTATATAGCCCCTGACAATAGGAATTATCATGCGCGCAATCGGCTACCAGCAGCCCGGAACGATCGATCGCACGGAAGCTCTCGTCGATATCGAACTTCCCGATCCCAACGCTACCGGCCGTGATCTCCTCGTCGAGGTCAAGGCTGTCTCGGTAAACCCGGTTGACACGAAGGTGCGCGCTGGCTCGGGTTCGATCCACGGTGATTGGCGTGTCCTGGGTTGGGATGCCGCCGGTGTCGTTCGCGCTGTTGGCCCTGAAGTGCGCGGCTTCGAACCGGGCGACGAGGTGTTCTACGCGGGCAGCATCGGCCGCGATGGGACCAACGCCGAGTTGCACTTGGTCGACGAGCGCATTGTCGGGAAGAAGCCGGCCAGCCTCGATTGGGCAGAGGCAGCGGCGTTGCCGCTGACGGCGATCACCGCGTGGGAGGCCCTCTTCGAGCGATTGTCCGTGCGTACTCCTGTAGCCGGTGCAGCACATGCGCTGTTGATTGTCGGGGGTGCCGGCGGGGTAGGCTCGATGGCAATCCAGCTTGCTCGCCAAGTACCCGAGCTGATCGTCATTGCGACAGCCTCGCGCCCTGAAACGCAGGCCTGGGTGGGCGAGCTCGGTGCGCACCATGTCATCGATCATCGCCAGCCGCTGGCTCGGCAAGTGGCGAATTTGGGCATTGGCGCGCCGGCTTTCGTCTTCTCGACCACGCACACCGACGAGCATATCGAGCAGATCGCCGAGCTGATCGCCCCGCAGGGACGTTTTGCGCTCATCGACGACCCCAAGACGCTCGATGTCGTACCGTTCAAACGCAAGTCGGTGTCGACCCACTGGGAGTTTATGTTCACCAGGTCCATGTTCGAGACCGCTGATATGGAAACGCAGGGTCAGACCCTGTCGGCCATCGCCAGCCTCGTGGACGCCGGCGAGGTGCGCACCACCCTCACCGAACGGTTCTCCCCCATCAACGCCGCGAACCTCAAGCGCGCGCACCAGGCGCTTGAGAGCACTACCGCACGCGGCAAGATCGTCATCGAGGGTTGGCAGTGATGCGGTTCACGCTCACCCGCAACGTCCGCCGCGCCCGCGGCCCCCGCTGCACCAACTGAAAGGGACCAAGCCTCGGCGTTATCGATGCCAGCCATGTGCGGTTGTGGGCGTCGCTTTCGCTGGGTCACTGATATCTACAATCATAAAAGACCATGATGTTTTGAGATAGCAGACGCGGTCCTCGGGTGAAAACTCGGGACGTCTGCTAGCTCGGCCTCTCACCAATCGGTGCCAAGAGCGGGGAGTGCTTCGGCTAAGAAGTCAATCCACGCCCGCGTCTTGGCGGCGGGGCGGCGCGTCGGGTGTGTGATGGCATATGCCGCTCCCAGCATCATAGGCGGCTCGTCCAGCTCAAGCTCGCTCAATTGGCCGGCGCGAAGCGCCTCTGCCGCAATAAAGCGTGGCCCATAGACCAGCCCTTGGCCCGCGATGGCAGCGCGAACCAAGGCCTCGCCATTGTCGGAACACATCGATCCCGAGATCGGCACCTTGATCGTCCCGTCTTTGCCGAACGCCCACGATGTCGTTCCTGCAAGTGACGCGTTGGTGTGGCCCAAACAATCGTGATCGCCAAGATCGGCCAGGCGGGTGGGCGTTCCGCGCCGCTCCAGGTAGGCGGGGGCGGCACACAGCACGACGCGCATCGCCACGAGCTTGCGGGCAACAAGCGCACTGTCGGCAAGGCGCCCGATCCTCACGGCCACATCCCATCGCTCTTCCAGCAGGTCGACGTAGCGATCGTTGAAGCCCAGTTCGATCGTCACCTCGGGATGACGCGCGGAGAACGTAGGGACGAGCGAGGCAAGGTGCAGGACGCCAAAGGTGGCGGGCGCACTGACGCGCAGCAGTCCCCGTGCGGTGATCGATCGCGACGATGCCTCCGCCTCGGCTTCACCGATCTCCATCAGGATACGTTCGGCCTTTTCGAGATAGTCGGTGCCTGCCTCGGTCAGCGACAGCCGACGCGTCGAGCGCTGGACCAGCGTTGTGCCAAGCCGCGCTTCGAGGGCGTCTAGGTGCTTGGCCGCCATCGCAGGCGACATGTGCAGATCACGGGCGGCAGCAGAGATGCCACCGAGCCTGATCGCCCGCACGAACACGTCCATACCCGTCAACCGATCCGCCATGACTTCCTACCCGTGGTTGAAGCTGATCCTTCTACGCGAGCGATTATCATTGCGCGATAGCGGGCACATATTCTGGCCATCAGATCGATGATCCAGGCCGCCTCCGTGGCGCCTGCACCGGAGTGTATGACCATGAGCGTCCAGCCCACCTACTTCATCCCGCATGGCGGCGGCCCCTGCTTCTTCATGGACGATCCGCGCGGCGTGTGGACCGGTATGGAAGCGTTCCTGCGCAACCTGCCGATCACGCTCGCCGAGAAGCCCAAGGCCATCCTCGTCGTCTCGGGACATTGGGAGACGGACGGCTTCGCCTTCACCGGCGCCGAACGGCCCGAACTGATCTACGACTATTACAACTTCCCGCCCCATACCTATCAGCTGCGCTACGACGTGCCGGGCGCACCCGCGCTCGCCGCTCGTGCCGCGGCCCTGCTCAAGGACGCGGGCATCCCCTCGACTGTCGACGCGAAGCGGGGCCTGGATCACGGCGTGTTCGTCCCCCTCAAAGTGGCTTTTCCGGATGCGGACATTCCGCTGATCGAAATGTCCGTCGAGCGGGGGCTGGACCCGGCCCTCCATGTCGCTGCGGGCCGCGCCCTTGCGCCGCTGCGTGAGGAGGGCGTGCTGATCCTCGGCTCGGGCATGAGCTTTCACAACATGCGCGCCTATGGCGACCCGCGCTCGACGCCCGGCTCGCAAGCGTTCGACCAGTGGCTGGCCGAAAGCATGGAACTCGACGGCCCGCAGCGGGCCGAGCGCCTGGCGCGCTGGGCCGATGCGCCCTCGGCACGGTTCGCCCATCCCCCGGCCAAGGAGGAGCATCTGCTGCCCCTGATGGTCGCAGCCGGTGCGACCAAGGGCGAAGGCGCCCGGGTCTATGCCGAGGAAGTCCTGTCGACCGCCATTTCCGGCTTCCGTTTCAACTAATCTTACCGCGTCACCGAAGGAGAATTGTCATGACTATCGCCGTCACCGGCGCGACCGGCCAGCTTGGCCGCCTCGTCATCGAAAGCCTGAAGCGCAAATTGACCGGCGAGCCGATCGTGGCGCTGGTGCGCTCGCCCGAAAAGGCCAGCGATCTGGGCGTGGAGGCACGCGCTTTCGATTACGCGCAGCCCGAGACGCTCGCTCCGGCGCTGGCCGGGGTCGACACGCTGCTCCTGATCTCATCGAGCGAGGTCGGGCAGCGCGAGCCGCAGCACCGCAACGTCATCGAGGCCGCCAAGGCGGCGGGGATCAAGCGGATCGTCTACACCAGCCTGCTGCACGCCGACCGCTCGCCGATCAGCTTGGGCGAGGAGCACCGTGCAACCGAAGCGTTGCTGGCGTCTTCAGGTATCGCGACGACCCTCCTGCGTAATGGCTGGTACACCGAGAATTACACCGCCTCGATCCCGGCAGCTCTGGAGAACGGCGCGTTCGTAGGCAGCGCTGGCGAGGGACGCCTGTCGCTTGCGACCCGCGCCGATTATGCCGAGGCCGCAGCCGTCGTGCTGACCAGCGGGGGTCATGAGGGTAAGACGTATGAGCTGGCCGGTGACGACGCGGTGACGCTTGCCGACCTTGCCGCCGAGATCTCGCGCCAGACCGGTCGCGACATCCCGTACCGCGATCTGCCGCAGGCAGATTACGCCGCGATCCTGAGGCAGGTCGGCCTGCCCGACGGCTTCGCCGAAGGGCTTGCCGCGTGGGACGTCGATGCCTCGAAGGGCGCGTTGTTCGATGACGGCCATCAGCTCTCGAAGCTGATCGGGCGTTCGACGACATCGCTGGCCGACGCCGTGCGGGCGCAATTCGCCGCGCAGGGCTGACGTTACGCAATCCCGAGCCCGCCATACACCTTCTTCCAGCGATAGAAGGTCTGCTCCGATACGCACATACGGCGGATGACCTCCGCCATCGGCGTGCCCGTCTCCGCCTGCTTCAGCGCAAAGGCGATCTGCTCTTCCGTGTACCTCGACTTCTTCATGTCCCAGCTCCTTGCCCGCAGGCTTCAAAGGGCCGGAAAACTCTCATTCAGCATGGATGAAAAAACAGGGAGGACGTCACTTTTTAGACGCTGATTGATAGGTCGTTTTGCGACGAGTCGAGGCACGTCGCGCTCGGGTTGCAGCCCCTCATGTTTGGACCTATCGCGAAGCGCCGCACTTGGGGGTACTGTTCCGGCAAGCGCCCGACGTTGGCAAGCATGGCCGCGCATAGAAGCTAGGGTCAGGACTCATTGGTCATAGCCAGAAGATGACCGTGGCAGCGAGGGCGATGGCGGAGAAGAAGACGGTTGGGCATCGGTCGTAGCGAGTGGCGACGCGACGCCAATCCTTCAGACGGCCGAACATGATCTCGATGCGGCTGCGGCGCCGGTAGCGGCGCTTGTCGTATCTGACCGGCTCGTTGCGCGATCTGCGGCCCGGGATGCAGGGCTGGATGCCCTTGGCTTCCAGGGCGTCCCTGAACCAATCGGCGTCATAACCACGGTCGCCAAGCAGCCACTGCGCTTTCGGCAGATCGTCGAGCAAGGCTGCCGCGCCGGTGTAGTCGCTGACCTGCCCGGCGGTCATGAAGAAGCTCAACGGCCGCCCATCCGCATCGCTGACGGCATGCAGTTTGGTGTTCATGCCGCCTTTCGTGCGGCCGATCAGGCGGCCGAGATCCCCTTTTTTACCCGCAGACTTGATGCCGTGCGGTGTGCCTTCAGGTAGGTCGCGTCGATCATGACCGTTTTCGGTACGGCTTGCGCTGCCGCGAGCCCCTCCATCATGCGCAAGAAGACTCCCCTCTCGCCCCACCGCTTCCAGCGATTGTAGAGCGTCTTGTGCGGCCCATAGTCCTTCGGCGCGTCACACCAGCGTAGCCCGTTGCGATTGACGAAAACGATGCCGCTGAGCACCCGCCGATCATCGACCCGAGGCTTGCCATGGCTCTTGGGAAAGAACGGTTGCAGACGCGCCATCTGCTCATCCGTCAGCCAGTACAGGTCGCTCATCCACGCTCTCCTCACGGAGCCTGAATCAGATCGCGCCTCTCACATCAATGGGTCCTGACCCTAGTTCAATATGCTCCTTCTTGTTCGGCGGCGCGCGACGACTAGGATCGGGCCATGTCGATTGAAACTCGCCTACGTCAGCCACTAACGCTCGCTGCGCTGTGTTCCATTGCGCTGTTGGTATCACTGGCAGCGTTGGCGACGGCGTTCATCCTAAGCCTTGCGAGTGCGGGACGGAACTTTGACCGCGCCGGAATCGCGCAGGCGCAGCTTGCGGCCGTGTCGCGGATCGAAACGCTGGCAAACACCGGGGACGCTGCGGCGCTGCGCCCGCATCTCCACGCCTATGCACGATTGATCCGCACCGAGACGGCGCTGTTACCTACCGCTTCCGCCGAACACGCAGCGCAGGTGCGTGAGGCGGTGGATGCGGACCATCTCGCTGTGCTGGCCGGCGATCCGAAGCGGCGCGGCGAACTCGCGGACCTGGTCTCCCGCATTGTCGCACGGGAACGCACAGAAGCCGCGCGGATCGGCGCGGACATGATCCGGCTGCGGGCGCGAACGACGATCCTGGCCGTGCTACTCGTGCTGGTGGCAGGCGGATCAGCGTTGCTGGGAGCGTTGGGGTTGATCGCAGCCAATCGCCAGCTCGCCAATGAAGTTTCGGAGAAGACGGCGGAACTTGCCATGATCGATCAATCGCGTCGGCTGTTCTTTGCAAAAGCCAGCCATGAAATGCGGACTCCGATCACCGTGATGCGGGGAGAAGCGGAAGTAGCGCTGGCCGATTTCGCTGCCGAGCCACGTGCACTGCGCGAGGCGCTCGGGCACGTCGTCGCTAATGCCGAGTTTCTCGAACACCGGATCGCTGAATTGCTAGCCTTGGCGCGCGCGGATGACGGTCAGCTTCAACTCGCGCGCGAGCTGATCGATCTGGCGACGCTGGTAGAGGGGGCGGGCGACGCCGCACGTGGTTATGCGCGCTCGGCCGAGGTAGCGCTGGCGGTCGAGACTATGGTGCCGCCGCTGACTGTGCGGGGCGACGCGCGGTGGCTGCAACAGGCGGTGCTTGCAATCGTCGATAACGCGGTAAAGTTTTCGCCATTCGGGGGAACCGTTACCGTACGGCTCACGACCAATGATGATGCGGCGCGGATCGATGTGGTGGATCAGGGATCGGGCGTGGCGGACGAGGCTTTGCCGCGGATCTTCGACGCCTATTACCAGGGGGATGCGGGGCGATCGCGGGGCGGCACCGGGCTCGGCCTGTCACTCGCGCGGTGGGTCGTCGAGCAGCATGACGGATCGATCCATGCCGCCAACGCGCTCGCCAATGGCCTGAGCGTCGGCTGTACCGTGACGATCGACCTTCCCTTGGTACCAGTATGAAGATCCTGTTGGTCGAGGACGATGCCGGCATCGGCCGTTTCGTCAGCCGCGGACTGACCGCGCGCGGGTATGAGGTTGCCTGGGAACGCGCGGCGCGGGAGGTGCCGACGATGCTGCGAACCGGCGGATTTGCCGCCGCACTGCTCGACGTGGGCCTTCCCGACCGTGACGGGATGGACCTTTGCCGTGCCCTGCGTGAAGACGGGATCCGGGTGCCGATCCTGATGTTGACGGCGCGAGGAACGTTACAGGACCGGCTCGACGGGTTCGACAGCGGGGCGGACGATTATCTCCCCAAGCCGTTCGCATTCGAAGAACTCGTCGCGCGACTGGCGGCGATCGTCCGTCGGGGAGCGGACGCCGCACCGCCGCCAATGCGCTACGCCAATCTCGCGCTCGACCCGATTTCGCGGCATGCGCTGGTCGACGACCGCCCGCTCGCGCTAAGCCGGCGTGAGTTCGACCTGCTGCAGCGGCTCGTCGCGGCCAATGGCGGCACTGCAACACGAGTGGCGCTGGCCGCTGCTGTCTGGGGCGCAGATGCCGGGATCAGCGACAACGCGCTCGACGTCTATATCGGCTATCTTCGCCGCCGACTGAGCGAACTTCGCGGAGCGCCGGCGATCGAGACACTGCGCGGTCGTGGCTTCCGGCTAGTGCCATCGACCAAGGTATGACGTAACCTGAGACCGATCTCAGGCAAGTGTCGATCAGCCAAGTTATCGTTTCCTCAGCGACGCAGATCGCAGGCGTTGGGGGGATGCAGCATGAAGACCCGTTTCCGTTGGCTGGCCGGTGTCGCCCTGATTGTCATGCCGGCCGCTGGCCACGCGCAGCCGCAAACGCAGACAGGCCTCTCCCCCGAAATCATCGTGACTGCGACCCCGCTGTCCGACGTCGGCGAAGGGACGCTGCCCTTCCCCGCACAGACCACCAGCGACGAGGAGATCGAGGCCGCGCACGCGACCGACATCACCGACTATCTGAAGCGGATGGCGGGCGGCGTGTTCGTCAACGACATCCAGAACAACCCGTTGCAGCCCGATATAAACTATCGCGGCTTCACCGCATCGCCGCTGCTCGGCACGCCGCAGGGGCTGTCGGTCTATGTCGACGGCGTCCGCGTCAACCAACCGTTCGGCGACGTCGTCAGTTGGGACCTTATCCCCAAATCCGCAATCCGTTCGATGACTCTGGTGCCAGGATCAAACCCGCTGTTCGGGCGTAATTCGCTGGGTGGTGCGATCTCTGTCCGGACCAAGGATGGCAAATCCGACCCCGGTGTCGAGATCGAGGCGAGCTATGGATCATTCGATCGCCGTACCGTCGAGGTGCAGGCCGGCGGCAATGCCGACAGCGGTTTCAACTGGTTCCTGAGTAGCGATTATTTTGCCGAGGACGGCTGGCGCGATGTCTCGCGGTCGGAGGCGGGGCAGGCATTCGGCAAGCTTGGCTGGTCTGATACGAAAACCAACGTCGCGCTGTCGGGAAGCTATGCGAAGACCGACCTCAACGGCAACGGGCTACAGGACCAGCGCCTGCTCGAACGTGATCGGTCCAGCGTCTACACCTATCCCGACACTACCCGGAACACCGCGTACCTGATCAACCTCACGGGCGACCACCGGTTTTCCGACGTTCTCTCCTTTGCCGGCAACGCATTTTTCCGCAGCATCAGGACGCGCACGTTCAACGGCGACATCAACGACGATGCACTCGGCGAGAACCTGTATCAACCCAGCGCCGCCGAGCGCGCCGCACTGACCGTGGCCGGATATAGCGGCTTCCCGGTCGCGGGCGAGACGCAGGCCAACACCCCCTTCCCCAGATGGCGCTGCATCGCCAACGTGCTGCTGAACAGCGAGCCGAACGAGAAGTGCAACGGGCTCGCCAACCGTTCGAACACACGACAGCGCGAGTTCGGCGCGACCGGTGAGCTGACGCTGAAGACGCCAGTCGGGGGCGGTTTCAACGCGCTGACGGTAGGCGCGAGCTACGTCAACGGTCGCTCGGTGTTCGTCCAATCGTCGCAATTCGGCTATCTCACGCCCGACCGCGGCATCGTCCCGGTTATCGGCGCGGGCGCGTTCGCAGATGGGACGCAGGACTCCGAACACGCATTCGATGCGCGCGTCGACCTGACCGGCCGCACGACCACGCTCAGCGCCTATGCGCTCGATGCGTTCGACGTCAGCCGGACGCTGCATGTCGACCTGTCCGCGCGCTATGACCACACCGTCGTCCATAACCGCGATGGGCTTCAACCCGGTGGCGGTACCGGATCGCTCGACGGCGACCACAAGTTCGACCGCGTGAACCCGGCGATCGCGCTGCGCTGGAGTCCGACCGAGACCTTCGCGATCGATGCGGCGCTCGCCCAGACCAGCCGTGCGCCATCGGCGATCGAACTTGGCTGCGCGGACCCCGAGAGCCCCTGCCGCCTGCCCAACGCCTTGGCGGGCGATCCGCCGCTCGACCAGGTCGTTGCGCGCACCGTCGAGACGGGCATCAACGCCGACCTCCACGGTATCGCGCTGCGTCTCGGCGCATTCCGCACTGTCAGTCGGAACGACATCCTGTTCGTTGCCGACGATACCGCGGGCTTCGGCTATTTTCGCAATTTCGGGAAAACTCGCCGCCAGGGTATCGACGTCGATCTCGCCGGCGATGTCGGCCCGGTTCACCTGACCGGCCACTACACGCTGCTCGACGCGACCTATCGCAATGGCGAGACCGTCGACGGCTCGGGCAACAGTTCGAGCGAGCACGTCGCGCCCGGATTCGAAGGCGAGATCGACATCGAGAAGGGTGATCGCGTCCCACTGATCCCGCGACACATCTTGAAGGCCGGCGCACGCTGGAAACCGGTAGAGATGCTATCGCTCAGTGCCGACATGATTGCGATTTCGGGCGTGTATGCGCGCGGCAACGAGAACAACGAGCATGAGCCCGACGGGGTGTACTACCTCGGCGAGGGCAAGACCGACGCGTATGCGGTCGTCAATTTTGGCGCGGAGATCCGCCCGGCCCGCCAGTTGACGATCTTCGCACAGCTCAACAACGCGTTCGACAAGCGCTATGCGACCGCCGCGCAACTGGGCGCGACCGGGTTCGATGCGAGCGGCAACTTCGTCGCGCGACCGTTTGCCGGGCCGGTGATCGACGGCGAACGGCCATTAGCGTCGTCGACCTTCTATGCACCGGGTGCCCCACGCTCGATCCAGGTCGGCGCCAAAGTGCGGTTCTGAGGTCTTGGTCGGCGCTCGTCTTGTGCGAGAAAACAGCATGTCTCCCCGCGAAAGCGAGGCTCCAGACTGGGCTCTCGCCTTCGCGGCACAACAAAGCCGTGCAAGCTGTATCTCGACCGGACGAGGGCAGAACGCTAGGCTCGCTTGCCCACCAGTGGCAGCGATCGTTCCTCAAGACCCGGATAGAAGTGCGACACCGACCGCTGTAGCTCATAGCGCGCGGCCTTCATCGCAGCGAAGCGTGGCGGGATCGCGATCTCGCCGGCTTCGACTGGATCTAATCCAGCCTGGATCGCGTCGGTCAACGCCATATCGATCCAGTCTATCCAGTCGCGGGTCTGGTCGATCGCGGCGTGCGGCGTAGAATCGATCGGCCCATGGCCGGGAATCACCCGGAGCTGTCCCAACCCCTTCAGCGTATCGAGCGACGTACGCCAGTGCGGCAGGTCGGCATGCGGCGTCGATGGCGCACGATCGTGGAACACCAGATCGCCGGCAATCAGCGTCCTCGTCGCTTCGTCATAGATCGCAAGGTCTGCGCCGCTGTGCCCGGCCAACGCCAGGAGCCGGAGCGTGCGGCCGCCGATCGTCTCGCTGGGCGTAGCGATCACATGACCGGGGATGTGCAGCTCGGTCCCGCGCATCCAGTCGCCCAGCAGGCGGTACATGCCATCCGAAAAGCCCGGCCCTTCGCTTTTGAGCTCGGCGATCAGCGCGGGTGTCCCGGCGATCTGCGGAGGCTGGAACGCGGCATCACCGTAGGTGTGATCGGGGTGAAGATGGGTCAGATAGACGCGCGCGACAGGCTTGCCGGTCAGCTTTTTTGCAAGCGCGGTCAGCTCGGTACCATAGCGCAGCGACGGACCCGCATCGACCAGCACTGCGCCGTCCGCGGTATCAAGGATCGTGACGTTGGCGATCGCGCCGCCATTGCCCATCAGGATCGCGTCGTCGGCGCCGCGCACCACCCAGATGCCATCGGCGACGACCTCCGGTTTCAGGCCATATCGAAACGCGGCTGCCACGACCGGCATTGCTGCAACGCTCGCCAGGCAGCCGCCGACGAATGCTCGTCGGTGAATCAGCGACCTGCTCCCTGCACTGCTGCATTCACCGTTGCTGCGGTCAAGGTGCCGGCGTATTCGATGCCGTTGGTGTCACGGCCGTCGAACGAGACCGACTCGCCTGGCTTGATCTTGGGCATGAGCGTCAGGACCGGATCCTCGGCAACCGACGCCTGCATATGAACCGTGCCGATCGCGCTGCCGCCCGAGGACGTGACCTTTATCTGTTCGAGATAATAGGCCGGGATATTGTCGACGAAGCCGGTGTCCATCGGATGCCGGAACGACAGCATGATACGCGCAGCACCGGCACTTTCCCAAAGCCGCCCGCGGGACTCGCCGAGATGCTGCGCCCAGTCGCCCTTGACGCGGCTGACCGGTGGTGCCGAACAGCCGCCGCCCGCCGCGTCGATCCAGCCACCCGAGACGAGCCAGCTGCCGTCCTTCAGCTGTACCGCTCCGCGCACCGGCGTGCGCTGATCGAGCTTGATCCGGGTCGCGATGAACGGCTCGGCATTCGCCAGAGTGAAATCGATCGATTGCTGGATCGGGTTCATATCGGCGAAGATCACGATCCGCATGACGTCGGGTATACCGCGCGCATCGACCTGGACCGGAAAGGAGCGCTGATTTTCCGCGATCTTCGGAAAGTCGACCTTCACTCGCGGATCGAACCGGACGACCGCGTTTTCGCCGAACACCTGCTTGCCGACATAACCGAACATCGGCGAGCCGAGCTGGTCCTTCGGCAGCGCCGCACCGGCGGTGGCAGAAAAGGCCGAAAGGCCGGCGAGCAAGATGCTAAGTGTCTTCATACCTTGGTAGAAAGGTACGCACGAGAGGGATGCGCTACAATCCGACTTTGGGAGGAGAGCCGCGGTGATTCGTATCTTGGTTTTCGCGGTCGCAGTCGCTGCGCAAACGGTCGCTCCTCGCTCCGATATCGACGCCACGACCGGATACCGCACCGCGCATTACCGCGCGATCGTTCCGACCGCCCCCGAGCGCGTACCAAGGATCGATACGACGACCGTGGCGCGGCTGCGCACGAAGAAGCGCGCCATCCTGATCGACGTGATGCCGGCCGAGGGTGGCGTACGCGATGCGGCGACGGGCGTCTGGCGGCTGGCCAAGCCGCGTCCGAGCATCGCTGGGGCGCACTGGTTTCCCGAAGCGGGGCGCGGGGTGGTTGATCCCGGCATCGCGGCATGGTTCGAAACGGGCGTCGCATCGCTTCGCGGCAAGCGCGATCCGCGTCCGCTGATCGTGTTCTGCCTCGCCGACTGCTGGATGAGCTGGAACGCCTCGCGCCGGTTGGCGAAGGCGGGGTACGGGCATGTCTATTGGTATGCGGACGGTACCGATGGTTGGAGCGAAAGCGGGCGACCGCTGGTCGATGCGGTGCCGTTCGGACGTGAATAGCGCATCCTCGAGGGGTGGGATGGGTAGGTATGGGGCAGGCGCAATCCCGTCACGAACCTACCCATCCCGGGCCCCTCCCTTCGCTGGGGAGGGGTAAAGACGTCACCCGGTAAGGCGTTGCGCCGCGGGGCTTATCGTCGTGAAGTTCGGAACATCGCCGAACACCTCTGCTGCTACCGGCGCTGACATCGCCGCATCGCGCACGGCCCCATCGGTGAAGGTCAGTACCGCCACCGCGACGGCAGCCGGCGCATCGTCGTCGGGAAACAACGCCAACGCATCGGTCAGGCCTAGCGGTCCCCATTTCTCCTTCACGAGCGGCATGTGCGTGTCCGTGTAATAGGCGCGATCGAAGCGTGCGCCTTCAGTGACGGGATAGCTGACGAGCAGGATACCGGCCATCTTACTTCGCCTGTGCGAGTGCGGCGGCCATGCGCTTGCCGGCCAATCCAGGGACCTTCACCGCCTTGGCCGCGGCAAGGTTCGCGGAGGGGCCGTTGCCGACCTGGACGACCGCGACCATGCCCATCGCGTAATGGGGCTTGCACTTGATGCCGTAGATGCCCGGCTTGGTGACGGGGAGAACGAACTCCTTGTTCATCAGCCCCGAACTCGGTGCGACCCCGTCAGGCAGCATCGTCGGGATCGTCTCGGCGTTGTGGCTCGGGTTGGTCGGGACGAAGTGGATCACGTCGCCCGGCTGCGCCTTGATGAAAGATGGCTCGAACACCATCATGCCCCCCTGCCCGCTGGTCTTCATATGGACGGTGACGTCCTTGGCGGATGCGGGTGCCGCCGCGAAAACGACGGTTGCCGCCAGTGATGCGATGATAAGCTTCATGCGATACTCTCCTGAAACGCGCGCGGCTCGACCCGCGATTGCCGTCCCCTCACGCACGCTGCGGCACGATCCCGCAATTGCCCTTTGGTGCAATGGCGCGTGCGCCGCAGCAGGTCGATGGTCGCTGCAAGCCACAGATACGTCCGCCACCACTGACGCGCGGGCGAATTGTACCGAGGAGGGATTATCATGCTGCAGCAGGCACTCGACCAGTTGAAGGGCCAGATCGCGATCCGATCGAAATACGACAATTACATCGGTGGCGAGTGGGTCGCGCCGACCAAGGGGCAGTATTTCGACAACCCTTCCCCCGTCACCGGCAAGACGGTGTGCCAGGTCGCGCGCGGCACCGCCGAGGACATCGAGCTGGCGCTCGACGCCGCGCACGCCGCTAAAGACGCCTGGGGCAAGAGCAGCCCGGCCGAGAGGGCCAACATCCTCAACAAGATCGCCGACCGGATGGAGGAAAAGCTCGATCTGCTCGCAATGGTCGAGACGATCGACAACGGCAAGCCGATCCGCGAGACGACCAACGCCGATATCCCGCTCGCAATCGACCATTTCCGCTATTTTGCCGGCTGCGTCCGCGCGCAGGAAGGCGGCATTTCCGAGATCGACCACGATACGATCGCCTATCATTTTCACGAGCCGCTGGGCGTCGTCGGCCAGATCATCCCGTGGAACTTCCCGATCCTGATGGCGGTGTGGAAGCTCGCACCTGCGCTGGGTGCCGGCAACTGCGTCGTGCTGAAACCCGCCGAGCAGACGCCGATGTCGATCATGGTGCTGATGGACGTGATCGGCGACCTGCTGCCACCGGGCGTGCTGAATGTCGTCAACGGCTTCGGCGTCGAGGCGGGCAAGCCGCTCGCGCAGAACAAGCGCATCGCAAAGATCGCGTTCACCGGCGAGACGACCACCGGCCGCCTGATCATGCAATATGCGACGGAGAACCTGATCCCCGTTACGCTCGAACTCGGCGGCAAGTCGCCCAACATCTTCTTCGCCGACGTGATGGACGCCGACGACGATTATTTCGACAAGTGTCTCGAAGGCTTCGCGATGTTCGCGCTCAATCAGGGCGAGGTCTGCACCTGCCCGAGCCGCGTGCTGATCCAGGAATCGATCTACGAAAAGTTCATCGCGCGCGCGATCGAGCGGGTGAAGGCGATCAAAATGGGCTCGCCGCTCGATCCCTCGACGATGATCGGCGCGCAGGCGTCGAACGACCAGCTCGAGAAGATCCTGTCGTACATCGATATCGGCAAGGCGGAAGGTGCCAAGATTCTGACTGGCGGCGAACGCGCGCAGCACGACGGCGAGTTCTCCGACGGGTATTACATGGAGCCCACGATCATCGAGGGTAACAACAGGATGCGCGTCTTCCAGGAAGAGATCTTCGGACCCGTCGTCGCGGTGACGACCTTCAAGGACGAAGCCGACGCGCTCGCGATCGCCAACGACACGCTCTACGGCCTCGGCGCCGGCGTCTGGTCGCGCAACGGCACGACCGCCTACCGGATGGGCCGCGGTATCCAGGCCGGGCGCGTATGGACCAACTGCTACCACCTCTACCCTGCGCATGCCGCATTCGGTGGCTACAAGCAGTCGGGCATCGGCCGCGAGAACCACAAGATGATGCTCGATCACTATCAGCAGACCAAGTGCCTGCTGGTCAGCTATTCGGCCAAGGCGCTTGGCTTCTTCTGATACAGCTTCTGGTACGCACGCGAGATCGGATCCCCTTTCTCCCATGATCTCGCGACCGCACTGCGGCGGGCCTCAGGGTCCGCCGCATTTTTCCGTTTTCAAGGCTGGCTCCATGACCTTTGCTACGCTCGCCCCGCCCCGGATCCTGTCCACCGCCGCTGCCGATGCGCTGATAGCGAAGCTTGCCGCGCAGCACGGCCCACTGATGTTTCACCAGTCCGGCGGCTGCTGCGATGGGTCGGCGCCGATGTGCTATCCGGCAGAAGAATTCCGCGTCGGAACGCAGGACATCCTGCTCGGGCGGATCGCGCCCGGCACGGCGGAAGGTGGCGTCCCCGTCTGGATCGGCGCCGCGCAATTCGACTATTGGCGGCATACCCAGGTGACGATCGACGTCGTCCCGGGGCGCGGCGCGGGGTTCTCGCTCGAAGGACCCGAGGGACTGCGCTTCATGATCCGCAGCCGCGTCTTTACCGACGCCGAAGTCGATGCGCTCGACGCGGCCGGCCCGCCCGAGCGTGGCGCCTGACCCGGTCGATCGGCGGATGACGGGACTGCCCAAGCATGACATGATCGCGGCGATGTTCGTTCCGCCTCACCCGTCGCGTGCACCGTCCTCACCGATCCGTGTCGCCGCGACCCGCGTGACCGATCCCGAACTGGCGATCCGCGATCTGTTCGGTCGGCTCGATCTGCCCGAACTCGCTGGCATCGTCCTGTTCTGTTCGAGCCGATACCCGCTCGACGCATTGGCCGAAGCGATCGGCAGCCGTGCCGAGGGTCTGACGATCGTCGGTTGTACGTCGTCCGGCGAGATCACGCCGGACGGATTGGACGAGGGCACGATCACCGCGATCGGCTTTCCCGCGAGCGATTTCCGATTGAGCGCGACCTGTTTCGAGAATCTCGACACGTTCGATGCGCGCGTCGCACAGCAGACGGTGCGCTCGATGGTCGCCACCGCGGCGCTGCCAGGACCGCAACTGGGCGACACGCCAAGCCACGCCGCGATCTTCCTGGTCGACGGGCTTTCGCATCGCGAAGAGATGCTGACGCTGACGTTGCAGGATGCGCTGGGCGAGGTGCCGCTGATCGGCGGCTCGTCGGGCGATGGCCTCGATTTCCGCGAGACGTTCGTGTTCTACGAAGGGCAGTTTCGCCGCGACGCCGCGATCGTCGCAATCCTGTCGTCGTCGCGACGCATGAAGGTGTTTCGTGCGCAGCATTACGGCCCGGGCGGCGTCAAGATGGTCATCACCGTCGCCGACCCGGTGACGCGCATCGTCCATGAGATCAATGCCGAGCCCGCGGTCGAGGAATATGCGCGGCTGATCGGCACGACCGTGGCGGAACTCAGCCCCAACCACTTCGCGGCACACCCGCCGATGGTCCGCGCAGGCGGCGAATATTTCGTGCGATCGATCCAGACCGCGAACCCCGATGGTAGCCTCACCTTCTACTGCGCGATCGACGAGGGTATCGTCCTGACGTTGGGCGAAGCGACCGACATCATGCAGAATCTCCACGACCTGTTCGAAAATCTCGATCTTTCGGTCGGCGGGATCGACCGTATCCTCGGCTTCGACTGTGTCCTGAATAATGTCGAGGTTGAGCAGCGCCAATTGCGCAGCGCGGTATCGGCGCTGTTCGCAGATCGAGGTGTCGTTGGGTTCAATACGTACGGCGAGCAATATCACGCGCTGCACGTCAACCAGACTTTCAGCGGGCTGGCGATCGGGCGATGATCGCGGATACTGATGGGCATCGCGACGACCGGGTCGCCTCGCTCGAAATCCAGCTGGGGAAACTCGCGCGGATCAACGCGTCGCTGATGGGCCGGGTCGAGCGATCGACCGATCTGCGCGGCAACGCTTTTTCGGTGTTTGAGACCGCGATCTCGCTGGAGGGGAAGGTCCGTGAACGGACGGCGGACCTGGAACGCGCGCTCGGCGAACTCGCCTCGACCAACGCCGAACTCGCTCAGGCGACCGACGCCGCAGACAGTGCACGCCGCCGTTTGGGCGACGCGATCGAAACGATCAACGAGGGATTCGCGATCTTCGACGCGGACGATCGGCTGGTGCTATGCAACCAGACCTATTTGTCGCTTTGGCCCAAGGTCGCCGACCAGATCGTACCAGGTGTGCGCTTCGACGAGATTCTAGGCAAGATCGGCGAAACCAGCGGGATGCTCGGAGCGATGGTCGCACCCGATCGCTGGATATCGGAGCGTGGCGCGGCGCATGAGCTCGCTGAGGGTGGCCAGGTTATCGCGCTTGCCGACGGCCGCTGGATCCAGGTCAACGAGCGGCGCACAACCGAAGGCGGCGTCGTCGGCGTCTATACCGACATCACCGACATCAAGGCCGAGGATGCCCGATTGCGCGCGCGCGAGCTCGCCGAGCGCGCGGTCGTGTTGCAGGCGACGCTCGATGCGATGCCGCAGGGCGTGTGCGTGTTCGATCGTGAACGCGCGCTGCTTGCGTGGAACGATCCGCTGCTCGCGTTTCTCAAGCTGCAGCCGACGCGGGCAAGGCTGGAAATAGCGGAGCACGCCGCATTGATCCAGTGGTGCCGCACCGCGTTACCGCGTGCCGACGCTGCCGACACGCTTGGCTGGCTCGGCGAAGGAGAACCGGAAATCGTAGCAGTTCGCGCGCTGGAGGATGGCCGCAGCGTCGAGGTGCGACGATTGCCGATGCCGGGAGGCGGCATGGTGATGAGCTTCGACGACGTCACCGACCGGCTGCGTGCGGCGGCGGCGTTGCGCGAGACGAACGAGACGCTCGAACGCCGGGTGCAGGAACGCACTGCCGCGGTCGTCGCGGTCAATATGGAGCTTCAGCAGCAGGTCGCTGAACGCGTCGCCGCCGAGGCCGCGATGCGCGAGGCGAAGACCGCCGCGGAACAGGCGAACCTGTCGAAGACACGGTTCCTCGCCGCCGCGAGCCACGATCTCTTGCAGCCGTTGAACGCCGCGCGATTGTTTGTCTCGGCCTTGGCAACACGCCGATTGGCGCCGGCGAATCGGACGTTGGTCGAACAGACCGGCTCGGCGCTAGACTCGATTGAGGACTTGCTCGAAGCACTGCTGGAAATCTCGAAGCTCGACGCAGGCGCGGTAACGCCCGAGATCACTGACGTGCCGCTCGGCGAATTGATGCGCGCGCTGCACGCCGAGTTCGCGCTTGCGGCAAGCACGCGCGGGTTGACGCTGACTGTCGAGCCGACCACCGCCTGGGTCCGCACGGACGCGCGCCTGCTGCGACGAATCCTGCAGAACTTCTTGTCGAACGCGCTGCGCTACACCCGGCAGGGTGGCGTTGTGATGGCCGCACGGCACGAAGGAGCGCATGTCCAGATCGCGGTCACCGATACTGGTGCGGGGATCGATCCCACGCACCATGGTGAGATCTTCGAAGAGTTTCGCCGGCTGAACTCGGGGCATGAGCGTGGCATGGGTCTAGGCCTCGCGATCGTGCAGCGTGCCGGGCGAATGCTAGACCACCCGATCGGCGTGCGATCGGCGATCGGTCAAGGGTCGACCTTCTGCGTGACGGTGCCGCTGACAGTCGAGGGTACGCGTCAGATTTGCGCCGCCACCCCCGCCGCCCGCCGCGGGATCGCCGCGCGCACCGTGCTAGTAATCGACAACGAGGAAATAATCCTCGAAGGCATGCGGGCCGTACTGGAGGGCTGGGGTTGCGACGTCTTGACCGCGGTCGGTGGGTCCGAGGCGAGGGAAGCGATCGCCGCGTCTAGCGCACCGGTAGAGGTGATCCTGGCGGACTATCATCTGGGTAACGGCATGACCGGGGAAGTCGTCGTGGCCCAGTTGCGTACGTTGCTCGACCGGCCGACACCGGCGGTGATCATCACCGCGGACCGCGAACCGGACCTGCGCGACCGGTTGCTGGGTGCCGGTCTGCATGTATTGCAGAAGCCGGTGAAGCCGGCGCAGTTGCGGGCGTTGCTGGCGCGGCTGACAGGGTAGAACACGCAAAAGGCGATTGTCATCCCCCGGGGGGGGCGCCCGAAGGAGGGGGTGGCAAACGACCATCTCCGTTCCGTAACCTCCCCCTCAGTCGCGTTCGCGACACCCCCTCCTGGCAAGGGAAGGTTAAAAGCTCGAATGTCGGTAAACTTTAATCGGTCTCCTCAGTGCCGGGCCGCCAACGGTGCCGGCACGAAATTGATCTTGTTTGCCAGGATCACGGCTTGGGTCCTGCTATAAACGTTCAGTTTCGCCAGGATCGCCGAGACGTGCGCCTTCACCGTCGTCATCGAGACATCAAGTTCAAACGCGATCTGCTTGTTGAGCTTGCCGCCGACGACCAGCCCCAACACGACGCGCTGTTGCGGCGTCAACGTTTCGACGCGGCGGCGGATGTCCTCGAGTGCGACATTGTCCGCGCCGATAGTCCGGAATTCTTCCGGCATGAAGACGTCGCCCGCCAGGATTGACTGGATCGCCTCGACGATCGCGCTGCGCTTGAGCGACTTCGGGATGAACCCGGCCGCGCCGTTGGCAATCGACGCGCTGATCAAACCGCCCTCGCACGCACCCGATACGATCACGACGGGTACCGACGGGAACCGGTCGCGCATCTGGGCAAGTCCCGAAAACCCTTCGGCATCGGGCATGTTGAGATCGAGCAGGACGAGGTCGAAATCGCCTTCACGCTCGACGATTGCGATGGCCTCGGCGATCGACGACGCCTCGAACAATTCGCACTGATCGAACGCGACCGAGATGACGGTGCGGAGTCCGTCCCGTACGAGCGGATGATCGTCCGCGATTAGCACCCGTTCCACGTCATGCCCCCCTGCCCGCGGCTGGTGTACCGGCTCAGCGCGCGACAAGGAATGGGATGCCGCCTGCGACATCCCATTCTCGATCATCACGATTTTGGCAGCTTGAACACCCAGAGCGCACCGCCCTGGTTGATATGCTGCACCGCCTTGGCGACCTCACCACCCCATAGCGGCACCGCGCCACCCCAGCCCGACATGACCGCGACGAACTGCTCGCCGTCCTGGGTCCAAGTGACCGGCGAACCGACCACGCCCGATCCGGTGTTGAACTTCCAGAGTTCCTTGCCGGTCTTCGCGTCGAATGCCTTCAGATAGCCCTCGGGCGTGCCGGTGAAGACCAAATTCCCCGCGGTCGCGAGCACCCCGCCCCACAGTGGCGCCTTGTTGTTGTATTCCCACGCGATCTTGCCGGTGGCGGGATCGATCGCGCGCAGCACGCCGATATGATCGGGGTACAGCGGCTTGATCGTGAAGCCCGCGCCCAGATAGGCCGCGCCCTTCTTGTACGCGATCGGCTCGTTCCAGATATCCATGCCCCATTCGTTGGAAGGCACGTAGAACATCCCCGTCTGGCCGCTATACGCCATCGGCATCCAGTTCTTGGCGCCGAGGAACGCAGGCGCGGAGAACACCGTCGTACCCTTTTCGGTCGAAGGCGGACCCGGACGGTTGGTATCGTCGAAGATGGGCCGGCCGGCCTTGGTATAGCCCTTTGCCCAGGTCGTCTTGGACACGAACGGATTGGCCGAGATGAACTTGCCGGTCGTCCGGTCTAGCACGAAGAAATAGCCGTTGCGATTAGCTTGCGCGCCAAGCTTCATCATCTTGCCGCCGATCTTGGCATCGAACGGGATGAACTCGTTCACGCCGTCGAAATCCCAGCCGTCGTGCGGCGTATACTGGTAATGCCATTTGATTTCGCCGGTGTCGGCATCGATCGCCAGCGTCGACGAGGTGTAGAGATTGTCGCCCGGCCGCAGATGGCTGTTCCAAGGTGCCGGGTTGCCGGTACCGAAAAAGAGCAGATTGGTGTCGGGATCGTAGGTGCCGCCCAGCCATGGCGCGCCGCCGCCAGTCTTGTACTGATCGCCCTGCCAACTCGCGTTGGTCTTGCCGGTGATCGTTGAGTCCTTGCCGTTGAGCGAGCCCATATTGCCTTCGATCGTCGGCCGCGACCAGACCAGCTCGCCGGTGTTGACGTCGCGGGCCTCGACTTTGCCGATGACGCCGAACTCACCGCCCGAATTGCCATAGATCACCTTGCCCTTGACGATGATCGGTGCCGCGGTGTTCGAGTAACCCGCCGCGTAATCCTGCAGCGTCTTGTTCCAGATCACCTTGCCGGTGTTGCGGTTGAGCGCGACCATGTGCGCGTCGAGCGTCGCGAAGATGATCTTGTCGCCGTAGATCGCCGCACCGCGGTTGACCACGTCGCAGCAGGGCATAATGCCGTCGGGCAGACGCGCGTCGTATTGCCACTTCTCTTCGCCGGTCTTCGCATCGAACGCGAACAGTCGCGAATAGGAGCCGGTCACGTAGATCGTGCCGTCATAGACGATCGGCTGCGATTCCTGGCCGCGCTGCTTTTCACCACCGAGCGAGGCGGAGAAGGCCGGGACCAGCTTGGCGACATTGGTATCGTTGATCTGGGTGATCGTGCTGTAGCGCTGAGCCTTGGGCCCCATGCCGTAGGTCAGAATGTCGCCAGGGGTGTTCGCGTCGCTCATCAGGTCGGCGTCGGTCGGGCCGGCCCCGGCCATCGGCGGCGCGGCAGGTGCCGCCGGCGTCGCAGCCGGGGCGGCAGCATCCTTGACCGCCGCTGCGAGCGGCGTCGTCGCCATCATGGCGGCCCCCGCCAGCAGTGCGGCCGCGCGCGTCATGCGAAACGTCATCGTCTTCTCCCCTCCTGTTCGTCCATTCATTGGATCGACCCGTTCTTTGAACCGTCTTGGAATTTTCTCAGGATAATCTCAGACTCGCCACCGCCACATAGGACCTTCGGTCGCTGCGACCACGCTAGATCGAGATTGG
This sequence comes from Sphingomonas sp. PEI4, assembly GCF_056679955.1. Classification (NCBI taxonomy): domain Bacteria; kingdom Pseudomonadati; phylum Pseudomonadota; class Alphaproteobacteria; order Sphingomonadales; family Sphingomonadaceae; genus Sphingomonas; species Sphingomonas sp. PEI4. The sequence continues at coordinate 1,157,535 of NZ_CM155258.1, forward strand.
CGTTTTCGGCGAGACACCGTACCGTGCGAAAATGGCGTCCAGCGTTCCGTCGGTGCGAAATCCGGCGATCATCGTATCGAGTGCGTCCGCCAGATCGCGGCTGTCGTCCTTGACCGCCATGCCGATGTCCCAACCCGGACTCGGCAGTGCTGGCAGGGGGCCTTTGCGGACCTTCACCGTCTTACTGCCGCCATGAAGCGCATGTTCGATCTGCGCGCGGCTCGCCATCGCGACGTCGGCGTCGCCGGTCTTGACTGCGTCGATCGCCGCCTGACCGCTGGTGAGATGCTTGACGTCGGGGCGCAGCACGCCGCCGAACGAGCCAGACAGATAGAAGTCAGGGATGCTGTCGAGCTCGGCAACCAGGCGCATGCCCTTGAACGCCGCGGGCGCGACCTCGCAGTCGGTGTCGAGGCCGCAGGCCATCTGGAAACCTTCGCGGTAGTAAGGCGCGCCGATCACCGCACGGTCGTTGGCGAGCGCGAACGCCCGATCGACCGGCACGTGCATCATCACGTCGCAGACCGTCCCGCCGACCAGCGAGCCGCGCCACACCATGTTTCGGAGATCGTCCGACACCCCCTCGTCCGCGAGGAAGTCGATCGGTTCGGCACGGACCCCGAGTTTCTTCGCGATGGCTTCGGCGATCTCGACGTCGATCCCGACGATCTTGCCGTCCCGCTTCCACGACCATGGCTCGAAATCGCGGTATACCGCGACGCGCAGCACGCCGTTCGCCTTGATCTTGTCGATCGGTGCCGCTGCCGCCGTTCCGAACGGCACCAGCGCGGCGCTGGCCAATGCGCCGCCGAGAAACGCCCGCCGCGATGGTCTCACGATCACTCCTCCGAATGCTTCGTGTCGAGCCAGGAACGGATCGCCCAGCCGGCCTTCTGCCCCAGCACGTCGCCCATCGGCGGCATGTACACCTTGCCATCGCGGACCGAGCCATGCTGGAATCGCTGGATGTACCATTCGTCACCCGCCTCGCCGACGTCGAGATAGCGCAGGTCCGGCGCGATCCCGCCGGAGATGGCCTCCAAGCCGTGGCAGCGCGCGCAATTCTGGCCATACGCGCTCTCGCCGATCTTGATCGCGGTCGCGTCGCTGCGATACGGGTTCACCTTCAGCCATGTAGTGCCAATGTCCTTCAGCGCGGTCGTGTCGACGGCTTGGGGCGTTACATTGCCATGCGCATACACATTGATGCCGATCGATCCGGCCGCGACCATTGCCGAAGCCGCGAAGACGAACCGCGATACTCTTCCAGCCATTCCAAACACCTCACCATTGCCGTCGGCCGATCTGACGCGGCATGGCAGAACCCTATGGACGGCCCACGCGCTAGTCCTATTGCACTTTGGTATCAGGGTGTTGCGCGCTCATCGGAGTTAGTGTCGGCAAATGCGAACCCTGACCCTGCTTCCCCTGCTGGCGTTGACCGCCGCCGCTCCTGCACTTGCGGAGACGATCTACGTTTCCAACGAGAAGGGAAACTCGATCACCGTCATAGACGGCGCGACGCTGAAACCGATCGCGACGTGGCCAGTTGGCCGTCGCCCGCGCGGCATCATCCTGTCGCGTGACGGTACTCAGCTCTACGTCTGCGCCAGCGACGAGAATGCCGTGCAGGTGATTGACAGCAAGACCGGCAAGCTCATCGCCGACCTGCCTTCGGGCGAGGATCCGGAGACGTTCGCGCTCTCCCCCGACGGCACGCTGCTGTTCGCCTCCAACGAGCGGGACGCCGCGGTCACCGCGATCGACGTGCCGGGGCGGAAAGTCGCGTTCCAAGTCGTGGTCGGCGTCGAGCCCGAGGGGATGGCGGTCAGTCCCGACGGCAAGACCGCGGTATCGACCGCGGAGACCGACAATTCGCTCCACTGGATCGATATCGCCAGCCACCAGCCGACCGGCGTCACCGCGGTCGAGCAACGTCCGCGTCATGCCGAATATACGCGCGACGGCAAACAGTTATGGGTTTCGGCCGAGATCGGCGGGACGGTTCAGATCGTCGACACCGCAGCTCGGACGGTAACCGACACGATCCGCTTCGCAATCCCCGGCACCAACCCCGAGAAGATCATGCCGGTCGGCATCCGGTTTACCCCCGATCACAAGACCGCGTTGGTTGCCTTGGGCCGCGGCAACGCCGTCGCGTTCATCGACGTTGCCAGCCACAAGGTGACGCGGATCGTTCCCGTCGGCCTCCGCGTCTGGCACCTCGCGATCAGCCCCGACGGCAGGCGCGCCTTCGCCGCCAATGGCCTCAGCGACACCGTGTCGGTGATCGACATCGCGACCGCCAAGGTGACCGCGACGATCCCCGCCGGCCGCGCACCCTGGGGAGTCGCGATCGCACCCTGACGTCATTCGCACGCCGGACCCAAAGTCTAATTTTCGCGACCGCCTGTATCCGCCAGCCTTTGCAACAAGGCGCAGATCACATCGCGTCGCAAAGGGAGGTTTCGATGATCGGACTAGGCAATCTGCTGGCAACGGCGGCAGGCGGGACTTTGCTGTGCTGTGCGGCAACGCCCGCTTTCGCACAGGCCGATGACACGACCAGTCAGTTGCTCTTGCGCTTGAAGGAAAAGGGCATCCTCACCAATGACGAATACAACGCGCTCGTTGCCCGCAAGACCGCCGAAGTCGCACCGTCTCAGCCTACCGCCGTCGCCACCAGTGCGCCCCAGGCGCCGCAACAGGCCGCGCAGGCTCAGCTTGACGACAAGCGCTCCGTCCGCATGACCGAAGCCGGCGTCGGCATGGAGTTCGGCGGCGTGACCGTGAAATTCTCCGGATCGGTCAACGGCTTCTACGTCCACGACAATGGCGACCGCGCGATTGCCAGCAATACCGTCGTCGGCGGCCTCGCCGCCGTTGGCAAAAGCAGCTCGTCGATCCGCAACGGCCTGTTGCCCGGCATCTTCGGCATCGACGTATCGACCAACCAGGGCGGTTGGAACGTCGCCGCGCATATTGGCCTGTATCCCGGCATCAACAGCGTCTCCAACGTGGGCGGGGCCAATTCAGCCGGTACGCCGCAAGCGCTCGCCACATCGGGCATCGACGCCCGCCAGACCTACCTTACCTTCGGAAAGCCCAATTTCGGCACGATCAAGGTCGGTCGCGACATCGGCCTGTTCGGCTCGGACGCGATCCTCAACGATATTACACTGCTCGGCGTCGGCTCGACCGGCGGCAACGTCGCGCCGTCGAACACCTCGCTCGGGCGGATCGGCATCGGCTATATCTACACCGACTTCCAGCCCCAGATCACCTATTCCAGCCCCAAATTCGGTGGGCTCCAGGTAAGCGCCGGCATCTTCCAGCCGCTCCAGACGATCGGCAATTCGGAGGTCAATGGTTCGCCCGGCTTCCAAGCTAAAGTCACCTATGACTTCAAGTCGGATCAGCTCGGTGGACACTTTTGGGCTGGCGGCATCACCCAGAAGCATGACGGGGTCGATGGATCTCCCAGCTACACCGGCAGCGGCTTCGATGTCGGCGCGAAGCTGACCTATGCCGGCTTTGGTTTGCTTGGTTACTATTACAATGGCTCGGGCATCGGTACGACCGGCTTGTTCATCCTCTCCACAGACGCCGCCGGGCGCAAGCGCGACAGTAGCGGCTATTATGCCCAGGGCACGTACACGATCGGCAAGCTCACGCTCGGCGGAAGCTACGGCGCGAGCTTCCTCGATCTTGCCCGCAACGAGGTCAACCCGACGCTGCTTGACAAGAACAGCAGTTGGGTCGGTCAGGCGCGCTACGGCCTGACCAGCTGGGTCACGCTGATCGGCGAATACACGCGGACCAAGGCCGAGGCCCATAACGGCAACGATGCCAAGTCCGATACTTTGGCAGCGGGTGCGATCCTGTTCTTCTGATCCGACGCCCGGCCGCGGGACATCATCGCCCCGCGGCCTCTTCTTTCCGGGACACCTATGACCGAACAGACCATCTTCCCCGTAACCAGTGGCTGGGCCGACCACGCCCGCATCGACGGGGACGGCTACGACACGCTGTATGAAGCGGCGTCGAGCAATCCGGGCGCGTTCTGGCTGGAACAGGCGAAGCGGCTGGACTGGACGAAGGTACCCGAGATCGCAGGCGACTGGTCGTTCGCGAAAGATGATTTCCACATCAAATGGTTCGAGGACGGCGAACTGAACGTCGCCGCGAACTGTCTAGACCGGCATCTCGATACACGCGGCGATCAGGTCGCGATCATCTGGGAGCCGGACTGCCCCACCGATGCGCCTCGTCACATCACCTACCGCGAACTCCATGCCGGAGTGTGCCGCTTCGCCAACGTGCTGACCGCGCAGGGCGTTGCGAAGGGCGATCGCGTCACGATCTACCTGCCGATGATCCCCGAAGCGGCATTCGCGGTACTCGCCTGCGCGCGGCTCGGTGCGGTGCATTCGGTGGTGTTCGGCGGCTTCTCCCCCGAGGCGATTGCCGGGCGGATCGAGGATTGTGGATCGACGATCGTCGTCACCGCCGACGAAGGCTGTCGTGGCGGCAAGCGCATTCCATTGAAGGCCAATGTCGATGCCGCCGCCGAAAAGGCTCCAGGCCTCAAGCGCGTCATCGTCGTCAAGGCGACCGGCGGCGACGTGACGATGCACACCCGCGACGTCTGGTATCACGAAGCAGCCGAGGGAGTCGGCACCGACTGCCCCGCGGTGCCGGTCGCCGCCGAAGATCCGCTGTTCGTGCTCTACACCAGCGGATCGACCGGCAAGCCCAAGGGCGTGCTGCACACTAGTGGCGGCTATCTGCTCTGGGCGGCCTACACCCATGAGATGGCGTTCGATTACCAGCCCGGCGACATCTACTGGTGTGCCGCCGATATCGGTTGGGTCACCGGCCACACGTACATCCTCTACGGCCCGCTAGCCAATGGTGCGACGACCTTGATGTACGAGGGGCTTCCGAACTGGCCGAACGCCAGCCGGATCTGGGAGATCGTCGATCGCCACAAGGTCCACACACTGTTTACCGCACCGACCGTGCTGCGCGCGCTGATGAAAGAAGGCGACGATTTCGTCACGCGCACCGATCGCTCGTCGCTCAAGCTGCTCGGCAGTGTCGGCGAACCGATCAATCCCGAGGCATGGCGCTGGTATCACGATGTCGTCGGCGGCGGACGAGCGCCGATCATCGACGCGTGGTGGCAGACCGAGACCGGCGGTATCATGATCTGCCCACTGCCCGGCGCGACCGCATTGAAGCCGGGTTCGGCAACCAAGCCCCTGCCCGGCGTGACGCTGGAACTGGTCGACGAGAAGGGCAACGTGCTGGTCGGTCCGGCGGAAGGCAACCTCGTCATCACGCAGAGCTGGCCAGGCCAGATGCGGACCGTCTGGGGCGATCACGAACGCTTCTTTCAGACCTATTTCTCGACCTACCAGGGCAAGTATTTCACCGGCGATGGATGTCGCCGCGATGAGGACGGTTATTACTGGATCACCGGCCGCGTCGACGACGTGATCAACGTTAGCGGGCACCGGATGGGCACGGCCGAAGTCGAAAGCGCGCTGGTGCTGCACAAACACGTCGCCGAGGCGGCAGTGGTCGGCATGCCGCACGACGTGAAGGGCCAGGGCATCTACGCCTATGTCACACTCAACGACGGCATCGACCATAGCCACGACCTGCGCGACGAGCTGTGCCGCTGGGTACGCACCGAGATCGGCCCGATCGCAACCCCCGACAAACTCCAATTCGCTCCGGCTTTGCCCAAGACGCGCTCGGGAAAGATCATGCGCCGCATCCTGCGCAAGATCGCGGAAGGCGACACCTCGAGCCTCGGCGACACCAGCACGCTGGGCGATCCAAGCGTCGTCGATCACCTGATCGCCAACCGGGTCGGATGATCAAGCAGCTAGTCCGGCGCGATTTGGCCAAGTCGTACTTAAGGCCAATTCCCTCGCATCGACCGATCGCTAGGGTCCAGCAGGCGCATATCCGCGCACAGGAGACAGTGAATGGCCTGGAAGAAGCCCCGGATCGTCGAGATCGCCCTCGGTGCCGAAATCAACTGCTATGCGTGCGCCGAACTCGTCTGATAGCAGATGGACGTCATCGTCCTGGGGGCGGCGGCCGGCGGCGGCTTCCCCCAATGGAACTGCCATTCGCCCGCCTCCCGCCGCGCCCGCGCCGGTGACACTGCAGCACGTCCGCGGACGCAAGCCAGCATCGTGGTCAGCGGCGATGGTCAGCGCTGGCACCTTTTCAACGCCTCGCCCGACCTACGTCGCCAGCTTGAACTCACGTCGGCGCTGCATCCCACCCATGGCCGACGCTCGACCCCGATTGCTAGCGTCGTGCTCACCGGCGGCGACGTCGACGTGATTGCCGGACTGTTGACCTTGCGCGAACGCGAGCCCTTCGCACTGCATGCGACCACAGCCGTGCACGCCATCCTCACCGCCAATCCGATCTTCGACGTGCTGGCGGATGGCATCGTCGACCGTCACACGGTCATGCTCGGCCAGCCCATAGCGCTGGACGACACGCTAACCGCGACGCTCTTCGCGGTGCCGGGCAAGGTCCCGCTTTACATGGAGGATGGCGACCGCATGCAGCCGATCCTGGTCGACGACACCACGGTCGGCGCAGAGATTTCCGACGGCACGCACCGCGTCCTCTTCATTCCCGGCTGCGCGGCGATGACGGACGACCTGCGTGCGCGGATCGACGGCGCCGACCTGCTCTTCTTCGATGCGACTTTGTGGGACGACGACGAGATGATCCATGCCGGGCTCGGCGCCAAGACGGGCCGCCGTATGGGCCATATGAGCATGGCCGGTGCAGGAGGCTCGATAGCATCGCTTGCCGACCTGACGATCGGACGACGCATCGCGCTCCACATCAACAATTCCAACCCCGTGCTGCTAGACGACAGCCCCGAGCGCACCGAGGCCGAAGCCGCGAAGTGGATCATCGCCGAGGACGGTTTGCGGTTCACATTATGACCGAATTGATGGACGACGATGGCTTGGAAACAGCGCTTCGCGCGATCGGCGCCGAGCGTTATCATATCCTCCATCCGTTCCACCGCCTCCTCCACGACGGTAAGCTCACCCGCGGCCAGGTTCAGGCCTGGGCACTGAACCGTTATTACTACCAGAATCAGATCCCGGTGAAGGACGCGCATCTGCTCGCGCGCCTGCCGACTTCGGAGCTGCGCCGCGAGTGGCGCCGAAGGATCGAGGATCACGACGGCGATGGCAGCAAGCCCGGCGGTATCGAACGCTGGATCAAGCTGGCCGAGGGCGTCGGCCTGGACCGTGCGCTGGTCAAGAGTACCGACGCGATCCTGCCGACCACCCGTTTCGCGGTCGACGCCTACGTCCATTTCGTCCGCGACCGCACGTTGCTGGAGGCGGTGGCATCGTCGCTGACCGAACTCTTCTCGCCGACCATCATCGCCGAGCGCGTGTCCGGCATGCTCGCGCATTACGACTTCATAACGCCCGATACGCTGTCCTACTTCACCCCGCGCCTCACCCAGGCGCCGCAGGACAGCGACTTCGCGCTCGCCTATGTGAAGGCGCATGCCGATACGGCGGAGAAGCAGCAGGCGGTGCTGTCGGCGTTGCGCTTCAAGTGCGACGTGCTCTGGTCGCAGCTCGATGGGCTGTACCTCGCCTATGTCGCGCCCGGACTGATCCCGCCCGGCGCGTTCGTGCCGCAGGACGTACGATGACTGCAGTGCCTCGTTTCAAGCGCGGCGTGAAGTTCCGCTTCGACACCGTCCGCAACGTCTGGATCATCCTCGCGCCCGAAAAGCTGTTCATGCCCGACGACATTGCGGTGGAAATCCTGAGGCTCGTCGACGGAGCGCGCACGACCGACCATATCGTCGACGACCTTGCCCGCCGGTTCGATGCCCCGCGCGAGACGATCGCGGACGACGTCGTGGCGGCCCTCGACGACCTTTCCCTCCGCGGAGCGATACAGCTATGACCCCACCCCCGATGGGACTCATCATTGAACTCACCCACCGCTGCCCCCTCCAATGCGCCTATTGCTCGAATCCGCTGAAGCTCGATCCGCCGTCCAGCGAACTGGCGACCGACGAATGGCTCCGCGTGCTCGACGAGGCGGCCGCGCTCGGCGTGCTGCAGGTTCATTTCTCGGGTGGCGAACCGATGGCGCGGCGCGATCTGGAACAGCTCGTAGCCCATGCGAACGCCGCTGGGCTTTATACCAACATCATCACCTCCGGGGTGCTGCTCGACGCCGAGCGGATGCGCGCGCTGATCACGGCGGGGGTGGATCATGTACAGCTGAGCTTCCAGGACAGCGAGGCGCTGCGCGCGGACGTCGCGGGCGGTTATCGTGGCGGCCATGCGAAGAAACTGCTCGCCGCTGCGCTGATCCGCAACTCTGGCCTGCCTCTGACGAGCAACTTCGTCGTTCACCGCCAGAATATCGATCGGGTCGAGGAGATGATCGCGCTTGGCGAAGCGCTCGGTTCCGAACGCATGGAGATCGCTCACGTCCAGTATTACGGGTGGGCGCTGCGCAATCGCAACGCGCTGCTGCCGACGATCGACCAGCTTGAGAGCACCACCGCGATCGTCGAGGCTGCGCGCGCTCGACTGCACGGCCGGATCGCGATCGATTACGTCGTCCCCGATTATTATGCGGCGCGGCCCAAGGCCTGTATGGGCGGCTGGGGCCAGCGTTTCATCAACATCTCGCCCTCCGGCAAGGCACTGCCCTGCCATGCCGCCGAGACGATCCCCGACATGGAATTCCCCTCGGTCCGCGAATGGTCGCTCTTCGATCTTTGGCATGACGCCGAAGCATTTGCGCGGTTCCGCGGCACCGACTGGATGCCGGCACCATGCCAAGGCTGCGACCGCCGCGAGATCGATTGGGGCGGATGTCGCTGCCAGGCGCTAGCACTTGCCGGCAACGCCGCCGCGACCGATCCCGCCTGCACGCGCGCGCCGATGCACCACGTGATGGCAACCGCGATCTCAGAGGCTGGCGAAACCGACTTCACCATTCCTCGCCGACTGGCCCGCGCGCCCGCCTAATCGGCGGCGTAGCGGTCCGTCGCGCGGATCAATTGGTTGAGGATACCCGGCTCGTTCCAGGCATGACCGGCGCCCTCCACCAGATGAAAGTCCGCTTCGGGCCAGGCGTGATGCAGATCGTACGCGGTGCGTGCCGGGCAGACCATGTCGTAACGGCCCTGGACGATCGTGCCGGGAATGCCCGCGAGCATGCCCGCATTGCGGATCAACTGTCCCTCGTCGAGCCAGCCGTTATTGACGAAATAATGGTTCTCGATCCGTGCGAACGCCAGCGCGAAATGCGCGTCCTCGAACCCCGCGCTGGTCGCCGGATCGGGCAGCAAGGTGATCGTCTCGCCCTCCCACAACGCCCAGGCCTTGGCCGCCTCAATCTGTGCCGCGGGATCGTAGCCGGTCAGACGCTTGCGGTACGCGCCGCGCATATCGTCACGCTCAGTAATCGGGATCGGCGCCTCGAATGCTGCCCATTTGTCGGGGAACACCTCCGACGCGCCAAACTGATAATACCAGTCGAGCTCCGACGTCCGCAAGGTGAAGATGCCGCGCAGGACCAGCTCGCTGACTCGTTCGGGATGCGTCTGTGCATAAGCTAGCGCCAGCGTCGATCCCCAGGATCCACCGAACACTAGCCAGCGTTCGACACCGATCATCGTGCGCAGTTGCTCCATGTCAGCGACCAGATCCCAGGTGGTGTTCGCGTCGAGCCCGGCATGCGGCGTCGACCGCCCACATCCTCGCTGATCGAACAGCAGCACATCGTATCTCGCAGGATCGAACAGCTGGCGATGTTTTGCCGAGATGCCCCCGCCTGGCCCGCCATGGAGGAACACTGCGGGCTTGCCCCCAGGCGTGCCGCAGCGCTCGAAATACACCGAATGCCCGTCACCGACGTCGAGCATGCCGGAATGATAGGGCTCGATCGTTTCGTATAGCGTGTGCAAATCCAAGTCCTCTTACAGTTCACCGACGCTATCAGCCTGGGTCTAGGTTTGCCTGCTCGGTATTTTAAGGCGTACTCATGGTTATCACTACCCACGGGGATTTAACGCCCTTGTCCCGCTGCATCAACGATAGTCAGGTTACGGCACATCGTCACCCGTAACAGGCCGAGCTGCTAAACGGGCGACCAGCGGCTTACCCCGTGACAGATCAAGTGAACTAACGAATGCTTGATGCAACTGCACGCCGAAAGCGGCCCGTCCGGTCTACCAGAACCCGGCCAATTAGGCTCCTGCCCTATCAAATGAACGAACGGCTGCTTACAGCGACCGCTGCCCGAAAGCGGCCGGGCCGCTTTCCTCCCCATTCCGGCCATTCCGCTTTCGCCCAATGCACGAAGCCGCTGCGCGGCAGTGGTGGTGGCGGTTGAGGTAGCGCAGCGGCGCTGAGGTTTGGTTCTGCGGCAGTGGCGGGAGACGATGGAGTTCCTTCAACGAGAGGAACTCTCCATGGCGACTCTACCCACCGAACAGTCCGTTACGCCGCTGCGCCAGCGGATGCTCGACGACATGGCGAGGCTCAGATGCCCGGCGTGGGCAGTCCGGTATGCAGGACCGGCAGCACGGAAGATGTCGGCGACCTCGAGCGAGGTGCGCATCGCGCGCTCACCCGGCGGGTGGCTTGCCCTCCATCAGCGCCATCAACCGGTCAAGCGGACCGGTCACGGCATGGATCGTGCGCGTGGCGACCTTGGTATAGAGCGCGGTCGTTTCGAGCTTGCTGTGCCCGAGCAGCACCTGGATGACGCGGATGTCGACGTCCTGCTCGAGCAGGTGGGTGGCGAAACTGTGCCGCAGCGTGTGCGGGCTGACGCGCTTGCGGATCCCGGCCGCCTCGGCAGCCTCATGAACGGCGCGGTGGAGCTGTCTGGTTGAGATCGGATCGGTGTAGCTGCGCCCCGGGAACAGCCAGCCGTGCGGCAACAGGACACTGCGCCGCTTGCCCTCGCGCCACCAGAGCCGGAGCAGTTCAAGCAGTTGCGGCGACAGCATCGCGTTACGGTCCTTGCGGCCCTTGCCCTCCTCGATGCGGATCAGCATGCGCTTGCTGTCGATGTCGTCGGCTCTGAGGTGTGCGACCTCCGACACCCGCAATCCGGCGCCGTACGCGACGCCCAGCGCGGCGCGGTACTTGATGCCCGGTGCCGCCTCGAGCAGCCGCCCTACCTCCTCGACGCTCAGCACGTCGGGCAGCTTGCGGGGACGAGGCGCGAGGACCAGCCTGCGCGACAGGTCGGGCCGGTCAAGCGTCACGCCAAACAGGAACCGCAGCGCCGATACCGTGGCGCCGATGACGGCCTCTCCGACACCGTGCTCGCGCTGGTGAAGCTGGAAGCGCCGTACGTCCTCGGCAGTCGCGGTCTCCGGCGAGCGTCGCAGGAACGCCGCGAAGGCGCGAACGTGGCGGACATAGTCGTGCTGGGTACGCGACCGCATTGAGCGCATCGACCAGCTCAAGGTCATGTCGGCTGTCGAACATTGCCGCACCGCTGCGCTCGGCGGCCACACCGAGGCATGCACCGACTGCGGACACTGGCGGGTCGCCTATAACTCCTGTCGCAACCGGCATTGTCCCCGGTGCCAGGGTGCGGCCGCGCGCGCATGGCTTGCCGAGCGCGAGGCCGACCTGCTTCCGGTCGGCTATTTCCACGTCGTCTTCACCCTGCCGGCCGAGGTCGCCAACATCGCCTACCAGAACAAGGCTGCAGTCTACGGCCTGCTGTTCCAGGCGGCGTCCGAGACGATGACGACCATCGCCGCTGACCCGAAGCATCTCGGCGCCCGCATCGGCATCACCGCGGTCCTTCACACCTGGGGGTCGGCGATGACCCACCACCCCCACATCCATATGATTGTACCGGGCGGTGGACTGTCGCCGGACGGCAGCCGCTGGGTGTCGTCACGCCCCGCGTTCCTGCTGCCGGTGCGCGTGCTCGGCAAGCTGTTCCGCCGCCTGTTCCTGACCCGGCTGATGGCGCTGTACGAGGCGGGACGGCTCGGCTTCTATGGCAGTCTCGCAGCACTCGCCGACCGCCGCGCCTTCCTACGACACCTGTCCCCGGTCCGGAAAAAGAACTGGGTCGTTTATGCCAAGCCGCCGTTCGCCGGCCCTCAGGCGGTGCTCGCTTATCTGTCGCGCTACACCCACCGCGTGGCGATCTCGAACAGCCGCCTCGTCCGCTTCGACGAGACCGGGGTGACATTACGCTACAAGAATTACCGCAACGATGTCGCCGACCGGCAGCAGCTGATGACGCTGGCCACTGACGAGTTCATCCGCCGCTTCCTGATCCACGTTCTCCCGAAGGGCTTCCATCGCATCCGTCATTACGGCCTGCTCGCTGGCGCCACCCGCAAGGCTCACCTCGAACACGCCCGCCAACTGCTCGGTATTGTCCCGCCCGTGGCCGATGTCGCGCCGGTCGAACCCGACGATGCCCGCCCGCCGTGCCCATGCTGTGGCGGACGCATGCTCATCATCGAGACCTTCGAACGCTGGCGCCAGCCCCGCGCACCGCCGCATGCCACCGACCCGACCGGGACCACCGCGCCATGACCCGGCATGGTTCACCTGCATTCCGCCGCGCAGCCTGTGCGCTTGCGGCCATAATGACGCTCGCGTCGACGATGCCGCTCCGCGTGCCGACCAACATCTCACGCCTTCGTCGAAGCCAGAATCCAAGCCAAACCCAGCGCCAGACGGCCTTCTTCCAGCCCACAGATGCCCGCCCGGGCAGCTGTTGCACGCGCCTCAAACCAGGGCGAAAACCGAAAACCCCATAGGCCAGCATCCGCGGCCCGCGGCTTCCTGCTTTGGAGGATATCGTACACCTGCCGGTGCCCGATTTCCTTCACACAAGTGGACACTCACGAGCCATTTCCTCTTTCCACATTTCTGCCGTTCGTTCATCATCAGCCTGCACGAAATGTCGCCGATTTTCGAACTCAGAGCGGCTTTGTACGCGAGAGCCATCCCGTCCAATGGTCATGCCTGAGTGAGACGCATTCGATCTATCAGCGGTGTGGATGAGCGTCGAAAGCGAGCCCCTGCAGCTAGGGAAACAACCGACTGCAATCTTTTGAAAAATGTCGGTCAGGAAAGGGTTCTGATCGGCGCCGATCTTGTCCCCTACCATGTAGGTTTTCGAGGTAGTTTCAATAAATTAGCGATACTTTGCCATGGCAGAGCTTTCGACGCCTATCCACAACCGGCGCCATCGAATGATGGGAGCACAGATCTGGTCTTCGCTCGGTAAAACCGTGACGGAAATATCGGGGCCATGCATCTATGCTGTGGTCAGGAGTGAAATGAGGCACGTAACTACCGAACTCGTAAACTGGGTTGCCCGGCAGATTCTGCCGCATGAGCCCGAGTTGCGACGGTGGCTCCGGGCCGGATTTCCTGGCATTGATGTAGATGATGTCGTCCAAGAAGCCTATTGCCGGCTGGCCGCGTTGGCAGATTTCAAGCGTGTAGAGGATCCGCGTCGTTATCTGTTTCAGACAGCACGCAACGTGGTTCTGACTGAGCTACGCCGAGCTCGCGTCGTACGTATTGAGGCCGTTGGAACCATTGCCGATCTCGAACTTGCGCTAGCTGCCGACCATCTTTCACCTGAACGTATCGTCGCAGGGCGGGGACTATTAGCGAAAGTCGAACATCTTTTAGCCGCGCTTCCAGAGCGAAGCCGAACCATCTTTCGCATGCGAAAGGTCGAAGGACTGTCGCAGCGGCAAATCGCAGAAGAATTGGGCGTGACTGAGATGATCGTTGAGAACGATCTGGCACGGGGATTAAAAATTATTCTTAGTGGCCTTTCAACAGATGACAGGGCAGACTTGCCATCGCGAAACGAAAGGAACCGCAATGCGCGACCATCCTGACGCTATCGACGTTGCTGCTGCGCGGTGGGTCGCGCGGCTGGATCGCGCACCAGACGATGCGAACTTGGCAGGCGAGATCGACCGTTGGTGTGCAGAACATCCGCGCCACGCTGGTGCCTTGCTGCGTGCCCGTGCTGTTTGGAGTGGGTTGGACGCGGCCGATGCCCGCATAGTAGCGAGACCATTATTCTCTCGTCGGCGAGTACTGACGGTCAGCGGGGGCTTAGCGGTTGCTGCCGCGGCCGTAGGCCTGATCTGGCTAGAAACACACAGCAGCTTGGGCATAGAAACGGCTGTCGGCGAACGCCGTCTGGCCAAGCTTGAGGACGGATCAACCATCGTTCTCAACACCGCTAGCCGGACTCGTGTGCGAATGACGCCAGAGCAGCGGTCGGTAGCGCTTGACGATGGCGAGGCTTGGTTCGCGGTAGCAAAGGATCATGCTCGACCGTTCGTGGTCTCTGCGGGCGACGTGCGGGTTCGTGCGGTTGGGACGGCCTTCGCGGTTCGCCGTTATCTAGGCCGCGCTGAGGTGACGGTGACGGAAGGGCGTGTTCGAGTCTGGTCGGTTGCTGCCCCGGAACGCTTCGTCATGTTAAGCGCTGGCAAGCAAGCAAGCGTAGCAGATGTGTCCGGTACCGCAGAAACCGTCGTCGCAAATGCGAAGCCCGCCGATTCACTAGCATGGCGACAGGGTGAAATCATACTCGATGGCATGACTTTTGGCGACGCTGCAGCCGAGTTCAACCGGTACAGTACGCGACAATTATCCGTCGATACACAACTAGCCGACCGCAGGATCGTGGGTTGGTTTCGCACCGATGATCTGGACGGGTTCGCACGCGCGGCTGCGATAATGACGGGTGCGAAGATCGAGAGAGACGGCACTGATTTACGGATCGTAAAATAAATCTCGCAAATCCTGACGGAAACGGGAGCGCGACGCATCTTCTCCTGCAGACCCGCTAAAGACGCGGTCGGCAGATCGTAAGGGGAGGACTAAAATGCGTTTGCAGTTCTATATGGGTCTTATGTTGACCAGCGTCGCGGTTGCCGCATCGCCAGCAGTTGCTTTCGGACAGACCCGAAACTTTGATGTTGCCGCGCAGTCGGCATCGACCGGTATCGTCGCATTCGCACGCCAGGCGGGCATTCAGATCATTGCGCCTGAAGACGCCACGCGCGGTCGACAGATCGTCGCAATCAAGGGCAATCTTGCAGTCGCCGACGGCCTCCGCCGGATCGCTAGCGCTTCCGGTCTGAAGATCGTGTCATTTAATGGCCGCACGGCTGTGCTCGCGACTGGGGCTATGGCGGCACCCCGCTCGACAACTCAAGTATCAACTGCAGTTGCGCAGGATACAACCGTCCCAACTGCAGTGAGCGCATCTGATGAGAACGCGGAAATAGTCGTCACGGGGCAAACAACCCGTAATCGAGCTCTAATAACATCGTCAGCTGATATTACGTTAGCCTCGCGTGCCGATATCGACCGCAAGGCTCCGCGGTCGACCGCTGACATGCTCGAACTGATTCCCGGCATCTTCGTGGAGTCGACCGCGGGCGCCGTATCGAACAATTACTCGGTGCGCGGCCTGCAAGGCGGCGGCCAGCGCTTCATCCAGCTGGAAGAAGACGGCATGCCGATCCTGTACAGCGGCGGCGGTGCCGACTTTTTCTTCGACCAGGACCTGACGATTGATCGCCTCGAAGCGGTGAAGGGCGGCTCGTCGGGCGTGCTGACCGTCAACGGCGCCGGCGCGACGATCAACTTCATTTCGAAGACGCCGAACTTTACGCGTACCGAAGCGATGGCGCGCGCCAGCTACTACAATTACGGCCAGAAGCGCGGCGAACTGTACCTGTCGTCGCCCATCACCGACAAGCTCGCATTCAACGTCGGGGGTTATTTCCAGTCGAGCCCCGGCGTGCGCGACAACCCATTCGATTATCGCGGCTGGCGCATCAAGGGCGCGCTGGAATATCGCCCCGAGGCCGGTGGCTATATCCGCCTCTCTGCCAAGGGCGGCGATGTCGAGAATGCCTTTTACGCGGATCAGCCGTACCGCTTCATTGATGGCGAGCCGAGCGGTATCCCGAGCCTGAGCACCCAGTTCGGCAATGTCGGCGGTGATGCGTTCAAGAGTATCCAGGTCCCGGTCTCGACCTTTGCGCATCCAAGCGGCTTCCGCGAGTTTCGCTATCAGGACGGCATTAAGGCAAAAACTGCGCAGTTCCGCATCGACATGGAAATGCCGGTCAGCGACAGCGTCAATCTGTTCCTCCACAGTCGCTACCTGAAATACTCTTACGACTTCAACGGCCTGTTCCCCGGCTCGGGCACCGGGAACGCCGGTCTGACCAGCGCCGTCAACTATCTGACGCCCGGCGCCGGATCGCCGATCAACGACCTTTTGACGGCGGGTCGAACGGCGTTTCCGACCGCGACGCGCTTCGGCATCCGCAACCTGCGGACCGGCACGGTGCTGGGCAGCAACCAGACCACGGACCTGAATGCGCTGAACGGCAACGGCTTCCTGCAGCGCACGACGCTCAACCACGATTACATCGACGGCAAGGACTTCGGTCTCAACGGCGGCGGCACGTGGGAATATGAGAGCGGCGGTTTCAAGAACTCGCTGACCGTCGGCGCGATGTATTACGACGTGACACGCGAGCAGGACCAGTCGGCGACGGCGAGCGTCGTCAACGACGTGCGGTCGAACAGCGACATCTACGATATCGTGGCGCTGAACGCGGCAAACGGCGTCGTCGGCACGCTGTCCGACAATGGCTTGGTTTCGTATGGCGACTGGGGCGCTGGCATCCGCACGCGCAAGGACTCCACCGTCTCGTTTTATGCCAATGACGAGCTGTCGATCGGCGACCTGCATCTCGACGGCGGCATCCGCTGGGAGCGCGACTCCGCGACGTTCCTGGACGGTCAGGCAGCGGCGGTGAACCAGCCGGTGCAGCCAAACGTGCCCGGCCTCATCCGCACGGTCGGATCGACCTTCGACGGGACCTTTGCACGGACGCAGCGGACGCAGTCGAAGGCAGCGTACACCGCCGGCGCGAACTATCAGTTCACGCCTAACCTCGCGATCTACGCGCGCTATGCGAACGGTTTCCAGACCAACAACACCGATCCGATCACGACGATCGAGCTGTACGAGGCTGGTGTCCGCTATCAATACCAGCGCTTCATCAGCGGCTCGGCGACTGTTTTCCAGACCAACTTCAAGAACCAGAACTACAACTTCGCCAACCCGACCAACCCGTCGCAACAGCAGAACATCAACGCCGACCTGCGCACCCGCGGCGTCGAAGTGGATGTGAATGTCCGTCCGATCACGTGGTTCTCGGTGGATTTCCAGGGCGTGTTCCAGCAACCCAAGCTGCTCAACCTGGAGATCGACGGCGTCAGCCAAGGTGCGCAGTACGAAGGCAACCGCCCTGAACGGACCCCCGCCAAGCTGTTCACGATCACGCCAGCGATTCAGCTGCCGAATGGCCTGGGCGAAGTGTACGGTCGCTACAAATATGTCGGGCGCATCTTCGCCGATGCCGGCAACGGGGTCGCGCTGCCCAGCTACGGCGTGACCAGCGCGGGGATCACGATCAACGTCAACGACCGGATCCAGGCGAACTTCAACGCCGACAACATCTTCAACGTCGTTGGCCTGACCGAGGGCAATCCGCGGCAGGGCCAGACACAGGCGGTAACCGATGGCTATTTCTATGCCCGCGGCATTGTCGGCACGACCTATGGCGGATCGGTCACGCTAAAATTCTGATCGACCGACGATGTGAGGGTTCAAACGGGGCGGCGAGCAGGCAACTGTTCTGCCGCCCCTTTTCGCGGAGTGACAATTATGAAGACGATAGCGCGCATGGCGATGGCGGGTGGCCTCGCACTCCTCACCTGCGCCGCGGCGCCGATCACGGCTCGACCGGAGCTTGCGTATCAGTTGACCGAAGGAAAGAACCTCAACGCCTTCGTCCGCGACAAGGCGGTGGCGGCGCATGTCCTGCTGCGCAACGGTGACGATCCGCGCATCCTGGTAGCGTTTCCCGCGGGCAACAGCGGTGTCGGCCTGTGGTTCGCGAACACCGCACGTCCCGTGACCTGGCGGCTGGACCAAGCACCGCTACCGCTGAACCGCGGAAGCCTGCACGGCATCGTTGCGGTCGCGACCGTCGATGCGGCGCGGTTGGTTCCAAAGCAGGCGGTGTTGTCCAACATCCGCTTCCTGCGCGACTATCAGGCGGTCAGTACGTTTCCTGCGGAGCTCGCCGCGACGTCGGTAATCGCCGGGGACACAATCACGTGGCGCCGCAAGCGGCTCGACGGCGCGGCAGGCTATGAACTGACGCTGCGGGTTGTCGAGGGGCGGATCGACCAGGGCGCGATCATTGCCGGCCCGAACGGGCAGATCCGGTTGGAGATCACTGCGCTGACCGGCGACGCACCGTTGACCCCTATCCCGGCGGCGGAGTTGCTCAATGCGACGGCGGCCGCCGATCCCGCCGCGCGCAATGCACTGGCGTTTCTCAGCTTTCGGGAGAAGTTCCTGGCGGGTTCCTGGCGCTTCGATACGTATTTTGGGCGCGACACGCTGATGTCGTTGCGGCTGCTGATGCCGGCGCTCAAACCCGTCGCGATCGAAGCGGGCCTCAATGCGGTCATCGCGCGACTGTCGGCTGGCGGCGAAGTCGCGCATGAAGAAGGGATTGGCGAATTCGCGATCCTCGCCAATCGCAAGACGAGCCGCAGCGGTGACGCCGCCGAACTCGATTATGGCATGGTCGACGACGATTACATGCTCGGACCGGTCGCCGCTGACTATCTGCTCGGGGCGGACAAAGCACGTGCGTCCGCCTATCTGGCCGCGCCGCTAGCAAGCGAGAGCCAGCCGGGGCGCGGCGAGACGGTCGGTGCAGCGCTGGTCCGCAATCTCCGCTTCGTGCTGGCGCAGGCGAGTGCGTTCGCCGCAGCCCCATCGGCCCGCAACCTCGTCGCGATCAAGCCCGGGCGGATGACCGGCGAGTGGCGCGACAGCAATGAAGGCCTTGGCCGCGGCATTTACGCGTATGACGTGAACGCCGCCCTAGTCCCCGCGGCGATCGAAGCGGCAGATCGCCTCGCGCAGGCCGGACTGCTCGACAGATATCTGTCAGCGGGCGATCGCGCGGCGTTTGGGCGGGCCGGCACGATGGCCGAAGTCTGGCGGACAAAGGCACCCGCGCTGTTCCGCGTCGAAATTCCTGCTGCAACGGCCGCGGCGGACGTGCGGCGCTATGCAGCGACCCTTGGCGTGCTCGC
Source organism: Sphingomonas sp. PEI4 (assembly GCF_056679955.1). Classification (NCBI taxonomy): domain Bacteria; kingdom Pseudomonadati; phylum Pseudomonadota; class Alphaproteobacteria; order Sphingomonadales; family Sphingomonadaceae; genus Sphingomonas; species Sphingomonas sp. PEI4. Next base: position 1,176,809 of record NZ_CM155258.1, read on the forward strand.
AGCACCGGCGCTGGCGGCACTGGGCAAGGCCCCGGTCGTATTTCATGCGCTATCTTTGGGCGCCGATGGCGCGCCGGTTAAGATCGTCAATTCGGACGAGGGCTTTGCGCTGTTGTTCGGGCGACCGTCCTCAAACGATCTCGATACCTTTGTGGGCGGGATCATGCAGCCCTTCCCGGCGGGTCTGATGACCGACATCGGCTTGCTGGTAGCTAATCCGGCGTTCGCCGATGGGGCGGCACAGGCGCGCTTTACGCCCGCGGCATATCACGGCGCAGTCGTCTGGTCGTGGCAGCAGGCGTTGCTGGCGGCGGGGCTTGAACGCCAGTTGCAGCGGACTGACCTGCCCGCGGCGACCCGGACGCGGCTCAGGACGGCACAGGCGGCGTTGTGGCGCGCGATAGCGGCAGGCAGGACGATCCGCGGATCGGAACTCTGGTCGTGGACGTACAAAGACGGCGGCTACCGCATCGTCGCCTTCGGTGCAGGCAAGGCCGATGTCGACGAATCAAACGCGGCGCAATTGTGGAGCACGGTCTATCTCGCCGTGCAGCCGCCGGAGGCTCGCTAACCGGCGAAGAAGCCAGTGATCGTCAGGCGTCCGGTTTGCGGGTCGGACGCCAGCGACGTGCCGTCCGCGATCTCACCCGAATGCAGCAGGCTGCTGCGATACAGCAGCGCCCGATTGTACACGCCGTCGATGCGCGCGATCCGTTCGAACAGCGGCGTGTCGCCGGCGATATAGGACTCGGGTGCGCCGTGCTTCACCAGATCCCGGTTGAGCGCGGCGAAATAAGGATCGCGGCGACTGGCGTCGATCGTCTCGAACCCGGTCGAACGATGCCGGTAGAACGCGGTACCGCCGGTTTCGTCGGGCACGAGATAATGGATCAGCGCCAGCCGTCCGGGCTCCACCGCATCGACGTGCGGCAGGCGTTGCTCGATCGACAGCGCGGACGGCGCCATCGTCACGATCGAGAAGCGCGCCTCCAGCAGCGACAGCCCGGCCGACATCCCAAAGACCTGCTTCGCGATCGTCGCGATGAGCGCCCCTTGATCGCGCATATAGCTATCGGGAAGCGACGCGGCGATTCCGGGGTAATGTCGTCCTGCCCGGCCATAATCCTGCGTCGCGGCAAAAATTCGCAGTGCGTGGGGATCGGGGACGAAGTGGTCGATGACGACCACCGGCTCCCCTTCCGTACCGATACGGCGCGCCCGCACGTCGGGCGTCGTCATCTCCCGGCGACCTGCGGGGCAACGAGCGCTGCGATGGCCGCGTCATGCAAGGGCAGCGTGGGCGTCGCGCGCGCGATGACCGTCTCGATCTGGTTGAGCTGGCGACGGTTTGTCGCCGCATCGAGGGTATCGGCCAACGGCGCATGGCCCAAGGCGCCCACCCCCTGCCCCTCCAGCACCGCGAGCCAGCTTGCCTCGCGGAACAGTTCGTCGGCACTCAACATCAGACGTCCGGCGCGCGTATATTGCGCGATCTTGTCGACCAGCGTGGGAGGCGGCGTCATATGGCGAGTGTGTTGCCAGAGCGGCGCGTCATGGCCCTGCGTGGCGTGATAGTGCAGGATCAGAAAGTCGCGGATGCCGTCCATGTCACGTGCGAACAGCGTGTTGAACTGACGCGCCAGTACGGGGTCGCAATCGGCATCCGGGAACAGCGTGATAAGCTTGGCGATACCGCTCTGGATCAGGTGGATACTGGTCGACTCGAGCGGCTCGAGGAACCCCGATGACAGCCCGATCGCGACAACATTGCCGCGCCATGCCTCGCGCCGGAACCCTGCGGTAAAGCGCAGCATCCGTGGATCTGCCAGCGCTTCGCCGTCTAGGTTGGAGAGCAGGGTCGCCACCGCCTCGTCGTCCGACACGAAACTGCTTGCATAGACATAGCCGTTTCCGGTGCGGTGCTGGAGCGGGATCCGCCACTGCCAGCCGGCGGGGCGCAGCGTCGACCGCGTGAACGGCGTCGTTGCGGCGATGCGCGCGCAAGGCACGGCGACTGCGCGATCGCAGGGCAGCCAATGCGACCAGTCCTCGAACCGAGCGCCCATCGTCTCGCCGATAAGCAGCGCACGAAACCCCGAGCAGTCGATGAAGAGATCGCCCTCCAGCCGCTCGCCCCGGTCGCTGGTCAACGCGGTGACGAAGCCGGTTTCTGGGTCACGCTCGATATCGCGCAGCAGGCCCTCGTGCCGGACGACGCCGCGTTTCTCGGCAAGTTGGCGCAGGTGGCGGGCGTAGAGGCCGGCGTCGAAATGATAGGCATAGCCGAGCGTCGACAGGATCGACCGCGGATCGTCCACGGGCTTCGCGAAGCGGCCGGCGGCGGCAAGCTGCGCGGCCAGCGAATAAACCGAAAGCGGCCGATCGAGCCCATCCGCCTTGGCCCGCAGCCAGTGCTGGTGGAACGGCACGGGTCCAAGATCGACGCCGTAGCGACCAAACGGGTGGAAATACCGCGTGCCGGGTCGCGCCCAATCGACGAATTCGATGCCGAGCTTGAAACTCGCTTTCGTCGCCGCGACGAATGCCTCCTCGTCCAGTCCGATCAACTGGTTGAACCAGTGGATCGTCGGGATAGTCGCTTCGCCGACACCGATGGTGCCGATTGCGTCAGATTCGAGGATGCTGATGTTGACCAGGTCGCCGAACGTGGCGCTCATGGCCGCGGCGGTCATCCACCCCGCGGTTCCTCCGCCAAGGATTACAAGACGTTGCACGCGCTTCATGCCACGCAGTCCTGCGCAATTTCTCTTGGATAGCAAGCTGCTTCCTTACTCATGCCGGCGCGACGGTTAGCGTCGATAGGTACCCATTGGCCTGCAGTCCCGGTTGGCCAGCGGCGTTCTGCCGGCACGTGGTCGATCACTCGCGTAGACTGGCAGCGCGCACGCAGCGGGTCAGTCATTCGGGCCCGTGAAGGGACCCAAAAACGGCCCCTCAGGGCCCCATAGCCTCGCCCCAACTCCGGCCGTCCGTTCATTTGGCGATACGCCATTTTTTTCGGCGCCTCGTACGAGAGCTTCGATCAGAAGGAACGTAGAGAGGTGGTCTTGACGACGCGATCGTGATTAGCCGTCACTCGAACTCAAGGTCTTTGATACGCACGGCATATGGTGGACAGTAAAGTCCATGTGCTTCGGTAGATTTCGCAACCACCGAACCGGCGTTGATGACGCACCCCTCTCGCACGATAACGCCTGGGTAGATGGTAACGTTGGCGCCTACCCAGCAACCGCGCTCGATCAGGACAGGTCTGAGGCGATCGCCGTCCACGCCCCGCCGCCAGACCGAGCGAGTGATGTGATGGGTCAGCGAGATGATCGTGCACCGGTAGCTGATCCGCACCGCCTCGCCGATCTCGACGCCACCGCCGGCATCGATCAGTCCTTCCGGGCCGACGAACGCACCCTTGCGCAGCGTCAGGCGATGCGGATCGATAACCGTGCAGCTCGGATCGATAAAGGCCCCTTCCTCTATCGTGATGAGGTGCAGCATGTCTTTTGTCAGCACGGGCGTCTTTTCTCAGTTCTACAATCCGCCGTCCGTCGTCGAGGCGTCCCTCGCGGTCAACTCGCTACCGCCTCAGTACCTGACCTTCGCCCCCGCGTAAAAATACCGACCGACAGGCGAGATCGGCACGTTGGTCTCGAAGCCGATGTCGGGCTTCTGATCGACGAGGTTGTTGACCCCGCCATAGAATGAGAACCGCGCGTCGACCGCAACCTCCGCCTGCACGTCGTGCTGCCACAGCTCCTTGTACCGGAAATAGCGCGGATCGACGAGGCTTGGGTTCGCATCGGTATCGACCTTCGCGAACCGGCGGACGCCGTCCTGCCAGCGCAGGTTGTAGCTCAGCGTCAGCGCCCCCGCGGTCCAGCTCGACGAGAAGGTGAGGGTATATTTTGGACGGAACGGCTGATCGACATTGTCCTCGGTGATGGCGCCCGGCGTGGCGACCTGTTCGAGCTTGCCGAGATAGCCGCCGACCAGCCGGATATCGAACGCGCCTGCTCGCGCCGTCCGGAAACGATAGGCAATGTTGAGTTCGGCACCGGCGGTGCGGAACGCCGCGACGTTCTGCGGCTGGACGACATAGCCGTTGATGAACCCGGTGCCGCGCTCGCGGCTGATCGCGTTGCAATAGGCGTTGTCGAGCGTCGGCTGATCGACGCACAGCGACGCGATCGTGTTCGCATCGGGCGTATTGATCGCGTCGCGCAGACGGATGTCGTACCAGTCGAGCCCGATCGACAACCCGGAGATCGGCCGCACCACAACGCCCGCTGTCCAGGTGCGGGCGACTTCGGCGCGCAGGTCCGGATTGCCCTGCTGCGTGCCGGGGATGAAGATCGTCGCGTTCGGGTTGTTCTGCGCGGTGAAGGTGGTGGGATTGCCCCCGGCGCCGGTGATCAGCGTCTGGCAGTTCGCGGTGCGGAACTGCGTCCCGAGCGTGCGGTTGCCGATGTAGCAGGGATCGGAGAAGAAGTTGCTGCTGCCGGTCTGCGGACGGAATATCTCACCGATGTTGGGCGCGCGGACCGAGCGGCCGTAGGAGCCGCGGAAGCTGATCTCGCGGATCGGCGCGTAGATGCCGTTGAACTGGTACGCACGGGTCGAGCCGACCGTCGAATAATCCGAATAGCGTCCCGCGGCACCGACCGAGAGCAGGCTGGCGAACGGTACGTCTTTCAGGATCGGCGCGTTCAATTCGCCGAATGCTTCCCAGACATCGAAATGGCCGCTCGACGGGGTCGGCAGGATGTATTCGTCATACTGGTAGAACAGATTGTCGGTGATCGCCTGCGCCGGACGGAAGCTGCTCGCCTCGCGGCGATATTCGCCACCGACCGCGAACGCGACCGGGCCGCCGGGCAGCGCAAAGAACTGCCCGAAGTCACCGTTCAGCGAGGCGTTGGCGACATGCTGCGTGAGCCGTGCATCACTCGCCGGGTTGCTCAGGAAATACCCGAACGAGGCCGGACCCACAGTGTTGCCGCCGAACGTGTTGACGGGAATGCAGCCGGCCGCGCGGGCGTCGGCGGAGCGGCACACGATCGTTCCGCCCGGCCCGCGCACCGCATCGAGCGCGTTCAGGAAGCGAACGTTGAGGCGGTCGTTGAGCTTCGTCGCGCGGACATTGGTCTGGCCATAGGTATAGGACACGTCGTAGCTGGCATGCTCCGAGATCCGGCCGGTGACGTCGACGACGCCGCGATAGGTGCGCCGGCGGTCTTCCTCGCCACGCCGCGGGATGTCGAAGTTGTTGCGGTTGACGTCGACCGAGCCGAGCCCGGCTGCGGTCGCCGCTGCGAGGATGCTTGGCGGGATGTACGGATTGTCGAGCGCGACTGTCGCGGGATAATTGCCGCCATAACCACCAAAGCTGGTCACGGTCGACTGGACGAACTTGCCCTCCAGGCTGACCTTGAACGCGTCCGACGCGTCGTAATGCGTCAGCGCGTTGACCGCGTGGCGGCGGGTACGCGGGAAGATATCGCCGATATAGCCCGCGACGGGCGTATCGTCACCGCCGATCGAATACCCGTCATTCTGCAGGAACCGGCCGGGCGTGTAGAGCGCGCCGTCGCCGCGGAAAACCTGGTCGCCGATATACACGATGCCCTGGTTCGAACTGTACGGGTAGCGCAGGTCGCCGACCGGTCCGACCTTGTAGCTGCCAGGGCGCGTCGGGTCGTAATTGTCGAGGTTGACGAAATACTGGCGGTCGCCCTGTGCGAGATACCGACGATCGTCGTTCGCGAGCGGCTGGTCGGCGTTATACTCGTAGGCGAGCGTTAGATTGCCACGGCCGTCGGCGAAGTTGCGGCCCGCGATCAGCGAGGCGAAGCGGTTGGCGGCGTCGCCCTGCTCAGAGATGCCAAACTGGCTGCGGGCCGCGACGCCATCGAAATCGCGCTTCAGCACGAAGTTGACGACGCCCGAGACGCCGTCCGCGCCGTACACAGCCGACGCCGCGCCTGTGAGCACATCGACGCGCTCGATCAAATCAGTGGGGATCGCATTGATGTCCACAGCAGCGGTGTCGGGCTGGCCGGCGACATGGCGGCGGCCGTTGACGAGCACCAGCGTCCGGTTGGGGCCAAGCCCGCGCAAATCGAGCAGGTTGAGCCCGACCTGCCCGAAGCTGCCGTCGGCTTGCGCGTTGCCCGCCGTCCGCGTGCTGTCGCGCGAATTAGTGAGCGCCGGCACGCGCTGGAGAAAGGTCGTGACGTTGGTGTTGCCCGACTGCTGGAGGTCGGCCGCGCTGAACGAGACGATCGGGTTGGGCGCCGCGTAATCGGGGCGGGCGATGCGCGAACCGGTCACGACGATCTCACCTGCTGCTTCGGGGGCCGGGGCCGGGTCCGCAAGCGCATCGGTGGCCGGTGAAGCGACCTGTGCCTGTACCGACGTTGCGGCAAGCAGCGCGACGCCACACAGCAGATGACGGCGGCAAAGGATACGCATGACTTCTCTCCCTGTTCGCCGGCATTGGCCCCCGCCAGCGTCGCCTCCGGCTTAAGCGCATCGGCCGCCGCGGGGCAAGCATGACGCCCATGCAATCCCCGCCAAGGCATTAACCTAACGCAGTATTTCGCTGGGTATCGCCTCCCGCAGGGGGTGGCGTGGAAGGCCGCGATGCGCCACGATCCGGCGATGGGGGCACAGCCGCACGACTGGACTCGACGAAGCGCGCTCGGGCTTCTGCCGACGCTCGGCCTCGCGGCTTGTGCCCGATCGCGCGCACCCGAACCGCTGAAATTCTGGGCGATGAGCTACGAGGGCGATTATTCGCCGATGCTGATGCCCGCCTTCACCGCCGCGACCGGGATCCCGGTCGACGTACAATCGCTGCCCGCGACCGCAGCGCACGAAAAGCTGCTGACCGCGCAGGCCGGCGGCGCGATGCCCGACGTGCTGATGCTGTATACCGGCTGGGTCCAGGAATTCGCGACGATCGCGGCGATCGCCCCCGTCCCGTCGCCGGCCATGGTCGCCGATCTGTTCCCCGGGGTGCTCGACGCGACCCGGGTCGGCGGGCGCGACTTCGCGGTCCCGTGGTCGGTCGCGCCGCAGGTCCAGTTCTACCGCCGCGATATCCTCGCCAGAGCCGGCTATCCGGAACCTGCCGGGGACTGGGATGGCTGGCTCCGCATGGGTCATGCCATCAAGCGCCAACGGCCGGACGACTTCGTGTTCATGCTTCTGCTCAACTGGCCCGACATGCTCATCACGATGCTCGGCCAGACCGGCGCGACGATGCTGCGCGACCATGATACGCGCGGCAATTTCCAGACGCCGGAGGCCGGTGCCGCGTTCACCTATTACGCGCGTATATTCGCCGAAGGGCTCGCGCCAAAAGCGCTCTCGACCGAGATCCAGGATCCGGTCGCGGCGTTCGCGCAAGGCTATTTCGCGATCTGGCCGACCGGGCCGACGACGATGCTCGACCTCCATCGACGCGCCGCGGAGATCCCGGCCGAGCGCTGGGCGACGGCGCGGCTCGCGGGTCCGCACGACGTCGGCGCAGTGTCGGGGCTGAGCACCAGTCTGTGCGTCTCCGCGTCGACGCCGCGCCCGGCCGAAGCCTGGGCCCTGGTCCGCCACCTCAGTTCACCGGCGAGCGAACTCCGCTACCAGACCATGATCGGCAATCTCCCCGCCCGGCTGAGTGCGTGGACGTCGCCGCAACTCGGCGCGCCGATACTCGCGCCGTTCAAGGCACAGATGCGCTTCCCCGCCACCGCACCGAAGGTGATCGAATGGGAGCGGATCAAGCTCGAGATCCAGTTCGCCGCCGAACGCGTCGTTCGAAACGTCCAGACGATTCCGCAGGCGCTCGCCGGGCTCGACACGCGCGTCGACCAGTTGCTCGCCAAGCGCCGCGCGCTGGTCGAGGCGGGCACGCTGGCATGACCCGCCAGGAACGGGCCGCCTGGCTCTTCTCCGCACCGGTCCTCGCGATCATCGCGTTGGTCTTCGTCCTGCCGACCGCACTGGCGATGGCGTTGTCGGTCACCGATTACTCGATCTACGCGCTCGCCGACTGGGCGAACCTGCGCTTCGTCGGGCTCGGCAATTTCATCGACCTGTTCTCGACGCCGCTGTTCTGGCGCGCGATCGGCAATACCGCGCTGTTCGCCCTGCTCGGCGTGCCGATGGCGATCGGTGCGTCGCTCGCCGTCGCGCTGCTGCTCAACGACGCGACGGTGCGGTGGAAGCCGCTGTGGCGCGTGCTGCTGTTCGCGCCCTACGTCACCAGCATCGTCGCGACCGCGGTGGTATGGCGCTTCCTGTTCAACGAACGCTCGGGGCTGATCAACCGCGCACTGGCGACGGTTGGGGCAGCGCCGGTCGACTGGCTGGGCAACCCGCACACCTCGATTCCCGCGATCCTCATCTTCGTCACGTGGAAGATCTTCGGCTACAACATGATAGTCTTCACCGCCGCGCTGTCCGCAGTGCCGCAGGACCTGATGGAAGCCGCGCGGCTTGACGGCGCCGATCGCTGGGGCCGCTTCCGCCACGTCACCCTCCCTGCGATCGGCCCGACGTTACTGCTCGCCGCGGTGATGAGCGTCGCGGGCTTCCTCCAGATCTTTGCCGAGCCCTATGTCATGACGCTCGGCGGGCCTGCGCAGAGCACGACGACGATCCTGTATTTCATGTTCGACGAGGGCTTCAAATGGTGGAACCTCGGTCAGGCCAGCGCGGTCGCGTTCGTCCTGTTCCTGATGATCCTCGCGCTGACGATGGTGCAGACGCGGATCGGGAGGCGCTACGAATGGCTCTGATAAAACCGCGTGCGTTCCTCGCCAATGCGGCGGTGGTGCTGCTGACCGCGCTGACGATCGCGCCACTGCTCTACATGGTGATCGTCTCGTTCATGCCGCGCGGCGAGTCGAGCAACCTCCCCACGCCGCTCTGGCCATCGCGCTGGTCGCTGGAGAATTACCACGAGCTGCTCGTCCGGCGGCTGATCGATGACGCGTGGTTCGACTACCGGATCGTCCCCGCACTGTTCAACAGCGTCGCCATCGCCACGATCTCGACGCTGCTCGGCCTGCTGCTCACGGTCCCCGCGGGCTATGCGTTCGCTAAACTCCGCTTCCGCGGACGAGAACGGCTACTGAAGATCCTGATCGCATCGCTGGTCGTACCGGGCCAGGTTGCGATGCTGCCGCTGTTCCTGATCTTCAAGCGGCTCGGGCTCGTCAACAGCTATGCCGGCGTGATCCTGCCAAGCCTCGCAGGCATCTTCGCGATCCTGTTCGTGCGGCAGGCGACGCTGGCGATCCCCGACGAGATGATCGACGCGGCGCGGATCGACGGCGCGAGCGAGGCGCGGATCTTCGTCACGATCGTCCTTCCGCTGCTCACCCCGATCGTCGTCACGCTGGCGCTATTCATGTTCCTAGGCTCGTGGAACGACTTCCTCTGGCCGCTGATTGTGCTGGCCGACCAGCATCTCTACACGCTGCCGGTCGCGGTCGCAGCGATCGCGAGCGAGCATTCCGCGGACGGCGAACTGATGATGGCCGCGGCGGTCGTCACGACGATGCCCGTGTTGCTGCTATTCCTCGCGATGCAGCGTTACTATTTGACCGGGCTACTGGGCGGCAGCGTGAAGGGATAGGCGTGGCCATCTGCGCCGAACACATGCGCGTCGTCGGGGGCAACGCTGACCCGCAGGACTTCGCCAAGCGTGATCGAGCGGTCCCCCGGCAATTGCGCGACGATCGTATCCGCCGCGCCGCGCGCGCCAAGATGCGCGAACGACAACGGCCCGAGCCGCTCGAATAGCTCGACCGCGCCAACGAACGGCCCCGCGTCGTCGACATGCAGATGTTCGGGGCGAACGCCGAGCGTGACCGGCGAACCTACCGCATCCGCCGGGACGATCGCGCCGGTCCTTACCGTCTCGCCGCCTGCCAGCCTTACCGACGTCCCGTCAGCATCGACCGACGCGATGGTCGCCGGCAGCAGGTTCATCCCGGGCGAGCCGATCGCCGCGGCGACCGCCAGGCTCGCCGGTCGCCGATACACGTCGATGGGCGGCCCGACCTGCTCGACACGGCCCTCGCTCATCACGACGATGCGGTTGGCGAGCGTCATCGCCTCGAGTTGATCATGCGTCACGTAGATCATCGTAGCGCCAAGCTGTTGATGCAGCCGCGCAAACTCATGCCGCATCCGCGCGCGCAGATTGGCGTCGAGGTTCGACAATGGCTCGTCGAGCAACAGCACTTTCGGCCGCCGCACTACTGCACGGGCGATCGATACCCGCTGACGCTGCCCACCCGACAAGGCCCGCGGCCTCCGGTCGAGCAGATCCGACAGATCGAGCATCGCCGCGACCTCCGCGACCCGCTCGGCAATCTCGCGCTTGGCGACTTTTGCGACCTTCAACGGGAACGCGATGTTCTCCGCGACTGTGAGATGCGGGTACAGCGCGTAGGACTGGAACACCATCGCCAGCCCGCGATCCGACGGCGCCGCATCGGTCACGTCGCGTCCGCCGATCTTCACCCTACCGGTACTTGGCACCTCAAGCCCGGCGATCATCCGCAACAGTGTCGACTTGCCGCAACCCGACGGTCCGACGAGGACGATGAACTCGCCTTCCTCGATCGTCAGGTCGGTCGGCAGGAGCACTGTGGTGTCGCCGAAGCTCTTGGAAAGTCCGCTGATTTTGACGCTCGCCACCGCATGTCCTTTACTTATCACACGTTGGGTAGCGGCTGACACGACAGCGGGCAAAGCCATGGTGCCTTGCAACCAAGCCGCTACGCGCTGACGAGGACCCACAGCACGAAGCCGCTGCGCGGCAGTGGTGGTGGCGGTTGAGGTAGCGCAGCGGCGCTGAGGTTTGGTTCTGCGGCAGCGGCGGGAGACGATGGAGTTCCTTCAACGAGAGGAACTCTCCATGGCGACTCTACCCACCGAACAGTCCGTTACGCCGCTGCGCCAGCCGATGCTCGACGACATGGCGATGCGCTCAATGCGGTCGCGTACCCAGCACGACTATGTCCGCCACGTTCGCGCCTTCGCGGCGTTCCTGCGACGCTCGCCGGAGACCGCGACTGCCGAGGACGTACGGCGCGACAATCATGTCAGCTTTCCACTGACAGCCGAGTGTCGAGGGACGCCCCCCTGGGGTGACAGCGCCCACCTGCTTGTGGCTGATCTGAACCGCGCCACGATAGCGCACATCCACTGGGCCGCTTTGGTGATCTATCCGCGTCGCGTGATTCACCGTGGCTGTGGATACGATTGCCGAGAGGCCGAGGGCTAATCCTGCTGCCATTATGGACGTCATCGTTCTCTCCTAGCGGCGTCCCGGCCGATGCTGGCCGGTGACGAGAATGTTGTACCGTATCATCACTTATAACAACCGAACTGGCCCTTTGTTGCCTTGCCATAAGAGCGGTGTGCGGTTTTTGGGGCAGCAGATTCAGTATCAGGCCGCAGAGATCGAACAGAATTAGTAATCGCTCTATTTTATAGACGTAAAAACGCAGTATAGTAATACTGGTATACCAATAAATACTATCATCAGAGCTAGGTTGGCATTCATTAGATGGTTAGTGATTTTTTCACTTTTGGTTGTTTCCTGTTTGAATACTTCATCTGTATAAACCTCCTCCAGTTCCAGTTTAAACTTATTGGAAAAGAAGCTTTCGGGTCTTGCCCGTAAAAATACAGTCGTTGGCCTGCCTTCGGTAGTTTTTGCGTAATTTGAAAGGTTCCGATTATCCGGATTTGACGTATCGTCTGACATGGTGCGATTTCCGCTTACTCGAGATCGCGGACGCGCTTCGCGCGTCAGCGGGATCAAAATCGAATAAAGCCCGAACTCAAGCGGCAAATGTCCGCGAGCTCGGGCTAGCGGCGTGCGGCGAGTTGGCCGGCGTGGTCCATGAACCGCTGGTGTGTCTCAAGCAGAGGCATCCAGCGAGCATCGCGATACGCCGGCCCAATGTCAAATCGGCGTGGCAGCCGATCGTTTATTCGACCGGAAGAATCGCTTGGTAGGAGATAGGGTCAGGCCTTCTCTCGAAGAGAGGTCAGCGCCGTGCTACGAGCTTGTCGCCCGACGTGGTTGTCAGAACAAGCGCGCCCGTGTGATCGATGCTGTAGCTGGACACCTTACCGAGAAGATCGACCAGCTTGCGCTCCTGGTCCATCAGCGCGGGCGGGCACGCCATCATCGTCGTACCGGCAGGGCTGATCGTCAGCTTGCTTCCGTCGACCGTATAGCTGGCGATCAGGCGGTTGCAGGTCGCATTACCCGACAGTCTGCCGTCTGGACCGAACAGCAGCGTCGCTGGCAAATTGTCGATGACGCCCGCGCCCCTGATATTTTCAACCCGCCATTCGCCCTCCTGAAGTGTAGAGACGGAGGCTGCGCCCGTAGGTGATGCCCCCGTGCCGTTGGTAGCGCAGGCGGCAAGCATCATCAGGGCCGTTGTCATGGCAATGGTTATCGAAGAACGGAGCATGGCGAAGCTTTCGTTAGGGGGCCAGCACGCTGACCACAGGGTGTCGGACTGGTTTGCCAAGTGGATAAGACAGCTCAGGCGGCGGTGGGGTCCGGGTCATCGTCATCCGGCCGCCAGATGTCGGGCGCATTATCGTTCCGCGCCGTCAGGCGCTGAGATGACGGCCGGGATTGAAGCGCGGACATCAGCATCGCGGCATTGAGCTGGCGCACCCGTGAAGGTCGTTTGTGTTTTGCTGGCGAGGCTTGCGCGATCATGTCGAGGAGAGATCTTTCGGATGGCCGGGCGGCCGTATGCACGGTGACGTGGGGTAAGTCGCTGCACGCGTGCGCTGCCTGCTCCGATATGCACCACAGCGAGCCGCGCCAGTGGGCACGGCACAGCAGCGGGACGATGCGCTCCGCACTGCTGCGGGAATGCAGGACGATCGCGCTTACCCGATCCAATGCTTTTCTCACAGGCGCCAGCGCATCATCTTGAATCGAGACGGACTTGTAGACGGCCTGACGCTCGACGCAGCAGCCTTGGGCTAGCAGACGATCGGCGGCTATCGCAGAGGTGCTGTCGCCGCACAGAAGCAGGACGCGCGCCTGGCGCGGAAGCACATGGCCGACGAGTTCAGACAGCATCGCGTCGTCACCGCCCGTGCTGGTGACGTTTACGTAGCCAGCCAAGGAGGCCGCCTTCGCGACCGGGCCAGAGGCGGCGAAAACCGGAACCGACAAAAGTTGATCATGGCGTGCGAAATGGCGCACCGCATGGACACTGGTAAATACGATCGCATCTGGCGGCGATGTGATTGGTGGTTGGTAGCGTGGCACCGTCCTCAGGATCGGAACCATGAGTGGCATCTGTCCCAACGCGCGCAGTTCGCGCGCCGTGCGCAGGTTGTCGGGGGCTGATCGGGTGATCCAGACGGACATGGCTATGCCTGCCCCGCCATGTTTTCATCGCCACCATTCCGGGTCGCGATCCTGACAGCGGGCGCGCAGTCGCAACGCTCCAGATCGTGGGCAAGCAGCTCACCCGTCGCGATCACTTCAAAGGTCCGGTTGTCGATGTAGCGCACAGGCTCGCCGTTGAGCAGCGTCGTCCAGACCGAACCGTGATGTTGTCGCGCTCCTGCTTCCCCTTGCGAAGTGAAGAGATGGCGGTGCTCAACCACGAACAAAGGCGTGCCGTCATCCCCGGTGCAGCGGTGACGGGCCAGTTCCTCGATCATGGCCTCAACCCTCTCCGGGCGGCGTCACGCTTACGATGCGCAACAGCCGGTCACGGCCGTCGCGATCCGGCCAGCGGATCGAATACCCGGCTGTCATGCCAATCAGGCCGGCACCAATCGGAGTTAGTATCGAAACGCGTCCCGCAGCTATGTCCGCATCGCGAGGATAGACGAGTTGAACGGTGCGGCGCGCGCCAGTGCCTTCATCGATGAAGTCGATCCGTGAGTTCATAACCACCGTCTGCTCCGGCAGTTCACCTGGCTGGCATAGTTCGGCACGACAAAGCTCGGCCAAGAGCATTGCCGAGGAATGCGGGTGCCTGTGTTCAGCACTCATCGCCAGTTCCGAGAGCGCGTCGCACTCGCCAGCAGTAAGATAGATGGCCGGACGATTATCCGCCGGAAGGGCATGGTGTTTCATTGTAGCTTTCCGCCATTCGATACCGGAGGCGCACATGGCGCGACCGTCAGGATCAGATCGAACAAGGCCCGAACTTAGGCGGCAATGCCGTCCAAAGCCCGGGTTACAGGCGTGCGGCGAGTTGCCCGGCGTGGTGGCGGAACCGCCTGTATGTCGCGGGGGCGTACATCATTCAAAGGCGATGCCAGTAACAGGTTACGTCGACCCTTTGACTGCTGCCCCCCGTCTCAGTCGTCATTTCCGGGAATGCCTGCGCTTACCGAGCACAGACACGGACCCGTGCACGTAGGGTAGTATCCGGATCCACTCAGGCAAAGTAACCGCGTCATTTCCCGTCCGTTTTCCAGAATATGGTATGAAGCCACTTTAGCAGGAGCGTCGCTGACAAAATAGCAATCCAAGGAATTAAAGGGCCTGTTTGTTCCGATGAGCCTACCTGAGCGATCCAAATCGCTACGATCAATGCAACCATTGTGGTGGCTGTTAACAATATCTTACCCGCCCTCGCTTCAACTAGCCATAGTAAATCATAAAGCAGAGCTATGGCTATAAGCAGTAATATACTGATAAAGATAACTATTAGAAATATTCTACTTTACTTAAATACAAATAATTAGCATTTGACAAGCAAATATGATTAATGACGAAATAGATATTTCCTGCGAGACTGGTTATATTTTTCAAAACCATTTAAGAATTAGTCTGTGAGTAATTATTCAGATTCTATAAATCGATATCATCATTGGAAATCTCACAGTATTTCGTTGTACGAACGCAAGTGGCCGTGATCTTTTCTACAGCAGTTCAGTGATCTTCGAGTGCGCCTAGCGCTGCTACGGCCGGCAGAAAGCCGGTACCCCGGCGCATCCTCTCCCCAACGACAGCCCTACTAAGCTTGTCGGCCAACCGTAGCGCCTCAGAGTAGCGGGAGCCGAGGACCTTCAGTAGCTAATTCTATCGGAGACTCGGGAAGCGCTCAAACCACTTGCACGATTGTATCGCGGTGCGATATATTGGCAACAGGATGCATGGAGGTTAAGCGCCAGCCGAAAACCTCGGTAACGGTGACTACTGGCGCCGACTGAACTTCGACAGGCGGCGCTCGTTTCTCGCGTCGATGAAGACTCCGTACATGGCGCTTAGCTTACGCCTCATGGCACAACCGGAATGCCAACCACACCATCGCGCACACTTGGTCGGAAATCAGTTAGCTCGCCGCCATTGCGATGGTGCGGACCGCTCGCAACGTCTTCCTGCAACAGAAAATAGACAAAGCGTCCCTCTGTCGTGGCAGTTCAAGCGCAATCGCAACAGGCCACTAAAGCCCTACAGCACCTCGTCCCTGCCTATCTCCTGCGCCCCAGCCGCTCAGAGCTACGGTAGCGGCCCGCAACAGCGCTCGTCGCGCCGCAAAGCTCGCGGGCAAGGTCTGAGACCCAAAGCGTTGCGCGAACCCCTCTCGCCAAAGCCGCGAAGCGACAACATGAATCTCGTCGCGGGTTGGCGGGCGCTCTTCACAAATGCAGGCAGTGATTGCCGGGTACAATCGAGGCGAAAGCATGGTTTTTGTCGGAACGGTCGGTTGGCTGGACCGTAGATTAACACCGTGCTCGCACCGGTCTTTCAACGCCTGCCGACGTTGATTGCGCCAGGCGCGTCCTGCGAACCAAAGCGGCACCGCTGCAACCACTGCGAACGTCAATGTCATGTTCAAGAATTCGCTTTTCGGCAGCTCACCAAACAAGGCGAGCATCAGGACCATCAGAATAGCCGATGCCCCCCATTCGGGGTGCAGCATGAGCCGAAACGCGTACCACAGGAACCAGCAAAGCAGCACGGCGGCCGCTAGGCTTCCTACGACCATACCGATCGCTCCAGCCGCAACGAGGATCAACTGCATGTCGCCGACTCCTTTCAGCAATATATATCGCATTGCGACACATATTGCAATTAGAGTGCCTTACGAACGGGATCAATCGACGCGCGCTAGCAGTTCCGCCAGCATGGGCCGAAGCCGCACGATCTCTTCGCGATGTGTCTGCGACAGCTTTCGCAAGAGCGTTTGTGCCTTCGGCGTCAAATCGAGGAGAGCCTGTCTGCCGTCGTCGGGGGATGGCTTACGTATGACTAAGCCAAGCGTTTCAAGACGATCGACCAACCCGGTCGCGCTGTGCGGTTTTAGGGCCAGACGCTCGGCGACGTAGCCTACGCTCACGTTCGCATGCCCAGCCCCCCGGATCGCGAGCAGCGCCTGGTGTTGCTGAGGCTTCAAGCCGCAGCTGGCCGCGCCTCGTTCACTGAACACGAGAAACTGGCGTAGCGCATAGCGGAAGTCTGCAAGCGCCGCATAGTCGGCGTCGGCTAACTCGTCGCGATCAATCATCACTCATATCCTAGCATTACAGTTGCATTCTGGTCTTTAAATGTGCGTGGCGGGCGGCCGCTTGATGCGCTCGTCGCCATAACGACCATGCGATGATGTGGGCGGGCGCGATACGGCGTTGGGCGAGCCGGACGGCAATGCGCCGAACCTCTTGTATTGACCAGCGGATCAGCGCCGGAGTGTCGTGCGCATTCTTTTTGGGGGCGTCACTTGGTTTGCATGATGGCGGATCACTGCCATCATGGCGAACGCAAGCATGACCAGCGATACGTGGCGATGCCATCCGTGCCAGGATCGGGTTTCGTTGTGGTCGAGGCCGAGTTCGTTCTTAGTCGTCTCGAAGCTGTCCTCGATCGCCCAGCGGTGGCCTTCAACGTGCACGAGCGCGTCGATCCCGGTCCCCGCCGGGCACCAAGTCGTGAAGAACGCCAGTTCGCCGTCCGTGATATGTCGTCGGATCAGCAAGCCGCGGGTCCACATTCCTGGGCGTCCTTCACCGTAATCGGTAGCCTCGATGTCCGCGAGTTCGAGATAGGCCCAGTCGTGCAGTCTTGCTCCCTTCGTGCCCTCGCCTGCCGACAGGCGATGCCAGGCGGCGGGATCGAGATCCTGTGCGATCTCGCCTGCAGTGCCGAAAACGGCGGGCTTCCCCACCCAGGAGCCAAAGTGATGGTTGGAGCCAACGCCGAGGACATAGCCTTTTCCGGCTCTGCGTAGCGCCTGCTCGACGTCGCCGACGCCGTACACGCTATCAGCGGCGACCCAGGTGAACGGGACGTCGGCTGCAATCGTACGTGCGATCATCTGCACCGCCAAGGCGGGCTTGGTCGCGAACCGCGTCTCCATTGGAACATGGGCCGCATCCATGCGCTCGCTGTCGCTCGTCCAAACCTTCGGCAGGTACAGCGCCCGGTCGATAAAGGCGTGACCGTGGTGCGAGACATAGGCGGCAAAGACGCCGATCTGGCAGTTGGTGATCTTGCCCGCAGACCCGGTGTATTGGCGCGAGACACCACACGACGCCTTGCCCTGCTTGAGGAAGCCCGTCTCGTCGATCACGAGCACCGCATCCTCGGCAGCCAACGTGTCGACGACATAGTCGCGTACGATATCGCGCAGCGCGTCAGCATCCCACCGACCGCGGCCGAGGATTGCCTGCTGCCGCCACGGTCCCGGATCGCCTGCCGCTTCAGCACGCATCCAGCCGGTCTTGCGCCGCTCGTCGCCTAGCAGTCCGTCCAGGAACAACCCTGCAGATGCCGCGACACGTTCCTGCGTGAACAAACCCCGCATCCGCGCCTTCACATCACGCAGCGAAGTCGCCCAAAGCTCCAGCGTCGTCTCAATCGATGCGCCCGTCATCCACAGTCTCCTGCCATGGAGACCCATTGATTCAGACTTCGATCAAATGCGCAACTGTAATGCTAGGCGTTGAAGTATATCGCGGCGCGATATAGTGGTCGCCGTTCCTGAACCGGCGAGAGCGCATGACGGCTTCCACCCTCAATATCCCAAAACCCAAGCGGCTTGCCGATCATAGCGCCGACTGGCGCATGATAATGCTCGCCGGAGCATCTATCCTAGTCGGCACTGGCGCGGCGTTCGGGGCCTGGATCCTCTTAAAGCTGATCGCATTTGCCACCAACCTGTTCTGGTTCGGCAGGATATCGGCCGCGCCTGCTGAAATCGTGGACGCACACGTCGGCCTGGCAGTGATCGCGATACCGGTCATCGGTAGTCTGCTGATCGGCCTGATGGCGCGCTTCGGTTCGGAGAAGATCAAGGGGCATGGCATTCCGGAAGCGATCGAGGCCATTCTCTACGGCGAAAGTCGCCTGTCGCTCAAGGTCGCGGTCCTTAAGCCACTATCATCGGCGATCTCGATCGGCAGCGGAGGTCCGTTCGGGGCCGAAGGTCCGATCATAATGACTGGCGGTGCGATCGGATCGCTGTTCGCCCAATGCTTCCACCTGAGCGCGGCCGAGCGGAAGACGCTACTGGTCGCCGGCGCCGCGGCGGGGATGACCGGAATCTTCGGCACGCCGATCGCCGCGATACTGCTGGCGATCGAGATTCTGCTGTTCGAGTGGAAGCCCCGCAGCTTCGTGCCCGTGGTCGTCGGAACACTGGTAGCGTTTGCCTGGCGACCTATGCTGCTAGGCGCCGGACCACTCTTCCCGTTCGCAGCGGCTCCCGTGCAGGCGTGGTGGCCGACAGGAGGTTTAGCCCTCGGGATGGGTGTTCTGGTCGGGCTAGAAGCGGCGTTGCTGTCGGTGCTGCTCTACCGCATCGAGGATGCGTTCCACCGGTTGCCTGTGTACTGGATGTGGTGGCCGGCGATAGGTGGAGTCGTCGTCGGGATTGGGGGCCTGATCGATGTCCGCGTCCTTGGCGCAGGCTATGCGAACATCCAGGCGTTGCTCGACGGATCGTTGGCGGTGCGGGTCATCCTCGCGCTGCTGTTCGTAAAAGCAATCGTATGGCTGGTTGCACTGGGGTCGGGAACATCGGGTGGCGTCCTCGCACCATTGCTGATTATGGGCGGTGCCCTGGGTGCCTTGTTAGGGCAGTTCCTGCCCGGCTCGGTAGGGTTCTGGGCGATGGTCGGCATGGCTGGCATGATGAGCGGTGCCATGCGCGCGCCGCTGACCGGCGCGCTGTTCGCGGTCGAGCTGACCGGTCACTTTGATGCTTTACCGGCGACGATCGCAGCGGCGACCGGAGCTTACGCGATTAGCGTCCTGATCATGCGCCGCTCAATTCTCACCGAGAAAATCGCCCGGCGCGGCCGTCATATTCTTCAGGAATATACCGTCGATCCGTACGAGTTCCTCCAAGCTGAGCAAGTTATGACACCCGACCCCGCCGTGTTGTCGGGAACCATGTCGATCAAGGATGCAGTCGCCTATTTTGCCAACGACGCGACGCACCGAACATATCCCGTGGTGGACGAGGGCGGGCGACTGGTCGCAATGGTGTCCCGGGCCGATGCGCTTCGCTGGCAGGTGGAAGGCGAGCTACCCGACACCTCGATTGGCGAGGCGCTATCCGATTCATCGCAGCCGACCGCTTACCCTCACTCACCCATCGGCGGAGTTGCTGACTTAATGGTCGAGAGTGGTGTTGGACGTATCCCAATTGTCGAGGTCGGCACTAATCGCGTGGTTGGCATCCTTTCACGACATGATCTGCTCAAAGTCCGCAGCGCCCGCAAACGCGCAGAGATCGACCGAACATAGCGAAAATCAGCGAAGGTATTTTCCGATGAGAACCAGATCGTTGGGGTAGGTAAATCAAAAATATGAAGCTGCCGTTGTCTTTTGTACCTATCCTCGCTGGCGCGACACTACGCGACCGCCTCTTCGCGTGCATCGGCGCGTTGATCGGCGTTGCGCTCACAAGCCTTGTGAGCGCCATGACCCTCCACGGATGGGCATCGCTCCCGTTGCTGGTAGCGCCGATCGGCGCTTCCGCGGTACTGGTCTTTGCCGTTCCAGCAAGCCCACTGGCCCAACCCTGGTCAGTGGTAGGCGGTAACGTAATATCAGCGTTGGTCGGCGTAACAGCGGCTCGGTTCGTGCCCATACCGTATCTGGCGGTAGGAGTTGCCGTAGGAGGGGCGATCTTCGCCATGTCCCTGCTTCGCTGTTTGCACCCGCCCGGCGGGGCTGCTGCGCTAACGGCCGTGATTGGTGGGCCGGCTGTGCTAGGAGCCGGTTACGCGTTCCCGTTCGTACCGGTCGGCGTGAATTCGCTCATCTTGATCCTTGCCGGCATCGCTTTCCATAGGGCCTCGGGCCATTCCTATCCTCACCGTCCGATCCCGATCGTGGGTCACGAGCTGACCGCATCGGGACTGAGTGTGCCGCATCCCGCAGATATCGACCTTGCACTCGCCGACCTCGGCGAGACCTTCGATGTAAGTCGGGAAGATCTTGACCTGCTGTTTCGGCGCGTTGAATTCCACGCGTCCAAGCGAGCAACAAGACAAACCGGAGCAAAGGCGGAAATGCGATGAGTACCGTGGGAGCACCCTCTCGGATCGGTGAGCGATCTGGGCGCTCGTGCTTCGCGGTTTGGCGGTCACAGCGGGCGTTGGCACACACCTGCCGAAGTTTTTCGATGGCGCAACAGATGCACTATCATTTGGCGGGTACTGGACATGACATATCGGACTTGAAATCAGCCGCCAGTTGCGTCTTCGTCCGTTTGGATACCGCTAGGGTCAGGACTCGTTGATCATAGCCAGAAGATGACGGTGGCGGCGAGGGCCACAGCGGAGAAGAAGACGGTCGGGCATCGGTCGTAGCGGGTAGCGACGCGGCGCCAGTCCTTCAGACGACCGAACATAATCTCGATACGGCTCCGGCTTCGGTAGCGGCGCTTGTCGTATTTGACGGGCATGATCCGGGATTTTCGGCCCGGAATGCAGGGCGTTATGCCCTTTGCCTGGAGCGCATCCCTGAACCAGTCGGCGTCGTAGCCGCGGTCACCTAGCAGCCACTGCGCCGCGGGTAGATCATCGAGCAGCGCGGCCGCGCCGGTGTAGTCGCTGACCTGGCCAGCGGTCATGAAGAAGCTGAGCGGTCTACCTTCTGCATCGGTGACGGCGTGCAGCTTGGTGTTCAAGCCCCCTTTGGTGCGTCCGATGAGGCGCCCAAGGCCCCCTTTATGGATGGCTCGCCCCTTATCTGAACCGTTGTTGCTTCACGACAGCGGGTCGTTTGCGGAAGGAGCGAAGGTCATGGACATTTCTGTGCTCGGGATCGATCTTGGCAAGAACAGCTGCAGCGTGGTTGGGCTGGACGCAATTGGCAAGGTTGTCGTCCGCCGACGAATGCGGCGCGAGACAGTCATCACCTACGCGGCGACCTTGCCGGCCTGCGTTGTGGCGATGGAGGCCTGCTGCGGTGCGCATCACATGGGACGTGCCTTGGCGCGACAAGGCCATGCGGTACGATTGATGTCGCCGGAATACGTCCGCCCTTACGTCAAGGCGCAGAACAACGATGATCGTGATGCCGAGGCGATCGCCGAGGCGGCGACACGGCCGACTATGCGGTTTGTCGAGCTAAAGACCGAGGAGCAACTCGACATGCAGACGCTCCATCGTATCCGTGACCAGCTTGTCGGAGACCGCACCTCCCTGATGAACCAGATCAGGAGCCTCCTCCTCGAACGCGGTTACATCGTCCCACAGGGGCGTGCAAAGCTTGCCCTTCGGCTGGGTGAGATGCTGGATGGTGACGAACCGGTACTCGGCTCCCGCATTCACCGGCTGGTGAGCGACATGCGCCTGCGCTGGAGCGCGCTCGACGAACGGATCGCAGATCTCGATGCCGAGTTCACCGATGCGGCTCGGGCGGATGAACGGACACGGCGATTGCTGACCATTCCCGGCATCGGTGCGCTTAATGCCACTGCGCTGGTGGCAGCGATCGGGGATGCCCGGACCTTCGGGCGCGGGCGCGACCTTGCCGCATGGCTGGGCTTGGTGCCGCGGCAGGCAACGACCGGAGGCAAGCCGCGGTTGCTCGGTATCACCAAACGTGGGAGCCGTTACCTGCGCAAGAACCTGATCCAAGGTGCGCGTGCGTCCCTGCCGGTCATGAGCAAGAGCGATACGCGACTTGGCGCCTGGCTGCGCGGTCTCCTCTCACGTTCTCATCACAACACCGTCGTGGTGGCATTGGCCGCCAAGATGGCGCGTATCGTGTGGGCGCTGCTGCGACACGAGCGCACCTACGATCCGGTTGCACAAGCAGCCTGAACAAGCTCGGCCGGCGCGCCTTGCGCCAGCTAAATGATGTCTGCGGGAGGTGAGTGAAAGATGGCCTGACAGTCGACCGGTGTCCCGGAACCCTATGGCTAAAAATGGCACTCGATGCCGGCCCCTTTATGAGGACCAGGACGCGCGGATCTCCATCTTGGCCAACGACCTCGTGTTGGAAGGCCGGATACGTTTTCGCAGACTGCTCAGAACATCAGACACAAACCGCTTGCCGACGGGGCGAGCCATACGTTTTACCCGCAGGCTCGATGCCGTGCGGTGTGCTTTCAGGTAAGTTGCGTCGATCATGATCGTCTTGGGCGTGGCGCTCGCGGCAGCCAGCCCCTCCATTATGCGGAAGAAGACACCCCTTTCGCCCCACCGTTTCCACCGGTTGTAGAGCGTCTTGTTGAGGGTCCCCCGGTTTCTCATCCAATCTGAAGGTGAGTTTCCGGCGTTCATGAGGGTCCCCCGGTTTCTCATCCAATCTGAAGGTGAGTTTCCGGCGTTCATTGAGGGTCCCCCGGTTTCTCATCCAATCTGAAGGTGAGTTTCCGGCGTTCATTCGGCCGCTCTGATGGCCGCGGCGGCAGCATATTCGAGCGGCGTCATCCAGCCAAGCGATGTGTGAGGGCGGCTCTCGTTATAGTCCCGTCGCCAGGCCTCGATCTTGGCTCGAGCGTCCGCGATGGATAAGAACCAATGTGCGTTCAGGCACTCGTCACGAAGGCGACCGTTGAACGACTCTACGAACGCGTTGTCGGTTGGTTTGCCCGGTCGGCTGAAGTCCAACGTGACGCCGTTCTCGTATGCCCAGCGGTCGAGAGCCTTCGAGATGAACTCCGGCCCATTGTCCACGCGAATGGTCTTGGGCGCGCCGCGAGTCGACGAGATCCGTGCCATCGCCTCGACCACCTGCTCGCCCTTGATCCCCTGGTCAACGTCGATCGCCAGCGCTTCGCGGGTGAAGGCGTCGACCACGGTCAGCGCCCGTAACCGCCGGCCGTCGAACAACGCGTCAGAGACGAAATCCATCGACCACATCTCGTTCGCCGCGAGTGCAGCAGGTTGGCGTTTGCGGTTGGCAGCGCTGACGTTGCGTCTTGGCTTCTTGAGCCGAAGGCTCAGTCCATCATTCCGATATAGCCGATAAACACGTTTGTGGTTCACGACCCATCCTTCCCTGCGCAACAGGATGTAGATCCGGAAATAGCCATAGCGCGTCCGCGTCGCCGCCAGATCACGGATGCGCATCACCAGCGGTGTCTGGTCCGACTTGTGCGAGATGTAGCGCACCGACGACCGCTCGACGCCCAGCGCCGAGCAACTGCGCCGCTCACTCACGGCATGGGACGCCTGGACGTACGCGACGAGCTCGCGCCGTCGTCCAGGCGTCAGAGCTTGTGGGATGGTCCGCCCCCTTACGGTTTGGACGAGTCGGGTGCATCATAAGCGCCTTCATATCGAGGAGGACCGTCATGACAGAAGTAGCAGTGGTCGGCATCGACATTGGCAAGACCTCGTTTCACCTGATCGGCTTGGATGTCGCGGGATCCATCCAGTGGAAGAAGAAGCTTAGCCGATCTCAACTGATGCGACATATGGCGGCGCTGCCAAGATGCTTGGTTGGCATGGAGGCGTGCTGTGGTGCCCATCATCTCGCTCGCGAGCTGTCAGCGCTGGATCATGACGTTCGATTGATGGCGCCTCAGTTCGTGAAGCCGTTCCTCAAATCCAACAAGAACGACTACCTCGATGCCGAGGCGATCGCCGAAGCCGTTCAGCGACCGACTATGCGGTTCGTACCGGCCAAGTCTGTTGAGCAACTCGATTTACAAGCTCTACACCGGGTACGTGAACGGCTCGTCAGCAGGCGTACCGCAGTCATCAACCAGATCCGCGCCTTCCTGCTCGAGCGAGGCATCGTATTCCGCGCTGGACGTCAGCACATGGCGCGCGAAATGCCCTTGCTGTTCGTGGACGAGCGCTCGACGCTCTCATCGCGCATGCGCACCCTCCTGCAGCGGCTCTGGGAGGAATGGCAGACGCTCGACCAAGATATCGCCGCGGTGACGAAGGATGTGGAAGCGATCGCGAAGACAGATGAGGCATGCCGTCGGCTTCTCGCCATTCCTGGTGTCGGGCCTCTAGTGGCCACAGCGCTCGTCGCGGCCGTGGCCGACGGTACGGGCTTTAAACGGGGGCGTGACCTCGCGGCCTGGCTCGGGCTTGTCCCACGACAACACTCGACCGGCGGAAAGCCGAAGCTGCTCGGCATATCCAAGCGTGGCAACAGCCACCTTCGCCGGCTTTTCATTCACGGTGCTCGGTCGGCGAGCATGCATATGAAACGCGAGCATGGCCTTGGGCCTTGGCTCGACCAACTGGAAACAAGAACACACAAGAATGTCGCGGTCGTCGCGCTGGCTAACAAGATCGCCCGGATCAGTTGGGCAGTGCTGGCACGTCAGGAAGAGTATCGGCCCCCCATGCCGATCGCCGCCTGACGCTCTAACCGCAACACCCAGGTCTGCAGCACGAGGAGTGATGGCAAACAGTCGATGGCGATACGGTCTAAGCCTGAGCAAAAATGCAGCCGTTAAAGGCTGAACTAGCTTGTTAGGACGACCGTGCGCGTATCCCATCATGGCCAGGGATCGAGATGTCCCACAAACAGGCCGGATACATTTACGCAGACTGTGCAGCCTATCGCGTTTCATGCTTGCCAGACGGGGGCGGACCATACATTTTTTGCCAGGACATCCTGCAAAATGTGCTTGTCCAGACTCAGGTCGGCAACCAGCTGTTTCAGCTGCCGGTTCTCGTCCTCAAGCTGCTTCAGGCGCCTCAGCTCGCCGACGCCGAGACCGCCGTACACCTTCTTCCAACGGTAGAACGTCTGCTCCGAAATCCCCATCCGCCGGATGACTTCGGCCACCGGTGTACCGGTTTCTGCCTGCTTCAACGCGAAGGCAATCTGCTCGTCTGTGTACCTAGATTTCTTCATTTCCAGCTCCTTGCCCGAAGGCTCTCAAGGCCGGAAAACTCTCGCTCAAAATGGACTAAAAAACAGGGGGGACGTCAGACCATGCCCCGGTCATCGAAGTCGAACAGGTGCCGCGCCTGACCGACCGAGGCTTCCTCACCTGACCGTCTCCGCCCGCCATCTGCCGACCGATCAGGCGGCCTGATCAGGATCCACGAAGATCCGCATTTCAGCCGTGGTCCGTGCCGCCCTCGGCGTGATCGCAGCGCTTTCCTGAAGCACTCTGCGTCACATTCCGCTTGGTCAATCGATGCAAGCCGCTCGGATATCGTTCACGACAACTGCCAGCTCGCTTACTCCAGGCGACGCGTAGCGATCGCAGATACCGGATCAGCGACCCCAGACCATTTAGCCAACCGTAAGATGGGCGTGCGCTCTGTCCGCCTTCCCGGCTAGGCCGGGAGCCTCCTCGAGTTGACGCAGGTCTTCGAAGCCGCCGCGCTCTTCCCGGTACCGGGCTATTTCGGCCCCCTGACCCCGCAAGGCTAAAACCGCGTCATGCTCGTCGGCGCCGCCGGTGTTCACGTTCACGTTCACGGTTGACGGGCCTGTCATTCCACGATTGCTTTCTTTCAATAATCGCGTCCAAGACGCTGCCCATTTCACTTTCACCTGACGCCTGCAATCATGCGTCCCGGGAAAAGTTCAGCGGCGGCCCGAAACAAGGCGCCGATCTTTGCCTAGGCGCCTCGTCCATCACGCGCGAGTTAAGCACGCTCTTGGGCTACGCGGTCCAATCGCTTTCTCCACCCGGCGACCGTTTCGTCACGGGTTCGGGATCAACGGGGCGTCTGCAGCCGCGAGCAAATCATTGACTTCGGCGCGACTTGACGCTTCCTCGACGTGAAGCTTCACGCTCGAGGAGCGGTACGTGCCCTTACCCCTTCGAAGCTGATCGAGTTTCCATCCGACTCTTCGAAGTATCCCCATATCCAAATGCCGCCGGGTCGCGGGAACGTTGGCCACGCGAACCGCCAGAAGACGCAGCATTTCGGTCTGAACGGCCCCAGCGACGAGATTGTGGCCTAGACAACTCAAGGTATGCCGCCGCTGGGGGCCATCCTGCGGACGATGACGCCTGAATAGACCGGGTCTCCATGCAGTCCGGCCATTCGGTGCCGCATATAGGGCATCACCGGGGACCTGGTTACGGCCACGCATGGCGAGAAACGCCGGTTCCTGGCCAATTGGAGGAAGCACCGCGTTTCGCCAGTCCGCCGGCCAAGCCGTCACCGCGTGAAGTTGACGCTGCAATACGGTGTCCACGGCCTGGGCGGGTTCGCCGTCCGCTGCCTGCAGCACCATGTTGACGCTAATCGGTTCCGCCGAACGAGTTCCGGAAGCGACATGCGGGAAAGCCTCCTGCCTGATATCGTCCAGCAGACGCGACAATGTCTCGGTGAGCGTTGCCGGACGGCCGTCGATCTGGAAGGCTCTACCAAGGCGAAGCTCCCGTAGCCTGTCGACCCAACTATCGATCGTGAAATCAGAGTGCTTTGCAACATGCACCGTAATCGCCACAACCATTCCGAACTGGTAGCCGAATGCATCGACCAGCACCCTCTCCCCGCGATCCGTCTCGACAACGCCATGGTCTTCGATCAGCCGAAGCGGAACGAACTGTTTCCAGGCCGTCTCCGCCGGAACGTTCCCCGGCGAGTCGCCGAGATAGTGCCTCCAGAACGAACTCTTCTGGCTATCGCGCCAAGCCATCTCGTAATCAGGGTGGCCCGCACCGCGCACCTGATTGTAATGATCGTCGTACGCCCATCCATCCGTGAACGCGATATCGTCCGCGTACCCCTCTTCCAGATGGTCGGTGAAACAGTCACCGGCGATGAATGTGATGCGTGCATCCGTGATTCTCGTCATGCCCACCTATTGCGCCTCCGCAGCCATACTGCTAGCCGGAAGATGACTGAGAGTGAGCCGCTGAGGCTCGGCTTAACGGCCGGGAAGAGTGGGCGCTTAGAGGGCGGGCCACAGGGTCCGCCCACCCCAGTCACGATCCGCTCTGGCGGATGATCAGCTTCGGACTCTCTTCGGGCTGCATCTTCGCTACATCGACGATTGCCACCCCACTCACCCCATCCGCAACCGCCCAGTCCAGGCGAACGGCCGCATCGTCGACCAGTCCCTGAAGGTACATCCGGAGTTCCTTCGCGTTCAGCGTCTTCAGGTTCTTGGCCAACGCCCCACGATTCAGGCTCGCCACCGAAGGATCTACGATTGACAACGTGATCGCCGAGCAAGCCCAGACCTTCCCGGCGCCTGCCTGCGTCTGCAGCGAGTAGAGACGGTCATCCGCGTTCACCGCCGCGAAGGGCAACTTGGTTGGAAGTCCCAGACGTTCGAGCCTCTCGAGCAACTCGAACGGCTGCAGGTCGGTTGAGAACGCCTTCTTGCCAGCGCGCTTTACCTGAACGATCAAGACCAGCTTCGTCACCAACGCAACGACGATACCCAAGCCTATGGATAGCATCCACACGCGGATCACGTCGCTCAAATCGAAGCCGTAGAGGATGTTGCGCCGGCTCCCCAGCCAGACGTCCGTCACGTTGGGATACACCCAGACGATCCCCATCGAGACCGATATCGCGACCAACCAATGACCTGCACCCCAGCCCAGCGACAGGAGCCCGCTCCCCTCGCCTTCGCTCGTCGGTGAGGACTGGCCGAGTATCCGCGACGTCAGACCAAACGCAGCAACCAGCAGGAATCCGGGCAGAAGGAGGAAGGATGGGACCTGCAGCACGCCTTGAACCTCGGCCATCCCGGGGACCCCGATCTCCAGTTCGGTAGCCGCCACCGATTGTCCACGCCACGTCGGTGTTCCAGCCTGACTCGTCGCGATCATGACGGCTACTTTGTGCTTGCCGCTAATGACGGGATGGTCAGCGGTTCCGTCCGTTTGGATGGGGATATGCACCATCACGGTGGAATGAGCGCTGAGGTCACGCCGATGCTTGAACTGGTTGGCATCCGTTCCGAGACGGATGAAGCTGGGAAGCACGGTCGACAGCCGATACCTCACCGGCAGGTCGGAGGGGTTAGAGAGCCGCAGGAGCATCGGTCGCGTCGAACCGTCCAACAGCGTCTCGCCTTCGAACGACAACTCCGCTTCGATCACGCTTCCAGGAGCACGCGCAGGCGCCGCCTTGATCGCGAGTGGCGCCGCAAGTACTCTTACCAGTCCTCGCGTCTGCACGATGGCGTTCGCCTCTCCTTCAAAGCCGGGCTCCGCCTTCAGTTCCAAAATCCACGGCCCGCTACGACCGAGTGATCGTACGGACGTACGGATCGAGGCGGGGCTCGTGACCGAGATCCCACGGCCACGGGACGCACCGCTCTCGATCCGTACGAGAACGTGATCGCTACGACCCCCGGCGATGGTGACGCTCGACGGTTCGATCGAAAGACGCTGAGCGGCCAGATCGCTGATGGGCAGAAGTGCGAATGGCACCATCAGCCACGATACCAAAGTACGTAGGACCGCCCATGGCGCATACATGTCGATCCGGCTTTTCATCGGACACACGTTACCGGACGCAAACAACCTCCACAATCGATGCACCTCCGTTTGGCGAAGCGCCTTCCTGACTTATATTGGCTCAATGGCCGCCCCCCTTCAGATCTTCTGCGACGAGTCCGGTCAGACCGGACCCAATCTTCTCGACGCGCAACAGCGCATCTTTACATACGCCGGGGTCGCGACGACCGATGACGAGGCGTGGTCGGTGATCTCAACCGCTCGACAGACACACGGCATCCTTGATGACGAGCTAAAGGCCAGCGCGTTGCTCAAGACCGACGCCGGACGCGCCCTAGTGCTCGATATTCTACGCGTCTATGCGGGACGCTACTCGATCGTCGCGTACGACAAGGCGCTGGCGCTCAGTGCCAAGGTTTTCGAATACGTGTACGAGCCGGTCTTTCAGCACCGGCCGGAACTTCTTTATGCGAAGGACCTTCACCGTTTCGTGGCGATGTACTGCTACACGTTCTTGATCAACCGAGATGATCTCGGAGGCGAAGCGGTACGACAATTCCTCGCGTTCATGCGCAGCTACGATCCGGCGACCGCACCCCTGCTCTTCGGAACGCATGACGAACGGGATCCTTTCGAAGGCAACCCGTTCGAGATGGTCACGAAGTTCGCCAACGGATACCGGGACGTCATCATCGCCGACAACCAGTCTGAGCGTGACGCATTGCGACCGGGAACGCTTACGCTCGATCTGGCGTCTTCGGGCCTGTTCAGCATTCTCTGTCACTTCGGGAAGGAGCGACGCCCCCTCGATGTAACTTGCGACGAACATCCACAGCTAGAGACAATATCCAAAACGCTCGTCGGCGGCGACGACGATCCCAGCATCATGCGAGCACGGAGATTAAATCCCCAAGCGGACATTTCATGGACGTTGGCCGGAAGAATACGGTTCGACCAGTCACGCAACCGACCCGGTCTACAGGTGGCGGATCTGATCGCCGGTGCAGCAAGCACCCTTGCCTCCGGCCGAACGACCAAACGCGGGATGGAAGCACACCTGGAACTCGTCGATCTACACATCAATCCGCACACCATGATGCCGGACTACGACGCGGTCAGACAGAAACTCCGTGGGCCAGCGGTCAACTGGATGGTCCTTTACGGCTTGGGTGAACACGCGGGCCGCGGCGAGAACCCGCATCTCGTTCTTCGCGAACTATACGCAGAGTCCGAGCGTCGCTGGGATGCCGGCGAAACGCCTCGAGCCGCCTGATGCCGCCGTGTCATGCCGGGGGATTATCGCGTCGGACATCCTTCCCCCCGACATTCGATGAGCCCACCCCCTCGGCGGTGAGCGGAGCAACCAGGTTTCGCGGTAACGACGACACGACGCGGCTTCTGCCGCGTCCACCGTTGAGCTATCGTTACGGACAATACGATCGGTTGGTCGGCGCAAAGGCGATACCGACCGAGAACGTCAGCATGCCGGATGGGCACCCCTATCTCGTCTCCGTATGCACCAGTGTCCGGACAATTTAGAAAGATATGCAGACCGCTCGACCATCCTCTCCGGCTAGTCTGGACAGGGCAAGACATGGTCGCTCGGCCAGGAGGCCGTTCGCGCCGTCGCCGGCGGCGCGAACGTCATCCTCCTTCGTGTGCCGCACGACATCGATGGCTTCATACGCGAGATCAACGAGCACGTCTGGTTGCCAGCGTACGACCTGCCCGTTCTCCTCAAGTTCATGGCGCGTCGTCGTGCGCCGGGGGCCGCAAGCGCACGTGAGGCCTGGCTCACGATCTACGTCGACGACCTCCAGAGCCGGCCGCTTGCGGAAGATATTGCGCGTATAGGCTGGCCCTAACTCGGGATCAATCTGATCGCATTGGCACGACCTGGGATAGCCGCGTTGCTCGCCGCGGCGCCGGGAGCCGTGCTTCTACCTGCGAGAAACTTCATGAGTGCCGAGCTCAGCGTTTCCTTCGAACTCGTGGACGCGACGCCCTATTGGAGACGATGCCTGACGATGTCTTCGAACTACTGCTGACGCCCATTCATGCAACCATGTTCGCGCGACTGCCGCCCCATGCCGACTGGACTAGCGTTTCCGAATACGAGTTGTTCGAGACATATTGCAAGTACGCCACCGGCCAGGCGCGTGCACAGCCGGATCACCCAGGCGATGCCGAGCGCTTGGCCGCCTTGGCCGGCACTTTCCTGGCATCCGCCCCACGATACCCCTGGCGACCGCCCGACGTGGCCACAGCCGGCTTTGATGACGGCGCGCTTCTTCGGCTCGAAGCAGTGAGTTTGCTATCGCGCCCCGCGGTGGACGAAATTCGGTTTGGATTCGACCGGATGCTGAACTGGGCGGTGGCCGAACACCTCGTCGCCAAAGCCGTAGATGGAAGATGGACGGCCGAGCAGACGACTGCGGCTATCGCCGCTCCTCATCCTGCCCACACCGAGACTTTCGTCTAGCCGCTGACGCGTCTCGGCTACCTGCTAACGTGCGGACGCAGCACGACCGCGAAGGATTTGGACAGTCAAAAGCCGACCACGAAGCGGCGGCAACCGGCCGGTAGAATTGACGAGCATATCGAAACACGCATTGCTCGCGATCGCCATATCGTCCTAGAACCAAGGGTCCGCGAGCACGCGGACCGAGGCGTGGAAACCTCGCTATTAGATGCCGCAAGCCCGGCCCGAACCAGTTTCGGCCGAGAGGCGGACGCGTATGTCCAGGGCGCCCTTGCCCCAAGGCGTCCACGCTCGTCTAATAACGAGTTTTCAACTTCCGGCCCACGGGCCGGCGCCGCCTCGAAAATTGCATGCTCGAGGTGATGAAATGATTTTATTCGCATTTGCCCTGCAGGCCGCGCCCCCGCCGATCATAGACTGGCAGCCCTTCCCCATACAGCGGACCCCAGATGGCGGACTCTACGATCGTACATCGGCGACGCGGAAGGACGGCGTCATCAATACGTGGGTGAGGTTCGTCAACATGGAGTTGAAGGGCGTCAACCAAGCCGGTCAGCAAATGGACACGCGTTTGGAAATAGACTGTGGCAAACCCAGGATGAGGATGCTGGCGATACGGGTGGTTCGCCCCGACGGCATCATCCTGAACAGCACCGTCCCCGGCCCGAATGAACTCGGATGGCGTACAATGAGAGTAGGAATGCGTGGCTACGACATTCGAGCGGGGCTGTGTAGTCGAGTTCGTTAGACTGATGGCGTTGAGTTCTACGGGGATCGGTTTGATTATCGTGCCAATCAAGTGACTCAAGCCAGAACTGAAACAGTCGGCGACGGAGGCAAGTCGGCTTCAAACCGCTTCCGAACTAGCGAGAGAAAGTCTTCGCGATGATGATGGTAGCGGAGAAAATACAATGCCAACAATTGCCTGGACGCTGTGTCTAGTTGCGTGCGGAGAGCGCCTTACCGGCCCGCCTTCCAGTTGGAACCGATGCCATCAGTGGAGTCGGTCAAGGACATTACTTCAGCCGATCGCGGACAGCTTCAATTAAGTGCTGCTACCGTGCAGCTTCCACGATCCCGTGACGCCCTGGGCGGCACAACGCACATCGCGAGACCCGCGTCCGGCATAATCGACGTAGTCGATGCGCACGGCCGCGGCCGTCAAACCTCGCGGGGTCGGCCGGAGGAGATGTTTGTTCATGTCGCCGTGAGTGACGGATCGAATGAACATCCTACGCTCGCCGGGTTCGAGCATTTCGACGACGTCCGGCTCGATGTCGGATCCCAGCCCCATTATTCGAACCGCTCCGCCGACGCGAAGCGAGAAGATGCTTGACGGTCCGACATTCCTGATGGTGAAATACAATCTTCGTCACGTGGCATCGAACCTGTACCCGGAAACACGCAACCTCCCCATCTTCTCCCCATGGCCGGACCTAGCGGCGAAGACGGTGCCCAATGCACCGAGCAACGATATGCAGGCGACCGCGATGCTCACGATCGCAGTGATAAGGTGCCCGTCGCTATCTTCCGACTCCTTTACATCTTTGCTTGGGCCGCAGCGACTGTCGGAATTCTCGTTGGTCACGCCGTCCTTTGGCGTAGCTGCTCTATTTTGCTTGGCGTCATCGTCGCAAGCTGCGGCATCGTCGCCTGGAGCTTTTACTGGGCGTTCGGCAGTCTCTGAGAGCGCAGGTGCTGCTGCGCACGGAGTGCTGGTTGTGGCCACAACAGCCAGCAGGAAACCGAGCAGTCGGATATTCGGACACAGGCATGACATGAGCGCGACATGCCGAACAATGGTAACGCCTTCGCTACCGCGTGCGGTGGCCTGCGCCGCGTCAACCCTCAGAAACCGCTACGACGGATCCGCTTGGCTCCTTGGCTGAACGAACCGGTCAGGACGATACCCCGGTACTAGCGGAACGGCACGGGTCTGCCCCCCGCGAACCACGAACGTGCGGCGCCCGCGATCGCGTTCGTGCTGATCGGCCGATGGCGCGTTGAACGCGTCCAAAGAGGGCGTAACCATGAGTGAAGGGAGCGTCATGAACCGAAATCCTCTCGTTACTGTCGATCACCACTGGTGGCGTCGACAAACAGCGGAAATCATCGCGGTGCGATCTGATCGATCGTCACGCAGATGGCGGCAAAAACTGATCGATTGGTCGGGTGTCCCTTGGGATGGCATGTCCGAGCTTGCCATTGGGTACGACTCGCTCGCCGGAAAGACCATCCGAGAACTGGTCGTGCAACTGAAGCTCGAAATCGACCGATCAGGGCTTCCTCAAGTGACTGTGCCGACATCGGGCGGCGTTCGGGTGGCTCGCGCCGGCCTAGCGGAAGTACAGATCTTGACGGTGGACTTCGATCTCATAGACTTCATACTGCCGATAGCTTTTGAGACGAGCGCGATCGCCGGTAGCCCGGGCTCTTTGGCCCCAGCTGTCGACAGTGCGATCGAACACGTTCGAGCCGCGATACGAGACCGAACGGCCATTGCGCGGCGCGAAGGCGCCTTACGCAAAGCCGTTGAGCATGCTTCCGCGCGGATCGGCGAGGGATGTCTGCCACTATGGCTGCGCATGGATGCCGTGCTCGGCACTGAACAGTCCGGCCGGTATACTTCTCGCCTCTACAAGATGGCGACGATGCTTCTCGACGACTCGCTTTCCTCGTCCCCAAGTCCGGTGGAGCCAATCTGGACCGTCGTGGACGTGCGGGATCATGTGAGAGTCCATCGTCGTGCGCAGCGGCGGCGGGCGGCAGCTCTGCTCGCGCACCGAACGGCCGGTTCGATCGGCGCGATCACGGAGGTCTCTTTGGCCCTCATACGTGCCGCCCAGCTAGAACCGATTGCGACCCTGCGGGCGGCCCACGCGGCCCGCTTGAATCATGATGGTGGCGATCTGCGATTTAGGAAGTGGAATTGTCTAAACATTCTGACCTGGATCGAAGGGGTCCTCCGGACCTCAATCGAATTTGAGCAAGGTCGATACGATGATGGCGAACTGATCCTGACCGGCGACTATCCGGCATCGGTCGCCCTGGCCTGCAAGGGCCGACCGATAGCCGCCATTCTGGATCATCCAGCGTTTCAGGCCATATCCGCCAGAATCACAAGCGTCGAAATTATGGAAGATACCCTAAGTCTGTATCATAAGAACAAAGTGGTACTGTTCGGGCACTGACAGCTATGCAGGGCAACCGCGACGGTGCTGGTAAACATCTAGACGAAGGACCGAACGTTGCTGCGATTGGTGGAGAACCATTTGACGGTTTCGACCATATACCCAACCTACGATCTCGATACGACCACTCGTCGAGTGGTCGCATGACTATTCACGTTACGTCTGCAACTGCTTCATGGGTGCAGTCTGACATCACGCCTCCGTTCGTAACGTCAACGTCCAATCGTTGAACGCTCCGCCCTTAAGACGCTTTTCAGAACATTCCGGCGATCGTTTAACGCGGACGTGGCGACCGTGCGCTGCCTCACTGCGTAGGGTGTTCCGCCATCCCTACGATCAACGGGATCCGCAATTCCAATACGTACGCTCAGCCCGTCGGCCTTTGCGTTGCCGACGGTCATGGTCCCGTCATTCCAGAAGAAGCTCCCCTCCCCTCAGGCGGGTGAACGACCACGTGCTGAAATTGCCAATGGTGTCTTCGCCCACAACCAGACGCCGTCGGTATGGAAACGTGTCGCCTGATTATTTGCATACACGCCAGCACAAGGTGGATTGATCACGATCTCAGTCTCGGCTTAGAACCGAGACGTCCGCGTGCATGCGGACCGAGGCGTGGAAACCTCGCTATTAGTTGCCGTACGCCCGGCCCGAACAAGTTTCGGCCGGGAGGCGGACGCGTATGTCCAAGGCCCCCCGGGCCCAAAGGCGTCCGCGCTCGTCTAATAGCGAGTTTCCAACTTCCGGCTCACGGGCCGGCACCGCCTCGTCAACCGAGGCGGTGCCGCCGGCTATGACCGCTGGGCACCAACGCGAAGGAGCACGCGCGTGGGTGAGATAATGAACGACAACGGCAGACGAACCGCTAACGCGCGGCCTTCGCGCCCTACGCCGATCAAAGGCTCGAAGCACGACCACGGGGTCGGCCATGACCATCAGGAACCATACCGCTTAACCACCGGCGTTCTTTTAATGCCCCGACCAAACGCCAATGGCGCTTCATTCGCAAGCCGCGAGACCGTTACCTGCAGGCGGTGTTCGCGCCCAAGAGATCGCATCCGCCAGAGCCGAACGGAAGCGCCGGGTTCGCCAAACCCAAACCCGGCTCGGATAACGCCTCGAGCGCTCGCGACGCTTGACCCCATCCATAATGGAAGGCTGGTGCCTCTTGTGGTGCCGCATTCGACCGGTCACCGATCGACGGTCGAGGTGACAGCGCGATGAGCGGACGATCCGTGCCACCCGAACCTCGTGGTCAGAGCATCGGCCGTCGCCTCTCCGACCGCTCCGACATGGACGTGCACCAGTCCGACCTTCAAAACTCTGGCGCAGTCACGGCTCGATCAGCCGACGCGCCGCAACCACCGCGCATACAACTGCGCAACTGGATGCTTTCGCCCCGGCGGATAGGTGGAGCGCGGTACAGAGGCGAATGCATCATCGCGCGCGTACGGCAAGCGACCTACCAGCAGCAATCCACCACTCACGGTAGCAGCGCAGGCGTATTCGGACTCAGCAGCGACGGACGAGGTTTAGTGACCGGCGGCGGCGGTTTCGTTACTACGGCGCACCGCGGCATGGTAAGCGCAGTATTCGAAGACGAAACCGGGCGGCACGTAACGCAGGAACTGCCCTCCGAAATGGCACTGCTAGAAGGCGGAATCCTCAGGTTGGACCTGATCAACGGAACGGTCGTCTGCGCCACGAACCTCACGGGACGCCAAGGCCCCGTCGTGCTTCTCGGGCCATCAGCGTTCATTAGCAGCGCCACATTCACGAAACGCCACGCCGTTCTGATGATCGCGACCGTGCTCATGGCCGGGCAAATCCTTTCGGCCCATCCGATTGCCGGATTGGCGACGACTGCCGCTTTTGCAGCACTGCCTTTCATTCGCCTGCGGCAGATCCAGAGATCAAAGCGCGAACGCACGCAACTGAAGGACTACATGCTGGAAGTGATGTCCTGATTTCACCAGCACTCGAACTGCGGGTGGCACCTAAGCAAATCATCGATCGGCAGCATTATCCGATCGACAGACGCCAGCCAGCGGCTTTCCGGTGGGACACCCCACGAGCCGCAGCGGCACCTCCGACAAGCCATGCAAATGAGCGCCTGCGGACGAGGAAGGATGCCCGTCGGTTGCCAACTTACGCCGTGATCGGCAGCGGCCTACTCAACGGCGCCGAGAACGCGACTCTCTCCGATCGCACCTTGCGCGCCGGAACGACTTAAGTTGGGCAACCAGGGAGCCCGAGCGAGCGGTCCAGACGGCCGTCCGTACTGAGCTCACCATCCGCGCCGGAAACCTCATGCTCGCAGCCTAGAGGAGACGGAACGCTTGAGCCTGACGCGATGGATGGCGTCGAGAACATACGTCCTCGCGGTGGATGCGTGCCCCTCTCGATCGGGCAATCGCCAGACGGCCCTGGCGCTTCAGAGCGAGGGAACGCGCCTATGCACATTGCGGAACCAAACCACTTGCCATTCCGTATGCACATGTGCATACGTAGCTCAGGAGGTTCCCATGATCCAACAAGACCCGATCGAATGCCCGTGCGTCGAGGCCGTATACGCCAGAGAGCTTTCGCATCGTGCGGCGAATGCCCTTCAGCAGGCAATCGCCGCCGTTCATCTCAGCAAACGTGGAGCGGTCGATCTCGATGAGGTGATGGTCCGCCTTCACGCGACCGCCGCGCTGCATCACGTCCTCGGTCAGGCCAGCGGCGGTCTGGTGAACGCTGCGGACGAGATCAACGACGTATGCGCGGCGTCCGTCGCCGCGGCAGGCGCCGACGACAACGTCACGGTCGCAGTCGACCTTGATGCCGTACTGGCGGAAAGGGCCGTGCTCCGTCCCGTCCTAATGATCGTGGCGGAATTGGTCTCCAATGCCCTCAGACACGCCTTTCCAGAAAACTTCGGAACGGTTCATCTCGAGATGCGGCATTCCGGCATGACGACCTTCCTCGTGGTCGAGGACGACGGCGTGTGTGGTGGATGGCATCGCCCGGGTGGCGAGGGTGGCGGCATCATCGACGGGCTGGCGCACAGCGCGGGCGGCCGGGTGGTCCGGTCACTGACGCCCGGAGGGTCATCCCGGGTCGAGGTGATCCTGCCGAGCCTGGCCGCAGCCGCCGCGTCCCCCGTAGGCCACGCATGACCCCGGTCGCGCCAGCAGTTTCGGGCGCGATGATCCGCGACTTGCTGCTTTGCGAGCGCAAGGCCGCACTCGACATTCCCGGCGAACCATCGCTGCGCGACCCGGTGTCAGCCTTCACCCGAATGTTGTGGCGCGAAGGGCTCCAACGCCGTCATCCCGGGGTCTGCGGCGAAGACGAGATCGAACTGATCTTCGCCTCTGAGCGCTGCACCGACATCTACGCGATCATCGCAAAGCGGACCGACTGGCCACTGTCGAGCTACGGGATAAAGAGCATCGCGAAAGCCTGCGGGTTCGAATGGGAGGATGTCGATCCCGGCGGTGCGAACAGCATCGAGTGGTACGACCGCTTCGTCGAGACAGGGGATGGCGCGTTGCGAAACCGCATCGTGGCCTACAACCGCGACGACGTTATCGCCAGCCAGGTCGTCAGGGATGCCTTGGAGGAACTCGAAACGACCGGCGTCATCGCGTCGTTTCGACGACCTGCGATATGACGGCCGCTCTCCGGGACTGGCTGCTCACGTGTCCCGAGGTAAAATGGATCTCCGCACTCGCGCTGGAAGCCGCCGACGCCGGCCTCTTCGACCTCCGTTTGGAGATGGCGAAGGCGATCTCCGGCGGAGTAAGGATGACCAGCCTGGGTGAGACCCTCCGAGTACAGCCTCGAGCCTATTATCAGCGCTCGGCGCGGATGCTGGCCCATCGTCGGAAGGGCTGCTCCCTGACCCTCGTCTCGGACACGGTGGTTTTGACCGGTTCGATCTTTCAAGGCGTCGCGATATCGGAGTCCCGAGACTCCGCGGTCATCTATGTCCGTCAGACGGTTCCGGCGACCGCGGCCGTGGCGTTGGTCGGACGGAGCCTTGATGATCTCATCCGGATTGGCCGCTTCAAATTCGGGAACTACCGGATCACCGCGGCGGAGCAGGACGAATGGGGGCTGGCCGTATGGTTCGACGTACCGCGCCTCGCTTTCAACCACTTCGTCTAGCGGACGCTATTATCCACGGTTTCTGGGTTCGATGAGATCCGGATCCGGTACGATACCCAGGAGAAGCTCGTCCATCGTCACCCCAAGCGCGATCGCCAACCGCGCCAAAGTCTCCACGGTCAGGTTCTGCCCCGTTTTCTCGATGCGAAACATCGAACTGACGTCGATGCCCGCGCCGCGTGCGCATTCAGCCT
Organism: Sphingomonas sp. PEI4; assembly: GCF_056679955.1. NCBI lineage: Bacteria > Pseudomonadati > Pseudomonadota > Alphaproteobacteria > Sphingomonadales > Sphingomonadaceae > Sphingomonas > Sphingomonas sp. PEI4. Next base: position 1,215,681 of record NZ_CM155258.1, read on the forward strand.
GACCTACGCCCAACCCTTTGCGAACCGACCGAATGCGCTGACCCACGTCCGCATGCAGAGTCTCCCGGGCCGAGTCCGCAGCGGTCCGGCTGGTCCCGTTCCCATTGATATCGTTCGATCGGTTCATCACGCTGCTTGTATGATGGTAGGTGCCATACCAGAAGCCACTTTTGTGAACGATACGTCGACGGTCGAAACTTTACCCGCCTTGAACCCTTCGGATCTCGGCATTCGTCTTCGCCGCTTCGACCCTGACAAAGAGGCCGTCGTTAGAGCTCTTCGTCCGCGTTCGGTGGTACCTCGATCTACGTTTGCTGCGTTGGAGTTCAACCGATGCTCCGTCTCGGAGCGCCGGTAGGGTCTGCCGGGATCTCTAAGCGGCATGCGGTACTTGACCGGTGAAACTGACATTCTCGCCGGCAGGCAAGCGCAGACGCCCGCATGGCGGAATGTCGGCCTATCGACTCGAACTATCAGGTTACTTCGACCGAACCGGACGTTCAAATCCGCGTTCGGAGACAAGGGCGGCTCCTAACCCGTCTAAAATCGCGTCCGGCCAGCGTCGACGTCTCACGCCCTGACCTGATGTCCGTCGACCGGATCATAGGCCCGCACGGCGCCCGAGGGTTCGACGGTCAACATGTTGTCGATCACGCGGGAGCCGACGTCGCGATCCCCATCGAGTGCGGCGTGCGTGAACGGCGTGTTGCCGACCTTAATGAGCGTCGCTGCGGAATAATAATCCTAGCTTGCGGTTGATCTCAACCTCGTCGGGACCATGGCCACTTGGGCCTCACGTACCGACCATCAGGCACCAAAACCGGTTGACGGGAGTTCCATTCTATCCTCAGACCGCATGATGAAAACCGGTGGACATTCCCTCCGGTGGGTACAAAGGATGGGTACAGAGAGCGCCGCGATGGGTACAGAGAATGACGGTTTTCTGCCGATTTTCTTACCCTTGGACCCCTCTCGTAGGGGTCACCAGCCACCACTTTTGTGGCGGAAACGTGCGGTTTAGTCATTCTTTGCTCTTCGCTGGTACAGCGACCTGGTACAGCGAGCACCGAAATGGCACTCATGGCGACACCCTGGAAGCACCCCACTACCGGCTATTATTATCTGCGTCGGCAGATACCCGGAAAGGTGCGTCCCGCCTTCGGCGGTAAGGCGCTATGAAAGGTGTCGCTCAACACGAAGAGCGCGGCCGGAGACCGCGTCCTCCCATGCTGATCGTCACCGGCACCATCTCCGTGCCGCCCTCCGACTTGCCGCGCTTCGTCGCAGAGGTGGCTGGCCTCGCGACCGTCGCGAGACACCGCGGCGGCAACCTGTCCTACGATACCGCCGTGCTGGACGCGGCCAGTGGCCGGCTACTGGTGGCCGAGCGCTGGCGTGACGACGCGGCGCTTGCCGTCCATTTGCGGTCGGACGACACACTGGCGTTCATCTCTCGTTGGAACGAACGGATGCTGAGCGACGTTCGCAAATACTACGTCGGCAACGAAGATCGGCTGGTGACGGAGTAGGCACGATGCCGGATTTCAGCGGTCTGTTGAAGTCCGCCTGGCCCTCGCCTGACACGACCCAGAGGCGGACGTTCAGTTGCCCTTCCCCGCCTCCCAACTGCAGCCGTTCGTTCATCGGGCTGGACAGTGGCGCTCGGCAGCCGATCCGTTGTCCGGACGGCTGGAAAGGGGAGGAGAGCGGGCCTTCCGCTTTCAGGAAGGTCGGTAGCGATATCCGGCATCGGGCAAACGCCGCCTTTCCCAAAGACAACGAGAAATGGAACGCGGTTGCCGTCCCGAAAACCGTCGCGGTCAGCTAACGGAGACCGACGCTGATCGCTGGCGCTTGGCGATCTCACTGGCTCGGTGCTGCAATGTCTTTGCCAGTTCCGAAGGCGATCCCCGCCATCTTGGCAATGCAGTCTACGTTCAGCTGCGCGCGGGGGTCACGAAGGAAGGCCATCGTCATCTGCCCACCGCAACGGTTGAACATTGCTCCATGGGACTGCCCAGGTACCTGCACGAACCTTGCGTTGGTCATAGTACGGAGCAGGCGGCGGCCCCAGGCCGGTGGTGTGATTGGATCGAATTCACCAGCGACGATGAGGACCGGCACGTCGCTTGTCACCGGAGCGTTTGCCAGCGCATCGGCGGAAGAGACGCGCCATGCCGCACACATTTCCGGCGTCGCCGTGCGATTGTCGGTTCCGCCCAGACCCAACGTCGGGGATATCTGCGAGGTCATCCGTTGGGCGTTCTCGAACGGCATTTCTTCACCGCACCAGATCGACAAGCGTAATCCCCAGTTGAAAGTCGATGCGACCTGTCGGGTCAGCGGCAGCAGTCCGGTCAACCGGCCTCCGGCGGTCTCGCTGATGATGTCCGGCAAGGCCGGAATAACGCCGGGTTGCTGTAGACCGGCCCCTACAGCCTCGACGATATCGCGACCACGCAGCACGCGACCCGGTGCCGGGATACCGTCGTGATCGGCATCGGCCACCAACGCGGCGAAGCGAGCGCGAAGGTCCGGGTAGCGGACGTCGCACACCTGATCGCCCGCGCAAGCGTCCAGCAGGGCGTTGATCGCGCGCCTTAGTGAAGAGGCCGCCGTCTCGTCATAGTTGACGTCGACGGGCAGCACCGAATCGAGCACGACACTACGCACCCCCTCCGGATGGCGTTGCAGCACCGTCTGGGCCAGACGCGTGCCGTAGGAGAAGCCGATCAGGTTCCATTGCCGGATACCCAGCGCGCGACGCAGATCGTCAAGGTCATCTGCGGTCTCGGCCGAGGTATATCCATCGAGATCGACGCCCGACGCGCTTAGCTCTGCCCGGCAGCGGGCTGCCGCCGCTGCCTGCACGGTGGGTGTCGCATTCGCGGCACGAAGATCGTTTATCTCAGGGCAGCCAAGCGACGGCCGGGCGAACTTATTGCCCCGACCTTCCAGAAGGATCTGGTCGCGTTCCGAGAGGAACGGGTTCCCTTTACCCGTCGTGCGTCCGTCGATGCTGCTCAGGCCTGGTCCCCCGGGAAGATAGATGACCGGGTCGGCTGCGGGAGCGGAGGCCGTGCTGCGAAAGATCATTACCGGAAGACTGATCGTGCGGCTTCGAGCCTTTTGTCGGTTCTCCGGCACGAATAGCAGACCGCATTCAATCCTTTCGGTGGGCGCGACCTTTACGATGCACTCTGACCTTTCGAAGCGTGGCTTCGCTCGCCTGCCATCGGATGCACTCGCTGTTGTCGATGCCATTATCGCAAGGGGTATCAGGGTAAATCTGACGCGGTGAAACTGGATCAAAACGGTCCCCAGGCCAAAGAGCATAGCGGTGTATTACCGTAACAATACGCCATTGCAACATAGCTCGATGCCAGCACTCTCGACTGGAAACTTGTGACGGGAAAGCCGCGACTTCCTATCGGCCAGTTAGAAAGAGAGAGCTCAGACCCAGTTGCGGACGTTCGCGTGCCCTCTCGCGCTTCCCAACTTCAGACATTCATTCAGCTCCCCACGATCACGCTTTCGGCTTCTGATTTTCGTCATGAACGTCGTCATTGCAGAGGAGAGCGGTCGGTCTGCTTTAGCGGGGCGTTCGGCGCGTTCGGCAACCCGCTCGCAATCTCCCACGACGTACTCAAGAATGCCGGAACCATTGGCTGGGCTGCGCGGGAACAGCGCGAAGCCGGGACGTCACCGTCTGGAAACATGGGTGGTCCAGGCGGCGACCGAGGATTGGTCGCGCGAGCAGCTGGAAGGGCCCGTTGATACCGTTGTTCATCAATTGCAGGCCGCTCTTGCGTCGTACAAATTCTCGACCAATCCTGACGCCGCACGTCACGCCACGAATAGTTGACGATCGCCAAGCGCCAGCCGCCGCTCGATCCATTTCGAAAACGCCAAATGCGGCACTGCGACGGTTGCGAGAAGCTGGAACGCCTGTGCGGTGAGGTCGGCCGGCAGGAACCGCCCGAGGCTGGTCGCGAAGACGATCCAGCCACTGATCGCTGCCACCGACAAGGCCGCCCCCGTCGCCAGCCACCAGCGATGCGAAACCCCGCTCAACGTGATCCGCGCATCGGCCAAGTGGCGCGGCGAATGCAGGAACACGAAGAACAACGCGAACCCTGCGACTGGCGGCGCAACGACCAGTACCAGGATCGCCACCGCCGTCGCCGCAGCCCATTCGCGCGCACCATTCCGCCAAGCGTCGACGAGGCCTACTATCGTGATAAGCAGTGCGACCGGCGCAACCGCGATCAGCGACCGCGCGATCGTTTCGCCACCCAGGTCACCGACCATTGTGACGAACAGCCGCGCGACATCGGTGGGGTGGCCAATTGCTGGCGAGGCGATGATCGCTGTACCGGCAGCGACCTTGAGCAACGGCTCGTCAATCATCGTCCAGTCCTCGCCGAAATGCACCGAGGCGACCGCGACGAACGTGATCAATGCGATCAGTGGGTTCACAATCCACATCGTAGCCATCGCGGCGGCGATGCCGATATAGCCACCGACCGCGAGGCCCAGGCGGTAGCGCCCGAGACGGCTTGCGCGCGCGAGCAAGGCAATGTCGTAGGCGCCATGTGGCATCCCGCCGCCAATGAAGACCACCGTCGCGATCAGGGTCGCAGGCGGTCCTTCGAGCGGTAGTCCTGCGGCCAGCGCCACGCCAAGATAGACGGCGACAAGCCAGAACGCGGGATGCACGACGCCGCCGCGCCCCAACGAGGCGCGGCGGTCCAAGCCGGTCATGGCAACCCGTCCCGTGACCCGAACATCGGCGTTGGCATCAATGCACGTGGGGAGCGATGCCATTCGCCTCGACCTGGGATTTGCGGACGGAGATCATGTAGATCAGCACGCCGACGCCGGCCTTCGCGATAATGTCGGCGATGGTGTATCCAAGCTGGATAACCGTCATCGCCGTCGCACCACTGATACCGGCATAGGGCGCCATGTAGACGATCGGATAGAAGCCCCATGAGGCGAAGGTCAGCAAGCGCGCTTTCCGCACCAGATCGCGCGCGGCGGCTGGTTGCTGTTCGATCGACTCGCCGAGTCCGCGAAACAACTCCCAGACGATGTAGATGAACGGGATCGACGACAACGTACCCCACAGGGCGCGGGTCGGAATGTCGGTCGCAGTTTCGCCGGGATAGCCCAATACGATCATCAGCGCCGCGGCCGAACCCAGCCGGACGGTCTTAGACGAAGTCTGCTCGGGCGACAGCCGCATCACCAGCACCAGTTCGATCAGCAGCAGCGGCACGGTCAGCAGCCAGTCGACGTAACGATAGGCGTCATTGAACGCGAAGCCGGTCGCCGAGATGATGCCGTCCTTCAGTGTGTAGGCCGCGTTCCAGCTCTCGAAGATGCGCAGGTAATGATAGGCGGCGATAGCGGTCACCAGCCCCGAAATGGTCACCGCAGTGCGGTACGCCGGCGCAACCTGTGATCGACACAGCCACAGAAAGGCAGTCGTCGCGGCCATCGTCGCGAACGTGAATGAAAACACGTTATACACCAGCGAGAACTGGAACGGGGTTATGCTGTCCATTAAGGTCTCCATCGCCTTGCTGTGCCGAGCCCGCTACGCTGGCGAACCGGCCTTGTTGCGGGAGAGCGAGGGCCGATGGAGAGATCGGTTGTTGCCCACCCGGAGATGGCGCCACAGCGACTTAAAGGGCAACGGAGGGAGTTCCACCCAAGTCACGGAACCGATGGCTAATACAGCCCGCGACCCAGCCGCTGTGACGACCAAGGCTTGGATACGCCGGAGGCAGGCACGGGGCGATACGGACCTTGGCCCATATCCGCCGCCAAATTAGCTCAAAGGTTGAGTCTCAGTTCAAAGTCCGGCCTCGACCGCGAGCCGGATCAAGTCCGCAGTGGTGGTCAGCCCGAGCCGGTCCATCAGGATCGCGCGGTGCATTTTGACGGTCTTCTCAGCCAGCCCGAGTTCGGCGGCAATCTGTTTGTTGAGCAGACCCTGTGCAACGAATTTGAGCACCTGACCCTGCCGCGTCGACAGCGCTTTGACCATTTCTGCCGCCCTGATCCGACGCATGCTGGTCGGTGTCGCAGCGTTGGTGTCGATCTCGACCTGAGAGCCAAGGAAATACAGCAGGCGGTCTTCCTCGTCATACAGCGGCGCGACCAGGACGGCGTTGCGGAACGGCTGCCCGTTGCGCTTGTAGTTGAGGATCTCGACCAGCACTGGTTTGTGCTCCCGCACGCCGCGTCGGATTTCTTCCGACAACCAAGGTTCGGTCGCCGGCCCTGAAAGAAACCGGCAATTGCGCCCCACGACCTCGTCCGTCGAATAGCCCGTCAGATCGCAGAACGGCTGATTGCATGCGACAATAGGGTTGTCGGGCAGACGTGGATCGCTGATTACCGACGGTATCGGGCTGTCAGTGACGAGCCTCACAAGGCGTTGGTTCGACCTTGCGTCGGCACTGTCGATTGAAATGGTGCCTGTAGTCATCCCACGTCGCCCCCCCGACGATTGCGCCGTCGCCTGCGCCCTCTACCGATGACTACCATGTTTCCACATAAAATCGTTAAAACCATAATCGTGTGAAAATAGCCTCGGCAGGAGACGGAGTTCAAGACGCGAGAGGTTTAGTGCGGATCGGTCGCATCAAAGGTTATCAAGAGACTAAGAACGTTATGATGATTTAGGGAGCGACCGTGCGCCTCTTTCACGATTAGCTCGCAATATCTTTATATAATTCACTACCGATTGCGGCTCGTAAGGCTTGGCAAAATTTGGCTTGCTCTCGCAAATATCCGTCGCTTTATCGACGATGGCAGTGAGACTTCCTGCTAATTGAACATCTACTTTCGGGTAATTCTGGCGTATCCACGTAGCGAGTTCGAATCCGGACCTAGTGCCAACCACCCGAATATCACACAGCACGATATCAACTGAAAACGGCGAATGTTTCAGCGCTATTTCGGCCTCGTCGGTGTTAGCTGCTTCCACGACGTCGTAACCGCATTTTCGGAGATAGTCGGCGATTGCATGGCGGGACAGAATGTCGTCATCTACAATAACAACGGCATCGCTATCTACAGATTTTCTCATATTCGTCATTCTGGCTGGGCCAGTCCGTTCGCAATCAACCTCAAAACCGTGTCGATCTGATAGGGTTTTGATATGATGTGAGTTGCGCCCTCCGCCAACGCCTCCTTATATCCCAAGTGGCCAGAGGCCAATATTACCGGAAGCATGGGAGAAATATCTTTCAGGGCGTTGAACAAGCCCAATCCGTCTATTTTTCCGGGCATCCTGACATCGCTAAAAACAATATCAACGGCTTTACCTGCCATGACGATATCAAGTGCTTCATCAGCATTAATCGCTTCTATGACGCTATAGCCTTTGTCTCGAAGCGCATCAGAGACGAACATCCGGATGAATAGCTCATCCTCAACAACCAGAACGTGAACCTGCCGCGTTGCCGTTTCAGCCTCTTCTAACGCCCGCTTCACGTAAGTTTCCCCACCTAAAAATGCTGCCAGCATTTTCGCCTAAGGCCAAACGGCCCTTCCCTTGCACTTATGTACGACGCGCTTGCGCCCCGCCCCATCATAGGTTGGTCAGACGGCACAGCTTCCGACCTATCGCGGACGCTTATCGAAGGCTGCCGCCCTCCCGATTGGGATCGGACTTTGGAAAGCGGTATACCGGCCCTCAAAGCATATGGTTTACCGAACAACGCATTCCCGAGGGCAGCCCGCCTTGCTTTTCTGGCCTCTAAAAGGGGGCAACGTTGACCGCGCGTCTGGGTGTGAGCCTCAACAAGGTCGCCTTGCTGCGAAACTCGCGGCATACTTGTGTGCCTGCCGAGAGAGTTCATGCAAGGCCCTACGCAACCCTAGTCATGATCGCTGCCGGGTGGCGGAGAGTACGTGGCGCCAGGCAAGCCGGCGCCACGACATGCCTCACGGCATGAGCACCGTGTCCACCACGTGGACCACACCGTTTGACTGCATCACGTCTGCCGTCGTCACGGTAGACTTGCCGCCCTTGGCGTCGGTCAGCACGATCTTGCCATTCGTAACGCGCGCAGTGAGCGCCTCACCCTGCACGGTGGTGAGCGTCGCCTTGCCGCCACCGGCCTTGATCGCAGCCAGCGCATCCTTCGCGGTGATCTTCCCCGGGACGACGTGATACGTCAGGATGCCCGCAAGCTGCGCCTTGTTCTCCGGCTTCAAAAGCGTCGTCACCGTACCGGCAGGCAGCTTCGAAAAGGCCGCGTTCGTCGGTGCGAACACCGTGAACGGGCCGGGACCGGACAGCGTCTCGACGAGATCTGCGGCCTTCACAGCGGCGACTAGCGTCGTCAGGTTGCTGGCGGCGGAGGCATTCTGGACGATGGTTTTGCTGGCATACATGGCGGCGCCGCCAACCTTCGGGTTAGCCGCGACCGCGATAGCCGGCACCGCAACCGACAGTGCGAGGCAAACGCCCAATGTGCGCGCGATCCGTGATGTCATATTGGTTCTCCTAGCATCATACATTCCCGTCTGCCGGCCACCGACAAGCGTTCGGGATCCTGAAACGACAGGCCTGAGGGGTAGTCACAGTGCCTTTTCGGAGCGCACAATCACTCACCATCAGCCCCGACGCGGTCTCGGCACTGAGCGTTGGTCAGGCAATACGGACTAAAGGACGTGTCCCTACCTATCGAGAGTGCGGTGCGCGCGCCCCAACCCGCTGCTGGGCGAACATAAAGCGACGCAATGCTGACCGGCACAGGATACGGCCCAAGGTCCGTATCGTGACGCGATTGGCGAAAGCGTAGCGCGATAACTCGGCACTTACGCCCCCACTGGCACCGCCCGGACGTTTTAGTCGTTCGCCACCCTTTGTACTGCATCCGAAGTCATCGGGCGGGATCGAAAGACCGCTCGTAGAGTGCCGCAGATCCTCTACCGACTCCCAGGAAAGACGACCGTCATGACTCGCCAGCGCGCTATCGTAATCGGATCGGGGATCGGCGGCATCGCATGCGCGATCCGCCTGCAGAGCCTCGGCTTCGACACGCAGATCGTTGAGCAACTCGGCGATGTCGGCGGCCGCGCCTATGTCCGCCGCGTCGACGGCTTCGTCTTCGACATGGGGCCGACCGTGCTGACCGTCCCGCATTTTATCGAGGAGCTGTTCTCGCTGGAGCGCGACGCGGCGATGCTAAACGAGCCAGACTTTCCGCCATCGGTGTTGGCAGAGGGCAGCCGCGTTGTATCGGGCGCCAGCGGCGGCCCCAATACGCGCCGCTATGTCGACATCGTGCCCATCCTGCCGTTCTACCGGATCTATTTCGACGACGGCAGTTTCTTCGATTACGACGCCGACCCGGTCAACGTGCGGGCGCAGATCGCGCGGTTGGCACCCGAGGATCTCGACGGCTACGAACGCTTCCACGAAGCTGCGCGCGCAATCTTCGAGCGCGGCTTCCTCGAACTCGGCTATACCTATTTCGGCTCGCTCGGCTCGATGGTGGGCGTCCTTCCGGACCTGTTGAAGCTCGGCGCGATCCAGCCGCTGTTCTCGCTGATCTCGAAATACTTCAAGAGCGACAAGATGCGGCAGGTATTCAGCTTCGAACCGCTGCTGATCGGTGGCAATCCGCTGAAGGTCCCCGCAATTTATGCTATGATCCATTTCGTCGAAAAGACCTGGGGCGTGCATTTCGCGGTCGGCGGCACCGGCGCGCTGGTCGCGGCGATGGTCCGCAAGTTCGAGGAACTGGGCGGATCGGTGCGGTTGAACGCCAGGGTCGATCGGATCGAGGTCGAGAAGCGCGGCCGCAAGCGCGTCGCGACCGGCGTGACGCTGGCGAACGGCGAAACGCTGGCGGCGGATCTGGTCGTCTCGAACGCCGACTATGCGACCACTTATCTCAAGCTTGTCGACAAGGCGCATCGGCGAGTCAATCGCGACGCGCTGGTCAAGTTCCGCAAGCAGAGCATGTCGCTGATGGTGATCTATTTCGGGTACCGGATGCAGGACGGCGACCCCGACCTGCGGCACCACAACATCATCCTCGGCCCGCGCTACGAGGAGCTCCTGACCGACATCTTCGAGCGCAAGATCCTCGCCGATGATTTCTCGCAATATCTCCATATCCCAACGATCACCGACCCCAGCCTCGCTCCGGCGGGGCATCACGCGGCGTACACGCTGATTCCGGTCCCCAACAACCAGAGCGATATCGACTGGGATGCGGTCGGCGAAGGCTTTGCCGACATGGTGCTGACGTTCCTCGACGAACGCGGCTATATTCCCGGCCTGCGCGAACGGATCGTCCATCGCAGCTTCGTGACGCCTGACTATTTCGAAGAGGTACTGGGGTCGCATCTCGGCAACGGCTTCGGGGTCGAACCACGGATGACGCAGACCGCGTTCTTCCGGCCGCACAACCGGAGCGAGGATGTCGCGAACCTTTATCTGGTCGGCCAGGGTACGCAGCCGGGCGGCGGCACGCCCTCGGTGATGATGTCCGCCAAGATGACGGTGCGCGAAATCGCGCGCGACTTTGCGATCGATCCGCGGATCGTCGGCGGCGTGCCGTCGGAGGTCGGCGATGATCGACCGCTGGCGATGGGGCTGGCCGCGGTTTGAACGGCCCCCCGCGGCGTGCGCTACACGGCTGCCAGCATCTGCTCGGCAAGCTGCCGCCCGGATAGCCACGCACTCTCGATACGCGGTGCGATCAGCCAGTCGCCCGCGGCACCGATCCGATCGCTACCGCTCCACAGACAGCCGAGGTCGGTGGCCGTCGCGCGTGCATAGCGCCACCGATGCCCGGCACGAACGATCGGCGTAGGCATGTCGGCGCCGCAGTGCTTCGCCAACGCCGCGAGCAAGCGATCGACGACGGTATCCGCCGGCTCTTCGAGATGCGCAGCCGACCATGCTGGCGTCGCCTGCACGACCCAGGCTTCCGGGCCCGCTCGTCCGGGCTTCGCGCTGTTACGCGCGGCCCAGCCGATGATCCCTGCGTCCCTGATCACGTCGCGCGCGATCGCCAGTGGATGGTCGAACGCAAGCATCGCCGTCCAGCACGGCGTCGAACGACAGGCGAGCGCCTCGCTCGCCATCGCCGGATCGTGCGGCGCGAGCAATGCCGCCGCCTGTTCGGCGGGCGTCGCGACGACGACGGCGTCATAGGTCTCCGTCAAAGATTCGGTCGCCGGCGCCTCGACCCGCCACCCTTCGGGCGTATTGCGGATGTCTGTGACGCGGTAGTTCCAGTGGACCTTGGATTGCGCAGCGAGGTGCTTGACGATCGCGCTCATACCATCGGTCCCGACCCACGCGTGTTCGCCGGCAGCGGGCCAGCGTGCGACCACCCCAGCGGCTTCCCAGCCCTGCATGGCCTCGACGAACGCGGGATCGCGCATCGTCAGATACTGGGCACCGTGATCGAAGGCGACCTCGCCGCCGGGCCCCTCGCCGCCGGGCACCGGGACCCGCCGCGTCGACATCCGTCCACCGGCACCACGCCCCTTATCCAGCACCGTGACGTCGCAGCCATGCTGCTGGAGCCGTAGGGCGCAGGATAGACCTGCAATGCCCGCACCGACGATCGCAACCTTCACGCATATCTCCAACCGATGGCACCGGGACATTGCTGCCCCGGCACCGGATTGTACAGGCCTCAGCCGGTCGGCAGCAGCACCTTGTCGATCACGTGGATTACACCGTTGGTGCAGGCGATGTCGGCGGTCACCACCTTGGCACCGTTGACGGTCACACCGTCGGTGCCATCGACATGGACCGTCGCGCCGCCTGCGGTTTCCGGGTCGAGCACCTTGCCGCTCACGTCCGCCGCCATCACCGTACCGGGCAGCACGTGGAGCAGGAGGATCTCGGTCAGCTTGGCCTTGTTCTCGGGCTTGACCAGATCGTCGACGGTGCCGGCCGGCAGCGCGGCGAATGCGTCGTCCGACGGCGCGAAGACGGTGAACGGCCCCTCGCCCTTCAGCGTGTCGACCAGCCCCGCGGCGCCGACCGCGGCAACCAGCGTCGTAAACGAGCCCGCAGCGACGGCGGTGTCGACAATATCATGCTTGGTATCGGTCATCTTCTTCGTCCTGAATCAGAGCAAAATAGCGCTTTTGCCAAGTTTCAACCGGCGCCACGACCCGCCGCGGCTGTTGTTAGGGGCCGGAAGATCGGAAGTCGTCGCGCCATGTCGTCGTTCGGCGCCCCCCTCATTCCATCCGGTCAAGCGATGCGCGATATGACCTTTCGGTCGTATAGAAATCGACGTCGTCCATCCCACGTACTATCTGCCTCCAAGAAGGCGCTGCAGCTTTTCCACCACGCACGCGCCGCGGGAACCGACGATACGGAGCGATGTTTTGCCGCCACGTGCCGTTCCACTCGACCCACAAACTGCCGTTCAGGACCAGATTGCCGCTTCCTCAAACCGGACGATCATCCATCTTAGAGATGGATGCTCGACTTCCAACCTACGTTCTCTGCAGTAGTGGCGCAGGCATGACGCCAGTCGGCTCCAAGGACGCCGGCGCCACGCTGTCAAAGCTTAACGCCGGCCGCCGCCAGCGCACCGTCGATGCGCTTGTCGACCTCGCGCTTCGTCGCCGCCCAACCTGCAACCTCGGAAAGCAGGCGCTGCTGCCAGGCAACCAGGTTTGGGAAGTCGTTAAGCGGGATCTTGGTCCGCTCGTTCTGCGAGAACGGTCCGGCGATGTCGAAGTCGGCCAGTGTCAGCCGGTCACCCACGATGTAGTCGTGCTTGGCGAGATGGGCGTCGAGCACCGCGGCAGCCGCGTGGATCTTGTCGGCCGCCAGTTTGACAATGGTCTCGTCCGCGGACTGGTCCATGAACTTCTTGCCGAGCACCTCGTCGAAGGTGAGCGTCGCAAAGATGCGCCACTGCTCACCCGACCAGAACATCCATTGCAGGACCTGAAACCGCTCCTCGGTGGTGCTGCCTGCCAGATCGCTGCCCACTTTCTCGGCGAGGTAAAGATTGATGGCCGCGGACTCGTAGAGGACGAAGTCACCGTCCACCATCACGGGGGATAAACCATGGGGGTTCAGCTCCAGGAACTCGGGCGTGTGACTCTCGCCCTTGAAGAGATCGATGTTCACAATCTCGATGTCGATGCCCATCGCGGCCGCGGCTGCGGTCACGCGGCGGCGGCTGCCCGAACCGGGGTCGCCGTAGATCTTGATAGCCATTGCAGGGACGCTTTCTCTTCTCTGGGGTTGGGAATGAGTACCGTGAGACGAAAGATAGGTCTTCAGCGAGATGCAGTGTATCTATCCAAATTGGAGAACATCTATCCGAAATTCGAATGAGTGATCGCTGGCAAGAGATGAGCGTTTTCGTCCGCGTAGCGGACAGCGGCAGCCTCTCGCGCGCCGCGCGCGAACTGAAGCTGTCACAGCCCTCTGTATCGCGGCTCGTCGGCATGCTGGAGGCGCGACTGGGCACGACGCTGCTGCTACGCACCACCCGCAGTCTTTCGCTGACCGACGCCGGCGCACTTTATCTGGAGCGCGCAAGACGCCTTCTCGCCGAGATGGAAGAGGCCGAGCAGGCGACGCGAGGCTTGGACTCACTTCACGGCATCATCCGGCTCGCAATGCCGCTCATGTACGGCACGCGAGCGATCATCCCAGCGCTGGCGCCGTTCTTGGCCCGCCATCCCGACCTGAAAGTCGAGCTGGCCATGAGTGACGTGCGCCAGAACCTCATCACGGACGGCGTCGACCTCGCCATCCGCATCAACGTAGGGCCTTTGGACGACTCCACCTTCGGCGCGCGTAAACTCGCGTTGGTCGAGCGAGTGGTGATCGCGGCACCTGCTTACCTCGCCGCCCATGGCACGCCTGCTAAGCCGGGGGACTTGATCGGCCACGACTGTATCCTTCAACATGGCTCGTTCGGGAGCGAGAGTTGGCGTTTCCGGCACAACAAGATCGTCACTTCGGTCGATGTGCATGCGAGGCTTTGGATCAACTCGGCCCCGGGTGTCTTGGCGGCCACAGTCGCTGGCCTCGGCCTGTCCCTCGGCACCAGCGTCATGGCGGGAGAGGAACTGCGCTCCGGCCAGCTCATACAGCTGCTCGAAGAGTACCAGCTCGACCCGGCTGAGGTATTCGCGATCTTCCCGGCCGGCCCGAGGCCTTCCGCGAAGGTGCGAGCGATGGTGGATCACCTCGCAGCATCGCTCGGCGCGGCGGCTTGAGCAGCACTGCGGGGCATCGAGACCCAGAAGTGGACGTCGAGCTTCGGCTGAGAGCTTCCCGGTTCTGCCGTTCGTTCAGCTTTTCAGTTGTGGCTTGGTCGGGCTGCTTGCGAACTGACGCTCTTACCGGCGACGATCCGTTCGGAGAGCATCTTTCAGTTCGCGGGACCTTGGATCCGGCATAACACCTGCGCGTTCTGGCGGAATGAACCTTACAAACGAAAGGCAAACGCGGCGCGAAATTCCAGGTGTCACGACTTCACCCGACACGGGCCTGCTGGCGTGCTTGGAACAGCTGGAGCGCGACGGCGCCGACTTGACCGAGGTGTTAAGATTCTTCGATGCATTGCCCGCAGTCCCGCTCGAAGCAATGTTCGGTCGCTGGCGCGGCGCCGGCCTGCATACCGGCCATCGTCTCGACGGTATGCTCGAGGCGTTCGGGTGGTACGGCAAGGCATTCGCGGACCGGGAGAACGTCCATCCGCTCCTTTTCCGTCACGGCAGCCACGTGATCTCCATCGACCCGCGGTGGCTTCCGGTTGCGCTCACTGGCAGGCTGCAACTTCAACACCGTCCCTCGGCTGTTGCCGCGTTCAAAGTCGCGAAGTCCATCATTGCTACCAAGAGCCCGACGGCACGACTGCGTCAGGCTTCTTCCCGCGGCGTGCCGACGGCAGCTATGGTATACGACCAGCAGCCGATTATCGATTTCTTCCGCGCGGTCGCGCCAGGCGTCGTGCTGGGCCTGATGGATTTTCGTGGCCACGCTCCGTTGTTTTTCACGTTGAGAAGGGTCGGCGACCCGGAGCCGTTGCAAGACTAAGCCGCCAGATCCAGAAGGTGTGGCTCTCGCGGCCGCGCCGGATCGATGCGATCTGATCGTCGCGACCAGCGGTGTACGGCCCCATCGACCTTAGTGCCGCTTCGTGGGTATTTCGCGTTCCTTCTGCTACGACGCACAAGCGGACGCTCACGCCCCGCCCCCCGCTTCCCAACTTCGGACGCTGGTTCATCTTCGCGATAAGCCCGGTTTCGAGGCCGGCTATCCTCTTGCGAAGGTCGTGCGACCCCAAACCGACGTCAACGGACAGAGAAAAGCCGCAAGGAGGGGCAGTTCCCGACGAGCCTGCAGACAAGCTCGGCCGACCATCAGCTCGGAGGCGGACAAAACGATCCCGCGGCAGAACGCTTGCTCGCTGACCGTCAGCGTGCGACGCGGCAACGCACGTTCTCGCGAGGATACCACTGAATGAAGACGGGCAGACGAGACGGCATTGCGCGAAATCGAATACTCGACGCAGCCCGACGCCTGTTCGCAACTTCCGGATTTCATCAGACGCCGGTCGCTAAACTTGCATCCGAGTCGCACGTGAGCGTCGGCCTGATCTATCGCGAATTTTCGGACAAGGAAGAACTCATCTGCGAGATTTCTCGTATGGACATGGAGCGAAGAGTCGAGGAGATCGATCTTCTGATCGATGAGCTTTCTCAGAAGAGGCGACCAGTCTACGAAAGCCTCTGTACATACGTCGAACATTCGATGAATGGACGTAACAGCGCACTTTCCTATGACATACTAGCTGAAGCTCGGCGTAATCCCGTAGTCGAAGCGCACGTTCATAACGTGCGGATGCGGATGCGGACACTGATCCAGGCTGCGGCAGCGTTATCGAACCAATGTGCGCGACACACGCTACGACCGGCAGTCGAGGAAGGCTTGCTCCCCTTTCTTCTGGCGATGAGCTACCAGGCGCTGCCGCGCGAGCCCGCTCTGCTATCGGGGACCGCGGAGGAGATAGCACAGTCCATCGTCGACGCATTGCGGCGTCCTGAACCGGGCGGATGAGGCGCATTCGCGCGGGCATGCGCGCGGCTCATGGATCAAGGCCCGCGCCGGCGTTCGCGGATCTATCCCAGTTCGTTGATCCCGAAGGCGGAAGAGAGCGGCCAAGGCGCGGATCGACGACCCGCAACGATCATCGCGCGGAAGGATCGTTCCTTGGCAGATCATCCTCCGACAGCCCTCCACCGAGGGAGCGGTAGAGCTCCACCAGGTTGTTTCCCCTGGTCAGTCGCGTCGTCACCAGCTGCTGTTGCGCCGCGTAGGCCGTGCGTTGCGAATCAAGCGTCGTCAGGAACGACTCCACGCCAGCTCGGTAGCGGGCATCGGATATGCGCAGAGCGACCGTCGCCGCTTCCACACGCGCTGTCTGAGCCGAGATCTGCTCGTCGATGGTGCCGCGCTGGGCCAACGCGTCGGCTACCTCCCGGAACGCGGTCTGCACCGAACGCTCATAGGTCGCAACCGCTGCCTGCTGCTGCGCTCGTGCCGACTGCAGATTACCGCGCAACCGTCCGCCATCGAACAGCGGCAGCGAGACCGAAGGCGCTCCGGTATACGTAAAGCTTCCACCGGCGAAGAGCCCGCTCAATGCCGAACTAATGGTCCCGAGTGTTGCCGTAAGCGAGATGTTCGGGAACATTGCCGCTCGGGCCGCGCCGATATTGGCGTTCTGCGCGATCAGCTGGTGCTCAGCCTGAAGCACGTCCGGACGACGCAACAGCACGTCCGATGCGATACCGGCCGGAAGCACCTGCAACGCGGCTGTGCCGGTTCCCAGGCCCTGCGGCAGCATCGTGCTCGAAACAGGTGCACCGACCAGCAGATCGAGCGCGTTCTTGTCCTGCGCCAGTCGCGTCTTCAGCATGGCAATGTCATTGCGCGCGGCTTGATAGGTCGTCTCGGACTGCCGCGCCTCGAGTTCGGACGCAACGCCGATGCGGAATTGCGCCCGGGTCAGCTCCAGCGACTGTTCGAACGACTTGAGAGATTCCTGCGAGATCCGCAGTTGGTCCTGGTCCGACGCATAGGTGAGCCAGGCCGTCGCGATCTCCGCGATAAGACTGATCCGCGTCGAACGCTGCGCCTCCTCGGTTGCGAAGTACTGCTCGAGCGCCGCACGGCTGAGGTTGCGTACCCTGCCGAACAGGTCGAGTTCAAAAGCCGAAAAGCCGACGTTGACGGAGTAGAACTCCAGATTGGATGAGGATGATCCTACGCCGGCGCCGATGCCGGCCCCGCCCGTTCCTGTTCCTGCTCCAGATCCAGCCCCCGTTCCGGTCCCGGTCCCTGTTCCTGCCCCAGTCCCACCGCCCGCTGCGCCGCCGAGCGCACCTGCGGCGCCTTGGATGTTGTTCGTGTAGGTTCCCGACCCCGACAGAGAGGTCGACGGCACCAGATCGGCGCGCTGGATGCGGTACTGCGCTCGGGCTTGGAGCACGTTGGCAGCCGCGATGCGCAGGTCGCGATTGTTCTCAAGGCCGATCGCGATCGTGTTTCGCAGTCGCTCGTCGGTGAAGAACGTTCGCCAGCCGATCCTGCTTATGTCCGGCGCGTCAGTCGCAGCCACCGGATACACGCCGCCCTGCGGTAGCGCCGCCGGAACCTCGCCGACAGGACGCACATATTTCGGCGCCAGGTTGCAGCCGGCAAGCGCCGTAACTCCAAGCAGACCGAGGACAATCTTGCTGTTCATCACCACTCAAGCTCCCTGCGGCGCGGGACTGGGCCCACGCTCGCCGTCATCATGCCGGTCATCGCCGTGTGGACGATCCTCGATCGCCGGCTCGGCAGCCCCGTCATGGCCGAACAACCGCATGACGACGATGAAGAACATCGGCACGAAGAAGATCGCCAGCACCGTCGCCGACAACATGCCGCCAACCACCGCGCGACCGATCGCGTTCTGTCCGCCGGCGCCCGCGCCATTCGAGATGGCCAACGGGAACACACCGAAGATGAAGGCCAAACTGGTCATCAGGATCGGCCGGAGTCGGAGCTTAGCCGCTTCCACTGCAGCGTCGAAGGCGTTCAGACCACCCCGCATCCTCTCTTCGGCAAACTCGACGATCAGGATGGCGTTCTTCGCCGACACACCGATCGTCGTGATCAGGCCTACCTGCAGGTAGATATCGTTGTTCAGCCCAGTCAAACTCGCTGCCAGCAACGCACCTACGATGCCGAGCGGAACGACCAGCATGACCGAGATGGGAACCGACCAACTCTCGTAGAGCGCAGCTAAACACAGAAAGACGATCAGCAGCGACAGACCGTACAGCGCTGGCGCTTGCCCTCCAGACAGCTGCTCCTCATAGCTGAGCCCGGTCCAGTCTAGCCGGGTACCCGGCGGCAACTTGGCCTGCATGTCCTGCATGGCTTTCAGCGCGGCACCCGACGAGACGCCCGGAGCCGGCTGACCGAGTATCTCCATCGAAGGTTGACCGTTGTACCGCGTCAGCTGCGCCGGTCCTTGGTGCCAGGAAACGTCGGAAAAGGCGGTGAACGGCGCCATGTTTCCACTCGCGCCGCGAACATACAGGTCGCCGATGTCTTCGGGCGCCATGCGATAGGCTGCATCGGCCTGGATGTAGACGCGTTTGACGCGACCACGGTCGATGAAGTCATTCACGTATGAGCCGCCCCAGGCCGTTGCGATCGTGCTGTTCACCGTTGCGAGGTCGAGGCCGAGCGCGCCCGCCTTGTCTTGATCGACGTTCACCTTCAGCTGCGGTGCATCGTCCAGTGCGTTGGGACGAACGCCGACGAGCGACTTGTTCTGCGACGCCATGCCAAGCAACTGGTTACGAGCAGCGAGCAACTTGGCATGGCCGAGGCCGGCTTCGTCGACCAACTGGAGGTCGAAACCGGTGGCGTTCCCGAGTTCCTGCACCGCCGGCGGAATGACCGCGAAGATCAGGCCGTCGCTGTAGCGCGCAAACGCGCCCATCGCCCGGCCGACGATCGCTTGCGCCTTGTTTGCGGCACCTGGACGGTCCTTCCACTCCTTCATCGGGATGAAGGCGATGCCGCTATTCTGCCCTTGGCCGGCGAAGCTGAACCCGTTGATCGTATATACGCCCCGGATCGCATCGCCTGCATCGCTCAGGAAATGATCACGTACGAGATCGAGCCCCTTCTGCGTGCGGGCGGTCGTGGCGCCCGGAGGCCCCTGCACCAGTGCGATCATCACGCCCTGATCCTCATCGGGCAGAAAGCCTGTGGGCAACCGCGTGAAGAGGAACGTCATGCCCACCACGATCAAGGCATAGGCGATCAGCGAACGCTTCCAGCGGCTAGCTGTGGAGCGTACGCCGCGCTCGTACCGGACTTGGCCGCGATCGAACTTGTCGTTGAACCAACGAAAGAAGCGCGCCAGCGGACCATTGCCCTGCCCCTTGTTCGGGTTGTGCGGCTTGAGGATGGTTGCGCACAGAGCTGGCGTCAGGATCACCGCGACGGCAACCGACAGGACCATGGCCGAGACGATGGTGATCGAGAACTGGCGATAGATGACGCCGGTCGATCCGCCGAAGAACGCCATAGGCAGAAACACCGCGGAAAGCACCAACGCGATGCCGATCAAGGCGCCGGTGATCTCGTCCATCGACTTGCGTGCCGCCTCCTTGGGCGAGAGGTGCTCCGTAGTGATGAGTCGCTCGACGTTCTCGACGACCACGATGGCATCGTCGACGAGTAGGCCGATCGCCAAAACCATCCCGAACAGGGTAAGCGTGTTGATCGAATACCCGAAGGCGGCGAGCACCGCGAAGGTGCCAGTCAGCACGACCGGTACCGCGATCGTCGGGATTAGCGTCGCACGAAAGTTCTGCAGGAACAGGAACATCACCAGGAAGACGAGTACCACGGCTTCGACGAGCGTGTGGACCACCTGCTCGATGGAGAGGCGGACGAACGGCGACGTGTCGTAGGGGAAGATGACCTTCACGTCGGGCGGGAACTGCTTGGCGATCGCGTTCACACGCTCCTTGACCGCCACCACCGTGTCCAGCGCATTCGCGCCCGGCGCCAGCTTGACGCCGATGCCCGACGCGGACTTGCCGTTCCATTGCGCAGAGAAGCTGTAGTTTTCGGCGCCGATCGCCACGCGTGCGACATCGCCCAATCGCACCACCGAGCCATTGGCGTTGCTCTTCAACCGGATCTTGGCGAACTCCTCCGGCGAGGTCAGGCGCGACGAGACCGACACCGTCGCGTTCAGCATCTGCTCCTTGGGAGCAGGCTGCGCACCAAGCTGCCCGGCAGAAACCTGGGCGTTCTGCGCAGTTACAGCGTTCGTCACGTCCGCCATCGTCAACGCGAAGTTGTTCAGCTTCAGCGGGTCGACCCAGATGCGCATGGCATATTGCGAGCCGAAGATCTGGGTGTCGCCGACACCCGTCACGCGCGACAACGGATCCTGGATCCTGGAGGCGACGATGTCGGCCAAATCGTCGGCATCGTGTTTCCCATTCTCGGAGTACAGCCCGACGAACAGAAGGAAGTTCTGCGTCGCCTTAGCAACAACGATGCCCTGGCGCTGCACTTCCTGCGGCAGCAGCGGCGTTGCCGCCTGCAGCTTGTTTTGCACCTGGACCTGAGCGATGTCCGGGTCGGTGCCCTGCTCGAAGGTGAGCGTGATCGTGACGCTGCCGGACGATGAGGATGACGCGGAGAAGTAGCGAAGGTGGTCGATCCCCTTCATCTGCTGCTCGATGATCTGGGTGGTCGTGTTCTCCAGCGTCTGGGCGTCGGCACCCGGATAGTTCGCCGTGATCGACACCGCGGGCGGCGCGATAGCGGGGAACTGGGCGATCGGCAGCGTCCGAAGGGACAGGATGCCGGCGATGACGACCATCACCGCCAGGACATAGGCGAAGATCGGACGATCGATGAAATAGCGTGACATGGCTGCTTACTTCGCCTGTGCCTGCGCCTTGCCCTGTTGCGGCTGGCCGCCTTCGGGCTTGGCGTTGGGGTTCCACGGCTTGCCCTGTACTGGCATACCCGGACGCAGCATCATGCCGCCCTCGACTATGACCTTGTCGCCGGGCCTGATCCCACTCGTCACCAGCCAGTTGTCGCCGATCGTGCGGCTCGCCTGAAGCGTGCGAGGCTCGACCTTGTTGCCGGCACCGATCACCAACACGGTTGCCAGCCCCTTCTCGTCGCGGCTCACCGCACGCTGCGGGACAAGCATGCCTTTCGCCTGCGTGCCCTCTACGAGCGACGCGCGAACGAACATGCCCGGAAGGAGCAAGCCGTTGGGGTTTGGAAACAAAGCCCGGATGACCTGTGAGCCGGTGGTCGGATCAACGGTGACGTCCGCGAAGCGCAGCACGCCTTGCGGGCCATACTCGCTGCCGTCCTCCAGCTTCAGCTTCACGTGGGCGTTCCCATCGCGGGTCAGCTGCCCGTCCATGATCTGCCGACGTAACTTCAACAGGTCGGCACTGGACTCCTGAATGTCCACGTAGATCGGATCGATGCGCTGGATCGTTGCCAGCGCATCGGTCTGGGAAGCGGACACCAGCGCGCCCGTAGTGAAGATGGACCTGCCGATGCGCCCGGTGATCGGTGCTCGGATGGTGGTACGGGCGAGATCGATCTGGGCCGTTCGCAAAGCAGCCTGCTGGGCAGCGACATCCGCCCGAGCCTGCGCAGCCGTCGTCTGAGAGTTTTCGAATTCCTGGCGAGCGATGGCGTTGATCTTCACCAGTTCGCCGTAACGGCGAGCCAGCGCGGCACTGGAGGCAATCCCGGACTGCGCGCGCGTGAGAGCTGCTCGTGCACTCGCGACCTGCGACTCGTAAGGCGCAGGATCAATACGGTACAACGGTTGCCCCTTGTGGACCACGTCGCCCTCTACGAACAGTCGTTCCAGTACGAGACCGTTCACCTGAGGACGGACCTCCGACGTCTCGAACGCCGTCGTGCGGCCCGGCAGTTCCGTGGTCAACGTCACCGGCTGCTCGCTCACCGATATGTAGCCGACCGCCGGCGCAGGCGGTGCAGCCTGCTGCTTCTGCCCGCCATCGCCGCACGCCGAAAGTGCAAGCAACGCGCTTGACGCCAACACACAGCTCATCAGCCGCTTCGAGGACATGGAATTTCCCACTTGAAAAAAAGGAAGAGAGCGATCACTCACGAATGGTACCGTTACCCTTGTCGTTTCGATGCGTCAACAAGTCTACCGAGGAGTCACGCATTGTCAGTCGTAACCTGCCCCTCCCCTTCGCGCGCGGATCTACGTCGGGAAAACATCAAAGGGGTGGCGCGTCGGTTATTCATCGAGAATGGCTTCCACGCTACGGGGATCGCACTGATCGCAAAGGAGTCGGGCGTAGCGGTCCAGCAATTGTATCGCGACTTTCCTGCCAAGGAGGACATTATCGCAGCCATCGTCGAGGAGGATTGCGAACGGTACGCGGATCTGGCGACCCTAGATGCTGCGCTGATCGATCAGGATCGTCACGGCATCCGAAAATGGCTGACATCCTCGCCCTGCGGCAAAGATCAAGACGCAGATCAGTTGTTTCTCGAAATATTTGCGGAAGCATCACGCAACCCTCGCATAAACTCGATAGTTTCCAACGTCAGACGTACGATGTTTGAAAATGTAAGCCGGGCGTTTGCTGGCCTCGACGGTAGTCCCGTAGTGGGCGAACAGCATTTTCTTCTCGCTGAGGCGCTCATGATAGTGTCTAGCGGATCGATATGCGCCCGCAGCCTCAATGGAAAATCTGTCGACTTGGTCTGTGACATGCTGGTCGAACAGCTCTTGAAATACGGCATGCCAGTAGATCAAACGCCCTAATCGTTTTGATAACCGATGATTTTTTCCAGTGTGATCTCGCATCGAATACCACCTAGGGTCAGAACTCGTTGATCAAAGCCAAAAGATGACGGTGGCAGCGAGAGCGATGGCGGACAACAGGACCGTCGGACCACCTATCGTAGCGGGTCCTAACGCGGCGCTAGTGCTTCAGCCGTCCGAACATGATTTTGATACGGCTACAGCGCCTGTATCGGCTTGTCGTATTGATGGGCTCGAGCCGGGACCTCCGACCTGGGATGCACGGCTGGATGCCCTTGGCCTGTAAGGCATCCCTGAATCAGTCGGCGTCGTAGCCGCGGTCGCCGAGCAGCCATTGTGCCTTGGGCAGATCGTCCGGCAGCGCAACTGCACCGGTGTAGTCGCTGACCTGTCCAGTGATCATGAAGAAGCTGAGCGGGCGGCCGTTTGCGTCGGTCACGGGGCGACCGCGTAGATGCCGCGGGCGGGTTCGTCCTGCGCCTGTGCGGTGGTGGCGAACGAGGCGGTGGGGGCAGCGAGCGCGAGGCCGGCGAGAACGGTACGGGTCTTCAGGACTGCCTTTCGAGGAGAATGCCGGCCTTTCCGGCGGCGTCGACCCTACCAGTAGCGGAGACCGATGAAGGCCGGTTATGGAGACGGTCGAGGTTCGATGGAGCCGCTGGCGACCTCTCAAGATCGACCCGGGCAAGATCGACGCGGGCATCGCAGCCGCCGATATGGGGTGCGATCGGGCGCTGGGACGCACTCGAAATCTCCACGCGATTGAGATGCGCACGCTTCGGCTTTAGGTGAGGCAGGAGACGGGATCGTTGGAGCATGGCCGGACAGGCGGTGCTGCGGACCGACAGACCCAGGCGAGGTATTCCAATGAACGACCTGTCGCAGCACGAGACGCAGACGGCCGACGCAGGTCCGGCGGGGGGCTGGATGCTGGCCGCGGATGTCGTGATCGTCGGCGGAGGGCACGGCGGCGCGGCCTGCGCGATCGCATTGCGCAAAAACGGGTTCACAGGATCGATCTTGATCGTCGGCCAGGAGAGTGAGCACCCCTACGAACGCCCGCCCCTCTCGAAGGAATATCTTTCGGGCGAGAAGGTCTTCACGCGCATCCTGATCCGGCCGGAACGCTTCTGGATCGACCAGCGCATCGACTTCCGTCTGGGTTCGAGGGTCGTGTCCGTCGATCCGGACGCGCATGTCATCTCAACCGAGGACGGCACGACGATCGGGTACGGCTGGCTGATCTGGGCGACCGGCGGAAAGCCGCGCAGGTTGAGCTGCGCGGGGCATCATCTGGTCGGCGTGCATACCGTTCGC
Organism: Sphingomonas sp. PEI4; assembly: GCF_056679955.1. Lineage (NCBI taxonomy): Bacteria > Pseudomonadati > Pseudomonadota > Alphaproteobacteria > Sphingomonadales > Sphingomonadaceae > Sphingomonas > Sphingomonas sp. PEI4. The sequence continues at coordinate 1,239,902 of NZ_CM155258.1, forward strand.
GACAGGGCCGATGCCGACCGGATGATCGCCGAGCTGCCGGACGTCCGCACCGCGGTCGTGATCGGCGGCGGCTATATCGGGCTCGAAGCCGCTGCCGTCCTGTCCAAGTTCGGCAAGTCGGTCGTGCTGCTCGAGGCACTCGACCGGGTTCTTGCGCGTGTCGCGGGTGAAGACCTCTCGCGATTCTTCGAGACGGAGCACCGCGCACACGGCGTCGACGTCAGGCTGGGCCAGGTCGTCGACTGCATCCTCGGCGACGACCGCGTGACCGGCGTGCGACTGGCGGACGGCACGGTGATCGATGCCGACATGGTCATCGTCGGCATCGGCATCATTCCCGAAGTCGTGCCGTTGATCGAGGCCGGGGCGTATGGCGGCAACGGCGTCGCGGTCGATGCGGCATGCCGCACCAGCCTGCCCGACATCTATGCCATCGGCGACTGCGCGCTCCACGCCAACCGCTACGCAGCCGGCGCCGCGATCCGGGTAGAATCGGTGCAGAACGCCAACGATCAGGCAACGGTCGTGGCGAAGGCGATCGCCGGCGAGGTGGCGAACTATGACGCGGTCCCGTGGTTCTGGTCGAACCAGTATGACCTGAAGCTCCAGACGGTCGGCCTGTCGATCGGCTACGACGCGACGGTGTTGCGCGGTGATCCGGCGACGCGCAAGTTCTCTGTGGTGTACTTGCGCGACCGCCATGTGATCGCGCTCGACTGCGTCGGGGCGGTCAAGGATTACGTCCAGGGACGAAAACTGGTCGAAAGCGCGGCGGTGATAGCGCCGGAGATGCTGGCGGATACCGGCGTGGCGCTCAAGGACATGGCTGGCTGACCAACCCGGCGGACAAGCCGACGATGCCGATGGCTGGCAGCTTCGCCGACCGAGAAACCATTGCCGACCGTCGAGCCCGACCACGACGATATGGTCGTGATGGCGAGCAAACAGCGATCGGCCCTCGACCGGTCAAGGCGAAGCCCGGCAAGAGCCACGCCCTGACGACGGGCGAGGTCCGCGGCCAAGACGTCGGCTGGACCTATCCGACAAAGACGATGTTCATGTCGATTAGACACTCAACGCCTTGGGCTGAGGCCCGAACACAGGAGTTCGACGATGTCGTGCGCCACCTGTTGCGCCGACATCGGCCCCTCGGGGCGAAACCAGCGTGCGGGCCAGTTCAGCGCACCGGCCAGCGTAAAGGCGGTCAGGCGAACGTCCTTCACCACCGCCGAACCATCGGCAACCGCCTCTTCGATCATACCGCGCATCGTCGCGTCGATTTCGGTCTTGAGCGCGCGGAACTGCTTGCGCGCTCCCAAAGAGAGGACTTCGTCGGGCGTGCGGATGACGCAGCGACCGAAATCGTCCATCGTCACCTCGGCATATAAACGCAGGAACGCCTTCAACCGGTCGAGGCCGCTGCCGCTGACCTGCTGCGAGCGTTCGGCCGCACCGCGCAACTGCTCGAGCCCCATGCGGACACACTCGAAGAGCACCTGATCCTTGTTGCCGAGATAGTGATAGATCACCGGCTTGGTAACGCCGAGGCTCGCCGCGACGTCGTCGAGCGACGTGGCGTGAAATCCGCGGTCGTTGAACATCCCCACTGCCGCCCGCAGCAGCGCGTCGCGTTTTTCGATGCGCAAGGCCTCGCGCGATTCCAACGATTGGAAGGGTGACGATATCGCCGGTTGGATAGCAGGACGTGCAGGCATCCGTTCATCTTGACACAGGGGCGGCGTCGGGCGCAACTACTCGCCAGTAGATGCCATACCGGATCGTACGTCCATGATACTCACCGACACCCAGATCGCGGTAAAGGACGCGATCCGTTCGTTCTCGCAGGAGCGTATCCGTCCGCACAGCGTCGCGTTCGAAGCAAACAAGGGTTTTCCGCCCGAGCTGTTCGTCGAGATGGCCGATCTTGGGCTGATGGGCATGACCGCACCCGAAGACGCAGGCGGCGGCGGAGCGGACTATGTGTCCTATGCGCTCGCATTGATCGAGCTTGCGGCGGCGGATGGTGCGCTGTCGACGGTCGTGTCGATCCAGAACAGCCTGCTCGTTTCCGGTATCCTGAAATACGGCACCGACGCGCACCGTGCGCGTTTCCTGCCCGACCTGATCGGCGGCCGGATGATCGGCGCGTTTGCGCTGACCGAGACCGATGCCGGGTCCGACGCGTCGGCGATGCGGACGCGCGCGACGCGGGTCGAGGGCGGCTGGCGGCTCAACGGCGCCAAGCAGTTCATCACCTCGGGCAAGATCGCCGGCGTGACGATGGTATTCGCGGTCACCGATCCGACGGCAGGCAAGCGCGGCATTTCCGGTTTTCTCGTGCCGACCGACAGCCCCGGCTACAGCGTCGACAAGGTCGAGCACAAGCTCGGCCAGGCCGCGTCCGACACTGCCGCGATCCGGTTCGACGACCTGTTCCTCGACGAGTCGCTGTTGTTCGGGGACGAAGGCGGCGGCTATCGTCTCGCGCTGTCGAACCTCGAAGCCGGCCGTATTGGCATCGCCGCGCAGTGCGTCGGCATGGCGCAGGCCGCGCTCGAAATCGCGATCGCCTATGCCAAGGACCGCAAGTCGATGGGACAGGCGATCATCGCGCACCAGGCGGTCGGCTTCCGCCTCGCGGATCTCGCGTCGAAGCTGGAAGCAAGTCGTCAGCTGGTGCTGCATGCTGCCGCGCTGAAAGATGCCGGCCAGCCCTGCCTGACCGAAGCGTCGATGGCCAAGCTGTTCGCGTCCGAGGCGGCCGAGACGATCTGTTCGGGAGCGATCCAGACGCTCGGCGGGTACGGCTATCTCGAGGAATACGGGCTCGCGAAAATCTACCGCGATGTCCGCGTCTGCCAGATTTATGAGGGCACGTCCGATATCCAGCGGATGGTCATCGCCCGCGCGCTCTGAACTTCACGAGGGAAGACCATGTCCGAAGATCCGATCATCATCGCCAGCTATGCCCGCACGCCGATGGGTGGCTTCCAGGGAGCGCTGTCGGGCGTCACGGCGGTTGAACTCGGCGCGACCGCGGTTCGCGCCGCGGTCGAGCGCTCGAAGGTCGATCCGGCGATCATCGACCGCATCTACATGGGCTGCGTGCTGCCGGCCGGGCTCGGCCAGGCGCCCGCGCGCCAGGCGGCACTCGGCGCAGGCCTGCCGAATTCCGTCGAGGCGACCACCGTCAACAAGATGTGCGGATCGGGCATGCAGGCGACGATCATGGCGACCGAGGCGCTGATGGCCGGCACCGTCGATGTCGTGATCGCGGGTGGCATGGAGAGCATGACCAACGCGCCGTTCCTGCTCGCCAAGCATCGTTCGGGCGCACGGATCGGCCATGATGTCGTGTCGGATTCGATGATGATGGACGGCCTCGAGGATGCCTATGAAAAGGGCAAGCCGATGGGCGCCTTTGCCGAGGAAACCGCGGGCGAATACCAGTTCACGCGCGAGGAGCAGGACGCGTTCGCGATCGAGAGCCTGACGCGCGCCAGCGCCGCGATCACGAGCGGCGGCTTCGCGGACGAGGTCGTGCCGGTAACGGTCAAGACGCGCGGCGGCGACGTGATCGTCAGCGAAGACGAGCAGCCTGGCAAGGCCAAGCCCGAGAAGATCCCCGGCCTGCGCCCCGCCTTCGCCAAGGACGGCACGATCACGGCCGCCACTTCCGCCTCGATCTCGGATGGCGCGGCTGCGCTGGTGCTGACGCGGGCGAGCGTCGCGGAGAAGTTCGGGCTGTCGCAGGAGGCGCGTATCGTAGCCACTGCAGCGCACGCCCATGCCCCGGCGCTGTTCACGACCGCGCCTGTCTCGGCGATTCGGAAGGTTCTCGACCGGGCGGGCTGGAGCGTCGAGGACGTCGACCTGTTCGAGGTGAACGAAGCATTCGCGACCGTCGCGATGATCGCGATGCGCGAACTCGGAATCCCGCGCGACAAGTTGAACGTCAATGGCGGCGCGACCGCACTCGGCCATCCGATCGGGGCCAGCGGCGCGCGCATCATCGCCACGCTGGTCGCCGCGCTGAAATTGCGCGGGCTGAACAAGGGCGTCGCGGCGCTCTGCATCGGCGCCGGCGAAGCGACGGCGGTCGCGGTCGAACTAATCCACGCATGACACACGCCCCTTCCGTTTTCCTGCGCATGCAGGAATCCAGGGTTACAGCCGATAGCGTTCGTGATCATGGGCTCCTGCGTTCGCAGGAGAACGGGGGGACGGCACGATGACCGGGCTCCGGGTCGCGCGCGACGGCGCCGTCGTGACGCTTACGCTCGACCGTCCCGACGCCGCGAACGCCATCGACATCCCGATGACGCGCGCGTTGATGGAGGCGGTGATCGCCTGCGACGAGGATCCGGGCGTGCGCTGCGTCGTGCTGACCGGCAACGGGCGGTTCTTCTGTGCGGGCGGCGACATCGCTTCGTTCGGCGACGCGGGCGAGCGACTGCCCGCGTTGCTCAAGGAGATCACCGCCTATCTCCACGCCGCCGTCGCGCGGCTCGCACGGATGGACAAGCCGCTGGTCACCGCGATCAACGGCCCGGCCGCAGGTGCGGGCATCGGTCTCGCGTTGCTCGGCGATATCGCACTTGCGGACCCTTCGGCGCATTTCACGCTCGCCTATACCGCGATCGGCATGTCCCCCGATGGTGGCACGAGTTGGCTGTTGCCGCGCATGATCGGTTTGCGACGTGCGCAGGAACTCTGTCTTCGCAACACGCGCGTAAAAGCCGACGAGGCCGCGGCGATCGGCATGGTCACGCGCGTCACAGCCGAGGGGATGCTGGCGTCGGAAGCGATGGCCCTCGCGCAGGAATTGGCCGCTTCGGCGACGACGGCGATCGGTGCTACCCGCCGGCTGTTGCTCGACGGCATGGTCGCGCCGTTCGAAGCGCATCTGGACGCAGAAGCCCGCAGCATCGCCGGACAGGCGCGCAAGCCCGAGGGCCGCGAGGGGATCGCCGCCTTCCTCGCCAAGCGCAAACCCGATTTTCCCGGATCCGATTCCCCAGGAGCAGTCTGATGGCCCATGCCTATATCGTCGATGCGTTGCGTACCCCCGGCGGCCGTCGCAAGGGCGCGCTGGCGGGCGTTCACGCAGCCGACCTCGGCGCGATCGTGCTCGATGCGCTGGTAGCGCGGACCGGAATCGATCCCGCTGCGATCGAGGACGTCATCGTCGGTTGCGTCAGCCAGGCCGGCGAGCAGGCGTTTGCGTTCGGGCGCAACATGGTGCTCGCGTCGTCGTTGCCCGACAGCGTCCCAGCGGTCACGATCGATCGCCAGTGCGGATCGTCGCAACAGGCGCTGCATTTTGCCGCGCAGGCGATCATGTCCGGCACGCAGGACGTCGTGATCGCGGCGGGCGCGGAGAGCATGACCCGCGTGCCGATGGGCTCGAACTTCCGCCTGCACGCCGATGCCGGGATCGGCGAAGGCCCGTGGAGCAAGGCGATCCTCGACCGCTACGATGTCGCCGAGTTCAGCCAATTCACCGGCGCGCAGATGGTCGCGGACAAATACGGCCTCACCCGCGAGGCGATGGATGCCTATGCGTTGCAAAGCCACCAGCGCGCGGCCGCTGCGACGGCAAGCGGCGCATTCGCGGCCGAGATAGTCCCCGTCGGTACGCATTCGCACGATGAAGGCATCCGCGCGGATGCGTCGCTGGAGGGCATCGGCAGCGTCAAGACGATCGCCGAGGGCGGCACGATCACCGCCGCCAATGCGAGCCAGATCACCGATGGCGCGTCGGCGACGTTGATCGTCAGCGAAGCGGCGCTCAAGACCTATGGCCTGACGCCGCTCGCGCGCATCCACACGCTGACGGTTTCGGCCGGCGACCCGGTCATCATGCTCGAGGAGCCGATCCCGGCGACCGCCAAGGCCTTGAAGCGCGCCGGGCTGTCGATCGACGATATCGACCTGTTCGAGGTCAACGAGGCCTTCGCCGCGATCCCGATGGCGTGGCTGAAGGCGACCGGCGTCGATCCGGCGCGGCTGAACGTGAACGGCGGCGCGATCGCGCTCGGCCATCCACTGGGCGCCAGCGGCACGAAGCTGATGGCGACGTTGGTGCATGCGTTGAAGGCGCGCGGCGGGCGCTATGGCTTGCAGACGATGTGCGAGGGCGGCGGGATGGCGAACGTGACGATCGTCGAAATGCTCAACCGATGACCGCGCTCGCCGGCCTTCGCGTGGTCGAGTTCGCCAGCATCGGACCCGGTCCGCACGCGGCGATGCTGCTCTCCGATCTCGGCGCCGAGGTGCTGCGGATCGAGCGTATCGCGGGCAATGGCTGGCCAAACCCGGTGATGGACCGCGGTCGTGCGCTGTTGCCGCTCGACATCCGTACGCCGGAAGGCCGCGACCGGGCGCTGGCGATCACCGACCATGCCGATGTCGTGATCGAAGGGTTGCGGCCGGGGGTGATGGAGCGCCTTGGGCTCGGGCCGGAGACGATGCTCGAACGCAATCCGCGACTCGTCTATGGACGGATGACCGGCTGGGGGCAGACGGGGCCGCTGGCGCAGGTCGCGGGGCACGATCTCAACTATATCGCGGTCAGCGGCGCACTGGCGGCGATCGGCAGTCCCGGTGCGCCGCCCCCGCCCCCGCTCAACCTGATCGGCGATTTCGGCGGCGGATCGATGTTCCTGGTGACGGGGATTCTCGCCGCGCTGTTCGAACGGGCGCGATCGGGACGGGGACAAGCGGTCGACGCCGCGATCGTCGATGGCGTCAACTCGATGATGGCGATGTTCGCGGGGCTGGTGCCCGCGGGCCACGTATCGATGGATCGCGACCGCAACACGCTCGGCGGCGCCGCGCCCTTCTACCGCTGCTACACCTGCGCCGATGGCCGCTACGTCTCGGTCGGCGCGATCGAACCGAAATTCTATGCCGAGCTCCTCGACCGGCTCGGGCTCCCCCCCGAACTGGCCGCCGAACAGATGAACGTGCATAGCTGGCCCGAAACCACGCGGCGCTTCGCTTCGGTATTCGTGACCAGATCGCGCGACGAATGGTGTGCGCTGCTGGAGGGGACCGACACCTGCTTTGCGCCGGTGCTCGAACTCGACGAGGTTCCCGCGCATGCCCACATGGCGGGCCGCGGCGAGATGGTGGACGGCGTCTGGCACGCCGCCCCCGCCCCGCGCCTGTCGCGGACGCCCGGGCGGGTTGCGCCGACCACCGATGGCGCGGCGCGGCTCGCGGACTGGGGTATCGGCTAAACCGGCATCGCCCCGGCGCTAGCTTGGCGGCGCCCGGTCACGGCGCATGATTCCTTGGTACGCTGGCGCAACGCCATTGCACAGGAACGCGCATCCATGACCGACATGCTCACGCATCTTTCCGGGCTCGCCCCCTTCCCCGACTATAATTTCAGCGAGTTCGGCGAGACCGAGACGGTGGCGCTGTCACGCATCCAGAAGCTCACCGGCGCGCATCTCGGCCGCAACTGGGTCGTGGTCCCGCATGTGACGCATCACGACGAGGTCGACGTGACGCAGGTCGAGGCGGATCGCAAAGCGTGGAACGACGCGCATCCAGAGGCAAAACTGACACCCGTCATCCTGCTCGTTCGCGCACTCGCCCACACCCTCGCGCAGTTCCCGACCTTCAACGCGTCGCTGAGTTCGGACGGCACGTCGCTGGTGCTCAAGACATACGTGACATCGGCGTGGCGGTCGACACGCCGAAGGGGCTCGTCGTCCCCGTTCTCCGCAACGCGGCCACGCGGCCGATCACCGACCCCTCACGTCGACGTCGTTGCTTCTTGAAACGACGCTCGTTTACGGCCCGTTTTAACGATCGTCTCCCACGTTCGGCTCGGCCTTCAACGTGCTGAACCAGGCGAAACGGTGTGACTCACGCCGCCTCAACGCCATCCGAGCGCTGGCGCGACATGGGTCAAGACGGACTCGAGCACATGCGCGTTATAGTCGACGCCAAGTTGATTCGGCACCGTGAGCAACAGCGTGTCGGCTTCGGCAATGCCCTCGTCGGCACGGAGCTGCTCGATCAGCTGCTCGGGCTCAGCTGCATAGGACCGGCCGAACACGGCACGCATGTTGTCGATCACGCCGATCTGGTCGCTGCTATCGCCGCGCCCGAAATAGGCACGGTCGCGATCGTTCATCAGCGCGAAGATCGAGCGCGATACCGACACGCGCGGTTCCCAGTCATGCCCCGCGTCCTTCCACGCCTGGCGATAGAGCCGGATCTGCTTGGCTTGCTGGACATGCAGCGGTTCGCCGCTCTCGTCCGCCTTCAGCGTCGAGCTTTGCAGGTTCATGCCATTCTGCGCAGCCCAGACCGCGGTGGCGTTCGACGACGAACCCCACCAGATGCGCCGTCGCAAGCCCGGCGCATGCGGTTCGAGCCGCAACAACCCCGGCGGATTGGCAAACATCGGGTTCGGGCTGGGTTGCGCGAATCCCTCGCCCTTCAGCAGATCGAGCAGCACTTCGGCATGCCGGCGGCCCATATCGGCGTCGGTCTCGCCCTCGGCGGGCGCGTAACCAAAGTGACGCCACCCTTCGATCACCTGCTCGGGCGAACCGCGGCTGATACCAAGCTGCAGGCGGCCACCGCTAATCAGGTCGGCCGATCCCGCATCCTCGGCCATGTAGAACGGGTTTTCGTAGCGCATGTCGATCACCCCGGTGCCGATCTCGATCCGGCTGGTCCTGGCGCCGACCGCAGCCAGCAGCGGAAAGGGCGATGCGAGTTGCTGGGCAAAGTGGTGAACACGGAAATACGCTCCGTCCGCACCCAATTCCTCGGCGGCGACGGCCAGGTCGATCGACTGCAGCAACACGTCCGAGGCAGACCGCGTGGCGGATTGGGCCGACGATGACCAATGGCCGAACGAAAGGAACCCGATCTTTTTCATGGCGCAATCCTGATGTTCATCGTCGTCAAAGTCGGTGACGGCGAGCTGGCTTCGTATCGCCTAGATAGGGTGTGGGTGACGTCGCGTCGCGGCAACGGCGGGAAACGCAGCTATTCCGTTTGCCGGCGCCGGTCTTTGTGTAACCATATGGCGGTCCGCCGTCCCTACTTGATACAAAAAGCAGCGATTGGACGTAGATTGTACCCGTGACGGCGCGGTTTTGCGGCCATATCTACACCGCATGGAAGATAGCAGCGAACCGTCGGAGCTTTTGAAAGCCAAGCTGGAACAGGCGCTCGAGCTTGCGGATAGGCTTGACCTTACCGTCGTAGGCGCTTGGATATCCAGCGCAATAGAAGCCTTATCCACCGTAGATGAGGGAGTCTCGCAGGCCGATGTAGGGAATGAGCGACAAGCAAAACGGTTTCCATAGAGGCTTGAAGCTCTGCCCTTTCGGAGGAACGGCGAGGCAGCCCCCTGAAATAGCTTCAGCGAGCCAATGAACGACTGCACCTGTACGCGAGCCGCTGTCGCGTTCGTCAAAAGAGTGCGCTTTCTGCCCCCCGCCGGCCAGTTCGGTATAGTGTTTTACGAATGACCGGGTTGCGGCGCTCGCGCAGGCTCGCGGTCTACCCGTGCGCTTGGACGGGTTGTGGTGCGTTCTTGCCAGGTTGCTGCCGGCAGCGGGACCGTGTCGGTTAGTCCCGCTGTTCGGTCGTCGGCGATCAGAGTTTTCCGTTGGCGAGCATTTCGCGGGTGCGCTTCAGCGTCGACAGCAAGGCGCTCTTGTACCCCTTGTCCTCGCTGTCGAACTGCGCCTGCTCGGCTTGCTCCTCTGGACCGTTCGGCGCTTTGCCGCGCAGGCCGATGTAGCAGTAAAAGCGAAGCTGCAGCGCGCCGGTTTCATCCTCGAACAACTCGTTGACGATCGCACCCTCGCGTGGTCCGGTGGCCTGGAAGAAGGTCACTTTGCGTTGCGGCTCAAGCGCGATGATCTCGCGCAGGTCAGCGCCCGCAATCGTGGCTTCGCGTACGAAGTGGGTCGCGCTCTCCTCCACGACGTCGCAGCGAGTGCAGAGGCCGGGCGGAAGGAACAGTCGCGCATCGCGGGCTTTTAGTTCAAGGCCCTTCCAGACCTGCTCTCGCGTGAGTTTAGTCTCGCCGTCCGGGTTCACCGGGACGCTGGCGGTCGAGTAGATCATGGCAGGTCTCCGTAACGGGATGGTGTCGCGCCGGTGCTCAGGCGGTGATCTGCGCGACGTAGTCGCGATAGGTGCGCAGCGGCCGGCCGAGCAGCGAGGTCAGTTTTTCGACATCGCCCGCGTCCGGCACCATGCCGTCCGTGATGAAGCGCTCGGCCATCAGGCGCATGTCGAGCGCCATCCAGCTCGGCATGAACTGGCGAAGGTTCTGTTCGAAGCCGGCGGTGTCATCACCCGGATAGGCGATCTCGCGGCCAAGGACGTCCGTCCAGATCGCCGCGGCATCGGTGCCGGTCAACGTGTCCGGTCCGACCACGTTGATGCGGTTGAGCGGCAGCGGGGTCGGCGACCGCTCGCGGCGGATCAGCTCGATCGCGGCGATCTCACCGACGTCGCGCGCGTCGATCATGGCGAGGCCCTTGGCACCGATCGGCATGGGGTAGATGCCGTAGCCGGTGACCACGTCCTTGATCGTGATCTCATTGTCCATGAAGTAGGCCGGGCGCAGGATGGTGGCGTTGGGGCCCATCTGCTCGATCATCCGCTCCACGCCGAACTTACCGGCGAAGTGCGGCACGTTCACGTAGACGTCGCTATGGATCACCGAGAGATAGACGATCCGCTCGATTTTGGCTTCGCGCGCCACCGCCAACGTGACCAGCGCCTGGGTGTACTCGTCGGCCACGACGCCGTTGAGCAGGAAGAGCGTGGACACGCCGGACATCGCCCCGCGCAGCGCGTCTACGTCGAGCAGGTCGCCCTGAACGACATCGACGCCCACGGGGAAGCTGGCCTTGGCCGGATCGCGGACCAGGGCGCGCACGTCGGCGCCGCGGTTGACGAGCTGCTCGACGACGTTTCGGCCGACATTGCCGGTAGCGCCGGTTACGAGGATGGTCATAGGGTCATTCCTTGATTGAGCGGTCCGGGTTGGGCCGTTTGCCTGTTACCAAATTAACGATCCACATTTGTAACGGTAGACCCTATATTTAGACAGACCGTCTTGCTGGTGGAACACACATGGACCTTCTCGCGCTCGCCGACTTCAATCTGGTCGCCCGTCATGGCGGGTTCGGCAAAGCCTCGCGCGCGGCTGGGCGGCCCAAGGCAACGCTATCTCGCCGTGTCGCCGAACTCGAAGCCAGCCTCGACGTGCGCCTGTTCGAACGCGGCGCTCGCGTATTGAAGCTGACCGAGGAGGGACGCGCGATGTTCGAGCGGACGAGCCGGCTGCTTACCGAACTCGACGAGACGGCCGCGTCGATCGCCTCGGGCGGGCACAGTCCGCGCGGCAGGCTGAGACTCAGCGCGCCTCTGCTGTTTTCACAGACTGCGATGGGGAAGCTCGCGGCAGGCTTCGCGCTGAAGTTCCCCGAGGTCCGGCTCGAGATCACAACCGAAGACCGATCGGTCGATATGATCGAGGAAGCCTATGATCTGGTGATCAGGGTCAACCCGGAACCGGACGAAAGCCTTGTCGGACGGATCTTCCTGCGCGACCGGCTGGTGGTCGTGGCAGCACCGGACCTTACGCTACCGACCGATGGCTCGGCCGTCCCGGTCGTCGTCCGCGGCTCCGCTGGCCCGGGAGACAGCTGGAACCTGACGACACAGACGGGAAAGTCCAGGATCGGCGTCAACCCGGTCCTGAGCCTTTCGTCGCTGGTCATGGTGCGGGATGCCGTGCGGATGGGCGTAGGTGCCGGACGCCTGCCGGTGTCACTGGTAAGCCACGATCTTGCAGTCGGGACACTGGTACTCTGGGGTGATGTGGAGGGGCCGGACATTGCCCTGTGGGCGCTCTATCCAAGCCGCCGGCTGCTGAGCGCCCGCGTGTCGGCCTTTCTCGAATACCTGCGCGACGCCTTTCCGCAGGGTACGCCCGACGAGCTTGCCGCCTATGTCGGGCGATAGGATCTACGTGACAGGGACAGCGGTTACGCGCAATTTGCCAAGACGATCGGCCTACCGACCGTGGCGATCAATTCCGGCTACACGATCGTGGGCGTAATTCCGCCATCGACCCGCAGTGCGGCGCCGTTGGTCGCGGCGGCCAGGGGGCTGGCGACATAGGCGACCATGCTGGCCACCTCGTCCGGCTCGATCATCCGCTGGATCAACGACGTCGGGCGGTCCTTGACGAAGAACTCACGTTCGATATCCGCGTCCGATTGCGAGGCATCGCTCGCAACGCTCTTGAGGAAACTTACGATCCCCTCGGACCGCGTCGTGCCGGGCATCACGGTGTTGACGGTGACGTTGGTGCCCTTGGTCAGCGCCGCCAGCCCGCGCGAGATGGCGAGCTGCGCCGTCTTGGTCATGCCGTAGTGGATCATGTCGGGCGGGATCAGCACCGCGGACTCGCTCGAGATGAAGATGATCCGCCCCCAGTCGCGCGCCAGCATGCCTGGGAAATATGCGCGGGCGAGCCGGGCGCCCGACAGCACGTTCACCTCGAAGAACCGGCGCCAGTCGTCGTCGGTGATCGCGCCGAACGGCTTGGATTCGTAAATGCCAAGATTGTTCACGAGGATATCGACCGCCGGAAGCGCCGCGACGAGTGCCGCCGCTCCCTCCGCGGTGGCGGCGTCGGCGAGGATCGCGCGTGCAGCGCCGACATCTGCGGCGGCGGCATCGAGCTTGACCTGATCACGACCGCAGATGGCGACCTCCGCGCCCTCGGCAGCAAGCCGACGAGCGATCTCAAGGCCGATTCCGGCAGTCGAGCCGGTGACGAGCGCGGTCTTACCGTTGAGTTTCAGGTCCATGCGACTGTCCTTGGTTGATAAGCTGGTGTCGGAGAGGAAGTTAGGGATGCAGTCCGCGCTTGATAATCGGGCGGTTTCGCACTTTACTGATGAAGCAATTTCACAGGTGACAGATGGACAATCGCGCGGGTGAGATGCAGGTCTTCCGGCGGGTGGTGGATACCGGCAGCTTCTCGGAAGCTGCGCGCGTGTTGATGATGACGCCGTCGACGGTCAGCAAGCTGATCGCCCGGATCGAAGCGCGGATCGGGGTGCGACTGATCGAGCGATCGACGCGGCGGTTGTCGCTGACCGCCGAGGGGCAGATTTATTACGAGCGGAGCCAGGTCATGCTGGCGGACCTCGACGACCTCGACCGGCAGCTGACGCAGGGCGCAGCGAGCCCCGGCGGTACGGTCCGGATAACCGCGTCGGTCGGGTTCGGCACGCTCGGGATCGAGCCGTTGTTGCCTGCCTTCTGGCACCTCTATCCCAACATCGTCATCGACCTTTCACTGTCGGACGATATCGTCGACCTGTATCTCGATCGGACCGATATCGCCTTCCGCATCGGCAACCTGCCGGACTCGTCGCTGACCGCGCACAACCTCGGCACCGCCCGGCGCGTCATAGTTGCGGCGCCGGAGTATCTGGCGCGACGCGGTGTTCCCGTCGAGTTCGGCGATCTTGCCGACCATGACTGCCTGGGCTTCAACTTCCGCCGAACGATAACGTCGTGGCCGATCGCGGATGGCGGTCGCGTCGTCGAGCGCGCGGTCAGGGGATCGCTGATCGCCAACAATGGCGAGACGGTCCGGCGGATGGCGATCGCCGGGGTCGGGCTGGCCCGGCTTGCCGACTTCCACGTGCGCTCCGACCTCGCCGAAGGACGCCTGGTCGAAGTCCTGCCCGGTCCCTCCGCGGGGGATGCGGAAAGCGTTCACGCGTTGTCGGTCGGCACGCGCGAGCTGCCGCGCAGGGTGCGCGCCTTCCTCGATTTTGCCGTCCCTCGCTTGCGCGCGTTCGTGCAGGACACGGATATTCAATCGAACGCGTCAGTCGGCCGTATCGAGCACGCGGATGATCCGCCGGTCGGGAATGAGCCATAGTCCGATGACCGAGACATACAGGCCGATCGCGATCCAGCGGCTGACGAACGCCAGCGGTACCGCCAGCGTGTAGAGCGCGATGCTGCCCCAGCCCTTCCAGTCCGCACCGATAGCGCGGGCGACCGCGGAGGTCTTTCCGTTGCAGGCGATGATCGCGCGTTCGGTCAACGAATAGCCGATCGCGGCGAGCCCGAGGACGATCCCGTAGGCCGCGGTCGCGCCTGCCGCGAACTGGCTTTCGTCCAGCCAGCGGATCACGAACGGCACCAGGCTCAGCCAGAACAGCAGGAACAGGTTTGCCCACAGCACGCGTCCGTCGATCCGTTCGACCGCCTGGAACATGTGATGGTGATTGTTCCAGTAGAGCCCGACGTTCACGAAGCTGAGCAGATAGGCCAGCAGGATGGGCGCGCTGCCCGCCAGTCCGCGGAGATCGCCGGTTTCGGGGACCTTCAGTTCCAGCACCATGATCGTGATGATGATCGCGACGACGCCATCGGTGAAGGCCTCGAGCCTCCCAGGGCCCATTCGACGTCCGCTCATCGCTTGCTTCATCCCCGTGCCCGCTCACTCGAACGTAGCGTAACAGGCCGTATTTGGAACGCCCACGGGCATTGGTTCGCGGCGGCGGAATATGTCAGTCCTGCGCAAAATCGGTTCTGGTTCGCCAATAATCGCTTGGAACAAGCGCGCATTGCCGGGCGAGCATAATGGCCGCAAACCATCAGGATACCGACATGCCAGATACCCCCCGCTTTCCCTCCAGGCGCACGATCGTCATCGGGACCGCCGCCGCAGCCGCGGCGACCTTGATCCCGGCGATCGTCTTTGCCCGCGCACCCCTTTCCCACCACGCAGACGGAGTTACCAAAATGAGCAGCGGATACGTCAAGACCAAGGATGGCATCGACATCTTCTACAAGGATTGGGGTCCGAAGAATGCCCAGCCGATCGTGTTCCACCACGGCTGGCCGTTGTCGTCGGACGACTGGGATACGCAGATGCTGTTCTTCCTCGCGGAGGGCTACCGCGTCGTCGCGCATGACCGGCGCGGGCACGGCCGGTCGTCGCAGGCCGATACGGGCAACGACATGGACCATTATGCCGCAGACGCATCGGCGGTGGTGGAGCATCTTGACCTGAAGAACACTGTGCACATCGGACACTCGACCGGTGGTGGCGAAGTGGCGCGGTATGTCGCGAAGTTCGGCCAGCCACAGGGCCGCGTCGCCAAGGCCGTGCTGGTCAGTTCGGTGCCGCCGCTGATGCTGAAGACCGCGAGCAATCCGGGCGGCCTGCCGATGTCGGTGTTCGACGGTCTGCGCAAGGCACTCGCCGACAACCGTGCGCAATTCTACGTCGATCTCGCGTCGGGCCCGTTCTACGGTTTCAACCGGCCAAGCGAAAAGGTGTCGCAGGGGGTCATCGACAATTGGTGGCGCCAGGGCATGATGGGCGGCGCGATCGCGCACTATGACGGCATCAAGGCGTTCTCGGAGACCGACCAGACCGCCGACCTCAAGGCGATCACCGTGCCGACGCTCGTATTGCAGGGCGATGACGATCAGATCGTGCCGTATCAGAACGCAGCCGTCCTGCAGGACAAGCTGCTCAAGAACGCCACGCTCAAGATCTACAAGGGCTATCCCCACGGGATGCTGACGACGCACGCCGACGTCATCAACCCGGATCTGCTCGCCTTCGTCAGGGGCTGACGGAATCGCCGGTGCCGGTGGGGCGGTGTCCCGCCGGCACACCCACCGCTGCTGGCGTCAGCGGTAGGCGACGCGTGCGGGCACGGTGATCCTGATCTCCGTGCCACCCCCTGCAACCGAATGGATTGCCAGCATGGCGCCAAGCCGATCGGCGCGTTCGCGCATGCCGACCAAGCCATAATGCCCAGGTTTGTGGCCAGCTTCCTGCACCTGCGGCGGAAGGCCCACTCCATCGTCCAAAACGATGATAGCAAGCTTGTCGGGTCCGGACCGGATCTGGATGGCAAGGTGACGCGCGCTGGCATGACGCACCGCGTTGGCGAGCGCCTCGCCGACGATCTGGGCGATCTCGTCCGCCACCGGCGCACAGACAGGACGTGCCGGGCCCTCCAGGGAGATGTCCCAAGTCAGTGGCGGCGGGACAATATTGTCGGCGACGGCCGCCAGCATCGACCGCAGCATGACGGGATCGACGTCCTCGCGAAGGAACCTGACCCGGTCGCGACCATCCAACAGGATATCGTCCGCCCGCTCCAACGCACTTTCCAGGCTTGCGCGCGCGCTGTCGCCGCGCGGCAGTTGCTCGACGACCGACTGGAAGCGCAGCATCAGCCCCTGGAACCCCTGCAAAAGCGTGTCGTGGAGTTCGCGCGCGATCCGTTCGCGCTCGGCAAGCTGGACCTCGAACCGGCCGCGGGTGCGCTCGGCGATGATCCGCACGCGGCGGCGATAGAGCAGCCACAACAGGGCAACCGCGACGCCGATGCAGGCTGCGAGAAAGAGGCGGGTCTGGTAGAAGCGTGGTGCGATCGTGAACGACACCGCCGCGCCTGCGCGGTTCCAGACCCCGTCGTTGTTGGCGGCGATGACGTGGAACCGGTACGAACCCGGACCGAGGTTGGTGTAGAGCGCGTCTCGTGCGTCCCCCGCATCGATCCAGTCGTGATCGGCACCTTCCAACCGGTATTTGAAGCGGTTGGCGGTCGCGTTGGTCAGGCTGAGCGCGGTATAGCGGATCTGTACGTGATTGGTATCGGCCGCAAACGCGATCGGGCCATTCCGGGGCGTTTGCTCCGCGCCACCGGCCTCCAGCGAGCGGATCTGCACGGGCGGGGGCAGCCGATTGCGCGACAGGCTCGCCGGATCGATCATCGCCAACCCCTTGTTGGTCGCGAACCACAATCTCCCTGCCGCGTCCTGGCCGATGTCGTTCGCCTCGACCATGTTCGAGCGCGCGCGGAAATCCTCCTGGTATCCGAACCGCTCATGCGGGATCGGCAGGCCGGGATGGGCGAAGGCCTTCTCCAGCGCTAGGGTCGGCATCCGGACGATACCGTTTGCTCCGATCACCCAGGTCAATCCGTCCGCAGTCTGCAACAGTCCGGTCAATCCCGCGAGAAACGGATAGGTCCGATCGCGCAGGGATGCGAGGCGCGTACCGTCATAGCGCGCCAGTCCCTGATCGCCGACTACCAGCAGTCCGTAGCGGGTCGGCACCCAGGTCGCGGTTCTGCCGGTAACCTGGTCCTTGCTGCGCCAGAGCAAGGTTGCGATCCCGTTGCGGAGGCGCGAAACCCCCTGCCCGATCCGTCCGAATATGACGCCGCCAGCGCCGTCGGAGCGGACCTTGTGAATCGACCCGCCCGGCGTCCCGGCGGGCTCTTCGACAGCGCGCAGCTGCCGTCCGACGAGGCGGTAGACATGGTCGATTCCCGCCCAGAACAAGCCGGCGGTGTCCATGGTGCAGGTGATCGACAACGGTCCGGCAACGGGCGTCGCCTTGGTGAGATTGCCGCTGGGATCGAGGTCTAGCAGGTGTTTGCCGCGCATGCCAATGACCAGCAGGCGGCGAGTGTCGCCGCACAACACGCCGATATCCCGTTCGGCAAAGACAAGCACGGGGTCGCCCGATCGGCCGATGCGGTACACGCCGGAAAGCCCAGCGACGAACAGGGTATCGGAACCGGCACCACCGACGAAGCCCGATACGACGGCCTCGGTCTGTTTCGGCTGGACGATGTTGCTCGGCGAAAGCCGGTCGAGTCCGGACTCCGTCCCAACCCAGATATTGCCTTCGCGGTCCTCCAGCAGCGCCAGCGTCAGGGCGGCGGTCAGTCCCTGTTTTTCGGTGAACAGCTCGACGCTGCCGCGTCCTTCGGGCCGCTGCAACGCCGCCGCGGATATCCGCCCCAGCCCCGAATCCTGTCCTGCGATCCACAGATTGCCATCGCGGTCGAACATGGAGCGTTCGACGACATAAGGCGTCGTGGCGGTGCCGATGCGATACGTCCGCTGATCACGTTCGACAGGCCCGATCCGGGTTCCGGAGCGACGCCAGACGGTGCCGTTACGGTCTTGCGCCAGCGAGGTGGAGGAACCGATCGGCACGCCCGTGTCTTCGAACCGCGTACCATCCGGCTTCAGGCGCAGCAGCCGCGGAACGAGCGACAGGTAGATGCCACTGGGCGTGCTCAGAATGTCGCCTGTTTCGCTCGAAGGCACGCCCTGAGCGGGACCGAACGACGTCCAGCGGCCATGCAGCAACCGGCTGAGCACGAGCTTTGTCATCGAATCACGAGCGACCCAGATCGCGCCGTCACGACCCTCGACGATGCTGTTCACGCCACCCACCGGAGCCCAGGGGTTTGCGTCTTTCAGGATGCCGCCGCGGACGACGGAGATGCCGCCAAAGTCGTAGCCGACCCAGATGTCGCCGTTGCGCGCCGCCAGCAATGCGGTGATCTGGGGCGAGCGGTACCGATCCTGGTCGACCGGCACGATGCGTTCGAAGGTGATGCCGTCGAACCGGTAGAGCCCGGTCGCGGTCCCGAGCCACAGATAGCCGTCACGCCCCTGGACGATCGCGCGGATGTTGCCTGGGGCGCCGTCGCCGAGAGTCCAGCGCGTATGCCGCAGTTGCGCGATGGTCCGCGTCGGATCCAGCGCCGACGCGCTGCTCCCGATCATGACTAGGCATAGGATGCCAAACACGATGCGGACGATCGCTCTACCGCGCTCGAGGCGTCTAAGGCTGGATCGTGCGATCAAGAGATGTACCCAGACAAGCTAACGATGCTCTACGTTGCGCTGCCGGAACGAACAAATGCAAGTGTTCTGGCCATTCCACAGCAACGGGGGGGTTGCGCCTCTCGGACCGGAAGGCGTTCCGTCGCCAATGCCGCGATTGTCCAAATTCGGTCAGCCCTGTCCACGACCCTCCGCTGCCCCGCTGTTACGCAGTGGCATAGGTCCGTATGGGACCGAGGGAGAGCAGGATGCCGATGGACGGCCGTGCCGACGACGCGGCGACGATCGGTGTGTGGCAAGGTGTTCGCATCGACGTGGCGCCGCGCGATGCAGTGAGCGTAGACGTGGCGGTCGCCAGTGCGGGCGTGTTCGTCCACGAAATCGGACGGGCGCGACCCGGTGGCGGGTTGGGAAACCTCGACGCAGCGCTTGGCGGCGCGATCACGCGGTTGCGCGCCGACGGCATTTTCCGCGCAGACCCGGACGACGTACTGACGTTATCGTCGCCTGCGCAACCGATCCTGGCGACCACCGTCCTGGCGATCGGCCTGGGCGATCCCACGGCCTGGAACCCGGCGACGATGCGCCGGGCAGTGGCGACCGCCGCGCGCGAGGTGATGCGGATCGAGGCGACGTCGGCTGCCTTCGCCCCCAGCCTGCTCGATAGCGGTCTCAACCCGGACGACTTGGCCGGAACCCCCGACGCCATGCTCGCAGGACTCATCGATGCACTGCCTCACGGCCCGCCTCACCCCGCCAGATTGTCACGCTGGGTGTTTTGCGTCGGCGCGGGACGGTTCGATGCGATGGTCGAGGTCTTTCGCGCGGCCTTCGATCGGCTCGCCGCGCGTTGATGGTTCGGCCGCCTGCCCTTGCCTTGTCGACGCCACGCAGCGCAGGGTATCCGACCAGCATCCCACCACCGCACGAGCCCGCCTTGCCGACACCGTCACGGATCCGCATCATGATCGTCGACGATCATCCCTTCCTGCGCGAGGGGGTGAAGGCCGTCATCGAAACGCAGGCGGATCTCGAACTCGTCGCCGAGGCCGAGTCCGGCGAACAGGCGCTCGCGCTGTATCCGACGCATCTGCCGGACATCGTCCTGATGGATCTGCAGATGCCGGGGATCGGCGGGGTCGACACCATCGCGGCGATGCGCGGCCACTGGCCGCACGCGCGGATCGTCGTGCTGACCACCTATTCGGGTGATGCGCAGGCGCTGCGCGCGTTGCGGGCGGGCGCAGCCGGCTATCTGCTGAAGAACACGCTGCGCAAGGAACTGCTCGACACGATCCGCTCGGTTCATGCCGGCGGCAAGCATCTCAACGCGCAGGTCGCCTCCAGCATCGCCTTCCACGTCATCGAGGACGCATTGACCGAACGCGAGATCGGCGTGCTGTCGCTGGCCGCATCGGGCAATTCCAACAAGCAGATCGCCGCCAAGCTGGCCGTCACGGAGGAAACCGTGAAAGGCCATATGAAGCTGATCTTCTCGAAGCTGGGCGCCTCGGACCGCACGCATGCCGTGACGATCGCCGCCAGGCGCGGGATCATCGAACTCTAGAACCGATCCCCGAAAGAGGGGTCGCGTACCGCCCCGGCCGGGGCGCAAGCGATCGATACGCTTGCGTTATGTGTCTTCGTACAGGTTGCGACGGAGACCCAGGCCTTGCTGCAGATCATTCCCGACGCCACGGCCCTGCCCCGCAGGTTCGTGCCGACCGTTGCGGCGAACCTTCTGAAGAACGCGTTCATCGCGCTGGATCACGATCCCCACGTCGCGCGCCAGTATCTGGAGCGATTGGCGACGATGTTCGACGACGCGCCGCCGGACGCGCTGCCCGGTGAGACCAACGTCGCGGCGCCGGTCCTGCACGGCGCGCCGGTGAAGGGCGGTCTCGCGCCATGGCAGTTGCGCATCGTCGTCCGGCATATCGAGGAGCGCCTGGGATCGACGATCAGCGTCGATGCTCTGGCCGGGGTGGCACGGCTGAGTTCCGGCCACTTCTGTCGCGCGTTCAAGGTGACGACGGGCGAAACGCCGCATGCTTTCCTGATCCACCAGCGCGTGCGCCGGGCGCAGACGCTGATGCTGCGCACCGACGATACGCTCAGCCAGATCGCCTATGCCTGCGGGCTGACCGACCAGGCGCATCTGAGCCGGCTGTTCCGCCGCGTCGTCGGCGTGACCCCACTGATCTGGCGCCGCACTTTCGGCAGCCGCGCTGAAACCTTTCCAACGGGAGAATGACCATGCCTATCGCTACCACCACACCGGGTGCGTCGCTGCTTTCGCCGACCGATCACCTGCTCGTGCTGATCGACTTCCAGTCGCAGATGGCGTTCGCGACCAAGTCGATCTCGACCGAATTGCTGCGCAACAACGCCGGATTGATCGCCCATGCCGCGGCGGTGTTCGATGTGCCGACGATCCTGACGACGGTCGCGGTGGACAGCTTCTCCGGGCCGATGTTCAGCGAGATCACCGATGCGTTTCCGGGCGAGCCACTGCTCGACCGTACCTCGATGAACACGTGGGAAGACCAGGGCGTGATCGACGAGGTCAACCGGATCGGCAAGACGCGGATCGTGTTCGCGGGGCTGTGGACCGGCGTGTGCATCGTCGGCCCCGTCGCCTCGGCGATCGACCAGGGCTTCGACTGCTATTTCATCGCCGATGCGTGCGGCGACATCTCGGTCGAGGCGCATGAGCGCGCGGTGCAGCGGATGATCCAGCTTGGCGCAAAGCCGATGACGTCGCTCCAGTATCTGCTCGAGCTGCAGCGCGACTGGGCGCGCACCGACACCTATGATTCCACCACCGGCGTCGCGAAGAAGTGGGGCGGCGCGTACGGCCTTGGCATTACCTACGCGAAGACGATGTTCGGCGCGTCCGAAGGCGGGCACTGATTCCGTGCGGCCGTACCTGATCTCGCTCGCCGCCGGCCTGTTCGTCGGCGTGATCTATGCGCTGCTGAAGGTACGGTCGCCGGCCCCGCCGACGATCGCGCTGATCGGGCTCGCTGGCATATTGCTCGGCGAGCAGGCGGTGCCGCTCGCGAAGAGTTTGTGGGCGAGCCGCGAGAAGGCCGCCGCGATCCGCACGGCCTGCACCAACCATGTGTTCGGGATGCTGTCCGGCCATCACCACGACGACGCGGCGTGATCCTCGACCGACGTACCACGATCCTCAGCGGGGCAGCGGCGACGCTCGCCCCGCTTCTAGCCGGCAACCGGAGACCGATTATGTCCGACCTGATCCTCGTCAACGCCAAGGTGACGACGCTCGACCGCGAGAACCCCGAGGCGCAGGCCGTGGCGATCCGCGACGGCAGGTTCCTCGCGGTCGGCTCCGAGGCCGAAGTGCGCGCCGCCGCTCCGGACGCGACCGTGATCGACGCGGGCGGACGGCGGGTCATCCCAGGGCTGATCGACAGCCACATGCACATCATCCGCGGCGGGCTGAACTATAACCTCGAACTCCGCTGGGACGGCGTGCCGAGCCTTGCCGACGCGATGGCAATGCTCAAGCGCCAGGTCGACAACACCCCCGCCCCGCAATGGGTGCGCGTCGTCGGCGGCTTCACCGAACACCAGTTCGCCGAAAAGCGTTTGCCGACGATCGCGGAACTGAACGCGGTCGCGCCCGATACGCCGGTGTTCATCCTCCACCTCTACGACCGCGCGCTGCTGAACGCAGCGGCGTTGCGCGTCGTCGGCTACGGCAAGGACACGCCCAACCCGCCGGGCGGCGAGATCGTCCGCGATGCGGCGGGCAACCCGACCGGGCTTCTGCTCGCGCACCCCAATGCGACGATCCTGTATTCGACGCTCGCCAAGGGCCCGAAGCTGCCGCCCGAGTATCAGCTCAATTCGACCCGCCACTTCATGCGCGAGATGAATTCGCTCGGAGTTACCGGCGTGATCGATGCCGGTGGCGGCTTCCAAAACTATCCCGACGATTACGAGATCATCGAGAAGTTGCATGCCGACGACCAACTAACGCTGCGCATCAGCTACAATCTGTTCACGCAGAAGCCGAAGGAGGAACTCGCCGACTTCAAGGGCTGGGTGAAGCAGGTCACGCCCGGCCAGGGCGACGACAAGTACCGCCACAACGGCGCCGGTGAGATGCTCGTCTATTCCGCTGCCGATTTCGAGGATTTCCGGGTCGAGCGCCCCGACATGCCGGCCAACATGGAGGGCGACCTCGAACCCGTCATCCGCCTCCTTGCCGAGCATAAATGGCCGTGGCGCCTGCACGCGACCTACGACCAGACGATCGGCCGCGCGCTCGACGTGTACGAGAAGGTCGCCAAGGACATTCCGTTCGACGGGATCAACTGGTTCTTCGACCATGCCGAGACGATCACCGACCGCAACATCGACCGGATCGCAGCGCTCGGCGGCGGCATCGCAGTCCAGCACCGCATGGCATATCAAGGCGAGTATTTCGTCGAACGCTACGGTGCCAAGGCTGCCGAACGCACGCCGCCGATCGCAAAGATGCTTGCAGCCGGGATCCATGTCGGCGCGGGCACCGACGCGACGCGGGTAGCCAGCTACAATCCTTGGGTGTCGCTCAACTGGCTGGTGACCGGCAGGACCGTCGGCGGGCTCGGCCTCTATCCCGGCGCCAACCGCGTCAGCCGTGAGAAGGCGCTGGCGATGTGGACGCACGAGAACACCTGGTTCTCGAACGAGGTCGGCAAGAAGGGCCGGATCAAGGCCGGGCAACTCGCCGATCTCGCGGTGTTGTCGGGCGATTACCTGACCGTCCCCGAAAGCGACATTCCGCACCTGCGCTCCGTCCTGACATTGCTTGGTGGCAAGGTGGTGTTCGGCGAGGGCGACTACGCCCCGCTCGCGCCCTCGCTGCCGAAACCGATGCCCGACTGGTCCCCCGTCGCGACCTTCGGCGGCTATCACCGCACGCCCGAAGCCTCAGCGAAACTTGCCGCCGCCTGCGGATGCGCGAGCGGGTGCTCAGTCCACGGCCACGACCATGCCGCCGCCCTCGGCCGCGATGTGCCCGTGGCCGACGTGCAGAGCTTCTGGGGCTCGTTCGGCTGCGGCTGCTGGGCGGTCTGATCATGATGGGGAGACTGAGAATGACACGTACGAACCTGCTCATCGCCGTCGCATTGCTCGGCCTGTCGCCATCCGCGCCCGGCTTTGCCCGCGACGCTCCGGCGGCCGCCGACTATTCTGTGGGGCCGCAATACGACACGACCCATGTCTACGTCGCGCCGGAGGACTTCGACCGCTTCGTCGCCAGCCTGACCGCGACGTTCGGCGGCACGAGCACGAAGAAGGGCGCGTTCCAGGTCACGCCGACGACGAGCAAGACCTTCTCGCAACTCGTGCTCACCCCCGCCGGGTCGGTGTCGGTGTTCGGCTTCACCACGCCGATCCCGTTTCCCTTCGGCAGCGAGCGCAACGGCTATCTCGTCACCGGCATCGACGCGGCCGTCGCGGCTGCCGTCAAGCACGGCGCGACCCGCACCATAACAACGTTTCCCGATCCGATCGGGCGCGACGCTATCGTCCAATGGCCGGGCGGAGTCGGCATGCAGATCTACTGGCACACCGCCAAGCCGAACTATCCAGCGCTGACCACCGTGCCCGAGAACCGCGTCTACCTCACTCCCGACGCCGCGGACGCCTTCGTGAAGAGCTGGACCGGCTTCGCCCACGGCAAGGTCGTTTCCGACGACAAGGCGGCGGATGGCAGCGACATCGGCAGGCCCGGCACGCACTATCGCCGTATCCGCGTCGCATCCGGCTACGGCAAGACGACCGTGATGGTGTCCGACAACCAGCTCCCCTGGCCCTATGGCCGCGACGTGACCGGCTATGAGGTGGGCAGCCTCCACGCCACGCTGGCCAAGGCGAAAGCGGCCGGCGTCGAAACGCTGGTCGAGCCGCACGCCGAGCACGACCGGCAGTCGGCGATCGTTCGCTTCCCCGGCGGCTATATCGCCGAAATCCATTCGCCGATCGCACGATGACCGCCGCTCGCGCGCCGCGTTTCATCGGGGCCATTCTCGATTGGCGCTTGACGGGCTTCCTTGCCCGCGTCGCGCTCGTCGGCGCGTATCTGCTCGGCGGAATCGCAAAGGCGAGCGACTGGACCGCCGCGGTCGCCGAGCAGGCGCATTTCGGCATGCACCCACCTGCGTTATGGGCAGCGCTGACGATCGCGGTCGAGATCGTCGGCCCGCTGCTGATCCTGTCCGGTCGGTTCGCCTGGCTCGGTGCAGGCATGCTCGGCGTATTCACGCTGTTCGCCGCCATCACGGCCAACGCGTTCTGGGCGATGCCCGCCGGCCAGGAGCGTTTCATGGCCACCAACGCCTTCTTCGAACATCTGGGCCTGATCGGCGGATTCGTCCTCGCGGCCATGGTCGCCGAGATGGAAGCGAGAAATGCGTAAGCTCCTGCTGCTGGGGCTCGTATCGACAGCCCCGGCGGCAGCGCAGACCGAGGCCTGGCAGCCGCCGACGCTGACCATCACGCGGTACGATGAGGACTGGACGACGCTCCGCAATCCAGCCGAGCGGAAGGCCCATTGGACCGGGCCTTTCAAATACGTTCCGATCGCGGACGACGCCTATCTCGTCACCGGAGTCGAGGTCCGCCTCCGCAACGAGAAGTACCGGCGCAACCTGTGGGGCGACGCGGCCGCGTCCGACGACGGCTATCTCTGGACGCGCGTCGTTCCCTACGCGGACCTCCATGTCGGCAGCACCCGCGCCTTCGTCCAGCCGATCGTCGCCTATGCCGCAGGCGTCTCCCCCACCGCCAGCCCGGTCGACCAGACGCGGGTCGATCTGCTCCAGGGATTCGCGGATATCGAAATCGGCTCCGTCACCCTCCGCGGCGGCCGGCAGATGCTCTCGCTCGGCACCGAACGCCTCGTCGGCACGCGCTACGGCCCGAACGTGCCTCTGGCCTTCGACGGCGCGCGGGGCATCGTCCGGATCGGGGCGGCAACCATCAGCCTACTGGCGGTGCGCCCGGTACAGCCGGGTCCGAAGTCGTTCGACGACGAACGATCGCGCAGCAAATCGCTCTGGGGCGCCTACGCCACGCTCCCCGGCCTCGACATCTATTATCTCGGTTACCGCAACACCCGAGCGGCGTTCGGCGGACGCACCGGGCGCGAGCTGCGTCACAGCGTCGGCGCGCGATCGTTCGGAACCGCCGGCGACTGGCACTGGAACGTCGAGGGCGTCGCGCAGTTCGGGCACTTCGCCGGCAACAGTATCGGGGCATGGACGCTCGGTACCGAAGTCGGACGGACCTTCCCCAGCGCCCCATTTGCGCCGGATGCTGTCATGCGGTTCAATATCGTCAGCGGTGACCGCCGCCGCGGCGACCACACGCTCGGCACGTTCAATGCCCTGTTTCCGAAGGGCAAATATTTTGGCGAGCTATCGCCGGTAGGGCCTTCGAACATCGTCAGCGTAAATCCTCGCTTGGCGACGACCCTGACGCCGAACGTCTCTGCCAGCATCAGCGGCATGGCGTACTGGCGATATTCTCGCGCCGACGGCGTCTACGACGTGCCCGGCAATCTGTTGCGGGCGCCGGGCCCGTCCAGGGCGCGCTTCATCGGCAAGGAAGTCGAGGCGACGCTCGCGTGGCAGGCAACGCCCGAACTCGAGCTCTCCACGTCGCTGTCTGCGTTCGACGCAGGCCAGTTCATCGACGAGACCGGCTCCGGCAGCACGATCGGGATGCTGGGTCTCGAAAGCAACTTCCGATTCTGACGCGCCGTCCTCGCAAACCCCGCACGCGCCCACTGGAGATCACCATGGCCACCCCCGACACGACCACCGACCCCCGCGTACCGCTGTTGCTGTTGCTGTCCGCCACGACGGGCCTCGTCGACGCGGCCAGCGTGCTCGGTCTCGGCAAGGTCTTCACTGCCAACATGACGGGGAACGTCGTGTTCCTCGGATTTGCGGCGTCGGGCGCGCCCGGGTTCGAGATCCTCCCGTTCGTGGCGGCACTCGCGAGCTTCATGATCGGCGCGCTCGTCGGAGGCCGAACCGGCAAGGCCTATGTCGGCAAATCGGAACGACGCTGGCTTGTAACGTCGGCGTTCGTCGAGACGGCGCTGCTCTGGGCCGCCGCGGTCCTCGCGCTCGGGTTCGACGTCGCCACGCAGTCTCCCGAAGCACGGCTGTACCTGATCATCGGTCTGACGGGGGTAGCGATGGGCTATCGCAATGCCACCATCCGACAGCTCAAGGTGTCGGATCTTACGACGACAGTGCTGACCCTGACGCTAACGGGATTGAGCGCGGACTCCCACATCGCCGGTGGAACGGGTACCAACTGGAGACGACGCATCGGCGCGGTGATTTCAATCTTCGCGGGCGCTGCGCTGGGGGCGGGATTACTCGTGAATGTCGGACTTTCTGCACCCCTCGCGCTCGCCGGGCTACTGGTACTTGCCGGGACGCTGACGTTTGCCAATCGTCTGACGACGCGTTCCGTTACCTGACTATGGATCGCCTATGCTCAGGAAGCCGATATCGAACGCACGCTTGGGCAGGACAAGTTCGACAAGCGCATCATCGCCGACGAGCAAACCGCCTTTCGCATGGTGACAAGGGAGATCACGGAGGAATTCATCCTGATCCCGAGCGAACGGCACCGCGACGCGATCAGCTTGGTCAAGATCCACATGCGCCGGCCGGAGCTGACGCGCGAAGAGTTTCGGCAGCGGATGTTACACGAGCATGCACCGCTCGTTCTTGGCCAGCCCGCGACGACCGAGTTCGTGCGCCGCTATGCTCAGCTCCACACCATCGGATCGACGCAGAAGGACCCCGAAGGCAGCAAGATAGACGCCGTGTCGGTATTGGCATTCGCGTCGATGAACGACGTCGAGGATTATCTGGTCAGCAGCGATCACGCCGCGATCGAAGCTTCCGAAAATGCACTGACAGGCGAAGGCTCCGAGTGGTGGAGCGCGATCAACTACAGCGTCATCAACCGGCTGCTGCCGGAGATTGCGACCGCTGGATGAGCGCAACGGTCCATCGACCGGAGAAGTGCCTGAGCGAGCGCGTTTTTTTTGATTTATCGTAGTCTACGCATCCGCGCGTGACTCTGCTACGACGCAACCTCGGATTTCGTGGTGACCATCATGCTCGGAACAATCAGCGGAAGATCAGCAAAGGTTGAAGCCACGGTACGTCGCGTCCTCGACAATGATCCTGGTAGTTCCAAGACCGACGATCGTGTTCACCTTTCCCACGGCCGAAGTGCTCAACTACATGAAAACTTGGCGTTTTCTCTTTCGGCGATGGCCCTTACGCCGATCGATGGCATGCGGGTCGCCACCTGCGGACTCGAGTGCTAGTATTGCTACATGGAGATGCAGCAGATCAGGTACTTCCTTGCAATGGCGCGGCTGCTCAACTTCACGCGGGCGGCCGAAGAGTGCGAGGTGACGCAACCGTCGCTGACCCGCGCGATCCAGAAGCTCGAAAATGAGTTTGGCGGACAACTCTTTCGTCGCGAGCGCAGTCACACCCACCTGACTAATCTCGGACGTCAGATGTTGCCGCATCTCGACCGCACGTTCGAGGCTGCCCAAGCCGCGATGCAATTCGCAAAGGGGATCGGGAGAGCGGGGGTGGTGCCACTTGCGCTGGGTGTCGATGCTGCGATCGAGTCGGATACGCTCGACAGAATCCTGGAGGAGCTTGCCGACTGTCTCCCCGGTTTCGAACTGTCGCTTTCGAGCGGGTCGCCGGACGGTCTGATCGAGGCTGCGATGAACGGTGCGCTGGACCTGGTCGTCGTCGAGCTACCGGACGACGCGCCTGATCGCCTCGACGTCTGGCCGCTGTTCGACCATAGCTATCACATGGTCACGCGTGCGGATCATCCGCTCGCCGGGGGAGAGATGCCGTCGCTGCTTGCGGTGCGCGACGAGTCCTGGATCGATCACGAGGGCAACGGGTGTGCCCGGCTCAGAACCCTCGCGGCCTCGCATGGCTTCGTGCCGATCGTGCGGCACCGCGCGACCGACATGGCCCAGGTGAAGCAGCTGGTGATTTCCGGGTTCGGCAGCGCGTTCATTCCGCGGCCTCGGGACGACGAGCGCTTGTGTGCCTTCGGATTTGCCGATGTCGAGGTCAGGCGAGATGTCGTCCTGGGCGCGGTGGCAGGGCGTAAGCGCAGCGTCGCCGCAGATGCCTTCGTGCGCGCCTCACGCGCGCGCAGTTGGGCGGCGGCGGCCACCTGAGCGAAGCGCCGGGTCGCGTCCTATGCCAACCACGCCGTTGGCGAGCTCAGCGCATCGCCGCAATGAACGCGACGACGTCCATTGGATCGGGACGCAATCGAAAGTCGGGGTCGACATGTGCGTAGCGGACGGTGCCGTCTTTACCGACGACGAACGTTGCCGGGATCGGCAGAAAGCCACCATCGCTGCCGTAGATAGCCGCAAGATCGAGCCCGATCGCCAGATACCGCCGCTTCATGTCCTCGCCCATGGGGAAGGCCAGCCCGCAAGCCAGCGCCGCACCGTGGTCGACGTCGCAAAGCAGCGTGGCATTCGGTCCGATTATGTCCTGTATGGCGGATGCCCCTTCGCCGATCTCGCCCGTCACCACGATAAGTTTCCCACCAGCTTTTTGAAGGGCGGGGTAGGCAGCGGCCCAGGATTGCAGTTCGTGCACGCAGAACGGGCACCATATTCCGCGATTGAAGCTGATGACGATCGGCCGTCCGTCTTGCAGTTGCTGGATCGAACGGTAGCGTCCCGACGCGTCGGGCAGCGCAAAGTCTGGGAACGCCTCATCGATGCGAGGCATCATTTCTCCCACCTTCAGGCTTTGCAATCGGGCGACGAAGTCATCGTAGACGGACGCAAAGCCTAGAGCCGCAACGACAGCTTCGGCTTCAGGGTCAGGCTGCAGCCGGATGGTGATCATGCCGGCTAGGATAGCGTCGAAACGCGTGGATCGGACAGTACCAAATCGGCTGTCGTTTCTCGGCGCAGGGTCATCGACACTGTCTGCCGCTGTTGCGTCTTTGTAATTAGGCCTGGTTCATAGCCGCCAAATATCGACCGCCCCTGACAAGCTGCCCTCGTTTTTCGTCGCTCTCGGCCGGTCAGGTCGTTGCAAATACTTCCAACCCAACGCTTTAGCTGTCAGTCCCGGCACTAAACACGACCAGAGCGTGGCTTGTTGTCTATGCTCGGCGCACATATGACGAGGCAATGGATACAGCTCGAAATCGAAATGTCTTCGGTGCATTCGCACTCATGATCAGCGACGACATCGTGCGCGCCAGTTCATCGCAAGCGCCGGAAGCCGGGCCCGCCGCCTCGGCACTGGCGTTGCTAGCGCACAAGCCGGGGCTGTCGATCCGGATGCTTGCGGTCGGGGTAGGCCTATCGCACGCGGGGACCGTACGCCTCGTGGATCGATTGGCGACCGAAGACTTGATCGAGCGGAGGGAGCATTCGACGGACGGGCGCACGCGATCCCTCTATCTTACCCCAGCAGGGAAAGTCTCGAGCGACGAAATACTGGCCGCGCGCGATCGCGTGATTGCCGAAGGGCTTTCGATCCTTGATCCAAGAGAGCTGAAAATCCTATCGGACATCGCCGAACGCGTTCTGCGCAATCGGCTGGAAAACCTCGAGCAGTCTTACCGGATCTGCCGCCTGTGCTGCTACGAGGGTTGCGCGAACTGCCCCATCGATGCCGAATTGCTTGTGCGAGGCGTGGACCGCGAAAGGGCCGATGACGTCGAAGGCGCGCAATCTCGGGAGCGCAAGGCCGAGCGATAAGGCACGCCTCTCGCATTTCGTGCGCCTTATTCTGTGTGCGCTCAGGCCAAATCCCGGTTTCGGAGAAATTGCATCTCCATCACGCGGCTTGACGGCTTCGCTTACACCTCCAACGGATCGCGCAGCCGACATATATGACTGGCGCATATAGACAAGCATCTAGGCGGTAACTATATGCGCGAAGCATACTATCGTACCCCGCCTTTTTCGAAGACGGTCTGACGGATGGAGCATCAATCGCGCGCATGGGCCGAGGGCAATGGAACTCAATCAAGTCAGCTATTTCATCAACTTGGCCGAGACGCTGAATTTCACGGCAGCGGCTCGATTGAGCAGCGTGTCACAGCCAAGTCTGACCCGCGCGATCCGCCGGCTGGAAGAGGAACTTGGTGGGCCGCTGATTCACCGCGATGGAAAGAACAGCCGCCTGACCGGCCTTGGCCACGATGTGGAGGCGGAATTCCGACGCATGGCGGTCGCGGTGAAGAGCGTCCGCAACCATTCCGAGAATTGGGCGATGGGCAGGCACCGCGTGCTCGATATCGCCGTCGCCCCTACTGTCGGACCAAGGGAATTCACGGCATTTTTCAAGAGCGCGTTGGCGCAGGCGCCATCGATCGAAATCAAGCTGCACGCGCTCCAGGCGAACGAGGACACGTCGGAGGTGCTTTCTGGAAAATACCACGCGTGCATCATGCCACGCGAAACACGGCCGGAACGCAAGTTGGAGGTGCATCCCCTGTTTCGGGAACGCTTCGTTCTCGGCTGTTCCGCAAACCACCCCCTGGCCGCCAATGACAGCGTCCGCGGCGAAGACCTGCTCGAATTTCCGTTCGTCGATCGCCTGAGATGCGAGTTTCGCGATCAGATTCTCGATCATTTCACGCAGCGCGGCTTGCTGATGCAGCCTCGCATTCGATCGGACCGGGAGGACTGGGTGCAAGGGGTCGTCGCCGACGGCCACGCCATATGCATTCTCCCGGAGCGATCGGTCTCGGCGCGAGGCCTCGTCACTCGGCCGATCGACGGATTTGCCCTGGAGCGCGAAGTCGTGATCGCAACGGTATCCGGGTCCACGGCACCGGTCGAAATACGCAAGATCGCGCAACTCGCAACCGAATACGCGTGGGGTTGAAGGACGACGCAAAACACTGCGGCGCTATTGAAACTATGCGCACGGCGTATTGGCTAAATCCAACTAGTGCTGCGATAGTCTATGCCGTGAGCGGTTAATATGCGGAAGTGTGCCTGGTCCTCCAAGATACGTATCGGAGACTATCATGAAGTTTGAGAAGTCGCAGGACGCCGTCGATCGGCTCACCGCCCAACAACGTCGAGTCACCCAGGATTCGGATACCGAACGGGCTTTTACGGGGGAGTATAACGACAACAAGGAGCCGGGAATCTACGTCGACGTCGTGTCGGGAGAACCGCTGTTCGCCTCAACGGGCAAGTTCGATTCCGGGTCCGGCTGGCCCAGCTTCACCAAGCCGATCGTGCCCGCAAACGTGAACGAAGTGCGGGACAATGCGCACGGCATGGTCCGGACCGAGGTTAGGTCGGTGCACGCCGACAGCCATCTCGGCCACGTGTTTCCAGACGGTCCGTCCGACAAGGGCGGTCTGCGCTACTGCATCAACTCGGCGTCCCTTCGCTTCATCCCCCGCGATGAGATGGAGTCCGAGGGATACGGCGAATATCTCGATCAGGCAGAGGACCAGCGCGCTGTTCTCGCAGGCGGATGTTTCTGGGGCATGCAGGATCTGATCCGCAAGCGGCCCGGCATCGTCTCGACCCGTGTCGGCTACACCGGCGGCGATGTTCCGAACGCCACGTATCGCAACCACGGCACGCATGCCGAGGGGATCGAGATCGTCTTCGATCCGGCGGTGACGAGCTACCGGAACATCCTGGAATTCTTCTTCCAGATCCACGATCCGACGACGAAGGACCGCCAGGGCAATGATCGCGGGCTCTCCTACCGGTCGGGCATCTATTACGTCGACGAGGCGCAGAAGCGCGTCGCCGAGGATACGATCGCCGACGTGGATGCCTCCGGGCTCTGGGATGGCAAGGTAGTGACCGAGGTCGTGCCGGTCGGCGCGTTCTGGGAGGCCGAGCCGGATCACCAGGATTATCTGGAGAAGCGGCCGAACGGCTACACCTGCCACTTCGTTCGTCCTGGCTGGGTGCTTCCGAAGCGCCAGATGGATGACGATGCGCAGCCCGCGGCCGGGATCGCAGCGGAATAGACTTCGTAGCCGCTGCACCGGTTCGCAATCTTCATGACCGCATCGTCCGACGATGCGGTCATCGAACCCTGTCTCGGTGAGGTGGGGCATTCCAGTTCGCCGCCGTCGCAAACCAGGATCGCAGACTTATGCCAGACCTCTCGTCCTTCCCGATCACGCAGCGCTGGCCGGCATCGTATCCCGATCGCATCCAGCTCTACGCCACGCCAACCCCCAACGGCGTCAAGGTCTCGATCATGCTGGAAGAAACCGGCCTAGCGTACGAGCCGCATTTCATAGACATCTCGAACAACGAGTCGAAGGATCCGGCGTTCGTGTCGTTGAATCCGAACGGCCGCATTCCGGCGATCATCGATCCCGCAGGCCCCGACGACAAACCCATCGGCCTATGGGAATCCGGCGCGATCCTCCTTTACCTCGCCGAAAAGACAGGGCAATTCCTGCCAAGTGCACCCGCCAAGCGATACGAAGCCCTGACCTGGGTGTTCTTCCAGATGTCGGCAATCGGCCCAATGTTTGGTCAGCTTGGCTTCTTCCTGCGATTTGGCGGCAAGGACTATGAGGACAAGCGGCCTCGACAGCGCTTTGTCGATGAATCCAAACGGCTCCTGAGCGTTCTGGATCGCCAACTGGACGGTCGAGACTGGATCGCCGACGAGTATTCGATCGCCGATATCTCGACGCTCGGCTGGGTGAATGCGCTGAGCGCGTTCTACGTTGCCGGCGACATGCTTGGTCTCGACAACTATTCGAACGTGCAGGCATGGCTCAGACGCGGGCTGGCACGACCGGCGGTGCAGCGTGGACTTCATATCCCCGCGAAGCCGGCATGAGCGTAATCGCCGCGTATTATTACCACGAAGGCAAGCGAGTCCGGGAGATCGCGCTCGATGAAAGCATCGAGCTGGGCGAGGATCGCACAGGCTTCTGCTGGATCGCGCTTCGCGAGCCCACCGACAACGAACTTCACGCGCTCCAGACGACGTATCATCTGCATCCGTTGGCAGTCGACAACGCGATGCACCCGCTGTGCCCGCCCAAGCTCGAAGTCTATAATGACGAGCTCTACATCGTCGCGCAGACCGCGGCGCTGGTCGGCGACCGGATCAGCTATGGCAAGATGGCGATCTTCACCGGTCACAATCATCTTATCAGCGTACGGCACGGCACCGCGGGAGCGCTGGGCAACCTTCGAGCGCAACTTGAGGAGTCGACGACCTTGTCCAGAAAGGGTGTCGACTACGTCCTGCACGCTATCCTGCACCGCATCGTCGACCAGTATCTGCCAATCTTCGAAATGATCGAGGACGACGTCCTGGCAATGGAGAGACGGTCGCTCGACGACTTCCTCGAAAGAGAGGATGTCGTCCGCATCTTCGAACTGAGGTCCGAACTTACGCGGTTCCAGCGCACGCTCGGCGCCATGGGAGAGCTGGTGGGAAAGCTCGTCCGCGGCCATTTTCCCTGCATCAGTGCCGACGTGACGCCCTATTTCAGCGACGTCGCGGACCATCTCCACCGCGTCCAGTCGATGGTCGACGGCCTTCTCCACGTCCTGTCCACGGTCTTCGAGGCGAGTAGCCTTCTGGAGGCGCAACGGATGGGCGTGATCACTCGCCAACTCGCGGCGTGGGCGGCGATACTGGCGGTCCCGACCGCGATCGCAGGCATATACGGCATGAACTTCAAGAACATGCCGGAGCTGGACGCGACCTACGGATACTTCATCGTGCTCGGCGTGATCGCAGTGTTCTGCCTGTTGCTGTTCGTGCGCTTCAAGAAGGCCAAATGGCTATGACTATTGCGCAAGGCGAAGGTGCAACCATGACATCACAACTGACCGACGTCCTGGAAGCGGTGCAGGCGTTCGTCGCCAAAGGCTACGACCACGAGTACCGCGTCAAGGACCGCAATCTCGTCGATCTCGAACGCGGATCGACCATCGAAGCGTGCACCGTTCGCGTCGACGCGGCGTTGCGCCTGGAGAGCGGCGATGATGGCGAGGACGCTTCCAACATCTACGCGATCACCGATCCGGCAACTGGGCACCGCGGCCTGTTGATTGACGCGTTCGACGTGTTCCACGAAATCTGTCCCCGCGACCTGTCCGAGCGGCTTGTCGCGGATCGGGAAACGGTGGCGGCAAGCGACCGGGACGCGCCGATCAAGCACGGACTTCGCAAGGTCTACAAGGACGAGTTCCACCGCGATCCCGAGCGCTACGTTCTGCGCGAGGGCTTTCCGGACTTCCCTTCATGCCCGTTCGGCGGCGGTTTCAGCATCCTTGGCTTCGATACCGCCGAGCAGGACTATGTCTGGCTCGTCACGAGCATCATCCGAGATCCCCGGCTGATCCGCGTTCCCTACCAGGGCGAAGACGTCATCAGCGACGAGTAGCGGCGTCGCCGGAGCATCAGTCCGCAGAACTATCAACGCACCGTAACGCAAAGAGGTTATCATGGACTGGAACAAGGCCCACATCCGAGACACCATGCTCTCGCTGGAGACCGCGGCCCTGCAGAGCGCTCGGGAAAACTACCTGGACTATGTCTTCACCGCGCGGGTCGATCAAAGCGAACCGGTCGAGAACGACGAACTGGCGCAGGCCGAAATCGCAAGCGACCTTGCCGAAGCGCTCGACGACACGCTCCACGATTACGCCGACAAGATCGACAAGCTCAGGATGATCGATTTCGGCCCCAAGTCGACCGTCGAGGAAGGTGCCGTCGTCAAGCTGTCCGGCCGCTACTTCGCGATCGCGGTGTCGACGAGCAGGTTCACCTGTCAGGGGCGGGAAGTCATGGGCATTTCCACGATGGCACCGATCTTCGAGGCGATCGAAGGCGCGCGAGCGGGAGAGACCGTACAGTTCAACGGCCGCGATCTCATCGTAGAAGACGTGGAATAGAGCGCCTCCACCGCAGCCCGCCCGCTAGCGCCGAACGCCCGACATCTCATCAAAGGCAAACTTATGTCGAAGCCGTCTTTCTTCATCACGCCCGGCTACGGGACGCGCCTCCATGACGCACTGCATTACTCGCAGGCCGTGCGCATCGGTGACCGCGTGGAAACATCCGGACAAGGGGGATGGAACGACGATCTCGTCATTCCGGAGTCGATAGAGGACGAGATCGCGCAGGCGTTCGAGAATGTGGAACGGACACTCGCGACCGCCGGGGCAAGCTGGCGGCATGTCGTCCACGTCAACTCCTATCACGTCGGTGGCTTCCCTCCGGTGATCAACGAAACGATAGCCAAGCTATACCGCCACTACATGCCCGACCACGCTCCGATCTGGACGCAATTGGGGGTCGAAGCGCTGGGGCTTCCCACCATGCGTATCGAAATTCGCGTGACAGCGATCGTAGCGTGACCCGCCTTGGATCTGTGCAGGCGCTGCACCGCCGATGGGCACGGTCAAGCGATCCTGTCGCTGGAGCATGATCGAGGGGACGCTTGTCTCGACAAAGTTCACAATTTCCATTGAAGCACAAAGTCCACGGGAGCTCTTAATGTTCGAAGCCGAAGCGCGCATCGCCACAATCGAGAGCAGCCGCTATTTGACCGAGATCGCCAAGGCGTGGGTGCACACCTATCCGGTTCGCTACGATGCGCTGACCGCGGAAATCGAGCTTCCCGGCGGCCAGCTTATCATGACCGCCGATGGTGATAGCTTGTCGCTCCGGCTCGTGGGCACGGATCATGGACGCTTCGAGGCCGCAAAGGAGTCCGTGGCCAAGCACGTAGACCGCGTGGCTGACCACGATGCCGGGGTGCGCTGCGTCTGGCATGAGATTTCCTGATCGCAAGCGGCACGGTCGAACCGGCCTCGTATCGTATCTCGGCCACATCATTCCGAGCGGAGCGCTATTATGGACGCAAGCTGGCGCCTCCATTATTGAGCCGTTGAACGTCTCGATTCTACCCACACAGAGCGATTTCTCCTCGATGAGGAGAAGGCTTCTCTCGGGGATCGGCATCGTGTGATGCCGCGCGCAAACCCTATGGCGAGCATTACGCGATGGGTGGCAATCACGATAAGCCAGCGCTGTATTGGCTGTGCCTACCCAATTCCTTCACGAGCCGGTCCGCATCGAGATGGAAGTCCGAGAAAATGACGCGGCCGCTAGCGTCGATGACTGAAAACCAAGGTGTACCCCGTGTAACATAGTCCTCCATGAAGCTGGGAAGCGTCGTGCCGACCGGCGGCTCGTCATGTCCGAAGGGGATTGGAAGCTGATACTCGAGCTGGTTCACGCGCAGCTTTTCGAAGGTGTTCTCACGCGCGCCTTCAAAGACGGTCTGGATCGCTGCGAAACCCACGCCCCGAACGCGCAATGCGCCGTGCAGCCTTTGCAGTGTCGGGAACCCATGCAGATGGCAGCCGCGGCACCAGTGCTGGAAGGCGAACAAGATCTTTGGACCGGTACCGAGGTCCGAAAGCTTGAGCGGCGCGATGATTTCTCCATCGACCCCGATCCACTTCTGCACCCGCAACTCGGGTGCTTGTTGTTCGGCAACACTCATGTGATTCTCCGTTTTCGACGTTGATGTCCCGGGAATGCTCGCTCGTCACGATGGCACGCGACCTTCACTGCCTTGCGTCCTCCAAGATCTGAGGTTGCAGACAGATGCCTCGTGGTCAGCCGCCGTTCTCTGGCGGTGTGTCACCCCCGCCCCTCGACGATGAAGGCGCGGTAGCGGGCACCGGCAAAACGATGCGCAGCGATGGTTTGATAGGCAGTGCTATCATACCAATCACGGGCGGCCTGCATCGTCGGGAACCGCAGGATGACGGCGCCTTCGACGGGCGGCCCCTCCAGATGCTGCATCGCGCCATACGCCGCGAGGAAGGTTACGTCGTGGCCATCGAACGATGATGCGACGCCTGCGGAATAGGTTGCGAGTTCATCCGGATCGATGGTTTCTTCCCGCGTGAAGACGACGAATGCTTCCATGACATGATCTTTCACTAGGCCGGACCCTGACAATCGTCAGGCTGGTAGCTCGAACCCGATTTTCTGGAGTGCCTCAACGCAGGCATCCTGATCCTGCTGATAGGTGCCGCCGGAGATGCCGATCCCGCCGATCAGCTTCCCATCCTCCAGGATCGGATAGCCGCCGCCGACCGCAACCATCCGCGGGCGATAGGCTAGTGGCGCGACCTTTGGATCGTTCGTCACATAGTCGTTCCAGACATGGGTCGGAAACCCGAACGAGGCGGAACTCCATGCCTTGTCGACCGCGACATCGACGGTGAGAAACGGCGCGTCGTCGCTGCGCTCGAACGCGCGCAGGTATCCGGTGGCGTCGACGACGGCGACGGCCGCCGGGATGCCGATTGCACGGGCCGCGGCGATCGCCGCGTCGATAAGCGCTACCGCGGTTTCGCGGTTGATCGAGGCGGTGGCGATGGATTTGGCCATGGTTTTCCGATCTTGAGGTGGAAACGATGTTTGGCGATCGTCAGAAACCTTCGAGGGCGATCTTGCCTCTTGTCGTGCCGCTCTCGATCAACGCGTGCGCGGTCTTCAGATTGGCGGCATTGATCGGCGACAGTGTCCGGGTCAGCGTCGTACGGATCTTGCCGTCGTCGACCAGCACGGCCAGCGCATCGAGGATCTCGCCCTGCTCGTTCATGTCGGGCGTGCCGTAGATCGACCGTGTGAACATCAGTTCATGATGGATCGACACCGCCTTGCGCTTGAAGAGCATGATATCGAGCGCGGTGGGATCGTCGATCAGCGCGAACCGTCCTTGCGGGGCGATAAGTTCGGCGATGTCGGCGACATGCTGATCGGTATGCGAGATCGAAAAGACGAAGGCGGGCGCGCCGATGCCAAGCGCGGCGATCTGTGCCGTGAGCGGCCGGGAATGGTCGATGACGTGGTGAGCACCGAGCCCCCTCACCCATGCCTCGGTTTCCGGTCGAGAGGCGGTGGTGATGACGGTGAGGTCCGTGCATTGTCGCGCGATCTGGATGGCGATCGACCCGACTCCGCCCGCGCCACCGACGATGAGGATCGCCGGCGCCGCGCCGGGGACGGGCTTCGCCACGTCCAGGCGATCGAACATCGCCTCCCAGGCCGCCAACGCCGTCAGCGGCAACGCCCCCGCTTCCGCCCAGTCGAGCGACGCAGGCTTGCGGCCGACGATGCGGGCATCGACGAGATGGAATTCCGCATTGGTGCCGGGCCTCAGGAGCGATCCGGCGTAATAGACCTCGTCCCCTGTCGCGAACTGAGTCACCTCGGGACCAACCTCGCGTACGATCCCGGCGGCATCCCATCCCAGCACCTTCCAATCGCCATCGGCGGGCGGTGTGCTGCTGCGGATCTTGTAGTCGACCGGGTTGACCGAGACC
The DNA here is from genome assembly GCF_056679955.1 of Sphingomonas sp. PEI4. Taxonomy (NCBI): domain Bacteria; kingdom Pseudomonadati; phylum Pseudomonadota; class Alphaproteobacteria; order Sphingomonadales; family Sphingomonadaceae; genus Sphingomonas; species Sphingomonas sp. PEI4. The sequence goes on from NZ_CM155258.1 coordinate 1,279,056, forward strand.
GCCTTCACCTCGACCAGGACATCGTATCCTGTCGCAACGGGCCTAGGCAACGCGATGTCGACCAGTGCGGCATCCCCGCCAATGGGTCCCGGAACCTTGTAACCAACGGCTTTCATAAATGGCTCCAGCTTGCTGTATCCAAAAGTGTTGATCGATCAAATCGACACTTTTTAAGAATTACACTTGCGGTTCAGGGTTTTCGTCCGCCAGACTATGAATGTATGCTCGGTGCAATTCCAATAGCTGCTGAACATAGTTTCCATACCTTATACCCCAGGGCGCACTTATTTACTTCGGAGGTAAACCAGCCGAAGAATTGAGAATGCCGCCTACTCGTTTCCACGAAACGTTCGATGAGCTGGGAACGACGAAATTATTCAGCTACGTTATTGCAAAGCTATAGAAACTATAGCGACAAGGCATTGGAAAATCAGACTGGCCTGACGCTATAACCATGTGCAACCATGGCGCCTCGGAGTGAACCAGATCATAGCTGTTCTGACAGAGCATCCGGTGGTTCGATTTTCAGTCAGCCGGTCCCGCTCGGCGGTTGCGCGCGCAAGGATCTTGCACGAGGTTCTAAAGTGAAGCCGGTTCCGGTGTGTCTTAACAAGCAAGGGGATTCGCAATGGTCACCAGAGGATTTACCGGCCGCGGCGCGGGCGGCGACCAGTCGAACCGGATTCCGCCGGGCCAGCATCTCGTGGAGGATTTCCCCGTCCTGTCTGCCGGTCCCACGCCGCACGTGGAACCGTCCGATTGGAAATTCACGGTCAAGATCGGTCCGAAGCCCGTCAAAGTCTGGAATTGGACCGAATTCAACGCGCTGCCGAAGACGAATGTGACTCGGGACATCCACTGCGTCACCTCATGGTCCAAGCTGGATACCAGCTGGGAGGGCGTACTCATCGAAGACATCCTTGCAGATGCAGGGCTCGATCGGCCCACCGATTTCGTGTTGGCGCACTGCTACGATAAATACTCGACGAACGTGCCGCTTGCGGACCTTCTCTCCGGGAAGGCGATGGTCGCCCTCACCTATGCGGGCAAGCCGCTTTCGCGCGATCACGGAGGACCTGCGCGCCTTCTGGTTCCGCATCTCTACTTTTGGAAGTCCGCCAAATGGGTGAATGCGCTGCAATTCACGACGCGTGACGAGGCGGGATTCTGGGAGGGGCACGGCTACCATATCTACGGCGATCCGTGGCGTGAGCAGCGATACACCAATGATTGAGGGCGGCGCGCAAACCGTGTCGTGGCAGTCGTGCGTGATCGAGGATATCGTCCAGCAGACACCGAGCATCAAGAGCGTCTTCCTGCGCTTGAGCAAACCGTTCGCGTACATCGCTGGTCAGCACGTCGATGTCCGGCTGACCGCGCCCGATGGCTACAGCGCGATGCGCAGCTACTCGATCGCCTCGGCGGCAACCTCGTCCCCAACCATCGAGCTTGCGATCGAGCGCTTGGCGGATGGCGAAGTCTCGTCGTTCTTTCACGATGTCGCGGCGATCGGCGACGAAATCGAGCTTCGTGGTCCGCTCGGCGGCCATTTCCTATGGCCGGACCCTGCGGTGGACGCAGTGTTGTTGATCGGGGCAGGCTCCGGCGTCGTGCCGTTGATGGCGATGATCCGGCACCGCCGCACGCTGTCCCCGGCCGTGCCGACGGCGCTGCTCCTGTCCGCACGGACCGCTGAAGACGTTCTCTTTTCGGAAGAACTTCATGCCATCGAGATCAGCGACGCGGCATTCGTCCTGGCGTTGGCGATCACGCGCGAAGCACCGATCCGGCCATCAGATTTCGGACGACGGATCGACAGCGTGATGGTCCAGGACGTCGTGGCCCGGCTTCACCGAAAGCCCGCACAAGTCTTCGTTTGCGGATCCAACGGTTTCGTCAACATCGCGACCGAGGGCGCGCTGCAGGCCGGTCTGGACGCCTCCATCATCAAAACCGAGCGCTACGGTGGCTAGCGGCGACTTCGCGTTGCGGGAACCAAGGACGTGCAGCGCAAGCATGGTTCGATGTCAGCCACTCGTTCCGCGCACCCGATCGCTCGACTCATCTGGTAAGGTGGCGGAAGCTGCGAGCGGCAGTCGAACAACAATCATGGTCGAGATACAGGCGATCAAAGCTTGGAGACAGTGATGCCGCCCGTTCCATTTACGATAGACGTGCCGGACGCTGCGATCGGAGACCTGCGGAACCGGCTCTCCGCGATACGCTGGCCGCGCTCGATCGACGATGAAAGCTGGGACGATGGCGCAAGCCTCTCCTTCATGCGCCGCCTCGCTGACCATTGGCTGAACCGGTTCGACTGGCGACTGCAGGAACGACGGCTAAACCAGCTGCCGCAGTTCATGGCTACGATCAGCGATCAGGACATCCACTTCGTACATCGACGTGGCGTTGGCCCCAGCCCGATTCCCATCGTCATCACGCATGGCTGGCCGGGGTCGTTCGTCGAGATGGAACAGTTGATCCCGCTACTCGCCGATCCGGGCGCACACGGCGGCGATCCCGCCGATGCCTTCCACGTCGTCGTGCCATCGCTGCCCGGCTACGGCTTCTCGCCCGCGCCGACGAAAGGCGGCATCAGTTCGCGGGAGATCGCGGTGCTGTGGCGCAAGCTCATGGCCGAACTCGGCTACCACAGCTTCGCCGCGCAGGGCGGCGACATCGGCGCAGGGGTATCCGTTTGGCTGGCACGGCTGTTCCCCGACATCATCCGCGGCATCCATCTGAACTTCATCCCGGGCAGTTACCGACCTCCGGCAGGTGCCGACGCCGCGCCGGTCACAGGCCAGGAACAGGCGTTTCTCGATCACGTCGCGCAATGGTCTGCGCAGGAGGGAGCCTATGCGGCCCTCCAAGGCACGAAACCCCAGACGCTGTCGTTCTCGCTCACGGATTCCCCCATCGGGCTCGCGGCCTGGATGACGGAGAAGTTCAGGTCCTGGACCGACTGCGACGGGGACCTCGAAAGCGTGATCCCGCTCGATGACCTGCTGACCGATGTTTCGCTGTATTGGTTCGGCGACTCCCTCGCTGGATCGCTCAGGCTCTACAAAGAAAACCGGTTGCGACCGCTCGCGTTCGAACAGGGTGAGCGCGTCAAACCACCGCTTGGCGTATCGGTGTTTCCGCGCGAGATCGCCATGCCACCGCGGTCTTGGGTGGAGCGAGTCTTCGACGTGCAACGCTGGACCGAATTGCCGGCCGGCGGGCATTTCGCCGCGCTGGAGAAACCGGACCTGCTCGCGGCTGAAATGCGGGCGTTTTTTCGACCGTTTCGATAGTTGACGTAACGCTGAATGCGCTCAATGATTTGGCCGAGCCGTCCAAGATCCAATTGACGAGCTGTTCCAGTTATGGACGTTGAGGACCCCCTGCCCGCATCCCGGACATTGGTTCACACCGTCCGATCAGTGCGGGCCGAGCCGTCTAAGCGCCGTGTCTATGCCGCGAACTCATCGGGCAGATAGCGGTCGGCTACGATCTCGAATCGATCGCCATCGACCAGCACCTGCGGGCTGAGCGCGCGGCAGTTATAGGTTGACGCCATCGCCGCGCCGTACGCGCCGGTCGCGTGCAGCACGGCCAGATCGCCGCGCCGCACACGATCGATATCGCGACCAACCGCGAACACGTCCCCACTCTCGCAGACCGGGCCGGCGATGTTGGCGAGCATGCGCTCGCCGTCCGGCGCTACCGCTTCGAACCGGTGGAAGGCATCGTACAGCGCCGGTCGCGCCAGGTCGTTCATGGCGGCATCGACGATGACGAACGGATGGTCCGCACCGGGTTTCACCCAGATCACCCGGGTCATCAGCACACCGGCGAGCCCCGCGATCACCCGGCCCGGCTCGAACGTCAGTTCGACGTTCCAGGTGCGAGTGACCCTCGCGACCATCTTCGCATAGGCGTCCAGCGTCGGGACAACGTCGTCAGCGCGATAGGGTATGCCGAGGCCGCCGCCGAGATCGACGCGGCTGACGACGTGCCCACGCGCGCGCAGGTCCGTCACGAGCCGACCAATCCGATCATAGGCATCTTCCAGCGGCGCGAGATCGCGCAGCTGGCTGCCGATATGCAACGCCACGCCGACCAGATCGAGACCGTCGAGCCTGGACAGGCTATCGTACATTGCAGGGACGTCGGCGATCGCCACGCCGAACTTGTTTCCACGCCGTCCCGTCGAGATCTTGGCATGCGTGCCGCCATCGACGTCGGGATTGACGCGTAGCACCGCGGTAGCGCGCCTGCCCCGCGCATGGGCCAGCGCGGCGAGCACTTCGCCCTCCTCCTCCAGTTCAATATTGAACTGCCCGACACCAGCCGCCAGCGCGTCGGCGAGTTCGCGGTCGCTCTTGCCGACACCCGAAAAGACGATGTCCGACGCCGCGATCCCCGCGTCGAGCGCGCGCCGCATCTCCCCGCCCGAAACGATGTCGGCGCCGAAGCCGCACCCGGCCAGCAGGTGTAACACCGCGCCGTTCGGGTTCGCCTTGACGGCAAACGCGACGCGTACCCGCGGCAAGATCGACAGCGCCGATTTGAACCGGTGCGCCGCATCGCGAAGCGCGGCGGCGGAATAGACGTGGACCGGCGTCCCCACCGCTTCGGCGATGACGGGCAGCGGCACGCCCTCGGCGCACAGGACGCCGTCCCGCGGATCGAAATAGGTCATGAGTGTTCGGTGTCCTGCCATGAGGAATGCGGCGGATCGGACCGTGGGCGGGTGCGACGGCGCCGTACGGCGTGGATCGCTTCTGCGGTATGGCCGTGTCCACGACGTTCGGCCCGCAGCGCCACCACGACACGCTTCCCGTTGATCATCAGCGTCAGGCCGAGCAGCGCGATCGGAAACAGGAGCATGCCGAGCGCCGACCCGTTCGTCGCCGCCGCGGAAACGCAGGCACCGACGGCCAGCATCAGGCCGATCCCACGCCAGACGATATCCCGCTTCGTCATGCTGCGATCCTTCCACCATGTGAGCCGGCATCGTCGTCGATGACGATCCGCCCGGCGTTGCGCAGCGCAAGCGCCGCTTCCGGACGCTGATACCGTGCGAGGTCGTGGCAGATCACGATGTCGGCAGGCAGGTCATGCTCCGCGCGCAACGCGACGACCGGATCCGCCACCTCGAAGTCCATGCCGATCGCCGGATCGGCGGCGCGGTTCGCCGCGGCCCGTGCGCGACCGATCGACAGCGGCGATCGATCGATCCCATGTCCTTCGATCGCGGTGAAGCCAAGCCGCCTCGCCTCCCGCACAGCATGCAGCAGGAGCGCCCCGGCACCACAATCGGCATCGACGATCCGCACCGCGTACCGGCCGCTTGTCCGCAAGGCGGACAAGGCAGCCTGGATCCGCGGCCAGCGCAGATCATGGGCAACCACCTTCGCGAGCCGCGACGGACCGGGCGGCTCAATCGCGCCCACGATTGCGCACGACCGGACGGGTAGAGCATGAACGTTCATCGCTGTTCCTCCCTCATGCCGCACGCGGCAGCGCGCGCTCGTCGCGACCGACGGGAGCAAAGGAGACGAGCGGCGTGAGCGGCACGTCGGCGATCTCTATGCTGGCATGGTAGATGTCCCGCTCGGCCTGTGCGTAGCTCATGGCGGCACCGTAGGAGATGAACCGGCCCTCCAGGGTACGCCGGCTGTCCTGTACCAGCCAGTGGCCCGCCCGGTCCTGGCCAACATAAATGACGAGCCCGGTAGGATCGGGCTCCGATATGGTTTCAGACGACATTTCGCCCAAGTGCCTTTCGCATCACGAGCGTCATGCCCGCCCCCTGAACTTGCGGCGGGCGACATAGCGTTTCGAGATCGATCGACGCAGATCGCATAGCGGCGGCATAGCGTTGCACTCGCCTCAGCGCGTTTCAGTCATTCAGACGTAATTTCAGGGACCCGCAGCATCGCCAGCGCTGCCAAGGTCAACACGACCGCCGCGAACGCCATTGTCCAGATCGGTTCGGTCGGGAAGAACGCCTTCAGCACAGAGCCCATCAGCGTCGCGACCAGCAACTGCGGGAGGACGATGAAGATGTTGAACAGGCCCATGTAGATGCCGAGCTTGGTTTGGGGCAGGCTGGACGCGAGGATCGCATAGGGCATGGCGAGGATCGACGCCCAGGCGATGCCGATGCCGACTTCGCTGACGATCAGCAGCGTCGGGTCGCGCACTACCAGAAAGCTCGCGAAGCCCGCCGCGCCGCAGAGAAGGCACGCGATGTGGGTCTTAACGCGGCCGATCCGCTTCGCCAGCCGGGGCAGTATCAGCAAGGCGACCAGCGCCGCGACCGCGTTGTAGACCGCGAACAGCACGCCGACCCAGTCGCTGCCGGCATTGTATGCGGCACTCGTCGCGTCGCTCGATCCGTACATATATTGCGCGACAACGGGTGTGCTGAAAATCCACATGATGAACAGCGCCGACCAGCTGAAGAACTGGACGAGCGCGAGACGTTTCATCACGTCGGGCATGTCGCCGAAATCGCCGACGATCTGGCTCAGCGCGTTGTCGGTATTGCCGCCGCGCGCGAGCACGATGGCGACGAGGCTGGCGACGCCGAACGCGACGAGTAGCCCGCCGAGCAGGTACACTTCCTTCTGCAACGCGAGTTCGGGGACCGCGACGATCACCGCTATGCCGGCGACGATCCAGGCAATGCTGGTTGCGAAGCCGCGACTGGCGAGCGCGCGGACCGGTGCGGGCAGTGCCTCACCCGCGTCGCGCTCGGCGAACGACGCCATCTCCGCGGGGCTGTATTCGCGCGTGTTGCCGACCGTCCACAGGACTGCGAGCAGCAGTGCCGCGCCGCCGAACCAGAAGCTGTAGCGCACCGTGTCGGGCACGCCCGCCAGCGCATCGCCCGACACGCCGAGATGCGCGAGCACGAACGGAAAGATCGAGCCGACGACCGCGCCGGCGCCGATGAACGCGGTCTGGAGCGCATAGCCGGCGGTGTGCTGATCTTTCCGCAACATGTCGCCGACGAACGCGCGGAACGGCTCCATCGAGACGTTGACCGAGGCATCGAGCACCCACAATGTCAGCGCGGCGAGCCACAGCATCCTGGCCTCGGGCATCACGAACAGCGCGAGCGCGGCGAGTACGGCACCGGCGAAGAAATAGGGGCGGCGGCGGCCGAAGCGCGTCCAGGTGCGATCGCTGTAATGACCGATGATCGGCTGGACGAGCAGCCCGGTCAGCGGTGCGGCGACCCATAGATAGGAGAGGTCGTCGAGCGATCCGCCGAGCGTCTGGAAGATCCGGCTCATATTGGCGTTCTGCAGCGCGAAGCCGATCTGGATGCCGAAAAAGCCGAAGCTGATATTCCACAGGCCGGCAAAGCCCTGGACTGGTTTCTCGGTCAAAACGCGGCTCTCCTGTCGGCCGTCGCTTGTCTGCACGACGATCCTGTGGGTGCGGCTTGACGCCAAGCGGCTGTCGAAACAACCATGCATACGAATACCTTGCCCTGTCGCGCACCCGCGCGGCATGAAGGCCGGAATGACCGACACGCCGAAAACCACGCTGCATCTCCAGGGCCGGGAGCAGCGTCCGCTGGTCGCGATCGACGATTTCTGGCCCGATCCGGACGCGCTGCGCGAGGATGCGGCAAGTTTGCGGATGACCGCGATCGGCCCGCATTATCCCGGTGTCCGTGCCGAGGTACCACCTCGCCTGGCAGAGACGATGCGCCGCCGGATCGCGCCGTTGCTGGCGGAGCATTTCGATCTCGATCCGGCGCCGGCGGTGTCGGAGGCGTATTATTCGCTTGTTACCACGGCGCCTGCCGATCTGGCGCCGATCCAGCGGCTGCCGCATTTCGATGGCGTGGAGCCGCAGCGGATCGCGGTGTTGCTGTTCCTGGGGCATGACGAGCAAGGCGGCACTGCCTTTTACCGGCAGCGGTCGACCGGGTTCGAGAGCGTCGATGCGTCGCGGCTCGATCGGTTCAAGACGGCGTTGGAAGCGGGCGTTCAGAAGTTTGGGGTGCCGGAAGCGTCCTACATTGCCGGCGACACGGCGTTGTATGAGTGTGTCGGGGTCCAGCCGGCGCGCTTCAACCGGGCGCTCGTCTATGCGGGGAATACGCTGCACTGTGCGTATCTGCCGCCTGAGGTGATGCTGAGTTCGGCCCCCTTGGCGGGGCGGCTGACGCTGAATCTCTTCCTGTTCGACGACTGAGCGCGCCTGCTCATTCCGCGGGGCCATTCGATCCTCCCCCGCCAGGGGGAGGTGGCGCCGAAGGTGACGGAGGGGGAGGTTACGCAACAGTGGTTGCTCATGCCGCCCCCTCCGTCAGGCTGACGCCTGCCACCTCCCCCTGGCGGGGGAGGATCGTTGTTGCACTACGCCCCGCTGCTCGCGCGGATCACCAGTCGGGTTGGCAGGGGGGCGTCTTCAGAAACTTCGCCGCGCAGTCTCGCCAGCAGCGTCCGCACCAGCGCCTCCCCCGCCCGGCGCGCATCCTGCGTGACGGTCGTCAGCGGCGGGTTGGTGAGTTGCGCGGACGCGATGTCGTCGAAGCCGACGATCGCGACGTCATCCGGGATCGCTCGCCCCGCCGCCGCGAGTGCGCGCATCGCGCCGATCGCGATGCTGTCGCTGGCGGCGAAGATCGCGTCATACTCGGCACCGCGCCGCGCGAGTTCGGCGACCGCGTCCTGCCCGGCATCCTCGGTGGTGATCGCATCGACCTGCAGCGCATCGTCCACCGCGAACCCAGCCGCCTCCAGCGCGTCGCGATATCCGCGGTAGCGGTCCTCGATTTCGGGATACCGTCCGTCGGCCGTGCCCAGGAACGCGATCCTGCGGCGCCCGCGCGCGATCAGGTGCGCGGTCGCCGTCTCGCCCCCGCCGCGATTGTCCGAGCCGACCGTGATCCCCGCGGGCCCGGTGCCGACCGCGCCCCAGCGAACCACCTTGGTCCCCTGTTCGGTCAGGTGATCGAGGCGCGCACGATAGGCCTCGTAGTCGCCATAGCCGAGCAGGATGATGCCATCGGCCTTGCGGCTGTCCTGGTAATCGACGTGCCAGTCGCCGGACAATTGCTGGAACGAGATCAGCAGATCGTACCCGGCGCGTGCGCAGGCATGCGTGATCGAGCCGAGCATCGACAGGAAGAACGGGTTGATGGTGGAATCGTCTTCGGCGGGCTCCTCGAAGAACAGCAGCGCCAGCGTGTTCGCCGATTGGCTGCGCAGCGACGACGCATGTTTGTCGACGGCATAGTGCAGGCTTTGCGCGATCGCCTCGATCCGCTGGCGGGTCTGCGGATTGACCGATTTTGATCCGCGCAGCGCACGCGACACCGTCGGCTGCGACACGCCAGCCAGTTGCGCGATATCGAACGATGTCGGGCGGCGACTCATCACCAGCCCCTTTGCCAACGAGAATGGTCCGGAAGAGACACGGCCTGCATGAAGCAGTGAATACGTATGCCCGTCTCTTTTGCAACGACCTCGCCCGAAATATAGCGGCAGTGCGACACCCGACGCGTCGTCACGACGTCGGGGATACCAAAAAAAGCAATCGAGGATGCGCGGGATTAGTCTCGCCTGAAGGGAATTTCATGAGCCAGTCTATTCCGTTGCGCGCAGGCGCGGCGTTCGGCATTTCCGCGCATAGCCGCCTCGCGCTTCAGGTCAGCGCCACCGCGCTCGCCGCTGCTCTGATGCTGCCCGGTCAAGCTGCGCTTGCGCAAGCGACGCCCAGTACGCCCAACGCCAATTCGACGGCCCCTGCGCAAGTCGATGCAGTCCCGACCGTCGCAGAACCGACGCCGCAGCCTGCCGATGTCGCGCCGGCCGCACCGCAGGACGACGCCGCGGGCGGTGCCGATATCGTCGTCACCGGCATCCGCGCCGGCCTGGAATCTTCCGCCAAGATCAAGCGCCAGTCGGTGCTGATCGTCGACTCGATCTCGGCCGAAGACGTCGGCAAGCTGCCCGATGTATCGATCGCGGACTCGCTCGCCCGCCTCCCCGGCGTCACCGCACAGCGTCTCGAAGGCCGCGACCAGCGCCTGTCGATCCGCGGCCTCGGCCCCGACTTCTCGACCACGCTGCTCAACGGCCGCGAACAGGTCACGACCGGTGACAATCGCGGCGTCGAGTTCGATCAATATCCTTCGGAATTCTTCAAGACCGTCAACGTCTACAAGTCGGCCGACGCCTCGCTGATCGCCGCCGGGATCGCCGGCACGGTCGACCTGCGGATGCTGCGTCCGCTCGACCAGCCCAATCGGATCGTCGCGATCAGCGCGCGCGGCCAGATGAACGGCATCGACAAGCTCAACCCGGACGGCACGCGCTACGGCTATCGCGCGTCGGCGACCTATGTCGACAAGTTCGCCAACGACACGCTCGGCATCGCGATCGGCGTGTCGGCGACGCAGACGCCGTCGCAGAACGAGCGCTACAACGCCTGGGGCTATAGCGGCACCGGCACCACGGCCGATCCGTTCCTCGTCAACGGCGCCAAGCCCTATGTCCAGTCGAACGAACTGAAGCGCTACGGCGGCGTCGCGACGATCGAGTGGCAGCCGTCCGACAGCTTCCATTCGACGTTCGATGCGCTGTATTCGCATTTCGAAGAAACGCAGATCCTGCGCGGTATCGAATTCCCGCTCGCCGGGCAGTTGGCCAGCGCCGGTACGGTCGGCGGCACGACGGTTTCGGGCGTGACGAGCAGCGACGGTTTCGTCACCGACGCGACGTTCGGCAACGTCTTCGGCGTGCAGCGCAACGATTATAACCAGCGCAAGGCGGACAATTACTCGTTCGGCTGGAACAACGATCTCAAGCTGACCGACACGATCCACCTGAACGTCGACGCGAGCTGGAGCCATGCGGATCGCACCGACTTCCTGCTGGAAACCAACACCGGCACCGGCTTCGCCAAGAGCGGCGCGGCCGACACCGTCACGGTCAAGCAGAACGGCAACGGCACCTACACCTTCTCGCCGACGCTGGATTACACCGACACCAACGTCTTCAAGCTGACCGATCCGCAAGGGTGGGGCAACAACGGCACGCAGCAGGTCGTCCAGACGGGCTTCCTCAACCGCCCGAGCTTCAAGGACGATCTGAAGTCGCTGCGCGCGAGCCTCAACGGCGAGTTCTCGAACAGCGTCGTCAAGGGCTGGGAAGCCGGCGGCAATTACAGCCAGCGCAAGAAGACCAGCGCCTACACCTCCTATTTCCTGTGCCCGCCGGGCGGCGGCGTGAACTGCACCGTGGCGAGCGGCTCGCCGCTCAGCAGCACCGTGCCAACCGAGGCACTGCTCGGGACCAACGTCGCGCTCGATTATCTCGGCATCCCGCAGATGCTGACGCTCGACCCGCTGTATCTCTACAACAACACGCTGCAGTCGGCGTTCGACGGCCGGCCGTCCGCGCTGGTGCGCGACAATGTCGTGCTCGAAAAGGTGTGGACCGGCTATGCCAAGGTCACGATCGACGGGCTGGTCGGCGACAAGCCGCTCAAGGGCTCGATCGGTGCGCAGGTCGTGCATTCGGACCAGAGCTCGACCGGACAGATCGCCAGCGTCGTCGGCGGCGCGGTGACGATCGCACCGGTGAAGGAATCGGTGAAATACACCAACTTCCTGCCGTCGGCGACGATGTCGGTCGAGTTGATCCCGCTGGGCTTCGTCAAGGTCGGCGCATCGCGGACGATGGTCCGTCCGCGCCTCGACCAGGAGCGCGTCACGCAGGACGTGGCGATCAACCTGACCAATATCGGCCAGACGCCCGCCGGCCTGTTCCCGGTGTTCACCTCGACCGGCGGCAACGTCAATCTGAAGCCGTACCAGTCGACCAACATCGACCTGTCGTTCGAGAAGTATTTCAGCGGTGGCGGCTATGTCGCGCTGTCGAGCTATTTCAAGCACCTCACCGACTTCGTCGATCCGAACAATTCGCTGCCGTACGACTTCTCGGCGCTGTTGCCGGCGCTGACCGCGGCGCAGCAGGCGCAGGTGATCGCGGCGGGCCAGACGATCGGCAACATCTCGACGCCCGACAATACCGGGCGCGGCGAAGTGCTCGGCGTCGAGGCGACCCTGTCGCTGCCGTTCAGGGCGATCACGTCCGCGCTCGACGGGTTCGGCATGTTCGCGAGCGGCAACTACACGCAGTCGACGATCAAATACGGCAGCAACCCGACCGAGGCGATCACCCTGCCCGGCCTGTCGAAGTGGACCGGCAGCGGCACGATCTATTTCGAGAAATGGGGCTTCCAGGCGCGCGCCAACTATCGCTACCGCTCCAGCTTCCTCGCCGAAGTGGCCGGTCTGTCGGCCAACCCGACCTATCGCACCGCCAAGGCCGAGGCGATCCTGGATGCGCAGATCGGCTATGAGTTCCAGTCGGGGCCGCTTCGCAACTTCGCGATCCTGGCACAGGCGAAGAACCTGACCGACCGGCCGTTCGTGACCTACCAGAACGACGACCCGCGCCAGGTGATCGACTACCAGCGCTATGGCCGTGATTACTATGTCGGCATCACGTACAAGTTCTGACGGAAGAGTTGAGACGTGGCCGCGGGGCAATCCAGTCTGCCCCGCATCAGCCCAACCTGTTCTCCGTCATGCCGGGCTCGTTCCGGCATCCACGGTGCCGCAAAATCGATGGCATTGGGTTTGCGGAACGGTGGTCCCCGGAATTGGTCCGGGGTGACGGAGGGTTGTCGGCCATGTCTCGGTCCAGCAACGCGGCGGTCGATCCGCTACCGTCAGAGAAGCACGACGGTTTGAAAACGGAGCGCAGACGATGGCCGACCAACCCTTGCGCATAGTCATTGCCGGTGGCGGTACCGCCGGCTGGATGGCGGCGGCCACCTTCGCGCGGTTCCTGGAGACGGGGTACGAGATCGACCTGATCGAGTCCGACGAAATCGGAACGGTCGGGGTTGGTGAGGCGACGATCCCCCAGATCCACCTGTTCAACGATGCGCTCGGGCTCGACGAGGACGCGTTTCTGCGCGCCACCGGCGGGACGTTCAAGCTCGGCATCGAGTTCGTCGACTGGTTCAAGCCGGGCCATCGCTACATGCACGCATTCGGCGATGTCGGGCGCGACGTCGGCCTGCTGCCGTTCCACCAATATTGGCTGCGCGCGCGGTCGCTTGGGCTCGCCGGCGATCTCGGCGCCTATTCGCTCAACACGCACGCGGCGCTTGCCGAGCGGATGCAGCGAGGGCCTGCCCGTACCGCCCGCACGCTGCCGTCTATGCCCTACGCCTACCATTTCGATGCGGGGCTCTATGCGCGCTACCTGCGACGCTATTCGGAAACACGGGGCGTCAACCGGATCGAGGGCAAGATCGTCCGCGTCACGCGCGACGGCGAGAGCGGCGACGTCTCCGGGCTGGTGCTCGAGAACGGCACGACCGTCGCCGCCGACCTGTATATCGACTGCACCGGCTTTCGTGGGTTGTTGATCGAGGAGGCGCTCGGCACCGGGTACGAGGACTGGACACACTGGCTGCCGTGCGACCGCGCCATCGCGGTGCCGTCGGCGCGGAGCGAGGCGTTCACGCCGTATACGCGCTCGACCGCGCATGCCGCCGGCTGGCAATGGCGAATCCCGTTGCAGCACCGGACCGGCAACGGCGTTGTCTTCTCCAGCGCGCATATGAGCGAGGACGAGGCGACCGCGACATTGCTCGGGGGGCTCGACACGCCGGCAATGGCGGATCCGCGGACGATCGCGTTCCGCACCGGTCGTCGCAAGCGGATGTGGAACCGCAACGTCATCGCGCTCGGGCTGGCGGCGGGGTTCATGGAACCACTCGAATCGACCAGCATCCACCTGATCCAGTCGGCGATCTCGCGGCTGCTCAAGCTCTTGCCGGGTCGTGTCATCGCCGACGCCGATCGCACCGAGTTCAACCGCCAGAGCGACTTCGAATACGAGCGCATCCGCGACTTCATCATCCTCCACTACAAGGCGACGGAGCGCGACGACACGCCGTTCTGGCGCCAGTGCCGCGACATGGCCGTCCCCGACACGCTCGCCAGGAAGATCGAATTGTGGCGCAGCAACGGACACATCGTCCGCGAGCATGAGGAGCTGTTTACCGAAGTCGGCTGGCTTCAGGTGCTGGCCGGGCAAGGCATCATTCCGGCGGGCCATCATCCATTGGCGGACGCGATATCGACCAGCGACCTGGGGGAATTCATGGACACGATCGACAAGCTGAACGCGCGCGAGGCGGGTCAGATGCAGGATCACGCCGCGTTCGTCGCGCAGCATTGCGCGGCACCGGGAGGGCTCGGCGCATGAGCATCGCCGCCGCCATCCTGCTCGCGCTGTCGGGCACGGCAGCCGTACCGCCCGTCGACTACCGCGCGCGCGCGCCGCAGGACGAGGTGATCTATTTCGTCCTGCCCGATCGGTTCGAGAATGCCGACCCGAGCAACGATCGCGGCGGGATCGCGGGCGATCGGCTCAAGACCGGCTATGATCCGGCCGCGAAGGGCTTCTACCACGGCGGCGATCTGAAGGGCCTGACCAAGCGGCTCGACTATATCCAGCATCTCGGCGCGACGGCGATCTGGCTCGGGCCGATCTTCAAGAACAAGGCGGTGCAGGGCGCACCGGGCCGCGAGTCCGCGGGCTATCACGGATACTGGATCACCGACTTCACGCAGGTCGACCCGCATCTCGGCACCAACGCCGACATGACCGCCTTTGTCGACGCGGCGCACGCGCGCGGGATGAAGGTGTATATGGACATCATCATCAACCACACCGCCGACGTGATCCAGTACCGCGAATGCTCGGTCGGCATGCCCTGCCCGTACCGCGACCGCGCAGCGTATCCGTACCAGCGCAGGGGCGGCGTTGGTGGCAAGGCGATCAATGGCGGGTTCGCCGGCGACGACGTGCGGACCGCGGCGAACTTCGCCAAGCTGACCGACACGACCTATGCGTACACGCCGTACGTGCCCGCCGCGGAACGCACGGTAAAGGTGCCGGCTTGGCTCAACGACCCGATCTATTACCATAATCGCGGCGACACGACTTTCATGAACGAGAGCTCGACGATGGGCGATTTCTCGGGGCTCGACGACATCATGACGGAGAACCCGCGCGTCGTGAGCGGGATGATCGACATCTTCGGATCGTGGATCGACCGGTTCAAGGTCGACGGCTTCCGCATCGACACCGCACGCCACGTGAACCCCGAATTCTGGGCGCAGTTCGTGCCGGCGATGCTGACGCGGGCGCAGGCCAACGGCATCCCGAACTTCCACATCTTCGGCGAAGTCTCGGATCACGAGGTCCGCCCAGCCGTGCTCGCGCAGCATACGATCGTCGACAAGCTGCCCGCGGTGCTCGACTTTGCGTTCCGCCAGGCGGTGGTCGAGACGGTCGCGGGCACGCGCGGCACCGACGCGTTCGAGGCGCTGTTCGACGGCGACGTGCTGTATGCGAAGGGCGCCGACACGGCGGCGATCCTACCGACCTTCACCGGCAACCACGACGACGGCCGTTTCGCCACCTTCGTGCGGAAGGCGTTCCCGCAGGCGTCCGACGAGGACGTGCTGAAGCGCGTGCTGCTGTCTAACGCGATGCTACTGACCTTGCGCGGCGTGCCGACGATCTACTCGGGCGACGAACAGGGGTTCGTCGGCGACGGCAACGACCAGGACGCGCGCGAGGACATGTTCGCGTCGAAGGTCGCGATTTACAACGACAACCGCCTGCTCGGCACGACCAAGACGACCGCGACCGAGAGCTTCGGCGAGACCAATCCACTGTTCCGCCAGACCGCCGAGCTGTCGAACATCCGCGTTGCGCATCCCGCTCTCACGCGGGGCCGGACGGTCATCCGCAGCCGCAGCGAGACGCCGGGCCTGCTTGCCGTCTCGCGCTTCGATCCGACGACGGGTGCGGAAATCCTGATGGCCTTCAACACCTCTGCCAAGCCGCTGACGCAGGCAGTGCAGGTCGAGATCGGCTCCACGCGCTTCGCTACGCTTGCCGGCAAATGCGCGTCCCGCGCTGCCGCTCCCGGCAGCGTCACCATAACCCTGCCCGCGTTCGGCTATGCCGTCTGCGCCGCGGAGACCCGTTGATGCCTGCACGATTGCCTGAGTCCGCTGCCGACCACCCATGGTGGAAGGGCGCGACGATCTACCAGATCTATCCGCGTAGTTTCGCGGACTCGAACGACGACGGGATCGGCGACCTGCCGGGCATCACCGCGCATCTCGATTATGTCGCCAGCCTCGGCGTGGATGCGGTGTGGTTGTCGCCGTTCTTCACCTCGCCGATGGCGGATTTTGGCTATGACGTGTCGGATTACCGCGACGTCGATCCGATCTTCGGCACGCTTGCGGATTTCGACGCGCTGATCGCGCGCGCGCATGCGCTCGGGCTCAAGATCATCATCGACCAGGTCTATTCGCACACCTCGGAGGAGCATGACTGGTTTCGCCGGAGCCGTGCGTCGCGCAGCGGCGACAAGGCGGACTGGTATGTCTGGGCGGATGCCAAGCCCGACGGCACGCCGCCGTCGAACTGGCAGTCGGTGTTCGGCGGCCCCGCCTGGACCTGGGATGCCAGGCGCGGGCAATATTACATGCACAATTTCTTGAAGGACCAACCGCAGCTCAACGGCCACAATCCCGCGGTGCAGGACGAGTTGATCGCGACCGCGCGGTTCTGGCTGGATCGCGGCGTCGACGGGTTCCGCCTTGATGCGATCAACTTCGCGATGCACGACCCGGCGCTCACCGACAATCCGCCCGCGCCCGCGACCAATCGCGCGCGGACGCGATCGTTCGATTTCCAGCTAAAGCTGCACAACCAGAGCCATCCGGACATCGTCGGCTTCATCGAGCGTATCCGCGCGCTGCTCGACGAATATGGCGCCGGGTTCACGGTGGCCGAAGTCGGCGGCGACGACAGCGACCGCGAGATGAAGCTGTTCACCGGCGGCAATGGTCGGCTCAACAGCGCTTACGGCTTCGACTTCCTGTACGCGGACCGGCTGACGCCCGAATTGATCGTCGATGCGGTCGGCAACTGGCCCGATACGCCGGGTCTCGGCTGGCCAAGCTGGGCGTTCGAGAACCACGACGCCCCACGCGCGATCTCGCGCTGGACGACGCCCGACCAGCGCGATGCGTTCGCGCGGATGAAGATCCTGCTGCTCGTCGCGCTGCGCGGCAATATCTTCCTGTACCAGGGCGAAGAGCTGGGGTTGACCCAAGTCGACATTGCGTATGACGACCTGCTCGATCCGGAAGCGATCGCGAACTGGCCACTGACTCTGTCTCGCGACGGCGCTCGCACGCCCATGCCGTGGATCGGCGCGGCGCCCGATCTCGGATTCGGCAGCACCCAGCCGTGGCTGCCGTTCGGCGAGGATCACCGCGCGATCGCGGTCGACGCGCAGGAAGCGGATGCGACGTCGCTGCTGCACTGGACGCGGACGCTGATCGCGGCGCGGAAAGCGCATCCGGCGTTGCGGCTGGGGAGCCTGCGGATCGTGCACAGCGACGATGCGGTGATCGCGTTCGAGCGCGAGTCCGACAACGAAACGCTGCTCTGCGTATTCAACCTCGGCGACGAACCGCGCGGCTGGCCGACCGGCATTGCGACCTACGGCGACATGCTGTTCGCGACCGATGGTGCCGACACGACCATGCTGCCGCCGCTGTCCGGGCTGGTGCTGCGGCGGTGATCGACGGGCTCGGCCAGCACATCGTCATCCTCGGCGGCGGCACCGCCGGGTGGATGACCGCGTGCCTAGTCGCGCATCGCTGGCGCGCGCGCGGCGTTCGCGTGACGCTGGTCGAAAGCCCGGAGATCGGCATCGTCGGCGTCGGCGAAGGATCGACGCCGCAGCTAAAGCATTTCTTCGACACGCTCGGCATCGCCGAAGCCGAGTGGATGCCGGCGTGCGACGCGACCTACAAGCTCGGGATCGGCTTCGAAGGCTGGTCCGACCGTGCCGGGTGCGAGCGCTATTTCCATCCCTTCCCCACCGCGCTCGACGGCCACACCGCGCCGCAGTTCTTCTACAATGCGCGGGCCCGGCGGACGGGGCGCGATGTTCAGGCGCATCCCGACCGGTTCCTGCTGCCCGCGCGCCTTGCCGCTGCGCACTCCGCGCCGCAGCCAGCCGCGAACTTTCCGTTCGAGGTCAGCTACGGCTATCATTTCGACGCGTACAAGGTCGGCGCATTTTTGGCCAAGCACGCGACCGAAACGCTGGGCGTGGTCCACCTCCAGCGCCGGATCGCCAGCGTCGAGCGTGCTCCGAACGGCAACATTGCCGTGCTGATCGACACCAACGGCGAACGTATCTCAGGCGGCTTCTTCATCGACGCCAGTGGGTTTCGCAGCACGATCTTCGGAGCGCTGGACGTGCCGTTCGTGAGCTACGCCGACGCGCTGTTCAACGACCGCGCGGTGGTCATGCCGACCGCGCATGCACCCGGCGCACAGATCCCTAGCCAGACGCGCGCGACCGCGTTGTCGGCAGGCTGGGCGTGGCACATTCCGCTGACCAGCCGCATCGGCAACGGCTATGTCTATTCCAGCCGTCACCTGACCGAAGCGCAGGCCGAAGTGGAATTGCGCACGCATATCGGCGTCGACACCGGCGAAGCGCGCCACCTCAGGATGCGCGTCGGCCGTGTGCGGGACAGCTGGTCGCATAACGCACTTGCCGTCGGGCTGGCACAAGGCTTCCTCGAACCGCTCGAGGCGACCGCGCTGCACCTCGTCATCGCCACCGTCGAAGCGTTCCTCGACGGCGTCGACGCTGGCGGCGCGACCAACGCGGTCCGCACCGCGTTCAACGCGCGCATCGCTGCCCGCTACGACGGCGTCCGCGATTACATCGTCGCGCATTACCGGCTGAACCAGCGCCACGACGATCCGACCGGCTATTGGGCGGAAGCACGCGGCGTGGACGCCCTGTCCGACGACCTGAAGATGCTCATGTCCACCTGGTTCACCGGTGCCGACATGGTTGCGGCAATCGATCGCGCCGGGCTCTCGCGGTATTACTCTGCGATCAGCTGGCACTGCCTGTTCGCCGGCTACGGCACTTTCCCCGACGCTGCGCGGCTCACCCCGCCCGGTGCCGACATCGATCCGGTCGACATGCCGCAGATCGACGATTTCCTGACCCGTTGTGCATCGAATTTCGGGTCGCACGCCTCTCGCCTCCGCCACCTGGCGGACCACAAGGATCACGTATGAAACGCATCGCCCTCCTGCTCGCCGCCACCGCCACCGCGGCCATCTGCAGCACGCCCGTCCAGGCCCAGACGAGCGTCGTCGCAGCGCCAAAGCTGATCCCGAGCCGCGACGGCGTCGAAGTCCAGGTCGGAACGACGGTTACGCGGATCACCGCGATAACGGACGGACTCGTGCGCGTCCGCGTCGCCAAGGACGGCGTGTTCCCCGAGGATGCCAGCTGGGCCGTCCCCGCCGCGATCCGCCACCAAAAGATCGCCGTCACCGCAGCCCCCGACGGCTTCGCCACCGCCAGCGTCCGCGTGCGCGTCGGTGCCGGCGGCGCGATCACCTTCGAGACGCTCGACGGCAAGATCATCTCCGCCGACGCCGCACCTGTTGCGACCGACGGCAAAGCCTTCTCGATCGCCAAGACGCTGCCGATCTCGGAGCATTTCTACGGCTTGGGCGACAAGACGCAGGGCCTCGACCGTCGCGGCCACGGCTTCGTCGACTGGAACACCGACGCGTTCGGGTTCAGCAGCGCGGACGATCCAATCTACAAGTCGATCCCGTTCTTTATCGGCACCGGCGGCGCCGGCGGCAGCTACGGCATCCTGCTCGACAACACGTATCGCACCTGGTTCGACTTCGGCCACCGCGATGCAGAAACGCTGTCGTTCGGCGGCCCCGACGGCCCGATCGACTATTATTTCATCGCCGGGCCATCGATGGCGGAGGTCACCCGGCGCTATGCCGACCTGACCGGCCACGCCCCGCTCGCACCGAAATGGGCGCTCGGCTATCAGCAGTCGCGCTACAGCTATGGCAGCGCCGACGAGGTTCGCCAGATCGCCGCCCGCCTGCGCAGCGACCGTGTGCCGACCGACGTGATCTGGCTCGACATCGGCTATCAGGATCGCAACCGCCCATTCACCACCGACGCCAAGACCTTCCCCGATTTGCCCAAGCTCGCCACCGAAATGAAGGCCGACGGGATCAAGCTGGTCGCGATCACCGATCTCCACATCGCCGCGGTCGAGCAAGGCTATGCGCCGTACCAGAGCGGGATGAAGGCCGACGCGTTCATCAAGAACGCCGATGGCAGCCCCTATGTCGCGCCGGTCTGGCCCGGCCCATCGGTGTTCCCGGACTTCACCAAGACCGCAGCGCGGACCTGGTGGGGCGAGCAGTATAAGGGCTTTCTCGACGCCGGCATCGCAGGATTCTGGAACGACATGAACGAGCCGGCGATCTTCGAGACGCCGACCAAGACGATGCCGCTCGACACCCGCCACCGCATCGACAGCGACGATTTCGCGGCGCGCGTCACCGATCACCGCGAGGCGCACAACGTCTATGGCATGCTCAACACGCGCGCCACGTTCGACGGCCTGCTCAAGCTGCGCCCCGACGAGCGGCCGTTCGTGATGACGCGGGCGAGCTATGCCGGCGGGCAGCGTTATGCGGTTACCTGGACCGGCGACAACAGCGCGACCTGGGATCATCTGAAGCTGTCGGTGCAGCAGATCATCAACCTCGGCCTTTCGGGCTTCGGCTACAGCGCCGCCGACGTCAGCGGGTTCGCAGGCGGCCCGAGCCCCGATCTGCTCACCCGCTGGACCGAGATCGGCGCGTTCACGCCGGTGTTCCGCAACCATTCGGCGACCGGCACGCCGCGCGTCGAGCCTTGGGTCGACGGCCCCGACCACCTCGCGATCCGCCGCCGCTTCATCGAGGAGCGCTACCGGTTGATGCCGTATTTTTACGCGTTGGCCGACCAGAACGCCCGGTTCGGCGATCCGATCATGCGCCCGGTCTTCTACGATTACCCCACCGCCGCGACCGCATCGTGCGACCAGTCGATGGCGTTCACGCTCGGCAAGTCGCTGCTGATCGCCCCGCCGCCAAAGCCTGAATCGCCGCAGACCTATGACGTCTGCCTGCCTGCGGGCGGCTGGTACGACTATTGGACCGGACAGCGCGTCGGCACGCCCGAGCCCGCCGCCGCCGGCCCGATCCAGTCGGCGACGCAAGCCGTGCCGACCGCACGCACGCTGGGCGACCGCGTGACCGAAACACCGCGCCTCGATCACCTGCCCGTGTTCGTCCGCGCCGGCACGATCCTGCCGCGCCAGCCCTTGGTCCAGAGCACGAGCGAAACCCCGAACGGTCCGCTGCGCCTCGACATTTATCCCGGCGCGGATTGCATGGGTACGCTCTACGAGGACGACGGTCGTACCTTGGCGTATACCCGCCGCGGTTATTTTCGCCAGACGGTGCGCTGCACGATCACGGCCACCGGCCTGTCGATCGACTTCGCCAAGCCCGAGGGCGGCTTCAAGCCTTGGTGGAAATCGATCGCCGTCACCGTCCATGGCTGGGATGGCGCCGGCATTGCTAGGATAAGCGGTAAGCCGGCTGACATCCTCCAAGACGCCGCTGCCGGAACGGTTACCGTGGTCGTTCCGCCGATGACGAGGTCCGGCGCGCTATTCCTGCAAGGACGGCCAGCGTCGCTAGAGCAAACGCCGAAATCCGTGCCGGTGCGGTGACGGGATTCTCCCACCTATTGGGCTAGCAAGCTGCTGTCGGGGCGATCAGCGATATGCTGTTTCGCCCGACAGCTATCGGGACGACAGCCTATCGCATCCAGGGGTCAGCACTGCACGGGCACGCCCCCCGGCCCGTTGCGCGCTGACAACGCGCGCGTGAAATACCCTGTCGCCCTATGCGGTCAAGACACGCCAAGCCGCCATCGCCGATCCCCAGCCCCGCAGAGGCGTCAGAGGATTTCGACCAGCGCTTCCTGGCGGTAACGCACCAACCCAAGCACCTGATGAAACAACCGCTATCGCCCGGCGATCTGGCACGCGTTCCGCGCAAGCCGGCGCAATGCCATTGCCTATCGTGTCGATAGGAATATCTTGGTGATCAACACGTTCGGTATCGAGTCGACGCGCCCGACAAGTGGCTCGTAACCGTTATTTCCTCGTGGGAGAGCTGTCATGACCGTCTGGTATCCGGCTTCGATCGATTCCCACCATGCGGTGATCGTCACGGTCAAGGGAGATGCCCTCAGGGCTTCGTCGGTGCCCGCGGTCGAACTGGATCTTGCCAAATTCCAGAGCGGTCGCTGGGCATTGCAGCTCGATGCCGTCCTTGCGCGTCGCCGCGAGCCGGCCGTCATTCTCGCGCAGGGCGTCGCGTGCCTGGCCGTGGCGTGGTGGGCGCAGCTTTCACCGCGATCCTATCTGCAATCGGTCCAAGGCGCGCTGTTCCTGTCGCCGCTCAACGTCGGCTTCGGCCAGGAGGCGACTGCGGCGGCGGCCCGGCATGGGCCTTCGACGCGGCTGCCCTTCCCCTCCGTCGTTGCCAGTGCGTCCTATCCGTTCATCGACAGGCTGTTGGCCCTTGCCGATGGCTGGGGCAGCCATGTCGTCGAGACCGACGCGAATGCCGCGGCGCATCCAACCAACCGACAAGCAGTGCATACCGAAGACACCGCTCGCCTGCTGGAGTTTCTGCCGTTGCTTCAGGGCGCCTCGCCCGATGGTAGACGATCGTCGGATAATGGGGCGCCAGCCGATGCCCTCGCACGATGAGACTCGTTCTACGTCAGCGTAGCGCGGATCCCAGTCTGTGGAGCACGTCCCGCAAAACTTGACGCCCCGCCAGAGCTTCGGCGCCGCGCGTCCCGTCTCCGGCGAGCTCGGTCCCGTTCCGCCCGGCCTTGATCGCGCTGGAACGCACGCAAGGGCGATAGCGTAACCAGCAGCCGATTCTTCGCGGCGGGATGTCCCTCTATACCCGTGCCAACTACAGGCATCACGGCGACTAGGCGTCAGACGCGAACACCTTGTAGCGCTTGCGCCATGCCGCGACTTCATCCTGTAGATGGGCGGGCGCCCGACCGCCCGAGATGACCAGGCGGGCGACATCGTCTTCGGGATGCATCAACATCTTCTTCGCCCCATCGCTGAACCAGACGGGGACAAGTTGATCGCACAGGCTATCGAGTATCGTGGCAGCCATGCCGTTCTCTATCGCGTCGCTACCGGCGAGCGCACGGACGTTGATCGATACGGCTTCGAGGCAGTTCTGCGGTTCCTGCACGAAATTCAGCGATACGACGATGCCTGACCTGTCGGGCCGGGCTCCATCGGGCATGCTCGCGACCCGTCGCCACGCGCAGAACCATGTTCGGCAGATCTTAGGGCGTATGTCGTGGATGCCGCACCCGTTCGAACATTGGTGGACGCACGGCACTCCCGCTGACTTCTTGAGATCGGGCGTATCGACCTTCAGTACGGTGCAGCACACCGTGCAATCGCCGCAGACACGATCGTCCAGGATCGGGCCCAACAGCGCGGTTTCCACATCGGTCTGGTCGTGCATCCCCGCCTGATATTCCTCTACGTCGATCGGGACACGAAGGTCCGGAACGGATCCACGCCTCAGTTTCCTTCGGCGTCGACCGTGAAGACCATTGGCTTGCCGCGCGACATCGGTTCCCATCCCGCGATCAACGCCGCCCGCACGCCCCGAGACTCCGTCGCATCGTCGATCTGGAGCCGTCCCCTTGGCAAACCCTTCAACAGGCGCTTGGGCGCGGGAAATTCCAACAGTGCCTCGCGTTGCGCATCTTTCTCCAACAGGGAAATCGTCATCCCCTTCCAACCGTCGGCGTCCGACCATTGGGGCTCGCGTTGGAGATGCCATTCATAGGTGACGCCATCGATGTCGACGGTACCGGCATTGCTTCGAATGTTCGACATAGAGGCGCCCATAGCATGCTCGTCGCGCCAGGCCAGACGTTCGGCGTGGCGTGCTCCGCAATTCGACCGTAGTCCGCTTCGCCTCGGCGGTTTTCGAGAGCCCGGGCATCGGGACGATCTGGAATGCGAGCCGAGTGCGTAAAGATGCGACTTCACGCAGTTGCTCCCCCGCCCCGCAGTGGCGCGATGAACCGACGCCAATCCGGTCAGGGTCGCCGCGCCGCCTGCGTCTTCGCCCGTTCCGCGGCGAAGGACTCCGTCGTGTTCCAGCCGGGCCAGCGACGCCCCGTGGCGATCTCCCGACCCAGCGCATACGCGACGCTACCCTCCTGCGCAGCGCCCGTCATGTCCCAGCGGGGATCGAACTCGTCGCAGGTCTGGTGATAACATTGCGCGTTGTAGCGCGCGCGTTCTCGCTCGCCCGTCGCGAGCCCGCCGTTCACGAGATCGCGCCCGGCTCGGAAATAGACGCCCGGCACGCCCTTCTGCGCGAAGGCGTAATGATCCGACCGGTAATACCAGCCAGCTTCCGTGTTCTCTTCGGGTACGATCCTGAGCCCTTGCGATCCGGCCACCCGCGCCAGGTCGGTTTCCAGCGGGGTCCTGCCGACCCCGATCAGTTCGAGATTACGGGTCCGACCCAGCACGACATGTGGGTCGAGATTGAACTGCGCGGCGGTGGTGGGGAGTGGCAGCGCGGGGTGATCGACATACCAGCTGGCGCCGAGCAGCCCCTTCTCTTCTGCGGTCCAGAGCGCGAACACCACCGAACGACGGGGCCGCTTCGTGTTCGCGAACGTGCGTGCGATCTCCAGCAGGGTCGCGGTTCCCGTGCCGTTGTCGATCGCGCCGTTGCGGATGCGATCCTCGGGCGGGTCGAATGCGTTCTCGCCGTACGCGTCCCAGTGCGCGCCATAAAGCACGCTGCCCGCCGCCGGATCGGTACCGGGTAGAACCCCGACGATATTGTGGCTGACGACGTGATCGAGAGAGACGGCCGTCGATGCGGTGAGATACGCGCCCTTCAGTTCGACCGCATGGAAATCAGCCTTCTGCGCGGCGAGCTTCGCTGCGGCATAATCGAGACCGCCCTGCTTGAGCAACGCAACGCCGACATCGTTGCGAAGGGTACCGCGCAGTCCGAATGCCGAGGGGACGCTGCCCGTATCGAGCGCGTATCCCGGAACAGCGTCACCCCTTGCAAGCTGGAGCCACGGGTAACTCGACGGGAAGGTATCGTGGATCTGGAAGAATGCGGCTGCGCCATGCTTCTGCGCTTCGGCAAGCTTGGTGCGCGCAGCGGGGGACGACACCCGTCCGCCAAAGCCGAGATCGCGCCCCGCTTCGACGTCAGGGTCGCCAGCGAGGGCCACCACCACCTTTCCGCGCACATCGACGCCGCGATACGGATCATAACCGAGGCTGGGTTCGACGACGCCGTAGCCGACAAAGACGATCGCCGCGTGCTCCAGCCCGGCCGTACCGACGATCCGCGAGGTCGCCGCGATCTCGGCACCGGGCGTCAGCGCCCGCGTGGCGCCCCCCATATCCAGCGCGAAGCGGGCACTGTCGCGGGTCCAGCGCAGCATCGGCACCGTCTGCCGATATCCCTGGTCGCCACCCGGCTTCAAACCAAGCTGTTCGAACCGTGTCTCAAGGAACGCCAGCGTTGCAGTTTCGCCCGCTTGCGTCGGGCCACGGCCGTGGAAATCGTCCGCACTGAGCGTGCGGACATCGGCCTTGATCCGCGCGGCCGACAGGATCGGCGGTGCTGGATCGGTCGCGGCGGTGAGGAGAAGGGCGAAGGGAAGCCAGCGTTTCATTTCAACAACATGACTGCGAACAATAGCCCGCGCAAGCAGAACGCCATGCTCCACCGAGTTGACGAGGCGGAAACGTTGACCCTCTGCGCAAACCAACGGGATATTTAAGTGTGCCGAGTCCGAAGAACCGCGAAATAGCTCGGAGAACTATACAAGCCCATCCGACGATGCCCGATCGCGAAGCCGTCGTCCTTCCTGCGCGGTACCCGCAAGCTTGTGCGTCGGACCGTCCGCCAGAGGTCAGCGACTGGCGATCGCCATCGGCGGTGCTGCGAACGGCTTTGACGTGTTGATCCGGTAGCGTACCGACACACCGACGTGATCCGACAGCATCGAGCCGTCCCCCGCGCGGCCGAAGGGTGCGGCCAGGCCAATCGGGTAAACTCCGACGGTCGAGGATGGGCGGTACAACATCCAGTCTTTTCCGCGGCCGAGCGAAATGGCCATGTCGGCAGGCTCTGCGACCGGGCATTTCGGGGCGATCCGGCAGGCCCCCACCACGGTCCGCAACGACGCCCCGCCGCCCAGCATGCGCAGGTCGAAATGCGTCCTGCGTGCGAGATCCTGGCCGACGTTGAAATCGCCCGCGACCAGGATCGGGCGGTTGCCGGCGCCCAGCGAAGCGACGAAGCGGGCGAGCAGATCGAGTTGACGGCGATAGGCGTGGATCGCGCGCGGCGATCCCGCACCCGACGCCGCGTTGCTGTTCAGATGCGTGTCGACCACGACGATTGGCGTCGCGATGCCCGGCACCGCGATGAGTGCCGCGACCGCGCCCTTGTTCGCGAGGCAATCATAGCCGGCGCAGACCGGGTAGGCCATCCGCCAAACCGCTAGGATCGGATAATCGGAGAAGATCGCCAGGCCGCTGTCGACATGCTTGCCGAGCTGCTCACCAACCATGCGGCTGCCGTCCGAGACGAAATCGTCGTCGGTGCGCGATATCGTCGCGGTGTCGTTCTCGCCGGGACCGAATGCGGCATAACGATAGCCTGCGATGCGGCCGATCGCCTTGGCATTGGCGACGAACGCCTCCTGCAACACGACGATATCGGGCTGATCGCCGACGTTGCGCATCGACCTCAACCTGCTGCCGATCGCCGCGAGATCCGCCGACCGATCGTCGGCGATCGGCCATGGCAGGCCGCGCACGTTATAGGTCATCAGGGTCACGTCGCCGGCTACGGGGCGGGCCACGGACGCGGCCGTCGGATAAGCGTGGATCGACGCGACTGCGGCCAAAGCTGTACCGAAATACCGTACCTTCATGGTGAGCTTCCTGTTTTCCTATTTGCTAGACGCTGCCGTTGACGGTCTTCCGCAGTCGCATTTCGAAGCTTCGAAAGATTACCGCTTGAGCGGTGCGAATGAGAATAATCCGCTGCGATAATTCATTACGACGTGCGTGGTGGTCAGCCCGTCATGCACCGCGATGCGGGCCTGCTCCGCGCGCGGTTTCGAACGACCGAGCTTCGGGTTGCCCGCAAAGCCGATACCGTCGTGGAGCAGGCTGAAGCCGTGGCCGCCATCGCGCGCATGGACGACGCTGAGCGCATAGGTGCCGGGCGCCGGCACGCGCAGGCAGAGCGACACCGGACCGGAGGCCGGCACGGTGATCACGGTTCGCCGAAACGTCTTGCCCTGCCCGATCAGGACGTTGTCGTCGGCGAGGAAATCACCGTCGCGCGCGGGGTAGAGTTCCGCGCGGAGCAGCCCGACGCGGTCCTTCAGGCCGTCGATGTCGACGATCAGCGCCGGGCCCGGTTCGTTCGGGCGGCAGCGGGCTTCGACCGTTCCCAGCCGCGGCGTCGAAGGCGGTCTAATGGCAGGGGTCGCGGCGAGGAACAGGGCAAGCAGGATCATTTCGTTCGTTCCATGGTGACGAGTTCGACGGCGGTCAGCGCGGCACCGAGCAGCAGATGGGTGACGAGCCACAGCCCGGCGATCATCGTCAGCACTGCGGTCACGTCAGACGTCCGCCCGACGGTGAACGCGACCAGCCCGGCGAACACGATGTCCTTGTTCGGCAGCAGTGGCAGCCGCGACACCAGCAACCGCAGCGTCGCCAGCGCCAGCCACCATGCGAGCGGTGCCGCGGGCATGACCGCCGCCCAGAGGAGCGCGGCGAACAGCGTCGTCGCGACGATCCGCAGGAAATGGATGACCGCGATCCGCACCAGTTCGGGCCGCGACAACGTCAGCAGCGTCTTGCGCATCACCAGCGTGATGACCGACGGGATCGCCATGCTGGCGGCGGACGCGATCATCACCTTGGCATCGGTGCCGAAATGCAGCGCGCCGAGCGCCCGCCAACTGACCAGGGCGAGGGCGAGCGTGCAGATGTTGGCGACCACCGCGGACAGGATCGCAACGTCCTTGATCGCGCCGAACGGCGTGCCGACCATCGTCGCGTGCTTGCGCGCCCAGCCGTAGAAATACAGCTCGCCCGAATAACCCAGCACGATCTCGTTGCTGATCCGCTTGCGCAGCAGCGCGAGGATGCCGCTGGCGGGCAGCCGCCAGAGCCGCCGGTAGATCACCCATTCGCTGAACGGCGTCACCAGATAGCCGGCTGCGAAGATCGTCCAGAACAGCGGCGAGCGCGGCACGAGATTCAGCGTGGCGGCCACGTCGAGGCTGCGCAATTGCCACAAGGCCGCGATCAGGATCGCCGCGGACAGCAACGGCGCAAGCCAGCGGGCGAGAAACGTCTTGCGGACGATCGTCGGGGTCAGCGGCGGGAATATCTCGGCACGCGTCAGCGCCAGCGGCTGAGTCATGCAATGATCCTCTCGCGACTGTTGGATCTCGAAGGCCCCCGCCATGCGATGCTGGCGGGGGCTGGGACGGACTTGCTTGAGGGCGTCATGTCGAGAGGACGCCGCCCCCCGACGCCAACCGCAGCCCCCGCCGACGCGGTCGTGAAATAATTTTGGTCCAGACACCGATTCGGACTGCGGCGCGGCCAGCGCGGCGCCGTCCCATCATCAGCGAGCCCATGACGAGAGCGAGACTAATGGTGATGTCCGACCACATCCAAGCCGACTGCGTTCCTCAGAAGCGGCTCATCGTGTCGATCCACGACGTCTCGCCTGCGTTCGACGCGCCGATCGCAATGCTGGCGGAACGGATCGAGGCGATCCTCGGCGGACCGCGGTTCGCGATGCTGGTGGTGCCCGATCACTGGGGCGCGGCGCGGCTCGATCGCCACCCCGCCTTCGCACGGCGGTTGCGCGCATGGGCGGACGCGGGCGTCGAGATGTTCCTCCACGGCTGGTTCCACCGCGATGCCAGCGATCATCGCGGCGCCACGCATGCGTTGAAGGCCAAGTACATGACCGCGGGCGAAGGCGAGTTCCTCGGGCTCGACGCGGCAGAGGCCGAGCACCGCATGCGCGACGGTCGCGACATGGTCGAGCAGGCGATCGGCCGTGAGGTGGCGGGGTTCATCGCCCCCGCCTGGCTATACGGTCCGGGTGCGCACGCCGCGCTGAAAGCCTGCGACTTCGCGCTCGCCGAAGATCATTTCCGCGTCTGGCAGCCACGCACCGGCGCCATCGTCGCGCGCGGTCCGGTCGTCACCTGGGCAAGCCGGTCGCCTGCGCGCATCGCGAGTTCGCTCGCGGTCGCCGCGGTGGCGCGCACGATGCCCGACTGGATGCCGACGATGCGCGTCGCGGTGCACCCCGGCGACGTCACCAAGGATGCGCTGCTGACCAGCATCGACCGCACGCTGCGCACACTCGCCGAACGCCGCACCGTCGCACGCTATGCCGATCTCGTCGAAGACAGGGTGGCGGCATGAAGATCGTCGACGTCTGCGCATTCTACACCCCGACCGGTGGTGGCGTGCGAACCTATATCGACCGGAAGCTGACGGCGCTCGCCGAACGCGGCCACGAGATCGTCGTCATCGCGCCGGGCGAGGAGGATCGCGAGGAACGGCGCGGCCGCAATGCCCGCGTCCGCTGGCTGCGCTCGCCGCGTTTCCCGCTCGATCGTTCCTACCGCTATTTCGCCGACCGCGACGCGCTGCATGCGATGCTCGACGAGGAGGATGCCGATGTCGTCGAGGTGTCGTCGCCGTGGCGCAGCGCATCGATGGTCGCGGACTGGCGGACACGGTCGGGATCGCGCGCGCGGCTGTCGCTGATCGCGCATGCCGATCCACTTTCCGCCTATGCCTATCGCTGGTTCGGCAACGTCGCGTCGACGCAGGTGATCGACCGCGCGTTCGATTGGTATTGGCGTCATCTCCGCCGGCTCGACGCGCAGTTCGACCATATCGTCAGCGCCAGCGACAGCCTGACGCAGCGACTGCGCGAAGGTGGTCTGCGAAAAGTGATGACCGATCCGATGGGAGTCGAACCCGGTCAATTCTCGCCGCGGCTGCGCGATGCCGACCTGCGTCGCGAGATGCTGGCATTGTGCGGGCTTGGCGAGGATGCGCTGCTGCTGATCGGCGTCGGCCGTCATGCGCCCGAGAAGCGCTGGGACATGGTCGCGCAGGCCGCGGCGATCGCGGGGACTCACGCGCCGGTCGGGCTGCTGATCATCGGTGGCGGCGGACGCCAGCGTCGCGTGGTCGACGCGATCGGCGACAACCCGCACGTCCGCCTGCTCGATCCGATCCGGGAGCGAGGCGCACTCGCGCGGCTGATGGCGAGTGCCGACGCGCTGATCCACGGTTGCGAGGCGGAAACGTTCTGCTTCGCCGCCGCCGAGGCGATCGCATCGGGGCTGACGGTGATCGCGCCGGACCGCGGCGGTGCGGCCGATCTGGCGCGCGCGAACGACGGCGCGCTGTACGCGTCGGGCGATGCGCAAGCCGCCGCCGACGCGATCCTTGGCGTCGCCAGGGCGATCGGCATGCAGGATACCGACCGACCGGATCGCTCGGTTCGGACGATGGACGATCATTTCGACGCGTTGTTGGCGCTCTACGAAGACGGCCTGCCCACCCCGATGCATCGATCGGGGACCGGCCGATGATCACGATCGCACGTCCGCTCGCAATGCCTCGATCCGAGATCCCCGCGTCGCCTTGGCGCGAACCGTTATTCTATTTGTCGTTCGTTGCAGCCGCGCTCCTGCTCGTCGCCGTTGGCCTGCTCCTCCTCTGGCGCCTCCTACGGGATTTGATCAGGACAAGGACTGCATGACCGGGTATCTGCTGCGGCCCCTGGGTTCTGGAGCCTTGCCGTAGCCGACATCGACCGTCCTCAGCCTGCAGGTCTGTCGGCAGTGCTCGCGGCGCACCGCCCGCAACTCGTCCGGTTCTTTGCCGGGCGAACCGGCAGCGTCGCGGAAGCCGAGGACGTCGTCCAGGATATCTGGCTGCACATCGCCGAACCTGTCGCAGGGCCAATCGCCAACCCGCTCGCCTATCTGCACCGGATTGGCATGAACATCGTGCTCGACCGCGTCCGCGCCAACGGCCGCCGCGTCCGCCGCGACGCGGGGTATGTCGATACGACGATATCCGTCGCGGGGTCGGAAGCGGTCGACGATGCACCCTCCGCCTTCGATGCAGTGGCTGGCCGCGAACGGATTGCGCACCTGGCAGCCGCGCTCGCCGGACCGCCCGAAGGCGCGATGCGCGTGTTCCGCCGGCACAAGATCGACGGCCTGTCGCATGGCGAGGTCGCGGCCGAGTTCGGCATCAGCCGCAGCGCGGTCGAAAAGCACATCGCGGTCGCGCTGCGCCATTTGAGAAAGGCGCTCGATGACTGAATGTTGCGAGGACCTGCGGTGCCCTATGGTGCGCGGCGTCTATGACGTGAGCGGGGGGCATTCGCTCGGAACGAGGGCGCGATGATGGATGCGACGATGCAGGACCCGATCGCCGCAGCGGCTGCCTGGCACGCGCGGATCGATGCGCCCGACATGGACTGGGCAGGCTTTGGCGAATGGCTGGCCGCCGATCCGTCGCACCGCGCCGCCTACGACTCGATCGCGCTGCTGGACGCCGAGATCGGCGCGGCGGCGCCCGCGATCGCAGCACTTCTGCCCGCCAACGACGATCAGGCCTTCGAAATTGTCCCCGAGCCGCGCAAAACCCGCTGGCGGTGGGCCGCAGCGGGGACGGGTAGCGCGCTCGCCGCCGGTCTCGCATTTCTGCTGGTCGGACCGACCGTCACCGATCCGGCGCAGACCTACGCGACCAGCGCCGGCCATACGCGTGCGGTGACGCTCGCCGACGGGAGCGGCATGCAACTCGACCGCGGATCCCACGTATCGGTGACAGGCGGCACGACTCCCTTGATCGAACTCGCCGACGGAGCGGCGAGCTTCTCTGTTCGCCACGACCCGTCGCGCATCTTGATCGTCCGCGCCGGGGCCTACGACATCCGCGACGTAGGCACGCGTTTCGCCGTGACGAACTCACGGGGGAAAGTCTCGGTCGCGGTCGCCGAGGGCAGCGTCAGCGTCGCGCCGCACGACCCCGACGGCAGCGCGCCGACGACGCTCGTCGCAGGGCAGCGTCTCGACATCGACCCCGTCGCCGGGATCGCCGAGCGGCGTTCCATTGCCCCTGGGTCGGTCGCCGACTGGATCGACGGCCGGCTGAGCTATGACGGCGCGCCGTTGCCGCTGGTTGCCGCCGACATATCGCGGTATGCGGACGCGCCGCTGGTGGTCGATCCGTCCGCCGCCGGGCTGCATTTTTCCGGGGTTTTGACGATTGGCGACGGCTCGCGGCTCCTCGATCAGCTTCGCGCGGTCTTGCCGATACGCCTGCGTCGCTCTGACGGCGTCGTGCATCTGGAGCGCTCCGGCCGCCGCTAGGTCTTCAGGCGCTAAACCCGCCATCGTCATCCCGGCGGGGTCGCTCCGCACCGCGCTTGAGTCGCTCGCACGACAGACCGAAATCTCGATCGGCATGGCCGGCTCCCTGCCCGCTACGCAGACACGGAAGATCGACGCATCGGATGTGGCGCAGGCGCTGAAACGCCTGTTGTCAGGAACCCATCTCCGCGCAATCCGCGTCGATGCGACGACTTGGCGGATCGAACCCGAGCCGCACCACGCAGCTCGATCGCTCGCCGCCGCTTCACGCGCCACCCCGCCCCCGACAGCCGAAGGCGCCGACATCGTCGTCACCGCTAGCAAGCGCGACGAACGCCTGTCCGACCTGCCCGTGTCCATCACGATCGTCGGCACCCCCGCGCTCGACCGCCTCGCCGGCAAGCGCGGACTCGTCGACCTGCTCGCGACCACGGATGGTGCGTTCTCGACCAATCTCGGTCTCGGCCGCGACCGCGTGTTCCTGCGCGGCGTCGCCGACAGCGCCTTCAACGGCACCAGCCAGTCGCTCGTCAGCCTGTATATCGACGATGCGCGGATCGGCTATTCCTCGCCCGATCCCGATCTCCGCATGGTCGATATCGACCGCCTCGAGATTCTCCGCGGACCGCAGGGTACGCTGTACGGCACCGGCGCACTCGGCGGCGTCATCCGGATCGTCACCACCGTGCCCGACCTCGATCGCGCCTCGGGCACCGTCGCAGGCGAGGCGACCGGGATCAACAACGGCGCGGTCGGCGGTGCGCTCGACGGCACCGTCAACGTGCCGATCGTTGCCGGACGTCTCGCGCTCCGGGCATCGGTCTGGACCGAGACGATGCCCGGCTGGATCGACGACACCGGACGCGGCAAGCGCGACGTCAACCGTACCGCGCGCAGCGGCGGCCGCGCGGCGCTACGCTGGGCGATCGGCAATGGCTGGACCGCGACCGCCAGCGGCATCGGCCAGTGGATCGACGCGCGCGACAGCCAATATGCGACGAAGGGCCTGTCCCGCGCGACCTCGATCGCTGAACCGCAGGACAATGATTTCGTTTTGGGTACGCTCGACATCCATGGCCCGCTCGGCAGCCTGGACGTGCAATCGACCACCGCGATGGTCTCGCATGTTTTCGGCAGCACCTACGACGCCAGCAGCATGGCGGCGCCGCTCGGTACCACCGCCCCGGTCGCCTATGCCGAGGATCGATCGATCGAGCTGGTGACGCAGGAAGTCCGTCTGAGCGATCCGACCGCACGGCACCCCTGGATCGTCGGCGCGTCGGTGCTCGATGCGACCACTCGCCTCAAGGGTCGCTTCGAGTCGAACGGCACGAACGTCGTCGCGCGCGACGACAGGGAAGCGGTGTTCGAGGCCGCAGTGTTCGCCGAAGGCACGCAGCGCCTGTCCCAAGCACTCGATTTCAAGCTTGGCCTGCGCGGCTTCGTCACCGTCAACAACATAGAACAGCAAGGCCCGAACGAGCAGAGCGCGACCAAGCTCGGCATCACCCCGAGCGCCACGCTCAGCTGGCACCGCGACGATACCGGGCTGATCTGGCTGCGCTATGCCAGCGCGATCCGGCCGGCCGGCGTCACGCGTGCCATCGCCACCACCGAGCAACGTATTCCCGGCGACGAACTGCAGAGCCTAGAATTCGGCTGGCGTATCCGCGGCCTCGACGATCGCCTCAGTCTCAGCGGTGCGATCTTCGGGTCGTTCTGGGAGCATCTGCGCAGCGACGTGGTCGGTTCGGACGGGCTGTTCGGCACCGTCGATGCCGGCAACGCGACCAATTACGGGGTCGAGTTCGGCGGGCGGTTCGTGGCGGGGCGCGCCACGATCGACTTCGGCACCACGATCCAGCGCGCGCGGCTCACCTCGCCCGCCGACGACCAGATCGACCCGGCCGACCGCCGCCTGCCGGTGGTGCCTGATTATTCCGCAAGAATCGGGCTCACCCGGCGCTTCTCGCTGATGGGTCGACCGGCGAGCGCCTATCTCGCCGCGCGCTATATCGGCCAGACCCGGCTGAGCTTCGACCCGGCGCTCGACCGCCCCGCCGGCGATTACGCGACGATCGGCGCGGGCGCGACGGTGGCCGATGGGCGCCGACACTGGTCGGTCGTTATCGACAATCTGCTCGACGGGCGCGGCAACAGCTTTGGTTTCGGCAACCCGTTCACGCTGGCGACGACGACGCAGACCGTCCCGATCCGCCCGCGCGCGATCACGTTGAAGCTTGCGATCGGCTTATGACGGAAGTGCACACAGCCCTAGTTTGACCTACCCGAACGGACGCTTCGCAGTCCTCGTTGGCGCGGCTCAGGTGACGCGGAAATTGCCTTGTGCCAACTCGCAATTCCCGTCGAAAACGCTGGTGCCGGCGATCCTGGTGCTGGCGCCGGTCCTTGCCGACGGCGCTGCGGCGCTGGTGCTGCGACGCCGGATACGGAAGCCGGGATGACGATCCGTCGTGCCTTCGGGGAACCGATGATCGAGATCTTGCGGACCCGCGATCCGGTGTCGGTCGCGGTCCTGTCCGTGCTGCTCTACGCTTTCCACTACCCAACCCGCTATGCGCATCAGCTGGTCGAGCCGATGTCGATCGCCGTCGTCGATACCGATCGCAGCGACATATCGCGCGCCATCGCCACTGCTGTCCTGCTAACTATTCTCAATAGCCTTGATATGCGTTTCGAGAGCCGATAGGCGGAGGTAGTGAACTCGCCCCGATCTCTCGCACCTCAAGCGCCTGCGTCGCCGGCCGCCGCCACCGCTGCCATCGTCGCCAAGCGCAAACGCAAATGGCGCAGCTGGTGGCTCAAGCAACTGCACAATTGGCACTGGATCAGCGCGGCGCTGTCACTGGTCGGCATGCTGCTGTTCGCGATCACGGGCATCACGCTCAACCATGCCGCGACGATCGGTGCCAAGCCGGTGGTCGTCGAAAAGAACGGCATGCTGCCGCCACCGTTGCTCCGCATGCTGACCGCACCGCACACCCCGGACACGCCTCTGCCCGCCCCCGTCGCGAAAAGCGTCGCGGCGGCGGTGGGCCTGGATCCTGCCGGCAAGTCGGTCGAATGGTCCGATACCGACGCCTATGTCGCCTTGCCGCGCCCGGGCGGCGACGCCTGGGTCAGCATCGAACGCGCGACCGGACGCATCACCGCGGAAACTACCGATCGCGGCTGGATCTCGTATCTGAACGATCTCCACAAGGGTCGCAACGCGGGCGCCGCATGGGCCTGGTTCATAGACATCTTCGCAGGCGCCTGCATTCTGTTCACGCTGACCGGGCTGCTCCTGCTGCAACTCCACGCGCGCCATCGGCCGACGACCTGGCCGATCGTCGCCGCCGGGCTTGCCATTCCCGTTCTGCTTGCCATCCTGTTCGTTCATTGAGGGGTCCTGCCATGCGTCCTACCGCGTTCCTGTTGCTTGGCGGGGCGATCACCGCGCCTGCCCTGTCGTTACCGGCGAGCGCCGCGCCCGCAGGCACCGTCACGATCACCATCCCCCGGCTCAGCGTCGCGGAATATCACAAGCCCTATGTCGCGGTGTGGCTGGAGCCGGTCGGTGGCGGCACGCCGCGCACGCTGGCGGTCTGGTACGATCTGAAGAAGCGCGGCAACGATCCCGGCACCAAATGGCTGGCGGACCTGCGCGCGTGGTGGCGCAAGGGCGGCCGCAGCCTGACGATGCCCGCGGACGGCATCAGCGGCGCGACCCGTGCGCCGGGCCAGTACACCATCCCCCTCCCCGCCGACGTCAAGCCCGGCCAGTATGTCCTGAACGTCGAGGCTGCGCGGGAAACCGGCGGTCGCGAGATCGTCTCCGTACCGCTTGCCGCCGGCGCCCGCACGACGGGCAAGACCGAACTCGGCGCCATCGCCATTTCCGCCCGCTAAGGATCACATCATGAAGCCTTTCGCCATGAAGCCTTTTACGGCGCGCCTGATGGCTGCCGCCGCGCTGTTGTCGATCCCCGCTGCGCTGTCGGCGCACCGCATGTGGCTGTTGCCCTCGGCCACCGTGTTCTCAGGGACCGACGGCTGGGTGACCGTCGACGCCGCCGTCTCGAACGACCTGTTCTTCTTCGATCACCAGCCGCTACGCCTCGATGGCATGAAGGTGTGGCAGCCGGACGGCAGCGAAGGCGCCCTGCAGAACGGCGCGACCGGCCGCTATCGCTCGGTGTTCGACGTGAAACTCGACAAGCCCGGCACATGGAAGATCGGCACGCAGATGTCCGCCGTCATGGGCAGCTTCAAGGTCGACGGCGTCGAGAAGCGTCTTGGCGGCCGTCGCGGTCCGCCGCAGCCGAACGCGCCCGCCCCGCTGACCGTCGCCGACATCCCCGCCAACGCGACCGACGTGAAGGTCACCGAGGTATCGGGTCGCAACGAGATCTTCGTGACCGCTGGCGCGCCGACCACCACCGTCTTCAAGACGACCGGCAAGGGCCTGGAGTTCGCGCCGATCACGCATCCCGACGAACTGGTCGCGGGCGAGACCGCCAAGTTCCGCTTCCTCGTCGACGGCAAGCCCGCCGCCGGCCTGAAGGTCACGGTGATCCCAGGCGGCAAGCGCTATCGCAACGATGAGGGCGCGCGTGAATTGACGACCGGCGCGGACGGCGTGTTGAGCGTGTCGTGGCCGACCGCCGGGATGTACTGGCTCAACGCCACGCTGACCGACGCCAAGGCGACCACCCCGCGCGCGACCGAGCGCCGGATGAGCTACGTGACGACGCTCGAAGTCCTCACCCCCTGAGGCGTTCAGCATGAGGATCGCGCTTCCGCCGACGATCGACGCAGCGGCGTTCGCGGCGCGCGATCCGTCGGCGGTAGTGCTCGAACTGCACGGCGAGACGATGGGGACGTCGTGGAGCGTGCGCTTCGCTGCGCCCGCGGGGACCGATCCGTCGTCGATCCACCACGCGATTGTCGCGCGGCTGGCGGGGCTCGTCGCGGAGATGAGCCATTGGGCAACGGACTCGTTGTTGTCGCGCTTCAACCGGTCG
Source organism: Sphingomonas sp. PEI4 (assembly GCF_056679955.1). Classification (NCBI taxonomy): domain Bacteria; kingdom Pseudomonadati; phylum Pseudomonadota; class Alphaproteobacteria; order Sphingomonadales; family Sphingomonadaceae; genus Sphingomonas; species Sphingomonas sp. PEI4. Next base: position 1,316,702 of record NZ_CM155258.1, read on the forward strand.
CCGCCCGGCACCTGGACGATGCTGCCACCCGACTTCGCGCATGTCATGACGCGCGGCTTGGCCATCGCGGAGATGACGAACGGCGCGTTCGACCCAGCGATCGGCAGGCTCGTCGATGCCTGGGGTTTCGGCCCGGTCCCTGTCACACGACCCCCGAGCACACCCGAAATCGAGACGGCGCGTGCGACATCCGGCTGGTCCCGGCTGTCGTTCGCCCCAGTCGGCGCGCATCTTCGCCAACCCGGCAGGGTCGCGCTCGACCTTTCGGGGATAGCCAAGGGCCACGCGGTCGATGCCATCGCCGACCTCTTGCGCGACGCCGGCATCCGGAATGCACTGGTCGAGATCGGCGGTGAACTCGTCGGGCGCGGCATCCGGCCCGACGGCGATCCTTGGTGGGCGGACCTCGAAAGCCCACCGGGCCCGACGCTTCCACCACTCCGGATCGCGCTGCACGGCCAGGCCGTCGCGACGTCCGGCGACTATCGCCGCGGCGCCCACACGCTCGATCCGCGCACCGGACGTCCGATCGCAACGCAGGTCGTATCCGCCAGCGTGATCCATGACACCGCGCTGGAGGCAGACGCGTGGGCAACCGCTCTTACGGTCCTCGGCCCGGACGGCCTCGGCCTCGCGCAAGACCAAGGGATCGCCGCCCGGCTCGTCACGATGATCGGCGGCCGAGCGCAGGAGTACCTCACTCCTGCGCTCGTAGAGATGCTTGAGGGCTGACAGCCCACATTCGATGTGCCTCGCCCCCCCTGTTTCCCCGCGAAGGCGGGGACCCAGTCTGGACTCCCGCCTTCGCGGGAGAACAAGGAGAGCGGTCCCAACTAGCGCCCACCCGCGCAGACCTGATAAACGCTAGCGCCTCCATAGCACGGATCGAGTTACGGTTTTCTAATCCTCCCCCGCCAGGGGGAGGTGGCTGGCGCTTGCCAGACGGAGGGGGCGGGAGGCGAAACATTAGTTCCGTGTCCTCCCCCTCCGTCACCTTCGGTGCCACCTCCCCTGGCGGGGGAGGACTAGAAGAAATCGACGTCGCCTCAGATCGCCTCGAACGCCAGCGTCACGGTAAAGCTCGAATACGCATCCGCTGCGCCCGGCGTAGCGGCGCGGTGCCGTACCAGCATCAGATACCGCCCCGGATCGGACGGAGTAAGCGTCACCTTCCCGGCCTTGTCGCTGTTTACCGTCGCGACCTGCTTGCGCCCGTCGTAAAAGCCGGCCTCGCGGAACAGCGTCACGGGTTCGCCGGCCAGCGGCTTGCCCTCGTACAGGATCTCGAACGCGGCCGCCGTACCCGGCGCATAGCTGCTCGGATCGCCGAGCGGATGGATCTCCAGCGCCTTGCCGCGGGTCGCCAGCGCACCCGAGGCGCCAGGCTTGCCCCGCACCACATATGCGTCGGCCAACGTCGTACTGCGCACGTCGACGGTCGTAGCGCCGGTTGGTGGCGCTTTCCCTTCGCCGACGATCGTCCAGGTCTCGCCGGTCCGGTACATCTTGCTCAACCGTCCGATCCGCTGCCCGGACGACAGCCGGTACACACCGTCCGCCGGTAACGCGGCCTCGACGATCGCCTGGTCGGTGGTCAGCGTCGGTGCGGCCAGCCGGACGGTCTTTCCGTCGGGGCCGGTGATCTCGAACGGCGCGTCCTTCATCGCGATCTCAGGCCGGAACGCGTCCTCGGTGAACGACGCCAGGAGCGTGACGCGATCACGCCCGGCGGCGTCGAATACGCTCGGCAGGACATACGGCATATGCGCCGCTGTCGGTTCCGAAACGAGCGCGAGCGCCGCGGCGATTGCCGGAGCGAGTACCCCGGTCGCGCGCGCCGTCCGCCAATTCCCCCTGATCTTCGCCATTCGATGCTCCTTTTCAATGCCACTTGATAACGAGAATGATTCTCACTAGCAAGCCGTCAGACCGTGGGGATAACGAACATGACATTGACCAAATTGCTGGCGGGCATCTCGCCGATCGCCCTGATGATCGGCACTACCGGTCTTGCCCACGCGGCGCCGGCTGCCGCAGAAGCTACGCCCGCTTCGGCACCTGACAAGTCGGCTACGACCGCGCGTGCTGCCGATCCGGACGATCAGGACAAGACGATCACCGTGACCGCGACGCGGACCGAGAAGGCGGTCGAGGACGTTCCCGCCACGGTATCGGTGATCGACGCGAAGACGATCGAGGATCGCTTCATCTCCGACATCAAGGATCTCGTACGCTACGAGCCGGGCGTCACCGTCCGTCGCGCACCGGCCCGCTTCACCGCCGCCGGATCATCGACCGGGCGCGACCGCGACAGCGGGTTCAACATCCGCGGACTCGAAGGCAACCGCGTGCTCATCACCGTCGACGGCGTCCGCGTGCCCGACGCGTTCAGCTTCGGGGCGCAGTCGGTGGGCCGCGGCGATTACGTCGATCTCGACCTGCTCAAATCGGTCGAAATCCTGCGCGGCCCCGCTTCTGCGCTCTACGGCAGCGACGGCGTCGCGGGCGCTGTCAGCTTCATCACCAAGGACCCGCGCGATTTCCTGACCGACGGCAAGCTGGTCGGTGGCGGCCTTCGCTCCAGCTACGATTCCTCGGACGACAGCTGGACCAACGGCTTCGTCGTCGCGGGCAAGACCGGCGATATCGAGGCGATGGTCGCCTATACCCGCCGCGACGGTCACGAGACCGAGACAAAGGGCAGCAACGACACCGCAACCACCGATCGCACGACGGCAAACCCGCAGGACATCGAGTCCAACGCGCTGCTCGGCCGGCTCGTCTGGGCACCCAACGACACCAGCCGACTGCGCCTGACCTACGAGCATTTCTCGTCCGTGGTCGACACCGACGTGCTCAGCGCGATCGCCAAGCCCCCGCTCGCGGCGACGTCGGTGATTGGCCTAACCGCGCACGACACGACCGAACGCAACCGCGGCACGCTCGACTATCGCTACATCGGCGACGGCATCGTCAGCGGTATCCGGGCGGCGGGCTATTACCAGAAGAGCCTCACGGTCCAGGGCGCGGCGGAGGACCGCAACACCGCCGCCGACCGCACCCGCATCAACCGCTTCGACAACGAGGTGTACGGCGGCACGCTGCAACTCGAGAGCCGCGCCGCGACCGGGCCGTTGACCCACCTGTTCGCCTATGGCGCCGACTACTCGCACACCCGCCAGACGGGTGTGCGAGACGGCACCGTCGCGCCCGCTGGCGAAGTCTATCCGACCCGCGCCTTCCCGACGACCGACTACACGCTGGTCGGCGTGTTCGCGCAGGACGAGATCGGACTCGCCGACGGCTTGCTGACTCTGTTCCCGTCGATCCGCTACGATCACTACAAGCTCGACCCGCAGGGCGATCCGCTGTTCACCACCTTCGTACCGCGCGGCCAGAGCGGATCGAAGGTGACGCCGCGGATCGGTGCGGTCGCGAAGTTGACCGAGGGCGTCCGGCTGTTCGCCAACTACGCGCAAGGGTTCAAGCCGCCCGAGCCGAACCAGATCAACAACGGCTTTGCCAATCTCACGCAGAATTACCGCTCGGTCCCCAATCCCGATCTGAAGCCCGAAACGAGCAACAGCGTCGAGGGCGGTATCCGGTTGAGCGGCACCGGCTGGTCGTTGAGCGGGACCGCGTTCAGCAGCCGCTTCCGCAACTTCATCGACCAGGTCCAGGTCAGCGGCGCCTTCACTGCGGCGGATCCGGCGGTGTACCAGTATATCAACCGTGGCCGTGTGAAAATCGAGGGACTGGAGGCACGCGGCGAGGCGCGCCTGCCGATCGGCGTCGGCGTCCGCGCTGCCGCCTCCTACGCCAAGGGCACGATGCGAACGACCGGTGTCACGGGCAGGCAGCCGCTCGACAGCATCGAACCCGTCAAGATCGTCGCCGGCATCTTCTACCAACCTGACGCCGGACCTTTCCGCGCCGAGGTCATCGCGACGCACTCCGCGGGCAAGACGGTCGGCGATACCAATAACAGTTGCAACACCGCGGCCACCAATTGCTTCACGCCGTCCGGCTTCTGGGTGTTCGACGCCACCGCGTCGCTTCGCGTGATGGATCATGCGACGCTGCGCGCGGGCATCTTCAACATCACCGACAAGAAGTATTTCTGGTGGAGCGACGTCCGCGGGCTGACCTCGACCTCGGTCGTGCGCGACGCCTATTCGCAACCCGGCCGCAACGCCGGGCTCTCCTTCTCGCTCAACCTGTGAGGCGCCTGATGTTCCGCTCCCTTCTCCTCGCGACCGGGCTGACGCCGACCACGCTGCCCCTCGCGCCGACGATCGCATCCGCGCAAACCCAGGCCGTCTACGGCGACCAGGCCCGCGATCACGCCTCGATCCTGGCGATGGCCGGCACGTTCAAGGTGACGTTCGACATGCGCGAGACCACGCCGCTGGTCGCGGGCTACACGCCCTACCCTGCCAAGCTCAGTGGCGGCCACGAGGTCGTCCGCGCGATCGTCGATACACCCGACCACGTCATCCTCCAGCACCTGCTGGTGGTGACCGACGGCAACGCCAAGACGATGGTCATCAAGCATTGGCGACAGGACTGGACGTGGCAACCTAAGACCGTGCTCGTCTACACCGCGGGAGGTCGCTGGACGCTGCGCCCGCTCGCCGAAGCGGAACGGCGTGGCGCATGGTCGCAGACGGTGTGGCAGACCGACGATTCCCCGCGCTATGGCGGGATCGGTCGCTGGCGCTACGACGACGGCGCCACCCGCTGGACCAGCGACGAGACCCGCCGGCCATTGGCGCGCCGCGACGCGACCCGTAATCCGCCCTATGATCATTACATCGGCAACAACCGCCACGTGCTGACCCCCGCGGGCTGGGTCCACGAACAGGACAACGCCAAGATCGGAATCAAGGACGGCAAGCCCGCCACCTACGTCCATGAATACGTCATCAACACCTACGCCCCGGCGAGCGACTTCGCGGTCGTAGCGGCGGACGCGTATTGGGCGAAGACGAAGGACTATTGGGCCGCGGTCCGTACCGACTGGGACCGCGCGATCACGAAAGGCTCCGGTCTCCGGGTGAAGGAGGACGCCTCGAACGGCTCAGCCACGGGCCACCAGCTGATGCTGCTCGCCGACGACGTCGCATCGGGCGAAACCAAGCCGGATGTCGCGAAGGCCGAAGCGGCGGCATTGATCGAGCGCGAGGCGGGGTAAGCGTGCGAGGGGAAACGTCGGGCTTGCTTCCCCCGCCCCGTCATGCGGGCTTGTCCCGGCACCCACGGTGCAGCACGTCCGAAGGAATAAGGTCCACGGAACGGTAGCTGCTGGGGGGTTTCGGGCTCACCTTGTGGACCGAACAAAGCGTGTTTCCCCGCGAAGGCGGGGATCCAGCCTGGGCTCCCGCCTTCGCGGGAGAACACGGAAGAATGAACCTTCGTCGCCTTCGCACAAGACCCAGGCCAGATCGACATCCAGGCTGAGCCACGAACCTGCCTCATGTTCCGGCATTCACCGCACCGCGGGATCAAGAAATCTTGGTTTGCGGAACCATGGCCCCCGGAAGCAGTCCGGCGTGACGGAGGGGTTTTGAGAACCGTCGCGATCTCAAAACGCCGAATGTCGACTGGCCCAAGAACGATCGCTTCCAGCGCGCTACCCGATCGCACACTCACGCGTTACCGGAGGCGATGACCGATCCGCTGCCCCCCGCCATTCCCGCCGCAACGCTGGTGATATTCCGCGGCGCCGACCTGCTGATGGTCGAGCGCGCCAAGGCGATGGCGTTCGCAGGCGGCGCGCTCGTATTCCCGGGCGGACGGGTAGATCCGGGCGACCACGCGCTGGCAGCATTGCTCGGCCGCCCCGACGACGAAACCGCCGCGCGTATTGCGGCGATCCGCGAGACGATCGAGGAGGCCGGCCTGCCGATCGGCCTGTCGCCGATACCCTCCACCCAGGCCTTTGAGCGGTTGCGCGCCGCGCTCCACGCCGGAACCGCGTTCGCCGAGGCATTGGTGGACGTCGGAACAACCCTCGATCTCGATGCGCTGGAGTATTTCGCTCGGTGGCGGCCGGCGCACGCGCACGCGCGCATCTTCGACACGCGCTTCTACCTCGCCCGCCTTCCTGCCGACGCCCCCGCCGCGCGTGTCGACGCGACCGAAAACGTTCGCTTGTTCTGGGCCACCGCCGCGCAAATTCTCATAGAGACCGATGCCGGGCGCGCGACGATCATCTTCCCGACCCGCCGCAATCTCGAACGCCTCGCGCAGTTCGCCGATTTCGACGCAGCAGTTGCGGACGCACGCGCGCATCCGATCCGCACCGTCACACCGTGGACCGAGATGCGCGACGGCGTCGACCATCTCTGCATCCCCGAAGACCTCGGCTATCCGGTAACGTCGGAGCCGATGTCGGACGCGGTGCGCGGTTGACATGCGGGCGGTGCGGAGGACGATCGGGTGGCTGTTGGCGCTGGTCGTCATGGCAACGCTGGCGCTGATGCTATGGGCGAGCCTGCGCGGTCGGCCGCAGGACGTGCCCTGGGCACCGCTCGATCTCGGCCAGCCGATCGGCATGTTTACGGGGCGCAAACTCACCGCGCTGACCGAGGATTTTCCGCAATGCCGCGCGCTGCTCGACCGCGCCGGCGTCCGCTATACCGTCCTGCTACCGCGCAAGGGCGAAGGGCAATGCGGTTACGCAGACGGTGTGAGGCTAACCGGCGGCGCCCGGAAGATCGCCTTCGCACCTGCCGGGTTGGGCGTCGCCTGTCCCGTCGCAGCAGCCTTGTCGATGTGGGAATGGGACGTGGTCCAGCCCGCCGCCGAGCGCCACTTCGGCGCAGGCGTCGCGACGATCGATCATTTCGGCAGCTATAGTTGCCGCCGCATCGCCGGCAGCCATTCGACCAACTGGAGCGAGCATTCGACCGCCGACGCCGTCGACATCGCTGGCTTCCGCCTGACCGACGGCACCCGCATCACCGTCGCGCGAGACTGGAAAGGCGACGATGCCAAGGCGGCCTTCCTTCGCGAGGTGCGTGACGGAGCTTGCCAGCTATTCGCCACGACGCTGTCCCCCGACTACAACGCCGCGCACGCCGATCATCTGCATCTCGACCAGACGAACCGCGGCGCAACCGGCTGGCGCGCGTGCCGGTGAAGGCGGATGATCTATCCTCCCCCGCAAGGGGGAGGTGGCTGGCGCTTGCCAGACGGAGGGGGAGGAAAGGGAAACGTCCGTTCCGTATCCTCCCCCTCCGTCACCTTCGGCGCCACCTCCCCCTGGCGGGGGAGGATCGGAAGGGTCAGCTCGCCAGCGTCGTCCCCGAGTCCACCTTCTCCACCCAATACGGGAAGAACGCCGGCTGCCGGTTGGACCAGCCCGACGCGGTGGCCGCAGCCTCGCTGATCGACTGCAGCAGTTTGCGCCGCAGTTCCGGATGCAGATGCGGGAGTGCCGCCGCAGCGCAGAATGCCGACGGCAGCCAAGGCCGAACCTCCGCCCCGATCAACCGCTCGTACAAGAACCGCAACGCCGAGAAACTCGTCAGCCGCCCCTGCCCCAGATCGAACGCAACGAGGGTCATCAGCGGCGCCAGGAACGGCTCGATCGCATCCAGGCCGCTATCGTCCGGTACCATCGCGCGCAGATCGGGGAGGTTGTTGTAGAGCCGCGCCTGCGCCCGGATGCTCGCCGCCTCAACCACGTCGCGCGACCAGCGCTGCATCGCGTCCTCGCGGTCCAGGCCGACGTCGAGCGAACGCCGGATATACCGCTGCGTCGAACTCGGAAAAGCCGCGAATTCCTTCATCTCGGCGAGGGTCATCGATCCCTGTGCCGGTTTCATTCTGGAAGCCATGTCGTCACCCCGCTCTCGTCAAGGAACCGGCAGACTATGCGCTCGGATGGTTAACAACGACCCTATCACGCGTCATCTTTCCGTAACACCAAGCGACCATGAAAGCTGTTGCACCGCAACAAGGCTGCGACGAAGCGAATGAAACTAAGCGATTTGATCGTCTTGAGAGGCGTCTGGGCAACAAAAAAGCGCCGGTCGTTGCCGACCGACGCCCGTTCGTTGAGCAGAGGCGAAGGTTACGCCTACTTTTCGCGCAACGCTCGCTCGGCATCCTCGTCATAGCCCGACGATTTCGCCGGCTCGCGATTTGACCCGGGCTCCGTCGCGGAAAGCGGGTCGCTGGCGTCCATCGACTCGTCGAGCCCGTTGTCGAGACGTGCGTCCGCGCTGTCGGGATTCTTTTGCAGGCGCTTGGCGATCGACTTGTCCCGGCCCGCGTCCTGTCGCGGATCGCGACCCGAGCTCTTGCCCTCCGCGTCCTTGTCGTCGGGTGCTACGGACAGGCTATCCAGCGCGCTCTTGTCTATGTCGGTCATTGCGACGTCCCTTTTTAATCTTCGCGATGACCAACGGTCCAAGTGGCAGAGCGTTCCTGTTACCGAGCAGAGAACTTAAAACCGGAATACTCCGTCACCCCGGGCTTGTTCCGGGGTCCACGGCTCCGCAAACCAAACCTTGCTGATCTTGCGGAACGGTGCATGCCGGAACGAGCCCGGCATGACGATCGGGCGGCTCAATCCAGAGGCGTGACCTTCACCGTCTGCTCCCAGAGAAACGCCTGCCCGAACACCGTCATGAACGCGATATCCGTCGCATCGCGCCCGACGCAGACCCGCGCGATATCGCTGCACGTCGCCATCTTCGTCGCATCGATCAACCGCCAGTCCCCGGCCAGCCACAGCTCCGCCACCGCATGGAAGTCCGGCGGATCGACCCCCGGCGCATACGCCGACACGCACCGCGCCGGAATCCCGCCCGCACGCGCCAGCGACACCAGCAGATGCGAATAATCGCGACACACCCCCGATCGTGACGCGAACGTATCCAGCGCGGTCGTCTCCCCGCTGCTCGACCCACACCGATAGTCCAGCGACTGGTACACCCACTCGGTCAACGCCGCCGCCAGCGGACCGCCTTCCAACCCACCGAACTCGCGCGCGACGAACCCCTCGAAGCGATCGGACGGGCAATAGCGGCTCGGCATGAGGTACGGCGTCAGCTCCCCATCGAGCATCCGCGGCGGCGTCGCCGGATACAGCTCAAGCTGGACGCGCTCCCGCTTGACCGCGATGATGGCCTTATACTCCGCGGTGAAGCGGCCATGCCCGCGCGACCAGCAGCGCTGGCCGATCCCGTCCTCGCCGCGCACTGCCCGGATCGGACTGTCGGACCACAGGGTGAGGGACTCGGACTCGATCGTCTGGTCGGCCATCGCCGCCGCTTCGATCTGGAGGAGCACATCGGCGTCCCCCGTGATCCCGTAATCCAGACGCACGTCGATCGAGAGCCGCATTGCGCGTCCCATTCCTGTCCCGAGGCCAAAAGAAAAGGGCCCGGCGGTGTCCCGCCGAGCCCCCGCGTTCGTCACACCCTTAGCGGGAGTTAGTTGCGGCTGCTACCAAACAGACGCAGCACGAACATGAACATGTTGATGAAGTCGAGGTACAGGCTCAACGCTGCCATGATGACGACCTTGCCGATCATGTCCGTACCGGCAACCTGCGCATACAGGCTCTTGGTACGCTGCGTATCGTAGGCGGTAAGGCCCGCGAACAGCAGCACGCCGACGCCGCTGATGACCAGCTGCATCACGCCCGACTGCAGGAACACGTTGATGATGCTCGCAACCAGCAGGCCGACGACACCGATGATCAGGAACGTCCCGAACGCCGACAGATCGCGCTTGGTAGTGTAGCCGTACAGGCTCAGCGCGGCGAAACCGGCGGCAGTGGCGAAGAACGCACCGGCGATCGACGTGCCGCTATAGACCAGGAAGATGGTCGACATCGACAGGCCCATCAGGACGGCAAAGCCCCAGAAGAGCATCTGCATCGTCGCCGTCGACATCTTGTTCTGGCCATAGCTCATGCCGAACACGATCGCGAGTGGCGAGAACATGATGACGTACTTCAGGATACCACCGCTCATGAACACCTGCGCGGCGGGGGACTCGTTGCCGCCCATCGCGAACAGCATGGCGACGATGCCCGTGAGCAGCACTGCCGAGCCCATGTAGTTATACACGGACAGCATGTACGACCGGAGGCCAGCGTCATAGGCCTCGGTACGCTGGCCCGTGGCCGTCGTTCCGAACGACGTGGCGCGGGGCCGGGGGTCAGACCAATTAGCCATTGTGAAATCAGCTCCTTTGTCCGGCATGGTGCCGGTTACGGTGAATATCGTCCTTTATACGACGCATTTCAAGCAGACTGGTTGCATCGGCGCCGTGGTTCGCGGTTAACCTGCCGCGATCCATGATTCGCCTTTTCGTCGCCCTCCGCCCGCCGCCGGCTATCCGTCAGAGCTTGCTCGACATAATGGAGGGCGTCCCCGCCGCACGCTGGCAGGACGACGAGCACCTCCATGTGACGTTGCGGTTCGTCGGCGAGGTCGAACGACCAGTCGCCGAGGATATCGCGGTCGCGCTGAGCCAGGTGGTCGCGCCTGCACCGAGCGTGTCGCTGAGCGGAGTCGGGCGGTTCGAGAAACGCGGGCGGACCGATACTTTGTGGGCCGGCGTCGCCCCGCACGACACGCTCGCCGCACTCCACCGCAAGGTCGATCAGGCGTGCGTTCGTGCAGGCCTCGCGCCCGAACACCGCGCGTATCTGCCGCACGTCACGGTCGCCAGGCTCGCGCGATCGGCCGGCGTCGGCTTCGCGATCGAAGACTGGTTGGCGACCCACGCCGCGCTGTCGAGCGCGCCCTTCCCGCTACCCCATCTCGTGCTGTACCAGAGCCATCTCGGCCGCGACGGCGCGACATACGAACCGGTCGCTCGCTGGGCGCTCGGCGTATAGGGCGGAACCTGACGCGCAGCGGAGGGTTCGCCAGACTATCAACAGGGAGAAACGACATGCGGATTGCGACACTGGCACTGCTCGGCGCGGCAACGATCGGACTGACCGCCTGCGAGAAGAGCGGCCTTGACACGGGTACGCCGATGGCAGGCGGACAGCGTGTTACCGCGACGCTCCAGACCGCGGCCGGCACCGACGTCGGCCGCGCCACCGCCACCGAAGTCGCGGGCGGCATCCGTGTCACGCTCGACGCCAAGGCGATGCCCCCCGGCACGCACGGCGCCCATATCCACATGGTCGGCCGCTGCGACGCCCCCGACTTCACGACCGCAGGCGGCCACTGGAACCCGACCGGCATGAAGCACGGCAGCATGAACCCGCAGGGCCCGCATGAGGGCGACCTGCCCAACCTGATCATCGGCACGGACGGTCGAGGCACGATCGGCATCACCATTCCCGGGGCGACGATGGCAGGCCTGATAGACGCGGACGGCTCGGCGTTCGTGGTGCATGCGGGTCCGGACGACCTGATGACCGACCCGGCCGGCAACAGCGGCGGGCGCATCGCTTGCGGTGTGTTCCAGGCGGGGTAACCACGAATTGGGGGGGTAGTCCCGGACAGGAGGGGTAACGACAGCAGGCGCTCGGTTGAGTGCTGAGCCCCACCTGTCCGTCATGCCGGGCTCGTTCCGGCATCCACCGTCCCGCAAACTCGAAAGCCGTGAGTTCGCGGAACAGTGGCCCCCGGAACATGTCCGGAGTGACGGCGTGAGTACGCACCCCGCCCCCCTGCTTCCGTTCGTGCTGAGTAGAGACCGAGTAGGTTCGAAAACGCGTATCGAGGGCTCGTATCGAAGCGCATTTTTCGCGCACTGACCTGCCCCCTCCCCGTTCGCCCTGAGCGTAGTCGAAGGGCATGCCCCAAGCGTAGGTGCTTCGACTTCGCTCAGCACGAACGGAAGAGGGTGACCGGGATAGGTTCAACAGGAGCGTTTAAACCGCCTCCCCCGCCGCCTGCGCCCTGGCCTCCCGCGTCGCCTCGGCCCCAGGCGCCAACCGGTACGCCGCAATCGCACAAACCAGCGTGATCGGCGTCACCACCAGCAGCGACAGCATGCCGATCGACAAGCTCCCGGTCAGCGTCGACACCCGCCCCGCCATATACGGCCCGAGCGCCAACCCGATCAGCGTCGTCCCGATGAAGAACGTCGCCGTCGCCGTTCCCCGCATCCGCGGCAAAACCATGTCCTGCGTCGTCGCCGCCGCCGCACCCAGCGCGCACGACGCGGTCAATTGCGCCAGGAATATCCCCGTATAGAACGCAGCCGGCGACGACGCGGTGAAGGCGAGGATCAGGAACGGCACCGGCACCACCGCACCGAAGATCACCACCCACAACCGCCCCGCCGGATTGCCCCGCCGCAGCCGATCCGACACCACGCCGCCGATCGTCAGCCCGAGAAATCCAGCGGTCGCGCCAAGGCTACCGATCATGAAGCCCGCCGACGCCGGCGTCGCGCCAAGCTCGCGCAACGCATAGGGCGCCGCCCAGAAACTCGCCGCATAGCTGAGGAACGCGTTCAGCCCATAGGCGACCACCGTGCACAGGAACGCCGGCGTCCCCACGATCAGCGCAAAGGTCGGCGGATCGCGCCGCTTCAACGCCGACGCCCACGAGAACACCGCATACACGCCGATGCCGACCGCGACCCATTGCGGCCAGGGCTCGCCCGCCGCGATTAACCCCGACACCGCCGCGACCACCAACGCCAGCGCCACGAGGTTATACCCAAGCGCCCGAGCACCTCCCATCGCCGCGCCGATCAAGGTCAGCGGCGGCACGATCGTCACTAGCTCGGCGCCGAATGCACGGAACGGCGCAGGATGCTTTTCCGGCTCCGGCAAACCCTCGACCAGCCCGCGAATGGGCTCCTTCAACGTCGCGATCCACACCGCGAGCAGCAGCCCCGGCAGGCCGACCGCCATGAATGCCGCCTGCCAGCCGACCAGCCCGAGCGGCCCGCCGCTGGGATAGGCGCGGTTCCAGCCCTGTACGATCAGCCCGCCGATGAACAACGAACAGCCCCCGCCGACGTACAGCCCCGCGGAATAGATCGACAGCGCGGTCGCACGCAGCCGCTTCGGGAAATAATCGGAGATGATCGAATAGGCCGACGGGCTCGCGGTAGCCTCGCCGATCCCGACCCCGATCCGCGCCGCAGCGAGATGCCCGCCGGTTTTCGAAAATCCCGACAGCGCAGTCATCACCGACCACAGCGACAACCCGATCGTCATCAGCCGCACCCGGTGCCAATTGTCCGCCAGCCGCCCGAGCGGAATGCCGAACAGCGAATAGAACACGCCGAACGCGGTGCCGTACAGGAACCCGAGATCCTGGTCCTTCAGCCCCAGGTCGCGCTTGATGTCCTCCGCCAGGATCGAGATGATCTGCCGGTCGACAAAGTTCAGGACGTAGACGAGGAACAGGATCGACAGCACGTACCACGCGTACCGCGATGCACCTTTCTCCGGCTCGCCAGTCGTGGTTTCGGCGTTCGCCATTGACCCCTCCTCGATATTTTCGAGCTATGGGTATCAGAGCGATGGCACCAGAAACAGCGGTTTCGGCCAGGTCGGATACGGCAGGGCACAACGGGCAAAACTGAGGCGTGCCATCGCGCCATGAGGCTGGGCTCAGGCTTACTTACTTATCCGGGTGAGTTATCCCGGTCCCATCCGACATACCTTACTGTCATCCCCGCGGAGGCGGGGACCGATATGCTCAACCGGCAGCGATCATATTGCGCGGTCTGCCAGTATGGGTTCCCGCCTGCGCGGGAATGACGGTGCAGTGTAGACCGATGAAGCCCCATCGGCCGTGCGGCCGACGTTGCGTGTTGGTCGCCCAGGTAAAGATCCGTCTCAGTGCGAGCCGATACGCCCCCGCCGCAGCGCACCCTGCTCCAGCCGCTGCAACAACGTCTCGATCGTCGGCGGCGTGATCGGCTCGGTGGGCGCACGCGGCGGCCGGGCGATCGGTGTCGGCGCGCTGACCTCCGGCATCGGCTCGGGCGCCTCGACGACCGGCACCTCGACGGACGGCGGCTCGACCGGTTGCGGCGCAGGCGCTGTCACGAACGTCTCCGGTTCGGCCGTCGGCGAAACCTCAATCACCGGTGCGACCATCGTGGGCTGCGGCTGCGGCTGCGGCTGCGCCAGCGGCGATACCGGCCGCACCGGCTCCATCGGCACCGGCCGGATCGCCTTTGGATCGAATGCGGCAAGTGGCAGGTCGAGATCGACCGGGATACCACGTTCGTCTCGCGCCGCGCCGACACCAACCTCCATCATCGGCGTACCGAGATCGGCCGCCGACATAGGCTTGCGCGGCGGCGCATCGGGATGCGCGTCGGCGCGGCGGATGACCGGCATGCCGTCCTCGCGCGGGGTGCGCCCGACGAGCAGCCCGCCCGGCCCGAACAGCAGGAACAGCGACGACCAGAGCAGCGCACCGACCAGCACTCCGCTACCCAGCGCGAGCAACACCCGCGCCGTCATGCCGAGCGGCGGCGATGCGGCCGGCACCAGTGTCGCCACGCCCGTCGTCCACACCAGATTCTCGAGTGCCTCGGTCGAAAGCAACGCGACGGTCACGGCCATGAGTACGCCGCTTGCCCCCGCGCCATACAAGGGCAGCGCTCGGATCAGGCTTTGGCGGATATGCGCGACCATCAATTTTCCCGTGTGGCGGCCGCGATCAGCCGTCCATAAAGAGGATCATAGCGCCGAATGTTTGACGACCAGTTACGCTCTTCCTTGACGAACGCACGCCCGCGCGCACGCCGTTCCTCCCAGCCCGAACGGTCCGCGAACATCCCCGCCAGGGCATCCGCGATCGCCTGCGGGTCGTCTGGCGGAAACAGCGTGCCCGTATCGCCGTCACGGATCAGTTCGCGGTGTCCGCCGACGTCCGACGCCGCGACCAGCCGTCCCTGCGCCATCGCCTCCAGCGGCTTCAACGGCGTGACGAGATCGGTCAGCCGCATTCGCTTGCGTGGATAGGCAAGGATATCGACCAGCCCGTAATAGCGCTCGACCTCCTGATGCGGCACGCGCCCGACAAAGCGGATCGCGTCCGCCACCGGCGACGTCTCTGCCTGCGCGCGCAACGCCGCCTCCATGGGTCCGCCACCGACCATCAGCAGCCGCGCCTTGGGACGTACCGCAATTAGCGCCGGCATCGCCGCGATCAGATCGTCGAGCCCTTCGTAATCGTAGAAGCTGCCGATGAACCCGACGACATCCGCGCCGTCGAGCCCAAGTTCAGCCCCCAGCGCATCGTCGCGCGGCGGCGCGGTGCCGAACAGGTCGAGGTCGACGCCATTGGGCGATACAATGATCTTGTCGGCCGCGATCCCGCGAGCGATCAGGTCGCCGCGCAGACCTTCGCAGATCACCGCCACCGCATCCGCCCGCCGTACCGCCCAAGTCTCCAGCGCGCGCGTCGCGCGGTAGCGGAGCGACGTGGCCGTCCCCGTCCCGTTGCCGACCGCCGCATCCTCCCAGAACGCGCGGATCTCGTATACTAAAGGCAGCTTCCGCTTGCGCGCGACGATCAGCGCGGCGAGCGCGTCGATCACCGGCGAATGGGCGTGGAGAATGTCGGGCTTGAAGGCATCGACCGCCGCCTCGATCCGCTTGGCGAACGTCGCTATGCCTGCGACCTCGCCCAGCGGCCCCGGGTTCACGCCGGCAGCGGTACGGTGGAAGGTAAGCCCGTCGACCGACTCCACTGAGGCAGGCGCGACGCCGTGGCGCGGGCCGGTCACCGCCGCGACGGTCCAGCCGAGTCCCTCCTGTGCCTTGAGGATCGCCCGCGTGCGGAACGTGTAGCCACTTTGCAGCGGCAGGCCGTGATCGAGGATATGAAGGATACGCATCGTGGAGGCCGTCTGCCACAGATCGCTTAACGGCGCGTCAACCGACTATGGCTACGGACATTCCGTCACGCACGCTCGGGAAAGGAGGCCGCACCCATGATCGACAATCTCGCGCTCGGCCTCAGCCACGGGCTGATGATGCTCGCCGCGTTCCTGCTGCTCAAGCGACCCGATCTCGATCGCGAGCCCAGCCCGCACGATACGGCGGACAAGCCGCCCCCGCGCGACGAGAAACCCCGCGCCGATGCGTGACCTTTCGTTCATTGCGTTCCTGATCGCATTCTTCGTGATGGGCTTCAAGCGTCCGTTCCTGCTCGTGCTCGTCTATGTCTATATCGACATCGTCTCGCCGCAGCGGCTGACGTACCTGCTGCTCAACACCGTGCCGATCTCGCTGATCGCGGTGGCACTAGCGGTCGGTGGCTGGGTGCTTGCGGACGACAAGCGCGACACGCGGGTCGGCGCGCGGCAGGTGCTGATCGTGCTGCTGATGCTCTATTGCTGGGCGACGACGCTCGGCGCCGACTTTCCGGTCGAGGCAAAGGAGAAATGGGACTGGGTCTGGAAGACGCTGATCTTCGCCGCGTTCCTGCCGCTGACCCTGCGGACGCGCCTGCGGATCGAAGCGCTGCTGCTGTTCATGATCCTCTCCGCGTCGTCGATCATCATCGTCGGCGGCATCAAGACGGTCGCCAGCGGTGGCGGCGGCTACGGCCAGTTGAACCTGATGGTCGACAATAATTCGGGGCTGTACGAGGGCAGCACGATCAGCGCCGTCGCGGTGGCGATCATCCCGATCATCTTCTGGTTCGCCTCCTATGGCACGATTTTCAAGCCCGATTGGCGCGTGAAGGGCTACTGCCTCGCGCTCGTCTTCGCATGCCTGCTGATCCCGGTCGGAACGTCGACGCGGACCGGGCTGGTCTGCATCGTCCTGCTCGCGGTGCTGTCGGTACGCGCGGTCAAGCGCAAGGCGTTGTATGTTGCGGGGGTCACGGCACTCGGCCTCGCGGCGGTCCCGTTCCTCCCCTCGGCGTTCACCGATCGGATGAATACCATCAAGACCTATGACGCCGATAGTTCCGCCGCGACGCGGCTGGCAGTGTGGCAGTGGACGATCGAATACGCGAAGACCCATCCGTTCGGGGGCGGCTTCGAGGCGTATCGCGGCAACCGTATCCGGTTCGATCTCAAGTCCGAAGGCACCGGCGCGCCCGCCGGCCCGCGCGTCGAGACCGACAAGGCCCGCGCCTTCCACAGCGCCTATTTCGAGATGCTCGGCGAGCAGGGTTATTTCGGGCTCGCGCTTTGGCTGTCGATCAACGTCATCGGCATCTTCCGCATGGAGGTGCTGCGCCGTCGCCATGCCGATCCTTCCGACGAGTTCGCCTGGGCGGGGCCGCTCGCGGGTGCGCTCCAGACGGCACAGATCATCTATCTGTTCGGTGCGGCATTCGTCGGCATCGCGTTTCAGCCGTTCGTCTACATGCTGATCGGCGCGCAGATCGGGCTGGACACCTATCTCGCCCGAAAGCGCGGCGAACAGACATTCCGCCCGATGCACCGGGCCCTCCCCTCCCGCTAGCGAGAGGGGAGCGTCACGCATCAATCGACCGGTTCGTCCGCCAGTTCTTCCTCCAGAGCCTCGATGATCGCCCTGTTGAACGCCGGGATATCGTCCGGCTTGCGGCTGGTGATCAGGTTGCCGTCGACCACAACCTCCTCGTCCACCACATCCGCGCCCGCATTCTCCAGGTCCGTCCGGATCGAAGGGTAGCTCGTCAGACGACGCCCATCGATCACGTCAGCCTCGGCCAGCAACCACGGCGCATGGCAGATCGCTGCGATGATCTTGCCGTCTTCCATGAACTCGGTGATGATCTCGATCGCGCGCTCCTGCTGGCGCATCGTGTCCGGATTGGCGACGCCGCCCGGCAGCACCAGCGCGTCGTAATCGTCGGTATCGACCTCGTCGAGCGTCAGGTCGGGCGTCGCCGTCTCGGCCTTGTTGATGTCGCCCTTCATGCCCTGGATCGGGTCCATCTTGATCGAGGCGAGCTGCACCTTCGCGCCCGCCGCCTCCAGCGCCTTGCGCGGTTCGAACAGCTCGACGGTCTCGAAACCGTCGGCAGCGAGCATCAGTACGCGAGCTTGGGAAAGATCGGCCATGTCATGTCTCCAGTGAAATCCGGTGCTCCCTCAACCCCGCGTCGCGCGGGTCGTTCCGGAACGATGCGTCCTCCCGAACATTTCCAGACCGGAAGGACCACCGCATTGCCCACAAAGATCGTGTATTCCGATGATTCCAAGCCCGGTATTACCCGCAAGAAGATGCGGAATGGCTGGGGCTATTGGGATGCGAAGGGCGAACGCATCACCGACCGCGACGAGATTGACCGGCTGAACGCGATCGGCCTGCCCCCCGCCTATCGCGATGCGTGGTTCTGCCCCAAGCCCAATGGCCATATCCAGGCGGTGGGCTGGGACGAGAAGGGGCGCAAGCAATACCGCTATCACCTCGGCTTCCGCGAAGCGCAGGAAGCCGCCAAATACGAGCGCTGCGCCGACTTCGGCCATGCGCTCCCCAAGATCCGCAAGGCGGTCGAGGCCGACCTCCGCAAACGCTCGCTGACCCGCGAGCGCGCGGTCGCCGCCGTCATCCGTCTGCTCGACGGCGGCCACATCCGCATCGGCAACGAAGCCTATGCCGAAGCGAACGAGAGCTTCGGCGCGACCACGCTGCGCAAGCGCCATGGTGAGGTGAAGGGCTCGACGCTGAAACTCCAGTACAAGGGCAAGTCCGGCAAGATGCGGACGCTGAAGATCACCGATCGCTCGCTCAGCAGCTTCGTCAAGAAATGCCAGGATCTCGACGAACAGCATCTGTTCGCCTGGGTCGACGACGCGGGCGAGGCGCACCCGGTCACCTCGACCGACGTGAACTGCTACATTCGCGAGGTCACCGGCGCAGACTTCACGGCCAAGAACTTCCGCACCTGGGCCGCCAGCGTCGCCGCGTTCGAGGCCCTTGCGTCGGCCGAAAGCGACGTGAGCCTCAAGACGATGCTGGAACCGGTGGTCGCACGGCTCGGCAACACGCACGCGATCGCCCGGAAAAGCTATGTCCACCCATCGCTCATCGCGCTGGTGAAGGATGGACAATCCACCTTCCGCAAGGCGCTCCGCCTCCCGCGTGCCAAACGGTATCTGACGCGGGAAGAATGTGGCCTGATCAAATTCCTCGAAGCCGGCACGCCTGCCCTCGCAACCATATCTGCCACGGCTTCCGCCGCTTCCTCCTCCGCCAAGATCGCTGAAGCGGCCTGACGAGTATTCCCATGTCCAATACCACCGCGTCCAATACCATCACCGCCGCCAAGCACCCTGCCTTCAGCGCCCGCGACGTCGGCGATCAGGCCCAGGGCTTCGTCACCGCGAGTTTCGCCTGGATCCAGGCCTATTGGTTACAGATCTTGATCGCGTTCGGGATCGGCGCGGTGATCGTTATCGTCCTCCACACCGCGCGCCGGTTCGGTAGCAAATTGTGCGAACGGCCGCACACGCTCAACGGCTGGGGCATCGTCGTCGGCAAGGCGATCGCGCGGACCGGCAATTTCTTCATCGTCATGCTCGCCGCCAAGCTGATCGCCGGCTATTCCGCCGCACCCGGCGAAGTCGCAACGACGATCAACTTCCTCTTCACCGTCGCCGCCGTGCTGCAAGCCGCGGTATGGGTGCGCGAGATCATCCTCGGCGCGATCGAGCACCGCACGCAGTCCGAACATTATTCGGGTGAAGCCCTGCTCTCGGCGATGGGCCTGATCCGCCTGCTCGTCACCTTCGTGGTGTTCGCGGTCGCGCTGGTGGTGGTGCTCGACAATCTCGGCGTCAACGTCACCGGGTTGGTCGCGGGTCTAGGCGTAGGCGGCATCGCGATCGGCTTGGCGGCACAAGGCATCTTCGCCGACCTGTTCGCCGCGCTAGCGATCATCTTCGACCGGCCATTCCGCCGCGGAGACTCGATCAGCTACGACACGGCATCAGGCAACGTCGAGGCGATCGGCCTCAAATCAACGCGCATCCGCGGGATCGACGGCGAGGAGCGCGTCATCTCGAACAAGAACCTCCTCAACAAGGAAATCCTCAACAACACGCAGCGCAACCACCGCCGCGCGAAATTCCTCATCGGCGTCACCTATTCGACGCCTCCGGAAGTCTGCTCGCGCATCCCCGCGATGCTCAAGGAGATCGTCGAAGCCAACGACAAGATCTTCATCCGCGCAGGCTTCACGGGGTTTGGCGCTTCGAGCCTCGACTTCGAGGTGCAGTTCGACAGCAAGGGGCCGGATTATGCGAGCTTCTACGACGGCCGGACGGCGGTCGGCATCGCAATCCTGAAGCGCTTCAACGACGAGAAGATCGAGATCGCTTTCCCCACGCAGGTGAACATGATGGCGGCGCCGGATGGGTCGGTGGTGATGCCGTATCCGGAAGGGCGGCGGTCGGACGCAGAAGCGATGTCCGCCTGATCTACTTAGCTGGCGGGATCGACCGCTATGCCGATCGGACTTGCCCGACTTGATAAGTACGCTCGTTCTTCACTAGGCCCGCTAACAGGCCCAACGCGTGCCCCATCAGCCGCTCGCGCGAGTCCGAATCGAGCGCGGCGCGGTCGAGTAACGGTTTTAGAACATCGGGTTCGCTCGCGCGGTACAGCTTGGCGATGATATCACGGGCATTGGACGTTACGACAGTCGACATTTTCCAGCTTCCGGTTGGGTGAGGCTTGCGATCCGCTTGCCTGTACGCCTAGAGACATTTCAGCGCTTGGCGCCAAATGAGCTTTGAGGGGAATGCCGTGGCGACGATCACCACCGCGCAGATGCAGCAGCGCATCGGCACCGAGACGGTCTCCGACTGGGTCGAGGTCACGCAAGCCATGATCGACACGTTCGCCGACGCGACCGGCGACCACCAGTTCATCCACATCGATCCGGTCCGCGCGGCGCAGACCCCGTTCGGCGGCACGATCGCCCACGGCTTCCTGACGCTGTCGCTGATGCCGCTATTGTCGTCGAAGGTGCCAGACGCGCCGCAGATCGAGGGCGCAATGATGGGCGTGAACTACGGCGGCGAAAAGGTCCGCTTCCTGAGCCCCGTCCGCTCCGGCAGCAAGGTCCGGGGTCGGTTCAAGCTATTGAGTTTCAACAAGAAAAAGCCTGGCCAGTGGCAGCAATCGATGGAGTTCACCGTAGAGATCGAGGGTCAGGACAAGCCCGCCCTGATAGCCGAATGGCTCAGCCAGGTCTTCGTCGCGCCTGCCTCCGACCCCACCCCCACCAAATAACCGATCTTGGCCTAACCCGGCCTAATCTTCTTTCCCCATTCGCCTGCTTTTCGAGAGGTTTATCATGCGCTCAGCCGTCATCGTCTCCACCGCCCGCACCCCCATCGGCCGCGCCTATCGCGGCGGCTTCAACAACACCCCCTCGCCGACCCTCGCCTCGCATTCGATCAAAGCCGCCGTCGCGCGTGCCGGCATCGAGGGCGCCGAAGTCGACGACGTCGTCTTCGGCTGCGCGCTCCAGCAGGGTCACCAGGCCGGCAACATCGCGCGCACCTCCTTGCTCCGCGCCGGCCTCCCCGTCACCGTCTCGGGCATGTCGGTCGACCGCCAGTGCGCGTCGGGCCTCATGGCGATCGCCACCGCCGCCAAGCAGATCATCACCGACAACATGGACATCACGATCGGCGGCGGCGTCGAGAGCATCAGCCTCGTCCAGACCCCGCAGATGCGCGTCGCCCCCGATCCCCAGCTGATCGCGATGCACCAGAACGTCTACATGCCGATGCTGCAGACCGCCGAGGTGGTCGCCAAGCGCTACGGTATCAGCCGCGAGGCGATGGACGCCTACGCGCTCCAGTCGCAGCAGCGCACCGCCGCCGCACAGGCCGCCGGCTATTTCGACCAGGAGATCATCCCGGTCGACGCCAACATGGCCTTGGTGAACAAGGAGACCAAGAAAGTCACGTACAAGGACGTGACGGTCACCAAGGACGAGGGCAACCGCGCCGACACCACGCTGGAAGGCCTCCAGTCGCTGAAGGCTGTGATGGGCCCCGACTTCACGGTCACCGCAGGCAACGCGTCGCAGCTGTCCGACGGATCGTCGGCATCAGTGCTAATGGAGGAGAAGATCGCCTCGCAGCGCGGTCTCCAGCCGCTCGGTCGCTATGTCGGCATGGCGGTCGGCGGCACCGAGCCCGACGAGATGGGGATCGGCCCGATCGTCGCGATCCCCAAGCTGCTCAAGCGCTTCGGCCTGAAGATGGACGATATCGGTCTGTGGGAGCTGAACGAGGCGTTCGCGGTACAGGTCCTCTATTGCCGCGACATGCTCGGCATCCCCGACGAGCTGCTCAACGTCAGCGGCGGCGCGATCTCGATCGGCCACCCCTACGGCATGACCGGCGCCCGCGCGACCGGCCACGCGCTGATCGAGGGCAAGCGTCGCGGCGCGAAGTATGTCGTGGTGACGATGTGCGTCGGCGGCGGCATGGGCGCAGCGGGGCTGTTCGAAGTGCTGTGATCTTGAAAGATATCTCGAGAAGGGATATCTAGTCTTTCGGCAAAGGACATTCTTGCCTTTCTGTGCGAGCCCTGGTTGTGTCAGCAGCCGGGGCTCAACTGCGTTTGGGGCCCGAGTGTCAGCTCGAACCCCGCCCGTGTGCTTATCCTCGACGTGCCACTTCGATGATCTTCACGACCAAGGTCGCAAAGGCAAAGAGCACGCCTAGTATCAGACACAGATCGACAAGAGACATTCTCGATCCTTTCATGTGCGACAGCAGACTTGCTGCCGCCGCCACCATGACGCGTCGCATGCGCAATCACCAAGCGGCATCGCGTGCGCCGATCGGCCGCCCCCGCGCAACCAACCCCCGCCCCGCCCGTTCTCAATGGCAATCCAAGCCAATAGGAGAATGACGATGGCCGACAAGGATACCCCGCAGGAAGTGGCAGCGAAGTTCATCGACAAGTTGAAGGCCAGCCCGTTCGTGATGATCGGCCTGCATGACGGTCAGCATTCCGAGCCGATGACCGCGCAGATCGACGAGGATCAGCCCAACACGCTGTTCTTCTTCGCCGGGCGCGACAACCGTATCGCCAAGGGCGGCGCGGCGATGGCGCAGTTCGTCGGCAAGGGCCATGACTTCTTCGCGTGCATGGCGGGCAACGTCTCGACGTCCAACGACCGCGCCGAGATCGACAAGCTCTGGAACAACCAGGTCGAGGCCTGGTTTCCGGGCGGCAAGGAAGACCCCAACCTGACCCTCCTGCGCTTCGACATCGACAGCGCAGAGCTTTGGGAAACCGATATCTCGGTCGGCGGTCGCCTCAAGATGCTGTTCGGCGGCACGATCCGCGGTGACGAGTCGAGCAGCCACGCAGTGGTGAACTCGATCGCATGACGCCGGCATGGGGGCGGCAAACCACCGCCCTCCCGTCATCCCAGCGAAAGCTGGGGTGACGGCATTAGTGAGAGATCACCCGTTTGCGGTAATGAATTCTTCGACCACCGGCGCGATCTTGTCCCGCCAGCGCGAGCCGTTGAAGATGCCGTAATGGCCGGCGCCTTCCGCCATTAGATAGCGCTTCTTGTCGTCTGGCAACGCCGTCGCGAGCGTCAGCGCCGCCTTGGTCTGACCCAGCCCCGAAATGTCGTCGCGCTCCCCCTCGACCGCTAGCAACCCGATGTCGGTGATCGCCGCCGGATCGACCAGCCGCCCGCGATGCGTCATGATCCCGCGCGGCAAGGCATGGCTCTGGAACACGACGTCGATCGTCTGGAGATAGAATTCCGCGGTCATGTCGCAGACCGAGCGGTATTCCTCATAGAAATCCTGGCTCTGCGACGCGCTTTCGCCGTCGCCCTGGACGAGATGCTTATACATCTCCCAATGCGAGACCATGTGATTGCCCAGATTCATCGACATGAACCCCGCGAGTTGCAGGAAGCCGGGATACACCTTCCGCCCGGCGCCCGGATAATTGCCTGGGACCGTCGCGATCACGTTCTGCTCGAACCACGCATGCGGCCGCTCGGTCGCCAGCGTATTGACCGCGGTCGGCGCCTCACGCGTGTCGACGGGGCCGCCCATCATGGTCAGCGTCTTCGGACGGCACGGGTTCTTGTCCGCGCTCATCAGCGCGGCTGCAGCATAACAGGGGACCGAGGGCTGGCAGACGGCGAGCATGTGCGTACCGCCCTGCCCGTCATTCGCGCCGATCGTTTCGAGATACTCGATCACATAATCGATATAATCGTCGAGATCGAACCGCCCCGCCGACAGCGGCACGCTACGCGCATCGCGCCAATCGGTGACGTACACATCCGCGAACGGCAGCATCCGCTCCACCGTTCCGCGCAGCAACGTGGCATAATGACCCGACATCGGCGCCACGATCAGCAACTTCGGACCGCCCTCGACGACCCCATTGTCATCGGCGCGCACGAAGCGCTTCAGTTGCCCGAAGTTATTTCGCAGCACGATCTCCTCGCGAACCGCGACCTCGCGGCCGTCGATCGTCGTCTGGTCGAGCCCAAAGGCAGGCTTTCCACGGGTCGCGTTCGCGTGTGCGAACACTTCCAAGGCCGATCCAATCACCGCGCCACCGCCTAGATAGGCAAACGGGTTTGCCGGGTTGTTGAGCATTTCGGCGCCAAAACTGGCCATCCTGCTGGCACCGGCCATCATCGAACGCTGGAATTCATAGGCATCGTAGAGCATGCGGTATCCTCTCGCCTCATCGGGCTTTGCACGGTGGTAACGCAATTTTGCCGCAGTGCAACGCGCGATCGATCGGTGCTCCCTCTGACGCGACCGGAGCACGGGTCGATCGCGTCACCCGGTTCTCGTTGAGCGCCACCCCGGCCACTGCTAGGCACCGCGCATGGCCAAGCCGATACCCGAAGAGAAGACGTCCCGCCGGATCGGCGATCTTGCGATGGTGTGGCATCATGCCTCGCAATATCCCCGACAGATCGCCTTTGCCGGGCTCGCGCTGATGATGACGTCGGCGGCGACGATTGGCATCCCGTACGGGTTCAAGCGGGTGATCGACCGCGGCTTCGGCCCCGGCGCGAGTGGCTCGGTCGGCACCTCGTTCCACTATTTGCTGATGATCGTCGTCGTGCTCGCGCTGGCGACCGCGGTGCGCTTCTATTACGTCTCGTGGCTGGGCGAGCGCGTCGTCGCCGACATCCGCACCACCGTGCAGCGCCACCTCCTCCGCCTAACGCCGCGCTTCTTCGAGGAGAACCGCCCGTCCGAGATCGCGTCGCGCCTGACCTCCGACACGGCCTTGATCGAACAGGTTGTCGGCAGCACGGTATCGATCGCGCTGCGCAACACCTTCACCGGGATCGGCGGGCTGATCTACCTGTTCGCCATCTCGCCCAAGCTCGCCGGCATGCTGATGATCGGAATCCCTCTGATCATCCTGCCGATCGCGCTGCTCGGCAAACGCGTGCGCAACTATTCGCGCACGTCGCAGGACCGCGTCGCCGATGTGGGCTCGATTGCCACCGAGACGCTCGGCGCGATGAAGGTCATCCAAGCGTTCGGGCAGGAAAACCGCGAGGCTAAGCGGTTCGCGGACGCAGTAGGCGCCACGTTCGCCGCCGCCCGTGCGCGGATCATGTTGCGCGCGGTGATGACCGCCATCGTGATCGGGCTCGTGTTCGGATCGATCACCTTGGTCCTGTGGGAAGGCGCGATCGATGTCGCCGCCGGGCGGATCAGCGGCGGCGCGATCGCCGCGTTCGTGCTGACCGGCGGGATCGTCGCGGGCGCGTTCGGTGCGCTGACCGAAGTCTATGGCGACCTGTTGCGCGGCGCTGGCGCTGCTGGACGACTGTCCGAACTACTGAGGGAGACGCCCGAGATCGCCGCGCCCGCCAACCCGGTCGCTCTGCCGCAGCCACCGCGTGGCGCGCTCGCGTTCGAGGGCGTGCAGTTCCACTACCCGACGCGCCGCGATGTCGCCGCACTCAACGGCTTCTCCCTCGACGTGAAGCCCGGCGAGACGGTCGCGGTCGTCGGCCCCTCGGGTGCAGGCAAGACCACCTTGTTCCAGCTGGTCCAGCGCTTCTACGATCCCGACGCCGGCCGCGTGACGCTCGACGGAATCGACCTGCGCGATGCCGATCCGGCGGAGGTCCGCGCGCGGATCGCGATGGTGCCGCAGGAGACGATCATCTTCGGCGCCTCGGCGCGCGACAACCTGCGTTATGGCGACTGGTCCGCGACCGACGACCAGCTCTGGGCCGCCGCCGAAGCCGCCAACGCCGCCGAGTTCCTACGCAAGCTGCCCGAAGGCCTCGACACCTTCCTCGGCGAAGGCGGCGCGCGTTTGTCCGGCGGCCAGCGTCAGCGCGTGACGATCGCCCGTGCCCTGCTCCGCGATGCGCCGATCCTGCTGCTCGACGAGGCGACGAGTGCGCTCGATGCGGAAAGCGAGCGGCTGGTGCAGGAAGCGCTCGAGCGGCTGATGGCGAACCGCACCACGCTGGTCATCGCGCACCGCCTCGCCACCGTCCGCGCGGCCGAGCGGATTATCGTGATGAGCGACGGGCAGATCGTCGAAGAGGGCTCGCACGGGTCGCTGATGACCAACAGCGGGTTGTACGCGCGATTGGCGAGCCTGCAGTTCAACGAGGCGGCGTAGGGCCGATCGCAGGCGCTCGGATCGATCCGAAGCCATGCCAAAACCGCTCCGCCACCTCTAGCTCTTTCGCGCCTATCTCCGGGATGACGTATATCCGGATGACTTATCAGCCGGATGACGGGGACGCGGCCGCGTTCGAACGACAGTCCGCTCTTCCTTGTTCTCCCGCGAAGGCGGGAGCCCAGTCTGGGTCCCCGCCTTCGCGGGGAAACAAATCTTAGTTGCTCGGAATCATAGCCGCCAAACCAGTCCGGGGGGACGGCGCTATTGGGGCTGTCATGACCTGTAACCGCTGAACATCGATCCGCCTAGCCCCTCTTTACCTTGGGCTTTTTCGGTTTTGGCATCGGCAATTCCGCAGTCGAGATGCGGACGAGTTCGACTAGCCATTCTGCATCGTCCCAACGGTCGGCGTCGACCAGCAGGCACGGTTTCGCGCCCGGATATGGCGGCGCTTCCTCGATCGCACCCGCAAACGCGCGGCCACCGGCGGTGGGCTTCACGAACAACTGGTCGTCGCAGACCATGGCGACCATCCTGCCATCGCAATAGATGCCGTATTCGCCGAACATCGGCTTGGCCAAGACATCCCCCGCTGCGGCGAGCTGGTCGACGATGAACGCGACGGTTTTGCGATCTGATGCCATTAGGCGATCCTCGCAGATCGGTGCGCGCATGGCGAGCCACACCTCCGATGGCGTTTCACTTGCGACCACGCGCCCGCGCGCGCAAACTCGGCGAAACAGGAGGTGGATATGCGCGACTTCGATATCGTCATCTACGGTGCGACCGGGTTCACCGGTCGACTGGTCGCGGAGTACCTCGTCCAGACTTATCCGACGGGCGTTCGGTGGGCGATGGCCGGGCGTTCGCTGGCAAAGTTGCAGGAGGTCCGCGACCTGATCGGTGCGCCCGCCGACACGCCGCTGATTACCGCCGATTCCGATAATCCTGCGAGCCTGCGCGCGATGGCAGAGCGTGCCACCGTCGTCATTTCCACGGTCGGTCCGTACCAACTCTACGGCTCCGACCTCGTCGCCGCCTGCGCCGCGACCGGGACCGGCTATGTCGACCTGTGCGGCGAGCCCGCATGGATGCGCCACATGATCGATGCGCACGAAGGCGAAGCGACACGGACCGGCGCACGGATCGTGTTCTCGTGTGGGTTCGATTCCATCCCGTTCGATCTCGGCGTGCTGACCTTGCAGGAGGCGGCGAAGGCCAAATACGGCACCCCTGCGCCGCGCGTGAAAGGCCGCGTGCGGAAAATGCAGGGCACGTTCTCAGGCGGCACCGCGGCCAGCCTCAAGGCGACGCTCGCCGCCGCCGCGCGCGATCCCGGCATCGTCAAGCTGCTGACCAGCCCGTTCGCGCTGACGCCGGGCTTCAGCGGACCGCACCAGCCGAGCGGGCTGATCCCGGAATACGACACGACCATCTCCGCCTGGGTCGCGCCGTTCGTGATGGCGCCGATCAACACAAAGAATGTCCACCGCACCAACTTCCTGCTCGGCGAGGCGTATGGCGCGGAGTTCGTCTATGACGAGATGATGGTCGCGGGGCTTGGCGATCTCGGCAAGGTGGCGGCTGAGGCGATCGCGAAGTTCAATCCCTTCGCCGGCGAGAAGGGGCCGAAGCCGGGCGAAGGGCCGTCGAAGGCGGAACGCGATGCCGGGCATTACGACCTGTTGTTCGTCGGCATCATGCCGGATGGCGAGCGGATCGACGCGGTCGTCACGGGCGACCGCGATCCCGGCTATGGCTCGACCAGCAAGATGATCGCGGAAGCCGCGCTGTGCCTCGTGCAGGACGTCGAGGGCGATGGCGGGATCTGGACGCCGGGGGCGCTGATGGGCGCGAAACTGCACGATCGGCTGGTCGCCAAGGCGGGGCTGACCTTTACCGTCGGCTGATCAACCCCGGAAGAACCGCGTCGCGATGCAGGCGATCACAAGCGATGCGACGATCGCGATCGGCACGAGGAGGCGCCGGCGTCGCTCAACCGCGGCATAATGCGCGTCGAGATCGAAATAGAAGCGGCCCGGCGCGATTTCACGGACCAGGCCACTTGCGCGTAGGCGATCGAACGCGGCCTGCTCACGCGGGTCGCGAGGGTGGAAGGCGATCGCATCGGCGGGTCCGATCGCATGCCGCGCGAGAAACAGCGCGGGGACGATTCCGCGAATTCGGTGCGGCCGCAACGCCATCGGCATGCCGACGGAGCGCGGCGTCTCCGGGGAAATCTTATTCGGCAAGCGCGAAGACCGTCGCGGCCGCTGCGACGCTCGCGGCCACGCCCGATACGCCGACGACCGCCGCTGCCCTGAGGCGTACCGCGGTACGAAATGCGCCGAGTTTGCGCGCATCGAGATGATAGCGCCCCGCCCCGTCGTCGACGATCGCGCCATAGACGCGGAGATGGCGGAATATCCGTGCGTCCTTCGCGACATAGGCGATGGCGCGGTCCGGCGATGTTGCCCGCGCCGCGACGAAATCGTTGACGATCCGACGCCGCGATCGGCCTAGAATAAGTCCCCGCATTGCATTTCCCCCCGCGCCGATCTCGCATAGCGCGGGGGGTTTGCGCAATTCCTAACGCCGCTTGCCCTGATGGCGGATGTTCGCGGGGCGACCGCGCCGCTTGATCTCGCGCACCGGCTTGCGGCCGCCACGGGGAGGCTGAGCCGCGCCCTTCCCCTCCGGCATCTCGAAACGCAGCGCGCCCGATACCGGGTTCGCTTCCGCCAGCCGCAGCTCCAGCGTCTGGCCTTGCGCGTAGACGTCGCCGCTATGTTCGCCGATCAGCGTGCGGGCGCCCTCGTCGAAGCGGAAATACTCGCCGCCCAGGTCGCGTACCGGCATCAGCCCGTCGCCGCCGATCCCGTCGACCGTCGCGAAGAAGCCGAAATTGGTCACGCCGGTGATCCGCACGTCCATCACCTGGCCGACGCGCTCCGACAGGAATGCCGCGACGTAGCGGTCGGTGGTATCGCGCTCGGCTTCCATCGCGCGGCGCTCGAGCCGGCTGATGATCTCACCGACCGACTCCATGTTGGCGGCGTCGTCAGCCGGCAATCCGCCCTCGCCGAGCCCATAGGCGGACACCAGCGAGCGGTGGACGAGCAGATCGGCATAACGCCGGATCGGCGAGGTGAAGTGCGCGTAACTGCCAAGACTAAGCCCGAAATGCCCATGATTGCCGGGCGCGTAATAGGCCTGGGTCTGCGTGCGGAGGATCTGTTCCATAACCTGCGGCCGGAAATCCGCATCGCCGATCCGCTCGATGATGTGGTTGAACGTCGCCGGCCGGACGACCTGTCCGAGCGCGAAGGGCACGTCGAACGTCTCGAGATACTCCTTCAGCGCAGCGAGCTTCTCGCGGCTCGGTGGCTCGTGGATGCGGTACATCACGGGGGCCTTCTTCGCCTCCAGCGCCTTGGCGGCGGCGACGTTGGCGGCGATCATGTAATCCTCGATCAACCGGTGCGCGTCGAGGCGTTCGCGCGGAGACACCGACATGATGCGGCCCTTCTCGTCGAGCACGACCCGGCGTTCGGGAAGATCGAGATCAAGCGGCGCACGCGCATCGCGGGCCTTGGCCAACGCGTGCCAGCAAGCCCAAAGCGGCTGCAGCAAGGCCAGCATATCTCCCCTCCCGTCTACGGGAGGGGTCGGGGGAGGGGCTTCCTGACTCTCGGCTGCATCGAGCGGGGCACCGCCCTCCCCCGACTCCTCCCGCAAGACGGGAGGGGAGGACGCGTCGATGATCGCCTGCGCTTCTTCATAGGCGAGGTTCGCCGCAATCCGCACGACCGCCCGCGTGAAGCGCCACGACTTCAGCGAGCCATCCTTACCGATCCGCAGATGGCACGCGAGCGCCGCACGGTCCGCACCCTCCTTCAGCGAACACACCTCCGCCGAGAGGATTTCGGGCAGCATCGGCACCACGCGGTCCGGGAAATACACCGAGTTGCCACGTCGACGCGCCTCGCGGTCGACCTCGGACTTGGGTCGCACGTAGAAGCTGACATCGGCGATCGCGACGATCGCCTTCCATCCGCCCGCGTTGGAGGGATCGTCGTCCGCCTCCGCCCATACCGCATCGTCGTGATCGCGCGCGTCCTCCGGATCGATCGCCACGATCGGCAGGTCGCGCAGATCCTCACGGCCCTCCCCGAGCGGAAGCTTCGACACGCGCTCCGCCTCGTCTAGCGCCTCCTGCGAAAACACGTCGGGAATCCCGAGCTTGTGGATCGCGATCAGCGAGAAGCTGCGCGCCGCAAACGGATCGCCGAGCTTCGACACGACACGCGCGGCGATCTTGGGCGGCTTGCCCGCGAGTTCGGCCAGCACGAGGTCGCCCGGCGCCGCACCACCCGCATCCGCCACCGCGAACTCGCGCCGCTCGCGCTTGTCCACGCCGGTCAGCCACAGCCGCCCGGCCTCTTCACGCAAAACGCCCAAGACTTGCTCGGACGCCGGCGCCAGCACCTTCATCGGATGCGCGATCCAGCCGTTCCCGGCCTCCTCGGTCCGCGCGAGGATCCGCTCGCCGACGCCGAGCGCACCGCGCTTTCGTTCGCGTACGCGCAATCGTGGCGGCGGCACGCCTTCCGCTTCCCAGCGCTCGGGCACCGCCCAAACGTTGCCGCCATCGTCTACGTCGGCGATCCGCAGCACCGTCACCTTCGGAATGCCGCCCATCTTGTGAAACGCGCGACCGGGGGCGCTGTCGATCAGCCCGTCGTCGGCCATGTCTTTCAGGAGCGCCTTCAACCCGATCTTGTCCTGCGCGCTGAGCCCGAAGCCCTTGGCGATCTCGCGCTTGCCCGCAGGCACGTCGGAGGTGGCGATGAAGTCGAGGATCTGCTCGCGCGTCGGAAGACCGGCTTTTGGTTTGTACATGGCTTAGAGATAAGCACGCCAACCCGTTCCGTCACCCCGCAACCGGTCGCCTTTCGAATGCTGGTTCGCTCCAGCCTCGTCACCGTCAAGATCGAAGCGGATGTCGCCGGGACGGCGAGCTATAGCCGATCCGGTACGTCCAACTTTTCCAGCACGCTTCTCAGAATAGCGCCCGGTCGATATCTTTTGAGTAACAGGTATGCTTTGCGTTTTATGGGTTGCAACCCACGCTGATAGGCATAGTCTGTCGAAATCGGTCAAGGAGAGAGATGATGGCAACGTCCCTGAAGCTCGAAGCGGATCCCGAGGACAAGAACCTCGTCATCCTGCAGAGCCTGATATGCCTGCTGCGCGAGAAGAACGTCTTGTCACGCGCGGATATCGAAGAGTTGTGCGACAAGGTACAGGCCCGGGTCGCCAATCACGACAACGATCCGCTTCCCTGCCAGGTGGACGGCGCGCGTGCCGCGGCAACCGAAGTCGCTCAGATCGGCGACTATATCGGCCGTAAATACGGTGGGAAGCATCGTCGTTCGGTGTAATGCCCTCGCGTATCGCGAGGCAAGGCGAGATAGGCGACGTTGCGCCACCATGGCGAGCGCCACGGCACGCTACGTACAAGCGTAAATCGAGCGCATCCGGAACGATTTGCCCCGCGTGTCGCCCTGAAAATGCGGCGCGCGGACGCTAGTTTTTCTGCGCATATCCCAGCCCGAGAGTTAGCGAAGCGTAAGACCGCCCCACAACTGCTCTCCACGAGCCACTTCGGAACGGTCATTCACCGAGCCGTCGAACCGCACTCAAGCCCGGGCTTATCGCAACCGGCATTCAGACGCGATCCGCGGCTGGCTGATCGCGCTCGTGCTCGACCAGCCACCAGCGTCAGCTAGCGACGAAGCATGTCTCGCCAGCGACCCGCAACCGGCCGCAGATATCCGCCGCCTGGTTCGCGCTGCCCGCATTCACCCGCAGACGATATAGAGTTCGCCCTCCCGTCGCGACTGGCTGGACCGACTTGCCGAGCGCGCCGACATACGCGAACCGCTTTGAGAAATTCGCCCAGGCCGCGTTGGCGACCGCTTCGCTCGGATACGCGCCCAGCTGGACCAGCGAACCGCCGGCGGCCGTGCCAGCGCCATTAGGCTTCGACGGTGCCAGGGGTGCCGCAGCGACCAGCCGGCCGCCCGACGCCGGCACCTGCGCGACCGCGTTGCGACCGGCCGCGTCATCGGTCTTGGCTGCGACGGCACGTTTGCCGTCGACCGGCGCTTCCGGCACGCCGCGCAGGTCGATCGCGCCGTTGCCCGACTTCCCCGCGCTGGTCGCGATCGCCGAGTCGCCCTCGCCCTTGACCTTGAGGCCACCGGCGTCGTCGGGCTTGACCTTGTAGGCGCCTTCCTGGGCGGCAATCAGCTGGCCGTCGCCCGTCGGCGCGCGTTGCTGCAGCTTGTAGATGCCGAAGATGATCGCCGCGAGCACCGCGAGGCCGAGTACGACGAGCGCGATGACGCGGCCGATACCGACCGTTTCCGTCTCGTCCGGCTCGACCGTTTCGAGCCAGGGGAGCCGGTCTTCCTCGCGCAGATCCATGTTGTCGGCCATCACTTCATCTCCGAAACCGCTTCGACACCCATGATGGCGAGGCCGTTATGAATAATCTGCCCTATGGCGGACGCCAAGAAAAGCCGTGCTGCGGTTGCCTGAGGATCCTCGATCACCAGGAAGCGACGATCGGGACGGTCGTTGCCGACATTCCACAACGCGTGGAACGCGGCCGCCAATTCATAGAGATAGAAGGCAATTCTATGCGGTTCGCGCGCCGTCGAAGCGGTCTCCACGAGCCGCGGGAACTGCGCCGCAAGCTGCACCAGCGCCAGTTCGTCCGTATCAAGCCGGGACAGGTCGGCAGAAATAGGTGTAATTCCTGCCTCTTCCGCGCGCCGGTGCAGCGATGCGATGCGCGCATGCGCGTACTGAACGTAGAAAACCGGATTGTCCTTCGACGCCTCGACCACCTTGGCGAAGTCGAAATCCATCTGCGCATCCGATCGCCGCGTCAGCATCGTGAAGCGCACGACGTCCTTGCCGACTTCGCGTACGACGTCTGCCAAGGTAACGAAGTTGCCCGAGCGCTTCGACATCTTGACCGGCTCGCCGTTGCGCAACAGCCGGACCATCTGGACGAGCTTCACGTCGAACCGCGTCTTGCCGCCTGTCAGCGCCTCGACCGCCGCGACGATCCGCTTGACCGTACCACCGTGATCCGCACCCCAGATGTCGATCAGCTGATCGGCACTCTGGCTCTTCTGGAAATGATAGGCGAGATCGGCGCCGAAATAGGTCCATGACCCGTTCGATTTCTTGATCGGGCGATCCTGGTCATCACCGAACTGCGACGAGCGGAACAGCGGCAGCTCCACCGGCTCCCAATCGTCGGGGGTTTCGCCCTTCGGCGCTTCGAGCACGCCGTCATAGACGAGATCGCGCGCTCGCAGTTCCGCCTCGGCCGCCTCGGGCTTCTTTGCAGCCTGGAGTTCGGCCTCTGACGCGAACACTTCGTGCTCGATCCCGAGCAAGGCGAGATCGGCCCGGATCATCACCATCATCGCGGCGACCGCCTGCGTGCGGAAGATCGCGAGCCACTCGCTCTCGGGCGCGCCGACGTAGCGGTCGCCGAATTCCTTTGCGAGCGACTGGCCGACGGGGACGAGATAGTCGCCCGGATACAGACCCTCCGGGATCTCGACGGTCTCGCCGAGCGCCTCGCGGTAGCGCAGGTGGACCGAGCGTGCGAGCACGTCGACCTGGCCGCCCGCGTCGTTGACGTAATATTCGCGGATCACCTTGTGGCCGGCAAACTCGAGCAAGCTCGCGAGCGCATCGCCGACCACCGCACCGCGACAATGCCCCATGTGCATCGGTCCGGTTGGGTTGGCCGAGACATACTCGATATTGACGGTGATCCCCGCGCCTTGTGTAGACCGGCCGTAATCGGCACCGGCCGCCGGGATCGCAGCTAGTTCAGCGCGCCAGGCGTCGTCCGTTAGCTTCATGTTGATGAAGCCGGGTCCCGCGACGCTCGCCGACGCGACGTCCTCAAGCTTCGAAAGCTCGGCGACCAGCGCATCGGCCAGCACGCGCGGATTGGTCTTGGCGGGCTTGGCGAGCACCATCGCAGCATTGGTCGCGAGATCGCCGTGGCTCGTGTCGCGCGGCGGCTCGACCGTGACGTTCTTGCGGTCGAGCCCAGCCGGCAGTGTTCCCGCTTCGGTAAGGATGTCGAGCGCCGCATCGATATGCGCGGCGAAACGGGCGTAGAGCGTCATGGTAATTCCGGTATCGTAAGGAAGCGAGCGCTTTAGCCGATAGCGAGGCGACGCTCAATTTTTATCCCGCGTCGAGCTGATCCGCCCGCCTGGACGCACGATATCTGCCGTTGCAGAAGCTGCAACCGCGACCGTCTGCTTTGCAATTGCCGTTTATGCTGCACTGCAATATTTCTCGTATCGAGAGTTGGGACAGGACCTGATCCGGCTCAACGCAACACGCGGGAGACACGATCATGCGCAACACCATCAAGATCATCGTAGCAGCCGCCGCCGCCCTCACGTCGACCATCGGCATGGCCGCCGAGAGCAAGCAGAGCTTCGTCCATGAGGGCAGCACCTACGTCTACACGTCGACGCAGCAGGGCGAGCGCCAGGTGATCGACGGTCGCCGATATCCGTCGGGCCAGGCTTTCCATCTGATCGTACGCGGCGACCGCGTGTCGGGTGTATCCGCTGGCGTTCCGGTCGCGTTCAAGACCGCCGAAGCGACTGGCGCTGCAGGCGGGGTCGCTGCCGTCTCGCGTTAAACTGCGGGCATAAGGCAACGTAAGCGGCGGTCGGACTTCGGTCCGGCCGCCGCTTTGCGTTTGGCTACCCCACGGTCATCCCGACGAAAGCCAGGATGATGGCGAGTTGGTCGGCGTGCCTAGAATCCTTCGGGCAGATCGATCGGACCGACCAGTTCGCGGTACCGCGACACGGCATAGCGATCGGTCATACCTGCAATGAAGTCCGCGATATGCCGGCTCCTGTGCGGATCCTCCACCGGCAACCGCTCGCGCCATTCCTCGGGCATCGTCAGCGGATCGTCACGGTACATCGCGAACAGCCCGGATACGATCCCGTGCGCCGCATCCGCCGCCGCCAACTGACGCGGATGATGATAGAGATTGGCGTACATGAACCGCTTCAGATCGCGCTCCGCCTCGCGCATTTCGGGCGAGAAGCCGACCAGGCACTGCCCGGCGGCGCGCACATCGTCGACGCTGGCTACACCGCTTGCTGCGATCCGTCGGCGGGTCTCGGCGATCAGGTCGTTGACCATCGTCCCGATCTGCGTGCGAACGAGTTCCCCGACCAGACGCTTCGGCGCGACGTCCGGGAACCGTCGCCGCACATCGTCCCACCCGCGGGCGACTAGCGGCACCGCGAGCATCTGGTCGAGCGTCAGCAGGCCCGCGCGCAGGCCATCGTCGATGTCGTGATTGTCATAGGCGATATCGTCGGCGATCGCCGCGACCTGTGCCTCGAGCGACGAGAAACTGGTCAGCGCGAGCGGGAATTCCGCGTCGGCGATGGCCAGCGCCCAGCCTGGATTCCGCACCGGGCCGTTATGCTTGGCGAGGCCTTCGAGCGTTTCCCAAGTGAGATTCAGCCCGTTCCACATCGGATAAGGCCGCTCGATCGTCATCAGCGTGCGCAGCGTGTGGCCGTTGTGATCGAACCCGCCTTGGCCCCCGTCTTCGACCGAAGGCATCAGCGCCGCCTTCAGCGCATCCTCGCCCGCGTGGCCGAACGGTGGATGGCCGATGTCGTGCGCGAGGCACAAAGCCTCGGTCAGGTCTTCGTTCAGCGCCAGCGTCCGCGCGATCGTCCGGCCGATCTGCGCGACCTCAAGGCTGTGCGTCAGGCGGACGCGGAAATGATCGCCGTCGGGCGCCATGAACACCTGCGTCTTGTGCCGCAGGCGACGGAAGCTGATCGAGTGGATGATCCGGTCGCGGTCGCGTTGAAAGGCATCGCGGGGACCACGGACGGACCCGTTCTGTTCCTCGTGAAGCCGTCCTTTGCTGCGCGCCGGGTCCGATGCCCAGGGCGCGCGGTAACTCACTTCGCTGGCAACTTCGTGATTACTTCGCCCGGGTCACTGGTGAAGGTGAACGTCGAGACGCCTTCCTTGGCGAGCTGATTGACGAAGGTCCGCGCTTCCGCATCGGTCTTGAACGGGCCGGCAAGCACGCGGTTGGTTGCCTTCCACGGCGCGGTCCAGCCACTGCGGGTGCCGAACACGGTCGGTGCCTTGGCCTTCGCCTTCTTCCACGCCTTGGGCAGGTCGCCCTCGGTCGCACCGGTCGACACCTGGACCCAGGTCCGCTCGGGATTGGCGCGCGCAATCCGCTTTTCCTCGGCCGCAGCCTTGGCGGCGGCGAGCTTCTCGGCGGCGGCGGCCTTCTTCTCGGCGAGCGCCTTCTTGTCGGCAATTGCCTTGCGCGCCGCCGCCCTCTTGTCTGCTACAGCCTTCTTGTCGGCCACAAGCTTGTCAGCCGCCAGCGTCTTCGCCGCGATCGCCTTGGCCGCTGCGTCGCGCTCCGTCTTGGCTTTTGCCTCAGCCAGCACGCGTTCGGCCTCATCCGAGACCGGCATCGCGCCGGGGGTCACGACCGGTGCCGGATGCATAGGCGCGACGTCGAGCTCTGACGCAGGGATCGACAAGCCCGCAACGATGCGCGCGAGGATCGAGTCCTCGCTCGCAGCGACCGCGTGGGTTCGCTGCGGCGACACGGCAGCTGTCGCCGTCGACGCCACCGAGGGAGACGTTGGCGAACTGGAGAAGCTCGGCGTCGGCGAAGTGGCGCTCGCGCTCTGGACGGGCGAGGACTGCTGTGCCGGAACCTGCGCGGGCGTTTGCTGGATCGGGGTCGGCAGAGTCGAACCTGTAGACGTCGAACCTGTAGACGAGGCCGCGGCCGATGCTGCGAGCGCGTTCGCCGCGCGGGTCGGGTCGGGTCGTGCCTGCCCCACCGGGATCGCCGCCATCTGTGTCGTCACGCTCTGCGGAAGGGTTCCTGCCGGCGGCAGGGTCGGTACCGAGGCAACCGACGTGGTTGGCCGAATAGTCGCGGCAACCACGGAGTTCGTTTCCGCAGCCGGGCTGGGGCGGGCGCCCTGAACCGCAACGTTCGGCGCCGAATAGGTCGGTCGCGCAGGCTGCACGGTGCGAGCCGGAAGTGGCTGGACCATTTGCATCGGTGCCGCGGCGAGCTGAACCGGGGCGGTGTACGGAGTCGGGGTCGGAACGATCGTAGTACGCGTGGCCGTGGTCGTCGGCTGAGACGTCCTCGCAGTCGTTGTCGGCACCGAAGTCGACGGCGTACGCGTTGCCGCGGCCATCTGCACACGGTCGGGCGTGGAGCGTCGATCGCGCTTGCCCTTCTTGCCGGTAGTGGCCGTGACTATGGGCTGCGGCGTGACCGCGGCCATCATTACCGGTGCGGTCGGATCCGCCGCGAGCATGCCCAGCGGTGGGGCCATCCGTGCGTCGGCAAGGCGCGCGGGGGTGGCGTGGACTTCGCCGAAATGGACCGCAAACGCGCGGTCGCTTGCCGGCAGGTTCGGCAGGCGCTGGAAGAACGGTTGCAGGCCCTGAGCGGTGCCCGCCGGCATCATCGTGGTGGCGATCTTCTCGGCACCGGCGACGTCGCCGTTCATCGCCAGGATAAACGCACGGGAGCGCCATGCGCCGCGATCGCTCTTGAGCAATAGTGGGTTGAGCTGCTGGATCGCGAGATCGGGCTTCCCCGAGATACCGAGCGACAACGCATAGCGCCTGGTCGTCTCGTCGTCGGGTCCGTCACGCAGCGCCACGCGGTAGTCACGCTGTGCCCGGTCCTGTTGGCCGATCAGGTCATAGGCGAGCCCGCGATCGGCAGCAAAATTGCGCGAGTCGAGGCCGAGACCTTCCGCCTGTGCGTAATAGCGCAGCGCTTCGCCCGGACGCTCGGACCGGACGAGGATCGACGCCATTCCTGCCTTTGCCCGGCCGTCGCGCGGGTTCACCTTTTCGGCGCGCGCGAACAAGGCTGCTGCACCGCTGAGATCGCCGAGACCCATCGACAGGTCGCCGGCCTTGATCAGCGCATCTATGTTGCGGGGGTTGCTCGCAAGCTGGCGCATGACGTCGCCGAGCTTGTCGGCATCGGTCGTGCCCGGGATCGCCTGGACGACGGCTTGCGCAGACGCAACGCATGGCACGGCCGCGAGCACGAGTGCCAGCGCGGCGGTCAGGAGATGATGGGAGGACCGGGTCATGAGATCATCTGTCTAGACGCCAGCCCGACCGAACCGGCAATGTCTCCAACGCTCGGGCGCGGCGAACTGGGCCGGGGCGGCGACGAGTGCAGGATTTTGCATAGTTGCGCGTGATAGCGTTGCTTGGCGTGCCCTCACCCTTCGCAGCCTCTGGCGGCTCTCCCTCTCCCGGTGGGAGAGGGGGTCCCACGACCGCTTGGCCGTGGGAGAGGTGAGGACTAGCTTAGGCAAGGTATTGATAAGCCGAGACGATTTCCCGCTTACTGGTTGTTCTGACGATGCAGGAAGCGGGGGATGTCGAGCGGGTCTTGGGGAGCCGCCTCGCCGTCTTCCTTCGCAGCACCGCGTGCCGCGTTCGACATGCGCTCGAACAGCGTACCGCCAAGCTTCACGCGTGGTGCAGCGGGAACCGCCTCGGGGGCAGCCTCGGCACCCGGAGCGAGCCAGCGGCGACGTGCGCCACCTTCGTCCGCAGCGGGGGTCGGCACGGGAGTCGCAGGCGCTATCGGTGCGCGAGCCGGCGGCACGGTCGATGCCGAAGCCGGGCGCGCGATCGGACCGCGACCGTAAGGCTCGTCGGCATAGGTACGCGGCGCAGGGGCCGGCGGCGGGGCGGGCGCGGCCGGAGCAGCCTGCGGCACGATCGTCTCGGCACCGAGCACCAGCTCGTCATCCGACTTGGATGACGACGGCTCGACTTCCGACGAGGCGTTCAGGTCGAGCGGCTCTTCGTCAGCGGACGAAGCAGCGGGCGCGGCCGACGAAGCGGCAGGCTCGCTCGGACGGAACGAGGTGTTCTCGTCGGTCTTGCGCGATCCGAAGCTGAACGAACGTGTCGGCTCAGGCGCAACCTCGGGCGGGCGCGCATCGGCGTCGATCCCGGTCGCGACGACCGAGACGCGGATCTTGCCTTCCAGCTCCTGGTTGAACGCCGAACCCCAGATGATGTTCGCGTCGGGATCGACCAGGTCGCGAATGTGATTCGCGGCTTCGTCGACTTCGAGCAGGCGCATGTCGTCGCCGCCGGTGATCGAGATGATGACCCCCTTCGCGCCGCGCATGCTGACGCCTTCGAGCAGTGGGTTCGAGATCGCCTTCTGCGCAGCCTCCAGCGCGCGGTTGTCGCCGCTCGCCTCGCCCGTACCCATCATCGCCTTGCCCATCTCCTGCATCACCGAGCGGACGTCGGCGAAATCGAGGTTGATGAGGCCCGGCATCACCATCAAGTCGGTGATGCTGCGGACGCCCTGCTGGAGCACCTCGTCCGCCATCGTGAACGCTTCCTTGAAGGTCGTGTTCGCGTTGGCGATGAGGAACAGATTCTGGTTCGGGATAACGATCAGCGTGTCGACATACTTCTGCAGCTCGTCGATGCCGCCCTCGGCCGACTTGGCGCGACGGTTACCCTCGAATGCGAACGGCTTGGTCACGACGCCGACGGTCAGGATGCCCATGTCGCGCGCCGCCTTGGCGATGACCGGCGCCGCGCCCGTGCCCGTGCCGCCGCCCATGCCGGCGGTGATGAAGCACATGTGCGCGCCTTCGAGCATCTTGGCGAGCTGGTCGATCGTCTCTTCCGCGGCCGCGCGACCGATCTCGGGACGCGAGCCGGCGCCGAGACCCTGCGTGATCTTGGTGCCCAGCTGGATCCGCTGCGGTGCGGTCGACTGCTTCAACGCCTGCGCGTCGGTGTTCGCCACGAGGAAGTCGACGCCCTGGACGTCAGCCCGCATCATGTTGGCGATCGCGTTGCCGCCCGCGCCGCCGACGCCGATCACCGCGATGCGGGGGGCCAGATCGTCCACTTCGGGACTAAGGAATTCGATGCTCATCGCCGTTCTCCGCACAACCCGGTAGATACGCTACGGCCGGGCCCCTGATTAATTCTGTGTGCACCAACGTCACGGCCTGTTCCAGCCGAAATAACGCCAGCACCCTCGAAACTCTTAATAATTCGCGCGCGCCGCCTGAATCAACTTGCGGACCATGCCCATTCCCTTTGGCCGGTGCACCGTCGTCCGCTGCGGCGCGAGCCCGCGAAGGTCGATCGGATTGGTCGCCGCGTAGAAGGCCAATCCCGCTAGCGTCGCGAAGGCCGGTCCGCCATGCGCTTCGGGCAATGCGGTCAGCCCGCGCGGTCGGCCGATCCGCACCGACCGTCCGAGCGCCTGTTGCGCATAGTCGGCGATGCCCTTCAGCTCGGCACCACCACCGGTCAGCACGACCTGACGCCCGACCGGCCCCTCGAACTTCAGCTTGGTGAGCGCGTTGCGCACCTCGCCCATCTGATGCTCCAGCCGCTGGCGGATCACGCCGATCAGCTGCGCCTTGGTGATCTGAGCCCCCTCGCCCGCGCCGTCCTCGGCGGATATCGGCATGACCGGGATCATGTCGTGATTATCGCGCGGCGATGCGTTGGCCGATCCATGGAAGCACTTCATCCGCTCGGCATTCTGCCGCCGCGTGCCGAACGCGCTGGCGATGTCGTCGGTAATGTCCTGCGCGCCGATCGGAATCGAGGTCAGCCCGACCAGCATGCCGCCTGCAAACAACGACACGTTGGTGATCCCCGCTCCCATCTCGACCAGCGCGACGCCAAGCTCGCGCTCCTCGTCGCTGAGGCAGGCGAGGCCCGTCGCGACCGGCGAGGCGATGATCGACTTCACTTCGAGATGTGCCGATCGCACGCACAAATCGAGGTTGCGCACCGGCGAACCGTCCGCGGCGACGACGTGGATGTGGACGCCGAGGCGATCGGCATGCAGCCCGAGCGGCGTCTTCACGCCCGTAAGCCCATCGAGCGTATAGAGCGCGGGTTGCGCGTGCAGCACCATGCGGCCCTGCGGATCGATCGAGTTGCGCCCGGCGGCCAGCAAGGCATCGATGTCCTGCTGCTCGACCCGGTGGCCGCCAAGTTCGAACTCGACTTCGGCGACATCGGACACGAGTCCGCCGGCCGAGAAGCCGACCCAGACATTCTCGATGTTGATCCCGGCGATCCGCTCGGCCTGTTCGACCGCCTCGCGTACCGCCGCCTCGGTCGTCGCCATGTCGGCGATATAGCCGCGCTTGACGCCGCGGCTCTCGCGCTGGCCGGTGCCGAGCACGATCAGTTCGCCCCCGTCACCCTTTTGCGCGATCATCGCCGATACCTTCGACGACCCGATATCGAGCGCCGTGATCAGCCCTTCCGGTGCCACCTTTGCCATGTCATCCCTCCCCGCCCGTTACGTTCGCGCCCGCCGTTTGCGACGGGGTATTCGTTGTCTCGCCAGTCGCCGGCGCGCTCGCCCCCACGCTGGCAGGAGCCGGCACGTCGACGCTGTGGGCCAGGCTCGCGCCAGGCTTGCGCGCGACCAGCTTGGTCGGATCGCGCATGTCGAACCTGA
The DNA here is from genome assembly GCF_056679955.1 of Sphingomonas sp. PEI4. Taxonomy (NCBI): domain Bacteria; kingdom Pseudomonadati; phylum Pseudomonadota; class Alphaproteobacteria; order Sphingomonadales; family Sphingomonadaceae; genus Sphingomonas; species Sphingomonas sp. PEI4. Next base: position 1,358,890 of record NZ_CM155258.1, read on the forward strand.
TCCAGCCGCGCCCCAGCAACGGCCGCGCCCCATCCAGTTCGGCGAACTTCACCAGCGCTCGAGGAGCTCCGTCTTCGGGCAGCGCCAACGTCTCGCCGCTCTCGAACGTCAGATCCCAGCGTCGATTGCCGACCCAGGTCGCCGCCTTCACGCGCGGCTTCAGCGCAGGCGCGGCGGCGAGCAGAATCTGGTACGACGCCTCCTGCCGATCCGCGCCCGGCCCGATCACCAGCGGCAGATTCGGGATCGCCTCGGGCTGGACCGGCTCCAGCAGCACGCCCGACGAATCGATCAGCGTCAGCTGGCCATTGTCCTGCCACACCGCCGCGGGCGTCCGCTCGACGATATCGACGAGCAACGTGTTGGGCAGCCGCCGCGACACGTGCGCGTCCGCGATCCAGCCATAGCGCAGCAGTTTCTGCCGCACCGCCTCCAAGTCGACCGACAGCATCGACGTCTGGTTCTGCTTGTCCTCCAGCGCGACCGCATAGACCGACATCCGGTCCATCCGCTTGAGGCCGGTCACCTCGATCTGCTCGACCTTGAAACCCGCGCGCCCGGCACCCTCGGCCATCGCCGCGCCGATCATCCCGGGAATACCGACCCACGTCGCCGCCGCGATTGCCACCGCACCGCCCGCGCCGAGGATAGACCACGTCGCGAGTTTGCGCAGCGTATCCTCGCTGACTGGGAGCATCCCGACCAGCCGGTCCATCACCGACACCTTCTTGACCGCAACCTTCCGCCGCGGGGCGGGCCGCTTGGGCGGCGGTCCGCGCTTGATCGTGCGGCTCATGGGGAAGGGTTGTCCGCGATCGCCTCGTCGACGATTGCCTGCACGAGTTCGGCATAGCTCATACCGATATGCCGCGCCTGTTCGGGGACTAGGCTCAGCGGAGTCATCCCCGGCTGCGTGTTCACTTCGAGCAGGAACAGCCCGTCGACGCCGCGCTCGTCATCCCAGCGGAAGTCCGACCGCGACGCGCCCTTGCAGCCGAGCAACCGATGCGCTTCGAGCGCAAGGCTCTTGCAGGCGTCGGTGATCTCGTCGGGAATCTCCGCCGGGCAGACGTGCACCGTCATCCCATCGGTGTATTTCGCGTCGTAGTCATACCAGCCGCTCTTGGGCTTCAACTCGGTCACGCCGAGCGCCTTCCCCCCAAGCACCGCGGTCGTCAGCTCGCGCCCACGGATATAAGGCTCGGCAAGCAGCTCCTCGAACTCGCCCCAAGGCCCGACGCTGTCCCGCGCGATCGGATTGCCGTAATTGCCGCTATCGGTAACGATCGCCACGCCCACCGAGGAGCCCTCGTTGACCGGCTTCAGCACATACGGCCGCGCCATCGGATCGCTCTCGAACAGGTCCGCGGACTTGACGATCCGGCCGCCCGGCATCGGGATACCGGCGGGCACGAGCAGCAGCTTGGTGAGAACCTTGTCGATAGCGATGACCGATGTCGCCAGCCCCGAATGCGTGTACCGCAGGCCCATCAGGTCGAGCAGCCCCTGCACCGAGCCATCCTCGCCGGGGGTGCCGTGCAGCGCGTTGAACACGAGGTCGGGCTTCGCCCCGGCGAGCTTGGTGGCAACGTCGCGCCCCATGTCGATCCGCGTGACCCGGTGCCCCAGCGACTCCAGCGCATCCGCACAGCCATTCCCTGACATCAGCGAAACCTCCCGCTCCGCCGACCAGCCACCCATAAGTACCGCGATGTGAAGGGCCGCGCTCATAGCCCTCTCCCCTGCGGGGAGAGGGTTGGGTGAGGGGCAGTTCCAGACGTAGCATCGCTTGGCAGCCCCTCACCCCGACCCTCTCCCCGCAGGGGAGAGGGAGCAGCAATGCCAACCCGCTGGATTTCCCACTCCAACGTCACGCCTGAATGCGCCTTCACCTTGTCCCGTACCTCTTCACCCAGCGCCTCGATCTCCGCGCTCGACGCGGACCCGAGGTTCAGCAGGAAATTACAATGCTTCTCGCTGACCTGCGCATCGCCGCGAGTCAGCCCCCGACACCCGGCCGCGTCGATCAACGCCCAGGCCTTGTGCCCCTCGGGATTCTTGAACGTCGACCCACCGGTGCGCGACCGCAAAGGCTGCGAAGCCTCACGCTCGGCCGCGATCCGGTCCATCTCCGCACCGATCACCGCAGGCTCGCCGGGGGTTCCGGAGAACACCGCCTCGACCACCACCGCGCCCACTGGCAGGTCCGAATGACGATAGGTGAAACCAAGCTTTTCGGCAGGCCAGACTTCGACCGAACCCTCGCGCGTGACGACGGTAGCCTCGACCAGAATGTCGCTGACATCCCGCCCATAAGCGCCAGCGTTCATACGAACCGCGCCGCCCACAGTCCCCGGAATCCCACGCAGAAACTCGAGCCCGGCAATCCCCGCATCACGTGCGGCACTAGCGACGGTAATTCCCATCGCTCCGGCGCCAGCCCGAACGCGGCCGTCCTGCACCGAAACCTTCGCCATAGCTTTCGGAAGCCGTACCACCACGCCTGGCACGCCGCCGTCGCGAACGATCAGGTTCGAGCCGACTCCCACCGGGAGCACCGGCGTGGAAGGATCGAGCCCCTTCAACAACTCCGCCAGATCCTCGACATCCGCAGGCCGCACGAGCCACTCAGCTGCGCCGCCGGTCCGAAACCAGATAAAGTCCCCAAGCGAGCCACCGGCCTCGACGCTCCCCCTGATGTTCTCCCGCGAAGGCGGGAGCCCAGTCTGGGTCCCCGCCTTCGCGGGGAAACAAGGTGCCGCAGAACTCACGCCAGCACCTTGGCGCGCTCAGCGGCAATCGCGTCAGCCAGCCCCGCAGCCCACTTGGTAATGTCACCCGCGCCGAGGCAAACAACCATGTCATCCGCCTCGATCGTCGTCGCCAGTTCGACCGCCAACGCATCCGCATTCGCGACCACACCCGCAAACCGGTGCCCCCGCCGCTTCAACCCCTCGACTAAAGCTTCGGCATCGACGCCCTCAACGGGCGCCTCACCCGCCGCATAGACCGGCGTCACCAACACCCGGTCCGCATCGTTGAACGCCGTCTGGAAATCCTCCATCAGATTGCCCAATCGCGAATAGCGATGCGGCTGCACGACCGCGATCACGCGACCCTTCACGCCCTCACGCGCCGCCGCCAGCACGGCCCGGATCTCGACCGGGTGATGGCCGTAATCGTCGATGATCGTGACACCGTCGACTTCGCCGACCTTGGTGAACCGCCGCTTCACGCCGCCGAACTTGGCAAATCCCTGCTGGATCGTCGCGTCCGCAATCCCGAGCTCCAGCGCCACGCCGATCGCCGCCAGCGCGTTCTGGACGTTATGTCGCCCAGGCATCGGCATCTCGATCCCGTGAATCGTCCGCGTCGCGCCATCGCGCTCGCGCACCACGCAGTCGAACCGGTTGCCGCCCGGGATAGGCGTGACTTCAACGCCGCGCACATCCGCCTGCGCCGAGAAACCGTACGTCACCACGCGACGATCGCGCACCCGAGGCAGGATTCCCTGCACCTCCGGATGATCGAGACACAGCAACGCCGCGCCATAGAACGGCACGTTCTCGACGAACTCGACGAACGCATCCTTCACAGCCTCGAACGAGCCGTAATGATCGAGATGCTCGGGATCGATGTTGGTAACCACCGCGATCGTCCCGTCGAGCCGCAGGAAGCTGCCGTCGCTCTCGTCCGCCTCCACGACCATCCAGTCGCTCGCACCCAGCCGCGCGTTCGAGCCGTACGAGTTGATGATCCCGCCATTGATGACCGTAGGATCGACCCCGCCCGCGTCGAGCAACGCGGCCACCATCGACGTCGTCGTCGTCTTCCCATGCGTGCCGGCAATGGCAACGGTAGACTTCAGCCGCATCAGTTCGGCCAGCATTTCCGCACGCCGCACCACCGGCACACGCGCGTTCAACGCCGCCTCGACCTCCGGGTTCGAGCGCACGATCGCGGTCGACACGACCACCACCGCGGCATCGCCGATGTTCGACGCGACATGGCCGATCGCCACCGGAATGCCCTTGTCGCGCAATCCCTGCACGACATAGCCCTCGGCCACGTCCGACCCCTGCACGCGGTAGCCGAGGTTCTTCATCACCTCGGCGATGCCCGACATGCCGATCCCGCCGATCCCGACGAAGTGGATCGTGCCGATGTCCGTCGCGACGCCCTTCATGCGAACTGCGCCTTTGGCTTGGAGGGCGCACCGATCGGCAGGCGGATCACCGGCGCGTCAAGGCTCTCGACCAGATCGGCCAGATCGCTCGCCGCATTCGGCCGCCCGCAACTCCGCGCACGCCCCGCCGCATTCTGCAACGCCGCCGGATCGAGCCCGAGTTTCTGCATCTGCTTGGCCAGTTCCACTGCGGTAAAGTCTCCCTGCGCGATCGTCCGCGCGCCGCCCGCCCGCGTGATCTCGCGCGCGTTCACCGTCTGGTGATCGTCGGTCGCGCCCGGCAACGGCACCAAAATCGCTGGCCGTCCCGCTGCGGTCAGTTCAGAAATCGTCGACGCCCCTGCGCGTGCGATCACAAGATGCGCCCACGCCAGTTGCTCGGGCATATCGGGCAGGTACGTCGCGAGTTCAGCCGGAATCTGATGCTCGGCGTACTTGGCGCGCACCGCATCGATATCCTCGATCCGCGCCTGATGCGTCACCTGCAACCGCCGCCGGAACGTCACGGGGAGCATCGCCAACCCATCGGGCACGACCTGCGACAGGATGCTCGCCCCCTGGCTCCCGCCTGTCACGAGCACGCGGAAAATCCCGTCCTCCTCCAGCAGCGGATACGGCCGCGCGCGCAACGCCAGCACCGCCTCGCGCACCGGGTTGCCGACCAGATGCGTCTTCCCCAGCAGCTTCGGCGCGAGGCGCTCGGTCGGCTCGGATGACGTCGCGATCGCATCGACGCGTCCCGCGACAAAGCGGTTCACCCGCCCCAGCACAGCATTCTGCTCATGCACAGCCGTCGGGATCTTGTCCGCGAACGCCGCCAGCAACGCCGGCAAAGCAGGATACCCCCCAAAGCCGATCACCGCGGCGGGCTTGAACGTCCGGTATAGTTCGCGCGCCATCGCCCGCCCGCGCCACATCTCCTGCGCGGCCTTCGCCCAGCCGAGCGGCCCGCCGGTAAAGCGTCCAGCCGGCAGGACATGCGTCTGAATATCCTCGAACAATCCCGGAAAGCGCACGCCGCGCGCATCGCTGACCAGCGCGACACGGTGGCCGCGTTTGGTCAACTCGGCCGCAAGCGCTGCTGCCGGGACCATGTGTCCCCCGGTTCCACCGGCTGCGAGGACGTAATGCTTACTCATTCACCACTCCAGCGGACGACATAGGGGCTCCGCGTGAGAAACGGATTGCGCCGGGTAAACGCCAGCAGCAACCCCATGCCGACCGACAACGCGATCATCGACGAGCCGCCATAGCTGATGAACGGCAGCGTCATACCCTTAGATGGTGCGAGGCCGGTGTTAACCGCCATGCTCACCAGAGCCTGCGCCCCGAACTGCGTCGCAAGCCCGGCAGAGGCCAACAGCTTGAATTCGTCCTGCTCGTCCAGCAGTTTAACGAACACCCGGACAACAATCGCAAGGAAGATCACCGCGATCACCGAACACGCGATCAGCCCGAATTCCTCGCCGATCACCGAGAAAATGTAATCGGTATGCGCCTCAGGCAGCCCGAACTTTGCCGCCCCCGCGCCTGGCCCGGTGCCGGTCCAGCCGCCTGCGGTCAGCGTGCTATGCGCGGCATTCGTCTGGAAATGGTCCGACGCACCCTCGCCCTCGACGCCCGGAAACAGGAACGCGTCGATCCGCGACCGTGCCACGCCATAGAATATATAGGCGGCGACCAGCCCGGCCGGCGCGAGCGCCACGAGCCCGACGAGTATCCGCACGGGCGTCCCCGCGATCATCAGCAGCGCCAGCCATACCGAGCAGAAAATGATCGTCTGGCCGAAATCGGGTTGCAGCATCAACAGCACCGCGACCAGCGCGGTCATCGCACCCGTAATCAGCACGGTCGGCAGCTCGGCATCTTTCGCCCGCAGCGACAACAGCCACGCGACGGTGACGATGAACAGCGGCTTCAGGAACTCGGAAGGCTGGAACTGCGCGAACCCGACGCCGAGCCAGCGCCGCGCGCCATTGGCTTCGACCCCGATGAACGGCGTCACCATCAGCATCAGCACGAACAGCGCGCACCCGCCGATCGCCATCCGCCGCGCCATCGCGACGGGCATCATCGATACGCCGAACAGCACCGGCAACGACACGCCCACCCACATCAGCTGCCGCCAGAAATAATAGAGCGGCGCGATCTTGTGATGCTCGCCCGAATAGCGGACCGCACTCGCCGGCGACGCCGCCGCCACCGCGATCAGGCCGATCGCAATCAGGAACAGCGTCAGCAGCAGCAGCATCCGGTCGATATCCCAGAACCACGTACCAAGCGGCGACTGATCGCCCCGCCCGCCGCGCCGCTTCATCTTGGCGACGATCCCGTTCTTCTGCCCGGACATATCGCCCGCCATATCGATCGTCCCCGCTCGCATATCGGTCATGCCAGCGACTCCACTGCCACGCGGAACGCCGCCCCGCGTGCTTCGTAATCGCGAAACTGATCGAAGCTAGCACAGGCGGGCGATAACAACACCGTGTCGCCGGGAGACGCGTTGGCGGCGGCGCTGCGGATCGCTGCGTCGAGCGTGCCGACATTCTCGACGGGCATGGAGTCTTTCAGGATTTCGGCGAACCTCGGCCCCGCCTCGCCGATGGTGTAGGCGTGGACGACGTGACCGAACGCCGGCTTGCACGCGTCGAGGTCATCCCCTTTCGCGCGGCCGCCGACGATCCAGTGGACCCGGGCGAACGCAGCCAAAGCCGGCGCGGTGCTCTCCGGATTGGTCGCCTTGCTGTCGTCGACATAGGCCACGCCGCCGTACGAGGCGATCTGCTGCATGCGGTGCGGCAGGCCCGTGAAGCTGGTGAGGCCACGGTCTATATCGACCTCGCTCACGCCCAGCGCCTTAACGACCGCGATCGCTGCGAGCGCGTTCTGCGCGTTATGCGGGCCCTGCAACGTCGGCCAGTTGCTCTGATCCATGCAGACGCCCGGCGCGATCTTGGTAAGGTGCTCGCCCTTCGCCGACAGTCCGCGCGCGATCAACGCGGACGGTGCATCGCCGATCCCGATGACCGCGTCATGCCCGGCCGACTGCATCGCGAACAGCCGCGCCTTGGACGCCGCATAGCCTTCGAAGCCGTCGTAGCGATCGAGATGATCCGGCGTGATGTTGAGCAGCACCGCGACGTCGCAATCGAGCGTCTGCGTCAGGTCGATCTGGTAGCTCGACAGCTCGAGCACGTAGACGCCGCCCTCGGGGAGCGGTTGCTGTTCGAGGATCGGGAGGCCGATGTTGCCGCCCATCAGCGTCGGGACACCGGCGGTCTTGAGGATGTGATGCACCAGAGCGGTGGTGGTCGACTTGCCGTTGGTGCCGGTGATGCCGACCACCTTGTGGGGGGGGAGGTCTGCGCGGGCCTGCGCGAAGAGTTCGATGTCGCCGACGATGGGCACACCGGCCTCGCGGGCGGTTGCGGCGAGCGGGTGCATGTTGAGGGGCACGCCCGGCGACACGACCAAAGCGTCGAACCCCGAGAGATCATCCAACGGCGCGACTTCTAAAAGCCCTCTCCCCGCCGGGGAGAGGGTTGGGTGAGGGGCAGTTCCAGGCGCAGCACTGCTAGGCAGCCCCTCACCCCAACCCTCTCCCCGAGGGGGAGAGAGAGCAAAGACGTCGCGCTTTGCCTCGTCAGAGTCCCACGCGACGACCTGCGCTCCGCCAGCAACAAGCGCCCGCACAGTCGCAGCCCCAGACCGCGCCAACCCCAGCACCGCATAGCGTTTCCCGCGCCAGGCCTTCGCGATAATCACCGCAGCTTCAACGTCGAAAGGCCGACCAGCGCCAGCACCAACGCGATGATCCAGAAGCGGATCACGACGGTCGCCTCGGCCCAGCCGAGCTGTTCGAAATGATGGTGGATCGGCGCCATCCGGAACACGCGCTTGCCGGTGCGCTTGTAGAAGAACACCTGGATGATCACCGACAGCGCTTCGATCACGAACAGCCCGCCGATGATCCCCAGCACGATCTCGTGATGTGCGACGACCGCGATCGTCCCGAGCGCGCCGCCGAGCGCGAGGCTCCCCGTATCGCCCATGAACACCGCCGCCGGTGGCGCATTGAACCACAGGAACGCGAGCCCCGCGCCGACGATCGCCCCGCAGAAGATCGCAAGCTCACCAGCACGCGCCACATGCGGGATACCGAGGTAATCCGCGAACTTTACGTTCCCGACCAGGTACACGATCACCATGAACGCGACGCTGGCGATGATCACCGGCATCGTCGCCAGCCCGTCGAGCCCGTCGGTGAGGTTCACGGCATTGCCGAACGACACGATCGTGAACGCCGCGAACACCGGGAAGAACCAGCCGAGGTCCAGATACATGCGCGACGTAAACGGCAGATACAGATGCGGCCCGTTCTGCGACATGATGATCGTCGCGGCGATCCCGGCGATGATGAACTCCAGCAGCAGCCGCGTGCGCCCGCTGATCCCCGCGGTGCTCGCCTTACGCACCTTGTCATAGTCGTCCATGAACCCGATCGTCCCGAAGCCGAGCGTCACGAACACGCACGCCCACACATACGGGTTGCTCAGGTCCATCCAGAGGAAGATGGCTAGGCACATCGAGGTCAGGATCATCAGCCCGCCCATCGTCGGCGTGCCGCGCTTCGACAGATGCGTCTGCGGGCCGTCGGCGCGGATCGGCTGACCCTTGCCCTGCCGCACGCGCAACCAGCCGATGAACTTCGGCCCTATGATAAGGCCGATGATCAGCGCGGTCGCGACCGCGCCGCCGGTCCGCACCGTCTGGTAACGGATGAGGTTCAACAGGCCGGGAAACCCCAGATGCTCGGCGAGCCAGTACAACATTCAGTTAATCCCGCCTTTGAGGCTAGTCTGGAGACCCGCCACGACGCGAGCGAGGCCCACCCCGTTCGATCCCTTGACGAGCACGACATCGCCCGGCGCCAGGATCGTCCGTAACGACGCGAGCGCGGCCGCAGCGTCGTCCACATGGACGGTTTCGACTTGTCCCTCAAGCACCTGCGCGAGCGGTGCCATCGCTTCACCGACCAGCAGCGCCATTTCGACCCGCGCCGCAACGATCGGTTCGGCGAGCGCGGCGTGATAATCGGCGGAGCCCTCGCCCAGCTCGCGCATCTCGCCGAGCACTGCGATATGCCGGCCGGGCTCGTGGCCGAGGACGCTGAGCGTCGCGCGCATCGAGGCGGGGTTCGCGTTATAGCTCTCGTCGATCACCAGCGCCTGCCCCTCGCCAACCGTCACCAAAGACCGCGCGCCGCGACCTTGCAAGCCACCGAGTTCGGCCAGCGCGAGCCCAGCGAGTCCGAGATCGCTCCCGGCCGCCTGGACGCACGCGAGCACGCCCAGTGCGTTCGACACCCAATGCGCACCCGGCTGTGCGATCGTAAAGCTCAGTTCGTGGTCGCCATCCTGGCCCATCCGCGCGGTGACGAACGTCCCGCCGGTCGGCAGCCGCATCGCCTCGATCGCGCGCACGTCGGCGCCCCCCTCGCTGCCGAACGTCACAATATGCGCAGCATGCGGCGCGGCGTGGCCGAGCAGACGGTCGCGGTGCGGGCTGTCGTAGGGCACGATCGCGGTCCCACCCGGTTCGAGCCATGCGAAGATCTCGCCCTTGGCGTCGGCGATCGCGCTTTCGTCGGGGAAGAACGCGGTATGCGCGGGTGCGATCGCGGTGACCATCGCGATATGCGGGCGGACGAGCTGGGTCAGCTCGGCGAGTTCGCCGGCGTGGTTCATCCCCATCTCGAACACACCGAACTTCGCGTCGCGCGGCATGCGGGCGAGGCTCAGCGGTACGCCGGTGTGATTGTTGTAGCTCTTGACCGAGCGATGCACTTCGCCGGGCGCGGCGCGGTCGAGGCAGGCGAACAGGGCTTCCTTGGCGCTGGTCTTGCCGACGGAGCCGGTGATGCCAATGATCCTGGCGGTGGAGCGCGCACGGCTGGCGCGACCGAGTGCCTGCAACGCAACGAAGCTGTCGGCGACGAGGACGTGCGGGTGGTCGCAAGCCTCGGACACGATCGCCCCCGCCGCGCCTTGTGCGAAGGCTTGGTCGAGGAAGAGATGGCCGTTGCTGGCCTCGCCCTTCATCGCGATGAAGAGATCGCCTGGGCCGACCTCGCGCGAGTCGAAGGCCACACCGGTGACGAAGAAGTCACCCGACGCCACGCCGCCCGTCGCGGCAGCGATCTCGGTGGAAGTCCAGAGACTCACTTCCCCCCCTCCCGTAAGCGGGAGGGGGTCGGGGGGTGGGCACGCGCTATCAACGAAGCGCAACGCCGGCCGAACCCGCGAGCCCACCCCCTGCCCCTCCCGCTTGCGGGAGGGGGGAAGAAGATTGCCGCCCTCATGCCGCGCACTCCCGTGCGACGGTAACATCATCGAACGGCAGGACCATGTCGCCAACGATCTGGCCCTGCTCGTGGCCCTTGCCGGCGATCAGCACGATGTCCTCCGGCCCAGCCTCGCGCACCGCTGCGGCAATTGCAGCGCGACGGTCGCCGATTTCCTCAGCCCCGCGCGCGCCCTTCAGGACGTCGCAGCGGATCGCGCGCGCGTCCTCGGTCCGGGGGTTGTCGTCGGTGACGATCACGCGGTCGGCGTGTTGCACCGCGACCTGTCCCATGGTTTCGCGCTTGCCGGTGTCGCGGTCGCCGCCGGCGCCGAACACCACGATAAGCTTGCCGCCCGCATGAGGCTTGAGAGCCGCGATAGCCGCCTCCAGCGCGTCAGGCGTATGCGCATAATCGACGTATACCGGCGCACCCGACTTCGCGATCACCGCCCGCTCCAGCCGCCCGCGCACCGGCTGCAACCGCGCAAGATTGGCGATCGCCGCGCCGATATCGCCACCCGTCGCAATCACCAGCCCGGCCGACACCAGCGCGTTCGCCGCCTGATACGCGCCGATCAGCGGTAGCGTCACCTTATACGTCTGGCCCTCGGCCTCGATCGTCAGCCCCTGCCCCAGCAAGGTCGGATCGCGTCCCACCAGCCGCAGCGTCTCACCCTGCGTCCCGACCGTCACCAGCCGGTTGCCACGTTCGCGCGCCAGATCGATCACCCGCGCTGACTGCGGATCGTCCGCCCACACAACCGCCGTGCCATCGGTCGACAGCACTTCGGAGAACAGCCGGATCTTAGCGGTGAAATATGCGGCCATGTCGCCGTGATAGTCGAGATGGTCTCGGCTGAGGTTCGTGAAGGCCGCGGCGGTCACCTTCAGACCCTCGGTCCGGTATTGCGTCAGGCCGTGGCTCGACGCCTCGAACGCCAAGTGTGTCACGCCCTCGCGCGCGAGACCGGCGACGTTCGACAGGAAGGTTACGACATCGGGCGTCGTCAGCCCGGTCGTTACCCGCTCGTCGGCCGTCGTAACCCCCAGCGTACCGATCGAGGCCGCATGGAACCCCGCCATCCGCCACAGCTGGCGGGTCATCTCGACGCACGACGTCTTCCCGTTAGTCCCGGTAATCGCCACCGAAGTATCGGGAAACGGCGCGAAGAACTTCGCCGCCAGTTGCGCGAACCGCTCGCGGGGATTGTCGTCGGCGATGTAGGTGGCGCCCTCGACCGTCAGCCCCGGCCGCGCGACCACCGCAATCGCGCCAGACCGGATCGCGTCGGCGATAAAGTCCTCGCCATTGACGCGCGCGCCTTCGAACGCGCCGAACACCGTGCCCGGCGCGACCTTGCGGTGATCGATCGCAAACCCCGTCACCTGCGCTTCTTCCGTACCGTCGGTCAGCGCTGCGAGTTTCATGCAATAGTCCTCATTGCCCGGTCGGCTGTGTACGCGACGGGTCCTGCCACAAAGTCGGCAGGATGTCAGACACGTCGATGTCGCGGTGCGCGTCGGGCACCACGCCCAGGATCGCCCCGACGCGCGAGATCGTGCGGCCCACCACCGGCGCGGTATTCCACGCCGCCGTCTTCCACCCCGAAGTTTCCTTCGTGCCAAGCGGCGAATCGAGCATCGCCAGAACGACATAGCGCGGCGCATCCATCGGGAACGCGGCAGCAAACGTCGCAACGTTGCGCGAGTGATCGTAGCCACCGGAGACCGCCGCCTCTGCGGTGCCGGTCTTGCCACCGACGCGGTAGCCCGGCGCATCGCCCTTGCGACCCGTGCCGCGCTGCACGATCAACCGCAACATCTGCCGCATCCGCGCGCTGGTCTGCTCGGTGATGACGCGACGCCCCACCGGCGCATGACCCGGCGCTACCTTCAGCAACGTCGCCGGCCGCCAGATCCCGCCATTGACCAGCGCCGCATACGCGCTCGCCAGATGCAGCGGAGTCACAGCGATGCCGTGGCCGTAGGCGGTGGTCATCGTCGTCGTCCGTGCCCAATATTTCGGCCACAAGGGACGGCCCTTCTCGCGCAGTTCGATATCGGGCTTGGTATCGAACCCCAATTTCTTGAACATCGCCTGCATCTTCGCGGGCCCGACCTCGTCCGCAACGCGCGCGGTGGCGATGTTCGACGAATAGATCAGCGTCTCCGCCATGTTGAGCCAACGCTTCGGATCGCCGCGCTCGTCGTGAATCGTGAAGCGCCCGACCTTCAGCGGATGCGTCGCATCGAACCGCCGCGCGAACGACGTCACCACGCCGGTATCCATCGCGGTCGCCATCGTGATCGGCTTGAACGTCGATCCCAACTCGAACACGCTCTGCGTCGTGATGTTGCGCAGTTCCTCGCTGCCCGACATGCCGACCCGGTTGGGATTGAAGGTCGGCAACGAGACCATCGCGATCACTTCGCCGGTCGCCACGTCGAGCACGATGCCGCCAGCGCCGCGTGCAGAGAATGTCGTCATCGCGCGACCGAGTTCGCTCTCCATCGCCGCCTGGACGCGGTTGTCGAGCGACAGCGCGACCGGCGTGCCGTTGAGCGCGGGATTGGTCAGCCGCTCGTCGAGCACGCGCTCCATCCCGCTCATGCCGTGGCCCGCGGTCGACAGGAAGCCGAGCGCATGCGCCGCCATCGTCGATTGCGGGTAGAGCCGCTGCGTATCGCGGTCGAACACGATCGCGGGCTCGCCGATCGCATTGACCTGCTCGACGAGAGCCGGCGACGCACGCCGCTGGAGATAGATGAAGTTCTTGCGCGACGTCAGCAGCGCATAATAATGCGCCTGGTCGCCCGCTTCCGGCATCAGCGCGGCGAGCTTGCTGGCGATCTCGGTCGGATCGCCGATCAGCTTTTTCGGGTGTACCGCGATCGTCCACGCGTCGATCGTTCGTGCCAGCGGAGAGCCGTTGCGATCGACGATATCGCCGCGCGCCGCGATCGCCGCGGAACGCGCCTGCGGATCGGCGAGCGATGCCTGCACCGCCAGCATCCCCAGCCGTCCGACCACCACCAGCACCGCTGCGCCGAACAGGAACATCAGCATCATCAGGCGCGTGTGCGCCGTTGCCACCAGGGCGTGACGCTGGTTGGCGCTACGTTGCTGCGAGACAGGCCGGGCGACCAAGGCGGTCACCGCCGCTTACGGCTCTCGGAGCGGGCGCCGCTCATGATGTCACCCAGTGTCGTGTCGGACAGCAGCTTCCGGTCGAGCATCGCGACCGCCTGCGGACGAACCTTCGATACGGCGGCGAGGCGTTCGGTCTTCGCGGCACGGACGAGTGCGGCCTCGGCGGAGCGTGGCGTCGAGACCGACGCGCGGATCACGACGGGCTTGAGCGCGGTCTTCGACGCAGCCTGGATCGCGACGTTCATCGCGCGCGGTGCGCTGACCTGCGCCATCTGCACCGGAGCAAGCTTCACCACGGCAGGCGCAGCGGTAACCGGCACGATCGACGTGGAGGCGACGGACCCAGCACCCGACGGCACCAGCAGCGCAGCGGTCTGGACCCCGTCCGCGCGCAGGCTGTTGACGTCGAGCGCCGCGAGCGCGGCCTCGCTCACGACGAACTGGCCGGCGGTCGGCGCCGACAGCGCCAGCGTGTCGCCGTTCCAGCGCTCGAGCTGAGCCAGATTGCCGCGCGTGTCGAACTCGGTCTCCAGCGCACGGATGTCGCGCTGCGCGGAGCGGATCTGACCATTGACCGCCTCGAGCTTCTTGCGCTCGGCGGCCACTTGCAGCGACACGAGGTAGAAACCGAGCACGACGGCCACGCAGCCCCCGAACCAGCCCACACCCTTCATCCGATACGCCGCCGTCATGTCGTCACCTCTTCCGTCCAGGGTTGCGCGGAGGTCCGCCGCGCCGTCCGTAATGTCGCCGAGCGCGCCCGCGGATTGCGTGCGATCTCGGCCTCGCCGGCGCGAACACCGCGGCCGACATGAGAAAAACTAGGTTCTGCAGCGGCTTTCACCTGCGGAAGATGACGCGAACCTGAAGGGGCGCCACCGGAACGCGTGCGGAGGAAGCGCTTCACCATCCGGTCCTCAAGGCTGTGGAAGGTAACGATCGCGAGGCGACCGCCGGGCTTCAGGACGCGTTCGGCCGCCAGCAATCCGTCGGCCAGCTCGCCCAGTTCGCGGTTCACGTGGATGCGAATCGCCTGGAACGCCCGCGTCGCGGGGTCCTTCTTGTCGTGCGCCTTGTAGCCGAGCGCGCGGCGGACGATGTGCGCCAGCTCGCCGGTCCGCGTAAGCGGGCGCGCCGCGACGATCGCACGCGCCACGCGCCGCGACTTGGGTTCGTCTCCATATTGATAGAGTACGTCGGCGATCTCGTTCTCGTCCGCTTCATTGACGAAATCCGCCGCCGACATGCCGGCCTGCGCCATCCGCATGTCGAGCGGACCATCGGACTGGAACGAAAAGCCGCGCTCGGCCTGGTCGAGCTGCATCGACGACACGCCGATATCGAGCGTCACGCCGTCGACCGGGGCAAGGCCGCGCGCTTCGAGTTCGGACGCCATTGCGGAAAAGTCGGCGGCGATCAGCGTCAGGCCCTCTTCGGCCTCCTCGATCGAACGCCCCGCAGCGATCGCATCCGGATCGCGATCGAACGCGACGATTCGCGCGCCCGACTTGAGCAGCGCCAGCGTGTAGCCGCCCGCACCGAACGTGCCGTCGACCATCGTCTCGCCGGGCTCGGGAGAAAGCGCGGCCAGAACTTCGTCGAGCAGGACGGGGATATGCGGGGCGTCAGGAGTGCTCATAGCTGAACCCCCTTCTCGGCCATGTAGAAGCGCGCCATCTCCTTGACGACGGGGGGCATGCCGTCGGTGGCGATCAGCGTCGCGGGGTCCCAGACCTCGATATAATCGAGCACGCCATAGAAGAACGCATGGCCCTTAATCCCCGCATAGAAGCGCGAAAACGCAGGCATGATGAAGCGTCCGGAGCCGTCGAACGGCACCGCTTCGCCCGACGCGGCGGCGCGCTTGATGTTGTAGTCGTACTCGCCGTTCTCGGACGTGTTCTCGGATTCGCGACGGTCGAGGCGCTCGGCAAGGATATCGACGTAACCCGGATCATACGCGACCAGGCAGCGATTCTTCTGATGCGCGCCGATGATGATGGTCCCGCCGTCCTTGCCGTTCGCCTTGGGCGCATTTGCGGAGAGGGTGGCGCGGAGTGCCGAAGGGATGGCTACCCGGCCCTTGTCGTCGACAAGGCCGATACCGTCTCCCTGATAGCGACCCCGCACCGTCACGCCAAAACCCTTCGAAATGACGCACACATTTCACCATCTCGGAAAGCGGCCATCGCCGCGTTCCGACCGCGCTTTCAGCTAACGGTGAAAATGCCCCTGTATTAACCTCCATCTACCATAGAGCTTCGGGGACGCAACGGGATTTTTGGGGATTGGACGGATTCGACGCGGGTTTCGACGCTCAGGTTGGCCGGGATTAGCTTGCGGACTGGACGAGATCAGCAACTGCCGGTCGTCGGGACTGGGGAAATTCGGGGATGGGCCAAGAGAAGCGCTCGCCCTGCAGACGACCGATGCTGTGGATTGTCACACTGGAGAACGACGCTCTCCCCTCCCTGGAAGGGAGAGGGCGGGCGGGGTGGGCCGGCCGGTCGAGCGCGACGCAGGGTCATGCGGAAACAAAACTATGCCCGGCCCCACTCAGGTGGGGGCGAACGATGCAGCGTTATCGTGAGAATTACTGCGCGGGTGCCTGCGCGTTGGCGCTCGGCGCCACGCCCATCTCCGCGAGCGGTTCGCCCGCACCTGCAGCTTCGATAACGTTCGAAACGCCCATATTCGCAACCACGTCGGCCTTCGCAGCACCTGCAGTCGCTACCGGCCGTTCGCGATTCGTCGAAGCGATGATCGCGCTCGCGAGACCGATCAGCAGCACGACCGCGGCGAGGCCGATCATGCCGACCTTGATGCGCTGCATCGTCTGAGAGGGTTCATGGGACGGCTTCATCTTGCCCCATCTCGATACCCGACTACCGCGCGTCTGTCGATTCTCGGGAACCACGCCGCTCAAGCCAAGCCCTTCGCCTGGCGCCATTCGGGATCGTACAGCGTCGAGAGATAGCGGAAACCCGTGTCGCACAGGATCGTCGCAATCCGCTTGCCCGGCCCGAGATGCTTCGCAAGCGCCACCGCGCCAGCCACGTTGATCCCGGACGACAGCCCAAGGCACAGCCCCTCCTCGTCGAGCAGCCGACGGACCCAGGCATACCCCTCCTGATCCGAAATCCGGAACTGCGTGTCGATCGGCGCACCTTCGAGATTGGCGGTGATGCGCCCCTGCCCGATGCCTTCGGCGACCGAGGACCCTTCCGCCTTCAGTTCGCCGTGTGCGTAATAATTATACAGCGCCGCGCCATGCGGATCGCTGAGCGCGATGCACACGGCCTCGTCCTTGGCCTTCAACCCGAGCCCGACACCGGCGATCGTCCCGCCGGTTCCCGCTGCGCAAGTGAAGCCGTCGATCCGTCCGTCCATCTGTGCCCAGATCTCCTCGGCAGTACCGACGATATGCGCGCGGCGATTGGCGGTATTGTCGAACTGGTTCGCCCAGATCGCACCCGGCGTCTCCTCGGCGATCCGCCGCGACGTATGGACGAAATGGCACGGCGACGAGAATGCCGCGGCCGGCACCAGCACCAGTTCGGCGCCAAGCGCGCGCAACGTATCCATCTTCTCGCGGCTCTGCGTCTCGGGCATGACGATGATCGTCTTGTAGCCCTTGGCGTTGGCCACTAGCGCGAGCCCGATCCCGGTATTGCCCGCGGTCCCCTCGACGATCGTCCCGCCCGGCTGGAGCAATCCGCGTTGTTCCGCGTCCTCGACGATGAACAGCGCGGCACGATCCTTCACCGACGCGCCGGGGTTCGCGTATTCGCACTTGCCGAAGATATCGCAGCCGGTCGCATCGCTTGGCCCCCGGAGGCGGACGAGCGGGGTGTTGCCGATGAGGGCGAGCGTGTCAGGTGTCGTGTGCATGGCTGCTATGTGGCGCCGCGCCTCGCCCGGAGCAAGCGAGCGAAAGTTTGCAGCGTTAAACCGGCGCGCGGTCGTCGGCCTCACGACGTCGCAGGCGCGGCGACGGCATTCCATTGCACCTCGCTCTGGCCATTGCACCTCGCTCTGGAAGGAGCGATAATGTGATCTATGTTGCCCTACCGAGTCGGATGCAGGAGCAGGATACCGTGCAAAACTATCTGCGTGCCCAGGCACTCCTGAAAGAGGCTTCGGACGTCATGGATACCGTCGGCGACACGTTGATCGCGGCGCACATCGCGACGCCGTTGGCACTGGTCGAAGCCCGGCTTTATCCGCAGGACGGGCTGATGGACCGCAATCGCCCAAGCCGCGAGTGAGATACGCGCCGCCAGCGGGTATCGGAACGGCATGAGCGGGCTCACGGCTCGCCAGCAACGTCCCCCCGTTCATCGCGATCAGGCCGTAGCGTAAACCATAAGTCTTGACGCTTCATGCTGCATGCGCGAAGTCGTGGCGCACCATGAAGATCCTCCCCATGACCGCCGTCGCCGCACTGCTCGTGCTGGCCGCCTGCAACTCCAAGCCTGCCACGCCCGAAGTGTTGGATAGCAATCCCGATCCGATGGCGAATACGCTCGCCAATGCCGCGCCGGTCGAGCTGCCGCCCTCGATCAAGTCCGAGGCGACGCTGCGCTGCAAGGACAACAGCCTGCTCTTCGTGACGTTCTTCCAGGGCGACAAGCAGGCCGTGGTCCGCACCAAGAAGGACGGTCCCGCAACGACGCTCAAGTCGGACGTCGCCGGTGCGCCGAAGACGGCCGAGGGCGGCTGGTCGATGACCGGCAGCGAAACCAACGTGACGCTGACCGCGCCCGGCAAGTCCGCACAGACCTGCCACGCGTAAGTTTCCGACGTCGATGGTTTCCAAGACGGCCGGCGGATCATCCGCCGGCCGTTTTTCTTTGCACTGCGCACCCTTGCCCTCGCGGCCGCAGACCGGCACGCTAGGCTGATGGCAACCGTTGCGATCTACAGCCTCAAGGGTGGCGTCGGGAAGACGACGCTTTCGGTGAACCTGGCCTGGTGCGCCGCCACCTTGTCCGCGCGCCGCACGTTGCTCTGGGATCTCGACCCGCAGGCGGCATCGACCTGGGTGCTCGGCGGCCCCCATGGAATCGGGGGCAAGGTCGACCAGGCGCAGGCGATGTTCTCGAAGGACGTCGCGGTCGCCAGGCAGGCCCGGCCGACCGCCTACCCGCATCTCGACCTGATCGCCGCGGACGCGTCGCTGCGCGGTCTCGACCAGCTCTTCCACGAACTGGACAAGAAGAAGCGGCTCGCCAAGCTGCTGTCCGAACTCGCCGGCTACGACCGCGTGATCCTCGATTGCCCGCCGGGGCTGACCGAGACCGCGGACCAGGTGATGCGCGCCGCCGACCTGATCGTCATCCCCGTCATCCCCTCCCCCCTCTCGACCCGTGCGTACGACGCCGTCGTCCAGCACCTGAGCGGTCGCACGCCGTTGCTCCCCGTCCATGTCATGGTCGACAAGCGCCGCGCGCTCCACGCCGAGGCGGTTGCGCGCAATCCTGACTGGCCGGTCATACCGATGGCGAGCGGGATCGAGTCGATGGCGGTCAAGCGCGCGCCGGTCGGCGTGTTCGCGCCCAAGTCTGCCGCGGCGCAGGCGTTCGCAGACCTTTGGCGCCGGATCGAACACCGGTTGACGGCGTGAGCGACATCCTGGACCCCCAGCTCGTCCTCGGCGCCTATTCGGTCGGCGTGTTCCCGATGGCCGACAGCCGCGACGCCGCCAGCGTCTACTGGGTCGAGCCGCGCCGCCGCGCCGTGCTTCCGCTCGACGGGTTCCAGCTCTCCCGCTCGCTCAAGAAGACGATCGCGGCCGACCGTTTCCAGGTCACCGTCGACACCGCGTTCGAACGCATCGTGCAGCTCTGCGCCGAAAGCGTCGAGGGCCGCCCCGAGACGTGGATCAACGACGGCATCGAACGCGTCTTTCAGACGCTTCACGCAATGGGGTTCGCGCATTCGGTCGAATGCTGGGACGGCGGCAAGCTGGTCGGCGGGCTCTACGGCCTCGCGCTCGGCCGGGCGTTCTTCGGCGAGAGCATGGTCAGCCGCGCCACCGATGCCTCGAAGGTCGCGCTGGCACACCTTGTCGCACGGCTGCGGACCGGCGGATTCACGCTACTCGATTGCCAGTTCCAGACCTCGCACCTCGCCTCGCTCGGCGCGATCGAGATCGACCGGCCCGATTACGTCGCGTTGCTGGGGGCGTCGCTCGAGGGGGCACTCGGCGCCTCGGCCGCTGCGGGCGTAGCTTCGGCAGGCGACTTCCGCGCGCTCGATCGCTTGGCGGGCAAGGCCTCCGCGAGCGGCGCCGTATCCGGGCCGGTCTCCGGGAAAGTCATCGTGCAGCTCTTGGTCCACACGTCGTAGATCGGATGCTGCACCGCGTTAAGCGCGGGGCGCTCCTTGTACAGCCAGCCCGAAAACGTCCGTCGCCAATGCGTATCGACGCCGCGCACCAGAACCTGCACGAACGCGCCGGTCAGCTGCTCCTGCTCCCACGGCGCGGTCTGTTCGCACGCGCGCAGCCGCAGCACGACGTCCCCCATCCGCGTCGCCTGTCCGGGCTTGAGCGTCACGTCGTGCGTTTCGCCGTTACGCTTGTTGAGCAGGCCTAGCACGGCCACCCGTTGCGCCATCGGCGTGCCGCCATTGGCGATCGTAGCCGTACCGGTCTCGATGGTCTCGATCGACGAATTGCCCGGCTCGTCCGCGCCGGGCAGGTCCTGCTGGACCGCCGCCACCCTCGTCGCGGGCGTAGTGAGCGCGTGGTATCCGAACCAGCCGCCCACCGCCAACGCCACGACCAACACGGCCGCGGCGAGCCAGCGCATGATCACCCTTCGGGCGTCCAGGCTTCGTAATCGCCCGTCGCAGCGGCACGGTGGCCACCCTTTTCGAGCGCACCGGCCGGACGATAGGCGAGCGCCGTACCGGTCATGTTCGCCACGGCCGGCTTCTGCCACGCACGGACCGGCGGCAGCGCGCGATCGGGCACGTCGTCGACCTGGTGATGCAGCCAGCTGAACCACGCCGGCGGCACCCGGCTCGCGTCGGTCGCACCCTGGTAGATCACCCAGCGGCGCGGATTGCCCGCGGTGTCCTTGCCACCCTGGTAATAGACGTTGCCAAGCGCGTCCTCACCCATCTTCGCCATGCTGCGCAGGCCGAATTTGGTGCCGAGGGTGGCGCCGTTCCACCACGTGAAAGTCGATGCGAGAAAGCCCATGGTTGGCGCTTAACCCGAGTGGCGGCGGGCTTCAACCTCGATGATGGGAGGATATCCTTATCCTCCTCCGCCAGGGGGATCTCAAAGGGTCTTGGATGAGACTGGGGTGCTGCCATGCCTGCGATCGTCCGCCCTTGTTCTCCCGCGAAGGCGGGAGTCCAGTCTGTGTCCACGCCTTCGCGGGGAAACAGTCTTGCTTGTTTTGGAAGCACTAGCCCGAACCGACCCGCACCTTTGCAGGACCATTCCATGCACCCCGCGGAGGCCGGGGCGGTATAATTGCTTGAACTAGGTCGCGGGACCGGAAGAGATTGTCAGAATACGTACGACTGACGGCTCCAGCCTACTCCGCCTTGTCCCACGTCACCAGATCACCCTCGGCGATCCCCAGTTCCGTAGCCCGGCCGCCCATCAGTTCCAGCACGGCCCCGACCGGCTCCCGCGAAGGGATCGGCGCTTCCGAGAACGGCACGGTGTTCTCGGCGATCCGCGCGATCGTACCGTCGGCGCGGATATAGAGGATATCGAGCGGACTCGGCGTGTTCTTCATCCAGAAGTTCGCCGGCACGGGCTTCCCACCCTTGGCGGGATACGGCCAGAACAGCATTCCGCCGTCGGGCTTCAGGTCGGTGCGGAACATCAGTCCGCGCGCCTGCTCGGCTTCCGTCTTCGCGCGCTCGACCCGGAACGCATGCGTCCCGTTCGCGCTTCTGATCGTCAGCGGGAGCGTAGCGGCCGCTGCCACGTCCGATTCAGCGCCGCTATTCATGTACGCGACACCCCCGGCGCCGACGCCCAGCGCCAACACCCCGGCCAACGCGGCCTTCGCAACCAAACTCATCCAAGATCCTCTTCGACCGCGACGGCAAGCGGCCCCTTGCGCCCTGCGACCACGCGCGCGCGGAGCGGCTGGTCGGGCTCGACCGTCTCGATCCCGGCGCGGCGCAGCGTTTCCATGTGGACGAAGATGTCGCTGCCGTCGACACCCCGTACCAGAAAGCCATAGCCCTTCAACCGGTTGAACCACTTCACCGATGCCGCCTCGAACGGCCCTGCCGCGTCGATCATCGCGATCGGATCGACCCGATCGGGCGAGGACACCGCGCGCACGACCTCCTCGACCGCATTGGTCATGTCGATCGAGACGATCTCGCGCGCCTGGAATCCGCGACCGCGCTGGACCGACAACGTCTCGACGCGCGCGCCTTCGGGAAGGCTGCGGCGGCCATGCGATTGCAGGACGGAGAAGTGCACCAGGATATCGCCTACGTCCTCGTCGTCCGCGACCGCAAATCCGAAGCCCCGGGTCACGTCAAACCACTTGATGACGCCACCGATCGCGCGCACGTCTTCGCTGTTCGCGATGGCGGTCACCGTCGGCACCACCATTGGCGCCCCCATCGGCATCGCCATCGCAACGGCCGGCGATACCGCCTCGACTATCATGTCCGCATCTTGCTGCGTGTCGTTACGCATTGTCACACCCCTGAACGCCGAGATAGCACGCTTCGTCGCTACCGCAACGAATCCGTTGTCGAACTCAATCGAAATCCACCAACTCCGGCGTATCGGACGGCGGTGCAGCAACAATTTTGCGTGCCAGATCGAACCGGTGGCCAGCGCGCAGCATCGCCGCGAGCTGTTTTTCCTGCAGCTTCCGATCTCCCTCGCCGTTGCCGTAAGGTCCGACTCGCTTCCGCCGGGCAAAGGCGAGCGCGGATTCGACCGCACGGTCGGCAATCGCAGGCGCTACCGATTCCGCGTCCCCATCATCGATCCCGGCCTCACGAAACGCCCCTGCGACACGCCGCGCTCCCAGCCCGCGGCGCTGCATCGCAGCAGCACGCTGCTCGGCGAACGCACGATCGTCGACATAGCCCAGATCGGCCATCCGCTGCGCGAGTTCGGCGGGCTCGGCCAGCGCCCCGGCGGAGCCCCCGTCCCAGCCGCGCTCGCGGATCTTGCGCATCAGATAATCGGTAAGCCGCCCCCGTGTCGTGGCAAACCGCTCGACATAGCGCAGTGCCATGCGCTCCAGTGCGGCGGCATCGATCGGCTTTGGCGGCGCGCGGTCGGCCTTGCGTGCACTTTCACGCCCTGCGGACCGCTCTTTCCCGCGGGTTTTGGGGCGCCCTGCCGCGCGAACGGAGTCGTCATCGTCGGACACGCCATCATTGTGCCACACTGACACCCGAAGTTGAACGGCTAGACTAGAAATAGGTGGGGTGCGCTTAGCCGCCATGCCGGGCAAGATGCCAGAGACAGGAACTGCGATGACGACCGAGACGCTTCAGAAGGACGGCCAGACCGCGGCGACGATCGTCGCGACGCCGACCCAGGACGCCCTGCCGCGCCGCTTTGCCGATTTCGGCACGCTGGGTGAAGCGCTCGATTACGCCGCGAGCGGTAACCGCGGGCTTAACTTCCACGATGCCCGCGGTACGCTTTCGCAGCCCTACCCCTATTCGCAACTCCGCGCCGACGCCCGCGCGATGGCCGATCGCCTGATCGCCGCCGGTGTCGCTCCCGCCGACCGAATCGCGCTGGTCGCCGAGACCGGCCCGGAGTTCGCCGCCTTGTTCTTCGGCGTCGTCTATGCCGGCGCATGGCCGGTGCCGCTGCCGCTGCCGACCTCGTTCGGCGGCCGCGACTCGTATATCGAACAGCTCCGCGTCCAGCTTGCGAGCTGCGACCCGAAGATGCTGATCTTTCCGCCCGAACTCGCGCAGATGGCTGGCGAGGCCGCACGCCTGTCCGGTACCATCGGCATCGACTGGTCCGAGTTCGCCACGCGGGAGGCAGCCACGGCAACGCTGCCCGAGGCCAGGCCGGACGACATCGCGTATCTGCAATATTCGAGCGGCTCGACGCGCTTCCCGCACGGCGTCGTCATCACGCATGAGGCACTGCTCAACAATCTCGCCGCGCACAGCCACGGCATGGAAGTGTGCGACACCGATCGCTGCATCTCGTGGCTGCCCTGGTACCACGACATGGGCTTGGTCGGCTGTTTCCTGTCGCCGATCGCCAACCAGGTCTCGACCGATTATTTGAAGACCGAGGATTTCGCGCGCCGGCCGCTCGCCTGGCTCGATCTCATCAGCCGCAACACCGGTACGACGCTCAGCTATTCGCCGACCTTCGGCTACGATATCTGCGCACGCCGCATGTCGTCGCAGACCAAGGCGAGCGACCGTTTCGACCTGTCGCGCTGGCGCGTGGCGGGCAACGGCGCCGACATGATCCGCCCCGATGTGATGCAGTCGTTCGTCGACGCGTTTGCCGATGCCGGCTTCAAGGCGAGCGCGTTCCTGCCGAGCTACGGCCTTGCCGAAGCGACGCTCGCGGTCTCGCTGATGCCGCCGGGCGAAGGCATCCGCGTCGAGCTCGTCGAGGAAACGCAGTTGTCGGGTGGCAGCCGCGGCGGTGACCGCCCGCAGCGTTATCGGGCGATCGTCAACTGCGGCAAGCCGGTCCGGGACATGCGGATCGAGATCCGCGAAGAAGACGGTACGCCCCTCCCCGATCGTGCGATCGGTAAGGTCTGGTGCAGCGGCAAGTCGGTGATGGTCGGCTATTTCCGCGACGACGCCGCGACCGAGGCGTGCATGGTCGATAATTGGCTCGATACCGGCGACATGGGCTATATGTCGGATGGCTACATCTACATCGTTGGCCGCGCCAAGGACATGATCATCGTCAACGGCAAGAACCACTGGCCGCAGGACATCGAATGGGCGGTGGAGCAGCTTCCGGGCTTCAAGGCCGGCGACATCGCCGCGTTCGCGATCACCACCCCCGGCGGCGAGGAGACGCCCGCCGTACTGGTCCAGTGCCGCAGCTCCGATGAAGCCGAACGCCTGCGCCTGCGCGACGAGATCCGCGAGCGCGTCCGCTCGGTAACGGGCATGAATTGCCTGATCGAACTGATCCCGCCGCGTACCTTGCCGCGTACATCGTCCGGCAAGCTCAGCCGCGCGAAAGCGCGCAACCTCTACCTCAGCGGCGATATCAAGCCGTACGACATTGCAGCCTGAAACCACCCCGACTCGGACCCACAATAAAATATTTCGAGCCGACAAAGCAGGTGTTGCCCAATACTTAGCCTCGCACTGGGTGTTAATTACATCCAATTCGGTGGATTACCAACGATCTGCTAACCAAGCTGTTTTACACCCGTGCCGTGAACATTAGATCGCCCTCCCCATCGCGCCGATTCGCGGTGGATACGCCGACGTTGCTTGGGTTGCGCGGCGGTATGGATCATCTCGAATGGAGCCGCATCCGCGCTGCGCAACTTCTTGCGGGGCGCAGATTGGCGTTGTTCCTGCTGGCGGCGAACCTCAGCGCGACGCTGACGACCGCGTTCCTGGTGCGCGACTTCGTTCCTACGTGGCAGATCGCGATCTGGACCGCATCGATCGCCACGGTTGCGATCGTGGTGGGGTTTCGTCGGCTCGCGACGAATCATCGCGGCGATAGCTATGCCAGCGTCCGTGACGTCCGCAATACCGGGTGGGAGGGGTTGGCGCTCGGTCTTGCATGGTCGGCCGTACCGGTGTTGTTCTGCACGCACGCACCGTCGGGAACGACGGCGGGGCTGGGCATAACGCTTGCGGTATTGATGATCGCGGCGGCTTTCGCAATGGCGCCGCTCGCGCTCGCGACGCTGATTTTCCTCGGGTATCTCGGTACGGCGATGGTCGTCCAGCTGGCGATGGCCGGCGCTAGTGCAGCGGCGGCGGGCATCTTCGGCTTCACGCTGATGTTGATGATCGTCTGCGTCAGCCGCGCGCGGACGCTCGTCCTGATCCGTGCTGCCGAGATCGCGCTCGACGAACGCGACCAGACGGTCAGCCTGTTGCTGCGCGAGTTCGAGGAAAACGGCGCCGACTGGCTCTGGGAGACCGATGCCGCGCGACGGATCGTCCGGGCGTCCTCACGCTTCGCGTTCGCGTGCGGACTGGATCCACTCGGCTTGGATGGCATGCCCTTCCTCCAGGTGCTGGCGGGACCGAGCTGGGAGACGGGCGAATTCACCGCTGGCCTGCGCACGCTCGCGGAAAAGATGAAGATGCGCGAGAGCTTTCGGGATCTGCGACTGCTGGTTCAGATCGGTGGCGAGGATCGCTGGTGGGAACTCGCGGCCTCGCCACGCTTCGGCGACCACGGCGAATTTGTCGGTTTTCGTGGTGTCGGCTCCGACGTAACCGAACAACGCGCCTCGGCCGACAAGATCAACCGCATGGCGCGGTTCGATACGCTCACCGGTCTGCCCAACCGCTTGATGATCAACGAGACGCTCGTGAAGACGATGGCGGAAGCTGATACGTGGGGCGGTCGCTATGCCTTCATGATGCTCGACCTCGATCGCTTCAAGGCGGTCAACGACACGCTCGGCCATCCAATCGGCGACCGCTTGCTGGGTCGGGTCTCCGAACGCCTTGCCCAGTTGATGGACGAGAATCATCTGTGCGGCCGACTTGGCGGCGATGAGTTCGCGGTGATCGTCCGCGACGCGAGCGATACCGCCGCGATCGAACGCCTGGCGCAGCGCATCATCGAATCGCTATCCCATTCCTACGAGATCGACGCACACACGCTGTATATCGGGGTCAGCGTCGGCATCGCCGTCGGCCCGCGCGATGGCCGCACCGCCGAAATGCTGGTGCGCTCCGCCGACCTTGCGCTGTACCGTGCCAAGGATGCCGGACGCGGGGTATACCGGACGTATGAGCCCGAGCTTCACGTCAAGGCCGAAGAGCGCCGCGTGCTGGAGTTGGCCCTGCGCACCGCCGTCGAGAACGGCGAAATGCATCTGGAATACCAGCCGGTCGTCGACGCCAGCACCGGCGCCCTGTTGGGCTTCGAGGCTTTGCTGCGATGGGTCAGCACGGCGTACGGCACCATTGCGCCGAACAAATTCATTCCGCTTGCCGAAGATGCACGCCTGATTGCCCCGATCGGCGCCTGGGTATTGCGGACGGCGTGCGAGGAAGCGGCCAAATGGCCGTCGGATATTCGCATCGCGGTGAACATTTCCGCCAACCAACTTCAGAATCCGAGCTTCATCACCACCGTCACGTCCGCACTGGCGAATACCGGGCTGTCGGCCGAGCGCCTCGAACTCGAAGTGACCGAAAGCGTCTTCATGCATGAGGGGCTTGGCGCGACGAAGGTGCTCGAACGGCTGCTCGATCTCGGCGTCCGTCTCAGTCTCGACGATTTCGGGACCGGCTATTCCTCGCTCGGCTACCTCAGCCGCACGCGCTTTTCATCGATCAAGATCGACCGCAGCTTCGTCCGCGATGCCGCCAAGGGGCTGCGGGAGGCGGTTGCGATCGTCCACGCCGTCATCGCCTTGGCTAAAAGCCTGGATATGGCGACCACGGCAGAGGGCGTGGAGACCGAGGCCGAACACCGCATGGTCCAGGAGTTCGGCTGCACCAAGGTCCAGGGCTTCTACTTCGGCCGCCCCCTTCCCGTCGAGGAAGCGCGCACGCTCGCCAACCGGCGCTGGAAAGCGTCCGCCGCGGCCTGATCGACCGCGAGCAGCCCGACGGACGCGACGTTCAACGCCGCCGTTCACGCCCGGCGAAACTCACAAGACTTTCCGCACCAGCGGCTGAAAGCGCGGACACGCCGACGAAATTGTCGTCGACCGGCACCTGCGTCAGGACCGTCCCGATTCCCGTGACATCGCGAGTCTCGGCCCAGGCCTGCGCATCGTTACGGCGCCACCGCACGCGGTAGCCGGCAGCACCCGGTACCGCAGTCCACTTCACCGTCGTATCGCGGGACAGTGCCCCCGCGATCGACACGTCCTCGGGCGCTGCGGGTGCGCTGGCGATTCGCGACAGTGTCGCGACGTTGATCGCCATCACCTTCGCCAGATAGGGGAAGTCCATGCCGGCGATCGTGTCGCCGTAAACCACGCCCTTCTCGGTGCGCAGATCCTGGTGCTGGCGATCCCAATTCTCCGCTGCGACCGAGAACCGCACCGCGGGATAGCCGAGCTTCAGGAACGGCTCGTGATCGCCGCCGCGCCCGAACCGGTCCGGTCGACGATCGAGCATCACGTCGAGCCCGCCAGGAATACCGCGTGCGATGCCGTCGATCGCCTTGGCCAAGGCCCGACTGGGACCGTCGTCCTCGCCGCCCTCCGCCCGACGCCCCTGCTGCGCGACCAGGTCTTCCGAGGCGCGAATACCCTCGGAGAACACCCGGACCTTATCGGCAACGCGTACGCCGCCCTGCCCGACGGTGTTGCCGACGATGTCGTTGTTGAGCATCGCCGACACCTGCCAGCCACGTGCCTTGGCGGTATCTGCGAGCAATTCGGCGCCCCACAGGCCCTGCTCCTCGCCGGAGAACACCGCATAGACGATCGTCGCATCGAACTGCCGCTGGGACAGCAGTCGTGCCGCCTCCAGTACCAGCGCAACGCCCGACGCATTGTCGTTCGCGCCCGGCGCGTCCGACGTCACGTTCATCACGTCGGTGACGCGGCTGTCGATATGCGCGCCGACGATCACCACGCGGGTCGGATCGCGGCCCTTCTGGATGCCGAGCACGTCCTCGACGACGACGCCGGTCGGTGCGCGCGGACCGGTGAAGCGCCGCGAGATCCTGTCGACGGTAATGCATCCACCGCAGGTTGCAGAAATTGCGTTGAAACGGTTGGCGGCCCAGGTTCGGGCGGCACCGATGCCGCGCTTCGGATCGGCCGTGATTGAGGCGGTATGGCGCGTACCAAAGCCGACCATCGTCGCGACATCGGCCTCCAGTCGTGCCGGTGATGGAGCAGGATATGCGGCGGCGGCTGCAAGTAGCAGTGGGGCGACAAAGATGGACATTCTTCGATCTTGGCGCGAACCGACCTGCATCTCAAGCTACGATCATGATATTTTTACAATCGCGCAATTACTAGCGTGGGAAAGAGTATTTGCGCACTATGCCAACGGCTTGAAACGAAATCGCATAATCCATGTTGCAGAATTTTTGACCCGGTTGATAACGATGTCCGCGGGGCTGCAGGAACGAAGATGATCATTGGCCACTCTATTTCGAACGGCGAAGGCGTCATCCAGGCGGTCGACGAAACGGTTGCGACATTGTTGCAGCGCACCCAGAAACAGTTGGTCGGGCTGTCCTATCTCGCGATCACACACCCCGATGACCTTGCCCGCAACCGCACGCAGGTTGCCGCGCTGCAACCCAACGGAAACTCAACGAAAATCAGGAAGCGCTATATCGGCGGCGAAGGCGAGATCATCACGCTCGAGGTGCAGGTGTCGAGACTCGGCAGCGGCCAGACCGGGCATCTCGTCGGCACGCTCTCGACCATACCCTCAGCGGCCGACGTGATCGACCCCGCGGACATGCCCTACCGCCTTTGGCGACGCGCGAAGAGCTTGCTGGGCGTCATGCGCGCGCGCGATGAAACGCTAGGCGCAGACCTGTTCGCGGACCACGCGTGGACGACATTGCTGATCGTGTACGTTGCCGAAGCCGAAGGTCGGATCGCTAGTATCGACATGGTCGCCGACACCTTGCGCATGTCCCGCACCACGCTGGGCCGGTGGATCCGGGTACTTCAGACCCGGTCGCTGATCGAGCCACCCCACGCCGATCTCGATGGGCTGCAACTCACCCAGACGGGCATCGACGGCATCGAACGACTGCTCGCCACCGAATCCGCGCTGGAAGTCAGCTAGGGGCTGCTCAGCTAAGCCTGTCGATCGCCTCGCGCGTCAACGATCCAGGAATGATCATGACCGGAACGGGCAACGCGCCGGCGTCGGTCCCCGCGAAATGCGCGATCAACTCGCCCGGCGCGCCGCTGGCCGCAGCTCCCAGCACCAGCGCGGCGATGTCGGGGTTCGCCTCGATCATCTCGCGGATGATCTTGGCGGCTTCGCCTTCGCGCACGGTGATCGACGGCCGTAATCCCGATTCCTCGATCAGCGTACCCGCGGCTCCTGCAACGAGCCCTTCGGCATGCAAGCGCGCTTCTTCCTCGATCGTCGCCTGGACGCCGCCGAACGCGATGAACTCCTGCGGCGGGATCACGGTCAGGATTTCGACCCCGCCGCCGGTCTTTACCGCACGCCGGGCCGCGAACCGCAACGCGATGCCGGCTTCCGGACTATCGTCGATAACCACCAGATAAATGCGCATTTTCGCCCCCGTTATTGCCGGTAATTGGGCCGAGGCGGGTCGATACGCAAGTCCGGCGGGGTTGACCCGAGCGGACGAGGGCGCGAGTAGGCATGCCGTTACGTCACGCCCTGGGGAAATCCATGTCGATCGAGATCAAGATGCCTGCCCTGTCCCCGACCATGGAGGAGGGTACCCTCGCCAAATGGTTGATCAAGGAGGGCGACGTCGTGAAATCCGGCGACCTGATGGCCGAGATCGAAACCGACAAGGCAACGATGGAATTCGAAGCCGTCGACGAAGGCACCGTGGTCAAGATCCTCGTCGCCGAGGGTACCGACAACGTGAAGGTCGGCACGGTCATCGCGATCATCGCCGAAGAGGGCGAGGACGCTTCGTCCGTCTCGTCGACGCCTGCGAAGAGCGAGACGCCCGAGCCGGCCGCGAAGGAATCGGAAGCCAAATCCGATCCGACGGATCCGAACAAGACCGGGACCGAGGCCAAGCCGGTCGAGCGGACCGAGGCTTCGGCCGAGGATCATGGCCGGCCGGACGACGCCGGTGCGGCCAAGCCTGCTGAGAGCGGTGACCGTGTGAAGGCGAGTCCGCTCGCGCGTCGCCTCGCCGCCGACAAGGGTATCGATCTCGGCGCAGTGTCGGGTTCGGGGCCGAAGGGTCGTATCGTCAAGGCCGACGTCGACAGCGCCAAGCCGGGCGCCGCGCCCGTTGCTGCGAAGACCGAAGCAGCAGCGCCGACGACCGCCGCCGCTGCTCCGGCGCCCGCTGCAAAGCCCGCGACCGTCCCGGACATCCCTTATGAGGCGACCAAGCTCAGCAACGTCCGGAAAACGATCGCGCGGCGCCTGACCGAGTCGAAGCAGACCGTTCCGCACATCTACCTCACGGTGAACATCCGCCTCGACGCGTTGCTCAAGCTGCGCGGCGAGCTGAACAAGAGCCTCGAATCGCGCGGCGTGAAGCTGTCGGTCAACGATCTGCTGATCAAGGCGCAGGCCGTCGCACTCATGCAGGTGCCGACCTGCAACGTGATGTTCACGCCCGACCAGCTCATCACCTTCCAGCGCGCCGACATCTCGGTCGCGGTGAGCACGCCGTCGGGCCTGATCACGCCGATCATCGTCGGTGCCGACACCGCGTCGCTGTCGTCGATCTCGACGCAGATGAAGGACCTTGCCGCCCGCGCACGCGACGGCAAGTTGAAGCCCGAGGAATATCAGGGCGGCACCGCCTCGATCAGCAACATGGGCATGTTCGGCATCACGCAGTTCGACGCGGTCATCAACCCGCCCCAGGCGATGATCCTCGCGATCGGCGCGGGCGAGAAGCGGCCGTTCGTGGTGGGCGACGAACTTACCGTGGCGACCGTCATGTCGGCGACCGGCAGCTTCGATCACCGCGCGATCGACGGTGCCGACGGCGCGCAGTTCATGAAGGCGTTCAAGCATCTCGTCGAGAACCCGCTGGGCATGCTCGCCTGAGATGAAGCTCATGTCGTGGTTCAGGTCGCTGTCGGGCACCACCATTGAGATCCTGCATATCGTCGCAGGACTCGTGGCGGCGGTGGCGATCACCTGGGCGGCGGCATGGTCCTACCCGCTCGGGCAGGACGTAATCTGGTCGTGCGGTGCGGCGGCTATGGTCGCGACCCTGCTGATGGGCGTGGGGCCGCTGCGCCGCGCCCGCCGTCTCGATACCCAGAACGGCGGCCAGACCCGCAGGAGTGAAGCGTGACCGACCTGCCCCCCAATAAAGCCCCGACGATCCGCGTCACCGCGATGCCCGCAGATGCCAACCCTTATGGCGACATTTTCGGCGGCTGGCTGATGGGCCAGATGGATCTTGCCGCCGGCTCGGTCGCGTCGCGGCGTAGCGGCGGCCGCGCCGTCACCATTGCGGCAGACGCGATGAAGTTCCACATGCCGGTCGTTGTCGGTGACGAAGTGTCGGTCTACGCAGACCTGATCGCGGTCGGTCGCACGTCGATGACGATCGAAGTCGAGGCCTGGCGTCGCGCGCGCCACAGCAATGACAGCTGCAAGGTGACCCAGGCGCGCTTCATCTTCGTGGCGGTCGGTGACGATCGCAAACCGCGGCCCGTGCCGCCCGCTTCTAGCTAAGCAGCAACCAACTGATTTTCTGAAGGACTCTCACGTGGCTGATACTTTCGACCTCGTCATCCTCGGTTCCGGCCCCGGCGGTTACGTCGCCGCGATCCGCGCGTCGCAACTCGGCCTCAAGGTCGCGATCGTCGAGCGCGAGCGGCTTGGCGGCATCTGCCTCAACTGGGGTTGCATCCCGACTAAGGCGTTGCTCCGCACGTCCGAAATCTACCACTATATGCAGAACGCAGAGAGCTACGGCCTGAAGGCGGACAATGTTGGCTTCGACCTCGCCAAGATCGTCGACCGCTCGCGCAAGGTTGCCGGCCAGCTGAACGCGGGCGTCAAGGGCCTGATGAAGAAGAACAAGGTCACGGTCGTCGAAGGCGTCGGCACCGTGACCGCCAAGGGCAAGCTCAGCGTCAAGCAGGGCGACAAGACCGTCGAGCTCGAAGCCAAGAACATCATCGTCGCGACCGGCGCCCGCGCCCGCGACCTGCCGTTCGCCAAGGCCGACGGCGAGCGGATCTGGACCTATCGCCACGCGATGGTACCGACCGAAATGCCGACCAAGCTGCTCGTGATCGGCTCGGGCGCAATCGGCGTCGAGTTCGCGAGCTTCTACAACGACATGGGCGCCGACGTGACGATCGTCGAAATGCTGCCGCGCATCCTCCCCGTCGAGGACGAGGAAGTCTCCGCGTTCATGGACAAGGCACTGACCAAGCAGGGTATCAAGCTGTTGACCCAGACCGGGCTGGAGGGTCTCGCACCGTCCACCAACGGCATCACGGCGAAGATCAAGGCAAAGGATGGCAAGGTCACGGAAGAGACCTTCAGCCACGCGATCATCGCGATCGGCATCGTTCCCAACACCGAGAATATCGGGCTGGAGGCGCTCGGCGTCGAAACCGACCGCGGCCACATCAAGACCGACGGCTATGGCCGCACCAACGTTGACGGCATCTGGGCGATCGGCGACGTCACCGGCGCGCCTTGGCTTGCGCACAAGGCCAGCCACGAGGGCATCATCGCGGTCGAGAAGATCGCCGGTGGTTCGCCGCACCAGATGGACAAGGCCAACATCCCCGGCTGCACCTATTCGCGCCCACAGGTGGCGTCGGTCGGCATGACCGAGGCGAAGGCGAAGGAAGCGGGGTACGAGCTGAAGGTTGGCAAGTTCCCCTTCATCGGCAACGGCAAGGCCATTGCTTTGGGTGAGGCCGAGGGTTTCGTGAAGACGGTGTTCGACGCGAAGACCGGCGAACTGCTCGGCGCGCACATGGTCGGCGCGGAAGTAACCGAGTTGATCCAGGGCTATGTCGTCGCGCGGCAGTTGGAGACGACCGAGGCCGAACTGATGGAGACGGTGTTCGCCCATCCGACGCTCAGCGAGATGATGCACGAGAGCGTGTTGGCGGCGTACGGCCGAGCGATCCACTACTGAGGGGACCTCTCAATCCTCCCAGGCCAGTGGGGGAGGCAGGCGAGCCTGACGGAGGGGGAGGACACGGAGCGGGCATGATCGCTTACCGCCCCCTCCGTCTGGCCAGTGCCAGACACCGCGTCCTGGCGGGGAGGATACGCGCGCGATACCGCTCGTCTCCGTCATCATGACGAAAGTCAGGACCCAGGGTACCGCCCACAGCCCTTTGTGACCCTGGATTCTGACTTTCGTCAGGATGACGGGGCCGAGTGAGGCATCATCGTCTGGTCAGGCACGGCGTTACGATACCCGGCCGATCGACCGATCCGGGTAGAATATCCCGTTTCGGCCCTATCTCTCTTGATCGTCGCTCCTGACGCATCGAATGATCATGCCAGCCACGAGGTCCCTGCTTTCAGGACCTCCTGGTACTAAAAGCGAACGGTGCAGGACCCGCGAATGTCGATCGAACCTGCCGCCCGCCTCACGCAGCGTCACATTGTCATCGCCGCGACCGCGCTATGCATTGCCTCGCTCGCGCTGTTCTGGCCGGGCACCGCGATGTACGACACCGTCACGCAATATCGGCAAGTCCTGTCGGGCGTGTACGACGATTGGCACCCGCCCGCGATGGCGCGTGTCTGGGCGCTGATCGCACCGCTAGGCCCCGGTGCGACGCCGATGCTGGTTCTGCAGCTAACCACCTACTGGCTCGGCCTCGGCCTGATCGCAGCCGCGCTAGCCCGAACCCGCCGCGCTCGCAGCGCTGCCGCGATCCTCGCGATCGGGCTACTGCCGCCGTTCCTCGGCTGGCAGGGCGTCGTCCTCAAGGACGCGCAACTCGTCGGTGCGCTGCTCGCGGCGGTTGGCATCATCGGTTGGTGGCGGCTCGCGCGTTGCCCCCTGCACGGCGCGATGTGGATTCCGGTGGCGCTGTTGCTCACCTACGCCGTGCTGGTCCGCGCCAACGCGGTGTTCATCGTCGTTCCCCTGCTCGTCACGCTCGCCCCTCGCCCGACGCACCTGGTCGCAAAGCTCGTCACCGGCATTATCGCAGTGGTCGTCATGCTCGGCATCGCGCCGATCGTGAACCACCGACTCCTCCTCGCGCAACCCAGCGGAGTCGAGTCGACGCAGGCTCTCTACGATCTCGCCGGAATTGCCGCGCGCGCACCGGGAAGCGACACGACCGGCTTGACCGAAGAAGAGGCGACAACCGTAATCGCCCGGCGCTGTGCGAAGGCGTTCTTCTGGGATCCGCTCGGCGACGACGCGCATTGCGGGACGGCGATGGCACGGCTGCGCGCGCTGCCTACCGCGACGCTTTACGTCACGCTGGCGTCGGCGGCGCTGCATCATCCGATCGCCTATGCCGGGCATCGCTTCGCGCATCTGAACTCGACCAACCGCTGGCTAGTCCCGTTCCACTGGCCGAGCGCAGCGCCGCCCGCCGCGTCCGAGCCGAACACGCTCGGCCTCGCCAACCCCGGTGCGGCCGCCCGCGCTTGGGAGGCGCTGACCGCCGTGATCGTCGAGACGCCGCTCGGCTGGCCGATCGCGTGGATCGTCGTCGCGGCCACCGCGCTTGCCGCGAGTCTGGCGCGTCCGCGTGATCCGGTCCGCGATCTCGCCACTGCGCTGCTCGTGTCCGCGGTTGCGCTCGAGGCGAGCTTCGCGGTCCTGAGTATCGCGTCCGACCTGCGCTATCACCTGTGGCCGATGCTCGCGACCGCGGTGGCGAGCGTGCTACTGGCCGACCGTCCACCGCCGAAAAATATACTCATAGCCGGCGCAAGCGCACTCGTTCTGGTCGTCGGCGGCGGCATTGCCGCGCGCGTCGTACTCCCCCAACCGCCGCAGACTTACGCCGGCATGCTCGGCTGAGTTACCGGCGGCGCCGCAATTCCCTCCGCGGAGAGGATGCCGCGTCGTGATATTCGGTTGTGGTGGTCGTCGTCGTAACCGGCACGGACTGCACGACAATCGTCGTCGCGCCAGGCGGATACGCGCCGCCGCCGCTGGTCGTCGTCACCGTCGTTGCGCCGTCCGGCGACGTCCAGGTGCCACCCGGTTCCACGGTATACGCGCGCGGTTGCTGATCCCCTGCGCCATAGGATGGCGATGGTGGTGAGTAGCCGCCTGCGGAGGCGGGCGCGGCATATCCCGCGCCATAGCCCGAAGGCGGCGGTGCGCGGCGGCCGCGGTCTTCGCCCTTGTCGATCGCATAGCCGGCCGCAGCGCCGGCACCGGCGCCGATCAGCGTTCCACCGAGACGGTTACCGCGACCGCCGATGACGTTGCCCGCAACGCCGCCGGCCACTGCACCGATCGCGGCGCCACCGAGCCCGTTATCACGGCGCGGCGCGGTACGATCCTGGTACGGCGGGGTATATGCACGCTCGTCAGGACCTGCATAGACCGAGTCGTTGGCAGCATAGTCGCGGGGGCTTATCGTCGCACGGCCGCCCCCATCCGCGCGATCCCAATCGATATCGCTCGCAGTGTCGTAGATCGAACCGCGCGAGTCGATCAGCACGGCGTCGTCGTAATAGCGCGCCCAGTTATACCCCTGGGGTGGCTGCGCGAGGCCGTAATTCGACCAGTCGCCGACATGGAAACGCGGCGTGTTCCAATAGCTCGGCACCGCCCAACCGCGGTATGGGCGGCGATAACCGGCCCAGCCGCCCGGGGCATTCGCGCCACCCCACCAGCGACCGCCGATCTTGCTGCCCCACCGCGACGCACGCTGGGCTTGGCCCGGTCGCGTCGGAGCCTGCACGACGGGGGTCCGCGCGGCGATCGGGCCGGGGCGGCTCGGGCGTGCCATCGGCGCCTGCATTGCGGTGCCCGGAGCGGGATAGCTCGCGCCCGGAGTTGGCCGCTGCGCCTCTGCCATGCCGCCTGCCAGCGCCAGTCCCGCGCTCGCGATCAAAAGCCTCCGCATGTCCGTCTCCCTGCTTCCGCCACCCGATCCGGCGCAAACGCCGGATGTGTTGGTGCGTTGCTTACCAAGTGGGCGAAGGAGTCGCCAGAAGACGTGCTGTCCCGAAACGGGGCGCGTCGGACCGCTAGGCCAGTCGCTGGCCGAGCATTGCCGCGAGCGCCTCGCAGCCTGCCGCGTCCTCCGCATCGAACCGCGCGGGCTCCGGGCTGTCGAGATCGAGCACCGCGATCAGCGTTCCGCCCTGGGTCACCGGCACCACCAGTTCTGACCGGCTCGCCGCATCGCAGGCGATGTGCCCCGGGAACGCGTGGACGTCCTCGACCAGTTGCGTCTTCAACGTCGCCGCCGCGGCACCGCAGACGCCCTTGCCCACGGGGATGCGGATGCAGGCGACCTTGCCCTGGAACGGCCCGAGCACGAGTTCGCCTTCCACCAGCCGGTAGAATCCTGCCCAGTTCAGGTCGGGGAGATATTCCCACACAAGGGCGGCTGCGTTCGCCATGTTGGCGATCGGATCACGCTCGTCTGCGGTCAACGCATCGAGCGCCGAGAGCAGGTCGCGGTAGAGATCGGCCTTGGTGCCGGCGGCGATATCGAACTGGTACATGACTTCTTCCTTGGTCGGCGGTGGTGGGTTGAGCAACGTCGGAACGCTCGCCTTCGATCAAACGCCGTCACCCCAGCGAACGCTGAGGTCTCCATGTTGGGCACCGCTGTCCATTCCTCAAGGATACCCCAGCTTTCGCTGGGGTGACGGAATATATGAAAGATCGGATGCAACGCTTAGTCGTCGCGCACCTTCCCCCGCCCCGCTTTCACCCCGCTGCGCACCTTCTTCGTATCGACGCGCCGAGCCTTCGCCGCCTTGGACGGCTTGGTCGCGCGGCGGGCTTTCGGGACGATCGTCGCTTCCTTGATCAGCGCGACGAGGCGTTCGCGGACCTCCTGCCGATTGAGCAGTTGCGACCGCGTTCCCTCGCTGCGCAGCACGAGCACGCCGTCGCGGGTTAGCCGCGATCCGGCCAGCACCGCGATGCGGTTTTTCACCGCAAGCGGCAAACCCGGCGAAAGACCGACGTCGAATCGCAGGATCACCGCGCTGTCGGTGGTGTTGACGTGCTGACCGCCGGGACCACCCGAGCGGGTCGTGCTCTCGATCAGCTCGCTGTCGTCGATCGAGATCGATCGGGTGATCGGGATCGCGACCATCAGCCCCTCCCCTCGGTCCGCTCAGTCGTCGGTGGAGTCGGACGTCGTTGCTTCGGCAACCTGAGAGACGTCGGCGGTCGGCGTCGCCTTGTCCGCAAAACCGGCTTTGGCGAACCGCTCGGGCAACGGCGCTTCAGCAAGCACGTCGGGCTTGCCCGCGCGCGGCACGATCAGGCGTTGCGCGTGGAGCATCATGCCGAGCCCATCCGCCTTGCCGTACACACCGTCGCCGACCACCGGTGCACCGAGGCCGCTCGCGGCGTGAACGCGAATCTGATGCGTGCGTCCGGTCTCGGGCAGGAACTCGACGAGCGAGCGGCCGTCCCTGATCTCAAGCACGCGCCATTTGGTACGGGACTTCTTGCCGTCGGGGTCCTCGACCATCCGCCAGCCGGTCTCGGCCGTGCTCACCTTGCCGAGTGCCATCTCGATCAACCCGGACGTACCCTCGACCACGCCGTCAAGCAGCGCGATGTAACGCTTCGAGACGAGACCCTGCTCGAACGCCTGCTGCAACCGGGCATGCGCCTTCGGGTTGCGCGACAGGAGGAGGCAGCCGCTCGTGTCGCGGTCGAGCCGGTGCACGGGCTTGGGCCAGCGCTGGAAGCCGAACTTCAGGCTTTCCAAATGATTTTCGAGGCTCAGCGAGCCATCGCGGGGCGGATCGACCGGAAGCCCTGCGGGCTTGTCGATCACCAGGGCCTCGCCGTCGAGGAAGAGTACGCGTTCACCATGCATGGCGCCGCCCTTGCCATCATTAGCGCCTGCGTGCCAGAGCCCGCGTCGATGTTGCACCGCACGCTGGCCCTTGCGCTCCTCTTCGCCCCGACCATAGCGGAGGCACAATTGTGCGAAGGGCAGAGCGCGGCGATCGCGCCGGATGGTCGCGCGTTCGGGCATTTGCCGTATGGCGACGCTTCCGAAAGCGAACTGGTGACGCTGCCGTCCTATTATTCGGTGGGCAATCCGTGCGTGGTGCGGGCCGACATCTTGCCCGATCTGTTGCGGCTGTTTGCGGCGGCGCAAGGCGAGCCTTCGGTGATGGGCCAACTGCGCGCCTTGTCGTGCCAGCGGTCGATCGCGCGCCAACGCAGCGTCTTCTGTCGCGGCGAGACGAGCAGCCCGGCCGATCGCGCGATCTCTGTCGCACCCCCGGGGTATAGCGAACACTCCACCGGCTATGCCTTGGACTTCGCGGTCCGACCCGCAAATGGCTGCCCCGACGCGGAGGCGTGCATGGCCGCCACCCCAGCCGCCCGCTGGCTCCGCGCGAACGCCCCCCGCTTCGGCTTCGAGCAGAGCTTTCCCGGCGGCAACAAGCAGCATGTGAAGTGGGAGCCGTGGCATTGGCGCTGGGTCGGGGCGAGCCAGAGTGCCCCTGGGGCGGCGAAGGCTCGGTTCGTGTTTGCGCGGGCTCGGCGACTGTATCCGGCAGATCCGGGCCTGCTGCCGCTGGTGGTGAAGGTTACGGCGCAGCCGCCGGTGCCGGCGGCGCCCGTGGTGGTCGCGCCGTCGAAAAAGAAGCGCCGCTAACGCTCTTTCGATCCTCCCCCGCCAGGGGAAGGTGGCGCCGATGGTGACGGAGGGGGAGGACACGGAACAGCGGTTTCCCTTACCTCCCCTTCCGTCTGGCAAGAGCCAGCCACCTCCCCCTGGCGGGGGAGGATCAGATCAATTCATCGCCCCCACTCAGTGCAGCACTAGCCCACCCGGCCGCACCACACCGTCCCGCAGCGCATGATCGTAGAGCAACTCCGTCTCCAGCTTCACCTGATGCGACAACCGATCGAGCATCGACTCCGCCTGTACCGCGAACACCGCCCAATCCTTCGGCGAGATGGTGGGAAGCCAGCGGCCGATGAATGCCTTCCAGTCCGACCGTAGATTGTCGAGATCTTCTTCCATCATCGCGATCGTGTCGGCCGAGCAATGCGCCTCCATCGCCACGACGGTGCGATCGATGACCTCGTCCTCGACGTCGAGATGGTCGGCGACTGTAACGGCAAGTTCGATCAGCTTGCGCGAGGCGAGCGCGCTCTGGGTGCTCGATTGTCTGGCCAGCAAGACGAGGTCGGCGCACTGACCGGCGATCTTCTCGTGATCGTCGATCAGTCGAGCCCAGTTCGCACGATCCTGGTCGGATATTGTCCGCGCTGCGATCTTCTCGTTCATGACGCCGCCCTTTTCCCTAACGAAATGTTATCCAATAACGCTCGAAATACGAAATATACTTAGTCATGGGGGCGGTAGCGGCGGCCTCCGTGCGAAACGACCGTTTAACGCCTGCCCTTTGACATGACGCTGCGGCGCGCCTATATCCGTTTCTCACCACAGCATCCGGGAAATGACATGCCGTCGCGCAGCGTGTCGATCGTATTGGATACCGAGGTTTCATACGCTGAGAGCCGCCGCACCTGATGCGCGCGGCCTTTTTGCGTGAACGTGCGTCTCGCTTGGGGGTTCCCAAGCACGAAATTACGACTGATCCGTCAGTTTTTATAGGGCGAAATAAAACCTATGGCATCCAAGGCGATCGAACACGGCACTGCAAAGCGCCGTATCCGCAAGGTTTTCGGCAACATCCACGAAGTCGTGCAGATGCCGAACCTGATCGAAGTCCAGCGCGAGAGCTACGAGCAGTTCCTGCGCTCCGACAAGTCGATCGGCCACGTTT
The DNA here is from genome assembly GCF_056679955.1 of Sphingomonas sp. PEI4. Classification (NCBI taxonomy): domain Bacteria; kingdom Pseudomonadati; phylum Pseudomonadota; class Alphaproteobacteria; order Sphingomonadales; family Sphingomonadaceae; genus Sphingomonas; species Sphingomonas sp. PEI4. Next base: position 1,399,314 of record NZ_CM155258.1, read on the forward strand.
CGGGCTTGGAGAAGACGCTGCGCAGCGTGTTCCCGATCCAGGATTTCGCCGGCACCGCCTATCTCGATTTCGACGATTACGTCCTTGAGCCGCCGAAGTTCGACGTCGAGGAGTGCCGCCAGCGTGGCATCACCTACGCCGCGCCGATGCGCGTCACTCTCCGTTTGACCGCATTCGAGGTCGATCCCGATACCGAGGCCAAGTCGGTCATCGATATCAAGGAGCAGGACGTATACATGGGCGACATGCCGCTCATGACCGAGAACGGCACGTTCTTCATCAACGGCACCGAGCGCGTCATCGTCAGCCAGATGCACCGCTCGCCGGGCGTCCTGTTCGATCACGATCGCGGCAAGACGCACGCTTCGGGCAAGTATCTGTTCGCAGCGCGCGTGATTCCGTATCGCGGGTCGTGGCTCGATTTCGAGTTCGACGCGAAGGACATCGTCAACGTCCGCATCGATCGCAAGCGTAAGCTGCCAGTAACGGCGCTGCTCTACGCGCTCGGCATGACGTCGGAAGAGATCCTCAACTATTTCTACAACCGCGTGACGTTCGTCCGCGGCCAGGGTGGCTGGATCGTTCCGTTCCAGGTCGAGAACTGGCGTGGCCAGAAGCCGATGTTCGACATCGTCGATGCCAAGACCGGCGAAGTCGTGTTCCCGAACGGCCAGAAGATCAGCCCGCGCGCGGCGAACAAGGCGTTCAAGGACGGCCTCACCGACCTGCTGATTCCGACCGAGGAAATCTTCGGCCGCTATTCGGCCTACGACCTGATCGACGAGTCGACCGGCCGCATCTACATCGAAGCCGGTGACGAAGTGACCGCCGAGAACCTCGAACTGCTCGACCAGGCAGGCATCGAGCGTCTCGACCTGCTCGACATCGATCACGTCGCGACGGGTCCGTGGATCCGCAACACGCTCAAGGTCGACAAGGCCGAAGAGCGCGAGCAGGCGCTGTCCGACATCTACCGCGTGATGCGCCCCGGCGAGCCGCCGACGCTGGAGACGGCTGAGTCGCTGTTCTCGGGCCTGTTCTTCGATCCCGATCGCTACGACCTGTCGGCCGTTGGTCGCGTGAAGCTCAACATGCGTCTCGACCTCGACGTCGAGGATACCGTGACGACGCTGCGCACCGAGGACATCCTCGAGGTCATCAAGACGCTCGTGAATCTCAAGGACGGCAAGGGCGAGATCGACGATATCGACAACCTCGGTAACCGTCGTGTCCGTTCGGTCGGCGAGCTGCTCGAGAACCAGTACCGCGTCGGCCTGCTCCGCATGGAGCGTGCCGTGAAGGAGCGCATGTCGTCGGTCGATGTCTCGACGGTCATGCCGAACGACCTGATCAACGCAAAGCCTGCGGTTGCCGCGGTCCGCGAATTCTTCGGCTCGTCGCAGCTGTCGCAGTTCATGGATCAGACCAACCCGCTGTCGGAAGTCACCCACAAGCGTCGCGTGTCGGCACTTGGACCAGGTGGTCTGACGCGTGAGCGCGCCGGCTTCGAAGTCCGCGACGTTCACCCGACGCATTACGGCCGTATCTGCCCGATCGAGACGCCGGAAGGCCCGAACATCGGTCTGATCAACTCGCTCGCCAGCTTCTCGCGGGTGAACAAGTATGGCTTCATCGAGACGCCGTACCGCAAGGTCATCGACCACAAGGTGACCGACGACGTCGTGTACCTGTCGGCGATGGAAGAGGCCAAGCACACGATCGCGCAGGCTAACGCCGAGCTGACCGAAGACGGCCGCTTCAACGAGGAGCTGGTGTCGTCGCGTCAGGCTGGCGAATTCCTGATGGCCCTGCCGGACAACATCACGTTGATGGACGTCAGCCCCAAGCAGCTCGTCTCGGTCGCCGCATCGCTCATTCCGTTCCTGGAAAACGATGACGCCAACCGTGCACTGATGGGCTCGAACATGCAGCGTCAGGCTGTGCCGCTCGTCCAGGCCGAGGCGCCGTTCGTCGGCACCGGCATGGAAGAGACGGTTGCGCGTGACTCTGGCGCCGCGATCTCGGCCAAGCGTGCGGGCATCGTCGACCAGGTCGACGCGGCGCGTATCGTGATCCGTGCAACCGGCGAGATCGATGCCGGCAAGTCGGGCGTCGACATCTACACGCTGATGAAGTTCCAGCGCTCGAACCAGTCGACCTGCATCAACCAGCGTCCGCTGGTGAAGGTGGGCGATGCGGTCCGTGCAGGCGACGTGCTCGCTGACGGCCCGTCGACCGAGTTCGGCGAGCTGGCGCTGGGTCGCAACAGCCTCGTCGCGTTCATGCCGTGGAACGGGTACAACTACGAGGATTCGATCCTGATCTCCGAGCGGATCGTGAAGGACGACGTGTTCACGTCGATCCATATCGACGAGTTCGAAGTGATGGCTCGCGATACCAAGCTCGGGCCCGAGGACATCACGCGCGACATCCCGAACGTCGGCGAGGAAGCACTCCGCAACCTCGACGAGGCGGGCATCGTGTACATCGGTGCAGAGGTCGAGCCGGGCGATATTCTCGCCGGCAAGATCACGCCGAAGGGTGAATCGCCGATGACGCCGGAGGAGAAGCTTCTCCGGGCGATCTTCGGCGAGAAGGCCAGCGACGTGCGCGATACGTCGCTTCGCCTGCCGCCGGGCGTGTCGGGTACGGTCGTCGACGTTCGCGTCTTCAACCGTCACGGCATCGACAAGGACGAGCGTGCGATGGCGATCGAGCGCGAGGAGATCGAGCGCTTGAAGAAGGATTCGGACGACGAGCGTTCGATCCTGAACCGTGCGACCTGGTCGCGTCTTCGCGAGATGCTGCTCGGCCAGACGGCTACCTCGGCGCCGAAGGGCGTCAAGAAGGGCGTCGTGATCGACATGGATCTGCTCGACAGCGTCGACCGCCACGAGTGGTGGAAGTTCGCGGTCGCCGAGGACAAGGTCCAGAGCGATCTCGAAGCGGTCAAGATCCAGTATGACGATGCAGCCAAGCTGATCACGGACAAGTTCCACGATCGTCGCGAAAAGCTGGAGCGTGGTGACGAACTGTCGCCGGGCGTGCTGAAGATGGTCAAGGTGTTCGTCGCGGTGAAGCGCAAGCTGCAGCCCGGCGACAAGATGGCCGGCCGTCACGGCAACAAGGGCGTCATCAGCCGCATCCTGCCGGCGGAGGACATGCCGTTCCTCGCCGACGGTACGCCGGTCGATATCGTGCTGAACCCGCTGGGCGTGCCGTCGCGCATGAACGTCGGTCAGATCTTCGAAACGCATCTGGGCTGGGCCGCACGTGGCCTGGGTCAGTCGATCACGGCGGCGCTCGAGACGTGGCGTGAGGAGAATCCGGACGCCAAGCCGGGTGCGATGCCGGAGGCGGTCCGCGATCGTCTCAAGACGGTGTATGGCGAGCAGTACCACGAAGAGATCGATGCCCGTACGGGTGACGAGATCATCGAGCTGGCCCAGAACCTGAAGGGCGGCGTGCCGATGGCGACGCCGGTGTTCGATGGTGCCCGCGAAGCCGACGTGTCGGCGATGCTGGCGCTGGCGGGCCTCGACACCTCGGGTCAGTCGGACCTGTTCGACGGCCGCACCGGCGATCAGTTCGATCGCCAGGTGACGGTGGGCTACATCTACATGCTGAAGCTCCACCATCTGGTCGACGACAAGATCCACGCACGGTCGATCGGGCCGTACTCGCTCGTCACGCAGCAGCCGCTGGGTGGTAAGGCGCAGTTCGGTGGTCAGCGCTTCGGCGAGATGGAAGTCTGGGCACTCCAGGCCTACGGCGCGGCGTATACTTTGCAGGAAATGCTGACGGTGAAGTCGGACGACGTTGTCGGACGCACCAAGGTCTACGAGGCGATCGTCAAGGGCGACGACACGTTCGAGGCCGGCATCCCGGAGAGCTTCAACGTGCTCGTCAAGGAAATGCGTTCGCTCGGCCTGAATGTGGACCTGAAGCAGTCGGAGCCCGGCTACGACAGCGACGGCATCCAGATCGCGGCGGAGTAAGCCTCAACTCCTCCCCCTTCCGCTTGCGGGAGGGGGCCGAGGGTGGGCTCCCGGCCGGCAGCGAAACGCGATGTCGATGCCGGGCGCCCACCCCCTCCCAGCCTGAAGAGGCTGGGCCCCTCCCCCTCCCGCAAGCGGTAGGGGGGAAGATTTTTCCTAAGGACAGCTCATGAACGAGATGACCCCCTTCGCCAATCCGGTCGCTAAGACCGAGACGTTCGACCAGATCCAGATCGGCATCGCGTCCCCGGACAAGATCCGCTCATGGTCGTTCGGCGAGATCAAGAAGCCCGAGACCATCAACTATCGCACGTTCAAGCCCGAGCGTGACGGCCTGTTCTGCGCGCGCATCTTCGGTCCGATCAAGGATTACGAGTGCCTGTGCGGCAAGTACAAGCGCATGAAGTACAAGGGCATCGTCTGCGAGAAGTGCGGCGTCGAGGTTACCGTCTCGAAGGTTCGCCGCGAGCGGATGGGCCATATCGAGCTGGCCGCTCCGGTCGCGCACATCTGGTTCTTGAAGTCGCTGCCGTCGCGCATCGGCCTGCTGCTCGACATGCAGCTGAAGCAGCTCGAGCGGGTGCTGTACTTCGAGGCGTACATCGTCATCGAGCCGGGCCTGACCCCGCTCGAAAAGTACCAGCTGATGACCGAGGACGAGCTCCTCGACGCGCAGGACCAGTATGGCGAGGACGCGTTCTCGGCCGGTATCGGTGCCGAAGCGGTCCGCATCATGCTCGAATCGCTCGATCTCGTCGGCGAGCGTACCGCGCTGCTCGAAGAGCTGGCGGTCACCAAGTCCGAGCTGAAGCCCAAGAAGATCATCAAGCGGCTGAAGGTCGTCGAGAGCTTCATCGATTCGGGCAACCGCCCCGAGTGGATGATCCTCGAAGTCGTTCCGGTCATCCCGCCCGAGCTGCGCCCGCTGGTGCCGCTGGACGGTGGTCGTTTCGCGACGTCGGATCTGAACGATCTGTATCGCCGCGTGATCAACCGCAACAACCGCCTGAAGCGCCTGATGGAGCTTCGCGCGCCGGACATCATCGTCCGCAACGAGAAGCGCATGCTCCAGGAGGCCGTCGACGCGTTGTTCGACAATGGTCGCCGCGGTCGCACGATCACGGGCGCCAACAAGCGTCCGCTGAAGTCGCTGTCCGACATGCTCAAGGGCAAGCAGGGCCGCTTCCGTCAGAATCTGCTCGGCAAGCGCGTCGACTATTCGGGTCGTTCGGTCATCGTGACCGGGCCTGAGCTGAAGCTGCACCAGTGCGGCCTGCCGAAGAAGATGGCGCTCGAGCTGTTCAAGCCGTTCATCTACGCGCGTCTCGATGCGAAGGGTCTGTCGATGACCCTGAAGCAGGCGAAGAAGTGGGTCGAGAAGGAGCGCAAGGAAGTCTGGGACATCCTGGACGAGGTGATCCGCGAGCATCCGGTCATGCTGAACCGTGCGCCGACGCTTCACCGTCTCGGCATCCAGGCGTTCGAGCCGGTATTGATCGAGGGCAAGGCGATCCAGCTTCACCCGCTGGTCTGCTCCGCGTTCAACGCCGATTTCGACGGCGATCAGATGGCCGTGCACGTTCCGCTGAGCCTTGAGGCCCAGCTCGAAGCGCGCGTCCTGATGATGTCGACGAACAACATCCTGTCGCCCGCCAACGGCAAGCCGATCATCGTTCCGTCGCAGGACATGGTCCTCGGTCTCTATTATCTGTCGATGATGAAGGAGAACGAGCCGGGCCAGGGGATGCTGCTCGGTGACATGGCCGAAGTGCACCAGGCGCTGAACGCTCAGGCGGTCACGCTGCACACCAAGGTCATCAGCCGCGTTCCGCAGACCGACGAGAAGGGCAAGCAGTACCTCAAGCGGTACGAGACGACCCCGGGTCGCATGCTGCTGGGCGAGTGCCTGCCGCACAGCCACAAGGTGCCGTTCGACACCGTCAACCGCCTCCTCACCAAGAAGGACGTGGGCGACGTGATCGACGAGGTCTATCGTCACACCGGCCAGAAGGAGACCGTGCTGTTCGCCGATGCGATCATGTCGCTCGGCTTCCGCCACGCCTTCCGCGCCGGCATCTCGTTCGGCAAGGACGACATGATCATTCCGGACGCCAAGGTTGGTCTGGTCGACGACACCAAGGCGCTCGTGAAGGACTTCGAGCAGCAGTATCAGGACGGCCTGATCACGCAGCAGGAGAAGTACAACAAGGTGATCGACGCCTGGAGCCGTTGCGGCGACCAGGTCGCGAACGCCATGATGGACGAGATCCGCTCGGTGAAGATCGACGAGGAAACCGGCCGTGAAAAGCCGATCAACTCGATCTACATGATGGCCCATTCGGGTGCTCGTGGTTCGCAGGCGCAGATCAAGCAGCTTGCCGGTATGCGCGGCCTGATGGCCAAGCCGTCGGGCGAGATCATCGAAACGCCGATCATCTCGAACTTCAAGGAAGGCCTGACCGTCCTGGAGTACTTCAACTCGACCCACGGCGCTCGTAAGGGCCTCGCGGATACGGCGTTGAAGACGGCGAACTCCGGCTACCTGACGCGTCGTCTGGTCGACGTGTCACAGGATTGCGTCATCATCGAACCGGATTGCGGCACGACCCGCGCTCTGGAGATGAAGGCCATTCTTCAGGGTGGTTCGACCATCGCATCGCTCGGCGAGCGCATCCTCGGTCGTACGACCGCGGAGGACATCGTCGATCCGAAGACCGGCAAGGTCGTCATCCCGTCGGGCACGCTGCTCGACGAGCCGATGATCACGACGATCGAAGGCCTCGGTACGCAGTCGTGCAAGATCCGCAGCCCGCTGGTCTGCGAATCTAAGATCGGCGTGTGCGGCAAGTGCTACGGGCGCGATCTCGCCCGCGGTACGCCGGTCAACATCGGTGAAGCTGTCGGCGTCATCGCCGCGCAGTCGATCGGTGAGCCTGGCACGCAGCTGACGATGCGTACGTTCCACATCGGTGGTGCAGCGCAGCTCAACGAGACGTCGAACCTCGAGGCACACGCTGACGGTACGGTGCAGTTCCGCGATCTGCGTATCATCGTCGACCAGCGTGGCCGTCGCGTGGTGCTCAGCCGCTCGGGCGAAATCGCGATCGTCGACATGGACGGCCGCGAGCTCTCGGTCGATCGTATCCCCTACGGTGCGTACGTGCTGTTCGACGATGGTCACATCGTGTCGCGCGGCGACCGGATGGCCGAGTGGGATCCGTTCACCATGCCGGTGATCACGGAGAACCCGGGCACGATCAAGTATGTCGACCTGATCGAGGGCAAGACGCTCACCGAGCAGACCGACGAAGCCACGGGCATCGCCCAGCGCGTCGTGATCGAATATCGTGCGGCGACCAAGTCGAAGGAGGATCTGCGTCCGCGCATGACCCTGCTCGACGAGACGTCGGGCGAGACCGGTCGTTACATGCTGGCGATCGGCGCGACCTTGTCGGTCGAGGACGGCGCACAGGTGTTCGGCGGCGACGTCGTGGCCCGTGTCAGCCGCGAGAGCGCCAAGACGCGCGACATCACCGGTGGTCTGCCGCGCGTTGCCGAGCTGTTCGAGGCCCGTATCCCCAAGGACTCGGCGATCATCGCCAAGATCTCGGGCCGCGTGGTGTTCGGCAAGGACTACAAGGCGAAGCGCAAGATCGGCATCCAGCCCGAGGATGGCGGCGACGTCGTCGAGTATCTGGTGCCGAAGTCGAAGGTCATCGACGTCCAGGAAGGCGATTACGTCAAGCGTGGCGACAACCTGATCGGCGGCTCGCCCGATCCGCACGACATCCTCGAGACGATGGGCATCGAACCCCTCGCCGAGTATCTCGTGTCGGAAATCCAGGAGGTCTATCGTCTCCAGGGCGTGAAGATCAACGACAAGCACATCGAGACGATCGTTCGTCAGATGCTGCAGAAGGTCGAGATCACCGACGGCGGCGACACGACGCTGCTGAAAGGCGAGCAGGTCGATCGCGAGGAAATGGACGCGACCAACGAGAAGCTAGAGAAGAAGCAGACCCGCGCACAGGGCAAGCCCATCCTGCTCGGCATCACCAAGGCGTCGCTGCAAACCCGCAGCTTCATCTCGGCGGCATCGTTCCAGGAGACCACCCGCGTCCTCACCGAGGCAGCGGTCCAGGGTAAGCAGGACATGCTGATGGGCCTGAAGGAGAACGTAATCGTCGGCCGGCTCATCCCGGCAGGCACCGGTGCAGGCCTCAACCGCCTGCGTGTCGTGGCCAACAGCCGCGACGCCGCGATGCGCGTCCAGCAGCGCAAGATGGCGGAGGTGTCGATCGTGGCACCGATGTCAGCTGCGGACGAGCATGCTGCCGAACTCGCGCGTAGCCCGCGTGATGCAGGCGGCGTTGGTGAGGACCCGCTCGCAGCGGTCGTCACCTCGGGCACCGGCACCGACGCGGATGCCGGCGAGTATCTGAACGAGACCGAGTAATCGGTTTCGTCAGACGCCTCGGCGCTGACTAAAGAAAAGGCCGCCGTCCGGGATACCGGGCGGCGGCCTTTTTCGTTCCGAGTGGAGGGCGCAGCGTTCAAAGCGCGTGAAGCTACTGACGTACGAAGCGCCTCATACCGTGTTGGTTGACGAAGGCTCCGCGACGCCGATGAACATGTTCGGACGGCATTTTAGCACGATCGCTAATCGCTGTTTAACTGGTTTCTCCTAGCGTTCCCGCATGAACCCAGTTGTTTGCAGATTTACAGTTCGACCGAGCATCGCGGGGCTCGGATGTTGCGATTAGTGTCTGCTGCGGTGGATGCGGTGCGCGAGATGACGTGGCTCACCAGGAGGCGTTTGGCCGCTTATCGCCGTATCATGCTTATCGTATTTTCCTGCGCAGCTATCGGCACGATTCTGACATCGCGCCAGGGTATCGATCGTATGGGAAAGGCGCTCGGCACCGATTTCCTCGCCTTCTGGTCTGCATCCAGACTAGCGCTTAGCCATGATGCCGCCGCCTATGACTTGGCTCGCATCTATGCCGTCGAGCTTGGGGCGATGCCGGTCGATCCCGGTTTGTCCTCTTTCCTGTACCCTCCCCCCTATCTGTTGCTGTGCCTGCCACTTGGTCTGGCGCCTTATTTCCTTTCACTTGGGCTCTGGATCGCGTCCACGGGCATCGCCTACGGACTGGTTGTGCGTCGCTGGCTCGCTGCTCAGCCTGATGCTGAGCGCGGCGCTGCGATCACGATCCTTGCTTTCCCTGCCGTTCTTATCAATGCCGGCCATGGTCAGAATGGGTTCCTGACAGCCGCGTTACTCGGTGGCGGGCTGTACCTGCTCGATCGTCGGCCGTGGATCGCTGGCGTATTGCTGGGCCTGCTCGTGATCAAGCCGCAACTGGCTTTTGCCATTCCCGTGCTCGTGCTCGCCAGCGGACGGTGGCGGGTCGCGATCTCCGGCGGCGTGACGGCCCTCGTATTCTGTGCGCTTTCATGGCTTATGCTGGGCCGGGGCGCGTGGTCTGGGTTTCTTTCTGGCGGACAGACCGCGCGAGACATTATGGAGCGAGGCGTAGTCGAGCCTGGGAAAATGGTCAGCGCGTTTGCCGCCGTCCGAGTTCTCGGCGGCGGCGTGGTGCTTGCATATGTGGGACAGGGGCTGATCGCGATTGGCGCGGCTTTCGCGCTTGGTCGCAAAGTGCGACACCGTAGCGCGTCACCGGAGGCCCACGGTGCACTGTGCGCGGCGGCCTCGACGTTGATGAGCCCTTTCTTTTTTGACTACGACTTGACGATCCTGGCGTTCCCCCTTGCTTTGTTGCTTACCGAAGGGCTGCGACGCGGCTTCCTGCCGTGGGAAAAAGCCATTCTCGTTTCCGCGTATCTGCTACCCATCGGCGCAAGAGGCCTCGCGTTGAACTTTGGTCTGCCCGTTGCCCCGTTTGTCCTGATCGTTGTATTCTTGGCGTGCTTACGGGCTGCGAGCCGGCCGGCGAAACGATCCTCATCGTCCGACGAGTATGGCTGGTCGGACTCGCCACCGCGGCCGGAAATTGCCTAGTCGATCATTGGTACAGGTCGACACGACGCTATCGCTTTCGAGGCGAGTGTATGCGCTACCTGCGCGCTGTATGCAGCTGACGGATCAAGCCCGCGATCGGACCACGGCACCAAATGAACTCTTCGTCATCCACGCACCGTTAGTTGCCGAGAACGCGACACGCGGGTAGGCGGACTGCCGATGCGGTCGGCGTACCATCCTTCGTCGATCGAGACGCGCGGTTCGACGCGGCGGCGCAGTGGCGCGTTCGTGCTCACCGTCATTGCGCATGTCCTCATTCTCCTGCTGCTGTTGCGACTGGCTCCGTCGGCCGTCGTAAAGCCCGAGGAGCGCCGCGATCCGGTCACGTTCCAGATCGCCCCGGACCAGACCGCCCCCACACCCAAAAAGCGCACGCCGTCGCCGACCCGACAGAAGCGCGCGAGCGGTGGTTCGCCGCAGCGCGCCGCACCGCGGGTCGCGTCCGCGCAGGCGCCGCCTGCCCCGCCGAATTCGCCGCCGCCGTTGCCGATCAAGATGCTCGGCGGGATGGAGATGTTCGATGCCGCGGATATTTCGAAGATGCCGTCACATCCCGATGACCAGCTCGCGGGCGGGGATGGCGGCAGCGGTTCGGGCAAGGGCAAGGATAGCGGCTCGGCCTATGGGCCCGGCGAGGGGCCGGGTGGCGAGCGGTTGTACAAGGTCGAATGGTATCGCCGTCCGGCCGATGCCGAACTCAACGGCTATCTGAAGAGCGCCCCGCCGCCGAACAGCTGGGCGAAGATCGCTTGCCGCATGATCGCGAATTATCAGGTCGAGAACTGCCGCGCGTTGAGCGAGTCGCCGGTAGGGTCAGGCCTTGCCCGCGCGATGCGCCAGGCCGCGTGGCAGTTCCGCGTCCGTCCCCCGCGGGTGGGCGGGAAGCAGATCCTCGGCGGCTGGGTGGAGATCGATATCGAGTTCAATTCCGGGAAGGCACCGGACTGATAGGCGGCCGGTAGACGTGCCGTCCCCCTCCGTCATCCTGACGAAAGTCAGGACCCAGGGTTACAAAGGACATCCTACTTGGCTCTGGGTCCTGACTTTCGTCAGGATGACGGAGGGCCTAGTCTGTTTGGGTGCGACGCAGTGCCTCAGACATCGCTGGTGATCGAATGCTTTGGCTCCGGCGACAGCGTGCGGGCGAGCGTCTCGAACTTCCCCCCGTCGACCCGTATCTCGTTGAACGCAGGCGGACTGCCACGCGTCCGCTTCGACAACGTGCCCGCACCGATCATGCGGATAGTCCGTCCTTCGCGTTCGACCGGCACGTCGAACGGGTCGTGGACGTGGCCGGACAGCACCGCATGTGCGCCGGCCTCGGCAAGCGCGGTCAGTGCCTCGTCGCCATGACGCGTCTTGGCGGTGCCGGTGGTCCCGCCCTCGATCAGCGGATGATGCGCGCCGATGAAGATCAGGTTGCCCTTCGGCACGTCCGCGATCATCGCCAGCGCGCGCTTCAGCGATCCCGAGCTCACGCGTCCCTTCGACCAGTTCCACCGCCACTGCGCCCGTGCCGTCGTCTTCAGCGGGACGACCGTGACGCCGGGAAGCTCCAACGGCTTCTCGATCATCTGCTCGACCGCGGCGTAGCGCTGGTAAGGCGCGAGCAGCCGCCGGAACGGGTCCCAGTAATAGGGAATGTCGTGATTGCCGACCTCCAGCGTGACGGGGACGCCGAGCGAGCGCAGCCAGTCGCCACCGCGCTGGAACTCGTCCTTCGTCGCGCGCATCGTCAGGTCGCCGGTCATAATGACCGCGTCGGGCTTTTCCTCCGTCACCAGATCGGAGAACCAGGCGATCGCCGCCGGGTCCTCCGCGCCGAAGTGCACGTCGCTGACGTGGAACAGTTTGAGCGTGCGGGCCTTAAGCAAGTTCGGACAGCTTTGTTGGTTCGTGCATCGGGCACCCGTTGAAATTGCCGCGGAAACCCGCCGACTGTTTGTACGTTTCGTTGCGCGCGCGATTGACGCCGCCGAGCGGCTGGTGGGCAGCGATGCCGTGCCAGATGCTGTACGACAGCGCATCGTCGGTGCGATCCGTCACGCCGTGCTCCCACGAAAGCTGCGGCGGGATTTCGAGCGTCGCGACGGTCACGAACGGGCTCTCCGCCTCGTCCCAGACGACGGAGGCGTCCTCGATCGGCATCGTTTCAAGATCGGTGTTGAGCTGCACGCGGAACTCCCACGTGCCGCCATGCTCGATCAGTTCGTCGCGCACGACCTCACGCAGCGCGTCGGGACGCGACGTGATGTCGACGGTGTCGCCGGTCAGCCGCGTGATACCGGGCGAAACGGGAAACAGCGCGACCTTCGCGATATAGTCGCCGTGACGAAAAGGGGTCTGCGAATAATAGGTTTCGCCGAGCGGATGGACGGGCTTGGCACCGCCGAGCGTCTGCAACGTCGCCGACTGTCCCCCGACCGCTTCCAGCGCGGATTCGACGACGCGGAACGTCGCGGACATCGCCTTTTTCACGCCCTCGAACCGATCGGTCGTCTTGACCAGCAACTTGAGGTTCTTCGAGAACGCCTTGGCGTCGGGTGCGGAGAAGGCCGGGCCGTTGACCATGATGAAGTCCTGCGTCGTGTCGCCTTCGGACCCCGGCAGGCGCGCGCCCTCGACGTCCAGGATCTTGAGCGCGAGACCGCGTGGCAGGCTGACGCTGTCGTCGAGGATGTCGCCGGCATTGGTCGAGATGCGGATTACCGCCTCATGCGTACCGGGCCGGGCGAAGATGCCCTGGGCGAGTTCGGCGGGCAGGTTGTCGGCCACGGTGAACGTACCGCGTGCGATGCCGTGAGCCTTTGCGTGGACCGAACGCACGGCGTGACCGTAATCCTGCGACGTCGTCTCCAGAATCTCCTGGAAAGACCCCTCCAGCGTCTTCAGCGTCTCCTGCTCGTCGGGCGCGATCGTCTCTACCGACGGATCGAACCGAACGGGTTGCTTGCTGGGCATCGGGGGTATCTCCTCTGGGTACCCAGCCGTAACCGCCTGAGTCGAAAGACGTTCCGCTCCCGTTGCAGACCGGCGCGTTGCAAACCGGGCGCTCGCAGCCGATGAAGGGGGGAGAAGGAGCATTCATGCAGATACCCGAGATCACCGCGCCGACCATCGCGATCGCCGGCACGAACGACCGCTTTCCCGTCCGCCGTATCTTCTGCGTCGGCCAGAACTACGCCGATCACGCGCGCGAGATGGGATCCGATCCCGATCGCCAGGAGCCGTTCTTCTTCTCCAAGCCGGCCGACGCTGTCGTGTCCAACGGCACGACCCTGCCCTTTCCGCCGCAGACCGAAGACCTGCATCACGAAGTCGAACTGGTGATCGCGCTCGGTGCCGGCGGCAAGGATATCAGCGTGGGCGATGCCGCCGCGACGATCTTCGGTGCGGGCGTCGGCATCGACCTGACGCGGCGCGATCTCCAGGCGGTCGCGAAGAAAGCGGGCCGACCTTGGGACATGGCGAAGGGCTTCGATCGTTCCGCGCCCATCTCCGCGATTACCGCGGGCATTCCCGCGACCATGGGCAGCATCGCGCTCACCGTCGATGGCGAGACCCGTCAGTCGGGCGACCTGTCGATGATGATCTGGAGCGTGCCGGAGATCATCGCGACGCTGTCGACCTTCGTCGAACTGGCCCCGGGCGACCTGATCTTCACGGGCACCCCGGCCGGCGTTGGCCCAATCCAGCGCGGACAAAGCGTGCGCGCGACGATCGAAGGATTCGAACCACTCGAGGTGACATTCGCCGCGTGATCGACCATCGTCCGGCATATAAGCGATAATAAACAGGGGATTGCATGCCGAACACGAGAGACTTGGGCGCGGAGGGCTTTCTCAGCAGAGCCCGAACCGTCGCCGCGCCCGGCTTCAACCGGTGGCTGGTGCCACCGTGTGCGCTGGCGATCCACCTGTGCATCGGCATGGCGTACGGGTTCAGCGTGTTCTGGCTGCCGCTGTCGCGTGCGATCGGGATTTCGGACCCGGTCGCCTGCCCAAACCTCTCGCTGCTCGGCGCGCTGACCACGACGACCTGCGACTGGCGGGTGAGCGATCTCGTCTGGACGTACACGCTGTTCTTCGTGGTGCTCGGTGCCGCCGCCGCGATCTGGGGCGGTTGGCTCGAACGTGCCGGACCGCGCAAGGCCGGCATCGTCGCGGCGTTCTGCTGGTGTGGCGGCATGGGGATCGCCGCGATCGGCATCGCGACACATCAGTTGTGGCTGATCTGGCTCGGGTCGGGCGTGATCGGCGGGATCGGGCTTGGCCTCGGCTACATCTCGCCGGTGTCGACGCTGATCAAATGGTTTCCCGATCGGCGCGGGATGGCGACCGGCATGGCGATCATGGGCTTTGGTGGCGGCGCGATGATCGGCGGGCCGCTCGCCGACCTGTTGATGAAGCATTTCGCCAGCCCCGCGGGCGTTGGCGTCTGGCAGACATTCCTGGTGCTGGCCTGCGTCTATTTCGTGTTCATGATGGCCGGCGCGATCGGCTACCGCGTGCCCGCCGAGGGTTGGGCGCCGGCCGGCTGGACCGCACCGACTTCGGCGAAAGCCTCGATCAGCCGCTTCAACGTCGCCTTGTCGAACGCGCACCGCACGCCGCAATTTTGGCTGGTGTGGCTGGTGTTGTTCTTCAACGTCTCCGCGTCGATCGGGATCATCGGCATCGCCTCGCCGATGCTGCAGGAACTGTTCGGCGGACGCCTGATCGATGCGCCCAGCGTGTTGTTCACCGCGTTCGACGACGACCAGAAAAAGGCGGCGGCAGCGGTCGGTGCAGGGTTCGTCGGTGCGATCAGCCTGTTCAACATCGGCGGGCGGTTCTTCTGGGCGTGGCTGTCCGATCGGATCGGGCGGAAGCCGTTGTTCGCGACCATCCTGGTGGCGGGCGCGCTGCTCTATGGCCTGGCGGCACCGGCACTGGCCGGCACGACGCTCGGCCTGTTCATCCTGGTCTTCTGCATCCTCGCGTCGATGTACGGCGGTGGTTTCGCGACCGCGCCGGCGTATCTCGCCGATCTGTTCGGGACGAAATACGTCGGTGCGATCCATGGGCGGTTGCTGACCGCCTGGTCGACTGCGGGCGTGGTCGGGCCGTTGCTCGTCGCCAACATGCGGGACCGCGCGATCGCGGCGGGTGTGCCCCGCGGCGATATCTATCCGCCGATCTTCTGGGTGCTGGCGGCGATGCTGGTCGCGGGGTTCGTCGCGAACCTGTTCGTGCGGCCGGTCGCGGCGAAGTTCCACATGCCGGCGGACGACAGGCCGATCGCGGTCGAAACGGTGGCCGGCGGGACGGTCGCGGCGGAAGCCGGCACCTCGCCGGTGGTCGTCTTCGCGTGGCTGGCAGTCGGGCTGCCGATCCTCTGGGGAATCTACATGACGCTGTCGAAGGCGTTGATCCTGCTCAAATAAGTTGCAACCTATCCGCGCCGACATGGGTTGCCCCTGTTCACTCTAGACAGGAGCAACCCATGGCCGACCGGCTCACCATGCAAGATCCGCGCACGCAATATCCGCAGCCCCCCTTCCCGCAACAGCCGCAGGAAGCACCGGGAATTGCGTCGAAGATGGAGCCCAAACCGGATCACGGCGAGACGAGCTACAAGGGTTCGGGCAAGCTGGCGGGGCGCAAGGCCCTGATCACCGGCGGCGACAGCGGTATCGGTCGTGCCGCTGCGATCGCTTATGCGCGCGAAGGCGCCGACGTCGCGATCGTCTATCTCCCCGCCGAGGAGGCCGACGCGAAGGAAGTCGTCGCATTGATCGAGGCGGAGGGGCGCAAGGCGCTCACGCTGCCGGGCGACGTGAAGGACGAGGCGTTCTGTCGCGCCGCGGTCAAGCAGACGGTCAATGCGTTTGGCGGGTTGGACGTGCTGGTCGTCAACGCCGGACGCCAGCAGACGCGGCCGACCGTCGCCGACATCTCCACCGACGATTTCGACCAGACAATGAAGACGAATGTCTATGCGCTGCACTGGTTCGTGCAGGCGGCCGTCCCGCACCTACCCGCTGGCGCGGCGGTCATCACGACCGCTTCGGTGCAGGGCTATGATCCGTCGGACAATCTGCTCGACTATGCGACCACCAAGGCAGCAATCGTCGCGTACACCAAGGGTCTCGCGAAACAACTGATCGAGAAGGGCATCCGCGCCAACGTCGTCGCGCCGGGACCATTCTGGACGGTGCTCCAGCCGAGCGGTGGACAGCCGCCGGAGAAGGTCGAGACTTTCGGCTCGCAGAGCCAGTTCGGCCGCCCCGGCCAGCCGGTCGAGATCGCGCCGGTGTATGTCCTGCTCGCGTCGCAAGAGGGGAGCTACATCACGGGTGAAGTCTACGGCGTCACCGGCGGCGCCGGCGTAGCCTGACGCGCGGTTTTTCCTGAAATCCTCCCCCGCCAGGGGGAGGTGGCACCAAAGGTAACGGAGGGGGAGGAACACGCAACAGCGGTTGTCCTTGCCTCCCCCACCGTCTGGCAAGCGCCAGCCACCTCCCCTTCGCGGGGGAGGATCAGTTGAGCAAACGCCCCGCCCATACATCGCTATTGCACATCGTTATCAAATCTGTACCTGTGTGCCGGTGACCATCTGGCAGCACCTTCCCTCTGACTTTCTCGTTCCCCGCGCATGACTCGCGGCACGATCAAGACCTGGTATCTGGTCCATAAGTGGACGAGCCTGATCTGCACCGCGTTCCTGCTGATGCTCTGCGTGACCGGTCTTCCGCTGATCTTCGAAGAGGAGATCGACGGCTGGCTCAACCCGCCTGCGCCGATGGCAGCGCTGCCAACGGACACGCCGCCGCTGTCGCTCGATGCCATTCTGGCGCGCGCGGCGAAGGCGGCTCCCGGTGAAATCCCGCTCTACATCAGCTTCGACGAAGAGCGGCCGATCGTCTACGTCACCACCGGCCCGACGCCCGATGCGGTCCCCGCAGCGATGCATTTCCTCGCCTTTGACGCGCGTACGGGCGCAAAGATGCCGCCCTATGTACCTGGCGTGATGGCGTTCATCCTCGAACTGCACACCGACATGCTGCTCGGCTTCTGGGCGGAAATCTTCCTCGGCGTGATGGGACTGCTGTTCTTCGCCGCGATCGTCTCGGGCGTGGTGCTCTACGCACCGTTCATGGCCAAGCTCGACTTCGGCACTTTACGTCGCGGCCGTAGCAAGCGGCTGGGGTGGCTCGATCGCCATAACCTGCTCGGCATTGTCACGCTCGTCTGGGCGAGCGTCGTCGGCGTGACAGGGACGATCAACACGTTCGTCGTGCCGATCACCGGCATCTGGAAGGCGAACGGCCTCGCCGAGATCATCGCGAGCGAAGCACGGACGCCGCTGCCCGCGCAACGCGCTCCGGTCCAGGCAGCGCTCGACGCGGTCCAACGCAAGGCGCCCGACATGAAGCCGCAGTTCATCGCCTTCCCAGGCGTCGTCTTCAGCAGCCAGCATCATTACGCCGTGTTCCTGAAGGGTGCGACGCCACTGACGTCGAAGCTGTTGCTGCCGGGCTTCGTCGATGCCGCGACCGGACGGCTCGACGCGGTCGTGCCGATGCC
The DNA here is from genome assembly GCF_056679955.1 of Sphingomonas sp. PEI4. Lineage (NCBI taxonomy): Bacteria > Pseudomonadati > Pseudomonadota > Alphaproteobacteria > Sphingomonadales > Sphingomonadaceae > Sphingomonas > Sphingomonas sp. PEI4. Next base: position 1,416,926 of record NZ_CM155258.1, read on the forward strand.
CTGGTACATGCAGGCGATGCTGCTCGCGCAGCCGCTGCATTTCGGAAATTACGGCGGCCTCGCGATGAAGATCATCTGGGCGCTCTTCGACATATTGACGATCATCGTGCTCGGCAGCGGGCTGTATCTTTGGCTGCGTCGTCGCGGCGGTCCGAGCGACCAGCGCGTCCGCGAAGTCGTGATGGCGGGAGAAATCGCATGACTCACAAGACCAATAGCCAGATCTTCGCACTGCCGATCCTGCTCGGCGTGTCGACCGTCGCGGGGTTGGGCGCAGGGCTTATCGGCGACGGCGCCTGGGACGTCGGTGCGGGCCTGCTACTCGCGCTGCCGCTGGTGGTGACCGGCCGCTACTGGGTGCGCACGCCCGGACCGGCGCAGCGCGGCCGACAATTGCAGACCGCGCCGATACGGCGATAACGCAGAGCCGGCGTGATACCGGTTCCACGCTAGTTCCCAATTGTCGCAGCCGGGCGAACGACTTCAGGTCGCTGGTGTAGCTTGCCGGGCTGGCGCGGTTGCCGGCACTCCGACGGGAGCGGCACCCGGTGCTGGAGCGACTGCATCAGAAGCCGTTGGCGGTGGGGGAGCCATGCCGGCCGCCGGCGGCGGGGGAGCACCCGGACCGCGACCGGGACCATCGTAGCCATCACGACCGGGCCCGCCAGGACCAGGCGGGCCACGCGGCGGGCCGCCGACCCCGCGCCAAGTGCGATCACCTTGCCCCCGGAGCGACCAGGAACGCGGCGTGGACAAAGCCATTCTCGAACCGGCTCTGGATCGTCACCGGCTGGCCGGCTGCGCGGGAGCTCGCCGAGCTGAACGGCGGCAAGCTGACGCTCGGCAAGTCTCCCCAGCTAGACGGTCTGATCGCCTGCCTGACCTGCCCCTCCGCCGATAGGTTCAGGAGGATCGGGCAATTACGGACTTTGAGAACGCCAGCGGGAACGTTCCGCAACGACAGCTTCAGCGAAAGACTGGCGTTTCGTCCCCCGTCCGCGATCATGTAGGTGATCGCAAGGAGCCCTGTATCATCTTTGTAATTGATCCCGCGATGCGCTCAGCAAATGCAGGAGGTCCTCGACGCGTCGGGGGCGTTAGCGAGGGGACAGCTGCTTGGTTTGCCGCAGTCTTGCCGGGCCCAAGGACACACGAACTCGCCTCACGTCCTCGGCGCGCCTGTGGCTAAGCTGAGATCGTCCTGCGACTACAGTTGGAAAACACCGCGCTTTGTGCGGACATGTGCATGTGATCATCAGGTCCCGCTACGCGTATAGCAGCCGCCCGGTGAACCAGCGGATTACCCAACTCAATACTGCAATTTTCAGCAGAGTAACGGAAATGGTGGAGCCGAGGGGGATCGAACCCCTGACCTTTCGCATGCCATGCGAACGCTCTCCCAGCTGAGCTACGGCCCCATTCCCGTTGGGAGGCGGGTCACTAACCGGACCCGCCCGGGTTGGCAAGCGGCGTAAACACCGCTTGCCAAATTTCTTTCAAACCAACGCCGATCTTCTCAGATCAACGCTCGTGTTCGTCCTGCGGAGTCTCGACGCCGAGGTCGTCGTCGCCGCCGAGATCGACTTCGTCGTCCGCCGACGGCTCTTCGTCCTCGCCGGTGATCGAGGCGATGTCCTCTTCCTCGTCACCCTCGAGATCCGCGTCGGGCTTCTTGGTGTCGGGCTTGGCGACCTCGAACGGCAGCGGCTGCTTCGACTTGAGGATGGGCTCGGGCTCCCACGCATACCCGCATTCGATGCAGGTCACGGGGTCGGCTTTTTCGAGGTCGTAGAAACGCGTCGCGCATTTCGGGCACGAACGCTTCGTGCCCCATTCCGGCTTGATCATGCCGATAGAACCTTTCGGATGAATGGATTGCGGGGGGATACCCTCGCAAAGTGGGCGCGCCTTGCCATAGCGCAAGGCCACTGTCAAAAGCCCGGCCCCATGACACACCCCCTTCCCCAGCCGCTCGACGTCGTCGCGCGCGGTCCGTTGACCGGTTCGATCGCGGTTCCCGGCGACAAGTCGATCAGCCACCGCGCGTTGATGTTCGCCAGTCTCGCGGTCGGCACCAGCCGGATCGAGGGATTGCTGGAGGGCGAGGACGTGCTCGCCACCGCCGCCGCGATGCGGGCGATGGGCGCGACGATCGAGCGTCAGGACGATGGCATCTGGGTCGTCGACGGCGTCGGGGTCGGTGGACTGCTCCAGCCCGAGACCGCGCTGGAGATGGGCAATTCGGGGACGTCGACGCGGTTGCTGATGGGACTGGTTTCGAGCCATCCGATCACCTGCACTTTTACTGGCGATGCCTCACTGTCGGGGCGGCCGATGGGGCGGGTGATCGAGCCGTTGTCGCAGATGGGGGCGGACATCACGTCTTCACCGGGTGGGCGGCTGCCGTTGATGGTGCGCGGGATGTGTCCCGCCGTGCCGATCGAATACACGCTGCCGGTCGCGTCGGCGCAGGTGAAGTCGGCGATTTTGCTGGCCGGGCTCAACACGCCGGGGATCACGAGAGTCATCGAGCCGGTCGCGACGCGCGATCATAGCGAGCGGATGCTGACCGGGTTCGGCGCCAAGCTGACCGTCGAGGAAACCGAGGCCGGGCGGATCATCTCGATCACCGGCGAAGCGGAGCTGAAGCCGCAGGATATCGTCGTACCGGGCGATCCGTCGTCGTCGGCGTTCTGGCTGGTGGCGGCGTCGATCGTGCCGGGGTCGGATATCGTCGTGCGCAACGTCGGGCTCAACCCGACGCGGATCGGGATCGTCACGGCTTTGCGGATGATGGGCGCGGATATCACCGAGCTCGACCAGCGCACCGTCGGTGGCGAGCCGGTCGCGGACCTGAGGGTCCGGCATGCGCCGCTGACTGCGATCGAGGTGCCGGCCGATCTCGCGCCGAGCATGATCGACGAATATCCGGTGCTGTTCGTGGCCGCTGCCTTCGCGACCGGCACGACCATAGCCCGCGGCGCACATGAGTTGCGGGTCAAGGAATCGGACCGGATCACGACGATGCGGATCGCGCTCGAAGCTTGCGGGGTTGTTTGCGAGGAGTTCGAAGACGGCATGGCGATCACCGGCTCGGGCGGCGCGGTGATTCGCGGTGGCGCTCGGGTTGCCTCGAAACTCGACCACCGCATCGCAATGAGCATGGTGGTGGCTGGACTTGGGAGCAGCGAGCCCGTCACGATTGACGATGTATCGCCGGTGGCGACGAGCTATCCCGTGTTCTTCCGGTCGCTCGATGCGCTGACCGGACGGGGGGAATAAGAATGATTATCGCAGTCGACGGTCCGGCGGCATCGGGCAAGGGCACGATCGCACGTGCCTTGGCCAAGCATTACAAACTGCCGTATCTCGATACCGGGCTGCTCTACCGTGCGGTCGCGCTGAGCGTGGCGCGGATGGGGCTCGATCCGGAAACCGAAGCGGACGCGGTCGCGGCGTGCGATTTCAGCGATGCACTGTTGAGCGATCCGGCGTTGCGCGACGACGAGATCGGCGCGCTCGCGTCGGTGGTGTCGGCACATCCGCTGGTCCGCGCGGCGTTGCTGCACCGGCAGAAGCGGTTCGCGGCGCAGGAGGGTGGCGCGATTCTCGACGGGCGCGACATCGGCACGGTAATCGCGCCGGATGCGGATGCGAAGCTGTTCGTGAAGGCCACGCCGAATATCCGGGCGCAGCGGCGGCATGCGGAGTTGCAGGCTCGGGGTGGCACGGCGAGCAAGGATCGGGTACTGGCGGATATTCGGGCTCGGGATGCTCGGGATAGTGGGCGGTCTACCGCGCCCTTGGTGATGGCGGCGGATGCTGCGTTGCTGGATACGAGCTTTTTGTCGATCGAGGCTTCGGTGCAGCGGGCGGTGGCGTTGGTTGAGGCGCAGCGGGCGAAGAAGGCGGCTTCGGTTTAAGCTACACCTCCCCCTCCCTACCCCCCCGGCGAAGGCCGGGGCCCAATTGGAACGTCCGCAGTAACGAAGCGCGGTCTGAAGTTAGTACCGTCCCCCAATTGGGCCCCGGCCTCCGCCGGGTGGTGCGGGAGTCGGGATAATCTACCGCGAACTAACACGCGGGAGAACAGGGAAGAGCGAGCGCCCCTCCTTAAAGCGCAGTAACCAACGCCACCGCCCCGAACACTACCCCCGGCGCATTGGCCACGACGATCGGCCAATCCCGCCTGTCCTTCAAAAACCCATACCCCACCCACAACGCGCAGTTCACCATCGTCGCGAACGGCTGGACCACGGATCCCTTCTGCCCCGAAAGGTTCAGCATGATCTGATCGATGTACGACAGGTACATCACGATCGCCGTCACGGTGGCGACCCAGCCCAGCACGAGAATGCCGCGTTCGTTCAAATCTTCGCTCCTGTGGTGAAGCGGCCCTAACGAACCGTCGACGAACTTGCTCCGAGACACGGTTTCGGCTACAAGCAAGCGTCCGGCGAGCGATGCTCGTGGAGGAAGGCGCGGAGACCCACGAGTCTCACGCGCCGTTTTCGCATTCAGCGTCTACGTCCTCCGCAGCCTTCGTGCCGTCCGGATGCCGTGCCGACATTCGGTCGTCGCGGCAACGAAGGCCAAGACCAGCGGACCCAACCGCTTGGCCGGAAACAGACTAGGATTACTGAATTCTATGGCAACCCAGGTAATGCCGACCCGCGACGATTTCGCGGCGATGCTGAACGAAACGCTCGGCGACGCCGACAGCTTCGAGGGCCGCGTGGTGCATGGCACCGTGACCGGCATCGAGAACGACATGGCCGTCATCGACGTCGGTCTGAAGTCGGAAGGCCGCGTGCCGCTTCGCGAATTCGCAGCGCCGGGCCAGAAGGCTGACCTCAAGGTCGGCGACGAAGTCGAAGTCTATGTCGACCGCGTCGAGAACGTCCACGGCGAAGCGATGCTTAGCCGCGATCGCGCCCGTCGCGAAGCCGCATGGGACAAGCTGGAAACCGAATTCTCCAAGACGACCCGCGTCGAAGGCGTGATCTTCGGCCGCGTGAAGGGTGGCTTCACCGTCGACCTGAACGGCGCCGTCGCGTTCCTGCCCGGTTCGCAGGTCGATATCCGCCCCGTGCGCGATGTCACCCCGCTGATGGACATCCCCCAGCCGTTCCAGATCCTGAAGATGGACCGCAAGCGCGGCAACATCGTCGTGTCGCGTCGCGCCGTTCTCGAAGAGACGCGCGCAGAACAGCGTTCGGGCCTGATCCTCAGCCTGGCCGAGGGCCAGATCATCGACGGCGTCGTCAAGAACATCACCGATTACGGTGCGTTCGTTGATCTCGGCGGCATCGATGGCCTGCTGCACGTCACCGATCTCAGCTACAAGCGCGTCGGTCACCCGAGCGAAGTCCTGAACATCGGCGACACCGTCAAGGTGCAGATCATCCGCATCAACAAGGACACCCAGCGCATCAGCCTCGGCATGAAGCAGCTGGAGAGCGATCCCTGGGATGGCGCGATGGTCAAGTACCCGGTCGGCGCAAAGCTCACCGGCCGCGTCACGAACATCACCGAATATGGTGCGTTCGTCGAGCTGGAAGCGGGCATCGAAGGCCTCGTCCACGTGTCGGAAATGTCCTGGACGAAGAAGAACGTCCATCCGGGCAAGATCGTGTCGACCTCGCAGGAAGTCGACGTCATGGTCCTCGAAGTCGATTCCGAGAAGCGTCGCATCTCGCTCGGCCTCAAGCAGGCCCAGGCCAATCCTTGGGAGGCCTTCGCTGCCGCTCATCCCATCGGTTCGACCGTCGAAGGCGAAGTCAAGAACGCGACCGAGTTCGGTCTGTTCATCGGCCTCGACAACGATGTCGACGGCATGGTCCACATGTCCGACATCGCCTGGGGCGTTTCGGGTGAAGACGCGCTCAACCTGCATCGCAAGGGTGAGACCGTCGAAGCAGTCGTGCTCGACATCGACGCCGAGAAGGAGCGTATCTCGCTCGGCATGAAGCAGCTCGAGCGCGGCGGGCCATCGGCCGGCGGCATCGCAGCGGCAGGCGACAAGCTGAACAAGAACGCGGTCGTTACCGTGACTGTCCTCGAAGTCCGCGACGCGGGCCTCGAAGTGCAGCAGGGCGACGATGGCGCGACCGGCTTCATCAAGCGCACGGATCTGGGTCGCGATCGCGACGAGCAGCGTCCGGAGCGTTTCCAGGTCGGCCAGAAGTTCGACGCGATGGTCACCGGCTTCGATCGTTCGAAGAAGCCGACCTTCTCGATCAAGGCGATGCAGATCTCCGAAGAGAAGCAGGCTGTGGCGCAGTACGGTTCGTCGGATTCCGGCGCGACCCTCGGCAACATCCTGGGCGAGGCTCTCAAGGCCCGTACGGACGCCGAGAAGAAGTAAAGTCACGCTTTACCGTTGAAATTGCCCGGCATGTCTCGAACATGCCGGGCTTTTTCTTGTCTAGGTCACTTTGGTTTTTGACTGTGCCCGGATTAGTGCTAATGCCTCGCAGATTGACCTGTATCAATATGTAAGTGCTTTAGATGGGCGGGGGCTCGAATGATCCGATCTGAACTGGTCCTTAAGATCGCCGAGGCGCATCCGGACCTGCAGCCTAACGAAGTGGAGCTGATCGTCAGCACCTTCTTCGATGAGATATCGAAACGACTGGCTGCCGATGGCCGGGTCGAACTGCGCGGTTTTGGCGCATTCTCCACGCGCGCACGCGATGCCCGCACGGGTCGCAACCCGCGTACCGGCGAAGTCGTCGAGGTCGAGGCGAAGCGCGTGCCGTACTTCAAACCAGGCAAGGAAATGCGCGCACGTCTGAACGTGTGAGCGGTACCGACCCTCACGCGACACGCGCGTCAGGGGCATGGAATATGTGATACTTCGAGCAAGATGGGTTGACCCTGCGCGCGACCTCGTCTTGTTGGGGCCGTGTGCGGACGTGGCGAAACCGGTAGACGCAGGAGACTTAAAATCTCCCTCCCTAGGAATGCGGGTTCGAGTCCCGCCGTCCGCACCATTCGGGTTGCCCGGCGCGCTCGTAGACTGATGCTCGCCGGCAGCTTCCTGCTTGCCGGGTCCGCGATATTGGCCGGGTGCGATCGACGGCCCGATACCGGCGCGGTGATCGTGAGCGCGATCGGATCCGCGCCGCGCCTTGCCGACGCCAGCCGCGTTGCGCTCGACACCCCTGCCCGCCTGATGATGGATTCGACCGCGCAAGGGCTCGTCCGGTTCGATGCCGCGGGACAGATCGAACCGGGCATCGCCGAGCGCTGGATCGTGATCGACAACGGCATGAGCTACATCTTCCGCCTGCGAGAAGGCGATTGGGGTGATGGTACGCCGGTTACCGCCGAGCAGGTCGTCGCCATGCTCCAGCGCCAGATCGGCGGCGCGATCGCCGCGAACGGAAGCCGCCATGGCTCGCGCAATCCGCTGGCCCCCTTCCTCACCGCGATCGACGAGATCGTCGTGATGACCCCGCAAGTGATCGAGGTGCGGCTGTCGCGCCCCCGCCCGGACCTGCTCAAGCTGTTCGCGCAGCCCGAACTCGCCTTGCTCCGGCTTCGGCCTTCGGGGGGCACCGGCCCGTTCCGAATCGCACATCGGGGCCGCGCGCCGCTGTTGCGCCCCGCGTTCGATCCGGGCCAAGCCGATCCGGACGATCAGCGCGAGGCGCGGCCGCAGGAAGACGTACGGCTCATCGGCGAACGCGCCGCACGGGCCATCGCCCGGTTCGCCAACCGTGATTCGGATCTGGTCAGCGGTGGCAGCTTCATCGACTGGCCGTTGCTGGCGACCGCGGACGTGGCGCCGGCCAGTGTACGCGTCGACCCTGCGGTCGGCCTGTTCGGACTAGCGATCGTCCGCCGCGAGGGTTTTCTCGCCGATGCCCCTAATCGCGCGGCAGTGTCGGAAGCGATCGATCGGACCGCGCTCACCACGGCGATCGCGCCTGCATGGGATCCCGCTGACCGCATCCTGCCCGACATCCTCGACTCCGCATCATTGCCGCAGGTCCCCGCCTGGACGCTGTTGACGCAGGACGAACGCCGCGTTGCCGCCCGACAGCGGGTGGCCGCGTGGACAGGCGGACCGATCACGCTGCGGATCGCGCTCCCCGCCGGGCCGGGCGCGACGTTGCTGTACGCGCAGGTCGCCGCCTCGTTGATGGCGATCGGCATTACCCCCGTGCGCGTTGGGATCGACGACGCCGCAGACCTGAAACTGGTCGACACGGTGGCTCCCTATGACAGTGCGCGCTGGTATCTCGCCACGGCCTGCGTGACGTGTGGCGATGCTGCCCAGGCCGCGCTCGAAGCCGCTCGCGAAGCTCCGACGCTGGCGGAACGCGGCGTGCGGATCGCCGCGGCCGATGCGGCAATGAACGAGGACGTCGCGTTCATTCCCTTGGCGCGGCCGTTACGCTGGTCGCTGGTCGCTACCCGGCTTCGACAGTGGCAGGCCAATAGTCGCGCATGGCACCCGTTGAACCGGCTCCGCCCCGACACCAACTAGATTGCATGAACCCACGCGCCACCCCCATAACGCCCGGCATGACCTTCGATGCCCTTCCCCTGGGCCGCGACGCCCTGTCGGTCCGCCGCCGCGTCGAAGCGATGGAGCGCGTGATGGAAGGTCTGTTCGTCATCCCCGGCACCAACCGCAAGGTTGGGATGGACGTCATTCTCGACATGATTCCGGTCGCCGGCAGCACAATCGCTGCGGCGGTCGGCACCTGGATGGCGTGGGAGGCGCGCAACATCGGCGTGTCGAAGATCCAGATGGCGCGGATGTTCGGCAATATCGGAATCGACTGGGCGTTGGGGATGATCCCCTTCGTCGGCGCCATCCCCGACTTCTTCTTCCGATCGAACACGCGCAACCTGCGGATCATCAAGCGCCATCTCGACAAGCACTACCCGGCGACCACGACGCTGGAGGGATGAAGCCGCCGGCCCGCCCCTCCTCGACCGACCGGCGAATTTACGGGCCTACGTCGGCGTCGCGTGCAGTCGGCTTGTAGGTCGCGCTCGAACCAAGGCCTAGCGCTACGGCGACCCGGTCGTTCCAGCCGTAAGGATCGGCGCGGATCACCGGTTCGCCGGCGTCGTCGAACAGCACCGTCTGGTACAGCAACCGGACCGGAATTTCCTTAGGTAGCTTTACGAACGTCTCCTTACCGGTCGCGCGCGCCTGATGCCACTGATCGGTAACGCCTTCGTCCTTCGCCAGCATCTCGGCAAACCCGAGCGCATCCTCGACGCGAACACAACCATGGCTGCGCTGGCGCTGGATTTCGGCGAACAACTGCTTGGCGGGCGTATCGTGGAGGTAGATCGCATGATCGTTCGTCATGTCGAATTTGACGAGGCCGAGCGAGTTCTTGGGTCCTGACTGTTGGACGAGCCAACCATCCTTCCACGCCAGGTTATTGGCGCGGAGGTATCCTGCGCCCTTGCCGGTTATCTCCTTCTTCTCGACCGAGCGAGGCACCGTCCAGGTCGGATTGGCGACGAGGCGGAAGATCGGCGAGCCGAGCTGCGGGGTTTCCTTGCCGGGTTCGCCGACCACGACCTTGCGGCTGTCCACCAGCTTGCCATCGCGCCAATAGCTCAGTCGTGCCGCCGCGAGGTTGACGTCGATCCGCGTGGTCGGCGCGTTGCGATCGAGCCAGCGGAGCCTCTCCATATTGACCGCGATAGCTCGCGCCCGATCGGCATCGGACAGGTTGAGGATGCCCAGTGCTGCGCTGCCGATCATGCCGTCGGGCTTGATGCCGTAGTCGGCCTGCATCTTCCTGATCGCGAGGATCATCGCCGGGGTCAGGCGATCGCCCTGCGCCGCCGCCTTGTCGAGATAGTCGAACGCGACCAGCTGATGCGCGATTGCAGCCACGCGCGGATCGGATTCGCCGGGCTTGATCGGCTTGCCGGTGTCGGGAATCGCGGATGCCGGGGTCTGCTCCCATTTCGACGTCGCGAGATAGGCCTTGGACAGGCGAACGTAATTCCCGTCCTGCGGCGCCAGCCCCGCGAGCCATTTGCCGACATCGCCGGCCTGAAGCGCCGCGGCGAGACCACGGCCAAGGTCCACCTGAGGACGCGGCACGGTATAGACGTCGAACAACTTGGTCGGATCGGTCGCGCCCTGCGACAGCGCCTTGCCGTATGCCAGCGCAGCCTGGGTCAAGGCATCGTCGCCGGCACCGGGTTGCGCGCTCGCATCGAAACTCATCCGGTCGAGGCCGTGAGCGCCGCGCGCCGCGATTGCCTTGCGCAACTGCCCGGCGGTGGTGGTGGTCCATCCCGTTGGCGTGCCCGCCGGGACCACTGCCGGTTCTTGCTGGTTCGTCCCCGCCGTGGTGGTGTTAACCTCGCAAGCCGAAAGTGCACACGTCATCGCCAGCAGCGATGCACCGATCAAACTAAAACGCACAGCATTCCCCCATCATCTGGACATAGAACGCAGGGCGCGCGGCTCTGCTCCACGGCGGGAGAGCGGCGGCGTAATTCTTCCAGCGATCGACGGCCCGTGCCTTTTGCATGTCGCGCGCCGTCATTCTGCAACCCGTATCGTGCCCGTCGCGTTATAGGGCCAACGCATGATCAAGGTCGCCAGCTACAATATCCACAAGGGCATCGGGCTCGACCGTCGGCGCAATCCCGAACGTGTGGTCGAGGTCCTGCGCGAGATCGATGCGGACGTGATCGCGCTCCAAGAGGCAGATCGGCGGTTCGGTGCGAAGGCCTGCGTCCTCCCGCACCATCTGCTCGAGGAGCATAGCGATTGGACCCCGGTCGATTTCGGCCTGCGGTCGCTGAGCATGGGCTGGCACGGCAACGTCATTCTCGTCCGCAAGTCTGCGAAAGTCATCGACGGCGAGGCGATACATCTACCCGCACTCGAACCGCGCGGGGCCGTAAAGGCGGACATACGGTTCGGAGAAGATACGATCCGGGTGCTCGGCATGCATCTGGATCTGTCCGGGCTTTGGCGGCGCAAGCAGGCGGCTGCCATCCTGAACCATGTCGATACCTGCACGCATCGCCATCCGACCGTACTGATGGGGGATCTGAACGAATGGAGCGCGGGTGCCGGCTGCCTGCGCGATTTCGGGCGCGACTATTCGTTTGCAGAGACGGGCGCGAGTTTCCATTCGCGGCGCGCGGTCGCGCGGCTCGACCGGATCATGGTGTCGGACGACCTTAAGATCGTCGATTGCGGCGTGCATGCGAGCGCGGCTGCGCGCAAAGCGTCGGATCATCTGCCGATCTGGGCTATGCTGGAGCCGATGACCCTGAAGCCGGAAGGGCCGCAAACCCCGTGATCGCCACCGCGACGAGGATGTAGGAATGCGCGAGAAAGAACTGCGCCTCGCGCTCGTCTGCTATGGCGGGATCAGCCTGGCGGTCTACATGCACGGCATCACCAAGGAGATCTGGCGGCTGGTCCGCGCGAGCCGCGCCTTCCACGACGGCGAAACGCCGAAGGGCGGCAGCGAGGGCGTCTATCACGCGCTGCTCCAGGAGATCGAGGATCACGGCGCGATCCGGGTCCGAGTCCTGGCCGACATCATCGCGGGCGCCAGCGCGGGCGGGATCAACGGCATCTTCCTCGCGCAGGCGATCGCGACCGGACAGAGCCTCGATCCGCTGACCGACCTCTGGATGACGTCCGCCGACGTCGAGGCGCTGATCGATACCGAGGCGGCACCCAAGTCGCGGTTCTCGAAGGCCTGGGCGATGCCGCTGGCGTGGATGGCGGCAGGGCGCAGTACCGACAAGGTCGATGCGCTGGACGAGCCCACGCGGGAGGAGGTGCGGACCAAGCTGTCGCACTTCATCCGATCGCGCTGGTTCGAGCCTCCGTTCGGCGGCAAGACCTTTACCAACCTGTTGCTCGACGCGTTCGATGCGATGGCGGCGAGCGAACGCGGGCCGCGGCTGTTGCCGCTGGGCCAACCATTGGACCTGTTCGTGACGGTGACCGATTTCTCGGGCCACCCGGAACGATTGCAGCTTAACTCCCCGCCCGAAGTGGTGGAGACCGAACACCGCCTGATGGTCGACTTCACGGATAATGGTGGCGTTTGCGATACGCTCGCGCCTTCTGGCGAGCTCGCCTTTGCAGCGCGGGCGACGTCGAGTTTCCCGGGCGCATTTCCGCCGTTCACGGTGGCCGAACTCGACGGCGTGCTGAAGGACCGCAAGATCGCCTGGCCGGAACGCGGCAGCTTCCTTGCGCGTGTCCTCCCTCGTCATACCGCGGCCAACGCAGCCGAGAACGCCGTGCTGATCGACGGCTCGGTACTTGCCAACGCGCCGTTCCGGCCTGCGCTCGATGCGCTGAAGGAACGCCCCGCACGCCGCCAGATCGACCGGCGTTTCATCTACATAGACCCCTCGCCCGACATCAAGCTCCGGCTCAATCGCGGTGGCGGGACGCCGGGGTTCTTCCAGACGATCATCGGCGCGATCAGCGACATTCCGCGCCAGCAACCGATCCGCGACAATCTGGAGGCGATCGCCGAACGCTCCGCCCGGATCGACCGGATGCGCGGCATCCTGACCGCGATCCGTCCCGAGGTGGAGGCCGACGTCGAGTCGCTGTTCGGCCACACGCTGTTCCTCGACCGGCCGACCGCACCGCGGCTCATCGCGTGGCGGCGTCGCGCGCAGAAGGCGGCGGCTGCAAGTTCGGGCTATGGTTTCGTCGCGTATGGCCATCTGAAACGTAGCGCGGTGATCGAGACGCTGGCGTTGCTGATGTTCGATGCCGGGGAGCACCACCGGCCGCGGCGATTGGCACAAATCCGAGCCGCGATCGTCGCGCATGTCGCTGCATCGGGCGCGGACCTGCTCGGTTCGGGGCATCCGGGCGGCGCAAGTGCTGCGTCGATCGCGTTCCTGCGAACCTTCGACATCGGCTTCCGCATCCGTCGGTTGCGGTTGATGGCGCGGCGCCTGTCGGAGGTGGAAACGGCCGCCGATGAGCCCGAACTGGGGCCGATGCGCGACGCGATCTACGAGTCGTTGTCGCCGTATCTCGATCGGTTGCGGGGCGAAATGCATGTCGGGCTGCACGATCCGGTGCGCGCCATGAGAGGCGACGCCACCGCCGTACTGGAAACGCTCGGCCGGACGTTCGACCTGGATCGGCTCGATGCGGAGACCGACCAGCGGCTGGCGGCGGCGTTCGCCGCACTCGCCAAGTCGACGCGGCGGACGCTGTTGCTCGCCTATCTCGGCTTCCCGTATTTCGATACGGCGACCCTGCCGCTGCTGCAGGGCGAAGGACTCGACGAGTTCGACCCGATCAAGGTCGACCGGATCGCGCCGGACGATGCGACCTCGATCCGGTCCGGGGGTGCGGAGGCGACATTGAAGGGCATCCAGTTCGGGACGTTCGGCGCGTTCTTCAGCCGCACCTACCGCGAGAATGATTATCTCTGGGGTCGCCTTCACGGAGCCGAGCGCATGATCGACATCACAGTCTCGACATTGCCGCAGACGGTGCGGATGAAGCCCGGCCGCGTTGCCGCGATCAAGCGCTCGGCGTTCCTCGCAATTCTCGACGAGGAGGAGCCGAGGCTGACCACGATACTGCCGCTGATCGCGCAGTTGCGTACTGAAATCGGCTGAAGGCCGCACTTGTTCGGTAGAAGACTGGCCAAACGGGCGATCTGGCGGTAGCTCTCGGGTCCCCATCGGCGCTTCGGCACCGAGGGACGCGATAGAGGTGGCCACATGCAGTTCCTGAAAATCCTGTTCTGGTGCCTGCTGGCGTTCGTCGCCGCAGTGTTCACCATCAGCAACTGGAACGCCGTACAGATCCAGCTTTGGGGTGGACTCATCGCCGACGTGAACCTGCCGCTGCTGCTGCTGGTGACGTTCCTGATCGGGTTCGTCCCGACGATGATCTACAATCACGCGATCCGGTGGCGACTGCGTCAGCGCCTTGCGACGTGCGAGCGTTCGTTGGCGGACCTGCGTACGCCGCGGCCGGAGACAGTGGTTGCGGTGCCGCCGGTCGCGGGGCCGGCGGAGACGCCCGCTATCGTTACGCCATCCGCCATTACGCCCACCACCGTTCCGCCGAGCGTCTCCTGATGACCAACCGTATCTTCGTCGCGCTCGACACGCCCGACCTCGCCCGCGCCAAGGCCATCGCTACCCGGGTTCGCCATCATGTCGGCGGGATCAAGCTCGGCCTCGAATTCTTTTCCGCGCATGGCCAGCCCGGCGTGCACGCGATGGCGGAATTCGACCTGCCGATCTTCCTTGACCTGAAGCTGCACGACATTCCCAACACCGTCGCCAAGGCGGTGCAGGCACTAGGCGCGCTGAAGCCGGCGATCCTGACGGTCCATGCCAGCGGCGGCCGCGCGATGCTGGAGGATGCCAAGGCAGCGGCACCGATCGGTACCAAGATCATCGCGGTAACGATGCTGACGAGCCTGGACGCGTCCGATCTCGCCGCGACCGGCGTGGTCGGTAGCGCGCACGACCAGGTCACGCGCCTGACCGAACTCGCCTGCGAGGCGGGCGTCGACGGTATCGTATGCTCAGGCGCCGAAGTTGCCGCGGCCAAGGCGATCTGGCCAAAGGGGTTCTTCGTCGTCCCCGGCGTACGCCTGCCCGATGGCCAGATCGGCGACCAGAAACGCGTCGTTACGCCGCGCCAGGCGCTCGACGCCGGCGCCTCCATCCTGGTGGTCGGTCGCCCGATCACGCAGGCCGAGGACCCCGACGCCGCCGCCCGCGCGATGGCCGCGACGCTCTGAACGGCCGCCGTCATCCTGACGAAGTCGGGATTACGAGACGTGTTGCTGCCGAAGGAACCAGCATGACTACCGCCAAGATCTGCGGCCTCTCTACCCCCGCGACGCTCGACGCCGCGATCCGGCATGGAGCGAGCCATGTCGGGTTCGTCTTCTTTCCCGCCTCCCCTCGCCACGTGACGTTCGCCAAGGCCGCCGAACTCGCCGCACGCGTACCGGGGCACGTCGCGAAGGTCGGCGTGTTCGTCGATCCGGAGGACGACATGCTCGAACAGGCGATCGGCGCGGCGGCGCTCGACGTGCTGCAACTCCACAAGGTGGCTCCGCCACGCGCCGCCGCGATCCGTGCGAAGTTCGGGATCGAGACCTGGGTCGCGGTGGCGGTTCGCACGCGCCGCGATCTCGATGCCGCGCACGGGTTCGTGGGAGTCGCCAACCGCATCCTCTACGACGCGAAGACTCCGGACTCGGCGGCATTGCCGGGCGGGATGGGATTGCGGTTCGACTGGGACCTGCTGGAGGGCTTCAAGCATCCGCTGCCCTGGGCGCTGTCGGGTGGGCTTGACCCGGCCAACGTGGCGGAGGCGATCCGGCGGACCGGGGCGGAATTGGTCGATGTCTCGTCTGGCGTCGAAAGCGGGCCTGGCACCAAGGACGAAACGAAGATCGCGACGTTCCTGAGGGCGACTACCTCCTAAGTTGTTCACGCGCGAAGGCGGGTGCCCAGACTGGATCCCCGCCTTCACGGGGATACAAGGGCTTGGCGCACCGTACCGAGGTGCTAAAGCGCTCCGCATGAACGCTCCCACTCTCGCTCCAAACTCCTACCGCGCCCAGCCCGACGAGCGCGGCCATTTCGGCGCGTTCGGCGGCCGCTATGTCGCCGAGACGCTGATGCCGCTCGTCCTCGAACTCGACGAGGCGTACCGCGCCGCCAAGGCCGACCCGGCGTTCAAGGCGCAGTTCGACGACCTGCTCGAACATTATGTCGGCCGCCCGAGCCCGCTCTACTACGCCGAGCGCCTGACCGAAGCGCTCCGGGAGTCCGCCCCCGAAGGCATGGGGGCGCAGGTCTGGTTCAAGCGCGACGAACTCAACCACACCGGCGCGCACAAGATCAACAACTGCATCGGCCAGATCCTGCTCGCGATGCGGATGGGCAAGACGCGGATCATTGCCGAGACCGGCGCGGGCCAGCACGGCGTCGCGACCGCCACAGTCTGCGCGCGATTCGGCCTGCCCTGCGTGATCTACATGGGCGCAAAGGACGTCGAGCGGCAGGCGCCCAACGTGTTCCGCATGAAGCTGCTCGGCGCCGAAGTGCGGCCTGTCACGAGCGGCGCGCACACTCTGAAGGACGCGATGAACGAGGGCATGCGCGATTGGGTCGCGAACGTCCACGACACCTTCTACATCATCGGCACCGCCGCCGGCCCGCATCCGTATCCGGAGATGGTGCGCGATTTCCAGAGCGTCATCGGTATAGAGGCACGCGCGCAGATGCTGTCGCGCGTCGGTCGCCTGCCCGACCTGCTGGTCGCCGCGATCGGTGGCGGATCGAACGCGATCGGGCTGTTCCATCCGTTCCTAGACGATGCCGACGTGCAGATGCTTGGCGTCGAGGCTGCGGGCCACGGGTTGGACAAGCAGCATGCGGCGAGCCTCGCCGGGGGCTTCCCGGGCGTACTTCACGGCAACAAGACCTACCTGTTGCAGGATGAGGACGGCCAGATCACCGAGGCGCATTCCATCTCGGCCGGCTTGGACTATCCGGGAATCGGGCCGGAGCATGCATGGCTGCGCGATATCGGCCGCGTGCAGTATGACAGCGCGACCGACACCGAAGCGCTCGATGCGTTCCAGCTGTTGTGCCGGACCGAGGGCATCATCCCCGCGCTGGAGCCGAGCCACGCGATCGCAACGGTAACGAAGAAGGCGCGCGAGATGCGGCAGGACCAGATCATCCTGGCCAATCTGTGCGGCCGCGGCGACAAGGACATCTTCACCGTCGCCGAAGCACTCGGGGTGGCGATATGATCGCGTCGTCCTTCCCCCCTCCCGCACGCGGGAGGGGCCGGGGGTGGGCTCGCGCTCACGTCGTGGGCAACGCCGGTTCGAGCCGGATCACTACTATCGCCAACCGCACCACTAACGGAACCCGGGCGCCCACCCCCAGCCCCTCCCGCTTGCGGCAGGGGGGCAAGTGAGCCGCCTCGCCACCACCTTCGCCCGCACCGCCGCCGCCGGCCGCGCCGCGCTCGTCGCGTTCGTTACCGCAGGTGACCCTACCACCGAGGCGACCGGCCCGATCCTCGACGCGCTCGTCGCGGGCGGGGCGGATGCGATCGAACTGGGCATGCCGTTCACCGATCCGATGGCCGACGGCCCCGCGATCCAGGCCGCCAACATCCGCAGCCTCGCGCAAGGGACCCGCACTGCGGACATCCTCGCCACCGCTACCGCCTTCCGCGCGCGCCACCCGGACGTTCCGCTCGTCCTGATGGGCTACGGCAACCCGATGCTCCGGCGCGGCGCGGACTGGTTCGCCAATGCGGCTGCGAAGGCCGGTGTAGACGGCGTGATCTGCGTCGACGTACCGCCCGAGGAGGACGATGCGCTCGGCCCGCAGTTGCGTGCCGCCGGGATCGACCTGATCCGCCTCGCTACGCCCACCACCGACGCGGCCCGCCTGCCGACCGTGCTCGATGGCGCGAGCGGGTTCCTGTATTACGTGTCGGTCGCAGGGATCACCGGGCTCCAGCAGGCGCAGCAATCCTCGATCGAGGACGCCGTCGCCCGCCTCAAGGCACAGACCGACATCCCGATCGCGGTCGGCTTCGGCATTCGCACTCCTGAGCAGGCGGCGAACGTCGCGCGCGTCGCGGACGGCGTCGTCGTGGGTTCCGCAATCGTCGAACTGGTCGCACAGCACGGTGCCGCTGCGGCCGAGCCGGTCCGCGCCTATATCAAGTCTCTCGCCGATGCCGTCGCTTCGGCCCGAAAGGTTCCTGCATGAGCTGGCTCAACAGCGTCCGCAACGTCCTGCCCTTCGTCGCGAAGCGCGAGACGCCCGAGAATCTCTGGCACAAGTGCAAGGGCTGCGGGCAGATGGTCTTCACCAAGGAGCTCGAGGATAATCTCTACGTCTGCCCCAAATGCGATCACCACGACCGCATCGGGCCGAAGATTCGCTTCGCACAACTGTTCGACGAGGGCAGCTGCAGCGAGTTGCCGGCGCCCAAGGTGCCCGAGGATCCGCTCAAGTTCCGCGACCAGAAGCGCTATACCGATCGCCTGAAGGCGGCACGGACTGACAACAGCGAACAGGACGCGCTGATCAACGCACGCGGAAGCATCGACGGCCACCGTGTCGTCGTCGGCGTGCAGGATTTCGGCTTCATGGGCGGCTCGATGGGCCTGGCCGTCGGGGAAGCGTTCGTCCGCGGCGTCGAGGCCGCGATCGAGGACCGCGTGCCCTACGTGATCTTCACCGCGAGCGGCGGCGCGCGGATGCAGGAAGGCATCCTCAGCCTGATGCAGATGCCGCGCAGCACGGTCGCGATCCAGATGCTGCACGACGCCGGGCTGCCATACATTGTCGTGCTGACCGATCCGACGTCGGGCGGCGTGATGGCGGCGTACGCGATGCTGGGCGACGTGCAGATCGCCGAGCCCAAGGCGACGCTGGCGTTTACTGGCCGGCGGGTGATCGAGAGCACCATTCGCGAGAAGCTGCCCGAGGATTTCCAGACGAGCGAATATTATCTCGAGCATGGCCTTATCGACATGGTCGTCCACCGGAAGGACCTGCGCGAGCAGCTCGGTACGGTGATCGGGTATCTGAGCGCGCGCGAAGCAGCGTAATCTCTACTCCCTCTCCCCTTCGGGGAGAGGGTCGGGGTGAGGGGCAGCCCAGCAATGCTGCGCCCGGAACAGCCCCTCACCCCAGCCCTCTCCCCGGAGGGGAGAGGGAGCTAGAATGCCCGACCACGCCGTTTCTTCTTCCCCCGCGGTGCAAGCCCAGCTCGATCGACTGACCGCGCTGTCGCCCGGCGCGGATATCCTCGGCCTGGAGCGCATCACCGCACTCCTGTCGCGCCTCAGCGATCCGCACCTGAACCTCCCTCCGGTGTTCCACGTCGCCGGTACCAACGGCAAGGGCTCGACCTGCGCGTTCCTGCGCGCGGCGATCGAAGCGGCGGGGCACAGCGTCCACGTCTATTCCTCCCCGCACCTCGTCCGCTTCAACGAACGCATCCGCCTCGCCGGATCGCTGATCGAAGACGACCTGCTCGCCGCATTGCTGGAGGAGGTGCTCGACCAAGCCGCCGACCTCCAGGCGAGCTTCTTCGAGGTTACCACCGCCGCCGCGTTCCTCGCCTTCGCACGCACGCCTGCGGCCGCGACGATCGTCGAAGTCGGTCTTGGTGGCAGGCTCGACGCGACCAACGTCATCCCCAACCCCGTCGTCACCGGTATCGCCGCGCTCGGCATCGACCATCAGTCGTTCCTTGGCGACACGCTGCTGGAGATCGCCGGCGAGAAGGCGGGCATCGCCAAGCCCGGTGTGCCGCTCGTCACGATGGATTATCCCAAGGCCCTTCGCGCGAAGATCGCCGCCGTCGCCGATGCAGCCGGCGCGCCGGTATTCGCCCGCGGTACGGCCTGGACCAGCGAGACTGCGCGCTCGACCGTCCGGTATGAGGACGAAGGCTTTTCGGTCGTCACCAACCGCCCTCGTCTCGTCGGCGCGCACCAGTCGCGTAACCTGGCGCTGGCGATCGCCATGTTGCGGCATCAGGGCGCGCTGCATATCCCCGAAGCCGCGATGCGCGCCGCCGCCGACTGGGCGCACTGGCCTGCGCGCATGCAGCGATTGTCGAATGGCCCGCTGCTCGCCCACCTTCCCGGCGGCAGTGAGCTGTGGCTCGATGGCGCGCATAATCCCAACGCCGCGCAACCGGTCGCGCGCGCGCTCAGGACGCTCGCGAGGGGTCGCCCGGTGACGCTGATCCTCGGGATGCTCGCGAACAAGGATGCCGAGGCGGTAGTCCGTATCCTGTCCTCATCAGTCGGCCATGTCATCACTATCCCCGTCCCAGGCCACGCGCATCACGCAACCGAGTCGCTCGCGACGCTCGCGCGATCATTTGGAAAGACCGCGGAAACCGCCGCTACGCCAAGCGGAGCGCTAGCCTCGATTGCGGCTCAAACCGACCGACCGCAGCTCGTGCTGATCGCCGGTTCGCTCTACCTCGCCGGTGAAGTGCTCGCCGCAAACGACCAACCGCCGGACTGACTTCTTATTGCTATTGACTATCAATAACTAACACGCGACGTTGTGGCCACCACCACGGAGTCGCGTGAATGACCGATACCCGCCCCAATTCGACGGCCAGTTCGACGGCCGCCTCGACGCAGACCATCGCCAGCGCGACCTCGTTGCTGCCGCACGCGTTACCGCCCTGTGAAAACGCGCGAATCGCCTTGTTCGCAATGCGGCGGATGGGTGCGCACGGCCTCGCCGACGCCCGCGCCTCGCACACGATGTTCACCGCGTTCGGGCAAGGCTTCCGTCGTCCCCTGGTATTGCTCAGGGCGCTGATGGCAGACCTTGCCGGCACCTCCGCAGGCACGATCGCGATCGCCCCCTGCTGCTGCGCGCGGATGACGCTGGCGGAATCGGCGATGCTGTCGGTGCTTGCCCGCATCGAGATCGCACCAGAGACCGCGCGCTACCTGATGGCCGACTTGCTCGGCGTCCGCCGCATCGACGGCGTGCTGGCGAGCGCTGCCGCAGTCGCCGCGGCCTTTGCCGACGAAGGCCGCCCGATCACGCTTTAAACCGGATCGCCAGCGCGGGCATCGCCTTCACCCTCGACGCCCGCGCTGCCGATCGACCGATCGATCATCCCAGACCGGCTCATCCACCAGAACAGGACGATGCCCGGCAGCGCCAAGGCGGTGGTCAGCAGATAGAACTCGACATAGCCGATCGCCTCGATCAGCGCGCCGGCCGTCGTACCGGTCACGATCCTACCCAGGATGCTGGCCGCCGCGGAGATCAGCGCGAACTGCGCGGCGGTAAAGCGCAGGTCGCACAACGCGGAAAAATAGGCGATCACGACCACGCCGCCAAAGCCACTCGCCGCATTCTCGAACCCGATCGCCGCCGCCATGCCGAAATTGGAATGCCCCGCCGCCGCGAGCGCCGCGAAGGACAGGTTCGATACGCCCATCAGGACCAGCGACAGCAGCACGGAGCGCTTCATCCCCATCCGCGCGTACAGGATGCCGCCGATGAATATCCCCACCAGATACGCGATGAAGCCGATCCCGACGTCGTAGAACGCGATCTCGTCGCCGGTGAAACCCAGATCGTCGAACAACAACCGCAATGTAAGGTTTGCGAGCGTATCGCCCACCTTGAAGATCAGGATGAATGCCAGGACGACGAACGCCCCTTCGCGCGAAAAGAACTGCACGAACGGCCCCGAGATCGCCCGGAATCCTTCGGCAAGCCCGCGTCGCTCGATCGGCGGACGACGGCGTTCGGGTTCGCCGAGTGCGAGGCCCGCCAGGACCGCCGGCAATGCGAAGACCGCGCACGCCAGATAGGCCGCGCTCCAGCCCGCGCGGTCGGCGACCACCAGCGCGAGCGCACCCGCACCGGCCGACCCGATCCGCCAGCCATATTGGCTCATACCGGAGCCGACACCCAATTGCCGCGGTTCGAGCGTCTCGATCCGGAACGCATCGATCACGACGTCGAACGTCGCGCCCGCCGCCCCAACCAGAATGGCCGCGGTCGCAGTGGCTGCGATGCTCGCCGCGGGATCGACCAAGGCGAGATTGATAACCGCCGCGACGACGAGAGCGGCCGTCACGATCAGCCATGACACGCGTTGGCCCAGTCTCCCGATGATCGGAAGCCGGACGCCATCAACCACCCACGCCCACAGGAATTTCAGGTTATAAACTAGGAAGGCGAGGCTGAATGCCGTCACCGTCTTCTTGTCGATACCGCTCGCCGCCAACCGGGTGGTCAACGTTGCGCCGATCATCGCATACGGAAAGCCGGACGATATCCCGAGCGCCAGCGCAGCCAGCGGCGCCTTCTCCACATACGGTCGGAAGCCGTCGCTCCAGCGCTTGCCTTCGGTACCGTCCATCGCACTTCCGCTCCCACTCGCTCGTGCGGACCCTAACGGGAAATCGCCGATACGCTACCCGTCAGGCGATGAGGCGAGGGGGAAACGTCAGGCTTGTGCTTCGAACAACGTAAAGCCCGCAGGCACGCGCTTCGGCTTCGCGCCGCCGAGCATCGCTTCGATCGCCTCGATTGCCGCGATGAGGTCGCGCGGCATATACGGCTTGGCCATGCAGCCGGCGGCTAGCGTGGTCGCCTCGACCGGGCAGCTTCCCGTCACGAACATCACCGGCACGCCGCGGGCCTGCGCCGCGCGCGCGACGTCTATGCCAGAGCCGTCTGCGAGGTTTACGTCGACCAGTACGAGATCGATTACCGTATCGCTCGCGAGAATGGGCAACGCTTCCGCGACCCGGTCGATCGTCGCGACGATCGTGAACTTCGCGTCGGTCAGGAAATATTCGGTATCGAACGCCACCAGCGGTTCGTCCTCGACGACGAGGAGCCGGACGATTTGCCGCTTCTTCTTCCCGAACAACATCGCCGACAGGCCCCCGAGTGCGCATACATCGTCGTTACGCCTGGGTGTCCTAACGCGTTTACCGGCGAACGGTCGCAAAAATTTTCGCGCAGGACGCCGATCCATAGTATCAGCCGCGCCATGACGACTTCAAAAGACGATAACCCGACTGCCAGCCCGTCGAACGACGCGCCCGCAACCTCCCCCGCAAACGCCCTCGAAGCCAACGCGCCACCGATCAAGGGCGACCGCATCGCCAAGCTGCTCGCCCGCGCCGGAATCGCCTCGCGCCGCGATATCGAGCGGATGATCACCGAGGGCCGCGTCGCGCTCAACGGCACCACGCTCGATACGCCCGCGACGATCCTGCGCAACCTTGCCGGTGTGACCGTCGATGGCGATCCGGTCGAAGCGCCCAGCGCCGCGCGGCTGTTCCTGTATCACAAGCCTACCGGGCTGCTCGTCACCGAGCGCGATCCCGCGGGCCGCACGACGATCTACGATCGCCTGCCGCAGGACCTGCCGCGTCTCGTACCGGTCGGTCGACTCGATCTCAATACCGAGGGGCTGTTGCTGATGACCACCGACGGTGGGCTCAAGCGCCAGCTCGAACTGCCCGCGACGGGCGTGGAGCGTGCCTATCGTGCGCGCGCCTACGGCAACATCACGCAGCCGCAGCTCGAGGAACTGATCGAGGGGATCGAGATCGAGGGCGTCCGCTATGGCTCGATCAACGCGAATATCGAGCGCCGCACCGGCGCGAACGTCTGGATCGAGATGATCCTGACCGAGGGCAAGAACCGCGAGGTCCGGCGCGTGCTGGAGCATCTCGGACTGCAGGTCTCGCGCCTGATCCGCACGCGCTATGGCCCGTTCGTGCTGGGCGACCTGCCGCCCGGACAGATCGGCGAGGTGCTCCAGCACGACGTCGTCGCATTCCAGAAGGAGCTCGCCAAGGGTCGACCCGAGGGTCCGGGTGCGCGGGCGAACATCGGCATCAGCGCGAGTGCCGGCGCGGGTGCCGGGATCGGTGCGCGGTCGAGCCAGCGGGGCAGCAATGCCGTCCGTCCTGCGCCGACCGGGCGACCTGCGACGGGTGCGCGGCCGGCTCAAGGGGCGCGGCCTGCTACCGGCGGTGCGCGTGCCCCGGTCCGCAGCCCGTATACGGCTCCCGCGAGTTCGGGCTTTTCCAGCGGCACGGTGCCGACCGATCGTCCGTCGCGGTCTGCGCGGCCCGAGCGGATCCGTCCGACTGCGGCGATGCAGCGCGGCGACGTGAACGATCCCTGGGCGCGGCCGGATGCGCGCAACGCTGCGCGCTCGGCCGGGACGCATCATGCACGGCCGACCAGCGGCGAAACGTCCAAGCCGTACGTCCGCCAGGAACGGGCGGATCGCGGCGAGGAACTGAGCACCAACCCGAAGATCAAGCATTTCCGCGCTGCCAAGCCGCCGCGGGATCGTGCAGCCCCGTCGCGGGTCGGCGCGGGTGGCACAGCCACGCCGCGTCGCGGCGATACGCCGCAGCGTCAGGAGCCGCAGCGTGGTTTCCGTCCCCAGGCGGATGATTCGCGCGGACGCAATTCGCTCGACAAGCGTGCCGCGCGCAGTGCGTCCGGGCGTCCGGGTGCCGAACCGCGGCCGGTGCGCGAAGCGCCTGCACGGCCAGAACGGGGGACTCGTCCTACAGCGCCCGGCAAGGGTCCGTCGGGAGGGCGCGGTCATCCGCCCCGTGCACCACGTGGAGGGAAGCGCTGATGCGGATCATCGCAGGCCAATGGCGCGGACGCCCGATCGTCGCGCCCAAGGGTGATTCCACCCGTCCCACCGCCGACCGTATGCGCGAGACATTGTTCTCGATGCTGACCAGTCGCGTGGGGAGCTTCGATGGGTTGGCGGTCGCCGATCTGTTCGCCGGCTCGGGGGCGCTGGGGATCGAGGCTCTCTCGCGCGGTGCGGCGACCTGCATGTTCGTCGAGTCGGACAAGCTTGCGGTCGCTGCGCTGAAGGCCAACCTGGCCAAGCTGGAAATCCGCGGTGATGTCCGCGCCACCTCGGTAATGGCGCTCGGACCCGCGCCCGCGCCGCTCGACGTGATCCTGATGGACCCGCCGTACAACACCGGTGCCGGGCTGGTTGCGCTCGACAAGCTGTCGCGGCTCGGTTGGGTCGGACCGGCGACGTGGATCAGCCTGGAGACGGCAAAGGCCGAGGTCGTGGAACTGGCCGGCTTCGAGGTCGACGCAGCGCGCGTGCACGGCAAGGCGCGGCTGACGCTGTTGCGGCCCGCCTAATGTTCTCCCGCGAAGGCGGGAGCCCAGACTGGGCTCCCGCCTTCGCGGGAACATACTAGTTCTGCGGGGTACGGCCCAGGATCAGCAGCCCGCCAAGGCTCAACGCCCCCGCCGCCATCAGATACCCGCCGACCAGCCACAGTCCGCGCGGCGCAAGCGCCTCTGCCACGATCGGCGCGAGCGCACCGCCCAGCACGCCGCCAAGGTTGAACGTCATCGACACGCCGGTGTAGCGCACCCCCGCCGGGAACAGGCTCGGCAGCCATCCGCCAAGCGGGCCATAGGCGAACCCCATCACGAACAGCGCGCCCGAAAGCCATAGCCACACCGTGAACAGCGATCCCGAGCCCAGCATCGGCCCCATCAGTGCGCCGACGCCGATGCAGCCGGCAAACCCGATCGCGAGCATCCGTGCAGCGGAATGCCGGTCTGCCAGCACGCTGGCCACGATCACGCCGCCTGCAAGAAACCAGATCGCGACCAGTTCGACCGACAGGAATGCCTCGCGAGAATAGCCGAGCGTCTTGGTGCCGTACCCAAGCGCGAACGCCGTCGCGAGATAGAACAGCGCGAAGCACGCGATGACGCCGAACGTACCAGCCAGCGTAGCGCGCAGATGCTTCGTCAGCAACGTCGCGATCGGCACCTTGGGCAACGCCTCGGTCGCTTCCGCTTCCAGGAAGGCAGGTGTCTCGGTCAGCTTCAGCCGCACCCACAGGCCGAGCCCGACCAGAATCGCGCTCAGCAGGAATGGAATGCGCCAGCCCCAGGCTAGGAATTGCGCCTCGTCGAGCACCAGCCCGATAATCAGGAACAGCCCGTTCGCGGCAAGAAACCCGACCGGTGCACCCAGCGGCGGAAACATGCCCCAGGTGTTCTTGCGGTGCGCCGGCGCGTTCTCGACCGCAAGCAACGCCGCCCCTCCCCACTCACCGCCCAGCCCCAGTCCTTGCCCCAGCCGCATCAAACAGAGCAACGCAGGGGCGATCCAGCCGACCTGCGCATAGGTCGGCAGGAACGCGATCCCGACCGTTGATCCACCCATCAGCAGCAGCGATGCGACGAGCGTGGACTTGCGCCCGACCCGGTCGCCGAAATGCCCGAACACGATCGCGCCGACCGGACGGGCGACGAAGGCGAGCCCGAACGTGGCATAGCTCAGCAGCAACTGTGCCGAGGCGGACTGCCCCGAAAAGAACAGCGGGCCGAACACCAGCGCGGCTGCGGTCGCATAGATGTAGAAATCGTAGAACTCGACCGCGGTACCGACCAGGCTGGCGGCAAGGATGCGGCGGTGGGATGCTAAGGTCGTCATGCGGACGGTCTCGCTTCCGTCGCGGCTCCGGTCAACCGATTGCCGCAAACGATCCTCTGCGCCGGGGGAGGTGGCGCGAAGCGACGGACGGGAGGACACGGAACAGAGGTTATCCTTTCCTTCCCCTCCGTCTGGCAAGCGCCAGCCACCTCCCTCTGGCGGGGGAGGATCAGAGGGGGAGGACTATGCGGGCGATCAGGCCGGGGGCGTTGTCGGCGAGTTCGAAATGGCCGTCGTGCAGCCGCGCGACGGCTTCGATCAGCGCCATGCCGAGGCCCGCACCGGGGGTGGACCGGGCGCTGTCGAGGCGACCGAAGCGCTTCAACGCCTGCGCACGATCGGCGGCAGCGATCCCCGGGCCGCGGTCCTCGACCTGGATCGCGACGCCGTCAGTGCGGTGGACGATCCGCAGCGTCACCTCGCCGCCCCCCGCGCCGTGGCGGAGCGCGTTGTCGATAAGGTTGGTGATCGCCTGGCTGATGAGTTCGCGGTGCAGCTTCATCGGTGGCGGCCGATCGTCGATCGCGATGGTGAAGACCAACCCCGCATCTTCCGCAACGGGGGCGTAGAGTTCGCCAATCTCTTCGAGCAGGTTCGCGGGCGAGACCTCGATGAAGCGGTCACGCGAGACCGAGCCCGAGCGGCTGATCTCGATCACCATCGTCAGCATCCGCATGACGAGGTCAGTCTCGACCAGAAGCCCGCCCAGCGCCGCCTCGCGCGCATCGGGATCGGCGATCAGGACCGCCTGCTCGGTCTTGGTCCGCAGGCGCGCCAGTGGTGAGCGGAGATCGTGCGCCAAACTGTCGGTGACGATCCGCAGTTCGGCCATCACGCCTTCAAGCTTGCCCAGCATGACGTTGAGCCGTGCGGCGAGGCGATCGAATGCGTCGCCGCCTCCCGCGATCATGTCGACACGGCGCGATAGATCGCCCTCGCCGGCGGCCTCTATCGCCTTCGCTATACCGTCAAGCCGGCGACTCACGTATCGGGTGAGAACCAGTCCGCCGACCACGCCCAGCGCCAGCGACAGGAACACGGCGACCGCAAGCGCGCGTTCGATCGCGCGCTCCTCCGCAGCGATCAGGTCGAGATTGCGGCCGGTCAGGAGCCAATAGCTGCCCAGCGGGTGCAGCGCGTACCCCGTCTCGCGCGCGGACCAGAGTTCGTCTGCACCGAGCCGCGCGATCCGAAACTGCGTGACGCGAAGGGGGACGGCGAGACGCGCGGGCGAGATACCGACGACCGCGCGGCCCTGAGGGTCAATAACCGCCAGCACCAGCGAGACGTCGCCGGGAACGACTGCGCTGTCGATCGCCTGCCGAACCGCGATCAGTCCGCCGCTGCGCCATACCGCGCGCAGGGCCTCGGATTGTTCGGTGGTTTCGCGGCGGATCGCGTCGATCGCGTCGGCACTGGTGGTCTTCCATACGAAGCCGACCAGCGCGAGGTTCGAGATCAGCGCGAGCGCGATCGACAGCAGCGCGATCCGGGCGGTTACCGAAAGGCGGATCGCCACGCCGGATCAGCCTTCGACGGCGAGCCGGTATCCTGCCCCGCGCACCGTGTGCAGGATCGGCGTGGGGAAGCCGTCCTCGAGCTTGCGGCGGAGGCGACCGATATGGACGTCGACCACGTTCGAGCCCGGATCGAAATGGTAGTTCCAGATCTTCTCGAGCATCATCGTCCGCGTGACCACCTGACCCGCGTGGCGAGCGAGAAATTCCAGCAGGTTGAACTCGCGCGCGCCGAGCGGGATCGATCGGCCGGCGCGCGACACGGCGCGGGCGAGCAGGTCGATTTCAAGATCGCCGACGGAGAGCTTGGTCTTTTGCGGTTCGGTCGCGGCGCGGTCGGAGCGGCGGAGCATGGCCTCGATCCGGGCGGAAAGCTCGGCGAACGAGAAGGGCTTGCACAGATAATCGTCGGCGCCGGCCTTCAGGCCATCGACGCGGTCGTCGACGGCAGCGAGCGCGGACAGTATCAGGACGGGAGTCGCGATACCGGCGGCGCGGATCGCGCTGACCATCGACAGGCCGTCGAGTCCGGGCAGCATGCGATCGGCAATGATGAGGTCGAAGATGCCTTCGCTGGCGAGGAACAGGCCATCGCGGCCATCGGCGCAAGCTTCGATCGCGTGGCCGGCTTCCGCCAAGCCCTTGGCAAGATAGGCGGATGTCGAGGCGTCGTCCTCGACGATCAAAATCTTGCGGCTCAACGCGGTATCACCTTCCCTGCCAACGAATTCGGTCACTGTCGCCGGCCCTCATAAACGGAAAGGCCGGCGGAAAGAACCCTTCCCACCGGCCCCCACGGTACCCCCGGGAGTGACGGGCACCGATCTCTGGAAACTCGCGTCGCCGTTGCTGGCCACGGGTTGGTTCTAGGATCGGGCGGGGGTCAGGGCGATGACCGAGAGGTGACAATTTCGTCATGTTGGTGGTGGTTTGTGATGTCGTCGCAGGCGCAACGGGTATTGGCTCGCGCCGATGAAGCGAGCGCTAGGGCTATCCGAAAAAAAAGGACCACTCCCCATCCCCGTCATCCCGGCGAACGCCGGGACCCATGGATACGGTGGACCAGGCGATAGCGTACAACCATCACCCATCCCGCTACCATGGGTCCCGGCGTTCGCCGGGATGACGGAAGGGGGGCCGCCCGATGACCCGCGGGGGCGCGAGGACGGGGGTAGAAGACCAGGCGGTCAGGTCGTCGTATCCGCCATCGTGTTCTCCCGCGAAGGCGGGAGCCCAGCCTGGGCTCCCGCCTTCGCGGGAGAACATACTAACCTACGATTATCTAAGCCTACTTACCGTCAAGAATCGCAGAAATTGCCAAGCCAACGTGCGCGATATCAGCCATGCCATCCACGCGGTGGACCAGGCCTCGTGCGTCATAGATCGGCAGGATCGGTGCGGTCTTCGCGCGATATTCGGCCATCCGGTTGTGGACGGTTTCCGCGTTGTCGTCGGGACGACGCTTGAACTCGGTCGAGCCGCAGACGTCGCAGACGCCTGCCACGACCGGCTTCTTGTAGCGATCGTGATAGCCCGTGCCGCACTTGGCGCAGGTGTAGCGGCCGACGACGCGGTCGATCAGCGCGGCTTCGTCGACGCCCAACTCGATCACGTAGTCGAGCGTCCGGCCACGCGCCGCCAGCAACCCGTCGAGCGCTTCCGCCTGTGCCGCAGTACGAGGGTAACCGTCGAAGATGACGCCGTTCGCGGTATCCGCCTGGTCGAGACGCTCGCCGATAATGCCCGACACGATCTCATCCGAGACGAGACCGCCCGATGCCATCACCGACTTCGCCTGAAGGCCGACCGGCGTTCCGGCGGCGACCGCTGCACGCAGAATGTCGCCGGTCGAAAGTTGCACCATGCCGCGTTCGCTGACGAGCGTCGCGGCCTGGGTGCCCTTGCCCGCGCCTGGCGGTCCAAGAAGGATGATATTCACGAAACGCACTCCCCTCGTTCGTGCAGGATTTTTACCGCGTTAGACCCGCAGCTTACCGAAGTCGATTGCCCTTGAGCTTCGCCTTCTTGATCAGGTCGCCATACTGGTGCGCCAACAGGTGCGACTGGATCTGCGTCACGGTGTCCATCGTCACGTTGACGACGATCAGCAGGCTCGTGCCACCAAGGTAGAACGGGATCTGCAACGCGGTCACCAGATATTCCGGCAACAGGCAGATGATCGTCAGATACGCCGCACCGATCACGGTGATGCGCGTCAGCACGTAATCGAAATAATTCTCGGTGTTCTTGCCCGGGCGGATGCCGGGGATGAACCCGCCATTGCGCTTCAGGTTGTCAGCGGTTTCCTCAGGGTTGAAGACGACCGCGGTGTAGAAGAACGAGAAGAAGATGATGCCGGCGCCGTACAGCAGCATGTAAACGGGCGAGCCGTGCTGCAGATACTGGTTCAGCGTGATGATGAAATCACCCCACTGCGATTCGCCCGCGACGCGCTGTCCGGCGAACTGCGAGATCGTCAGCGGCATCAACAACAGCGACGACGCGAAGATCGGCGGGATGACGCCGGCCGTGTTGATCTTCAGCGGCAGATGGCTGCGATCGGCCTGCATGCCGCGCTGCGTCTGACGCTTGGGATACTGGATCAGGATGCGGCGCTGGGCGCGCTCCATGAAGCAGATGAACAGGATCAGCAGCACGACCGCGACGACGATGCCGATCAGCTTGATCGGATCGAGCGAGCCCGACCGGCCACCTTCGAGCAGGTTGACCAGCGTGACGGGCAGATGTGCGACGATGCCGGCCATGATGATCAGCGAGACGCCGTTGCCGATGCCGCGGCTCGTGATCTGCTCGCCGAGCCACATCAGGAACATCGTGCCGCCGATGAGTGAAATCACGGCAGCAACACGGAACATCATGCCGGGCTCGATGACCGCCTGGATGCCCTGTGCCGCGCCGAGTGTCTCAAGGCCGACGGCGATGAAATAGCCCTGCACTGCGGTCAGGCCGACGGTGCCGTAGCGCGTATACTGGTTGAGGCGCTTGCGGCCCGATTCGCCGTCCTTCTTGATGGCGGCGAGCGTCGGCGACAGCGAGGTCGCGAGCTGCACCACGATCGAGGCGGTGATGTAGGGCATCACGCCGAGCGCGATCAGCGACATGCGGCTGAGCGAACCACCCGAGAAGGTGTTGAAGAAATCGAGCACGCCGCCCTGCGTCTGCTCCGAGAGCAGGCCGAGCGCGGTCGGGTCGACACCCGGCAGCGGGACATAGCTGAGCAGGCGGAAAATGATCAGCGCACCGATCGTGAACCACAACCGCTTCTTGAGGTCGGTCGCCTTCGCGAATTTCGAAAGGCTGATGCTTTGCGCCATCTGGTCGGCTGCGGATGCCATGCGTGTGATCGTCCTGGAAAACAAAGAAGACGGGCTGGAAACAAAAACGGCGGGACGCGTTGTGACCGCCCCCGCCGCTCATATAGGCGCACGAGCGCGCTTGTCTAATGGCTAGGTGGGAGAAGTACCCACTCCCGTTCGTCCTGAGTAGCTGCTGAGCTTGCCGAAGCTGCGTATCGAAGGACCCGCTCGCTTGGGGCATATCCTTCGATACGTGTCTTCGGCTTCGCTCAGCCCCTACTCAGGACCAACGGGAGTGACGGCCGCAAAATACCGAGATTCCGTTCGTCCTGAGCGCAGTCGAAGGACATTGGCCCGAGTGAGGCACCCTTCGACTTCGCTCAGGGCGAACGGAAGTGGAGAGCGCTCAGCGCGAACGGCCGACCCGGGTCCCGACAAACGAAAAGGGGAGGAAGCGCACTCGGCGCCCCCTCCCCCATCAAGGTCAGGCCTTGAACGACGCCTTGTGCGCCGCACGCTCCTTGTACTTCACGCCCTTCTTGGCGGCAGCCTTCTCGGCTGCTGGCACGAAGTGGATCACCTCGACCTTGCCGCCGATCTTCTCGACCGCTTCGATCGCGCCCTTCGAGGCGCCGTCGACGGTGAACGAGAGAACCGTGGTCAGCTCGCCCTTGGCGAGGAGGCGGACGCCGTCCTTGCCGCCGCGTGCCAGGCCAGCGGCCTTCAGCGCGTCGTGGTCGAGCACGGCGTTAGCCTCGATCTTGCCGGCGTCGACCGCGAGCTGGATCGCGCCGAGGTTGACCTCTGCGAAGTCCTTGCGGAAGATGTTGTTGAAGCCGCGCTTAGGCAGACGCATGTGCAGTGGCATCTGGCCGCCTTCGAAGCCGGCGATGGACACGCCCTCGCGGCTCTTCTGGCCCTTCTGGCCGCGGCCTGCGGTCTTGCCCTTGCCCGAGCCGATGCCGCGTCCGACGCGCATCTTGGACTTACGGGCACCTTGGTTATCGCGGAGTTCGTTGAGTTTCATGAGTTGCACTCGCTTTCGCTTTTGTCGCGCTATGGAAATAAGGAAGGGGGCCGTTAGCCCCCTTCCCCGTATTTGTCACTAGGTAGAGTAGAAGGCTCAGCCTTCGACCGACACCATGTGCTGCACCTTGCGGATCATGCCGCGGACCTCTGGGCTGTCTTCCAGCTCGCGGGTCTTGTGCATCTTGTTGAGGCCGAGACCGACCAGCGTTGCGCGCTGGTCCTTCTGGCGGCGGATCGGCGAACCGGTCTGCGTGATCTTGATGGTAGCCATGATCGCTTACTCCGTGATCGCAGCTGCATCGGCCTCGGCGGTCTTCGAACCACCATGGCCGAGCAGGTCGGCGATCTTCTTGCCGCGACGCTGTGCGACGGCCTTGGGCGAGGTCTGCTCGCCAAGGGCCTCGAACGTGGCGCGGATCATGTTGTAGGGGTTCGACGTGCCGACCGACTTGGTGACAACGTCCGCAACGCCCAGCGATTCGAAGACTGCGCGCATCGGGCCACCGGCAATGATGCCCGTACCCTGAGGCGCCGACCGCAGCGTGACCTTACCGGCACCGAAGTGACCGTTGCCGTCATGATGCAGCGTGCGACCGTCCTTCAACGGAACGCGAACCATCTTCTTCTTGGCAGCAGCCGTCGCCTTCGAGATGGCTTCCGGCACTTCGCGTGCCTTGCCATGACCGAAGCCTGCACGACCCTTGCCGTCGCCGACGACCACGAGTGCTGCGAAGCCGAAGCGCTTACCGCCCTTGACCGTCTTCGAGACGCGGTTGATGTGCACCAGCTTCTCGATCAGCTCTTCGCCGCCATCGTCCGACCCCGGACGACCGCCACGGTTGCCACCGGGGCCACCGCGTCCGCCGTCACGACCGCCACGGTTGCCGCCAGGGCCACCACCGCCACGATTGCCGCCGGGGCCACCACGACCACCGCCGCCACCGCCGCCGGGACGACCACGGCCACCGCCGTTGTTGCCCTGGTAACCGGTGCTCTGCGGCACAGCCTGAGCCGTGACGTCCTGAACGGTCGTCTCGGGAGCGATCACTGTCCCAGTGTTTGCTGGCGTGTTGTTTTCGTCAGCCATGTCTTAGAACTCCAATCCGGCTTCGCGCGCGGCATCGGCAAGAGCCTTCACGCGACCGTGGTAGAGGAAGCCTCCGCGATCGAACACGACCTGAGTCACGCCCGCTGCCTTGGCAGCCTCGGCGACGCGCTTGCCGACCGAAGTCGCCGCGTCGATGTTGGCGCCGGACGTGCCGCGCACGTCCTTCTCCAGCGTCGAGGCCGATGCGACCGTCGTGCCGGCGGCATCGTCGATCACCTGGGCATAGATGTGCTTGCCCGAGCGATGCACCGACAACCGCGGACGGGTGCCAGCACGCGCACGGAGCGCGGTACGGTTGCGGCGACGCCGCTTGGCGAAAAGAGAAAGTCCCTTGGTCATTACTTCTTCTTCCCTTCCTTGCGGAAGATGAACTCGCCGTCGTACTTGATGCCCTTGCCCTTGTAAGGCTCGGGCTTGCGCCACTGACGAATCTCCGCGGCCAGCTGGCCGACCATCTGCTTGTCCGAACCCGAGATCTCGATCGTCGTGTTGTCGGGGGTCTTGACTTCGATCCCCTCCGGCACGTCGACGTTGACGTCGTGGCTGTAGCCGAGCTGCAGCTTGAGGTTGCGACCCTGGGCTGTGGCACGATAGCCGACGCCGGTGATCAGCAGCTTCTTGGTGAAGCCCTCCGACACGCCGGTGACCAGGTTCTGCACCAGCGTACGCTGCATGCCCCAGAACGCGCGAGCGCGCTTGGTGTCGTTGGCCGGCTGCACCGAAATGCCGCCGTCTTCGAGCGTGTAGCTGATCTCGTCGCGCAGCGGCATCGTGAGCGTGCCCTTGGGGCCCTTCACGGTCAGCTGCTTGTCGGCGATCGACGGCGTAATGCCGGCGGGTACCGTAATTGGCTTCTTACCAATGCGGCTCATCAGAACACCTCCGCGAGGACTTCGCCGCCGACGTTCTGCTCGCGTGCTTCGGAATCCGAAAGCACGCCGCGGGGCGTCGAGACGATGGTGATGCCGAGGCCGTTACGGACGCGCGGGAGTTCCTGCGAGCCGGAATAGACGCGACGGCCGGGCTTCGAGACGCGTGCGACATGCTTGATCGCAGGCTGGCCCTCGAAATACTTCAGCTCGATGCGAAGGCCGGCCGCGGGGCCCATCTGCTCTTCGCTATAGCCACGGATATAGCCTTCGCGCTGCAACACGTCGAGCACGCGGACGCGCAGCTTCGACGCAGGCGTCAGGACGGAGTCCTTCTTCGCGCGCTGGCCATTACGGATGCGGGTGAGCAAGTCACCCAGGGGATCGGTCACTGCCATGATGTAGTCCTTACCAGCTCGACTTCGTGACGCCGGGAATCAGGCCCTTGTTGGCCAGATTGCGCAGCATGATACGCGAGAGCCGGAACTTGCGATAATAGGCGCGCGAACGACCGGTCAGCTCGCACCGGTTACGGATGCGGGTCGGGTTTGCGTTGCGCGGCAATTCCGCCATCTTGAGGCGAGCGATCAGACGCTCCCCATCGTCGAGCGTCTTGTCCGCTGCGATCGCCTTCAGTGCCGCGTACTTCGGGGCATACTGCTTGACCATGCGCTTGCGGCGCTCGTTCTTGTTAATTGAACTCAGTTTCGCCATCGACTTAAGTTCTTTCTTTCCTCTGCCCCCTCTCCCCTCCGGGGAGAGGGTCGGGGTGAGGGGCAGCCCAGCAGGACTACGCCTCCAGTTTTCGGGTGGGGTGATGGGGACTCACTCCCCCTCACCCCAACCCTCTCCCCGAGGGGAGAGGGAGTCTCTTACGCCGCCTTCTGCTCGTCGGCAGCGTCGTCTTCGATCGGGAACGGGAAGCCGAACAGACGGAGAAGCTCGCGCGCCTCGTCGTCGGTCTTCGCGGTCGTCGTCACGATCACATCCATGCCGCGGACCTTGTCGACCCGGTCATAGCTGATTTCTGGGAACACGATCTGCTCCTTGATACCGCAGGCATAGTTGCCACGGCCATCGAAGCTCTTCGGGTTGAGCCCGCGAAAATCGCGGACGCGGGGAAGAGCGATCGTGATGAAACGGTCGAGAAACTCGTACATGCGCTCGCGGCGAAGGGTGACCTTCACGCCGATGGGCATGCCTTCACGCAGCTTGAACTGCGCGATCGACTTCTTGGCCTTCGTCACGACAGGCTTCTGGCCGGCAATCAGCTCCATTTCGGAAGCAGCTTGGTCGACCTTCTTCTTGTCCTGCGTGGCTTCGCCAACACCCATGTTCAGCACGATCTTGTCGAGCCGGGGGATTTCCATGACGTTCTTGTAACCGAACTTCTCGGTCATCGCCTTGATGATCGTCTCGTCGTACAGCTTGCGCATGCGCGCAACGTAGACGGCCTCGGCGCCGGCCTGCTCGCCAGTGTTCTGATCAACCATTGATCTTCTCCCCGGTCTTGACGGCGACGCGGACCTTCTTGCCATCCTGCTCCTCGAAGCGGACGCGGGTCGGCTTGCCGTCGGCGGTCACGTGCGCGACCTTCGAAACGTGCATCGGTGCTTCCTTGCGGATCAGGCCACCCTGCGGGTCACCCTGAGTCGGCTTGGTGTGGCGCACGGCGATGTTGACGCCCGATACGACGACCTTGTCGGCCTTCGGCATCGACATGGTGACTTCGCCGGTCTTGCCCTTGTCCTTGCCGGACAGGACGATGACCTTGTCACCCTTCTTGATACGCTGCGACGCCATTACAGCACCTCCGGCGCAAGGCTGATAATCTTCATGTGCTTCTTGCCGCGCAGCTCGCGAACGACTGGGCCGAAGATACGAGTGCCGATCGGCTCCTCGTTCTTGTTGACCAGCACCGCGGCGTTGCCGTCGAAGCGGATGACCGTACCGTCTGCACGGCGGATATCCTTGGCGGTACGCACGATCACCGCGCGGTGAACGTCGCCCTTCTTCACACGGCCACGTGGCTGCGCTTCCTTGATGCTGACGACGATGATGTCGCCAACGCCTGCAACACGACGCTTGGAACCCCCAAGCACCTTGATGCACTGCACCCGCTTCGCGCCGCTGTTGTCAGCGACGTCGAGATTGGACTGCATCTGGATCATGGATCCGTATCCCTTCTCTGTCTCTGGGGTCGATACCGACCGAACCCCGCCTAAAAAATCACCCCGCCACGGACGAACCGCAGCGGGGAGGAGCGGCCGCTTAGCCGTTCCCGTTTACGAAAACAAGAGCGCAGAAGGTTTCCCTCCTGCCCCCTTCACTCAAACCCGTCACCCCAGCGAAAGCTGGGGTATCCCTGTTCGAGCCGATCGCCCTCCCCCATGAGATCCCAGCTTTCGCTGGGATGACGCGGGTCGGAGCGTACCAGTTTAGCCTTCCGCCGAAGCCCGCTCCGGCGTCGCGTGGGTGTTGACCCGCTCGATCACCTTCCAGGTCTTCAGCTTGGAGATTGGTGCGGTCTCTTCGATCCGCACGGTCTCGCCCTGCTTGAACTCGTTGCTCTCGTCATGAGCATGATACTTCTTCGAGCGACGGATGATCTTCCCGTAGAGCGGGTGCTTCACCTTACGCTCGACGTTCACGACCACCGTCTTGTTGCCCTTGTCGGACACGACCAGACCGGTCAGCACGCGCTTCGGCATGATACGTTCCTTACTTCGCGGCTTCAGCGCTGGTGCGCTGAGCCTGCAGGGTCTTGATGCGAGCGATGTCGCGGCGGACCTCACGAACGCGGCTCGGCTTTTCGAGCTGGTTCGTCGCGGCCTGGAAGCGCAGGTTGAACTGCTCGCGCTTCAGTTCGCCGAGCGACTCCGACAGCTGGTCGTCGCTCTTGGTCTTCATGTCGTCGATACGAGCCATGATCTTACTCGCCTCCCAGATGCGAGGTGTCGCCCAGGCGGGCGACGACCTTTACCTTGATCGGCAGCTTCATGGCCGCCCGCTCGAATGCCTCGGCGGCGATCTTGCCGTCTACGCCGTCGAGCTCGAACAGGATCCGACCCGGCTTGACGCGAGCGGCCCAATATTCCGGCGCGCCCTTGCCCTTACCCATGCGGACTTCGGCTGGCTTTCCCGAGACCGGAAGGTCTGGGAAAATGCGGATCCACAAACGCCCCTGGCGCTTCATGTGACGCGTGATCGCGCGGCGAGCCGCCTCGATCTGGCGTGCGGTGATCCGGTCGGGTTCCATCGCCTTCAGGCCGTAGGAGCCGAAATTGAGCGAGAAGCCACTCTTGGCGTCGCCCGAAATCTTGCCCTTGAAGGCCTTCCGGAACTTGGTCTTTTTTGGTTGCAGCATGTCTGTTCCTGCCCCTTAGCGACGATCGTCGCGCTGCGGCCGCACGCCGGAGGTTTGAGCCTCCATCATGATGCGGTCGTACGACGTCGGATCGTTGCCGAGAATCTCGCCCTTGAAGACCCAGACCTTCACGCCGCACACCCCGTAGGACGTGAACGCAGTGGCCTCGGCGTAATCGATGTTCGCGCGCAGCGTGTGCAACGGAACCCGACCTTCACGATAGCTCTCCGAACGCGCGATCTCTGCGCCGCCAAGACGGCCGCCACAGTTCACGCGGATGCCTTCGGCACCCAGGCGCATCGCCGACTGCACCGCACGCTTCATGGCGCGACGGAAAGCGATACGACGCTCGAGCTGATCGGCGATGCCCTGCGCGACGAGACGCGCATCGACTTCCGGCTTGCGGATCTCGACGATGTTCAGCGACACGGTCGACGACGTCATCTTGCCGATGGTCGAACGCAGCTTCTCGATGTCCGCACCCTTCTTGCCGATGATCACGCCGGGGCGTGCAGCGAAGATGGAGATGCGGGCCAGCTTGGCCGGACGCTCGATGACCACCTTGGAGATCGCGGCCTGCGGCAGCGTCTTCATGATGAATGCGCGGATCTTGAGATCCTCGAGCAGGAGCCGACCATAGTCGGCGCCTTCGGCGTACCAGCGGCTATCCCAGGTACGGTTGATCTGCAGACGCAGACCGATGGGGTTGCTCTTCTGACCCATTATGCTTCTTCCTGCTCGCGCACGACGATGCGCAGACGGCTGAATGGCTTGAGAATGCGGGTCGACTTACCGCGGCCGCGGGTAGCGAAGCGCTTCATCGTGATCGACTTGCCGACCGAAGCCTCGGCGACGACGAGTGCGTCGACGTCGAGGTTATGGTTGTTCTCGGCGTTGGCGATGGCCGAGGCCAGCACCTTGCGCGCTTCGATCGCCATGCCCTTGGTCGAGAAGGCGAGGATGTTCATCGCATCGCCCACCTTCTTGCCACGGATCAGCGCAGCCACGAGGCCGAGCTTCTGCGCGGAACCACGGATCTGCGTACCGACCGAAAGCGCCTCGTTGTCCGCGACCTTGCGCGGGCTGACTTGCTTAGACATCAGCGCTTGCCCTTCTTATCGGCCGAGTGACCCGGGAAGTAGCGCGTGGGCGCGAACTCACCGAGCTTCATTCCGACCATGTCCTCGTTGACCGAGACTGGCACGAACTTGCGGCCGTTATAGACGTTGAAGGTAAGACCCACGAACGACGGCAGGATCGTCGAGCGACGCGACCAGGTCTTGATCGGCGAACGCGCGTTGGTGTCCTGGGCGGTTTCTGCCTTCTTAAGCAGATGAAGGTCCACGAAAGGGCCCTTCCAGACTGAACGAGCCATGTTAGCCCTTCCTCTTCGTCGAGTGACGCGACCGGATGATCATCTTGTCGGTCGACTTGTTATGACGCGTGCGCGCACCCTTCGTCGGCTTGCCCCAAGGCGTAACCGGATGACGGCCACCCGAGGTACGGCCTTCACCACCGCCGTGCGGATGGTCGACCGGGTTCTTGGCGACACCACGGGTCAGCGGACGGATACCCATCCAGCGCGAACGCCCTGCCTTGCCGAAGTTCTGGTTCTGGTTGTCGGGGTTCGAAACCGCGCCAACCGTCGCCATGCAATCGCTGCGGATGTAGCGCTGCTCGCCCGAGTTGAGGCGAACCATCACCATGCCCTTGTCGCGACCGACGACCTGCACGTACGTGCCGGCCGAACGGGCGATCTGGCCACCCTTCATCGGCTTCATCTCCACGTTGTGGACGATGGTGCCGACCGGCATCTGACCGAGTTCCATGGCATTGCCTGGCTTCACGTCGGTCTTCTTGGCCGCGAGAACCTTGTCGCCGACGGCCAGACGCTGTGGCGCCAGGATGTAGGCGAGCTCTTCGTCCGGGTACTTGACCAAGGCGATAAACGCGGTGCGGTTCGGATCATACTCGATCCGCTCGACAGTGCCTTCGACGTCCCACTTGCGACGCTTGAAGTCGATGTAGCGGTACTTCTGCTTGTGACCGCCGGCGATGCCGCGCGAGGTCACATGGCCCTTGTTGTTACGACCGCCGGTCTTGTGCTTGCCTTCGGTCAGCGCCTTGACGGGGCGGCCCTTCCAGAGCGACGACTTGTCGACCAGGATGAGACCGCGGCGTGCCGGCGATGTCGGATTATAATGCTTGAGTGCCATGGCCTCAGATCCCCGTCGTCACGTCGATGGACTGACCGTCCTTCAACGTCACGATTGCCTTTTTCATGTCGGAGCGCGAGTAGTTCGTGCCCTTCCACTTCTTGGTCTTGCCCTTCTGGACGAGCGTGTTCACGCCGACGACGTTCACGTCGAACAGCGCCTCAACGGCCGCCTTGATCTCGGGCTTCGTGGCATCGTTCGATACCTTGAACACAACCGCGTTGAACTCCGACAGGGTCGTCGTCTTCTCGGTGATGTGCGGGGCGAGGATAACGTCGTAATGACGATTATCGATGCCCGCCTTCTGCTTCTTAGCCATGGAAGCGCGCCTCCAGCTTTTCGACAGCGGCGCGCGTCAGCACCAGCGTGTCATGCTTCAGGATGTCGTAAACGTTCGCGCCGGCAGCCGGCATAACGTTCACTTCGTACAGGTTGCCCGCAGCGAATGCGAAGCTGGTGTCGACCATGTCGCCGTCGATGACGAGCGCACGCTTGCCGAAGCCGAGCTTTGCGAGATCGCCCTGCAGCGTCTTGGTCTTGCCACCCTCGACAGCCAGGCTGTCCATGATGACCAGCGAACCCGCCTTGGCGTGGCTGCTGAGAGCCATGCGCAGGCCGAGCGAGCGAACCTTCTTGTTCAGCGACGGGTTGAAGTCACGGACGCGTGCGCCGTGAGCCTTACCACCACCGATGAACACTGGTGCGCGACGATCGCCGTGACGAGCCGTACCGCCGCCCTTCTGGCGACCGAACTTCTTGCCGGTGCGAGCGACGTCTGCGCGCTCACGGGTGCCACGAGCCGTCTCGCGACGCTTCTCGAGCTGCCAGGTGACGACACGGTGCAGGATGTCGGCGCGCGGATCGAGGCCGAAGACCTCGTCGTTGAGCTCGATGTCCGCCTGGTCGGTACCGGCGAAAGATGAAATCTTGATCTTCACGCTCAGCCCTCCTGGCCGTCGGCTGCAGGTGCGTCGGTCGTTTCGGCCGGCGTGTCTGCTGCGGTGTTGCTGTTTGCGGTCTTGAGACCGGCGGGGAACGGTGCGTCGGCGTGGCGCGCGACCTTCACCGAGTCCTTGACGAAGAGCCAGCCGCCCTTGGAGCCAGGAACCGAACCCTTGACGAACAGGAGACCACGCTCGACGTCCGTCGATACGATCTCGAGGTTCTGCTGGGTGCGATACTTGTCGCCCATGTGGCCGGCCATCTTCTTGTTCTTGAAGACCTTGCCCGGATCCTGGCGCTGACCGGTCGAACCGAGCGAACGGTGCGAGACCGACACGCCGTGGGTCGCCCGCAGACCGCCGAAGCCCCAACGCTTCATGCCGCCCTGGAAGCCCTTACCCTGGGTCTTGCCCTGGATATCGACGATCTGGCCTGCGACGTAATGATCAGCCGAGATCTCGGCGCCAACGTCGAGCAGGCCGTCTGCGTTCACACGGAACTCATGGACGACAGCCTTGGGCTCCACTTCGGCCTTGCCGAAATGGCCGCGCTGCGGCTTTGCGACATTCTTCGACTTGGCAACACCTGCGCCAAGCTGGACGGCAGTGTAGCCGTCACGATCCATTTCGCGAACGGAAACGACCTGATTGCCTTCGAGTGCCAGAACGGTGACCGGCACGTGCCGACCATCTTCCTGGAACAGGCGGGTCATCCCCATCTTCTTCGCGATCACGCCAGTACGCATGATCTTGTCCCTTCCTAGACAGAGGCCCCGTCGGACTATTCCTCGGGGGCTTGCGGACCATGTCCGGAGCGAGCTCCATGATGCGTCCACCTGACCCCATCCCCGGCGAAAGCCCTGAATGGAGTCGGTTCAACCCAGTAAATACGAAACGTGCCCCCGTCCCGGGCTGGTGCTCCTGCAAATGCGGAAGCGTGACGGGGGACGCTGCCCCGTCGGTTTTCACCGACGGCGGTATCCCAATGTAGAGCGGCGCGGGACCATTGCTGGTCGACCGCGCCGCGTCAGCCCTTAGGCCAACTTGATCTCTACGTCCACCCCTGCGGCGAGGTCGAGCTTCATGAGCGCATCGACCGTCTGCGGCGTCGGCTGGACGATATCCAGCATACGCTTGTACGTGCGCACCTCGAACTGCTCGCGCGACTTCTTGTCGATATGCGGGCCACGGTTCACGGTGAACTTTTCGATGCGCGTCGGAAGGGGAATCGGACCGCGGATGAGCGCGCCGGTGCGGCGTGCGGTGTCGGCGATGTCGCCGGTGGCCTGATCGAGCACACGGTGATCGAACGCCTTCAGACGAATGCGGATGTTGCTGTCCATAGTCCCTACCGATGCGAAAGAGCGGGCCCGTTTCCGGGCTCTTGCTGGTTGATGTTTAAACCGAAGGCGGGCCATTACTGGAGAGTCGGTTGAAATGCAACCGCGGGTTGCGGGTTTCCCGCGCAACTCGCCCGACAGCCATGCTACCATCGATCCTCCCCCGCCAGGGGGAAGGTGTCGCCAAAGGCGACGGAGGGGGAGGCAAGCGATGCGGCTCGAAGGATCCCTACACGACCACAGCAACGCCAAGCGCCTGCGAAAACAGATGACCCCGCCAGAGATAGCCCTCTGGCTGGCGCTACGTCATAACGAAGCAGGCCTACGCTTCCGCAGACAACACGCAGCAGGACCGTACGTCCTAGACTTCTACTGCGCCCCAGCCCGACTCGCGATCGAAGTAGACGGCGAAGCCCATAACCACGGCGACCGCCCCGAACGCGACGCAACCCGCGACGCCTGGCTAATCGCCCAAAACATCCGCGTCCTCCGCTACCCAGCCCGAGAAATGCTAGCAAACCTCGACGACGTCGTCCGCCAGATCACGTCCGTCGCAGTCAAACGACAAACCACATTCGAGAGCTAATCGCCCCCTCCCCCTCCGACGCCTTCGGCGCCACCTCCCCCTAGCGGGGGAGGATTGTAAGTTGTTGGC
Organism: Sphingomonas sp. PEI4; assembly: GCF_056679955.1. Taxonomy (NCBI): domain Bacteria; kingdom Pseudomonadati; phylum Pseudomonadota; class Alphaproteobacteria; order Sphingomonadales; family Sphingomonadaceae; genus Sphingomonas; species Sphingomonas sp. PEI4. The sequence goes on from NZ_CM155258.1 coordinate 1,459,326, forward strand.
TCACCCCCATTGGCTCCCTCTTGTGCTAAGTGGCTATCGCATCGCTCACAGTATCGACGGTGAGGGACTCGTCGCAAGAATTTCGGGGCTGACGATAATTGGCTCAAGCGGCGGCATGTCTTGCTCAGCTTCGTAGATTCCACGCGTGGCGTCGCTGTAGGCTTGGATAGCAAGCCTGCAAAGGTAGTCCGCCCACGGCAGAAGCTGCGGCAGATCTCGCATCCAAACTTGATGATCGCTCCGTCGATTGATTGCCGATGGATGTAACCCGGCCTCGCTGGTGAACCCGTGCACAAGAGTATGACGGGGCTCGACGACGCGGGAGAAGCCATTCCGGAGACCGGTCAATTGTTGATCCAGGCGGGATCCGTCGCAAGCTACTAAATCCCGAAGTCTTGCAAGCTTGTCGGCCATCGGCGTGCGCTGCACCTTCTCGGTGGTAAGCGTGACACCCGCCGAAAATGACTGATGCCACCATAATTTGGCAGTCACGTTCTCCGCCGAGGCGATCGCAGTTATGAATCGTACGATATCTGCATGGTCGGCATCGCGCAGCATATCGCGTCCTTCCTGAGCAAGCGTGGCCTGCAAGCAGCGCATCAGAGCGTAACAATCGGGGACGGACGCTATCCGGTAATCTGACTGAAACGCGATCCGCAGTTGTGTGATGGCGGAAAGCGTTGATCAAGCTTGTCGAACACCGCCTCGCCTCCTCGCTCAAACACGAAAAAGCCCGGCCTCTCTCGCGAGAAGCCGGGCTTTTCGATCACCTCCCGAAGGAGAAGATGCTTACTTGTCGATCTGGCTCACGACGCCTGCACCGACGGTACGGCCGCCTTCGCGGATCGTGAAGCGCTGGCCCACGTCCATGGCGATCGGTGCAATCAGCTTGATGCCGAGCGACACGTTGTCGCCTGGCATGACCATCTCGGTGCCCTCAGGCAGCTCGACGGTGCCGGTCACGTCCGTCGTACGGAAGTAGAACTGCGGGCGGTAGTTGGCGAAGAACGGCGTGTGACGGCCACCCTCTTCCTTCGACAGCACGTACACTTCCGAGTTGAAGTCGGTGTGCGGCTTGATCGTGCCTGGCTTGCAGAGCACCTGGCCACGCTCGACTTCGTCGCGTGCAACGCCGCGGATCAGTGCGCCGACGTTATCGCCAGCCTGGCCCTGGTCGAGCAGCTTGCGGAACATCTCGACGCCCGTGACCGTGGTCTTGCGCACGGTCGGGTGGATGCCGACGATCTCGACTTCCTCGCCGACCTTGACGATGCCGGTCTCGACGCGACCGGTGACGACCGTGCCACGACCCGAGATCGAGAACACGTCCTCGATCGGCATCATGAACGGCTTGTCGAGCGGACGCTCGGGCTGCGGGATGTACTCGTCGACGGCAGCCATCAGCTTGAGGACGGCTTCCTTGCCGATCTCAGGCAGCTTGTCCTGGAGTGCAGCCGTAGCCGAACCCTGGATGACGGGGATGTCGTCGCCCGGGAAGTCGTACGAGCTGAGCAGCTCGCGGATTTCCATCTCGACCAGCTCGAGGATCTCAGCGTCGTCGACCAGATCGACCTTGTTCATGAACACGACCATGGCCGGCACGCCAACCTGGCGTGCGAGCAGGATGTGCTCGCGGGTCTGCGGCATAGGACCATCGGTCGCCGAAACGACGAGGATCGCGCCGTCCATCTGGGCTGCGCCCGTGATCATGTTCTTCACATAATCGGCGTGGCCCGGGCAATCGACGTGCGCGTAGTGACGTGCGGTCGTCTCGTACTCGACGTGTGCGGTCGAGATCGTGATGCCGCGCTCGCGCTCCTCGGGAGCCTTGTCGATGTTTGCGAAGTCGACAGCAACGCCGCCGGTGGTCTCAGCGAGAACCTTCGTGATCGCAGCGGTGAGCGACGTCTTGCCATGATCGACGTGACCGATGGTGCCGATGTTGAGATGCGGCTTGTTCCGCTCAAATTTTGCCTTGGCCATTGTTTCCTACCTTCTGATTCGTATTCCGGTGCCACCCCGGGAACCGCGCGAACGCGGCCCAATAGCGGCTGTTAAAGCGTTGCGCCAGCCCCTGCCTTGCGAAGGGGGTCGACGGAAGTGAATTCCGTGTCGTCGGACCTCTGGCGAGCCCGAGGCCGACCTGCCTAGCGGCGTCTCGGAGCCAGGTTGCCCTGGCTCCGTGCGCCTTAGGCTCAGGCCAACTTTGCCTTCACCTCGTCCGCAACATTCTGCGGCACTTCGTCATAGTGCGAGAACTGCATCGAGTAGTTCGCGCGACCCTGAGTGAACGAGCGGAGCGAGTTCACGTAGCCGAACATGTTCGCCAGCGGGACCATCGCCTCGACCGTCTGCGCGTTGCCGCGGCTGTCGGTGCCTTGGATCTGGCCACGACGGCTGTTCATGTCGCCGATGACGTCGCCCAGATAATCTTCTGGGGTGACGACCTCGACCTTCATGACCGGCTCGAGCAGCGTGATGCCCGACTTCTGCGCCACTTCGCGCATCGCGCCACGTGCACAGATTTCGAACGCCAGCGCCGACGAATCGACGTCATGGTAGGCACCGTCATACAGCACGATCTCGAAATCGATGATCGGGAAGCCGACCAGCGAACCCGTTGCAGCGGTTTCGCGGAAGCCCTTTTCGATCGCCGGCAGATATTCCTTCGGAATGTTGCCGCCCTTGATCTCGTCCTTGAAGATGATGCCCGAACCGCGCTCGCCCGGCGTGACCTTCACCTTCACGCGACCGAACTGCCCGGTACCACCCGACTGCTTCTTGTGCGTGTAGTCGACGTCGACCGGCTTCTTCAGATACTCGCGATACGCGACCTGAGGAGCGCCGACGTTCGCCTCGACCTTGAACTCACGCTTCATGCGATCGACCAGGATCTCGAGATGGAGCTCGCCCATGCCCTTGATGATGGTCTGGCCCGACTCGGGGTCCGACGACACGCGGAACGAAGGATCCTCGCGTGCGAGACGATTGAGCGCGACGCCCATCTTCTCCTGATCGGCCTTGGTCTTCGGCTCCACCGAAAGCTCGATCACGGGCTCGGGGAATTCCATCCGCTCGAGGATGATCGGTGCGTTCATCGCACAGAGCGTGTCGCCCGTCGTCGTATCCTTGAGACCCGCGAGAGCGACGATGTCGCCAGCGAATGCCTCCTGGATGTCCTCACGGCTGTTCGCATGCATAAGCAGCATGCGGCCGACCTTTTCCTTCTTGTCCTTGACCGAGTTGGTGACCTGCGATGCGGTCTCCAGCTTGCCCGAATAGATGCGGGCGAAGGTCAGCGTACCGACGAACGGATCGTTCATGATCTTGAACGCCAGCGCCGAGAACGGAACGTCGTCCGACGAAGGACGCTCGTCCGGCGTCACGCCGTCGAGCTTGAGACCCTGGATCGCGGGAACGTCGAGCGGCGAAGGCAGATAGTCGACCACGGCGTCGAGCAAAGGCTGAACGCCCTTGTTCTTGAACGCCGAACCGCAAACCACGGGCACGAACGCCATGCTCAGCGTCCCCTTGCGGATAAGCGCCTTGAGGTCGGCGACGCTCGGCTCGTTACCTTCGAGATACGCCTCCATGAGGGCATCGTCCTGCTCGACGGCCATCTCGATCAGCTCGCTGCGATACTTCGCGGCCTTTTCGACCAGATCCGCGGGGATCTCGGCATATTCGAACTTCGCACCCAGGCTCTCTTCGAGCCAGATGATCGCGCGGTTCTCGACGAGATCGACGAGGCCCTTGAAGCCGCCTTCCATGCCGATCGGAAGATACAGCACAGCCGGACGTGCGCCGAGACGCTCGATGATCGAGCTGACGCAGAAATAGAAATCGGCACCGGTGCGGTCGAGCTTGTTGATGAAGCACATGCGCGGCACGCCGTACTTGTCGGCCTGACGCCACACGGTCTCGGACTGCGGCTCGACGCCGGCAACGCCGTCGAAGCATGCGACGGCACCGTCGAGCACGCGGAGCGAACGCTCGACTTCGATCGTGAAGTCGACGTGGCCGGGCGTGTCGATGATGTTGATAAGGTGCTCTTCGCCCTTACCTTCTTCGGCGCGCCACTTGCAGGTGGTTGCAGCCGACGTGATCGTGATCCCGCGCTCCTGCTCCTGCTCCATCCAATCCATCGTCGCGGTGCCTTCATGCACTTCGCCGATCTTGTAGGACTTGCCGGTGTAATAGAGGATGCGCTCGGTCGTCGTCGTCTTACCGGCGTCGATGTGCGCCATGATGCCGATGTTGCGGTAACGGTCGAGCGGATGGCTGCGGGCCATGATCGTGCTTCCTTAAGGATATGGGGAGCCGAACGTGCCGGCTCCCCAATATATAGGTGTTTGCGTTACAGGCGAAAGACCGCCCGCAACGCGGTTACCAATGCTAGTCTTCGAAGCCCGCTTTTACCAGCGGTAGTGGGAGAATGCACGGTTGGCTTCCGCCATCCGGTGCGTATCTTCACGCTTCTTCACCGCGTTGCCACGGTTGTTGGCGGCGTCCATCAGCTCACCCGACAGCCGCGCGGCCATCGTGTTCTCGCTGCGTGAACGTGCTGCCGTGATCAGCCAGCGAATCGCCAGCGCCTGTGCGCGCTCGGGACGAACCTCGACCGGCACCTGGTACGTTGCACCACCGACGCGGCGCGAACGGACTTCGATGCCCGGCTTCACGTTGTTCAGCGCATCGTGGAAAACGCCGATTGGATCGCGCTTTGCGCGGCTCTCGACGGTTTCGAACGCACCGTACACGATCAGCTCTGCGACGGACTTCTTGCCGTCCAGCATGACGCTGTTCATGAACTTCGACAGAACCTCATCCCCGAACTTGGGATCAGGCAGAATGACCCGCTTTTCGGGACGACGACGACGTGCCATTTTGTATTCCTTCTAAACTTCAGCCTTGGTGATCGCAAATATGAGCGATCGGCTTACTTCGGACGCTTGGCGCCGTACTTGGAACGCGACTGACGCCGGTCCTTCACACCCTGTGTATCGAGCACGCCGCGCAGGACGTGATAGCGAACACCGGGAAGATCGCGGACACGACCGCCACGGATCAGGACAACCGAATGCTCCTGAAGATTGTGGCCCTCGCCCGGGATGTAGCTGATGACTTCGCGCTGGTTGGTCAGGCGAACCTTGGCCACCTTGCGCAGAGCCGAGTTCGGCTTCTTCGGGGTCGTCGTGTAGACGCGCGTGCAAACGCCACGCTTCTGCGGATTTGCTTCCATCGCAGGGACCTTGGACTTGGCCTTCTGCGGGTCGCGGCCCTTGCGGACCAGCTGGTTGATCGTCGGCATTGAAGCCTTCACCTTTCAAATGGTTACTTTGCTGGAGCCATGAGGCGCCTGAGAATACAAAAAGGACCATAGGAAACGCGGGAGCGCTCCTCAGGTCCTGGAATGCATCCAGCAATGTTCAAGCATGCCCGGCGGGAAACACTCCCGAAGAACAGGGCGCGCCTATAGGTCAGGAGTCGGTTGCGGTCAACGGGGCGGAATCGGTTTGGGTGCGAGCGGCACAGCGGCCACCCGGTGATCGACACGGGCCAAGTTAACCGCGCCGAAACCGGCGGCACGATACGCGTCGCCCATGCACCAGTCCGGAACCTCGCGGCAACTGCCGCCAGTCGCATTGACCATAGCCCTTGCCGTCATCGCGCATTCCGCGCTTTGGTGGTATCGGGCCGACGACGTCGATACGTTCCTCGTCCCGTGGCTGCAGCATATCCGCGCGACCGGCGTGATCGACGCGTTTGGGACCCCATTCAGCAATTACACGCCGCCTTATCTGTACCTGCTGACTCTCGCCACGGCGCTCGGTGACGAGCTACCGTCGCTGACGCTTCTCAAGCTGCTGTCCACATTGGGAACCGTCGCGCTTGCCGGTTCGATCTGGCGCCTGCTCGTCGCGCTCGACGTCCCGTCGCCGGAGCGTGCAGCCGCGCTGGTCCTGTTATTGCCATCGACGTTGCTGAACGCGCCCTTGCTGGCACAGTGCGATGCGATGTGGGCGGCCGCGTGCGTAATGGCGTTGGCGATGGCCGTCACACGCCGGCATAAGTCCATGCTCGCCTGGTTTGGCTTGGCCATCGCGTTCAAACTACAGGCAGTGTTTTTCGGACCGTTCATCATTGCGCTGCTGTTGGGCAGGCGGGTCGACGTACGCGTGTGGGTGATCGCACCGGCGACCGCGTTCGCGACGTTGCTGCCGGCATGGGCAGCCGGCTGGCCCATCACCAACCTGCTGACGATCTACCTTCGGCAAACCGGCCATTTCGACCAACTTTCGCTGAATGCCCCGAATATTTGGACCATCGTGCAGATCTTGCCAGGCATTCGCGACCTCCCTCTCCAGGGGGTCGCGACGACGATGGCGATCGGTGGAACGGCCACCTATGTCGCCTGGGTAGCGGCCCGCGGAACCGTACCGAGGCTCGTCCTGCCGAGCGCGTTGCTGGCGCCCCTGCTACTGGTAGGCACATTGCCGCGCATGCACGAACGCTACTTCTTCCTTGCAGACGTCCTTGCCCTCGCGCTCGCGGCGACGATGCGCAACCGCACCGGATGGTCGATCGCGATCTTCGTGCAGTCGGGCTCGACTCTTGCGGTTCTGGGCTATGTCCTCGGCATCCCGATACCGGCAATAATCGGCGCCGTCGCAATGATCGTTGCGACGTACCAAGTCGCCAAGCTGGTTACCAGATCGAGCGATTATCGGGCATCCGAAGGCGGCATGCCGGTCATCCGCAAGACTATGCCATGGTCGGCCTCGACAGACGAAGACCCCCTCCCCGTCAACGCGTGATCGGCGGCCGGGCCAGTACCGCGAGCAATGCCTTCTCGAATCGCGAAGGATCCTCGACCTGTGGCGAGTGGCCCAGTCCTTGGAGCATTACCAAGTTCGCATTCGGCATCTGCTTCACCGCTCGCGGCGCGACTATCGAGATCGGCTCGAGGAACTTACGCAAGTTCGCGGGGGCTTGGGCCCGGCCGAAGGCAGTCTTGTCCAGCGTGCCGATGATCAACGTCGTCGACGGCGTGATCCGGTACAGCTCGTGCGCGACCGGCTGCGTCTTGATCATCTCGCTGGTCTTGGCCTGCGCGAGCGCCACGGTATCGCGCCCGGCCCCCTGGTACATGCCCGCCTGCATCCAGACCCAGCGATCATAGGATGGCTTCCACGTACCGAGATAATAGTTCTCGAGCTGATACGCCTTGATCAACGCGTAGCTCGTCTTCTTCTCGTTCGCCCACAGCGTGTCGACGTCGGTGTAGGGCACACCCTCCTCGCCGCGATCCTTCAGACCGAGCGGATTGACGAGCACCAGCTTCTCGACCGACGCCGGGTAGAGAATGGCATACCGCATCGCGAGCATGCCGCCCATCGAATGGCCGACGATCGTCGCCCGCGTGATGCCGCGCGACTCGAGCAACCGCTTGGTGAACGTCGCCAGCATCTCGAAGCTATATTGCGCCGCGCGTGGCTTCGACGATTTGCAGAAGCCGATCTGGTCGGGGACGATCACCCGGTAGCCGACCTCGCTCAGCGCGCGCGCCGTGCTGCCCCACGTCGCGCCGCAGAAATTCTTGCCGTGGAGCAGGACGACCGTGCGGCCATTGGGGCGCTGCGGCGCGATATCCATGAACGCCATCTGCGCAGGCGTGCCGACGATATCGACTTCCATCGTCTGGACTGGCCACGGGTAGGTGAAGCGTTCGAGCTGCGGCCCGAGGTCCGGCACCTGCGGAACCGGCCCCGCCCCTGTGAGCAACGCCGCGACCGGCAGCGCCAGCATCATCAATCCGGCCTTCATACGATTACGCTTTCCTACATCCCACGGGAGAGCGTACGGTTAACGGGCAAACCGCGCTCCGTGCAACGCATCATCCTTACGACGATGGCTGAGACGACGAATTGCACGCGAGACGCTTGCCCTTCGCGAAAACGCTGGGTAAGGGGCGCTTCCGTGTAGGAGTGTAGCTCAGTTGGTTAGAGCGTCGGTCTCCAAAACCGAAGGCCCTCGGTTCGAATCCGAGCACTCCTGCCACCCCCCTTTAAATTTCGATTTCGAACGAACCGTTTCACGCGGTGGCTTCGTGCGTCCATCGCGATTGCAGAAACTGCATTTCATAATGCAATTTTCGCAATTGATCTATGATGTGCTGCGATGCACAACGATCAGGCCTTTCAGGCATCCTCTCCTAAAAACTTTCACGGCCGGTCTTGTACCGGCCTTTTTTTTCGTCTGCGTTCGGCGTACACCTCGGGTGCCGTCGTCAAGCCGAACGATAAATAGAAACCGTGGGAGCGGAGCCGCCGGTCAAACCGGCACCGGCAAGACGATCGTGCGGGGGATCGAGTGACCCAAGCACTCTCCCCCGCCACTTCTCCCGGCCACCGCCGTGTCGCTTTCGATACGACGCTCGCCCCTCTCCTGCCGCGCACTTGCTTTCACCTGTGACGGCAGCTATCTGCCGCGCTTCCGACAGCGAGGACGGACCTGCCGCCGCTGCCCTTCACAGGGAGCGGCTAGTGGGTCTATGTCTCGCATCTCAGTTTCTCAATCAGCGGGTTCGAAGAACATCGTGGCGAAGACGTCCCCCCTCGAATTCATCCAGCAGGTCCGCAACGAGACCGCGAAGGTCACGTGGCCGACGCGTCGCGAGACGGTCATGACCGGCGTGATGGTGGTGATCATGACGACGATCCTCGCGCTGTTCTTCCTGGGCGTCGACTCGATCCTGCAAGCGATCGTCTCCGCCCTCCTCAAACTCGCTCAGTAAGCAAGGTTCCGTCATGGCGCGCTGGTACATCATTCACGCCTATTCGGGCTTCGAGGGCAAGGTCCGCGACTCGATCATGGCCGAGGCGACCCGGATGGGTCTCGAACAGCTCGTCGAGCAGATCGAAGTCCCGACCGAAACCACGACGGAAGCCCGTCGCGGCAAGAAGATCGCGGTCGAGCGCAAGTTCATGCCGGGCTACGTGCTCGCCAAGCTGAACATGAACGACGACGTGTATCACCTGGTGAAGAACACGCCGAAGGTCACCGGCTTCCTCGGCAGCATGGGCAAGCCGCAGGCGATCAGCGAGGCGGAAGCCACGCGGATGCTGAACAGCAAGGAAGAGGCCGCCGCTGCGCCCAAGCAGAAGGTCAAGGTCGACTACGAGATCGGCGACCAGGTCAAGGTCCTCGATGGCCCGTTCGCGACCTTCAACGGCCTCGTCGAAGAACTCGACTTCGACCGCAGCCGCGTCAAGGTTTCGGTGTCGATCTTCGGGCGTGCGACGCCTGTGGAGCTCGAGTTCGAGCAGGTCGAAAGAAGCAAGTGAGCCGCAGGGCGGCGCGCTTGCGGCCGCACGCGATTAGCTAACGGCTATTCACGAGACGGCCTCGACCGGCCGGCGGGCCACCGGCCCGACCGACGACGCGGGATTTACTCCCGCGTCGCGTTTTAGGCGGACGCGCCTCCCACGAGAGCCATCTCCCGCTCCGTCATCCTGACGAAAGTCAGGATTCAGAGTTACGGAACGCTGAGCTGCTTGGCTCTGGATCCTGACTTTCGTCAGGATGACGGGACGAGGCGGACGTCCCCCCGCAGAATGCCGTCAGGCATGGCAACGCCCAGCCTAGAAGCTTCACACACCTCAAAACCGAACGCTGTCCGCCACCACACGCGCAGCCGACGCGCTACGGTCGTAGTAATACAAGCTCGGCGCCTCGTACGTCACCAGATACAGCTTCCCGCCGATCACCGCGCCGCGTGCTTCACCGCGCCGTTGCAGCGTCTCGTTCTGTTTCGAGAAGGTGTAGGTGAAACGCACGCCCTTGTTGCCGGCGAACTCGATCGGCGCGATCGTGTCGATCGCCATCGACGAGGCGTCGCGCGCGATACGGTAGCTGTTCTCCAGCAGCACCGGGATGTCGGTGATCAGCATCGTCGCCGAGACCTTCGGCAACGGCCGGTTCCTCTTGTCGACCTCGCGGAACAGCGGCCGGCCGGACTCGATGCCACCATAGAAGCTCAGGTCGTTCAGTTCGTCACCGTCCTGCGTCCAGGTTTCGGCATTGCGACCGGGGCGCTCGGACAGCTTGTTCCACTCCGCCCCCGGCTGCACGGTCATTGCCGACTTGGCAACGGCAATGCGCTGGCCGGCGGGGATGAGCTTGTTGCCGGCCGCGACGGGGGCTGCGAGCGAGAGCGATGCGACCGCGGTAAGCAGGGCGAGTTTCTTGGACATGGTCGTCCTCCTTACGAGATCAGCGTGGCGATGAGCGCGGCGTCGGTCGCGGCCGGCTTGAGGCGGAGATACGTCGCGAGCGCAGCCTGGCCTTCGGCAACCTGCTGGCTGCGGAGCAGCGACAGGCCCAGGCCGCGATACGCCTCGGGCGGCGCGTCGCCCTTGCCGATCGCCTCCTGGTAGAATTGCGCAGCACTGACGAGGTCGCGGGGATTGCCGCGCTCGCGATAGAGATCGCCGCGCGCGCACAGCAATGGCGTCGTCCAGCCGGTACCCTCGGCAAGATAGGCGAGCAGATACTCGCTGCCACCGAAGTCGTTGAGCTTGATCTGGTCGTTGAGGAAGACCGGCAGCCATTTCGCCATCGCCGCCTGATGCGTATCGACGACCGCGGGCTTGACGTCGGCAGCTTCGATCGACGCGGCGCGCAGATAGGTAGCGCGTGCGAGGTTGGTGGGGTGCGAGGCGAAGAAGCCGGCGACGTATTTGTGCTGCGCCCTCCCCTTGCGACCGATCGCGGTGGCATCCGCCTCGCCCATGAGATGGTCCCAGACGTCCGCCGACGCGGACGATGGATAGCGCGAACGCGTGAGATACTGGAAGCCCATCATGTCGGCTTCATGCTCTTGCGCGCGATCGAATGCGTAGAACCCGCCGATAGTATTATAGCGAATGTCACCGCTGTTGCGGACGAGGATTGATGCCCAAGCCATAAGATCCGACCCGCTGCGCCGGTTCTTGAAGTCCATGAGCGAATGCCGGAGTTCGAAATGACCGAACTCATGCCCAAGGATGGAGCCGAGTTCGGCTTCATTCCGAACGCGAAGCAATAGCCCCGACCAGACTGTCAACGTTCCGTTCGGGCTCATCGTCGCGTTGAACGCCGGGATTTCGTCGATATAGATCCGTACCGACTTGCAGCGATCATCGCCAACAGTGCGGCAGAGCACTCCACGAACATACGCGTTGAGGGCTGGGTCCCTGATAACCGACCGGGACTCCCGAAGACGCCGTTCGTCTTCGTCTGCCTCCATCCAAGCCCCACGTTCGTCGACCGTCGTTGGCGTATAGGCCTGTGTGTACGTCGGTAGCGGGGGGCGCTTGTCGGCAGCAAGCGCGGCGGTCGACATCACCGCACCGAGCAGCAATGCGCTTGTCAGCGTTCGCATCCTAGTGTGCCGAGGCGATGGCGGGAGCGGCTGCAACGGCAGTGACCGCCGCCGGAGCTTCGACCGGCTTTCCCGGGAAGCCCTCCAGCAATTGCCGCACGCGCTTGTCGGCGCCTTCGGCATCACGGACATCGCCGCCCATCTGCCTGTCTGCGTTCAACCAAACTAGTTCGCCTGTCCGCAGGTCGACGAGTCCGGCGTATCCCGTGTGAACACCCGCTGTGACAGGAACGCGCGCCATCGCCGCAAAGACCTGCAACACCTTCCGGCCGGTCGAACCGAAATGATCCTCCGTCGTGATGAACAGCGCGTAGTCGGCCGCCTCGAGGCCAGGGAGCGTTCGAACGTCGGGGCCGAGCCCCCATTCGAACTGGTCCTTGCGCTTCTTGGTCGGCAGGCGGTTGCCCTTGAAGAACTGATACTCGATCACCGACGACGCGACCGCGCCGAACAGTTCCTGATACTCCGCGACCTTCGCCGAACCCGCACCGACCGGCTCGACATACCCGACGACACTGTTGCCGAGGCCGGTCTGCGCCTTGGCAAGCGCGGTGGCGATGTTCTCCTTCGCCTGGTCGGTCCAGTCCGCGTTCGGCTCGTACATGCCGCCGGTCGACTGCGCGCCGACCCGGATCGACGGCCGCATGAGGACGATCCGCGCGGTGCCGGGCTTCAACGAGAAACCTGGTTTGATGCCGGTCTTTTCCTGCGCGTGGGCGGTCGTGACAAGCGTCAGTGACGCGAACAGCACCGCGAGCAGCGTACGGTATGATTTGAACATGATCCCCCCGGTATCATCGGATGCCCCCATCCGATTGGGGCGATGCTAACCCGGAAAAACCCGCGCGGGACGGATAAATTAGGTCGAGAATGGACGCGTTCAGTCGTCCCAATCCTCTAGTCGCCAGCCGCCGAACAGCGCCGTGTCCGGGTGGTGCGACACCTTCGTCGGATCGGCCTTGCTCCAGCCAGTGACCTGATCGAGCGCCGGGAGTCTTGGCGGATCGGGGTTCGTGAGTGTGGGTTCGCCGCGTTCGCGGCGGGCAGCCTCGGCGATGTCGAAGGCTTCGCGATCCAGGGCCTGGCGGGCTTCGTACATTGCCGACAAGCGGTAGCTGTGTGCTTCGGACGCCTCGCCGCGGCGGCGTTTGATGTGCGGAGGCTCCTGCTGGAGGTGGACCGTGCGGTTGTGCAGGTGGAGAAGCTGAAGCGCCTGGTCCGGGGTCATCGGCGGGATCGGTGGGGGATCGTTGTGACGCCATTCGTCGTGGTCGTGCGAGCCGGATAGCGAGCCGGCGATCAGCGCGGACTCGACGGTTTCGTAGCCTGCCGCCAATGCCAGACGCATCTCGCGGGCAAAGGCGGGGCTGGCCTTGCGGCGGGCGTAGAAGGCGGAGTGGCTGAACCCGGCGGCGGCGGCCGAGAGGCGGATGTTGGCAGTGACGGAGAGCGCGGCGAGGAAGGCTTGTTCGGCGGCGTGGTCGAGGCGGTTGGCGGGCGGGCGGCGGAGCTGGAGGCGGCCGTTGGCGGTTCTTGTCGTGGTGGGAGATCCGGCCGAGACGACGGCGTTCGTAGCACTCCCCTCCCCCGACCCCTCCCCCGACCCCTCCCGTAGGCGGGAGGGGAGATTTAGGGCGGCGGATGCGAACGCCAGGGCGGCGTCCCATTTGGCGGCGAAGGCGGGGTGGGCCGCGCGGCGCTTGGTGAAGGTGGAGCGGTTATAGCCTAGCGCGCGGGCGGCTTCTCGCGCGTTGCCGGTGCGGCGGAGGCTGGCGAGGAACGCGGCGTTCTGCGCGGCCTGGCGCCTCGTGAAGATGTCGGGGGTGAACGGGCGCGGCATTGCGCGGGGGTCTGCCTGGAAATCCTACATTGCAAGGCCGGTTCTTCGCCTGTTGCAGGATGAGGTCACCGGTGGTGCAGCGACTTGGGCAGTGGCTTGGGCAACGTGAACTCCAGGCGTTGCCTGATCGGCCTGATCGGAGCGCCACGTCGGGGCTCGAAAGTTTCCTGCGGCAGCTTCTGAGTTCGCGGGCAGGAAAAAGGCGGCGCGACCATGATGATCGCGCCGCCTTTCCCTATAGACCGTCAGTTCGTTGCGTTACACGCGCGGCTTGGCTGCCTCGAACTTCCCGGACTCGTCGAGCACGACGAGCGATCCGTCGTCGATCGCGAAGACCGCGCCCTGGATCTTCAGCTCACCGGCTTCCTCGGCCTTGCGGACGAACGGGAAGGTGCGGAGGTTGCGGATCGACGTCTTCACGCCTTCCTGCTCCATCGCGCGATAGGCCTCGCGGCTGGTGAGATCGTCATGCTCGCTCTCGACCTTGTCGCGCGCGTCGTCCAGCAAGCCGACCCAGTTGCCGATGAAGCGACCGTCCGCGCCGTCTTCGGTCTTCTCGAAGGTGCGCGCGAGCGACGCCTTGCAGCCACCGCAGCTGCCGTGACCGAGAACGACGATTTCCTCGACCTTGAGCTGCGTGACCGCGAATTCGACCGCGGCCGAAACGCCGTGATAGCCGTCATCGCCCGACTCGCAGGGTGGAACCAGCGCGGCGACGTTGCGGACGACGAAGATTTCGCCGGGCAAGGTATCGAAAATCTGTGCGGGCTCGACTCGGCTGTCCGAGCAGGCGATCACCATCACGCGGGGCTTTTGCTCGCCTGCAAGCTGCGTCCAGCGCTCACGCTCGCGACGCCAATCAGACGTGTGAAACCGCTGATAGCCATCGACGAGGTCGGAAAAGTCAGTCATCGTTGTAGTTCTCCCGGAAAACGGCCGAAATGGCCATGCCTGTGAAACCTATTTGATACCACGCGGGTTCCTGCGCGGCGGGTCGATCGGGTCGAATGCGCGATGACCCGTGGCCGGACTGGGCGAATCTCTTCGATCAGGCTCTAGCGGGCGGGCCGCGAAACTCACGCGCGCGGGGCAGGACGGTATCCCGTACCGGTGTTGCGCATCTGGTTCGCAAGCACGTCGCGATCAGTTGATTGTCGCCGAACCGGCGAACCGATCCCGAGGAAGACTTTCATCGTTTGATATATGCCCAGCGTTCTATCCACCCTGTAAGTCTTGAAATTATTTAATTGTAAGATATTGATTTATGAAGTCTAACATAAGTTATATTTGAATGTTTTCATGCATTTGTAGTCATAGATTGCATGGCACCGTGATCATCGTATTCGCAAATATTTCACGTTAACCAGATCGGTTTACATTCCGCTAACGTCTGTGGCTCAGCCCATGCTCAGGCTATCGCCGATGTAGTGATAGCGACCACCAAAATTGCCGTTGCCGACACTCTTGCCGAGCGAAAGCATCGTGTCGTTTTGGCGTGTACGTGTTCTCGTTCGAAATTCTACGGTGGAAGTGATCGATGCAATCGACAAACATCATGAGACGAGAATTGTCGCTTGGAGAGCCCCTCTTGGCTTCGACGTCTTCCGGTCACCGAATTCTATTTCTCGACCATGAGGGCGAGCGCTGCAACATCGTTCATCGTCAACTCGAGGCGATGGGCCACAAGGTCGCGTGGATCGGCATGGCGAGCGAGGAAAGAGCAGGGCTTGCGTTCCAGCCGGACCTCATCGTCGTGAATCCGGACGTATCGATCGCCAACCAGCACGCGTTCATCACGTTGCTGGACGAAGAGCATTATGCCGGGGCGCTGACCGTGTTGCGCGCCGGCTTTCATTTCCAGGATGCCATGATCCTGGCCGAGCAATCGGACATCGCGCATGTCGACACGCTCGATGCGCCCTATACGGCGCAGAGTATCGCCGACCGACTGCCCGGGATCGCCCGGCACGACCATGACGGCGACACGGGCGACCGGCATTTCCTGTCGTGGCTGATCCAGCAGGGGCGCCTGCTCCCCAACCTGACGCATGAATTTCACGTCAAGCGCGACCTGCGTACCGGCAACGTCGCGGGGTATGAGACGCTGACGCGGTTGCGGAACCGTCCTTCGCTCAATCCCGAACACATCTTTGCGCCGTCGACGATCCTGTCGCTGGAGATCGCCGCGACGCTGCTCGCGGTGGAAGCTGCGGCGCGACTGCTGGGCGCGCTGGAGAAGGACGGACGGCCGGTGCCGATAGCGGCGAACTGCAGCGCGGCGGTTCTCGCCCATCCCGATTTTATCGCGGCGATGCCGATCCTGCTACGGCGGCATCGAGCCGCGACAGGGATGATCGGCATCGAGCTGACGGAGATCAGCTATCCGGGGCTGGATGCCGGTGCCGATCTGCTGAACACCATGCACGAACTGGGGCGGATGGGCGTGCCGATCTCGCTCGACGACTTCGGCAAGGGGGCGACCAATTTCGATCGCATCTCGGACCTGCCGATCTCGGAAGTGAAGATCGACCGCAAGATATTCCAGAAATGCAGCAAAGGTGAATTTCCGACGTCGTTGCTGAAGGAAATCATCGACTATTGCAGGAGCAGGCATATCCGAACCGTGATCGAAGGCATCGAGACCGAACGGGATCTCGGGCTGGCCGAGATGCTGGGCGCCGATTGTGGCCAGGGTTTCTACTGGGGCAAGCCGGTACCGCACCAAACGATCACGTCGCACCATGCCGCTTGACCACCGGTTCGGCCGCGCCCTCGCCAAATTCACCGGCGATAAGGCGCTGCCTTCCGACACCGATTCTCGACGATCGGAAACACCCGTCATGAAACTGGAAATCCACAAGGTCGACGAGCTCGACCTCAAGCCTCCCCCCGTGCTGACCGGTGCCTGGGCCTGGCTGTTGTTTCACGAGAACGGCAGCCTCATCAGCTACTCGGACGGCTATCCGTCGCGTGCGGCGTGTTACGCGGCAGCCAGACAGATCGCGTGGCCGGTCGACGTGTTCGAATAGGCTGCTCCCCACACGCGATTGCCTCTTGCGTGCCAGTCACCGCGGCGGCCGATACGAAGCGCCGACTCATATTGCCGCGTTCGGACTTTTGCGCTATGCGCGCCGGCTTCCACCTTCATCGATGGAAATTGCGGGAGGTTGCCGACACGGTAGCCGCCATCACCGCTAGGCTCACATAAAGAGAGTGACATGGCTAAAAAGATTACCGGATACATCAAGCTGCAGGTCCCTGCAGGCGAGGCAAAGCCCGCGCCGCCGATCGGGCCTGCGCTGGGTCAGCGCGGCGTGAACATCATGGAGTTCTGCAAGGCGTTCAACGCCGGCACGAGCGAACTGAAGAAGGGCATGCCGATCCCGACCGTCATCACGGTCTATGCGGATCGCTCGTTCTCGTTCGAGACGAAGACCCCGCCTGCCTCGTACCTGATCAAGGAGGCCGCTGGTCTCAAGTCGGGTTCGAAGGAGCCGGGCAAGGTCGTCGCTGGCACGATCAAGCGCTCGCAGCTGAGCGAGATCGCCACGACGAAGATGAAGGATCTCAACGCGAACGATATCGACGCCGCGACGAAGATCATCGAAGGCAGCGCCCGCGCAATGGGCCTCGAAGTGGTGGAGGGCTGATATCATGGCATTGAGCAAGAAGCAGAAGGCCATCACGGTCGACCTCGTCAAGCTGCACGGCATCGACGAGGCCATTGGTCTCGCACGCTCGGGCGCCACGTCGAAGTTCGACGAGACGATCGAAGTCGCGCTGAACCTGGGCGTCGATCCGCGTCACGCCGACCAGATGGTCCGCGGCGTGGTGACGTTGCCCAAGGGCACCGGCAAGACCGTCCGCGTCGGCGTGTTCGCCCGCGGCGCGAAGGCTGAAGAGGCCCTCGCAGCAGGCGCGGACGTCGTCGGCGCCGAAGACCTGATGGAGATCATCCAGGGTGGCACGATCGATTTCGATCGCTGCATCGCGACCCCGGACATGATGGGCATCGTCGGTCGCCTCGGTAAGGTGCTGGGTCCGAAGGGCCTGATGCCGAACCCGAAGCTCGGCACGGTGACGATGAACGTCGCAGCGGCCGTTCAGGCTGCCAAGGGCGGCCAGATCGAATACCGCGTCGAGAAGGCCGGCATCATCCATTCGGGCATCGGCAAGGCGTCGTTCCCGGCAGAAGACCTGCGCGCGAACTTCGACGCACTGGTCGACGCGGTGGTCAAGGCCAAGCCGACCGGCGCCAAGGGCAAGTACGTCCAGAAGGTCGCGATCTCGTCGACCATGGGTGCGGGCATCAAGGTCGATACGGCCGAGGTTGCAGGCGCGTAAGCCCCAGCCGCACGGGATCAGCGAACGCTAATCCCGAGACAGCGACAGGCCGGCCGGCGCGGGCAACCGCGACCGACGAGGACGGGATTTACTCCCGTCCTGCCGCTAAGACAGAAAAGGGCCGGGAGCGATCCCGGCCCTTTTTGCGTGTGCACCAGCCCGGCTTACGGTTGTCGATAATTCCCCCCTGGAAACCTTCGCGTCGTCATCCTGACGAAAGTCAGGATCCAGGGTTACCGACGTAGCCCCTCAAAGCCGGAACGGCACGCCAACAGGTCGGCAAGCGCAGGCGACCGCAACCGACAACGACGGGAATTCCGTCCTGCCGCTGAGCCAGGGGCGAGCCTGGAGCGATGCTGGCCCTTCTTACGGCCTTCGAGTCCAACATCGCTCCGTCCGTTTGCGCGCAGCTATCGGCCCGCGCTTTTACGCTCCAACGAAAACGCTGCGTCGGATCCGCAGATGTGCAATTGGCGCCGATCTCTCGCTCAGGACGCCACGCCCGCGGTGCACTTCATCTTATAAGGCCTCACGCTCGGCGGAGAGGCGATGGTCGCACCGTTGACCAGCAACTGTACCCTCGCCTTTCCGATCGTCCGGGCGCGTGTCGCGTCAAGCCAAGCGGAAAATTCCTGCGCCGAGGAATAATTGTCGAATACCAGGAACTGCTGCGCCCCCGGAGCAGGCGACACGGTCAGGCCCTGGCCGCTCGCCGTGACGATCTGCCACAAAAGGGGTTGGGTTTCTTCTTCCCGCACCAGCGTATGGAGGAGGGGATCGGTATCGCCGTCGAGGAGCGCGACAGTCTGCTTGCCTTCGGTGTAATATTCCGTGCCCGACACGACGTGTCGCATCAGATAACGCATCGTGACCTTCGCACGCAGCGCGCTGCTGCGCGGCGATGAAGGTGAGACAGCAGCGTCAATCAAGATGAGACTCCGTTTGGGGCTGTCGGCGTAGGGCGTAGCCCGGAGCCGACAGCCCCAAACGGAAGCCCTTTCGAAGGGCTTTGGTGGTCGTGACCGGCCTACATCTGGGCTTTTCCTTGGGGGAAGAGCGCAGGTGAGCGGTCGACACGTCAACGATCATCAAACGAGGCTCTTTATGAAACATCGTCAAAGCGACCCGGTGCCCGTGGCAGCGGCCAAGGCCGGTATCAGCCGGGCGACCGCCTATCGACTGCTCAAGGGCGGCAAACTCCCGTCCCAGAAGGCGGAGCCGCGAGGTCGGCGCCGACCAGACCCGCTGGCAGAGATCTTCGACACCGAGATTGTCCCACTTCTCCAGGCGGCTCCCGGCCTGCGGGCCGTTGCCATATTTGAGGAGATGCTTCGCCGGCATTCGGATCTGTCGCCCGGTATCCGGAGGACCCTGGAGCGGCGCATCCGGACATGGCGTGCGCGGCATGGTCAGGACCAGGAAGTCATTTTCCGTCAGACCCACGAGCCCGGCCACATGGGCCTGTCGGACTTCACCGATATGGGCGACCTCGATGTGCCCGTCACGGTCGCCGGCGAGCCGCTCAAGCATCTCCTCTATCACTTCCGGTTGGTCTGGTCGGGTTTCGAGCACGCCCATGTCATCCTCGGCGGCGAGAGCTATGTCGCCTTGGCCGAGGGACTGCAGAACGCCCTGTGGGCGGTAGGCGGCGCGCCACGCCTACACCGCAGTGACAGCCTGTCGGCCGCATTCCGCAATCTCGACGCTGACGCCAGAGTTGACCTGACGCGGCGATATGATGCGCTTTGCGAGCATTATGCGATGGAGCCGACGCGCAACAATCGCGGTGTCGCCCATGAGAACGGCGCTATCGAAAGCCCCCACGGCCATCTCAAATATGCCGTAAACGACGCACTGTTGATGCGCGGATCCGGCGACTTCGACGATTTGACCGCCTATCGCGCCTTCATCGACGAGATCGTCGCGCGCAAGAACCGACGCAACGCGGCTCGTATCGATGCCGAGCGCGCAACGCTGCAGCCGCTCCCGCAGCTTCGCACCGGCGACTATGAGGAGAGCATTGTCCCCGTCACCTCGACCAGCAGCTTCACGCTGAAGAAGGTCTTCTACACGGTCCCGTCGCGCCTCATCGGCCACAGGCTGAGGGTCCGCCTGTATGACGACCGCCTCGATATCTTCCTCGGCGCGACGCGTCTCATGACGCTCCGTCGCGGACGAACGCCCAGCGACGGCAAGCACGGACACGTCGTCGACTACCGGCACGTCATTCACAGCCTGCGGCGCAAACCTATGGCGCTGATGAACCTCGTCTACCGCGACCAGATCTTTCCGCGCGAAGCGTATCGCCGGACATTCGACCGTCTTATCGAACAACTGCCCGAGCGCGTCGCCTGCAAGATCATGGTCGAGTTGCTCTCGCTCGCGCATGAGCGGGGTTGCGAAGCAGAGCTGGCAGATGTTCTGGCAGCGGATCTGGACGCCAGGCGCCTGCCAGACCTCACGCAGCTACGAGCACGCTTCTCACCAGACCCGGCCAGCTTGCCGGTCGTCTCGGTGCAATTGCCCTCGCTTGCCGTCTACGACACTCTGCTGACGGGAGCGGCCGCATGAACCCCGCTGTCGACACCCAGCGCCTCGCATTCATCCTCAACGAACTGCGTCTGCCTGCCATCAAGCAGGCCTGGCTCCAGTTCGCTGAACGCGCCGACAAGGAGGCGTGGCCGGCCACCCGCTTCCTCGCCGCGCTCGCCGAGCATGAGATCGCCGAACGCGACCGGCGACGCATCGAGCGGCACCTGGCAGAAGCACGCCTGCCACCAGGCAAGACCCTCGACACCTTCGACTTCACCAACGTGCCGATGATCTCGAAGGCTCACATCATGGCGCTCTGCGCCGGCGACAGCTGGCTCGAGAAGGGGGCCAACCTCATCATGATTGGCGGACCGGGCGGCGGGAAGAGCCATCTCGCCGCTGCAATCGGCATGGCACTCATCGAGGCGGGCTGGCGCGTCCTGTTCACCCGTACCTCGGATCTCGTCCAGAAACTGCAGATCGCGCGCCGTGAGCTCGCCCTCGAAAGTGCGATCGCCAAGCTCGACAAATATCACCTGCTCGTGCTCGACGATCTCGCCTACGTCACCAAGGACCAGGCCGAAACCTCCGTCCTCTTCGAACTGATTAGCGCCCGCTACGAACGCCGATCAACCCTCATTACCGCCAACCAGCCATTCGGCGACTGGTCGCGCGTATTCCCTGACCCCGCCATGACGCTCGCCGCTGTCGATCGCCTCGTTCATCATTCCACCATCTTCGAGATGAACGTCGAGAGCTACCGACGCCGCGCAGCCCTCCAGCGACAATCAAGCTGAGACACCGTCTGTCGCGGAGCGGCGATCAAGACCAAAGTTGGCCTTGCATTGCCTGTCGCGCCGCGACAATCTCGCTCCCGTCACGGCCGCAGAGTCTCATCCTGATCGCCGCTACTGTCTCATCCAGATCGCCGCTCAATAGCGCGCATTTTTCCGGCACAGATACCTGTTCGAGGTTGATCGAGGCGGTGCTCGCGGATCGCAGGCGGCCATTATCTACCAAATCCTGCCCGGTCGCGAGAAAGACCTGTGGCAGTATGTTGCCGTTTTCCGGAAGCCGGGGGACGATCGTCAGATTGATGATCGTATTGCCGACGACATCGAGACCGCGTTCGCTCTCGCGGATGATCGTCATCGTCTCAGGCTCGATATCGATGTTCAGCTTCTCATATTGCTGGACGATATCCGCGCTCGTCATGTGGCTCCGCGATGCCTTGCCGGAGATGCCGACGTCTCCCAGCGCCTTGATCGGCGGCGCGAGGCTGACATCGAGCGAAGCATCGCTCGTCGTCGAGAGCTTCGCGATATCCTGGACCCGATTATCGGTCGCTGCGATCGTATAGCCGGCGAATTCAAACCCCTTGTCGACCGGAACGATCGTGACCTTCGTGTGCATCAACCGGTCCCCGACACCGGCCGAGCGCGGCTTCTGAACCGAGACGACCAGCGTCCGATCCAATGCAGGCGGCACCGTCGGTCCGATAGCGTGCTCGCCATCGATCGGCATCGCGAGCTTTTTGCGAAGGGCCGCGGCATCACCCGCATCACCCACTTGCGCGATATACGCAGCCTGCCCCTCTCCTGTCAGGTCGCGCAATCGTGTCGGAGGGTGCGCTTCGCTGGGCGTGGCGAACGAATATACCGCGACGCTTGGCTTTTCGCCGCTGTCGTCCGTCCTTGAGACGAGCGCCGCCCAACGGCGATCCTCCGGATGGGCGCATGCCCCGAGCAACAGCGCGACCAGGAGATAGGATCTTTTCATTTCGCACCACCATCGCCGTGCGCATCGTCATGTCCATTGCCGTCGCCATCGAACGCCGCTTCGAACTGACTCGTCTTCAACGTGCAGACATGGGCCTCCAGCGTGCCGCCGCCGAACTGCGACTGAACATCATGTTGGGCAAGAGGAAGGATGTCGGCGCGCGGCCAAGCAGCGGCCGCGGATGACGGATTGACAGACACCGTCTTCATCAAGGTATTAAAACTACCCAGCAACGTGACCTGCACCGGATCCTGCGTAGTGTCATAGAGATAATAGTTGAGTATCAATCCAAACATAACCCGACCTCCCCTGCCGATCTCCTTGTATCAGTGGCGACTGAGAGCATCGGAATACAGGATTTACGCCCTTTACTGTCGTATTGGTCATGATGTTGGATCGGTTTTGGCGGGTCTTTGCCAGAACAGTGACCTACGACATCCATTTCGGACCAGATATTGTCCAGTTCCGCCATTCCCGTGATCGCGATTGCCAGTGTGGCGGCCAGATCTTCGGCACCGGTCAACCAACTCCGGTCTCTTGTGGTTGCCTGCACCTTGCTCACCGGAGCGTCAGGGTTCGAGCCGATCCGGCCACCGTGGTACTTGACTTGACTCCGCCATCAATTCCGCTAAGGCGCAGGTTCGTTCGGCGGGCTTGCTCGTCGAACTCCGTCCGAGACAGTGGGTGCACAGGGTTTGCCGGTGCTTAATCTCCTACCTAGACGGGGAATGAGATTTCGCGGAGCGCCTCGTGCGCCTGCCCTCTCCCATGCCCCATCGACGAGACACCCGGAAGCGCGGGCTTGTCTGCGCCTCCGGTAGTAACCGGGTCGTTCGTTTCGGCGAGCAACCCGACAAAACGTGGAGAATGGCATGGATCGTGATCAAAAGACCGCGGCCGTAGCCGAGCTGAACCGCACCTTCTCCGAGGTCGGCGTCGTCGTCGTGACGCGCAACCTCGGCCTGACCGTCGCACAGTCCACTGTGCTGCGGAACAAGATGCGCGACGCCGGCGCGACCTACAAGGTCTCGAAGAACAAGCTTGCCAAGATCGCAATGGACGGCACCGACTACAGCTCGCTGGGCGACATGCTCACGGGTCCGGTCGGTCTGGCCAGCTCCATCGACCCAGTCGCGGCCGCCAAGGTGGCCGTGGAATTCGCGAAGACGAACGACAAGTTCGAAATCGTGGGTGGGGCGATGGGCGCGACTGCCCTCGACGTCGAAGGCGTTAAGGCGCTCGCAACGCTGCCCTCGCTGGATGAACTGCGTGCCAAGATCGTTGGCCTCATCGTCGCACCTGCGACGAAGCTGGCAACGATCACGCAGGCTCCGGCAGCGCAGCTCGCGCGCGTGCTTTCTGCCTACGCGGAGAAGGAAGCCGCCTGATCTTGCAGGCCTTTCGTTACCTTTTTGAACTGATGGGGCACGAGCCCCGAGATGGAGATTTATCATGGCAGACCTGAACGCACTCGTTGAGAGCCTGAGCGAACTGACCGTTCTCGAAGCAGCTGAGCTTTCGAAGCTGCTCGAAGAGAAGTGGGGCGTTTCGGCCGCAGCAGCGGTTGCAGCACCGGCAGCAGGCGGCGGCGCAGCTGCTCCTGCAGCAGAAGAGCAGACCGAATTCGACGTCATCCTGACCGGCGACGGTGGCAAGAAGATCAACGTCATCAAGGAAGTCCGTGCGATCACCGCGCTCGGCCTGACCGAAGCCAAGACGCTGGTCGAGTCGGCTCCCAAGGCCGTCAAGGAAGGCGTGTCGAAGGACGAGGCCGCCAAGATCAAGGCTCAGCTCGAAGCAGCTGGCGCTACGGTTGAGGTTAAGTAAGCCGCAAGCGGAGAGACGATTTAGCTTAGGCTAAATCGCACTCCGCAAGGCCGGCCGGCGGCATTCATGCCGACCGACGAAGCAGGGGCTTTGCCCCTGCTGGTTGCAGCTAGGAAAAAGGGCGGCCCCAGCGATGGGGTCGCCCTTTTTTCGTGTCTGGTGGTGGTGGGTCGTCTAGCGCACGCCAGCGTAGCGCGCGGGACCTGTGCTTCGATACGAGCCCTCGATACGCTCCTTGCGGAGCTACTCGGTCTCTACTCAGCACGAACGGTAGGGGCTAGCGAAGCCCCCACCTTCCGATCTACCGCTCGAAGGTCGCCGCATGTGGCCGGGCCGCAACGGTGGTGTACATCTTCGCGGGCCCGTCGAGCCAGAACGGGGCGAGCTTGGCGGAGTCTACGCGTTCGATCCCGACGACCCAGGCGCGCGCGGTTTGGGCATCGTCGCCGGCGGTGGCGTAGAGGATGTTGGTGGCGACCACGGGCACGAACATCGGGCGGTTGGCGGCGGTCATCGTCTGGATCGCGTCGCGGGCGATCGCCACGACGGTACGGATGGTGCGCGATTCGCCGGGTGCCAGCGCGAAGGGCGGCGTGGCCGGGCGGACGATCGGGGCAGCATTGAACCGGGCGAGATCGGTGTCCTGGCCTGCGTGCGCGGTCAGGAGGGCGACGCCGGTGCGGATCGCCTTGGCTGGCGCAGCGCCGGTGTTGGTGACGACCAGTTCGCACTCGACGGTGGCGCTGAGGAGGTTGAGGCCGGCGCGCAAGGGGCGGAGATCGCAGGTGACGCGTGCTCGGGGGGCCGCTGGCGGCGGCGGGGGCGTTTTTGCGCGGGGTTCGAGGAATTTCGGCGCGGCGATCGCGGTCGTGGGGGCTACTGCGGCCGCGGGTGCAGCTGGTGTCGTCGGGGGCGCAGCGGCGGCGGGAGGCGAAGCGGGTTCGGGTGCCGGGGGCTCCGGTGTTGGCTCGGCGACGGTTTCGAGCTCCACCTGATTCTGACGACGGCCGCGGGGTTTGCGGCGGAGCACCCACAGTGCGGCCAGGACCACGACGATGACGGCGAGCGAGAGCCAGAGCGGCATCGCCCTGCCCGTCTCCGGCGCGGTGATCGTCGGCTGTGAGGTCGGCGCGGGTGTCGCATCGGGTACGGTCTGCGGCGCGGGTTGCGGGGCGGCATCGGTAACCGGCGCCTCGGCCGGCGGCGGGGCCACCGTCGGCTCGGGTGCAGGTGTCGCTACCCTGGCGGGCTCGGCCGAGATCGACGGCCGTGTCGGGTCCGTGGCTCTGCGTGTCCGCGTTTCCGGTTCGTTGCGCGCAGTGGGACGTTCGGCAGGAGCCTTTGCCGGGCGGTTTCTTTCGGTGGCAGGCCTATCCGCGGGACGCGGGCTCGGCGGGCGCTGGGGCGTCGGCGTCTCGGTGGGCAGGACGATCTTCGGCGCGTCGGGGATCGGGACGGTCGCGTTGGTCTGCGGCGCGGGGGTCGCCAGCGCTTCCAGTCCGCGAACGGGAGCAGTCTGCTCGGTCTGCGCCGGTGCCGGGCTCGCCGATGCGAGCATCGTCATGGTGGCGAGCAGGGCGGCCAGCGCCCCGCGGTCGGTCGTCATCGTCGAAAATCCCCTGCGCGCGGTCGTCGCTTCGTTGTGGGCGGGGGAGGCTGAACACGTGCCTACGGCAACCCGCGATGCGACGAGGCGCGCCTGAGTAGCGGTGAGACGTGGCTGGGGTTGGCGCCGGGGTGGCCGATTAGGGGCGGTGGGAAGTTAGGAGATGTGGTCGCTCTTGGCGCACCGTGGGCACCGGAGGAGCGGACACAGAGCTGAGGTTTCGCGTGCCTCCCTCTCCGTCTGGCAAGGGCCAGCCACCTCCCCCTGGCGGGGGAGGATCGAAAGGTGCCGCGGGGTTGCCCTATTCTCGACACCGGTACAGGCCATCGGGGATGCTTCCGACGATGAGATCGCCCGTGATGATGCTTCGATTTCTCCCGTTCTGTGCGCTGGCAGCGGCGCTCGTGCCCGTGGCTGCGCTGGCCGACCCTGCGCCGTTCGACCTGACCGGGCCAACCCTCCGTGTCGCCGTGACGCATGGGACGACGACGCTGCCGATCGCGCAGGTGCCCAAGCTCGCGACCGGCGACCGTGTGTCGATCGCGGCGGATCTGGCGGTTGGCAAGAAGGACGATGGCGCGCGCTATCTGCTGGTCGCGGCGTTCCTGCGAGGTGCGACCGAGCCGCCGCCGAAATCGTGGTTCTTCAAGGCGGAGACATGGAAGGCGAAGAAGAAGGCGCTCGCGTTGAAGGTGCCGGAGGGCGCGCGCCAGTTGGTCGTGTTCCTGGTGCCCGAGAGCGGCGGGTTCGATGCGGTCGTCAACGCCGTCCGGAAACAGCCGGGGGCGTTCGTGCGCGCGGTGCAGGATCTCGACCAGGCGTCGCTCGACCGCGCGCGGCTCGATGCGTTTCTCGATGGGGTCCATGCGCTGGAGCGGACGCGGCCCGAGCGGATCGAGGCGGTGTCGCCGTTGCTGTCGCGCAGTCTTGCGATCAAGTTGAAGGCGGAATGCCTCGATCTGGCGGCGGATCTGCAAGCCTCCTGCCTGACGCAAAGTCGCGATTCGCTGGTGCTGGCGGATGGGCAGAGTTCGACGCTGGCGGATACGCTGGTGGGTGCGCCGACCGATCTGGCTTTGCAGTTGAGCGCGACGCCCGAAGGCGGGCTTGGCTATTACAGCCCGTATATCGGCGTGGTGCGCGATCTGGCAAAGATCTTCGGCGCGTTCCAGTCGACGCAGTTCCGGTATATTCCAGCGCTCGCGCGGGCGCATGACGATCGGCTGGCACTGCTGCTGAATGCAGCGCCATCGTTTGCGAGCCCCAAATCGGTGATGGTGGTCGCGATGCCGGTGATCGAGACCGGCGCGCCGCAGACTCCGACGATGCGGCGCGCGGAGGCGGACCGGCTGGTGTGTGCGGCCAAGCCTGATCTGGTGCTACCGGTCGAGGGGGCGCCGCTGATCTATGCGACCAAGTTCGCGCACGACATGATGCTGCGGGTGACGACGCCGCAGGGTGGCGTGGTCGAGCTGCCGGTGCAGGCGGATGCCGAGCGTGGCGGGTATGTGCTCGATCAGGTCGGCATGCGGACCGCCGGGCTTGGCAGCGTGACCGATGCGACGTTGCATGGCCGCTGGGGGTTCACGCCGTTCGACGGGCCGCGGTTTCGTCTTCAGGTGCCGAGGGCCGGTGGATGGACGATGGTCGATACCGACCCCGAGAGCCTGGTCGTGGGTCGCGACAATGCGGTGGCGCTCGCGGGGCCTACGCCGAGTTGCGTCGAGGCGGTGACGCTGGTCAGCGATGCGGGTCAGGTGCCACTCGCGTGGACGACGACCGGGGATCGGATCGCGCTGACCCTGCCGCTCGCGAAGACCACGCCGGGGAAGTTGTCGCTGCTGGTGAAGCAGTACGGAGTCGAGGCGCCGGACAAGATCGCGCTGACCGCGCTCGCCGAGGCGGGGCGGATCGATGGGCTTACGCTGTATGCGGGCGATGCTGCGGGGACGCTGGCGGGCACGCGGCTGGATCTGGTGGCGTCGATGACCGTGGACGGCGTGGCGTTCAAGCCGGGCGAGGTCGTGCGGGCGGACAAGGTGGATCGGCTGGGATTGGTCGCGGATACGGCGCCGACGTTTGCGGCGGGTCAGGCGAAGACGGCGCTCGTCACGTTGACGGATGGGCGGAAGCGGTCGGTGAAGTTCGTCGTCGCGGCGGTGCGGCCGAAGGCGACGCTGATCGCGAAGAGCGGGGTGGCGCCGCCCTCGCCCGGGCTTCCCGTCGTGCTGGTGGGCGATACGGCGATGTCCCAGGATGCCCGGCTGACGTTTTCGCTGCGCGCCGAGGGTACGCGGTTTTCTGCTGGCGATAGCGTCGAGATCGCGACGGCGGATGGGAAGATGACCACGAGTGTTTCGTCGGGGCGCGGGTTGACCGTGCAGGACGATCGGATCGCGGTGGCGACGGTCGAGGCGGGCAAGGCGCTTGGGGTTTCGGCGCATGGGCCACTGAAGTGGCGGCTGGTGCAGGACGGGGTCGCGGGGGACTGGGTGCCGTTGACGACCCTGGTGCGGGTGCCGGGTGTTACCGAGGTGACGTGTGCGGAGGCTTGTACGCTCGCGGGGACGGATCTGTTTTTGATCGAGTCGGTGGCGGCGAATGCGGGGTTTGCGGAGGCGGCTCGGGTGCCGGAGGGATTTACCGGGGGCTCGTTTGCAGTGCCGAAACCGGTTGGGGGAATGCTGTACCTGCGGTTGCGGGACGATCCAGGGGTGACGGCTACGGTGGCGGTGAAGGGCTAGGGGTTCCGTCCCGCGATCCTCCCGCGCCAGGGGGAGGTGGCTGGCCCTTGCCAGACGGAGGGGGAGGCAAGCGCAACGGATGTTCCGTGTCCTCCCCCTCCGTCGCCTCCGGCGCCACCTCCCCCTGGCGGGGGAGGATCGCCGATGGTTCGCCCTAAAGGCTTACGGGATCAGACGGTCCGCGCGGAGTTGTTCGAACAGGTCGAAGAACGCGTCGTCGGTGGGCTGGTATTCCTTGAACCCGAGTCGGCGGCTCTTGCCCATGTCCGTCACCACCTCGATCGGGCGGCCGAGATCGGCGTCGGTGTGCCAGGGGGACGCTAGGCGGGACAGGTCCGCCTCGGCGAGGCCTTCGCGGGCGGCGATCTCGCGCCAGATGCCGGCGTCGTCGGCCATCTGCTCTTCTAGCGTCAGGACGGTACCGTCGAACGGTGCGGCCTCGATCCCGAACCATGCGGCAATCCGTTCCCACATCCAGCTCCAGCGGAAGACGTCGCCGTTGACGACGTTGAACGCCTGGTTGCGTGCCTTAGGCGTGGTCGCGGCCCAGATCAGGTGGTCGGCGAGCAGGCTGGCGCTGGTCATGTCGGTGAGGCCGTCCCACTGCGCGGCAGAGCCCGGGAAGCGGAACGGGCGGCCGGTCTCGCGACACAGAGTCGCGTAGACCGCGAGCGTGGTGCCCATGTTCATCGCATTGCCGACCGCCTTGCCGATGATCGTATGCGGGCGGTGGACGCTCCAGCCGAAGCCGTCGCGCTCCGCCGCCTCGAACACGGCGTCTTCCTGCGCGTAGTAGAAATTCTCGACCTCCAGGCGGCCCTGCTCCTCGCGGAACGGGGTCTGCGGGAGAGCGCCCTTGCCGTAGGATTCGAACGGTCCGAGGTAATGCTTCAGGCCCGTCACCAGCGCGACGTGGCCGACGCTGCCGGCGGGCGACAACGCGCCGAGCAGGTTGCGGACCATGCCGCCGTTGACGCGGATGTTCTCCGCCTCGCTGTCCTGACGCGACCAGGTGGCGATGAAGACTGCATCGGGCCTGATGCCGGTCAGTGCAGCTTCCAGGCTGCTTGGGTCCTGCAAGTCGGCGGCGACGGGTTGCACGCCCTCCTGTTCAGTCGGGCGCCGCGCGAGTCCGTGGACGGTCCAGCCCGACTTCACCAACGCCGCCGCGGTCGCGCTGCCGACGATTCCGCTCGTTCCCACTACCAATGCCGTCTTGGCCATATGCAATTCCCGTAATTTTTGACGATCTGTTCCCGTCCCAAACGCGCCGCAATTTGGAAGGGATCCACCGCGGGCCGTTTGCGGTGGCGGCGGGCGGGCGATTGTCGCTATGGGGCGCGGATGACTGCATCGGATCTCCAGAGCCTGTTCGTGACCAATCTCGTCCGGTACAATAGCGGCGACCGGCGGCGGTGGCGGCTGATCGTCGGCGACGTGAAGGTCTACAGCCTCGCGACGCACGCGCATTGCAACTGGGCGGTGACGCCGTCGGGCAGCGCGAGCGAGGTGGACGCGGTCGAGCGGCTGGCGGACCGGCTGCGCGAGGATCACCCTATCATCACTGCCGGCTGACGGTCTTTATCTACGCAGGAGTTAAATATGGCGAAGCAATATTGGGCGCAGATCATCGAGCTCGATGAAGAGATGACGGGGGCGACGATCCCCGGCGCGACCGATCATGAAGATGCTGCCGACTCGCTGGTGGCGGATTTCGTCGGCGCGATGGGCGGCGAGATCACAGAGGGCGCGGTCCGCGTCTGGGTGCAGGGCGGGGTCGAGAAGGTCTACGACTGGAAGGCCGACTTCACGATGCCCGACATGGACGAGATGGGCGACGAGGACGAGATGGAGGTCGAGGGCGAGATCGAGCTGACCGAGCGGGTTTGACCTGGGGCGGCTTCTAAGTAAGTGCACCACCCCGGCGAAGGCCGGGGCCCAATTGGCAAGGTCGGCGTAATTGAGCACCGCCCTTCGTTAGCGACGTCCCCCCAATTGGGCCCCGGCCTTCGCCGGGGTGTGGTTCAAGCCAGGGTGGTCATTTTAGGAAGGCACGGTACGACCCGCCGGAGCCAGTTCGTGCCATTCGTGATCGTCATGCGCCAGGAGGGCATCCGCCGCAGCGGGTCCCAGCGTGCCAGCCTCGTAGGGCTCCGGCATTCCCGCGTCATGCGCCCATAGGTCGAGGAACGGCTGCACCGCGGCCCAACCCGCCTCGATCGCGTCCGCGCGCTGGAACAGCGTCTGATCGCCGACGAACAGGTCGTAGATCAGCGACTCGTACCCGGTCAGGTGACCGATATCGAACGCATCGGCGTAGCGGAAATCGAGCGCGATCGGTGCGGTCGCCACTTCCAGGCCGGGACGCTTGATGTTGATGTCCATACTCAGCCCCTCGTCGGGCTGGATCTGGATGATCAGGCGGTTGGGCGGGAGCATGTCCGCTGGGGCGCCCGGGAACGACGCGAACGGCACCGGCTTGAAGGTGATCGCGATCTCGGTATCACGACACGTCATCGCCTTGCCGGTGCGCAGGTAGAACGGCACGCCCGCCCAGCGCCACGTGTCGACCATCAGCTTCAGCGCGACATAGGTTTCGGTCCGGCTGTCGGGCGCGACGTTGGGGCTGGCGGTATAGTCGGGGACGTCGATACCCTTTACCTTCCCGGCCATATACTGCCCGCGGACGC
This sequence comes from Sphingomonas sp. PEI4, assembly GCF_056679955.1. Classification (NCBI taxonomy): domain Bacteria; kingdom Pseudomonadati; phylum Pseudomonadota; class Alphaproteobacteria; order Sphingomonadales; family Sphingomonadaceae; genus Sphingomonas; species Sphingomonas sp. PEI4. The sequence continues at coordinate 1,490,113 of NZ_CM155258.1, forward strand.
CGTTCCGCTTCGCCTTGCCAGGCGAATAGACGCGGACGGCTTTCAGAACCTTGCCCTTCTCGTTGCGGATCGCCTCGGCGTCGAAGCTCGCGGGCGGCTCCATCGCGACCATTGCGAGCAGCTGGAACAGGTGGTTCGGCACCATGTCGCGGAGCGCGCCGGTCGCGTCGTAGAACTTGCCGCGGGTGCCGACGTCGACCGTCTCGGCGGCGGTGATCTGGACGTGGGCGATGCAATCCGAGTTCCAGACGCGCTCGATCATCATGTTCGCGAACCGCGCGGTCATGATGTTCTGCACGGTTTCCTTGCCGAGGAAATGGTCGATCCGGTAGACCTGCGCCTCGCTGATCTTCGACAGGATACGCGCGTTCAGGGCCTGCGCGGAGGCCAGGTCATGCCCGAACGGCTTCTCGATCGCGATGCGGCGGAAGGCGTGCGGGGCTTCCGTCATCAGGCCGTGGTCCGCGAGCTTGTCGACGATATCGCCGAAGAACTTGGCCGGCACCGCAAAGTAGAACGCGACGTTGCCGGTCACGCGCGCTTTCAGTCGCTCGTAGACGTCGTCATGCGTGAAATCGCCCTGGAGATAGCCGACGCGGTCCTTGAGCCGTGCCCAGGCGTCACCCTTCTCGACGGCCCCCTCGCCTCCCTTCGCATCGAAATTGCCGAGCGCCTCGCGCAACGACTGGTCGTTCCCCTCGTCGATGCCGACGCCGAGCACGTGGAAATCGTTACCGACGAGTCCGAGCCGGGTCATGTTGATCAACGCCGGCATCAGCAGGCGGCGGGTCAGGTCACCGAAAGCGCCGAAGATCACGAGCGTCGTCGGCGGTGCGGGCTTGACGGATTTGCTCACGAAGACGCCTCGGACATGGATCGACCCTTTCTACGGTGGTTCCTTCAAACCACGTAGCGCGTGTCGATGTTCCCCGCACGCCGTCAGGTCGCGGTGAGGATATTGTCTCCGAACGCACGCGCGTCGACTTCTGCCCAATCGAGTTCCTCCTGGAGGCGGCGATAGACGTCCTCGGCCACCTCGCCCTTGTCACGCATTTCGTGGAGCACGACGCGTTGGCAGGCGATCATTTCAAGGTGGAGTTCGTCGAATTCGGAGGTCGCCTGCGGATCGTCGGCCTCGGCGGTGACCTTGCCCGCCGCGCCGTAACGGAAGCGCAGCGCGTCCGCCGCCTTGCCTGCGCGCGCCGGCAGGACCGCGAGGCCTACGTCGATCAGCCGCTTGCGCGCAGGAGCAATCTCGTCGGCAAGTCCGGTATCCGCACCGAGATTGAGACGGCGGATCAGCGGGCCGAGTGTGAGCCCTTGCAGCACGAGCGTACCGATCACAACGCCGAACGCCGCCAGCACTATCAGGTCGCGGCCCGGCACCGATCGTGGCAGCGCGAACGCGGTCGCCAGCGTCAGCAGACCTCGCATACCCGACCAGGACAGAATGATCGACGCGTTCCACGGCGGCGGCTTGGGCAGCCAGGACGGCGCGTACCGGTCGGCGATCACGCCTTCGACGAAGCGCACGAAGAACACCCACGCAACGCGCGTGACCAGCACGGTCGCCAGAACCGCGGCGGCGAACCCGATCGCAGACCAGCGCTCGGCGGCGGGCAGGCCGACCAGCACGTCGCGCGATTGCAGCCCCATCAGCGCAAACGCGATGATGTTGAGGACGAGCACCGCCGCAGACCAGACCGCCGAGCTCTGCAATCGGTCACGCGCCGGTTGGCCTATCGGGCGACGCTGCGACACGATCATCCCGAACGTGACGACCGCGAGCACGGGAGAGATGTGCAACCGCTCGGCGAGCAGCCAAATGCCGAACGTCACTGCGAAATCGGCGAGGCTCGCGCCGAGCGTGCCGGCGAACAACGGCGCGACGCGGAGATAGAGCCACGACGCAACGGCTCCGAATATGATCCCGCCCGGCACCGCGGCGGCGAGCGCGAGCGGCGTCACCGGCGTGTCGGAATGCGTCGCGAACGCCACCGCGAGCCCGAACAGCAGCAGCGCCGTGGCGTCGTTGAGGAGGCTCTCGCCCTGAAGCAGCAACAAGCCCCGACGCGGAATGCCGACTTCGCCCAGCACCGCTTCCGAAGCGGCGGCGTCGGGCGGCGCGACGATCGCCCCCAGCGCGAACGCGGCGGCGAGCGGCAGGCCACCAAGCGTCATGCCGACCAGCGCGACCATCGCCGCCGTCAAGAGCACGGCGAATACCGCGAGGCTCAGAAGCGGGAACCAGTACCGCCGCAAGGCGCGAGGACTGGTGTGATAGGCGGCATGAAGCAGGGCGGGTGCGATGAACAATGCCAGCACCAGACGCGGTTCGACCGTGATCTGCGGCGCAAACGGCAACGCCGCAAAGCCGATCCCGGCCGCCGCCAGCAAGGTAGGATAGGGCACGTTCAACTTGCGCGCGAGGACCAGCAGGACCAGCGCGGCGAGCAGGATCGCGTCGAGGCTTTCGAATAATTCCACGGGCACGCAACGGGTGGGAAGAGCGGACGGGCCCGCCGCATCGCGCAGGTCAAAAAAAACCACCCCGTGCATGTCGCACGGAGTGGCCTAGGTTCAGGGAGGAGGTACGCTAGAAGCGTACCGTACGGCGCCGCGAAAGGGGGGGACACGATGCCGTACAGGACCTAAATGGGTGAGCGCCGTTTTGGTTCAACCCCTGCTGCACCGCACCCCAAATAATTTTCGCGATGTCGTGGTTCTGGTCGTCAGACGTTGAACTGCGCGGGTGCCGGCATCTGCTGCTGCGGCGTCATGCCGAGCTGCGCCTGGCGTGCGAAGATGTCGCGCATCAGCGACAGCGAGAACAGGTGCGCGTAGAGCAGCGGCAGCATGCCCGACTTGCTCATCTTGCGCAGCGCATCGCCGCGCAGGTCGATCAGCTTTTCCTCGTTGATCATCTGGAAACCGCGATAGACGAAGGGCTGGTCCGCGCCGTCGGGCTGGATCGTGACTTCGCCGTCCATCAGCAGCTCGAGCTCGCGCAGTTCGTTCATGAAGTTCTGCGTGCGGGCGCCTGCCTGTTCGAACGATTCGTTGAAACCGAGGATGTTCTTGGTCAGCTCGGTTGGCTGGCCGTTCTCGAACAGCGCATCTCCGTCCTCGAAGTCGCCGATCGCCTGCGAGGTGGGGTCGAAGCAGAGCGACAGCTCCTGCGCATCGGGATGCAGGCGGGCGAGCATGTACGGGTAGCGGCGGACGTACGCCGGCACGTAGAAGGTGTTCTCGGTCAGCTTGCCGTCTTCGCCGACGAACACGTTGACGCCCTCGTTCAGGCCCATCAGCGCGAGCGGGATCGCGTCGTCACCGACCGAGAAGACGATCGGCATGTGACGCTGGACCAGCGGGAACTCGTCGACGGTGATCGGGATCGCGTGCTGGCCGACCAGGAACGGCGCGCTGTCCTGCGGGCGGACCTTGTAGTTGGCGTGCGTGTCGCTCGAGAGCGGCTCAAGGCCGTTATAGAAAAGCGGAAGCTGGGCGGTGCTGGCCATGTTACTCTCCGGATCGGTCGGTCGAAATGCCGGTGGCTCATGCCACCGATTGGGGCGAGGCTCTATGGTGCGCCGGGCGGGCGTGCAAGTGTGACGCGCTTTTCGAGAGTCGGACACGACCGGTCTATCTTCAATCCTCCCCCGCAAGGGGGAGGTGGCTGGCACTTGCCAGACGGAGGGGGAGGTCAGCGACAACCTCTGTTCCGTGTCCTCCCCCTCCGTCGCTGCGCGCCACCTCCCCCTGGCGGGGGAGGATCGTTTTAACGGTTCGCGCTAGACGAGCTTGCCGGGGTTGAGGATGTTGAGCGGATCGAGTGCGGCCTTGATCGCCCTGAGCGCGGTCATGCGGGCGGGCGACGAGAGGCGTTCGAGTTCGTCGCGCTTCATCTGGCCGATGCCGTGCTCCGCAGAGATCGAGCCGCCGGCCGCCGTCACGAGGTCGCCGACGAAGCGGGTGACGACCGGCGCGTCCTCGGCATACCAGCGGGCGGGGTCGGTGCCGGGTGCGGCGCGGACGTGGAAATGGACGTTGCCGTCGCCGAGATGGCCGAAGCCGCTGGCATGCGTGCCGGGAAAGCGCGCGTCGCACGCCGCCGCTGCCTCGATCATGAAACGGGGCATTGTCTCGACCGGGATCGAGATATCGTGCTGCGTCGCGGGGCCGAGCGCGCGTTCGGCGGCGGAGAGCGAGTCGCGGAGCAGCCAGAACGCGGTGGACTGGGTTTCGCTGGTGGCGATCGTCGCGTCTTCGATGGCGCCGTCTTCGAGGGCTTTGCCGAGCAGGCGTTCCAGGAGCGCGGCGGGGGATTCGCCTTCGGTGGTGGCGGAGGTTGCCTCGATCAGGAGGTGCCAGGGATGGCGGCCGACGAGGGGCGCGCGGGCGTTCGGGAGATGCGCGATAGCGGCGTCGAGGGATTCGGCGGGGAGTATCTCGAAGCTTTCGATCGCATCGGTCTTGGCCTGCATCGTGCGGAGGAGCTTGAGCGCTGCCTGGGGCGACGCGATGCCGACCCAGGCCGTGCCGCGCGCCGCGATCGCGGGGGCCAGGCGGAGGGTGGCGGCGGTGACGATCGCCAGCGTGCCTTCCGCGCCGATAAAGAGCTGGTCGAGATCGTAGCCGCGATTGTCCTTCTTGAGCGCGGACAAGCCGTCGTGGATCGTGCCATCGGCGAGCACCGCCTCGACGCCCGCGACGAGGCCGCGCATCGTGCCGAACTTGAGCACCTGCGTGCCGCCGGCGTTGGTCGAGACGAGACCGCCGATCGTCGCCGTGCCTCGTGCGCCGAGCGTCAGAGGAAAGCGCCATCCCTGCCCTTGCGCGGCGCCGTCGAGGTCGGCGAGGATCACGCCCGCTTCCGCGATCGCAAGACCGGCGTCGGTATCGAGGCTGCGGATGTGGTTCAGGCGACGCAGCGACAGGATCAGCGCGCTGCCGTCCGCCGGAGCGGTCGCGCCGCCTACCATCGAGGTGTTCCCGCCTTGCGCGACCAGTGGCACGCGGTGTTCGGCGGCGGCCGCGACGATCATCGCGACCTCGGCGGTCGAGGTCGGCGCGAGCAGCGCAGGCGCAGCGCCGTGGAAACGGCCACGCCAGTCGTGCAGCCAGGGATCGATATCGGCGGGGTCGGTGACGATCGCCTTTGCGTCGAGCCGAGGCGAAAGGGATTCGAGCATCGCGGTTTGCGAAGGCGTCAGGGTTGCTGTCTGAATTTCGGCCACGGATGAAGCGCTAGACAAAATTCATCCCGCGTTCAACGATTGGCCCTAACGGTGCCTCACCCATGATCCAGCCAGTATGATTCATCCCGCGATTCCCGCCACCCTGCTCGCGCTTGCGAGCCCCTTCGCTGCGGCTATGCGCGATGTCCCGCAGCCTCGGTTCGCGCTGGACGGCCTGCAGGTCGCGCAGATCTCGATCCACCAACGCGTCATCATCCGCGTGCCCCGGATGAGCCGGGCGCCTGCGCGGACCTTCTCGCCGCCGCGGGAGTGGAAGGAGCATAAGGGCCCCAAATGCATCGCGGTCGCCGAGATCGCCGGCGCGATGCTCAACAAGGACGGCGCGGTCGACCTGGTGATGGACGATACGACCCGGTTGCGCGCGCGGCTCGACGGCGACTGCAAGCCACTCGATTATTATTCGGGGTTCTATTTGCGGCCGGGCGCGGACGGGATGATCTGCAAGGACCGTGACGCGATCCGGATGCGATCGGGTGCGCGATGCGAGATCGAGGGGTTCAAGAGTTTGCGGGCGAAGAAGTAGCGGGGTCCAGCCAGTCGCGCGTATGGCGGACGCCGTCTCACCCAACCCCGTCATCCTGACGAAATTTTTGCGGAAATATGTTGTCAGCCGCCCTCATCACCCTCGCTTCACCGCGTTTCCTTGACATTTGTCGCTAAATCGGCGAGCGCCGGAACGCTTGAGGGCAGTGCATTTCACCCTCTATTTACCGGACATTTGCATGAGTTTTGCCGATCTCGGCCTCTCCGACGAACTGCTGAAGGCAGTCACCGACTCCGGCTATACCGAGCCGACGCCGATCCAGGCCGGGGCGATCCCGTCCGTGCTGATGATGCGCGACATCATCGGCATCGCCCAGACGGGCACCGGCAAGACCGCGTCGTTCGTGCTGCCGATGATCGACATCCTCGCGCATGGCCGCAGCCGCGCACGCATGCCGCGCTCGCTGATCCTCGAGCCGACGCGCGAACTTGCCGCGCAGGTGGCGGAGAATTTCGAGAAATACGGGGTGAACTCGAACCTCTCGATGGCGCTGCTGATCGGTGGCGTGTCGATGGGCGACCAGCTCGCCGCACTCGAAAAGGGCGTCGACGTCCTGATCGCGACGCCGGGCCGGCTCATGGACCTGTTCGGGCGCGGCAAGATCATGCTCAACGGCTGTTCGCTGCTAGTGATCGACGAGGCGGACCGGATGCTCGACATGGGCTTCATCCCCGACATCGAGGAAATCTGCACCAAGCTGCCGAAACAGCGCCAGACACTGCTGTTCTCGGCGACGATGCCGCCGCCGATCAAGAAGCTGGCGGACAAGTTCCTGACCAATCCCAAGATGATCGAGGTGTCGCGCCCGGCGTCGACCAACCTCAACATCAAGCAGTATCTGGTGCCGGTGGCGAGCCAGGCCGCCAAGCGCGACACGTTGCGTCGGATTCTGGCGCAGGAAGAGGTGACGAACGCGATCATCTTCTGCAACCGCAAAACGACGGTGCGCGACCTGAACAAGGTGCTGAAGCAGGCGGGCTACAAGTCGGGCGAGATCCACGGCGACATGGAACAGCCGCAGCGGCTGGCCGAACTGGAACTGTTCAAGTCGGGCGCGGTGACGATCCTGGTCGCGTCGGACGTTGCGGCGCGCGGGCTCGACATCAAGGGTGTGTCGACGGTGTTCAACTATGACGCGCCGTGGCATCCTGACGATTATGTCCACCGGATCGGGCGGACGGGTCGCGCGGGGGCGACGGGGACGGCGTACACGTTCGTCGCGCCGGACGATTCCGAGAATATCGTCAATATCGAGAAGCTTACCGGCCAGACGATCGAACGGTTGAAGGTTGCCGAGCCGAAGACTGCTGCGGTTGCCGTCGAGGCCGATGAGAATGCGCCACGTGGCGATCGGTCGCGGAGCCGTCGCAGGGGGCGTTCTGAGGATGCGGCTCCGGTCGCGGTTGCGGAGGAGGCTGGTCGCGAGCGGCCGCGGACTCGCCGCGTACCGCGCGAAGACACGGTGGCGCCGGCGATCGTCGCCGAGGTGCTGGCGGCTGTCGAGCCGGTGGCGGTTGCCAAGCGCCCGCGCTGGGAACGGACGCCGATCGACGAGCCCGTGCCTGCGGTAAAGCCGCGCGTTGCGGAGGCGGTACGCGTCGAGCCCGTGCAGGTTGAACCGGCCTATGTGGAACCGGTTCGCGCCGCGCCCGTTCAGTCGGAGCCGGTTCGTTCGGAACCCGTTCAGTCGGAACCTGTGCGTCCCGAAGCGACAAAGGTCGAACCCGCGCGATCGGTGCGCATTCCCGCGGAACCGAACCGCGGTCGTCGTGAACCTGTCGTCGACGCGCCGGAGGAGGGCTGGAACGGACCGTTCCCGAGCTTCCTCAATGCCGTAATCGGAGGATATGAATGAAGTCGATGCGCCGTATCGCTGCCCTTGCCTTGCTCGCCATTGCGGTGGCCGCACCGGCTGCGCCTCGCGCAAAAGTCGTGGCGCCTCACGTCAATACGGCGAGCTTCGCCAAGCTGCCGCAGCCCTTGCCGCTGCCCTATGACGAGGCGGCGAACGCCAATGCACAGGTCGCCGCTGCGCGTGCGCGCGCCCTGAAGACGCACAAGCGGTTGCTGATCGATCTTGGCGGCAACTGGTGCCTCGACTGCCGGTTGCTCGCCGGAACGATCGACCTGCCGGAGATGAAGCGGTTCGTGGACAGCAAGTTCGTGGTCGTCACGGTCGATATCGGCCGGTTCGACAAGAACGGGCAAATCGCCGCGAGATACGGCATCAAGGGGCGCCTGAAGGGCGTGCCGGCGGTGCTGATCGTCGATCCGCGCAGCAACAAGTTGCTGAACGCGGGGCATGAGACCGAATTGGCGGATGCGCGGTCGATGGGCCCGCAGGCGCTGGCCGACTGGCTGGCGAAGTGGGCGGCTTGATCGGCCTTCACTAAAGAACGCGTTGGCAGGGTCGGTCTTGATCGGGTCTTCGCGTCGCGCTGACGCGGTGCCTATACCTATTGCCGCCTCAGGCGTCCCTCCCCCGATGCACGGAATTTGCCTCGGGATCCGACCTATTTCCGTCGTCATCCTGACGAAAGTCAGGAGCCAGGATACCAGGCGGTGTGCGCATGGCTCTGGATCCTGAATTTCGTCAGAATGACGGATCTCGGCGGGAGAGGGCTGTGGATGAGACCGGTGTGACCTATCGGTCGGTCTTAGGCGGCAGCCGCGATCAGCGCGTCGTCCAACGCCCCTGCCCTGAGATAGGCCGGACGTTCGGTCAGACGCGCGGCATAGTCGGCGAACGCGTCCCGTTTGGGTAACGAGCCGAACTGCAGGCCGAACAGGATCTGCGACCCGACATACACATCGGCCGCGGTGAAGCGATTGCCGGCGATGAAAGGATGCGCGGATACGGCGCGTTCCAAAACGTCCACGACGGCATCGAAGCTGCCATAGCCGACCATCCGCTGTTGCGTGTCGGTGGGGACGACGCCGAGCGAACGGTTGGTGACCGCGGATTCGACCGGGCCGGCTGCGTAGAACAACCAGCGATAATAGTCGGCGCGCTCTTCGTCGCGCGGTGCAAGGCCGGCCTCGGGAAACGCTTCGGCGAGATATGCGCAAATCGCCGCACATTCGGTGATGGTCTTGCCGTGGTGGACGATCGCGGGGACCTTGCCCATCGGGTTGATCGACAGATATGCTTCGGACTTCATCGCCGAGGCATAATCGAGCACGACCGTCTCATAGTCGGCGCCGACCTCTTCGAGCATCCACCGGGCGATCCGGCCGCGCGACATCGGGTTGGTGTACAGGGTCAGCGTCATGGACTTTTCCTTGGAACGAATCGCGAACGAAGGTCACATGGAGAGAGGGTGCGGTCAAGCGTCTGGCTGGCGAAGTAAGTTTGTTCTCCCGCGAAGGCGGGAGAACAAGGAAGTGGAACGATAGGTTCAGTTACTAGCCCCGCCCCCTTACACGAGCGCCTTGTCGAACAGCGTGAGCATGCGCGCCCAGGCCTTGTCCGCCTGGACCGGGTTGTAGACCTTGGAGTCGGGCGGGCACCAGCCGTGCATCGTGCCTTCGTAGACTTCGATCTCGGCGGGGAGTTTGGCTGCAGCGAAAGCTGTGCGGAGCGTGTCCTTGTCGGTCGGTGCGCGCGCGTCGTCGTTGGCGGCGATCGCGATGAGGTATTGCGCCCTCATCTGTGGGATCAGGAGGTGCGGGCTGTCGGGCTTGTCGGTGACGAAGCCGCCGCCGTGGAAGGTGGCGGCTGCGCGGATGCGGTTCGAAACCGCCGCTGCGGTGCGCATGACCATCGGGCCGCCCATGCAATAGCCCGTAGTGGCCAGCCCACGTTTGCGATCGACCTGCGGTTGCGCGTCGATGAAGGCGGTAAACGCCTTGGCGTCGCGGACCGTGCCTTCGGACGTAAGCGCGTCGCGGAACGGCGCGATGCGGGCGCGGACTGCCGGTTGATCGTAGGATTCGCCGGGCTTCAGGAACGGTGCCTTGGTCGAGCGGTAGAACTGGTTGACGACCAGCACCGCATAGCCCGATTGCGCGAGCCGGTCGGCCATCTGGCGGAAGGCGGGGCGCAGGCCCATGATGTCGGGCCAGATCAGCACGCCGGGATGCTTGCCAGTGGCGGGCGCGACGAAATAGGCGTCGGCCTTGCCGTCGGGCGTGGCGATCGCGACGTCGCGGCCCTTGATGACCGCGGCATTGGCGGGCGCGGGCAAGAGCATCGTCAGGCCCATCGCGCCGGTCATAACGCCGAACTGGCGGCGCGAGACGCCGGCCAGATAGGCTGCGTTATCGTCTGCGGTATGCTCGTCGCACATGGGCCTATCCTCTTGAATTTGGCCGCATGCTAGCTCAGGTCGCGCGCCACCACCACACGCCATCGTGCGTGTCGCGGGCGGCGCGCCCCTCGACTTCGAGGCGGCGCAGATGGGCGAGCGCTTCGCCGGTCGCCATGCCGAGCACGTCGGGGCCGATCGCGCGGCGGAACAGGCGGCCGAAGCAGTCGACCGCGCGGCGGGGTTCGGCGAGGAAGACGGCGAGTTCGTCGAGCCGTTCGCGGTGTTCGCGGTCCATCGCGTCGAGGCGCGTGTGGAGGCCGGTGAACGGATCGCCGTGGCCCGGAAGGACGAGCAGGTCGGCGGGCAGCGTCTTCAGCTTGGCGATCGAGGCGAACCAGTCGCCCAACGGGTCGGCGTTCGGTTCGGTGACGCCGAGCGAGACGTTGGGGCTGATGCGGGGCAAGACCTGGTCGCCGGCGATGAGGATGCCGCCGGCTTCGTCGTACAGGCACGCATGTTCGGGGCAGTGGCCGGAGCCCGTTACGATCCGCCAGTCGCGCGTGCCGATCGTAAGCGTGTCGCCGTCTTCGATGCGGGTGTAGCTGAGCAGGAGCGGGGTGATGATCTTGCGGAAGCCGGCCCAGCCCTTGGCGGTGGCGTAGTCGATCTGCGCGGAGTCCCAGCCAGCGGATTGCCAGAAGGCGAGCATTTCGCGGGGGACCGAGTCGCGGGCGTCGGCCGCGAGCATGCGCGCGGTTAGCCACTCGGCTCGGGTCATGATTAGGGGCGCGGCGTGATGGTCGCACATCCAGCCGGCCAGGCCGATATGGTCGGGGTGGAAGTGTGTGCCGATCATCCTGGTGATGCGGGTGCCGGCTTTGGGACCGTTGAAGATGGCTTTCCAGGCGTCACGGGCTTCAGACGTGTTCATGCCGGTGTCGATCAGCGCTTCGCCATCGGTGTCGGCGAGAAGCCAGCAGTTTACGTGGCGCAGGGGGCCGGGGATTTTGAGGCGGACCCAGTCTATGCCGGGGGCGACTTGCATCGTGCCGCCCGTTTTCGGCTCGGCGCCGCCGAAGGGATAGGTCAGGCCCTTGTGGCTTGTCGGCGCGAATGCTGTGTCGGGTTGGGTTGCCATCCGTTGCAGTTAGCAACTGGATGTGGCGGGAGATAGTGCTGGCGGGGGGCCAGCAAACCTACTCCGTCATCCTGACGAAAGTCAGGACCCAGAGTAACGCGGGGCGGCGCTGATGGCCCTGGGTCCTGACTTTCGTCAGGATGACGGAACAGAGGTTACCCTTTCCGCCCCCTCCGTCTGGCGAGTGCCAGCCACCTCCTCCCGGCGGGGGGAGGATTGGATCATCTTGTGTCGCTACGATGCTCCACGTGCTCCGTCACCCCGGGCTTGTTCCGGGGTCCACCGGCCCGCGAACTCAATTCGCTCGGTTTTGCGGAACCGTGGATGCCGGAACAAGCCCGGCATGACGGCGAGGCAGCGAAGCAGCGAAGCAGCGAAGCAGCGAAGCAGCGAAGCAGCGAAGCAGCGAAGCAGCGAAGCAGGGAGGCCATCATAGCGCTGCATCGTCTAGGCCAGAATCGTCTAGGCCAGATCGGTTGGCGGACCTTGTCGACAGTATCGCAGCAGGAAAGCGCGAGCCCACCCCTGCCCCCTCCCGCTTGCGGGAGGGGAAGTGAGGTCAACGCTTGAAGGGGTCGTCGAAGAGCGGCTTGACCGGCAACACGCCACCTTCTGCCACGAACTGCGCGTCCGCGGCCGCCTGGGTGCGTTCTGCGCGGAGCTGCTGGAGCAGGACCTCGCGGTCGCCTTCGAGGCGGGTGTCGGTGGGGGCTTCCATGCCCGCCGCCTTCGCCGCCTTCGCCACCGCCGCGTCCAACTCACGCTGCGAGGTCAGGCCGAGCGTGACCGGATCCTTCGGCGTGATGTTGGCGATGTTCCAGTGGCTGCGGTCGCGGATCGCGGCGATGGTCGTGCGTGTCGTGCCGATCAGCAGCGAAATCGCGCCGTCGGTGATCTCGGGGTGATTGCGGATGATCCACGAGATGCCGTCGGGCTTGTCCTGGCGCTTCGAGACCGGCGTGTAGCGCGGACCCTTGGTGCGGCGGACCTGATCGGGGCCCTTAATCATCTTGAGCTGGTAATCGGGGTCGGCGGCACCCTTGTCGATCTCTTCCTGCGTCACTTCGTGCGCGCGGACGGGATCGCGACCGGTCAGCTTGGTCGAGGTGGTGTCGTCGGCGATCGCCTGGATCTCGAGGATGTGCAGGCCGCAGAAGTCCGCGATCTGCTCGAAGCTGAGCGCGGTATTGTCGACCATCCAGGCGGCGGTCGCGTGGGGCATGAGCGGCTGGGCCACGGCGGAAACTCCGTAAAAATAGAAAGGGCCGCCCCTTTCGGAGCGGCCTGACATGAGAGAGACTTAGTGCGCGCGGGGGCAACAGGCAAGCGAACAAGCTCAGGCGGCCATGAGCTTTCCTTCGAGGGGGACGAGCGCGTGGAGGAACTGGCGTGCGCTGGCCGGCCAGCTGTAGCGCGCGGCGTAGGCGGCGCAGGTGACGCGGTCGCGGGTCAGCGCGGTGGCGATTGCGGTGTCGAGATCGTCGTGCATCGCGCCGACGCGGTCGTCGAGGACGTCGATCGGGCCGGTTACCGGGTAGGCCGCGACGGGCGTGCCGCACGCCAAAGCTTCGATCATGACGAGGCCAAACGTGTCGGTGCGGCTCGGGAACACGAGCACGTCGGCGGTGCGGTAGGCGGCGGCGAGGTCCAGGCCGGAGCGTTGGCCGAGAAAGACCGCGTCCGGGAAGCGACGCGCGAGCGAGGCGCGGGCGGGGCCTTCGCCGACGACGACCTTGGTGCCGGGGTGCGCTGAGGAGAGGAACGCCTCGATGTTCTTCTCGACCGCGACGCGCCCGACATAGAGGAGGATCGGGCCGGGAAGTGCGGCCATCTCGGGATCGCGGGCGCCGTCCAGGCCGAACTGCGCGAAGTCGACGCCCCTGCCCCATTCACGGACCTGGTGCAGGCCTTTCGCGGCGAGCGTTGCGGCGACGGAGGGGGTCGAGACAAGGATCGACTGGGCGGGGCGGTGGAACCAGCGGATGTAACGCCAGATCCAGTCGGGGTTCGCGCCGGTGCGGGCTGCGATATAGTCTGGGAACTGCGTGTGGTACGCGCTGGTGAACGGAAGTGCGCGGGCGAGGCACCACGAGCGGGCCGCGAGGCAGACCGGGCCCTCGGTAGCGAGGTGGATCGCGTCCGGCCCGAAGGCGGCGAGCATGCGACCGACGGCGCCTGAACGGGCGAAGGCGAGGCGAATCTCGGGGTAGGTCGGACATGGCATCGAGGCGAAGCGTTCGGGGGAAACTACCAGCACCTCATGGCCGATCGATTCGAGTTCGCGCTGCACCGACTGAAGGGTGCGGACGACGCCGTTGACTTGCGGGCTCCAGGCGTCCGTGACGATTGCGATACGCATCGATTTTCTCCTGCTTGTCCCTCTCCCGCGAGGGAGAGGGAGGGGCCCACCGCTTTTGCGGTGGGCGGGTGAGGGCACGCTTTTTCGCTAGTGCGGTGGACTTGCCCTCACCCTCGCCGCTTCGCGTCTTTCCCTCTCCCCGTGGGGGAGAGGGGTTTTAAGTCAGGCGGCTAGGGTGACGATCTTGTCGCGCTCGCGGGCGGCGATTTCGTCGCCCCAGTGGAGGAGTTCCATGCGGCCATCGAAGTGCTCGACCAAGGCCGTGCAGCCTTCGACCCAGTCACCGTCATTGTAATAGGCGATGCCGGCGATCTCGCGCATTTCGGCGGTGTGGATGTGACCGCAGACCACGCCCTCGACACCGCGGACGCCGGCGGCATGCGCGACGACTTCCTCGAAGTGCGAGATGAAGGCGACCGCGTTCTTGACCTTGGCCTTGGCGTGCTTCGACAGCGACCAATAGGGCATACCGAGCCGTCGGCGGGCGGCGTTGACCCAGCGATTGAGGCCCATCAGCATCGTGTAGGCGGCGTCGCCGATGTGGGCGACCCAGCGGTGCGCCAGAGTGATCGCGTCGAACTCGTCGCCGTGGAGCACCAGCAGGCGACGGCCATCCGCCGTCTCGTGGACCGCGTTGCGGCGGATCGAGATGCCCCCCAGGTCGAGGCCCGAATATTGCCGGAACACCTCGTCGTGGTTGCCGGGGATGTAGACGACGCGGGTGCCGCGCTTGGCGCGCTTGAGCAGGCGCCAGATCACGTCGTTGTGCGCGGCGGGCCAGTAGAACTTCTTCTTGAGCCGCCAGCCGTCGATCATGTCGCCGACGAGATACATCGTCTCGCTGTCGACGTGGTCGAGAAAGTCGTTGAGCATCCCGGCGTTGCAGCCGCGAGTGCCGAGATGGACGTCGGAAATCCAGATCGTGCGATATTGGCGTCGCTCGACGACCGGCTCCGGTACTGCGGGCCGGGAATGGATGAAGTCGGCGATATCAGTGATATCGGCGCCCAAGATGCTAGATGGCGAAAACGTCGTAACGGCGTTCATGAGCCTGCCCCCGCAAAACTATCCTTGTCGCGAGTATTAGCCGAGTATTGTGACAGGGTGGTCGCAGTCCGGTGACTGTTCGAAGTCATCGCCGAGTATAGCTTGTTTCCCCGCGAAGGCGGGGATCCAGACTGGGCTCCCGCCTTTGCGGGAGAACAAGTTTTGGCGCAGTAGCGTTTCAAGCACACCACCCCGGCGGAGGCCGGGGCCCAATTGGAAAGGTTGAAGTAACGGAGAACTGCGCTCGATCAGCAGCGTCCCCCAATTGGGCCCCGGCCTTCGCCGGGGTGGTGGTGGTGCGCTGGAGGAATTTCGGCCGTCAAACGGGGATACCCCAGCTTTCGCTGGGGGTGACGGGAGGGGGCGGGATCAGGCGCGGGCATGGCAACCGGGCCCCTTCCTCTCACTCCATCGTCAGCACGATTTTTCCAACGTGATCGCCCGCTTCCATCCGTGTGTGCGCCGCCGGCGCGTCGGCGAAGGCGAAGGTTCGGTCGATCACCGGCTTCAGCTTGCCGGCCTCGACGTGCGGCCACACCGTGCGCGCCAGTTCGTCAGCGACCAGCGACTTGAACGCGGTGTCGCGCGGTCGGAGCGTGGAGCCGGTCAGCGTCAGGCGGCGGCGCATGATTTCGAACAGGGGGACGGTCGCCATCATGCCGCCCTGGACCGCGATCGAGACGTGGCGGCCGTCTTCGGCGAGGCATTGCAGGTTGCGGGGGACGTAATCGCCGCCGACCATGTCGAGCACCGCCGCGACGCCCCTGCCGCCGGTGATCTGCTTCACGCGCTCGACGAAATCCTCCGACTTATAGTCGATGGCATGGGTCGCGCCGAGGCTTAGCGCGGCTTCGCACTTGGCCTTCGAGCCCGCGGTGACGATGATGTCGATGCCGAACACGTTGCACAGGGCGATCGCCATCGTGCCGATGCCGCTGGTGCCGCCGTGGACCAGGACGGTGTCACCCTCCATCGCGTAGGCGCGTTCGAAGAGGTTGGTCCAGACGGTGAAGAGCGTCTCGGGCATCGCCGCCGCCTCGACCATCGTCAGTGCTTCCGGGACGGGGAGGCACTGGCCGAACGGCGCGACCGCGTATTCGGCATAGGCGCCGCCCGAGATCAGCGCGCAGACGAGCTGGCCGACCTGTTCGTCGCCGATGCCCTCGCCGACCGCGACGATCGTGCCGGAGATTTCCATGCCCAGAATGGACGGCGCGCCGGGCGGCGGCGGGTATTTGCCCTGGCGCTGCATGACTTCGGGACGGTTGACCCCGGCCGCGGCCACCTTGACCAGAACCTCGCCCGCACCCGGTTTCGGCACCGGACGATCGACCAGCACCAGGACTTCGGGACCACCGGGCTGTTCGGGATCGATCGCCTTCATGACGTCGGGCATCACGGCGGGTACGGTATCGATTGTCATCAGCGCAGCACGCCCCATTTGATTTCAGCGCCTTATTGACATCACTCCGGTGCGGGTCAACGTTAGAGGCACGATGGACCTGGAAGACGCCCCCTCTCGTCCCGACGATCTGCTCGACGCGCTCGTGCGGCAGGACCTCGATCCGCTGTCGGTCGCCGAGCTCGATGCGCGGATTACCGTGCTGCAGGGCGAGATCGCGCGGTGCCAGCTGAAAAAGGACCGCGCCGTCAGTCACCGGGCCATCGCCGACGACCTGTTCAGGCAGTGACCGCCCTCCCCGCCTTCACACGCGCTGCATTTAGCCAGCGCAGGAACGGAGGGGGCCGGGTTCAAGTGCTTGATGCGACCGATATCAGTTCCGACATAGTGGCAAAGGGCCTGCGTGTTCGCAGCCCGACAGGAGTATTGTAAATGCCATCATTTGCACCCGCCCTCGAGACCACGCTGCACAAGGCGCTCGAGGCGGCATCGTCCCGGCGCCACGAATATGCGACGCTGGAGCATCTGTTGCTCGCGCTGATCGACGACGAACATGCGTCGAAGGTCATGACCGCGTGCAACGTCGAGATCGGCGAACTGAAGAATACGGTTTCGCATTACCTCGACAGCGAACTCGATGCGCTGAAGGTCGATGCGGCGACCGACCCCTCCCCCACCAGCGGGTTCCAGCGCGTCGTCCAGCGCGCGATCTTGCACGTCCAGTCCTCGGGCCGCGACGAAGTGACGGGCGCCAACGTACTCGTCGCCTTGTTCAGCGAGCGCGAGAGCTATGCCGTCTATTTCCTGCAGCAGCAGGACATGAGCCGCCTAGATGCGGTCAGCTTCATCAGCCACGGTGTTGGCAAGGGCGGACAGCAGGCAACCGAAGCATCCACGCCAAAGGGTGCGGACGACGAGAAGCCAGCCAAGGGACAGGAGAAGAAGACGGAAAGCGCACTCAAGCAATTCACCGTCGATCTCAACGAGAAGGCGAAGGCCGGCAAGGTCGATCCGCTGATCGGGCGCGGCCCGGAGGTGGATCGGACGATCCAGATCCTGTGCCGCCGGTCGAAGAACAACCCGCTGTATGTCGGCGATCCGGGCGTGGGCAAGACCGCGATCGCGGAAGGGCTGGCGCGCAAGATCGTCGAGGGCGACGTGCCCGACGTGCTCTTGCCTGCCGTCATCTACTCGCTCGACATGGGCGCGTTGCTGGCGGGGACGCGGTATCGTGGCGACTTCGAGGAGCGGCTGAAGGCGGTCGTCAACGAGCTTGAGAAGCTTCCCGATGCGGTGCTGTTCATCGACGAGATTCATACCGTGATCGGTGCGGGCGCGACCAGCGGCGGCGCCATGGATGCGTCGAACCTGCTCAAGCCGGCGCTTAGCGGCGGTACGATCCGGTGCATCGGCTCGACGACGTACAAGGAGTTCCGCAATCACTTCGAGAAGGACCGCGCTCTGCTGCGGCGCTTCCAGAAGATCGACGTGAATGAGCCGACGATCGAGGATACCATCAAGATCCTCGCTGGCCTGCGTTCGGCGTTCGAGGATCACCACAACGTCAAGTACACGCCCGATGCGATCAAGTCGGCGGTGGAGCTGTCGGCGCGGTACATCAACGACCGCAAGCTGCCGGACAAGGCGATCGACGTGATCGACGAGGTCGGCGCGATGCAGATGCTGGTGCCGCCGAACAAGCGCAAGAAGACGATCACCCCCAAGGAGATCGAACAGGTCATCGCGACGATGGCGCGCATCCCGCCTAAGTCGGTCTCGACCGACGACAAGCTGGCTCTGGCCACGCTCGAGACGGACCTGAAGCGCGTGGTGTTCGGGCAGAATGCGGCGATCGAGAAGCTGTCGTCGGCGATCAAGCTGGCGCGGGCGGGCCTGCGCGAGCCGGAGAAGCCGATCGGCAACTATCTGTTCACCGGCCCAACCGGTGTCGGCAAGACCGAAGTCGCCAAGCAGCTGTCGACGATCTTGGGGATTCCGCTCCAGCGGTTCGACATGAGCGAGTATATGGAGCGGCATTCGGTCAGCCGTCTGATCGGTGCGCCGCCGGGCTATGTCGGGTTCGATCAGGGCGGTCTGCTGACCGATGCGGTCGACCAGAACCCGCACTGCGTGCTTCTGCTCGACGAGATCGAGAAGGCGCATCCGGACCTGTTCAACATCCTGTTGCAGGTGATGGATAACGGGCGGCTGACCGACCAGCACGGCAAGTCTGTCGATTTCCGCAACGTCATCCTGATCATGACGACCAATGCGGGCGCCAGCGACATGGCGCGCGAGACGGTCGGCTTCGGGAACCTGACGCGCGAAGGCGAGGACGAGCAGGCGGTGCAGAAGATGTTCACGCCGGAATTCCGCAACCGTCTCGATGCGGTGGTGCCGTTCGGGTATCTGCCGACCGAAGTGGTGGCGCGGGTCGTGGACAAGTTCATCCTGCAGCTCGAATTGCAGCTGGCGGACCGCGGCGTGCACATCGTCCTCGACGACGAGTCGAAGGCGTGGTTGACGACCAAGGGCTATGACAGACTGTACGGCGCACGGCCGATGGGTCGCCTGATCCAGGAGAAGATCAAGCAGCCGCTCGCCGAGGAATTGTTGTTCGGCAAGCTGGTCCACGGCGGCGAGGTGACGGTGAAGATGAAGGACGGCGCGTTGTCGTTCGCGATCGAGCCTGCTGCACCAAAGAAGCCCAAGAAGAAGGGCAAGACCGAGACGGTCGGCGCGGAGTAGCGTTGGCACCTTGGTAATTTGAAGAGCCTGCCGCTGGAACGTTCCAGTGGCAGGCTTTTTTGTGGGTCGCTCCAAAGGGATCCGCAGCACTGCAATCGGCCCTCGCCGAAGGAGGGCTGGCTCTTGCTGGACGGAAAGCGCGGTATGTACGAATCAGCCTTTGGCGCCCCCCCCCGGATCAGGGAAGAGACGTTTAATTTCATAGAACCCGTCCGCGACGGAACTTTTTCGCGTTTACTGATAATTGGGAAAGCCTCGCTAGCATCGCCGTATGGAAAGCAAGGCATGGTTGCGGTGGATGATCGGCGCGTTCGCGTTGGCGTTCGGCCTTGCCTGTGCCGTGCCGGCCGCAGCCGTGACGGGGACGCCGATTTCGGTCTGCGTTCGTCCCGCGATCGTGGGGCAGACGCCCGGTGCGCTGTTCCGGCAGCCACGCGGTTTCGACTGCACCACGTCGCAAACCCGATTTGGCAGCGGTGATTTCTGGGTATTGTCGCAGCCCCTGCCCGCGATCCGCGCCGCCGATCATACCGTGCGGATCGGCAGCACCTGGATGAACCGGGTGACCCTGTTCGTGCTCTATGCCGACGGATCGATCCGCTACACCGGCTTCACCTCGCGCACCGCGGGACGCCTGCTCGGGCTTGGTGCGGTAATCGTTCAATCCTTGCCGCCGCATGACGCGGCCCCGGTCCGGCTGCTGTGGCATGTCGAGGGGTCAGCGAACCTGCGTGGCCTGATCCTGGGTCCCGCGCTCGCCGACCACGCGCAAAGCGATACCACCGAGATCCTGCTTGCCGCACTCTATGGCGCGTTCGGCGGGATGGCGATCGCGCTGATCGTCTACAATCTCGCGCTGTGGGGCGCGTTGCGGCAGGCGTTCCAACCCGCGTATTGCCTGCTCCTGCTGTGTCTGCTCGCGTATGCGGTGACGTCTTCGGGTGCTTTGGGGCAGGTGTTCCCGACCTTCGACAACAACGATCGCCAACGGCTGAACACGCTGTTCCTCGCTGGATCGGCGGCGTCTGCGCTGGTGTTCGCACGCACCTTCTTCGAACAGGGGGTGTTTGCAGGGTGGCTGCGAACCGCAAGCAGCTGGGTCATCGCCGCGCTGCTGACGACCAGCACATTATGGGCTGCGTGCGCGCCTTGGCATTTTCGCGTGTTCGATACGATGCTGGTAAGCGCGTACCTGCTGTTGCTGGTGCTGATCCCCATCATTCTTTTCCGTGCCTGGCGGATGCGGAGCAATTTCCTGTGGCTGTTCGCGCTGGCGTGGAGCGTGCCGATCGTGGTCGCCAGCCTCCGCGTCGCCAACGCCTTTGCGTTGCTGGACTGGAGCCTGTGGCTCGACAATTCGACGATCCTGTCGATGGCGCTCGAATCGATGCTGTCGAGCCTGGCAATTGCCTATCGGATACGCCTGCTCAGCGTCGAGCGCGATACCGCGCGCGAACAGGAGATCGCCGCCCGGCTGCTCGCGGATACCGAGCCGCTGACGGGTCTGCTCAACCGTCGTGCGTTCCTGCACCGGGCGATCGGCCGTGCAGGCGACCAGATGCTGCTGATCGCCGACGTCGACCATTTCAAGCACGTCAACGAGACGATCGGGCATGACGGCGGCGACGAGGTGCTGCGCGTCGTCGCCCGCGCGCTGCGCAACGCGGTGCCACCCGACGCTCTGGTGGCGCGGATCGGTGGTGAGGAGTTCGCCATCCTGGTCGATGCGGCGACTCCGATCCTGCCGGATATGATCCTCGAACGATTGCGCAGCCAGCGGATGCCGTTCGATATCGCCGTCACGGCCAGTATCGGCAGCTGTACCGGACCGCTGCTGCGCGAGGCGGACTGGAAAGCGCTGTACCGCAGCGCCGATCGTGCGCTGTTCGCCGCGAAGGGCGCCGGACGCGATCGATCCCGCGATGCCAGCGTTCTGCCGATCGCCGCTTGATACACTTGCGGAACGACCCCGATCGGAGCATGCTCGTAAGATGCCGGGAGATGGGTGATGCGCGATCGTAGGGCTGTGCTTGTGGTCGCGGGACTTGCGCTGATGGCGCTGACCGTCCGCCATCCGACCGCCGACATTCGTATCCTCACGCACGAGACCAGCGATCCATCGCCGCACCGGATGCAGGCTGCGGTGGACCTCGGGCTGATCGGCGTTTCGGTGCTCTATACCTGGACGGTCAGCCGGTTGCGCTGATCGATACGACGATGTCGCACGCACAAACTTCCTTCGCGCATCCCCTTCCTTCGCGCATCCTTGACCCTCGTCGCGTGCCTGCGCCATAGCGGCGGGCATGGACACGCCGATCGAAGACCTCGCGTTCGAGGATGCACTGAAGGAACTCGAGCTTATCGTCGGGAAGCTGGAGAGTGGCGACACGCCGCTTCAGCAGGCGATCGAGCTGTACGAGCGTGGCAACAAGCTGCGCCAGCGTTGCGCGGACCGGCTCGACGCGGCGCAGGCGCGGATCGAGGCGATACGGCTCGACGGCGAGGGCAAACCTGCCGGCGTCCGTCCGTTTGCCGCGGGCTGACGCGGTGAGCGGCATGCCCCTCACGCTCGACGCCGCGCTCGCTGACGTTTCGGCCGAGATCGACCGGCAGTTCGACCTGCTGCTGGCGATCCCCGACGATCCCCGCAGTGACCTGTATCGAGCGATGCGGCACGCGGCGATCGGTGGTGGCAAGCGACTGCGGCCGCTGCTGGTGTTCGCGACCGCCAACCTGTTCGACGTCGCGCGCGAATGCTCGGCACGGGTCGCGACCGCGATCGAGGCGATCCATGTCTATTCGCTGATCCATGACGATCTGCCGTCGATGGACGACGACGACATGCGGCGCGGCAAGCCGACCGTGCACAAGGTGTTCGACGAGGCGACCGCGATCCTGGCGGGCGACTGCCTGCACGCGATGGCGTTCGAGATCCTCGCCGATCCGGCGACGCATGCCGATCCGTTCGTGCGGGTCGAACTGGTGATGGACCTCGCGCGGGCGTCTGGGCCGAACGGCATGGCCGGCGGTCAGAAAATGGATATCGAGGCGGAGAACACGCGCTTCGATCTCAATACCGTGACGCGGTTACAGCAGATGAAGACGGGCGCGTTGATCTGCGCATCGGTCGAAGCCGGCGCCATTCTTGGGCGATTGCCGCCCGAAGGCCGCATTGGGCTTCGTGGCTATGCGCATGACCTGGGGCTCGCGTTCCAGATTGCCGACGACCTGCTAGACGCCGAGGGTGACGAGGCGATCGCGGGCAAGAAGCTGCGCAAGGACGATGGCGCGGGCAAGGAAACGTTCCTGTCGCTGCTGGGCCCGGAGCGCGCACGTGAGCAGGCGCGGATGCTGGTCGACCAGGCCGTGGCGCATCTGCACAGCTACGGCAAGGAAGCCGATTTGCTGCGGGATATCGCCCGCTTCGTGCTCGAACGCGACCGTTGATTTTGGCACCTGGGAGATCGCAATGACCGCACGGATTGGCGTTTACCCGGGGACATTCGATCCCGTCACCTTGGGTCACATGGACATCATCCGTCGGGGCGCGAAGCTGGTCGACAGGCTGGTGATCGGGGTGACGACCAATCCGTCCAAGTCGCCGATGTTCACGATCGAGGAGCGGATGGCGACGGTGCGCCGCGAAGTGGCGGACGTCGACGGCGATATCGAAGTGGTGGCATTCGATTCGTTGCTGATGGACTTTGCCGAGCGGCAGGGGGCGAAGGTGATCGTCCGGGGCCTGCGCGCCGTCGCCGATTTCGAATACGAGTATCAGATGGCGGGGATGAACCAGCAGATCAATCCGCGCGTCGAGACGGTGTTCCTGATGGCCGACGTCGCGTTGCAGCCGATCGCAAGCCGGCTGGTGAAGGAAATCGCGCTGTACGGCGGGAATATCGCGAAGTTCGTGCCGACTGCGGTGTGTGCAGAGGTGATCGCGCGGGTCGAGAAGATCGGGCGCAAGGGTAGCTAATCCCCTGCCCGTCATGCCGGGCTTGTTCCGGCATCCACGGTTCCTCACGGTCGAGAGACTTGAGTGCGCGGAACGGTGGACCCCGGAACAAATCCGGGGTGACGAACTGCGGTGGAGATCGCTTCCTCCCGTTAACGCCCCCGCACGTTCAGATTGGCGCAAGCGGGGATTTGCTCTAAGTGGCAGCAGCCTGGCTGCGCCGGGCCTCTTTCGAGTGGGAATTTGATGCGCTTTTTCGTCGGAATGTTCGCGTTGCTAGGGTGTCTGGTCACGGTGCCGGTCGCGGCGCAGAAGAAGGACGTCGTGGTCGCCGCGGAGCGCAAGACGCCGCCGCTCACGACCGATACGCAGAATCTGCTGCTGCTGGACCTGTCGACCGGCGGGCGCGTGACGATCTGGCTGCGGCCCGACGTCGCGCCGCTGATGGTCGAGCGGATCAAGACGCTGACGCGCCAGCATTTCTATGACGGGCTGGCGTTCCACCGCGTGATCGACGGGTTCATGGCGCAGGGCGGCGATCCCAAGGGCGACGGCACGGGCGGCTCGACGCTGCCGGACCTGAAGGCCGAGTTCAATTACCTGCCGCACGTTCGCGGCGCCGTCTCGGCGGCGCGGTCGGACAAGGAGGACAGCGCGAACAGCCAGTTCTTCATCGTCTTCCAGCCGCGCCTGAGCCTCGACAAGAAATACACCGTGTTTGGTCGCGTGATCGACGGGATGCAGTATGTCGATACGATCGAGCGCGGCGAGCCGCCGGCGAACCCGTCGCGGATCGTTCATGCCTATATCGCGGCGGACAATCCTCCGGCGTATATCGCGGGTCCCCCGGCCCCTGCGCTCGGTGCGCCGGTGACGTTGCCGGGTACGGCGACCGGTGCGAACGCGGCCAAGCCGAAGCTTGCACCGGCCCGCAAGGCGGCCCCTGGGAAGCCGGCGGCGAAGAAGGCTCCTGCAAAGAAGTGACTTCACGTTGAACGTCGACCTTTTCGACTTCGACCTGCCGACCGACAACATCGCGCTCCGCCCCGCGGCGCCGCGCGATGCTGCTCGGATGCTGGTGCTCGAAGGTGACGCCACGCGCGATGCGGGCGTATCGGATCTGCCGTTGCTGCTGCGACGCGGCGACATGCTCGTATTCAACGATACGCGCGTGATCCCGGCGCAGCTCGATGGGCGACGCGGCGATGCGAAGATCGGCGCGACGCTTCATAAGCGCGAGGGGCCGCGGCGGTGGCGCGCGTTCATCCGCAACGCGCGGCGGCTCCGTGACGGCGACGTGATCGAGTTCGGCAACGGCGTCAGCGCAGCGGCGGTCGATCGCGAGGACGACGGCAGCTACGCGCTGGTCTTCGCGGGCGACGAGCCGGTGGAATTGCTGCTGGAGCGCGCGGGCCACATGCCCCTGCCCCCGTATATCGCCGGCAAGCGCCCAACCGACGAGCGCGATGCGGACGATTACCAGACGATGTTTGCGTCCGAGCCGGGCGCGGTCGCGGCGCCTACCGCCGCGCTGCATTTCACGCCGAAGCTGATGGCGGCGCTCGATGCGGCGGGGATCGGCCATGCGACGCTGACGCTGCACGTCGGCGCGGGGACGTTCCTGCCGGTCAAGGCGACCGACACGACCGAGCATCGGATGCACGCCGAATGGGGCCGGATCGATGCCGCGACCGCCGATCGGTTGAACGCGGTCCGCGCGGGCGGTGGCCGGGTGATCGCGGTCGGTACGACGTCGCTGCGCCTGATCGAGAGCGCGACCGGCGAGGACGACGTGATCCGCCCGTTCGACGGCGACACCGCCATCTTCATCACGCCGGGCTATCGGTTCCGCGGGATCGACGGATTGATGACCAATTTCCACCTGCCGCGATCGACCTTGTTCATGCTCGTGTCGGCGCTGATGGGGCGCGAACGGATGCAGGCGGCGTATGCCTATGCGATCGCGGGGAAGTATCGGTTCTACAGCTATGGCGACGCCTCGCTTCTGCTGCCATGACTGGCGGCATGCTGCTCGCCTTCGCTCTGCTCCAGGCTATCACGGCCGCCCCGCCGCCCGCGGGGACGCCACAGCCGCCTGCGACGATCTTCGCCGAGCCAGCCGCGCTGTTCATCGCCGCGTGCGATGCGAATGGCGATGGCCGCGTGACGCAGGCCGAACTGACCGCGGGCGTTGCGCGGAGCTATGCCACCGCCGAGGGCGCGGCGACGGGATCGATCGGGTACATCGCCTATGCTGATTGGGCGCAGGCGTGGCTCGGCGATCGCAATGCGTTGCCGAGCCCGTTCGAGGTCGATCGCGACGGCGACAACCGGATCACGCTTGCCGAATTGCAGACGCGGTTCGTGCAGTTCTTCGTGCGGTTCGACCGCGACAGGGACGGCGTGCTGACCCGCGCCGAACTCATCACCATCCGCGGCGCGCCAGTCGGCGATCGCTACGGCATCCGCAAGAAACGCTGATACCATGACCCGCCCTCGCTTCGACTTCACCATATCCGCTACCGATGGCAAGGCGCGCACTGGCGTCATCGCGATGCAGCGCGGCGACATCCGCACGCCCGCCTTCATGCCGGTCGGTACCGCGGCGACGGTCAAGGGGATGAAGCCCGCAGACGTGGTCGGTGCGGGCGCGGACATCATCCTCGGCAACACCTATCATTTGATGCTGCGCCCGGGCGCCGAGCGGGTCGCGCGACTTGGGGGGCTGCACGCGTTTTCGGGCTGGGCGAAGCCGATCCTGACCGATTCCGGCGGCTATCAGGTGATGAGCCTTGCCGATCTCACCAAGCGTTCCGAGGAGGGCGTGTCGTTCAAGTCCCACCTCGACGGTACGCGGCACCTGTTGAGCCCGGAGCGGTCGATCGAGATCCAGCGGCTGCTCGGATCGAACATCGTCATGGCGTTCGACGAACTGGTGCCGACGACGTCGACACGCGAGGTGCAGGCCGCCGCGATGGAGCGATCGATGCGCTGGGCGAAGCGGTCGCGCGCGGCGTTCGATGCGGGCGAAGATCATGCCGAGAACAACGCGATCTTCGGGATCCAGCAGGGCGCGTTGAACGAGGGGTTCCGGAAATCGTCGGCGGATGCGCTGATCGATATCGGCTTCGACGGCTATGCGGTCGGCGGGCTGGCGGTCGGCGAGGGCCAGGAGGCGATGTTCGGCTGCCTCGACTTCGCGCCGGGCCAGCTCCCGGTCGACAAGCCGCGCTATCTGATGGGGGTCGGCAAGCCCGACGATATCGTCGGTGCGGTCGAGCGCGGGATCGACATGTTCGACTGCGTGATGCCCACGCGATCAGGTCGCACCGGCCAGGCGTTCACGCGAACCGGCCCGATCAACATCCGCAACGCGAAATTTGCCGAGGATATGGGGCCACTCGATCCCGCCTGCCCCTGCCCCGTCTGCGCGACCTGGGGTCGGGCGTATCTGCATCACCTCGTCCGGTCGGGCGAAATGCTTGGCGCAATGCTCATGACGGAGCATAACATCTGGTTCTACGAAACGCTGATGGCGGATCTGCGGGCGGCGATCGCCTCGGGGACGCTGACGCAGTTCGCGAATGATTTCCGCGCGATGTATGTCCGGAAGAGTGAAGGAGAGACCAAGTGACCATCAAGATCGACAGCGACACGCCGAACGAAATCCTCGCCGCCGCGAAGGAGGCGAAGCTGCAGGCCGAAGCCGCCGCGCACAACGCCGCCGAAAAGGCCAAGAGCTGGCCGCTCGCGAAGATCGGACTGGGCGTCGGTATCGGCTCGGCGGCGATCGCAGGCGCGGTGCTGTTCGCAAACCGCAACAAGTAAGGATTTAGATGCGCCTCCTCCGCTCCGCTCTGCTGCTGACCGCAGCATGTTTCCCCGTAGCGGCGGTGGCGCAGACCGCACCGGCCCCGACGCAGGTTTCGGTCAAGCCGATCGCCTATACCGAGCGCACGCTGCCGAACGGCCTGCGCGTGTACGCGATCCGCGATACCGGCACGCCGAACGTGTCGGTGCAGGTGTGGTACGACGTGGGCTCCAAGGACGACCCCAAGGGCAAGTCCGGGTTCGCGCACATGTTCGAACATCTCATGTTCAAGTCGACGCGCAACCTGGTGTCGGAACAGATGGACCGGCTCACCGAAGACGTCGGCGGTTACAACAACGCGTCGACCAACGACGATTACACCAATTATTACGAGGTAATCCCGGCCAACCACCTCCAGCGGCTGCTGTTCGCGGAGGCGGACCGGATGGCGAGCCTCGTCGTCGAGCCCAAGAGCTTCGGGTCGGAACGCGACGTGGTGAAGGAGGAACTGCGCCAGAGCACGCTCGCGCGGCCGTACGGCAAGCTGTTCTCGCTCTATTACCCGGCGCTCGCTTATACTGCGCACCCCTATGCGCGCGGGACGATCGGCAGCCTGGAAAATCTCGAGGCGGCCGGGATCGACGACGTCCGGGCGTTCCACGCGACCTATTATCGGCCGGACAATGCCATTCTGGTGGTGTCGGGCAATTTCGATCCCGCGCAGTTGAACGGCTGGGTCGATCAGTATTTCGCCAAGATCAAGAAGCCGGCCGCAGCGATCCCGCGCGTGACGGTGGCCGAGCCGGCGCGGACCAAGGCGGTGACGCGCACCGTGTACGAGCCGAACACGCCATTGCCGGCGGTGCTGGTCAGCTATCACGTGCCTGCCGACCGCGATGCGGATAGCGCCGCGGTGACCGTGTTGAACGCGGTGCTGGCGACGGGCGAGAGTTCGCGGCTGTACGAGCACGTCGTGTACCGCGATCAGTTGGCGCAATCGGCGGAGGCGTTCCTCGACACCAAGCAGTCGACTGGTAATCTGGTGGTCTATGCGATCATGGCGGGCGGCAAGACGGCCGAGGCGGGCGAGGCCGCGTTGAAGCGCGAGATCGCGCGGTTCCGCGATGCGCCGGTGACGGCCGCCGAACTGGCCGAGGCGAAGAACGAGATCCTCACCCAATCGATCCAGTCGCGCGAGACCGCCGAGGGCAAGGCGAGCACGCTGGCCGCCGCGGTGTTGATCGACGGCGATCCGCAGGCGGCCGACAAGCAGCTCGCGGCGATCGCGCGGGTGACTGCGGCGGACATCCAGCGGGTGGCGCGGAAATATCTGGGCGAGAACCAGTCGGCGACGATCCGCTATATGCCGCTTGCGGCCAAGCCGGCCGGCGGTATCGCGGATACGATCGCGGTTGCCTCGACGGTGCAGGTTGCCGACCTGAAGGCGCCGGCGACCATCGAGATCGTGACGCCTGCGCCCGAAAGCCAGCGCGTCCAGCCGCCGGTGCCGAGCGCGCCGGTATCGCCGACGATTCCGCAGCCTGTGGAGACGCGGCTTGCGAACGGCATGCGGCTGGTGACGGTCGAGCGGCACGACCTGCCGATCGTCACGGCGTATCTCGTGACCGCGGGCGGTGCGGCGACCGACCCGGCTAATCGCGCTGGCGTCAGCAGCCTGTCGGCCGAACTGCTTACCAAGGGCACGAAGACGCGCTCGGCGACGCAGATCGCGCGTGCGGTCGAGGGGCTTGGCGGGGCGATCGGCAGTTCGGCTGGCAGCGACGGCGCGGCGGTCGACGTGACGGTGAAGTCGGACCAGTTGGCGCCGGCGATGGCGATCCTCGCAGATGTTGCGATAAATCCGGCCTTTGCGGCAGAAGAGATCGAGCGCGCGCGGACGCAGCAGGTCGACGCGGTCACGCTGGCGTTGAAGGATCCGGCACAGGTCGCGGGCTTGGTCGCGGATCGGGCCGTGCTTGGGACGTCGCCTTATGGTGCACCGAACGGGGGCACGCCGCTGTCGTTGAAGGCGATCACGCGAGCCGACATCACGGCGGCGTATGCGCGGAGCTTCCAGCCGGGCCAGGCGACGCTGATCATGGTCGGCGACGTCACCGCGGCGCGGGCGAAGGCGTTGGCGGAGGCGCAGTTCGGGTCTTGGAAATCGACCAGCAGGGCGACCGCGAGCGCGCCGCAGGTCACGTACCCTAAACCGCGCGTAATCGTCGTCGACATGCCCGAAGCGGGTCAGGCCGGTGTCGTGGTTGCCCGGCCGGCGATCGCGCGGTCGGACCCGCGCTATTATCCGCTGGCCGTCGGCAACACGGTGCTCGGCGGCGGTTTCTCGTCGCGGTTGAACCAGGAAATCCGGATCAAGCGCGGGCTGGCCTATGGCGCGGGCAGCGGGCTCGACGCGGGAAAGACGCAGGGCACGGTCGCGGCGCGGACGCAGACCAAGAACCCGACCGCTGCCGAAGTGGTGACGCTGATCGCCGCCGAGATGACGCGGATGGGGACGTCCCCGGTGCCTGCCGCAGAGCTCGATACGCGCAAGGCCGTGCTGGTCGGCAATTTCGGGCGCGGTATCGAGACGACGTCGGGGGTTGCCGGTATCCTCGGTGCCTATGTCCAGAACGGCGTGCCGCTCGGCGAACTCCAGCGCTATACCGGCGCAGTGGGCGCCGTCGATCCGGCAGCAGTGCAAGCTGCCGCCGTCAAGTTGCTCGACCCGAAGGCGGCAAGCATCGTCGTGGTCGGTGATGCCAAGCAGTTCATCGAGCCGCTACGGAAAGCCTACCCGAACGTCGAGGTCATCCCCGAAGCTGCGCTGAAGCTCGACACCGCAACCTTACGGTAAGCGATTGTTGCTAGGGTAGCTGTCCGTCCCACCGTGGGACGGACGGAATCCGTGCGCGATCGGTTCGGCCAAATCGGCTATGCCGGGCGTTGGGCACGCTCGGCGGGGCAGGTACGAGGAAAGCGGTTGCGCGTTCGGTTGCAGACGGTTCGGTTGATGAAGCGAATCTGGGCGGCGATGGTCGTCACGGTGCTGATCATCGGCGCGGGAATCTCGGCGCATGCTGCACTTCGCGCAATGTCGGCGCGTAGCTCGGCGAACAATCGTGCGAGTATCGCGTCTCCGGTACGCGCCTCGACCACAGCCCCGGTGCTTTCCAATCAGGAAACGGCAGCCCCCGCGGCTGGCGTCACGGGGACCATCGACCTCCCCGACCTGCCAATCCCAGCCGGCGCGACGCTCGATGCGGGCATAGTTCCCGCACGGCCCTTCTCAATGGCCGGCGCACCGGCGCTCGACCGCGACCGCGCACTGCAGTGCCTTACCGCAGCGATCTATTACGAAGCGGCCTCGGAGCCCGATGCGGGCCAGCAGGCGGTCGCACAGGTCATCCTCAACCGTGCGCGGCATCCGGCATTCCCGGGAACGGTATGCGGCGTGGTGTACCAGGGTTCGGAACACGCCGGCTGCCAGTTCAGCTTCGCCTGCGACGGCGCGATGATGCGCGTGCCGGCGCGCGGCGCGTGGGTCCGCGCGGCGCGCGCGGCGGGCATGGCGCTTGCGGGTTATGTCTATGCGCCGGTGGGGTTGGCGACGCACTATCACACCTATGCGGTGACGCCCGCGTGGAACCGAAGCATGGTCATGACCGACGTCGTCGGCGCGCATTTCTTCCATCGGTGGAAGGGGTATTGGGGGACATCCGGCGCCTTTAGCCAACGATACGCTGGCGGCGAGCCTGTGCCCGGGCCGCATGTGTCGGTTGTGCCGCTCGTGCCGCCTACTCCGCAGATGATCGCTGCGGCGACGGCTGGAGCGGTTGCCGTGCCGATTCCAGCTACCGAGGTGGCGGCCGTGGCACAGACCAAGCTTGTTGTTCAGTCACCGGTAGCGCCTGTGGCGTCCGACATGCTGCCACCGGAATCGCAGATACTCGACCGCTGGAAGGATTCGGGCAAGCCGCTGAAATAAGTCACGACGGCCTTGCACGGTACCGCGTCGGCGGCCTCCAATCGGCTGCTCCGCACTTTGGACGCTGGCCGGCTTGGTAAGGTTTCGCGCGGAGGCGCAGAGGACGCGGAGGTGTGGTGTTCCGGGTAAGGTCGGAGACCTTACATCTGTTTTAGAGAAGCTGCAGTTCGGCCAGAACCTCCGCGCTCTCTGCGCCTCTGCGCCTCTGCGCGAACCTCATTGTTAAAAGACAAAGAAAAACCCGGATGCATCGCTGCACCCGGGTTTCGCTTCAAACAATCGAACCTCGGAGATCCGGCCTATTCGGCGGGGACCATCGACGGAGTGCCGATCATCATGCGCTCGCCGCCGGGAGGGGCAGCTTCGCGGGCAGCGCGGAGGATCTGGGTGCGTTCTGCGCGCGAGGCCATGTCGTCCCAGGCCTTTTCGGCGCGGCGGCAGCGATCGCGGACGTTGTCGAGGAGGGCGGCATCGCCGTTGCGACGCTCTTCATCAGCGCGGGCCCGGTAAAATTCTGGATTATCGGCCATGCTGGTGCGCTCCTGCGGGAAATTTTAAAGGGGTGATGCGGCGACCGTTATGGCCGCCGCATCGCAACCGAGATCAGGTTGGCGAATTACTCCGCCAGCGAGATCAATCGGCTGGCTGGAGGTTCACAGCCGACTGCTTGCCACGCTTGTCGGGCTCGAGCTCGTAGGTGACGCGCTGGTTCTGGTTCAGCGTCGGCATGCCGGCGCGCTCAACCGCGGTGATGTGCACGAATGCATCGTTGCCGCCGCCATCCGGCGCGATGAAGCCATAGCCCTTGTCGGCGTTGAAAAACTTGACGGTTCCGGTGATAGCCATGAATTGGCTCCTTCTTAGTATAAGGTAACCCGACGTTCGGGTGACCCGTGCCGCGGAGCAGGGAAAGAAGGAGAAAGGTGCCGCAAAGCGCCAAGAACCGTCGATATGCGACTGTAGCTGAGTGCTATATGGGCCAAGACCGCCGGAATTGCAAATCTTGCCGGTCAAATGGGTCTAGAACTGCGTCGAGTACCGCGGATAATATTTTCGCGTACACCGCCGGCGCTCAGCCGTCATATAAATCGACCGGCACCGATATTTCGGCGCCGGTCTAGGGATTTAGCGGCAGCGCGTGTCGTTGCTCGAGCGATCGACCGCACGACCGGCGAGCGCACCGCCGGCAGCCCCTAGCACGGTGCCGAGCAGGCCCGAGCCGCCGGGTGCGATCACGTTGCCGAGTACGCCGCCCGCGACTCCGCCGACGATCAGCCCGGTGGTGCCGTCGTTGCGACGGCAATAGTAACGTCCGTCGTTGCCGCGATAGACACGCTCGTTGCTCGACAGGCGGCGCTCGCGGTAACGGCGGTCGTCCCGGTAATAGCGGCCGGCGTCATAGCCGCCATATGCCGGATCGGGCGCGTTATAATCGTAGGAGCGATAGCGCGGGTCGACGCCGTAGCGGCTTCCTCCGTCACCGACGCAGCCGGCAACCAGGGTGGAGGCGGCCAGCAGGCCCAGCGTCATAGCGCGCATTTCGTGTCCTTTCAGACGGTTGATACTGAAAGCGTAATGATCGGCGCCGGGGTTTGGTTGCCGGCGCCAGTTGCGCCTCAGTCCTTGAGGGTGGCGGGCACGGTGCCGCCGTTCTTTTCCAGCTCGCGCATCACGGCCTTTTGCAGCCAGATGTTCATCTCGGCGCTGCCGTCCTTCGCACCGGTATAGCCGAGCTCGGTGGCGAGTTCCTTGCGGTTGTCGAGGCTCGAATCGAGATCGAGCAGCTTCATCAGGTCGACGATCGAGGTGCGCCAGTTTAGGTTCGAACCCTTGTTCGTGGCGATGCCCGACAGGACGGCCTCGACGTCGACCGATTTCGGTGCCGGGGCCGTGACAGGCGTTGCTGCGGGCGCCGCTTGCGGCGTGGGTGCGGGTGTCGCCTGGGGCTGTGCGGCGGTGGTCTGCGTTGCGGGTGCGGGCGCGGGCGCGGGCTTTGGCGTGCCGAAATGGCCGCTGCCGAGCGGGCCCTTCTCACCAAAGATTGCGGACTTGATCTTGCTGAAGATGCTCATGGGGGTCTCCGTCGATTGAGAGTTTGACGGCGGGAGAACGCCCGGTGGCGGACTTGGGTGCAGGATTCGCGGCCGCCGGCGCCAGATCGACCGCGACATGCGACGCGCCGGGAGTGGCAACGGGCTCGGCATCGTCGTCCCTTTCAGGGTCGGGTTCCGCCGGACGTTCCGGATCGAAACTCCAGGCGAGCGCAGCGACGCGCGCCGCATCGGTCTCGGCCACCGCCTCGGCCTCGTCATCCGCGATAAGCCCGCAGCCCACCGCATAGCCGACGAACCAGCTGTCGCGGTCCGCGCCCTCGACGACGAACCGCTCGGCGATCTCGCGGTCGCGCGGCGCGTCGAGGATGATCACCTCGTCCTCGGAACATTCGCGGCTGTAATCGTCGTCACCGAATTTGCCGCCTTCTTCCCCGTCATAGTTGCTCGGTGGTGGGAAGCGGGTGCGCCAGACGTCCGTGCCAGCGTCCCACCAGACAGGGCATTCCCCTTCCGAATCGTCGGGCTCGATCGCCGGAAGTGCAGGAAGTGCAGACGCTGGCACGGGTTTCGGCGGCACGGGTTTCGACGGCGCGGGTTTCGACGGCGCAGGTTTCGGGACGGGCTCTGGCGCGAGACTGAGCAGCCCGGCAGCCTCCGCGCGCGCCCATTGCTCGGCGGTCCAGCCTGCGCGGGCCGCGGGGTCGAGATCGGCGACGTCGATCTCCGACGCGAGGCCGGCGGCGCTGCGGAGCCAGCGGTCGGCGCGGGCGAGCGCGATGATCGGTGCCATCCCCTCCCCTGCCCCGGTCGACCCGACGCGTTCGCCGAGGAACAGGCCGGCGCGGGCTGGGCCGGCATCGCGCTCGACGAGGTCGAGGAACGCGTCGAACTCGGTCGCGATCAGGCGTGCGGCGGCACTGGTGCTCTCGCTCTCCTCGGCATGGCGATCGAGCCGGGCGAGCAGCGACATGGCGAGGCGGTTGTCGTAGCGATGGCGCTCGATAACGTCGCCATCGGGCCGCGTGACGCGCTCGATCTGGCCGACCATCGCGCGACAGAACAGCGCTTCGGCGACGATCGGCCGCGCGACGAGCTTGGCAGCGTCCCAGCCGAGCGCGAACGCCGCGCCTGATGCGCGGCGGCGCAGGCCGTACGCGGTGCGTGGCGACAGGCCGACGCTGGCGGTCGCCTCGTCGACGGTGGCGCCCTCGGCGATGCGTTCGAGAAAGCCGCGCTGGCGCTCCGGGCTCCAGCCGTCGATGCGCTGGCGATGGCGCGGCGTGGCGGCGTCGGTCGGCGGCGGGGCGATTTGATGCGGGCGGGTAGCGTTCGGCGGGTCGGCGGGTGCGGCTTCAAGATGGGTCGCGTCGCCCTGTTCTCGGAGAGCGGCAGTCACTTGCGCATGGTCCGGGCGAGCGCGGTCCAGCGGTCGCGGTTGGCGGCGATCTCGGGCGATACGGGCATGCGGTTTCCGATCCGGCCGGCGTCGACGTGCGCCTGCCAGGCCATGACGTGGCGGACCGCGTCCGGGAGATGGTCGGGGATCGGCGGCTCGTCGCGCGGCCTGGGGGCGGGCGCTGCGCGCTTGGCCATGTGGCAGGGTCGCGGATCGGCCGGGGTGGGTGCGTTCGCCATGATCGATCCTCGCCTGAAGAGAGGACCGATCAGGTATGCCGGATCGGGATGTGTAGGACAGCGGTTTCGTGGGGGTGGTGCGCTGCCCCTCCCTCATCCTGACGAACGTCAGAACCCGGGGTTACGGGGTGCGCCGCTCTTGGCTCCGGGTCCTGACGTTCGTCAGGATGACGGAGGGGCGGATGAGCGAGGGTGGTGGCGGCAGAACCGACGTCGGCCAGCCCCTGTTTGATCCTCCCCCGCAAGGGAGAGGTGGCGCCGCAGGAGACGGAGGGGGAGGACACGGAACAGAGGTCGTCGCTTACCTCCCCCTCCGTCTGGCAAGGGCCAGCCACCTCCCCCTGGCGGGGGAGGGTTAGCGGGGGTGCCTAGCCCTGCCCCCGATCCGCCTCAGCCGAGCGTCGAGCCGCGATCCTCGGCGAACGACGGCGCATGGCCGGTGGCGGGGCGCAGCGACTCGCGCTCTTCCTTGGTTGGGACGGCGGTGGGATCGGGGCGGAACGCCTCGGGTGCGCGGTCGTGCGGGCCGGGATGTGGGCGGTCGAGCGCGAGATCGGGGACGGCATGCTCGGCGGGGTTCTTCTTGGGGCGCAGGAAGACGGCGAGCAACGCCCCGCCGAGACCGATCGCCGCGGCGCCGATCGACAGCGCGTTGAGGCCGAACGTCTTGGGCTTGGCGGGCTTGTGGGGTTGAGGCTTGGTCATGGCGGTTTCCGTTTCTGAATGCGCGATCCCAACGGGCGGGCGCGGCGGGCGGTTCCGTCGGTGGGGACGCCGCCGGAACGGAGCAATCTCGCCAATGCGTACCCGACAGACGTGGCACACATGACGCCTCAAGAAACGGGAGGATGATCATGCAGAGCAAGGGTAGGTTCGCTAGAGCGGCGCTGGTCGGCATCGTGGGAGTCGGGATAGGCGTCATGGGCCTGGGGACAACGAAGGCCATTGCGCAGGAAAGAGCGCCGGCGATAGAGTTCGCGCGGAACGCGGGGCCGGCGGATATGCGGGACGACCGGATCGAGCGGATCACCGGCGACTTGAGTGGTTCGATCGGACGATGGACGGGCGTACGCAGTTGTGGCGATGCCAGCCGGGCGACCGATGCGCGGCAGGCGGCGTACGAGCGCTGGATCGGCCAGCAGACGCTGGCGCGGCGCGGCAGGATATTGCTTGTCGCTGGCGTTGGCCCTGCACGCTGGGAGTCCGAGAACCGACGACGCAACGGCAAGCGCAGCTGCAAGGGCTGGTACGAGTCCGCCCCGGTATATGCGCACTTCTACTGACTCAGGTCCCGCGACCATATCCGAAACGGATCGGTCGCGGACGTTGCGCAAGGGGCCAGCAAAGGCTCTCCGGGGCCGAATGGCGTCGTGAAGGGCCGCCCGCCGCCGAGCGACCGGGTCAAGCAGAAGATGACGTTGCGGCTCGATCCGGACGTGCTGGCGAAGTTTCGCGACGGTGAGCCGGGGTGGCAGGGGCGGATCAATGCGGCGTGGCGGACGGCGGCGGGGCTTTAGGGATATTGCTGGCGGGCGTGGAGCACGGCGAGGATCTCGATGGTCTCGGTGACGCGGTAGACCAGGAGGTAGTTTGGATGAACCACCGCCTCGCGGGTGCCCGCCAGCCTTCCGGAGCGGTAGATATAGGGATGATCGGGCAGGTTCTCCGCCGCATGCACGATGGCGGCGTTCAATCGCTCCGCGGCCGCGAAGTTACGCGCGCCGATGTAATCTAGAATGTTCAGCAGGTCGCGCATCGCATCGTCCGTCCAGACGAGCGGCAGCGTCAACGCGGTTTGTGTTTGTCGAGGATAGCCTGCGCCATTGCCATTACTTGATCGTGCGGGATGCCGGGCTTGTCCGACGCCATCGCGCGCTCGACCTTGGCGCGGAACCACGCGTCGTATGCGGCGGCGTCTTCACTGGTCGCGAATTCCGACTCGATGGGAGTTAAGTGCGCCATAGTCTACACATGATGTATGCCATTTAGCTGCAACGATCTACTGATCAACTAAAATTAATTCGACGAAATATGAAACCCCCTTAATCTTTCCAAGATTCCGATATCGCAACCAAATTAGTCAACTGAACAACATCGGCTGTTGACCAAGCCCCGCTCCACTCAGGATTTCTGATTTCACGCGATTTGAATTTATCAATCAATGATATGAGATCATTTCTAGTCTCAAGCCCCAGCAATTTCAAAACTGCGGCCCTATTTTTTGGAGCCGTAGCCCGAATATACCAGGGCAACGCCCCCTGCTCGTCTGCAACGTATATTGCAGAGTTCGGCCACCAACGATCTCCCATGTTCGCAGATCTGACGAACAGGGCCAAATCTGCTTGAACGAAATCTCGAAAGCTAAATCCCGCAGCCTCGCAAACCTGCTTAATGAGGTCCCCGTGAAGAGAAAGCCTCCTAAGGCCAAGCCTATCGTTCCGGGTATCCAGTGAACGTAAAAAAGCTGCCATACGTCCGAATGAAACACTCTTAGCGGTCATGCCGCCGTGATCATCCAAGACAAACGGCTCCGTCAACATATCGTCAGCGACTTGCGCCTGAGCATTATCAACAAGGAGGGCGATTGAAGCGACCAGCATGAACTGTCCGTAAAACTTAATTAAATCCCCGCTCCAATTGGTATGGCCTTTTTCATATTGAGAAAGCAGCTTTTCGAGATATCGATGCATCTCTTCGCCGGCAATTTGAGCGGTTCGTTCATTTCTAACAGCTTGCTTAAAAACGCCTAATACTCGAGAAATGAGAGGAGACAAAGCTACGATGCCGTTGTATATTTGCTCATCTTTTGGCAAATCGTTGCCACTCTCGGCCAGTGGCAAAGCATCATCGGCCGAGATATTTCGAAAGAATTGGACCACTGCGTTGGAGCTTCCCGCCCCATCGGGTTGACTGCGGCTCGTTCGACTAAATTCGGCTTGCCGTCTAATGACTGGGGATATCTTGTCGTCGCTAAATGCCGGCGACGAACCAATTTGCGGTTCGATATAGAGCGGTTTATCGTAACACCATCGTAATAGTTGCTCAAGGCGGTCGCTGTACAGATTATCGTCCACGAAGTCGATGTAAATACGCGATCTTAAGAACACCGGTAATAAAGCTCGGCCATTCTCATCGTTTTCGCGGCAAACAGCAACAAACTTAGTTTGGTCAACTTTGCCGTACAACTCTCCCGACATGATTTGTGACTCGGCACCAACCCCGCCAACCCGCTGATCAGCACGTTCCGCGTACTTTCTGTCACAAACAATAATAACTTTACTTACGTCAGCCTTGGTAACCATCTGCTCCATAAAAGCATGGGCATCCTGCCCTTCTCGTAAATGCCATTTATCGAGGATTGTATCCACGCCGTTCGTTCGTAGATCAGTGGCGAGCTGAACCACCCAATCCATATGTTGCTGGTCGCTCCAACTATAGGACACGAATAGCCGGGGCTGAGTGTTATCTGCCGTCATTATTTCGCCCCCTCGATAACCCGCTTCTCCAGCAACGGCGCCAGATACTTCCCCGTGAAGCTGCCCTTGGCCTTCGCAACCTTCTCCGGCGTGCCTTCGGCGACGATCTCGCCGCCCTTGACGCCGCCTTCCGGACCCAGGTCGAGGACCCAGTCGGCGGTCTTGATGACGTCGAGATTGTGTTCGATCACGACGACCGTGTTGCCTTGCTCGACCAGCGCGTGGAGGACTTCGAGCAGCTTCCGCACGTCTTCGAAGTGGAGCCCGGTGGTGGGTTCGTCGAGGATGTAGAGCGTGTTGCCGGTGGCGCGGCGCGAGAGTTCCTTGGCGAGCTTGACGCGTTGCGCTTCGCCGCCCGAGAGCGTCGTCGCCTGCTGGCCGACCTTGACATAGCCGAGGCCGACCTCGACCAGCATCGCCATCCTGTCGCGGATCGGGGGGACCGCCTTGAAGAACTCGGCGGCGTCCTCGACCGTCATGTCGAGCACGTCGGCGATCGAATGGCCCTTGAACTTCACCTCGAGAGTCTCGCGATTGTAGCGCGCGCCGTGGCAGACGTCGCAGGTGACGTAGACGTCGGGGAGGAAGTGCATCTCAATCTTGAGCACGCCGTCGCCCTGGCACGCCTCGCAGCGGCCGCCCTTGACGTTGAAGCTGAAGCGGCCGGGCTTGTAGCCGCGCGCCTGCGATTCCGGCAGGCCGGCGAACCAGTCGCGGATCTGCGTGAAGCTGCCGGTGTAGGTGGCGGGGTTGCTGCGCGGGGTGCGGCCGATCGGCGACTGATCGATGTCGATGACCTTGTCGAGATACTGGAGGCCGGTGATCTTGTCGTGCTTGCCCTGGACGATGCGCGCGCCGTTCAGCTCGCGCGCGGCGGCGGCGTAGAGCGTGTCGATCGTGAAGCTCGACTTGCCCGAGCCGGAGACGCCGGTGATGCAGGTGAAGGTGCCGAGCGGGAGGCTGGCGGTGACGCCGCGCAGGTTGTTGGCGACCGCGTTGTGGACGGTGAGCTTCTTGCCGTTGCCCTTGCGGCGGGTTTCGGGGACGGGGACGCTGCGGGTGCCGTTGAGGTAATCGGCGGTGATGCTGCCCTTCGACTTGAGGATCTGTTTCAGCGTGCCTTGGGCTACGACCTGGCCGCCGCGGACGCCGGCGCCGGGGCCCATGTCGATGATGTAGTCGGCGGTGCGGATCGCGTCCTCGTCATGCTCGACGACGAGCACGGTGTTGCCGAGATCGCGCAGACGGCGGAGCGTCTTGAGGAGCATGTCGTTGTCGCGCTGGTGCAGGCCGATCGAGGGCTCGTCGAGGACGTAGAGCACGCCGGACAGGCCGCTGCCGATCTGGCTTGCGAGGCGGATGCGCTGGGACTCGCCGCCGCTTAGCGTGCCGCTGGTGCGATCGAGGTTTAGGTAGTCGAGGCCGACATTGTTGAGGAAGCCGAGCCGCTCGACGATCTCCTTGAGGATGCGTTCGGCGATCGCGTTCTGCTGGTCGCCGAGGTGCTGCGGCATGTCGGTGAAGAACTGGAGCGCGTCGACCACCGAGAGATGCGTGGCGTAGCTGATGTCTTTCATCGCGATCTTGACCGCGAGCGCCTCGGGTTTCAGGCGCGCGCCGCCGCAGACTTCGCAGGGGGCGGCGGACTGGTACTTGCTCAGTTCCTCGCGCATCCAGGCGGAGTCGGTCTGGAGCATGCGGCGGTTGAGGTTGCCGATGACGCCTTCGAACGGCTTCGACACGTCGTATTTCTTCTTGCCGTCGATGAAGGTGAGCGTGACGGGCTTGCCCTTCGAACCGTGCAGGATGACGCTCTGGACCTCCGGCGGGAGGTCGGACCAGGGCGTCTCGATGTCGAATTGGAATTCGCGCGCGAGGCTGCCGAGGACCTGCATGTAATACGGGCTCGGAGGGTTGGATTTTGCCCAGGGGACGACCGCGCCCTTCTTGATGCTCAGCATGTGGTTGGGGACGACGAGGTCTTCGTCGAACAGCAATTTCTCGCCGAGGCCGTCGCAGGCAGGGCACGCGCCCTGGGGGGCGTTGAACGAGAACAGGCGCGGCTCGATCTCGGAGATGGTGAAGCCGCTGACGGGGCAGGCGAACTTCTCGGAGAAGACGATGCGGCCGTCGGGGGCGTTGTTGCCTAGGATCTCGGACTTGGGGGTGTGCGGTTCGACCGGGTCGGCGGGGTCGACATAGGCGAGGCCGTCGGCGAGTTTGAGGGCGGTTTCGAAGCTTTCGGCGAGGCGCGTGGCTATCTCGCCGCCTACGACGAGGCGGTCGACGACGACTTCGATGTCGTGCTTGTACTTCTTGTCGAGCGCGGGGGCTTCGTCGATGTCGTAGATCTCGCCATCGATGCGGACGCGCGCGAAGCCCGCCTTCTGCCACTCGGCGAGTTCCTTGCGGTACTCGCCCTTGCGGCCGCGAACGACAGGGGCGAGCAGGTAGAGGCGCGTGCCCTCGGGGAGCGCCATGACGCGGTCGACCATCTGCGACACGGTTTGCGCGGCAATCGGTTCTCCGGTGGCGGGGGAATATGGCGTGCCTACGCGCGCCCATAGCAGGCGCATGTAGTCGTAGATCTCGGTGACGGTGGCGACCGTCGAGCGCGGGTTGCGCGAGGTCGTCTTCTGCTCGATCGAGATCGCGGGCGACAGGCCCTCGATATGGTCGACGTCGGGCTTCTGCATCAGCTCGAGGAACTGGCGGGCGTAGGCGGAGAGCGATTCGACGTAGCGGCGCTGGCCCTCGGCGTAGATCGTGTCGAAGGCTAGGCTGGACTTGCCCGAGCCCGACAGCCCGGTGATCACCGTCAGCGTGTCGCGGGGGATGTCGATGTCGACGTCCTTGAGGTTGTGCTCGCGCGCGCCGCGTACGGAAATCTTGGTCAGCATGAGGCTGGTTCTACTTCTGTTCTGATCGGGAGACTAGTGGGAGAGATAGGAATGCATGAGCCCGGGTGCCAGTTCATCCGCGGCAATCGATTGCGCGGCTTCCATACTAGCGTCGATCAATGGTCTCGAACGCGGCTTGAAACGCCGCCACATATTGGCGACAACCAAAGCGCCGACCGGCACGTCAAGGGGGACGATATGATGCAGGACATTCGCCGATGCCGATGATGACGGCACTGGCCGTGGCGGCCGCGATGGCCGAGCCCATAGCCGCTGTACCCATGACGCCATCGAGCAAGTGGAACGTCGATTACGGCGACACGGCCTGCACGCTCGGCCGGACATACGGTACCGGCAAGGCGGAGACGATCATGGCCCTGCGCAGGGTGCCGCTGGCAACGTGGCTCGACCTGATGGTCTACACCAACGATCGAAACCCGACGATGCGGCTGGGGCAGGCCAAGATCAGCATAGGGGGCGGTGGATCGGACGAGAGCCGGTACGAAAGCTATCCGACACAGGTCTCGGGGAAGCGGATGACGCGGATGCCCGTCGACGCCGCGCTGTTCGAGACGCTGCCGGCCGACGCCGTGCTTCGGGTCGCGCCGGACAAGATGCCGGGATGGGCGTTCGCCGTGCCTAAAGCGAAGGCGGCGTTCGAGGCTTTGGCGAAGTGCAACGATGCGACGGTCAAGCTGTGGGGGATCGATCCGACCGAGCGATCGCGGATCGCCCAGCCAGCCAGCGCGACAGGATCTCCGGGGAACTGGATTTCGACCGGCGACTACCCGATGTCGGTGGTCGGCAAGGGTGCGCAGGGGACGTCGATGATCCTGTGGACGATCGGCCTGGACGGCCGCGCCGCCGATTGTCGGACGGTGGTGACGAGCGGCGAAGTCGAACTCGACAAGGCGGCCTGCCGCGCGATCATGTCGCGGGCGCGCTATACGCCGGCGCTCGGCTTCGATGGCAAGCCGATGATCAGCCACTCGACGCACAAGGTGACGTGGCGATTGCCGGGAGCGTGGGCCGGCAAATAATCAGCCGTCGGACCAATCGCCCCGGTCGCCGCGCCGGGGTTGCACTGCTGCATTGGTGTATTATCTTTGTCGTACACATAGATCGAACGGCACAGAGGACGACATGGGCAAGAAGAAGGACGAGCGTAAGCGGCGCGAGCGCGAGGCCGAGAT
Organism: Sphingomonas sp. PEI4; assembly: GCF_056679955.1. Classification (NCBI taxonomy): domain Bacteria; kingdom Pseudomonadati; phylum Pseudomonadota; class Alphaproteobacteria; order Sphingomonadales; family Sphingomonadaceae; genus Sphingomonas; species Sphingomonas sp. PEI4. Next base: position 1,531,871 of record NZ_CM155258.1, read on the forward strand.
GGAGGCGGCACGTGGCGCCATGGATGGTCGGCATGAGAGCCACGCGCGCGAGGCACATGAGGCCGACGCCGCGGCGCACGACGATCGCGAACACGCCAGTCGCGAACATGGCCGCCATAAGCATGAGGGCCGCAAGCATGACGGCGGCACGCCGTTCGCCGGAATCGCCGCGACGATCGCGCGGCAAATGGGGACGCCTGCCGGACGGCAGTTGATTGCGGCGGGCCTTATGGCGGCGGCGGCGGCGATCGCGAAGCATGACGCGAAGCCAAGTGCTCGGTCGAAGCCTCCGACGCCCCCTGCCTCGCCCTCGCCGCAGGCTGAGCCTGTAGCGTCGAAGGTCGAGCCGGACATGGCGGCCGAGTCGACCAAGCCGCAGGGCAATGGTCCGTTCGCCGGGGATACGCCGGAGCCGCCGCGGAGCGAGACGAACACGCTGCCGCCGGAATTCGCGAAGGTGCTGGACTCGGTCACGGTGGGGCTGGAGCGGTTGTTCGTCGGGTTCGGCAAGCCGACCGGGAAGAAGGACCCGCCTGCCGCTTGACTGTGCAGGACCGCGACGCCGTAAGCGGCGTTGCGGTCCAGTGCGGGCGGCTCAGGCGGCCTTTATGTAGACGTGCGAACGGAGGAATGCGTGACGGACGCGACCGGCCGGGTTGCGATCTTCGGGGGCGATTTTGCCGTTGGTCGGACAGCTCACCGTGCGCCTAACGGCGGTGCGCCTGGACGGCTGGCCATCGTCGCGCACACGGTTCGTCCTGTTTGCGACGGCTAATTAAATCTGACGCAAATCCGTAATCCCGCTGTCCCGAGCTCCTCATAGGCGCTGCCCCGGGAGTGACGATCGATCGATCTCACTAAGGGGTTTCAAGATGACCGAGTTTTCGAGCCGCATCGCGCGGTTGTTGTGTGGTGCCGTCGGCGCCGTCGCGATCGGTACGGTTCCGGGCGTCGCCGTCGCGCAATCCCTGATATCCGTCGAGGCCGAACCGGGCGCGGTGACGTCGCCCACCAGCGCGGCGGATCCTTCGCCCGCTCCTGCCGGACAGGACGATACGATCGTCGTCACGGGCGCGGCGACGCGGTCGGTGACGCAGGTCAGCGGCGTCGACATGCAGAAGATCCTGCCGGGTGTCAGCCCGTTGAAGGCGTTGCAGACGCTGCCCGGCGTGACGTTCCTGACCGCCGATCCGTGGGGCAACAACGAACAGAACATCTCGCTGTTCGTGCACGGTTTCAATGCGCAGCAGCTTGGCTACACGCTCGACGGCCTGCCGCTCGGCGACCAGAATTACGGCAATTACAACGGCCTGTCGCCGCAACGCGCGATCATCTCGGAGAACGTTTCTCGCGTCACGCTGGCAAGCGGCGCGGGCGATCTCGGCACCGCATCGACCAGCAATCTCGGCGGGACGATCGACACGTTCTCGAGCGATCCACGCAAGGATCTCGGCGCCCAGGTCGACCAGACGCTCGGCAGCCATTCGACCTCGCGGTTGTTCGCGCGGATCGACAGCGGGACGTTCGGCAACGGCAACAGCTTCTACATCTCCGGCTCGCGCCAGAAGGCGAAGGCATGGGATTTCAACGGCATCCAGGGTGGGTACCAGGCCAATGCGAAGTTCGTCCACGACGACAGCAACGGCAAGCTGACGCTGTACGGCGCCTTTTCGGACAAGACCGAGCCGAACGAGGATTCGACCGTCGTCACCACCGCGACGCAAGGAACCGCGCCGTATGTGCGCCCCTTCGTCTACCCCGATTTCGGCGCGATGCTCGCCTATCTCAACTCGGGTGCGTACAAGGCGGACGGCGCGAACTATCGCAATTATTACGGCGTGGCGGCGCGTACCGATTACCTCGGCTACGTCAAATACGACTGGAACGTCAGCGACCGCGTGACCTTCTCGAACCAGGCTTATTATCATCATAACGACGGCGTCGGTGTCATCGGCGGCCCGATCGACGTCGCCGGCCTGCCCCGGCTGTTCTCGTTCTATTATCCCGGCCAGAATTTGACGACCGTGTTCGGCGGATCGGGGCTCGCGACACGCACCACAGAATATCGGATCGATCGCGGTGGTCTGGTCTCCACCGTCGCGCTCGATCTCGGCGCGCATCACGTCGAATTCGGTGCATGGTACGAGCATCAGAGCTCGTCCGCCTATCGTCGCTGGTATCCCTTCCCGGTCAACGATCCGAGCACGCCGTACCAGCGCCCGCGCGAGGAGCTGACGCCGCTGATCACGCAATATCACAGCGAAGTGCGCGTCGACGAATATCAGGCGCATATCCAGGACAGCTGGAAGCTGCTGCCGACGCTGACCATACTCGGCGGCGTCAAGAGCACGTTCCAGAACGCACCGCAGCGCGTGCCGACGCAGCCGATCCCGGGCTCGTTCACCGGCTCGGTCGCGCTGCCGGTCGGCAAGATCGACACGCACAAATACTTCCTGCCACAGCTCGGCGCACTCTGGGATGCGACCGACGACGAGCAGGTGTTCGTCAACGTGCAGAAGAACATCCGCCAGTTCCAGACCAGTGCCGCGGCAGGGTTGTCGCCATTCGCGCTCGGCAGCCAGGCGGCGTTCGACCTGTTCAAGCAGGACGTCGAGCCGGAGACGAGCTGGACCTATGAAGCGGGCTTGCGCTCGCACCATGCGCTCAATCTCGGCCCGCTCACCGGGTTCGAGGGCCAGATCAGCGTCTACCATGTCGACTTCAGCAACCGCCTGCTCGGGATCAGCCCCAACCCGGTGGTGACCGCGGTCGTCAGCGGCGCGGCGATCCTGCAGAATGTCGGTGCGGTGAAGACCGACGGGTTCGACATCGCCGGCACCTTCCGGTTCGGCTCGCACTTCTCGTTCTATGACGCGCTGTCGTATAATAATTCGCGCTACGAAGAGAACTACATCAGCGGTACGAGCACCGTCGCGACCGCGGGAAAGAAGGTACCGGGCAGCCCGGACTGGCTCAACAAGTTCACCGCGTCGGCCAATTACGGGATTTTCGACGCGCAACTGGTCGGCGATTATATCGGCAAGCGTTTCGCGACCTATACCAACGATCTGGCGGTGCCGTCCTACTTCACGCTGTCGGGGCGGCTGGCGGCGCGGGTGCCGTTGGCGGAGGGGCAGATCGTGCGGACCGCGACGGTGAGCCTCAACGTGACGAACATCACCAACAAGCGTGCGGCGTCGACGCTGAGCATTGGTGCGGCGAGCGGGACGTTCAACCAGTTCCCGGTCGCACCGCGGCAGTGGTTCGGGACGATCAGCGTCGGGTTCTGACGCTGGGGGGCGTTCGATGGAGTGGGGCGGCCTGATCGTTCAGGCCGCGTCGCACTTCGCCACATAACCTGTTCCCCCCGCGAAAGCGGGGGCCCAGGGTCCGGAGGGTTGACACTTCGGATTTGGACCGGCCGGGCAGAGCGGCACGTCATTCGGGTGGATATCGGTATTTCGCTGGGCTCCCGCGTCCGCGGGAGAACCAAAGCTTACCTTCCGGGCAGTCCACCGTTCCTTTGAGAAAACAGAACCAGGGCCTGCTTGGCGGACAGGGGCAAAGCCCCTGTCGTCGGACGGCGCTGGAGCGCCGCCGGCCGGGCAAGCCCTTTAGATTCACATTTAGCTTTTGCTAAATGTGAATGGGCTTGCCCTGCACCGCCATCGCCGCTTCCTTGATCGCTTCGGCATGCGTCGGATGCGCGTGGCAGGTGTAGGCGATGTCCTCGCTGGTCGCGCCGAATTCCATCGCGATGGTGGCTTCGGCGATCAGCGTGCCGGCGAGGCTGGAGATGATCCAGACGCCGAGGACGCGATCGGTCTTCGCGTCGGCGATGATCTTGACGAAGCCGTCGGTGTCGCGGTTGGTCTTGGCGCGGCTGTTCGCGGCGAACGGGAACTTGCCGACCTTGATCTCCGTCTTTTCCTTCGCAGCCTCTTCCGTCAGGCCGACACCGGCGATCTCGGGCATCGTATAGACGACGCTCGGGATGACGTCCTCGTTGACGATGCCGGTCTGGCCGGCGATGTTTTCCGCGACCGCGACGCCCTCGTCCTCGGCCTTGTGTGCGAGCATCGGGCCGGGGACGCAGTCGCCGATCGCCCAGACGCCATCGACCTTGGTGCGGAACGAGTGGTCGGTCTCGATCTGGCCGCGCTTGTTGAGTTCCAGACCGATCGACGCGAGGTTGAGGCCGTCGACGTTCGCCTTGCGGCCGATCGAGACGAGTACCGCGTCGGCGGTCAGCGTCTCGGACGCGCCACCCGCTGCGGGCTCGACGGTGACGGTCGCGACGCCGTTGTCGACGGTGACGCCGGTGACCTTGGTCGAGAGCTTCAGCTCCATGCCCTGCTTCTTGAACAGCTTGGCCGTCTCGCGGCGGACTTCGCCGTCGAAGCCGGGGAGGATCTGGTCGACGAACTCGACGACGGTGACCTTCGCGCCGAGGCGACGCCAGACGCTGCCGAGTTCGAGGCCGATCACGCCGCCGCCGATGACGACCATGTGCTCGGGCACCTTGGGGAGTGCCAATGCGCCGGTGCTGTCGACGACGGTCACCTGATCGATCTCGACGCCAGGGAGCGACATCACGCTCGAGCCGGTGGCGATGACGATGTTCTTGGCGGTGACCTTCTGGCCGGCGATTTCCACCGTATGCGCGTCCTGGAACGCGGCGAGGCCCTTGAGCCAGGTCACCTTGTTCTTCTTGAACAGGAATTCGACGCCGCCGGTCAGTTCCTTGACGGCCTTGGCCTTCTCGGCGTGCATCTGGTCGAGGTTCAGCGTGACGCCTTCGAAGTTCACGCCGAACTTCGTCATGTGGCCGCCCTTGGCTTCCTCGTAGATCTCGGATGCGTGGAGCAGCGCCTTGGACGGGATGCAGCCGACGTTGAGGCAGGTGCCGCCGAGCGTCTCGCGCGATTCGGCGCAGGCGGTGCGCAGGCCGAGCTGCGCTGCACGGATCGCCGCGACGTAACCGCCGGGGCCCGCACCGATCACGAGGACGTCATAGTCGTAGTCAGCCATTGTCTTTGCTCTTCGCTGGGAGGGGAACAGAGCGATCACGCTTCGTCCCGATGACAGTCATATGGCCATTGCACTCGTCGAATTCGAGGAGTGGCAACAACCGCGGAAGGATCTGTTCGACGTCGTCCGGCTCGAACCGGACATAGATGATGCCGGGCGGTGCGGCCGCTTGCTTCAAGAAGACCAGTTCGCCGAAATCACGATCACACGTGATAAGGAAGCGATCTTCAGCGACCGCATAAGCAAGAATGACGTCGTCCTTTTCGTCGGGCAGAACGACAGAAGCGCGTACGACATCATGACCAACTGCACTCAGGACGCGAGCGATGCGGCTACCGATGTTCGCATCGCACATCAGCCTCAAGCCGCGCGTGCCCGGCCGATCGCGACATAGCTTTCGTCGTGCATGAGGTCTGCGGCAAACAGCGCGGCGGCACGGAGGTGCTCGGAAAGCACCCCCGGATATTCTTCCGCGATCTGGTCATAGGACCATCCCGCGCCAACCAGCTTCAGGACACGTTCCACGGTATAGCGCGTACCCCGAAAGACGGGCTTGCCGCCCATGATGCCGGGGTCCGAGTGAATGTGGTCGCGCCAGTCCATTGCTACCTCACAGGTCGATAAGAATCCGCGTCGGATCCTCGATAGCATTTTTCAGCGCCACCAGGAACGTCACGGCTTCGCGGCCGTCGATCAGGCGGTGATCGTAGCTGAGCGCGAGATACATCATCGGGCGGATGACGATCTGGCCGTTCACGACGACGGGGCGTTCCTCGATGCGGTGGAGACCCAGCACAGCCGACTGCGGCGGGTTGATGATCGGGGTCGACATCAGCGAGCCGAACACGCCGCCGTTCGAGATCGTGAAGGTGCCGCCCTTCATCTCGTCCATCTTGAGCGCGCCTTCCTTGGCACGCTTGCCGAAGTCGCCGATCGTCTTCTCGATCGTCGCGACTGACATCTGGTCGGCGTCGCGGATCACGGGGACGACGAGGCCGCCCGGCGACGAGACCGCGACCGAGATGTCGGCGTAATCGTGATAGACGATGTCGTCGCCGTCGATCGAGGCGTTGACGCTAGGAATGTCGCGCAGCGCCATGGTGGCGGCCTTCACGAAGAAGCCCATGAAGCCCAACCGGACGCCGTGCTTCTTCTCGAACAGGTCCTTGTACTTGGCGCGGGCCGCGATCACCGCGGTCATGTCGACGTCGTTGAACGTCGTCAGCATCGCGGCGGTGTTCTGCGCTTCCTTGAGGCGCTTGGCGATCGTCTGGCGGAGGCGCGTCATGCGGACGCGCTCTTCGCCGCGACCCGAGGCCGCAGCGGGGGCCGCTGCCGGGGCGGGCGCTGCTGCAGGAGCGGCCGGAGCAGGCTTGCTCGAAGCAGCCGCGGTCACGTCTTCCTTGGTGATGCGACCGTCGCGGCCGGTGCCCTTGACCGTGCCGGGATCGACGCCGTGCTCCAGCACCGCGCGGCGGACCGACGGGGAGAGAGCTGCCGGCGACTCGCTGGTGCCGGTACCGGGCTGATCGCCGTAGCCTGCGCCCGACGTGGTCGGCGCGGGAGCAGACGGCGTTGCGGTTGCGGCAGGCTCCGGCGCCTTGGCCGAAGCGGCGGCGCCATCACCGGCGTCGATCGTGGCTAGCATGCCGCCGACCTGGACGGTGTCACCGACAGCAACAGCGTGCTGGCCCATGATGCCGGCGACCGGCGAAGGGACCTCGACCGAGACCTTGTCGGTCTCGAGGCTGGCGATGGGCTCGTCGACGGCGACAGGATCGCCGGGCTGCTTAAGCCACTCGCCGAGGGTGGCTTCGGTGATCGATTCACCCAGGACGGGGACGGTGACTTCGGTTGCCATGATCTTCTACCTCTTCAATCCCCGCACAGGCGGAGATGCAGGAATTGGAGTTATGCGCCAGCCTTGCCGGCAGAGCGTTCGTCTTCGGTTTTGCGCGCGCGGCGGATTTCGTCGCGCACGGAATGGCCGAGCGCGTCGGCGACGAGCGCGCCCTGTTCGGCCTGGTGACGCTTCATCAGGCCGGTCGCGGGCGACGCCGAGGCGTTGCGGCCGGCGTAGCGCGCGCGCTTCACCGGCGAGTTCACGCTTGCCAGCGCCTCCTCGATCAGCGGCTCGACGAAGAACCAATAGCCGTTGTTCTTCGGCTCTTCCTGCGCCCAGACGATCTCTTCCAGGTTCGGCATCCGTGCGACGCGCTCGGCGATCGGGTTGCCGGGGAAGGGATAGAGCTGTTCGACGCGGACGATCTGCGTGTCGGTGCCGCCCGCCGCGTTGCGTGCCTCGATCAGGTCGTACGCGACCTTGCCCGTGCACAAAACGAGCCGCTTCGTATCGACGTCGGCAGCCGGATTGGTATCCGAAAGCAGGCGGCGGAAGTGGCTGTCGCCCTGGAAATCCTCGGCGTTCGAGACTGCGAGCTTGTGGCGCAGCAACGACTTCGGCGTCATCACGATCAACGGCTTGCGGAAGTTGCGGTGCATCTGCCGGCGAAGCAGGTGGAAATAGTTCGCCGGGCTGGTGCAGTTCGCGACCTGGATATTGTCGTCCGCGCACGATTGCAGGAAGCGCTCGGGACGTGCCGAGCTATGCTCTGGCCCCTGCCCTTCATAGCCGTGCGGGAGCAGCATCACGAGGCCGTTGGCGCGGAGCCACTTCGACTCGCCGGACGTGATGAACTGATCGATCATGATCTGCGCGCCGTTGACAAAATCGCCGAACTGCGCCTCCCAGAGGACGAGCGTCTTCGGGTCGGCGAGCGCGTAGCCATATTCGAACCCGAGCACACCGTATTCGGACAGCGGGCTGTCGAGCACTTCGAAGCGACCGTGTTCGATCTCCTGCAACGGCACGTACTTATGCTCGTCGGTCTGGTCGACCCACACGGCATGGCGCTGCGAGAAGGTGCCGCGACCCGAATCCTGGCCGGACAGGCGAACGCCGTAGCCTTCCGAGAGCAGGCCGCCGAACGCGAGCGCCTCGCCGGTCGCCCAGTCGAAGTTCTTGCCCGTCTTGAACATCTCGCGCTTGGCATCGATCACGCGGGCCAGCGTCTTGTGGATCTTCACGCTGTCCGGAACGGTCGTCAGCGTGCGGCCGAGCGAGTCGAACAGCTTCGTGGTCAGGCCGGTCTCGACGTTGCGACGGGCAGAGCCGCCATCGGTCGGCGCGCTGAGGCCGGTCCAGCGTCCGCCGAACCAATCGGCACGGTTGGGCTTGTAGGACGACCCAGCTTCGAACTCGCCTTCGAGACGGAGCGTGAACTGCTTCACATTCTCGTCGACCCAGGCTTGGTCGATCACGCCTTCCTTGATCAGGCGATCGCCGTACACCGACGAGACGCCGGGGTGCTTGCGGATGATGTCGTACATGAGCGGCTGCGTGAAGGACGGCTCGTCGCCTTCGTTGTGGCCGAAGCGGCGATAGCACCACATGTCGATGACGATATCGCGGTGGAACTTCTGGCGGAATTCCATCGCCATCTTGGTCGCGAAGGTAACCGCTTCAGGATCGTCGCCATTGACGTGGAAGACCGGTGCCTGGACGCCCTTTGCGACGTCAGACGGGTAAGGCGACGAGCGCGCGAACTGTGGCGAGGTCGTGAAGCCGACCTGGTTGTTGATGATGAAGTGGACGCAACCGCCGGTGTTATAGCCGCGGATGCCGGAGAAGCCGAGGCACTCCCAGACGATCCCCTGCCCCGCGAACGCCGCGTCGCCGTGGATCAGCACGGGGAGCGAGGCGGCGTGGTCCTTCAGATCGTTGTTGAGCGTCTGGATCGCGCGCGTCTTGCCGAGCACGACGGGATCGGCGGCTTCGAGATGCGACGGGTTGGCGACCAGGCTCATGTGAACCTTGTGGCCGTCGAACTCGCGATCGGTGCTGGTACCGAGGTGATACTTCACGTCGCCCGAGCCGCCGATGTCATCGGGGTTGGCCGAACCGCCGGCGAATTCGTGGAAGATCACGCGCAATGGCTTAGCCATCACGTTGGCGAGCACGTTGAGGCGACCGCGATGCGCCATGCCGATGACGATCTCGCGCACGCCCATCTGGCCGCCGTACTTGATGACGCTCTCGAGCGCGGGAATCATCGATTCGCCGCCGTCGAGCCCGAAGCGCTTCGTGCCGACATACTTCTTGCCGAGGAATTTCTCCCACTGCTCGGCCTGGATCACCTTGGTGAGGATCGCCTTCTTGCCGTCGGTGGAGAATTCGATCGCCTTGTCCTGGCCCTCCATGCGCTCCTGGAGGAAGCGGCGCTCCTCGACGTCGGAGATGTGCATGTATTCGAGGCCGACATTGCCGCAATAATTCTTGCGCAACGTGTCGACGAGTTCGCGGATCGAGACCCATTCGAAGCCCATCGTGCCGCCGAGATAGACCTTCCGGTCGATGTCCGCGTCGGAGAAGCCGTGATATTCGGTCTTCAGATCCTCGGGCATCTCGCGCTTCGACAGACCGAGCGGATCGAGGTTTGCGGTGAGGTGGCCACGCACGCGGTAGGTGCGGACGAGCATCTGTGCGCGGATCGCGTCGGCCGCGGCCTTGGCGATCTCTTCCTTCGAGACGGGTGCGGGCGCTGCTGCAGCGGGGGCGGGCTTGCCACCCTTGGCGGGCTTGGGCGCGGGCTCCATCTGAGTCGGATCGAGCGCGGCGGTCAGGTCATCCGTGGTGGTGAGCGGCCAGCGGGCGCTCTCCCAGCTCGGGCCCTGCGCGGAACCTTCGAGACCCTCGAAGAACGCGCGCCAACCGGATTCGACCGAGGCCGGGTCCGCGTTGAACTTGGCGTAGAGCGTCTCCACGAACGCCGGGCTGACGCCGGCTGCGATATCGCTGAAATCCTGGCCTTCGTAGCCCATCGTTCTCGTCCTCAATTTCCCTCTCCCCGCGGGGGAGAGGGAGGGGCCCGCCCGCACTTGCGGGTGGGAGGGTGAGGGCACGGGCGGTCACGTGCCCTCACCCTTCCGCTGCCAAAAGGCAGCTCCTTCCCTCTCCCCGAACGGGAGAGGGGTAGTTCAATCAGCCCTTCAACACGCTCAGCAGCGTCTCGCCGAGCAGGCTGGGGCTTTCCGAGACCTTGATCCCGGCAGCTTCCATCGCCGCGATCTTGCTCTCCGCGTCGCCCTTGCCGCCCGACACGATCGCGCCGGCATGGCCCATGCGACGGCCCGGAGGCGCCGTACGGCCGGCGATGAAGCCTGCCATCGGCTTCGACCGACCGCGCTTGGCTTCGTCGCGGAGGAACTGAGCCGCCTGCTCTTCTGCGTCGCCGCCGATTTCGCCGATCATGATGATCGACTGGGTCTCGTCATCGGCGAGGAACAGTTCGAGCACGTCGATGAAGTTCGTGCCGTTGACCGGATCGCCACCGATGCCGACCGCGGTCGTCTGACCAAGGCCTGCGTTCGACGTCTGGAACACCGCCTCATAGGTGAGCGTGCCTGAACGGCTGACAACGCCGACCGAGCCCTTCTTGAAGATCGAGCCGGGCATGATGCCGATCTTGCACTCGCCGGGGGTCAGCACGCCGGGGCAGTTCGGACCAATGAGCCGCGACTTGGAGCCGGACAGCGCGCGCTTGACCTTGACCATGTCGAGCACCGGAATGCCCTCGGTGATCGCGACGATCAGCGCGATCTCGGCGTCGATCGCCTCGAGGATCGAATCGGCCGCGAAGGGAGGCGGCACGTAGATGACCGATGCGGTCGCGCCGGTCATCGCCTTGGCCTCGGCCACGGTGTTGTAGACCGGCAGGTCGAGGTGGGTGGTGCCGCCCTTGCCGGGCGTAACGCCGCCAACCATCTGCGTGCCGTATTCCAGCGCCATCTTTGTATGAAAGCTACCGGTTTCGCCGGTCATGCCTTGCGTGATGACCTTGGTGTTCTTGTCGACGAGGATGCTCATCTAATTTTCTTTCTCTTGTTCCCCGGCGGAGGCCGGGGCCCAGTTGGGAAGGCGGATCAGTTTGGCGTCAGCGAATCGAACAGATCATCCCAGTTCGGGTTCATCCCTTCGATCTCTTTCACCTTCCAGTCCCGTTTCCATTCCTTCATCCGCAGCTCGCGCTGCCGGGCGGCGTCCAGATCGTCATAGGCTTCGTACCATACGAGCAGATGACAACCATGTTTCTTCGTGAACCCTGCGACGACACCGTTGCGATGCTCCCATACGCGTTTGGGAAGATTGCTGGTGACGCCGAGATAGATCGTCCCGTTCCGCCTGCTGGCCATGATGTAGACGCAGAAGGCGGTGTCCATCTCGGGAGTTCTCCCAACTGGGCCCCGGCCTTCGCCGGGGAACAGCAGATTGGTTCAGCTCAGTTCCTCAAATCAGTTCAGCGAACCGTCGATCGCCTTGCAGGCGACCAGCAGTTCCTTGACCGCGTCGACCGACACGGTGAGGTTCTGCTTGGCTTCGTCGTCAAGCTTGATCTCGACGATCTTCTCGACGCCGCCCGCACCGATCACCACCGGCACGCCGACGTACAGATCGGTAAGGCCGTACTCGCCGGAAACGTACGCCGCAGCCGGCAGCACGCGCTTCTGGTCGTACAGATACGCCTCGGCCATCGCGATGCCACTGGTGGCGGGCGCGTAATAGGCACTGCCCGTCTTCAGCAGGGCGACGATCTCGCCACCGCCGCCGCGCGTGCGCTTGACGATCGCGTCGATCTTTTCCTGGCTCGACATGCCCATCGCGATGAGATCGGGAACCGGGATGCCCGACACGGTCGAGTAGCTGATGACTGGGACCATCGTGTCGCCGTGGCCGCCGAGCACGAAGCTGGTGACGTCCTTGACCGAGACCTTGAACTCGTCGGCGAGGAAGTGGCTGAAGCGTGCCGAGTCGAGCACGCCGGCCATGCCGACGACCATGTGGTGCGGCAGGCCCGAGAACTCGCGGAGTGCCCAGACCATCGCGTCGAGCGGGTTGGTGATGCAGATCACGAATGCGTTCGGCGCGTTGGCCTTGATGCCCTCGCCGACGGCCTTCATGACCTTCAAATTGATGCCGAGCAGGTCGTCGCGGCTCATGCCGGGCTTCCGTGCGACGCCAGCGGTGACGATGATGACGTCAGCGCCGGCGATGTCGGCATAGTCGTTCGAGCCGGTGATCTGCGAGTCGAAGCCTTCGACCGGGCCGCACTGCGACAGGTCGAGCGCCTTGCCCTGGGGGATGCCCTCGGCCACGTCGAACAGGACGATATCGCCAAGGCCCTTGAGTGCTGCGAGGTGCGCGAGCGTACCGCCGATGTTACCGGCGCCGATCAGCGCGATCTTCTTGCGAGCCATTCCAATCCGTCTCCGTCTGATGTGCGGGGTGATTGGTGACGCCGGTTACGCGCATTATCCCGCTACGGCAACCGTTAAAGCGGAAAAGTGACGGCGTTATTGCGAGTAGTTCGCATGTGCAATAAGCGTTGACCATACCTGCCTGCGTCCTCCGTCACCCCGGGCTTGTTCCGGGGTCCACGGTTCCGCACACCCGATAGTCGTGAGAACGCGGAACAGTGGATGCCGGAACAAGCCCGGCATGACGGAGTGATTTGGGTCACCTAGAGGTGGCCTTCCGCGAGGTATTCCTCGGACCGCATCTCTTCCAAGCGGCTGATCGTGCGGTCGAACTCGAACCGCCCGTCGCCCTTCTCGTAGAGGTCGCCCGGCTCCGCATCAGCGGCGGCTAGCAGCTTTACCTTATGCTCGTACAGCGCGTCGATCAGCGCGACGAAGCGCGCAGCCTCGTTGCGGTTCTCGGGCCCTAACTTGGGGATGCCGACGAGGATGACCGTGTGGAATTTCCGCGCGATGGCGAGGTAGTCGGCCACGCCCCTCGCCTCTCCGCACAGCTTCTTGAAGCTGAACACCGCCACACCCTTGAGCGATTTCGGTACGCGCAACGTGCGGCCCTGGACGATCAGGTCCTCGGCGGGGACGTGCTCGCTGTCGTCTGTCGAGAAGTCGGTGAGGCGGAAGAATGCGGCGGAGAGCTGCGCGGTCGCTTCGGGGCCGTTGGGGACTAACCAGGTGTCCTGCGTGCCGAGGCGGTCGCGGCGATAGTCGACCGGGCCGTTGAGCGGGAGCACGTCGAGGCGCTGCTCGATGGTCGCGATGAAGGGCAGGAAATGCTCGCGGTTGAGGCCGTTCTTGTAGAGATCGGCGGGCGGGCGGTTCGAGGTGGTGACGATCGTCACGCCGGAATCGAGCAGCGACGTCACCAGCCGCGACAGGATCATCGCGTCGGGACTGTTGGTGACCATCATCTCGTCGAATGCGAGCAGGCGGGTTTCCTCGGCGATCGCGGTGGCGACGGGGACGATCGGGTCGCCGACTTCCTTGCGACGCTCGGCGGCGATGCGCGCGTGGACCTCGAGCATGAACTCGCCGAAATGGACGCGACGCTTCTTCTCGACGGGGGCGTTTGCGAAGAACAGGTCCATCAGCATGGACTTGCCGCGACCGACACCGCCCCAGAGGTAGACGCCGCGGGGGTCGGGCTTTTTCGAGAAGCGGGCGAAGAAGCCGGTGGATTTGGGGGTGGCGAGTTCGGTGGCGAGGGTGTTCAGACGCGCTGCGGCGGCGGCCTGCTCTGGATCGGGGCGGAGTTCGCCTGAAGCTACGAGTGCCTCATAGGCCTTGAGTACCGTCATTTCCGTTCCCCCGCGCAGGCGGGGGCCCAGGCCCCCAGGCGTTGTATGTGTGACTCCTGGACTCCCGCGTGCGCGGGAGAACAGCGAGGCGCCGGTGCTATCTGGCAGTCGGCTTGCGGATCGTAGCCGAGAAGGCGGCGATCTTCGTTTCGTCCTCCCCTTGCACCACGAGGCCCCGCAGGAACAAGAGGCGGCCGGTTTCCTTGAGGACTTCAACCTGCGCCTCGATCGGCTCGCCGACGCGGCCGCCGCCGATGAATTGGGTGTTGAGGTCGAGCGTGACCGCGGTGCCGGCGGTGATCAGGCCGAAGCCTCGCGCGGCTGCGAACAGGGCTACGTCGATGAAGGCCAGGAGTGCGCCGCCGTGGACGTTGTTCTGGAGGTTCGAGTGGCGATGCTCGGGCGTGATGCGGACGCGGACGATGTAGCCGTCGACGCGGTAGAGCATGGGGCCGAGCAGGGTGTTGAACCGGGTCGGATCGGAGAGCGACCAGCTTCGCCAGCCGGGGTTGGCGGGGTCTTCGGCTTCGACGAAATGGGGTTGGGGAGCGGCGGTGGTCAAGAACCTGTCCTTCGATCCCCACACCGTTCGCCCTGAGCGAAGTCGAAGGGCATTGGGGAATTCCATCCCCCGCCCCTAGCGTGTGCTTCGACTTCGCTCAGCACGAACGGGAGGGGGGAGCGAGAGTGGGACCGGAGGGGGGACGCGGATCGAGGCGGGGAAGAGGGGTAATAACACGCCCTCTCCCCCCACTGGATCAGATGACCCGTTCGACTTCCATCTTCTTGATCTCGGCAATCGCCTTGGCGGGGTTCAGACCCTTGGGGCAGGCGTTCGCGCAGTTCATGATGGTGTGGCAGCGATACAGGCGGAACGGATCCTCGAGTTCGTCGAGGCGCTCGCCGGTCATCTCGTCGCGGCTGTCGGCAAGCCAGCGATAGGCCTGTAGCAGGATCGCGGGGCCGAGGAACTTGTCGGCGTTCCACCAATAGCTCGGGCACGAGGTCGAGCAGCAGGCGCACAGGATGCACTCGTACAGGCCGTCGAGCTTCGAGCGGTCTTCCGGCGACTGGAGGCGCTCCTTGCCCGAGGGCGGCGGGGTGACGGTCTGCAGCCACGGCTTGATGGACGAATATTGCGCGTAGAAATGCGTGAAATCCGGGACCAGGTCCTTGATCACGTCCATGTGCGGCAACGGGGTGATCTGGACCTCGCCCTTGCAATCCTCGATCGCAGTGGTGCAGGCGAGGCCGTTCTTGCCGTTGATGTTCATCGAGCATGAGCCGCAAATGCCCTCGCGGCACGACCGGCGGAAGGTGAGCGAGGAGTCATGCTCGCTCTTCATCTTGATGAGCGCGTCCAGCACCATCGGGCCGGTGTCGTTGAGATCGAGCTCGAAATTATCGTAACGCGGGTTCTCGCCGCTGTCGGGATCGTAGCGATAGACCTTGAACGATTTCAGACGCTTGCTGTCCCCCGAACCCTGGCTCGTAGAGGCGTGCTTGACGCCCTTCTTGACGACGCTGTTTTTCGGGAGCGAGAATTCGGCCATTGCGAGCGGTCCGTCCGTGGTGTGATTATAGGTTATGGGAGCCGATACATGACAGCGGCCCTCCCCGCAAATGCTTAGCTTCGCGGGTGCAACATGGGTCACCACCGCTGTCGCGTCGCCTGCCCTCTTGGCGTCAGATGATATCGAGGACCAGGCCAAGGTCGCGGGCTTCCTCGGCTTCGATGTACCAGTTGGAGGGGGCCTTCGCCTTCAAGTCCTCAATGTCGACCTTGGAGCCCTTCACGAGGTCGCGGAAGCCTTCTTCCTGGATGTTGATCGAATCCTCGATCTCGTGGAGCTTGGCTTCCAGCGTGTAGCGTAGCGTGTTGAGCGGGCCATGGAGTTCCACGGTGCTCTGCATCTGGCGCTCGTGGATCATGATGCGGCTGCCGCGCGTCAGGAAGCGGCTGTCGACGGGGAAGGCGGACATGAACGTCGCGCCGGCGGAATAAACCGCGACCTTGCCGAGGAAGAGCGTCTCGCGACCAGTGTATTCGCGGAGCAGGCGGATGTTGTCGCCCATTGCGCGGGCGACTTCGGGGTCGCCGCCGAGCGTGGTGATCGAGACGACGAGCGGGCCTTCGGTGGGCGCGGCGGCGAGTTGCGTCTTGAATGTTTCGTACATCGCGTCGTCGACTGGGCCGTGGAGGTGGATGTGGGGGGCTGCCAGCAGGGGGTAGTTGCGGGCGTTCGAGGCGGGGGATGTGTCGGTCATGCCGCGGCTAACTTTTGCGGGGGGAGTGGGTTCCGAGGGGCGGGACAAAAGGCCGTGATGCCTAGAGTTTCGTGGCGAGGCCTGCCTGTTTCAGAATAGCATTGGCCGTATGACGGGACAGGATCGTACCGTCGACGACGACCGGGCGGGGAGCATGCGGGCTGCGCCAGATTTCGTGATCGCCCTTGCCGCTTCGCACGAAGGTACAGCCGTTTGCCGTCAGGATATCGCGAACCTGCGCGGCATATCCCCGGACCATGATGCTTTAGGCCGCGATCTCGAAATCGCGTTCGTGGTGCGCGATGATCCGGATCCGGTGCGGGCCGACGAGGCGCGCGCGGTCGGCGATATCGTCCGCGTGGATGTCGAGCAGGTCGGGCAGCATCGCCGCGGCCTTTTCCACCAGTGCTTCGAGCGTGGCGGCGTCGGCAGCGAATCCCGGGATGTCGCCGTCTACCGAATACCAGACGCTGGCTTCGGGGTCGTAGTCTGCACGGATCGTCCAGTGCGCCATGTCCAACCTCACCTTTCCGCAGATCGCTCGCGTTGGTGTACGCGGAAATGCAGATTGGCGCCACGGTGCGGTGTTGCCGGATCAAATGCGGTCTGATGCCGTTCTCCTGCGAACGCAGGAGTCCAGGGTAACAGAGCGTGTCGCTTGTAATCCCGGGCTCCTGCGTTCGCAGGAGAACAGCAGGAGGTTAGCCAGCCTGCTTGGTCGTGCGCTTGTGCTGGAGGATCCAGCCTACGAGGCCGCCTGGCACTCCGCCGACGAGCGAGAAGAGCGCGTAGAAGGTTATTGCTATCTTTTGGGGTTCTTCACCGAGGGCTCGGGTTTCGATGCCGTAGACGTAGATCGCGGTCAGGATCGCGACGACCACCGGCCATAGGAAGCCGGCGATCATCGGTTGGAAGCGCGTCAGGAGCCCCACAGCGACGGGCACGAGAAACCCGACCGCGATGATGGCCCATATCATCAGTAAACCCGCTTCTTGGGCTTGATGTAGTCGATGTCGTCGGTGAGCGTGTAATCATGCACCGGGCGGAAATCGATCTTGGTCTCGCCGCCCTTGCCGCCCCAGCCGTTGAAGGTGGTGATGGTGTGCTTCATCCAGTTCGCGTCGTCGCGCTCGGGGAAATCCTCGTGCATGTGCGCGCCGCGCGATTCGGTGCGGTTGGCCGCCGAATTCATCGTCACGACCGCCTGGCCGATCAGATTGTCGAGCTCCATCGTCTCGACCAGATCGGTGTTCCAGATCATGCTGCGATCCTTCACGCCGACGTCGGTCATCCGGGTATAGATCCCGGCCATCTTCTCGACGCCCTGATTCAGCAATTCGGTGTCGCGGAACACGGCGCAATGCTTCTGCATGGTCTGCTGCATGTCGAGACGGATCTGCGCGGTCGGCGAACCGCCAGCCGCATTGCGGAAATGGTCGAGACGCGTCAGCGCGAGGTCTTCGGAACCCTTGGGCAGCGGCGCGTGGCTGGTGCCGGGCTTCAGCGTGTCCTTGATACGCAGGCCGGTCGCGCGGCCGAACACGACGAGATCGATCAGGCTGTTCGAGCCAAGGCGGTTGGCGCCGTGGACCGAGACGCAGGCCGCTTCGCCGACCGCGAACAGGCCGGGTACGACCGCGTCCGGGTTGCCGTCGACGAGGTTGACGACCTCGCCGTGGAAGTTCGTCGGGATGCCGCCCATGTTGTAGTGCACCGTCGGCGTGACGGGCAGCGGCTGACGCGTGAGGTCGACGCCGGCGAAGACCTTGCCGGTCTCGGTGATGCCCGGCAGGCGCTCGGCGAGCACCTTGGGATCGATGTGATCGAGGTGCAGGAAGATGTGGTCGCCGTTCTTGCCGACGCCGCGGCCTTCACGCATTTCGAGCGCCATCGAGCGCGAGACGACGTCGCGCGAGGCGAGATCCTTCGCCGATGGGGCATAACGCTCCATGAAGCGCTCGCCCTCGGAGTTGGTCAGGTAACCGCCCTCACCGCGTGCGCCCTCGGTGATGAGCACGCCAGCGCCGTAGATGCCGGTCGGGTGGAACTGGACGAACTCCATATCCTGGAGCGGCAAGCCGGCGCGGAGCACCATCGCGTTGCCGTCGCCGGTGCAGGTGTGCGCCGAAGTCGCCGAGAAATAGACACGGCCGTAGCCGCCGGTCGCGAGCACCGTCTGGTGGCTGCGGAAGCGGTGGATCGAGCCGTCTTCCATGCACAGCGCAATGACGCCGCGGCAGACGCCGTTCTCCATGATCAGGTCGAGCGCGAAATACTCGACGAAGAAGTCCGTGTTGTACTTCAAACTCTGCTGATACAGCGCGTGGAGCATCGCGTGGCCGGTGCGATCGGCGGCAGCGGCGGTGCGCTGGACCGGGGGCCCCTCGCCCATGTTCTGCATGTGGCCACCGAACGGACGCTGATAGATCGTGCCGTTCTCGTTACGGCTGAACGGCATGCCGGCATGTTCCAGCTCGTAGACCGCCTGCGGGGCCTCACGGCAAAGATACTCGATCGCGTCCTGGTCGCCGAGCCAGTCGGAACCCTTGACGGTGTCGAACATGTGCCAGGTCCAGTGATCCGGCGAGTTGTTGCCGAGCGAGGCGGCGATGCCACCCTGCGCCGCGACGGTGTGCGAACGGGTCGGGAAGACCTTGGTGATGCACGCGGTCTTCAGGCCGCTCTCGGCGATGCCCATCGTGGCGCGCAGGCCGGAGCCGCCGGCACCGACGACGACCGCATCATAGGTATGATCGATGATCTTGTAGGCTGCAGACATTACGCAGGGGCTCCGGAGAAGGCGACCTTCAGGATCGCGAACAGGGCGATGCCGCCCAGCGTGAAGGTGAACAGGTTGAGCACGATCATCGCCACGACGCGGCTCTCGTCATGCTGGTAATCCTCGATCACGATCTGGAGACCGAGGCGGAAATGATAGAACACCGAGATGATCAACAGCGCCATCGGCACCGCCACCCAGGCCGATTGCAGCCAGAGATGGACGGCGCCGTAATCATAGCCCGGCATCCGCGCGACCGAGATCATCAGCCATGTCATCAGGAACAGGTTCGAGCCTGCGGTCAGGCGCTGCTGCCACCAGTGATGCGCGCCGTGCTTGGCGCTGCCCAGGCCGCGGACGCGACCGATCGGGGTACCCGAACCCATTACTTGATCCCCATGTAGAGCCAGAACACGATCGTCAGCGTTACCGATGCGACCATCGTCGCGAGCGCACCCATCTTGTTCCGCTTCAGTTCGTAGCCGGCGCCGACATCGAGCACCATGTGACGGATGCCGCTCATCATGTGCTGGAACAGCGACATGGTCAGACCGACCGCGACGATATAGCCGAGGATGTTGAGGCCACCGGTGTCGGTGGTGAACACGTCGACGAAGGTAGCATAGGCCTGATCGCCGGACGCGATCGCGGCGAGCCACCAGACGAGCAGCAGGCTGCCGACGGTGGCCATCCCGCTACCGGTCGCGCGGTGCAGGATCGAGACCAGCATGTGCGGGCCCCATTTATAGACCTGCAGATGGGGAGAGAGCGGGCGTGCCGGATTGCGCGATGCCAAGGGCGGAGTCCTCGATCGAAAAAATGAATGTTCGACCTATTAGTCGCCATGTGCTGCGATGCAACCCATTGGCCGCCCGTCTGTAACCCAAGGCAATCGCGCATTACCTGCGTCGAGGCCGCGTACGGCGAGCCAAGATTACCATCGATCCCTAACCAGCTCTTAAACAATAGGCGGTAGCACTGGACGGGCAAAACCCGATTTCGGAGTCTCCCGCCTTGACCAAAGATTTGCCGACGCTCGGCTCGATCGCCGCCACCGTCGACATCCCGGCGCGGCTGCGGGTGTTCGATTTCGATGGTTCGCTGACGGCAGCGAGCCGCGAAGTGTGGGACGCGCTAGAGCCGGAGATCGCGATGGTCTCAAAAGCGTATTGGGAACAATGGCTTCGGTGCTTCGCGGACGAGCGGCTATGGGCGCCGAGCGAGACCGAGAAGATGATCGAGATCGGCTGCACCTTCCTGAAAAACCGGTTCCTGGATACCGCGGGCCGGGCCTGGATCGAGTCGGTCGAGCGTTCGGTCGCCGCGGCCTATGCGGCGGACGTGTCGCCGATGGCGCTGCTGTCGATGATCAGCGCAAGCGACCGCGCTGCGCTCGACGTGCTGATGCGCCGGGTCGACCGCGAGGGCGTCACGCTGCCGCGCTACATCGACACGCTGATGCGCCTGTCCGCGCTGGAATGCGAGATCACCGTCGCGATCTACAACAAATACCGTGCGCACTCCGCGCAGGTCGGTCGCGATACGCTGGCGGCGGAATTCCGCGACGGCATCGCGGCGATGGTCGAGACCGCGACCAACGAGGGGCATACGTTGCGCGAACAGGCGGTCCGCAGTTCGGCATCGACTCGCGCGGTGCTGGGCAAGGCGAGCGAAGTCGCCGCTGCCGCCGAACAATCCGCCGTGGCGATGCGCGAGGCGGCGCAGACTGCCGCCGGCCTGATCCGTGCGATCGAGGACGCGCGGACCGAGGTGGAGGCTGCGGCCGAGATCGCCAATCGTGCTTCGGTACAAGCAGGTGAAGCCGTAGGCATGTCGGAGGCGCTGAGTGATCATGCGAAGTCGATCGAATCGATTCTCAGCCTGATCCGCGACATCGCCGGGCAGACCAACCTGCTGGCGCTGAACGCGACGATCGAGGCGGCACGCGCAGGCGATGCGGGGCGCGGGTTCGCTGTGGTGGCGCAGGAAGTGAAGAGCTTGGCCAACCAGACCGCGCGCGCGACCGACGACATTGCGGCCAAGATCGCTGCGATCCAGTCCGCCACGCGCGGCACGGTCGAGACCAACGCCAGCATCAAGGCGACCGTCACCGAGGTCCAGGAATCGGCCGATCGCATCCGGTACGCGATGGAGGCGCAGGCGCAGACCGTAACCGCGATCACCGCCGCGGTCGACGAAACCGCGCTCGCCGCCGATTCGATGTCCACCACGATCGCCGCGATCCGCGAGGATACCGAAACGGTCGCGAGCGAGATCGACGGCGTCGGCCGCGGCTTCGACGTACTCGACACGCGCCTCAGCAATTTGAAGAACAGCGCCGGCGACTTCGTCGCCAAGGTCGCTGCGTAAACGACCTTCGGGAGAGGTTATGATCGGGGATACGAACGATACAGGGGCCACGTCGCTAAGCGGCGGCCCCGGACCAGACGATATGCCTCGTGCGGGGAAAGCCCGAGGCTGGGGCAGCGACCAGCGCGCGCTGCGGGACCGCGTCCGCGATTACGACTGGGATTCGCTGATCGAACCGACCTGCGCGAGGCTCAGTGCGCTGCTGGATGCGGACGCCCATCGCCGGATCTCCGAGGCGTTCTGGCGTCATTATCTGTCGCTCGATGCGGCGCGCCACGTCGTCCGCTACTTCACGCCGGAACGCCTCGAACGGCGGATCGCCGCGAGCGCGCACTATGCGCGACTGAAATATCTCTCGCCCTATGACGACGCCTGGCGGGTGATCGCGATCGGCCATGCCGACGCCTCGCGCGCGTCGGGTATCCCCATCCCCGCGCTGCTGTCGTCGCTGGCGTTCGCGCATAGCGTGACATTGAACCTGCTGGTCGATCGCCTGGGTGCCGATACGTCGGCGTTGCGCGAACTCGGCGACGTCGTGCAGCGGCTGGCGCTGATCGAGGCGGACATCATGACGTCCCATCTCGGCGCGAGCGATGCGGATGCGGCGCGCGTCGAACGCGGCACGCGGGCGGTGGCGTTCCGAGAGAGCATCGCCGCGTCGATCGAGGATACCGCGGCGCTGGGCGCGCGGATCCGGGTGCAGGCGCTGGGAGCATCCGCCTCGACCCGCGGGGTGCTCGGCAAGGCGAGCGAGGTCGCTGCCGCCGCCGAGCAGTCGGCCGTCGCCATGCGCGAGGCTGCGCAAACATCGGCCGGGTTGATCCGCGCGATCGAATATGCGCGGACCGAAGTCGAGGCCGCGACCGAGATCGCCAACCGCGCATCGGTGCAGGCCGGCGACGCGGTCGGCATGTCCGAGACGCTCAGCGAACACGCCCAGTCGATCGAATCGATCCTCGGGCTTATCCGCGCCATTGCCGGGCAGACCAACTTGCTGGCGTTGAACGCGACGATCGAAGCGGCGCGGGCGGGCGATGCGGGACGCGGGTTCGCGGTGGTGGCGCAGGAGGTGAAGAGCCTCGCGAACCAGACCGCACGCGCAACCGACGACATCGCGGCAAAGATCGCAGCGATCCAGGCGGCGACCCGGTCCACCGTCGCGACCACGGCATCGATCAAGTCGACCGTGGCCGAAGTCCAGGAGAGCGCGGACCGCATTCGCATGGCGATGGAGGCGCAGGCGCACACGGTGACTACGATTACCGCGGCGGTGGACGAGACGGCGCTGGCCGCAGATGCCATGTCGGCGACGATCGCGGCGATCCGCGCGGATACCGAAGCCGTCG
This sequence comes from Sphingomonas sp. PEI4, assembly GCF_056679955.1. NCBI lineage: Bacteria > Pseudomonadati > Pseudomonadota > Alphaproteobacteria > Sphingomonadales > Sphingomonadaceae > Sphingomonas > Sphingomonas sp. PEI4. The sequence goes on from NZ_CM155258.1 coordinate 1,554,334, forward strand.
CGGTGGAGATCGATCTGCTTGGCCACGGGTTCGGCGAGGTGGACGACAAGTTGGGCGTCTTGCGCGGGGCGGCGGACGGGTTTTCGGCGAGCGTGGCTTGAGGGCCGCCGGAAGAGAGTAGGAATGGGTTCACGCGGAGGCGCGGAGGCGCGGAGGGTCCGGCGGAACCGGGGTTCTTCAAAACTCTCGTCGTTATACGCCCCGCCTGATCGACACCCACCCTTTCCGCGTCTCCGCGTGAACCATTCTTCTTCGGCTTGGTGACGGATACGGCCTGCGGCGCTAGAGTTTGAGGATGACCATTCTACTCACAGGCTCCAGTCGCGGTATCGGCGCGGCTATTCATGCGGCGCTGACCGACGCGGGCGCTTCCGTCATCGGGCATGGGACCGCCAGCGGTATCCCTGCCGACTTTGCCGATCCTGCCGGTCCGGCCGCGCTGTGGAATACGGCGCTGGAGCAGGCTGGCGGCGCGATCGACGTGCTGATCAACAATGCTGGCGTGTTCGAGGCATCGCCGCTCGCCGACGACGACTGGACCGCGCAGTGGGAGCGGACGATGCGGATCAACTTGACCGCATCGGCGGAGTTGTGCCGACTGGCGGTGCTGCATTGGCAGGCTCGCGGTGTTGGAGGGCGGATCGTCAATATCGCCAGTCGGGCTGCGTATCGCGGGGATTCGCCGGCGCACTGGCATTATGCTGCGTCGAAGGCCGGGATGGTGGCGATGACCAAGACCATTGCTCGGGGCTATGCGCGCGAGGGAATTTTGGCGTTTGCGGTGTGCCCCGGGTTCACGATGACCGGAATGGCGGAGGACTATCTGTCGAGCCGGGGCGGCGAGGCGTTGCTGGCGGACATTCCGCTCGGGCGGGTTGCGGCGCCTGAAGAGATCGCGGCGGCTGCCAAGTTTCTGGCACTGGAGGCGCCGGCTTCGATGACGGGGTCGGTGATCGACGTGAATGGGGCGAGCTATGTCCGATAGTTGGAAGCTGACCCTGCCGTGTACGCGGGCGGAGGCGGAGGCGATCGATGCTTCCGATGATCTGACCATCGACGGTGTCTTGATGACGACCGAGGAGATCGAGGACGATGTCGAGTCGTGGCGGCTCGATGCGTATTTCGAGCATGAGCCGGCGGCAGAGACGGTCGCCGCGGTGCGCGCGCTGGTGCCGAGTGCGGCGGGCGCCGAGATCGCGGTCGAGCGGCTGGGCGATGCGGACTGGGTGACGATGAGCCAGGCTGGGTTGGAGCCTTTGTCGGTCGGGCGGTTCTTCGTGCATACCGGGGCGCATTCGGGCGCGGTGCCGGCGGACAAGCGGGCGTTCCTGATCGAGGCGAGCCGGGCGTTCGGGACGGGGCATCACGAAACGACCAGCGGCTGTCTGGCTATGCTCGACGGGTTGGCGGATGCTTCGTTTGGGAACGTGATCGACATTGGGACAGGGACCGGGTTGCTCGCGTTTGCGGCGGCGCATCTGTGGCCTGAGGCTGCGGTGATGGGGACGGATATCGATCCGGTCTCGATCGATGTTACGCGCGAGAATGCGGCGTTGAACGGGGTCGAGGGGATCGATCTGGTGGTGGCCGATGGCACGCTGGACGATGCTATCGTTGTGCGGGCGCCGTATGATCTGGTGATCGCGAATATTCTTGCCGGGCCGCTGGTGTCGATGGCGCCGGAAATCGCTTCGATTTCGGATGGGGGGGCGACGATCGTTCTGGCGGGGTTGCTGGAGACGCAGCGGGCTGGGGTCGTGGCCGCGTATGAGGCTTGCGGGTGTTCGCTCGAGGCGGTCGACCGGCGGGGGGATTGGAGTGTACTTCGGTTGAAGGCGGGGGTTGTGCGGTTCGTGGCCGATGGGCCGTTCGATCCTAAGGGGCGTGATGGATGGGCTTTGGATATTTGAACCACCCGTAGAGCATGTTCCCCCGCGAAGGCGGGGGAACAAGAGGGTGCTGCCCTCACCCTACAACGGAACACCACCCCGGCGGAGGCCGGGGTGGTGCTTCTTGTTTACGCGCTGAGTTTCGCCTTCGCGTACTCCTGCGTACCTTCCGTCAGTACCACATCGTCCGGCTCGATACGCGCAACGGGAATATCCGGGAGCGCCTTCAGTTCCTCGTACAACGGCGCGAAGTCCGTCTCTACCGTCAGCCTAAGCAACTCCTCGAAGCTCGGGATGACGAAGTAGTTCTGCTGGAAATCGTCGATCCGGTACTCCGTCCGCATCACCCGGGCGAGGTCGAGCGCGATGCGGTTGGGGCTTGGGTCGTCGAGCGCGAAGCGGGTTTCCGCGTAGCTTGAGACGATACCCGAGCCGTAGATGCGCAGGCCTTCGGGTTCAGCGATCAGGCCGAACTCGACCGTGTACCAGTAGAGCCTTCCCAGATATTTCAACGCGTCGAGCCCGAGCGCGCGCTGGCCGCCGCGGCCATAGGCGGCGAGATAGTCGGCGAAGATCGGGTCGGCGAGCATCGGCACGTGGCCGAACACGTCATGGAAGACGTCGGGTTCCTGGAGGTAATCGAGCTGGTCGGGGCGGCGGATGAAGTTGCCGGCGACGAACCGGCGGTTGGCCATGTGGTCGAAGAACACGTCGTCGGGGACGAGGCCGGGCACCGCTACGACCGACCAGCCGGTGAGCTTGGTCAGGCGTTCGGACAGTTCCTCGAAATCGGGGATGCCGGGCTTCGACAGCTTCAACACGTCGAGTCCGCGCAGCCAGGCGTTGGACGCGCGACCGGGGAGCAGCTTCGACTGGCGCGCGAACAGCGTGTCCCAGGTCGCGTGATCCTCTGCGGTGTAGTCCGCCCAGTTCTGCGGGATCGTCCAGTCGGGCGCGCCTTCGGGCGGGGTGCTCAGCACGTGCGTTTCTTCTGCCATGCGGGTCGTCTAGCATGACGGAATGAAGACGGAAACGCGCTGGGTGCAGTGGATTTTATGGGCGGTCGCGGCGGTGTTCGGGGTGATCGCGAGCTATGCGGTGGCCGGGCTGGTCGGGGGAGCGATCCCGAGCAATCGCGACTGGGTCGCGCCGGTCGAGGGCGTGCATATCTTCGTCGAGAGCAACGGCGTGCATACCGGGATCATCGTGCCGAAGGTCGCCGCCGGGGTCGACTGGCGCGGGGTGGCTCGGGCGGAGGATTTGCGTGATCCGCGCTATGGTGCGTTCGATCATGTGTCGTTCGGGTGGGGGGAGAAGGCGTTTTATCTGGAAACGCCGACCTGGGCCGACGTGAAGCTGCGAACCGTGGTTGCTTCGGCGGTGGGGAGTGATCGGACACTGATGCATGTCGATCATTTGCCGAGGCCGCGGGCGGGGGATGGGGCTCGAGAGATCGTCTTGACGCCGGCGCAGTATCGGCGGTTGGCGGCGTATATCCGGGCGAGTTTTCGGGACGGGGGCGCGCGGTATCAAGGGTATGCCGGGTATGACGCGTTTTATGAGGCTAACGGGCGGTATAGCGCGGTTCGGACGTGTAATGCGTGGACGGGGGATGCGCTTAGGTATGCCGGCGTGCGCGTTGGGGTTTGGACGCCATTTCCGGTTACGGTGATGGGGTGGTTTTGACGGCGTCGTGAACCCCAAAGATTGTCCTCCCGCGAAGGCGGGAGTCCAGACTGGGCTCCCGCCTTCGCGGGAGGACAAGGAGGGGACAGGAAACAATATCCTGGGCCGCCTCCCGGCGGAGGCCGGGGTCCAGTTGGGGAACCTTGCTAACGACGGGCACCGCTAAGTTACGTCCGTTTCCCAACTGGGCCCCGGCCTTCGCCGGGGGGGGCGATATTCTGGTGGTAAGGAGGGGGTTCAATTCCCCGCGCGATACACCTGGTACTGCCCGCATTCCGACTGCTGCGGGTCCTTCTTGCAGCGCTTGGCGAGTTCCTTGCGCTGCTTGCCCTCTTCGGCTTCCTGCTTGCGCATCTTCTTGCCGTAGTTGCGGTCCGATTCTTCCTGGCTGGTGGTGCTCCAGTCAACGGCCTTGCCGGCGACCTGGAACGGGGCCTTCACGATCGACGTGGCAGTGCTGATGCAGCCACTTACGAGGAACGGCAGGACCACAAGTACGGGAAGGACCTTACGCATTTACTTCACTCCTGCGCGCAACCGATCTCGCGCTTGGGCCCCGTATAGCGGAAAATCGGTGAAGAAACCGTCGATTCCTTGAGCGATAGCGGAGTCGATTTCCGCGGCGATGTCGCCGTGTGTCGCAGGGTCGGCGCCGCGGCGGAAGCGTGTCGGTTCGAAGTAGTTTTCCGCGCGGTAGGTCCAGGGGTGGACGCGCAGGCCTGCCGCGTGGGCGTCGGCTACGAGAGGCGTGGGCGTGGCGTCGTTCCAGAGCATCGCCTTGCCGGGACCTATGCCGTAGGCGTAGGCCGCGACGGCTTTCAGACCTTCCGGCGTGATCATCGCCTTGTAGCTCGGTTGCGCGCCATCGGCGGGACCGCCCTCCCCGTCCATCAGCTGGATCAGGCGGACTTTCGTCAGCTTGTGGAGGCGTTGGAGGTTGGCGACCTCGAACGACTGGATGAACACCGGCGCTTTTGCCGAATCCCAACCGGCCTCGCGCAGTTCGGCGACGAGTTTCGCGTCGGTCGGGTGGCCGATCTTCGCGAAATAGGTCGGATGCTTGGTCTCGGGATAGATGCCTATCGTTCGGCCCGTCTCGACCGAGCGACGCTTGGCGAGCGCGATGATTTCCGCGAGCGTGGGGATCTGGAACTGGCCGTCATAGGCGGTGTTCGTGGGGCGGAGCTTCGGCAGGCGCTCCTTCGCGCGCAGCGTCTTCAGTTCGGCGAGCGTGAAGTCCTCTACGAACCAGCCGGTCATCGTCTGCCCGTCGATCGTCTTGGTGGTTTTCCTCGCGGCGAATTCGGGATGATCCGCGACGTTGGTCGTATCGGCAATGGCGTTCTCATGCCGGGCGACGAGGACGTCGTCCTTGGTCGGCACCAGATCGGGCTCGATGAAGTCCGCGCCCTGGTCGATCGCGAGCGAATACGCCGCCAGCGTATGCTCGGGCCGGAGCCCGCTCGCCCCGCGGTGCGCGATCACGATTAGGGGCGATAATCGGGGAGAAGCTGGCGTCATCGCAGCAGCTTGCCCGCTCGCGGCGACGAGCGCCAGCGCACCAATGTGTGAGAGCCAATCGCAATAGGAAACCATCGGGCGCATCGGCGTTCAGTCCTCGTATCCGTAAAATCCCAGCGCGTTCAACGAGGGGCGATCTCATGCATTTCACGATCAATGGTCAATCATATGACGCCGAACCCGATATTCGTACGTCGGTGCTCGATCTGTGCCGCGAGCATCTCGGGCTGACGGGGTCGAAGAAGGGCTGCGATCATGGTCAGTGCGGGGCGTGCACGGTGTTGATCAACGGGCGTCGCGTCAATTCCTGCCTGACGCTCGCCGTGATGCATCAGGACGACGAGATCGTGACGATCGAGGGGCTGGGCCAGCCGGGTAACCTGCATCCGCTGCAGGACGCGTTCGTACGGCATGACGGGTATCAGTGCGGCTATTGCACGCCGGGGCAGATTTGTTCGGCGGTGGGCATGCTCGACGAGGTCAGGAAGGGCTGGGCCAGCCATGCGTCGGGCGACCTGACCGATCCGAAGTTCGACGATGCCGAGATTTCGGAGCGGATGAGCGGCAATATCTGCCGGTGTGCGGCGTATCCGAACATCGTCGATGCGATCCGTGAAGTCGCAGGCGCCGAGCCCGAGGGTCGGACCGCGGACGAGAAGGACGCGGCGATGGAAGCCGATCTGCGCGGGGAGCTGGTGTCATGAAGACCTTCGTCTACGAGAAGGCCGCGACGCCCGAGGCTGCGGTAAAAGACATCGATACGATCGGTGCGAAGTTCATTGCGGGCGGCACCAACCTGCTCGACCTGATGAAATTGCAGGTCGAGACGCCGGACAAGCTGGTCGACATCTCGCGGCTCGATCTGGCGAAGATCGAGGAGCGCGAGGATGGCGGGCTGACGATCGGTGCGCTGGTGCCGAACAGCGATCTCGCCGCCGATGCCCGTGTCGTGGCGAAGTACGAGGTGCTGAGCCGCGCGTTGCTCGCAGGGGCTTCGGGCCAGTTGCGCAACAAGGCGTCGACCGGGGGCAACCTGCTCCAGCGTACGCGGTGCTATTATTTCTACGATACCGCCGCGGCGTGCAACAAGCGTGAGCCGGGTAGCGGGTGTTCGGCGATCGGTGGGTTCAACCGGATCCTCGCCGTGCTGGGGACGAGCGAGCATTGCATCGCGACTCATCCGAGCGACATGGCCGTTGCAATGCGCGCGCTCGATGCGACGATCGTGACGCTGAAGGCGGACGGCGATCGTCGGCGCATTTCGATCCACGAATTCTACTGCCTGCCCGGCGACACGCCGCAGATCGAGACCGTGCTCGAAGCGGGCGAGCTGATCACCCATATCGAACTGCCGGCGCCGCCCAAGGGCAAGCAGGCGTACCGGAAGGTGCGCGATCGTGCGTCGTATGCCTTCGCGCTTGTATCGGTGGCAGCGGTCGTCGACGTGCAGGACGGCGTGATCGCGTCCGCCTCGCTCGCGTTCGGCGGGCTCGGGCCGATGCCGTGGCGCAATCCGGCGGTCGAGGCCGCATTGGTCGGCAAGGCCCCTACCGATGAAGCGTTCGAGGCTGCGGCGACTGCGCTGCTGGCCGATGCCAAGGGCTACGGCTCCAATGACTTCAAGATCCCCCTCGCCCGTCGCACGCTGATCGCGACGCTGCGCACCGTAACGGGAGCATGAGCATGTTCGGTTTTGGCACCACCAACAGCATGACGATGGACAAGCCGCACCCGGACAGTCTGCTGGATACGGGCGTCCAGGGCGTTATCGGCAAGCCGCTCGACCGGGTCGACGGGCCGCTCAAGGTCACGGGGACGGCGACCTATGCCGCGGAATACGAGTTCGCGAACATGGCGTTCGGCGTGCTGGTCGGCACGAAGATTTCGGCGGGCAAGGTCGTGTCGATCGACGTCGACGCGGTGAAGAGCATTCCCGGCGTGATCGACGTCGTCATCGATTTCGATCGATTCATCCGCGTCTCGGCGCAAGGTGGCGAGACCGAAGCGCCGACGCAGGGCGTGAAGGACATCGCGTATTTCGGCCAGATCGTCGCGATCGTGCTTGCCGAGAGCTTCGAGGTCGCCCGCGATGCGGCGGCTCGGCTGCCGATCGAGTATAAGGCGAGCGAGGGCCAGTACGACTTCGCCGCGCACCGCGACGAGACCCGCAAGCCTAAGGACGACGCTACGCAGGCGCACTTCGCGCAGGGCGACGTCGACAAGGCGATGGACGACGCACCGGTGACGATCGACGTTACCTATGTCACGCCGAGCCAGAATTCGGCGGCGATGGAGCCGCATGCCTCGATCGCGGTGTGGGACGAAGACGGCACGCTGGCGCTGTATGGCGCGTATCAGATGCCGACGTCGGACGCGCAGCAGCTGGCGAAGTCGCTAGGCGTGCCCGAGAAGAAAGTGCGGATCATCGCGCGCTATATCGGTGGCGGGTTCGGGTCGAAGCTCGGCATCGCGCCCGAGAGCGTCGCGGCGGCGATCGCGGCGAAGCAGCTTGGCCGACCGGTCAAGGCGGTGATGGCACGCCAGCAGGTGTTCGAGGCGACCGTGCGTCGTTCGAACACCGAGCAGCATATCCGATTGGCGGCAGGCGCGGACGGCAAGCTGACGGCGATCGGTCATGAGACATTGGTGTCGAACCAGTCGACCGAGGATTATTTCGAGCCGGCGGGGATCGGCACGCACATGCTGTACGGCGGCGAGAACCGCTTCATCACACACGATATCGTCGACCTGAACTTCGTCGTGTCGGGGTCGATGCGCGCGCCGGGCGAAGCGGTCGGTATGATGGCGCTGGAGAGCGCGATGGACGAGCTGGCGGAGAAGCTCGGCATGGACCCCATCGAGCTGCGCCGGATCAACGACGTGACGATCGATCCGGAAAAGGACGTGCCCTTCACGTCGCGCAACCTGACGCGCGCGCTGGACGAAGGCGCGGCGAAGTTCGGTTGGAACGGGCGCCAGAAGGCCGGCACGCGGCGCGAGGGCGAGTGGCTGATCGGGACGGGCGTCGCGGCGGCGGTGCGCGGCAACATGATGCAGGAATCGTCTGCCAAGGTGGAGATCCATCCGGATGGCTCGGCGACGGTATCGTCGGCGATGACCGATATCGGCACCGGCAGCTACACGATCCTGGCGCAGATCGCGTCGGAGATTCTGGGCATTCCGGTCGCCAACATCACGATGGCGCTGGGCGATACCAATGACCCTCCCGCCGCTGGTTCGGGTGGTTCGTGGGGCGCGACCTCGTCGGGAACGGCCGTGTATCTCGCGTGCGAGATGCTGCGGGGGAAGCTGGCCAAGGCGATGGGCGTCGACGAGGACAATCTGACGCTGAAGGACGGGACCGCGATCGGCGACAACCGCTCGACACCGATCGGCGAGCTGGTCGGCAAGGGTCTCGAAGCTACCGGCCACATCAAGCCGGGCAAGCAGGAGAAGGATCACACGCAGGCGTCGTTCGGCGCGCATTTCGCCGAGGTTGCGGTGAACGCGGTGACTGGCGAAGTGCGGGTGCGGCGGATGCTGGGGTCGTTCGCGGCTGGGCGCGTGCTGAATGCGAAGACGGCTCGGTCGCAGTGCCTTGGCGGGATGACGTTCGGGATCGGCGCGGCGCTGACCGAGGACCTGATCCACGATTTGCGCACCGGCAAGATGGTGAACCACGATCTCGCGGAATATCACGTGCCGTCGAATGCGGACATTCCGCAGATGGAAGTGCACTTCGTCGACGAGCGCGACATCCATGCAAACCCGATCCATGCCAAGGGGATTGGCGAACTGGGGATTTCGGGCGCGGCGGCTGCGGTCGCGAATGCGGTGTATAATGCGACGGGGATTCGGGTGCGGGAGTTCCCGATCACGCTCGACAAGCTGCTGGATCAGTTGCCGGCGGTTTGAGGGGCTTGGCTGAGCTAGCTTCACACATCCCATAGCTACCTCCCCGGCGGAGGCCGGGGCCCAATTGGCAAGGTTTTGATAACGGCGTGCAAAGCGCCGTTACTCCCGTCCCCCAATTGGGCCCCGGCCTTCGCCGGGGTGGTGGTTGGGGATGAGGGGTGACCTCGTCAAGCGCCCCCGCCCTCCCCATATCCTCCCCTCCACCCGAGGACCGCAGAATGAACGAACACGTGATGGATGCGGCGTTTCGGCCGGGTAGTCTCGACCGCGCCAGGCAGGGCGTTCTCGGGCTCGGGCTCGACCGGATCGAAGGGCCTGCGAAGGTCACCGGCGTTGCGGACTATGCGTATGAGGGTACGCCCGACGGGATCGCCTATGCCGCGATCGTCGGAACGCCGGTCGGTAGCGGGCGCATCCTCGGCATCGACGTAAGCGCCGCCGAGGCATTGCCGGGCGTCATCGCCGTCATTCACGGCGATCCGCGCATGCCGGCGGGCGAATCCAATTCGCGCGCACTTCCGCTGTTCGATACCGAAATCATCCTCCATCTCGGCCAACCGGTCGCGATCGTCGTCGCGGAGGATCAGGCTATCGCTCGCGAGGCTGCGGGACTGGTCAAGGTCGAGACCGAAGCAGGGAAAGACCGGTTCGACGTCGAGGCACAGCCCGTCGACACCAAGCCCGAGATCGGCTTCCTCCCGCCGATCGATATCGGCAATCTCGACGCGGCGATGCGTGGCGCGGCTGTTCAGTTCGAGCGGACCTACACCACGCCCGTGCACTTCCCCGCAGCGCTGGAACCACATGCTACCACTGCGTGGTGGGATGGCGACAGGCTCACTGTACGAACGAGCAACCAGGTGATCGGCGGTGCGCGGAAGACGATCGCCAAGGCGCTGAAGATCGACGCGGACAAGGTGCGGGTGCTCGCGCCCTATGTCGGCGGCGGGTTCGGCGGGAAGACCGGCGTCGGTCCCGAGGCGATCCTTGCGGCGATCGCGGCGGAGGTCGTCGGGCGGCCGGTGAAGATCGCCCTGCCCCGTCGCCAGACCGCGTATATGGTCCACCACCGCTCGCACACGACGCAGCGTATCCGGATTGCTGCCGACGAGAACGGCGTGATCCTCGGCATGGGGCATGAGAGCATCGTCGCGCAGAACGACGATGGCGAATTCCTCGAGCCGGTGCCGTTCGGGACGTTGCCGCTGTACCGGGGCGAAGCGCGGCGGTTCAAGACCGACCTCGTCCGCGTAGACCTGCCCGCGACCGGCGCCGTGCGCGCGCCGGGCGAGGCGGTCGGCACGTTCGGGGTCGAGTGCGCGATGGACGAACTGGCCGAGCAGCTCGGGATCGATCCGATTGAGCTGCGTCGCCGCAACGAGCCTGCGAGCGATCCGGTGAGCGGCAAGCGCTTCTCCACGCGGCGGATGCTCGATTGCTATACGCAGGGGGCGGAGCGGTTCGGTTGGCCTGCCAGGGTGCCGGCGCCGGGCTCGGTGCGCGAGGGCGAGTGGCTGGTTGGAATCGGCATGGCGGCGAGCCTGCGTGGCAACTTCACGGTCGAGGCGCAAGCGCGTGTGCGGCTGGAAGCGGACGGCCGCGCGACGGTCGAATGCGACATGACCGATATCGGCACGGGGACGTACACGATTCTCGCGCAGACTACGGGCGAGATGCTCGGGTTGCCAGTGACCGACGTGAACGTGCGGCTCGGTGATACCGACTTCCCGCCGAGCGCGGGGTCGGGCGGGTCGTTCGGGGCGGGCAGCGCGTGTTCGGCCGTGGTCCTGGCGTGCGAGGATATCCTTGGCGAACTCGCGCTCAGGATGAATGCGGCGCCCGAGGATCTGAGCCTGCACGATGGCTGCGTGAGCGCGGGCGGTCGTCAGGTGAAGCTGGCCGATCTCGTCCGCGGCGAACCGATCGTGGCGATGGGCAAGACCGGGCCGGGTGCCGAGAGCAAGCGCACCAGCCAGGCGAGCCACGGCGCGCACTTCGTCGAGGTCGCGGTGAATGCGGTGACGGGCGAAACGCGCGTACGGCGGATGCTGGGTGTGTTCGACGTCGGGCGGGTGCTCAACCGCAAGACTGCGACGAGCCAGATCACCGGCGGGATGGCGTGGGGGATCGCCTATGCGCTGAGCGAGGAGGGCATCGTCGACACGCGGACGGGGGCATTCGTGAACCCCGATTTCGGCGAGTATCATGTCGCGGTGAATGCGGACATCCCGCAGCTCGAGGTGCATTTCATCGAGGAGATCGACACGTCCGCGAACCCGGTCGGGGCGAAGGGCGTTGGGGAGCTTGGCATTTCGGGTGCGGGGGCTGCGGTCGCGAATGCTATCTATAATGCGACGGGTGTAAGGGTTCGGGCCTTTCCGGTGACGCTCGACAAGCTGTTGGCGGGTTTGCCGGCTATTTGACGGAACTCCTCCGTCACCCCGGACTTGTTCCGGGGTCCACCGGACCGCACATCGAACGCTGAGGGTTTGCGGCACCGTGGATGCCGGAACAAGCCCGGCATGACGGAAGAGACAACATGGCCGAAAACGATAGCGTGCTTGCTGCTGCGAAGAGCTGGAAGGGCGAACCGATGGCGATCGCCACGGTGGTCTCGACCTGGGGGTCCGCACCGCGGCCCAAGGGGAGCCATATGCTCGTCCATGCCGATGGGCGGTTCGAAGGGTCGGTGTCGGGCGGGTGCGTCGAGAGCGACATCCTCGCGACCGCTGCCGAGGTGATCGCCGGGGCGCCGTTCCAGGTGCGGAACTACGGCGTGGCAGATGCGGCTGCGTGGGAGGTCGGGCTGCCCTGCGGTGGCGAGATCGCGGTGATGGTGCAGCCGGTGTCGGCCGAGGGGTTCGATCCCGAACTGTTCGACCGGATCGCCGATGCTCGCGATCGAGGCGATGCGCTGACGGTGACGACCGATCTCAATACCGGGCACAGCGACGCGCGGCCGCTGGAAACGGGGGAGGTGTTCGTCAACCGATACGATCCGCCGCGCCGCCTGCTGATCGTCGGCGCGGTGCAGATCGCGCAGGCCTTGGCCGGGCTCGCGCGCGAACTCGGAATCGAGACGGTAGTAATCGATCCGCGCGCGCGCTTCCTGACCGAGGAGCGCTTTCCGGGCGTGACGCTCGACGATCGCTGGCCGGACGAGGCGATCGCCGCCTATCGCCCGGGGCCGTCGACCGCGGTCGTGACGCTGAGCCACGACATCAAGATCGACGACCCCGCGCTGATCGCTGCACTCGCGTCCGATGCCGCGTATGTCGGTGCGCTCGGCAGTCGCAAGAGCCATGCGGCGCGGCGCGAGCGGCTTGCCTCGGAGGGCGTTACGCCCGAGAACATCGACCGGATCGATGCGCCGGTCGGGCTCGACATCGGCGCGATCGGACCTTCCGAGATTGCGCTGTCGGTCGCCGCGGCGATGATAGGAGCGTTCAATGATCGCCGCTGAAGACGTCTTCCTGATCCTGCTGGCCGCGGGCCGCTCGGAGCGGTTCGGCATCCCGAACAAGCTCGAGGTGCCGTTCCTGAACAAGCCGCTCGGCATGCATGTCGTCACCGCGTTCGAGAACATTCCCTTCAAGCGGCGGCTGGTGGTCACCGACGGATGCAAGCTGGACTTTATCAGCCACCATTTCGAGGTGGTGCATAACGACGATCCGTCGTCGGGCATGTCGCAGTCGGTGAAACTTGGCGTGCAGTGCGCGAAGGACGAGGGCGCGCAAGCCGTGCTGATCGCGCTCGCCGACATGCCGCGCGTGACCGCGGCGCATATCTACCGGATGCTCGATGCCGCCGACAGCGCGGACGCGGTGGTCGCGTCGAGCGATGGCGAGAAGCCGTCGCCCCCTGCCCTGTTCGGACGCGAGCGGTTCGATTTCCTGCTGACGCTGGACGGCGATGCGGGCGCGCGCGATCTGGTGAAGGCGGGGCGGCACGTCGTGACTGCGCCCGCCGAGCTGATCGATATCGACACGCCCGAGGATCTGGACCGGCTGCAGGCGCTGGTCCATGATCCCAAGGCTGCGATCACTCGTGCCTTAACGCGTCGATAGGGTTCATCGCCGCCGCGCGTCGCGCCGGGAAATAGCCGAAGACGACGCCGATCACGGCCGAGATGGCGAAGGCGAAGATGTTGATCTCGGGCACGAACAGCCACTGAACCTTGATCAGTGGCGCGATGATCGCGATCGCGGCCTGCGCGACGATCAGGCCTATGACGCCGCCAAGACACGAGAGCGCGATCGCCTCGACGAGGAACTGCATCAGCACCTCGCGCGCGACCGCGCCGATCGCGAGGCGGATACCGATCTCGCGCGTGCGCTCGGTCACCGACACCAGCATGATGTTCATGATGCCGATTCCACCGACCACCAGGCTGATCCCGGCGACCGCGGCAACGATGCCGGTGAGCAGCGTGGTGGTGCCGGTCAACGTGTCCGAAATCTGCTTCGTGTCGAAGATGTTGAAGTCGTCTTCCTTGCCCGCGGTGATCGTGCGGCGTTCGCGGAGCAGGTCGGTGATCGAGGCCTGGACGGTCGCGGTTGAGAATTTCTGGTCGACGCCGACGAGCATCAGGCGGATATCGCGGCTGCCGGTGAAGCGGCGCTGGACCGCCTTGATCGGCATGATGACCACGTCGTCCTGATCGCCGCCGAATCCGGCCTGGCCGCGGGCGGAGAGCACGCCGACCACGTCGCAGCTGATCGCGCCGATCCGCATCCGCAGGCCGACCGCGTCGCCGCCGCGGAAGAGGTTGGTGCGGACCGTGTTGCCGATGATGCAGACGGCCTTGCCCGCGGCTTCCTCGACCGGCGAGAAGATGCGGCCCGCGGCGAGCGGCCAGGGCTGGACCTGGAAATAGGCGGAGGTGGTGCCGTTGATCGTGGTCGACCAGTTCGCGCCTTCGTAGATCGCGGTGGCGGTGGCCTGCGCTTGCGGTGCGACTGCGGTGACTCCGGCGATCTGGTTGCCGATGGCGTCGACGTCTTCCGGCTTGAAGTCGGGCGGACGCGGCCCGCCGCCGCCGCGACCGAAGCCCTGGCCGGGGCGGATCTGGAGGATGTTGGTGCCGAGCGCGGAGATCGATTGCTGGACGGCCGCGGTGGTGGCCTTGCCGAGGGTGACCATCGTCACCACCGCGCCGACGCCGATGACGATGCCGAGGATGGTGAGGAACGACCGCAGGAGGTGGCGGCGGATCGAGCGGAGCGCGAGGGAAAGCGTGGTGCCGAACATTAGACTTCTTCCCCGCGCAAGACTTCTGCCCCCCCACCCGCTTGCGGGAGGGGGGAAGATAGTGGCGCGCTCACGATTCCACGCTTTCGCCTCGGCGGTGCTGGCTTTCGATGCGTTCCACCAGGCCGTCCTTGAAGTGGACCACCGTCCGGGCGAACGCCGCCATGTCGGGTTCGTGGGTGACCATCAATACCGTGATGTTCTTTTCCGCGTTGAGGCGCGTGAGGAGCTGCATGATCTCCACCGAGCGTTCGCTGTCGAGGTTGCCGGTCGGTTCGTCGGCAAGCAGCACGTCGGGGCTCGTCACCAGCGCGCGGGCGATCGCGACTCGCTGTTGCTGGCCGCCGGAGAGTTCCGCCGGGGTGTGATCCCACCAGTCCGCGAGGCCGACCGTGTCGAGGCTCGCCATCGCCGCATCGCGACGCGCGCGCTTTTCGTCGCCGCGGTAGAGCAAGGGCAGTTCGACATTCTCCAACGCGGAGGTGCGCGAGAGGAGGTTGAAGCCTTGGAACACGAAGCCGAGATATTTCCGCCGGAGCAGCGCGCGCTGGTCGCGGTCGAGCGTCTCGACATGATGCCCGCGGAACAGGAAGGTGCCGTCGGTCGGCACGTCTAGGCAGCCGAGGATGTTCATCGTCGTCGACTTGCCCGACCCGGACGGCCCCATCACCGCGACGAAATCGCCCGCCGCGATATCCAGGTCGACGCCCTTGAGCGCCTGGAACATCGTCGCGCCCTGCCCGTACGTCTTGGTGACGCCGCGTAGGGAGATCAAAGGATCGTTACTGGCCACCGCCCCCGCCCTTGCTCGCGCCGCCCGAGCGGCGTGCGCCGCCGCTGCGCTTGGTGTCGTCGCCGCCGCTGGCGAGCTGTCCGGTGATGACCTGCGCGCCGGGCTGGAGATTGCCCGACAGGACTTCGGTCATCGTGCCGTTGGTGTCGCCGGTGGTGATCTGCACGGGCTGCGGCGTGCCGTCCGCGCCCTTGACGTAGACCGTCTGCTGGGCGCCGCGGCCGAGCGTCGCGGTCCGCTCCGCACCGCCGCCGCCACGACGTGGCCGGAAGGTCAGCGAGCCCGCGATGCCGCCACCTGCATCGCCCGTCGCAGCGCTCGGCTTGAAGCGCAGCGCGGCGTTCGGGACGAGCATCACGTTGCGCTTGTCCGAGGTGACGATGTCGGCGGTCGCGGTCATGCCGGGACGCAACGTCAGCGACGGGTTCGCAACGGTGAGGTCGGCGGCATAGGACACGACCTGCCCCGTGGTGGCCGTCGTCGTGGTCGAGGTGGACGAGGTCGCCGAACTGACCGTCAGGTTCGAACCGAGATCGACGCGGCTGATCGTCGCGGGGAAGGTCTGGCCGGGGAACGCGTCGACCGTGAAGCTGGCCTTCTGGCCGATCTTGACCTCGCCGACGTCCGCCTCGTCGATCGCGACCTCCAGCTTCATCTTGGTGAGGTCTTCGGCGATCACGAACAGTGTCGGCGTGTTGAACGACGAGGCGACGGTCTGGCCCGGATCGATCTGGCGCGCGAGCACGACGCCGGTGACGGGCGAGCGGATGATCGCGCGCGCGCGCTGCGTCTGGTTCTGCGCGAGGAGCGCGCGGCTGGCGGCGACGTTGGCCTCGGCGACCTTCTGTGCGGCGACTGCACGCTGGTAATTCGCGCGGCCGGTCTGGAGTTCGGTCTTCGACGGCACCCGACCACCCGACAGGCGCGAGACCTCTTCGAGGCGGTTCAACTGCGCGCGCGCCTCGGCGACGGTGGCCTGCGCCTGCGCGACCTGCGCCTGGTTCGCCGCGAGCTGTGCGCTGGTCTGGCGGATCTGGTCGTCGAGCTGTTCGGGATCGATCAGCGCGAGTGGCTGGCCTGCGACGACGCGATCGTTGACGTCGACGACGACCTGGGTGACGAGACCCGACAGCTGCGAGCCGACCGTGACCTGCGTCGTCGGCGCGAGCTTGCCGGTCGCCGAGACCGTCACCGTAAGGTTCCCGCGTTGCGCAGGTGCACTCGAATATTGCGTCTGTTCCTTCGCCGCGAAGCAGCGTGCGAGCAACAGGCAGAGCAGGACCACGCCGATCGCGATCGCGACCCACTTCACATAGCGTTTCCAGGGGGCCTGCGGCTTTACGCCGAGGAAGTCGTCGATCGATGCGTCGGCCATCAGCGTGCCTCTGGATTGGTTGGCGCGCGAACCGGCGCTTCTGGAATGACGGTGGAGTCCCAGCCGCCGCCTAGTGCCGCGTAGAGGGCGATAAGCGCGGTCGCGGCGTCGGCGCGCGCTTGCGTCGCGCCGTTGCGCGCGGACAGGAGCGCGGTTTCCTGCTGGTTGAGCGTGGTGAAATCGGTGAGGCCGGCGCGGTACTGGCTGCGGCTGAGGATCGCGGAATTGTTCGAAGCGTCGAGCGCGATGGCGAACTGGCGCTCGCGTTCCTGCGCAGTCTGCAGCGCGACGACGGCGTTCTCGACATCCTCCAGCGCGGTGAGGACGGTGGATTTGTAGAGCGCGAGCGCGCCGTCGGCGGCGGCTTCGCTGGTGCGGACTTGGCTTCGCAACCGTCCGCCGTTGAAGATCGCCTGCGTCAGGCCGGCGAACAGGCTGCCCGTGATCGCATCGCCGATGTTGCCGATCGAGGTCGCATTGGTGTTCAGATTGCCGGTGATCGCGAGCGCCGGGTAGAGCTGCGCCTTCGCGACACCGATCCGCGCGGTGGCGGCGGCGAGCGCGCGTTCGGCCGAGCGGATGTCAGGGCGCTGGCGCAGCGTGTCGCCGGGGATGCCGACGCCGACCGCGGCGGGACCGGTCGGGATCGCCTTTGCGGGCGCCATCAGCGGGCGCAGCGCGCCGGGAGCCTGGCCGATCAGCACGCCGATCCGCGCGACGGCGGCGGCATATTGCTGGTCGAGGCTGGGGATCGTCGCGGCGGTCTGGGCACGCTGGGCGCGCGCCTGTTCGACGTCGACGCTGGAGACGAGGCCGGCCTGGACGCGGAAGCCGGCGATTTCGAGGTTGTCGTCCTGGATCGCGAGCGAGGCGCGGGCGTTGGCGAGCTGCTGTTGGTAGAGGCGCGCGAGGACGTAGTTGCGCGCGACCTCGCTCTCGACCGAGATCAGGACGGTGGCGTAGTCGTAGCCGGATGCGGCGTAGTCCGCGCGGCTGGCCTCGACGGTGCGGCGGATCTCTCCGAAGACGCCGACCTGGTAGCTGGCGCTGGCGCCGAGCGTGAAGCTGTTGGCCCCGCCACCGCCGGTATCGACGACGGTACCGTCGGGCAGCGTGAACGAGCGCCCGCCGCCGCGGACGTTCTCGTTGCGCTGGTACCCGGCCGAGCCGTTGACCGTAGGGAGGAGTGACGCGCGGTTCTGGAGCAGGCTTTCGCGGGCCTGGCGGAGGCGGGCGACGGACTGTGCGATGTCGAGGTTGGCGGCGGCGGCCTGCTCGACGAGCTGGCCGAGGACGGGGTCGTCGAACTTCTGCCACCAGCGGGTTAGGTCTTCGGGGCTGGTCGTGGGGGTGACCGAATAGGCGTCGGGGACGCCGAGCTCTGCCGCCGCCTTGGGGTGGTAGTCGGGGCCGACGGTGCAGCCGGCTAGCAGGACGCCCGCGGATACGGGTGCGAAGAGAAGGACGCGGACGCGGGACATGGGCGGCAGGCATGACCAAGCGGCGTTTGCTAGTCCAGCGGTTTTGTGTCGCGAGGTGTCGCAGAGGGGGTGGATGGGGGGGGGCGGCAGCTTTGACTAGCCCCGTCAACGCGGGCTTGCTTCGCAGCTGTTCCGATGGGACGCGGATGCGCTGTCCAACGCAGGTCGCGGCCGCTGCTTTGTTCTCCCGCGAAGGCGGGAGTCCAGTCTGGGTCCCCGCCTTCGCGGGGAAACAAGGTTTGCTGGCGCCTCCGTCGCCCCGGACTTGTTCCGGGGTCCACCGGTCCGCATTCTCTCGAGGTTCTGAAGATGCGGAACGGTGGATGCCGGAACAAGCCCGGAATGACGGAGGGGGTGTGAAGTGCGCATCCGCCACACACCACCACCCCGGCGAAGACCTGGGGGCCAGAGTTACGGGCGGTGCGCTGCTGGGTCCTGGGCTCCTGCGTTCGCAGGAGAACATGAAGGGGCGGTCGCGTCAGTCGATCGCTCCGCCCTAAAAATCGAACCGCACCCGTTCCAATTTTGCAGTGCAGCGGAACGGAGCGATGGCGCCATGGGTTCAGGGATGATGCTAGCCGAACGCCAGCCCGCGACTGATGTCCTCGCGCCGCCTCTTGCCGTGCCCGACGCCGTGAGCCTGTTCTTCGATTTCGACGGCACGCTCGTCGATCTTGCCGCGACGCCCGATGCGGTCGTGATCGACCAGACCCTGCTCGATGCACTCGATACGCTCGCCGAGCGCTTCCGTGGACGGGTAGCAATCATCAGCGGGCGATCGATCGCGCAGCTTGACGCGATGCTCGGGCGACACGCGCATCTGTTCGCGGTCGCAGGCAGTCACGGGGCCGAAACGCGTACGCCCGACAACGGCCATGTCGCTGCCGAGCGCCCTGCCTCGCTCGAAGCCGCGGCCGACGCGTTGCGCGCCTTCGCCGATGCCAACGGCCTCGTCTACGAAGCCAAGAGCCTTGGCGCCGGGCTGCACTACCGGATGGCACCGGACTTCGAACCCGCCGCCGTCCGCCTCGCCGAGGACCTCGCCGTCGCCCACGGCCTCAAGCTTCAGCGCGGCAAGATGATGGTCGAACTGCGCACCCCCGGCGACAAGGGTTCGGCGATCCGCGCACTGATCGCCGCGCCGGAAATGGCGGGCAGCACGCCGTTCTTCTTCGGCGACGACGTCACCGACGAGGACGGGTTCGAGGCCGCGCGCGATCTCGGTGGAGCGGGCATATTGATCGGCGAGCTGCGCCCTACCGCCGCCACCTACCGCCTCGGCGACGTCGCCGCGCTTCGCGGCTGGATTGCCGCCATACTGGAATTATGATGACTGCACCGACAAAAACCGCCGACATGAACCTCTGGCCGATCGGCAATTGCCAAGTCTCCGCGCTGATCGACAAGACCGGCACGTTCGTCTGGGGCTGCGTGCCCCGGGTCGACGGCGACCCGGCATTCTGCGCGTTGCTTGGCGGCGATGCGCCCAAGACCGGGTTCTGGGCGATCGAACTCGAGGGCGGTGCGAAAACCACGCAAGCCTATATCCGCAACACGCCGATCCTGGTAACCCGGCATGAGGACGAGGCGGGCAATGCGGTCGAGGTGATCGATTTCTGCCCGCGGTTCGTCCGTGAAGGCCGCACCTATCGTCCGACCAGCTTCGTGCGGATCGTCAAGCCGGTCGCCGGCTCGCCGCGGATCCGCGTCCGCATGCGCGTTGCGACCGATTGGGGAAAGCCGACCGAGCATACGCAGGGCTCGAACCACATCCGTTTCCTGATGGATGATCAGACGTTGCGCCTCACCACCGATGCGCCCGTCGGGCATATCGTCGGCGAGAACTGGTTCCGGCTCGAGCGCCAGATGCACCTGTTCCTCGGTCCCGACGAGAGTTTCGCGGGCGTGCTCCACGAGGCCGCCGAGGCGATGCTGTCGCGGACCAAGGACGAGTGGCGCCACTGGGTGCGCGGCCTCGCGACGCCGGTCGAGTGGCAGGACGTCGTCATCCGGGCAGCGATCACGCTGAAGCTCTGCCAGCACGAAGAGACCGGCGCGATCGTTGCCGCGCTGACCACCTCGATCCCTGAGCATGAGGGGTCGGAGCGCAACTGGGACTATCGCTACTGCTGGATCCGCGACGCCTACTATACGGTGCAGGCGCTCAACCGGCTTGGCGCGCTCGACGTGCTGGAGGGGTATCTCGAATATCTGCGCAACATCGTCGATGCGTCGAAGGGCGGCCATGTCCAGCCGCTGTACGGGGTCGGTGGCGAGGCGACGCTGATCGAGCGGATCGAGAGCGACTTGCCCGGCTATCGCGGGATGGGCCCGGTGCGCGTCGGCAACCAGGCGTACGAGCAGATCCAGCACGACGCGTACGGCCAGATCATCCTCTCCGACGTCCAGGCGTTCTTCGACAAGCGGCTGTTCCGGATGTCGAGCGCGGAGGACTTCAAGAGCCTCGAACTGGTCGGCGACCGCGCGTGGGAGACGTACGACAAGCCTGACGCGGGGTTGTGGGAGTTGCGCACCAAGGCGCACGTCCACACCTATTCGGCGGCAATGTGCTGGGCGGCGTGTGATCGGCTGGCCAACGCAGCGGAGGTGCTCGGGCTCGAGGATCGCCGGACGTTCTGGGAAGAGCGCGCGAGCACGATCCGGGCGACGATCGAGCAATCGGCATGGCGCGAGGATACGCAGCGTATCTCGGCGACGTTCGGTGGCGACGATCTCGACGCGAGCCTGATCCAGTTGCTCGACCTGCGCTTCTTCGCGCCCGACGATCCGCGGTTCCAGTCGACGCTGAAGGCGGTCGAGGAGGGTCTACGGCGCGGCAGCCACATGCTGCGCTATGCGACCGAGGATGATTTCGGACTGCCACATACCGCGTTCAACGTCTGCACCTTCTGGCTGATCGAGGCGCTGCATGCGACCGGCCGGACTGCGGACGCGCGCGCGCTGTTCGAGGAAATGGTCGCGCGGCGCACCCCTGCCGGGCTGTTGTCGGAAGATATCGATCCAACGACTGGCGAACTGTGGGGCAATTACCCGCAGACCTATTCGCTGGTTGGGCTGATCAATTGCGCGGTCCTGCTCAGCAAGCCGTGGAGTGCCGTCCGATGAGCCGCCTCGTCGTCATTTCGAACCGCGTCCAGTCGGTCGATGCGCCTTCGGGCAACCAGGGCGGCCTCGCGGTCGCACTGCTCGCGGCGCTTCGCGAAAAGGGTGGCGTGTGGTTTGGCTGGTCGGGCGAGATCACCGATACCTTCACCGGCCACATCAACTTCCAGCAGGGCAAGGGCGTCACCACCGCGACGATCGACCTCGAAGAGCAGGATTTCGACGAATATTATAATGGGTACGCGAACCGCACGCTGTGGCCGCTGTTCCATTACCGGATCGACCTGACCGAGTTCGAACGCGATTTCTCCAGCGGGTACGCGCGCGTCAACAAGCGGTTTGCGGAGACGGTGCTGCCGCTGATCGAGCCCGACGATCTGGTGTGGGTGCACGACTATCATCATGTCCCGCTTGGCCAGGAACTGCGCAAGCTCGGCGTCGAGAACAAGATCGGGTTCTTCCTCCATATCCCGTGGCCGCCGATGGCGATGCTGTTGTCGCTGCCTAGCCACCGGGCACTCGTCGAATCGATGTTCGCGTATGACGTGGTCGGGTTCCAGACGCAGGACTGGCTCGACAGCTTCCTGCATTACGTCACCAGCCAGCTCGATGGCGTGGTCGGCAACGATGGCTGGGTGACGGTCGGCGACCGCACCATCAAGGCGATCACCACGCCGATCGGGATCGAGACCGCGGATTTCGAGAAGTCGGCGAACAGCGACACGGCGCGCCATTCCAAGGAGCGGATGTATATGTCGGCGACCGGGCGCAGCCTGATAGTCGGGGTCGACCGGCTCGATTATTCCAAGGGTCTGGCCGAGCGGTTTGCCGGCTACGAGCGCTTCCTTGGCGCAAATCCCGATCGGCGCGGGCTGGTCTACATGCTCCAGATCGCGCCGCCCTCGCGCGAGAAGGTGGATACGTATCAGGAGATCCGCGCGAACCTCGATTCGCTGTCGGGGCGGATCAACGGCGAATATTCCGACATCGACTGGACGCCGATCCGCTACGTCAACCAGGGCTTTCCGCGCGATGTGCTGGCCGGGATTTATCGCGCCGCTCGCGTCGGGCTGGTGACGCCCCTGCGCGACGGGATGAACCTAGTCGCGAAGGAGTATGTCGCGGCGCAGGACCCCGAGGATCCGGGCGTGCTGATCCTCTCGCAGTTCGCGGGGGCCGCGGCACAGTTGCCGGACGCGGTGCTGGTCAATCCGTACAGCCCGGAGGAACTGTCCGACGCGATCGCGCGGGCGCTGAAGATGCCGTTGGCCGAGCGGAAAGAGCGTTGGGAAAAGCTGATCGACAACGTCCGCAAGGAGGACGTGATGTGGTGGTGCGAGCTGTTCATCACCGCGCTCGAGGCTGTGCCGGAGCATGTCGAAGCCTAAACCGCCTCCCCAATCGCCCCGTCATCCCGGACTTGTTCCGGGATCCACCGGTGCCCCTGCTCATCGGCCATTGATTGCGCGGACGGGTGGATGCCGGAACAAGTCCGGCATGACGGACGATTTTGGGGTTAGTTCGGAGGACGGCTAACCGGGTCCGTGGCCATCAGCAGGCGGTTGCGCGGGATCGCTTCGGGCATGTCTTCACGGATATATTTCAGTAGCGCCTCTCGCACGTCACAGCGCAGATCGAACGCGATCGCGGCGTCCTTCGCGGTCATCAGTCCGCGCAGTTCGATGCAGTCCGTCTTCACGTCGGTGACCTGGAGGTTGTAGAACCGCTTGTCCCAACGCGGGTTGGCGGTAACGATCTCGCCCAGTTTCTCGCGCAGTCGCGGCACGTCGG
Source organism: Sphingomonas sp. PEI4 (assembly GCF_056679955.1). Taxonomy (NCBI): domain Bacteria; kingdom Pseudomonadati; phylum Pseudomonadota; class Alphaproteobacteria; order Sphingomonadales; family Sphingomonadaceae; genus Sphingomonas; species Sphingomonas sp. PEI4. Next base: position 1,577,158 of record NZ_CM155258.1, read on the forward strand.
TTGCCGGGTCCACGTACCAGAACACCGACCCGAGCAACTGGCTAGTCTCACGCGTCCAGTTCTGGAAGCTCTGTTCGAGGAACTTCGACACCGGCACGACCAGGCGGCGTTCGTCCCAGATCTTGATGACCACGAAGGTCAGGTTGATCTGCTCGACGCGCCCCCATTCTCCGTCGACGATCAGCACGTCGTCGAGACGGATCGGCTCGGTGAACGCCATCTGCACGCCGGCGATCAGGTTCTTCAGCGCAGGCTGAGCGGCCGCACCGACGACCAGGCCGGCGATACCCGCCGACGCCATCAGCGTGACGCCGATCGAGCGAATGCCAGGTACGCTCAGCAGCATCAGGCAGACGCTGATGAAGACGATGAAGAACGTCCCGATCCGCCCGAGGATCGCCGCGCGCGTGCGCTTGCGGCGGGCGCGCAGATTATCCTCGACGGTGATGTCGGATCGGATCTCGATCACGTCCTGGAACGCACGCAGCGCCGCGACCGCGAGCCAGCCGAGCAGCGCGGGAACGAGGAAGCCGAGCATCTGCTTCCACAAATCCTCGATGTCGTTGTCCATCGGCAGGATCCGCGCGACGAACGCCACGGAGACGGCGACGAACACCGCGCGTAGCGGGCGCCGGACGCGGGCGAGGACGAGACCGTCGGTCTTGGCCGTGGTGCGGCGCTGGGCATGGCCGGCGATCCGCATCGTCAGCCAATGCGCGACCAGCGCGAGGAGGATGGCCGCCGAGACGACGGCGACGCTCTCCAGCCAGACCCATTCGGAGGGGACGTGGAGCGATCTGAACATGCGCATTCAGGCGCAACGGTCGGGCGCGGGAGGGGTTCCGCTGCGGTGCAGCATTTTGGTTGGGGCCGTATTCGAGAGTACCACCACCCCGGCGAAGGCCGGGGCCCAGTTGGGGGACGGAATTCACTGCGGGCAGTCCGTCGTTACTCCAACCTTTCCAACTGGGCCCCGGCCTTCGCCGGGGTGGTGCGCGCTTTCAAATTCCGGTTGCGCATGATCACCACTGTTAGCCGATGACGTCCCTCCACGATCATGCCAGAACCACCCAACCATGATCGCCCAGAGAATCAGACACTTCCTGAGCGAAGAGGACTGGCAGTTCGCCGATCACGAACGTCCCATCCTGCCGGGCTCGCCAGGCTCCCCGCTGCACCCGCGACGCCGCCAGATTGCCTATGCCCTGATCGGCGTCCTCCTCGGCCTGACGGTCGGCTTCGGCAACGCGCTGATCAGTGCCAACACCTACACGCTGCAGGGCGCGCTCGGGCTCGACCCGGCCGAGATCGCGTGGCTGCCGACGGTGTATGTGATGACCAACGTCAGCATAAATCTGTTGATGATCAAGTTCCGTGCGCAGTTCGGCCTGCGTCCGTTCGCGATGATCTTCCTCCTGCTCTACGTGCTGATCACGCTCGCGCATCTGTTCGTGCACGGCTTCGCGACCGCGATTGCGGTGCGCGCGATCAGCGGGATGGCGGGCGCCGCGCTGAGCAGCCTGTGCCTGTATTACGTGATGCAGTCGCTCCCGGCGAAATGGCGGCTGAAGGCAGTCGTGCTCGGCATCGGCATCCCGCAATGCGCGACGCCGCTCGCCCGCCTGTTCTCGCCGGACCTGCTGGCGATGTCGCAATGGCGCACGCTGTACCTGTTCGAACTCGGCCTCGCACTGCTCTCGCTCGCCGCGGTCGCCGCTCTGCGCCTGCCGCCGACGACGCGGAGCAAGGCATTCGAGCCGCTCGATTTCCTGACCTTCGTCCTGTTCGCAGGCTCGACCGCGCTGTTCGCCGCCGTGCTGGGGCTCGGGCGGATCGTGTGGTGGACCAACGCGCCGTGGATCGGTTGGGCGCTGATCGTCGCGATCCCGATGTTCGCCGCCGCGATCGTCGTCGAGCACCACCGCGCCAACCCGCTACTCAACACGCGCTGGCTGGGCAGCGCCGACATCGTCCGCTTCACCATCGTCATCGTAATGGCGCGGATCGTGCTGTCGGAGCAGACCTATGCGTCGGTCGGGCTGCTGACGGTGCTAGGCCAGAACAACGACCAGCTCGTGCCGTTCTTCCTGATCATCTTCGTCGCGTCGGTCGCGGGCGTGATCGCGAGCGCGGTGACGCTCGACGTCGAGCGGCTCGGCCACCCGATCATGCTCGCCATCGGTCTGGTCGCGGTGGCGGCGTGGTTCGATTCCTACGCGACCAGCCTGACGCGTGCGCCGCAGATGTACGTGACGCAGGCGATCATCGGCTTTTCCGCGACGTTCTTCCTCGGGCCGGCGTTGCTGTTCGGGATGACCCGCGCGCTCAAGGAGGGCGCGGGGCACATCATCAGCTTCATCGCGCTGTTCGGGATCATCAATTCGCTCGGCGGGCTCGGCGGCACCGCGTTGCTCGGCAGCTATCAGGTGATCCGCGAGAAGGCGAACAGCGCGGCCCTGGTCCAGCAGATCTCGCCGACTGACCCGATCGTCACGCAACGTCTGGCCGCCGGCGGCGCCGCAGTCAGCCGGGTGATCGTCGACCCGACCCTGCGCAACGCCGAGGGTGCGGCGATCCTGTCGCAAACCACGACACGCGAGGCGAACGTGCTTGCGTATGCCGACGTCTTCCGGTTGATCGCCGTTCTTGCTGGCGGGACGTTCGGGTATCTGCTGTTCCTGCTGGCGAGACGCGCACGACGCGAACGGCGTGCGCGGCTGGAGGGCCCGGCTGAGGGGATGACATGAGCGACGCACGCAGCCCGGTAGCCGAGGAGCCGGCGACCGAAGAGAGACTGGCGGAAGAGAAATTGGCCGAGGTGGCGCCGACACCTGCTGCGCCCGTAACGCCGGTCGGCTCGGGTTGGCGTCCGCAACCGCCGAGCGGTACGGTCATCGTCGTCATCGTCCTTCTCGCGATCGCCGGCGTGTGTGCGGTGCTGGCGGCGTGGCGCCTGCCGCCGTTCGCGACCGCGTATCAGTCGACCGACAACGCCTATGTGCGCGGCCGGACGACGGTGATCAGCCCGCAGGTCAGCGGCTATGTGACGCAGGTACTGGTGCGCGACTTCGCCGACGTGAAGCAGGGCGATCCGCTGGTGAAGATCGACGACCGCATCTACCGCCAGCGGGTCGATCAGGCGCAGGCGCAGCTCGACGCGCAAGCGGCGACGCTGGCGAACAGCCGCCAGACCGCCGCCAGTCGCGAAGCGAGCCTGGCGGCGCAGGATGCCGCGGTCGCCAATGCGGCGGCGCAGTTGATGCGCGCGCAGGCGGACATGGCGCGGGTCAACGATCTGGTCGTGGACGGCTCGGTATCCTTGCGAGAGCGCGACCAGACGCTGGCGGCGCTGCGACAGGCTCAAGCGCAGGTCCAGCAGGCCAAGGCCGCGCGCGAAATCGCCCGGCAGGATATCCGCACCGTCGAAGTCGGCCGCGGCGGCCAGCAGGCCGGTGTCTCCGGCGCGGAAGCCGCACGCCAGCTAGCGCGGATCGACCTCGCCAACACCGTGATCCGCGCGCCCGAGACGGGGCGGTTGAGCGAGGTCGGCGTGCGGCTCGGGCAATATGTGACGGCCGGGTCACAGCTGATGTTCCTCGTACCGCCCGAAACCTGGGTGATCGCGAACTTCAAGGAAGCGCAGACCGCGCGGATGACGGTCGGTCAGTCCGCGTCGTTCACGGTGGACGGATTGGCGAATGAACGGCTGACCGGGCGTGTCGAGCGAATCTCCCCCGCGGCGGGGTCGGAGTTCGCGGTGCTGAAGGCGGACAATGCGACGGGGAATTTCACGAAAGTGCCGCAACGGATCGCGGTGCGGATTCGGGTGGATGCAGGGCAGCGCTTGAGCGCGCGGTTGCGGCCGGGGATGTCGGTGCAGGCTCGGGTGGATACGGCCGGTGGGCCGGGGTTTCGGTGATGCTGCCGAGATCAAGCATTACCCCCACGTCTTTCCCGGACCACGTACCGGGTGACGCGCGCTCACAATCAGACGACAGCTCTCCCTTCCTTGTTCTCCCGCGAAGGCGGGAGCCCAGTCTGGGTCCCCGCCTTCGCGGGGAAACAAGCTTTGCAGTCGTCGAGAGCAACACGCGCCGAACACATCCGGGTAGTTGGAATGTCGGCGCCTTAACCCTCGCCCTCCTCGCCACGGCCTGTATCGGCCCCCGACCCGAAGCCCCCGCCGCCACCGCCGTCACCCCGCCCCCCGCATGGCGCACCGCGCTCGGCCCCGGCGCGCCGATCCGCGCCGACTGGTGGAGCGCGTTCGGCGATCCCGTCCTCACCGATCTCGTCACCCGAGCGCTCGCCAACAGCCCAGACCTAGGATCCGCCGCCGCGCGCATCGACGAAGCCCGCGCCGCAACCCGTCTTGCCCGCGCGCAGCAGACGCCGCTGGTCAGCGGTTCGGCGCCCGGCACCACCGGCCAGACCGTCAGCCCGCTCGGCACCGCCTCCGACGCGCTCGGCGCGCAACCGGCAGTGGCGATCAGCTACGACCTCGACCTGTTCGGCCGCCTCCGCCAGGCGACTCGCGCCGCCCGTGCGCAGTTGCTCGCCAGCGAGGCCGCGCGCGACACCGTCCGCCTCGGGATCGCGAGCAGCGTCGCCACCGGCTACATCACGCTGCGCGCACTGGACCTGCGCCTCGCGGTCGCGCGCCAGACGCTGGCGGCGCGTGCCGAGGGATTGAGGATCGCACGCCGACGGGCCGAGTCCGGCTACACCTCGAACCTCGAACTCCGGCAATCGGACGCGGAATATCACGCCACCGAACAGCTCGTCCCCGCCGCCGAATTGGCGATCAGCCGGCAGGAAAATGCGCTCAGCCTGTTGCTGGGCGACACGCCCGGCCCGATCGCGCGCGGCCGTACGCTCGACCAGCTCGCCGCGCCCGCGATCCCGGACGGCCTGCCCGCAGACCTGCTCCGCCGCCGCCCCGATCTCTACCAGGCCGAGCAGACCCTGGTCGCCACCGATCGCTCGCTCGACAGCGCCCGCGCGGCGATGTTGCCCAACCTCGCGCTGACCGGCTCGGCAGGCGTGGTGCTCTCCAGCGCGCTCGCCAACCCGATCGCGGTATTCTCGATCGGCGCGAGCGTGCTCAGCCCGATCTTCGACGGCGGGCGGCTGGGGGCGCAGACCGATGCCGCGACCGCGCGCCGCGATCAGGCCGCGTTCGCCTATCGCCGCACCGCGCTCCAGGCGTTCCGCGAGGTCGACGACAGCCTCGCGGGCGTCCAGCGCTCGGGCGAGCAGGCGGTGGCGCTCGCCGGGCAGCGCGATGCGCTCGCGGGGGCCTTGCGCAATGCCTCGAACCGCTACCGCGCGGGCTATTCGGCGTATATCGATCAGCTCGATGCGCAACGCGGGCTGCTGACCGCGGAACTGTCGCTGGTGCAGGCCCGGGCGGATCGGCTGACGGCGTATGTGACTCTGTACCAGGCGATGGGCGGCGGCTGGTCTCGTGCGGATGCCGAGGCGGTGCGGCGATAGTCGCGACCCGCACGCTCGTCACCCCGGACCTGTTCCGGGGTCTACCGTTCCGCAAACTCGATGGTGGAGAGCATGCGGAACGGTGGATGCCGGAACGAGGCTCTCCTGAGCTTGTCGAAGGGCCCGGCATGACGGAGTGGATTACGCAGCGTTGCGTCCTCCCAACCCTCTACCGCATGCATTTTCCTGCCACACTTCGCCCGTACAGCCTCACCCCATGAAGGCCATCATCCTTGCCGCGGGTCACGGATCGCGGCTCCTGCCGCTCACGCTCACCACGCCGAAATGCCTGGTCGAAGTGGGTGGTCGCGCGATCCTCGATCACCAGCTCGACGCGGTCGCCGCGGCGGGCTTTGACGGCGCGGTGATCGTCGGCGGCTACCGGATCGACCAGATCGCGGCACACCTGACCGCGCGCAACGGTGGCCTGCCGACCGAGCTCGTCTTCAACCCGTTCTGGGGAATCGCCAACAGCATCGGCAGCGTGTGGGCGGCTCGTGCGTATCTCGAAGCACCGTTCGCGTTGATGAACGGCGACACCGTGTTCGAGCCGACGATCCTGCGCACCGCGCTCGGCGGCGGCAGCGCGGGCGGCGTGGCGTTGCTGGTCGAGCCGCTCGACGATGCCGGCCTTGATGACATGCTGGTCGAGGCGGACGGCGACCGCGTGATCGCGGTCGGCAAGCACCTCGTCGACCATGAGGCGACCGATCGCTCGCTCGGGCTGATCGTGTCGCATGGTGGCTCAGCCTATGCCGACGCCCTGCGCGCGGTGATCGGTGAGGAGAACGGCATCCACGCCTACCACCACGCCGTCGTCGCGCGGGTCGCACAGGGGCCGGGCGTGACGGCGGTGCGGATCGCGACCGGCGCGCACTGGCAGGAGATCGACCGGCCCGAGGATATCGCGCTGTGGGAACGCGATCCCCGGCCATGACACAAAAGGTCGCGTTTCTGTTCCTCGGCGAGACGCTGTTGATCCCGCATCTCTATCCGATCGTCGAGGCACTGGCCGCGACGTCGGACGTGCCGATCGAACTCTGGGTCAGCACCTCGATCCACGAGACGTTGCTGACACGCTGGACCGCCCCCTTCCCGACCGTCCGCATCCGCCGCACGCCGGGCTTTCGCGCGGTCGCCGACGATGGCAGCGGGCGCAATCCCGTGCTGCCGGCCAAGATGCCGATGCTGCTCCGGCTGCTTCCCTACCTACGCAGCGCCAGCATCGTGGTGTGCGCCGAACAGACCAGCCTTTGGCTCCCCCGGCTGTTCCCGATGCGTGCGAAGTTCGTGAAGACGTCGCACGGCGTCGGCTCGATGAGCGCGCGCGACGACCCGCGCCGGCGTGCCGCGGCGTTGACACTGGTGCCGAGCGAGCTGGAGCGACGGACCTATCTCGATCGCGGGTTCGCGCCTGACCGGTTCGTCGCGACCGGCTATGTGAAGGCCGATTTCACGCATCGGACGCACGCAGCGCCCCCATTTGCGGATACCCGACCGGTCGTTCTGTATACGCCGCACTGGCAGCAGCATCGCTCGTCATGGTGGCGCTGGGGAGCGGAGGTCGTGCGGCGGATCGTCGCGGACGGGCGCTACAATCTGATCTTCGCGCCGCACCAGCGGCTGGTGGAACGCGCGCCCGAAGTCGCGGATTTGATGCGCGAGATCGGCGACTTGCCGCATGTGCATTGCGACATCGATGGGTTCGCGATGGTCGACGGGAGCTATACCGGCGTCGCGGACGTGTATCTCGGCGATACGTCGAGCCAGGTGATCGAATTCCTGATGCGACCGCGGCCGTGCGTGTTTCTCAACGCGGGGGGTGCCGCGTGGGAGGGCGATCCGAACTATGCGATGTGGGCGTGTGGTGAGGTGGTCGGCGACGTCGCGGACGTGGTCGCGGCGGTGGACCGGGCGGCGTTGAGGCATGCGGGGTATGCTGGGGTGCAGGCAGAGTTTGCGGCACGATCGCTCGGCGCGGTTGAAGGGGGTTCGGTGCGCGCTGCCGGGGAGATCGTTCGACTGCTGGAAGCCACACCGGTCTAAAAATAACCGTTCTCCCGCGAAGGCGGGGCGCCAGGATACCAACCGCAGCGCTGCTTGATCCTGGGCCCCCGCCTTCGCGGGGGAACTAGACGCGATCGCGGACCGAGAGCGCTCACCTCTCGCTTTCGCGACCAGATCGGGTAACGGGTGCCGCATGGTAGATCCAACCTCCCCCACGCCAGCGCTCCGGACCGTCCGGGCGAACGACACGCTGCTCTGGGGCATGACCAATGCCGAGCGGATACGCCGCATAGGCGTCGCACAGGGGCTGCCGGACGACGACGGAAGCGGACCAGTGATCCTCGCCAACCTCTGCTATGCGTTCGATCCGGTGTGGATCGCGCATCTGAAGACGCGGCCCGGTACGGTCGTGACGCGCACCGGCGTCCCCGTCCTCGCGCATGTCCGCAACCCCGACGAGCGCGAGCGCATGACCGCCGCGATGCTCGGCGAAGCGCCGCTAGTGTCCGGCCTGACGGTGATCGCTGCCGAGGCCGAAGATGGCATCCTCAACGAGGCGCTCCGCAAGCGCGAGCGTCCGTTCGCCGAACTGCTGACCCCCGCCGCGGTGCCCGCGATCGAGCGCGCGAGCTATGTCGGCGCGTACAAGGGCGTTACCGACGTGCTGACCAAGTATCTCTGGCCGGAATGGGCGCTGGCGATCACGCGGGTCTGCGCGCGCGCCGGGATCACGCCGAACCAAGTGACCGCGCTCGGATCGGTGCTCTGCATCGTCGCGACCGTGGCGTTCTGGTATGGCTGGTTCTGGACCGGGCTCGCCACGGGGCTGTTCTTCATGGTGCTCGACACCGTCGACGGGAAGCTTGCGCGCTGCACGATCACCTCGTCGAAGCTCGGCAATGCGTGGGATCACGGCGTCGACCTGGTCCATCCGCCGTTCTGGTGGTGGGCCTGGGCCGCGGGGTGCGCGCCGTACGGCCGACCGCTCGACGACACGACGTTCTGGGCGGTGATCGGCACGATGCTGTTCGGTTATGTCGCGCAACGCCTGATCGAGGGCGCGTTCATCGTCCGCTTCGGGATGCACATCCATGTGTGGGAACGGTTCGACAGCTGGTTCCGCCTGATCACTGCGCGGCGGAACCCGAACATGGTCATCCTGTTCGCGGCGCTGGTGGTGATGCGGCCCGACTGGGGGATCATCGGGGTGGCGGCTTGGACGGCGATCTCTCTGGTGGTGCATCTGGTGCGGCTGGTGCAGGCGATGATGCGCAAGGCGAAGGGTGAGACGTTGGTGAGTTGGCTGGCGTAACAATCCTCCCCCGCCAGGGGGAGGTGGCACCGCAGGTGACGGAGGGGGAGGACACGCAACGTCGGTGATCGCCTGCCTCCCCCTCCGTCTGGCAAGGGCCAGCCACCTCCCCCTTGCGGGGGAGGATCAGGGTATGTGGAGCGCCTTGGGCCGCCCGATCCACCACAGGCAATAGATCGCCAGCGCATACAGGAACCGGCTGTAATCCCGCTTCCCCGCCCGGTGATCCGCAAACACCTTGTCGACCGCCCCGGCACGCCAGATGCCCTGCTCGCGCACGCCACTGTCGCGCCAGAGCTGCTCGGCATACGCCCCGAAGTCGCCGGCGAACCACGCGGCGAGCGGCATCTGAAAGCCCTGTTTGCGCCGGTCGAGGATCCCTTCCGGCAACCACGGTGCGATTGCCTGGCGGATGACGTATTTGCCGACCTTGCCGTTCAGCTTCATGTCGGCGGGCATCGACAGCGCGAGGTCGACCATGCCCTGCCCCAGCATCGGCACGCGCACCTCGAGCGAATGCGCCATGCTTGCGCGGTCGACCTTGGTCAGCATCGCGCCGGGGAGGTTGAGCGCGAGGTCGGCGAGGCCGAACTGCTCGAGCGTGTCCGTCGAGATCGCGGCGGGATCGGGGAAATATTCCGCGACCAGCGCAGCAATCCCGCCCTCCTCCTCGGCGATAAACTCCGCGGAGAATATCTCGCGCCGGAAGGCGTCGTTGGTGATCTGGGTCTTGGCGAAGAACCGCGCTACGCCGTTCGGCAGTGCGGCGCTGCCGGTGGTTTTCCGCCAGCGTTGCAACACCGCGTTCGCGTGGCGCGACGGCAAGGTCGGCACCGCATCCAGCGCGCGCGCCAAGCGACGCAACGGCGCCGGTAGCGACCCGATCCGCCGCTCGGTCGCATGCCGCTTGTACCCGAAGAACAGCTCATCGCCGCCATCGCCCGACAGCGCGACCTTCACCTCCTGCGCGGCGATCTGGCTGACGTACCAGGTCGGCACCGCGGAAGGGTCGGCGAACGGCTCGTCGTAACAATGCTGGACCTCGGGCAGCATCGCCTGCGCATCCGCCAACTCCAGCGTGCGCGTTACGTGATGGCAACCGAGATGCCGCGCGATCGCCTCCGCATGCTGCGATTCGTCGAAGCGCGGATCGGGAAAGCCGATCGTGAACGTGCGGACCGGGCGATCCGAGACCCGCGCCATCGCGGCGACCACTGCGGAGGAATCCACGCCGCCCGACAGGAACGCACCGACATCGACGTCGGCGACCATCTGCTTGCCGATCGTGTCGAGCCACTCGTCGCGAAACTGCTCGATCCACTGCGCTTCGGACTGAGGCTCGCCGGGGTGATAGGCGGGCGTCCAATAAGCGCGCATCGTCGGCGTGCTGCTCGCCTCGACGGTCATCACGTGACCCGGCGGCAAGGTCCGCACCTGTGCGTAGATCGAGCGTGGCGTGCGGACATGGCCGAAACTGAAATAATCGTGGAGCGAGCGCCGATCGACGTCGAACGCCATTCCCGGCAGCAGCGTCAGTGTCTTCAACTCGGAGCCGAAGGCGAACCCCGCGGCCTGATCGGTATAATATAGCGGCTTGATGCCGATCGGATCGCGCGCGAGGATCAGGCGCCGGGCGAGCGTATCCCACACCGCGACCGCGAACATCCCGTCGAGCCTCGCCCAGACGTCGTCGCCCCAGCGTTCGTAGCCGGCGAGGATCACCTCGGTATCGCCCGCGCTCTCGAACACGCGCCCCAGCGCCTGCAACTCACGTCGAAGTTCGCGGAAATTGTAGATCTCGCCGTTGAAGACCAGCGCGTAGCGGCCGTCGGGCGAATGGAACGGCTGGTGTCCGCCTTCGATGTCGATGATGCTCAACCGGCGCATGCCGAAGCCGAAATCGCCGTCGGTCAGCACGCCCTGGTCGTCGGGCCCGCGGTGGAGGATCGCGTCGCACTGCGCGGTAACGAGGCGGGGCGAGACGACACCGCTTCCTCGCGCGTAAAGGCCGGCAATTCCGCAGATGGAGAAGTATCCTCGATACCCGGGCCGCACGCTCGCCCGATCGTCCGCGATCTATAAGCCGCTCGGCACTTTGTCACCTCCGGCATTCCGAAGCACCTCCGTACCGCGCCGCACTTGCCGCGTCGGGTAACGCGTTATAGGGGCCGGACTGCATGGTTCAGGCCCCCGCTCCTCCCCCGGCACCGGCGTCTACGCCGGCTCCAGCCGGCACGACCGGGATCTTCCGGGCGGCGGCGCGCAACCTCGGCTGGCTACTCGCCAGTCGCAGCGTGCTGGCGATCCTGTCGCTCTTCTATCTCGGCTTCGCGACGCGGACGTTGGGCGTGGTCGATTTCGGCCGGTTCGCGCTCATCAGCGGGGCCGCGCAGGCTTTGGCGACGTTCGTCGGCTTCCAGACGTGGCAGATCATCGTCCAATACGGCGTCGAGCCGATCCAGACCGGCGACACGCCAAGGCTGGCGCGGTTGCTGCGGCTGTCTGGGATTCTCGATTTATGCAGCGCATTGCTCGGTGCGGTGCTCAGCGTGGCAATCCTGTGGACGTGGAGCGAGAGCTTCGGCATCCCGCCGGACCTGATGCGCGACACGTTGATGTTCGCGGTGGTGCAGTTGATCACGATCCGATCGACCCCGCTCGGCATCCTGCGCCTGCGCGATAAATTCTCGTTGTCAGCGGTGGCGGACAGCATGACCCCGATCATGCGCTTCATCGGTGCCGGTGCGGCGATCCTGTTCGAACCGACGATCCGTGGGTTCATGATCGCCTGGGCGGTGGCGGAGATCGTGACCGCAGGGACCTATTGGCTGATGGTGGCGAAAAGCGGCGACCTCGACCTTCTCGCAAAGGGTCGCGGAACCTGGCGGCAGATCCGCGACGAGAACCCCGGCATCGTCCGCTTTTCGCTCAGCACCAACGCCAGTGCCACGCTGGGCCTGTCCAGCAAGCAGATTCCGCTGCTCCTGGTCGGTGCGTCGATTGGCCCGGCGGCGGCCGGCGCGTTCCGGCTCGCGACGCAGTTGGCGCAGGCTTTGGCCAAGCTGTCGCAAATGCTGTCGCGCGCTGCCTTCCCCGAGATCGTTCGCGCGGTGCGAACCGCGGAGCCCACGCGCTTGCGCCGGATCCTGCTGCGGACGATGCTGGCGAGCACGGCGGCGGCGCTCGTCATCCTCGCGATCGTTGCGCTGGTCGGCGAACCGATCCTGAAGCTGGTCGGCGGCAAGTCCTTCGGCCACGCCTACCCCGTGCTCCTGTGGCTGGCCGCGGCGGGCTGTTTCGACCTGGCGACCGTCAGCCTCGACACGGTAATGACGGCGTTGCACCGCGCCGGCACGGTGTTCGCGATCCGGGCCGTCGGCGTCCTGCTGCTGTTCGTCACGGCCTTTGCGCTCATGCCGGCCTATGCTTCGACCGGTGTCGCCGCCGCGGTCGCGGTCGGTTCGATGGCAGTCGCGATCCTGCTCGGCTTCGCGGCAGCACGGATGACGCGCCTGCATTGAGCGGGCAGACGCGCGAAATAGCGCGGCAAAGACGATAAAGGCGGCGTTCACGTGTGCAATGTCATCGCGGCGCCCCGCTATCGCCACTTTTCCGGGTCTTTATCCGCCGATGAAATACGTAGTATCTTTGGGATTGTCCGCGCTTGTCGGTATCGTCACGCCTGTTCAGGCCAGCGCAGCCGAGACGTGCGTGGGCACGGCCGGTAACGGCAATGCAAAGTTGATCCTCGAAGCGACGACGATGCACAATGCCGTCGGCGAGGTCGCCTTCACCGTCTATCCCGACGACAAGAAACGGTTTTTGGCAAAGGGCGCGAAGCTGGCGCGAGTGCGTGTCGCCGCCACCACGCCGCGCGCCTGCTTCTGGCTGAAGCCTGGCTATTACGCGATCGCGCAATATCATGACGAGAACAGCGACCACAATTTCAACCGCACGCTGTTCACCCCCAAGGAGGGGTTCGGCTTTTCCAACGATGCTCCGACGTCGATCGGGTTGCCGTCGTTCGAGGCGGTTCGAGTCGCGTTGCCGGCGTCCGGTACGATCGTGCGCATGAAGATGCGATACCGCCGTTAGGGTGAACCGGTCTCCGCTGACGCGGAACCGAAATCTTCCTGACATAAATTTGTAGCGGTTACGCGCCGCGACGGGTAGTTTGTATTGTGGCCGATGCTGTTTCCAACTTTCAAGCTTTCAGAGGGCCTGCTCTGGTGCCGCCGGCGCTGTCGCCGCCGGCATGGATGCCCGACGTCATGCCGGAGCCCCTCGGCGTGAGCCCGCGCGATGCGGCGGCGCGTATCCGTACCGGGATCATCTGCAACCCCAAGAGCCATCGCAATCGCAGCAGCGTCGAGGCAACCAAGCCGTTCCTTTCGGGCACCGTGCTCGCGGTGACACCGCGTACGCAAGCCGAACTCGCCGAAGTGCTGACCGATTTCGCGCGCCACGGCATCGAACTGCTCGTGATCGACGGCGGCGACGGGACGATTCGCGACGTGATGACCGCCGCCGCGCGCGTCTGGACCGGCGCGGCACCACGGGTTGCGATCGTGCCCTCGGGCAAGACCAACGCACTCGCACTCGATCTCGGCATCCCTGACAGCTGGACGCTCGACCAGGCGCTCACCGCGGCGCGCGACGGCAACGTCAAGACCCGCAGCCCGATCGAGATCGTCCGCAAGGACAATGGCACGCGTCTGCACGGCTTCCTGTTCGGGGCGGGCGCGTTCGTCCAGGCCACGGCGCTGGCGCAGCGCACCCACCGCGCTGGCGCGTTCAATGGCGTCGCCGTCGGGCTGGCCTTGTGCTGGGCGATCCTCCAAACGCTGTTCGGCGGCGCCAACAGCGCGTGGCGCGCAGGTACGCGGATGCGGATCCGTTTTCAGGGCGGCGATACTTCGGGTCCGCACGCCCCGGGTGCGAATACCAACTCGGATCGCGCACGCTACATCATGCTGGCGTCGACGCTGAAGCGCATGCCGGTCGGCATCCGCCCCTTCGGCGTACCGCGCGCCGGGATGAAGACGCTGGTCGTCGACGCGCCGCCACGCTGGCTGGCGGCAGCGACACCGTTGATCGTGACGGGGTCGCCTGCGGCCTGGCTCGATCGTGCGGGCTATCACCGGATCGACGCGCCCTCGCTCGACCTGTCGATGGAGTCGGGCTTCATCCTCGACGGCGAGATCTATCCCGGCGGCGATCTGATCGTCCGCGAAGGCAAGCCGCTCCGCTTCGTCGTACCTTGACCAGGCTCAGGCCGTGACGACCCTCGACGATGTTGTTCGGCGTCAGCTCCGCGCGTCGACGATCCCGGCGGTACGCGATGTCGCGGCCCTGCTCGCCGAGACATCCGACGCGGTGGCGATACTGTTCTACGGCTCGAACCTGCGCACCGGGCTGACCGAGGGCGTGCTCGACTTCTACGTGCTGACCGCCGGCCCGCCCGAGCGTGGCATCTGGCCGACCGTGAGCTACCGCGAGTTCGCACTGCACGGCGAAACGCTGCGCGCGAAAATCGCGACGATGCGGCTGGCGACGTTCGCAAAGGCTGCGGCGGCACGGACGCTCGACACCACGATCTGGACACGGTTCGTCCAGCCCTCTGCCTTGGTATGGGTCCGCAATGAGGCGACCACCCAGGCGGTGGCAATGGCCATTGGCGATGCGGCGAAGTCGGCAGCGCGGTTCGCCGCGGCGCTCGGCCCCGACAGCGGGACAGCGGACGAGTATTGGCGGGCGCTGTTCCGCCAGACCTATGCCGCCGAACTCCGCGTCGAACGCAAGGGCCGCGAAGGGCAGATCCTCCAGTTCGACCCGGAGCGCTACGACGCGCTGCTGCCGCTGGCATGGGCGGCGGATGGTATCGCGTTTACCGATGACGGCGGCGCGCTGAAACCTGCGCTCGCCCCTGCCAGTCGCGCGCGGCTGTTGCGGGCATGGCGCCATCGCCGGCGCGCGGGGAAACCGATCAATATCGTTCGCCTCGTCCGTGCCGCCTTCACCTTCGAAGGTGCCGCGCGCTACGGTGCCTGGAAAGTCGAGCGCCATACGGGAATCCCCGTGCCGATGACGCCGTGGCGCGAGAAGCACCCGATCCTCGCTGCCCCCGGCGTATTCTGGCGGGTGTGGCGTGCGCGCGCGAACGAGGCTGCGAAGCTGGCATGAGCACGGGCTTCAGCGCGCTGATTCTCGCGGGTTCACGTGGCGGCATCGATCCGGTCGCAGCCTACGGCGACGCGTCGCACAAGGCGCTCATCCTGCTCGACGGCAAGACCCTGCTCACGCGCGTCGCCGAGTCGCTGCGAGACGCGGGTGCGACGCGGATCGCCGTTTCGGTATCGGACGACATGGTCCGCGCCCACGCGATCGCGCTAGGCCTTACCGTGCTGACGGCCGCCGCCGGCCCTAGCCTCAGCGTCCGCGAAGGTATCGAGGCACTCGGCACGCCGCTGCTCGTGACCACCGCGGACCACGCGCTGCTCCAGCCCGAATGGATCACGCGCTTCCTCGCCGATGCGCCCCCGGAGGCCGACGTCGCCGCATTACTCGCGCGCCAGGACGTGATCGAAGCCGCCGCCCCCGGCACCCGCCGCACCTATCTGCGGTTTGCCGACGGGGCATGGTCTGGCTGCAATCTGTTTTACTTCTCTACCCCTCGCTCGGTTACCGCGCTCGATCTGTGGTCGCAGGTCGAAGCGGATCGCAAGCGGCCATGGCGGATCGTCCGCCGGCTCGGCATCGGCACGCTGCTTCGCTATCTTTCTGGCCGGCTGACCGTGGTCGCGGCGGTTGCACATTTGGGGCGGCTTGCCGGCCTCGACGCAGCAGCGATAGCGAGCCCGTTCGGGCTTGCGGCGGTCGATGTCGACAAACCCGCCGATCTCGATCTGGTCCGGAGCTTGATCGCGAACCGCTGAGCCGGCGGAGCTACGACAAAGCCACTGCGACGGCCTGCGCCAATTCCACGAAGAAATAGCGCGACCGGCCGGTTCGCCCCTGTCCCCAATGGCTGGCTTGGTGCAAAGCGCCGCGCATGCAAACGTTCGCACCCCAAACCGCCCCGCACGCCAGCGGCATGACCTCGATCGGCATCTACGGCAGCGCGGGACGCATGGGTCGCGCGATCGTCGACGCGATCGAAGCCGCGGGTGCTACGCTCGCTGGGGGCGTCGACGCACGCGAGGATCCCAACGCGCTCGCACGGACGGCCGACGTGCTGGTCGATTTCTCGACCGCTTCTGCGGTTGAAGCACACCTCGCCGCTGCGCGTGCCGCTGGTACCGCTATCGTCATCGGCACCACCGGCCTCTCGCCGCAGCACCAGTCGATGATCGACGCGGCCGCCAACGATATCGCCGTACTGCAGACCGGTAACACGTCGCTTGGCGTGACCTTGCTCGGCATCCTGGTGCGCGAAGCCGCCGCGCGACTGGGCTCGGACTGGGACATCGAGATCGTCGAGATGCACCACAAGCACAAGGTCGATGCCCCCTCCGGCACCGCCCTGTTGCTCGGCGAAGCGGCAGCCAAGGGACGCGGCACGACGCTGGCCGAACTCCGCGTCGACAGCCGCGCCGGGCTCGTCGGTGCGCGGACCGAGGGGACGATCGGATTCGCGTCGCTTCGTGGCGGCTCGGTGATCGGCGACCATAGCGTGATCTTCGCTGGCGAAGGCGAGCGGATCGAACTCAACCACCGCGGCGACGATCGCTCGATCTTCGCCCGCGGCGCCGTACGCGCGGCGATCTGGCTCGCCGGACAGCCCGCCGGGCGCTACCGGATGGGCGACGTGCTCGGGCTGTGAAGAAGGCGGACGTCGTCGAATTCTACGCGCGTCTGGCGGAAGCCGATCCGCACCCCGAGACCGAGCTGGAATTCGTCAATCCCTACACGCTCGTCGTGGCGGTCGCCCTCTCCGCCCAAGCTACCGATGTCGGCGTCAACAAGGCGACGCGCGCGTTGTTCCGCGAGGCCGACACGCCAGAGAAGATGGTCGCGCTGGGCATCGACGAACTCAAGCGCCACATCAAGACGATCGGCCTGTTCAACACCAAGGCGAAGAACGTCATCGCATTGTCGCAGATGCTGATCGATGATTTCGGCGGCGACGTGCCCGCGGACCGCGAGTCGCTCGAACGCCTGCCGGGAGTCGGCCGCAAGACCGCCAACGTCGTGATGAACGTCGCGTTCGGCGCGGAGACGTTCGCCGTCGACACGCACATCTTCCGCGTCGGCAACCGCACGGGCCTCGCACGGGGCAAGACCCCATTGGCGGTCGAGCTCAAACTCGACAAGGCGACGCCGCAGCCGTTCCGCCTCCATGCGCATCACTGGCTCATTTTGCACGGTCGCTATGTCTGCAAGGCGCGGACGCCCGAATGCTGGCGGTGCATCGTCAGCGACCTCTGCGCGTTCAAACCGAAGACGACGCCGCCGAAGGTCAAACCGCGACCTGATGTCGACCCCTATTCGGCAACTGGAGAGCCATGAACGCGAAAACGTCTGGCGCGCAGGGTTTGGCTTTGCTAGGCGAACCGTCCGGCACCCGTAGCTCAGCTGGATAGAGCGCTGCCCTCCGAAGGCAGAGGCCACTGGTTCGAATCCAGTCGGGTGCACCAAGTCCTTTCCGCGATATCCTGACATAATTCAGATCGCGTGTGCCGGTATTGTCCCGGGCCATTGGAAGATGGACGAGCTTTCGAGACATGCGGCAGGCCGAACGTGCCTGGGCATTTGCGCCTTGCCCTTACTATGATCGCGCTGCCCTTCTTCAGAGCGGGCTCGATGCAGCGGAATCAGACAGACTCAGGTGACCAATAGCGGCGAAGCTGACATGTTCCGCGAAACCGCATGCCCGACGATCGGCACCGGGGATCCGCAAATGTTCAATCTACTGTGATCTGAATAGTTAACACTTCGCTAAAATGCGGAACAAGTCAGATTTTAGACAGAACGTGCCAATGCCGCGGCCAGTTTCAGCGGATTTGCTGCAATGCGACGAATAGTCCGAAAGCTGGGTCAGCTAGCGCTACGGCATCTAGGCAAATGCAGCCGTATCTGAAATATTGCACTGCAGCGATACACATCAGTCAAGAGGTGCGGCCATGGTTTTTTATGGCGACGTGCGTACTCGTTTTCGAGTGCATTCGGGACTAAATGGCGCGCTTGGGATGGCGTCTCGCGCTAGCCTGAGGCGCAAGGTGGACGGCAATATATCGAGACTGATCGATATTGTCTTTTCATCGACGGCCTTTCTTATTCTTTTCCCCGTTATCGTTTTAATTTGCATAGCAATCGTTGTGCAGGACGGTGGCTCGCCTTTCTTCGTGCATCGCCGCATCGGCCGGGGTGGACGGATGTTCCCGTGCCTTAAATTGCGTACCATGGTGCTTGATTCCGAGGTTCGGCTGCGTCGACACCTCGAAGCAAATCCTGAGGCGCAGGCCGAATGGGCGCTTGACCAGAAATTGCGCAACGATCCCAGGATTACGCCGCTCGGCGTGTTCCTGCGCAAGTCGAGCCTGGACGAACTGCCGCAGCTTCTGAACGTCGTCTGGGGTCACATGAGCCTCGTCGGGCCTCGGCCGATCGTGCCCGCCGAAGTGCCGCGCTACGGCCGGTACATGGAGTTCTACTGCACCATGCGGCCCGGCATCACCGGACTGTGGCAGGTCAGCGGCCGCAACGACATCAGCTATCGACGGCGGGTGGCGATGGATACGATCTACAGCCGGACGCGGTGGTTCGGTGGCGATATCTGGATCATGGTCCGTACCGTTCCGGCGGTGTTTGCGAGCAAGGGTTCGTTCTGAATACCGCCCCGCTCGTGTCGCGCGCAGGCGCGACGCTCGCCGGCCCGGTAGATAAGGGCGTGGATCATCTCCCGCTCCGATCGGTGCTCCTTGTCGATCCCTCGCTTTTTACCGCACCCTATAACGCTGCGCTGTCCAGTGGCCTGCAAGCCAATGGCGTGCAGCCATCCTGGGCGACCCGCGCGCTCCGTTCGCAAGAGGAGGATTTGCTGGCGATGACCCCGTGCCTCCCGTTTTTCTATCCGTTCACCGACGGACCGAGGCGCCGGACGGGCTCAGCCTGGCGGGCCGTCAAAGGGCTCGAGCATGTCGTCGGATTGCAGCGCCTCCGGAAGGAAGCCGCGCGGTTCGACCTGGTCCATTTCCAATGGGCTCCGTTGCCGATGCTCGACGTCCGCGCCGTGCGTCGTATCCGCCGGAGCCGTCCGGTGGTGCTGACCGTGCACGACGTCGAACCCTTCAACGGTCGCCCCGTCAGCGCCGCGCAGAGCGGTGGCTATCATGCGATGCTGGGCACGTTCGACCGGTTGATCGTGCATACCGAGCAAGGCCGCGAGGCGCTGCGCGTGCGAGGTCTTCCAGCGGAGCGTATTCATGTCATCCCGCACGGCGTGTTGCCGTTGCGTGCCGCCGCCCCGGAGCCGCGCGCGGACGATGGCCGCTGGCGTATCGTGCTGTTCGGGCGATTGCAGGCGTATAAGGGCGTCGACCTGCTCGTAGAGGCGCTCGGCCTGATCGATCCGGAAACCCGCGCCCGCATCGAAGTGATCGTCGCAGGCGAAACGCAGATGCCGATCGAGCCTATCCTGGCACGTGCCGAAGACCTCAAGCTCGGCGCGAGCTTCACGTTGCGCGCTGGCCGGTTGTCGGAGGACGCGATGGCGGCACTGCTGCGGAGCGCCGACGCGTTCGTCTTTCCCTATCGCGCGATCGACGCGAGCGGCGTCCTGCACCTCGTTGCCGATCTCCACCGCTGGCTGATCGCGAGCGACATCGGCGCATTCCGAACGATGATCGGCAAGTCCGAGGATACGGGCGATCTCGTCCCTCCTGCCGATGTTCAGGCGCTGGCGGACGCGATCGTCCGCTCGATCGGCCGACGTCCGCTGGCACCGCCCGACACCGGCGTGTCCGACTGGACGCAGATCGGTGCGATGACTCGCGACGTATACGACGCGGCGCTCGCCGATCGCGGTCGGAGCGCAGCGTCATGAGCCGGTCGCTCCTCATCCTGCAGGACAGCCCCGAGTTCGGAGGGCACGAAGCGATGTTTCTCCGCTTCCTTCCGGCGCTCGTGGAGGACGGCGGCTACGATCGGATCGTCGTTCGGCATCCGGTATCCAACGCCAAACTGGCCGAGCGACTCCAGCCTTACGCATCGGACACATTCGAGGTGAAGCCCTGGGGTTTCGTCAAGCAACGTGCCGAACCCTATTTTGCAGGCTTCCGCCGAACCTACGCGCAGGCGGTACGGCAGGTGTTCGCCGAATTTCAGCCGACGGCCACGCTGCTGCTTCAAGGCAGGATCGAGAATTGCGCCGTCCCCCTGCTCGCAGCACCACGCGGGAGCTTCGTCGTCAGCTACGTACCGATGGCGCACAAGATGGCTGAGCTAGGCCGACGCACGGTGCCAGGCGACTGGGTTCGCCGCCGCCTGTACCGTCGCCCCGATCGCTTCATCGTTCCTGGCCCGGCGGTCGTCGGCCAGGTCCGCGCCGCGGGCGGGCGCTCGCCAGTAGTGGTCGCCGACAACGTCGTCGCGCCGCCGCCCCGGCCCGATCGTGCGCAGGCCCGGGAAGCGCTTGGGCTTGCCCCGGATGCACGCGTCGCCCTGTTCCTGGGACGGCTCGACGTGCGCCAGAAGGGGCTCAACAGCCTTGCCGATGCGATCCGTCGTGATGCCGCGAGGCTCGGCGGGTGGACGTTCCTGTTCGTCGGTGCGGGCGAAGGGCAAGCCGATCTCGAAACGCTGGCCCGCGATCTCGCCGGCAAGGTCGATATCCGCTGTTCGAACTGGACCGACAGTCCTCACGCGACGTTGGCGGCCGCCGATCTGTTGCTGATGCCGTCGCGTTGGGAGGGCGTGCCGCTCGTCATGCTCGAGGCGATGACCTACGGCATCCCGATTCTCGCCTCGCAGATCGACGTCTTCCACGACTATCTGCCGCCTGCCAATCGCATCGATTTCGCGAACGCCGACCTCTCGGAGGCAATGGCGCATGCGATCTCCCTGTCCGTCGCCGACAGCTACCGCGCGCATGTCGGCGCGCGCTTGGCCGCGACCGATCTCCAGCGATCGAGCATGCGCTTCGTCGAGGCGTTGCGCCCGGAAAGCGATCCGGCATGACGGCGACGGTCATCATCCCCACCCTCAACGAGATCGCGCATATCGACACGCTCCTCTCGAAGCTGCTCGCCGAGCCAGCGACGGTGGTCGGCGAGATACTGGTCGCCGATGGCGGCAGCAGCGATGGCACGCGCGAAGTCGTAGCGGATTTTGCAACACGCTCGTCGCGGGTGCGGTTGATCGATAACCCGGAGAGGATCCAGGCCGCGGGCGTCAATCGCGCGGTAGCGGTGGCGGATCGGCGTTTCGAGGTGATCGTCCGGGTCGATGCGCATGCGCTCTACCCAGCCGATTATGTCTCCCGCCTGCTCGCATCCTTGGACGCCAGCAAGGCGGACTCGGTCGTCGTTCAGCTTACGACCCGCGGTCATGGCGGCTTTCAACGTGCCGTTGCGATCGCGCAGAACAGTAAGATCGGCACCGGGGGTTCCGCACACCGCATGGGTAACGCCTCGGGCTGGGTCGATCACGGCCATCATGCCGCGTTCCGTCGCGATTTGTTCGAGCGGGCGGGCGGGTACGACACCAGTTTCGAAGCGAACGAGGATGCCGAGCTCGACGCAAGACTGCGGGCGCTCGGCGGCCGGATCTGGCTCGATGCGACGATCCCGGTCATCTATTACCCCCGCGCCACGCTTCGCGGTCTCGCGCGGCAGTATTTCCGCTATGGCTCGGGCCGGGCGCGGACCAGCTACAAGCACGGTGAGCGGCTACGCTTGCGCCAGATGGTGCCTCCTGTGGTCGCATTGGCGATCGGGTTCAGCCTGCTCGGGGCCGTCCTGGCCCCTGCCCTGCTCGTCGTTCCGCTGCTCTACGCACTTGCGCTGCTCGCGGCGTCGAGCCAGTTCGTCGTCAAGGAGCGATGGCTCGGCGCGCTCATGGGCGCACCGGCATTGGGGACGATGCATATCGCTTGGGGCGCAGGCTTCCTGAGGCGCAAAGCGGTCCAGATTCGACAAGGAAACCGATGATCGATACCGAGATCAAGCGCCTCCGCGGTGTGGAACGTAGTGGAGAAGCGATATGAACCGGCAATTCGCAAGGGCCTTTGCGGCGGCCTGTGCGGCGTCTGTCTGGCTGACGGGCTGCACCGCAGATATCGCGCAGACCCCGGCGGGCACCCCGCCCACCGCCGCCTATGTCTACCGGCTCGCGCCCGACGATCGGCTGCGGATCAACGTCTATAACGAGCCCGGCGTGACGGGCGAATATGCCGTCAACAGCGAAGGCGACATCTCGTTTCCGCTGGTCGGCATGATCAAGGCACAGGGGCAGACGCTCGGCGAGTTCTCGGCGACGCTGACGCAGACGCTCCAGGCGCGGTATTTCAAGAACGCGCATCTGGTGGTGGACCTTGTCGCCTCGCGGCCGATCTACGTGCTGGGCGAAGTGAACAAGGCGGGCCAGTTCCCCTATCAATCGGGGATGACGGTGCTGGGCGCAGTCGCGACGGCGGGTGGCTTCACCTATCGCGCCAACCAGAAGACCGTGATGATCCGCCATACCGGACAGGCCGCCGAACAACGCGAGCCGCTGACCGCGGACGTGATCGTACAGCCTGGTGATACCGTCCGAATCCGAGAGCGAAACTTCTAGCGCCCGTGCTGTTTCGCCCTCCGTATTGGCTTCGTCACGTCGCCCGCACCAGCGCGTTGGGCAGCGCGATGTTGTGCCCGCAATTGGTCCATGCCCAGGAGGCGCCGCTTTTGCCCGAGGAAAAGCCACAGATCGATACGCGGCATACCGCCGTGCTCGAGCGCGTGCAGCCGGGCTATGTCGCGCCTGGAATCCCGCTCGGCGGGTTCCAGCTTGCGCCGTCGGTCGAGGTCACCGGCATCTACGACGACAACATCTTCGGTACGCAGGACGACCGGGTCGCCGACGGCCTGTTGCGCATCCAGCCGCAGGCGAAACTGCAATCACAATGGGCGCGCAACAGCCTCAGCCTCGAAGCCAGGGGCAAGATCGACCGATACCTGAACCGCAGCACCGAGAACGTCGCGGATTATTCGGTCACCGGCCGCGGCGTCTATGAATTCAATCACGCGACCGCGCTCACCGCCGCGATCCGTGCCGAAGGCATCCACCAGTCGCGCCTGTCGCAGGACATCTTCTCGCAGACGATCAAGCCGATCTATTACACGCAGCAATCGGGCGCGATGCTGCTCGCGCATGATTTCGACAAGCTGCGGCTGTCGGCGACGGCGCGCGTGGCCCGGTTCGATTTCCGCGATGGCCAGCTGCCCGACGGTTCGATCGCGGATTACCAGCCGAGCGACAATATGAGCTACCGAGTCGGCCTGCGCGCCTCCTATGCGCAGACGCCGTCGATCGCGTGGTTCACCAGCGCGAGCTACAATATCCGCCGGTTCCGGGTCGGCACGATCGAGACGCCCAAGCGCAATTCGGAAGGATTCGAACTGCTCGCAGGCGTCAGCTTCGAACCGGCGGCGCTGATCCGCGGCAGTATCGGCATCGGCTACATCCAGCAACGGTTCCGCCTGCCCTTCTACAACGATCTGGGCGGTCTCGGCTTCAACGCCACGGTGCAGTTCTTCCCGACCCAGCTGACGACTGTTACCATCAGGGGCAACCGATCGGTGCTCGACTCCGGCATCCCCGGCTCGGGCGGCTATCTGTCGACGCAGGGCAGCATCCAGGTCGATCACGAATGGCTGCGTCAGCTGATCCTGTCCGCGTCGATCGGATACCAGGACAGCCGGTTCAACAATCTCGATCGCACCGATGGCCGCATCAGCGCCAAGGCGAGCGCGACCTACCGTATCAACCGCCATGCCGGGCTCAAGTTCGGCATCGAACGGCTCGACCAATCCTCCAACGGCACTGATCGTTACCGCGCGTTCAAGGACAACCGCGCGACGATCGGCCTGACGCTGACAAGGTGAACGCCATGGACGACTTCCGCTCCAGCCAGACTGCCGAACCCCGTGCGAAAGGGCGATTGGCCGCAACGATCGCCGATCCGATGGACAGCATCCGCCGCGCGTTCGCGGCTGCACGCCACCGGAAATGGCTCGCGATCGGGGTGTTCCTGAGCGCGTTGGCACTGGTGCTCGCCTACGGGTTCACGCGGACCAAGCTGTATACCGCCTCGGCGGGCATGGTCGTCAATTCGCGCGAGCTGAACGTGTCCGAGAAGGACAAGGAGGTCCTGCCCGGCCTGTCGACTGCCGACACCGCGGTTGCGACCGAGGTCGAGATCATGCGTTCGTCGGCGGTTGCGCTCGGCACGGTTCGCGCGCTGAACCTCGTCAACAATCCGGTGTTCGCCGCGAGCATCTCGAAGCTACCGGCCACCAACCAGGAAACCGCGGCCACCGGCATGGTGATCGGCGGGACCAAGATCGTCCGGCCGGGTGAATCAAGCGTCGTCTCGATCGCGTATACGGCGTCGGACCCGATGCTCGCCAAGGCGGTGGCGGATCAGATCGGCCACCAATATCTCGCGGTGAAGGAAAAATCCCGCCGTGCCGCCGTCGAGCAGGTCGGCCGCGGGCTCGGCAACGAACTCGACAATCTCCGCATCCAGCTCGAAGCGGCAGATACCGAAGTCGCCCGATACCGCGCGCAGCACGATCTGTTCGACAGCCAGGGCGCGACCTTCACGCAGCAGGAACTGTCGCTGTACAAGCAGCAGCAGGCTGCAGCGCAAGCCGCACTGGCCGACGCGCAGGCCAAGCTCAGCACTGCGCGTGGGCAGACG
Source organism: Sphingomonas sp. PEI4 (assembly GCF_056679955.1). Lineage (NCBI taxonomy): Bacteria > Pseudomonadati > Pseudomonadota > Alphaproteobacteria > Sphingomonadales > Sphingomonadaceae > Sphingomonas > Sphingomonas sp. PEI4. The sequence continues at coordinate 1,601,874 of NZ_CM155258.1, forward strand.
CGCAAGGGCGATACCGGCGGCGTCGGTGCGGTCCTGCAATCCCCGGTGATCCAGCAGTTGCGCAACCAACGTGCGTTGCTAGCGACCACCTATGCCGACATGCAGGGCCGGTACCAGCCCGACCACCCCGATCTGATCCGTACCAAGGACCAGGTCGAAGCGCTCGACCGCGCGATCGGCGCGGAAACGAGCCGGCAGCTCGCCAATCTGAACGCCAACGCGCAGATCGCCCGCGATCAGGTCGCCAACGCGGCCGGTATCGTCGCGCGGACGACGGGTACGCTCGCGAGCGACAACACCGCGTCGGTCCAGTTGTCGCAACTCCAGCGCAAGGCGGATGGCCTGCGTGCGACCTATCAGGCCCTGCTCGAACGCAAGAATTTGATCAGCAGCCAGGCGCTGATCGCAGATGAGGACGCGCGGATCTTCTCGCCGGCCGCGCTGCCGCAGCGTCCGACGTCGCCCAACAAGCCGCTGATCCTGATGATCGGGCTCGTGCTGGCAACGATCGCCGCAGGTGCGGCAGTGTGGATCGCGGAAGCGTTCGATCGCAAGCTGAACTCGTCGGCCGACATCGAGCGAAAGCTCGGGCTGCCGCATATCGCCAACGTGCCGGAGATCGCGTCGATCGCCCGGCCCGGCGAGGAAGGGATTTCACCGATCGATTTCCCGGTGGAGCGTCCCTTGTCGCTCTACGCCGAACAGTTGCGCGCCGTGCGGCTGGCGGTGGTGCGCAAGGGTCGAACCGGCATGACAAGCGTGGGCATAACCTCCGCACGCCCGAGCGAAGGCAAGACCACGCTCGCGATCTCGCTCGCACGGACATCGGCGATGGCGGGTAGCCGCACGTTGCTCGTCGATGCCGATCTCCGCCGGGCATCCGTGTCGCGGGCAATGGGCCTGCCGCCGCATGCCGGCATGGTGCAGGTCCTGCGCCGGACCGCAACGCTGGACGAGGCGCTGATCCACGATGCGGTCAGCGGGATGTACGTGCTGCCTGCAGGGGATACGACCGAGAACCGACAGGATCTTTTCGCCGCGGCGAATATCGGCGCGTTGCTGGCCGAGGCGGAAAAGCGCTTCGATCTGGTCATCTTCGATGCGGCGCCCGCACTTGCCGTCACCGACGCCCGGTTGCTGCTACGCCAGGTCGACGAGGTGCTGATGGCATTGCGCTGGAACGACACGCCGAGCCAGACTGCGGCGGTGACGCTGAAGCGGATGCGCGCGCTCGACATCGAGCCGCTCGGTGTGGTCGCGACCCGTGTCGACATGCGCGCATTGGCCGCCTTCGGCCACGGCGATGTCGACCGGGATCACGCCGACTACGGGGCCTATTATGCCTGAGTCAGTCGGCCGCTCACTTCGCGAACTCCTCCTTGTAGGCTGCAAGGGCCCGCGGGAATTTACCGGCCGACATCGTCGCATCGTAATCGGACGCGGTGAAATCCCAATAGCTCTCATAGGCGACCCGGTGCGCGCGCATCCAGGCGGCCATGTTGTGGATGAACGTCGGGTCGTCGCCGTATCCATGCCCGTCGGGCCGCGTGCCGGTGCCCCATTCGGGAACGACGATCGGCTTGCGGTGCGCGGCCGCGAACTTCGCCACCCAGTTCAGGCCGTAATTTGCCGTGAGGTAACCCTGCCAACGCGTGGCGGGGTCGGTATCCTGCGGGCGCCAGCTCTGGTTGTAGATATCGATACCGATCAGGTCGACGGCATCGTCGCCGGGCCACAGCGAATCGGGGGTGTTCACGCCAGTGGCGAGCGAAGGGTTCCACACGATCCGGAAATGCTGGCCGGGCACGGCGCGCAGAACCTGGACGACGTGACGGAACGCGCCGACGAACGATACCGGGTCCTTTTCAGCGGCCCATGCATACCAGTTGCCATTGAACTCCCAGCCGAGCCGGATCACCGTATCCGCGCGCCCCTTGGCGACGAGCAGTTCGCCGATCTTGCGGAACTCACCATCATATTCACCAGCAGCCGCCGAACTCAGCGTACCACCCTTGACGACAAGCGGAACGCCGAGGGCGAGGCGGACGGGCTGGTTCTGCCAGCAGGTCAGCGCCCATTGCGCGCCGCTCTGCAGCTGTGCCCAGCTTTCGGCCGACAGGAAGTCGGACACGCCGTCGAGCTTGCGGCCCATCACGCCCTGATAGCGTGGCAGCCGATCCTTGCCGTCGCAGCCGGCGCCCTTGTAGACGTACATCAGCGGGTTGGCTTGCGCGGGGGTTGCTGCCAACGCGGTGGCAGCAAGTGCGATCATAACGGCAGTCCGGACCATGAGGCGGCACTCCAGCCCGGCCGGAATGGGATAGCACCGCACCGGCCGGCCGGGCGACGGCGGTGGCGATCGATCCTCTACCGGTCTGCTCTATGGCAGCGCTCGCCAAGCGATACCCGCTCTGGAACCCGCGTAAAAGCACCGCGCCACGCGACGCCCCGCGCGCGAGACGAGGCGAGTTGGTTAACGCCATGAGTACCATGTCCGTCTCCCGAGATTATGCTCTCCGATACGACGCTTTGCGAGATGGCATTGCGGCGGACGAGCAGGACCAGTCGGAACGCAACAGCCGGATCTTCGTCCATGGCACGTTGATCGCCTGCCTGATCCTGCAACGCTTCGGCGCGATGCCGGGTGGGAGCGCGGTGTTCATCAGCCTGCCGGCGTTTGGACTGCTGCTCGGATGGGGGCTCTCCAGCGGCATCGCGACGCTGCGCCCGCGCGGTGTGGCGCTGTATCTCGCCTTTGCCGCGTGCACGCTGATCTCGACGCTGATCGCGCTGACCACGCCCGATGGCCGTTTCGGCACCAGCGTCAGTTCGGTGGTCGCGATCCTGGTGACGTACGGCTTCACCATGGTCGGCCCCAGCGCACGGTTCGACCGGACGACCGTGTTCCGCCTGTTCCTCACCTATACGCGCGTCATCGCGGCGGCGGGCATCGTCCAGTGGCTGGTGCAGTTCGCCGGCATCCGCATCTTCTCGTTCATGGTGACGGTGCCCGCGCTCAAACCGGTGCTGGTCGAGCAGCTGTATAACTTCAATCCGATCATGCATTACGGGTCGACCGTCATGCGCTCCAACGGCTTCTTCCTGCTCGAGCCGAGCATGTTGTCGCAGACGCTCGTGATCGCAGTCGTGATCGAATATTTCATTCTCGGCCGCATCAAGTATCTGCCGCTGTACCTGGTCTCCTACATCCTGTCCTTCTCGGGCACCGGCGCCTTGTCGCTCGCGCTCACGGTGCCGTTCTATGCGTGTCTGTCGGCAAAGAATTTCGGGCGTGTTGCCGGGTTCGTGATCGCCGGCGTGGTCGCGCTGACGCTCGGGTCTTTTATCTTTCCCGAACAGATCGGATCGATCCTCGGCCGCACCAACGAGCTCAGCTATTCGGGATCGAGCGGCTATGCGCGCTTCATCGGCCCGTTCCTGCCGATCGCGGAGCTCAGCCACGAAGCGCGTATCCTGGTCGGTTGGGGGCCGGGCGCGACCGAACGCTATCTCTATTACAAGGAGGGCACGGGCAATTCGATTGCCAAGCTGATCACCGATTACGGTGCGATCGGGATCACCGCGTTCATGGCGATGTTCGTCGGCACGCTGTGGCGGCGTGAGATCGCGATCCTGACGATACTGGCGCTGACCACCTTCCTGATCGGCGGCGGCTATCTGCTGTTCACGCCGATGCTGGTGCTGCTGTTCCTGCTCTGCATCTGGGGCGGCGTGCCATCGGATGCGGCGGATGCGGCGGATGCTCGTTATGCAACAGACCGCGACTTCAGATCAGCGTGATGATCACCATCCACAGCATGATCCCGATGACGGCCGCGACACCCCAGGCGGTAAGCGAGATTCGACGGCTCTCGGGCGCCTGCTGCCACGGCATGTCCGTCGGGCGATGGGCATCAGTATCGGAGAAGGATGCCGCACTTCGGTTCAGCGGTTCGGGCGCGATCGGCGCACGAGTCATCGACTCGCTCTCTTTTCCCGTAGGATCGTTGCCAATCATTCCTGCCTCTCCGGCCGCTAATGTTCTGCAGTGCCCAGCTGGCATATGACACAGCACACGCGAATGCTGCCCCGTTCCGACCGGACTTACTGCTCTTATCGCCCCGATATAGGACAATCTCTAAATATTAGCTTGCGGAATCCGCCGACATCATGTGTCGGCGGCGACGTCCTGATCACGAAAGCGCAGGCGGGATACGAAGGTGCGGTTGGTACGTCGCTGCACCTCGGCTGCGACGATCATCGCGACGCGCTTCGGCGAGGGTTCGAGACGCAGCGCGCCGAGCATCAGCCGCCGCGCATCGCGGAAGCGACGCATGGTGAAGTTCACCCGGCCGCATTCCCACATCTGGCTGGCGCGCATCGCCCGTTCCAGCTTGCGCCATGTCGCGGCGGAAAACCGCGCGCGGATCCCCGCGTTGCCGCCGATCGTGTCGAGACAGGGCTGATGATTGGTCCAGTCGACCGAAAGGCCACCCGACGAACTGCCCGGCCGGACCCGCAGCGAAAACACCTCGGGCTCGGTCCCGATAAACGCGAACTGGCCCTCGGCGGCGAGCCGGCACCAGAACTCCCAATCCTCGCTCAACCGCAGCCGCGTATCGAAGCCGCCGAGCTGGCGCGCCACGTCGGTCCGGATCAGGACATGGCCGCCATTGGCAAGGAAATTGCCGCGCAGCATCGTCTCCAGCACGTCGCCGTCGGGATAGCGGTGCAGCGCGAGCGGCTTCTGTCCCGGATAGGGCGCGCCGCTCGGCAGGATCTTGAGAAACGTGCCGAACGCCGCCACCGCTTGCTGCCGAGTATCGAGGGCAGCGGCGAGGCGCGCGAACGCGGTCGGGTTGAGAACGTCGTCGCCGTCGAGGAACATCACGAACTTACCGCGAGCGAGCGCAAGGCCGTGATTTCGCGCGGCGGAGACGCCGGCGTTTTTTTGCTGCACCAGCGAAATGCGAGGGTCGTCGAGCGTGCGTATCTCGTCCGCGGTGGCGTCCGTCGAGCCGTCGTCGACGACGATCGCCTGCCAGTCGTCGCGCGATTGGGCCATGATGGATGCCAGACAGGGCAGGATGAGTCCCGCCACGTTGTATGCTGGTACGATCACCGTAATCTGGGGGTCCGACATCATGCTCCTTTCGAGCAGCGATCCCGGAAACCCGCCTTGAGGGAACCCGTATGATCCAGGCCAGCGTCATTATTCCGGCCTATAATGCCGGGCAGTATATCCAGGCGACGATCGCTTCTGCAATGCAGCAAAAGGGGTGCGATCTGGAGATCATCGTGGTCGATGACCGGTCGACCGATAACACCGCTGCGATCGTCGCCGAGATCGCCCGCGGCGACGCCCGCGTGTCGCTGCTCGCGCTGCCGCACAACGGCGGGCCATCGGTCGCGCGCAATGCCGGGATCAGCGCGGCGCGCGGGACGTGGATCGCGCTGCTCGACGCGGACGACGCGTTCATGCCGGGCAGGCTCGCAGCGTTGATCGCGCTCGGCGAACAGAAGAACGCCGACATGGTCGCGGACAATCTGCTGCTCGTTGATCAGGCGGATGGGTCCGAACTGCCCATGCTTGCGCCCGGTGCGATGACCGCGCCCTGTCAGATCGATCTGCGCGAATTCATCGCACGCAACATCTCCGCGCCGGAAGCACCGCGCACCAATTACGGTTTTCTCAAACCGCTGATGCGGCGTGATTTCCTGACGCGACACGGCCTGCGCTATGACGAGAATGTCCGATTCGCGGAAGATTTCGCGCTGTATGTCGCGTGTCTGCGGGCCGGTGCCCGGTGGTGGCTGCATCCCGAACCCTTCTATCGGTATCTAGTCCGCCCGGATTCGCTGACGCAGATCCAGACGACCGGCGATCTCGACGCATTGCGGCGCCGCCAGCGCGCGCTGCTCGCCGAGGCGCAGGCGACGGGAGACGGTCCGTTGGCAGCTCTTGTCCGCCAGCATCTTCGTACCGTCGACCGCTGCTATTATTATCGCGGCTTCACCGACGAACTGAAGGCACGCAACCCGCGCGCCGCGCTCGGCTATCTGTTCGCCAGCACCGACAGCACGTTGCTCGTCGCGCAGGAGGGAGCGCGCCAACTGCCGCTGATCCTGCGCAAGGCGTTGCAGGGTGGCTACAAGAAGGCGGCTCGATGAGCGATATCGCAATGCCGCCGGAATTCTCTCCCGAAGGCGATTCCTCCGCGTTGAAGCGCCGGTCAGCGATGGGCGCGGTCATCACCATGGGGGGCCAGGGCAGCAAGTTCGTGCTGCAGTTCGGCAGCCAGGTCGCGCTCGCCCGCCTGCTGTTGCCGACCGACTTCGGATTGCTGGCGATGGTCGGCCCGCTAGTCACGGCGGCCTTGCTGATGACCGACCTCGGTCTCTCCGCCGCCACCATCCAGCGACCGACGATCAGCCAGACCGAATTGTCGAGCCTGTTCTGGCTCAACGTCCTGATCGGCGTTTGCCTCGCCGGCCTCGCAGTTGCGGCTGCGCCCCTTGCCGCGACATTCTATGCCACCCCCGCAGTGACGCCGGTGATGATGGCGATGTCGGCGGCGCTGCTGTTGTCCAGCCTCGCCGCGCAGCATCTCGCGCTGCTCAACCGGCGGATGCAGTTCGGCGCGATCGCCATGATCGAGGTCGGTGCGCTGGTTGCGGGCGTCATCGTCGGCGTCGGCGGCGCGCTTGCCGGCTTCGGCTATTGGTCGCTGGTCGCGATGCAGATCACCAACGGCCTCGCCACACTGATCCTCGCCTGCGTATTCTCGCGGTGGCGACCCTCGCGGCCGGGGATCTCGCGCGATGCGCTCCATTTGCTCCGCTTCGGCGGCACCGTGACCGGCTATAATCTGCTTGGCTATCTGATCACCAACCTCGGCAATATCCTGATCGGCGCGCGTTTCGGCGCGGGGCCGCTCGGGATCTACGATCGTGCGTACAAGCTGATGTTCCAGCCACTGTGGCAGATGACCGCGCCTGCCGCGCGCGTGGCTGTCCCCTTGCTGTCGCGGCTTGCGGGTGACGACGCCGGCTATCGTAGCGCGTACCTCGCGATGCTCGGCGGCGTATTGACGCTCACGACACCCGGGATCCTCTGCGCGATCGTCTTTGCGAAACCCGTCATCCTCGTCCTGCTCGGCGAGCGTTGGCTGGACGTCGTGCCGACGTTCGCGTGGCTCGGCGGCGCCGCGCTGACGCTCCAGTTGCGCCAAGCCGCATCCTGGCTGTTCGTCAGTCAGGGTCGCGCGAAGGAACAGCTCAAATGGGGCGGGCTGGGATCGGCGGCGATCATCGTCGGCTATCTGATCGGCATCTTCTGGGGACCGAAGGGCATTGCCATGTCCGCCGCGATCTCCAGCGCGCTGGTGCAGATCCCGATGATGTGGTGGGCGGTCACGCGTAGCGGTCCGGTGACGCGTGCCGATGCGATCCAGCTGGCGATCCCGATCGCGTTTGCGACGGCGATCAGCGGCGGGTTGCTTGCGCTGGCGGCACGCGAACCCATTTGGGGCAGCCTGCCGATGCTCGCGGTTGCCGGGATGCTTGCCTATGCGCTGTTCATCGGTTCGCTGGCGCTGTTCCCGAACGGTCGGGCCCAGTTATCGAAGGCCGGCGGGATCGTCCGGAGGTTGGCGAAGCGCTAGTCCGGCGCGACAAGCCTCCGTATCCGTCATGCCGGGCCCGTTCCGGCATCCACGGTTCCGCAAAATCGATAGGATTGATTTGCGGAACGGTGGACCCCGGAACCAGTCCGGGGTGACGGAGCGATTTGGGCTACGACGCCTGAATACAGAACGGCGACGCGCGCTAAGCTGCGCGGACCTCTGCGATCAGACCCTCAACGGCCTGTTCGAGCTGGCCGAGACGATCGGCGAAGATCGCGTCCTTGCTGAGATAGCTCTGCCCCGCCGCCGCCGCCTTCAGGGCACGGCTCGCGTTTGCCAGCCGACGACCGTCGAACCGCGTCGCTGCCGTCTTCAGCAAGGCCTTGATTGCTCCCGGTGCCGCAACGGCGCCGATCACTGCGGGCTCCTCGCGGAATCGGTCCTGGAAATCGGCGATCAGCACCGCGTCGTCCACGCTGGCTGAATCGGTATGCGCGACGCTGCGCCCACCCGCCTGCGTCAGGCGGCTGATGCGATCGTAGCGAAACGCCTCCAGTCGCGCGGTCGGCGGCAGCGCGACCGGCCGGTAGGCAAGATCGAGCGACCCTGCCCAATCGCGCCATTTGAAGATGCTGACCTCGGGCGAGATCATCACCGGGATCCACGGGATACGCAGCGTATCCGCGACGATCGCACCGTGCATCGCCTCGGTCACGACCAGCTTGGCGCGGCCATAGCAGGCAAGGATGCGATCGGGCGTCCATTGCGGGTCGACGAAGGTCATCCCCGCCTGCTCGGCCGCCGCCTGCCAGCGACTGTTCACCAGCGTCCGGTGATGCGGCATGAACAGGATCTCGTCGGGGTTTGCAGACCGCGGCACCAGATCGGGAAGCTTGGCGAGCAACGCGGCACTGTCCGTCACCGCGGCTTCGGGGCGGCCGATCACCGTGGCAGTCAACGGCCCGCGTACGGCGCAATAGGTCCAGCGCGCGTAATCGTCGGGCAAGCGGCCATACGCCGCCCCCGATCCGAGCACGAACACGCGCTTGTCGACCGTCACGACATCGCGAAACCGCGCCTCGTCGAGCAGGCTGCCAATGCCTACCAGCACGGTATCAGGCGCCGCCCGCACGTCGTCGGGCAAGACCCTGGGCCAGATCAGTTCGTTCAGGTCATCGCCGAAATTGCCGACGGCATCCTTGTAGTAGACGATCTGCATCTGTGTTCCTGTCTCAGTCGTTGGCCAGCGCGACCGCGATAGAGCGGAACGGGCGTTTGAACCCGATCTGCCGATCGTCGAACCGTGCGGAGCGGGAGATAGACGCTATGTGACAGTCCGCCGTCGCAACGCGCGCACGTGAGCGCTGCGTAGGCAGGCATGTCGCAGCAAGGGCGGTGGCATCGATCACGATTGTATTGCACCGCAACACGATCGTCCATGCAAGCGGGCAGACCCGTGGATCGGGACGCACCGTGCCGCTTTCGCGGTTATTCCAGGCTTGAATGCTTAATACACGCACCGGAGCAAGGCGAAGCGACGGACCTTTGACCCGAGGGCTGGCACGGCGCGCATGCTCACTTTGCTGCGACGCAACGGAGTGCTTGTTCGATGCCCAGTATTTGCAGACCCTCGCTACGTACAGCGCCGTGCCCGGCCGTGCGGCGCACGATCACCACATCGCGGCCGCCACGAAGCCCGGACCATCTTGACGCTTGTGCGAGGCCGGATCGTCGGTGCAGGACGTCGCCGGATCGGTCGACCACCGGCCGGTTCACCAGGTCCGCGTGGGAAACAGGATATCGGAATGAAGCTCAGTCGATCCGATCTGGCCGATTTCACCTATTTTCTCGCGATCGCCCGTCACCGCAGCTTTCGCCTTGCCGGCCTGGAACTGGGGGTGAGTGCCTCCGCCCTCAGCCATGCCCTGAAAGGACTGGAGGCGCGGATCGGCGTGCGGCTGCTCAACCGTACCAACCGCAGCGTGACGCTGACCGCCGCCGGCGAGGCCTTGCGCAACGTGATCGCCACCCCGTTCGACCAAATTGGCGAAGCGGTCGAGGTGCTGAACCGCTTTCGCGATGCCCCGGCCGGCCGGTTTCGACTCAGCGTTTCCGAAGACGCCGCGATCCACCTGCTCGCGCCGGTGCTACCCGCGTTCGTCGCCGCCTATCCGGATATCGAAGTCGACATTTCGGTGAACAACCGGTTGATCGACATGACCGACGGTGGCTTTGACGCCGGCATTCGCTTTGGCGGCACAGTCCCAGAGGACATGATCACGCAGCGCCTGTCCGCCGACATCCGATGGGTCATCGTCGGGTCACCGGGCTATTTTGAACGGCATAGTACGCCAATCCACCCGAACGACCTGTTGCAACATCGCTGCATCCGGTTCCGCCTGGGTAACGAGCGGATCTATCGGTGGGAGTTCGAACGCGGCGGAGAGGAGATCGCGATCACCGCACCGGGATCGATAATGATGGATGCGACCGGGTTTGCTCAGACGCTCGCCGAACGCGGTGCCGGGCTGATGTATGCGTCCGAACCGTCCGTAGCGGCATCAATCAAAGCCGGACTTTTGCGGATTGCGCTCGACGACTGGGCGCCGATGGGCCCGGCATATCATATCTATTACTCGAGCCGCCGGCAGGTGCCCGTAGGTCTGCGCCTGCTGGTGGACATGATCCGGAAGATTGCTCCACTGGGGCTTTGACAGCGTTCTGGAATATCTGCGAGAAGCGACGCAGGTTTCCAGTCGCTTGTACGGTCTGGCTCGACCGATGCTCGCATGGCGCAGTTCGGGTCTCTGACCGGCCACGTTCCATGAGCAAAACTCATCGGTGCATCAATCAACGCACATCACAAAATAAGCAAACTCTCAGGTTACAATGAGTTATAGCCGATTGGTTGCGGGGTTAGCGCGCGGGTAGCCGTTCATTTGCCATCCAATCCTTCCGGACGGACGCAACGGCATGCACAGAGGACGATGACGATGAACGGATCAGGGGAAATCGACGTGTCACGTCGTGGAATTCTTATTGGGGGTGCCGCGTCTGCGGCGATGGTTGCGGTTCCGACCAGCGGCGCGGAGGCGGCCGTCGCACAGCCGCAGCCACAACCGAGCATGATGCCGGTATCGTTCGAGGTGAACGGCAAGCGCCGGACGCTGCAGGTCGATACGCGCACCACGCTGCTCGATGCGCTGCGCGAGAACATGAAGCTGACCGGCACCAAGAAGGGCTGCGACCACGGCCAGTGCGGCGCGTGCACGGTCATCGTCGACGGCAAGCGGATCAACTCCTGCCTCAGCCTCGCGGTGATGCACGAGGGTGACAAGATCACGACTATCGAAGGCCTCGGCACCGTCAAGGATTTGCACCCGATGCAGGCCGCGTTCGTCAAGCATGACGGCTATCAGTGCGGCTATTGCACGCCCGGCCAGATCTGTTCGGCGATCGCCGTGCTCGGCGAGATCAAGGCAGGCATCCCCAGCCACGTCACCGGCGATCTCACCGCCAAGCCGACCGCGTCCAACGCCGAAATGCGCGAACGGATGAGCGGCAACATCTGTCGCTGCGGCGCCTATTCCAACATTCTCGAAGCGATGACCGAAGTCGCCGGAGTCGACGCATGAAGCCCTTTACGTATGAGCGCGCCAAGACCGCGGCCGACGCCGCCAATGCCGCGCTCCGTCCCGGCACCAAGTTCATCGCGGGCGGCACCAACCTGCTCGACCTGATGAAGCTGCAGATCGAGGCACCGCAGCATCTCGTCGACGTCAACGGCCTTGGTTTCGACAAGATCGAGCGCACGTCGCAGGGTGGCCTCCGGATCGGTGCGCTCGTGACCAACAGCGATCTCGCCGCCGACACGCGCGTACGCCGCGATTACGGGGTGCTAACGCGCGCGATCGTCGCAGGCGCGTCGGGCCAGTTGCGCAACAAGGCGACCACCGCGGGCAACCTGCTTCAGCGCACCCGTTGCCCGTATTTCTACGACACCAACCAGGCGTGCAACAAGCGCAAGCCGGGCTCGGGCTGCGCGGCGATCGGTGGCTTCAGCCGCCAGCTCGGCGTAATCGGGACCAGCGACGCGTGCATCGCGACCTATCCCGGCGACATGGCGGTGGCGATGCGTGTGCTCGACGCGACGGTGGAGACGGTCAACGCGCAAGGGACCGCACGCTCGATTCCGGTCGCGGACTTCCACCGCCTCCCCGGTGCGACGCCGCATATCGAGACCGCGCTGGCGCCAGGCGAACTCATCACCGCGGTGACATTGCCCAAGCCGATCGGTGGCACGCACATCTATCGCAAGGTACGTGACCGCGCGTCCTATGCGTTCGCGCTCGTCTCCGTCGCGGTCGTCGTCCAGAAGGACGGCACCGGTCGCGTCGCCGTCGGCGGCATCGCGCCGCGGCCGTGGCGGGTCGAGGCGGCGGAGGCTGCCATGCCGCAGGGCGCAAAGGCGGTCACCACGCGGCTTCTCGCTGGCGCGAAACCAACCTCGGAGAACGCGTTCAAGGTATCCTTGACCGAACGCGCACTGGCATCGGCGATCGCGGAGGCACGCGCATGAAGTTCACCACGCCTGCGGGCACTAATCCGATCGACCAGATGAAGGTCATCGGCAAGCCGCACGTCCGTATCGATGGTCCGCTGAAGACCACCGGCGGCGCGCCCTACGCCTATGAGCATCATGAAGTCGCGAACCCGGCCTATGGCTACATCGTCGGTGCGGGCATCGCCAAGGGGCGCATCGCCTCGATGGACCTAGCCGATGCCAAGGCCGCGCCGGGCGTCCTCGCCATCGTCACCGCTGCCGATGCGGGCAAGCTCGGCAAGGGCAAGATGAACACCGCCAAACTGCTCGGCGGCCCTGAGATCGATCATTATCATCAGGCGATCGCCGTCGTCGTCGCGGAAACCTTCGAGCAGGCGCGCGCTGCTGCCGCGCTGGTCCGCGTCGACTATGCACGTGCCAAAGGCCGCTTCGATCTCGAGGCCGCCAAGCTGGGTGCAGCCAAGCTGACGGGTGAAAATGCCGACAGCGCGGTCGGCGATTTCGCGGGTGCCTTCGCGAGTGCGCCGGTCAAGCTCGACCAGACCTACACCACGCCCGATCAGAGCCACGCGATGATGGAGCCGCACGCGTCGATCGCGTCGTGGGACGGCGACAAGGTTACGGTGTGGACCTCGAACCAGTGGATCACGCCCAGCAAGGCCGATCTCGCCACCACGCTCGGCCTGCCGCCTGAGAATGTCCGCCTGATCTCGCCCTATGTCGGCGGCGGCTTCGGCGGTAAGCTGTTCCTTCGCGCGGACGCCGTCATGGCTGCGCTCGGCGCGCGTGCCGCCAAGCGTCCGGTCAAGATCGCCCTCACCCGGCCGATGATGACCAACAACGCGACGCACCGCCCTGCAACGATCCAGCGCGTCCGGATCGGTACCGACAAGGCCGGCAAGATCCTCGCGATCGGGCACGAAAGCTGGTCGGGCGATCTTCCCGACGGTGGCCCCGAAGCCGCCGTGCTCCAGACGCGATTGCTGTATGCGGGGGCCAACCGCCTGACGGCAATGCGCCTCGCGGTGCTCGATCTTCCTGAGGGCAACGCGATGCGTGCGCCCGGCGAGGCCCCTGGCCTGATGGTGCTCGAAATCGCGATGGACGAGATGGCGGAAAAGCTTGGGATCGATCCGATCGACTTCCGCGCGATGAACGACACGCAGACCGATCCGGAAAAGCCCGGCCGTCGCTTTTCGCAACGCCAGTTGGTGAAGTGCTTGCGCACCGGTGCCGATCAGTTCGGCTGGTCGCGCCGCAATCCGAAGCCGGCACAGGTGCAGGACGGCCGCTGGCTGGTCGGCATGGGTGTCGCTTCCGCCTTCCGCAACAACATGAACATGAAGTCCGGCGCGCGCGTCCGCCTCGACGGCAAGGGTATCGTCACGGTCGAGACCGACATGACCGATATCGGCACCGGCAGCTACACGATCATCGCGCAGACGGCGGCGGAGATGATGGGCGTCGACATGGACAAGGTCGTCGTCAAGCTGGGCGATTCGGCGATGCCGAGTTCGTCCGGTTCGGGCGGCCAGTGGGGCGCAAACAGCTCGACCGCGGGTGTCTACGCCGCCTGCGTCAAGTTGCGCGAGGCCGTCGCGCAGAAGCTCGGCTTCAACACGACCGACATCGCGTTCTCGGATGGCGAGGTCCGCTCGGGCGGCAACAGCGTTCCCATCGCCAAGGCTGCTGCCGGTGGCGAGATCGTCGTCGAGGACACGATCGAGTTCGGCGATCTCGACAAACAGTATCAGCAATCGACTTTCGGCGCGCATTTCGTCGAGGCAGGCGTCGATCGCTACACCGGTGAAGTCCGCATCCGGCGGATGCTTGCGGTCTGCGCGGCCGGCCGCATCCTGAACCCCACCACCGCGCGCAGCCAGGTGATCGGCGCAATGACGATGGGCGTCGGCGGCGCGTTGATGGAGGAACTGGCTGTCGACAAGCGCTTCGGCTTCTTCGTCAACCACGATCTCGCCAGCTACGAAGTCGCGGTCCATGCCGACATCCCGCACCAGGACGTCATCTTCCTCGACGAAGCCGATGCTACCACCTCGCCGATGAAGGCGAAGGGTGTCGGCGAGCTGGGTCTGTGCGGTGTCGGCGCGGCGATCGCCAACGCGGTCTACAACGCCACCGGCGTGCGGGTGCGCGACTACCCGATCACGCTCGAAAAGCATCTCGCCAAGCTGCCGCAGGTGGCGTGATGCGGCGGTGTCGGCGGAAACAGGTTCTGTCGGCACCGCCTCGACGATCGGTGATCGGCAAGCCCAACTGTGCCTGCAACGAATATGATACTTGCGATTGCCGATGGCGGAGCGACGCTGGCGCCCCGAAGACCAAACGCAGCAGTTGCGGGAGACGCGTTCGTTCAGGAGGTCCCGTCCGCGCGATCGAGTAGCCGGCGGGCCTGTTTGAGGTGTGGCGCGTCCACCATTCGGCCATCGACCTGCAACGCGCCTGCGTCCGGCTGGGAAGCGAAGGCGGCGACGATCGCGCGTGCCTGCGCGATCTGCGCGGCGTCGGGCGTGAACGCGGCGTTGATCGTTGCCACCTGCGCCGGGTGAATCGCCATCATGCCGGTAAAGCCGTCGCGCGCCGCGCGCCTCGCATACGCCTTCAGCCCCTCCATATCGCGAAATGCGGGATAGACCGTCTCGATCGCCGGTACGCCCGCCGCATGCGCGCCGAACAGCGCAAGCGACCGCACCATTTCGTAGGGCGGCGTATAACGGCCATCGTCCTCGCGTGAGGTTGCCGCGCCGATCGCGGCGGGCAGGTCCTCAGCCCCCCAGGTCAGCCCGGCCAGCGCGACGCCGCACCCGGCATAGCTGCCGAGCTGGAAGATCGCCGCCGGAGTCTCTGTCGCGATCGGCAGGATCGGTGCGTCGATTCCTGCCTCCGCCAGCCGGTCGGCGAGCAGGCGAACACTGGCGGCCCCTTCCGCCTTGGGCAGCACGATCGCATCCGGCGTCAGGCCGCGCAGCGCCGCAACGTCGTCGCGGCTCAAATTGGTATCGAGCGGATTGATCCGCACGAACACCGCGACGTCGCCACGCTCCGCTCGCAACCGCGCTGCAACCGCAGCCCGCGCGGCGTCCTTGGCCGATGCCGCAACCGAATCCTCAAGGTCGAGGATCAATGCGTCCGCACCGCTGGCGATGGCCTTGTCGAACCGTTCGGGTCGATCGCCCGGCACGAACAGCAACGATCGCAGCCTCATGCCGTCAACCGCTTGATGAGCGCGCTGCGCAGGCACTGGCACACGATTTCGTCACGTTGGTTCAGCAGGCGGTGCGCGAAGGTGACGATCCCGGCATCGGATCGCGACCGGCTCTCCTTCAGCGCATGCACCTCGGTCTCGGCACGCAGCGTGTCGCCGATGAACACCGGCTTCGGCATCACCAGCTTATCGTAGCCGAGGTTCGCGACCAGCGTGCCTAGCGTGGTGTCGCCCACCGACAGTCCGACCATCAGCGCGAAGGTGAAGGTGCCGTTGACCAGGATCTGGCCGAACTCGCTGGCGCGCGCCGCCTCTGCATCGAGGTGCAAAGGCTGCGGATTGTGCGTCATCACCGTGAACAACAGATTGTCGGTCTCGGTCACGGTGCGGCGGATCTCGTGGACGATCGTGCCGCCGATCGTCCAGTTGTCGTAGAAACGCCCGGCCATCATTCACTCCCCTTATCGATCAGCGCGAGCATCGTTCCCTCGGACACCTGCGCGCCTTCGGTTACCTTCAGCTCCGCGACGACGCCATCGAACGGCGCCAGCAACGCCTGCTCCATCTTCATTGCCTCGAGCACCAGCATCCGCTGGCCCTTGGTCACCGCCTGCCCGGCCTCGACCAGCACCGCGATGACGCGGCCTGGCATGGGGGCCAGGATCGCGCCATCGCCCTCGCCCGCACCGGCGATGTGATCGGCACGGCGTGGACCAAACGGCCATGCCTCGCCATCCAGAAACAGCACGCCGTCGGCGACGACCGCTGCCGAAGATCGGCGGTCGGCGACGAGATACGGCCTGCCTGCGATCTCAACCTCGACCTGCGTCGATGCGGCGGCGTTGGTGCGGAAGCCGCGCAGGCTGCTCCACGGATCGCCAGTCGCAGCAGGCAGGATCGCCGCAGCCGCCGCAGCGAGCACCGCTGGCGAAGGCTCGGCCGGTGGGATCAAGGCATCCGCATGCCGCTCGATGAACCCGGTATCGACCCGCCCTGCGACAAAATCGGGATGCGCCGCGGCACGCGCGAGGAAGGCGGCGTTAGTCCTGACCGGCCAGACCTGAGTGCCGCGCGCTGCCGCTGCCAGCTTGCCCGCCGCCTCGCCCCGCGTCGCGCCGTGGACGATCAGCTTGGCGATCATCGGGTCGTAATAGGGCGTGACCTGGTCGCCTTCCTCGACGCCGCTGTCGATGCGTACGCCATCCGGAAAGCGCAGCCGGTCGAGCGGGCCGGTCGACGGCAGGAACCCCGTGCTCGGGTTCTCGGCATAAAGCCGCGCTTCCATCGCCCAGCCGGTGATCGACAGCTCGTCCTGACGCTTCGGCAAAGGCTCTCCGCTCGCGACGCGCAACTGCCACTCGACGAGATCCTGTCCGGTGATCGCCTCGGTCACCGGATGCTCGACCTGAAGCCGGGTGTTCATCTCCATGAACCAGATCCGGTCGGCGCGCAGGCCTTCCGATCCATCGGCGATGAACTCGATCGTCCCCGCCCCGACATAGTCGACCGCGCGCGCCGCCTTCACTGCCGCCTCGCAGACCGCTGCCCGCGTCGCCGCGTCCATACCGGGTGCAGGCGCTTCCTCGATCACCTTCTGGTGGCGGCGTTGCAGCGAACAATCGCGCTCGAACAGATGGACCGCGCCGCCGTGCGTGTCGCCGAACACCTGCACCTCGATATGGCGCGGTGAGAGGATGTACTTCTCGATCAGCACCTGCGTGTTGCCGAACGACGCCGCGGCCTCGCGCCTGCAACTCTCCAACATCTCGGTGAAGTCGGTCGCGGCATCGACCTTGCGCATGCCCTTGCCACCACCGCCCGCCACCGCCTTGATGAGCACCGGATAGCCGATCGCGTCGGCCTCCGCCTGCAATCTTTCGGGCGACTGGTCCGCGCCCAGATACCCCGGCGTGACGGGGACGCCCGCGGCGATCATCCGTTCCTTGGCGGCGTCCTTCAGTCCCATCGCACGGATCGCGGCGGGCGGCGCACCGACCCAGACGAGGCCCGCGGCGATCACGCTCTCGGCGAACTCGGCATTCTCCGACAGAAAGCCGTAACCGGGATGGATCGCCTCCGCATTCGTGGTGCGCGCGGCCTCCAGCAGGCGGTCCTGCCGCAGATAGCTGTCGGCGGCGGGCGCAGTGCCGATGCACACCGCCTCGTCGGCCTCGCGGACGAACGGCATGCCGGCATCGACGTCGGAATGGACCGCGATCGTGCGGATGCCGAGCCGCCGCGCCGTGCGAATGATGCGGCGGGCAATCTCGCCGCGATTGGCGATGAGAAGACTCTGGATCATGCTTAGCTCTCCAGTCGCAGGGCGATAGCGTCGGTACCGCGTTCGGCGACCGCATCCAGGATAACGGTGACGATACGATCAAACCGCGCGCCGATGGTCGCGCGCGCGGCCGCGGCATTGACGATGTGCAGGCGGACCGGCGGCGCAACGACCGCGACGAGCAGATCGAACAACGCGTCGAGGCTACCGCCATACCACGCGACCCCCGATGCCTCGCGGATCAACGTATGGAAGGCGGCTTCGTCGGGAACCGTCGCGCCGTCGATGGTCAGGTCCATGCCCATCACATCCGGAACAGGCCGAACTGCGCGCGCTCGGGGATCGGCGCGTTCAGCGTGGCGGAAAAGGCGAGGCCGAGAACGTCGCGGGTCTGCGCGGGATCGATGATCCCGTCGTCCCACAGCCGCGCAGTGGCATAATAGGGATTGCCCTCGTCCTCGTATTTCTGGCGGACCGGCGCCTTGAAGGCTTCGGTCTCTTCCGGCGTCCAGGTTTCGGCGTCGCGGTGGACGGTCGCCAGCACGCTCGCCGCCTGCTCGCCGCCCATCACCGAAATCCGTGCATTGGGCCAGGTGAACAGAAAGCGCGGGGCAAAAGCACGGCCGCACATCCCGTAATTGCCCGCACCGAAGCTGCCGCCGATCAGCACGGTGATCTTCGGCACCGACGCGGTCGCCACCGCGGTCACCAGCTTGGCGCCGTTCTTGGCGATCCCTTCGGCCTCGTATTTGCCGCCGACCATGAAGCCCGAGATGTTCTGCAGGAACAGTAGAGGCACGCGGCGCTGGCATGCGAGTTCGATGAAATGCGCGCCCTTCAGCGCGGATTCTGAAAACAGCACGCCGTTATTGGCGAGGATCGCGACCGGCATGCCCCAGATCTTGGCGAAACCGCACACCAATGTCGTGCCGTACAACGCCTTGAATTCGTGGAACTCGGAGCCGTCGACGATCCGCGCGATCACCTCGCGCACGTCATACGGCGCGCGGACGTCCTGCGGAACGATGCCGTAGAGTTCCACCGGATCGAGTTTTGGCGGGCGTGGCGCGACGATCTCGATATCGACCGCCTTGGGCCGGTTCAGGGTCGCGACGATATCGCGGACGATCAGCAGCGCGTGCTCGTCATTCTCCGCGACGTGATCGACCACGCCCGACTTGCGGCCATGCGTTTCCGCCCCGCCCAGTTCCTCGGCAGA
Organism: Sphingomonas sp. PEI4; assembly: GCF_056679955.1. NCBI lineage: Bacteria > Pseudomonadati > Pseudomonadota > Alphaproteobacteria > Sphingomonadales > Sphingomonadaceae > Sphingomonas > Sphingomonas sp. PEI4. The sequence continues at coordinate 1,620,786 of NZ_CM155258.1, forward strand.
GATCACCTCGCCCGTCGCCGCCTTCACCAGCGGTGGCCCGGCGAGGAAGATCGTGCCCTGGTTTCGGACGATCACGCTCTCGTCCGACATCGCCGGTACATAGGCGCCGCCCGCGGTGCAGCTTCCCATCACGCAGGCAATCTGCGCGATGCCCTCCGCCGACATCTGCGCCTGGTTGAAGAAGATGCGGCCGAAATGATCGCGATCGGGAAACACCTCCGCCTGATGCGGCAGGTTGGCGCCGCCGCTGTCGACCAGATAGATGCACGGCAGTCGGTTTTCGCGCGCGATCTCCTGCGCGCGCAGATGCTTCTTCACGGTCATCGGGAAATAGGCGCCCCCCTTCACGGTGGCGTCGTTTGCGACGATCATGCACTCGCGCCCCGACACGCGGCCGATCCCGGCGATCATCCCCGCACCGGGCGCGCCGTCTTCGTACATGCCGTTCGAGGCCAGCGCACCGACCTCCAGGAACGGCGACCCCGGATCGAGCAGTCGCTCGACACGGTCGCGCGGCAACAATTTCCCCCGCGACACATGCCGCGCACGGTGCTGTTCCGATCCACCGAGCGCGGTCTTCGCGACGGTTGCGCGCAGCGTCTCGGCGAGCGCGCGGTTATGCGCCGCGTTCGCCTGGAACGCCTCGGACGTCGCATCGACCTGTGTCTTGAGCGTCGGCATTACTGCGCTTTCGGCGCGTCGTGGCCGATCAGCTCGCGCCCGACCAGCATCCGCCGAACCTCGTTCGTCCCCGCGCCGATATCGAGCAGCTTGGCATCGCGCCAGTAGCGCTCGACCGGCCAGTCCTTGGTATAGCCCGCCCCGCCCAGCGCCTGGATGGCCTCGTTCGCAACCTTCACCGCGTTCTCGGACGCCAGCAGGATGCACCCCGCCGCATCGAACCGCGTGGTCTGACCCGCGTCGCATGCCTTGGCGACCGCATAGACGTACGCGCGCGACGAATTGAGCGCGACGTACATGTCCGCGATTTTCGCCTGCATCAGCTGGAACTCGCCGATTGGCCGCCCGAATTGCTTCCGCTCGCGAACATAGGGCAGCACGACGTCGAGGCAGGCCTGCATGATCCCGAGCTGGATGCCCGACAGCACGACGCGCTCATAGTCCAGCCCCGACATCAGCACGCCGACGCCACCGTTCAGAGGCCCCATCACCTGGTCGTCCGCCACAAAGCAATCGTCGAACACGAGTTCCGCGGTCGGCGACCCGCGCATTCCGACCTTGTCAATCTTCTGCCCGATCGAGAAACCCGCAAAATCCTTCTCGATGAGGAACGCGGTGATACCCTTCGATCCGGCATCCGGGATCGTCTTGGCGTATACGACCAGCGTATCGGCATGGGTCGCGTTGGTGATCCAAAACTTGGTGCCGTTCAGCCGCCAGCCGCCGTCGACCTTGTCCGCACGCAGCTTCATCGACACGACGTCCGATCCCGCGCCCGCCTCCGACATGGCGAGACTGCCGACGTGCTCGCCCGAGATCAGCTTGGGCAGATACTTCGCCTTCTGCTCGGCATTCCCCCAGCGGCGAATCTGATTGACGCACAGATTCGAATGCGCACCGTAGCTGAGCCCGATCGACGCGGACGAGCGGCTGATCTCCTCGCACGCGATCAGATGCTCGAGATAGCCGAGACCAAGGCCGCCATCCGCCTCCTCGACAGTGATGCCGTGCAGCCCGAGCGCGCCCATCTCCGGCCACAACTCGCGCGGGAAACTGTCCTCCGCATCGATGCGGGCGGCGATCGGCTCGATCCGGTCGAGCGCGAACCGTCGCGTGGTATCGCGGATCGTGTCGGCCATTTCACCGAGCGCGAAATTCAGGTCTGCCATCATCATCTCCTGTCGGTCTTTTGCCGATATTGTACGAGGTCGCGCGATCGCTGGAAAATTGAAAGATCGCGATCAACGCTATAGATAACGTCTATGATCGATCGCTATCATTTGCGATATTTCCTGTCCGTCATCGACACCGGCAATTTCTCCCGGGCGGCCGCCGCCTGCAACGTGTCGCAGCCTACCTTGTCGGTCGGGATCGCCAAGCTAGAAACCGCGCTGGGCCACCCGCTGTTCAATCGCAGCAACCGGCGCGTCGCGCTGACCGATGCCGGTGCGCGGCTCGTGTCCCATGCCCGCACGATCGAGGCGACCTTCGCCGCTGCCGAGCGCGAGGTGATAGGCACGCCGACCCAGCAGACGCTGCGGCTCGGCGTGCTGGCGACGACGCCGCGTCGCTGGATCGAGGATTTCCTGCGCGAGCACCGATCGCGCGGCGCGGGCAGCCAGATCGAGATCGTCGAGGGCAAGGAGCGCGACCTGCGCGAGCGGCTCGCGCGCGGCCGGATCGACGTCGCGCTGATGCTGCTGCGCGATGGTGACGACTATGCCAGCCAACGCCTCTTCACCGAAGGCTACAGCCTTGCGCTAGGCGTGTCGCACCCGCTTGCCGGTCGCGACGTGATACGCGCGGAGGAGCTCGGCAACGATCCGATGATCGTCCGCCGCCACTGCGAACTCCTGCCCGAGACCAGCCGCTTTTTCACCACGCGCGGCGTCCGCCCTGTCTTCGCCTCGCGCACCACCAGCGACGACAAGGCGCTCAGCTATGTCCGCGCCGGCCTGGGCGTTACCGTGATGCCCGACTGCTTCGGCGAGCCGGGCGTCGTCCACGCGCACCTCGACGGCTTCGACTTCACGCGCGACATAGGCCTCGTCTTCGCACCCCACGCCGACCCGCAGGACCTCCTGAAATCGCCGACGATTGCCGCGCTGATCGCGGCCGTTCATCCCGACGAGTCACCCTGACGCCACCACCTGATGTCGCACGGCCATCGCCTGCGCCACGCATGTCCAACGTGGCGCCTGGGAACTGTTCGGCGGAACTGAAACGTCGCGATCAGTGAAGCTTGAGGCTGGGCCTGACGATCTTGTTGACGTGACCGACCATGATCAGCGCGGTGCCCTTGAGCCATCCGTGGATCGCGATCAGGTGCATCCGGTACAGCGACAGATACACGAACCGCGCAACCCGACCCTCGACCGCAAGCTTGCCGCCGACGAGATTGCCCATCAGCGTGCCGACGGTCGAGAAACGGCTGAGCGATACCAGCGACCCGTGATCCTTGTAGACGAACGGACGCGGCGGCTTTCCGCTCATCAGCCGATTGAGATTGTCGTACACCGCCGCAGCCATCTGGTGCGCGGCCTGCGCGCGGGGCGGTACCGGTCGATCGCGTCCCGGCAACAGGCATGACGCGCAGTCCCCCATCGCAAAGACGCGGTCGTCGACGACGGTCTGCAGCGTCGACGTCACGACGATCTGGCCACTGCGCGACAGTTCGAGACCGTCGAGACCGCCGCGGACAGCTGCCGCCTTCACGCCCGCCGCCCAGACTTGAAGATCGGCGTCGATACGGTCACCCGAGCCGGTAGTCATGCCGTTGCGGTCGGATGCGGTGACAGGCGTGTTGGTGAGGACGCGCACGCCCAGGGCTTCGAGTTCGCGTTGCGCGGCCTCCGCCAGCCGTTCGGGCAAGGCGGGAAGGATGCGCGGGCCGGCCTCGATCAGCGTCACGTCGAGACGGCTGCCGTCGAAAACCTCGAGCCCGTAATAGCCGAGGGCGGCGGCGGCGTTGAAGAGTTCAGCGGAGAGTTCGACGCCGGTGGCGCCGCCGCCGACGATCGCCACGCGGACGCGGGCGTCGCTTGCAGGGTTCGTGGTCATGGTGCGCGATACGCGGAGGCACTGGTCGAGCAGGCGATCGCGGAACCGGTCGGCCTGCGCGCGGCTGTCGAGGAAGGTGCAGTTCTCGGCGACGCCGGGCGTGCCGAAATCGTTGGTCACCGAACCATAGGCGAGCACCAGATAATCGTAGCGGATGCTGTGCGCGGCGATCACCTCGCGTCCGTCATCGCCGACCACCGGCGCGAGGTGGACCTGGCGCGCGGTACGGTCGATCGAGTCGAGCACGCCGTAGAAGAAGCGATAGCCCCAACGGTGGCAGTGGCTGCGATAGCCCACCTCGTCCATGTTGGCGTCGAGCGACCCGGTCGCGACCTCATGCAGCAGCGGCTTCCAGATGTGCGTGCGGTTGCGGTCGACGACGATGATGTCGTGCCGCTTGCGCCCGTAGCGCGCACCCAGCCGGGTCGCGAGTTCGAGACCCGCCGCACCGCCACCGACGATGACGATCTGGATCTTGCTGCCAGTCATGATGCGCTACCTTCGTAAGACCGGCCGGATCGCCCCGTCGACGCGTCGTTCAAAGCGCCAGATCGGGATCGCGAGCGACCTTGACCCGCGTCGCCGCCGGCTTTGGCGTCGTGGCGACGTGGACCGCAGGCGACGGCGCGGCAAGCTGAAGCGTGGCCGCCGTCGATCCCCAATGCTGCGCCAGCAGTTCGGGATGATCGTTCAACGCGATGCCATAGCTCGGTACGATCTCGCGAATCTTGGCCTGCCATGCCGGCGTAGCCAGGTGGTTCGGGAAGATCGTCTTCAGCAGGTTCAGCATGATCGAGGGCGCGGTCGAGGCGCCCGGCGATGCGCCGAGCAACGCGGCGATCGACTTGTCCTTCGATGCGACGAGTTCGGTCCCGAGCTTCAGCACGCCGCCCTTTTGGGGATCGCGCTTGATGATCTGGACGCGCTGCCCCGCCTGCCACAGCCGCCAGTCGCCCTCCTTGGCACCCGGAAAATATTCGCGCAGCGCCGTCATCCGGTCTGCGTCGGTCATGATGAGCTGACCCGCCAGATACTCGACCAGTTCGAAATCGTCCCAGCCCACTGCGACCATCGGCCGGAAATTGTCGATCGTCACCGATGCGGGCAGATCGAAATACGACCCTTCCTTCAGGAACTTCGTCGAGAAGGTCGCGAACGGGCCGAACAGCAACGCCTGCTTGCCGTCGAGATAGCGCGTGTCGAGATGCGGCACGGACATCGGCGGCGATCCGACCGCCGCCTTGCCGTAGACCTTGGCAAGGTGACGCGTCGCGACATCAGGCTTGTCGGTGACGAGGAACGACCCACCGACCGGGAAGCCGGCATAATCGTCCGCTTCGGGAATGCCCGACTTCTGCAGGATAGGCAGTGCGCCGCCGCCCGCGCCCGCAAACACGAAGCGTGCGGTCACGATCTGCTTCTCGTCGCTCTTCATGTCGCGGTAGGTCACGCGCCACGTGCCGTCCGGATTGCGCTCCAGATCGCGCACTTCCTTGCCCGTGCTCAGCGCGAAGCCGGGCTGCTTCTGGAGCGACGCGATATACTGCCGCGTGACCTCGCCCCAGTTGCAATCCGTGCCGAGCGAGGCACGCGTGGCCGCCAGCTTCATTGCAGGATCGCGGCCCTGCATCATCAGCGGAATCCACTCGGCGATCTGCTTCCGATCGGTCGAGAATTCCATGCCGGAGAACAGCGGGCTCGCACTCAGTGCCGCGTGCCGCTTGCGCAGGAAGGCGATGTTCGCATCCCCCCACACCAGGTTCATGTGCGGCGTCGAATTGATGAACGACCGCGGATTGTTCAGCATGCCGGCCTTCACTTGATGGCTCAGGAACTGGCGCGTGACCTGGAACTGTTCGTTGATGTCGATCGCCTTCTCGATCTCGACCAGCCCGTCCTTCTTGTTCGTCGGCGTGTAATTCAGCTCGCAGAGCGCGGAATGGCCCGTACCGGCGTTGTTCCAGCCGTTGGAGCTTTCCTCGGCGACCTTGTCCAGCCGCTCGGCCATCTCGATGGTCCAGCTCGGCTCGAGTTGCCGCAACAGCACGGCGAGCGTGGCGCTCATGATGCCACCGCCGATCACGAGGACATCCACCTTCCGCTCTGCCGCTGCACCGTCCGCCTGCGCCAGGGGAAGGATCGCAGCGGAACCTGCCACGATCGCCGATCCCATCAGGCCGCGCCGGGTCACGCCGCGCGCGGTCTCGGACGGCGTTTCGGAGGTCTCTGGGCCGACTTGGCCGACGCTCGATCCATCTAACATGACGTTCCTTTCTCTTGCCCGGCGTAATGCATGCGAGGATCGTCAACGGCGTTGTCGTGCCGGTCCATGTGCGACGCCTTCAGCGCGACCTTCGCGCAAATGAGTAGCTACAGCCCATGTGGCCCCTGTTGGATCGCGGACCATCGAAAAAGTTCGAAGCCCAATAGGCTATTGGAATAGCTGCACATTATTGCCATACCCGCGACAACTTAAGTCAATATCGTGCACAAATTGGGATCGCGTGTCGCCGATAAGTGCCAAAAGTTGCATCTTTGCACGATGAGACTATCTCCGGCCAATGATGCGGGGATGGCCATCGATCGGCTGGCAGTGGCTGATCGCCACGATGATCGCGTCCGTTGCGGTCGCGGTTATTGCGGGGACAGTAGCGGAACGTCGCGCGATCCAGGTGCTGCGCGCGCAGGCCCATGTCGATGCGCGGCTGCGTGCCGTGCTGCTCGACAGCGAAATCGCGCGGTTCAAGTTGCTGCCGCTGTCCCTGGCAGACGACCGTGATGTGATCGCGGCAAGCAGCGGAACGGCCGCTGCCCGACAGGCGCTCAACCTCAAGCTCGAGGCACTGGCGGGTGTTACTGGCGCGCCTGCCATCTACGTCGTCGGACCGGCCGGTATGGCGATCGCGGCGAGCAACTGGCGATCGCCGCGAAGCTTCGTCGGCGCGGACTATCGTTCCCGCCCCTATTTTCGGGAGGCACTGGCGCGCGGACAGGGTAGCCAATATGCGCTCGGCACAGTCAGTCGCCGCCCCGGCCTTTATCTGGCACAGCGCACCGGGGCGCTGGGCGCGATCGTCATCAAGCTGGAATTCGACCGGATCGAACGGGCATGGGCGCGCGCCGGCGGCATTTCGCTGGTGCGCGATGCGCGGGGAATGGTCGTCGTCACCAGCCGACCGGACTGGCGCTTTAACACCATTCACGCTCGGCCCTCGTCGGACGGGTCCCGCTTTTGCCCCGATAATCAGGCAGCGCGGTGGATCTTGGCGCTGTTGCCGCTCATGCGGTGCCCGGCGGAGGACCTGTTCGTGAGCGCGGAATCGACGTTCGTCGCGCAGGATGTGGTGACGAGCCAGCCTGGATGGCGATTGACCGTGCTTCGACCGATCGACGAGGCCGTATCATCTGCCCGACGCGATGCCGCGCTGATCGCCGCACTGGCGACGATCGCGATCGCGGCAATCGCCTGGGTCTTCCATCAGCGCGTCACGGCCGCACGCCGACGCACCGACGATCTGGAGGTCCTGGTTGCCCAGCGCACCGTCGAGCTTCGTCGCGAAATGGAGCAGCGAGAAGACACCGAAGCGCGCGCAGCTGAACTTCGGGAGGGGTTGCTCCAGGCCAACCGTCTGGCTGCACTCGGTCAGATCACGGCAAGCGTCGCCCACGAAACCGCGCAGCCCGTCGCTGCGATCCGCACCTATGCGTTGTCGAGCGCGACGCTGCTCGATCGCGGCGCGCTGGAGGACGTGCGGGCCAATCTGACGACGATCGGTCGGTTGGCGGAACGCATCGGCACCGTCACGGCTCAGTTGCGCGGGTTCTCCAGCCGCCAGTCCGGCACCATCGGGCCGGTGTTGGTCACGGACATCATCGACGGGACGCTGCTGATCCTCAAGGAGCAGTTGCGCGGGATCACGCTCGATCTTCCGCCGATCCCGCTGGGCTTGGCGGTGATCGGACGCGAGGTGCAGCTGGAACAGGTGCTCGTCATCCTGCTGCAGAACGCCGCGGAGGCACTGGCCGACTGCCCGATACGACGGATTGGGGTCGCCCTCGTCGAGCAGTCCGCGGTCGTGCGATTGACCGTAACGGATTCGGGACCCGGTATCGCGCCGGACATCGCGGCGCGGCTGTTCACCCCGTTCGTGACCAGTCGTGCGGAGGGATTGGGACTGGGGCTGGTCATCGCGCATGACATCATGAGCGAGCTGGGAGGGTCGCTCCGGCTGCGTCCGTCGGACTCAGGCGCGTGTTTCGAGATCGGGATCCGCCGCGCATGACCAAAGCCGAACCAATGCCTATCGTCGCGCTGGTCGATGACGATGAGGACCTGCGCGATGCGACGGCGCAGTTCCTGTCGCTCAACGGGTTCGATGTGCGCGCGTTCGCCGACGCGACGACCGCGCTTGCCGCGATCGACGTCGACTTTCCGGGCGTCGTCGTCACGGATGTGAGGATGCCCGGCATGTCGGGGATCGAGCTGTTCGGGATCCTGCACGACCGTGATCCCGAACTCGCCGTCGTCCTGGTCACGGGACACGGCGACGTCGCGATGGCGGTCGGCGCGATCCGCGGCGGGGCGTGGGATTTCCTGACCAAGCCCTTCGATCCGGAAGCGCTCGTCGCGGCAATAGCGCGTGCAGTGAAAGCACGGGGCCTGGCATTGGAGAACCGTCGCCTTCGGGCCGCGAGCGATGCGGAGGCCGGCGGCGCGCTGATCGGCGATACGGCGGCGATCAGTCGGCTACGGGGGATGATCCCGATGCTGGCGGATGCCGCGCTGGACCTGGTGATCGAGGGGCAGTTCGGTACGGGACGCGAGCATTTCGCGCGCCTTGTCCACCGCGCCGGACGCCGGTCTCGACATCGTTTCCTCAAGATTGACTGCGCGACCGTCACCCTGCCCTCGCTCGAACGGGAGCTGTTCGCGCGCAACGGGGTCATCGCGCGCGCCAATCGTGGCACCGTGTTTCTCCATAACCTGCACCGCGCGGAAACCAGCCTTCAGGATCAACTGATCCGCTTTGCCGAGGCGCGCGCGGTCGGGCTGGAAGGTCATGATCCGGACCCCGTCGACGTCAGGATCATCGCATCGATCGACGAAGCGCACCGCGCACAGGTCAACCCCGCACTGTTTCACCTGCTCGCCGACGTACCGTTGCGGATGCCGCCGCTCTCGGAGCGCAAGGCCGATATCCCCCTGCTCGCGGCACACTTCATGGGACGCGCGGCGAAGCAGCATGATTGCGCCGTCCCGCGTCTGGCGGAACATGCACACCGGCTGGCGGATCGGGCGTGGCCGGGAAACGTGCTGGAGCTGGAGAAGACGGCGGAACGGATCTGCCTCGGACTGGAGGACGAGGCGGTGCCGGTCGACACTGGCGGGGAGTCGTTGTCGGCGCGGCTCGACGCGTTCGAGCGGGCGGCGATCCTGGAGGCGATCGCCTCCACCGATGGCGAAATCGCGGCGGTGATCGACCGTCTCCAGCTTCCGCGGAAGACGTTCTACTACCGCGTCAAACGCCTCGGAATCGATTTGCGCGCCTTACGTCGACAGATGCGGGACCGCCTGGTCACTTGAACGTGTAGCGCGCACCGATGGCGAAGGTGCGGTCGATCAGCAGCGTACTGGAGTTGAACTGCTCGGGGTTACCGACATCGCCGAACTTGTAATAGTTCTGCTGCTTTGCCTTGGTCAGGTTCACCGCGTCGAAGGTCAAGCCGATATCCTTGTTCACGTTCAAGGTAAGCTGGAAGTCCAGGCTCTTTTCCGGGGCGCGCCAAAAGCCGATCGGATTGGCGAACGACCGGGCTTCGTTGCTCTGCAGGAAGCCCTTGCGCCAGACGTACGACAGACGCGCGCCAATCGGCCCGTTGTCGTAGGCCAGCGTCGCATTGTACGACAGTTTCGATACGCCGAAGAACGCCGACTTCGTCGATCCCGTGATCTCGCCGGCAGCGTTGGTAACCGGGATGGTCTGTTCGGAATCCAGGATCGTAGCGCTGCCCGTGACACCGAGCCCGTTCAGAGGACCGGGCAGGTAGGTCGGGAAATAGGTCAGGCCCAGTTCGACACCCTTCAGCACGCCGTCCGAAGCGTTCACCGGACGGGTGATGTTGAACGATTCGGTATAGGTCTCGTTGCGCGGCAGATAGTTGTTCGGGATCGATTCACGCACCGTAAGCGGCACGACCAACCCGTCGATCTCACGACGGAACGCCGTCACATAGATCGCACTGTTGCGTTCGAAGTACCATTCGACCGCCAGATCGATATTCTTCGAATGCGTCGGGGTTAGGTTTGCCGTTCCCGAAGTGCCCGAACCGAAGCCGATGCGCGACAAGTCGCCCGTGAGCACTCGATTGGGGTTCAGATCACCGAAACTGGGACGCCGGAGCGTTTCGCCATAGTTGAAGCGGATGCGCAGATTATCCGTGATCGCATAGCGCGCCGTGAACGAGGGCAGCCACTTCTCCGAACCGTTGGACACGCTCGTCCGGGCAAAGTTGGCACCGCGATCGAAATAGTCATAATCGGTGTCGATCGCCACATACCGCACGCCTGCCTGAAGCTGCAGTGGACGTCCGAAGATGCTGACTTCGCCATCGGCAAGCGCATAGGCAGCCAGGTTCTTTTCCGTGATGCCGAACACCTGGCCGAAGCTCAGCTGATCGGAGAGCAACAGGCCGGGCGCCACGGAACGATACAGGGTACGGACGGCATCCCGGTCCATGGTGCGCGGATCGGCCTGCACCCAGCTCGTGGGAATGTCTGCCCGACCGCCGAAGAAGCCGCTGTTGGTGAAGGGCGTGCCCTCACCGAAGGCTGCCAGCGTGGTGCCCAGCCCTCCCGCGCCCTGATCGCGCACATAATTGTCAGCCTTGCGGTCGTCGAAGCGGAAGCCCGACTTGATGCGGCGCAGGAAGCCGTCGGCCCATGAATATTCGCCATCGAGCATCATCGTCAGCGCGCTGCCGGTATTCTTGGTACCGCTGTCGAACAGGTTGCCGATCGTCCATGCCGTCGCGTCGGTCAGCACGGCCTGATTGCCGAAGCTGTAAGACGGCAGCCCACCGCCCGCGTTGAAGTCCACGTCGATGTCGAGCGGCCCGCGATCCGTGCGGATGGCGAAGAACGAGGTCTCGTTCTTGCTGTCCTGATACGTAATGTCGGCCGAGATCTTGCCGCGGTCGCCCACGTCCCACTTGGCGTTCAGCGCATAGACATAGCTGTCGGTCTTGCTGGTGGAAGTGTCGCCGCTGTTGAACCCCGCGACCGATCCGGCCTGACGCGACTTGATGATGTTCGTCCCGTCGAACAGCTCGAAGCTCGACCCCGGATTGGCCGGCAGGTCGCCCCACCAGTCGACGAAGCTGAAGTTCAGGCTGTTGAACGTCTTGCCCTTGAAGCCGGTGTAGAAGACTTCCGCGGTGTAGGCCGAACGATCGTTGGGCGCCCATTGCAGCGCGGCGTTGACCGCGCGACGGTCGCGCTTGCCGTAAAGATCGGACGCGATGACCGCGTCCCTCGACAGATAATACGGCGTATCGACGCCGTTGATGTTGAGCGTGGAACCCGGCGCGGTAGGCAGGCCAGCATCCAGGCCCGGCGTCCAGTTCTGGTTCCTGTCACCCGGGAAGATCCGCTGCAGCGGGGTAAGGCCCGAACCCGCCGTCGGGTTTTCCGTTGCGAACGGCACGATTGCGCCGGCCTGCAAATTCTGGTTGCGGTATTCGGCGCGCGTGTAGCTGCCGTTCACGAGCAGACCGATATCGCCGATGCCGGTTTCCCAACGGTCGCTGACCAGCAGCGCGGCGTTTGGGTTCACCTTGTCAGCGAGTTCCGAATAGAGCCCGCGTGCGAGGCCCGATATCGTGAAGCCGTCGAAATCGAGCGGGCGCCGGGTCTGCACGTCGATCTGCCCGGCCAAGCCCGTTTCCAGCTGGTCGGCCGAGCGGGTCTTGTAGACGTCCACCTGCTTGACGAGGTTCGCCGAGATATCCTGCAGGGCGAAGGACGTGCCGGCCGCGGTGAAGATGTTGCGCCCGTTCAGCGTCGTCAACGGATCGGTCAGACCTCGGATGGTGATCGTCGCCGCTTCGCCGCCGGCACGATCAGTGACCTGAATGCCGGTGACGCGCTGGAGCGCCTCGACGACGTTGTTGTCGGGCAGCTTGCCGACGTCTTCCGAGACGATCGAATCGACGATCTGGATCGAATTCTTGCGGACGTTCAGCGCGCCGACGATCGAGGCGCGGACGCCGGTGACGACGATATCCTCGTCGGTCTGGTCGGTTGCCTGGACATCCTGAGCGGCGGTGGCATCGGTTCGGGCGGGCGTGCCGGTGGCAGGGACGTCAGGCTGATCCTGCGGCGTGGTCGGCACGGCCTGCGCATAAACCGGCGCGCCAAGCATGAGTGCTACGATCGATGCGGAACACAAAATCAACGGTTTCATCGCCATGCGGCCTCTCCCTAGCGCGTCCATCCGGTCTGTAATCAACCGGTTATTACTCGGACATTTGCTATGACGGCCGTCGTGCCGATGCAAGTCCTAATTATTGGCGATCACCAACAAACGATCAGGCTGGCATCAGGCGGTAGAGCGCAGCCCCGTGCGGCGCCAAGGTCTCTTTCAGCAAATGTGATACGGCACTGAGATCGCGCCGTGCCCAAAGATCTCGCACACCGACCGGCCCTTTCAGTCCAAGCATCGCCAGGTTAACCGGCACCGTTCGCGCGATCTTGTCTGTGTTGAACAGCGCGAGATAGCGGTCCTTCGATCCCGGCACGCGCGCCGACCAGACCCGAATGCCATCGGCGACGAAATGCGGCTGGTTGTCGTAGCTCGTCTGGTTGACCGCGATCACCTCGGGATTGGTGAGAAGGTCGAGCGTCGGGCGGTCGAGATGACGCAGGTCACCGCCCATGATCAGCGGCGAGCGCGCGATCGACCAGAGGGTCATCAGCGTGCGCTGTTCGTCGGGCGTGAACTTGGTATCGCGCGCACCGAGCGCCAGGCGACCGAGCGGCAGCATGTCCGCGTCGGGCCAGCCGCCGGGTACGCGGTGCGCGTTCCAGTTCTCCAGCCGGGTGAACTGCGCTTCGAGCAACGGCCATTCGTCCCAGAAATCGTCGCTGATCCGCCACATCTGCGCGAAACGGCGGACGTGATCGGCGCGGGCGACCGGCGTTTCCCCGGGCGATAGGCTGAGGATGATCGGGCGGCCGGTCGCGACGATCGCGGCATGCGCGCCCTCGATCTCGGGGGCGTGCGCGTCATAGGGACGGCTCATGTCGTCCATCTTGACCAGATCGACGCCCCAGGATGCGTAGAGCGCGAACACGCTGTCGTAATAGGCCTGCGCGCCCGGCTTGCGCATGTCGACGCCGTACATGTCCGGGTTCCAAGCACAGATGCTGGCGGTGTCGGCGATGTCGCGGGCGCGGTATTTCGTCCCGAACACCGGCAGGTTGCGCTCCACCGCCAGCCGCGGAATGCCGCGCATCAGGTGGATGCCGAACCGCAGGCCGAGCGCGTGGACGCGGTCGGCAAGCGGGCGGAAGCCCTTGCCGCCGGCGCTGGACGGGAACCGGTTCGGCGCGGGCAGCAACCGGCCGTAACCGTCTATCGTCGGCGTAGGCTTGGCCGCGTAGGTGTAGCTGCTTGCCCCCGGCTCGTACCACTGGATATCGACGGTGAAGATATCATAGCCCGACGGCAGCAGCTTTTCCGCCATGATCGCCGCGGTCTCGATCGCCTGCGCCTCGGTGATCGTCGTCGCGAAACTGTTCCAGCTGTTCCAGCCCATTGGCGGGGTCGGCGCGAGAAGGCGCGGTGCGTCCTTCGTACGCGCCGTCCCCGCGGCACCGATCGCGCTGGCCGCCAAGGTGCCGGTGAGCAGCGTGCGGCGGTCGAGCGACAGCGCCATCCTCAGCTTACCAGGAACGTCGCGGAGACACGATCGGCGGGGCGCGTCGCCGCTCCGAGCGTGAGGCCCGCGCCGGTGTGGCGCAAGACCATGCCGGGCTTGCCGAGCGCGGCGAAAGTTATGCCCTTGGCGTTGCTCAGGCCCGGCTGCGGCAGGAAGCTCGCGCGTTCGGCGAAGGCTCGGCTCGCATCCTTGGGCGCGAGAGCGATCCGTCCGTTTGCTTGCGCGACCAGATAGCGATCGGGCGCATCGATCGGCACGAGCGAGACGCTGCCCCTGCCCGCTAGGCCCGGCATTTGCCGGAACTGGCTGGACGCGATGTCGCCACGGCCGACCGATACGCTGTCGCCGTCGTGACGGAGGAAGGCGGTCTTGTCACTGGCCAGCGAGAACCGGTCGGGCACCGGTCCGTTGCCGACTGGGATGCCGAAATCGGGCGTGCCGTCGGCGGTGTAATACAGCCGCTGCATCCGGGTGTGGCGGTTCGGGTCCAACAACGGATCGCCCTTGATCGCGGCATAGTCGCGGCCGTGATAGACGAGGACGTCACGGCCCCGTTCGTCGACCGTGAAGCTGTTGTGGCCGGGGCCATAGACGCCCGTCACCGACGACGAGACGAACACCGGCTTGGGCGATTTCGTCCAGGAATCCGCCTTCATGATGTCCGCATTGGCGTCCGCGGTCAGCAGGCCGAGGCAGTAGCGTGCGTCGGTCGCGCTCGCCGAATAGGTGATGAACAGCTTGCCGTTACGCGCCAGCAGCGCCGGTGCCTCGGCGACCTTGTAGCCCTGGATTTCCCAGTCGAGCGTCGGCACCGCGATCCGGATCGGCGGCGTGGCGAGCGTGATCGGCGTGGCGAGCGGGGCAAGATACAGGTTGCTGTTGGTCTCGAGCCCCGGCTCGCGCTGTGCCCAGCATAGATAGCGCGTGCCACGGTGGACGAACGAGGTCGAATCGAGGTTGAAGCTGTCCCACGGCGTCTTGAGCTGGCCCAGCACCGACCAGCGCGCGGTCATCGGATCGGGACCGTCGGCGACCAGCGCATAGGTGCGGATGCGGAACACGTCCTCGCCACCGCCGCTTGGGCCCGCCGCGAAATACATGATCCAGCGGCCGTCGATCAGGTGCAGTTCGGGCGCCCAGATGAAGCCTGACAGCGGACCGCTCGCCAGGTGCCGCCACAGCACCTGCTCGCGCGCGGTCGTCAGCCCGGCGAGCGTGCGCGAACGCCGCAGCACCAGCCGGTCGTACTCGGGCACCGACCCGGTCAGGTAATAATAGCCATCGGTGTGGCGAAACACCTGCGCATCCGCGCGCTGGCGGACGACGGGGTTGCTCGGCACCGGGACGGCGGCGGGGGTGCCGCCGGGCAGTCGCGCGATCGCGCCGCTGGCCGATGCGGCGGTGGCGCCGGCGAGGAACAGGCGGCGGTTCAGTTCGGTCATCGTCAATACTCCGCTACGGGCCAGCCATCGGCGCCCCAGTTTATTGGGGCGATCCGCAACGTCGGCGCGCCATTCTTCGTCCGGTCGTATGCGTGGTAGACGACGTAATCCTTGCCGTCGGTGTCGTGCATCACGCCGGGATGGCCGGGGCCGCGAAAGCGTTGCTGCTCCTGGAGATCGGCACGCAGGAAGATCGTCCCGCCACCGTTCATCATCGCGCTGCCGTCCTTGCCGAGATACGGTCCGGTGATCGCCTTCGATCGGCCGACGACGGTGTAATAGGTGCTGTTCACGCCCTTGCAGCAATAGTCGTAGCTCGCGAGCAGCCAGTAATAGCCACCATGGCCGATGATGAACGGCGCCTCGACCGGAGCGGGTCCGCCGGCGGGTGCGGGACGGCGCGCGATCGCGTGGGGCTTTGCTGCGGGGTCGAGCAGCTTGCCGGTCCTGGGGTTCAGCGCGAACAGCTTGATCCCGGTCCAGAAGCTGCCGAGCGACAGCCATTCGCGGCCCTGCGCATCGACGACGTGGTTGGGATCGATCGCGTTGAAATCGTCCTTGGCCGTGGACATCACCACCAGCCCCTCGTCGCGCCAGCCATAGCCGGGGGCCTTGGGATCGAGCGTCGGGCTGGTCGCAAGGCCGATCGCCGAGCGGTTCGAGCCGAACGTCGAGACCGAGTAATAGAGCCGGTAGCGACCGTCGGTGCCCCGCGAAATGTCCGGCGCCCACATCCCCTTGGTGCCTGGCACCGCCTTGGTCGCCCAGTCGGGCAGGCGCGACAGCGGCGGCGTGCCCGCGGTCCAGTGGACCAGATCGGGCGAGGTCCGGGCGCTCAGCATCTGGCCATCGAGCCCGGTGCCGTAGACGTAATAGGTGTCGCCTGCGCGGATCATCACCGGATCATGGACCGGCGCGATGTCGCCCGTCAGGCTGGCGTTGAGGGCACCGCGTGTCGGTGGCGCCTCCGCGGCTTGCGCCATCACGCTAGTCGGGAGCGTAAGCGCGATCAGTCCGGTCGCCCATCGTGGTGCGGCCATCGTCTCTCTCCCGGTTTGTGCGCCCGCCGGTTGCTCCGGCGGGCGTCCACGATCATTTCAGTTCGAGCATCACCACCGACATTGGCGGCAGCGTCACCGACAGCGTGCCGCCGCTCAGCCGCGCGCCGTTGAACGCCGTCGGTGCGACCGCATTGGGCGCCTCGAAGGTGTTGAGCGCGGTCATCGTCGGCGCAGTCAGCACCTGCCCGGTGACGGTCTGCGCGGTCACGCCCGGCAGCGCTGCGGAGACGCTGGTGGGCTTGTTCGGATCGAGGTTCGAGAGCGCGATCCGCACCACGCCATCCTTGCCACGCACCGCCGAGGCGCTGACCGACGGCATCGTCCACTGGTCCTTGTTGTACCAGGGCGACTTGATGTCGATCGGCAGGACGGTGCCGTCCATGTACGGCTTGTACATCGCGAACACGTGATAGGTCGGCGTCAGCACCATCTTGCTGCCGTCGGTCAGGATCATCGCCTGCAGCACGTTCACCATCTGCGCGATCGCGGTCATCTTCACGCGGTCGGCGTGCTTCGCAAAGATGTTGAGATTGATCGCGGTCACCAGAGCATCACGCAGCGTGTTCTGCTGACGCAGGAAGCCCGGGTTCGTACCCGGATCGCCCGCATACCACGTGCCCCATTCGTCGACCGCGAGCCACATCGTCTTCTTCGGATCGACCTTGTCCATGATCGCGGAATGCTTGGTGATCAGCTCGTCCATCTTGAGCGTCTCGGACAGCGTCTCGGCCCAGCCACGCTCGTCGAACACGGTCGCGGACGCACGCGGCGGCCAGCCGCCGGGGACGGTGTAGTAATGCAGCGACAGCGCATCGACCTTGCCGACCAGCTCGCGCGCCATCGTCTCGGTCCAGTGATAGTCGTCGACGTTGGCGCCGCTTGCGATCTTCATCACGCGCGTATCCTTGGGCGCCTTAATGAAAGTGGCATAACGCCGCGTCAGGTCGGCGGCATATTCCGGGCGCATGTTGCCACCACAGCCCCACAGCTCGTTGCCGACGCCGAAATACGGCACCGCCCAGGGCGCCTTGTGGCCGTTCTTGGCGCGTTCGTCGGCCAGCGTGCCGGCGGGCGAGGTCATGTATTCGACCCACTCGGCCATTTCCTGCGGCGTGCCGTTGCCGACGTTGCCGGCGATATAGGCCTCGGCGCCGAGCTGTCCGGCGAGGTCCATGAACTCGTGCGTGCCGACCGTGTTGGGCTCGGTCACGCCGCCCCAATGCGTGTTGATCTTGACCGGGCGCTTGGCCTTGGGACCGATCCCTTCGCGCCAGTGATATTCGTCGGCGAAGCAGCCGCCGGGCCAGCGCACGACCGGCACGCCGAGCCCACGCAGCGCGGTGACGACGTCGGTGCGGAAGCCGCGTACGTTGGGGATCTTCGATTTTTCGCCAACCCAGAGACCGCCATAGATGCCGGTGCCGAGGTGTTCCGCGAACTGCGTGAAGATTCGACGATCATAGGTCGGGCCCGGCGTGTCCGCGTGAACGGTCACAGTCGCAGTGGTGGTAGCGGGCGCGGGCGCGTCGGTCTGCGCGGTGCCGATGCCGGCGGTCGACAACAGCAGCGCGGCGGCGAGGCCCTTCAGGGTGCGGGTCATTTTTGCCTCAATCATCGAAAGCCTCCACGGATTTGCGAGTGCCGCGCAGGAATGCGTCGGCGACGAGGGTGAACGGGGTCGTGTCGACTTCGCTGCGGCCGCCGCGGATCAGCGATGCGAAGCGGGTATAGAGGCCCGGATATTCCTCGTCGTCATTGTCCACCGTGCCGCTCGGCAAGGTGAGCACCGCGCCGCCCTTGGCGAGGCTGAGCGTGCCGGCGTCGGTCTCGACGACGATGTCCCAGCTTTGCGGGCCGGTCTGGCGCCAGTCGAGGTCCATCGTGATCGGCGTGCCAGCGGCGCTACGGAAGGTCAGGTCGGCGGCGATCGGCGCGGCGCGGTTGGCCGGCGTCGACAGCGTCGCGGACGTGAGGAAGAACGGCTGCGGCAGGATCTCGGTCGCGATCGACAGCGCGTTGATGCCCGGATCGAACACGCCAAGCCCGCCCGGCTCCCAGATCCATGCCTGCCCGGGATGCCAGACGCGGACGTCCTCGCGCCAGATGATCGACACGCGCTCGATCTGCCGATCGGCGAGCCACGCCTTGGCCGGCCCGACACCGGCTGCGAACCGCGAATGCCAGCCGGCGAACAGCGTCGTACCGGTTTCCGCAGCCTGGGCTTCGAGCGCATCGACTTCGGCGAGCGTCGCGCCGGGCGGCTTTTCGAGGAAGACGTGCACGCGCTTGGCGAGCGCCATCGAGGCTAGCTCGTAGCGCACCTGCGGCGGGGTGCAGAGCGCGATCGCGTCGATCGCCGGACCGTCAGCGAGCAGTGCCTCCAGAGACTCGAAGTTGGCGGTTCCTTCGACGCCAGGATCGCGCGGGCTGACGCTCGCGACGAACTCGAACTCGGCGTTGCCTGTGATCGACGGGAGATGCTGGTCGCGTGCGATCTTGCCCATGCCGACGACGGCAATGCGAATGGCGGCCATGTTCAGAGCGCCTTCACGACGACGGGCTGCGGTGCAGCCTTGGTCAGCGTGTTGCGCAAGGGCAGCGTGAACGGTGCGGCCTCGATCTCGAACACGTCGCCTTCGCGCGTCGTCACGCCGTCGGCGAACGACAGGGTCGCGGTGCCGAAGAAATGGACGTGCACGTCGCCCGGACGGCGGAACAGGTCGTATTTGAAATGATGCGCTTCGAGATTGGCGATGCTGTGCGACATGTTCGCCTCGCCCGACAGGAACGGCTTTTCCCACAGCAGCGCGCCATCGCGGTGGATGCGGCTTGCGCCCTCGATATGCTCGGGCGGCGTGCCGACCAGCAGTTCTGGCCCCAGCGACGCCTGGCGCAGCTTCGAATGCGCGAGCCAGAGGTAGTTGTGGCGCTCGGTGACGTGATCGCTGAACTCGTTGGCGAGGCACAGGCCGAGGCGGAACGGCGTGCCGTCTGGACCGATCAGGTAGATCCCGGCCAGCTCGGGCTCCTCGCCGCCATCCTCGGCGAAGTCGGGCATCGCGAACGCTGCGCCGGGCGCAACCAGTCCCGAACCATCGCCCTTGTAGAACCATTCGGGCTGTTGCCCGCGCGTCCCCGCTGCCGGCTTCCCGCCTTCGACGCCTTCGAGGAACATCCGCATCGAATCGGTCTGCTTCTCGGCATCCGCAGCGGCGCGGTGCATCTTGTCGCGGCCCTCGGCGGAGCCAAGATGCGTCAGGCCGGTACCGGTCATGATCAGGTGCGCGGGATCGACATGATCGATCGGCGAGGTCAGGCGACCAGCGGCGAGCTCGGCGGCGATATCGACGCTGTCGCCCGTTCCGCAGGCTGCGACCGCGCCGGCGAGATCGGTCCCGTCAGCGATCGCGCGTTCGGCCAGCGCGCGGACGCTGTCGACGCCGGTCACGAACGCCGCCCCCTCGTTAGTGGCAGCGATCACCGATCGCGTGCCGTCGACACCAACATGCTGCAACAGGCGCAAAGTCATCAGTCTCTCTCCTAGTCGGGACGCCGCTGTTACGGTTCGTCGCCGGATATCTCAGTTTAGTTGGCGGGAACGCCGTCGATCAGCCGCGGCGCGGTCGTGTCGTCACGCAGCACCTCCGGCAGCAGTTCGGGCAACAAATTCTGGTACGACACCGCACGCAGGAAGCGATCAATCGCGAGGCTGCCGACCGAGGTCGAGCGGCCGTCCGAGGTCGCCGGGAACGGACCGCCATGCACCATCGCATGCGCGACCTCGACACCGGTCGGCCAGCCATTGGCGAGGATCCGCCCGGCCTTGCGCTCGAGCAGCGGGATCAGCCGCGACGCCATGTCGGCATCGTCCGCATCCATCTGGATCGTCGCGGTCAGCTGACCCTCGGCGGCGCGCAACACGGCATGAAGCTCGTCCTCGTTCGTGCAGCGCACCAGCAGCGACGACGCACCGAACACTTCATGACCCAGCGCCTTGTCGCTCAGGAACTGTGCGGCGGTCGTCTCGAAGAACGCCGCCTGCCCCTGCGCGACGCCTTCGCCGACCTTGCCGCGGGAAATCTCCTTCACCGCCTCATGGCTCGCGAGCGCGGCAATGCCCTGCTCGTACGCGGCATGGATACCGCCGGTGAGCATCGTCGCAGCGGGTGCGTCGGGCAGCGCGGCAGCGGCGGCGGAGACGAACGCATCGAGCCCCTCGCCTTCGACCGCGAGCACGAGACCGGGGTTGGTGCAGAACTGCCCCGCGCCCATCGTCAGCGACCCGACGAACGCCGTTCCCAGCGCCGCGCCGCGAGCCCTCAGGGCTTCGGGCAGCAGCACGACCGGGTTGATGCTCGACATCTCGGCATAGACCGGAATCGGGACTTCGCGAGTCTGCGCCAGCTTGACGAGCGCCAAGCCGCCAGCGCGCGATCCGGTGAACCCGACCGCGGCGATGCGCGGATCCTGCACCAGCGCGCTGCCGAGATCGTTGCCGGGACCGACCAGATGCGAGAACACACCCTGCGGCAATCCGCAGGCCGCAACCGCAGCGTCGATCGCGCCGGCGACCATCGCACCGGTCGCAGGATGCGCCGGGTGACCCTTGACGACGACCGGGCAACCGGCGGCCAGTGCCGACGCGGTGTCGCCACCGGCGGTCGAGAAGGCGAACGGGAAATTGCTTGCGCCGAATACCGCGACCGGGCCCAGCGGGATCATCCGCAAGCGCAGATCGGGACGTGGCAATGGCGCGCGATCGGGGAGTGCCGGATCGATTCGCAATCCCATCCAGCCGCCGCGACGAACGACGCCCGCAAACAGCTTCAACTGGCCGACCGTGCGACCGCGCTCGCCCTCCAGGCGCGCGCGCGGCAAGCCGCTTTCACGCATCGCGGTGACGATCAGCTCGTCGCCGAGCGCGACGATCTCCGCGCCGATCCGTTCCAGAAAATCGGCCCGCGCGTCGTTGGCGGTCGCGCGATACGCATCAAAGGCGGCGTCGGCGGCGGCGCAGGCGGCCTCGACTTCGGCTGGACCATGAACAGCGATGGGATTACCCACCGCAACACCGGTCGCTGCCTCGACGGATCTGAAGACCGAACCCTCGATCTCGCGTGTCATGCTTGTCTCAGACATTGTATCCACTCCCTATACTCCGACATATAAGCGGCATCAGGCTTTGGCAATCTTTGTCGTTCCTTGATCGCGCAGGGGCTGTTACGCCTCGCATAGGGAGCAAGCGTTATGACGGACATCGATCGCGTTGGGGTCGCCAGCGAAGACGAAACACCGATCGCCCGCGCACCGCGCGGCACTGGCCGGCGCCTCCACGGTGCGGTCGCGCACAAGCTCGGTACGGCGATATTGTCGGGGGAGTATGCCCCTGGCGATACCTTGTCGGGTGAGGTCGAGTTCTCGAAGACGCTCGATGTCTCGCGCAGCGCCTACCGCGAGGCGGTCCAGGTCCTGACCGCCAAGGGGCTGGTCGAGAGCCGTCCGAAGATCGGCACGCGCGTACTCCCCCGCAGCCGGTGGAACCTGCTCGATCCCGACGTGCTCGCCTGGGCGTTTGCCGGCGAGCCCGACATCAGTTTCGTCCGCGGACTGTTCGAATTGCGCGCGATCGTCGAGCCCGCAGCGGCGGCGCTTGCGGCGGAACGGCGCGAACGGACCGACCTGAAGATCATGAAGGACGCGCTGGCGGCGATGCGGCGACATACGCTGGCCACCGAAGCCGGGCGCGCAGCGGACCGTGAGTTCCACGACGCCGTGCTGACCGCGACGCGCAACGACGCGCTGATCGTGCTGAGTGCGAGCATCGGCGCTGCGGTCAACTGGACCACGCAGTTCAAACAGCGGGCCCGCGCCCTGCCCCGCAATCCTATCCCGGATCACGTGCTGGTGTATGACGCGATCGCCGCGGGCGATGCGAACGGTGCCAGCACGGCGATGCGGACGCTGGTCGATCTGGCGCTGGAAGATACGAAACTCGCGATGGCGCGCTGATCGCACGCCATCGCCGGTCTCGGTAAGCGTCTTCAGGAGGCGGTGACGGGATCGGGCAGCGCGTCGGTCACGCGCGAGCCCCAGACCGCGTAGAACAGGATGTAGAGTTCGCACACCGCGGTCAGCAGGAACGAGATCTGCAACCCGTAGGTATCGGCGAGCCAACCCTGGACGATCACCAGCGCACCGCCCGCGATCGCCATGATCAGCAACCCCGATCCTTCCTCGGTCAGTGGTCCGAGGCCGCGGATGCCGAGCGTGAAGATCGTCGGGAACATGATCGAGTGGAACAGCCCGACCGAGATCAGCGCCCACATCGCGACATGGCCGGTGGTGAAGGTCGCGATCAGCATCACGACGAACGCGCCGATGCTCGCCACCGCCAGCACGCGCTCGGCAGGGATCGTCCGCATCACGACGCTGCCGACCAGCCGGCCGACCATCATGCCACCCCACAGGATGAACAGGTAATGCGAGGCCTGTTCGTGCGTCAAATTACCGATCTGCGGCTGGCTGACGAAATTGATGAACAAATTGGCGACGCCGATCTCAGCTATCAGATAAATGAAGATCGCCGGGATGCCGAGTACGAGGTTGCGGTGCGACCAGAGCGACAGCCCCTTGCGGTCCGCCTTGGCCGAGCGCTGCGTCGATGCACCCATTGCCGGCAACGGGAAGCGCGCGATCACGATCGCGAGCACCACCAGCACGCCCGCGACGATCAGATACGGCAACACCACCGACTGTGCGTCGGCGAGCCGCTCGGCCGGCGTCAGCACCGCGGTCGATCCGGCAACCGCGGTGCCTGAGGTCGAGCGGCCGAGGATCAGATACCCACCGAACAACGGCGCGAGCGTGGCGCCGGCGGAGTTGAACGCCTGCACAAGATTGAGTCGCGACGACGCGGTTTCGGATGGACCGACGACCGCGACATACGGGTTGGCCGCGACCTGGAGCAGCGTGATGCCGCTCGCGATCACGAACAGCGCGAACAGCGTGACGCCGTAGGACGGCAGTCGCGCGGCAGGCACCATCATCAGCGCACCGACCGCCATCAGGCCGAGCCCGAACACCATCGCGCGCTGATAGCCTACCCGCTCGATCAGCTTGGCCGACGGGATCGACGCGAAGAAATAGGCAATGAACCAGACGCTCTCGATCAGCGTGGTCTGCGTGTAACTGAGGTCGAACACGCTGCGAAGATGCGGCAGCAGCGTGTTGTTGATGACCGTGATGAAGCCCCACATGAAGAACAGGCTGGCGAGCAGGGTCAATGCGGAGCGGTAACTGGGACTGCCGCCCGGCGGACCCTGTGTCGCTGCGCCCTCTACGGGTCGTTGCATCTGTATCGGCATCGCCATAATCGCTCACCCTCCGTGCCATGTCGGCGACTGGACGACAGTCTTTTCCCGCATGGCTTGCTCAGAAATATATTGTCCGACTATATAGCCTCACAAGGCGCGTCAACGGCGTCGGGCGATTAAGGACGGGAACCGGAATGCGCGCAATCGAGAAAACGGGGATCATCGTAGCGGCCGTGTTAACGGCAGTGTCAGCGCAGGCGGCGGACGCCGCGTCGGCCAAGCGTGAGGCGTTCGGTAAATTGCCCGACGGCACTACGATCGAGGCGGTCACCCTGACCGGCACCAACGGCGTCAGCGCGCGAATCATGACGCTCGGCGCGACGCTCCAGTCGTTCAACGCGCCCGACCGAAACGGCAAGACGGCGGACATCACACTCGGCTACGACGATGCCGCAAGCTATGTCACCGCGCCCAACTTCTGGGGCCAGACGATCGGCCGCTATGCCAACCGTATCGCCGGCGGTCGCTTCACGCTCGACGGCAAGGCGTATCAGTTGCTGCTCAACGACAAGACGAACACGCTGCACGGCGGCACCGTCGGGTTCGACAAGCTGGTGTGGAAGATCGTGTCGGTCGCCGATGGCGCGCAGGCGAAGGTCGTGATGACGCTGACCAGCCCGGCGGGCGATCAAGGCTATCCCGGCACGTTGGTGGCCAAGGTCACCTACGCGCTCGACGACAAGGGCGCGCTGACGATCGATTTTGACGCGACCAGCGATGCGCCGACGATCGTCAACATGACCAACCACGCGCTGTTCGATCTGGCCGGCGAAGGCTCGGCGACCGGAATCTACGGCCAGCGGCTGACGATCCCCGCGGCACGGTATACACCGGTCAACGCCACGCTGATCCCGACCGGCGAGCTGAAGCCGGTCGCGGGCACGGTGTTCGACTTCACCAAGGGTCGCGCGCTGTCCGACGGCATTCGCGACGGACGCGATCCGCAGATCGTCATCGGTCGCGGCTGGGATCACAACTTCGTGCTCGACAAGGGCGTGACGCGCGAGCCGGGCCTGGCAGCAAGGGTCGAGGATCCTGCATCGGGTCGCGTGCTCGAAGTGCTGACGACCGAGCCCGGCGTGCAATTCTATTCGGGCAATTTCCTCGACGGCTCGCTGGTCGGCAAGTCGGGCCATGTATACCGCATGGGCGACGGCCTCGCGCTCGAACCGCAGAAGTTTCCGGACACGCCCAACCAGCCTACGTTCGGCTCGGCACGCGTCGATCCCGGCAAGCCCTATCACCACCGCATGATCTACCGCGTGTCGGTCGCCCGCTGATACCGGGCCTCAGATACCGGCCGACACCGAACTTTAATCCGATCTCCAGAAAGCTCCTCATGACCGACATGCCCAAACTCAGAAGCCGCGCGTGGTTCGACAACCCCGAGAATATCGACATGACCGCGCTCTATCTGGAGCGTTATCTGAACTTCGGGCTGTCCTTGGAGGAACTGCGCTCGGGCAAGCCGATCATCGGCATCGCGCAGACCGGCAGCGACCTGAGCCCCTGCAACCGCCACCACCTCGTGCTGGCCGAACGGCTGCGCGAGGGCATCCGTGAAGCCGGCGGCATCGCGCTCGAATTCCCGGTTCATCCGATCCAGGAAACCGGCAAGCGCCCGACCGCTGGGCTCGATCGCAACCTTGCCTATCTCGCGCTGGTCGAGGTCCTCTATGGCTATCCGCTCGACGGCGTGGTGCTGACGATCGGCTGCGACAAGACGACGCCCGCCTGCCTGATGGCGGCCGCGACTGTGAACATTCCGGCGATCGCGTTGTCGGTGGGGCCAATGCTCAACGGCTGGCACAAGGGCGAGCGCACCGGCTCGGGCACGATCGTGTGGAAGGCGCGCGAACTGCTCGCGACCGGCGCGATCGACGACGAAGGCTTCATCAAGCTCGTCGCGTCGTCGGCGCCGTCGACCGGCTATTGTAACACGATGGGCACCGCGACGACGATGAACAGCCTTGCCGAGGCGCTCGGCATGCAGTTGCCGGGCTCGGCCGCGATCCCCGCGCCGTACCGTGACCGCCAGGAAGTCGCGTACAAGACCGGCAAGCGCATCGTCGACATGGTTTCGGAAGATCTGAAGCCTTCGGACATCCTGACCAAGGAGGCGTTCCACAACGCGATCGTCGTTAATTCGGCGATCGGCGGCTCGACCAACGCACCGATCCACTTGGCGGCGATCGCACGCCACATCGGCGTCGACCTGCCGATCGACGACTGGCAGACGCACGGCCACAAGGTGCCGCTGATGGTCAACCTCCAGCCCGCCGGCGAGTATCTCGGCGAGGATTATTATCACGCGGGCGGCGTGCCAGCGGTGGTCGCCGAGCTGATGAAGCAGGGCCTGATCCACGAAGACGCGATGACCGCCAATGGCAAGTCGATCGGCGACAATTGCCGGACCGCGACGATCGAGGACGAGCGCGTCATCCGCCCGTTCGCGACGCCGTTGCTGGAGGATGCCGGCTTCATCGTGCTGCGCGGCAACCTGTTCGACTCGGCGATCATGAAGACCAGCGTGATCTCGCCGGAGTTCCGTGAGCGCTATCTGTCCAACCCGAATGACCTCGAAGCGTTCGAGGGCCCCGCGGTCGTGTTCGACGGGCCGGAGGATTATCACCACCGGATCGACGATCCTTCGCTCGGCATTACCACTGATACGTTGCTGTTCATGCGCGGCGCAGGGCCGATCGGTTATCCGGGCGCGGCCGAGGTCGTCAACATGCGGCCGCCGGCGTATCTGATCCGCGAAGGCGTCCACGCCCTCCCCTGCATCGGTGACGGTCGCCAGTCGGGCACGTCGGGATCGCCCTCGATCCTCAACGCCTCGCCTGAGGCTGCGGCGATGGGTGGCCTCGCGCTGATCCGCACCGGCGACCGCGTTCGCATCGACCTCGCCAAGGGATCGGCCAACGTGTTGATCTCCGACGAGGAACTGGCCGAACGGCGCCGCGCGCTGACCGAAGCGGGCGGCTATGCCTTCCCGCGCTCGCAGACGCCCTGGCAGGAAATTCAGCGCGCGACCGTCGGCCAGATGGAAACCGGCGCGATCCTCGAAGGCGCTGAAAAGTACCAGCGCATCGCGCAGACCATGGGCCTACCGCGCGACAATCACTGAGTGAGGTTCCGATGTTCCCCGCGGCCATGGCTTGGCCGCGGGAGGCACCCCGAGCCGATCATGTGCCGATCATGTGAGGCGAGCATCCTCTCAAAAGCGTGCGGCGACGGTTAGGCTCCTAGATCGGCGCTCGAAGCAAAGAACCATCGAGCGAAATTCGGTGATCCTTGTAACGACACGTCTCATGATGATCGCGCCAGTTTTCGAGCGACCGTCTGCAAGCTTGGCCGGATACCAAGAAATACCCGGTATGCCCGCTCCAGCCCGGCAAGAACGAACCGGTTTCGCGCAGCAAGACCGAGTGGACGCAGCATCGGTATTGCCCGCCACATTGCCGCGAACGCCGCCGCGCCCGATACCGTCTGCCCGTCCTCACTGGCATGAAACCGCGCAAGCATAGCTGCACGATCAAGCGGACAGACAGTGTCGGGGCTGCTGGCATCGATGAACGAGATCGCTCCGCGACGATCGAGGCGACGCATCAGCGCAATCTCCTGCCGGCACAGGGGACAACTTCCATCATGCCAGACCGTCACGCGTTTCAAGCGCCCGACCCGATCGAGCGCTGGTTCCGTGCCCAGATACGTTCGGCAAGCACCGTCGCGAATCCGATCCAGGCAACGAACGGCACCGCCGTCGCGGCCGCTGTCCGATCGACCTTCGCGGCCGCCAGAACATAACCTGTTCCGGTGACGATCATTGCCCCTGACGCCGCCGCGCTCGAACCGAGCTTGTGTTTGCGAAAGAACAGTTCGGTCCAGCCGCCGACCATGCCGGTGTTGAGTAGCCACAAGCCAACCGCGAGGTTCCGCGGGGTACTGCTCGGGCGGCGCAGCAACCGGTAGCCGCCAACTGCCAAGCCGGTCTCCAGCACCGGCCAGACCGCTCCGAACGCAGCGTCGGGTGGCGTAAAGGCCGGCTTGTCGAGTCGTTTGTACCAGCGGCGGATACCAGGATGAGAGGGATCGGGTGCATTGCGTCGCCCGAGCACCGCGCTTGCCCCGAGTATTGTCGCGACGACCGCAAATGCCGCGACCCGACCTATTCCAGGGCGAAGGTCATCCGTTGCGTCCCTGCCAGCCTGCGTCATTCGAGCTTCCTCATTCCGGACGTTTGTCCGCTTTGCAAAGCGAAGCAACGCACCCGACGTTCCGCCAACGACAGGCAATCGAAGCGTTTCCGAAACATAGGATGCTTTCGATCCGAAAAACGCCGCGTCTCGGTCACCTTCAAGGAACGTTTCACGTCGTCTCCGCGCTCGTGAGTCAGACAACTCGATAGCTAGGCAAGGAGTAGCGGAATGGACGACAATCGCGTTTGGACCTTCGAGGAAAGCCTGTGGACGGGCGATGCCGAACAGTACCGCTCGCTGATCGACGAGGAATGCGTGATGGTGCTGCCGGAGAAGCCTTTCGTGCTGACCGGCGCACAAGCCATCGAAGCGGTAGCCAACACGCCACGGTGGTCGGACGTGACGTTCAGCGAACAGCAGATCATGCGCCCGCAAGAGGGTTTGATCGCGATCGCCTACAAGGCCGAAGCCAGTCGTGACGGGGCGATCGGCTACACCGCGTACTGCACGACCACGATGCGTCGTTTGGACCACGAGGAGTGGCGTGTCGTCCAACATCAGCAGACACCGGCCCCGGTCGCCAGCGCAGCCTAAAACCACGGAAAGGAGCGGCATGCTGCCCCTTTTTGGCCTGTTGCGCGCGGCCGCGCATAATCTGATTTCTCTTGGCCGATGACCACGTCGAGCGGGTCGGTCGGATGCGCTCAAGACGTGAAACGGTGGGTCAGGCCGGCGCTACACCATCGGCATTGACCAGGTCCGGACCGACGAGCGTGCCAACGACGCGGACGCGCTTCTCGACCAGGTCGACCGGTGTCCGATGGAGTTCGAGTTGATATCGCCCGCCCCGATCACGCCGCAGATAGAACGCGCCACCGTCGCGTACCAGCGTACCCGTCTCGTCGATCCTGGTCTCGTTCATCGTCATGCGCGCGCGTTGCTTTCAATGCGGAAATACGGTGGATCATCAGCAGCCTGTCGCGACCGTCGTGCGATGCGCAAGGGTCGCAATCAGGAAACTGCATGCCGCACGCCAGCAACCTCGTCTACTGCGACGGTCCTGAAACCCTGCACGCATTCGTCTGCCGAAGAGACCGTCAACGGGACACCGAGATCGACCTGATGAGCTTTCGGAGCAAACGCACGGCCGGTAGAACATTGGCGCACGGTTTTCGACATTGACGCAGTGCAGCATAAAACCTAACAGCTCGCGCTCTTGATACGCTAAGCCCGACCAGGCGCAGCCTAGCTCAGCGCTGGAGGCGCCGCTCGATGACCATGACTTTCACCGATCTTTCGCTCGCGCCGTTTTTGCTGCAGGCGCTGGCCGAGCAGGGCTATGCGAGCCCTACGCCGATCCAGGCCCAATCGATCCCGATACTGCTGCAGGGCCGTGACGTGCTGGGCATGGCGCAGACCGGTACGGGCAAGACCGCGGCCTTCGCCCTCCCGCTGCTGCACCGCCTTGCCGCGGATCCCCGCCCGGCGCCCAAGGGTGGCGCCCGCGTCCTGGTGCTTGCACCCACGCGCGAACTGGTGTCCCAGATCGCGGCGGGCTTCGAGAATTTCGGCCGTCATCTGCCGCTTCGCGTGACGACGATCTTTGGGGGCGTCAGCCAGTTCCATCAGGTCAAGGCGCTCGATGCTGGCGTCGACATCATCGTCGCGACACCGGGCCGCTTGCTGGATCTGATCGAGCAGAAGCTCTGCGACCTGTCCACGCTCGAAGCGTTGGTACTCGACGAGGCCGACCAGATGCTCGACATGGGCTTTGCCAAGCCGATCGAGTGCATCGTCGCCACGTTGCCTGAGGACCGGCACACGCTGTTGTTTTCGGCAACGATGCCGAAATCCATCGCCGCGTTGGCCGAAAGCCTTCTGCGCGATCCGGCGAAGGTAGAGATCGCCCCGCCGTCGACCACGGTCGACCGGATCGAGCAGTCGGTGATGTTCCTCGACGCGACCGACAAGAAGGCGGCGCTGCTGGCATTGTTGCAGACGCCAAACATGGGCCAGGCCGTCGTCTTCACGCTGCAGAAGAACATCGCCAACGACGTCTGCGCCTTCATCAGCGAGGGCGGTATTACCGCCGAGGCACTGCACGGCAACAAGTCGCAGGGTCAGCGCGAGCGCGCGCTCGACGCTTTCCGCGCCGGGACCGTGCAGGTGCTGGTAGCGACGGATATCGCCGCGCGCGGGATCGACGTCGACACGGTGACGCACGTCTTCAACCACGACCTGCCGAGCCTGCCGGAGAGCTATGTCCACCGGATCGGTCGGACCGGTCGTGCGGGACGTAGCGGCTTTGCGATCACGCTGTGCGATGCCGAACAGCGCGCGTGGCTGCACGACGTGGAACGCGAGATCGGTCGCACCCTGACGGTTCAGGACGATCATCCGTGGCATTGCGAAGTGGCGCGCCACTCGACCCAGCGCGCGCCCGTGCTCGGCGGCGGGCCGGTCAAGCAGGTCAAGCCCGTCAAGGAACGTGAACGCAAGGTCTGGACCGAAGAAGAGAAAATGGCCGCACGCATGGCGGCGAAGGCTGCCTGAGACGATACCGGATCGGGCTGCGGGGGGCACCGTAACCGATCCGCATCTGCGATCATAAGGTCGCGCGACGACGCGCCTGCGATTTTCCGGCCATGCTGACCAGATTTTAAAGCTTTGCCGCGATATTCACGGTTATGTCGGCTTTTCCTGAAACACGCTTGCCTCGTTTTGCCACGCTCGCCTCCCAATGCGGGAGGCCTGCATCGTCGCGGGGCCGCGTCCTGCTTCGCAGCGTAAAGGCGATCGGGTCCGATACCGCCGGCAATGTGCTGACGCTCTGGGCGTTTTTTCTCATCCCGCTGCTGGCGGTAGTGGGGTCTGGCGTCGACATCGGCCGGGCCTATCTCGCCCGCACCCATCTCCAAGAAGCCTGCGATGCCGCGGCGTTGGCAGGGCGGCGTGCGATGACAGCGAGTACGGTCGACGCGGCCGTGAAAGCCGAAGCGCTGAAGTTCTTCAATTTCAACTTTCCGCAGCTCGTGTTCGGCACGACGGCGTTCGTGCCCCAAGTTACGAGTGCCACGGGATCGGCGCAAACCGTCGTCATCACCGCCGCGACCACCATGCCGACGACGATCATGACGCTGTTCGGCTACGCGTCGCTACCGGTCGCGGTTTCCTGCAACGCCAGCCAGGATTTCGTGAACACCGATATCGTCCTGGTCTTGGATACCACGGGATCGATGGAGGACAAGGCCAGTTACTTCGACACGAATACGAAGATCGTCGGCCTGCGTAATGCGGTCTTGGCACTCTACGATCAACTCGCCCCCGTACAGACAAAGCTCGAAGCGTCGGGGCTTCGCCTCAGATACGGGATTGTCCCCTATGCGAGTACGGTCAACGTAGGCGCCGCCTTGATGAGCACCAACCCTAGCTACATGTATCAGGGTAAGTGGGGATATCAATCCCGACAAGTTAAGACATTTGATACTTATTACAAGGGAACCTGTGATAGTTATAAAGGTAATTACAACTCCTATAGAAATACATGTAGCTACTTCTCATACGATGAGATCGAGCGGGACACTACGGATTTTGTGAATGGCAAATCCGTCGACATATCTCCGTTGATCGGCACCGCCGACACGAGCGGATATTATCCTGTTTCGCAGACCAGCAAATTTGTGACCTGGAAAGGTTGCACCGAAGAACGTCAGACAACTCAGATGTCAGCGACTGCGACGGTGATCCCGGCAGGTGCCTATGATCTCGATATCGATTTGATTCCCAATAGTGACGAAACAAAATGGAAACCGTATTTATCTGAAATCGAATACGCTCCCTATGAGGTAGGTATTAATCCGGGCGAGCCGTACAAACCGCAATACGCATGTCCGACAGCGGCCGTACCCATGAAGGCATGGGATCGTGCAGGCATGAACAAGTATCTTAACAGTTTGGATCCGGATGGTGGAACATATCATGACTTCGGCATGATGTGGGGTGCGCGATGGGCATCAGCGAACGGCGTGTTTGGCCCAAACAACCCAGATATCTATAACGGCATGCCCGTGAAGAAATACATCATCTTCATGACCGATGGCTTGTTTGGAACGGGTTACGACAGACTATACAGCGGGTACGGCGTCGAAAGATTAGATGCTCGAATTACGCCCGGCGGCAACTCATCCAGCGCATCGGATCAACTTGCGCGACACAAGACGCGGTTCAGTCTGCTGTGCTCCAAAGCGAAAACGATGGGGTATTCGGTGTGGGTGGTGGGTTTTGCAACTAGCCTCGACCCCAGCCTGACGAATTGCGCCAGCAACTCCAGTCAAGCCTCGACCTCGTCGAATTCGAGTGACCTCATCGACAAGTTCGTCGAGATCGGAAAGAACATCGGCGCGCTGAGGTTGACCCAGTGAAGACGCCCCTACGGTCTATCGTTCGCGCGCTGCGCCGAGATCAGCGCGGCGCGACGTTGGTCGAGTTCGCGATCGTCGCCGGGCCCATGATCGTCATGATGATGGCGCTATTGGACTTCAGCTTCCGGGAATATGTCAGTATCCAGGTGCAGGCGGCCCTGGACCAGGCGGCACGTCAGGTCACGATCGGGACGACTACGACGGTCGCGACGATCAGGGCTTCGGTCACCACCCAGGTACGGACGATCTTGCCCAGCGCCACGGTCGCCGTCGTCGCGTCGAGCTACGACACGTTTTCCAACGTCGGCAAGCCCGAGCCGATCACGACCGACATCGCACCAAAGGGTATCTATAACGCCGGCGACTGCTTTTCGGATTTGAACGGCAACGGAACCTGGGACGCAGATTCCGGACAGAGTGGAACCGGCGGGTCCGACGACATCGTGTATTATACCGCCACCGTCACCTACCCGCAGCTTGTGCCGATGAAGCAGTTGCTCGGATGGTCCTCCACCGAAACCGTAACCAGCACGACGATGATGAAGAACCAGCCCTACGCATCGCAACCCGAGGCTGCGACGATATGCAAATGATCGACACGAAACGGCTGCGACTCCTGGATCGCGTCGCGCGTGACGAACGCGGCATCGCGCTGATCGAATTCGCGATCATCACCCCGGCCATGCTCCTGCTCGGCCTGGGCGGTCTCGAGCTTGCAAATTATGTCAGCGCCAATCTGCGGCTTTCGCAGATCGCGATGACGGTCGCCGACAACGCCGGCCGCGTTCGGACGACGATCGACGAAGCCGACATCAACGAATTGATGACCGGCGCGAAGAAGATGGGGGACTCGATCGGATTTGCCGCAAATGGACGGATCATCCTGTCCGACCTCGAACAGCGAACGACGACGACGGGTACCGGAGGCACCGGTGCGATCACGACGACCAACCCGAAGGGATTCAGACAGTGGATCCGCTGGCAGCGATGTGCCGGCGCGCTTGCGGTGACGTCGACGTACGGGCTTCCGCGCGATAGCAACGGAGCGGCGGTCACCGATATCAGCAGTACCGCGAACGATCACGGGGCCGTCGAAACCCGATCGACCATCGATGGCATGGGCTCTTCGACCAACATGATAGCCGCATCGACCGGTACTGCCGTGATGGTCGCGGAGGTCGTCTACGCCTATCAACCGGTCGTGCCGATCAACTATCTGGGTAAGCTGACCATCCGGCGACTGCAGGCGTTCAACGTTCGCCAGAGAACAGCCTATTCGTTGCGGAACGACGGCGCGCTTTCGGGTAGCGCCCGTTCCGATTGCAGGCTGTTTTCCACCACCGTTCCATCATAACGGCAGTGGCGCATATCCCAGCAACACCGCAGCGGGTTCGACCTGCGGCTCGGCGCCAGCATCAATATTCTGTGTGTTCGAGATTTCAGATCGCCGTCAGGCCGGCGCCGCCATTACCGTCGAGGTTTCGGTCGCGCCGGCCGTTTGAACCAGAAGCTCCAGACGCTAAACGTACCGAGCAGGCCGAGCGTCAGGCCCGACAGCGTCATCAACAGACGATAGCCAAGCCCGCCGACCTTGGCCGCGTGCAGTGGATACAGGATGTTATACGCCGCCACGACGGTCGACAGCGAGGCTGCATCGCGCGCGCCGATCAGACGGCCATCATCGGCCGCGAACCACAGCGTCGTCCGCCCGTTCGGCAGCCATTCCTGCGGCCGCTTCATCCGGATCGTGACGAGCCCACTCCCTTTGCGCGGCAGCGACAGGCTGCGCAGTTCGGCGTCCGGAAAGCGCGTGCGTGCGGCGACGATCATGCCGCGCCAGTCGAGCCGGTCGGCAAGCGCGACCTTCGGCCCCTTCGGTGCCTGCAACGCCGCGTCGATGTCCGCCGGTGCGCCGGGTCCGAGAAACAGCGCGCTGATCGGCCGGAACACCAACGTCGCGCCGGTCAGCAGCGACAGGATCAGCAACGGCGCCGCGACGATCCCGAGATCGCGGTGATGCCGGACGATCGCCGGCCGGCTGAGCCGCTTCGGCCAGGCACGGAACGCGAACGTCTTGCGCGTCCGCCACCACAGGATCGTGCCCGTAATTACGAAGAACAGCCCCGCCATGCCAGCGATACCGATGATCGTCTCGCCGGTGTCGCCCGAAAACAGATGATGGTGCAGATCGAACAGCCACAGTTCGGGCCGCGCCCATTGCGACTGCCACTGGCTGACGATCGTGCCGGCCTGATCGGTATAGGCCCCCGCCCCCTTGCCGAAATCGAGCCGATCGAGCCCGAGATTGGCGTTGGCGAACGTGATGCTCTGCGGGCGCGTTGCGGGGGCGGCCATCAGTCGCTCGGTGGTCGCTGCAAGAATGTGCGTGCTCTGGATCTGCGCATCGCCGGCATGCGGCAGCATGATCAACGCATCGCGGTGCACCAGGATCGCACCGGTCAGCCCTAGCAGCGCGAGGACCAGCCCCAGGAACCCGCCGGTCCAGCGATGCAGCGTATCGAGCAGCGCCATCCTAGAACTTGACGTCCCAGCCGAGCGTGAAGTTGCGGCCGCGCCCGGAGAAGAAATGCGCGTTGTCGGTCGGCCGCACGGTGTCGCTGTAATAATCGATATAGAAATGGTCGAAGATGTTCTGCGCGCTCAGCGTCACGGCGCCGACGGGTAAGGCATACCGTATGCTCGCGTCGGTGACATTGTACCCGCCGAAATCGTTCGCCGCGGGCAGCCCCTCGTATTTGCGCGACAGATAGAATTGTTGCTGCACCCGCGCGGACACCTTGCCGCGCACATAGCTCGCGGCGAGGTTCAGGCGGTCGGGCGAGATGTTCGCACCGTCGAGATCGATATCGACCTCGCCGTCGTCATCCGAGTCGGTGCGCCCAACGAGATGCGCGAACCCGGTCGACAGCGTCAGACCCGGCAGCGGCATCCGCGCCTCCAGGTTGACCTCGATGCCCTGAATCTCGACGCGCTGGCGTTGCGCTTCATACGCGCCGCCCGTGAACACCAGCACCTGCCCGCGCGTGCTGGTCGACCAGAAATAGGTCGCGCTGGCGTTCATCGGGCCGCGCTTTACCTCGACGCCGAGTTCGCGGTTGTTCGACACGATCGGCGCGATGTCGACATAGCTGTCGAGATCGACGCCGTCGCGGTTGATCGCGCGCGAGATGCGGCCGACATCGGGCACGGTAAACCCTTGCGCATAGCTGCCATAGGCGCGGATGCCGGGGATCGGCTCGACGATGACGCCACCGTTGAACAGCGCCTTGCTGAAGCTCGGGCTGCCGCCCGCCACCGCGTGCCGACCGTACGACGCGAGCGTGGTGTAGTCGTCGATGACGATTTTGACATTCTCGTATCGCGCGCCGCCGGCGATGCGGACGACCTTGTCGAACAGCGCGAGGTTGACCTGCCCAAATGGCGCGAGGCTGCGGAAATCGGCGGGTGGCACCCAGACGCGATTGGTGGCGATCAGGCGTTGTTCGGTGCGATCGTACAGCGCGTCGAAGCCGAGCGTCGCGGTCAGCGCCTCGAAACCCGGGACCTCGCGCTCATAACTGAACTTGCCGCCATATTTGCGCGAGCGGTTCTGCGACTGATCGAACAACTGGCCGACCGGGGCGAGCCGCACGTCCTGGAACGTCGCGATCGGCGCGACCTCGCCGCCGAACGTATCGCGCGATCGGTTGAAAAAGACCTGCGTGACGAGGTTGCCGCCCCACAGATCAGGATCGGTGAGCGACAGCGCGATGCTTTCGGTGCGGTTCTCGGCAGGGTCGCCCGGCGGGGTGCCGCGCACCGACGTCGTCGGCAGGTTCGTGCGGAAATTACCGTTGCTGGCGATGTAATTGCCGCCACCCTTGAGCTCGAAGCGATTGGCGATCAGGTCGATCCGGGCGGTGTCGGTGAGCGCATAGCCCGCACGCGCGAACACCGACCAGCTTCGCGAATCCTGCGTCTCGCCCTGTGTCAGGTCGGTGCCCACGCGATTGCCGTGACCGTCGTAGAACGCACCACGTTTGTCGTACGCGCCGCCCGCCATCACGTCGAAGCGCCCCGATTTCCACGCGAGCAGCCCGGCGACCTTGCCGCCATTGCCGTCGCCGTTGAAGCCGGTGTCGGTCGTCCCCTGCACCAGCGCGCGGCCCGACAGGCCTTCGGTGCGCGGCGGCTGCACGGTCACCTGGTTGACGATCCCGCCGGTGCCGCCGATCCCTTGTAGCGCGTTCGATCCGTAGATCAGCTCCACTCGGTCGATGAAGAACGGATCGATCGTGAAGCCGTCGCGCGATCCATCGCGCAGCGGCGTCGATTGCGGAATGCCGTTTATCGCATACAGCGGCGAGCGCCCGCGCAACGTCTCGCCCGCACCCGACAGTTTCTGCCGCGTCGGCGAGAAGGACGGAGTCAGGTTCGACACCGCATCGACCACCGAACCGCCGATCGCGACCTGCTGGTCCAGCGCCGCACGGTCGATCACGTCGATCGTCAGCGGCAGCGCGTTAGGCGGCAGGATGCTGCGCGTCGCACTGACTATGATGTCGCCAGGCTGGTCGTGGGAAGACTGGGAGTCGGAGGACCGGGAGTTGGAGGACTGGGAGTCGGCAGGCTGGTCGACCCCGTCATCGGCCGTGCTCGCAAGTACGGCCTGCGCGTAGGCTGGCGCGGCCGTGCCGACGATTGGCACGACCAGGATACTGAGAAGTCCGAACCGCATGATGTCCCCCGAATGCGGACGCCCCCTACTCGGCTTGCGGCGCTAATGCAAGTCGTTCGCATCTGGCGCAGCGAAGGATGATATGTGCCTTTCTCCAACCCGAGCGCCACTCCATCACTGGCTTCCCTGCACCCCAGCCGACGCCGTATGGAAGGGTTTGAGGAGACAAGCATGGCTTTGGCGAACGGCGACCCGAACACCCCGACGCGGGAAATCCGCGTCGGCCTGATCGGTTACGGATTTTCGGGCAAGACGTTTCATGGGCCCCTGATCGCGTCGGTATCCGGACTGACGCTGTGCGCAGTCGCATCGCGTGATGCCGGCAAGGTGAACGCGGATTTTCCCAACGCTATCGTCTACGACGACCCGGCGGACCTGTTGGCTGCCGACGACATCGATCTGATCGTCATCGCCACCCCCAACGACACGCACGCGCCGCTCGCTCGCGCCGCGATCGAAGCCGGCAAGCATGTCGTGATCGACAAGCCGTTTACGCTCGATCTTGCCGAGGCTCGCGCGCTGGTCGCATTGGCGCGGCAGCGGGGCGTGATCCTGTCGGTCTTCCACAATCGCCGCTGGGACAGCGATTTCCTCAGCGTGCGACGCGCGATCGAGGACGGGCTGATCGGCAAGGTCAGCCATTTCGAATCGCATTTTGATCGATTTCGGTCCGCAGTGCGCGATCGCTGGCGCGAGCATGCGGTTCCGGGAGGCGGGATCTGGTTTGATCTCGGGCCGCATCTGGTCGATCAGGCGGTACAGCTGTTCGGCCTGCCGGACCGGGTCCAGGCGTCACTGGCGAAACAGCGTAGCGGGGCGGTCGCAGACGACTGGGCGCATGTCGTCCTTTCCTACGGCGAACGACGGGTCGTGCTCCACGCCGGCATGCTCGTCGCTGGCGGCACGAACCGGTTCACGGTGCACGGCGACGCCGGCAGCATCGTCAAGCGTTCGATCGATCGCCAGGAAGCGCAACTGCTGGAGGGCATGTTACCCGGTGCGCCAGGCTGGGGCGACGATCCCGACCCGCTGATCTTGCATGACGGTACGGCGGCGCCTCGCGAGATCCCCGCGCTCCCCGGTGATCAGCGCCGATATTATAGCGGGATCGCGGACGCGATACACGGCACGGGACACGGCACGGGCGCTAATCCCGTGCCGCCCGTCGAGGCTCTATGGGTGATGGCGATCGTCGAGGCTGCGGTACAGTCGTCGCTGTCGCAGGTGTCGGTCGTGCTGTCGCTGACGGACGAGGAGCGCCGCGCATGACCCCGATCGAAACAATCGCGCGCCAGGAACGGGAGCTTGTCTTCGATCGGTTCGACGAAGACACCGCCATGGCCCTGGGAAACTGGATCGCCGACCGCGGGCGAGCCATGCGCGCGCCCATCGTGATCGACATCCGCCTCTTCCACCGCCCGCTGTTCTTCGCCGCATTGCCGGGTTCGGTGCCCGACAATGGCGAATGGGCTCGCCGCAAGCGCAACGTCGTCGAGCGCTATCATCGGTCCAGCTACGGCGTCGGTCTGGATATGGCGACGAAGGGATCGTCGCTGCTCGAGCGCTACGGCCTCCCGATGCTCGATTTCGCCGCACATGGCGGCGCGTTCCCGATCACGCTCGCCGCTTGTGGTGTCGTCGGCTGCATCGCCGTGTCGGGCCTGCCGCAGATCGAAGCCCACATGCTCGTCGTTCGCGCCATCTGCGCGATCACCGGAAAGGCCCCTGCGCAGTTCGAGATCGACCTGCAAGCACCAGCGCCTGCGTGACCCACTGCATATTCTACCGGACGCCGACACTGCCGCTGGTGCCGCCGCTGGAACGTCGTTCATGGTCGTGATCGCGCTGCTCATCTGCGCCGCAGCCGCAGGCTTCGGTGCGACTGCCGCAGCACGTCGCCGCGTCTGATAACACGCGCTGACGGGAGGGCGCTGCCAACTCAGATTGGCAGCCCCTTGCGACGTCCGGGTATCTAGCCGGGCGTCGCGATATCGAAGGCTAGAAATATGACGACGACGTCTCAAGACGACCGACAATCGTTGCGCACGGCAATTGTCCGCGCGTTGCACCTCGCCGATTCGCAGAACGAGTCTTTGGCCGCCACCATTCTCGCGGAGGCGCTCGATGCAGCGGACCGCGAAATAGCAGAGTGAAGGAGCGCCGATCAGGGTGTTGGGCGTTACATTGACCGCGAAAGGCGCCCCCGCGCTTGGCTGATAGGGCCAAGCCTGCGATGGCGTGCGGGATGACTATACACGATACCCTGCTCGAGCCCGGTCGCAACTGCTGGCGCATCGAAGATGCCGAACGGGCGACAGTCATTGTCGATGCCGACGATTATTTCAAAGCCGCTCGTGCCGCGATGATGAAGGCCAAGACGCAAATCCTGCTCGTCGGCTGGGATTTCGACGCGCGTATCCGGTTCGGCGGCGATGTCGACGACGGCGGCCCGGAACGCGTCGGCGCGTTCGTCAGCTGGCTGGCGAAGCGCACGCCGGGGCTGAACATCCATATTCTCCGCTGGGATACCGGCGCGATCAAGACGCTGTTCCACGGCCAGACGCTGGTGCGGATCGCCCGCTGGATCAAGGATCCACAGGTCCATCTGCGGCTTGACGGGCATCATCCCCCCGCCGGATCGCATCACCAGAAAGTGGTCGTGATCGACGACGACGTCGCGTTCTGCGGCGGGATCGACATGACCGTCGATCGCTGGGACACGCGCGACCATGCCGACGACGAGCCGCGCCGATTAGAGCCGGACGGCACGGCCTATGGCCCGTGGCACGATGCGACGACGATGTTGCAAGGACCGGTGGCACGCGCGCTGGGCGATATGTGTCGCGGCCGCTGGGAGGTATCCGGCGGCGGTGCGCTGGAACCGGTAGCCGATGGCGCAGATTGCTGGCCCGAGCACGTGACCGCGGATTTCACCGACGTCGAAGTGGGCATCGCGCTGACCATCCCCGAGATGGCTGAACAGGAGCCACGCCATGATATCGAGGCGCTGTACGTCGACCTGATCGCGCGGACGAAACGCTTCTTCTATGCCGAAAGCCAGTATTTTGCATCGCGCAAGGTGGCCGAAGCGATCGGCAAGCGGCTGCAGGAACCCGACGGTCCCGAATTCGTCATCGTCCACCCGACCACCGCGGAAGGCTGGCTTGAGCCGATAGCGATGGATTCGGCACGCGCCCGCCTGGTCGAGGCGCTGCACGAACACGACCCGCACAAGCGTCTGCGCCTCTATCACCCGTTCACCGCGGGGGGGCAGCCGATCTACGTCCATGCCAAGGTGACGGTGGTCGACGACGAGGTGCTGCGCGTCGGTTCGTCCAACTTCAACAACCGCTCGTTGCGGCTCGACACCGAATGCGACGTCGTGATCGACGCCGGCCGGGCTCGCAATGCGGGCGAGCGCGGCACGATCGCCAGCATCCGCAACGACCTGCTCGCCGAACATCTCGACAGCGACCCCGACACGATCGAGGCGATGATCGCGGAGACGGGTTCGATCATCGAGACGATAGAGCGACTGCGCGGCGATGGCCGGTCGCTACGGCCCTATGAGGTGCCCGAACTCGATTCCGTGCGCGAATGGCTGGCGGACAACAAGATCCTCGATCCGGAAGGGCCCAGCGAGATGTTCGAGGGGCTGGCGGGCCGCAAGCCCCTGCTGAAGAACCTGCGTCCCCACCTGCACCGCGCGGATGGCAGCATCTCGCCGGTCATGGCCGCGGTCGCCGTGGGCGGGACCGCCGCCGGCATCGCATTGGTTGGCACGATGCTCTGGAGCCGTCTCCACAAGACGTAACGGTCGGCGCCGGTACCCCGCCAGCGGCGTGCCCCGCATCTCTTATGTTCATTTTGGGCCGATCGTCATGCATGTATTTGACAGACGGAGCATTTCGACGTTGTATCGCGGCCGTAACAACGCGGGGTTCCGGGTCGTTAGCCTACCCTCCCGCGGATCGGATCATGGATGCCAAGCTCCGCTATCGTCGCGCCGGGGCACCGTGCGTCGTCTTCGTCGTCCGGTATCGACGCATGCGACCGCGAACCGATCCACATCCCGGGGTCGATACAACCCCATGGCCTCTTGCTGGTCGCCAGCCTTCCCACGCTGACGGTCGTTTCCGGCGCCGGCGATATCGAGACGTCGCTGGCACGCGACTGGCTCGGTAAACCGCTGGGCGACCTTCTCCGGCAGGACGTAACCGACACGCTCGGTGCTCGCCCCACCGGGTCGACGGTTGCCCTTAACGACGTCCAGGGGATCACGCAGACCTTCGTCGCGGTGGCGCATCGGTCGCTCGGCGTCCTGATCGTCGAACTCGAGCCTGCGCCACCCTCGATGCCGTCGTCGATCGACGTCCTGTCCGCGATGGAGGAGGCCGCCGCCACCTTCGAGCAGGCGTTCGGGCTCAGGGAACTCTGCGAACGTGCGGCACGCGCCTTCCGCCACCTGACCGGGTTCGACCGGGTCATGGTGTACCGCTTTCTCGACGACGATGCCGGTGTCGTGGTCGCGGAGGATCGCGATCCGGCCGCGAACAGTTTTCTCAACCAGCATTTTCCCGCCTCGGACATCCCCAGCCAGGCGCGGGCGCTGTATGTCCGAAACCGCGTCCGAATCATCCCCGACGTCGGATACGAACCGGCGCCGATGCGCCCGCAGGCCGCCGCCTCGCTAGACCTGAGCGATGTCGGGCTCCGAAGCGTGTCGCCGATCCATCTGCAATATCTGAAGAACATGGGCGTCACCGCGTCCGCCTCGATCTCGATCGTCCGCGACGGCCGGTTATGGGGGCTGATCGCGTGCCATCATCCGACGACGCGATTCCTGCCCCTGCATGTCCGGATGGCATGTCGCGCGCTCGCGGGCAGCCTGTCGCGGCAGATCAAGGCGAAGGAGGACGCCGAACTCTACCGCGAACGCATCCGGTTGCGCTCTGCGGAGGATGCCGTCGTGCTGCGGCTCGGTAGCGACATCTCG
Organism: Sphingomonas sp. PEI4; assembly: GCF_056679955.1. Lineage (NCBI taxonomy): Bacteria > Pseudomonadati > Pseudomonadota > Alphaproteobacteria > Sphingomonadales > Sphingomonadaceae > Sphingomonas > Sphingomonas sp. PEI4. The sequence goes on from NZ_CM155258.1 coordinate 1,662,699, forward strand.
CTCGCCGGCTTCTTCGCCACCGCGGGCGACGACATGTGCCGGATGTTGGGCGCGGACAGCTTTGCCGCCGTCCGCGGGAGCGAGCTGTACGTCGCGGGCCGCTCGCCGCGCCATGCCGACGTGCTGGCGGTCGCCGCCTATGTCGGCGAACGTGCGAGGACGGTGCCCTTCTCGACCGACCGACTGTCCGAACAGCTTCCCGACGCGGTCGCTTATCAGGATCTGGCGAGCGGTGTTCTCGCGGTCACCATGTCGACCGACGAACCGACCATCCTGATCTGGTTTCGCGCCGAACAGATCGAGGTGGTGAACTGGGCGGGCAACCCGCACAAGGACGTGCCCGCCGATCCCGACGTACCGCTGAGCCCGCGTGCTTCGTTCGAGAGCTGGAGCGAGGCGGTGCGCGGTCGGTCTGCGCCCTGGACGCTGTTCGAGATCGAGGCGGCGAGCCGGCTTCGGCGGACGATGTTCGAGGCGCGCCAGAACCGCCGCCTGTTCGAGGTGAACCGCGAGCTGACCGCGACGATCGCCGACAACGAAAGCCTGCTGCTGCAAAAGGATTACCTCATCAAGGAGGTACATCACCGCGTGCAGAACAGTCTCCAGCTCGTCTCCGCGTTCCTCGGATTGCAGGGCAAGGCTGTCGGCGACGAGGTATTGACCGCGCATCTCGCGGAGGCGCAGCGCCGGCTGTCCGCGGTCGCGATGGTCCACCGTCGGCTTCATTCGGACGAGCATCTCCAGGCGATCGACCTCGCGCGCTACATCGGTGACCTGTGTTCCGAGATCAAATCGACGATGGACCGGTCCTGGGGCGACGCGATCCAGCTCGACCTCGCGCCCGTGCTCATCTCGACCGAGCGTGCGGTCAATGTCGGGCTGATCCTGACCGAGCTGGTCATCAACGCCAACAAATACGCCTATGCGGGCGGCTCCGGTCCGATCACGATCGAGCTCGAACAGCATCGCAACCGCTTCCGGCTGGTGGTTTCCGATCGCGGCGCGGGGAAGACGGGCACGGGAGCCGGGTTCGGCTCGCGGATGCTGTCGTCGATGGTCAAGCGCCTGGCCGGGACGATCGAGGAAACCGATAATGATCCCGGCCTGAGGGTCACGGTGACGGCGCCGATCGGCGACGAATAGATCCCGCCCACTCGGCGGGCCGACGTAAGGTCGTGTCGATATCCTGCGTTACTTTACCTGCAGTTAGTTGGATCAACCGGACATTTCCGCCAGCCCTTCGCGTTGACGCTCGCCGATGACTGGCATGCGGAGAAAGACAAATGGCCGTTAAATTTGCAGGAACGATGAACGCGATCAATCGCGGCCTCGATGCGACCAAGCCGACCAAGGGCGCCGACATGGTCGAGGATTGGGAAGCCGCCCTCGCCGAGATCGATACGCCGGGCGCAAAGGGCATCCTTCGCGACCTAGGGTCACTACGCAAGCAACTGGAACGTGACGAACCCGACGCCGACCGCGTCCACGCGCTGCTGCACCGCCTCGGTACCGCGACCACCAAGATCGCCGATAAGGCGGACAAGTCGCAGGACAAGCTGAAGGCGCTCGGCGAAGCGCTGACCGAAGCCGGTGAAGACGCACCGGACGAGGAAGAGGACGTTGCCGCCGCCGCGAGCCCCAAGCGCGCGCGCAAGAAGGGTTGAACGAAGAACGGGCCGGCGATCGCATGATCGCCGGCCCGTCCATTTTATTGGGGCACGAAAGGCTCAGACGGTAACCGCTTCGGCCTTTGCGTTTAGCTTCGACGTCGCCATTGCGGTCAGCTTGTCGTCGGTCGCATATTCCTCATCGAGCGTTTCCTTGAGGATCGCCGCGATCTCTTTGTGCCCAAGCTGGTTCGCCCATGCGATCAGCGTGCCGTAGCGCGCGATTTCATAATGCTCGACCGCCTGCGCCGACGCGATCAGCGCCGCGTCGAGCACTGCCTTGTCGGCGATCTCGCCCGCGACCTCGTTAGCTTCCTTGATGATGCCGTCGATCGCCGGGCAGGTCACGGCCTTGGCCTTCTCGCCGAGCAGTTCGAAGATCCGCTCCAGGCGAACGATCTGGCCTTCGGTCTCGCGCAGATGCGTTTCGAAGCCCTTCTTCAGGGCAGGCGCCGTCGCCTTCTCGGTCATCTTCGGCAGCGCCTTGGTGATCTGGTTCTCGGCGTAATACACGTCCTGCAACTGGTGCAGAAACAGGTCTTCGAACGTCGCGATGTCCTTGGAAAACAGACCCATGATCATATCCTCGCATAGCTGCTGCACGCGAAGCGAAATGCTCCGGTGGTGGGGAAACGCCCTTGCTGAGAGGTAAGTTTCGTCACGCAGCCACCACCGGATGCACGCCGGTTATACGCTCAGCTTGGCCGCCGTCTCGGCGATCCGCTTGCCCTGATAGCGCGCACCGTCGAGCTCGTCCTTGCTCGGCTGGCGACTGCCGTCACCGTCCGACAGCGTCGAGGCGCCGTACGGCGTACCGCCCTTGACCGTGTCGACGCCCATCTGCGCCTGGAAGCCGTAATCCAGTCCGACGATCGTCATGCCGTGATGCAGCAGGTTGGTGATGATCGAGAGCAGCGTCGTCTCCTGGCCGCCATGCTGGCTCGCCGTCGAGGTGAACGCACCGCCGACCTTGCCGATCAGCGCGCCGGTGAACCACTGGCCACCCGTCGTGTCCCAGAACTGTGCCATCTGCGCGGGCATCCGGCCGAACCGAGTCGGCGCACCGACGATGATCGCGTCGTAATTGGCAAGTGCATCGGGGCCTTCGATCACGGCGTGTGCGCTGTCGGTCTTGAAGTGCGCGGCCTCGATCACCGCCTGCGGTGCGGTTTCAGCGACGCGACGGATGTCGACCTCGGCCCCACCGGCGCGTGCGCCCTCGGCGACGGCATCTGCCATCTGCTCGATATGGCCGTAAGACGAGTAATAGAGCACGAGAACCTTGGTCATGGTGTTTCCTTCTTGGCTCCCCCTCCCGCAAGCGGGAGGGGCTGGGGGGTGGGCGCCCGGTCGCAGCAAGCGTCCGGGTTGAATGGCGTCTCTTCGACTATCGTTGCGGTGGGGGTGAGCGCGTGCCCACCCCCTGCCCCCTCCCGCAAGCGGGAAGGGGAAAGCTTATTCCGAGTCTACCAGAACGATCTCGGCATCTTCTTGAGCCGTGATCGTCACCGTCTGGCCGCCGAGCAGCGCCGCTCCGTCGCGGGCGCCGAAGCTCTGGTCGTCGATCGTGATCGCCCCGGTTGCCGGCACGAGATACACGTGCCGTCCCTCGCCGACCGCATAGTCGACGCTGTCACCGGCCTTCAGCGTAGCCGCCAGCACCCGCGCATTCGCCCGGATCGGCAACGCATCGCCGTCACCCTCGAACCCGCTGGCAAGCGTCACGAACTGGCCCGAGCGCTCGCCCTTCGGAAACGGCTTGGCACCCCAGCTCGGCGAGCCACCTTTGCGCGAAGGCTCGATCCAGATCTGGAAGATCGTCGTCGTCTCGGGTTCGAGATTATACTCGGCATGCCGCACGCCGGTACCGGCACTCATCACCTGGACGTCGCCGGCTTCGGTGCGGCCCTTGTTGCCGAGCGAATCCTGGTGCGTGATCGCCCCGCTGCGGACATAGGTGATGATCTCCATGTCCTGATGCGGATGCGGCGGAAAGCCCGAGTTCGCGGCGATCTGGTCGTCGTTCCAAACCCGGATCGCGCCCCAGCCCATGCGTGCGGGATCGTAATAGCTCGCGAACGAGAAATGATGCCGCGCGTTCAGCCAGCCATGGTCGGCATGGCCGAGACTGTCGAAGGAACGGCGTTCGATTTTGGAAAGGGTCGTGGTCGTCATGATTGGTCTCCACTGGTTGAACCCAAGATAGGCGCGTGGATCACACCGTAAATAGAAACGCTGGAAACCGATCGTTTCGTTGGCTAGCTTGCCGTCGAGTTTACAGGCGGTAGCGATATTCGGTTTTTTCGATCCTCCCCCGCCAGGGGGAGGTGGCGCCAAAGGCGACGGAGGGGGAGGACACGGAACGGACGTGGCTCGTACCGCCCCCTCCGTCTGGCAAGCGCCAGCCACCTCCCCCTGGCGGGGGAGGATTGCGGAAGTTGAACATCTACGCAGCCCAGTTCTGTTGGAGACCCCCATGCGCCTGCCCGATCTCGAAGCCTGGGCGATCTTCGCCAGCGTCGTCGAGCACCGCTCGTTCAGCGCCGCCGCCGACGCGATCGGGCTCAGTAAGGCGACCGTCTCGAAGGCGATCACCCGGCTCGAGGCGCATCTCGGCCAGTCGCTGTTCCACCGCACCTCGCGACGCCTGGCCCTGACCGAAGCCGGCAAACCCCTCGCCGAGCACGCCGCGCGCATCCTTGCTGAAGCCCGCGCGGCGGAAGAATCTGCCCATGACGCGGCCAGCGCGCATACCGGCCGCGTCCGCCTCGCCGCGCCGATGAGCTTCGGCATCACCAACGTCGCGCCGATCCTCGCCGAGTTCCTCGTCGCGCACCCCGGTATCGAGGTCGACTTCCACTTGTCGGACGCCCGCGTCGACATCGTCGCGGAAGGCTTCGACGTCGCGCTGCGGATCGCCGAACTCCCCGACAGCTCGCTGCGTGCCCGCCGCTTGTGCAGCATCCAGGCACACACCGTCGCCGCACCCAGCTACCTTGCGAAGCACGGCACCCCGACGCACCCCGCGCAACTCGGCGAACACAAGCTGTTCGGTTATTCGAACATCGTCGGCCCGTGGCGCTTCCACGGCCCCGGCGGCGGCGACGTGTCTGTCCGCCTGCAGGGGCAGCTTACCGCGAACAGTGGCGAGGCGATCGTTCCCGCGCTGATTGCCGGCCTCGGTATCGCGCGCCTGCCCGACTTCATCGTCAACGCCCATCTAGCCTCTGGAAAGCTCGTCACGATCCTCGACGATTGGGCGCCCGCGAAGATCGGCCTCCACCTTCTTACTCCGCCAAGCCCGCTCCGTCCGGCCCGCGTCGAGGCGCTGATAGATTTCCTCGCCGCGCGACTGCGCGACGCAGGCTGAGCGCCATGCCCGCGGATGATTTGTAAGGAAAACAAGCGGTCAGCAGCTACCCGGAAGCACCTGGACACCAACCTTAGTTCGAAATTAACCTTTTGCCTTCAGATGTTGTGTGGTTAATGAATCTAAGTCGAGCGGCTGACATGGGGTGTCGGACGGTCTCGCGATAAGGGGACGACGCATGCGGGTGCTGCTGATCGAGGACGAGCCGACCACGGCGAAGGCTATCGAGCTGATGCTGACGACCGAAGGGTTCAACGTCTACATCACCGATCTCGGGGAAGAAGGCCTCGATCTGGGCAAGCTGTATGATTACGACATCATCCTGCTCGACCTGAACCTGCCCGACATGCACGGGTACGACGTGCTCAAGCGCCTGCGGGTCGCGCGCGTGTCGACACCGGTGCTGATCCTGTCGGGCGTCAACGAGATGGACTCCAAGGTGCGGAGCTTCGGGTTCGGCGCCGACGACTACGTCACCAAGCCGTTCCACCGCGAGGAACTGGTCGCGCGCATCCACGCGGTCGTCCGCCGCTCGAAGGGCCACAGCCAGTCGGTCATCCGTACGGGCAAGCTGGCCGTCAACCTCGACGCCAAGACGGTCGAAGTCGATGGCAGCCGCGTCCACCTGACCGGCAAGGAATATGCGATGCTGGAGCTGCTCTCGCTCCGCAAGGGCACGACCTTGACCAAGGAAATGTTCCTCAACCACCTGTATGGCGGGATGGACGAGCCCGAGTTGAAGATCATCGACGTGTTCATCTGCAAGCTGCGCAAGAAGCTCAGCCTGGCATGTGACGGCGAGAATTACATCGAGACCGTATGGGGTCGCGGCTACGTGCTGCGCGAACCCGACGAAGCGCTCGAAGCCCAGGTCGCGTAACTCCCCTGTACTCGGGAGCGCATGAGGCCGCGGTACCGGGGGGTGCCGCGGCCTTTCCTATTTACGCCGCCAGCGCCGGAACAGCCCACGCTTGCTGAGCGACTCGAACATCTCCTGCGGGCCTTCGGGATCGAGCACCTCGTTGTCGGCCAGCCATTCCTCTACCGTGGTCAGATCGGGCACTTCGTAACAGCGCAACGTCTTCCCTTGCCCTTGCGAACCTTGGCGCAACCGCTCGATCGTCCGGATCAGCGATCCCGTTTCCGCGATGAGATCGGTCACCACCTGCGATTCGACGCCGAGATGCTCCGCGATCAGGCCGTCGCGAATCGCCGCGATACCGTTCGACGTCGCGATGTCGGTCGCACGGATCGCCAGGTCGCACTCGGTATCTAACCGCAGCGACCGGTTGTTCATGTTCGACGAGCCTAGGCGGAACACGTCGTCATCCGCGATCAGGATCTTGGCGTGGCAATAGATCGGCGCGCCGCCCGCGGTGTACGGATGGTACATGCGCAGCCGCTTGTGCGTGTCGCGGCGGTGCAGCGCCTCCATCAGCCGCGCCCGCGCGGTGTCCATCGCAAGCGGCTCCAGCCACCCCTGCGCGGTCGTCGGATTGATGATGACGATCTCGGGGCCATTCGCCTCGTCGAGCCGCTTCGCGACCGCTTCCGCGATCTTGCGCGACGCGAAATACTGGCTCTCGATATACAGATATTTCTTCGCCCGCGCGATCTGACCGAGAAACAACGCCTCGCTCTCGTACACGGGTTCCTGGTCGGACATTTCGGGTTCGCTGCGCGCGATCGCCACGTCGACGTTCCGGAAGTCGACCGCCAGACCCTCGGGCCAACTCCGCCCGCCCGGCACGCCGGGTGCCATCTTCATGCCGCCTGCCAGGTGCCAGCGGCGGCGGAACAGCTCGCCCAGCGCATGGGCGACAGGTCCCTCCACCGCGCTGATCGCGTCATGCCAGGGCTTGTACGGCTTGCCCGATGGTTGCACGCGGTGCGGATCGCCGTCGAGGTGCTCGCGCGTGTCCCAGCGATCGCCGGTCATGTCGATGCCGCCGCAGAACGCGAGCGCATCGTCGATGATGACGATCTTCTGGTGATGCGATGCCGCAGTGGGATGATGCCCGTCGAGCTTGGTATGGATGCGCTTGTGCCGCATCCATCTGAGCATCGTGAACAGCGTCGACCCGCGGAACAGTGACTTGATCGCGCCGGTATCCCAGCGCAGCACGAAAATCTCGAGCTCGGGTTCGCGCTCGACCAACCAATGCATGAAGCCGCCCAGCGTCTTGGGCTCGCCCGGACGGTCTACGCCCGGCTCCAGCGAGATACGCGCGTCGAAGTCCCAGCCGATCAGCAGGATGCGGCGCCTGGCGCCCAGCATCGCGACGCGTGCGGTACGGAAATAGTCCGCGGCATCGACGATCACCGCCATCCGGTCGGCACGTTCGATCCGCCAGCATTCCGTCCCGACCTGCATTCACGTCCCTTCGCCTGCCCGTCGGCACTATGCGCGGCGGCGCAATTGGTTGCGAGGACGCCCTGTATCGCCGCCGCCCGTGCGCCTATCTAACGCGTCGATGCTTCCCCCTACCCAGCCCCCGGTGCAGCGCAAGGTGATCCACGTCGACATGGACGCCTTCTATGCGTCGGTCGAACAGCGCGACGATCCCTCGCTCAGGGGCAAGCCTGTCGCGGTCGGCGGCTCGCGGGCGCGCGGTGTGGTGGCCGCGGCAAGCTATGAGGCGCGCGCGTTCGGCGTGCGCAGCGCAATGCCGTCGGTCACCGCGATCCGACGCTGCCCCGACCTGGTGTTCGTGCCGCCGCGGTTCGACGTGTACCGCGGCGTATCGGACCAGATCCGTGCGATCTTCGCCGATTACACCGCACTGATCGAGCCGTTGTCGCTCGACGAGGCGTATCTGGACGTGACCGAGGACATTCGGGGCTTGGGCACCGCGGCCGCGATCGCCGAGGAGATCCGCGCCAGGATCAAGGCGGATACCGGCCTCACCGCGTCGGCCGGGGTCAGTTACAACAAGTTCATCGCCAAGCTCGCCTCCGACCAGAACAAGCCCGATGGAATCTGCATCATCACGCCGAAGCGTGGCGCGGCCTTCGTCCAGTCGTTGCCGGTGAAGCGCTTCCACGGCGTCGGCCCGGTCACTGCGCAGAAGATGGAGCGACTCGGCATCCTCACCGGAGCCGATCTGTTCGCGCAAAGCCTGGCGTTCCTCCAGGCGCATTTCGGCAGCTATGCGGACTATCTGTATGGTGCGGCGCGCGGCATCGACCATCGTCCGGTGCGCGTCGATCGCACCGCGAAGTCGGTCGGCGCGGAACGCACGTTCGAAACCAATCTCAGCGATTCCGCAGACCTGCGCGCGGCGCTCGACCGGGTCGCAGACGCGGCCTGGGTCCGGATCGAGCGACACGGTACGCGCGGACGGACGATCACGCTGAAGCTGCGCCACGCCGATTTCCGTACGATCACGCGCGCACGGTCCTCGGCTTCCGTCGTGACGGACAAGGCGGCCTTCCTTGCCGCCGGACTCGAACTGCTGATGGCGCAACTGCCGATCTCCGACGGGGTGCGACTGCTGGGACTTACTCTGTCGGGGATCATGGGCGAAGACGAGGACGTGCAGCCGAGCTTGCTGTGACCGTCTTTACGTAGACGGTCGCTGTTGCCGCGCTGACACCGATCTCGATCCGAGGCACCGGCGATCGGTTCGTAGGGAGCCCTACGATGCGGCTGGCGCCGTTGCCGTATCGACACCATGCAGCGTGAGCAGCGCAACCGCGCCCAACCCTGGGCCGTCGCTTTCCAATCGCAGCGAACCGTCCATCGCGTTCATCGAATTCGCGCACCAGTGCAGCCCTAGCCCGCCCGATTTGTGCGCGCGCGTCGAGAAGCCGCGTTGGAACAGCATCGCGGCACTTTCAGGCGAGAACCCTTCGCCATCATCGCGGATCAGGATCGTCACGCGGCCCTCGGCGCTCGTGATCGACGTGATGATCGATCCGCTGCCGAGCCCCCGCGCGACGATCGATTCGACCGCGTTGCCGAACAGATTGCCGATGACCTGGCTCAGGATCACCCGACTTGCCAATACCATGCTCGGCCCCGCCGGAAAGCTGAACGCGATAGAGGCATCTTGCGAATAGCGGGCGATCGTCGCGTTGCGGGCGATGATATCGGTGACGTCGCACACTTCAAGCTTGGGGCGTTCGTGCGCGGCACTCTGCTGTTGCCCGATGATCTCCAGGACATGTGCCATCGCCTCGCGGCCGATGGTGAGTTCGCGGCGGGTTGCCTCGCGACTGGCCACCTCCGCATCGATTGCGGCGGTTACGAACGCCGCGAGCTTCTTACGGCGTTCGTCCGGCATGCCACCACGCGCGAGTTCGGCGATCGCCCGGTCGAGCGTGGCACGGTCGATCGCCGCCGGTTGCGCGATGCCCTGGCTGAGGATCGTGCTGATCGGGTTCAGCGCGTTGCGGACATTGTGCATGACCGCGACCGCGCTTTCGCTGCGCCCGAGATCGAACGACTGCACCTCGATCCGTTCGCGCAGATCCTTCAACTGGCGCAGCATCGCGTTGAAGCTTCGGCCGAGCGACCCGATCTCGTCGCGTCTGCCGTCCTCTTCGAGCAGCGCGAGCGAACCCGATGCGCGGACGCGTTGCATATGATCCTCGACCCGGTGGAGCGGGCGCAGGACGGATCGCTCGATCATCCGTCGCAGCACGACCAGCATCAAGAGCAGCAGCACCGTAGAACCCGCGACCGCGAGCAGCAGCATCCGGCGGCCCAGCAGCAATACGTCGCGCGGTACGCTGAACCGCGTGCGGGCGACGGCGTGTCCGTTCGGCCCCAACATCGGCACCGCGATCATCATCTTGGACGTGCCGAGAGCGACAGCCTTGGCATTGCCGCGCACGTTCAGGTCGATCGTCGCGTCGAGCCCGAGCAGGTCCGAAATCCGTTTTGCATCGATCACCCGTGCCATCAGGACATAGCCACGCGCCGTGCCGGTTCCGTCCGAACGGCGAACCTGCGCCACGCCGATCGCCGCGACGCTGTTACCGATTTTCGCAAAAAACCGCCCCGAACTGCGCCCGCCCAGGACGCGCCTAAGATCGGTCTGGCCGATCATCGCGGTCAGCTGCTCGCGCGTGCCGATACGTTCGGCACCGCTGGTCGGATCGCGCCAGCGGGCAATGACGATCCGGCCGTCAGGCGCGACATACGCCATGCCCTGAACGTCGATGTTGCGCATCGCCTGCGGTGAAAAACTTTCGCGTTCGAACTGCGTGTCAGGGTGCGCCATGTAATCGTAGCTGTCGCTCCAGTCGCCATGGTCGCGCACCGCGCTTTCCAGTTGGGCCGCGTATTCGGACAGTGCCGCACGCGTGCGCTCGACATGTGCGGCGATCGCCTTGTCTTCGAGCTTCGTGAAACTGGGCGTGATGATCGTTCCCAGCAGAAGCGTGACCGCGACCGCTGCGGCAAGGCCGACCACGGTCATGATCAACACCAGCTTTGCACCGAGCGACGTGCGGCTCCGCATCCGGCCGAACTGTAGCCCGAGCGTCGCGGGAAGACGGCCCCTCCCGGTGGTCGGCATCAGCCGAGCATCCCGCCGCCCAGCTTGCGAGGCACCACCGCCGCGTCGCCGGCCGTGTCGTCTTCGCCGCCCATGAACCGCGCATTCGCCATATCGAGCGCGATCGTAGCGGTGACGGGGCGCGAAAAATAATAGCCCTGAAGATGGCTGGCGCCGGCGAGACGCAATGCCTGAACCTGCGCTTCGGTCTCGACGCCTTCCGCGATTACGCCGAGGCCAAGAGCGCGGCCAAGATGGATGATCGAATGGACGATGGCGGCGCTTTCGCGTTCGCGGCCCATGCCGTCGATGAACGAACGGTCGATCTTCAGGCAGTCGAGCGCGAACTTGCGGATGTTGTAGAGGCTGGAATAGCCCGTCCCGAAATCGTCGAGCGCGATCCGGAAGCCCATCTGGCGCAGCTTGTAGAGCGTCTCCGCGGCGCGTTCGGCGTCGTCGAAGATCGCGGTCTCGGTGATTTCGATCTGCAACCGCGCAGGCGCGATCCCGGCGCGCTGGACGCACTTCATGATGTGGCCGACGAAGTTGTGGCGGCGGAACTGGCGGGGCGAGAAATTGACCGAGACATACTGGCCGGGCCATTGCTTCAGCACCTCCAGCGCCTGACCAAGCACCCAATCGCCGAGTTCGTGGATGAGGTTCGATTCCTCCGCGATCGGAATGAACGTCGCCGGGCTCATCTCCCCGTATTCGCGCGTATTCCAGCGGACCAGCGCCTCGAACCCGACCACCTCCACCCCGTCGCGCGAGACGATCGGCTGATAGACCAGGCTCAACTCTCCCTTGGCGATCGCCTGGCTCAGCCCCCCTTCGACACGACGACGAAAGCGGATCCCCTCGTCCATGCCTTCGTCGAACAACCGGACGATACCGCGGCCGCTGCGCTTGGCATCGTTAAGCGCGAGATCGGAGCGACGCATGACGTCGACCGGATCGTGCCCCTGCCCGCCTTCGCTGACGACGAGCCCCGCAGACGCGCCGCCCTGGACCGAATTACCGAACACCTGGAGGCTGACCGAGCATGCCGCGACGACTCGCTCACACGCCATCACCGCCTCCGCCTCGCCCGTCGTTTCGAACAGAATGCCGAATTCGTCGCCGCCGAGCCGGGCGACGAGCGCCTGTTCGGGCGATGACCGGCCGAGGATGCCGCATATTTCGCGGATGAGCGCGTCGCCGGCGAGATGCCCGAGCGTATCGTTGACCAGCTTGAAACGATCGAGATCGACCATCACCGTCGCGAACAGTCCCTTGGTCCGGGTCCGTTCGGACAACGCGCGCAGGAAGGCGAGCCGATTGGGCGCGTCGGTCAGCGAATCATGCGTCGCGATGTGGATCGCACGGCTCTCGTTCGCAGCGAGTTCGGCGCTCTGTTCTTCCAGCTGAATGACCTGCGCCGCAAGCATTTCGCGGGCGGATTTGAGTTCACGATCGATCTCCCAGCGCTTGGCGAGCGCGGTCGCGGTCTGCGTGATCTCCGCGACCTCGAAAGGCTTGGCGATGTAGAAGATCTTGTCCGCCGGCCCTGCGACCTTGCTGATCTCGATCGGCGCGAAATCGGAATAACCGGTGACAATGACGAGGTTGATCTCGGTATCTAGCGCGCGGATGCGTTTGGCGGTCTCGCGGCCATCGATACCGGGCGGCATGCGGATATCGATGAATGCGACCGCAAACGGTTCTTCATCCCGCCGCGATCGGTCGACCGCATCGACCGCTTCAAGCCCCTGGTGACACTGTGTCAGCGTGAAATTCGGTAAACCCTCTCCGCCCGGGGCATTCTCACCGAATAGATCGGCGGCCATCGAACCAAGCGCATCCCCGCTGTCCGACCGCTGCCCGGCAAAGCTGCGCCGGTAGCTGTCGTGCATCGCCGGCTCGTCGTCCACGATGAGAATCCGCATCGAATAACCGCTCCTTGTGGGCACTGCATCCACGGTTCGCGGTGACGCCCTGTGCCGCTCTCTATTGCAGCAAGGGCTAGTCGATTACGGTTAAGACGCTGTGAACGACGTTTCGAGTTGGTGGCCAAGTGCCTGAGCACCCAGCACGATTGCTCCAAGCGGGCCGGCGTTGTTGCCAAGCGCTGGCGGGACGATGAACGTGTCGGTCAGTGCCACCTCGGGCAGCGTGATATAGCCGCCGAGGCTGCGCGTCATCGCCGCCCGTACGCGTGGGAACAGATGCGATGCGCCCATCACGCCGCCGCCCATCACGATCCGGCGGGGTATCCCGGTCAGCACCAGCGTATGGCAGAGCTGGCCGAGCGCGTCGGCGACGCCGTCCCATACGGGATGTTCCGCCGGGGCTTCGTCGGCAGGGAAGCCGATCCGCGCGGCGATCGCCGGGCCGGCGACGAGCCCCTCGATGCAGGCGCCGTGGAACGGGCAATTGCCGATCCAGTCATCGCCGCGGAACCGCGCGGGGCGGATATGGCCGAGTTCGGAATGCGTCAGCCCGTCGACCGGGCGGTTACCCGCGATCATGCCGGCGCCGACGCCGGTTCCGACGGTGACATAGGCGATATCGGGCAGCCCCTTGGCAGCACCCCAGAACGCCTCGGCCAGCGCCGCGCCGACGACATCGCTGTGAAAGCCGGTGGGTACGCCGTAGCGACGTTGCAGGCGACCGGCGATGTCCGTTCCTGCCCAGCCGGGCTTCGGCGTCGAAGTAATGTGGCCGTAATCGTGCGAGTGACGATCGATCGAAACCGGACCAAAACTGGCGATACCGATCGCCACGAACCCGCTCCAACGATCGAGCACCGCCTCGATCGCGGCAAGCGTCTCGTCGGGCCGGGTCGTGGGAATGCGTACGGTTTCTTCGATCTGGTCGGGGCCGCGCGCAAGAATGCAGATGCATTTCGTGCCACCGAGTTCGATTCCTGCGACCAGTGGTGCTTCCGTCATCCTCAACTCCCAACGCGTTGTTGCGGCCCGCTTCCTTTGCTGCGGTGCTCGCGTCAAGAGGCGAGCACGCGGCCTGGCGTGATTGCGATCACCGTGAACGAGGATTTCCCTTGCTGTCGATCTGGCCGATCATGCGTTAAGATAGTCGAGTTCACACGAACAGACAGGAATTTCCGATGGCGAAGAAACCCGCAAAGCTGCCCAAAGTCGACACGAACGTATCGAGCGAGGCGCAGCCGCAGTACCAGGTCGAGTATCGCGAAATCCAGCCGTACGGCACGTTGAAGCGCCTGCCGATCGCGCTCGAGGACAATGCCCGCGCGCAGAGCGTGGCGATCCTGAACCAGGTGCTCGCCGACACGATGACGATCCGCGACATGTACAAGAAGCATCATTGGCAGATGTCGGGCGCGACGTTCTACCAACTACACCTGTTGCTGGACAAACATTACGAGGAGCAGGCTGCGCTCGTCGATCTTATCGCAGAACGCATCATGGCGCTTGGCGGCATTTCGATCGCAATGGCACCGGATGTCGCCGAGATGACCACCATTCCGCGTCCACCGAAGGGCCGCGAGGATGTGCCGACCCAGCTTGCACGTCTGCTCGAAGCGCACGAGATCATCCTGCGCCAGGCACATGAGGGTGCGGAAGCGGCCGACGAATCCGGCGACGACGGCACCAACGACCTGCTGGTGAGCAATATCGTCCGCACACACGAGCCGCAGGTGTGGTTCCTGGCGGAGCATCTCGCCGCAACCGAACTGGTACGCGGCGACAAGTAAGCGGGCGCCCCTCCTCCTGCATATCGTCGGAAGAGGGGCAGCGTCGCCTCGTTGAGCCGACCTGATCGCCCCGACGGGAAACCGTCGGGCGATTTGTCTTAGCGGGTGGCGTTGTACTTGAGCTGGTCGTCGGTCAGTTGGAACCCGACCAATGCCTCGAAGCTGGCACGCAGGACGGCCTGACGAACTTCGGGGGTGCTCAGCGGATCGACCGCAGCATCCTGATCGCCGGCCTTGCGCCTGCGCGTGAGCTTCTCACGAACGTCGGCGGGCAGCGTCGCGGCCGACCGTGCGACGGTCGCCGATGCGGTCGCCGAAGCGGAGGCGAGCGCCTGGCCCGCATCGAAGTGCAACGCGACACGGCCGACGCGCTTGGCGACGACCGCGCTGCCGCCGCGGACGACGGTGATGAAGTACGGCAACGTCACGTCGCGCGCGCCTTCGGTACGGCTACGGCGGGCACGGATATCGAACGTGACGCTGGTGACGACCTGATCGGTCGCGTCGGCGCAGGTCGATCGGACGTTCGTCATCAATGCGGCGACGTCGATCGCCGACTGGTCGCGGCTGGTGGTTGGGTTGAACAGCGTGATGTCGCCGGTTGCAGCCGGGATCGCCACCGGCGGGCAGACCGAGCGGACCGCGGAAATGCCGCCGGTCGCGTCGACTTCGCCCTTGCTGGCGCACCCGCCGAGAAGAAGTGCACACGCGGAAACGGCTAGGATGGGGGCTTTCACGGGAACGCGTACCTTCTCGAACGAGCGTTGAGAGCGTCGTGACGACACGCGCTCCCTGATCGGCGGGCACCATAGGAACCGGCTATCGTCCAGGCAAGCAATCGCGTAGAGGCTGACGCATCATGAGCCCAATCGACAAGCCGCCGCTCGAACTGTTGATCGCAGCACCCCGAGGCTTTTGCGCAGGCGTCGACCGCGCGATCCGGATCGTCGAACTGGCGATCGAGAAACACGGGGCGCCGGTCTATGTCCGCCACGAGATCGTCCACAACAAGTTCGTCGTCGACACGCTGAAGGCAAAGGGCGCGATCTTCGTTGAGGAACTGAACGAAGTGCCCGACGGCGCACCCGTCGTGTTTTCGGCGCACGGGGTGCCAAAATCGGTGCCGCTCGACGCGCAGAACCGCGGTCTTGAATATCTCGATGCAACCTGCCCGCTGGTCTCGAAGGTGCATCGCCAGGCAGAGCGACTGGTGGCAGCGGGGCGGCATATCGTGTTTATCGGCCATGCCGGGCATCCCGAGGTGATCGGCACGTTCGGACAGGTGCCGCCAGGGTCGATGTCGCTGATCGAGACGGTCGCGGATGCCGAGGTGTTCATGCCGATCGATCATACCAACCTCGCCTTCCTGACGCAGACGACGTTGTCGGTCGACGACACCGCCGCCGTCGTGGCGACGTTGCAGCGCCGCTTCCCGCAGATGCTGCCGCCGCGCGGCGAGGACATCTGTTACGCCACGTCGAACCGCCAGACCGCGGTCAAGGCGATTGCCCATAGCGTCGACGCGGTGCTGGTGATCGGTGCGCCCAATTCGTCGAACTCGGTGCGCCTCGTCGAAGTCGCCGAGCGCGAGGGTACGCCGGCGATGCTGATCCAGCGCGCGAGCGACCTCGACTGGGATTTCCTGGCGGGCGTCGGCTCGCTGGGGATCACGGCCGGTGCGTCGGCACCCGAATTGCTGGTACGCGAACTGGTCGATCGGCTGTCGGAGCGTTTCACGGTGTCGGAGCGCGAAGTCGAGACGAACCGCGAGACGATCGCGTTCAAGCTGCCACGTGGACTGGAGGCGGCCGCCTAGCATGGCGGTGTATACGCAGGTGTCGGCGGAGGCGCTGGGCGCGTTCCTCGCCAAGTTCGATCACGGCGAGCTCGTCTCGGCAAAGGGCATCGCCGAGGGGGTCGAGAACAGCAACTACCTGGTCGATACGACGACCGGGCGGTTCATCCTGACGCTGTATGAAAAGCGCGTGTCGGCGGACGATTTGCCGTTCTTCATGGCGATGCTCGATCATCTCGCGGTCGACGGTAACCCCGTGCCGCGCGCGCTGCCCGATCGCAGCGGTGCGCTGATCCACGAGCTTTGCGGGCGGCCGGCGTGCCTGATCGAGTTCCTGACCGGGGTGTCGGTGTCGCATCCGACCGAGGCGCAGGCACGCGCAGCGGGGGCGGCGATGGGCTCGATGCATGTGAGCCTTGCCGGGTTTGCGCAGGAGCGCGCGAACACGCTGGGGCCGGACGGGTGGCGCGCATTGCTGGCGAAGTGCGGCCGCGATCTGGATGCGATCGAGCCGGGACTGTTCGATACCGTCAGCGCGGCGGCGGATGCGGTGGTCGCGGCCTGGCCTGCCGACCTGCCTTGCAGCGTCATCCATGCCGACCTGTTTCCCGACAATGTGCTGATGCTCGGCGACCGGGTGACGGGGGTGATCGACTTCTATTTCGCGTGCACCGACGTCCGCGCGTACGATCTGGCCATCATGCACAGCGCGTGGGCGTTCGATGCTCAGGGCGAACATTATGACGCTGCGGTCGGCAAGGCGCTGGTCGGCGGCTATGTCGATCGGCATCCGCTCTCGTCGGCCGAACGCGCCGCGCTGCCGGTGCTGGCGCAGGGTGCGTGCCTTCGCTTCCTGGCGACGCGCGCGTGGGATTGGCTCAATACGCCGGCGGATGCGCTGGTGACGCGCAAGGATCCGCTGGCGTACTGGCGGCGGTTCGAGGCGTATCGCAAGGACGATCTATTCGCATGACTGACGACACCGACGTTTCCATCACCAAGGTCGAGATCTTCACCGACGGCGCGTGCAAGGGCAATCCGGGGCCCGGCGGCTGGGGCGCGGTGATCCGCATGGGCGCGCACGAGAAGGAGTTGTCGGGCGGCGAGACGCCGACGACCAACAACCGGATGGAGATGACCGCAGCGATCGAGGCGCTCAACGCGCTGACCCGGCCGTGCGCGGTGACACTGTATACCGACAGCAAATACGTGATGGACGGCCTCACCAAGTGGGTGAAGGGCTGGCAGCGCAACGGCTGGAAGACCGCCGACAAGAAGCCGGTGAAGAATGCGGAGCTGTGGCACGCGCTCCTGGCGGCGGTGGCGCGGCACAAGATCGAGTGGCAATGGGTCAAGGGCCATGCCGGGCATCCCGAGAACGAGCGGGCGGACAAGCTGGCGAGCGATGCTGCGGTGGCTGCCGGACGACGCTAGGCCCGTCGCTGCCCCCTCCGTCACCTTCGCGACACCTCCTCCTGGCGGAGAGGATTGTGAGGGTTACGCGCCTACCACGTCGCCGAATTGCGTGTCCGTGCGCATGTCCCGTCATGACGGATCGCGGTTCATCGTCAGGCTGATGATGACGATGCCGGCATGCGGCGGCCTTGCCGGACGTGGCAGGCGGACGATGCGGCGGCCTGAACGATACGCTGCCAAGGTCGTTGCCTTCGCGCGCCGCGTCGCGTCGACGGCATGCCAGCCGACCACTGCGAGCGCGACTTGCGCGGCATCGATGATCGCGACGCTCGACTGACGGCCGCGATCCCGCATCCTTTCCCAGGACCGCTGCAACCCGGTTTGCATCATATCAATCGACGGCAATTTCGCTGGATTTAGCGGTGCTCTTGAAAACGACTTGGCGAGTAGCGAGTCGCATCGATCGCCGCGATCGCGGGATCCGGGGTGGTACGGAGCAGGAGACTCGCGGCGAGCAACGATGCACCGGGCGCGGTCTGGATGCCGAAGCCGCCCTGCCCTGCGCACCAGAAAAACCCGGGCATGCAGGCGTCGAAGCCGTAAACAGGCAGGCGATCGGGTGCGAACGTGCGCAGCCCTGCCCAACGTCGCTCGACCGCGGCGACACGCCAGTCGACGACCTTTTCGAACCGGTCGACCGCGATGGCGATGTCGATTTCCTCGGGCGCGGCGTCGCACGGGTCGGTCGGGGTTTCGTCGTGCGGGCTAAGCCATAGCCGGCCACCGGGTTCGGGTTTGAAATAGAAGCGGCCGGCGATGTCCGCGACGTGCGGCAAGCCAGCGGGTGCGCCGGGATCGGTGCGGAGTTGCGCCATCGTACGACGATACGCTTGCAAGCCTAGCGGACGTACGCCGGCACGGACAGCGACCGTATCGGCCCAGGCGCCCGCCGCGTTGACGAGCGTGCTCGCACGGAAGCGGCCGGCCTTCGTCTCGATCGTCCAGACGCCATCCGCGCGCGTTGCGGCGATCAATGCGGCATCGGTGACGAAATCCACGCGCGCACGCCGAGCCGCGGCGATGCCGTCAGCATGCAGACGAGCGACATCGATATAGGCGCAACTCGCCTCCTGCACGCCGAGCGTCCATGCGGAGCGAAGGCCGGGGATGAACGCGGCCGGATCAACGCGGTGAAGGACGACATCGCTATCCGCGAACTCCGCGAGGAACGCGTCCATCGCGGCCTCGTCGTCGGCGCGCCCGATATGCAGCGACCCGAGCGGTGCCAGATGCCCCCCGGCCTGGAGGAACGAGCCCGAGGCGGTGGTAAGCGGCTGGATATCGGGGCCGCCATAGGTTTCCGACCAGAACGCCGCCGAACGTCCGGTCGCGTGATAGCCGGGCGCATCCTCGGCCTCGAGAACGAGCGTGCGTGCCTGCGATCCGATCGCCGCAGCGAGGCTGGTGCCCGCCATGCCGGCGCCGACGATCGCGATATCGTACACGGCCGCCGTCATCGCGACGACACACACGCGGCCAGGAACGAATCGATCGCCGACAGCGCGCGATTGCGCACCGGATCCGCCTCCCGCAGGATTTCGTGCGCGGATTCCGGGCCGAAGCGAACGACTTGCGCGTCCGGCAAGCGGGCAGCGAGGCGGAGCGCGGCGCGTGAATCGACCAGCTTGTCGGCCTCGGCGACCAGCATCAGCACCGGCGTCTCGATCGACTCGACGCGCGGATCGACGGCAAGTGCGGCGGCGCCCGCGAACCCTTGTGCGAGCCACGCCCAACTCGGGGGGCCGAGCACCAGTTCGGGATGTTGCCGCTGCCACCAGCCTTCGTCGGCGTAGCGGTCGACGTCGTGCGTCAGCAGCGTTTGTCGCGACGCGACCGAACCGGGGCGCTCGTTGCTGCGCCATGCCGCGCGGGCCGGGTCGCCGCGCATTGCCATCCAGTGTGCGACCATACCGCTGAACGCCGCTCCGAGTGGCGCTTTCAGTCCGATCATCGGCGCGACGAGGATCGCGGCATCGGGCCGGATCGTGCGATTCGCGAGCGCCCGCATCACCATCATGCCACCCATCGAGTGACCGAGTATGGCGCTGGGCAGGTCGCCGTCCGCGATCCAGTCCGCCCAGAACGCGGCGAGATCCGCGTCGAACACGCCGTAATCGCTTGCATGGCCGACATGTGGATTGGCCGACAACCGTCCCGAACCACCCTGCCCGCGCCAGTCGAACGCAGTGACCGACCAGCCTTCGGCATGGAAATGTGCGAGCGTCTCCAGATATTTCTCGAAGATATCACCGCGACCGGTCTGGAACAGCAGGCGCCCACGGGGGCTGGCCGCGGGCCAGTCAAAACGCCGCAGTTTCCAGCCATCGGGCGCCGTCCACCACCCCACGCGCGCATCGCCGGGAATCGCACGACGCACGACCTGGAGGGCGTCCGACCCGGCGAAGGTCCCGGAACTGGGAAGGAAATTACCGGGGACGGTTACTTTTTCGAAAGCCATCTCCGTTAGGACCTAGCCGATGGGGTGGAACATTGCTCTTCCAATTTTGATCGTGATACTCGGTGGCCTGCTGGTTTCCGCCGGGATCCAGGACGTGCGGACGCGCGAGATCGCCAATTGGAAGAACGCGGCGATCGCGCTGCTGGCCCCCGCCTGGTGGTACGCGAACGGCCTGGACGTCTGGCCGGGCATGGCGCTCCAGGTCGGTTGCGCGCTGGTGGTGTTCGCCGTGTTCCTGCTCGCATTCCACTTTGGGATGATGGGTGGCGGCGACGTGAAGCTGATCGTCGCGCTGGCGCTGTGGCTTCCGTTCCCGGCATTTCTGTCGATGCTGATGGTCATGTCGATCGCAGGTGGCGTCGTCACGATCGTGATGATGATCGAACACAGAATCAAGAAAAACTCCGGACAGATCGAAGTTCCATACGGCGTAGCGATAGCATTCGCTGGGCTTCTTTCGATCCGCGAACCACTCCTTAATCAGTTTCAGTGATGATTAATGTCGGAACACACTCCCGGCGCCTGAAAGGCACGATGTAGTCATGGATAGTCGCAAGATCGTTTTGCTGGTTGGTGCGCTGATAGTCGCAGCCATCACGGCATTCTTTGCCAGGACACTCATCGCCGGGAGCTCGGCGCCGCAAGCGGGTGCCGCCGTGGTCGCCGCGCCGGTCATCGACGGGCCCGAAGTTCTGGTGGCAACACGCTCGCTGCCGGTCGGGACGATCCTGGATGCGACGGCGCTGAAATTTCAGCCCTGGCCAAAGGAGCTGGTCGACAACGCCTATTACCTGAAGGACAAGACCAACCTCCAGTCGCTGCAAGGCACGGTGGTGCGCAGCATCATCACGGCAGGGCAGCCGGTGACGCAGGGCTCGCTGGTGAAGCCCGGTGACCGTGGGTTCCTGGCCGCCGCACTCGGACCGGGCATGCGGGCGGTGACCGTCCCGGTGTCGGCGCAGGCTGCGGTCGCTGGCTTCGTGTTTCCCGGTGACCGGATCGATCTGGTCCTGACCCAGACGGTCGCCGGTGGTGGCGAAGGCCAGCCGCTGAAAGTCTCCGAGACGATCATGCGCAACATCCGCGTGCTCGCCACCGACCAGCGCACAGACAACCTGGTCGGCGAGGACGGCAAGACGAAGGTGCAGGCGTTCTCCAACGTGACGATCGAGGCGACGCCGAAGATGGCGGAGCAGGTCGCGGTCGCACAGACGCTGGGGACGCTGTCGCTGTCGCTGCGCTCGATCGCGGACAATTCTGCCGAACTCGAAGAGGCAATCGCCTCGGGTGCGGTGACGGTACCGGACGGCAACGATCCCAAGGCCGAGAAGGCGATGATGGTTCGGCTTGCGAGCCAGCCCTCCGCCGGCGCCGCCACCTACCAGACCGGAGCTGACGTCTCGCGTTATCAGCGCAGCAGCGTACCGGGCAAGGAGGCTCAGGGTGGTGGGATGAGCGGCGGGATGGGTGGACCGCCGATGCAGGGCGTGCCGGTCGCGCCATCCGCTGGCGGCGCGGTTGCCGTCCAGGGACCGGTCGTGCGGGTCGCCCGCGGCAACGCATTGACCGTCGTTCCGGTCGGGGGGAAGAATTAAGATGCGTATTGCAACCACGCTCCTCGCAACGCGGCTCGGCAAGCCCCTCGGTTGGCCGCTCGCGGTCGCCCTGGTCGCAGCGACGGCAGCACCGTCCGTTCCTGCCCTGGCGCAGCGCGGCAGGGGGATCACAGCCGCAGCCGGATCGCCGATCGTGCAGGTCAACACCGGCCGCGGGCGGCTGGTGACGTTGTCGCAGCCGATGACCGATCTGTTCGTTGCCGATGATGCGATTGCCGATGTCCAGGTACGCTCGCCGACCCAGCTCTACGTGTTCGGCAAGAAGACCGGCGAGACCACGATCTCGGCCACCGCAAGGGGTGGTGCCGTCGTGTATTCGGCAACCGTCCGCGTCGGCAATAACCTCGATTCGGTCCAGCAGATGCTGGGCCTGGCAATGCCCGAGGCACAGGTCGTCGCGACGCCGATGAACGGACTGATCCTCCTGACGGGCACGGTTGCGGCACCCGAGGATGCGGCCGAGGCCGAGCGTCTGGTGCAGGCGTTCGTGGGCGAGTCGACCAAGGTGCTGTCGCGCCTGAAGACCGCGACACCGTTGCAGGTGAACCTGCAAGTGCGCGTCGCCGAAGTCACACGCAGCTTCGTCAAGAACATCGGGGTGAACGTCCAATCCTTCGATCGGACCGGTGGATTCAAGTTCGGACTGGGGCAAGGACGAGACGCCACGATATTTGCACCTGGTGGCGGAATGTTCGTTGGCGGCGCGACACCGTCGGCCGGCAACACGGGTGTGGCCAAGGGCGCGTTGGGGTCTACATTCGGCCTTGCCGGCAGATTGCTGGGTGTCGACCTGCTCGCCGCGATCGACCTGGGCGAGACACTGGGTCAGGTGACCACGCTCGCCAACCCGAACCTGACTGCCTTGTCGGGTGAGACCGGCACGTTCCTGGCAGGCGGCGAAATCCCGATCCCCCTGGCGCAGGCGCTTGGCACGATCTCGGTCGAGTACAAGCAATACGGGATCAGCCTGGCCTATACGCCGACTGTGTTGTCCGATGGCCGCATCTCGTTGCGCGTGCGTCCGGAAGTGTCGCAGCTCGATTATGCGAACGCCATCACATTGAGCGGTACGCGCGTCCCCGGCATCACCACGCGGCGGACCGAGACCACCGTCGAACTCGGGTCGGGCCAGAGCATGATGATCAGCGGCCTGCTGTCGAACGGCAACAACAACACCTATGACAAGACTCCCGGCCTCTCGAACCTGCCGATCATCGGCGCGCTGTTTCGCTCGAACGCCTTCCAGCGCAACGAGACCGAGCTGGTCATCGTCATCACGCCGTATCTGGTGAAGCCGGTCAACAACGCCAGCGACATCGCCTTGCCGACCGACGGCGCACGCGCGCCGACCGATCTCGACCGGGTGCTGCTGGGGCGGCTGAGCGCGACCGACGGCGGCCCGCGCCCGGTTCCGACCGTTGCGCCACCGACTTACGCGCGTCCTGCCATCGGAGCGGCCGCACCCGTCATGCCAGTACCCCGCAGCGACGTGCCCCGCAGCGACGTTCGCCGAAGCGAAGCCGACGCCGCCCCGGCCGTTCAGGCCAAGCGCGATGCCAAGCCGAAAAAGGGTGTCGTGCCCGCCCCCGGCTTCTCGAATTGAGCCCGTCATGCGCCCAACGCACCAAGGATTTCCGATGATCAACAAATCGATCCTAGCGCCCCTCGCGTCCGCGCTGCTGCTCGCGGGCTGCATGGGAACGGAGAATCGCGGTCTCGAATCGGTCCATCAGCCGGTCGTCAGCCGGTCCGACTATGCGCTGGACCTTGGCGTCTCGGGTGGTGCGCTGTCCCCCGGCGAAGAACGCCGTCTGGCCGGCTGGATGACGACGATGCGGCTCGGATATGGCGACCGGGTCGCGATCGACGATCCTGCGGGCGAAGGCCCCCGCGCGCATGACGACGTCGCCGCGGTCGTCGCAGGATACGGCTTGTTGTTGAGCGACGACGCGCCGGTGACGCCCGCGGCCGTCACCCCCGGAACGATCCGCGTGGTGGTCAGCCGGATGCGGGCCGCCGTGCCGCGCTGCCCGGACTGGTCGCGCGATTCGACCAATGAATTCGAATCGAACACGTCCTCGAACTATGGCTGCGCGGTCAATCGCAACCTGGCGGCGATGGTCGCCAACCCTGCCGATCTGGTGCGCGGTGCGCCGGGCACGGAAACGACGGATACAGCGGTCTCGTACAAGGCGATCGATACGTATCGCAAGCGAGCCCCCAGCGGAGCCGGTGGCATCGCCGCAACCAGCACGGGAGGAAAGTGATGAACGCTCCCTGGAAACCGGGCGGGATCGCCCACCGCGAACCCTTCGTCGCCTATGTCTGCGACGAGACGACCGCCGAGGCGTTGCGGCCGATCGCGAGCGAACTCGGCTGGCCGGTCGAGAAGATCCACAAGGGTGGCCTGCGCAACGCGATCCAGTCGCTGTCGGTGTCGGCCTCGCCGCAGATCCTGTTCGTCGACCTTGCCGAATCGGGCGATCCGCTGAACGACATCCATGCGCTCGCCGAAGTGTGCGAGCCGGGTACCGTGGTGATCGCCGCGGGCCAGGTGAACGACGTCCGCCTGTACCGCGACCTCGTCGCCAGCGGCATCCAGGACTATCTGCTCAAACCATTGCATCCGGACATGCTGCGCGAGGCGTTCGGCCATGCGCAGGCACTGCTGAATGCGCCCAAGCACGTCGAGGCATCGCCGGAGCGCCCGCACTGCTCGGTCGGCGTGATCGGTACGCGGGGGGGCGTCGGGGCGTCGACGATCGCGACGTCGATCGCGTGGCTGCTCTCGGACAAGGAGAAGCGCTCGACCGCGCTGCTCGATCTCGACGTGCATTTCGGCACCGCCGCGCTCGGCCTCGATCTTGAACCGGGACGAGGGCTTACCGATGCGATCGAGAATCCGAGCCGGATCGACGGACTGTTCATCGAGCGGGCGATGGTCAAGGCATCCGAAAAGCTGTCCGTGCTCAGCGCCGAGGCCCCGATCAGCACGCCGCTGATCACCGACGGTGCGGCCTTCTATCAGTTGCAGGCAGAGATGCGCGCGGCGTTCGAATGCACCGTTGTCGATCTCCCGCGCGCGATACTGATCCAGCATCCGCATCTGATTAGCGACGTAAAGCTGGCGGTCATCGTCACCGACCTGACGCTGGCCGCCGCGCGCGACACGATCCGCATCCTGTCGTGGATGAAATCGAACGCGCCGCAGACCGAGCTGTTCGTGGTCGCCAACCGGGTTCATCTCGGCGGGCAGCTCGAGATCACGCGCAAGGATTTCGAAGGCTCGATCGAGCGCAAGATCGACTATCTCGTGTCGTTCGATCAAAAGCTGGCTGCGCAGGCGGCCAAACTGGGCAAGCCGCTGGTCGAGACCGGGAAAAGCTCCAAGACCGTCGCGCCGATCGTCGCATTGGCGAGCGCCTTGGCAGTTGCCGTGGCGGACTGCGGCGTCGACGGCACGACTGGGCTGAAGGGCAAGTCGCTGATGGGCAAGTTCGGCGAACTGCGGGGGCTGATCCCGAAGCGCGCCGCGAAACAGGCAAAGGCAAAGTGACCATGCGCGTCCGATCCGGAACGCTTGGGCCTGCCGCTAACGGGGACCGCTAGGCCATGCCGCTGTTGCCGTTGCTGCTCGTCATGATCGGGGCCTGCATGGTGCTCGGCATGGTGGCGTTCGCATTCGCGGGGCCATCGGCCGGACGAGCGAAGTCGCGCCGGATCGCGTCGCTGCGCGAACGTCATGGTGACGCGCTGGTCGTCGCGGAAGCGCAGATGCGGCGCATCTCGAACAACCGCGATACCAAGATCGATATCGCGTTCGGCCGCATCCTGCCGAACCCGGTGCTGCTCGCCAAGCGACTGGCGATGACCGGCAAGGACTGGACGGTCGGGCAATACGGCATGGCGACTGCGGGGATCGCGGTGGTTGTCGCGGTGCTGATGCTGCTCAAGGGCATGCCGATACTGCTGGCTTTGTTGTTCGGGCTGTTCGTCGGCGTCGGCCTGCCGCATCTCGTGGTCGGCAAGACGATCAAGCGGCGGATCGGCAAGTTCACCGTGAAATTTCCGGACGCGATCGAACTGCTGGTACGCGGGCTGCGCTCCGGCCTACCGATCAGCGAGACGATCGGTGTCGTCGGACAGGAACTCGACGGGCCGGTCGGCGAAGAATTCCGTTCGGTCAGCGACAAGATGAAGATCGGCCGGACGATGGACGCCGCATTGCAGGAAACCGCCGATCGCCTCGGCACGCCGGAGTTCCAGTTTTTCGTCATCACCATCGCGATCCAGCGCGAGACGGGTGGCAACCTGGCGGAGACGCTGGCGAACCTTGCCACCGTGCTGCGTCAACGCGGCCAGATGAAGCTCAAGATCAAGGCGATGTCTTCGGAGTCCAAGGCGTCCGCGTACATCATCGGCGCGCTGCCGTTCATCGTGTTCGGGCTGATCTATTTCGTCAACGGCACCTACATGCAGAACTTCTTCGTCGATCCGCGGCTCATCGTCACGGGCATAGGGGGGCTGATCTGGATGGGGATCGGCGCCTTCGTGATGAGCAAGATGATCAACTTCGAGATCTGAGGGATACGACATGGGCGAGACCGCCGGACCTACCCTGCTCGGGATCGACGTACTCTGGGTCGCCACGATCCTGTCGGGCGTCGCCGCATTCGCGGTGATGATCGCGATCTACGCGGTGATGACCGTCAACGATCCGATGGCCAAGCGCGTCAAGGCGCTGAACGACCGGCGCGAACAGTTGAAGGCGGGCATCACCGCGTCGACCAAGCGTCGCGCCAAGCTGGTCCAGCGCAACGATACCGCCGACCGGATGCGCGGCATATTGTCATCGATGAAGGTGCTGCAGGACAGCCAGGTCAAGGCGGTCCAGGTCAAGCTGATGCAGGCCGGCATCCGCTCGAAGGAATGGGCGCCGGCGGTGATCTTCGGCCGGCTGGTGCTGCCGATCGTACTCGGCGGCGCGATGCTGTACTGGGTGTATGGCACTGACGGCTTCGCGACCTGGGGTCCGCTGAAGAAATACGGTCTCGTCGCGACGACCTTCATCCTGAGCTACAAGGCGCCCGATCTGTATCTGGACAACAAGGTTAAGAAACGTTCGGACGCGATCCGAAAGGGGCTCCCCGATGCGCTAGATCTGCTGGTGATCTGCGCCGAAGCCGGGCTGACCGTGGACGCTGCGTTCCACCGCGTCGCGCGTGAACTCGGCCGTGCCTATCCCGAACTGGGTGAGGAGTTCACGCTGACGGCGATCGAGCTGGGCTTTCTGACCGACCGGCGCAGTGCGTTCGAGAACTTTGCCCTGCGCGTGAAGCTGGATGCGGTGAAGGGCGTCGTGACGACGATGATCCAGACGGAGAAATACGGCACGCCCCTCGCATCTGCGTTGCGCGTTTTGTCTGCCGAGTTCCGCAACGAACGGATGATGCGCGCCGAGGAAAAGGCCGCGCGGCTGCCCGCGATCATGACGGTGCCGCTGATCCTGTTCATCCTGCCGGTGCTGTTCGTCGTCATCCTGGGGCCGGCGGCATGCTCGATCTCGGACAACCTGATCAAGGGCTGAGGCAACCGCTGGGCCGGCGGATCGTTGAGCTGCCGTAACAGGAGGGTTTTACGATGCCGTTGTTTTCCACACCTACGCAGTTCGCGGCGCTTGCGCTGGTATTCGTTGCCGGCTGGCTGTTTGGGTTGGCGAGCCATCCGGGGGGGAAGAAGTGGAAGGCGCGCTATCTGGCCGAGCGTGACGCGCATGCTTTGGTGAAGAAGGATGGCGATGTTCGGGCGGCGGCGGCTGAGAAGCGGGCGGTCGAGGCTGAGCGGGAGAATGCCCGGTTGGTGAAGGCGGCTTCGGTTGCGCCGGTTGCTGCTCCGGTTTTCGAGCGTCAGCCGGTTGTCGAGACGTCGCGGCCTGGAGTGCTGTCGGCGGCGCGGCCGGCTTATGCTCGGCCGGCGTATAATGCCGATGGGACCAAGCGTGGCTGGTTCGATTTCGATCGGCGTCGGTAAGTTGCAGGGGGTAGGTTAGCCCCTGCCTCCTTGTTCTCCCGCGAAGGCGGGAGCCCAGACTGGGTCCCCGCCTTCGCGGGGACACAGTTGGGGATAGGGAATTTCCTCCCAACTCACTCCGTCATGCCGGGCTTGTTCCGGCATCCACCGTTCCGCATTGACGACAAGCCGTTGGGTTCGCGGATGGGTGGACCCCGGAACTAGTCCGGGGTGACGGAGGAATAAGGGGCTTATATGCCCATACCCCTTCGGCTACTTCTTCGACAACGCCGCTTGTGCTGCTGCTAGGCGGGCGATCGGCACGCGGTACGGGCTGGCCGAGACGTAATCCAGGCCGACTTTTTCGCAGAACGCGATGCTGGCGGGATCGCCGCCGTGTTCGCCGCAGATGCCGAGCTTGATGCCCGGCCGCGTCTTGCGGCCGCGTTCGGCGGCGATTTCGATCAGTTCGCCGACACCCTCGACGTCGATGCTGACGAACGGGTCCTTCGCGTAGATGCCCTGCTCGACATACGCGCCGAGGAAGCGCGAGGCGTCGTCTCGGCTGACGCCTAGAGTCGTTTGGGTCAGATCGTTGGTGCCGAACGAGAAAAACTCGCCGACTTCCGCGATGTCGCCTGCACGGAGCGCCGCGCGAGGGAGTTCGATCATCGTGCCGACGAGATACTCGATCGTGCGGCCCTTTTCGGCGAACACGGCCTGGGCGGCCTTGTCGACGACCGCTTTCATCAGTTCGAGCTCGCGGCGGGTGGCCACCAGCGGGATCATGACCTCGGGGATCGGTGCCGCGCCGGACTTCTCGGCGACGTCGACCGCCGCCTCGAAGATGGCACGCGCCTGCATCTCGTAGATTTCGGGATAGGTGACGCCGAGACGGCAGCCGCGATGGCCTAGCATCGGGTTGAACTCGTGCAGTTCCGCCGCGCGGCGCTTCAGCGTGTCGATGTCGACGCCAGCCGCAGCGGCGACTTCGGCGAATTCGGATTCCTCGTGGGGGAGGAACTCGTGGAGCGGCGGATCGAGCAGGCGGATCGTCACCGGCAGGCCCGCCATGACCTCGAGGATTTCCGTAAAGTCCTTGCGCTGTTCGGGGAGCAGCTTTTCGAGCGCGACGCGACGCCCCTTCTCGTCCGAGGCGAGAATCATCTGGCGGACGTTGGTGATGCGGCTGCTCTCGAAGAACATGTGCTCGGTGCGGCAAAGCCCGACACCCTCGGCGCCGAATTCGCGCGCGACGCGGCAATCTTCCGGAGTCTCGGCGTTGGCCCGGACCTTGAGGCGGCGGACCTCGTCGGCCCACACCATCAGCGTGGCAAAATCGCCCGACAGCTCGGGCTGCACGGTCGCAACCGCGCCGATCATCACTTCGCCGGTGGTGCCGTCGATGGTGAGCAGATCGCCCTCCTTCACCTCGCGGCCGCCGCAGCGCATGATCTTCGCCTTGGCGTCGATCGACAGCGTGCCGGCGCCCGAAACGCAGGGGCGTCCCATGCCGCGTGCCACGACCGCAGCATGCGATGTCATCCCACCGCGCGCGGTCAGGATGCCCTTGGCCGCGTGCATGCCGTGGATGTCGTCGGGCGAAGTCTCGGTCCGGACGAGGATCACGGCGACGCCGTCGGCGGCCTTCTTCTCGGCGGCATCGGCGTCGAACACGACCGCACCCGAGGCCGCACCCGGCGATGCGGGGAGACCCTTGGTGAGCACGTCGCGGTGCGCCTTGGGATCGAGCGTCGGGTGGAGGAGCTGGTCGAGCGCCATGGGCTCGACGCGCAGGATCGCTTCCTCGCGGGTGATGAGGCCTTCGTTCGCCATGTCGACCGCGATCTTCAGCGCGGCCTTGGCGGTGCGCTTGCCGGCGCGGGTCTGGAGCATCCAGAGCTTGGTCTTCTCGACCGTGAACTCGATATCCTGCATGTCGCGGTAGTGGTTTTCGAGCGTGTCGAACACGTCGGCGAGCTGGTGATAGACCTCGGGCATCGCCTCTTCCATCGACGAGGCCTTCGCGCCGGCGTCTTCGCGCGCGGTCTTGGTGAGGTATTGCGGGGTGCGAATGCCGGCGACGACGTCCTCGCCCTGCGCGTTGATCAGGAATTCGCCGTAATAGGCGCGGTCGCCCTTGGACGGGTCGCGCGTGAACGCGACGCCGGTGGCCGACGTGTCGCCCATGTTGCCGAACACCATCGCCTGGATGTTGACCGCGGTGCCCCAGCCGCCGGGGATGTCGTTGAGGCGGCGATAGACTTTCGCCCGCTCGGACTGCCACGAGCCGAAGACGGCGCCGACCGCGCCCCAGAGCTGATCGTGGACGTCCTGCGGGAAAGGCTTGCCCCAGAGCTTCTCGACGAGGCCCTTATACTCCGCGACGAGTTTCCGGAGATCGTCGGCCGACAGTTCGGTGTCGAGCGTGAAGCCCTGGTCTTCCTTGGCGATCTCCAGCGCTTCCTCGAACGCGCCGTGATCGAGTTCGAGGACGACGTCGGCGTACATCTGGATGAAGCGGCGATAGCTGTCCCACGCGAAGCGCGCGTCCTCGGACGTGGCGGCGAGGCCTTCGACGGTCTGGTCGTTGAGGCCGAGGTTGAGGACGGTGTCCATCATCCCCGGCATCGAAGCGCGCGCGCCCGAGCGGACCGAGACAAGCAGCGGGTCGGCGGGATCGCCGAACGTCTTGCCGGTCACGCCCTCGATATGCGCGAGGCCGGTGGCGACCTCGTCGCGCAGGCCTTGCGGGAACTGGCCGCCCTCGTCGTAATAGACCGCGCAGAAGTCGGTCGAGATCGTGAAGCCCGGCGGGACCGGCAGGCCGATCGACGCCATCTCGGCAAGGTTCGCGCCCTTGCCGCCGAGCAGGTTCTTGTCGCCCTTGCCGCCATCCGAAACACCGCCGCCGAAGCGATACACATATTGGGTCATGGTCGGTCCTCTAAGTGCTTGTTTTGCGCGGGTGATCGGGAAAGAAGGTTAGGCCGGGTTAGGCCAAGACACATCAGCCCTCGATCCGAGAAAAGTCTGCCACATTGTGCACTGCGGCGCGGACTCGCTCAAGTAGCGCGAGACGGGCGGAGCGCTTGGCGGGATCGGCGTCGTTGACGATAACGCTATCAAAGAACGTATCGATCGGCGCGCGGAGCGAGGCCAGCGCGGCCATCGCCGCGGCGAAATCCTCGCGCGCGATCGCGGCGGTGGCGCGGGGTTCGGCCGAGTCGAGCGCGGTGTGGAGCGCACTCTCTGCCGGTTCGGGCGTGTAGGACAGCGAAATTTGCTCCCTCTCCCCTGCGGGGAGAGGGTCGGGGTGAGGGGCAGTACCGGGCGCTGCACTGCTTGGCAGCCCCTCTCCCCGGCCCTCTCCGCGCCCCTGCCCTTGGGGGAGAGAGGGAGCAGAAGGGGCTTCCTTCTTCAGGATATTGGCGGCGCGCTTGTAGCCGGCGAGCAGGTTCGCGCCGTCCTCGGTGGTGACGAACGCCTGGAGCGCGTGGACGCGCGCGAGCAGGCGGACGAGATCGTCCTCGCCCCCGAGCGCGAACACTGCGTCGATGAGGTCGTGGCGGACGCCGGCTTCGCGTTGCTGGACTTTGAGGCGGTCGGCGAAGAAATCGAGGACTTCCTTATTTATCAGGCCGCCCTTTATCTTTCCGGTTATCCGAATGAGTTCCGCGGTTAGCTTGGTATCGTGCGATGGATTGATTTGAATTCTACGCTCTACCCGCACCAAAAATTCATCATCGAAAACTTCGTGATTTTTGACATAGTCAATAATGTCGCTTCGTGTTTTATTTTCTCGTTCGCTAACTACGAGCGCTGCGGAAGCTTTGGTTACGATATCGACAATAAGAGGCGAGCTAGCAAAACTTACGACACGCCTAAAACTGAATCGCAATTTCGAACTTAGGATAAGAGAAATTACTCCGAGCGCAGCACGGCGAAGTGCAAATGGATCACGGGACCCGGACGGACGCTCATCCATAAGCATAAACGATACTATGGTATCCAGCTTGTCCGCCAAGCTTACCGCGACCGTTACCGGGTCGGTGGGGACGTCGTCGCCTTGGCCGACCGGCTTGTAGTGGTCGCGGATGGCGGTGGCGACGGACGGGTGCTCGCCCTGCGCGGCGGCGTAGTAGCCGCCCATCAGGCCTTGCAACTCGGGGAACTCGCCGACCATGCCGGTTACGAGGTCTGCCTTTGCGAGGCGGGCTGCGCGTTCTGCGAGGGCGGCGAGTTCTTCTCTCCCCTCCCGCTCGCGGGAGGGGTCGGGGGTGGGCTCGCGCTCACCTGCTGGCGTGGCGTTGGTGGTGAGCGCGAGCCCACCCCCCGGCCCCCTCCCGCTTGCGGGAGGGGGGGCAGAAGTTACGATGCCCTCTTCTACCAGCCACTTGGCGAGCTTTGCTACGCGGTCGACCTTGTCGGCCACCGTGCCGAGTTTTTCGTGGAAGACGATCTTCGACAACTTCTCGGCCTGCTCTTCGAGCGGGATCTTGAGGTCGGTGTCGTAGAAGAACTTCGCATCCGACAAGCGTGCCGCGAGCACCTTGCGGTTGCCCTCCACGATCTTCGCGCCGCCGTCGTGGGCGGCGATGTTAGCGGTACAAACGAAGGCGTTGGCCAATTTTCCGTCGGCCCCGCGGCAGACGAAATATTTCTGGTTCACGCGCGCGGTGAGCTGGATCACCTCGGGCGGGACGTCGAGAAACGCGGGATCGAACTGGCCGAGCAGGGGAATCGGCCATTCGGTGAGGCCGGCATTCTCCGCGACGAGACCCTCGTCCTCGATGAGTTCGAGGCCGGCCTGCATCGCGGCTTCGCGGGCGTGGTCGCGGATCAGCGTGGCGCGTTCGTCGTGGTCGACGATGACGTGGCAGGCGCGCAGTTTCTCGACATAGTCGTGCGCGCCACCGATCGTGATCTGGTACGGGTGGTGGAAGCGGTGGCCGAGCGTGGCGGCGCCGCTCTCGATGCCGGCGATCTCGAACGGCACGATCTCTTCGCCGAGCAGCGCGACGATGCCTTGCAGCGGGCGGACCCAGCGGAGCGATTCGGTGCTGGCGGAGGCGTCGCTCCAGCGCATCGACTTCGGCCACGGGAAGGCGCGGACGATCGCGGGGATGGCCTCTGCGAGCACGGCTGCGGTGGTGCGGCCGGGCTTCTCGGTGACCGCGAAGAGCGTGCCGTTGCGGTCTATCAGTTGCTCGCGCGTTAGGCCGGTTTTCCGCAGGAACCCTTCGAGCGCCTGTGGGGGGGCGGAAGTCTTGGGGCCCTTCGTTTCCTCGGAGACGGCGGCGGTTTCCAGCGGCAGGTCGCGGGCGATCAGCGTCAGGCGGCGCGGGGTCGCGTAGGTGACGATCGCGCTGGTGGCGATGCCGGCCTTGGCGAGCTCGGCGGTGAACAGCTTGGCGAGATCTTCACGCGCCTTGGACTGCATCCGGGCGGGGATTTCTTCGGAGCGGAGTTCTAGGAGGAAGTCGGTCATTTGGGTTCGCACGCGAAGAAGAAGGAGTTGGGTTCACGCGGAGACGCGGAGACGCGGAGTAGAAGGGGAGAGAGGCTTATAGCGCTGCGCGCGGCTATTCGACGCCGCAGGCGTCTTTCATCGCCATGCTGGATGCTGGGAGCCCGAACGCGGAAGCGCGACACGTCGCCTACCTTCTGCTCCGCGTCTCCGCGTCTCCGCGTGAACACATCTTCTAGCAGGCGCATCATGCCGCCCATCCGTGCTTGTCCATCCAGGCGGCGCAGGCGCCTTTGGCTAGGTCTCGGACGCGGCCCATATAGGCTTGGCGTTCCGCGACCGAGATTACGCCGCGGGCTTGCAACAGGTTGAAGATGTGGCTGGCTTTGATCGCCTGCTCGTAGGCTGGGATCGGGAGCTTGTGGTTCAGGCTGTTCTCGCATTCGGCGACGTGCTTGCGGAACTGGTCGAAGAGCGAGTCCGTGTCGGCGATCTCGAAGTTCCACTTCGACATCTCCTGCTCGTTCTCCAGGAACACGTCGCCGTACGTCACCCCGGCATCGTTGAACGCGAGGTCGTAGACGCTGTCCTTATCCTGGATGTACATCGCCAGACGCTCCAACCCGTAGGTGAGTTCGCCGGCGACTGGCTTCATGTCGAAGCCGCCCATCTGCTGGAAATAGGTGAATTGCGTCACCTCCATGCCGTCGCACCAGACCTCCCAGCCTAGCCCCCAGGCGCCGAGCGTCGGGCTTTCCCAGTCGTCCTCGACGAAGCGGATGTCGTGCTTCAGCATGTCGATGCCGATCGCCGCGAGGCTGCCGAGGTAGAGTTCCTGGAGGTTCGCAGGCGATGGCTTCAGGATGACCTGGTACTGGTAGTAATGCTGGAGCCGGTTGGGGTTCTCGCCGTAGCGGCCGTCCGTGGGGCGGCGGCAGGGCTGCACGAAGGCGGCGTTCCACGGCTTGGGCCCGAGCGCGCGGAGCGTCGTGGCGGTGTGGAAGGTGCCCGCGCCCATTTCCATGTCGTAGGGCTGCAGGATCAGGCACCCGTGTTCGCTCCAGTAATCGTGGAGCGTGAGGATCATGCGCTGGAAGCTAAGAGGCTTTGTCAGGTGCTGGGTCACGCGCGGGCTTTGGCGGATGGGGGTGCGGGAGGCAAGTGGTGCGTTAAGGTTCGCGCTCCTACATGGGGGCGAACTCACGGTAAGGATGCCCTCCCCTTGAAGCTGTTTTCGAAGATCGTTTCGTTCCGATCCGCCTTGTCTGCGCTGGCGATGGCGTTCGCCCTTCCCGCTTGCGCTCAGGTCGCGCCTAAGCCGGTGCAAGCCTCGAACGATGCCGATCCGGCGCTTTGGGTGGTGAAGGACAAGGACACGACGATCTACCTGTTCGGGACGATCCATGTGTTGAAGCCCGGCACGACGTGGTTCGACGAAGCGGTGAAGATGGCGTTCGATCGGTCGCAGCAGGTGGTGCTGGAGCTGGTGATGCCCGATCCCGCCAAGATGCAGTCGCTGGTGATGGCGACGGGGGTGTCGAAGGACGGGCCGACGCTGACCGAGCAGATCCCGGCGGACAAGCGCGCGGCATATGCGAAGGCGGTGACCGATCTGGGGCTGCCGGCGAATGCGTTCGATCGGTTCAAGCCGTGGCTGGCGGCGACGAACCTGTCGATCGCTCCGCTGTCCAAGCTTGGGTATGATTCGGCTAATGGGCCTGAGCAGGTGATTACGGCAGCGGCGAAGGCTGCGGGGAAGCCGGTTACGGGCCTGGAGACGGCGGAGCAGCAGCTGGGGTATTTCGGGGGGCTGTCTCAGGCGGCGCAGATGCAGTTTCTGGGGAGCACGATCGACGAGCTGCCTAAGCTGGAGGCGACGATGGCGACGATGGTCGATGAGTGGGCGAAGGGGGATCCTGAGGCTTTGGCCAAGGAGATGAACGAGAGTTTGAAGGACTCGCCGGAGGTGGCGAAGGTGTTGCTGGTGGATCGTAACGCGCGTTGGGCTGAGTGGGTTGCGAACCGGATGAAGACGCCTGGGACCGTGTTTGTGGCGGTGGGTGCGGGGCATCTGGCGGGGAAGGACAGCGTTCAGGCGCAGTTGGCCAAGCTTGGGGTGAAGGCTGAGCGGGTTCGGTATTGAGCTTCTTACCCTCTCCCTCCGGGGAGAGGGAGGGAGGCGCGCTTGCGCCGGAAGGGTGAGGGCACGCGCTTTTGGCTGACCGTGCCCTCACCCTCCCACTGCTTCGCAGCGGGCCCCTCCCTCTCCCCCGAGGGGAGAGGGGTATTATTGCTTTTGCCCCCTACTTCCGCTATGCGCCCGCGCTTCCGGTCCATGGTCATCCCTGGAGGCGTGGGCGGGAAGGACAACAAACGAGTTTCGGAGAATACAGATGAGCGACCAGTTGACGCTCGCAGCCGAGACGCGTGACCGGGTTGGCAAGGGAGCCTCCCGGGCGCTGCGTCGTGATGGCCGCGTGCCTGCCGTGATCTACGGCCTGAATCAGGAACCCACCTCGATTCACCTCGAAGAAAAGGCGCTGATGAAGGCGCTGATGACCGGCCACTTCATGAATTCCGTCGTGATGGTCAACGGCGTGCGTACGCTGCCGAAGGACGTCTCGTTCCACCCGGTTTCGGATCGCCCGATCCATGTCGATTTCCTGCGCATCGGCGAGCATTCGACCGTCACCGTCGCGGTGCCGATCGTGTTCGCGGACGAGGATGACGCACCGGGCATCAAGAAGGGCAAGGGCGTCCTCAACATCACGCGTCACGAGATCGAGCTGATCGTCGACGCTTCGGACATCCCGAGCGAGATCGTGATTTCGCTTGCTGGTCTGGAGATCGGTGATTCGATCCACATCAGCGACGTGAAGCTGCCCAAGGGCGCGACGCCATCGATCGACGACCGCGACTTCGCGATCGCCACGATCGTGCCGCCGACCGTTCCGACGGTTGCCGACGATGCGCTCGATGCCGAAGTGTCGGAAGCTCAGGCTGCCGAGGCTCTCGAGCCGACCCCGGTCGAGCCTAACGACGATAATAACGACGACGACAAGATCACCACGCAGAAGAACTGAGGGTTTAGACCTTCGTCTTCGGATGATCTGGCGGGCGGGATGGCGACAAGCTTTCCCGCCCGTTTTCGTACCACCGTCATGCCGGGCTTGTTCCGGCATCCACCGTTCCGCACATTCGATAGGATTGAGCGTGCGGAACGGTGGGCCCCGGCCTCCGCCGGGGTGACGGAATGTTTGTGACTGGGAATTAAGATGCAGATCTGGGCGGGACTCGGCAATCCGGGGGCGCAATATGCGATGCACCGGCACAATGTCGGGTTCATGGTCGCCGACGCGATCGCCGAGGTGCATGGCTTCGGCGCGATCAAGAAGCAGTTCCAGGGGTGGACGCAGGAGGGGCGGATCGGCTCCGAGAAGATCCTGCTGCTGAAACCCGCAACCTTCATGAACGAGAGCGGCCGCGCGATCGGCGAGGCGTTGCGCTTCTACAAGCTCGGCGTCGAGGCGCTGACGGTGTTCCACGACGAACTCGATATCGCGCCGTTCCGCGTGAAGGTGAAGACCGGCGGCGGGACCGCGGGGCATAACGGGCTGCGCTCGACCGATCAGCATCTGGGGCCGGACTTTCGCCGCGTGCGATTGGGGATCGGGCATCCGGGGCATAAGGATCGCGTCACCGGCTATGTGCTCGGCAATTACGCCAAGGCGGAGATCGAGCCGTTATCCGACATGCTCGGCGCGGTGGCTGCGGAGGCGAAATGGCTGACGGAGGGCGACGACGTCCGCTTCATGAACGACGTCGCGTTGAGGATGCAGGACCAATGACCACTCGTTCGCTGTTTGCCACGCGCTTTTACGAGGCTGATCTCGGTGACGACGATCTGGTCGAGGAACTGGAGGATGCCGCGCTCGAACTCGCCAAGGCCGATCGTGCGGGTGTCGCCTGGTCGAAGGCGCATGGGTATCGTGGATATACGTCGTATGCGTCGCTGAACGACCTGCCGTTGCGCGATCCTCGGTTCGGGGATCTGGTGCGGTTGCTGAACAAGCATGTCGCGGCGTTCGTGAAGGATTGTGCGTTCGACCTGGGCGGGCGGAAGTTGAAGCTCGATAGCTTCTGGGTGAACGTCCTGAAGCCGGGTGGCGCGCATTCGGGGCATATTCACCCGCATAGCGTCGTGTCGGGGACGATGTACGTGGCGATTCCGGAGGGGGCTGGCGCGCTCAAGTTGGAGGATCCGCGATTGCCTATGATGATGGCGGCGCCGACCCGGCTGGAGGACGCGCCGGAGGATCTGCGGACGTTCGTTTATGCCGAGCCTAAGCCTGGGAGCGTGTTTCTTTGGGAGAGCTGGTTGCGGCATGAGGTCGTGCCGAATGCCGCCAAGGGCGAGCGGATTAGTATCAGTTTTAATTATCGGTGGTGAGCGGCGGGCGACGCCCTGCCCCCGACGTTTGTTTTCCTGCGAACGCAGGAACCCAGGGTTAAATGGTGCGACGTTCCTGACCCTGGGCTCCTGCGTTCGCAGGAGAACGGTAGCGCTTATTTAGCAGGGACGGCACTCGGCGAGCGCCGCCCCTGCCCAATCAGCCCGCCGTCGGCATCGAGGCCATGTCGATGACGAAGCGGTACTTCACGTCGCTCTTCACCATGCGCTCGTAGGACGGCTCGATCTCGTCCATGCGGATCATCTCGATGTCCGAGACCAGGCCGTGCTCGTTGCAGAAATCGAGCATCTCCTGCGTCTCGGCGATGCCGCCGATCAGCGAGCCGGCGATCGCGCGGCGCTTGAAGATGAGGTTGCCGACCGAGGGCGACGGATGCGGATGCTCGGGGACGCCGACCAGCGTCATCGTGCCGTCGCGCTTCAGCAGGGCGGTGAACGCGTCGAGGTTGTGGCTCGCCGCAACGGTGTTTAGGATGAAGTCGAAGCTGTTGGCGTGTTCGGCCATCGCGTCCTCGTCCTTCGAGACGATCAGGTCCTTTGCGCCGAGACGCTTGGCGTCCTCGCGCTTGTTCGGCGAGGTCGAGAACACATAGACCTCGGCGCCCATCGCGTTGGCGATCTTGACGCCCATGTGGCCGAGGCCGCCGAGACCGACGATGCCGACCTTCTGGCCGGGGCCGACCTTCCAGTGCTTCAGCGGCGAGTAGGTGGTGATGCCGGCGCAGAGCAAAGGCGCGACCGCGGCGAGATCGCGCTCGTGATGCGTGACCTTCAGGACGAAACCCTGATCGACAACGATGTGATCCGAATAGCCGCCGAACGTGTGACCGCCGAGTACGGGATCGGGGCCATTATAGGTGCCAACGAAGCCGGTCGTTTCGCAATATTGCTCCTCGCCGTCGGTGCAGGACGGGCAATGGCCACAGCTGTCGACCATGCAGCCGACGCCGGCG
Source organism: Sphingomonas sp. PEI4 (assembly GCF_056679955.1). NCBI lineage: Bacteria > Pseudomonadati > Pseudomonadota > Alphaproteobacteria > Sphingomonadales > Sphingomonadaceae > Sphingomonas > Sphingomonas sp. PEI4. The sequence goes on from NZ_CM155258.1 coordinate 1,701,203, forward strand.
ATGTCGCCGACCTTGAAGTTCGTCACGTCGTCTCCGACGGCGCTGACGCGGCCGACGATTTCGTGGCCGGGGACGCACGGGTAGAGCGTGCCGCCCCATTCGCCTCGCACGGTGTGGAGATCGGAATGGCAGACGCCGCAGAACAGGATGTCGATCGCGACGTCGGTCTTGCCGGGCGCGCGGCGCTCGAACGAGAAGGGTGCTAGCGGGGTGTCGGCGGATTGCGCGGCGAAGCCGTTGGCAGTGATGGTCATGGGTATTCCCGATCTTTTGGTAGCTAAGACAAGGATATACCGCATGAGGATCGAGATATCTACCGAGCGGTAGGGTGATTTTGCTGCAATGCGGCAATCGAGTGAGTCGATCATGGCCTGGCGTGTTGAGTGCGCCTGCCCCAAGCGTCCGTCACCCCGGACTTGTTCCGGGGTCCACCGTGCCGCGTACTTACGTCTTTCAAGCGTGCGGAACCGTGGATGCCGGAACGAGCCCGGCATGACGGGGGGTGATGGGCGAATGCTGGCCTTCCTGCCCGCCCTGTCCTAAAGCGCGCGCACATTCTTACACCCCAATCTCAAACTAAAGGCATATCATGGGTTTTCGCTGCGGCATCGTGGGGCTGCCGAACGTCGGCAAGTCCACTCTCTTCAACGCGCTGACCGAGACGGCCGCGGCGCAGGCGGCGAACTATCCGTTCTGCACGATCGAGCCGAACGTCGGCAACGTCGGCGTGCCCGACAAGCGGCTCGATGCACTGGCCAAGATCGCCGGATCGCAGAAGATCATCGAGACGCAGTTGGGGTTCGTCGACATCGCCGGGCTGGTGCGCGGCGCGTCGAAGGGCGAAGGGCTCGGCAACCAGTTCCTCGGCAACATCCGCGAGGTCGACGCGATCGTCCATGTGCTGCGCTGCTTCGAGGACGGCGACGTGACGCATGTCGACAACAAGGTCGATCCGATCGCCGACGCCGAGACGGTCGATACCGAACTGATGCTGAGCGACCTCGAAAGCCTCGAGAAGCGCGTGCCGAACCTCGCCAAGAAGGGCATGCAGGGCGACAAGGAAGCCAAGATCGGCGCCGCCGTGCTTGGCCAGGCGCTCGAACTGCTGCGCGAAGGCAAGCCCGCGCGGCTGACCGTGCCGAAGGACGAGGACGAGGCGCGGGTGTTCGCACAGGCGCAGCTGCTGACCGCGAAACCCGTCCTTTACGTGTGCAACGTCGGCGAGGGCGATGCGGCGGACGGCAACGCGCTGTCGGCGCGGGTGTTCGCGAAGGCGGCGGCCGAGGGTGCCGAGGCGGTCGTGGTGTCGGCGGCGATCGAGGCGGAGATCGCGACGATGCCGGCCGAAGATCGCGGCGAGTTCCTCGGCGAGCTGGGGCTGGAGGAGACCGGCCTCGCGCGCGTCATCACCGCCGGGTACAAGCTGCTCCACCTGCTGACGTTCTTCACGGTCGGCCCGAAGGAAGCACGCGCCTGGACCGTCCACGCGGGCGCGACCGCGCCTCAGGCTGCGGGCGAGATCCACGGCGATTTCGAAAAGGGCTTCATCCGCGCCGAGACGATCGCGTTCGACGATTTCATCTCGCTCGGTGGGGAATCGAAGGCGCGCGAGGCGGGCAAGCTGCGCGCGGAAGGCAAGGCGTACGTCGTCCAGGACGGCGACGTGATGCACTTCCTGCATAGCTGAGGGTTTGGCAGCGGCGGTGGGGTCAGCGATAGTTTTCGCAGGCTATCCCGTCGCCGTCACCGTCCATGCCGGCACGATAGCCCGGCTGGCCGCGGTGGAGCGGCGCGGCCCCCGCCGCGCGCACTTCACGACATCCGCTGTAGAAGACCGAGCTTTTCGACCCGCCGCCGGTTGAATGGCGGGCCGATGGCGATGATCCAAAAGCCGGTCGAGCGACGTTGTAGGGCTCGGCATCGAAGACTGGCCGGGTTGGCGCGGCGACATGACGCCGCAACGTCGGCGGCACGGCAACCGCCGTATCCGGCGCCGCTTTGGTATCGGCGATAGCGGGGGATGGAGTCGATGTCGGCGCCGTGGCTTTCCAGACACCGGCAAACATCAATGTCGAGGCGATCGCCGTGACCGCGATAAAGGAACGCTCCATGGCGCCACCATACGGGCGTAATGGTTGACGAATATTTATCGGTGGCTGCTGTCTTCGGGGTGAGACGGCAAAGGCGCGATGTCTCCCATGGAGAGGACAGCGGAAGGGCGGCTAATCTCTTCGGAAGCAAAGAATGCAGACGGGGATCGGAGATAGCGCGATCAGTGCGAACACGATTGACCCGCCTACGTCACCTCCAAGTTCAAATCCAAAGAACGCAAACGTAAACCATACCATTGCGATGATGACGAGCGTGTAGCAGATCGCCGCGATCCGAGCCGAGATGTCTGCTTTGCCGGTCATCTTCGCGACGATACCGAATGAATGACCGTCCGCAATAGGGAGCGGCATACTTCCCTTTAAACGTCCGTCATTGGGCGTTCTGGTCTCAGCTTTCCCATTTGGGAACGGCGATCAAGACGGCCCGCTCGTCTCGACTGGCACGGCGAACGTCACGAACCGCAAAGGCCCGTCATTCGCTTCGCACCAGCTAACGAAGTCTCGATCGCCCGATTGTTTGAACCGCTGCCATGCCGTTGCCGCTTCAAAAAGCTCGGTGAGTTCAGTCTGCTTGGTTTTGCGCCATAGCGAATGTTCGACTTCAAGAAGCATCCGTAGCGCCTCCGCCAAATCGCACGCATCCTCGTCCGCCGGGCCGAGATACCCATAGTATGGAAGCTCGTGTTGGTTCTTCTCGGCGTGTACGCTGACCCAATCGATGAACGCATGCCGCGCCTGCTGAAAGGAAGGGTCAAGCGTGACGGATCGGCGGAACGCATCGAGCGGCAGCGGGTCCCCGTCTTCACCGCGACAATACTTTCCCGCAAGGTAATGGGCGAACGACGAGCCCGGCTCACGCGGCAGCCACTCCCGTATGGTCGGGCCGACCACATGGGTAAGCAACTCGTTCGAAATCAGAAGCCCCTGATCCGCAAAATCGGTAGCGCGATTGGACACCCAGCTAACGAACGACTTCCGCTTCTCGAAGTCCCAACGCTCAACATCGAGTACGAATGAATGAAGCGCTTCCATTGCCGCTCTGCGCAGGCCCTTCGCACGGAAATCGAGGTAACGCTGGAACCCAGCCCAGTCAGGCTCTGACAACGGACTGCTTGCCATCATTTGGAGCCTGTTGAGATCCTTTGTGACTGGCATGGGCCTCGTCCTTGGAGCGCCTGCCACCCGGTCGTGATCGACGAAAGCAGCGAAGCGGTAGCTCGCGCCATAAGCCCAAGACTGGCCTCATTGCTGAACGTCCGCAACCCGGATCGAAAAAAGCCGGGCGAATGGCTGAGCTTGGGCGTTAGCCGTCGGTCTTGGTGTGATCAGGCAAGGCCAGCGGCCGTCTTGCGGCCTTGCGACCTGCTGCGGCGACTATGACGGCGCTGGACAGGAGGATGCCGGATACGAGGGCGCCGACCGACAGCAGGCCGACGGTTGTGACCGAGGCGTCGAATGTCGTGCGTTTGCCGATCCGGATCGAGACTTTGGCGGCGGGGGTGCCCAGGGTTTTGGTTCGTTCGGGGTGCGTTGGGGTCTTCATGGGCGAAGGCTGAACCTTTCGCGGCTTTCGGGCAAGGCTGCGGTTTGCGCGGAGACTGCGTAGTTGTGGCGGGCCGTGCGGGGGGTTAGACCGGGGGCATGCTCGCGCGCCTGATCCTGGCTTTGCTCCTTGCTGCTTTTGCGTTTCCTGCGGTGGCGCCGGCGGCGTGTCATGATGCGTCTGCGCCTCGTGGGAAGGCTGTCGTCATGGACATGGCCGGGATGGATATGCGCGCGCAGGAGGCCATGTCGGATCACGGGTCGGAGCATCGGCCGGATCACGAGGCGCCCGATCGGAAAGCTACGCCACTGCATGGCTGTATCGGGTGCGTGCCGCCTTCGAACTGGAATGGCGCTCGGGTTCTCGGCGTGGCGTTGCGGGAGCCGGCTATGGTGACCGAGCGGGTGCCGGTGCTGGATCTTGGGGCTGGCGTCGCGCCGGCTTTGCGGCCTCCGCGAGAGGCTTGATCGTCGGGTGCTGACGCGCCGTGATTTTCAGGCTTTTCCAAGGATATACTAATGACTCGATCGAGGTTTCTCGCGGCTGATGCCGCGGGGGCGAGGTTTCTCGCGGCTGATGCCGCGGGGGCGAGGTTTCTCGCGGCTGGTGCCGTGAGGGCGATGCTGCTTGCGGGCGGTGTCGTGGGGGCGATGCTGCCCGTCGGCGCGGTGGCGCAACATTCCATGTCCATGCCGGGCATGACGATGCCGGATGCGGCCCCCAAGAAGACGGTGAAGAAGGCCAAGTCGCAGCCGGTGGCTAAACGGGCGGGTGCGCGTTCGGCTGCCCCGGCGGCTCGTCCGTCGCAGTCTGGGGGGGCTGTCGATCATTCGACGATGGACCATTCGGCGATGGGCCACCCTGCTCCGGTCGCGCCGCCGACTCCGGCCGCGCCGTCTGCGACGCCGGACGCCATGCCGGGGATGGATCATGCGCAGATGGATCACGGGGCAATGCCCGGGATGGCGATGGATCATGGGGCGATGGGGCACGCGATGATCGTGGACCCCGTCTATCGCGCGGCGTCCGATGCGGCGGTGGCGAAGATGCCGGCGGGTTCGGCGATGGCCGGGATGGCGATGGGGACGTCCGCCGGCTTCTACAGCCAGGGTAGCGGTACGTCGCGGCTGCCGGCCGCCGAGGGGCCGATGCGTGGGTATATGACGCAGGCGGGCGAGTGGATGCTGATGGCGCATGGCTATGCGTGGGGCGTCGCGACCGACCAGGGGGGGCCGCGCGGAAGGAGCGAGGCGTTCGTGCAGTCGATGGCGATGCTGATGGCGGATCGCGATCTGGGCGACCGCTGGCATATCCAGCTGCGGGCTATGAACAGCCTCGAGCCTTTGATGGGTGCGCGCGGCTACACCAATTTGTTCGCGACGGGCGAGCTGGCGAAAGACCGGCCGCTGGTCGATCGGCAGCATCCGCACGACCTGTTCATGGAGCTTGCCGCCAAAGTCGACTACCGACTCGGGAACGGGGCGACGCTGTTCCTGTATGGCGGGCCGGTCGGCGAGCCGGCGCTGGGGCCGAGCGCGTTCATGCACCGGGGGTCGGCGCGGTATCAGCCGATGTCGCCGATCACGCATCACTGGTTCGATTCGACGCACATCACCTACGGCGTGGTGACGGCGGGGTATGCGACGCCTGCTTTCCAGCTGGAGGCTTCGGCGTTCAAGGGCCGCGAGCCGGACGAGCATCGCTGGGGGATCGAGACGCCGCGGCTCGATTCGTGGAGCGTGCGGGGGACGTGGACGCCGTCGCCGTTCTGGGCGGTGCAGGTGAGCCATGGGCGGCTGAAGGAGCCCGAGGCGCAGCATCCGGGCGAGGACGAGAACCGCTCGACCGCGAGCGTGCAATATGCGCGGGGCGGGCTGGCGACGACGTTTGCGTATAGTCTCAAGGACCGGGTGCCGGGGGAGAAGCTGAGCGCGTTCCTGGCGGAGGTTACGTATGAGCTTTCGGCTCGGCATGCGGTGTTCGGGCGGGTCGAGAACGTGGCGAACGACGAGCTTTTTCCCGATCACGACGATCCGCTGCATGATCGGAAGTTCCGGGTGACGAAGGCGGAGGTCGGGTATGCGTACCGGCTGCCGATCGTCGGGCCGCTGGGGTTGGCGCTCGGGGGGACCGTGGCGGCGTATGCCAAGCCGGCGGCGCTGGAGGCGGCGTATGGGAAGACGCCGGTGAGTTGGACGCTGTTCAGCAAGCTGGCGGTGGGGTTGTAGACGACCTCCAATGTTTCCCCGCGAAGGCGGGGACCCAGTCTGGGCTCCCGCCTTCGCGGGAGAACAAGGAAGCGGGAGAGGAGCCGCGAACGGGTTTCCCTCACCGGTCGTGCCGAGTAGGGATCGCGCGAAGTCGGCACCTGCTCGGGACGAACGGTTATGATGAAGACGACTGTGCTCGCATTTCTGGGGCTGGCACTCGCCGGGTGTGCGTATCCGTACACGCCCCCTGCCCTTGCGCCGATCACCGCGCCCGCCCCCGCCTCGACGGTGGCGGCTGCGATGCTGGGCGAGGCTCGGGCGCCGGTTACGATTCTCGTGTCGATCGACGGGTTCCGTCCGGACTACCTCGACCGCGGCGTCAGTCCGAACCTCAACCGGCTGCGCGCCGACGGGGTGTTCGCGAGCATGCGGCCGTCGTTTCCCAGCGTCACCTTTCCCAATCACTGGACGCTGGTGACCGGGCTGCGGCCCGATCGCAGCGGGATCGTGGGTAACAAGATGGAAGATCCGGCGCGGCCGGGCGAGACATTCACGATGGCGACGGACGATCCGTTCTGGTGGAACGGGAGTTCGCCGATCTGGGTCGATGCGGAGAAGGCGGGGATCCGGACCGCGACGATGTTCTGGCCGGGCGCGAACATCGCGGTCGGCGGCACCGCCAAACCGAACAGTCATGGTGCGATTGAGGGCGGTACGCGGCCGGAGGACTGGCAACAGTTCAACCAGCAGGTGTCGGGTACGCAGCGGGTGAACGCGGTGCTCGACTGGATGCGGCGACCGGCGGCCATCCGGCCGAAGCTGGTGACGCTGTATTTCGATACGGTCGACAGCGCGGGTCATGCGGGTGGGCCGGACAGTGCGGGCGTGACCCAGGCGGTGGCGGATGTCGATGCGAGCATCGGCGCGCTGGTCGACGGGTTGGCCGCGCTTGGGCAGCCGGCGAACCTGGTGATCGTCGCGGATCACGGGATGGCGGCGACGAGCAGCACGCGCGTCGTGGCGCTCGATACGATTGCGGACAAGGCCGACTATCGCACCGTCGAGATGGGGCCGTACGCGACCTTGTTCGCGGTGCCGGGGCATGAGGCGGCGCTGGAGGCGCGGTTGCTGAAGCCACACGATCACCTGCAATGCTGGCGGAAGGGGGAGATTCCGGCGCGGTTCCATTATGGGCGCAACCCGCGGGTGCCGAGCTATCTGTGTCTCGCCGATGTCGGCTGGCGGGTCGATGCGAGTGCGCCGACCAAGGCTTCGGCCGGCGGGATGCACGGCTATGACAACATGGCGCCGGAGATGCGCGCACTGTTCATCGCCAACGGGCCGGCGTTCGTTCGCGGCAAGACGATCCCGAGCTTCGACAATGTCGCGATCGAGCCCTTGCTGCGCGATCTGATCGGGTTGCCGGCCGAGGCGGGGCTGGACGGCACCGCTGCACCCTTCCAAAAGGTGATGCAACGATAAGAGGAGAGGCCTGCGTGCAGTATTTCGAGGATATCGAGGTCGGTCGGACCGCGTCGTTCGGGCGCTATGAGGTCACCCGCGAGGAGGTGATGGACTTCGCCGCGAAATACGATCCGCAGCCGTTTCACTTGTCCGACGAGGCTGCTGCACAGACGCATTTCGGGCGGTTGTCGGCGAGCGGCTGGCATACGTGCGCGATGGTGATGTCGATGGTGGTCGCGAACCTGAAGGAGAACCGGCAGGCTGGGCTCGGGTCGCCGGGGATCGACGAACTGAAATGGGTGAAGCCGGTGTATCCGGGGGACACCTTGCGCTGCGAGACCGAGATCCTGGAGAAACGCGTGTCGGCGAGTCGGCCCGAGATGGGGATCTTCAAGAGCCGGATGCGGGTGTTCAATCAGGACGACGTGATGGTGATGACGTTCGTGTCTAACGGACTTGTAGCTACACGCCCCACGGACGCGCCGGTCGGTTGATTAGCGGGCGGCTGGGTATCGGTCAGACGGCGTAATAATCCATGCGAAGGCGCGAAGGCGCAAGAGAAGGTTTGTTCGCGCGGAGGCGCGGAGGCGCGGAGAGATTTTTTGAATGGCAACGCTTCGGGTGAGCTTCGCTGCCATCACAGAGGCTCGCCGCCCGTGCCCTAAACTACTCTCCGCGTCTCCGCGTCTCCGCGTGAAACCTCACCCTTCTCTTCGCGCCTTTGCGCCTTCGCGTGAACCAAACCTTCTCCAGCTATTGCGCTGGACGGCCGCCGCCGCGGTTGCCGCCGCCCTGACGTCCACCGCCGAAGCGTTGGCCGCCGCCGCGGTTGCCTCGGAATGCACCGTCGCCGCGATTGCCGCGGAAGCCGCCTTGGGCCTGGGGCTGCCGTGGACTCGTGACCTGGCCGGGCTGCGCGGGCTGGCCGGGTTGACCGAACTGGCCGCGACCGGGACCACGGCCGCGATCGGGGCCACGACCAGGACCGCGGTTGCCGAACTGACCCTGACCGGGCGTGCCGGGATTGCCCTGATAGCCTGGGCGGTTGCCGCGCCAGCCATTGTCGCCGCGACCACCGCGGTTGCCGAAGCCGCCCCAATTGCCACGGCCGCCGTCGTTGCGGTTGCCGCGATATTGCTGGCGACCCTGCCAATAGCGCTGTTGGTTGCCGTTCCAGCGATGCGGGCGACGGTAGCGATCGTAGACGTAGACGCCCGAGCCGGGATAATAATAGTCACCGCTCCAGCCGTAATAGGAATTCAGGCCGCCATAGCCCGCGAAGCCGTCATAGCCCGCGCCGTAATAGCCATTGCCGTATCCGCCGCCATAATAGGGGTCGCTGGCATAGCCGACGCCCGCGCCGCCATAGCCGTAACCGTCGGTGCAGCCCGCGACGCCCAATCCGAGACCCAGGGCCAGGCCGATAATGCCGAAGCGCTTCAAAAACATGGATGTTCTCCCGTACGTGGAGAGCGGCCACTACGCGCCGCCATTCATCGCACAACGGAGTCCTTATGTCGCAAGTTCCATGAATGGGGTCTGACGGGATTTGGCTTCCGGGAGCTTGAACAAGCCCGGAGGCCCTCCCCTGACTATTCCCTCGCGAACGCGGGGGTCCAGGGTAGCGGTGCACCACGGTATTTAACTGGGCCCCCGCGTCCGCGAGGGAACAAGACTGGTGGGCTCTCGCGTAAGCGCGTGGTCAGTGCCCGGGAAAGTGGATCAGGGCGGTTGCTTCGATGCCGTCCGAGCGTAGCGCGTCTGCCCCGCCTAGCTCGGGAAGGTCGACCAGGAACTGCGCCTGCGTGACGACCGCGCCCGCCTTGTGGAGCAGGCGGACCGCCGCGCGGGCGGTGCCGCCGGTGGCGATCAGGTCGTCGACCAGCAGGACGCGCGCGCCGGGGGCGAAGGCGTCGGCGTGAATCGCGATGCGGTCGGTGCCGTATTCGAGTGCGTAGTCCTCGGCGATCGTGGCGCCGGGGAGCTTGCCGTCCTTGCGGATCAGCAGGACGCCGGCCTTGAGCGGTGCGGCGAGTGCTGCGGCGAAGAGGAAGCCGCGGGCTTCGATGCCGGCGACCAGATCGACGGGGCCGGAAACCGCTGCGACCATGCGTTCGATCGCGGTAGCCCAGCCCTGCGGGTCTAGCAGCAAGGTCGTGATGTCGCGGAACTGGATGCCAGGCTTGGGGAAGTCCGGGATGGTGCGGATCAGGGCCTTGAGATCGGCATTCTGCTCGGCGAAATCGGACATGGATCGTTCCCTTCTTCCGCGCGGAGGCGGCGGATGGGCCGAAACGCGAGCGCCGCGTCCCTGCCAAAACGAAAGCGGCGGATCGGGCTTGTCACCCGTCCGCCGCTCCCTCTATCCGTGCGCCCTTACCGCGGGAGCCTAGCCACCATCAATGCTTCATGTCGCGCCAGACGTTCTGGTATGCGCCCCAGGCGAGGCCGCAGAAGATCAGGATGAAGATGATCGACGCGAACCCGGCGGCATGGCGTGCCTCCAGATTGGGCTCGGCGGTCCAGGTCAGGAACGCGGAGACGTCGGTCGACATCTGATCGATCGTCGGCTTGGTGCCGTCCGCATAGGTCACCTGACCGTTGGACGTCAGCGGCGGCGGCATCGCGATGTTGAGGTTCGCGAAATACGGATTGTAGTGGAGGCCCGGCGGCGTCTTGATGTCCGGGAATTCCTTCAGCAGCGCGGCCGGCTGCCTCGTATAGCCGGTCAGCAGCGAGTGGACGTAGGCGGTGCCCTCCTCGCGTGCCTTGGTGATCAGCGAGAGATCGGGCGGCAGCGCGTTGTTGTTCGCGGCGCGGGCGGCGATCTCGTTCGCGAACGGCGACGGGAAGCGATCCGATGGGATGTTTTTCCGCGTTGCCGGTTCGCCGGTTTCAGGATTGATCGAGGGCTGTTCGATCACCCACTGGTTGGCGATCGCCTTAACCTCGGGCTCCGAATAGCCGATCTTTTCCAGGTCGCGGAACGACACGAGGCGCAGCGAGTGGCAGGCGGCGCAGACCTCCTTGTAGACCTGGAACCCGCGCTGGAGCTGGCGACGGTCGAACTTGCCGAACACGCCGTTGGAGGCGAGCTCGAGTTCCTTCGGGTGCTTGTGCGCGACGCTCTCTGCGGTCGGCGCGACGGGATCGGTGATGACCCCCGCCACGCTGCCGAAGAGCGCGATGCCGAGCACCAGCACGAAGGCCGCGCCGACCAGGGATGCGATGAGACGAACCATGTGTGTGTCCTCTAGTTCGTATCAGTGCGCGGCGTGCGGCGTGGAGGGCGGCGCGGACGCCGTCGACAGCGCGGTCTGGGCCGGGCTCGTGCCACCATGGTTGGCCAGGACGGCCTCAGTGATCGAGTTGGGCAGCGGCCGCGGACGCTCGGAGCGCGAGATGATCGGCAGGATGATCAGGAAATGCGCGAAGTAATAGGCCGCGCAGATCTGGCTCAGGATCACGTAGGTCGCCGTTGCCGGCGCGCCACCGCAATAGCCGAGCACGAAGATGTCGACGACCAGCACCCAGAACGCGATCCGCGCCTTGGGGCGATAATTGTTCGAGCGGACCGGTGAGCTGTCCAGCCAGGGCAGGAAGAACAGCAGCAGGATCGAGCCGAACATCGCCAGCACGCCCCAGAGCTTGGCCGGCAGGATGAAGTCCGCGGTGAAGGCGCGCAGGATCGCGTAGAACGGCCAGAAATACCATTCGGGGACGATGTGCGCGGGCGTCGAGAGCGGGTTTGCCGGGATGTAATTGTCGGCGTGGCCGAGATAGTTCGGGAAGAAGAACAGCAGCCCTGCGAACACCAGCAGGAAGATGCCGAGCCCGAAGCCGTCCTTGGCGGTGTAGTAGGGGTGGAACGGCACGGTGTCCTGTTCGCCCTTCACGTCGACGCCGGTCGGGTTGTTCGAGCCTGGGATGTGCAGCGCCCAGATGTGCAGGATGATGACGCCCGCGATCACGAACGGCAGCAGGTAATGCAGCGAGAAGAAGCGGTTGAGCGCGGCGTTGTCCGGCGCGAATCCGCCGAGCAGCCAGATGCGGATGGTGTCGCCGACCAGCGGGATCGCCGAGAAGAACCCGGTGATGACCTGCGCGCCCCAGAAGCTCATCTGGCCCCAGGGGAGCACATAGCCCATGAACGCGGTCGCCATCATCAGCAGGAAGATGACCACGCCGAGCAGCCACACCATCTCGCGCGGCGCCTTGTACGAGCCGTAATAGAGCCCGCGGAAGATGTGCGTGTAGACGACGATGAAGAACATCGAGGCGCCGTTCGCGTGGGCGTAGCGCAGGAACCAGCCGGCGTTGACGTCGCGCATGATGCTCTCGACCGAGTCGAAGGCGACCGCACCGTTGGCGGCGTAATGCATCGCGAGCACGATGCCGGTGATGATCTGGATCGCGAGCGCGGCGCCGGCGAGGACACCGAAGTTCCAGAAATAATTGAGGTTGCGCGGCACCGGATATCCGGCGCCGACCGCGTTATAGACGAGCCGGGGAACGGGAAGCCGCTCATCCAGCCACCGCGTCAGCGGCAGCTTCGGTTCGTATTGCTTGGCCCAGGGAAAGCTCATGGTGTTTTCCTCAGCCTACCGTGACGACGGTGTCGGAATTGAAGGCGTAATCCGGCACGAGCAGGTTGGTCGGTGCGGGGCCTTTGCGGATGCGCGCGGCGGTGTCGTAGGCCGAGCCGTGGCACGGGCAGAAATAGCCGCCGAACGGGCCCTTGTTCTCGCCCTCGCCGGCGCCGAGCGGGACGCAGCCGAGATGCGTGCAGACGCCCAGCGTGATCAGCCAGTTCTTCTTGCCCGCCTTGGTCCGCTCCTCGAGCGTCTGCGGATCGCGCAGCGTCGAGATATCGACCGCGTCGGCTTCCGAGATTTCCTTGGGCGTCAGGTTGCGCACGAACAGGGGCTGCTTGCGAAAGCTGGTCTTGATCGCCTGGCCGGGGAGGATCTTCGACAGGTCGATCTCGGTGGTCGACTGTGCGAGCACGTCCGCCGAGGGGTTCATCTGGTTGATCAGCGGCAGGACGATCGCGACCGCGCCCACGCCGGCGAACGAGACGGCTGCGATATTGATGAAATCACGGCGGCGAGGGTCATGGGCCTCTTCGTGAAACGGCTCTGGCGATTCGCCGGGAGGAACCATGTCGTCGACTGTCGCCATTCATCTCGCCCTTGCACGTTATTTTTTTCGTGGCCGACTGGGCTTTCGGTTTCGCGAAACCATATGCCCATTCCGCCCGACCGTCCCCACGGAGGCTGCGATCTGATAGACGGCGGGACGACGGTTTGCCAACTGCATTTTGCTTTGGGTTACCCCTGGGACCTCGCTGCGCTAGGGGATCGGGCATGCGTATTGCCCTCTACCAACCCGATATCGCCGGAAATGTCGGCGCGATCCTGCGCACCGCGGCGTGCATGGGAATCGGCGTCGACCTGATCGAACCGATGGGATTCACCTGGAGCGATAAGGCCGTCGCGCGCTCGGGCATGGACTATGTCGGCGTGGTCGACGTGGTGCGGCATGTCGATTGGGAGGCGTTCCTGGGACAGGTGCAGGGGCGGATCGTGCTGTTGACGACGAAGGGCGCGGTGCGGCTGGATGTGGCGGAGTTTCGCGAAGACGACGTGTTGTTGATGGGGAGTGAGGGGGCCGGGGTGCCTGATGAGGTCCACGCGCGCGCCGATGTGCGCGTGCTGATCCCGATGCGGCCTGGGTTGCGGTCGATGAATATTTCGGTGGCGACGGGAATCGTGGCGGCCGAGGCGCTGCGGCAGACGGGTGGCTGGCCAGCTTAGCGATGGCACGTGGTGCTTCCCCACATACGCCGTCATCCTGACGAACGTCAGGATTCAGAGCCGGACAGAGCGACGCTTGGTACTCTGGATCCTGACTTTCGTCAGGATGACGGAAATTCGAGAACGGTCGCGCTTCCAGGCGGTCTGCCCCCTCCCCGTTGCGGGGAGGATTTGGTAGAGACCCCGGCATGATCGAACTCGACCCCCAGCAAGCCGCCGCCCGAACATGGTTCGAGTCCCTCCGCGATCGCATCTGTGCGGAGTTCGAGGCGATCGAGCGGGAGGCGGGCTCCGACGCTTCGTTCCAATACACCCCGTGGAACCGGAGCGATCCGTCGGGCGAGCCCGGCGGCGGTGGCGTGATGGGCGTCATGAAGGGCAAGGTGTTCGAGAAGGTCGGCGTCAACGTCTCGACCGTCGGCGGCACCCTCGAAGGCGACTTCGCCAAGTCGATCCACGGTGCGGGCGAAGACCCGCGGTTTTTCGCGACCGGTATCAGCCTGGTCGCGCACATGGCGAACCCGCACGTGCCGGCCGTCCACATGAACTGCCGCTTCCTCAACACCACCAAGCGCTGGTTCGGTGGTGGCGGCGATCTCAACCCGCCGCTGCCGATCGAGGAGGATACCGCCGACTTCCACGCGACGATGAAGGCGGCGTGCGACGCGCATGACCCGGCGCACTACCCGCGCTTCAAGGAATGGGCGGAGACCTATTTCTACATCCCGCACCGGAAGGTCAGTCGCGGCGTCGGCGGAATTTTCTTCGATCATCTCGATGGCGATTTCGAGACCAACTTCGCCTTCACGCGCGATGTCGGCGAAGCGTTCCTGGACGCCTATCCGCGGATCGTGCGGCGGCGGATGGATACGCCGTTCACCGCTGCCGACGAGGCACGGATGCTCGAATGGCGCGGGCGCTACGCGGAGTTCAACCTCGTCTATGATCGGGGCACTTTGTTCGGGTTGAAGACCGGCGGCAACATCGACGCGATCCTGATGAGCCTGCCGCCTCGCGCTACGTGGTCGTGATTCGGTGGCGCTGATCCCGGTTGCCGACGACGTCCTCGCGACGATCGTCACGACGCTGGAGATGCGCAAGCGGCCGCCGCTTCGGCCGAGCCCGGGGTCGCGGTTGCGGCTGGTGAAGTGGGAGCGGCCGACGCTGGACAAATACCGCGCGCTGTTCCGGCGGGTGGGCAGCCCGTGGCTGTGGTTCTCGCGGCTGGTGATGGCGGACGATGCGCTGGCGGCGATCGTGCATGATCGGGGAATCGCGGTGTATGCGGTGCTCGATCCGGCGGGGATCGAGGTCGGGATGCTCGAACTCGATTTCCGCGAGGCGGGTGCGTGCGAGATCTCGTATTTCGGGCTGATCCCGGAGTTGGCTGGCCAGGGTCATGGACGGTGGTTGATGGCGGAGGCTTGCGCGCGGGCCTGGACGAAGGGGGTAGAGCGGGTGTGGCTGCATACCTGCACGCTCGATCACCCGAGTGCGCTGGGCTTCTATCGGGCGCAGGGGTTCGTGGCGGTGAAGCGGACGATCGAGACGTTTCCGGATCCTCGGGCGACGGGGGTGCTGCCGGTCGAGACGGCACCGCAGATTCCGTATCTGGGGAAGCGGGGGTAGTTCCCCCACTCCGTCACCCCGGACTTGTTCCGGGGTCCACCGTTCCGCAAACCAAGCTTTGTCGAGTGTGCGGATCGGTGGATGCCGGAACAAGCCCGGCATGACGGGGGTGGTGGGGCAGCCTACCGCGCCAAGCGGCGATAGGCGGAGATGGCGATCAGGGCCATCGCTACACCCGCTGCCATTGCAGCCACCGCGGCGCCAGCGTCGACGATCGCGAGCGCCACCGGGTTGGCCTCGCCCGCCTCGCGCAGGGCACGATCCAGCATCATGAACGGCGCGCCGGCGATCCAGCCACTGATGTAGCTGAACGCCGCCAGCCCCATCAACGGCAACCCGGAGCCGCGGCTGAGCAAGAAGCTGCGGCGGATCGCGCCGAGCGCCCCGAGCGGTGCCTCGGCGAAAAGGGCGGGACCGGTCAGCATCGTCCGGCCGAGGATGTAGAGCCCGGGAATCGCGTACAGCAACAGCCCCGCCCCCGCCGGCAGCGACACGATCACCATCGCCAGCAGGAAGCGCGGGAAGATCCGCAGGCAGCGGGTCAACGCCTGCCGCAGATCGAGATGCTCGCGATCGAGATAGAGCGCGTAGAACAAGGACGTGCCGAAGAAGCTCATCACATAGGCAAGGAGGTACCAGCCGCCATGCGCCGCCGCCCAGGTCTGCACCGCATCGGCCCAGACCATCGCCTGCGCCTCGTTATTGCTCGCCGCAGCGTCCGGCATCGGCGGATCGGGAACGACCAGCGCCAGCGCGAACGCGGGCAGGAACAGGAACGGCGCGGCGATCCGCAGCAACAGGTCGCGGTCGCGCTTGAACAGCGTCCAGGCATCGGTGAGGACGGTCGCGAAATCGAGCTTCATCGGGGATTTCATTCCTGGGGAAGTTTCTCTCTGACCGCGACATAGAGCTGCGCGGTGAAGACCGCGGCGAGCGCGGTGAAGACGGTGGTGACGATCGTCGCGACGATTCCCGACAGGAAGGTCGCGGTTGCTATGCCCTTCGCGCCGAGCGCGAGGCGGAAGATGATCCCGGTCACCGACTGCGCGGCCCAGGTGGATACGAGCATGACGATCGCGAACAGGATCAGCACGCCGATGATCCGCCACGTCAGCCCCTTGGTCAGCCGGAAGGAACGGCGGATCGCACCGATCCCGCGGCGCTCGTTGAGGATGACCGGGTTGAGCAGCACCAGCCGCGCGCCGATCCAGATCGCGATCAGCAGATAGGCCAGCCCGTACAACGCAGTGAACCCGGCCGCGCCGGCGCTGGGCGGCGTCATCTGCGCGCTCGATCCGCTGGCGGCCGCGGCGAAATTGAAGCCCGACTGCATCAGGATGATGACTGGCGGTATGACGAGGAGCACCGCGACGAGCGTGATCAGCACGGTGATGCCGAGCGCCGGCAGCACGCGCGCGCCAGCCTGGCGGCGTGCGGATGCGGCATCGGTGGCGGGATCGGTCCCGATCGCGACGATCGCGAGTTGCGACCAGAGCATCGCGACCAGCGTCCCGATCGCCAGCACGCCGCCGATCAGTGCAAAGCTCATCGTCCCCGGCGTCGAGAACGCGACATAGCCGTCGCGGATCACGCTGGGCACGACCATGCCGAGCAGCGCGATAGGCGCGATCATGCCGGTGCGCCCGTTGAGCACTTCGACCGTGCGGTCCCAGACCGTCCCCATCTTCACCATGCGCCTTGCTCCCCAGCTGATCTCGGCTCGCGGGTTAGCCCAAGCCCCTGCACTTGACCACATGGTTGCGACACGCGCCGGAGTTGCAACTTGGGGCGCGGGTGCGCAATTGGGATCGGTGACCACCTCCCTCCCCTCCGATATCGAATGGCGGACCAGCGCCGGCCTGACGCCCTATGCCGACGCGCTGGCCGAAATGGAGGCGCGCGCGGCGGCCGTCGGGACAGGCGATGCGCGCGAACTGCTGTGGATGCTCGAGCATCCGCCGGTCTATACCGCGGGCACCAGCGCAGAGCCGGGCGACCTGATCGATGCGCGCTTTCCGGTGATCCCGACCGGACGCGGCGGGAAATACACCTATCACGGGCCGGGACAGCGGATCGGCTATGTCGTGCTCGACCTGACCAAGCGCGGGCGCGATGTCCGCCGCTATGTCCACGCACTCGAATCCTGGGTGATCGCGGCGTTGGGCAAACTCGGCGTCGAGGCGTTCGCGGTCGATGGCCGGGTCGGGATCTGGACGCTCGATCGGGGCCGGGAGGCGAAGATCGGCGCGATCGGGGTGCGGGTCAGACGCTGGGTGACGCTCCACGGCTTCTCGGTGAACGTCGACCCCGATCTGTCGCACTTTGGGGGTATCGTCCCCTGCGGCCTGCCCGAGTTCGGCGTTACCAGCCTGCAATCGCTCGGTATTTCGGCCGACCTTGCAACCTTCGATGCGGCCTTGGCGTTGACGGTCGATGCTTTCCTTGAAACAGTTTCTTGTTCTCAAGAAAACGAGGCTTGAGGACAAAGCGTTATCGGATTAATGTCCACTACGATTTGGGTATTAAGGGCGAGCAGCCAGCCAAATCCTCTATCTAGGGAGCTTCCACATGCGTGCACTCATTTCCAAGGTCCTGACCGGTTCGCTGATCGCCAGCGCAGCACTTGCCGTTTCGGCTTGCGGTCCGAAGACCGAGACGACCACCGACAACACGATGGTCACCGACATGAACGCCACTGAAGGCATGGACACCATGACCGACAACATGACCGCAGTCGACGGCGCGTCGAACGGTGGCATGATGGCCAACGACACCATGATGGCGAACGACACGATGATGTCGAACGACACCATGATGACCAACAACGCAATGTAATCCGGTGGAGATTACCCGCTTCGGCAGGTAGTTTCCAACAGGTTACGCGCTGTGAAGGGCCGCCCGGGCAACTGGGCGGCCCTTTTCCGTTGTGAGCATTATACCCCCGATTTGGCTCTACCGCTCGTCGTTCCGGATGCGACGAATCGAGTTTTGAAGCCCGGTGCAGGCGATGTGGTCGCGGTCGTCGGAAAAGGTTAAAATCGCTTGGGAGTTTTCACGAAACGCTTTAGATTCGGTCCCTTGGAATGCCCCTGGGGAGGTTGGAATGAAAGTGTTGCGTACCGCGCTCGCGCTTTGTGTGGCGTCGAGCGGGCTCGTCGCCGCGCAGTCGGCGTCGGCGCAGTTCTTTTTACAGTCGCGCGATTTCTCGGCTGCGGCAGTGACGGGTGAAGAGGCCGATCTCGGCCAGGCACTGCCGGGCGCGACGTCGGCGGAAATGCGGGCTGCGCTGGTGTGGCATATGCGCGCCGCACTCAACGTCGCGGCGCTGCAGTGCCAGTTCGAGCCGACCCTGCTGACCGTGCCGACGTACAATTCGATCCTGGCCGACCATAGCGAGGAGCTGAAAGGCTCGTTCGACACGCTGACGAAGTACTTCCTTCGCGTGAACAAGGCGGCGGGGGCGAGGGCCGGCCAGACCGCACTCGACCAGTTCGGCACGCGCACCTATTCGAGCTTCGCCACGGTCGCTGCCCAATATGGCTTTTGCCAGACCGCCGCATCGATCGGTCGCGACGCGATCTTCACGCCGCGCGGCCATTTCTCGGAGGTCGCGCTGGCGCGATCGCGGGAGCTGCGCAACAGCCTGATCCCCTGGGGCGAGCAGCGTTTTCCACGTCGCATCGGCCGCGACACGGCGGCGATGCCGCGCCTCGACGTGATCTGCTGGAACAAGAAGGGCGAATGGGTCACCAAGAAGTGCGGCGCACAGAACTGGCCGCCAGCAGGCGTCGGGATCGCCGGGCGGTAAGACGCTACCACCTGTAACTTACGATCATGCCTGGCCTCATCCCATCACCTCAACGAAAGTTGAGGTGACGGGCCGGGGGAAGAGAAACGGGTTGAAGGGCCTGCCCCGCCCTCCCGAATGCCTCAGCGCAGACCCAGCAGCTTGTGTGTCTGGAGCGAGAGGCGCCATTGCGGCCGCTGCATCACCATATCCACGCACGCCTCCCGGTTCGCGTCCGCGTGCGGATCGTCGAGCGGCTGGAGCAGCAGATTTGCAAAGTCCCAGGTTTCGACGTCGGCGATGTCGGTGCCCGGCTGCGGCCAGACCAGCTTCAGTTCGTCGCCGGTGCGTTGGACGACGATGCTGCCGGCCTTGGGGCTGATGCAGACCCAGTCGATCCCCGGATGCGCTCGAATCGTCCCGTTGCTCTCCATCGCGATCCGGAAGCCAGCGCCGTGCAGCGCCTCGACGATCGCGTCGTCGATCTGCAGCATCGGCTCTCCACCGGTGAGTACGACGAACCGATCCGTCGTCCCCTCGCCCCAAAACCCCGCGACCGCATCCGCCAACGCCTGCGCATCGGCAAACTTGCCGCCGCCGAGCCCATCGGTGCCGACGAACTCGGTATCGCAGAACTTGCACACCGCAGTTGCGCGATCCTGTTCGCGGCCCGACCAGAGATTGCACCCGGCAAAGCGCACGAACACCGCACGCCGACCCGCGTTCACGCCCTCGCCCTGCAGCGTCAGGAACATCTCCTTGACCGCATAGCTCATGGTCAGATGGGCTTCACGGCGTAAACGGTAGGATCGGCGATCCCGGCCTCGTCAAAACCGCGTGACCGAAGCCGGCAACTGTCGCACTCGCCACAATGCTTGGCATCGGACGTTGGGTCGTAGCAGGACCAACTCAGCCCAAGGTCGAGCCCGAGCCGCGTACCTTCGCGGACGATATCCGCCTTCGTCATGTGCTGGAGCGGCGCCTGGATGCGGAACGGGTCGCCCTCGACACCGGCCTTGGTAGCGAGTTCGGCCAGACCCTCGAACGCCGCGATGAACTCGGGGCGGCAATCGGGATAGCCGGAATAATCGAGCGCGTTGACGCCGATATAGATGTCGCGCGCGCCTGCCGCTTCGGCCCAGCCGAGCGCGAGGCTGAGGAAGATCGTGTTGCGCGCGGGAACGTAGGTAACGGGAATGCCGCCGCCGTCCTCGGTACCGGCGCCGTCCTTGGGCACGTCGATGTCGGCGGTCAGCGCGGAGCCGCCGAACGCGGACAGGTCCATCGGCAGGACGATATGGCGCTCGACACCGATCGCGTCGGCGATCCGGCGTGCGGCGGCGAGTTCGACGCGGTGGCGCTGGTTATAATCGAATGACAGCGCGAGCACGCGCTGTCCGGCTTCGCGCGCCATCGCCGCGGATACCATCGAGTCGAGGCCGCCGGATACAAGGGCGACCGCATAAGGGGAGGATGTCATGATGCGGAGTCCGCTAGGCCAGCAGCGGCCAAAAAGAAAGGGCCGCTCGGTGGAGCGGCCCCTGAGGTTGGCGCGGATCCGCGCCATAAGGGAGAAAAAAAGTGCTGAATAAGAGCACGTCCTACCCTATACCGAACATACGTAAAGAGGGCGTTAATTTCTTACCTATTTAGGTTGACGAAGACGTTAAGCGCCTACGGGTACAGGAAATTTCGTCGCGCAGAAGGCGCAGTCGACGATGATGAAGCCGGTCTCGTCCGCCATCGACTGCCGCTCCTCCAACGGGAATTTCGAGATCACGCCTTTGATATAGTCGGGATCGCAGCGACACCCGCGCGTGATCGGAATGTCCGCCAGGATGCGGACATCCTCTTCTTCGTTGAACAGGCGCCAGACCAGCGTTTCCAACGGCAGGGTCGCATCGGTTAGTTCGTCGACACCCATCGTGTTGCCGAGCGTGGCGACATGCTCCCACTCCGGATGGTCGAGCTTGGTATGCAACCGTTCCCGGCCATCCTCGCCTTCGGGGAGGTGCTGAAGGAACAGTCCGCCGGAAATGCAGCGACCGTCGGCGCCCTTCGCCATGCCGGTGCGGATCATCGTCGGGATCTGCTCGGACTGCGTGAAATAGCTCCGCGCGGCCTGCGACAGCGTGTCGCCATCGAGCGGGACGATGCCCTGATAGCGCTCGTTGCTGCTCGCCATGTCGAACGTGATCGCGAGATAGCCGGCACCGAACAATGCGAACAGCGACGGCTCGGCGGGCGCTTCGGCGAGCCTGTCGGCGTCGTATTCGATGTAGCCGCGTACTTCACCGCCACGGTAATCGCAGACGAGCAGCTGCACGACGCCGTTGTCGGTGCGCGTCTGCATCGTCAGCTGGCCGCTCGAATCCTTGAGCGTCGAGCCGATCAGCGCGGCGAGCGTGAGCGCTTCGGCGAGCAATTTCTCGATCGCGGGGGGATAGGCGTGCGCGGCGAGCACTTGGTCGAGCGCGGTGCCGAGACGGACGATCCGGCCGCGGGCGTTGCGGGCGGGAATCGCGAAGGCCAGCGCGCGGTCGAGATCGGTCATGTTGGGGTCGTTCATCGGAGGAAAGATGGGGAGCGGACGCGAAGGGTCAACCCGATCCCCCCTCCGTCACCCCAGCGAAAGCTGGGGCATCCCCGTTGGCGGGCGTCGTGGCTCGAACAGGGAGATCCCAGCTTTCGCTAGGATGACGGAGGGGGCGGCTGACGTAAAACGGCGTGGTACCACCACCCCTTCAACCGATCTGCCCGAAGCACCAGCGCAGTACGGACTTCTGTGCATGCAGGCGGTTCTCCGCTTCCTGCCAGATCAGCGACTGCGGGCCGTCGATCACGTCCGACGTGACCTCTTCCTCGCGGTGCGCGGGCAGGCAGTGGAGGAACTTCGCGTCGGGCTTGGCCATCGCCATCAGCGCGGCGTCGACCTGGTACGGCGTCAACGCCTTCAGCTTGGTTTCGGCATGTGCCTGACCCATCGAGATCCAGGTATCGGTGACGACGATGTCCGCGCCTTCGACCGCCTCGCGCGGATCGGAGACGACGCGCGCCCTGCCCGACGACCGCGTGATGGCCTCTTCCTCGGGCTGGAACCCCTGTGGGCACGCTGCGACGACATCGAACTGCATCAGCCCCGCGGCCTCGACGATCGAGGCGAGCACGTTGTTGCCGTCGCCGAGCCACGCGACCTTAAGGCCGGGGAGCGCCTTGCCGCTCTCGATGATGGTCAGCAGGTCGGCCATGATCTGGCACGGATGCGACGCGTCGGTGAGGCCGTTGATGACGGGGACGCTGGCGTAATGCGCCATTTCCTCGATCTTGGCGTGATCGTCGGTGCGGATCATGATCGCGTCGACATAGCCCGACAGGATGCGTGCGGTGTCGGCGATCGACTCGCCGCGGCCGAGCTGCATCGAGCCGCCGTCGGATACGATCGAGGTGCCGCCTAGCTGGCGGATCGCCATGTCGAACGAAAAGCGCGTGCGGGTGGAGCTCTTCTCGAACACCATTGCGAGCGTATGGCCGGCGAGCGGCGCGTCGGCGTCCGCGCGGCCTTTGGTGAAGCCCGCGCGTGCGGCTTTGCGATCGAGCGCGTCGGCGAGCATCGCGGCGATGCCAACAGCTCCGGCATCGGTCAAATTCAGGAAATGGCGCATAATTCCTCCCCGGCACGGGGAGGGGGACCGCTCGCACAGCGAGTGGTGGAGGGGGACCTCCACGGGCGCTGCGCTGCGGGGAAAGCCCCCTCCACCATGCTTCGCATGGTCCCCCTCCCCGTACCGGGGAGGATTTAAGTCAATCGTCGGCGGCGGGCACGTACACGCGTGCCGCTGCCGACAGCTTCTCGATGCACTCGGCGATATGGCTCTCGTCGATCACCAGCGGCGGCAAAATTCGGACGACGTTCTCGCCCGCCGACACAAGCAACAGATTGTGGTGATCGCGTGCAAACGCCACGAACGCGCGGCTGTCGCTCTTCAGCTTCAGCCCGAGCATCAGCCCAGTACCGCGGACGCTGTCGAACAGGTGATCGTGGTTCGGGATCATCTGTTCGAGCCCCTGCCGCAACCGGTCGCCCATCGCCGAGACGTTCTCGAGAAAACCGTCCTCCAGCATTACGTCGAGCACGGCCTCGCCCGCCGCCATTCCCAAGGGATTGCCGCCATAGGTGGAGCCGTGCGTGCCGGCGACCATGCCCTTGGCTGCTTCCTCGGTCGCGAGGCACGCGCCGAGCGGAAAGCCGCCGCCGATACCCTTGGCGACCGCCATGATGTCCGGCGTGATGCCGTACAGCTCGTGCGCGAAGAACTTGCCGGTACGCCCGTAACCGCACTGGACCTCGTCGAGCACCAGCAACAAGCCGTGCTCGTCGCACGCCTTGCGCAGGCCGGTGAGGAACTCATGGCTCGCCTGGCGGATACCGCCCTCGCCCTGGATCGGCTCGACGAGGAAGCCCGCGGTGTTGTCGTCGATCAGCGCGAGCGCGCCTTCGAGATCGTTGAACTTTGCATAGGCGAACCCGGGCAACAGCGGCTCGAACCCGTCGCGCATCTTCGCCTGGTTGGTCGCCGAGATCGCGCCCAGCGTACGCCCGTGAAACGCGGTGTCGAACGTGATCAGCGTGTGCCGCTGAGGGTTGCCGTTGGCGAAATGATAGCGCCGCGCGGTCTTGATCGCACACTCGACCGCTTCCGCGCCGGAATTGGTAAAGAACACGGTGTCCGCGAAACTGTTGTCGACGAGGCGCTGCGCGAGATGCTCGCCCTGCGGCGACCCGTACAGGTTCGACACGTGCATCAGCGTCGCGGCCTGATCGGCGATCGCCTTGGTCAGATGCGGGTGCGCGTGGCCGAGCGCGTTGACCGCGATGCCGCTGGCGAAATCGAGATATTGCTGGCCGTCCTCACCGAAGAGGTACGCGCCCTCGCCTCGGACCGGACGCACGCCACACCGCGGGTAGACGGGCATGAGCGGGGTGATGGTCACGACGGCAGCTCCTTCAAACAGCGAGGGCGACCCTTAGCGGCCGCCCGAACCGCCTGATACGAGCCCGCGCCGCTCTGAGCAACACCGCTTGCAATGAGCGCTCTGGAAGCAATCACGGTGCGGGTTGGCTGACGGTCTTCGGCGTGGCAGCCGGTTCGGTGAGATCGAGTGACTCGAGCCTCGACTGAGAGGCACGAACGGGCATTCTGCTATCCGATCCGGCTACCCAGAACGCGGTTCGCGAAAATCGCTCGACACGCAACAGGCCAGGGTCGTTCGAGCCGAGAGCGAGTGGCGCATAGCGACGTCCACCTACCATCTTCTGGACTGGGCCAACCCACCAGCGTTGCAATTTCGGGCTTTCCCTGATGACGTCGATATCGCCGACTGTCCCGTCGGGCTTGATCCAGTAGCTTAGATCGACCCATTGCCCATCTACGTCGCGCGCGCTGCTGCGAAGATTGGCGGACGTGCCTACCGGCGCATCGATCATATCGAGCGTCGGTGCATACACCAGCAAGGGCGTCTTCAAGCCGAGCGCCTTATAGCGCGCGACGACTCCCTCTACGCCCGACATATCGCCTTTGCGGGCCGCACGCAGCGCCGTGACCGACTGCAAGGCATCGCGGAACGGCTGCAGCGCGGGTTGCGTAGTTGTTGCGAGATCGCGAATTGCGGTCTTTAAAGCGGTGCCGGACAGCCCCGTCTGGCGGTCTTCCGCGTCGAGCAGCAAGACGATCCGGAAACGTGCAAAGCCTTCGACGATCAGGTTGCCGGTTTCGTGAGCAGACTTCACGACCGAACGATAGCGATTGAGCGCGGTGTCTGCCTGGCCGAGCCTGGCGAACATGTCCGCCAGCTCGAGACTGCCCGAGAGTACGTGCGGGTCGCTGTCCGGCAACCCCGACTTCAACGCGCTATAGCCGTCGAGCGTGGACATCCGGTAACTTTCCCCTTCGCCCAGATGTGCGGCGATACGGCCATTCGCGCGGAACAGACCCGCCACCGCGATAGGGTAAGTCTTGGAGAACCGTCGATTGCGACCGATAGACTTCATCAACGTCTCGCGAGATCCCGCGATATCGCCTTTCACGAACTGATTGTCGGCGTGTGCAAGCGTCGCGCGCATATCGTCCATCGGCGGACATCGTTTCGCGAGACACGCCTCGAGCGCGGACCGCGTTTCGGGCAGCGGACGCCCTATGACGACAATCTCTCGGTTCGCACCCGTATCCGACGCTACGGGCTGGACCGTTGCCTTTGCGGACGGCGCACTGGCGGGCGCGGCCTGCGCGAGAAACAGCATCAGAACTATCACGCGTCGATCGCTTCCTCGTCCATCCGACCGGCGTTTTCCTGGATGAAGGCGAAACGGTGGGCCGGGTTGTTGCCCATTAGGCGGTCGACGAGGTCCTTCACCTGCGCGCGCTCCTCATATTCCTGGGGGAGGGTGATGCGAAGCATGCCGCGGGTGGCCGGGTCCATCGTGGTTTCGCGGAGCTGACTCGGGTTCATCTCGCCGAGGCCCTTGAAGCGGCCGACGTCGACCTTCTTGCCCTTGAACACGGTCCGTTCGAGTTCGGCGCGATGCGCATCGTCCCTCGCGTAGATGCTCTTGGTGCCGACGGTCAGGCGGTAGAGCGGCGGCTGTGCGAGGTAGAGGTGCCCGCGGCGGACGAGTTCGGGCATCTCCTGGAAGAAGAACGTCATCAGCAGCGTGGCGATGTGCGCGCCGTCGACGTCGGCGTCGGTCATGATGACGATGCGTTCGTAGCGGAGCGTGTCGGGGGTGCAGTCCTTCCGGGTGCCGCAACCTAGCGCGAGCGTGAGGTCGGCGATTTCCTGGTTGGCGAAGATCTTGGCGCTGGTGGCGGATGCGACGTTGAGGATCTTGCCGCGGATCGGGAGGATCGCCTGCGTTTTCCGGTCGCGCGCCTGCTTGGCCGAGCCGCCGGCCGAATCGCCTTCGACGATGAACAGTTCGGTGCCTTCGGGCGAGTTGGCGGAGCAGTCGGTCAGCTTGCCTGGCAGGCGGAGCTTTCGCGCGGAGGTGGCGGTCTTGCGCTTGACGTCGCGCTCCTGCTTGCGGCGCAGGCGTTCGTCCATCCGCTCCAGCACATAGTTCAGCAGCGCCTTGCCGCGCTCCATGTTGTGACTGAGGAAATGGTCGAAATGATCGCGGACCGCCTTTTCGACGAGACCGGCGGCTTCGGGGCTGGTGAGGCGATCCTTGGTCTGGCTCTGGAATTGCGGTTCGCGGATGAAGACCGACAGCATCAATTCGCTGCCGACCATTACGTCGTCCGCGCTGATATCCTTCGTTTTCTTGTTGCCGACGAGGTCGCCGAACGCGCGCAGGCCGCGGACCAGCGCCTGGCGGAGGCCCTGCTCGTGCGTGCCGCCGTCGGGGGTCGGGATGGTGTTGCAATACCAGCTGTACGAGCCGTCGCTCCACAGCGGCCACGCGACTGCCCATTCGACTCGGCCCTGGGTTTCGCCGTTCGCGCTCGGAAAATCCTGCGAGCCGGAGAAGAAGTCGGACGTCGCGCATTCGCGGCCGGCGATCTGGTCGCGGAGATGGTCCGCGAGACCGCCGGGGAACTGGAACACGGCCTGCGCGGGCGTGTCATCCCCGATCAGGTCGGGTGCGCAGTGCCAGCGGATCTCGACGCCCGCGAAGAGGTACGCCTTCGAGCGGACGAGCTTGTAGAGGCGTTGCGGCTTGAAGTTCAGTTCGGTCCCGAAGATCTCGGTATCGGGCGTGAACGCGACGCTGGTGCCGCGGCGGTTGGGCGTTGGGCCGAGATGCTCGATCGGCCCGAGCGTCAGACCTTTCGAAAAGCGCTGGCGGTAGAGTTGCCGATCGCGTGCGACCTCGACGACGGTGTCGGACGACAGCGCGTTGACCACGCTGATGCCGACGCCGTGCAGGCCGCCCGACGTCGCATACGCCTTGCCGGCGAACTTGCCGCCCGAGTGTAGCGTCGAAAGGATCACCTCCAGCGCGGATTTGTCGGGGAATTTCGGGTGCGGATCGACCGGGATGCCGCGGCCATTGTCCACGATCGTCAGGCGGTTGTTCGCCTCGAGCGTGACTTCGATCCGCGTAGCGTGGCCGGCGACAGCCTCGTCCATCGCGTTGTCGAGCACTTCGGCGGCGAGGTGATGCAGCGCGCGCTCGTCGGTGCCGCCGACGTACATGCCGGGGCGGCGGCGTACGGGTTCGAGGCCTTCGAGCACCTCGATCGAGGACGCATCATAGGTATTCGCAGCGGTTTTCCCGCCAGACGCGCCCGGAGACGCGAACAGATCTTCAGCCATGGGAGGAACGTAGCCGCTGGCTTGCGACAAAGCCACAGGCTCTGTTTGTTCTCCGTGTTACCGGAAAGCCACATTGATGTAGATTGTTGCAGTACCGGGATAAATTTCGGGCGATGCGCCGTTTATGAAAAACCTGTCATGAAGTTTCCGGGAGTGAATATGAGCAAGACGATGATGGTGGCGCTCGCTGGCGCCGCTACGCTGGGGTTCGCGGCACCTGCCGCTGCGCAGGAAGTTACCGCCGATGCGCCGTTCAGCGGCATCTATTTCGGTGCAGCCGGTGGGTATGACGTGCAGCCGAACGACGCCGGATCGTCGATCCTGTTCGATCGCAACCTTGATGGCCGGTTCGGCGATGCCGTAACGACCGCGGCTGGCGCCAACGCGTTCTCGCCGGGCTTCTGCAACGGCGCAGCGACCAGCAGCACCGCGCCTGCCGTCGGCGGCCGTGGTTGCCGCAAGGACAAGGACAATACCGCGTATTACGCACGCGTCGGCATCGACCAGCAGCGCGGCAACATCGTGATCGGCGTCGTCGGCGAGTTCGGCAAGTCGAACATCCGCGATAGCGTCACCGCGTTCTCGACGACGCCCGCCTTCTACACGATGACGCGCGACCTCGCCTGGGAAGCCTCGATCCGCGGCCGTGTGGGTTATGCCGTCAACACGACGCTGTTCTATGGCACGTTCGGTCCAGGCTATGCCCGCATCAATCGTGATTTCTATTCGAGCAACACGGCCAACGCCTATGCGCAGAGCGGCAAGAAGAACCAGTTCGGCATCACCGGCGGCGGTGGCATCGAGCAGAAGCTCGGCAAGAACATCTCGGTCGGCATGGAATACATGTTCCACCAGTATCAGGACGACGACGCGCGCGTTCTCGTGACGCGCGGTACGCAGCCGGCGAACAACCCGTTCGTGCTGGCGCCGAACACGGCCGGGACGGCGTTCAAGCGGTCGGATGATAACTTCCGGTGGCACAGTGTGCGCGGCACGGTGGCGTTTAGGTTCTGAGGCGAAGAGCGGCCTACGCCAAGCTGGCGCAGGACTCGCCCAAGCCCGGCCGGCGCGGCTAGCCGCGGCCGACGACATGGGCTTTGCCCATGGCTAGCGTGATATGAAGAAGGCCGCGACCTCAGGTGAGGACGCGGCCTTCTTCTTTTGCGCGCTCGATGCCTCGATGAATGATCTGCTCACCCCGTCATCCTGACGAAAGTCAGGATCCAGAGCGGGATACGTCGCCTTCGATATCCTGGGTCCTGACTTTCGTCAGGATGACGGGCGTGTTGCGGAGGCGTGGCCGACACTATCGCCCTACCGCGACCAAAAGCACGTTCCGGCGCTGAGCACGTTGGTTTCACAACCCTGTTTCCCCGCGAAGGCGGGGACCCAGACTGGGCTCCCGCCTTCGCGGGAGGACAAGGAGCAGCGAGCCCCACAACTCTGTAGCTAAAAGTGGTCCACCCCGGCGGAGGCCGGGGCCCAGTTGGGAAACGCTGCTAAACGGGCGGAGCACTCGGTAACCGCGACCTTTCCAACTGGGCCCCGGCCTTCGCCGGGGTGGTAGCAGTTTTGAAAAAGGCCGCTTCCTCACCCGAGGAAGCGGCCGATTTAAAACACCCTAGCCATGGGCAAAGCCCATGCCGTCGGCCGCGGCTAGCCGCGCCGGCCGGGCTTGGCGAGTCCTGCGCCAGCTTGGCGCAGGCCGCCCTGCGCCTCACCTAGGCCGCGGACCACCAAACGGCAGTGGTGGAGTCGGACGGCGATCGCGACGGGGCAACTGTGCCTGGTACGCGTGGCCACAGTGATCGACGCAATACGGGAAGCCCGGGTTCACCGCCTTGCCGCAGAAGTGGAAGTCGGGCTCGCCGGGATGGCCGAGCGGCCATTTGCAGATGCGGTCGTTCAGTTCGAGCAGGCTCGTCTTGTTCGCCATCTCGGCGGACGGCTTGGCGGGCACGAGGCGACGCGGCGGGGCTGGCGTGCTTGGCGGCTGCTGCTCACCGGGCGCCTGACGGAGAAAACCGCCGGGGCCGACAGAACGCAGGATCGGCTGAGGCGCACGCACGGGCGCGACGACCGCCGGAGCAGCCTCGTCCTCGTCTTCATCCTCGTCGTCCTCGGGCTCTTCAGCGACCGGCTCGGGCTCGACCGGTGCTGCGGGCTTGGCCGCTGCCACGACGGGCGGTGCGACCGGTGCGGGCTTGGGGGCCTCGACCTCGACCGGTTCCGGCGCAGCGACCGGCTCGGGAGCCGCTGCTGCTGCCGCCGACGCTGATGCTTCGGCCGCAGCCGCCGCCTTCGCCTCGGGATCGTTCGGCTTCACCGGCGACGGGCGCGCCTGCAATTCGAGGCGGTGCGCCTTGCCGATCACGGCGTTGCGGCTGACGCCACCCAGTGCTTCGGCGATCTGGCTGGCGGTCTGCCCGGCCTCCCACATCGTCTTGAGCGTCTCGATGCGCTCGTCGGTCCAGGACATGTTCGTTCCTCAGTCTTGCTCAGCCGGGTTGCGGGCGGCAGCGGCAGCGATTACCCGCAACCCCTATGAGCAGCCAGCCCCCAATCGGTGAAATCCATTCGGCGGTGCGATCCGCCCCCGGCGTCCCCGTCATAAAGAGCGTGAACTGGGAGGGATTGCGAACCCTCTATATCAAGGAGGTGCGCCGGTTCTTCAAGGTGCAGCTTCAGACGGTGTGGGCGCCGGCGATAACGACGCTGTTGTTTCTGATCGTATTCACCATCGCGACGGGTGCGAAAAGCCCGGTTCCGGTCGATGGCCAGATCGTCGCCTTCGCCGATTTCATCGCGCCGGGGCTGATCATCGCACAGGGCATGATGGGGCCGGCCTTCGCCAATGCGAGCTTCTCGCTGCTGGTCGGCAAGATGCAGGGCACGATCGTCGATTATCTCCAGCCGCCTTTGTCGACGGGCGAGTTGCTGGCCGCGCTGGTCGGTGGCGCGGTGACGCGGGCGGTGATCGTCGGGATCGTCGTGTGGGCGGCGATGGCGCTGTATCCGGGCGTGCACGTGACGCCGCATGCGCCGCTCGCGATCATCTGGTTCGGGTTGCTGGGCGCGACGTTCCTCGCGCTGCTGGGCGTGCTGACGTCGATCTGGGCGGACAAGTTCGATCATGCGGCCGCCGTCACCAATTTCGTGATCGCGCCGTTGTCGCTGTTGTCGGGGACGTTCTATTCGGTCGACAAGCTGGCGCCGGCGTTCCGCGCGTTCAGCCATGCCAACCCGTTCTTCTACATCATCTCGGGCTTTCGTTACGGGTTCCTCGGGATCGCCGACTCGCCGGTGATGATCGGCGGGATCGTGATCCTCGTGATCGATCTCGTGCTGGCGACGCTCTGCTACCGGTTGCTGAAGAGCGGTTGGAAGCTGAAGAACTGATGCGAGGCCTCGCGCTCTGGCTGGTGGCGTTGGCGGTGGCCTTGCTGCCGGTCGGTGCGGTGGCGCAGGACGCGGTGGCGGACCCGGCGTTGCGGGCGAAGGCCGATGCGCTGGTCGCGATCCTCGATGGGCGGGCCGCGTATGACACATATTTCGCCGCGAGCTTCCGCGAGAAGGTGCCGAAGGCGCAGTTCGCGACGATCGTCGAAAAGCTGAAGGCGACGCTGGGAGCGCCGCGGAAGATCGAGTCGCTGGCGGCGACCTCGGCGTGGAGCGCAGATCTGGTCGTGGGATATGCGCGGGGGACGGCGAGCGTTCGGCTGGTGATCGACCCCGAGGCGCCGCATGCCGCGACCGGGTTGCTGATTACCGGCACGGGCGCGCGCGACGATAGCCTGGCGAAGGTCGAGGCGGAGTTTTGGGCTCTGCCGGGGGCTAGCGGGTTCGGGCTGTATGCGCTCGACGAGGGCAAGCCTGTGCCCATCCTCGAATACCGGGCGGATGTCGCGGCACCGCTCGGGTCGGCGTTCAAGCTTTGGGTGCTGGCGGAACTGGCGCGTCAGGTTGCGGCGGGCGAGCGGCATTGGGAGGACGTCGTGAAGGTCGGGGCGCCGTCCCTGCCGTCCGGCGTGTTGCAGACCTGGCCGGCGGGGTCGCCCGCAACGGTGCAGACGCTGGCGACGATGATGATCTCGATCAGCGACAACACGGCAACGGATACGCTGCTGACGACGCTCGGGCGCGCGAAGGTCGATGCGATGGCGGAGGCCGCGGGCGGCAGCGTGCCGGTGATGACCACGCGCGAGATGTTTGTGCTGAAGGGCGATCCCGCGCTGACGAAGGCTTGGGCGGCTGGCTCGGTAGACGAGCGGCGCGCGCTGCTGGTCGACAATGCGGTGAAGATCTCCACGGCCAAGCTGGATCCGACCGTGTTCGCGGGGAAGCCGGTGGCGATCGACAGCGTCGAATGGTTTGCGAGCCCGGCGGCGATGGCGGGGCTGCTCAATCGGTTACGCGGGGCGGATGCTACGACTCGGGCGGTGCTGGGGGTGAATGCGGGAGTCGATCCGGCGATCGCCAAGCGGTTTGGGTATGTCGGGTTCAAGGGCGGCGGTGAGCCTGGCGTGCTGAGCTTGAACTACCTCGTCCAGGCGAAGAACGGGCGTTGGTATGCGGCGACCGGGAACTGGCACCGGGCGGATGATGCGGTGAACGAGGTTCGGTTCGCGGGACTGATGGGGCGGGCGTTGGCGCTGTTGGCGGCGCGGTAGGCATAGCGGGCGTTCCAAGAAGGCCCTTGTACGCTGATCGAGTACCGACGAACGCCAAACCATGCCGTTCCCCCGCGGAGGCGGGGGTCCAGGGTAACTGACGGTAGCGTTTGTGATCCTGGGCTCCTGCGTTCGCAGGAGAACGGCTTATGGAATGAGGCTCAGGCCCGCCCGGCCGCCTGCCAGCTATCCGCGCAGAGCCCGTAGATCAGGCTGTCGCGCAGGCCCAAATGTGTTTCCCATTCGTCGCGGAGCAGCCGCTCGCGACGGAACCCCAAGCGCTCCAGCAGCAGAATCGACGCGGCGTTCTCGGTATCCGCATCCGCGAATACCCGGCTCCGACCTTCCGCGAACAGCCGGTCGATCACCGCCGACACAGCCTCCCGCGCGATCCCTCGCCCCCATGCCTCCCGTGCGAGGATGAAGCCGATCTCGGTCACCCCTGCCCCGTCAGCCTCGCTGCCCGAGACCCAGCCGATTGCGCGGTCGTCGCCGGTGCGGGTGATCGCCCAGGTGCGCTGGTTGCCGGGCGCGGCTTCCTCGGCGAGATAGCTGCGGACATCATCGACGGTGCCGAGCGGACCATCGGCGGAATAGGCCATCAACTCCGCATCGGCGAGCATCGGGTGCAACGCAGTCGCATCGCCCTCGACGAGCGGACGCAACCGCAGCCGTCGCGTCTTCAACACCGGCGATACGCCAGCGCGCCGCGGTCTACGTCCGGATTGCCTCACGCGGTCAGGGCATCCACGAGCGCGCGGACTTTCTTCTGGCGCCACTGCGGGAGCGGGGCGACGAGCCAATAGCCGCCCTTCGATGGCTGCGACTCGCCGATCAGCCGCACGCGGGCCTGCGCCAGATCGCGGCGGGCGAGCAGTTCGGGAACGGTCGCGCGGCCAAGCCCCGCCGCCGCCGCATCGATCGCGAGTCCGGCATCGGTGACGCGGACCAGCGCCACGCCATCCTCGCCACACCAGGCGATCGCCGCCTCGCTGTCGACGCCGGGCGCGGAAATCGTCACCATGCCTTCGGATTCTAGCGCCTCGCCCTCATGCTCGCCCGGGCCATCGCCCCAGCGGATCGCGAGATCGAGATTGGCTTCGGTGAAGTCGACATTCTCGTCCGCGGTGATCAGCACGAACCGCAGTTCGGGATCCGCCTCGGCGATCTGCGCAAGCCGCGGCATCAGCCACTTCTCGGTCAGGTCGCGCGGCGCCGCGATCGTCAAGGATTTCGACGACTGCCCAGCCTGCATCGCGCGCACGGCCTCCTCGAACTGGAGGAACCCGCCGCGGAGCGCGCCGAGGCCAGCCTCAGCCTCGGGCGTCAGTTCGAGCCCGCGCGTGGTGCGGCGGAACAGCACGACGCCGAGCGTATCCTCCAGCGCCCGGATCTGCTGGCCGACCGCCGCCGGCGTGACCGCGAGTTCGTCGGCGGCACGCGTGAACGACAGATGCCGCGCCGCCGCGTCGAGCACGCGCAGGCCGTTGAGCGGGAGATGCGTGCGCTTCATTGGGCATGCCCTATGCTCATTGTCCCACCCTCGCCCGTCATCCCAGCGGAAGCTGGGATATTCATGGGGCGGGCGTGGCGACTGCCAACGGGGATACCCCAGCTTTCGCTGGGGTGACGGGCTCTTGGGAATCCGGGACTAGTATTGGCGACGCGCATCAATTCAGCACCGCGGGCGCGAACAGCGAGAAGCGGGGGATTTCGACGTCGAAGATCGCGCCATCCTCGCGGACCATGCGGTAATTGCCGTGCATCGCACCCGACGGAGTCGCGAGCGGGCAGCCCGAAACGTAATCGAAGCTCGCGCCTGGTTCGATTACCGGTTGTTCGCCGACCACGCCTTCGCCCTCGACCGAGTGGCGCGCGCCGCGGCCGTCGGTGATGACCCAGTGGCGGGTGAGCAACTGGACGCTCTCGTCGCCGTCGTTCTCGAGGCGGATGTGATACGCCCAGAACCAGCGGCCGCGCTCGGGCTCGGACTGTTCGGGCAGGTAGCTGACCGACACGCGCACCGTCACCCCATCGGTCGTCGCCGCGTTGGGGAACAGCGCCTTCACAGGCCCGCCTGACGCAGCGCCTGGTCGAGATCGTCGATCACGTCCTGCGCATCCTCGAGCCCGACGTTGAGGCGCAGCAGCCCCTCGGTCACGCCCATCTCGATCTGCTTGTCGGGCGAGACGCTGGCGTGCGTGGTCGAGGCCGGATGCGTCATCAGCGAGCGCGAATCGCCGATGTTGTTCGAGATATCAACGAGTTCGAGCGCGTCGAGCAACGCGTGCGCCTGCTCGCGACCCTCGACCTCGAACGCGAAGATCGGGCCGCACGCGTCCATCTGGCGCTTTGCCAGTTCGTATTGCGGATGGCTCGGCAGGCCCGGGTGCAGCACGCGGGGGACGCGGCCCTCCAGGAATTGGCCGACCTTCATCGCGTTCTCGGACTGGCGGCGGATCCGCAGGTCGAGCGTTTCGAGGCCCTTGAGCACCACCCACGCATTGAACGGCGACAGCGTCGGGCCGGTGTTGCGCGTGAAGGGCAGCAGCGTGTTGGTGATGAAGTCCTCGGTACCACAAACGGCGCCGGCGAGCACGCGGCCCTGCCCGTCCATCATCTTGGTCGCGCTGTACGCGGTGACATCCGCGCCGAACTCCATCGGACGCTGCAAGGCCGGCGTCGCGAAGGCGTTATCGACCACCGTCGTGATGCCGCGTTCGCGCGCGATGTCGCAGATCGCCTTCAGGTCGGCGATGTCCATCGTCGGGTTGGCGGGCGTCTCGAAGAAGAACACCTTCGTCTCGGGGCGAACCGCGTCGAGGAATGCCTGCGGATCGCGCGCATCGACGATCGTCGTGGCGATACCGAACTTCGGCAGCAACGTATCGGTGAGCCAGCGGCACGAGCCGAACGCCGCGCGGCCACCGACGAGGTGATCCCCGGTCTGGAGCTGGCACAGAAGCGACGCGGTCATCGCCGCCATGCCGGTTGCCATCGTCCGGCACGCCTCGGCGCCCTCCAGCAGCGCGATCCGCTCTTCGAGCATCTGCACGGTCGGGTTCTGGAGGCGGGAATAGGTCATCCCCTCCTGCTCGCCGGCAAAGCGCGCCGCGGCGTCGCCCGCCTTGTCGTAGCAATAGCCCGAGGTGAGGAACAACGCCTCCGACGTCTCGCCATATTCGCTGCGGGCGGTGCCGCCGCGGATGGCGCGCGTCGCGGGACGCCAATTCTGGGTGATCGAACGATCCTGGCCGGTCTTGCGCTTCATGCGCGCCGCTTTGCCGGGGGGGAGCGGCGATGACAAGCCTTGCGGGTGTGTGAGGGCATGAAGGGTGTCTCAATCCTCCCTCGCCAGGGGGAGGTGGCGCCGAAGGCGACGGAGGGGGAGGACCACGCAACCCCCGTGTCGTTTCCCTCCCCCTCCGTCTGGCAAGCGCCAGCCACCTCCCCCTTGCGGGGGAGGATCAGGAATGGGTTCAGTACCGGCCCCAGGTGAATTTCGTGGACAGCGCGTAGTTCCACACCGCGCCGACCAGCACGCCCATCAGTGCCGATGCCGCCCAGGCACCGTCGCGCATCTCGTACAGGAACGCGGCGATGCCGACGTTGGCGACCGCGCCGACCGAGCAGATCACCGCGAACGACATCCAGCCGTCGACCAGTTGACGCCATCCTTTTAGCCGCCGGTCACGGTATGTCAGTGTGTTATTGAGGAAGAAGTTGAAGGTCAGCGCAGCCAGCGTCGCGACGATCTCGCCAACCACGAAATTCGCGCCGATCCCGACGAACAACGCGGTCAGCACGGCCATGTGGATGCCGACGCCGAGCACGCCGATCGCAGAAAACATCGCGAACCGCACCGGCACGACCCGCCCGAACATCCGGTCGTAGATCGCGATCAGATATTCCATCGCAACGACGTGATCGAGCTTGCTCTCGCCCTCGGTACGGCAGCGGAAGGTGTACGGGACCTCGACGAAGCGGAGCGGTGTCGGTGACGCCGTCAGCAGGTCGAGCAGGATCTTGAAGCCGATCGCCGACAGCGACGGCGCAAGGCGGCGGACGATGTCGGTGCGGATCATGAAGAAGCCGCTCATCGGATCGTTGAGGTCGCACTTCAGCACGCGGCGCGACAGCTTGGTGGCGAGCGCCGACTTGGCGACGCGGTCGCTGTCCCATTCCCCGGTGCAGCCGCCGCTGACGAACCGCGAGCCGATCGCCACGTCGGTCTCGCCGTCCTTGAGCAGATCGAGCATAGCGGGAAGCCGCGTTTCGTCATGCTGGAGATCCCCGTCGATCACCGCGACGACCGGCGCGGCGGTGGCGCACATGCCCTCGATGCACGCCGACGACAGCCCGCGCCGGCCGATCCGCTGGATCACGCGCACGCGCTTGTCGAGCCGGGCAATCTCGCGCGCGGCATCGGCGGTGCCGTCGGGACTATCGTCGTCGACGAAGATCGCCTCCCAGTTGCGCCCGACCAGCGCCTGGTCGAGCTTGGCGATCAACGTCGGAACGTTGGCCTTCTCGTTGAACGTCGGGATGACGATCGCGAGTTCGAGAAGGTCGGGGATCACCGGGTCAGCCGAGTTCGGCGAGAATGGCGTCGCCCATCGCGGAGGTCGACAGCGTCCCGCCGAGATCGGGCGTACGCGCGCCGCCGAGGATAGCGGCCGCGACAGCGGCCTCGATCCGCTCCGCCGCTTCGGGCAGGTCGAGCGAGTGGCGCAACATCATCGCGGCGGACAGGATCGCCGCGCACGGATTGGCCTTGCCCTGCCCGGCGATGTCGGGCGCGCTGCCGTGGATCGGTTCGTACATGCCCTTGTTCGAGCCGTTGAGCGCGGCGGACGGCAGCATACCGATCGAGCCGGCGCACATCGACGCTTCGTCCGAGAGAATGTCGCCGAACAGGTTGCCGGTGACGATCACGTCGAACTGGCCCGGATTACGCACGAGCTGCATCGCCGCGTTGTCGACGTACATGTGGCTGAGTTCGATGTCGGGATACTCGGCCGAGACTTCGATCACGACGTCGCGCCAGAGCTGCGAGGTTTCGAGCACATTGGCCTTGTCGACCGAGAGCAGCTTGCCTTTCCGCGTGCGCGCCGTCTCGAAGCCGACGCGGGCGATGCGCGCGATCTCGGCTTCGTCGTAGCGCATCTCGTCATGGCCTTCGCGCAGGCCTTCGGCGGTGGTGCGGATGCCCTTTGCGCCAAAATACACGTCGCCGGTCAGCTCGCGGACAATGACCATGTCGATCGACCGAGCGATCTCGGGACGGAGCGCAGAGGCGTCCTCGAGGCCGGCGAACAGCTTGGCCGGGCGAAGGTTGGCGAACAGGCCGAGGTCCTTGCGCAGACCGAGAATGGCCTGCTCGGGGCGGAACTGGCGTTCGAGCGTATCGCAGTCGGGGTCGCCGACCGCACCGAACAGGATGGCATCGGCGCGGCGGGCGAGCTCGAGCGTCTCGGGCGGCAGGGGGTGGCCGACCGCCTTGTACGCGGCGCCGCCGACGAGGCCCTCTTCATAGGTGAGGTCGAGGCCGAGCGCATCCAGCACGCGACGCGCCTCCGCCGTGACTTCGGGTCCGATGCCGTCGCCGGCCAGTATCGCGATCAAGGGCATGTGCGTTCCTCCTGCGCGGCCCTTGCCGGGCAGTGCGCGCTCACGCAACCGCCCTTTTCAGACGATCCACCAGCCGGTCGCGCGCCGCCAACGGATCGGCGCGGCGGTCGACGAGGATGTCGCGGGCGAGGAAATGTCCCGTAAGACGCAGGCCATCGAAGATGTCGGGCCACACCGCTTCGCCGCCCGCCAGGAGGAAGTCGGGTAATCGCAGCAACTTGGTCTCATACCCGAACGCCGCCCCGCGCGAGACCGCCGCGCCGCTCTTGGGCGACACGAAACCGAGATCGTCCTCAGCTCCTGTCGCGACGCAGCGGTCCAGGTCGAGCCCGAACCCCAGTTCCGCCAGCACCAGCAATTCGTACCGCACCAGCGCCGCCGCCCAGCCGCGGGCGGATGGCGCGCTTTCGATCGCGCCGAGCACACCGTCGAGCGCATCGTGGATCTGCGGATAGGGCTGCGCTTCGGGGAGTGCGGCGGCGGCCAGCGCGGTCGCCCATTCGAGCGCACCCGCGGCGAGCGGTTCGCCGTGGAGCGTCGCGCGGCTGTGGATCAGCTCGGCGGTCAACGAGGCGAGTTGCTCGCCGGTTCGCGCGCGCCACTCACCCTGGATGACGTTCGCCTGGAGGAGCACGGGGCGCATCGCGCGCGACCGACCGCCGCGGACGTAGCCGGGCTGGACCCCGTCGTTCCGGGTGAGCGCACGCACGATCGCCCCATGCTCGCCATGCTGGCGGACGGCGACGACAATGGCGGATGCGCGGAGGTGCATGGCGTCCTTTAGCGCCCTCCGGCGGGGAGTGGCAGGGCCCGGCGATCAGCGGCGGACGTCAGCGTTGCCGCGACCGGGGGCGCTCGGAAATCCAGTTGGACCAGAGTTGCTCGGCCTGACGCCAGCGGGTGCGCAGCGGATCGGGGCCGAGCGGCACGTCCGGCTGGCCGAGCGCCAACACCGGCCGATCCGCGAAATGCGTGGTCGGCAGCACGTCGCGCAGCTCGGCAAGCATGGCGCACAACGCCTGGAAGCGACGGACGTGCATCCCGTTCGCGCGCGTGCCGCGGCGGTTGGCGAGTTCGAAACCGTGCGAGACGATCGTCACCGCCGCATGATGCGACGCTGCGGCATGTTCGAGCGCGTCGTAGCTTTCCCCCGCGGACAGCGCGCACAGCTGGAAGGTACGGATCCGTCCGCGCAGATCCTCGATCACGGTTACGGGCACCTCGACCAGATCGCTGTCGGGCGACCATCGAACCGGTGAGATCTGGCGTGGGGGTAGTGATATCCGGCTCGATCCCGGCGATTCGGAGCCGTTGTGGCTGCTGTCGTAGCGGAAACCGAGCGCCCCGAGCGCGGTCAGCGTATCGTCGTTAGCTGCATAGCTGCCAGCGCGGAACGCGATCGGCGCAGGCGCGCCGGCCTCGACCAGCAGGTTGGTGGCGCGGACGAGCAGATCGGTCTGTTCGGCGAGGCTGTAATCGAACAGCGCGAACCGATCATGTGCGGCGCCGTGGTCGCCCGCCTGCGCGCTCGTCCAATTGGGGTGAAGGTGAAGCTGTACCTCCTGCCCGGCTTCGAGGATCGTCTCGATCATACGGCGCACAGGTGTCGGTCCGAAGGTGATCGCGGGCATCGGATCGACGAAGAAACACGCCTTCAGATCGTGCCGTGCCAGCTCTGCCAGCTGGTAGCCTAGTCCGACGCCGGCCGGCTCCAGCGACCGTGCATAGATCGCATCGACGTCGAGCCCCGAAACGTGATGCCGCCACGCGAACTCGGTGTCGACGGTAAGAAACACGGGCGTGGTCACGAGACCATTCGTAACAAATGGTGATGAAGATTGCGTTTCATTTCTTCACGGTCGCTCCGCATGCCATCACCCGCCGGCTCATCGCGAGTGATAGAAGTCGTACACCTGTTGCGCGACGCCCGCTGACACCCCCGGTGCCTGTTGCAGGTCCTGCAGGCTCGCATTGCGGACCGCGCGGCCGGTGCCGAAGTGCATCAGCAGCGCCTTTTTCCGCGCGGGGCCGATGCCGGGGACCTCGTCTAGCGGGCTGGCGCCGATCGCCTTGCTGCGCTTGTCGCGGTGGACGCCGATCGCGAAGCGGTGGACCTCGTCGCGCAGGCGCTGGAGGTAGAACAGGACCGGCGCGTTGACGGGGAGCTGGAACTCGCGGCCGTCGAGCATGTGGAACACCTCGCGGCCATCGCGGCCGTGCTCCGGGCCCTTGGCGATGCCGACCAGGCACACGTCCTCGACGCCGAGGTCCTCGAGCGCGGCCTTGACCGTGTTGAGCTGGCCCTTGCCGCCGTCGATCAGCACCAAGTCCGGCCATTCGCCGGAATCGCGATCGGGGTCTTCCGCCTGCGCGCGCGAGAAGCGGCGGGTGAACACCTCGCGCATCATCGCGAAATCGTCGCCCGGGGCGGTATCCTTGTTCTTGATGTTGAACTTTCGATACTGGCCCTTGCGGAAGCCTTCGGGCCCGGCGACGACCATCGCGCCGGTCGCGGCGGTGCCCTGGATGTGGCTGTTGTCGTAGATCTCGATGCGTTCGGGCGGCTCGGCGAGGTCGAACAGGTCGGCGACCTCGCGCAGGAGCTTGGCCTGGGTGGTCGATTCTGCCTGGCGGCGTTCGATCGCCTCGACCGCGTTGCGCTTGGCCTGGTCCATCAGGCGGCGGCGATCGCCACGCTGCGGGACTTGCAGCACGATCTTGTAGCCGGCGCGTTCGCCCAGTGCCTCGACGAGGAGTGCGCCTTCGGGGAGGTCTCGGTCGAGCAGGATCTGCTTGGGCGGGGGGACTTCCTCGTAGAACTGACCGAGGAAGCTGGTCAGCACCTCGTCCTCGGGGACATCGTTGGTGTGCTGCGGGAAGAAGCTACGATGGCCCCAATTCTGGCCGCCGCGGATGAAGAACGCCTGGATGCCGATGAGGCCGTCCTTGCACGCCATCGCGAAGATGTCGGCGTCGCCCACGCCCTCCGCGTTGATCGCCTGCGTGCCCTGGATGAAGGTGAGCGCGCGGAGTCGGTCGCGGAGCAACGCCGCGAGTTCGAAGTCCATGTTCTCGGCGGCGGCCTGCATCTGTGCGCCGAGCTTGGCCTGCACGCCGGTCGACTTGCCGCCGAGGAAGGCTTTCGCGTCCTCGACCAGCTCGTTGTAGGCGGCTTCGTCTATGCGGCCGACGCACGGCGCGGAGCAGCGCTTGATCTGGTAGAGCAGGCACGGCCGGTCGCGCGTCTTGAAGAAGCTGTCGGTACAACTGCGCAGGAGGAACAGCTTCTGCAGCGCGTTGAGCGTGTTGTTGACCGATCCCGCGCTCGCGAACGGGCCGTAGTAATTGCCCTTCGCGCGGCGGGCTCCGCGGTGTTTCTGGACGCGGGGGAAGGCGTGATCGTCGCGCAGGAGGATGAACGGGAAGCTCTTATCGTCGCGGAGCAGCACGTTGTAGGCGGGGCGGTAGCGCTTGATGAGCTGCGATTCGAGCAGCAGCGCCTCGGCCTCGTTGTTGGTGGTGACGATGGTCATCGACCGGGTCTGCGAGACCATCCGCTGGAGGCGCTTCGTCAGCCGCTCGACCTGGACGTAGTTCGCGACGCGGTTCCGAAGCGCGCGCGCCTTGCCGACGTAGAGCACGTCACCACGCGCGTCCTGCATGCGGTAGACGCCAGGGCGGATCGGCAGCGTGTCGAGCACGTTCCTGATCGCCGCGACGCCCGCGGCCAGGTCAGGCGTCTCGCCGCCACCCCGGACTGCGAACGTGGATTTGTCTTCGTTGAAACGGTCGGGGGAATTTGGGGAGGACATCGCTCAGGAATCTAGGGAGTGCGAGGGGGTTATGCCAGCGCAAGGCAGTGATGTTCACGCGAAGGCGCGATGGCGCGAAGAGAAGAAGGTATGTTCACGCGGAGACGCGGAGCCGCGGAGAGAAGATGCGAGCAGTGCAGCGTTCGCCCTCAAACTGCCGAAGGCTTATATCATCGCTAAGATGCAGCCGCCCCGTGAGCCTCACATCCAACACCTCCGCGTCTCCGCGTCTCCGCGTGAACCAACCTTCTCTTCGCGCCTTTGCGCCTTCGCGTGAATCAATCTCCCGCGCCCTGCGGGCGAAGGCAGAGGGTCAGGCTTGAGCGAAGACCTTGGTGCCGACGATGCCGACCACCGTGAGTGCCATGAAGCAGGCCTGGATGCCGCTGACCTTGTCGCCGAACAGGATGACGCCGCCGATGATGACGCCGATCGCGCCTGCGCCGGTCCAGATCGCGTAGGCGGTGCCTGCGGGGAGGCCGCGCATGGCTAGCGCGAGCAGGCCCATGTTGACGAAGCTCAGGACGATCGGGACGCTGGAGGCCTGCCACGTGGCGAGGGTGGCTGCCCATTTGAGGCTGAGCGCCCAGCAGATTTCAGTGACGACGGCGACCGCGAGGATGAGCCAGGACATGAGTGTTCTCCAACGGGCTCAGATTGGAGACTCGGCCGCCGGAAACCCGGGAAGAGACGACCGTCAAAAATGTTAGTGCGGGAGGGACACGTGCCCTCACCTTCCCACTGCTTCGCAGCGGGCCCCTTCCTCTCCCCCGAGGGGAGAGGGGAAGACTTAGTTCAGACGGGCTAGGCTGGAGATCGAGCGGTCGACCATTGCGCGGTCGGCGGCTGCGTCATGGTGCTCGGCGATGAGGATGCCGGCAGCTTTCGCCGCAGAATCCGCCGCCCGCGCACGGACCTCCGCGATCGCGGCGCGTTCGGCGGCGGCGATCTTGTCTTCGGCCATCTTCGCGCGACGGGCCATAAGGTCCTCGGCACCGGCCTTTGCCTTGGCGATGATCGCCGCGGCTTCAGTATGTGCGTGGGCCTTCATCGCTTCGGCTTCGACGTGCGCGGTCTTGGCCTTGGCCTCATACTCGGTGCGAATCGCTTCGGCTTCGGCACGGAGCGCCTTGGCTTCGTCGAGCTGCGTGCGGATCCCGGCGATGCGCGTGTCGAGCATCTTGCCGATCATCCCCGGAACCTTCTTCCAGATCATCAGCAGGATGACGACGATCATCGCCACCGCGACCCAGCCCGTCGAGGTCAGGCCGAGGGCGGTCGGATCGGCGACGTGTTCGACGCCACCGGGCGCGGTCGTGTGGCCCTGGATGCCCTGGTTGTCGATCGCACCCTCGGGCGCCATGCCCTCTTCGTGGATGACCTTTGCGGCCGAATCTGGATTAGCCATGCGCCGTCGTCCTGCGTACCGCGTCGCTCGCCGCATCCAGGCTGACCTGGAGCCCTGCGACCTTGGCGGCCAATTGCTGTGCTGCCTCGGCGGCGACACCCTGAAGGTTCGAGAGCGCCTCGGCCTTTGCGTTCGCTACCGCCAGGTCGTGATGACCCAGACGCTCGGCGAGTTCGGCGTCGGCCGCATGCACCTGCTGCTCGAAGGCGAGCGCCGCACGTTTCGCGGCAGCCGCCGTCTCGGCCTGCGCCGCGGTACGCGCCGCGTCCATTTCGGCCTGCCAGTTCGCCTGGACCGTATCGGCCTGCGCACGGGCAGCGACCGCCGCCGCCAGATCGCCTGCGATCTTGCCTTCGCGCGAGTCCACGTTGGACACGATCTTTGGCACCATTCCCTTGCCGATCCCGAAATACAGGATGCCGAAGGTGAGGAGCAGCCAGAAGATCTGCGAGGCGTAGGTGGCGGCTATCTGGGCAATCTGAGGCATTGGTCTGTCCTGCGTTAATCCGGCCGGGCGCGGTTGCCCGGCCAAATCAGCGAGTGGTTAGGCGACGAACACCAGGATGATCATGGTGACGAAGGCGAGCAGACCGAGAAGCTCGGCTGCTGCGAAACCGATGAACAGACGG
This sequence comes from Sphingomonas sp. PEI4, assembly GCF_056679955.1. Lineage (NCBI taxonomy): Bacteria > Pseudomonadati > Pseudomonadota > Alphaproteobacteria > Sphingomonadales > Sphingomonadaceae > Sphingomonas > Sphingomonas sp. PEI4. The sequence continues at coordinate 1,744,226 of NZ_CM155258.1, forward strand.
CCCTGCTGGCTGTCGGCTGCGCCCGGGTTGCGCAGGGCGCCGGCGAGGAACTGTGCGAACACGTTGCCCACGCCGAGGGCTGCGAGGCCCATGCCGATCGCTGCGAGGCCGGCGCCGATCATCTTTGCTGCTTGTGCGTCCATGATAAATTCCTTTTGAAAATCAGTTAGGTAATGGAAAACTTAGTGAAGGTTTACGGCATCGTTCAGATAGACCGACGTCAGCAACGCGAACACGTATGCTTGGATTGCGGCGACCAGCAGCTCGAGCAGCGTGATGCCGATCATCAGCAACATGCTCGGCGCGCTCACCAGACCGATATACATCCCGCCGAGGTTCAGGCCGTTGATCACGAACGCGGCCAGCACCTTGAGCAGGATATGCCCCGCGGTCATCGCCACGAACAGTCGCAGACCGAGCGAGAACGGACGCACCAGGAACGACATCAGCTCGACCACGAAGATCAGCGGGATCATCAGCGCCGGCGTACCGCTCGGCACGAACAGCGAAAAGAAGTGGAAGCCGTGCTTGCCGAAGCCGACGACCAGAACGATCGCGAAGCTGATCAGCGCCAGCACGCCGGTGACGGTCATGTGGCTGGTCACGGTGAACGGATGCACGCCGGGAACGATGCCGAACGGGAGCAGGCCGATGATGTTCGCGAACAGGATGAACATGAACAGCGAGAAGACATAGGGCACGAAGCGCTTGCCGCCGGGGCCGACATTCTGCTCCAGCATGCCCGAGATGAAGCCGGTAAAGCCCTCGACCGCCATCTGCCAGCGACCGGGCACGAGCTCGCGCTTCATGCCGCCGATCATGAACGCCCAAAGCGCGACCAGCGTCACCACCATCCACAATGCGGAGTTGGTGAACGACAGGTCATAGCCACCAACGATCCAGTGCGAGCCGAACGCCGGCTCGATCAGGAACTGGTGCATCGGATCGATCTTGCCGCCCTGTTCTGCCGCCACGTGGAATCCCTGCCGTCTTGATACGACAAACGCCCGGTTACTCCGGGCGCTCGCCTGAAATTCGAATGATCTGCCTGAACGCGACCGCTATCCCGAGGAACAGCAGCACGATCAGCCCCCAAGGGCCAGTGCCGAACCAATGGTCTATCAACCACCCGATCAGCGCACTGCCGACGAGACTCCCTATAAGAGCGGAAATGACGCGATTGCCTTGCGAGTATCCCCGCTCGGCATCCGCCCCCTTCTGCCCCTTTTTCAGTGTTTCCCGAGCCTTGACCTCTCTCAATCGCTCATCGAGCGCGGAAAGTCGCGGATCGTCAACACCCTGGGGGTCCTGTCCGGGTTCGATCTCCGCCACGCATAGCCCTCCACCTGATTTCGCATCGGGGAGGAAACACACAGCGACGAGCGATCCCGCCAAGGCGCGGTCCGTTTAGAAAAGGGGGGGGTGCAAGTCAACCGGTGTGACAAGGGCGTCATTAATGGGCCCGTTCGATCCTCCCCTGCCAGGGGAGGTGTCGCCGAAGGTGACGGAGGGGGCGGACACGGAGCATAGGTTTCGCTTGCCTCCCCCTCCGCCAGGCTGACGCCTGCCACCTCCCCTGGCGGGGGAGGATTTAAGAGCTGGACGTCGCAACGGCCGCGCGCTTCGTCATCCCGGCGAAAGCCGGGACCTCGCGCCACGGGGGGAAGCTCCTGTCTTCGTCACCCCGGGCTTGTTCCGGAGTCCACGGTTCCGCACAGTCACGACTATCGAGTCCGCGGAACCGTGGATGCCGGAACGAGCCCGGCATGACGGGGGTTCAAACGCAGCGCGAATCGCGTTCGGGGGCGCCGGCGGTGCGCGTCTTCCACACCCCGTTGGGCGTCTTGTACTTTTCGCCGGGATTGGTCTGCAGGATCAGGTTGCACCCGCTCGTGAACGCGAGCTGCTCGACCGTCGCGCCACTCGCCTGCGCCTTCTGGGTGTACGCCGACTTGCGCTGGATATTGATGTTGTTGACCAGCGCGCGCAGGTTGCCGCTCGCCGCCCCGACGAGGCCGAGATAGCCGTCGGGCTGCTCACCGACTTCGCCACCCGCGCGCGCTGCAGCGTAAGCCGGGTCGCGCTGGGCGGATGCCGCCACCGAAAGGCCGCCGAGAGCCACGGCTGCGGCAAACATGACACTGATCCCGCCTCTGCCTGCAAAAACGCTCATCTTAGAATATCCCCGGATTCTGCTGGATCAACGATTTCGCCTCGCCATCGAGACGATAGACCACTTCCTGCGTGACGTTGATGTTGAGGTTGATCTCGATCGGCTTGTCTGGTGCCGACACGTTGATGCAGCCCGGCAAGGCGGCCGTCAGCCCGATAATCGCAATCGTCCTCGTCATCCTATGCAAGATCGGCCTTTGCTCCTGCTTGTTCAATCCTGTTTCGGTCATGGCACGATCCTGCTTGCGGGAGGCTGAATGGTTGGGGGTTTCGGAGGAGGCGGCGCCGACTGCTGCTGGATAAGTGCGGGCAAGTTCCGCTGGATCAGCCGTTTCGGGTCATAGAAGCTCTGCGCCGAGTCGAGCAGCCCGCGGAAGGGCGCCTTGATGCGGATGTTGAAAATGAAGGGCAGTTTCTGGAGCCGGCGGACGATGAAGTTCGCTTTCGCCCCCTCGCCCTGGCTGATCCCGGCAAAACGCACATCGGTGACCATCTCGCCCGCGAGCGGCCCGTTCATGCCGACCCGCAGCGACTGGTAACGGAGTGATTTCAGCGCCTGGAACGCGATGTTCGCCCAGATGCCGAGGTCCTTCTGGCTGAGATCGCCGACATAGGCGAGCGTGCCGCCCCCCGGCCGCACGCGCAGATCACCGCCCTCGATCCGGCCACCGCTCTCGTCGAAGATCATCGGCAGGACGCCGTCGAAGATCCCGGTCGCATCGAGATTCTTGAAATCGAACTGTTGCAGGAACTGGTCGGCCGCCATGTTGGCGACGTGGAACGTCATCCGGCGCTCCTTTGGTGCGGAGAAGTCGAGCAAAGTCGGGTCGAGTGCGAGCGATCCGCCGGCGAATGGCCAGGAACCACCCTCGACCTGCACGCGCGCACCGGGCAGCGTCTGGTAGCGGATCGTGCCGTCGGTGACCGGGATGCCGGGGTTGAGCGTGCGGATCGTCGCCACCTGCCCCGGCGCGCTCTGGAGATTGAGCAGGTCGGTGAAGCGGATCTCGGTGGCGATGCCGGTGACCGGGCCGAACGCGGCGGCGAGATCGGTGCCGGCGGTGCGGAACACGCCCGTGCTGGTCACGCCAGCGGGGCTCCAGGCGATATGCCCCTCCCCGCTGACCGACCCGTTGACCTCGGCGATCACGCCGAAGGTGAGCGGGGTAAGCGCGTCGGGTTGCAGTCTGTCCTTGGCGAACGCGATCGCGGGTACGTCGAGGTCGGCCTTGCCCGCACCGGCGCCGAGCGCGTGGGTCAGCGTGACGTCGGCGACCTTGGTGTTGGTCGTCGGCTCGAACAGCGTCCCCGCCGCGGTGATCGTGCCGTTGACCAGTGCGAGCGTAACGGTGCGCGCGGCAAGCGGCTTGAACCGAGGAGACGGCGCGGCATCGGATACGCCCATCGCGCCGGTGAGCTTGAGCGCGCCGCCGACCAGCGTCCACTCGCCCGCCGCATTGCCGAGCAGCAGGGGGACATTGGCGATCTGCCCCGATGCGTCGGTGAACGCGCCCGCCACACCCTGTCCCGTCATACGGCCCGTGACGGTGCCGAAATCGAGTCGCGTGACGCGCTCGGGCGCACCGATCCGCGTCTGCACGCCCTCGATCTGGAAGCCGCGACCGGCTAGCCGCACTGTCGCTCCGGCGGTCGCGAGCGTGATCGGGGTGGTGCCGAGTCGTCCGCTCAACTTCGCCGCAGCGATATTCGCGCCACCGCTGATCCGCGCGCCATTAACTTGCACCAGCGCGCCATCGATCGGGCACAGGGTCAGGCGCGACGGATCGAGCACCAGCCCGGATGTCGCGAGGCGCTGGACGGCGAGCGGCGCGCAGCCAGTGTTGACGACGAGCCGCCCACGACCATCCCACAAAGCGGCGACCGGCATCGACAAACCGTCCACGCGGCCGTTCGCGATCGGACCGTCGAGCGTTGCCTGCGTGGTGATCGAGGTCGCGCCGCCGGGCGTCGCGCTGAACGTCACCGGGGTCAGCGCCAGCCGAGCGCCCCCAGCCGCATAGGCGGCAATCCGCGCCACGCCGCGGATCGCCGCGCCCGGTTTCGCCTGCGCAAGCGACACGCGCGCCTCGGGCAAGCCGCCGCCCTGCAACGCCAAGTTCGTGTCCAGCCGCACGCCACCCTTCGGCCAACCGAATGCAACGCCACTCCCGCCGCCGAGCGCCACGCGCGCGCCGCTGGCCGAAGCGAGCGCGAGGCGGGACAGCACCGCCGAGCCGCGCCCGTCAGCGAGCCGCACCGACACGGTGCCGTCTGCTGCGAAACCACGTCCCGCGCGCTCGATGGCCTGCGCCATGGCGACCGCGAGTGGCGCGACGGGCGTTCCCGCTACCGTACCGCCAAGACCGCCCACGTCGGCGAGCCGCGCCTGCGCCACGGCCGCGCCGCTCGCCCTCACGCGTCCGTCGAATGCGATCTGCTTGCCGATCCGGTAAGCGCCCGCGATCGAAACGCGCCGTGCCTGCCCTTCCGCGGTGCGGACGGTATCGGCGGCGATGTCCGCCTTGCCGCTGGTCGCGGCCGCGCTGCCGGTGAAATCGAGCGTGCCCCCTGCCCCTGCCAGCGCGATCCCCGGTGCGCGTGCCGCCCCGGTCTTGAGCGTCGCCTTGCCCTGCCAGCGGTCGAGCGCGGCCGAGAGCCCGACGTCGAGGTCCGCAACGATATGATCCGCCCGAGTCGTCCCGCAGGCGAGTCGCGACACGCGTACCGGCCCGGTGATCGTCGGTTTCGCCGTGTCGATCCGCAGCTTCACCGTCGCCGCCAGCCGGTCGATCACGCACCCGCCGACATCGAGCCGCTCGCTGATCGCCGCCAGCGTACCGCGAAACCCGTCGTCGAGCTTGCCCGATCCGGCGAGCTTTAACCCGACGACACCCTGCGGAGTCTCCAGCCGCATCCGCCCATCGGCGACCGCCACGTCGAGCGCGGGCAGCGAGAACGGCTTGCCGGACGATGCCGGCAGCATTTTGTCGATCGCGCCGAGCGACACCTTGCCGTCCACCAGCCGCCCGCGCAGCCGAACCTTGCCCGCGCGCACGCCCACCAGATACGGCCCCGACAGCCCGACTCCGGTTCGCGTCTCGACCCAGTCCGCGACCAGATCGGGATGCGCCGGATCGCCCAGCACGACGTTCGTCAGCCGCTGGCCACCCAGCGCGAGGTTGGCGATATCGTACCGCGCAGGCACGCCGGCCTTTGCCAGTTCGCGATCGATGAACCCTTCCGCGATCGGCTTGCGCGCGAGCCACAGCGCGATCAACCCGGCGAGCAGCACCAGCGCCACAATCAGCATGATACGCCGGACAGGCACCGGACGGCGAGGATTGGGGCCGGGGTCGACCCCCGTCTCGCTCGTCTCGATCACCCACTCACTCCGCCATATTCGAGCCTCCTGCATAGGCGGGAGCGGGGGCGTCATGCAATTGCGTGTGGATGTGCTAGCGTATCGATATGGCCGAACCGGACGACGACGCCACTGTCTTGGGGAACGATCTGAAGGGCCATCGAGGGCGCCTCCGCAAACGCCTGTTCGAAGGCGGCAGCGACGCGTTGCTCGATCACGAACTCATCGAATACCTGCTCGCGATCGCGATCCCGCGCGGCGATACCAAGGCACTCGCGAAAGCTCTGATGCGCGAGTTCGGCGGGATCGGCGGGGTGCTCACCGCGGACGCCGAAGCGCTAGGCCGGGTGAAGGGCATGGGCGAAATCTCGACCGCGGCGATCAAGATCGCGCACGCCGCCGCGATCCGCCTGCTCCAGTCGCACGTCAGCGACCGCCCGGTGCTCGCCAACTGGCAGGCGCTGCTCGATTACCTCCGCGCAGACATGGCGCACCACGCGATCGAACGCTTCCGCGTGTTGCACCTCAACACCAAGAACATGCTGATTCGCGACGAGGTGATGAGCAAGGGCTCGATCGACCAGGCCGCAGTGTACGTCCGCGAAGTCATCCGCCGCGCGATCGACCTGGGCTCGGCATCGATCATCCTCGTCCACAATCACCCGAGCGGAGACCCCTCCCCCAGCCGCGCCGACATCGACATCACCCGGACGATCGCCGAGGCGGGCAAGCGGCTCGGCATCACGGTTCACGATCATATCGTGATGGGCACCGGCGGCCATGTCAGCTTGCGCGCGCAAGGATTGATCTAGCGCAAGGCAATAACGCTGTAAGTTCCCTGTAACGCCGAGCCGTTTTGCCCGCGCCTTCGTTATGCCGTCAAAGGAGTTGCACGTGGATAAAAAGGTACAGGAAGAAGCCTCGACGGTGACGGCCGAACACGGACAGGTCATGGTCGATGGACCCGACGGCGTTGCGGTGTCGCTGACTCCCGAAGCCGCCGCCGAAACATCGGATCGATTGCTCGACGGCGCCACCGAGGCGCAGGGCCAGATCTTGGCAGAAACCCGCGCAGCCGAGGAACGAGCCACCCGCAAGGGCAGTTGATCCACCGCAAGACACCGTGCCGCGTTTCCTAGTAGCCGTCTGTTACGAAGACAGACCGGAGACCCGATGCGCCAAATTCTCTACGTGAGTTCGAGCACGGTTGCGGGCGACAAGGCCGATCTCGTTGGAATATTGGAACAGTCGCGCCATAACAATGCGATAGACGGGGTCACCGGTTTACTATGGTCGGACGGTACGCGGTTCTTGCAGGTGATCGAAGGCCCCACTGAAAGCATCGACTCGACGTTCGGGCGAATATTGAACGATCGTCGCCATCACAGTCTGTCATTGCAGCACAATATTTCGATCCGCGACCGTCAGTTCGGTGGATGGACGATGGCGCACCGCCGCGCGACGGATCCGGTGGACGCCTATGACGCCCGCATGCGGCGGCTTCTCGCTCGCGCCTCGGACGCCGTCCGCAATCCGTTCCTGTCACTGATGGCGACAGGATCACTCGGCACCTGACCAAAGGGCCGCCGACCAGTTTCGGCGGCCTCGTGTCACGCGACGACGGTATTCACCCGGCCGGTGTAGTTCAGCCCTGCGACAGGAAGCTGGTGACCTCGGTCTTCGTCAGCAACTTGTTCTTGTCGGTATCGGCCTGCGCAAACGCGGCGGAGACCCACTTCTTCGTCTCGGGCGCATCCGGCTTGGTCTTCGGATCGGTCTTGCTCTTCAACGCAACCATCCAGCCGCCAAACTCCGCATTGCTGAGCTTGCCGTCGCCGTTCTTGTCATAGGTCGGAAATTCGGTGTCGACGACCTGTGCGACTTGGCTGCCCGTCGCCGGCTGTTCGCGCGCCGCGGACTGCATCGGCACCGCATCGGTCGGCGTGCCTTGTTGTCCGGATGCAGCGCCATCGGCGGAAGCGCCCGACGAGACAGCAGCCGCGCCGGATGGGGAGCCCTGTTGCGGACCCGTCGTGGTTTGCGCCAATACCGGTGCGGCAATCATAGCCACGCCTGCGATCATAGCAAATTTCAACATTGCATATCTCCGATGCAGTTCTACGCCTATACTGACGGTCTGTTGTATCGAGACAGACCTAGTCTCGATATTGCCGACCATCGACTATATGTATACGCCCGCAGATCGCGAATCATAACCCCTCGGCGGTGATTTGAACCTTCCCCTGCGTCCTGCTACCGCGTTTCGCATGCAACCGCGGGCCATATGGCACGCGACGCGCCCTACCCTTCACGCTTCCGAGGAAACCCGATGGTCCCCCGCTATTCCCGCCCCGACATGGTCGCGATCTGGACGCCCGAAGCGCGCTTCAAGATCTGGTTCGAGATCGAGGCGCACGCCACCGACGCGCTCGCCGAACTGGGCGTAGTTCCCAAGGAAGCCGCCGCCGCGATCTGGGCAAAGGGCGCGTTCGAGGTCGATCGGATCGACGAGATCGAGCGCGAGACCAAGCACGACGTGATCGCCTTCCTGACCAACGTCGCCGAGCATGTGGGGCCGGAAGCGCGCTTCATGCACCAAGGCATGACCTCATCGGACGTGCTCGACACGTGCTTGGCCGTACAGTTGGCCAAGGCTAGCGACATCCTGATCGCCGATCTCGACGCGTTGCTGGTGGTGCTCGAACGCCGCGCGCGCGAGCATAAGATGACGCCGACGATCGGCCGCAGCCACGGCATCCACGCCGAGCCCGTGACGTTCGGGCTGAAGCTGGCGCAGGCGCATGCCGAGTTCGCCCGCAACCGGGCGCGGCTTGTGGCGGCGCGCGAGGATGTCGCGACCTGTGCGATCTCGGGCGCGGTGGGGACGTTCGCAAACATCGATCCGTTCGTCGAGGAGTATGTCGCGGGCAAGCTCGGCCTGTCGGTCGAGCCCGTTTCGACGCAGGTCATCCCGCGCGATCGCCATGCGATGTTCTTTGCGACGCTGGGCGTGATCGCCAGCTCGATCGAGCGGCTCGCGACCGAAATCCGTCATTTGCAGCGCACCGAAGTGCTCGAAGTCGAAGAGTTCTTTTCGCCGGGCCAGAAGGGTTCGTCGGCGATGCCGCACAAGCGCAACCCGGTGCTGACCGAGAACCTCACGGGCCTCGCGCGGATGGTGCGCGGGTACGTCACGCCGGCGATGGAGAACGTCGCACTGTGGCATGAGCGCGACATCTCGCACTCGTCGGTCGAGCGATATATCGGGCCAGACGCGACGATCACGCTCGATTTCGCGCTCGCGCGGCTGACCGGGGTAATGGACAAGCTGGTCGTGTACCCCGAGCGGATGTTGAAGAATCTCAACAAGATGGGCGGGCTGGTGCATTCGCAGCGCGTGCTTCTGGCGCTGACTCAGGCGGGCGTGAGCCGCGAGGACGCGTATCGCCTGGTGCAGCGTAACGCGATGAAGGTGTGGGATTCGGACGGCGCGCTGTCGCTGCTCGAGTTGCTGAAGGCGGATCCGGAAGTGACGCTTTCGGATGCCGAACTGGAGGACAAGTTCGACCTCGGCTATCACCTGAAGCACGTCGACACGATCTTCGCGCGCGTGTTCGGCGCTGCGTAAACGCCCGCGCCTCCCCCCAATTCCTCCGTCACCCTGGGCTCGTTCCGGGGTCCACCGTTCCGCAAACTTGAAGCCCTTGAGTTTGCGGACCCGTCGATGCCGGAACAAGCCCGGCATGACGGAGTGGTGGAGGATGCGTACCCTGCGTACCGAACCACCCCAAAGTGCACGCAATGCAATTGCGATTACGTGTTACAAAATTGCGACAACGCGCAACTAAGCCCATATCCCGCTTGCCGGATATTGTTCCGGCATCGGAGACCTACCCATGCGCATGTTCGAAACCGTGACCAGCACCATGCTGGCGATCGCGGCTCAAGCGCTGGTGGTCGGGGTGGTCGTAACCGCCTTCTGATCCATCGGCCCGCCCGCCCCCTTCCCAGGGGGCGCGGCTAGGCCGTCGGAGCAGCGCGAGATCCGCCAATATCTGGTGGCATGCCCTGCGCTTTGGCTCGCCGCGCTTCTCAGAAAACTGGCCATTCTAATTAAATAACGCGATCCCAGAGCCTTAGGCGTTTGGCATCATTAATGCAGTGACACAGACATGGCGCAGTTCGGCGTCATCCTCTGTGAAAGGCATTCCATGTTCCAGTCCCACTCGTTCCGCCCTGCCGCTCTGCTGGTAGCGAGCATCGTCGCGCTCGGTGGCGCCTCCGCACCCGCATTCGCAGCGGGCGACAAGCCAATTTCCGTCACCATGCCCGCCAGCGTCTTCAAGGACGACACCAGCCGCGTCTGCATGCCGCGCACCATTCTGGGTCGCAAGGTCGACAAGACGCTGCCCGAGACGATCTGCGAGACCCGGTCCGAGTGGAACGCACGCGGCGTCACCATCCGCACCAAGTGAAGGCGGCGGTAATTCTGACCAAGCAAACGGCAGCTCTATCGATCCTCCCCGCAAGGGGGAGGTGTCGCCGAAGGTGACGGAGGGGGAGGACACGGAGCGGGGGTTGTCCCTTACCTCCCCCTCCGTCTGGCAAGTGCCCGCCCCCCCCCTGGCGGGGGAGGATTTAGGGCCGCCGCTGGTTGCTCTCGCCTCGGCTAAAAACGAGATCGACGGCGGTTACCGCGTCCGCGGATAGCGTGCCGCGAATTCCTCGTCCGACATCATCAGATAGCGGATCGTGTCGATCAACGCCCAGGGTGCGCTGATGACCAAGCCGACCACGGTGATGCTCAGCACCAGCATGACGATCCCGGAGCTGGTGCGCCCGAGATAGAAGCGGTGGATGCCGAGCGTGCCGATCACGAACGCCATGACCGCGGCGACGTATTTGTTGCGGTCGTTGGTCGGGAGCACCTCGGGTGGAACGGCGCGACGTGGGCCCGGCGCGGTCGGCATCGGGAAGACGCTGAGCGCACGGTCGTTGGCCGCTTCGAAATCGACTTCCAGGCCGATCGCCGGTTCGCCGCGATGCGCCCAGTCCTCGCGGGCGAACCGGTAGCGCTGTCCGTCCTGCCCTGCGACGAGCCCTTCGCCCGTGCGGGGATCGACGCCTAAAACCTGTCCGCGCATATCATTCCTCGGTGTTCGGGCTTCATTCTGGCGGATCATGCGGATGAGGCAAGTACGAACTCGTGCTTCCTGCGATCAAGCCCTCTCGCCCAAGTGACGGCTAGGGTATTCCCGTTGGTTGTCGTTTCGACCTGAACGGGGAGATCCCAGCTTTCGCTGGGATGACGGGAGATGCGTGCGTCGCCCGACAAAGGCTCGTCACCCCAGCGAAAGCTGGGGTATCCTTGTTGGCTGGCGTTGCGACCCGAATGGCGAGACTCCAGCTTTCGCCGGGATGACGAATGGGAGCGCGGGCGTCATCGTCCTACGACAGTCACGGCTGCAAGTGGCCGACTGTCGCGTACGGGCCGACACTACCGCCGGCCCGTCTTCATATCACTCGCCCGCGAAAACGCCCTTGAGCTTGGCAAAGAAGCCTTGGCTCGCCGGGCATTCGTCACCGGTTTCCGTTTCGCGGAACATCTCGAGCAGTTCCTTCTGGCGGTTGCTGAGGCGCGTGGGGGTTTCGACGTCGATCTGGACGACGAGGTCGCCGTGGCCGCGTCCTTGCAACACCGGCATGCCGGCGCCGCGTTGACGGAGCTGCTTGCCCGACTGGATACCGGCGGGGATCTTCACCTCGTGCGTGCGACCGTCGAGGCCGGGGATCGATAGCGAGCCGCCGAGCGACGCGACCGTGAAGCTGATCGGCGCGCGCGCGAACAGTGTCGTGCCCTCGCGTTCGAACAGATTGTGCTTGGTCACATGGAGGAAGATGTAGAGGTCGCCGGCCGGTGCGCCGCGTGCGCCTGCCTCGCCTTCTCCGGACATGCGGATGCGGGTGCCTTCGTCGACGCCGGGGGGGACGTTGATCGACAGCGTCTTGGTCTTGTCGACACGGCCTTCGCCGCGGCAGTCGGGGCATGGGTCCGCGATGACTTGGCCGGCGCCGTTGCAGACCGGGCAGGCACGCTCGACCACGAAGAAGCCCTGCTGCGCGCGGACTTTCCCGTGGCCGCCGCAATGCTGGCAGGTTTTCGCACGCGTACCGGCCTTCGCGCCGGAGCCGTCGCACGTGTCGCACTGCGCGGAGACGTCGACCGTGATCTCGGTCGCCTTGCCGTGGAACGCATCGTCAAGCGAGACTTCCATGTCGTAGCGCAGGTCGGCGCCGCGCCGTGCCGCCGAACGACCACCGCCGCGCTGTGCGCCGCCCATGAACTCGCCGAAGACGCTTTCGAAGATGTCGCTGAAGCCGCCGAAATCCTGTGCGCCGCCACCGTTACCGGGGCCGCCGTTCTGGAATGCGGCGTGGCCGAAGCGATCATACGCAGCGCGCTTCTGCGGGTCCTTGAGGCACTCGTATGCCTCGCTGACGGCCTTGAACTGCGCCTCGGAATCCTTGCAGCCGGCGTTCTTGTCCGGGTGATATTTCATCGCGAGCTTGCGGTAGGACGACTTGATCATCCCCGCATCCGCGGTCCGCTCGCATTCGAGCAATTCGTAATAGTCTGTCTGGGTACTCATTGCGGCCCTCTTAGCCCTCTCCCCTCCGGGGAGAGGGTTGGGTGAGGGGCAGTTCCGGACGACAGCGCGCGGAACGGCCCCTCACCCCGGCCCTCTCCCCGAAGGGGAGAGGGAGTTTCGGTTACGCCTTCGGGTTGTCGTCGACTTCCGAGAACTCGGCGTCGACGACATCGTCGTCCTTCTTCGCCGCGTCGCCATCGGCCGAAGGCGAAGCGTCCGCCTGGGCCTGCTTCTCGTAGATCGCCTGGCCGAGCTTCATCGCGACCTGGGCGAGCGCAGTGCTCTTCTCAGTCATCGCATCCGCATCGTTGCTCTCGACCGCAGCCTTGGTCGCGTCGATCGCAGCCTGGATCTCGGTCTTGAGCGCATCGTCGACCTTGTCACCATTGTCGGCAAGCTGACGCTCGGTCGTGTGGATAAGCGACTCGGCGTTGTTCTTCGCCTCGGCGCCCGCACGACGCTTCTTGTCCTCTTCGGCGAAGGTCTCGGCGTCGCGGACCATCTGGTCGATGTCACTGTCCGAAAGACCGCCCGATGCCTGGATGCGGATCTGCTGCTCCTTGCCGGTCCCCTTGTCCTTGGCCGAAACGCTGACCAGACCGTTCGCATCGATGTCGAACGTGACTTCGATCTGCGGCACGCCGCGCGGTGCGGGCGGAATGCCGACGAGATCGAAATTACCGAGCATCTTGTTGTCGGCCGCCATCTCGCGCTCGCCCTGGAACACGCGGATCGTCACCGCGCCCTGGTTGTCGTCGGCGGTCGAATAGGTCTGCGACTTCTTGGTCGGGATCGTCGTGTTGCGATCGATCATCCGGGTGAACACGCCACCCAGCGTCTCGATGCCGAGCGACAGCGGCGTCACGTCGAGCAGCAGCACGTCCTTGACGTCGCCCTGCAGCACGCCGGCCTGGATCGCGGCGCCCATTGCGACGACCTCGTCCGGGTTTACGCCGGTGTGCGGCTCCTTGCCGAAGAACTGCTTCACGACTTCACGGACGCGCGGCATGCGCGTCATGCCGCCGACCAGCACGACTTCCGAGATGTCCTCGGGCTTCAGACCGCCGTCGGCGAGCGCCTTGCGGCAAGGCTCGAGCGTGCGCTTGACCAGGTCCTCGACCATCCGCTCCAGGTCGGCGCGGGTGATCGACTTCACCAGATGCTTCGGGCCGTTCTGGTCCGCGGTGATAAACGGCAGGTTGACCTCGGTCGTCTGTGCCGACGACAGCTCGATCTTCGCCTTCTCGGCCGCTTCCTTCAGACGCTGCAGCGCCAACTTGTCCTTGGCGAGGTCGATGCCCTCGGCCTTCTTGAACTCGTCGGCGAGGAACTGGACGATCTTGTTGTCGAAATCCTCACCGCCCAGGAACGTGTCGCCGTTCGTGGCCTTCACCTCGAACACGCCGTCGCCGATTTCCAGCACCGAGATATCGAACGTGCCGCCGCCGAGATCGTAGACCGCGATCGTCTTGCCGTCCTGCTTGTCGAGGCCGTAAGCCAGCGCCGCCGCAGTCGGCTCGTTGATGATGCGAAGCACTTCGAGACCGGCAATCTGGCCGGCGTCCTTGGTCGCCTGGCGCTGTGCGTCGTTGAAGTAGGCCGGCACGGTGATGACCGCCTGCGTGACCGTCTCGCCGAGATACGATTCGGCGGTTTCCTTCATCTTCTGCAGCGTGAACGCCGAGATCTGCGACGGCGAGTAATCCTTGCCGCCCGCCGAGACCCATGCGTCGCCGTTCGGCCCGCGCGAGATCTTGTACGGGACCAGCTCGGTGTCCTTCTTGGTGATCGGATCGTCGAAACGACGGCCGATCAGGCGCTTCACCGCGAAGATGGTGTTGTCGCCGTTCGTCACTGCCTGGCGCTTGGCCGGCTGGCCGACCAGTCGCTCGCCGTCCTTGGCGAATGCGACGATCGACGGCGTGGTGCGCGCGCCCTCGGAATTCTCGATGACCTTGGGCTTGCCGCCTTCCATGACGGAAACGCAGCTGTTGGTCGTGCCGAGATCGATACCGATTACTTTAGCCATGAGTTCTGATTAGCCCCTCACTTGAAACGAAAATACGAAACCGGTTCCACCCCGTTACGGCAGTGGAACCTTTCTGATGATGGGCGCGATATAGGTGGCCTCGCGCTTGCCGCAAGATTGTACCCGTCATAGGATGCACAAGTGGTCGGGCCCGGAGAAAAGTAACCTATGCGTATCGTTTTCGGACTGGGTGTTGCGGCGATGACACTGGCGTCGTGTTCGCAGCCGAAGGAACTGGCCGTGGACGGCGCCTACATCCGGCTGGGCGCGGTGACGGGACGCCCGGCGGCGGCGTATTTCACGGTGCATGGCGGGCCTACTCCGGCGACGCTGATTTCGGCCACCACCGACGTCGCGATCAAGGCCGAGATGCACGAGACGACGGCGAAGAACGGCGTGACCTCGATGGCGCCGCTCGCGCGCGTCGAGATCCCCGCGAACACCGATGTCGCATTCGCACCGGGCGGACGGCACGTGATGCTGTTCAACATGAACCCGGGGATCAAGCCGGGCGCGCGGGCGATGCTGACGTTCGCGTTTGCCGACGGGACTCGGATTTTGAGCAACGCGAACGTCGTGGCCGCGGGAACTCCGGCAGGGAAGTGAAGCGCGGGCTGACCGAGGGGGAGACGGTGCTGGCGGCGTCGATGTTCGGTGGCGCGATCGACTATTCCCAGGTCAGCCTGTCGCGGCGCAAATGGGCGTTCTTCCAGCCGCGCGATACGGTGATGGCACCGCGCGGGTGCATCCACTTTCATCCCAAGGGCGACGTGTGGTGCGACGATTTCGCGCACGCGCACCTGACGCTGCAAGGGCTGTTCATCCACGAGATGACCCACATATGGCAGCATCAGCGCGGCGTGTTCCTGCCCTTGGCGCGGCATCCCTGGTGCCGGTACGACTATGCGTTCCGGCCGGGGGTGGCGCTGCATCGCTATGGGATCGAGCAGCAGGGCGAGATCGTGCGGCATGCGTTCCTGTTGCGCGCGGGGGCGAAGGTGGCGGGGGCGCCGGCGTTGGCGCAGTATGAGACGGTGTTGCCGTTTACGCCGTCGGCGCTGACCTAGACGCATCGCAGTTATAGTTGGGACCAGGCCAAGCCCACCCCGTCACCGCGGACGTGTTCCGGGGTCCACTGTCCCGCGAACTCAAAGGCCGATGAGGATGCGGAACGGTGGATGCCGGAACAAGTCCGGCATGACGAACGGGCACAAACCGATCCGACCTCAGAGCCAGCTACGACCATCCGGCCCGGCACACCCGTAAGGCGGCAACTGCCCCGGGAAGCGCGCCTGCAACTTGTGGCAGCCCCAGGCGCGCATCGGCCCCGGCGCATAGCCGTTCAGCGCGATGCCCACCTCGTCATACGGGCTCTCCGCGCGGGCGACGTACATGTACCAACGGCCGCTAAACATCACCGCGGCCGCGATCAGCACGACGCAAACGACCTGGACGATTTTCTGCATTGAAGACCCCTTTCGTAAAGAAGGGCGCCCCGTTGCAGACAACATGGATCAATTTCAACCAACGATCCGATAGATCGCAAACCACCGGATCGGCAGAAATCCGCCGGTTACAGCGCGTCGAAGTCGATAGGTCGTGTTCTATCAAGCGCTTGCGGCGCTTCGGGCATCGGATATTTCAACCCGGTCGCGCAGTTGAAAAGAACGACCTTGTCATCCTCGTCGACCAGCCCGGTGTTCAGCGCCTGATGATACGCCGCCAGCGTCGCGCCGCCTTCAGGACACAGCAGCAGCCCGTCCTGCTTCGCCGCCGCATCGACCGCCTTCAGGATCGCCGGATCGCCGACCGCCAGCGCCTGTCCGCCGCTCTCGCGAACCGCGCGCAGGATCAGGAAGTCGCCGACCGCTTTAGGCACGCGGATGCCTGCTGCGACCGTGCTCGCGTCCTCCCAACGCTCGGCATGCTCCTCGCCAGCCTCGAACGCGCGGACGATCGGCGCGCAGCCGCTCGCCTGTACCGCGAACATCTTGGGCCGCTCGGATCCGATCCAGCCGAGCTTCTCCAACTCGTCGAACGCCTTCCACATCCCGATCAGCCCGGTGCCACCGCCGGTCGGGTAGAAGATCGCGTCCGGCAGCTTCCAGCCGAACTGTGCAGCGAGCTCGAGCCCCATCGTCTTCTTGCCTTCTATCCGATAGGGCTCCTTCAACGTCGAGAAATCGAACCAGCGGCCTTCCGCGGCGCCCTTGCCGACGATCGCACCGCAATCGTCGATCAGGCCGTTGACCCGCCAGACGCGCGCGCCCTGCATCGCGATCTCGCGGACGTTGATCTCGGGCGTGTCGTCCGGGCAGAACACGATCGTCTCGATCCCGCAGCGCGTGGCGTAGGCGGCGAGCGCCGCGCCGGCGTTGCCGTTGGTTGGCATCGCGATCTTGGTGACGCCCAGCTCCTTCGCCATCGCAACCGCCATGACGAGGCCTCGCGCCTTGAAGCTGCCGGTCGGGAGGCGGCCTTCGTCCTTGACCAGCACGTTGGGACCGCCGGACTTGGTCAGCGGCACCAGCGGCGTCTCGATCTCGCCGAGGCTGACGATGTTGGACGTGTGGCGGACAGGGAGAAGTTCGCGCCACCGCCACAGATCGGTCGGTCGCGCCTCGATCGTATCGCGCGAGATTGTCGACCGCACAGTGTCGAGGTCATAGCGCACGAGCAACGGTCGGCCAGCCCGCGATAGCCCATGAAGCTGGTCCGCCTCATACCGCTCGCCGGTGATCGAGCATTCGAGATGCGTAACGAAAGTCTGGCGATCGGTGGTGAGGTTCTGGTTCATATATTGATCCTACCGATCCCAATATCCCCCGTCACCCCGGACCTGTTCCGGGGTCCACCGCTCCGCAAACCAAGCGATCGTGATCACGCGGCACGGTGGATGCCGGAACAAGCCCGGCATGACGGAGCGGTTAGAGAAATATGAAGAGGACACCGGTCAGCAAAACGACAACAGCCAGCCAGATAAAAAGCTGCTTCCGCGTATCCGGGATAGCGGCGCCCAGTCCCTCGATCAGCACTCCGACGAGATCGTGCACGCCGCTCTCCCTATACGCTAGCCAGCCTTGGCGACGCCAACCATGGCTGGACGCAACAGGCGGTCCTTGATCATGTAGCCGGCCTGCATCTCCTGGACGATCGTCCCGGCAGGCTGATCGCTGGGCATCTCGAGCATCGCCTGGTGCTTGTTGGGGTCCAGCATCTGGCCTTCCGACACGATCTTGGTGATGCCGTGGCGCTGGAACACGCTCTCCAGCTCGCGGCCGGTGGCATCCAGGCCAGTGACGAGGCCCTTCATCTTGTCGTCGGCGCGCAAGTCCGCCGGGATCGCCGACAGGCCGCGTGCGAGGTTGTCGGCGACCGACAGCATGTCGCGCGCGAAGGCGGTTGCGGCATAGACGCGGGCGTCCTGCGCTTCCTTCTCAGCGCGACGACGAACATTCTGGATCTCGGCCTGCGCGTAGAGGACGTTCTGCTTGGCCTCGGCGAGCTGGTTCTCAAGCTCGGCAACCCGGTCGTTCGCGGCGACCTCGGGTGCGTCTTCAGCGGTCTCTTCGCGCAGGTCTGCAGGCGTGTTCTGGTCGATGTCGGACATTGCTTTCCCTATAAAATTTGGCCCGCTCAACCCATCAACCGGGCGAGCGTTGCAGCCGTGAAATCCACCATGGGCACGACGCGCGCATAGTTCAACCGCGTGGGTCCGATGACGCCCACCACGCCGACCACCCGACCGTCGAGACCTCGAAACGGTCGTGCGATGACCGAAGATCCTGACAACGCGAACAATTTGGTCTCCGCGCCGATAAAAATCCGCGTCGAATCACCGGCCCGCGCGCTGTCCAAAAGCGACGCGACTTCCTGCTTTCCTTCGAGATCGTCGAGCAGGTCGCGGACCCGGTCGAGATCGGCGGCAGCCGCCGCATCGATCAACCGCCCCTGCCCGCGCACGATCAGCACCGGGCGGCGATCCGCATCTTCGCTCCACACCGCGATGCCCGCCTCCACCAACGCGCGCGCCGCGCCGTCGAGCGCAGCCTGACCGTCCGCCAACTCGCGCTCGATCCGACCGCGTGCCTCGGCCAGCGTCAGCCCCCCGAGCGTCGCCGACATGTAATTGCCCGCTTCGATCAGCGTGGACGGCGACATGCCCTTGGGCAGCGCGATCACGCGATTCTCGACCGAGCCGTCCTCGCTGACCAGTACCGCCAGCGCCTGCTCGGGCGACAGCGCGACGAACGCGATCTGGCGGAGTTTCAGCTCGCGCTTGGGCACCATCACCAGCCCGGCACACGCCGACAGTCCCGACAGCGCGAGCGTGGTGGCGGCGAGCGCCTCCTCGACCGGGCCACCGACCCCGGCGCGCGCCTCGATCGTCTGGCGCTCCTCGAACGACGGCTCCATCGCCTGCATCATGCCGTCGACGAACAGTCGCAACCCGCGATCGGTCGGCATCCGGCCCGCGCTGGTATGTGGGCTCGCGAGCAACCCTAGGCCTTCGAGTTCGCCCATTACACCGCGAATCGATGCTGGAGATAGGCTAAGGCCAGTCAGTTGCGCGATCGTCTTCGACCCGACCGGCGTACCGCTGGCGAGATAGCTGTCGACGACCGCACGAAAAATGTCGCGCGCGCGATCGGTCAGTTCGGTGACGGGGGGCGTGGCCATCGCTTTGATCTAAGGCGGATCGAGCGTCGCACAAAGAGGTAATGCCCCGCCCCTCCTCCGTCATCCTGACGAAAGTCAGGATCCAGAGTAATCGAGGGCAGTCCTTCGTGGCTCTGGATCCTGACTTTCGTCAGGATGACGAGGAGGGAGGCTGGCGAGCGACCAAACGAAAGGCTAGGCAGCGCACAACCACTCACTCCCGCTTTTAGGAATACATCATGCGCCCATCCGGCCGCGCCCCAGACCAGATGCGTGCGATCACGATCGAGCCGCGCTTCACCAAGCATGCGGAAGGCTCCGTCCTGATCGGCTTCGGCGACACCAAAGTGC
Source organism: Sphingomonas sp. PEI4 (assembly GCF_056679955.1). Lineage (NCBI taxonomy): Bacteria > Pseudomonadati > Pseudomonadota > Alphaproteobacteria > Sphingomonadales > Sphingomonadaceae > Sphingomonas > Sphingomonas sp. PEI4. Next base: position 1,763,448 of record NZ_CM155258.1, read on the forward strand.
TCGTCACCGCCAGCGTCGAGGAGAAGGTGCCGCCGTTCATGCGCGGCAAGGGCGAAGGCTGGGTGACCGCCGAATACGGCATGCTCCCGCGCGCCACCAACACACGCAACAACCGCGAGGCCGCCAAGGGCAAGCAGTCGGGTCGCACGCAGGAAATCCAGCGGCTGATCGGCCGTTCACTGCGCGCGGTGGTCGACCTGAAGCTGCTCGGCGAGCGCCAGATCGTGATCGATTGCGACGTGATCCAGGCGGATGGCGGCACGCGCACCGCGTCGATCTCGGGCGGCTGGGTCGCACTGCGGCTGGCGATCGACGGGTTGCTAGCGAGCGGCAAGCTGACCGCCGACCCGCTGACGCAGAAGGTGGCCGCGATCAGCTGCGGGATCTACCAGGGCAATCCGGTGCTCGACCTCGACTATATCGAGGATTCGGGCGCGGATGCGGACGCGAACTTCGTGCTGCTGGAGAACGGCAACATCGCCGAGGCGCAGGCGACCGCCGAGGGCGCGACCTATGACGAGGAGGCGCTGCTCCGCCTGCTGCGTCTCGCGCGGATCGGTTGCACGGACATCTTCGCGGCACAGGCCAAGGCGGTCGCCAAGTGAGCGGCGAAGGCAAAGAGCCGCAGGCGATCCGCAAGCTCGCGCCGGGCAAGCTGGTCATCGCTAGCCACAACAAGGGCAAGGTCCGCGAGATCGCCGCTCTGCTCGAAGGGCGTGGGCTGGAGGTCGTTTCGGCGGCCGAACTCGACCTGCCGGAACCCGTCGAAACGGGCACCACCTTCTTCGCGAACGCCGAACTGAAGGCGCGCTCGGCCGCCGACCTGTCGGGCTACCCCGCGCTCGCCGACGATAGCGGGCTGTGCGTCGATGCGCTGGGCGGCGATCCAGGCGTCTACACGGCCGACTGGGCGGAAACCCCGAACGGTCGCGACTGGATGATGGCGATGCAGAAGGTCGAGGACGCGGTCGCCGCGAAGGGTCCCGACGCCACGCGGGGCGCGCACTTCGTCAGCGTGCTGGCGCTCGCATGGCCCGACGGTCACGTCGAATGGTTCGAAGGCCGTGCAGAGGGTACGCTGACCTGGCCACCGCGCGGAAATGTCGGGTTCGGCTACGATCCGGTGTTCGTGCCGCTCGGCTACGACCAGACCTATGCCGAACTCCCGCACGAGACGAAGAACGCGATCAGCCACCGCAACGAGGCGTTCAAGCTCCTCGAAGCCGCGGTGTTCTGACATCCAACCCCTCTTCCTTTGGAAGAGGGGTTAAAACGACCGCTGGCCGATCACGTTGCCCGGCGGCGAATAGCGGCACACCAGATAGTCGTCGGTCTTGTTGCTCGCGATCGCACACCCGACCGCGGTCGAGTTGCGCCAGACGATCTGCGTGTAATGGCCGACGTCCTCGAACTTGCCGGTGCGGCTGAAGTCGGGCGTCACGCCGTTGATGAAGTCGCGCTTCTCCGCGACCCAATGGCCCACCATCTCGGCATAGGTGTAGGCGTAGCGCGTACCCGTCCAGAGATTCTCGCCCTCGCGCGTGCGGTCCTGCGGCTGGTGTGCGTGCGCGAACTTGCCCGTCCGCGCCAGCTCCTCGGCATAGCCACGTGCAGTCGTCGCCAGCGTGTCGCTCCATACCAGCGGCGGCACGCCGACCCCGGCGCGCGCGGCATTGTGGCCCGTCATCATCGCTCTCTTGAGCAAGGCTGCACCGCGCGGCGCCGGCGCCTGCGTTTCACGGCGTTCGACGACTCGCTCGGGGCCTTGCGCACAGCCCGCCATCAACAGCGCCGCCGCGACCGCCAAACCCATCCGTGCCGTCATTGCGCTTCCTTCGGCTGCCCCGTGCGACCATATGCGCGAGATAATGCCCATCTTCGAAACACCAAGCCCCCGGTCTGATTCCCCGGGCGACCTCGCGCTCTACGTCCACTGGCCGTTCTGCGTGTCGAAATGCCCGTATTGCGATTTCAACAGCCATGTTCGCGAGGAGGTGGACCAGGCAGCCTGGCGCGCCGCGCTGCTGACCGACCTTGCGCATGAGGCGCGGGTGTTGCCAGGGCGAAAGTTGCAGTCGATCTTCTTCGGGGGTGGCACGCCCTCGCTGATGCCGCCGGCAACCGTCGCGGCGGTGCTGGATGCGGCGGAAAAGGCCTGGGGGTTCGCGGACGGGATCGAGATCACACTGGAGGCTAATCCGTCGTCGGTCGAGGCGGCGCGGTTCGCCGATCTGGCGCGCGCTGGCGTGAACCGGGTTTCGCTGGGGCTGCAATCGCTGGATGATACCGCGCTGAAGTTCCTCGGACGGGCGCATGACGTGAACGAGGGGCAGGCTGCGCTGGCGACCGCGCAAAGCGTCTTTCCGCGCGTCAGTTTCGACCTGATCTATGCGCTGCCTGGTCAGCGGCTCGACGATTGGCGCGCGGAACTGGCGCGCGCGCTGAGCCTTGGGACGGAACATCTCTCGCTGTATCAGTTGACGATCGAGGCCGGCACGCGGTTCGCGACCGAGGCTCTCGCGGGACGGATCGTGATCCCTGACGGCGATTCGGCGGCAGATCTGTTCGAGGCGACGCGCGCGGATACCGCGGCGGCGGGGTTGCCGGCGTACGAGACGTCGAACCATGCGCGGCCGGGGTCGGAGAGCCGCCATAACCTCGCATATTGGCGCTATCAGGATTATGCCGGAATCGGGCCAGGCGCGCATGGGCGTCGCGGCGGGCTGGCCACGGTGCGGCGGAAGAAGCCGGAGAACTGGCTGGCGGCGATCGAGCGGAATGGCCACGGGATGGAGGTGGAGGACCCGCTGACTCCCTCCACACGCGCGACCGAGGCTTTGCTGATGGGGTTGCGATTGGCCGAAGGGGTGGATCTGGACCGGATCACGGCGCTGAACGCTGGCGTAGTGCCGGTGGATCTGGCGGCGGTTGCTCGGTTGGAGACGCTAGGGCTGATCGTGCACTCGCCGGGCCGGTTGCGGGTTACCGAGGCGGGCGCGTTGCTCCTCGACGCGATCCTGCCGGAAATCGTTACCGCCTAGAGCTTGTTTCCCCGCGAAGGCGGGGACCCAGACTGGGCTCCCGCCTTCGCGGGAGAACAAGGATAGGAACGCTGCCCTACTTACCGAACCCGGCCGGCGCGGGCGAGACGACCGTCGTGGTGCCGCCGCGGATTTCCTTCACCTCGAGCGCGCGCTCGGCGACATTGTCGCGACCGAAGCGGAACGCGCCGTCGATGCCGGCAAAGCCGTCGCCATCACGCAAGCGAGCGACCGGGAACGGCGTGCCGGGCTTCCAGTCACGCGCGATGCGGACCGTCAGCAGGACGGAGTCGTAACCGAGGCTCGACAGGCGGTACGGCCCCGCCCCGAAGCGGGCGCGGTATTTGGTCGCGAATTGGCGGTACAGCGTGTCCGAGACGCTCGCATACCACGCGCCGGACAGCGCGGGCTTGGCGGCGATCCCCGCGTCCGAATTCCAGAGTTCGGTGCCGAGGATCCGCGTCGACGCACCGCTGCCGCGCTTGACGAGCGCCGCCGCGGAGGCCGCATTGGCGCCGCCGTCGGCGATCAGTACCGCATCATAGGGTGCCTTTGCCGCAAGCCGCGTGACGGCGCCCGAGACGCCGCCTGGGCCCCGCGCATATGTCTGGAGCGAGACGACTTGCCCGCCTGCGCCTTCGACCGCGCGGAGGAACGCGGTCGAGGCGCGCTCGCCGTACAGGCCGTTGGGGACCAAGCCGGCGAAGTTGCTGACCCCGCGTTCCTTGGCGAAATCGACGACGCGCGCGATCGACTGGGTCGGGACATAGCCCATCAGGTACGCGCCGTTGCCCGCCACGCCGAGGTCGTTGGAGAAGCTCAGCACCGGGATGTTCGCGGCGCGGGCGATCGGCGCGACCGCGCGGACGTCGTCGGCGAGCAACGGTCCGAGGATCAGCTGTGCGCCCTCGGCGATCGCGCGCTGCGCGGCGGCGGCGGCACCGGTGGCGGTGTCGTAGTTGGTGATCCGCACACGCTGGTTCTGCGTGTCCAGCAGCGCGAGCATCGTCGCGTTGGCGATCGAGGTGCCGACACCGGCGTTGCTGCCCGACAGCGGCACGAGCAGCGCGACACGGTTGCGCTCGGCGTCGCGCGGGATGCCGGTCTCGACGCCGATCGTCGGGCGATCGACTGGGCGCGTGGTCGGGCGCTGCTGCGACGGCTCGACGGGACCACGCGGGACGATCGTCTGGCACGCGCCGAGCAGGCACGCCGCGGCAAGCGTCGCCCATCGCCCGAATGTGCCCATCGAAAGCGGGCCGGATTGCCCTATCGTCGTCGCGTCTGCCATGACCGTCCCTATGAACCCTGAAACTCTTCTCGATCCCGGCCTCTACATCGTCGCGACCCCGATCGGCAATCTTGGCGATCTGTCGCCGCGCGCCGCCGACATCCTCCGCCGCGCCGATGTGATCGCGGTCGAAGACAGCCGCGTGACCGCCGGGCTGCTCCGTCATATCGGCACCAAGACGCCGATGGTGCCGTATCATGACCACAGCGCGGAAGGCGTGCGCCCGGCGCTGATCGCGCGGATGGCGACGCAGGCGGTGGCCTTGGTGTCGGACGCGGGAACGCCGCTGATCTCCGATCCAGGCTTCAAGCTGGTGCGTGATGCGCGCGCGGAGGGGCATCTGGTGGTGACGATCCCCGGACCGTGCGCGGCGGTGGCGGCACTGACGCTGGCGGGGCTGCCGACCGACCGGTTCCTGTTCGTGGGGTTCCTGCCGTCGAAGATGCATGCGCGGGCGGAGGCGATCGCGGAGGTCGCGACGATCCGCGCGACTCTCGTCATGTATGAGTCGGGGCCGCGGCTCGGCGCATGTCTGGCGGCGCTGTTGGAGGGGCTCGGCGACCGCGAGGCAGCGGTGACGCGCGAGATCAGCAAGAAGTTCGAGGAGGCGGTAACGGGGACGCTATCGACGCTCGCCGCGCGCTATGCGGATGCGCCGCCGCGCGGCGAGATCGTGATCGTCGTCGCGCCGCCAGGCGAGGCTCCGCCTGCGAGCGCGGAGGACGGGGATACGGCGCTGGTCGAGGCGTTGACGCGCCTGTCCACAGGGCAGGCGGCGAGCGAGGTAGCGAAGAAGCTCGGGCTCGACCGCAAAGCGCTTTATGCGCGGGCACTGGAATTGAAGGCAGAGTCGAAGACCTGATCTCCGCTCCTGCGTGCGGGAGGCGCGCCACTCGTTCTCCCCTCCCGCTTGCGGGAGGCGCCACTCGTTCCCCCCTCCCGCTTGCGGGAGGGGTCGGGGGAGGGCATGTCATTGACGTGCCGCCCCCGCCCTCCCCTAGCCCCTCCCGCAAGCGGAAGGGGACGCACGACCGAAAGGCTGCGGAGGCGACCGGGCGTCGCGGGGAACGGCTCGCCGGCTGGTGGCTGCGGTTGAAGGGCTGGAGCATCCTCGATCGCCGAGTCCGCACGCCCGCCGGCGAGGTCGATCTCGTGGCGAGAAAGGGCAATCTGATCGCGTTCGTCGAGGTCAAGACGCGCGCCACCGCCGCCGAACTCGACTTCGCGATCGACGAACGCCGCCTTGCCCGCGTTGCTGCGGCGGCGGAGTATCTGATGCCGCGCTATGCCGGGCCCAGTGACGATATCCGCGTCGACGTCATCCTGCTCGCGCCGGGTACGCGGCCGCGGCATATCGAGAATGCGTGGATCGGGTAGCGACCTACAAATCTCCGTCATCCTGACGAAAGTCAGGACCCAGGGTAATTGAGGGCATCCTTCATGGCTCTGGATCCTGACTTTCGTCAGGATGACGGAGTTACCGAAGCGACGCCGCCCGGTGACTTCGCGTCCGCCCGCGCCTACATGCGCTCGACCGAACAGAAGGAAGACGCATGAGCCTCACCGTCGCCGTCCAGATGGACCCGCTCGACAGCATCAACATCGCCGGCGATTCGACGTTCGCGCTGATGCTCTCCGCCCAGGAGCGCGGCCATACGCTCTTCCACTATTCCGCCGAGGACCTGAACTACCGCGACGGCAAAGTCTGGGCCAAGGCGCATCCGGTGACCGTGCAGCGCGTCGTCGGCGATCACTTCAGCGTCGGTGAACCCGTGAACCTAGACCTCGGCGACGAGGCCGATGTCGTCCTCATGCGTCAGGATCCCCCGTTCGATCTCGGTTACATCACGGCGACGCATCTGCTCGAGCGGATCGCCCACAAGACGCTGGTGGTGAACGATCCCGCGCAGGTACGGAATGCGCCCGAGAAGGTGTTCGTGCTCGACTACCCGCAGTTCATGCCGCCGACCTTGGTCACACGCTCGCTCGACGAGGCGCGTAAATTCCTCGCCGAGCACGGCGCGATCGTCATCAAGCCGCTGCACGGCAATGGCGGCAAGGCGATCTTCAAGGTCGAGTCGGACGGCGCGAACCTGTCCGCGCTGATGGAGGTCTTCAACATGACGTGGCGCGAGCCGCACATGGTGCAGGCGTTCCTCCCCGACGTGGCGAAGGGCGACAAGCGCATCGTGCTGATCGACGGCGAAGTCGCGGGCGCGATCAACCGGCTGCCGGGTGAAGGCGAGATCCGATCGAACCTCGCGGTCGGTGGATCGGCTGAGAAGTCGGTGCTGACCGACAAGGAGCGCGAGATCTGCGCGGTGCTCGGGCCCGAACTGAAGAAGCGCGGGCTGCTGTTCGTCGGGATCGACGTGATCGGCGGCACGTGGCTGACCGAGATCAACGTGACATCGCCGACGGGAATCGTCGCGATCGAGAAATTCGACGGGACGGACGTTGCCGGCATGATCTGGAATGCGATCGAGGCGAAGGTGGCGACGCGGTAAGCGTTTTACTCTGCGCTTATACTCGAAAACCAACCTAAGCTTGTTTCCCCGCGAAGGCGGGGACCCAGACTGGGCTCCCGCCTTCGCGGGAGAACAAGGAGCCCGCGGAACACATCCGGCATCCCGGCAGTATGTGATACCCATGACCGAATTTATCCTCGATCTCATCGCCTGGGGCGGATATTTCGGTATCTTCCTGTTGATGGCGCTCGAGAATATCGTGCCTCCCGTACCCTCCGAAGTCATCATGGGTCTGGGCGGCATGGCGGTCGCGCGCGGCAACATGAGCGTCGTGCCGCTGATCGCCTGGGGCACCGCGGGCTCGGTCGTCGGCAATTACTTCTGGTATTATATCGGCCGCAACATCGGCTACGAACGCTTCCGCCCGTTCATCGAGCGCAACGGCCGCTGGCTGACGATGGAATGGTCCGACGTCGAGAAAATCCACCGGTTCTTCATGAAGCGCGGCGGCTGGGTGATCTTCGTATTCCGCTTCATGCCGACCTTCCGCACCGTCATCTCGCTGCCCGCGGGGATGACGTGCATGCCGATCTGGCAGTTCGTCATATGGACCGCGGCGGGCAGCGCGATCTGGAATACCGTGCTCACCTATGCGGGCATCCTGCTCGGCTCGCATTTCTCCCAACTCGACCGCTATGTCGGCCCGGTCGCGGTGGCGACGTTCGTCGTCATCATCATCGGCTATGTATGGCGCGTCGTCACGTGGAAGCCGAAAGGCTCAGCCTGATTTTAGGCCCGCGGATGCGCGTTGCGGTACACGTCCATCAGATGCGCGGCGTCGACCTGCGTATAGACCTGCGTCGAACTCAGGCTCGCATGGCCGAGCAACTCCTGTAGTGCACGCAGATCCGCCCCCCGCCCCAGCAGATGCGTCGCAAAACTGTGGCGCAGCGCATGCGGCGTCGTCCGGTCGCCAAGCCCCAAGCGCGCGCGCGCAGCCTGCACCGCGCGGCGAATCATCACCGGGGACAATGCCCCGCCCTTCGCCCCCCGAAACAGCGGCACGTCGCGCGCGACCGGCCAGGGCGTCTGCGCGACATAGACCTCGATCGCGGTGCGGACCTGCGGCAACAGCGGCACCACCCGCGTCTTCTCACGCTTGCCCGTCACCCGGATCGTCTCGCCGAGCGGCAGGATCTCGCCCCGCAACGCCAGCGCCTCGCCGATCCGCAACCCTGCCCCGTACAGCAGCATCAACACTGCCCAGTCTCGCGCACCGATCCACGGCTCCGCCGCGTCGTCCGCCACCTCTTCGGCCAACGCCACCACCTCGGCCGGCGAGATCGGTCTCGGCACGCCCGCCTTGACGCGCGGCCCCCGCATCCGCGGTTGCTCGGCGCCTTCGTTGGCCCAGGCGAGGAACCCGCGCACCGCCGACAATTCGCGCGCTGCCGACGCATTGCCCAATCCGGCCTCACGACGTTGCGTCAGATACGCCCGCAGGTCCGTTGCCGTCACGCGTACAAGCGCACCGCGGGTGATCCGCTCCCCCCAATGCCCGACCAGAAACGCCGTCAGCCGTTCCGCCGATGCACGATACGCCCGTACCGTATGCACCGATCGCCGACGATCGCGCGCAAGGTGATCCGCCCAAAGCATCGACGGCGGCAGGGGATCGTCATGGTCCATCGTTGGACACTAACGCGTTCCGCCTGCAAAGAAAATTAACCTCCCGTGCGATATCGAGTGCCATGTCCCCTGCCGATCCCACGTTCGATATCTTTGCAGATGAAACGCGGCGCGTGGCGGCGCTTCACGCGCTCGCCTTGCTGGACAGCGAGCCCGAACGCGAATTCGATGCGCTCGTCGCACTGGCAGCGGAGACGCTGGGGTGCCCGACCGCACTGATGACGCTCGTCGACAGCGATCGACTCTGGATCAAGGCCGCAGCCGGCGGCGCACGCGGCGAGATCAGCCGCCACATCGGCATGTGCGCCTACACGATCCAGACCGAGGACCCGCTCGTCATCGAAGACCTCGACGGCGATTTACGGTTTGCAAAAAATCCGCTCGTTATGGCGGAAAGGGGCGCCCGGTTTTACGCAGGCGCGCCGATCCATGCGATCGATGGCGCGGGCGAGCGGCATGCGATCGGCACCATATGCGTCATCGATACGGTGCCGCGCAGCCTGAACGCTGCGGGCCGTCGCGCGCTGACACATCTGGCGACGCTGGCCGAGACAACCATCGCTGCACGGTCTGCCGCGAACCAGGCGATCGCGATCGCCGTTACCGCCGACAAACAAGCTGCAGCACTCGCGCGCCAGGATCGCATCTTTCGCCAGGCGGAGCGGATGGCGGCAATGGGCTCGTGGCGTACGTCGCTCGATCATCAGGACATGGGTTGGTCGGAGGGCGTCTTTCACATCCACGGGCTGCCGGTCGGCCCCGTGCCCGACATGGACGCGGCGATGAGCTTCTACCCCCCGCACGCCGAAGAGAAGCTCAACGCGTCGATGGCCCACACCCTGGCGACGGGGATGCCGTTCGATATCGAGGTCGACTTCACGACCGCACAGGGTGAGCCGCGCCGCGTACGTGTCCTCGGCGAGCTCGAGAACGACGGCGATAAGCCGATTGGATTCGTCGGCGTGTTCCAGGACGTGACCGACCGCTACGCCCTGGAAACCTCGTTGCGACGCACCGCGGATACCGATTCGCTGACCGGCATCGCCAATCGCGCCGCATTCGACCGGGCGCTCGATTCGGCGATGACGCGTGCGCATGCCGATGGCACGCCGCTGCTGCTCGCGCTGGTCGATCTCGATGGATTCAAGGCGATCAACGACACGCTCGGCCACACCGCAGGCGACGACGTGCTGCGCGTGGTCGGCCATGTCCTGCAGGCGCCCTGGCTGAAGGGAAGCTTCGCCGCACGACTGGGCGGCGACGAGTTCGCGTTGCTGATCGACAATCCGGGCTTGGTCGCGCAACCGAGCCACGTCTGCGCGCGGCTGGAGGAGGCGTTGCGCTTTCCGATCGCGCTAAACGGCCTTGCGATGGTCAGCGCCGGCACTGTCGGGATCGCCCCGCTGGAGCCCGATTGCCACGCGATCCGCGACTTCGTCCACCACGCCGATACGATCCTGTACGCGGCGAAACGCGCACGGGTCGGCGAACGTCGCCGGACGGACAGGCGCAACGCGGCGTAAGACGGTTCACGCGGAGTCGATCCGCCCCCATATGGGTGCACGATGTCGTCCCGCGCCCGTGTCCTGATCCTCAACGCCGCCCTCGGGCCGCTCGACTACCGCGTGCCCGCCGGCATGGAGGTCGAGCCGGGCTCGATCGTCGTTGCCCCGCTTGGGCCCAGGCAGTTGCTCGGCGTGGTCTGGGAGGCGGAACGGATGCCGTCCGACGCGGAGGTCGGCGACAACCGGTTGCGCAACCTGCTGGCGGTTGCGGACGTGCCCCCTTTGGGCGCGCCGCTACGGCGACTCGTCGAATGGACCGCAGATTACTATCTGGCACCGGCAGCGTCGGTATTGCGAATGACGCTCGCCTCCACCTCGGCGCTGGAGGGCGCACGCACCGCAGTCGAATATCGGACGACGGGAGTCGTACCACCGCGCCTGACCCCGCAACGCGAGCAGGCGCTGGAACGGATCGGCGATCGCCAAGGCCTGATCCGCGAACTCGCCACGCTGGCCGAAGTCAGCGACGCGGTGATCCGCGGCTTGGTAAAGGTCGGCGCGATCGAGGCGGTCGAGGTCAGCATCGACAGCCCCTACCCCGTGCCCGACCCGCTGCATCACGAGCCTACACTGTCCGAGGACCAGCGGGCGGCAGCGGATGCGCTCGTCGCGGGCGTTGCGGAGCACGCATTCCACCCCACGCTGCTCGACGGCGTCACCGGCTCGGGCAAGACCGAGGTGTATTTCGAGGCGGTCGCGCAGGCAATCCGCGACGGCCGCCAGACGCTGGTGCTGCTCCCCGAAATCGCGCTGACCGAGCCGTTCCTCAAGCGCTTCCACGACCGGTTCGGGTGCGAGCCGATCGCTTGGCATTCGGGCCTGCGTTCGACCCAGCGGCGGCGCGCATGGCGTGCGATCGCAAGCGGCGAGGCGCTGGTGACGGTCGGCGCTCGCTCCGCGCTGTTCCTGCCCTATCGCGATCTCGGGCTGATCGTCGTCGACGAGGCGCATGAGACGAGTTTCAAGCAGGAAGAGGGCGTGCATTATCATGCGCGCGACGTCGCGGTGATGCGCGGCAAGTTCGAGGGATGCCCGGTCATCCTCGCCTCGGCAACGCCGGCGATCGAGACTCGCCAGCAGGTCGTTACCGGGCGCTATGCCGAGCTGAAACTGCCCGGCCGGTTCGGTGCGGCCGAGATGCCAACGATCGAGCCGATCGACCTGATCAAGGAACCGCCCGAACGCGGCCGCTGGCTGGCACCACGGCTCGTGAAGGCGATGCAGGCAACGCTGGAGCGCGGCGAGCAATCACTGCTGTTTCTCAACCGCCGCGGCTACGCGCCGCTGACGTTGTGCCGGACGTGCGGGCATCGTTTCCAATGCCCGAACTGTACCGCGTGGATGGTCGAGCACCGCCTCACGCGACGGTTGGCGTGCCATCATTGCGGGCATGCCGAACCGACGCCGCGGGTTTGCCCGGAGTGCAAGGGCGAGGATACGCTCGTCGCCTGCGGGCCGGGGGTCGAGCGGATCGCCGACGAGGTGACCGCGCTCTTCCCCGAGGCGAAGACGGCCGTCGTCACGTCCGACACGATCTGGTCGCCTGCCAAGGCGGCGGAGTTCGTCGGGCGGATGGAGGCCGGCGATATCGACATCGTCGTCGGCACGCAGCTCGTGACCAAGGGGTATCACTTCCCCAACCTGACGCTCGTCGGCGTGGTCGATGCGGACCTCGGGCTTGATGGCGGCGACCTTCGCGCGGCCGAACGCACCTTCCAGCAGATACGGCAAGTCTCCGGCCGCGCCGGCCGCGGCGAGAAACCGGGACACGTGTTCATCCAGACGCACAGCCCCGGCGCGCAGGTGATGCAGGCGCTGATTACCGGTGATGCGGACGCGTTCTACGCGGCGGAGACGGACGCGCGGAAGGATGCGGGCGCGCCGCCGTTCGGGCGTTACGCCGCCATCGTGGTATCGTCCGAGGACCAGTCCTGCGCGCACGATACGGCGAAGCTGGTGGGGCGGAGCGCTCCGGAAGTCGAAGGCATGCACGTCTACGGTCCTGCCCCCGCGCCGCTCGCGATGTTGCGCGGACGCCATCGATACCGGTTGCTCGTCCACGCGCGGCGGGCGCTGGATGTGCAGGATGTGATCCGGGCGTGGCTGGGGAAGCTGGACTGGCCCTCGAAGGTGCGGGTGACGGTGGACGTCGACCCGTATAATTTCCTCTGAGTAGGCCGGCAACGCGCCCTTAACGATCGAGCGGTATGCTTCGCTGATGTCGTCGACCCGCATCGCACCCATCCAGTGGCTTCGCGCGCTTGCGGCGACGCTCGTGTTGATGATGCACGCGTCCGACATGATCGACTCGGGGCCAGTGGAACTAACCGGCAAGTTCGTACCGTCGGTTCCCAACCTCTCGGTGTTCGGGGCGAGCGGGGTCGACCTGTTCTTCGTCATCAGCGGGTTCGTCATGGCGCAGTCGCTGGCGACCGCGGACGCCGATGCGTGGCGGTTCCTCGCGAAGCGATGGTTGCGGATCGTGCCGTTGTTCGCGTGCGTCAGCGCGGTTTACATGATGATCATGCACGACCCTTTGACGGTACAGGCGGCGATCATGTCGATCACCGTCCTGCCGATCCTGGACGGGGTCAGCTATCATCTCCCCGCTTTGTATCCTGGGTGGACGCTGGGGTTCGAATTCGCGTTTTACGCGATCGTAGCCGTAGCAATGCTTTCACCGCGTCACCGTATCGAAACATTGCTCGCACTGACCGTTGCGTTCGCGCTGATGGGAAGTGTGGTTCACCCAGGTTGGGCACCCGCGCGATTGTTGCTGAACCCGCTGCTGCTCGAATTCGCGCTCGGCGTGGCCGTATGGATCGCATGGCACCGAGGGATCAGCGCTCGAATCGCATCACCTGCATTGGTATTGGGTGTTACGCTGTTGGCGATCGGGATCGCATTTGGGCTGGGCTTCTCGCTGCCGTTGCAGATCGACCTTGCGGTGGCGGGTGTGACGGGACTTGCCCGGACCTGGACGTGGGGTATGCCGTGGGCACTCGTGGTGCTCGGGGTAATTGATACGGTTGCCGAGGGACGGTTCGAACGGATCGTCGCGCATGTCGGCAATGCGTCCTATTCGACGTACCTGACTCATCCCTGCCTGATTGCGCTACTCTGGATGGTGGGAGGCTATATCCCGATCCTATCACCCTATGTGTTCGCACTGGCGTTCATCGTCGCGTCGACGATGCTGGGGCTGGCGGTTCATCGGTGGATCGAGAGACCGATGCTCGCGCGGTTACAAAGACGCCCGTCGGTATCGATCAGGCGAGCACCGGTGCTCGCCTGAGGAGGCTTATTCGCCGGCGTGCTCGGCGAGGACGGTCAGGCCCTTGTCATTCACCTCGGCGAAACCACCCCTGATAGCGATGATTTCCGGGGTAGCGTTCTGCGTGCGGTACACCTGGACGCCGCCGTCGTGGACCGTCGACATGAAGGGTGCGTGGCCTTCCAGAACGCCGAAATCGCCTTCGGCGCCGGGGACGACGACCATGTAGACCTCCTCCGAGCGGACGAGCTTTTCTGGCGTGACGAGTTCGAAATGCAGCATGTCTGGGTCTCACTCCCCTCCCGCATGCGGGAGGGGCCGGGGGTGGGCTCGCGCCATCAGCGTTGCGCGACGTGGAGAGCGGGTGCCCACCCCCCAGCCCCCTCCCGCTTGCGGGAGGGGGAGCAGTAGTAGCTTAAGCCTCGGAAGCCATCTTCTCGGCCTTGGCGACGGCTTCGTCGATGCCGCCGACCATGTAGAACGCCGCCTCGGGCAGGTGATCATACTCGCCCTCGACCACTGCCTTGAACGAGCGAACCGTATCCTCGAGCTGGACGAACTTGCCGCTGATGCCGGTGAAGACCTCGGCGACGTGGAACGGCTGGCTCAGGAACTTCTGGATTTTCCGCGCACGCTGGACAGTGAGCTTATCTTCTTCGCTCAGCTCGTCCATGCCGAGAATCGCGATGATGTCCTGCAGCGACTTGTACTTCTGCAAGGTCGACTGCACCGCGCGAGCCGTATCGTAATGCTCCTGGCCGACAACGCGCGGCTCGAGCAGACGCGAGGTCGAATCGAGCGGATCGACCGCCGGGTAGATGCCCAGCTCGGAGATCGCACGGTTGAGGTTGGTCGTCGCATCGAGATGCGCGAACGACGTCGCCGGGGCCGGATCGGTAAGATCGTCGGCCGGAACGTACACGGCCTGCACCGAGGTGATCGACCCCTTGTTGGTCGACGTGATGCGCTCCTGCAGCGCGCCCATGTCGGTCGACAGCGTCGGCTGGTAGCCCACCGCCGACGGGATGCGACCAAGCAGTGCCGAAACCTCTGCGCCCGCCTGCGTGAAGCGGAAGATGTTGTCGACGAAGAACAGAACGTCTTGGCCTTCGACGTCGCGGAAATACTCGGCGATCGTCAGGCCCGACAGCGCGACGCGAGCGCGCGCGCCTGGCGGCTCGTTCATCTGGCCGAACACCAGCGCAACCTTCGAGCCCTCCGACTGCGGATTGCCGTCGGCATCCTTGGCGATGACGCCCGCGTCGAGGAACTCGTGGTAGAGATCGTTACCCTCGCGGGTACGCTCGCCTACCCCTGCGAACACCGAGGTGCCGCCGTGGCCCTTCGCGATGTTGTTGATCAGTTCCTGGATCAGCACGGTCTTGCCGACGCCGGCCCCGCCGAACAGGCCGATCTTGCCGCCCTTCGCATATGGCGCGAGCAGGTCGATGACCTTGATGCCGGTGACCAGGATCGCGCTCTCGGTCGACTGGTCGACGAACAGCGGTGCCGAAGCATGGATCGGGGCGGTCGTCTCTGCGCCGACCGGACCACGCTCGTCGATCGGCTCGCCGATGACGTTGAGGATGCGGCCGAGCGTCTTCGGACCGACCGGAACGCGGATCTGCGAGCCGGTGTCGGTGACGGTCTGGCCGCGGGTCAGGCCTTCGGTGGCGTCCATCGCGATCGTGCGAACGGTGTTCTCGCCGAGATGCTGCGCGACTTCGAGAACGAGCCGGTTGCCATTGTTGCTGGTTTCCAGCGCGTTCAAGATCGCAGGCAGGTTATCGGGGAAATACACGTCGACGACGGCACCGATGACCTGCGAAATGCGGCCGGTGTTGTTCGTGATGCCCTCGGTAGGGCGGATTGCTTCAGCGGCGGTTGCCATCACTCTATCCTTGGGTCTTGCTGTTAGCCGGGCTGGTAGCCGGAGAACGGGTAAAAGTCACGTCGATGCGCTTGGGCGCACCGTTGGTCGAAGGCTCGATCGCCACCTTGGCGGGCGCCGCGTCGAGCGGCTGGCCGAGGCGGATCGCGCGCAAGAGCTCGGGCGACGCCTTGATCTTGAAGCGGCCGAGAAACTCGCCGACGGTCTGCGCGAGGCGCATCCGTGCGGTGGTCGCGTCGAGCGGATCGGTCAGCGTGAGCGCATAGGTCACGGTATCGATCGCCGCGGCGGTCTTTCCCGTAACAGCGACGGACGCCGTGTTGGGCTTTGCGGCGTTCGAATTGGAGAACATCCGCGGCTGGCCGGTCGCGGTGAAGCCACCGTCCTTTGCCGCATAAGCCCCAAGCCCAAAGCCTGCCTGGTTGATCGCGCCGATCGTCTCCTGCGGGGCACCGAACAGCCGATCCCAGCCCGACAGCGTCACGACGGAGGCGGCCTGCACCGCCTCCTGCTCGCGCACCGACGGTGCCGGCTTGCCGCAGCCCGCCAGCATCGCAGTCAGGGTCAAGGCGACCGCTACCCTCATTTCAGCGCTTCGGCACCCGAGATGATCTCGACCAGCTCGGTCGTGATCGCGGCCTGACGCGTGCGGTTATACTGGATCGAAAGGCGCGTGATCATGTCGCCGGCGTTGCGCGTGGCGTTGTCCATCGCGTTCATCCGCGAACCCTGCTCCGACGCTGCGTTTTCGAGCAGCGCACGGAAAATCTGGATCGCGACGTTGCGCGGCAGGAGATCGGCGAGGATCGCTTCCTCGTCGGGCTCGTACTCGGTCACGGCTTCGGCGGGGGCGTTGGGCCCACCCGCCTTCGCGCCTTCTGCGCCCGGGACGGACGAAATCGGCACGGGCACGATCTGGATCCCGGTGGGCACCTGCACCAGCGCCGAGACGAACTTCGCGTAGAACAGGTGCGCGACGTCGAACTGGCCTTCGCCGAAGCGCTTGATCAGGTCCTCGGAGATTTCCTGCGCGTCGCTAAACGCGAGCTTCTTGATCTGGCTCATCTCGTGATCGGCGAGAATGTCGTTCGGGAAGAAGCGCTTGATCACGCGCCCCTTCTTGCCGGCAACGTAGAATTTCACGGTCTTGCCCGCCGCGATCAGTTCCTCGGCCTTACGGCGAGCCGCACGGACGATGTTGGTGTTGAACGCACCGGCCAAGCCACGCTCCGACGTCGCGATGACGATCAGGTGGACCTGGTCCTTGCCCGTGCCCGCCAGCAGCGGCGACGCGCCCGGCGCGATGCCCACGCGCCCGGCGAGGCTCGCCATCACCGCTTCCAGCCGCTCGGCATAGGGACGCCCGGCAACCGCCGCGTCCTGCGCACGGCGCAGCTTCGCAGCGGCGACCATCTTCATCGCCTTGGTGATCTTCTGCGTCGACTTCACCGAGCCGATGCGGATCTTGAGGGCCTTAAGTGATGCCATTCTAGTTCGTCACCGTCCCTAAACCGTCATGCCGGACTTGTTCCGGTATCCACTCCTCCACCAGTCCTACGGGATCTGAGGCACGGTGGACCCCGGAACAAGTCCGGGGTGACGGTGTGTGTATGTCGTTTTCTACGCAGCTCAGGCGAAAGTCTTCGCGAACGCTTCGAGCGCTGCCTTCAGCTTGTCCTTTGCCTCGTTACCCAGGTCGCGGGTATCGCGGATCAGCTTCAGCACGTCGGCATGGTTCGCGCGCATGTCGGCCAGCAACGCCTGCTCATAGCGGGTCACGTCGGCGACCGGCACCTTGTCGAGATACCCGCTGGTGCCAGCGAAGATCGACACCGTCTGCTCTTCAAACGGCAGCGGCGAGAACTGTGCCTGCTTCAGCAACTCGGTCAGACGCGCACCGCGGTTGAGCAGCTTCTGCGTCGACGCATCGAGATCCGACCCGAACTGCGCGAACGCCGCCATCTCGCGGTACTGCGCCAGCTCGAGCTTGATCGAGCCCGACACCTTCTTCATCGCCTTGGTCTGAGCGGCCGAGCCGACGCGGCTCACCGACAGACCCACGTTGATCGCCGGACGCACGCCCGAGAAGAACAGGTCGGTTTCGAGGAAGATCTGGCCGTCGGTGATCGAGATCACGTTGGTCGGGATGTACGCCGAAACGTCGCCCGCCTGCGTCTCGATGATCGGCAGCGCGGTCAGCGAGCCGCCGCCGTTCGCGTCCGACATCTTCGCCGCACGCTCGAGCAGGCGGCTGTGCAGATAGAACACGTCGCCCGGATACGCCTCACGGCCCGGAGGACGACGCAGCAGCAGCGACATCTGGCGGTAAGCCACGGCCTGCTTGGACAGATCGTCGAAGCAGATCAGCGCATGCATCCCGCGATCGCGGAAATACTCGCCCATCGCGACGCCGGTGTACGGCGCGAGATACTGGAGCGGTGCAGGGTCCGACGCGGTCGCGGCGATGACGATGGTATATTCCATCGCGCCATTCTCTTCGAGCGTCTTGACCAGCTGCGCCACGGTCGAGCGCTTCTGGCCGATCGCGACATAGACGCAATACAGCTTCTTCGACTCGTCGTCGCCGGCGTTCGCGGTCTTCTGGTTGATGAACGCGTCGATCGCGATGGCCGACTTGCCGGTCTGGCGATCGCCGATGATCAGCTCGCGCTGGCCACGACCGACGGGCACGAGCGCGTCGATCGCCTTGAGCCCGGTCTGGACCGGCTCGCTGACCGACTGGCGCGGGATGATGCCTGGTGCCTTCACTTCGACGCGGCTGCGCTCGGCGGTGACGATCGGGCCCTTGCCGTCGATCGGGTTGCCGAGACCGTCGACCACGCGCCCCAGAAGCTCCTTGCCGATCGGCACGTCGACGATCGTGCCGGTGCGCTTGACGATGTCGCCTTCCTTGATCTCGGCATCCGAGCCGAAGATCACGACGCCGACGTTATCGGCCTCGAGGTTGAGCGCCATGCCCTGCACGCCGTTCGAGAATTCGACCATCTCGCCGGCCTGGACGTTGTCGAGGCCGAAGATGCGCGCGATGCCGTCGCCGACGCTCAGCACCTGGCCGGTCTCGCTGACCTGGGCCTCGGTACCGAAATTGGCGATCTGATCCTTGATGATCTTCGAGATTTCTGCGGCGCGGATATCCATTAGCTTAGCCCTTCATCGCGTGCGCGAGAGTGTTGAGACGCGTCTTGATCGACGAATCGATCATCTGGCTGCCGACGCGGACGACGAGTCCACCCAGCAACGATGGGTCGACGCTGAGGTCGACGGAAACTTCACGGCCGACGCGCTGGCGGAGCTGATGCTTCAGCTCGATCACCTGCTCGTCGGTCAGCGGATGCGCGGACGTCACTTCGGCAGCGACTTCACCGCGATGCTGCGCGGCAAGTGTACGGAATGCCTTGATGATCTTCGGCAACGCGCCCAGCCGGTGGTTCTCGGCGAGGACGCCGAGGAAGCTCTTGGTGGTCGCATCGACGCCGAGTTCGTCGGCGACCGCGGAGACCGCCTTCACGGCGGCGCCACGCGACACCATCGGGCTGGTCGTCAGCGTGCGGAAGTCCTCGGACTGCGCGAGTGCGTCGCGCACGTTCGCCAGGCTCGATTCGACCGCGTCGATCGTCTTCGCGTCACGCGCGAGTTCGAACAGGGCCAGCGCATAACGCCCGCCTAAGCTCGCCTGAATACCGCCGGATGTCTCCACGGAACCTCTATCCTCGCCTGCAACGAATAACCGACCCAACGGGAGAGAGGGCGCGAAAGCACCTCTCCTGGGACGCGGCGCGGGTAGCATCGGGTTCGCGTATTGGCAACCCGGCGGGAGAGCCGGAGGTGCGGGTTTGTGACTGTTTTGTCATTCGCCTCGGGGCGACCACCCTTCCTATGTCATCACCGCGCAGGCGGGGATCCATATCCTCCGGACCCGACGCTTTCGCCGCACGGCCTGCCACTATGGGTTCCCGCCTCCGCGGGAATGACGATAATGGGCGGGCATAATATCATACGAGGACCTGAGAATGACCGGCACGATGGAAACGATGACGATGTCCGACGGCGTGACCGTCGCGGTCTATCACGCGCAACCGACCGGTGATCGCCGGGGCGGTCTCGTGTTGGTGCAGGAGATCTTCGGGATCACCGACCACATCCGTGACCTGTGCGACGAATACGCCGCCGACGGTTATGAGGTCCTCGCCCCTGCCCTTTTCGATCGCGAACACCCCGGCTTCGAGGCGGACTATTCAGGCGACGGCCTCGCGCGCGGTGTCGAACTCGCGCGGCAACTCCACCCGTTCGAACTGTCGCTGAAGGACGTCCAGACCTGCATCGACACGCTCGCCCCTGCCGGGCCGGTGTTCGTGGTGGGCTATTGCTATGGCGGTTCGGTCGCGTGGTTCGCCTCGACCAAGCTTACCGGCGTCGCGGCGGCGAGCGGCTATTACGGCAGCATGATCCCCGCCGCTGCGGACGAGGAGCCGAAGGTGCCGGTGATCCTGCACTTCGGCCGCCACGACCACGGCATCCCGATGGAAGGCGTCGAGCAGGTCATCGCGAAGGATTGGCCGAACGCGACGGTGTATGTCTACGAAGCGGGCCACGGGTTCAATTCGGACCGCCGGAAGGATTATCACGAGCCTAGTGCGGACCTCGCGAAAAAACGCACGCTGGATCTGTTCCGCGCGAATGGCGGTTGAGCCACAACCAACACCACCCCGGCGAAGGCCGGGGCCCAATTGGAAAGGTAGCAATAATTGAGGGATGCGCTCAGTAGCGACGTCCCCCAATTGGGCCCCGGCCTTCGCCGGGGTGGTGGTGGTGGTGGCAGAGGTCTCACGGGACAGTAGGCGCTACTGACGTGAAGACAGCCCCTGCTTCCTTGTTCTCCCGCGAAGGCGGGAGCCCAGTCTGGGTCCCCGCCTTCGCGGGGAAACAAGGCGCCGTCGGTCCGCCGAGATCACCCTTGCGGAAAATCCGCCCCCAAGCTTTGCGCCTTGCGCGCCTCGATCTCCTTCAGCCGCTCCGTCAGCTTCGCCGTCACCGCATCATACCCGAAAGCCCCCAGCACCAGATGCCGCGGCGGGTTCGCATCCTCGGTCAGCGTGATCATCGCCTCGCCAGCCCGCACCGGATCGCCCGCCTGGGTCCCGCTGATATCCCGCGTACCGTCGAGCCGCTTGCCCGCCGTTTCCGCATAATCGGCGATCTTCACCGGCGTCTGCTTCAGCGAGCGCCCGGCCCAATCCGTCCGGAACGGCCCCGGCTCGACGCAGGTCACGGCGATCCCGAGCGGCTTCACCTCGGCGAGCAGCGAGTCCGACCAGCCCTCCACGGCATGCTTCGACGCGGCGTAATAGCCCGAGCCCGGAAACCCGACCAACCCGGCGACCGACGTGATGTTGATCACATGCCCGCTCTTCTGCCCCCGCATGATCGGCAGCACCGCGCGGGTCAGCGCAAACAACCCGAACACGTTCGCATCGAACTGCGCGCGGATCTCGGACTCCTCGCCCTCCTCGACCGACGCCTGATAGCCATAGCCCGCATTGTTCACGAGCACGTCGATCCGCCCGAACTTCGCCTGAGCCTGCGCGACGGCATCATCGATCTGCGCCTGATCGGTCACGTCGAGCGACAGCGCGAGTGCACGATCCTCGGCGCCCTCCGCGAGATCGGCCACCCGACCCGCATCCCGCGCGGTAACTACTGCACGCCAACCGCGCGCGAGCACGAGCTTGGCGAGTTCGCGACCAAAACCGGTCGAGCAGCCGGAAATGAACCAGACGGGCGTGTCGGAGGCCATGAGACATCTTTCTTTATGGGTATGCGCAGCAGAACGGCCGGGCCGCCCATTCGGGTCCGCTTTGATCGCAAGCCGCGGGATGCGCGCGCGTCGCGACCGGCTATACCGATCCAATGAGCACCGCCCCTGACGACGACACCGCCTGGACCGCGTTCGAAGCCCGCGACCGGGCATGGGACGGCCGGTTCGTCGTCGGCGTGAAGACCACCGGCATCTACTGCAAGCCAAGCTGCCCCGCGCGCCACCCCAAGCGCGAGAACGTCGCCTTCCATGCCGACCCGCCGAGCGCCCGCGCCGCCGGCTTCCGCGCGTGCCTGCGCTGCACTCCGGACGAAGTCGGCCGCGACCGCATCGCCGTCGCGGCGGCCGTCGCGCTGCTCGAAGCCACCGATGACCGCCTCTCGCTCGACGCGGTCGCCGCCAAGGTCGGCTACGCCCCGCACCATTTCCACCGCCTGTTCAAGCGCGCCACCGGCGTCACTCCCGCCGCCTATGCGCGCGCGCTGCGCACCGGCCGCGCGGCCGACGCCTTATCGGAGGATTCGACCGTGACCGCAGCGATCTACGGCGCCGGCTATTCCGCCCCGAGCCGCTTCTACGAGGCCGACGCGAAACGGCTCGGCATGGCGCCCAGCGCCTGGGCGCGCGGCGGCGAAGGCGTCACGATCCGCTGGACCACCGCCGACACGAGCCTAGGCGCGCTGTTCGTCGCCGCGACCGACAAGGGCCTGTGTCGCGTGTCGTTCGACGAAGATGCCGACGAACTCCGCCGCCGCTTCCCCAACGCCACGATCGAACCAGGCGACGCAGCCCTCGCCGAGCTGGCAGCGCAAGTCGTCGCTGCCGTCGAATCCCCCGAACGCGACCAAGACCTCCCGCTGGACGTCCGCGGCACCGCCTTTCAGGAAGCTATCTGGCAAGCATTGCGGCAAATCCCGCTCGGCGAAACCCGAACCTACAGCGAACTCGCCGCACTCGCCGGCCGCCCCGCCGCAGTCCGCGCCGCCGGCACCGCCTGCGGACAGAACCCCGTCTCTATCGTCATCCCCTGCCACCGCGCGCAACGGATCGGCGGCGCGCTCGGCGGCTATGCCTACGGCCTCGATCGCAAGCGCGCGCTGCTCACCCGCGAACGCGATTGAGCGTCAACCGGCCGGAGGCGTATCCGCCGCCTCGCCCGGCGCCTGGCCGAGCGAGCGCAACGCTTCGGGCCCGATCTTACCCGATTCCAGGATCGTGATCAGACGTGCCGCGGGATTGTCCGCCGGCAGATGCGGATTGAAGGCGAGCGGACGCAAGGTCCGTTTGGCATCGTCCGCATCGCCGTCGCGTATCTCCTGCGTCGCAACCCGGAATCGCAGGCCCGGATCCTGCGGCACCAGTTCGAGCGCCCGCTTTACGCCGGTGATCGCCGCCTTGGTCGGCGGCGCTCGCTGCGTGCGGAAGCTGTCGTAATACAACGACAACGCCTCCGCATCGTCGAGGGCGAGGCGGTTGGCCTTGACGATCCAGCTTCGCGCTTCCTTCCACGCTTCAGGATCCTTGGCGGAGCCGGCGCTCGCGCGGCGCAAATGGATCCTCGCCTTGTACAGCAACGCCTGCGCCATCTTCGGGTCAGCCGCCAGTGCGCGGTCCGCAGCCGCCTCGGCATCGTCGTCCTGGACCGCGTCATAGGCCATCTCCGCGAACCAGCCCTGCGCCACGGCATCGTTCGGATAGGCTGCGGCGATCGCCTTGGCGCGCGTGTAGATCGGCTGCGCTGCCTGTCGATTCACACCGCGTTCGGACTCCAT
Source organism: Sphingomonas sp. PEI4 (assembly GCF_056679955.1). Taxonomy (NCBI): domain Bacteria; kingdom Pseudomonadati; phylum Pseudomonadota; class Alphaproteobacteria; order Sphingomonadales; family Sphingomonadaceae; genus Sphingomonas; species Sphingomonas sp. PEI4. The sequence goes on from NZ_CM155258.1 coordinate 1,786,275, forward strand.
GCGAAGGTTCATCAGCGCATCGGCACCCGCGCTCAGTGGCTCGACCGTGATCTTCGTATCGGGCAGGCGCGAATAGGCGATCTTGATGCCGGGGATGGTCGACCGCGCGAGATAGGCGTCGAGCGCCCGATCGAGCGCGCGCAGATCGCCGAACGCTGCCCGTGCCGCCGCGACGCTGGGAACGCCCTTGTTCAACGCATCGAGATAGCGCCCGAACGTCGCGCCACGCGCCGGATCGAACATGATATAATGCGTCAGCAACCAGCCGCGCGCATACAGCGAGCCGCGTTCCTCGTCCGACAACCGGCGCGATCCGGTATCGAACAGGCGTTCCGCCGACAGTCCGCGCGTCCTCAACAGACTATACGCCCGGTGCTGGGCCGCGACCCCGACCATCACGCCGTCCTTTTCGAACCGCGCGGTCGAGACGAACTCGGCATAGCCCTCTGAGAACCAGGCGGGGTAGGCCGCGGCGAACGTACCGAGCAGGAAATGATGCGCGTATTCGTGGAACAGCACGATCTGCGGCCGCAGATTGGCGTCCCCGCCGCCGGAGCGCGGCGTGAAGGCGATCGATCCGTTCACACGCGGCACGTAGAACCCCGCGACGTTGGCGCTGCCCCTGCCCATCAGCTTGCGGACGTCGCTGGCGTCGTCGACGACGTACACGGTCACCCGGTTGGTGCCGGCTTCGGCGATCGGGACGCTGACGTTGTGCAGGATACGCATCACGCCGTCGAACTGCTCGAGTTGCGTCGCGGTCTTGCGCAATTCCTTCTCGCCGACGCTGGAATAGACGACGAAATGGTCGGATATCGCCCGCAACCACTTCGCCTCCGACGCGGTCGATGCAGATGAAGCGCTCGCGGCGACCACTACCGACATACCGCGAACCCATCCCACGGCACTGGTCATTCCGCCCCCTTTGCCAAGCTTCATGCCGACCGGTTGCTTCGGCCCCTGGCGCAACCGAGCAGATTCCGGGGCGGTAATCTATCCGTTTTGTCCGATATCGATCATTTTGCCGACTTGCAGGAATAGACCAGCTTCTCGTTCGGCAGCGGCGGCAACACCGCACGAACCGCCGCCTGTTGCCCCGCAAGGCGCGCCAACGCCGCATCGTCCATGTTGCACACGTTCGGCACGACACCCCGAGCGGTCCGCGCCGCGTCCATTCCCGCCGCCGACATCAGATAGCGTGTATTGGAATAGACGCGCGTAGCCGGATCGAAGGACAGCACGGATACCGTCTGCTCGGCGTCCGGCACCAGTACGCGATCCCATCGGCCATTCGCGCCGACATATTGCGTCTTGCCGTTCATGCAGCCTTTCGCACCCCAATCGATCGGCACGTCCTCGCTCGACGAGATCGTGATCCGGCTGCGCTCCGGGATCAGCGTGCACATCAGTTTTCCGAGCGCCGCATCGGGCGTGGATACCCGGGCTTTCGGCAGCGCGGACAGCGGCACGTCGACCTCGCCCGAAGGCCGCAATACGAACACGATTATCGCGACCAGCACGCTCAAGCCACCGATACCCAGCGCCCACACCGCCTGCCGCCGCTGCCCCCGCGATTCGAGCAGCCCCGCACTCCCGATCACCAGCGCTCCGGCGACCAGCAGCAGCCCGGCAATCGCCATGACGTTCTCACGCGCGCGCCCAGCCTCGGTCCGCGCCTTCTCCAGCGCGACCTCGCGGGTCATCGCATCCTGCGTTGCCGCGTCACGCTTGGCAGACGCCGCATCGGCGGTGGCGCGTGCGTCCGCGTCCGCATCCTGCCGCAAGCGATCCTCGATCGAGGTGCATCCCGTCCCGATCGACGCGTAAGGCTGTTTTGCATCATGCAGGAAACCGGCGAGCTCGGTATCCGCGATCGCGAACCCGAACGTCGAATCGCCCTCCTCGCCGCGCGTGATCGCCGAGTTCACCCCGATCACCCGCCCGCACCGATCGAGCAGGGGACCACCCGAATTACCACGCGCGATGCTGGCGGTGTGCAAAAGCACCTCGACATTGCTCAGCACGCGCCGCCCCGAGAGCACGCCCTCCGACCGCACCGGAGTCATCGGCCGGATATAATCCGCCGCCGATCGCGCCGTCGCCAAGTCGACATTCCCCGGGAAGCCCAGCGACACCACCGCATCGCCCTCGCTCATCGGCCCGGTATACAGCGCACTCGGCGGCAGGCGCGCGCCGGTGAACTCGATCAGCGCCAGGTCGCGCTGCGAATCATAGGCGATCACCTTGCCCTGATACGATTTGCTGCCCTCGGTCGGGACGATGCCGACGACGATGTTGTCGGGATAGCGCTCGGCGAGATCGACGACGTGCGCGTTGGTGACGATCCGGTTGGGCGCGATCGCAAAGCCGCTGCCGTGGCCGAAGCCGACCACCTGGTCGTCGACGACCGCGATCGTCACGACGCGCACCACGCCGCGCCCGGTGGCGGCGATATCGTCGGCCGAAGCCGAGCTGGCCAACCCGAAGGTGAGCGCGAGAAGAAGCAGCAGGCGGATCATGCGCCTGCCTTCGGGGAGTTCGCGGCGGCGATCAACCCTCGGTGCTCAAGGCGCGCCGCATACCGGTCCGGTTTGGTTAGCGAATTATCAAGCCTTGGCGCCTAACCCGTTGGGCAATTATCCGGGGATTTGGGCATGAGCGCATTCGGGCGTCGTAATGGCATCAGCGGGGGGCAAGCAGCCCGGCCCGCATTCGGCGTCGCACGACCTATGCAAGGGGGTCCTATGCAAGGCGGCGGTTCTGCGCCGCGCCCCGAGCCCGAAGGCGGTTCGCAATTCCCCCCGATCGATTCGATGCCAATGCCCGGCGAGATCGACGGCTTCGGCCCCGGCACGATGCCCGGTGCGCAGATGGACGCGATGCAGCGCCTCTCCGACCGCCAGAACGCCAGTGGCGAGGCCGGCAACAGCCGCGTCGAGGGCTTCGAACAGTCGATCCACAAGATCAAGGAACAGGTTCTCCCGCGCCTGCTCGAACGCGTCGATCCGGAGGCTGCAGCGACGCTGAACAAGGACGAGCTCGCCGAGGAATTCCGCCCGATCATCGGCGAAGTGCTCGCCGAACTGAAGCTGACGCTCAACCGCCGCGAACAGTTCGCGCTGGAAAAGGTGCTGGTCGACGAGTTGCTCGGGCTCGGGCCGCTGGAAGAACTGCTGGCCGATCCGAACATCACCGACATCATGGTGAACGGCCCCGACCAGACCTATGTCGAGCGCAAGGGCAAGCTCGAACTCGCACCGATCCAGTTCCGCGACGAGGAGCATCTGTTCCAGATCGCGCAGCGGATCGTGAACTCGGTCGGCCGCCGCGTCGACCAGACCTCCCCGCTTGCCGATGCGCGTCTGAAAGATGGCTCCCGCGTCAACGTGATCGTGCCACCGCTGAGCCTGCGCGGTACCGCGATCTCGATTCGTAAATTCTCGGCGAAACCGATCACGCTCGACATGATGGCAGGCTTCGGCTCGATGTCGCCCAAGATGGCGACCGCACTGAAGATCGCGGGTGCCTCGCGGTTCAACGTCGTGATCTCCGGGGGTACCGGCTCGGGCAAGACCACGATGCTCAACGCGCTATCGAAGATGATCGACCCCGGCGAGCGCGTGCTGACGATCGAGGACGCCGCCGAACTTCGCCTGCAACAGCCGCACTGGCTGCCGCTAGAAACCCGCCCCGCCAACCTCGAAGGCCAAGGCGAGATCAGCATCCGCGATCTCGTCAAGAACGCGCTGCGTATGCGTCCCGACCGGATCATTCTCGGCGAAATCCGTGGCTCCGAGTGTTTTGACATGCTCGCGGCCATGAACACCGGTCACGACGGCTCGATGTGCACGCTCCACGCCAACTCCCCGCGCGAGGCCTTGGCGCGTATGGAGAACATGGTGATGATGTCCGACATCAAGGTGCCCAAGGAAGCCATCTCTCGGCAGATCGCGGACTCGGTCGAGCTGATCATCCAGGTGAAGCGCCTGCGCGACGGCTCGCGCCGCGTCACCAACATTACCGAGGTGATCGGGATGGAAGGCCCGGTGATCGTCACGCAGGAGTTGTTCAAGTTCGAGTATCTCGATGAGTCGGCGGATGGAAAGATTCTCGGCGAATACCGCTCGATGGGGCTCAGGCCGTACACGTTGGAGAAGGCGAAGCAGTTCGGGTTCGACCAAGCGTATCTGGAGGCGTGCCTGTAAGGCCTCCTCCACCTTTTACCGCCACCCCGGCGAAGGCCGGGGCCCGGTTGGAAAGGTGGCAATAACGAAGCGCTGTCCGCAGCCATCACCGTTCCCCGACGGGGCCCGGCCTTCGCCGGGGTGGTGGACTTCCGGTCGTTGCAGCACTTCTAGTTCCCCCGCGAACGCGGGGGCCCAGGAGCCGCAAACGACACCGCCCCGTAACCCTGGGCTCCCGCCTTCGCGGGAGAACCGCGGTGGTTCGAGCGGCGGCTAGGCACTCGCAAGCGCGGATTTCATCAATTCTCCCCGCCAAAGGGGGCGCTGGAGGCGACGGAGGGAGCGGACACCGAACAGAGGTGGTCGCCGACCTCCCCCTCCGTCAGGCTGCGCCCCCCCTTTTGCAGGGGAGGATCGAACGGCGTTCCGCCTGAACAGCGAACTCGATCGCCAAGCCCCCGCTTGTACGGAACCACCGACACGCTAGGGATCACCCCACATGCGCCGCGCCCTCTTTGCCCTCGTCCCGCTGCTGGCGGTCCTCATCGTCTCCGCACGCGAACCCGCGAAAACCGCGCCCGCAGCCAACGTCTCCCCCGCCGCCCGCGACCGCGGCGTCTACCATCTTGCCGACGATGCCGAAGGCCGCTGGGTCCCCTTCGATCTCACTCCCGGCAACCAGATCCGCTTCACGATGCAGCTCGAAGGGCGCAACGTCACCGCCATTTTGGATACCGGCGTCAGCTACACCCTGCTCGCCAAGGCTTCCCCGGCAGTCGACACCGCCAAGGTCGTCGCAGGCGGCAGCGCGCGTGCGATCGGCGGCTCGGTCGAACTGGGGTGGATGCCGACGCGCACGCTCGCGATCGGCGGCCTCGCCCGAACCGGCGGCGGCGTCACCGTTACCGACCTGCCCGCGATCGCCACCGGCAGCGTCGCCGCGGTAGACCTGTTGGTCGGCGCGGACCTGCTCGCCGGGCACGCGCTCGACATCGATTACGCCGCGCACCGTTTCCGCCTGCTCCCGTCGGGACGCCTCCCGTTCAAGGGCGAGACCGCCCCCTTGCGCCTGTCCACCGAGCGCAGCGTCTACGAAAGCGCGGCCATGCTCGGCAACCGCCGGCTGGCGCCGATGATCGTCGATACCGGCGACGGGTCTTCGATCACGGTGACCAAGGACGGCTGGAAGGCGGCGGCGCTGACCGTGCGGTCGACGACGGCGATCTCGTTCGGGCTCGCAGGCCCCGCCGTCAGCGGTCTCGCGATCGCCCCCGATCTCCACGTCGGCGAATTGACAGCGCACGCCGTCGAAGTCCGCATCGAACCGGCAGGCGGCTTTTCGCAATCGATCGGCACCGCGGGTCGGATCGGCTCCGGCTTTCTCCAGAATTACCGCGTCCTGCTCGATCCCGGCGCCCGCCGCATGGTCCTCAAGCCCGGACCCAAGGCCCATACGCCGCCGCTCCGCTCGACCAGCGGCTTGCTCGTCGGCGTCGAGAAGACGCAGCTGAAGGTTCTCCACGTCATGCGCGGCGGCCCCGCCGCCGCGTCCGGCTGGAAGGACGGCGACACGATCTGTACGATCGACGGCACACCCATACCTCCCGATTATGCGACGAGTCCGGTCGCATCATGGTCGGCTGGAGCCCCCGGCCGCATCGTCGCGCTCGGTCTCTGCGACGGCACGACACGCAAGCTCGAACTGACGCATTTTTATTAGGACGATCCATGTTTAGCCTGCGTCACCGATCGGGGCAGGTCATCATCCTGCTTCTCGTTGCCTTCGCACTCCGCAGCCCGTTCTTCGGCAATCCGGTGATCCATAGCGACGAGCAATTCTATCTGCTGGTCGGCGACCGGGTCCTCGACGGGGCATGGCCTTATGTCGATATCTTCGATCGCAAGCCCGTTGGACTGTTCCTCGTCTTCGCGGCAATCCGCGCGGTCGGTGGGGACGGCGTGCTGATGTATCAGCTTGCCGCGACGCTCGTCGCGGCGGCCACGGCGTTCCTGGTCACCCGGATCGTCCGCCGCCTCTCTCCTGACGGCTCAGTCACCGGGGCCAGCCTGGGTGCAGGACTCATCTATCTCGTCTGGATCATCGTGTTCGACGGCGCGGGCGGGCAGTCGGCGATATGGGGCAACGCCTTAATGGCCACCGCGGCGCTGCTCGTGCTCGATACGACGCGTGGCCACCGCCACATCAGCCTGCGCGGCGCCGGTGCGATGCTGCTGATCGGCACGGCGATGCAGATCAAGTACACCGCCATGTTTGAGGGAATGTTCTTCGGCCTGACGCTTTTGTGGGCCGCGCATCATGATGGCCGGTCGATCGGCCGCCTGATGGCCGACGCCGGCCTGTGGATCGGTGCAGCGTTGCTCCCGACCGCGCTCGCCTGGGCCGTCTATGCCGCGGCTGGCCACGGCGACGCCTTCGTCTTCGCCAATTTCATTTCGATCTTCGGACAGCAGGACGACGACACGCTGCGGTCCAACCTTTTGAAACTGATGGGCGGCGTTGGCCTGAGCTTGCCGCTCGCCTGGCTTGCGTGGCGGGGGCGACGGGCGGGAAGCTTCGCGCTCGGCTGGGTCGCGGCTGCGGTGATCGCGATCTTCATCATGCACACGTTCGAACTGCTCTACATGCTGCCCCTCGCGCTACCGCTATCGGTCGCCGCCGGCACGGGACTGAGTGGCACGGGACGGGTGGGCACGACCAGCCGAACCACGGTAATTCGACTGCTCGCCGTGCTGGTCTTCGGCGCGCTTGCAGCGACCATTCTGACGAGTGTCCGCGTCGGACGGCGCGGCAATGCCCACCAGATCGCGCAACTCGTCCAGATGATCGGCCAGCACCCCCGCGGCTGCATGTTCGCCTATGGCAGCGAGCCGATCCTCTACTTCCTCACCCGATCCTGCCTGCCGACACCCTATATCTTCCGTAGCCATCTCGGCCAGACGACCGAATTGCACGGCACGGGGACCGATCCGGTCGTGGAGGTCGCGCGGCTACTCGCGGCACGTCCCGGCGTGATCGTCCTGCGTGCGCCCAAGCCAAGTACGAACCTCGCGACACAGGCGTTGGTACTGCGTGCGATCGCCGCGCGGTATCGGCTGGTCGGCTCGGTCAGGATCGGCGAGTTGCCCCAGAGCGTCTATCGCCTGCGTACCGACGCCCCCCGCTGACGAGGCCCCGTTACCTCAGGTCTTGAACGCCAGCCCAGCCGTCACCGCAAGTCCGATCAACGCCAGCATCTGGACGGTCGGCCGGTCGACCCATCCCACCGAGTCCGGATCGCGCCGTCGTCGCCTGCGCCGCTCACCGAACCCGGCGATGACTGCCAGTGCGACCAGTCCGCCGCTCGCACTCCACAACACCGGCGCCACCATCAGTCCAATCGCTCAGCCAAGCTTCTCGACCTTTTCCTGCAACTGCGCGAGTTCGCTGCGCAGCGCCGCGATCTCGTCGTCCTTGCTGGCGGCGGGGGCGGGCGCGGGCGTGGCCGGCGTCATCGCCTGCGCTGCAACATCGAACATCGCCAGATTGCGCTTTGCGATATCGGCGAACGGCGAATTGGCGAACGCCCCCTCGACCGCGGACTTGAACTGATCGTGATTGCGGCGGAAGCTGTCCATCGAGGCTTCGAGATACCCCGGCACCATCGTCTGCATCGAATCGCCGTACATCGAGATCAGCTGGCGCAGGAAGTTCACCGGCATCATCGTCTCGCCGCGGCTCTCCTCCTCCATGATGATCTGCGTGAGGACGTTGTGTGTGATGTCCTCGTCGGTCTTCGCATCGACCACCTTGAAGTCGCGGCCCTCGCGGGTCATCGTCGCGAGATGATCCAGCGTGATGTAGGATGACGACTCGGTGTTATAGAGCCGCCGATTGGCGTATTTCTTGATGATGACGATTCCGTCGGCAGCCGGTTGCTTCTTCATGGATCCCCCGTCTTATGTTTGAAACAGAGGCTACAGTCTTTGATGACGCACCGCAACACGGCCTGAGCCGGGGGGCGCAGCATGGTCCCCGGCCCTTGCCCCTGTTCCTCAACGTGCTGCGCGGCGAGACCGCAGCATTTCCTGAACGGACAGCCCGCGCGCTAGCGGGATTGCGTGCGTATCAGGAGGCACCGCGAGAGAAACGCCCCGATCCGAAACCAGCGACCCACCGTGCGGGCCGGGTCTCGTTGCGCGATTACGGGGGCGAGGGCCGTCCCGTCGTGTTCGTCCCGTCGCTGATAAATCCGCCCGACATCCTCGATCATTCGCCCGCGTCTTCGCTGGTGCAATGGACCGCCGCGCAGGGGTTTCATGCATGGTTGGTCGACTGGGGATCGCCCGGCAGCGAGGACCGCGACCTGGATCTGGCGGCGCATGTCGAGCGGTTGCTCGTGCCGCTACTCGAGGCGCTGCCCGAGCCGCCGGTGCTGGTCGGCTACTGCCTCGGCGGCACGCTCGCACTCGGCGCCGCTGCGATCACGCCTATAGCCGGAGTCGCGACAATCGCTGCACCGTGGCAGTTCGCGGGTTATGGCGAAGGCCGCCCCGCGCTCGCCGCAACATGGGGTGCCGTGAAACCCGCGGCAGCGATGCTCGGCCTGCTGCCGATGGAAGTGCTCCAGGCCGGCTTCTGGCAACTCGACCCTGCGCGTACGATCGCCAAATATGAAGCGTTTGCCGACCTCGCCCCCGACAGCGATGGGGCGCGCGCGTTCGTCCGGCTCGAGGATTGGGCAAACGCCGGCGCCCCCCTGCCCTACGCCGCCGCCGCGTCGCTGTTCGAGGACTGCATTGCCAACGACCTCCCCGGCAAAGGCCAGTGGACGATCGCCGGCACCCCGGTCGATCCGCTCGCGCTCGCCTGCCCCACCGTAGAGTTCGTATCGCTGAGCGACCGCATCGTCCCTGCCGCTACCGCGATCGGGCTCGCCGACCGCCGCGATCTCGGCGCAGGCCATGTCGGCATGGTCATCGGGCGTTCCGCCCGCGCGCGCCTCTGGGAACCGCTTGCCAACTGGATCGCCGCACTCGGCTGACCTACATGGGGTCCAAACAGAAGAGGATCCCGACATGACCGACCTGAACCCCAACGACGTCGTCATCACCGCCGCCAAGCGCACCCCCGTCGGCAGCTTCCTCGGCGCATTCGCCGCCACCCCGGCGCATGAACTCGGCCGCATCGCGATCGAAGCCGCGCTCGAACAGGCTGGCGTCGCGGGCGAAGACGTCTCCGAAGTCATCCTCGGCCAGGTCCTCACCGCCGCGCAGGGCCAGAACCCCGCCCGCCAGGCCTCGATGGCTGCTGGCGTCCCGAAGGAAATCCCCGCCTGGGGCGTCAACCAAGTCTGCGGCTCGGGCCTGCGCGCAGTCGCACTCGGGTGCCAAGCGATCCAGACCGGCGACGCGACCATCGTCGTCGCGGGCGGCCAGGAGTCAATGTCGCTGTCGGCGCATGCACAATCGATTCGCGGCGGCCAGAAGATGGGCAATCTCAGCCTCGTCGACACGATGGTCAGCGACGGCCTGACCGACGTCTTCAACGGCTATCATATGGGCATCACGGCAGAGAACCTCGCCGAGCAATACCAGGTCACGCGCGGCGAACAGGACGCCTTCTCGGTGGCCTCGCAGAACAAGGCCGAGGCCGCGCGGGGCTCAGGACGCTTCAAGGACGAGATCGCACCGGTCACCATCAAGGGCCGCAAGGGCGACACGGTCGTGGCCGACGACGAATATATCCGCGCCGGCGCGACGATCGAGAGCGTCTCCAGCGTGAAGCCCGCGTTCAAAAAGGACGGTACGGTGACGGCCGCGAACGCCAGTGGCCTCAACGACGGCGCCGCCGCGCTCGTCATGATGCGCCGCGACGAAGCCGAACGCCGCGGCTCGACGATCCTCGCGACGATCAAGAGCTGGGCCTCGGCGGGCGTCGACCCGTCGATCATGGGCATCGGCCCCGTCCCCGCCACCAGGCGCGCGCTGGAGAAAGCCGGCTGGACGCTCGCCGACCTCGACCTGATCGAAGCCAACGAAGCCTTCGCCGCTCAAGCCCTATCAGTCGGCAAGGAACTTGGCTGGGACGCGAGCAAGGTCAACGTCAACGGCGGCGCCATCGCGATCGGCCACCCGATCGGCGCTAGCGGCGCACGCGTCCTGACGACGCTGATCTACGAAATGCAGAAGCGCGATGCGAAGCGCGGATTGGCGACGCTCTGCATCGGCGGCGGCATGGGCATCGCCATGTGCCTAGAACGGTGAAACCGCTGTGTTAGACAATGTGACGGTAATGTCACATTGTCTAACAAAACAGCACGTTAAGGTCGGTTTAGCTGAACCTAAACTTGCACAATCCCTCCATACCCGTTTGTATTCGGCATCAAAGTTACAAACAGGGCAACTTCAACGATGAACATCCATCGCCTTCTGGGCGCCACCGCGCTCGTCAGCGCACTGGCCGGTCTACCTTCCTATGCCACTGCACAGACTGCACAGGATCCTGCAGCGCAGACATCGACCGACGATGCTGCTGCTTCGCGTGATCTCGCTCAGGCTGCGCCCGCTGCGGACACGTCCGCACAGGAAATCACGGTTACCGGTTCGCGCATTTCGAACCCGAACGGCCAGTCGACCGCGCCGATCACGTCGATCAGCGCAGTGGAACTGCAGCAGACCGGCAATATCTCGGTCGGCGATGTCCTGAACAATCTGCCCGCACTCGCCAACACCTTCAGCCAACAGAATTCGACTCGCTTTCTCGGCACCTCCGGCCTGAGCCTGGTCGATCTCTACGGCTTGGGTACGCAGCGTACGCTGGTGCTCGTCAACGGCCGTCGTCACGTCGGCGCAGACATCCTGAACAATGCCGTCTCGCCTGACGTCAACACCTTCCCGACCGACCTCATCGAAAGCGTCGACGTCATCACCGGCGGCAGCTCGGCGATCTACGGGTCGGACGCGATCGCAGGCGTGGTCAACTTCAAGCTGAAGCAGAACTACGAAGGTCTGGCCGCACATGCCCAGGGCGGCATCAGCCAGAAGGGCGACGCCGGCTCCTATTACGGCAGCATCCTGGCCGGTAAGAACTTTGCCGACGGTCGTGGCAACGTAGCGGTCAATCTGGAATATGCCCGGCAGAACAGCTTGTACGCGTCGCAGCGCAAGGATCTGCGGACGGCGAATGGCTTCGTCGTCGTCGACACCGATCCTGCCGGTACGCCGAACGGCAGCGACGGTATCCCCGATCGCGTTTTCTACCGCGACATCCGTCCGGTCACGATTTCGAACTCGGGCACCATCCTGTTCAACGGTCGTGGCGGCACGGGCGCAGGTCGCTGCGGTCGCGATTCGACCAATGCGGCATTCGACTGCCCGTATTTCTTCCAGCCCGATGGCACGCTTATCCAGCAAACCGGTGCACGCGCCGGTCTGGCCCCGAATGGTTCGTTGATCGGCGGCAACGGCGATACGCTGCGTGAAGGCCGGCTCGTCCAGATCCTGCCGCAGCTCGATCGCTACTCGGCAAACCTTATCGCACATTTCGACGTTTCGGATTCATTTGTTCCGTTCATCGAAGCCAAGTACGTTCGGACGAACTCGGTCGGTTCGGGCAGCAGCGGTCCAGCGTTCTTCCAGGGATCGACGCTTGACGCGCTGTACGAGCGTCCACGCTACGACAACCCCTATCTGACCGATCAGGCACGAGGCGTCATTGCCCAGCAATATGCCGCAGCCGGTTTGCCGCTGACTGACGCAACGCGTATCCCACTTCGGCGCAACCTGCTCGACCTCGGCGTACGCACTGAGGAAGCGAAGCGCGAGACCTATCGAATCGTCGGTGGCGTGCGCGGCACGTTTAATGATGACTGGAAGTACGAGCTGTCGGGCAACTATGGTGAGTTCAAGGAGCGCACCAAGGTTCTCGGCAACCTCAACGTCCAGCGCTTCCTGCTGGGCATGGATGCAGTCCGCAACCCCGCCGGCCAGATCGTCTGCGGTTCGCAGCTCGACCCGAGCCGCGCCAATCTTGGCCTGACGGGTGGTCCTGATGCCGGGGGCAATCCTGCTATCCTCGCAGCAGACATCGCCGCTTGCCAGCCGGTCAATCCGTTCGGCCAGGGCAACATCTCGCAGGCTGCCAAGAACTACGTCCTTCAGGATACGGTATCGGTCGGCAAGATCACGCAGCTCGATCTTATCGGCTTCATGTCCGGCGACACCAGCCAGTTCCTGACTCTGCCGGGCGGCCCTGTGCAGTTCTCGGTTGGCGGCGAGTATCGTCGTGACACCGCGTCCTTCGAGGCCGATCCGCTCGTAGCATCGGGCTACACCTTCTATAACGCGATCGCGAACTTCAACCCGACGTCGTTCACCGTGAAGGAAGCCTATGGCGAGCTTCGCGTGCCGTTGCTCAGCGACATCACGCTGATCAAGGAACTGACGCTCAGCGGTGCAGGTCGCGTTTCCGACTATAAGGGCGCAGCCGGCACGAACTACACGTACAATGCCGGTATCGACTACTCGCCGGTTGCCGACCTTCGCTTCCGTGCACAATATGCACGTGCCGTGCGTGCACCCAACCTTCAGGATTTGTACTCGCCACTGGGTCAGAACTTCGCACCAGGGTTCGTCGATCCCTGCGCAGCACGTCAGATCGGTACCGGCTCGTCGACCCGCGCGGCAAATTGTGCTGCTGCCGGGATCCCCACCACGGGCGCTGCAGCATACGACTACATCTATCAGCAGTCGTTGGAGATCCAGAGCGGCGGCAACCCGACCCTGCAAGTCGAGAAGTCCGACTCGTACACCTACGGCGGCGTGTACCAGCCGAGCTACGTACCGGGGCTGACGCTGTCGGTCGATTACTACAACATCCAGGTCAACGACGTGATCACGGCGCCAAGCGCGCAGGCGATCGCCAATGGCTGCTACGACGCAGCAAGCCTCGACAACCAGTTCTGCGGCCTCTTCCAGCGCGTCGCAGCGGGCGCAACCGGCCCGGGTGGTGAAGAAGCTTACCGGATCATCGAGGGTAGCCTGCAGCAGACGACGCTGAACTACGCCAAGCTGAAGGTTCGTGGCCTTAACACCGACATCAACTACACACGTCGTTTCGGCGAGAACAAAAGGGTGACCGCGCACTTCATCTGGACGCATGCGCTTCAGAACGACTCGTTCCTGAACCCGACCGATCCGAATCGTGCAAATCGTTTGCTTGGTGAAGCCGGGCAGCCGAAGGATGCGTTCAACGTCAACTTGAACGCCAGCGCAGGGTCGATCTACGTCGGATATCAGTTCCGGTATCTGTCGCGGATGAACCTCAACACGTATGAGGACGTCAATTCGCTGCAGGGTCGCCCGGCTGAGAACGCGGACTATGCCGACATCCTGTATTACAAGTCGGTCACCTATCACGATCTGCGCCTGGGCCTGAACGTCGAGGGTGGTTCGAACTTCTACTTCGGCGTCGACAACGTCACCAACACGCGTCCACCGCTCAGCTCGACGGGCATCGGTGCCGGCACCGGCATCTACGAGCCGGTCGGTCGTCGCTTCTATGCGGGTTTCACCGCGAAGTTCTGATCGTCCTTCACGATGATCGTCTCGGGGGTCGGCGTTTTCGCCGGCCCCTTTTTTTGGGATGGCACGCATCTATTCCGATAGGATCGCTGCATGAATGGCGAAATGCTCTTGATCGAAGCCGACCGGTTGATTGCCGCCGAGCAGGCGCCGCGCGCGGTGTCGATCGTAACCCACGCTGCAGACCAGGGTGATGTCGACGCGCTGTTCCGACTTGCCAGTTGGAACCTGACCGGAGGTCCGCTGCCCCGCAACCTGACGACCGCGCGCGCCATCCTCCGTCGCGCGGTCGAAATCGGCCATGTCGATGCGGCATTGCTGGAAATCGCGCTGATCGCGAACGGGTCGGGCGCGCCGCCGTCGTGGGAGACGGCAAGAGAACTCCTGGCGATCGCGGCGCGCAACGATCCCGTCGCCGCACAGCACTCGGCATTGCTCGACGCGATGACCTTGACCGCCAATGGCCACCCGGCGTCCCAACCGGCGTCGGTGATGCTCGCCGCCCAGCCTGATATCCGTCATTACCCCGCGCTTCTGACGATCGACGAATGCGCCCATCTCGCCAACGCCGCGAACGATCTGCTTTTGCCCGCGGTCGTCGTCGACCCGCGTACGGGACGCAACGTCCCTCATCCGGTCCGGACGTCCGATGGCGCGGTGATCGGACCGATGCGCGAGAGTCTGGTCGTGCGCGCGATCAATCAGCGGCTCGCTACGATCACCGCGACGGATATCGCCCAGGGTGAGGCGTTGACGATCCTGCGCTACCGTCCCGGGCAACAGTTCCGTCCCCACTTCGACTCGATCGGGCATGCGCGCAACCAGCGCATGAAAACCGTGCTGATCTACCTCAACGAAGGTTTCTCCGGTGGTGAAACGCACTTTCCGAAACTCGGCGTCACGATCCGCCCGAAGGCCGGCGATGCGGTGTCCTTCACCAACACGCTGGCGGACGATACGACCGACCCGCGATCGTTGCACGCCGGACTTCCCGTGGTGCAGGGCGTCAAATGGCTGGCGACGCGGTGGATCCGCAAACGGTCATTCGATGCCTGGGCTGGACCGGAAACACCGGCTTGATCAAGCGTCCGACCATAGCCGATCGAGCCGTCGACCGAGCGCGGTAAGCAGTTCGTACTGCGACATGCCCGAGCGCGCGGCGGCCTTCGGCAAATCGCGATCGAACGCGACCCAGTCGCCCTCGCGAACGTCTGCGCCGTCCTCGACCCGCACCGCTACCAGGTCCATCGAGACTCGACCGATGACCGTGAGTTCGGTCGTGTCGGCAGATGCCGTCCCACGATCCGAAAACCCGCGAAAATAGCCGTCAGCATAGCCCAGGTTGACGATCGCGACTTGGGTGTCGGTGGTCGCGGTCCACGTCGCATTGTACCCTACTGTTTCCCCTATGGAGACGCGACGACGTTGCAGGATTTGAGCTTCGATCAACACGACCGGTCGAATTGCTTCGGTAAGATCGTGCCGGGGGACGCCGCCATACAACGCCAGCCCCGGACGGGTCAGGTCGAACGCATAGCCGTCGAGCGCGATGCCGGCGGAGTTGGCGAGACTCATGCGCTTTGCCGCAGTCCTGCCTGCCAGCGCGGCGAACCGGTCGCGCTGGACCGCGTTCATCGGCACGTCCTCGTCGGCGCATGCCAGATGGCTCATCAGCGTTTCGATCTGGAGACCCTCGAGCAAGCCGCCCGCAATGTCGTCCGCCGAGATGCCGAGGCGGTTCATGCCGGTGTCGACCATGACGTCGCACGCACCGCCGCCTGCGGCTTTCCAGCGCGCGACTTGGCGGGGAGTGTTGAGGACCGGGCGGGCGAAGCCGGCGGCTGCGGCGGGCATGTCCTCTTCGCGGACGCCGTGGAGGACGGACACGGTAAGGCCCAGCGGCGCAAGTTCGGCGGCTTCCTGCCAGTTCGATACGAAGAAATCGCGGCAGCCAACCCCTGCTAAACGGCGCGTGACCTCTACCGCGCCCAGCCCATAGCCGTTCGCCTTGACCGCGGCGCCGCATGCCGCGGTGCCGCTCATGCGGTCGAGCGTGCGCCAGTTCTGGACGAGGGCGTCGCCGTCGAGGCGCAGGCGGAGGGGAGCGGGAATGTCGATCACCCGGCGCGGGATAGTGTGCCCGGCCCGGCGCGTCGACCGTCTATGCCGCGTCGCCACTGAATGAGTCGGCGCGCCCGACCGGCACGAGTAGGCGGCGGTCTCCGTCTTCGAGCGGCGCGACACGGACGCCGAATACGCGGCCAAGCGTGTCGGCGGTCATCACCTCGGCGACGGAGCCGAATGCGACGACCCGGCCATCTGCGATCAGCAGCGCGTCGTCCGCCGCGCGCTGCGCCTGGACGAGGTCGTGGAGCACGATCGCCACCCCTGCCCCGCCGAGCGCATAGCTGCGCAGGCGGGCGAGCAGGTCGATCTGGTGCGAGGGATCGAGGCTCGCGAGCGGCTCGTCGGCAAGCAGCCAGCGCGGTTCGCCCGCCAGCACGCGCGCGAGCAGGACACGCGCCCGCTCGCCGCCGGAGAGTTCGCCGACCGGTCGGTCTGCGAGATGAAGCGTCTCGGTATCGTGCATCGCGCGTTCCACCGCCGTGTGATCGGCGGGCGATGGAGCGGCATGCGCCCCGAGATGCGGGAGGCGGCCGAGCGCGACGACATCGCGGGCGACGATGTTCCAGTGGACCGTCGCGTCCTGCGGGAGATAGCCGATCGCGCGGGCTCGGGCGCGCGGGTCCATCATGGCGACGTCCTGCGTGTCGAGCCGAACGCTGCCGGCGCTGCGGTCGACGAGGGCGGCGGCGGCCTTGACGAGCGTGCTCTTGCCGGCGCCGTTGGGGCCTAGGATCGCAGTGATGCGACCGGGGCGAAGGTGCGCGGACACGTCATCGAGGACGGTCCGCTTGCCGAGCTTCACGCTCAACGCGTCGATAATCAGATCCATGCGCGACCTCGTTCCCTGACCAGCAATCCCAGGAAGAACGGCGCGCCGATCATCGCCATCGCGACGCCGAGCCGGACTTCGCCTGCGCCGGGTGCGAGGCGGACGAGGCTGTCGGCGGCGAGTACGAGCGCGGCTCCTCCGAGCGCCGAAGGGAGCAACAAGGCGCTCGGGCGGTGGCCGAAGATCGGTCGGAGGAGATGCGGTACGACGAGGCCGACGAAGCCGATCACGCCGGTCACCGCGACACCTGCGCCGACCACGAGCCCCGTGCCGACCACCACCAGCAACCGGACGCGGCCCATCCGCGTCCCGAGCGACCGCGCCGCGACCTCGCCCAGCGACAGCGCGTCGAGCGAGCGGCCAGTGAGCAACAGCAACACGCCGCCCACCACCATCGGCGGCAGCGCGAGCGTCACGTCGTCCCAGCCGCGATCGGTCAGCGCGCCCATGATCCAGTCGATCACCTCGGCGACCGCATAGGGATTCGGTGCGATCGAGATCAGGAATGCGGTCAATGCGCCCGCGAGGCTCGACAGCACCGTGCCCGCAAGGATGAAGCTGATCGCGCTCGGCGACCGCCATGTCAGCGCGGCGAGCAACGCGACGGCGCCGCCTGCACCCAGCATCGCGGCGGCGAAGATCGCGGGTCCGGAGCCGAGCCCGAACACGATCGCCGCGACCGCAGCGAGTGCTGCGACCGACGACACGCCCACCACCGCAGGGTCGGCGAGCGGGTTGCGGAGATAGCCCTGCAACACCGCACCCGACAGCCCGAGCGTGGCGCCGAGCGCGAGGCCGAGCACCGCACGCGGTAGGCGCAGTTCGAGGATGATCCACCAGCGCGGGTCGGTCGAGAACCAGGCGTCGAGCGGTACCCAGACTTTCCCGCAGCCGAGCGACAGGCCGAACAGGAGGATCACGAGTAGGCCGAGGACGATGAGTTTGAGCGTCCGGGTCATCACAGGTCCACCGCAAGTATACCGACCACCGCCGCCACCCCGGCGAAGGCCGGGGCCCAATTGGGGGACGATCTCGACGGCGCACGGCCCTCAGTTACTTCGGCCATTCCAATTGGGCCCCGGCCTCCGCCGGGGTGGTGTAGGTGCCGCATCACAGCCCCGCCCTTATCGCGGCGAGCCGTTCCAGCACCGGTGGGATCGTAGGCCCGCCGCAATTGATCAGGACGCGCGGGAAGAGGGCTTGGGGCGTATGCGGCAACAGGCGGTGGCGCAGCGCTGTCCCACGGCTTCCTCGCTCGGAGGCGATCACGACGGCGGGCGGCTGCGTCACGATCGTCTCCGCGGACAGCGTGCCGGTATGCGTCAGGCCGTAGGTCGCGGCAGCGTTGCGGAAGCCGACGCGCGTCATCATGTCGTTCAGCAACGTGCTCCCCCCGGTCGCGAGATCGCCGCTGATATAGAGCAAAGCGCCAGGGGAAGCGCCGTCCTTGCGGCTCCAGCGCGCCACCGCCCGGTCGATCTCGGCATTGATCCGCGCGCCGCCCATCGGTGCTCCGGCGGCGCCGGCGATCTGCGTGACCTGCGCCTGGCTCTCGGCGATCGAATCGGGGATGCCGACCAGCAGCGTTTTCAGTCCGGCCCGCGCATAGGCCGCCTGCGTCGCGGGCGGCGTATAGGTGCTGGCGATGACCAGATCGGGGTGCAGCGCGATCACCTCCTCCGCAGTCCCCGCGATCCCGCGAAACCGGCGCGCGACGGCGATCGGGATCGAGGTCGCGGAGGGATCTTGCGAATAATGGCTGATCGCGGCGATCCGTGCGGGCGGCAGGATGCGAACCAGCACCGAATCCGCACACGGGTTGGTCGAGACGATCCCCCCGCCGCCACTCGCAACCACACCCGGGGGCTTGGCGCAGCCCCCGAGCAGGAGCGCGATAAGGATCGCCGCGCGCTTCACTTCAGGCGCAACCGCACGCCGCCATAGGCCGCACGGCCGTAATTGCCGTAGCCCGCGATCGTCTCGTACCGTGCGTCGGTCAGGTTATCGACCCGCCCATAAACCACGAACCGCTCGCCGATCGGCAGTTCCGCACGCACGCCAGCCAGCGCATAGCCGTCGAGACGCGTGGTGTTGCCGACGTCGTCGAAGCTGTCGCCAACCATCGTCACGGTGCCGCCGACCGACAGGCCGAACGCGAACCGGTAATCGGCGTCGACGCTCGCGGTCTGCTTGGGACGCCGTGCAAGAGCATTGCCGAAATTGTCCCCGACCGAGCGATTCTCGGTATCGATATAGCTGTAGTTGGCGGTCAGCGTCAGCGCGTCGACCGGGCGCAGCGCGAGCGTGAATTCGACGCCGTCCACTTCGGCACGTGCGACGTTGTCGTAGACGCCGAACGGGCGGTTGGCGCAGATCGAACCCGGTGTCGTCAGCTCGGCCGGGCTGCAATCGCGGAAGTCGATCTGGTTGCGCGTGCGGCGATTGAAATAGGTCACGCCAACGCGGCCACGATTGCCGAGGAACGCCTGCTCGACACCGACGTCGAAGTTGCGCGCGGTTTCCGGATCGAGGTCGCGGTTCCCGTAGTCCGAGAAGAGCTGGTACAAGGTCGGCGCCTTGAAGCCCTCGCCGTAGCTCGCGCGGATCGTCGTGCCGGTCCGCAACGCCAGCGCAGCGTTCGCACCGAATGTCGTGTGGCTGCCGAAATCGTCGTGATCGTCGTTGCGGATGCCGCCGGTGATCGTGAGGATGTCGAGCGGCTTGACGATCAACTGGCCGTATACGCTGGTGATGCCGGTATCGGCGAAGGTGAAGCCGTCGTTGAAGCGGCTGTTTTCGCGCTCGACGCCCGCGACGACGCGGACCTGGTCGAGCGGGCGGAAGTCGCCTTGGTATTCATAGCGTTCGCTGCGGCCGCGACCGATGAATGACGGATCATTGCCGAAGCTCGGATCATAGTTGTCGCGGTTGATGTCGGCGATCGTGAACGCCACGCGATTGTTGAACCGACCATCGGCAAAGTTCGCATGCAAGCCGGCATAACCGTATGCCTCGCGCGTCTTCGAATATTCGGGGGTGTCGGCGAACACGTAATCCGGTGCCGGGAAGCCGTCGATCTCGACCTTGCTGTCCGCGAAATAGCCGCGCAGGTCGAGGCCGATCCCCGGCGCGAACTCGACCCCCACTCGCCCGGTCGCACCATATTGGCGATAGCCGTCGCGCTCGGTGCCGCTGGCCGCCGACGAGATACCGTCGGTGCGCAAATATCCGCCGGTCAGCGATCCCGACACCGGACCCGATTTGCCCGAGACGCCCGCGCTCGCGAACACGCTGTCGGCATAGCCATATTCGGCGTTGGCGCGGGCTTGCACGCCTTCGGCCGGCGCGGCGGTGATGATATTGACGACCCCGCCGATCGCCTGGCTGCCCCAGGGCACCGAGTTCGGCCCGCGCAGAATCTCGATCCGCTCGACCGAGCTCGACAGGAGGTTTCCGAAGTTGAAGCCGCCGCCGGTCGACGAGGGATCGTTGACGCGCACGCCGTCGATCACCACCAGCGTCTGGTCCGCCTCGGCGCCGCGGATGCGGACGCTGGTCAGCGCGCCGACCGTGCCGTTGCGCGTCACCGTCACGCCGGGCGTGGTCGCGAGCAGGTCGGATACGACGGTGGTCTGCCGACGCTCGATCTCGGCGCGGTCGATCACGGTCACCGCTTGCCCGATCTCGCTCAGCGGTTGCGCGGCGCGAGTCGCGGTGACGACGACTTCGGGGGCGTCGGAGTCGGGAATGTCCTGCGCATAGGCCGGCAACGCGATCGTTGCGGCGCTCAGGAGGAAGAAGAATTTCGTCATGGGGCACGTCCTGGCAGAACCGCCCGCGACCATTCGCGGGAACGGCAGACGTCTCTCGCTCGAGGAAACCCGGCTGGACCGGAGCACTCGTCCGCGCCGGACACCCGCCCGCGCAGTGGATCGACCGTGAGAGGCAGGTCTCCTGGCTTCCGGGTCGCCGCGCCCACCCCGCCTTCCCAGGTCAAAACCCAGTGGCATATCGGGGTGGCCGCTATCCGGTCACAGTTGCGGGTACAGCGCCGGCTTTGCGGATGGGGTCATGACGACCGGCCCGCGCACCGACTTCCCTTTTTGATCCCGTCGCCGGGAACCCTTCACGAGCGTGCCACTAGTCGCGTGTCCTGCACGGGTCAACGTGGGGACTTATCCTCCCCCGCAAGAGGGAGGTCGCGCCGCTGGGGTAGGCCGGCTGACTAGCCATCGTGCCACCCCGGCGGAGGCCGGGGCTCAAGTGGGGAACGGCAATAACGGAGCGCGGTGCCTCGTTATCTCCACCTTTCCAATTGGGCCCCGGCATTCGCCGGGGTGGTGGTTCTCACGGAACGGCAGCGCCCGCCCAGATTGTTCTCCCGCGAAGGCGGGAGCCCAGACTGGGTCCCCGCCTTCGCGGGGAAACACGCTGTCTTCGTTTCCCAGGCGGGGCAGCGGATTGAATATCAGCGCCCCCCGTAGCGCAGCCCCACCCAGATCGTCCGCGGCGTAGCGCGCTCGACGATGTTCGCCCCGCTGATTCCAGCCTCGACCCGCTCGTCGAACAGGTTCTCCCCGCGCACTTCAGCGACCAGCGAGCGCATGATCGGCAACGCCGCATACGCATCCAGCGTCGTTGCGGCCCCAAGCACACGCGTGTTCTGGTCGTCGTCATACTGCCGCCCGATATGCCGCACCGTCAGCGACACCGCCGCCGCATCGCGCCGCCAGTCGACCGTCCCCGACACCTGATCGCGCGGCGTCTGCGCCGGCCGCAAGCCATCGAGCGCGGCCGTGATCCCCGATCCCTCGACCTTCGAATTGGTGTGCGACCACGACGCCTGCACGCCGAACGGTCCCGGTCGGTACGATGCATCCAGCTCGAACCCATGCGCGCGGATCGCGTCGAGGTTCTGGCGGACGCGGTAGGTTGCGACACCCGGCAACATCTGCGGCGGGTTGGTCGTCGTTACGTTGGCGATCGCGTCTTTCAGCCGGTTATAAAAATACGTCGCAGCGATACTCACCCCCGGCGCCGGCGTCAGCGTCACCCCGCCCTCGACCCCGGTCAGCCGCTCCGGCGATAGGAGCGCGTTCGCCGCGGTCGCGTCGTTGCCGACACGGAACGGCCGGTACAGTTCGTTGAGCGTCGGCAACCGCCACCCGCGATACCCGGCCGCCCGCAGCGTGATCGCCTCGACCGGCTGATACGCCACGCCCGCGCGCCCGGTCGCCTCGCTGCCGTCGCGATCCGCGTACCGAAGATTGGTCAACGCCGCGCCACCCGCCAGCGGCCGCTCCGACAGATAGCCGCCATCGATCGACCACCAGTCCACCCGTCCCCCGAGACTGAACGTAAAGTCCCCCGCGACCACGCTCCCATCGGCGAACACACCAGTCGTCGTCGTGCTCCCCCCAGCCTCGCGCCGCCGCGTTGGCACCGCAGACACGAACGTATAAAGCTCCTGCGTCTTCCCGCTCACATCGCGAACATCCGCCCCCAGTCTCAGCGTGATGCTCTCCCCCAGCGGCGGCAGGATCTCGATCCGCCCGCCTAGCCCGGTCGCTGGCGTATTATACTGGTTCAGCGACTGGATCGCCGTCGTCCGCGCGGCGTTGATGCTGCTGAAGCTGCTCGCGAACGCCCGCGTCTGCAGATACGCCAGCGCCGAATACCCCCAGCGCCCGCGCCCGATCAACCGGACGCTTGCATCCGCCCCCTCGCTCTTGTTGTCGGTAAAGTCGCTGCCCCGGTCGCGCCGATCGGTGAACGCACTGGCATTCATCTGCAATTCGGTCTTCGCGTCGATGCCGACCACCGTCCGCAGCGCGCCCGATGCCTGCTCGTACGGTGCAGGGCGATCGACGATCCCGCGGCTCTCCTCGACCGTCGGCGTAAAGCCATCGCCCCGCGCGTAAGCTCCGGACACAGTTGCAAACCCCGATCCGCGTACCAGCGCCGCTGACCCCTGCGCATCGACCGAATCCCGGCTGCCATACGCAACGCTGCCCTGGAACGGCGCCGCCCGATCCGGCGTCGCACTCTCCAGCTCGACCGTCCCGGCCAGCGCACCCGGCCCCTGATACCCGCTGCCGCCACCGCGCGTCACGCGGATGCGCCCGAGCCGCCCCGTCGCATAGGCCGGAAACGCGACCCACCCGCCGAACGGATCCGCCTGCGGCACGCCATCGAAGATCAGCAGCGCGCGGCTCGACGCGTTGCCACCGATCCCGCGCAGTGAAATGCCCTGGCTGGTCGGGTTGGCACTGCGCGAGTCCGATCGACGAAACTGCTGGAGCCCCGCGACGTCCGCCAGCACGCTCTCCAGCCGATTGCTCGCATTAGCCTGGATCCGGGCGCGATCGATCGTGACGATGTCGTACGCACGATCGCCGGGCGCATCGGCAAGCCCGCGCCCGGTGACGACGATTTCGGCCGGTTGGCCGGCCGGCGCGACGGTCGTTTGTGCGACCGCGCTGCCGGACGAAAGCAACACGAAGACGAGCGTAGAGAGCGAGATACGGATCATTGCCGCCGCATGGCAGCTTTTTCGCTCGCCCGGAATACGCCTCCGACGTCAGGCCGCGCCAAGCTTCGCGGCGTTGCGCGTAATCGCCGCCGCACCCGCCAGAACGGCCGCATCCTCGACGAACCCCGTCGGCGTCTGGCCGTATTTCGACATCGCCGCCATCCGCGCACGCCAGCCGGGATAGGAGGCCGCCACTGCGGTCAGTCCGCCGATCGCGGCACCAATCCATCGCTGCCGTCGCGGGACGAGCGATGCACCCGCGATCGCCGAGGTGACGAACCGCGCGGCAAGGCCGATCGCGACGATCCGGTCGGGCGCGGTCTTCTGCTTGTCCCCCGCCATCTCGCCGATCGCCAGCGCCAGCGCCCCCGCCGCGACGACGGGATGCGCCAGCAGCTTCGGTGCACCATTGTCGGCGGGCAATTCGTCGCGGGCGGCGGCGATGGCGACCGCGGCGAGCGGCGTCATCGCGCGCTGGCCACCGACGAGGCCCATCAGGAAGGATGCGAGCATGATGATCTCCGAAAAAAGTTTCGTGCCATCAACGCGCGCCGAGCCAGACGGGGTCCGCCGTTGGAGCCACGCACAGCCGGAGGACATCGCCGGCGCCATCGCGTTTTTGGCTAGCGCCGACGCGCACTATATAATCGGGGTCAACCTGCCGGTCGACGGCGGCCTGTCCGCCTCGAACGGCCAACCGGCGCTCTCCTGAGCGCGAGAGGATCACCATGACCGACTACAAGAAAACCGACGAGGCGATCGCCAAGCTCACCCCCGAGCAGTTCCACGTCACGCAGCAAAGCGGCACCGAGCGGCCGGGCACCGGCGAGTATCTCAACACGCGCGAGCCCGGTCTGTACGTCGACATCGTCTCGGGCGAGCCGCTGTTCGCGTCCGCCGACAAGTTCGATTCGCATTGCGGCTGGCCGAGCTTCACCAAGCCGATCACGCCCGAGCACGTCGCCGAACTCCACGATCGCAGCCACGGCATGCTCCGTACCGAAATCCGTTCGGCGGGTGCCGACAGCCATCTCGGCCACGTGTTCGAGGATGGCCCGCAGGACAAGGGCGGCCTGCGCTACTGCATCAACTCCGCGTCGCTGCGGTTCGTCCCCCGCGCCGAAATGGAAGCCAACGGCTATGCCGCCTACCTGCCACAGGTAGACGCGGCAGGCTGAATTTATCGCGTGACGGTGTGTCGCACAGGCACGCCGTCACGTCTTGAATGACACGTCCCTTCAACGCCGGGGCGCGAGCTGCGCGCCCAGCGCCGTGACCAACCCGAACACCGCATGGTTCACGCTGTGCATGCCGATCGTCTTCGCATCGACCCGCCATCCGGGGGCTTCACGCCGAGCAACGACCCCGTGATCCAGTGCATCGCCGCATAGAACGCCGCGCCGAACACGAGGCCTGAGCCGATGATCGAAGCGTCCTCCTCGACGGTCGCAGCATAGACCGCACCCGCGCCGCAGACGGCAACAGGTGACCGCCTGCTCGCGCGATGACGGCAGCGCATCCGCAGCCGGCGTGTCGATGCCGCGTTTCTCTGCCGTCTTGCGTTCGAGCGTCACGATCTCAGACGGTTCGCCGCTCTTGCGCCCGCTCGCCATCAACAGCGCAGTGATGCCCAACCCCACACGGTCCGACCGTCCGATCATCTTTTCAAATCATCGGCTTAGCCGCTGGAACAGCAGCCTCCCGAGACTGTTTCGGTACCAGGATCCTTCGCGTCGGCCCCCTCCACCGTTAGCTTCCACCACGGGCCGACGCCCGATCCGACAAGGACCATCATGGCGATCCAAACCACGGACGATCTCGAACTCGCTTATGCCGATACCGGGCCACGCGACGGCCAGCCGGTGCTGTTGATCCACGGCTGGCCCGACGACGCATCGACGTGGGACGACGTCGTTCCCGCGCTCAACGCGGCCGGGTTGCGGACCATCGTGCCCATGTTGCGCGGCTTCGGCGCAACGCGGTTCGTGCGCGATGCACCGCGCACCGGCAACACCGCGATCCTGGCCATGGACATGATCGCGCTGATGGACGGGCTCGGGATCGAGCGGTTCATGGTGGCCGGGCATGACTGGGGATCGGGCACCGCCGAGGCCATGGCGGTCGGCTGGCCCGATCGCGTCGAGCGCATGGCAATGATCGCGTCGCCACCCCGACTGGGCGGCATGGCGACGCCACCCTTCGAACAAGCGCAACTCGACTGGTATCACTGGTTCATGGCGACCGCGCGCGGCGCCGAAGCCGTGCGCAACGACCATAAGGGCTTCGCGCACATCCACTGGGTCAACTGGTCGCCCCCCGGCTGGTTCGACGAAGCGACCTTCGCCCGCGTCGCACGATCGTTCGAGAACCCGGATTGGGCGGACGTCACGCTGCACAGCTACCGCGCGCGCTGGAACGAGGCCGAGCCCGACCCGCGCAGCCGATGGCTTGAAGACAAGGTCAAGGCGACGGAGACCCTCTCGCTGCCAACGATGTATTTCCAGGGCACGGTCGACGGCGTGAACCCGCCGTCCGCGAGCAAGGACGTGC
Source organism: Sphingomonas sp. PEI4 (assembly GCF_056679955.1). Lineage (NCBI taxonomy): Bacteria > Pseudomonadati > Pseudomonadota > Alphaproteobacteria > Sphingomonadales > Sphingomonadaceae > Sphingomonas > Sphingomonas sp. PEI4. The sequence goes on from NZ_CM155258.1 coordinate 1,812,079, forward strand.
CGAGCAAGTTCACCGGCCCGTTCGCGTTCGTCGGACTCTCGGGCGTCGGCCATTTCATCCAGCGCGAAGCCCCCGATGCGGTCGCGCGCCATCTCATCCAGCTTTTCACCGGCAATCCTGCCGACCTGTCCGACATCACCGACCGGAGCCTCATCATGTCCAAGACCAAGCCTTTCCTTGCCGGTGCCGCCGCCATCGCCGTCGTCGCCGCTGCGATCGGCGTTGCCAGTGCGCGGACCGCCGCCAGCCCCCTCACCCAAGTCGCGCAGTTCGATCATCAGGTGACCGGCGTCGCGGTGACCGCGGATGGCCGCCGCTTCGTCAACTTCCCGCGCTGGACCGACGACGCGCCGATCTCGGTCGCCGAAGTGATGAAGGACGGTTCGCTCAAGGCCTATCCGGACGCCAAGTGGAACAGCTGGCGCAACGCGAAGTCGAACGAGATGCCGGTCGGCGATTACTTCGTCTGCGTGCAGTCGATCGTCCCCGACGGCCACGGCAACCTCTGGGTGCTCGATCCCGGCGCGCCCGGCAACGAGAAGATCCTCGAAGGCGCGCCCAAGCTGGTCAAGGTCGACCTCGCCACCAACCGCGTGACCAAGGTCATCAAGGTCCCGCTCGACGTCGCGTTGCAGGGCACCTACCTCAACGACGTCCGCTTCTCGCCCGACGGCAAGACCGGCTACATCACCGATTCCGGGACACGCGGCGCGATCATCGTCATCGATCTCGAAACCGGCAAGGGCTTCCGCGCGCTCGACGGCCACGGCTCGACGCAGATCGACAAGACCGTGAAGGTGATGACCGACGGCAAGCCGCTCGTCCGCTCCGACGGTCGCCAGCCTGCCTTCGCCGCAGACGGCATCGCGATCTCGAACGACGGCAAGACGCTTTATTACCAGGCACTTACCGGCAAGACGCTCTATTCGATCGACACGGTATTGCTGCGCGAAAGCGTCAGCGAGGCAACGCGGGCCGAGGGCGTAAAGACGGTAGCGCAGACGCACGTCGCCGATGGCCTGTGGATGAGCAGGGCGGGCACGCTGTACCTGACGTCGCCGGTGAACAATGGCATAACCCGGCTGGTCGGCGATCATGTCGAGCCCGTGCTGACCGACGCCCGCCTGCGCTGGCCCGACACGTTCTCGGAAGGCGCGGACGGCCGCATCTACGTCACCGCCAGCCACATCCAAGACACCAACTGGTTCAAGCCCGGCGCGCCGGCTTCGCTGAAGACCGAGCTGTTCTCGTTCGCACCCGTGAACTGAGGCTAGTAACCGGCCGATCGGTTCGGTCATGTGTCCGGTGGCAGATCTATCGGACGCAGTCGAACAAACTGAAGTCCAAGACCGCATCGGCGCCGAATACCGCTGGGATCGACGAGAGACCTGCGGGTCCCGAACAGGGCACCGCTTGCGCTCCAGGCAAATAAAAACCCCGCTAGCCCATGGGACTAGCGGGGTTTTCAATGGTGGGCGTGGCAAGGATTGAACTTGCGACCCCTGCGATGTCAACACAGTGCTCTACCACTGAGCTACACGCCCGCCGGAGGGCTCCACTAGCCGCGGTCTTCGCGGCGTGCAAGCCCTCAATGCATGCCCGTCACATTATCCATCTCGAACAGCCGATCGACTTCGGCGACCAGGTCGCGCAGGTGGAACGGCTTGGACAGGACGCGCGCCTGCGGCATCGCCCGCCCGGCCTTCAACGTCACCGCTGCAAAGCCCGTGATGAACATCACGCGCAGGTCCGCGCACATCTCGCCAGCCTTCTGCGCCAGCTCGATGCCGTCCATCTCGGGCATGACGATATCGGTCAGCAACAGGTCGAACGTCTCGGTTTCGAGCAACGGAATCGCCGCCGTCCCCCGATCGACCGCGGTCACGGCATAGCCCGAGCGTTCGAGCGCCCGAGTCAGATACTCGCGCATGACCTGATCGTCCTCGGCCAGCAGAATTCGCAGCATCGATCTAAAGTCCCGTTTTCACACGCACATCCTGGTCCCGCTCCTAGCCACAAAGTGGTTAACATTTCCAGGTCGATTGCCCGCACCGAACAGGCGCTCTAGCGTGTCGTCATGCATGCATCCCCGTTCGAGCGCCTGGGCGCAATGCCGCCCGTGAGCCCGGTGGTGATGTCCGTGCCGCATGCGGGGCGAGACTATCCGCTAGCGCTGAAGACGGCGTTGCGCGTGCCGCTGTCGGGGTTGCTGCCGCTCGAGGACCGGTTGGTCGATGCCGTCGCGCGCGCGGCGCGTACCGACCAGACGACGATCGTGCAGTCGCGTGCCCGTGCCTGGATCGATCTCAACCGCAGCGAGGACGAGCGTGACCCCCTGCTCGACGAAGGCGCGCGGTCGCTTCCGCCCGCGCAACAATCCGCCAAGCTGCGAAGCGGTCTCGGGCTCGTGCCGCGACGCGCGTCGGGTGCGGGCGATCTCTGGGCACGGCGGTTCACCGACGCCGAGGTCACCGCCCGGATCGCCAACGATCATCGCCCCTATCACGCCGCGCTCGCAGCGGCGCTGGCAGCAGCACAAGCGCGATTTGGCATAGCGGTGCTGCTCGATGTCCATTCGATGCCGCAGCTCGGCCCCGGCGGCACCCGCATCGTGCTCGGCGACCGGTTCGGCCATGCCGCCGCCCCGCGGTTCGTCTCGCGGGTCGAGGACGAATGCATCGCGCGCGGTTTCTCGACCGCGATCAATACGCCCTATGCAGGCGGGCATATCCTCGAACGCCATGCGCGCCCCACTACCGGTATCCATGCGATCCAGCTCGAACTCGACCGCACGCTCTATCTCGACCGCAAGCTGCATGCGCCGGGCGCCGGCTTTCCGCGGGTCGTCGATCTGGTACGATCGATACTGGCCGCGCTCGCCGACGAAGCGCTCTCCACCCCACTTGCAGCCGCCGCAGAATAACCAAGGCCGATCAGCCGCCGCTTACCCGATCACCGCATCCAGCAATTCCTCGATCCGACCCGCGCGTTCGATCGGGTCGGTAATGCCCTCCGCCGCAATCCATCGACCGTTCTTCTCGACGAGATCGCCGAGCGGTTTCACCGCCCCGCGAACCTGCGGCGTAAACGCGATTGCCGCAGGGCCGGCGTCGATCCGTCGAATGCCCGCCGAACGTGCAAGCATGCGTATCCGCGCGGCCTGCAACAGGTTGCGCGCCGCGTCGGGCGTCTTGCCGAACCGGTCGTCGAGTTCGGCCTCGAACAGATCGAGTGCCGCGATATCCTCCAGCCGCGCCAGCCGCCCATACAAGGACAGTCGCATCTCCATTTCCGGAATCCACGTCTCCGGCAGTATCCCGCCCATTTCGAGATGCAACTCGGGCACCCAATGGTCGACGATCTCGCCCCCGTCGCGTTCGACGCGCGCGAGGCGCAGGGCGCGACCGAACAGATGCTGGTACAGGTCGATACCGATCAGCTTCATGTGCCCGGCCTGCGCCTCGCCGACCAGATCGCCCGCCCCCCGCAGGTCGAGATCGCGCGCACTGATCGCAAACCCTGCCCCAAGCCGGTCGAACGCCTGGAGCGTGCGCAACCGCTTCAACGTGGCCTCGGCGATCGTCGCCTCGCCGTCGGTCAGCAGCATCACCTGCCCGCGCCGTCCGCTCCGTCCCACGCGGCCGCGCAACTGGTGAAGCTGCGACAGGCCGAAACGGTCCGCGTGATGCACGATCATCGTGTTCGCGCGCGGCACGTCGAGTCCCGCCTCGATGATGTTGGTCGCGAGCAGCACGTCGCCGTCGCCCGCGGCAAACGCCACCATCGCCTCGTCGATATCGCCCGCGGGCATCTTTCCATGCGCCTGGACGAGACCGAGTTCAGGCACCAGCTTTGCAAGCTTGGCGGCAAGCGGCGCCATGTCGTCGATCCGCGGCACCACGACGAAGCTCTGTCCGCCCCGCGCCCGCTCGCGCCGCAACGCTGCACGCACGGTCGCGTCGTCGAACAGCGCCACCGACGTACGGATCGGCTGGCGGCGAGCAGGCGGCGTCGCGATCACCGACAGCCCCTGCAACCCGATCATCGCGGATTGCAGCGTGCGCGGAATAGGTGTCGCGCTCAGTGTCAGCACGTGACCCACGCCAAGCGCATGCAGCTTTGCCTTGTCGGCCGCACCGAAGCGCTGCTCCTCGTCGACAACGACCAGCGCGAGGTCCTTGTACGCGACCCCCTTCCCGGCGATCGCGCCGGTGCCGATCACGACTCCGATCGAGCCATCCGCGAGCCCCGCCTTCACACGCGTTTTCTCAGCCGCGCTCGACAGTCGGGAGAGTCCGGCAACGACGATACCGGTGCCTTCGAACCGCTTGGCGAACGTTGCGATGTGCTGGCGGACAAGCACCGTGGTCGGCGCGGCGATCGCGACCTGCCGCCCGGCCAGCGCAACGGCGGCGGCTGCGCGCAACGCGACCTCGGTCTTCCCGTAACCGACGTCGCCGATCACGAGCCGGTCCATCGGCTTGCCGCTCGCAAGGTCCGCCAACGTCGCCGCGATCGCTCGCGCCTGATCGGGCGTCTCGGTGAAGGCGAAACCGGCGGTAAAGCGTTCGTAGCGCGCGCGATCCGGCTCGATCGGGTCGGTTTTGCGCGCATCCCGTTCAGCCGCGATTGCAGCCAGGTCTCGCGCGCTCTCGGCGATTGCGGCATCGATCGCGCCGCGGCGCTTCTGCCAGGACGAACCATCGAGCGCATCGAGCGTCACCGCGTCGGCATCCGCACCATAGCGCCAAATGCGATCGGCTTCGAGGACCGGAACGAGGCGACGGCCTTCCTTGGCATATTCGAGGACGATCGCATCGCCTCCCGAGTTCGGCAGCGCTTCCAGGCCACGAACCACGCCGATCCCGAACTCCTCATGGACGACCACGTCGCCGCATTGCAGTTCGCTCGCCAGCCCCGACAAGGCATTCGCGCCACTGCCGGCGATCTCGTCGCCTCGCGCCCGGCCGCCAAGCAGATCCGCGCCCGCAACGACCGTCGTACCGGCCGCGACGAAGCCACGATCGACCGGCGCCACGAGCAGCAGTGCGGTGCCCGGTTTCGCCGCGACCACCTCCGTCCAGCGATCGACCACCGTGAACGCGATCCTGGCAGCGCGCTCCAGCCGCGGTTGCAGGAACCGCAGGTCGCGCGGCGAACCGACGATCAGCAGGCGCCCGTCGGCCAGAACATCCTTGGCAAAGCGGGCGAAGGCGCGGGCGGGATCGCGACGCTCGACAAAGCGCGGTGGCATGTCGTCGAGAATCTCGAACGCCAGCGTCTCCCGTTTCGCCGCTTCGCCATTCCAGGCCTTCTCCTCCACCAGATCGGCAGCGGCCTTGCGACGGGGCAATCCATCCGTGGCGATGGCTAGGAAGCGATTGCGCCGCTTCTCGGCATCGCGGTCGAAGGCGATCGCGGCATCGGGCAGATGCGTCAGGATCGATACGCCCTTCTCGACGACCGGCTCCGTCGCGCGTCCGAGCTCGATCACCTCGACATCGTCGCAGCCAAGCTGTGAAACCGGGTCGTACTCGCGCAACGCGGTGATGCGATCCTCGGCAAACTCGATCCGGACGGGGTTTTCGCGATCGGCGGGAAATACGTCGATGACGCCGCCACGAACCGCGATCTCGCCCGGCTCGTCGACGCGGTCGTCATTCTGATAGCCGATACCCGTCGTGAGGGCCGCAAACGCGTCGACGTCCATCGTATCGCCGACCGCCAGCCGAGGCGGCGCCGCATCGAACATCGCGGGCGGCGGATAGCGTACCGCAGTCGCCTCGGCAGTGGTCACCAGCAGGATCGGGCCGGTGTCATCATCGGACCCGGCCCGCAACCGGCGCAACGCCGCAACCCTGCGCCCGACATTGGCGGGGGACGCCGGCGCATCGTCACCCGGCAACGCATCGCTCGACGGCAGATGCACCACCAACGCGTCCGGCGCGAGCGCGGTCACGACGGCGGCGATCTCAGTCGCGCGCTGGTCGTCGGCCGCGACATAGACAAGATTTCCCTGGGACATCGCCTCGACGATCGCCACCGCGATCGGTGCCGCCGCCACGACCGGCGTCGCGCTGTCATTCTCTACCCGTCGACCGACCTGAAGCACCAATACACATCCTTATTTTTGGGATGAACGTGATCCGGGTGCGGCCGTTCCAGCAATCCTATCCTTAATCAGCTAGTTTGTTGAAGCATCAAGCGTTCGAGAACGCGCTACACCAGCCGATGAGGCAGTACGTTCGCCATTGGTCGACCGGAGCCGTACGAACCGCTCGAAGATCGCCCGACACCGGTAATGGCCGGGCGGGGCTTGCCCCGTAGCTGTCCAGGCAGTCATCAGCGGCTGTTATATTGTCCGACTAATTGTAAGGCATCGGTGCGGCGTATCCGGGGCTGTCGATGCGCTATACGGCTGTGCAATCGATGGCGCGCTTCTCCGCGATCGCCCTATTCTTCACCAATCAGTGTCAGCACGTCGCCGATGATCCGCGTCATCGCGACCTTGGCGGCCGCCGGATCGCGCGCGATGATCGCATCGGCCACTGCGGCATGATCGGCGATATTGGCTGAGCGTCCCTTGATCCGGTTGGTGAAGCGGATCGAGGTGCGCAGCGCAGTCGACACCACCGACTGGAACTGCGCATAGAACGGATTCTTCGACGCACGCATGATCGCCACGTGAAAAGCGATATCGGCCTCCAGCGGATCGGTCAGCCCTGCCTCGCCCGCTTCCATCTGCGCAAGCCCGCTGCGGATCGCCTGGATATCGTCCGCATCGCCGTACCGTGCCGCCAACGCTGCCGCCTCTGGCTCGATGCCCACACGCAACTGGTTGAAATGGCGCAGCAATTCGACCGAGAATTTGCGCTCCAGCGTCCACCGCAGCACATCGGTATCGAACAGGTTCCATGCGCTCGCCGGCTGCACCACGGTTCCCTGTCGAGGACGCGCGCTGACCAAGCCCTTGGCGGTCAGCATCTTGACCGCCTCGCGCGTGACGGAACGGCTGACGCCATGCGTCTTGGCGATCTCCGCCTCGGTCGGAAACGGGCGGCTCTCGTATCGCCCGGTCACGATCGCGCGGCCGAGCGTATCGAGCATCCCGTGCGTCAGGTTACGGCCCACTACGGTCACGACGGGCGCATTGTCACTGTCTGTCATATCGGTCGCCATCGTTCGAAGTTCTGACGCAACATTGCGAGCCTGTCACGCATCTAACAAACTATCGCTACGATCCGTTTACTGGACTTTCGATATTTGTCGTATAAATATCGTAGCGCCGGTCAATGGGAACGATGCGAACCGGGTGGAAGAGGAACGCGCATGAGCCTGTCCGGCATCGATCTGACCGTCGTCATCGTCTACGCGATCGGCATATTCGGCCTCGCGCAATGGGTATCGCGCGACAAGGGCGGCAAGGCGAAGGACAGCGCCGACTATTTCCTCGCGTCCAAATCGCTGCCCTGGTGGGCGATCGGTGCATCGCTGATCGCTGCCAACATCTCTGCCGAACAGATCGTCGGCATGGCCGGCTCGGGCTATGCGATCGGCCTTGCGATCGCGTCGTACGAATGGATGGCGGCGCTCACGCTGCTGATCGTCGGCAAATTCTTCCTGCCGATCTTCCTGCGCAACGAGATCTACACGATGCCGCAGTTCCTCGAACAGCGCTACGGCCCGTCGATCCGCACGCTGATGGCGGTGTTCTGGCTGGGCTTGTACGTCTTCGTGAACCTCACTTCGATCATCTGGCTCGGCTCGATCGCAGTCAATCAGGTCGCCGGGATCAACCAGGATGTCGCACTGATCGGCCTCGGCCTGTTCGCGCTCCTGTATCAGTTGAAGGGCGGGCTGAAGGCGGTCGCGCTCACCGACATCGTCCAGGTGACGCTGCTGGTCGTCGGCGGGCTGATCGTGTCGGCTCTGGCGCTACGCGAACTCGGTGGCGACACCGGGATGATCGGCGGCTTCTACCGTCTGACGAGCCAGGCGCCCGAGCATTTCCACATGATCCTGTCGAAGGATAACGCGTTCTACAAGGATCTGCCGGGCATATCGGTGCTGGTCGGCGGGATGTGGATCGCGAACCTCAGCTACTGGGGCTTCAATCAGTATATCATCCAGCGCGCGCTCGCCGCCAAGTCGCTCGGCGAGGCACAGAAGGGCATCGTGTTCGCCGCGTTCCTGAAGCTGCTGATGCCGCTGGTGATCGTCCTGCCCGGCATCGCCGCGGTGATCCTCGCGCCCGATCTCGCCAAGCCAGACCAAGCCTATCCGACGATGATGCGCCTGCTACCCCCCGGCCTGCTCGGACTGGTGTTTGCAGCACTGATCGCCGCGATCGTCGCGTCGACCGCATCGAAGATCAATTCGATCGCAACGATCTTCACGCTCGATCTCTACGCCAAGCGCCGCGGTGCGACCTCGATCGCCGAGGATGGTTCGACAAAGGTCGCGGATCCCGCGGTCGAGCGCAATCTCGTCAAGGTCGGGCGGATCGCCGCCGCCGTCGCGATTGTGCTGGCGATGGTCACCGCACGACCATTGCTCGGAAAGTCGGACCAGGCGTTCCAGTATATCCAGGAATATACCGGCTTCTTTACGCCCGGCATCGTCGTGATCTTCATGCTCGGCCTGTTCTGGAAGCGTGCGACCGAGGCGGGCGCGCTGATCGCTGCGGTCGCGTCATTCGCGATCTCGCTGCTGCTGAAATACGCCGCGCCGGAAATCCCGTTCCTGAACCGGATGCTGATCGCGTTCGTGATCGCGCTGGTGTTGGCGGTGGTCGCCTCGCTGGTCCGCCCGCAATCGAGCGCGGCCAACCGCATCGTCACGGCCGACGTCGACTATGCCACGACGCGCGGGTTCGATATCGCAGCGGTCGGCGTGGTGATGATCCTCGTCGCGCTGTATGCAACATGGTGGTGAATATGGGTACGTTTATCGCGGTAGACTGGGGCACGACCAACCGACGCGCGTTCCGGATCGAGGACGGCGAGGTCGTTGCGACCGAGCGTGACGATCGCGGCGCGGCCAACGTCGCGGCGGGCGAGTATGAGGCAGACGTCGCCGGCATCCGCGACCGGCTCGGCGACCTGCCGATGCTGCTCGCAGGAATGGTCGGCTCGAACATCGGCTGGCGCAGCGTACCTTATGTCGCCGCCCCGGCGGGTCTTGCCGAAGTTGCCGCCGCGCTCGCCCGGATCGACGACCGTACCGCGATCGTCCCCGGCCTGTCGTACCGCGACGGACTGCACGCGGATGTGATGCGCGGCGAGGAAGTCCAGTTGCTCGGCGCGGTGGCCGCCGACCTGGTGCCGCCCGACGCTTTGCTCTGCCAACCCGGCACGCATTGCAAATGGGCGACCGTCGAGGGCGGCAGGATCGCCCGGTTCACCACCGCGATGACCGGCGAACTCTTCGCCCTGCTCCGCGCGCACGGCGTGCTGTCGCGCCAGCTTGGCCATCCGGTCGAGCCGGGCGCAGCGTTCCTCGAGGGCGTCGCGGAGGGTGCGCGGCGCGATCTCGCCGCCAGCCTCTTCGCGATCAGGGCGCGCGGCGTGCTCGGGATCGCCGACGACGCGCACGCCGCCTCGTTCGCGAGCGGCCTGCTGATCGGCGCGGATACCGCCGCCCGGATCGAACCCGGCGCAACCGTCCACATCCTCGCCGACCCCGCGCTCGGCGCACTCTATGCCAGCGCGATCGATGCGCTCGGCGGCACGTCGCACCATATAGACAGTCAGGCCGCGTTCGTGGCCGGCATCACCCGCATCCAGGATCTCGCCGCATGACCGATCACCGCCAAGCCTTTGACGACGCCTTCGCGAAATGCCCGCTGATCGCGATCCTGCGCGGGGTGAAGCCCGACGAGGTCGAGGCGATCGGCGAAGCGCTGGTCGATGCCGGCTTCACGATCCTCGAAGTGCCGATGAACTCGCCTGACCCGCTCGACAGCATCGCGCGGTTATCCCGCACGCTGAAGGGCCGTGCGGTGGTCGGCGCAGGCACGGTCTTGCGGGTCGAGGACGTCGAGGCAGTCGGCGCGGCCGGCGGCACGCTGATCATCGCCCCCAACGCCAACGTGCGCGTGATCGCCGCGGCGGTGGAGAAGGGCTATGTCGCACTCCCCGGCATCGCGACCCCGACCGAGGCGTTCGCGGCACTCGACGCAGGCGCAGCCGCGCTGAAGCTCTTCCCCGCCGAAGCCGCCGGCCCCACGGTGCTGAAGGCGATGCGTGCGATCCTCCCAAAGGATACGCGCGTGCTGCCGGTCGGCGGGATCGTGCCGGAGGTCATGGCGGACTGGCGCAAGGCAGGGGCAACCGGGTTCGGCCTTGGCTCGGCACTGTACGCGCCAGGGATGACTGCGGCGGATGTCGGCGCACGGGCGCGCGGGTTCATCGCGGCGTTGCAGGCGGGGTAACGCCTCGGTCCATCCGCGCTATCGTCTTCGCCGCGCGTTGCGGTTAGGGCGTCGCGATGATGTTCGCCGATCAGCAACGAGACCTTGCCAAGCTTGCGACGGCGGACCGGTACCGATCGCTCCGGCCGCGCGCGGGTGTGGACTTCGCCTCGAACGATTATCTCGGCCTCGCCTCTTCGCCCCGCCTGCGAACGGCGATGGTCGACGCACTTGGGCGCGGCGTCTCCGTCGGATCGGGCGGCTCTCGACTGCTTCGCGGCAATGCGCCCGAGCATGAGGCGCTGGAGGCGGATGCCGCACGGTTCTTCGGCACCGAAGCTGCGTTGTTCTTTGCCAGCGGGTACATCGCCAACACGATCCTGTTCGCGACATTACCGCAGCGGGGCGACCTGATCGTCCACGATGCACTGATCCACGCTAGCGCCCATGAGGGCATGCGCCTCACGCGGGCGACGTTTACGCGCGCGGCCCATAACGATGCGGGCGCCTTCGAAGACACGATCGTCGCATGGCGCGCAGGCGGTGGCACCGGCCGCGCGTGGATCGCGGTCGAGAGCCTCTACAGCATGGACGGCGACCGCGCACCGCTGACCGCGTTGGCGGAGATCGCCGACCGGCACGACGCGATCCTGCTGATCGACGAGGCGCACGCAACCGGCGTGTTCGGCACCGATGGCTGCGGGTTGGCCGAAGGTCTCGATGGCCGCGAGAACGTCATCAGCTTGCGGACCTGCGGCAAGGCCTTGGGATGCGAGGGTGCGCTGTTGTGCGGACCAGCGGTCATGCGCGAATTCATCGTCAACCGCGGCCGGGGCTTCATCTTCTCGACGGCACCGTCGCCGCTGATGGCGCTTGCGGTCGGTGAGGCATTGCGGATCATCGCCGAAGAATCGGCACGGCGCGACCGGCTGTGGGGCCTGATCGCAGCGGCGGAGCGCGTGCTTGCGCCATTCGGCGTCGCCGCGACGGGATCGCAGATCCTGCCGCTGCTGCTCGGCGATGCGGCACGGACGATGCGCGTCGCCGGCGCGATCCAGGCGGCCGGGTTCGACGTGCGCGGCATACGGCCACCGACCGTACCCGAAGGCGGGTCGCGGTTGCGGATCTCGTTGACGCTGAACGCAACGGTCGCGGATATCGAAGCTTTGGGCAGGGTGATGGAAGAGGCACTGCAATGACCGGAACGATCGTCGTTACCGGGACGGACACCGATATCGGCAAGACGGTGTTCGCCGCCGGACTGACCGCGGCGCTGGGCGCGCGATACTGGAAACCGGTGCAGGCGGGGCTCGCGGACGGCAGCGACGCAACGTCGGTCGTGGCGCTCGGCGTGGCCGCGGACCTCGTCCTGCCCGAAGCATACCGGCTGACGACCCCGTGCTCGCCGCATCTCGCCGCCGAGATCGACGGGGTCACGATCGATCCGGTCCTGCTCGCGCTCCCCATCGTCGAAGGACCGCTGGTGGTCGAGGGTGCAGGCGGGGTGATGGTACCCGTCACGCGCAAACTGATCTTCGCGGACCTCTTTGCACGCTGGGGCAAACCGGTCGTGCTCGTCGCGCGCACCGGGCTCGGCACGATCAACCACAGCCTGCTCTCGATCGAGGCGCTGCGCAGCCGCGGTGTCCCGATCCTCGGTATCGCGTTCGTCGGCGATGCGGTCGAGGACAGCGAGGCGACGATCGCCACGCTCGGCAAGGTCCGCCGACTCGGTCGCCTGCCCCGCCTCGATCCGCTGAACGCCAAGACCCTCGTCGAGGCGTTCGCCGCGAACTTCGACCTGACGTCGTTCCGGTGAGCGACTCCCCCGTCTGGCATCCCTTCACGCAGCACGGCCTGCGCGAACCGATCCCGCTCGTCACGCACGCCGACGGCGCCGCGCTCTACACGTCCGATGGCCGGCGGATCGTCGATGCGATCTCGTCCTGGTGGGTGACGACGCATGGCCACGCCAACCCAAGGATCATGGCGGCGATCGCCGAACAGGCGGGCAAGCTCGACCAGATCATCTTCGCCGGCTGGACGCATCAACCCGCCGAAGACCTCGCGCGCGGCCTCACCGCGATCATGCCGGCCGAACTCACCCGGGTCTTCTTCTCGGACTCAGGCTCGACCAGCGTCGAGTGCGCGCTGAAGATGGCGCTCGGCTATTGGCTCGACCGCGGCGAGGATCGCCACCGCATCCTGGTGCTTGAGCACGGCTATCACGGCGACACGATCGGCGCGATGTCGGTCGGCGCGCGCGGCGTCTTCAACCGCGCCTACGAGCCTTTGCTGTTCGACGTCGGCACGATCCCGTTCCCCGCCGCGGGCCAGGAACAGGTCACACTCGACGCACTGGAGAGGGCCTGCGCCGCGCACCCGGCCGCGTTCATCGTCGAGCCGCTGCTGCTCGGCGCGGGCGGGATGCATATCTATCCGGCGCACATCCTTGCCGAGATGCGGCGGATCTGCGCAACGCACGGCGTCCTGTTCATCGCCGACGAGGTGATGACCGGCTGGGGCCGCACCGGCACGTTGCTCGCGTGCGAACAGGCCGGCGTGGTCCCCGACATCCTGTGCCTGTCGAAGGGGCTTACCGGCGGCGCGATCCCGCTGGCGGTGACGATGGCGACCGAGGCTGTCTACCAGGCGCATTACGGCACCGACCGTGCGCGGATGTTCTTCCACTCGTCGAGCTACACCGCCAACCCGATCGCCTGCGCCGCCGCCAACGCGAACCTGGCCCTATGGCGCGACGAGCCGGTTCGCGATCGGATCGCCGATCTCGCCGCGCGTCAGGCGGCTCGGCTGGAGGCCCTCGCCCGGCATCCGCGTATCGCCAACGCCCGCGCGATCGGCACCATAACGGCGGTCGAACTGCGAGGCGAGGATGGCTATCTATCGCAGATCGGCCCGCGCCTGCTCGCGTTCTTCGGCGACCGCGATCTGTTGCTCCGCCCACTCGGCAACACCGTGTACGTCATGCCGCCCTATTGCATCGACGATACCGATCTCGACCAGATTTATGCGGCGATCGGCGAAGCCTGCGACACGATCCGGCACTGACCCTGACGTTCTTGCTGCACTGCAGCAACAAATAATGTACATGCGGCGTTGAGATAAGATCGCGGCCGAGTACGCTTGCGACGAAAAGGTCCGATTTACGTGAGAAACATCGCCGATACCATTGCTCGCATGGCGCGTGCCGGGACCCCGACACCGCGCGACGCCGCGCCGAGCCGCCTGACGCCGCTGACCGAGTTCGGGACCAATCCGGGCGCGTTGCTCGGCTACAGCTACGTCCCCGCCAACCTGCCGCCGGGCGCGCCACTGGTCGTCGTCCTGCACGGCTGCACGCAGACCGCAGCCGGATATGACCACGGATCAGGCTGGTCGAAGCTTGCGGATCGCGCCGGCTTTGCGCTGGTCTTCCCAGAGCAGACACGCGCGAACAACCCCAATCTCTGCTTCAACTGGTTCGCGTCGGAGGACACCGCGCAGGCGGGCGGCGAGGCGGAATCGATCGCGCAGATGACCGAGACGATGATCGCGCGCCACGCTCTCGACCGCAGCCGCGTGTACGTCACCGGGCTGTCGGCAGGGGGCGCGATGACGATGGCGATGCTCGCAACCCGGCCGGACCTGTTCGCGGGCGGCGCGGTGATCGGCGGGCTGGCCTACGGGACGGCGACCGGCGTGTCGCAGGCGCTCGACCGGATGCGCGGGCACGGCGACACCAGCGATACCGCGCTGGTCGACGCGGTCCGCAGCGGTTCGCGCGGGCATGACGGGCGCTGGCCGACGCTCGCGATCTGGCACGGCGGCGCGGATGCGACGGTGAGCGTGGCGAACGCGGACACGATCGCGCGACAGTGGCGCGGCGTCCACGGCGTCGATGCCAAGTCGATGCGTACGGAGCGGGTAGGAACCGCCGTCCACCGGATCTGGTCGAATGCGGAAGGACGCGACGTTGTCGAGGACTGGACCGTGCCGGGCATGGGTCATGGAACGCCGATCGATCCATTGCGTGGCGAACGACTGGGTGCGGCTGGGCCGTTCATGCTCGACGTCGGTATTTCGAGCACGGCGGTGATCGCCAAGTCCTGGGGCCTGGTTGCGACGGCAAAGGCGGAGACTGCGGCTAAGCCGGCACCGGTCGAACGCGTCGCCAAGATCGCGATCCCGGTCTCGTCGAAACCCGCGCCGAAGCCTCGCGCCGAGGCACCCGCCGGGATCCAGGCCACGATCGAGAACGCCCTCCGCGCTGCCGGGCTGATGCGGTAGCGTTCCGTCGGAGAACTCCGGCTCGTTCAATACAGAACGCTGGATACAGGGTCGCCTCGCCTGCGCCACCGCGCGTATATAGTCGTCGTCCCAGCGAAAGCTGGGGTATCCTACGAGGCAGATGACGCACGCCCCATGATAATATCCCAGCTTTCGCTGGGATGACGGAGTTTGGGAGCAGCGCGCGCATCGAGGATGCGATCGTTCGCCCCGTGAACCAGCGCCCACGAACTAACAAAGTCCCTCTGCCTCGATCCTTCCCTGGCAGGGAGGAATCGACGCAAGTAATCGACTTGGCCGTGAACCCGGCTAAAGCCGACGCATGACGTCCACCCCGTCCCGCCCCTGGCGCACCGAATTCGCCGCCACGCTGAAACTCGCCTGGCCGCTGGTCGCGACGAACCTCGCCCAGGCGCTGGTCGGTGCGACCGACGTCGCGATGCTGGGGCGGCTCGGCTCGGACACGTTGGCGGCGGCGACGCTGGGGCTGAACCTCTACCTCGTGTTCCTCGTCTTCGGCATGGGCCTCACCACCGCCGCTGTCCCGATGATCGCGCGCGAACGCGGTGCGCGGCCGCATGCGGTGCGCGATATCCGGCGGACCGTGCGCCAGACGATCTGGGTCGCCGCCACGCTCTGCCTCCCGTCCTGGATCATCCTCTGGAACGCCGAGGCCATCCTCGTACACCTGCTCGACCAGGACCCGCTGCTCGCGCACGAAGCGGCGCGGTTCGCGCGCGCGGTGATGTGGGGAATGCTGCCGAGTCTCTGCTTCCTCGTGCTGCGCGCGTTCGTCGCCGCGCTCGAGAAACCCGCCTGGTCGCTGGTGGTGATGGTCGGGCTGCTGGTGGTCAACGCCGCGCTCAACTGGCTGCTGATCTTCGGCCATGCCGGCCTCCCCGCGCTCGGCCTGCTCGGCTCGGGCATGGCGAGCAGCATCGCCAACGGTCTCAGCTTCGTCGCGATGGCCGCCGTCATCGTCTACGCCAAGCCGTTCCGCCGCTATCGCCTGCTCGGCCGGTTCTGGCGCGCAGACTGGCCGCGATACCGCGCGGTGTGGACGCTCGGCCTGCCGATCGCGATCACGCTCGGGTTCGAATCCACAGTGTTCATCGCCGCGGTATTCCTGATGGGCCTGCTCGGCACCGTCCCGCTTGCCGCCCACGCAATCGCGATCCAGATCGCCAGCGTCACCTTCATGGTCCCGCTCGGCATCGCACAAGCCGCCACCGTCCGCGTCGGCCTCGCCTCCGGACGCGGCGATCGCGCGGGAATCGGGCGCGCAGGCTGGGCGGCATTCGCGATCGGCGAAGGCTTCATGGTGATCACCGCCGCGTTGCTGATCCTCGCACCGCAGATGCTGATCGGTATCATCCTCGATGTCGACGCGCCCGCGAACGCACCGGTCGTCGCGCTGGCGATCTCGCTACTTGCGGTGGCCGCGGTGTTCCAGGTGGTCGACGGCGCGCAGGTGATCGGCGCGGGCATGTTGCGCGGGTCGGGCGATACGAAGGTGCCGATGATCTTCGCCGCGATCGGCTATTGGGGGATCGGCATCGGCGTCGGCGCATGGCTCGCGTTCGGCCGCGGCTGGGGCGGAGTCGGCATCTGGACTGGCCTCGCGACCGGACTGGCGGTGGTATCCGTGCTGATGATCGCCCGTTGGCAAGCGCGCGAACGAATTGGGCTCGGCTAAGGCTCGCTTGGGCTCTTTATCCGATATTACTGATACATAGACGGTCCAGTGTGTTAACGTAAGTTACACCAACGGAGCCTGACATATGCCTGATCAAGACCGCATCGTCGCGATCGGGTTGCTCACGCAGCGCGACGTTTTCGCGCTCGGCCATGACCTGTCGCGCGTCTATCCGATCGACGAGGTGCCGTGCTTCGGCAGCCTGCTTGGCGCGATCGACGACGCCGACCGCGCGTTCCACCGCGCGCACGATGCACGGCAGCTTGCCATTCCTCCGCAACGTGGCGCAACCTCGCTCGCATAGCGGCGTCGAGACCCGCTGCGCTGCGGAGACCGATCATGACGTTGTCTACCGAACTGCTGCTGCTTGGCTGGTCGACGGTCCTGCTGTTCGCATACATCATGATCCAGGGGCAGACCGCGACGCGCGACCGCGGGCTCGACTGGAACGCCGGCCCGCGCGATGGCGATCAAAAGCCGCTTGGCGAGATGGCCGGCCGCGCCGAGCGGGCACTGAAGAATTGTTCGGCATCCGCTACGTGCGCAGCTTCTGCTGGACGGTGTCGATCCTCGGGCTGCTGCTGATGCTGATCCTCTTCCTCTGAGACTTAGTCGCGAAGGGTGCGAATGATCGCCGAGAAGTCGAGCCCACCCTGCCCGGCCTCGGCGAACGCCTCGTACCGCTCGGCAGCCTTCGCGCCCATCGGCGTATCCGCGCCGGTATCCTTCGCCGCCGCCATTGCGAGCCGCAGATCCTTCAGCATCAACGCCGCCGCGAAGCCGCCCTGATAGTCGTGATCGGCGGGCGTGTCCGGGCCGATCCCAGGTAGCGGCGCGTAGGTCGTCATCGACCAGCTCTGCCCCGACGACACACTGGCGATGTCGTAGAACGCCTGCGCGTCGAGGCCGAGCTTCTCCGCCAGCACGAACGCCTCGCAAGTAGCGATCATCGTTGCGCCGAGGATCATGTTGTTGCAGATCTTCGCCGCCTGTCCCGCGCCGTTCACGCCCGCGTGGATGACCGCCTTGCCCATGTCGGCGAGGATGACCTGAGCCCGGTCGAACGCCTCGGCTGAACCGCCGACCATGAACGTCAGCGTTCCCGCATTCGCCGCGACGATCCCGCCGGAGACGGGTGCGTCGACCGCGACGAGCCCCTTGGCCTGTGCGGCCTCGGCGACCTGCTTTGCGGTGGCGACGTCGATCGTCGAACAGTCGATGAGGATCGCGGAGGGCGACGCGACGCCGAACAGCGCGTCATAGACCTCGGCGACATGCTTGCCGGCGGGGAGCATCGTGACGATCGCCTCGGCGCCGTCTGCGGCTTCGGCAGCAGACGCGACCGGCAGGCATCCCGCGGCCTTCGCCTTGTCCAGCGCATCGGCGTTCAGATCGAACGCGCGGACGTCATGACCCTTCTTGGCGAGGTTCGCCGCCATCCCGCCGCCCATGTTGCCAAGCCCGATGAAACCGATCCGTGCCATTGCCTGCTCCTGTCTCCCCTCCCGTATGCGGGAGGGGCCGGGGGTGGGCGCCCGGCCAATGATGTTGCACCACGTTGCCGACCGGGAGCCCACCCCCCAGCCCCCTCCCGCGCGCGGGAGGGGGAGCAGATTATTTCCCCGTCCAGTTCCCCGGACGCTTCTCCACGAACGCGGCCATGCCTTCGCTCTGGTCCGCCGTCCCGAACAGCCCGTGGAACAGCCGCCGCTCGAACTGGACGCCCATCGCAAGTCCCGTCTCGAACGCCGCGTTGACCATTTCCTTGTTCGCCAGCACCGCCAGCGGTGCCATCGCGGCGATCGTCACGGCGGTCTTCACAGCCTCCTCGACCAAATCCGCGGCGGCCACGATCCGCGACACGAGCCCTGCGCGCTCGGCTTCCTCGGCATCCATCATCCGCCCGGTCAGGCACATCTCCATCGCCTTGGCCTTGCCGACCGCACGCGTGAGGCGCTGCGATCCGCCCATGCCGGGGGACACGGCCAGCTTGATCTCGGGCTGGCCGAACTTGGCGGTATCGGCGGCGAGGATGAAGTCGCACATCATCGCCAACTCGCACCCGCCGCCCAGCGCATAGCCCGCGACCGCCGCGATGACAGGCTTGCGCGTCCGCGTGAAATTCTCCCATCCTGCGAAGAAGTTGCTCGCGTACATGTCCGCGAACCCCTGGCTCTGCATCTCCTTGATGTCAGCCCCCGCCGCGAACGCCTTGGCCGAGCCGGTCAGCACCGCGCAGCCCTGCGACGCATCCGCATCGAACGCGGCAAACGCGGCGATCAGGTCGGCGAGCACCTGCGAATTGAGCGCATTCAGCGCCTGAGGCCGGTTCAGCGTGACGAGTGTCACGCCGCCGCGCTGCTCGACGAGGATCGTTTCGTAGGTCATTCACTTACTCCTTGTATCCCCGCGAAGGCGGGGACCCAGACTGGGCTCCCGCCTTCGCGGGAGAGCAGATAGACGGATTAACCCGGCGTCCACGCCTCATGCTCCGCCAACGGCGCGAAGATCTGGTCGATCACGTGATCGGTCACATCCTCGGGCGTCGCGGGACTCCAGCGCGGCGCGTTGTCCTTGTCGACGATCACCGCGCGTACGCCCTCGATAAAATCATGCCGCTGCACGACATGCGCGCCGACTGCATATTCCTGCCGCATCTCATCCGCGAAACTCGCCATCGCCGCACCCTCGTGGAGCAGCCGGAGCGACACCTTCATCGTCTGCGGCGACTTCGTCTTAAGCGTGGCCAGCGTCTGCGCAGCCCACTCACCACCATCCGCCTCAAGCGCAGCGTAGATATCTTCCAGCACGTCCGACGCGAACAGGCGGTCGATGTCGTCCTTCCGCGCGAGGATCTTCGCTCCGGGCGGCGACGTCGCCAACGAATCCAGCACGCCGGCAATATCCCGCGGCGTCTCCGCAATCCGCGCCTTGGCGATATCAAGCGTATCGCTCGCCAGGAAATGCGTCGCCAACCCGAGCGCCAGACACTCCGCCCCATCGAGCCGGTGGCCGGTCAGCGCGAGATACTGCCCGATCCGCCCCGGTAACCGCGACAGGTACCAGCCGCCGCCGACATCCGGGAACAACCCGATCCCTGTCTCCGGCATAGCGAACTTGGTGTTCTCCGTCGCGATCCGGAACCGGCACGGCAAGGCCAGCCCTACGCCGCCGCCCATCGTGATCCCATCCATGAAGGCGACGATCGGCTTGGCATAGGTGAACAGCCGGTGGTTCATCCGATACTCGGCATGAAAGAACGCCCGCGCCTCGACGCCATCGGTCGCGCCGGACGCGGCGAGCATGCGGATATCCCCGCCCGCGCAGAACCCACGCCCTTCGACATGATCGACAACGATTGCCTCAACCGAAAGATCGCTTCGCCATGTTTTGAGCGCTTCTAGCACGCCTTCGCACATGCCGAGATTGAGCGCGTGCAGCGACTTCGGGCGGTTCAACCGAATACGGCCGACAGGCCCTTCACTCTCGACGATCAGATCATCGGTCACGCGTTCACCTCCCGAATACCATCTCCGCGCCTCTGCGCCTCTGCGCGAACGATATTCTTTTTCGCGCAGAGGCGCGGAGGCGCGGAGCAGAAGAAAGACTTGTAGCTGCGCGGACTCACTGCCGCGTCAGCTCGCGCCCGACGATCATCCGCATCACCTGGTTGGTCCCCTCGAGGATCGAATGCACGCGCAGGTCGCGCCAGAAGCGTTCGATCGGATAGTCCTGCAGATACCCGTACCCGCCGTGCAACTGCAACGCGCGGTCGACCACCGAAGACCCCGTATCCGTCGCGAGCCGCTTCGCCATTGCCGCGAACTTGGTCTTGTCGGGCGCGTTCGCCGTCACCTTGGCCGCCGCAATATAGAGCAGCGCGCGCGCCGCCTCCAACTCGGTCGCCATGTCCGCCAGCATGAACTGCGTATTCTGGAAATCCGCGATGGCCTTGCCGAACTGCTTCCGGTCCTTCGTGTACGCGATCGCCTCGTCGAGACACCGCTGCGCACCGCCGAGCGAACACGCGCCGATGTTCAGCCGCCCGCCGTCGAGCCCCATCATCGCGATCCGGAAACCCTCACCCTCGCCGCCGACCATGTTCGCGCCCGGCACCCGGACGCCGTCGAAGATCACCTGCCGCGTCGGCTGCGAATGCCAACCCAGCTTCTTCTCGTTCGCGCCGAACGACACGCCCGGCATGTCCTTCTCGATCACCAGGCACGAGATACCCTTGGCCCCCTCCTCACCGGTGCGGACCATGGTCACGTACACCTCGTTCTCGCCCGCACCCGAGATGAACTGCTTCGACCCCGTCACGATCCAGTCGTCGCCGTCCCGAACCGCCCGCGTCTTCAAAGCCGCCGCGTCGGACCCCGAGCCCGGCTCGGTCAGGCAATAGCTCGCCAGCCGGTCCATCGTCACCAGATCGGGGAGGTACTTGTCCTTCACCGCGGACGACCCAAACCGGTCGATCATCCACGCCGCCATGTTGTGAATGCTGATGAACGCGCTGGTCGACGGACACCCATACGACATCGCCTCCATGATCAGCGCCGCCTCAAGCCGCCCAAGCGCGATCCCGCCGCTCTCCTCGCTGACATAGATTGCCGCGAAGCCGAGCTCGGCCGCCGCCTTTATCGTTTCGCGCGGAAAAATGTGCTTCTCGTCCCACTCGGCTGCATGCGGCGTGATGCGGTCCGCGGTGAAGCGGCGCGCCAGTTCCTGGATCTCGCGCTGGTCATTGGTGAGGTCGAACTGGTTGGTCACGAAGAAGCTCCATTAGCCTTGGCGTCTGCGGTCAATCCGACCAGATCCCATTTATTGCCATATAGGTCGGCGAACACGACGACCCATCCATAGGGCTCGTCGCGCGGCTCTTCGACGAAATCAACGCCGTTGGCTTTCAGCACTGCGTAAGATGCCCAGAAATCGTCGGTGTTCAGGAAATGGCAAACGCGCCCGCCACCGGCTTTGCCGACCGCCGCGATCTGCTCATCGCCGACCGCCTTCGCGAGCAGCAGCTCCGAACCGCCGCCCGGAGCAGCGACACGCACCCAACGCTTCCCCCCGCCCAGATCCGTATCCTCGACAAGCACGAAGCCCAGCATGCCGACGAAATACGCGATCGCTTCATCATAGTCGCGAACGACGAGCGCGACTGTTCCAAGGCGCACCCGGCTCACCCCATCGTCGGGATGACGAACGCGTCGTTATTCCGCGCCGGGCCGCCATCCTCGGCCATAGCCGGCAATGCAGACCCATCCGGCCAGCGCTGCGTGATCGTCTTGACCTTGGTCCAGAACTTCACGCCCTCCATGCCGTGCTGGTTGGTGTCCCCGAACGCCGAGCGCTTCCAGCCGCCGAACGTATGATACGCCACCGGCACCGGAATCGGCACGTTGATACCAACCATACCGACGTTCACCCGCGCCGCGAACTCGCGCGCCGCGTGGCCGTTGCGCGTGAAGATCGCGACGCCGTTGCCGTATTGATGCTCGCTTGGCAGCCGAACCGCCTCCTCGAAATCGGCAGCGCGAACGATCTGGAGTACCGGGCCGAAGATCTCCTCCTTGTACGCCGACATGTCGGTCGTCACATGATCGAACAGCGACGGGCCGATGAAAAAGCCCTTCTCATGCCCCTGCAACGCAAACCCGCGCCCATCGACGACCAGTTCCGCGCCCTCGTGGACCCCGGTCTGGATCCAGTTCTCGATCCGCGTGCGGTGCGCCGCATTCACGACCGGGCCGTAATGCGCGTCGTTGTCGGTCGACACGCCAACCCGCAAAGCAGCGATCGCCGGGATCAGCTTCTCGCGTAACGCGACCGCCGTCTTCTCGCCGACCGGCACCACCACCGGCAGCGCCATGCACCGCTCGCCCGCGCTCCCGAACGCCGCGCCCGACAGGTCGGCAACGACCTGGTCGAGATCCGCGTCGGGCATAACGATACCGTGGTTCTTCGCGCCGCCCATCGCCTGGACGCGCTTGCCCGCCTCCACGCCCCGGCGGTACACATAGTGCGCGATGTCGGACGATCCGACGAAGCTCACCGCCGAGATCGCCGGATGATCGAGGATCGCGTCGACCATCTCCTTGTCGCCGTGGACGACCTGGAAGATCCCCTCGGGCAACCCTGCCTCGACGAACAATTCGCCCAACCGCACCGGCACCGACGGATCGCGCTCGGACGGCTTGAGGATGAACGCGTTGCCCGTGGCGATCGCGACGCCCGACATCCACAACGGGATCATCGCTGGGAAGTTGAACGGCGTGATCCCCGCGCCGATGCCGAGCGGCTGGCGCATCGAATACACGTCGATCCCCGGCCCGGCGCCCTGCGTGTATTCGCCCTTGAGGATGTGCGGAATGCCGCAGCAGAACTCGATCACCTCAAGCCCGCGCTGGATATCGCCCTTCGAATCCGCGATGACCTTGCCGTGCTCGGACGACAGCAGCCGCGCGAGTTCGTCCATGTTCGCCTCGACGAGCCGCTTGAACTCGAACATCACGCGCGCACGACGCTGCGGGTTAGTGGCGGCCCAGCCCGGTTGCGCCTTCTGTGCAGCGGCGACCGCGCGTTCCAGATCGGCGGCGCCCGACAGCCGAACCCGGGCCTGCACTTCGCCCGAATTCGGGTCGAACACGTCGCCGAAGCGCTCTGCTTTGCTTGCCGCACCGCTCACGAAATTCTCGATCGTCCGCATGGCATCCTCTTCTCGTTAGCCGCACCGTCGGCCATAAGCGTTTCGCAGCCAAGTGGGGCTGTTTGCAGATACACTCTGCAGATGTGCAGCATAGGGCGAGCTGTTCAGGGGCCAAGTTCAATGGATTGGGATGACGTCCGGTATTTCCTGGCTTTGGCGCGTACGCACCGGCTCGGCCCCGCCGCCAAACTGCTCGGGCAGGACGCAACCACCGTGTCGCGACGCCTCCAACGCCTTGAACGCAGACTCCAGACGACATTGTTCGAACAGACCGTCGCCGGATACGCGCTAACCGAACGGGGCGCCGCTCTGCTCGGCCATGCCGAGACGATGGAAGCCTCCGCGCTCGGCATCCAGGAAGCGGTAGGCACGGATGCAGGCGTGCTGGCAGGTCCGATCAGGCTGAGCGTCTCGGAAGGGTTCGGCAGCCGCATTCTTGCACCAAGGCTCGCCGCATTCACCAACCAGCATCCGCGAATAGCCGTGGACCTGATCGCGTCGACCGGTTTCCTCAATCCGTCACGCCGCGAGGCGGACATCGCGGTGATGCTCGCACGCCCAAAGAGCGGACCTCTGGTGACGCGCAAGCTCACCGATTATCACCTCGGGCTATACGCGCACCCCGATCACCTCGCCCGTACAGCTCCGATCGCGACTACCGCAGACCTGATGCGACACCGGCTTATCGGGTACGTCCCGGACATGATCTACGCGCCCGAACTCCGCTATCTGGCGGAGATCGACGGGCGGCTCGATGCATCGATCCGCAGTTCGAGCATCGTCGCACAAGCCGAACTAATCGCGGCGGGCGCAGGGTGCGGGATACTGCCCTGCTTCATCGGCGACCGTGCACCTGGGCTGGTCCGCGTGCTGCCCGAAGCCGTCGATATCCAGCGCTCATTCTGGCTCGTCGTCCACCGCGACGTCCGCCGGATCGCGCGGATCGACCGGTTCATCGCCTGGCTGGACACGACCATCGCCGAACTCAAACCGCTGATGCTGGGTACGATTGGCGCTTCCGGCTGAGGCTCGTATAGGCTCGCACTGCTGCGGCCCTGCCGTTTCCCCTGGAGTAAAGCGTGATCCCCCAATTGTACCATGATGCCATCATCTGGATCGGCGACGGCACGGGACTGCCCGATGCCATCCTGCACATCCATGCCGGCATGGCGTTGTTGATGATCGCGAGACTGGTGACGCGCCGATCGTTCGGGACGTTCATCCCGTGGTGGGTCGTCGTCGCGGGTGAAGCCTTCAACGAGATCATGGACCGGTTGAGCTTCGGCTCATGGCGCTGGGGGGATACCTCGCTGGACACCCTCAATACGCTGTTGTGGCCGACGGTGATCTGTCTCGGCGTGCGGCTTCGACCGATGATCGGGAAGCGCACGCGGTAGTCCATACCGTCTAGCAGCCCCCGTCATCCGGCCCTGCCATCTGGCCGCGTCATCCTGACGAAAGTCAGGATCCAGGGTAACAGGTGCTGTCCTTCGTGACTCTGTATCCTGACTTTCGTCAGGATGACGGGCACTCAGCCCAGCGCGATGTAGCGTTGGAGGTGATGGTCCTCGTCGCCGAGCTGGTGGTCGATCATCACCAGCCGCTTGGCGTAGTGCGACACGGCGTATTCCCACGTCATGCCGATGCCGCCGTGCAACTGGATCGACTCCTCGGCCACCAGAGCCCCCGTCCGCCCGATGGTGTATTTCGCCGCCGCCAGCGCCCGCGCGCGCGCCTTCACGTCGGCGCCGTCGAATGCCGACGCGGCGTTGATCACTGCGGACTGCGCCTGCTCGATCTCGAGCAACACCGTCGCCATGCGGTGCTGCAGCGCCTGGAACTTGCCGATCGGCACGCCGAACTGTTTCCGGTCGCGAAGGTAGCCGAGCGTCGCCTCCTTGACGAACTCCATCGCGCCCACCGCTTCGGCCGACAGCGCGAGCAGCCCTGCACCGACCGCCGCATCGACGATCGCCTGCCCCTGCCCGTCACCACCGACCCGCGCATCCGCACCCAGCGTTACGCCGTCGAACGTCACGTCCCCAGCACCGCCGCCCTCGACGACGTTGTAGCTCCGCACCGAAACCCCGGCCGTATCCGCGGGCACGAGCAACACGAGCGGGTCGTCCTGTTCGACCACCACCACGAACACCGACGCCGCGCCCGCCTGCGGCACGACCGCCTTCGTCCCGCTGAGCGTCCAGCCATCGCCGCTCTTCGTCGCGGTCACCGGCGTCGCACCATCCTCATGCGCAAATGCGGCGATCGTTTCGCCGGAAACGATCCCGGCGAGCGTCTCGTCATGCCCGCCAGCCTTTGCCAGCGCACGCCCCGCCATCAGCGCGCCGAGGAACGGTTCGACCACCAGCGCGCGGCCGAGTGCCTCGAACACCACCATGATGTCGAACCCGCTGCCGCCGAAGCCGCCTGCCGCCTCGTCGAACAGCGCGGAGACGATGCCGAGTTCGGTCAATTGCTGCCAGACCGCCGGGTCGTACCCCGCCTCGCTGTACGCCCCCGCATTGCGCGTATCGATCGCATAGCCGTCACGCAGCGCCCGAACGAGCGTGTCGGCGAGCATGCGGCGGTCGTCGGTGTGTTCGAAGTTCATGTGATCACAGACCCAGGATGGCTTTGGAGATGATGTTCTTCTGGATCTCGTTCGACCCGCCGAAGATCGACAGCTTCCGGTTGTTGAAATAGCTCGGCGCCGCCATCGCCGCGTCCTCCGGGCCGACATCCTCGCCGTTCCACCCGGCCTCCAGAGCTTCGGGTATGTAGGGCGCTGCATACGAGCCATAGGCGCGACGCGTCAGCGAGGTGATCTCCTGGCGGATCTCGGTGCCCTTGATCTTGAGCATCGAGCTTTCCGCCCCCGGCGCACCCCCACCCGCGACCGCCGCGAGCACGCGAAGGTTGGTGGTCTGCATGTTGGCGAGATCGATCTCGACCCGCGCCATCCGTGCCGCGAACAACGGATCGTCCGCCAAGGCCCGCCCGCCCTTCTTCTGCATCTGCGCAACTTCCTTCAGCCGCTCGAACGACGCGATCGAGAAGCCGACGCCGGCGATGTTGGTGCGCTCATAGGTCAGCAGGTATTTGGCGAAGGTCCAGCCGAGGTTTTCCTCGCCGACGAGGTTGGCCACCGGCACCTCGACATCGGTGAAGAACACCTCGTTCACCTCCTGCTCGCCGTCGATCAGCGTGATCGGGCGGACTTCGATGCCGGGCGACTTCATGTCGATCAGCAGGAACGAGATGCCCTCCTGCTTCTTCGCCCCCGGGTCGGTGCGGACGAGGCAGAAGATCATGTCGGCATGCTGGCCAAGCGTCGTCCAGGTCTTCTGGCCGTTGACGACATAGACGTCGGCCCCATCGCGATTGGCGCGGACGGCGGTGGTCTTGAGGCCCGCAAGATCGGAACCCGCGCCCGGTTCCGAATAGCCCTGGCACCACCAGTCGGAACCATCGAGGATCCGCGGCAGCCACTGCGTCTTCTGCTCCTCGGACCCGTATTTGATCAGCACCGGCCCGAGCATGTTGACGCCGAACGGCACCACGCGAGGCGCATGCGCGAGCGCAGACTCGTTGTCGAAGATGAACCGCTGGATCACGCTCCAGCCCGGACCGCCCCACTCCTCGGGCCAATGGTTCGCCAGCCAGCCGCGTTCGTTGAGGATCGCGTGCCATTCCTCCATGTCCGATTTGCGGAGGCGCTTACCTTCGCGGACCAGTGTCGAGAGCCGCGCGGGAAGTTTGTCGCGGAAGAACGCGCGGACTTCGTCGCGGAACGATTCTTCCTCGGGCGTGAAGCTGAGATCCATGGCCATGTGCTCCTGATGTTGGAACCCATGTGCCACAGTCGATCGCAGAATTGAAGGACCGGTATGGTCGAAAGCGGAGAAAACGCTGCGCCGAGCGACGCAGGTTAATCCAGCCGGTATCGCCGCTCGGCTCTATCAGAACCGGTAGTTGATCCACCCCGCAAGGAAGTCGGAGTTCTTATACCCGGCATTGGTCAACGCAGGCCCCGCAATCAGGTGCTCGTACCGCCCGGTGAACGACAGTCGCGAACTGATCGGGTACACCGCCTGAAAGCGCAGCGTATCGGCGATCTTCTTGCCCCCGAAGTTCTGCGTGCCGGCAAAGGCGGACCCGTTCGCACGGTACACCGCATCGCTCGTCGTATCGCGCCACGAACGCTGATATTCCGCGGTCAGTCGCAGCTTGTCGAACACGCTGAACGACACGTTCGGCGCCAGCGCAACCAGGTTGGTCGGCGTCGCGAACAGCTGATAGCTGTAATAGATGTTGTTGCCGAACGGGGCGAGCGAGTTGCGCAACGTACCGGTCCCATAGGCACCACCGCCACTGGCATAATCCGCATGGAAACCGACCCGCGGCGCGGACTTGCCCGCGCCGAGCTTGTAGGTCTGCGCCAACAATATCAGCCACGCCTTGATCGAACGGTTGTCGTACGACCCGCCCTGATAGTTGATCGTCCAATCGAGGTTCACCGGCCCCGCATCGCCCCACACGTGCAGCCCGTAGAAATTGCGGACCTCGCGCGCGTTCTCGGTGCCCCATACCGCCGCACGGTTGCGCAGGCGCCAGAGGAACGGATCGACATACAGCTTCGACCCGCCGAACAGCGTTTCCGGCACGACGATGCCGGTCGAAATGCCCGAGAAGCGCCGACCACCCTCAATGCCTTCGTCGCCGGTGCCGTCATTGCCGTACCGGGTCGGTTTGAAATCGAACACGTCGGCACGGACACCCGCAGCACGTGCCCACGCGCGGAAGCCGTTGAAGCCAAAGAACAGCGTGTTGTTGTCGCGCGGCACGACCAGCAGGTTCGGACCATCGGCGAAGGTCTGGCGCCCATAGCGCACGCCGACATCGACGTCTGCGACCGTGCCGGTCAGATCGACGAACGCCTGCTGCACCGCGAGCTTGTTACGCAGGTTCGGCAGCGCGGTCCCGAGATTTTGCCCTTCCAGCGTGCCGTGCGCCAGTTCGCCGTAGAAGCGGAGATGCTTGCCGACATGCAGGTCGGCGCCACCGAACAGACGGAGTATGTCCTGCCGCTGCGCTTCGGCATCGCGCAAATTGGGGTTGGTGGTCTGGTTGACGCGCAACCGCGCCTCGCCCGACAGCGTCAGATAGACGTCGCCGTCACCGGCGATCGAGATGAACTTCAACTGGTCGACAATGTCCTTGCGCTTGGCCGGGTCACGCAGCTTCGACCAGTCCTCCGCCCAGCGCGACTGGTTGTAGCCACCCGCCGTCGTACCGTCGCCGATCGCGGCATTGGGGTAGCTTTCGGCGATCGGCGAGGCTTCGGCGGTGCTCGACACGTCCTTGGCGCCGGGATTGGCCTGTCGCGACGGCGGCGCCTCGGTCTGAGCAGTGGCGACGTTCGCGAAAGCGAAGATCGAGAGCGCGGACGTGGCAAGTCCGGCCACGTGCCGCAAGCGGCGCATCGTCATCGAGGTCCTATCAAATATCCGGTACAGGACGTGGGACCGGCGAACCGGCCCCGTACGCGTCAGTGGGCGGTAGCAGCGGCGGGGATCGCCGCTGGCACGAACTCGGGAAGCCTGCCCGACAGCGCCGCGTCAAGCTTGTCGCGGTCGAGTGCGCCTTCCCAGCGGGCCACGACGATCGTCGCGACCGCGTTGCCGATGAAGTTGGTGAGACTCCGGCACTCGCTCATGAAGCGATCGACGCCGAGAATCAGCGCCATGCCCGCGATCGGCACCGTCGGCACGATCGACAACGTCGCGGCCAACGTGATGAAGCCCGCGCCGGTAACGCCCGCTGCGCCCTTGGACGAGATCATAGCCACGACCAGCAGCAGCAATTCCTGCCCAAGCGTCAAATGCGTGTTGGTCGCCTGCGCGATGAACAGCGCCGCCAGCGTCATGTAGATGTTGGTACCGTCGAGGTTGAACGAATAGCCGGTCGGCACGACCAGCCCGACGACCGACTTCTCGCAGCCTGCCGCCTCCATCTTCTGGATCAGGTTCGGCAGGGCTGCTTCCGACGACGACGTACCGAGCACCAGCAGCAGTTCGGCCTTCAGATACTTGATAAGCTTGAAGATCGAGAAACCGGTCAGTCGCGCGACCGTGCCGAGGATGACCACCACGAACAGCGCCGCGGTCAGGTAGAAGGTCGCGACCAGCGCGCCGAGATTGGCAAGACTGCCGATCCCGTACTTGCCGATCGTGAACGCGATCGCACCGAACGCGCCGAGCGGGGCCGCACGCATCAGGATGCCGACCAGCTTGAAGACGATCAGGCTGAGCCGCTCGAGGAAGTTCAGCACCGGCTTGGCAGGCTCACCGACCAGGCTCAGCGAGATGCCGAACAGGATCGCGATCAGCAGGATCTGGAGGATGTTACCGTCGGTGAACGCGCTGACCATCGTGTCCGGGATGATGCTCATCAGGAACCCGGTGATCGTCGTCTCGTGCGCCTTCACGGTATAATCCGCGATGCCCTTGGTATCGAGCGTGGCAGCGTCGATGTTCATCCCCGCGCCCGGCTGGACGACGTTGGCGACGATCAGGCCGACGATCAGCGCCAGCGTCGAGAAGAACAGGAAGTACGCGAACGCCTTGCCCGCGACGCGGCCGACCGAGCCCAGTTCCTTCATGCCCGCGATACCGGTGACGAGCGTCAGGAAGATCACCGGTGCGATGATCATCTTCACCAGCTTGATGAATGCGTCGCCGAGCGGCTTCAACGCCGCGCCATAGGTCGGATAGAAATGCCCGAGCGCCGCGCCGAGCGCGATCGCGACCAGCACCTGGATATAGAGCTGGCCGCTCCAGCGCTTCCGCGTCGGCGTTTCCGCGACACCGTATGTCTGGGATGGTAGGGTCAACATCGCCTCCTGAAAACTTTCGTCCACTGCCACGGGACGTTATGGGGACGGTAATGCCGAGCCGAACCCGAGACTACAAGGGCCCGTCATCACACGCATAAGACGTTGTTTTTGCGTCGTTTGCGACCATACCGGGTTTTCAGATGTGTGGGAAATGCCGAATTTGGGCGATAGCGGAGCGCTTCCGTGTGTGATAATCCGCACAAATGGCACGGCTTCGATCCTCTCTTTTCATAATCGCGCTGGCCGTGCTGCTGGCGTTTGCCGCGCTCGGCGTGATCGTGGCAGGAGTCGCTTCGATCTATGGCCCGCGCGCGGTAGCGGACGCTACGGCGTCGGTGCGGATGCGCGCGATCCAGCAGACTCGCAGCAATCTCCGCCTGCTCGAAGCGGAGTTGCAGACGTACCGACTGCTGCCGGTCATGCTCGGTGAATATCCCGATGTCCGTGCGGCGCTCGCTTCGGGCACGGTCGACTCCGCGCTCAACACCAAACTCGCGATGCTGGCCGAGCGCACCGGCGCCCCCGTGATCTATGCGCTTGATACCGGGGGGATGACGATCGCCGCGTCGAACGCCGGGCAGCCCGACAGCTTTCTCGGCCACGACTATCGGTACCGCGAGTATTTCACCAAGGCGATGGCGTCGGGCGCGACCGAGTTCTTCGCGCTCGGCAGCGTCAGCGGGCGACCCGGCCTGTATCTGTCGCGGCGGATCGATCGCGCCGGCCGCCCGCTGGGCGTGGTCGTCGTGAAGGTCGAGTTCGAAAAGATCGCGCGCGCGTGGATCCAGGATCGGATGGCGACCTTCGTCACCGATCCCGACGGCATCATCCTGATCTCCAGCGATCCCCGTCTGCAGTTCCGCACGACGCGCCCGCTTTCGCCGACGCGCCGCGCCGAGCTGATCGCGACCCGACAGTTCGGCGCCTCCCCGCTTGGGCCCGCGCCATTGATACTCGACGCCGATCGCGCGCGCCTTGCGGACGGGACGCCGGCGGTAGAAGTCTCGTTGCCCGTGCCGATCGCGAAATGGCGGCTGGTGCATATGGAGCCGCTCGACGCCGCGCTGCGCACCGCCGCCGCCAGGACCCGCTGGGCGACGGCGATCGCGGCGCTAGTAACGATCGCGGCGATGCTGGCCGCGTGGTGGCTCTACGAACGGCGCAAGCGCAACGCCGGTGCGCGGGCGGAACTGGAAGCGGAAGTCGCCCGCCGCACCGCCGAGCTTCGGGCGACCGCCGACCGCCTCCAGATCGAAGTCGAGCAGCGCGAGGCCTCCGACCAGCGCTTCCGTCAGGCGCGCGAGGAACTGGCGCACGCCAACCGCGTCGGCTCGATCGGCACGATCACCGCCAGCGTCGCGCACGAGATCAACCAGCCGGTCGCCGCGATCCGTACCTTCGCCGACAATGCCGCCGCCTTCCTCGAACGCGGCGAACCGGCGCGCGCGGCGACCAATCTCCAGTCGATCGTCGACCTCACCAGTCGGATCGGCACGATCACCGCGGGGTTGCGGCGCTATGCGCGGCGCGGCGCAGGCTCGATCGGCCCGGTCGCGCTTGACGAAGCGATCGACGGCGTCCGCCTGCTGATCGGCGACCGCTTCCGCGCGAAAAGCGTGACGCTCGACCTCCCCACCGGCGCCGAGGCACGACTGACCGTCATCGCCGGCCGCGTCCGCCTGGAGCAGGTCCTGGTCAACCTCCTCCAGAACGCCCTCGACGCGGTCGCCGACCGGCACGATGCCCGAGTCAGCGTCACCGTCGGCAGGAAAGGCCGCGACGTCGTGCTGACCGTCGCCGACAACGGCCCCGGTATCGATACCGAGATCGCCGACCATCTCTTCACCCCGTTCGCGACGAGCAAGAAGGACGGCCTCGGCCTCGGCCTCGGCATCGCGCGCGACATCATGACCGAGTTCGGCGGCACGCTCGATCTCGTCCCAGCACCTGAAGGCGCCATTTTCAGCATGATCCTGGTGAAGGCATGAGCGAGCAAGCGGTATTGCTCGTCGACGACGACGACGTGTTGCGCGGGGCGCTGGAGCAATCGTTCGAACTCGCCGGTATCGCGGTGATCGCGGAGCGCGATCCGACCGTGGCGCTGGCCCGCGTGACCGCCGGGTTCGAGGGCGCGGTAGTGTCCGACATCCGCATGCCGAAGATGGACGGATTGGAACTCTTCCGCCGGATCGCCGCGATCGACCATGAGATCCCCGTGCTGCTGATGACCGGCCACGGCGATGTCGCGATGGCGGTCGCCGCGCTCAAGAACGGCGCGTTCGACTTCATCCCGAAACCGTTCGCGACGGACCACCTCATCGCCGGGGCGAGGCGTGCGCTCGAAATGCGCCGCCTGGTCCTCGACAACCGCCGCCTCCGCGCCGCTGCCGAGGAAACGATCGGCGCAGAACCCCTGATCGGCGAAACCCCGGTGATGGTCCGCCTGCGCGAGACGATGCGCCAGATTGCGCAGGCCGATATCGACGTGCTGGTCGAAGGCGAGACCGGCACCGGCAAGGAACTTGTCGCTATACTCCTCCACCGCTGGAGCAACCGCCGCTCCCGCCCGTTCGTCGCGGTCAACTGCGCCGCGCTGCCCGAGGCGGTCGCGGAGATCGAGCTGTTCGGCCACGACGGCGACTCCCGCCTGCCCCGCACCGGCCGGATCGAGGCGTCGAACCGCGGCACGCTGTTCCTCGACGAGATCGAGAGCACGCTGCCCGCGTTTCAGGCCAAACTCCTCCGGGTACTGGAGGAGCGCGAGGTCATGCCGGTCGGCGGCGACCTCCCACGCGCGCTCGACCTGCGCGTGATCGCCGCCGCCAAACCCGGCCTGGACCACGCGGTCGAGGAAGGCCGCTTCCGCGCCGACCTCCTGTTCCGCCTCGACGCGGTACGCTTGCGCATCCCGCCCTTACGAGAACGCCGCGACGACATACCGCTGCTGTTCGGCCACCTGCTCCACCAGGCGGCGGAGCGGTTTGGTCGCGAAGTGCCGACAATTGACACCGCGACGCTCGCCTATCTCGCCCAGCACGACTGGCCCGGCAACGTCCGCGAACTCGACAACCTCGCCAAGCGCCTCGTCCTCCGCGTCGAGGCCGAAGACCCCGCCGACGAAGACAGCGACATCCCCCTCCCCGCCCGCGTCGACAAGTTCGAGGAAGCCACGATCCGCGCGACCCTGCAACAGGTCAACGGCGATGTCCGCTCCGCGCTGACCGCACTCGGCATCCCGCGAAAGACGTTCTACGACAAGCTCAAGCGCCACGAGATCGACGTCGAGGCGTATCGCCCGACGAAGGGGTAACGCCCACATCCCCGCTCGACCTAAGGGCGCCACGCCCCACCCGTTCGCTCTGAGGGCAGGTCGCACCCACACCCGTTCATGCTGAGCGAAGTCGAAGCACCTGCGCGCGATACCCACCCTTCGACTTCGCTCAGGGCGAACGGGGGTTGGGGTCGGGCCGTCTGGGATTGTCCTAGGTTGGGATAACCGGCGGCGGCACCCCGCCCTGCCGCGTCGCCACGAACTTCGCGAGCGGCGGCCCGATCGCCAGCACCCCCAGAAACCGCATCACCTGAAGCGCCATCACGAACGGCACATCCACCGGGCTCGACGCCGCAAAAATCGCGACCGAATCCATCCCGCCAGGACTCGTCGCCAGATACGCGGTAACCGGATCGATCCCCCACCAACGCGCCAACGCCGCCGCGATTCCACCGCAGAACGCGATCAGCAGCGCCACCGACAGCAGTATCCGCGGCATCGCCTTTCCCGCCACCCGCAGCGTATCGCGCGTGAACGACAGCCCGATCCGCCACCCGACCACCGCATAGCTGATCGCGAGCAACCACTGCGGCAACACCGGCTGCGCAACGCCGGTAACATTGAGCGCCGCCCCCGCGACCAGCGACCCGAGCAGCGCCCCGGCCGGCAGTTTCAGCACGACGCCAACGCTCGCGCCGATACCGGCGATCGCGATCGTCCGCAGCACTGCAACCGGATCGACCGCCGCGAACCACGTGGCCGCAACGTGATGCCCGCTCCCGCCGCCGACCATCACCGCCGCCAGCACCGACGCGACCACCGCCACGCTCACGACCCGCGTGTAGGTCATCACCGCGACCAGCCGCGAGTCAGCGCCGTACGCCTGCGCCATCAACACCATCGCGCTCGCCGCGCCGGGCGTCGATCCCCACACCGCGACGGTGCCCGGCAACACCTGCCACCGGCTGAGCAGGTATCCGAGCACGCTGCTCGCCGCGAGCGTGACGAAATTGACCATCAGGAACACCGGCCAGTGATCCGCCACCGTCGCGACGATCCCCGTAGTGATCGACCCCGCGATCAGCGTACCCACCGCCGCCTGCGCCCCACGAAAGGCTGACGTGGGCACGGTCAGCGACCATCCCCGCACCGCCAGCATCACTGCGGCAATCATCGGCCCCAGCAGCAATCCCGCCGGCAGCCCGACCAGCTCCAGCACCCCCGCGATCACCGCCGACAGCGCGATCAATACGGCCCACCGCCAGATCATGCCCTGGTAGCGAACCAGATCGTGTGCCGCGCTCCGCCCTTCCGCGTCGCCCGTGCGATCACTTCGTCGACCGCGAAACCCGCTCCGGCAAGTCGGGTAGCGAACGGCTTGCTCGGTGCCGACGACCACACCGCCAGCACGCCACCCGGTCGCAACGCCGCATGTGCCAAAGACAGTCCCCGTGCGCCGTAAAGCCGATCATTACCCGGCCGTGAAATCCCGTCCGGACCATTATCGACGTCGAGCAGGATCGCATCCCACTCGCCCTCGGCAATCGCCGCGGCGACGTCGCCCTCGACGATCCGGGTGCGCGGATCGGTCAGACTGTCACCGTGCAGCGCCGCCATCGACCCGCGCGCCCATTCGATCACCGCCGGCACGATTTCCGCGACGGCGACCTCCGCGTCGGGGCCAAGCCGGGCCAGCGCCGCGCGAAGGGTAAAGCCCATCCCGAGCCCACCGATCAACATCCGAACGCCCGGACGCCCGCCGATCCGGTCGCAAGCCTGCTCCGCCAGCGCCTCTTCCGATCCGCTCAAGCGGCTGTTCATCAACTCGTTCGCGCCGAGCATGATCGAGAACTCCGCGCCCCGCTGAGCAACCGAAGCTCCCCCCCGCCCGGCACCTGCGCCGTCCCCAGCAGAACCCGCGGCACCATCAGGCGGACCACGCCGCGATATCGTCCTGCTCGCCGATCAAGGCCAGCCCATGCGCGATCGAGGTCAGTTCGCCGCCGCTCATGATCGCCGCCTCGCCGAACCGCTCGACGAAGATCCGGCGGATGCGCGGGATCAGCGACGATCCGCCGGTCAGGAACACCCGGTCGATATCCCCGCCGCCGACGTTCGCGACCGCCAGGGCGCGGTCGACCGCCGCCTCGATCCGCACCACGTCGTCGGTGATCCAGCCCTCGAACTGCGCCCGCGTTACGTCCGCCTCGATCTCGAGCCCCGCCCCTGCAAAGTGGAAATGCGCGTCCTCGCCGCTCGACAGCGCCCGCTTCAACGACCCGACCGCATCGTACAGCGGATAGCCGAGTTCATTCTCGATCACCGCGATCATCCGCCCGATCGCGTCGGGGTCGACCGCGGTCTTCTGCAACCGCTCCAACTCGGTCATCGTCTTGCGGTTGCGCATCAGCGCCAGCCGCGACCAGTCCGCGAAATCGGCGAAATACGCGCGCGGAATCTCCAGTTCCTTGCCGAACGACTTGTACGCACCGCCCTTGCCCAGCATCGGCAACACTAGCCGGTCAAGGATCCGGTAATCGAACCGATCCCCCGCGATCCCGACGCCCGCATGCCCGAGCGGCGTACACCGTCGCGCCGCCCCCGGCTCGGCCACGCGCACCACCGAAAAGTCGCTCGTCCCGCCGCCGAAATCCGCCACCAGGATCGTCGCCGGCTCGGTCAGCCGCGTCGCATAGCTGTAGGCGGCGCCAAGCGGTTCGTAGACATAATGGATCTCCGCGCCGAAGCCCTTGAACATCGCGTCATAGCGCGTGCGGGCGAGCGCCTCGTCGGGTCGCGCGCCGGCATATTCGACCGGCCGCCCGACGACGATCCGGTGCGGTCGTGTGTCGAGCTTGCCGCCTGCATGGGAAATCAGCTTTTCGAGGAACAGCTGGCCCATCTCCTCGAAGCGATAGCGCTTGTCGAACACCGAAGCCTGCTCGAACGTCTTCATCGCCGCGACCGATTTGAACGACTGAATGAACCGGCTGTCGAGCGGATATTCCATATATTCCGCGATCGCCCACGGCCCCGCATCCGACGCGAGACCCTTGCCGTCGTCGTCCTGCCAGAAACACAGTGCCGAGCGGAACACCGGGCTAGTCTCGGCAGGCGCCGCGAAGGTCACGAGTTCGGGCGTCCCGCCGCGCGTTCCCAGCGCCACGACGCTGTTGGTCGTGCCGAAATCCAGCCCCAAGGCGGGGCCGCCAGCGTCCATCTGCATCGGCTCGTCCTTGTATGAACGCGCGCCTATGGCGATGCGGGGTGCGGGATGGCAACCCCGTGCGTGCCCTGGCGGCGGTAAAATGCGCCGTGACGCGACCTCAGAGGCGCTTCAGCCGCACCAACGCCGCATCGAGCGCGGAGAGGAAGCTCGACCGGTCGGCCTTCGAAAACGGCGCCGGGCCGCCGATGATGTCGCCGCCCGCGCGCAGGTCCGCCATGATCGCGCGCGTCGCGATCGCGCCGCCGATCGAGCTGGTGGTGAACGGCTTGCCAGTGTTGGCCAGCACCGTCGCACCGGCCTTCACGCAGCGGTCGGCGAGGAGGATGTCGGCGGTGATCACCACCGATTTCGCATCGGCCTGTTCGGCGATCCAGTCGTCGGCCGCGTCGAACCCGTCGCTGACGACGACCCGAGAGATCAGCGGATGGACGGGGATCCGGAAATGGCTGTTCGCGACGATCGTGACGGGGACTTCGTGGCGCCATGCGACCTTGTAGATCTCGTCCTTCACCGGGCACGCATCGGCGTCGACGAGGATGCGGATCGTGCTGGAAGATACGTTCGTCATCGTACACCTCCCGAACCGCCCCACTCACTCCCGTCATCCTGACGAAAGTCAGGATCCAGGATCAAGCAGGGCGGCGTTCGTTACGCTGGATCCGGACTTTCGTCAGGATGACGGAGGTCTTGCGGGCCACGCGCCATTCCCTGACGAGAATGGCGCAAAGGCCCTCAGCTACGCTCGCGATTGCCGCGATACGGCGGCTTGCGCGCAGGCGCCGGACCGCCACGCGGGGCCGCGCGGTGCAGCGTCGAGCGCGGACCGCTCGCATTGCTGCGACCGCCGCCACCGCCATCATGCCGCGCACCGCTCTCCGGCGCGCCCTGCATCGCCTCGATCGCCACGCCGCTCTCTTCCTCACCAGATTGAGCAGTCCGCTGGATCGCCGCCGAAAAGCGCGACGCCACAGCGCGCGGAATCTCGAACGCGGTCTCGTTCGGCCCGATCCGGATCGCACCGATTTCCGACTTGGTGATATGCCCGCGACGGCAGATCAGCGGCAGGATCCAGCGCGGATCGGCATTCTGGCGACGACCGATGTCCATCCGGAACCACACGGTGTCCTCGAAACCCGCCCGCGGCCCCTGCGAACGATCGTCCTGCGTCGGCTGCTTGCTCTGGTCGATCAGGTCCTCGGCCTGCGGCATCGTCGCGCGGTGCATGTGCACCAGCGCCGCGGCGATATCCTCAGGAGTCTTCTCGGCCATCAGGCGGACGGCGAGTGCGCGATCCTCCTCCTCGACCTCGACCGGCTGCAACAGCATGCCGATCAGCCGCTCGTGATCGTTCTTGCGGATGTCCTCCGCGGTCGGGGCGTTGACCCACTCCGCGTTGATCTTCGCACCGCGGAGCATCATCTCGACGCGACGGCGACGCGGGAACGGCACGATCAGGACGGCGGTGCCCTTCTTGCCCGCACGACCGGTACGACCCGAGCGATGCTGGAGCGTCTCGGCATCGCGCGGCAGTTCGACGTGCACGACGAGGCTGAGCGTCGGCAGATCGATACCGCGTGCAGCAACGTCGGTCGCCACGCAGACGCGGGCACGACGGTCGCGCAGAGCCTGCAACGCTGCGTTACGCTCGTTCTGCGAATGCTCGCCGGACAAAGCGACGGCGGCAAAGCCACGCTCGACCAGGCTGGCGTGCAGATGACGCACGTTGTCGCGAGTCGCGCAGAACAGCATCGCCGTCTCCGCCTCGTGAAAGCGCAGCAGGTTGATCACCGCATGCTCGATCTCGGACGGCGAGACCGTGACGGCCTGATACGAGATATCGCCATGACCGCGATCCTCGCCGACGGTCGAAATCCGCAGCGCGTCCTTCTGGTAACGCTTGGCGAGCGCGACGATCGGCCGCGGCATCGTCGCGGAGAACAGCAGCGTGCGGCGGCTCTCTGGCGACGCGTCGAGAATCTGCTCGAGATCCTCGCGGAAGCCCATGTCGAGCATCTCGTCGGCCTCATCGAGCACCGCGACCTTCAGGGCCGACAGGTCGAGCGCGCCACGCTCGAGATGATCGCGCAGACGGCCCGGCGTGCCGACGACGATATGCGCGCCGTGTGCGAGCGAACGACGCTCCTTGGACGCGTCCATCCCGCCGACGCAGGTCGAGATCCGCGCACCGGCCTTGGCATAAAGCCACATCAGCTCGCGGCTGACCTGGAGCGCGAGCTCGCGAGTCGGTGCGATGCACAAGACGAGCGGCTTGTGCGGTGCGGGCAGGCGCTGGACGCCGTCCTCGCCGGCTTCACCGAGCAGTTCGCCGGCCATCGCCAGGCCGAACGCGACGGTCTTGCCCGAGCCGGTCTGCGCCGACACGACGAGATCGCGACCGATCGCATTGTCCTCGATGACGTGCGATTGAACGGGGGTGAGCGCGGTATAGCCGCGCGCTTCGAGCGCTTCGGAAAGAAGCGACGGAATATTTGTAAAAGGCATGTACGTCCTAGTTGGTGGCCGGCTTACGCTACGGCAAGGCGCTGGCGAGGTTGTCCCTACAGGACTTGACCCGCGGCCCACCCGCTCGACCATGCCCATTGGAAGTTGTAGCCGCCGAGCCACCCTGTGACATCGACCGCTTCGCCGACTGCATACAGCATTGGTACGCGTTTGGCTTGCATTGTTTGCGAAGAGAGTTCCGCAGTGCTGATTCCGCCAGCCGTCACCTCGGCCTTGGCATAGCCTTCTGAGCCATTTGGCGTGAATTTCCAATGACTTAGCGCTCGTTCGGCGTCTTGGAGCTTGCGGTCGGTAAGCGTCGAAATCTCGCCGCCCATGCCCAATCGCTCGCTTAAAGTCTCCGCGAGTCGGTCAGGAAGCGTGCCGCCGAGCAGTTTTCGCAGAGTCGCGCGCGGCGTGGTACGCTTGGCGGCGGGAAGCCAGCCGGACTCGCGATCGGGCAAGAAATCGATCCCGACGGGCTGGCCGTGGCGCCAATAGGACGACACCTGCAGGATCGCCGGGCCGGACAGGCCGCGGTGCGTGAACAGCGCGGCTTCACGGAACGCAGTCTTGCCGGCGGTCGCGACAACTTCTGCGGCGACTCCCGACAGTTCACGGAACAGTGTTTCATCGCCGCCCAGCGTCAGCGGGACTAGTGCGGGGCGCGGCTCGACGACCTTCAGCCCGAACTGCCGCGCGAGATCATAGGCAAACCCGGTGGCCCCCATCTTCGGGATCGATGGGCCTCCGGTTGCGATGACCAGCGCGGGCGCGGTGACGGTGCGGCCGTCGAGCGATACCCGGTAGCGGCCATCGGCATGTTCGACCGATGTGACTGCACGGCCGAGTGACAGGTCGACACGGCCTTTGTCGCATTCGTCGAGCAGCATATCGACGATCTGTCGTGCAGAGCCGTCGCAGAAGAGTTGCCCGAGCGTCTTCTCGTGCCACGCAATCCCGTAGGATCCGACGAGCGCGAGGAAGTCCTGCGCGGTGTAGCGGCCGAGCGCGGACTTGGCGAAATGCGGGTTGGCGGAGATGTAGCGATCCGCCGCAGTGTGGACGTTGGTGAAGTTGCACCGCCCGCCCCCGGAGATCAGGATCTTCTTCCCCGCCTGCTCCGCATGATCGACAAGCAGGATCTTCCGCCCACGTTGCCCCGCAACCGCGGCGCACATGAGGCCGGCGGCGCCTGCCCCGAGAATGATGGCGTCGTAGTCGGACAAGTGTAGCTCCGTGCGGCATGCGAGCCACTAATCAAGAATGTTTCCCCGCGAAGGCGGGGACCCAGACTGGGCTCCCGCCTTCGCGGGAGAACAAGTTGGGGTGCGGGCTGTAGCGCGTTCGGGATCGGTCACATAGGTGGTGCCCCACATATCTGCCCGGCCCCTCCAGCACGCCAAGAACAACACCACCCCGGCGAAGGCCGGGCCCAATCTGGGGACAGCAATGACGCAGGTCGCGCGTTGTTACTTGGACCTTTCCAATTGGACCCCGGCTTTCGCCGGGTTGGTGACATAAGGAAGGGCGTGGAGGAGCGGAAGTTTCCGACGGTACAGCGGCCCCAACGCGAGCCCCCTACTGCTCCCTCTCCCCTCCGGGGAGAGGGCCGGGGTGAGGGGCAGCCAAGCAGTGCGCGCCCGGTACAGCCCCTCACCCAACCCTCTCCCCGGAGGGGAGAGGGCTCCTCGCTCCCAAACTACCGCAGCTTAGCGATATTCAGCGAGTCTTCCTTCGCCCGAACCTTCACCGACTCCTCACTCCGAGTCAGCGCCTTGGCGATCGCCTTCAGCGCCATGCCCTTCTTGGCAAGCGTATGCAGCTTCTGGATCTCGTCTTGGGTCCAGGGTTGGCGATGCCTTTCGAATTTCTCAGCAGCCATCAGCCGTCATCCTTGTCGATCGCCAAAACCTCGATCGCATCCGCCTTACCCGCAAACGCAACCTTCTCGCCAACCGCCGCGCCCATCAGCGCGCGCGCCAACGGAGCAGAGAACGCCAGCCGATCCGCACTGGGCTCGGCCTCGTCGCCACCGACGATCGCTATAACCCGTTCTGCACCGTTCATCCGCACGCGAACACGCGAGCCGATCCCGACCTCGTCCTCCTCGGGCGAAGGCGCGATCTCGGCGGTTGTCTGGCGCGTGTGCCAATAGCGCAGGTCGCGCAAAAGCAGTTTGCGCGCCTCCTCGTCGGTCTCCGCCGCAACCGCAGCCTCGATCGCGACGACCCGCTCGCCAATCAACCGCAACCCTCGCGCAGTGACCAAATTCAGCCCCGGCGCGATCGGCTGTTCGAACTTCGGTTCGAGGTGTTCCTCATCGCTCTCACGGCGAAACGCAACGCTCATGCTCTTACTTCAGGCACGCGACGATCCCGGCGATCGCCGCCAGCGTGCCATCGACATTCTTCACCTTCACGACGTCCAGCCCAAGCTGTTCCGCCGGATAATCATTCCCGCCCGGAAAAATCGCGTCGCCGATGAACATCATCTTGTCGAGCGCGATGCCGCTCGCATCGCTGAGCTTCTTCAAGCCATACGCCTTGTCGACACCCTCGCGCGTGATGTCGATCGAGGTCGCACCACCCATGTTGATCGACAGCCCCGGCAGGCGCTGGCGCAGGTCGGCCTGGATCACTTTCCGCTTGGCGAAATCCGGATCCCAGCTGTGCTTGGCATCGATCGGCGCTTCCTGACCCAAGGCAGAGAACGTGATCTGGCTGCCACGATCCTCGATCCGCTCGCCCCAGGTCTGCTCGGGCACGAAGCCGGTCGCTTCCAAGGACTCGTCGAATGCGGTCAAAATCTTCTGCTTCTCGTCCTCCTCGAACAGCTCGGCATACACCGCGCGCCATTCGTCATCGAACCGGTACAGCTTCGTCCCCGTCGTCGGCATCAGCCAAAGCTTCGTCCGATCCGCACGCTCGGGCAGGCGCGAAGCAACCTGCTTTTCGAACTGCGGCCAGTCGCCCCCAGAGATCACGGCGACATGCGCGACGTCGAGCAGGTTCGCCAACGCCTCGCCCATCGGCTCCTGCAAGGGCTGTTTGCTTTCGGCCAGCGTTCCGTCGAGGTCGAAGGCAACGAGGTCTTTCATGCGGAAACTCCGGTAAGGATAAACGTGTCGATCGCGTGGGCTACGCCGTCCGCATCGTTCGCGCTGGTAATCTGGTGGACGACGTCGCGGACATTCTGCGGTGCGTTGCCCATCGCGATCGCGAGCTTCACGCGCTTGAGCATCGCGATGTCGTTGGCCTGATCGCCGATCGCCGCGGTCTCGGTCAGCGAGATACCGAACGCGTCCGCCAGTTCCTCGATGCCGCTACCCTTGTTGCCGGCGACGGGCGTGATGTCGAGATAATAGGTCTGGGATTGAACGATCGTCGCCTGCGCATCGAACTTCGCCGCCACCTTGGCGTGCAGGTCCCGCAACAGGTCTTCGTCGTCGCTGACGAACGTCACCTTGTCCGCCTTGGCGAGCAGGTCGGAAAAGTCGGAGACGATCACCGGATCCTGCGCGGAGGCTTTCCGCTCGCTGCCGACATGCCCGCCCTGATCGGTGCTGGCGTACCAGACGTCGTCCGCGAAGAACCACGTATCGACCGGCGCGTCTCCAATGATCTCCATCGCGCCGCGCACGACATCGACGTCGATCATGTGATGCTCGATCACGGTGCCGTCGCGCTTGAACACGATCCCACCGTTAAAGGCGCCCATCGGCTCGTCGATGCCCAGCAGATCCGCGATCGGCATCATCCCCGACCGCGGCCGTGCGCTGATGATCGTGAAGCCGAGACCCGCCGCCTTCAGCCGCATGACCGCGTCGACGGTCGCGGGCGTGACCTTCTTCTCCTTGTCGACGAGCGTGCCGTCGACATCGGAGACGAGCAGCTTGATACCACTCACTGTGGCATCTCGACGTGACCGCCAAAGCCGAAGCGCATCGCCGACAACAGCTTGTCGCCGAACGTGTGGTCCACCCGGCTGCGATACCGCGCATACAAAGCGGCGGTCAGCACGTTGGCGGGGACCTTCTCCTCCATCGCCGCATCGATCGTCCACTGGCCCTCGCCCGAATCCGCGACGCTGCCGCTATACCCTTCGAGGTTGCCGTCCTTCGCCAGCGCGATCGCCGACAGGTCGAGCAGCCACGACGAGATCACGCTGCCACGCCGCCAGACTTCGGCGACGTCCACCAGGTTGATGTCGAACCGCTGGTCCTCCGCGACATGCTCACCGGACTTGCCCTTGAGGATGTCGAAGCCCTCGGCATAGGCCTGCATCAGGCCATATTCGATGCCGTTATGCACCATCTTGACGAAGTGTCCGGCGCCCGGCGGGCCTGCGTGGATATAGCCCTTCTCCGCTCGCGGATCGGCGACGCCTTCGACG
This sequence comes from Sphingomonas sp. PEI4, assembly GCF_056679955.1. Taxonomy (NCBI): domain Bacteria; kingdom Pseudomonadati; phylum Pseudomonadota; class Alphaproteobacteria; order Sphingomonadales; family Sphingomonadaceae; genus Sphingomonas; species Sphingomonas sp. PEI4. Next base: position 1,855,474 of record NZ_CM155258.1, read on the forward strand.
CGGCCCGGCGTGCGGACGATATCGCCCGTGCCCGGTGCCAGCGTGTCGAAGATCGGATCGAGCAGGTCGACGGTGTCCTTGTCGCCGCCGATCATCATGCAATATCCGCGCTCCAGGCCCCACACGCCACCCGACGTACCGACGTCGACATAATGGATGCCCTTCTCGGCGAGCAGCTTCGCGCGGCGGACGTCGTCCTTGTAGAAGCTGTTGCCGCCGTCGATGACGATATCGCCCTCGGACGCCTTGTCGGCGATCGCGGTGATGGTATCCTCGGTCGGGCCGCCGGCGGGGAGCATCACCCACCAGATCGCCGGGCTGTCGAGCTTGCCGCGCATGTCGTCGATAGAATCCGCGGCCGTAGCTCCGTCGGCAGCGAGTTTCTTCACGGCCTCCGCATCGCGGTCGAACGCGACGACCTCATGGCCGTTCCTCATCAACCGGCGCGCGATATTGCCGCCCATCCGGCCGAGGCCGATCAGTCCGATCTTCATGGGGAATTCCTTGCTTACCCCCTCTCCCCGCCGGGGAGAGGGTTGGGGTGAGAGGCAGTTGGGGAGGGCAGCGCTCGCGGCACCCCTCACCCCCCCCTCTCCCCGACGGGGAGAGGGAGCAGAAGGTCAGGCCGTCGCCGGCTGCTTCTTCGCGATCGAGCCGAGCAAATCGTCGAACGCCTTCACGAACGAAGCGACGCCCTCTTCGACCAGCTTGCCGGTCACGCCGTTGAGGTCGAGCCCGAGTCGTTCCGCTTCTGCCAGCACGTGCTTCGCCGCATCGACATCCGCCGTGATCGTCTCCGCCGCGGTACCATGATCGCGGAACGCATCCATCGTCTTCGGCGGCATGGTATTGACCGTATCCTTGCCGATCAGCGTGTCGATATAGAGCGTGTCGGGGTAGCTCGGGTCCTTCACGCCGGTCGACGCCCACAGCAGGCGCTGCGGCTGCGCACCCTTGGCGGCGAGCGCCTGCCAGCGATCCGACTTCAGGAACTCCAGATACCATTGATATGCCATCTTCGCGTTGGCGATTGCGACCTTGCCGCGCACTGCCTTCAGCGCCTCGGCATCGGCATCGCCCTTCTCGACGCGCGCATCGATCTCCTTGTCGATCGACGCATCGATCCGGCTGACGAAGAAGCTGGCGACGCTGGCGATCTTGTCGATCGGCTGCCCCTGGCGAACGCGCTCCTCGAGCCCCATGGCATAAGCCTCGGCGACGCGGATATACGCGTCGAGCGCGAACAGCAGCGTGACGTTGACGTTGATCCCGCTCGCGATCGTCGACGCAATCGCCGGACCGCCCGCAAGCGTCCCCGGAATCTTGATCATCAGGTTCGGCCGGTCGACCATCCCCCAAAGCTTCTTGGCTTCGTCGATCGTCTCGTCGGTATCGTCCGAGATATAGGGCGACACTTCGAGGCTGACATAGCCATCCTTCGCGTCGAGCCTGTCGTACACCGGCTTCAACGTCTCCGCCGCCGCCTTGATGTCCTGGATCGCCAGATGCTCGTAGCGGTCGATCGTCGCCGCGCCGGGATGCTGCTTGTCATATTCGGCCAGCGTCGAGTCATAAGCAACGCCGTGACCCATCGCCTTTTCGAAAATCGACGGATTCGACGTGACGCCGGTCAGGCCATCCTCATCGACCAGCTTCTGGAGACCACCGGCCTCCAGGAACTTCCGATCGACGAAATCGAGCCATACTGCCTGGCCGAAGCCTTCGAGATCGTTGAGCGCGCCCATCACTTTGTCTCCATAACCTGGCGGGCCACCTTGACGACATTGTCGACGGTGAACCCGAACTTGTCCTGCAGCTTGGCGAGCGGTGCCGAAGCCCCGAAGGTCGACATCGTCACAGTCGCGCCGTCGAGCCCGACATAGCGGTCCCAACCGATCGACCCGGCCATCTCGACCGCAACGCGCGCCCGCACTTCGCGCGGCAGCACGCTTTCCTTGTAAGCGGCATCCTGCAGTTCGTAGCGATACCAGCTCGGCATCGACACGACCCGGCTCTTCACGCCGTCCGCCAGCAGCTTTTCATGCGCCTCGATCACTAGCGACAATTCGCTGCCGGTCGCGATCAGGATCACGTCGGGCGTGCCGTCGCTGTCGGCGAGGACGTAGCCGCCCTGCTCGACACCGTCCGCGCTGGCATACTTCGTCCGGTCCAGCGTCGGCAGAGCCTGGCGCGAGAGGATCAGCGCGGCCGGCGTGCTGGCATCCTTCAACACCGCCTTGTACGCAGCGGCGACTTCGTTCGCATCGCCCGGACGGATCGTATCGAGCCCCGGAATGGCGCGCAGCGTGGCGAGATGCTCGATCGGCTGGTGCGTCGGGCCGTCCTCACCGACGCCGATGGAATCATGCGTGAACACCCAGATCGCACCGACTTCCATAATCGCCGACAGGCGCACCGGCGCGCGCATGTAATCGACGAACACCAGGAAGGTGGAGCCGTAGGAGCGCAGGTGCGACAGCGCCATGCCGTTGACGACCGCGCCCATGCCGTGTTCGCGGACGCCGAAGTGGAAGTTCTGGCCGCCATAATTATTGGCTTCGAACGATCCGGCACCCTTGATGTCGGTCTTGGTCGATGGCGCGAGATCGGCGGATCCACCGATCAGCCAGGGAACCTTGCCCGCGATCGCATTCAGCACCTTGCCGCCGGAATCACGGCTGGCGATACCCTTGGGATCTGCGTCGAACACCGGGATATCGGCATCCCAGCCCTCGGGCAGCTTGTCCTTGAGCATCAAGTCGAGCTCGCCCGACAGCTCCGGGTAAGCGTCACGGTACTTGTCGGTCATCGCGACCCACTCGTCGCGCAGCTTGGCGCCACGCTCGGCGATCGCACCGTTGAAATGCTCGACCACGCCGTCCGGCACGTAGAACGACTTGTCCTCGGGCCAGCCATACGCCTTCTTCGTCAGGCGGATATTCTCTTCGCCGAGCGGCTCGCCGTGGGCCTTCTCGCTGCCCGCCTTGGGGCTGCCATAACCGATCACAGAATGCACGACGATGAAGGTCGGCTTGTCATTGGTCGCCTTAAACGTCTCGATCGCCCGCGACAGTGCCGCAGTGTCGTTCGCGTCGTCGATGTGGATGACGTTCCAGCCATACGCATCGAAACGAAGCCCGACATCCTCGTCGAACGCGAGATCGGTCGCGCCTTCGATCGAGATGTGGTTGCTGTCGTAGATCCAGCAGAGGTTCGAGAGCTTGAGGTGACCGGCAAGGCTCGCAGCCTCGGCTGAGACGCCCTCCATCATGTCGCCGTCGCCGCACAGCGTGTAGATGTCGTGGTCGAACAGCGGAAAGCCGTCCTTGTTATAGCGTGCCGCAAGCCAACGCTCGGCGATCGCCATGCCGACGGAGTTGCCGCAACCCTGGCCGAGCGGGCCCGTGGTGGTCTCGACGCCGGTGGTGTGGCGATATTCGGGGTGGCCGGGGGTCTTCGAGGAGAGCTGGCGGAACTGCTCGATATCCTTGAGGCTGACGGCTTCCTTGCCAGTCTTGTTGCCCTCGGCGTCGATCTCTTCGATCTTGGCGAGGTGGATCAGCGAATACAGCAGCATCGACGCATGCCCGACCGACAGCACGAAGCGATCACGGTTGGGCCAGTCGGCGTGCTTGGGATCATAGCGCAGGAACTTCGACCAGAGCGTGTAGCCGACCGGCGCCAGCGCCATCGGCGTACCGGGGTGACCGGAATTGGCTTTCTGCACCGCGTCCATCGACAACGTGCGAATGGTGTCGATCGCGAGGCGTTCGGGCGAACCATCCTCGTGCAGCATGGGGTCCGCCTTGGCGGCGGTGGCGGTTGCGGTATCGGACATGGGAGTAAAAGCCTCGCTCTAGACTGTGACCGAACGCCGCGCATCCGATCTGGTTGCCAAGATAGGGAGCCTTTAGGCCGATGCACCCGCCCGTTCCAGTCGCGTAACGATGCCGTTGGTTGCAATATACGCGGCATCCACCTCGTCAAGGAACAGGCCGTGGCCGAGAATGCCAGGGATCGCGGAAAGGGCGGCAGCGGTTGCTCGGGGGTCTTCGAGCGAAGGACAATGGCAGTCGACGACTAGATTGCCTTGGTCGGTCCGATACTTGTCGCGGATGATGGGGGCAGCACCCATGTCGGTCAGCACGCGCATTACATAGCCACCGGCGAAGGGTATCACCTCGACCGGCAGCTTGGCGGCACCGATCCGCTCGACCCGCTTCGAGCCATCCGCGATCACGACCATCCGTGCCGAGGCTGCGGCGACGATCTTCTCACGCAGCATCGCCCCGCCTGCGCCCTTGATGGCAAAGCAGCGCGAGTCGATCTCGTCTGCGCCGTCTATCGTGAGGTCGACATCGGCAATCTTAGCGAAATCGAGGATTTCGATGCCGAGTTCGCGGGCGAGTTTGCCGGAGGCTTCTGAGGTGACGACCGCTCGGATCGCCAAACCCTCCGCGACACGCTCGCCAAGCGCCTGGATCGCGAACGCCGCGGTGGAGCCGGTGCCAAGGCCAACCAGCATCCCGTCCCGAACTTCCGCCACGGCAGCAACCGCCGCGGCCTTCTTGTCGTCGTCGATCGAAGCCATCAGCGCATCCTTCCGTCATGCCGGGCTCGTTCCGGCAACCACTGCTCAACGCGCCCGCGAGATTTTGGTTTGGAGGTCTCGCGCAACAAGCACCACCCCGGCGAAGGCCGGAGCCCAGTTGGGGGACGTTACTAACGAAGCGCAGTCCCTCGTTACCACGACCTCTCCAATTGGGCCCCGGCCTTCGCCGGGGTGGTGCCGTGGCTTAGGGAACGTGCTGTGGCTGCATGGTGGCTCGTGTGAATGCGGAGCGCACTCTTCCTTGTTCTCCCGCGAAGGCGGGAGCCCAGTCTGGATCCCCGCCTTCGCGGGGAAACACTCTAGTCCACGTTGGCGGACGTCCCCCGCAAAATACCCCAACCGATCAACCAGGTTACTCTTTCTACCCTATTTCTCGCCCCCGCTTTTCAACTGACACACTTCTGGTACATCCGCGTGGTTTAGCCTGGGGCAACACCCGATCGCGAGCGGATACCAAACTTGATAGCCACACGATTTTCTGCGCGGCCGTACACCATCCTGCTGGTGCCCGCACTGGCGCTTGCGGCCTGCTCCGGCGGCGGCGACAAGGCGCAAGGCAAGGCCGGCCGTGGTGGTCAGCCCGGCCAGGGCACCCCGACCGTTGGCTATGTCGTCGTCCAGCCGACCAGCGTCGCGATGACCACCGAACTGAGCGGCCGCACCACCGCGTTCGAAAGCTCGGACGTGCGGCCCCAGGTCACCGGGATCATCCGCCGCCGCTTCTTCACCGAAGGTACGCTCGTCAAGAAGGGCCAGCCGCTCTACGAGATCGACCCGCGCCTCTATCGCGCTGCCGCCAACGAAGCGCAGGCCAACCTGCAGAGCGCGCGCGCCAACCAGCAGGCACAAAACATTCTCGCGCAGCGCTACAAGCCGCTCGCCGAGATGGAGGCGATCAGCCAACAGGACTATACCAACGCGGTCGCCACCTCGCGGCAGGCCACCGCCTCGGTCGCGCAAACGCGTGCAGCGCTCGAAACCGCGCAGATCAACCTCAAGTTCACCACCGTCCCCGCGCCGATTACCGGGCGCATCGGGCGTTCGCTGTTCACCGTCGGCGCGCTCGTCTCCGCGACGCAGACCGATCCACTCGCGCAGATTCAGCGACTCGATCCGATGTTCGTCGACATCCAGCAATCCTCTGGCGACCTGCTCGCGCTCAGGCGTTCGCTCGGCCAGAACGGCATCGTCGCGACCGAGGCACGGGTTCGCCTGACGCTGGAAGACGGCAGCGAATATGGCGCGACCGGCTCCGTCCAGTTCGCCGAGGCGCTGGTCAACACCGAGACCGGCACGGTGACGCTCCGTGCCCGCTTCCCCAATCCGCAGGGCCTGCTGCTCCCCGGCATGTTCGTCCAGGCCAAGTTCGCGCAGGCGATTAACCAGCGCGCGTTCCTCGTGCCGCAGGCGGGCGTCTCGCGCGACGCGAAGGGCAATGCGACGGTCTATGTCGTCGATGCGAACAACAAGGCGGTGCAGAAGAAGATCAAGGCGGACCGCACGCAGGGCGCGTTCTGGGTGGTCACCGGCGGACTGAACCCCGGCGACCGGATCATCACGCAGGGCCTGTCGAAGATTGCGCCGAACCAGGGCGTGAAGCCGGTGCCCGAAAACGCCGCGCAGAAGATCGAAGCGCCCAAGGATGACTCTTCAGGCGGCCAGTCCAGCCAGAAAAAGGCCGGCTAAGCCCTTATGTTGTCCCGTGTCTTCATCGATCGCCCGATCTTCGCCTGGGTGCTCGCGATCATCGTGATGCTCGGCGGCATCGGCGCGATCATGGCGCTGCCGATCGCGCAGTACCCCGACGTTGCGCCGCCACAGGTGACCGTGCGCGCGTCCTTCCCGGGTGCCAACGCGCAGACCATCCAGAACAGCGTCACGCAGGTCGTCGAGCAATCGCTGACGGGCATCGACGGCCTGATCTATTTCAGCTCGTCGTCGTCGTCTCGTGGGTCGGTGAATATAACGGTGACTTTCGAGAAGGGCACCGATCCGGATATCGCGCAGGTCCAGGTCCAGAACCAGGTCCAGCAGACGCTGTCCCGCCTGCCGCAACAGGTGCAGCAGCAGGGCCTCGTGGTGCGCAAGTCGAACCCCGACAACCTGCTGATCGTCGGCGTCTATGACGAGACCGACAAGCTGACCAACCAGGACGTCTCCGACTATCTCGTCTCGAACCTGCAGGACCCGCTCGGCCGTATTCCGGGCATCGGCGACAGCAACGTGTTCGGCGCGCAGTACGCCATGCGGATCTGGCTGAACCCGAACAAGCTCGCCAGCTACCAGCTGATCCCGAGCGACGTGACGACCGCGATCCAGGCGCAGAACACCGAAGTCGCCGCCGGCGAACTCGGCGGCCAGCCCCAGCCCGATACGCAGATGCTCAACGCGACCGTCACCGCACAGTCGCGCCTCCAGACGCCCGAGCAGTTCGCCAACATCATCCTGAAGACCACCAACGACAGTGCCGTGGTCAAGCTGCGCGACGTCGCGCGGATCGAGCTGGGCGCGGAGAACTACAACGCGCGCAGCCGCGTCAACGCGCATCCCGGCGCCGGTATCGCCGTGCTGCTCGCACCGGGCGCCGATGCGCTCAAGACCGCCGAGCTGGTCAAGGCGTTCGTCGAAAAGTCCGCCAAGAGCTTCCCGCCAGGCCTGAAATTCGCCTACGCGAACGACACCACCGACTTCATCAAGCTGTCGATCGACGAGGTCGTCAAGACGCTGATCGAGGCGGTCATCCTCGTCGTCATCGTCATGTTCGTGTTCCTGCAAAGCTGGCGCGCGACGCTGATCCCGACGATCGCGGTGCCGGTCGTACTGCTCGGCACGTTCGGCGTGTTCTATCTCGCCGGCTTCTCGATCAACACGTTGACGCTGTTCGGGCTCGTGCTCGCGATCGGCCTGCTGGTCGACGACGCGATCGTCGTCGTCGAGAACGTCGAGCGCCTGATGGAAGAGAATCCCGAGATGACGCCTCGGGAGGCGACGATCGAGTCGATGAACGAGATCACCGTCGCGCTGGTCGCGATCGCGCTGGTGCTGTCCGCCGTGTTCCTGCCGATGGCGTTCTTCGGCGGCTCGACCGGCGTGATCTATCGCCAGTTCTCGCTGACGATGGTGTCGGCGATGGTCCTGTCGGTGCTGGTCGCGCTGATCCTCTCCCCCGCCCTCACCGCGACGCTGCTCAAGCAGAAGAAGAAGGACGCCGAAGGCAACCAGGAGAAGAGCTGGGGCGAACGCAAATTCCCGAAGGTCGCGCATTTCTTCACGCGGGCGGGCGACAAGTTCAACAGCGGGTTCGAGAAGGGCACGCAGAAATACACCAGTGCGGTCCAGTCGGTGATCGACCGGAAATGGCTGTTCCTGCTGATCTACGCCGGGACCGTGGCGTTGCTGGCCGTGCTGTTCCTGCGGCTGCCGACGGGCTTCCTGCCGACCGAGGATCAGGGATCGGGCATCGTCCAGTTCCAGCTTCCCGCCGGCGCTACGCAGGGCCGCACGTTCGCGCTGCAGAAGCAGATCGAGCACTATTACTTCACGCAGGAAAAGGCGAACGTCCGCACGATGTTCACCGTCAGCGGCGGCGGTGGCGGCGGCGCGAGCGGCCAGAACACGGGCCAGGGCTTCGTTTCGTTCGCGCCGTGGGAAGACCGCCACGGCAAGGAGAACACCGCCGAGGCGATCACCGGTCGCGCCTCGAAGGCGTTTGCCGGCTTCCGTGATGCGCAGGTCTATTCGCTGGTGCCCCCGGCGGTGCGCGGTCTCGGCTCGTCGAACGGCTTCACGATGCAGTTGCAGAACGCCGGTGGCCTGACCCAGACCGAGTTCAACGCCGCGCGTGACAAGTTGCTCGCGCTCGCCCGCGCCGATTCGTCGCTGACCGCGATCCGCCTGACCGAACTGCCCGATGTCGCCACGTTGCGCGTCGACGCCGACCAGCAGAAACTGTCCACGCTCGGCCTGACTCAGGCGAACGTGAACTCGACGTTGTCGACCGCCTGGGGTGGGCAATATGTGAACGACTTCATCGACCGCGGCCGCGTGAAGCGGGTCTATGTCCAGGGCGACGCGCAGTATCGCGCGCAGCCGTCCGACCTGAGCCAGTGGTTCGTGCGCGGATCGAACGGCCAGATGGCGCCGTTCTCGTCGTTTGCGAAGACCAGCTGGGGGCAGGCACCAACGACGCTGTCGCGCTTCAACGGCATCGCCTCGTACGAGATCCAGGGCTCGGGCGCGCCGGGCGTCAGTTCGGGCGACGCGATGAACCGGATCGCCGAGCTTGCGGGCCAAATCCCCGGCACGTCGGTCGCATGGTCGGGCCTGTCGTATCAGGAACGCCTGTCATCGGGTCAGGCACCCTTCCTCTACGGCCTGTCGCTGCTGGTCGTCTTCCTGTGCCTCGCGGCGCTGTACGAGAGCTGGACGATCCCGATCGCGGTGCTGCTCGTCATTCCGCTCGGCCTGGTCGGCGCGATCCTCGCGGTGACTCTGCGCGGGCTGATCAACGACGTCTATCTCCAGATCGGCCTGCTGACGACGATGGGCCTCGCGGCGAAGAACGCGATCCTGATGATCGAGTTCGCCGAGCAGGAGGAGCGCAAGGGCAAGCGAGTCATCGAGGCGGCGCTGTCCGCGGCGAAGATCCGGTTGCGCCCGATCCTGATGACGTCGTTCGCGTTCATCCTCGGCGTGTTGCCGCTGGCGATCTCGACCGGCGCGGGCGCGAACAGCCGCATTGCGATCGGGACCGCGGTGGTCGGCGGCATGCTGACTGCGACGATCCTGGCGATCTTCTACATCCCGTTGTTCTTCGTCCTCGTCCGCCGTGGCGCGCGCGACGGCATCGCCAAGCTGCGGGGGCGCCCGACCGGTCATCAGGGCGGGCATCACGATACCGATGGCGATCACAACGAACATTTGGGCCCGCCCGAACCACAGGGCCCTCACCGGCCGGAGCCCGCATGATGCGCTCGCTAGTCCTGATCCTTGCCGCGTCGACCGCGCTCGCCGGCTGCTCGCTCGCGCCGAAATACGCGCGCACCGAACTCCCGGTGCCGCCGTCGCTGCCGGTCGGCGACGCGTATCTGCGCCAGTCCGAGGCGACGCTGCCCGCGATCACCTACCGCGACGTGTTCCGCGATCCGCGGCTCCAGCAGATCATCGTCCAGGCGCTGGCGAACAACCGCGATCTCCGCGTCGCCGCCGCCAACATCGCCGCGACCCGCGCGCAATACCGCATCCAACGCGCCGACCTGTTGCCGCAGGTCGATGCCAGCGGACGCTACAGCTATTCGGGTGGCGGCAACGGCAGCCGTAACACCGTCACGAGTGGCGGAACTGGCGGTAATACCGGCACCGGCAATACTGGAACTGGAACTGGAACTGGTACCGGCACGGGTGGCGCTGGTACGGGCGGCGTCGGCACCGGCACCGGCACCGGCACCGGGTCGGTCGTCAGTTCGTCCAGCTCGAACAGCGCCTTTTCGGTCGACCTGGGGACCACTGCGTTCGAGCTCGACCTGTTCGGCCGCATCCGCTCGCTCACCAGCGCCGCGCTCGATCGCTATTTCGCGACCGAAGCCGCCGCGCGCGCCACCCGCCTGACGCTCGTCGGCGACATCGCCGATGCGTGGCTGACCTACGCGTCGGACCAGAGCCTCCTCAAGATCGCACAGGACACCGTCGCCAGTTCGCAGCGCAGCGTCACGCTGACCAACGCGCGTCTGCGCGGCGGCGTCGCGCCGCGCACCGATCTCCGCCAGGCGCAGCAGATCCTGTTCACCGCGCAATCCGACCTCGCACAACAGCGCACCGCGCTCGCGCAGGACGTCAACGCGCTGCAATTGCTCGTCGGTGCGCCGGTCGACGCCAGCCTGTTGCCCGCGTCGATCGAGCAGGCTTTGCCGACCGTCGCCACGCTACCGGCCGGGCTCGACAGCAGCATTCTCCTGCGCCGCCCCGACGTCGTCGAGTCGGAATACCAGCTCCGCGCCACCAACGCCGAGATCGGTGCGGCGCGTGCGGAACTGTTCCCGCGTATCTCGCTCACCGGGATCCTGGGGTTCGCCAGCACGTCTCTGACCTCGCTGTTCAGCGGCGGCGCGTTCAATTATTCGGTCGCGCCATCGGTCAGCTACCCGATCTTCCGTGCGGGAGCCGGGATCGCCGGGGTCGCCTATTCCAAGGCGCAACGCGACGCTGCGCTCGCGACCTATGAGCGGACGATCCAGACCGCGTTCCAGGAAACCGCCGACGCGCTGGCCCGGCAAGGCACGATCGCCGACCAGTTGCAGGCGAACCAGAACTTCTCCGAAGCGGCTTTGGATACGTACCGCCTGTCGGACGCGCGCTATCGCGGCGGGATCGACACGTTCCTCAACTCGCTCGACGCTCAGCGGTCGCTCTACACCGCACAACGCAACCTCGTCGCGACGCAACTCGTCGGCGCGAGCAACCGCGTGACGCTGTACCGCGTGCTGGGCGGGGATTCCACGCTCGAAGCAACCGCAGGAGGGCCAAAACCCGTAACCATGAGCGGCGCACCGCGGGCAGAAACGGACTGACGCGTCGCGGGGGACGGATGCGCCAGACGCAAAGTCCGTTCCCTGCGCCGAATAACATACTGGGCGGACGACAAGATCAAGATCGACCAGTCGTTCGTGCGCGGTGCCGCCGAGCCGGGCAACCGCAACGCCGCGATCATCAAGGCGATCGTTACGCTCGCCGACACGCTCGGGATGGAGACGACCGCCGAAGGGGTCGAGGTGCAGGACGAGATCGACCTGATCCGCAACCTCGGGTGCAGCCATATCCAGGGCTATGTCTATGGCCGCCCGGTGCGCGCGGACGAGGCATTGCGGCAATTGGGGGTCGAGAACGGCACCGCCGCCGCCAGTGGCTTCAAGGTGAGCCGCGCGCCGCGTACCAAGATGTTGCGCTCCGCCCGGATTGCGATCGACGGCGTCCGCGGTGACGTGCGCATTCGCGACATCTCGACGTCGGGCGCGATGCTCGACGGGCTCCGGATCGACGGCAATCCCGACGGTGTCGAGATGCAGATCGAACTGGTCGAGGACCAGATGTTCGGCGCCCGCGTCCGCTGGGCCCGCGCCGGCAAGGCGGGCATCGAGTTCCACGAGGCGTTCAACCTGGAGCGGCTGAACCAGGGCCATTCCGCGCGCCTCCGCCGGGCTGGGTGAGTCAGGGCGAAATGACATCACTGCCTCGGCCACGTCTCCTTTCCAGTTCCCCCGCGAAAGCGGGGGCCCAGGACCAAGCCGCGCCACCGCCCGAGACTCCTGGACTCCCGCCTTCGCGGGAGAACGGTAAAGATTCGCCACCTCGGCGAAGGCCAAGGTGGCTGAACGATTGCCGAATCCCCTCGTCTACAACGGCGTGTGCAATGGCCTCGAAGTCCCCCACCGCCGGGAACCAACCGCCGCCTCCCGCCGTCTTTCCCCCCATGGTACATCGTGCCCAGATCAAAGCCCTCGCCTTCGACGTGTTCGGCACCGTGGTCGACTGGCGCTCGGGGATCGCGCGCGATGCCGCGCCGATCCTCGCGCGGCTCGACCGCACCGATATCGACCCACACGCGTTCGCCGATGGCTGGCGCAAACGCTATCAGCCTGCGCTGGAGGAGGTACGCAACGGCCAGCGCCCGTTCGTGATCCTCGACACGCTTCACCGCGAAGCGCTCGAAGACCTGCTCCGCCACCATGGCATCGACTCGGCAGGGCTGGACGAAGCGACGCTCACCGACCTGACGCACGCCTGGCATCGCCTGGACCCGTGGCCCGACTCGGTCGAAGGTCTCACCCGCCTCAAGACCCGCTACCCGATCGTGACGCTGAGCAACGGCAACATCGCGCTCATGCTGGAGATGGCGCGCCGCGCCGGCCTCCCCTGGGACGCGATCCTCGGGGCGGAAGTCAGCCGGGTCTACAAGCCGCTCCCCGAAGCCTACCTCGCCACCGCGCGTTTCCTCGGCATTGCCCCCGACGAGCTTTGTCTCGTCGCTGCGCATCACAGCGACCTCGCCGCCGCACGCGCCGCCGGTCTCCAGACCGCCTATGTCGATCGCCCGCACGAATATGGCGGCCGCCTCGCACCCGATGCGGACGCCGCACAGGACTGGGAGTATAGCGTCGACAGCCTGACGCGGTTGGCCGACGAACTGTGCCGATGACCCGCCGATCTGCCGCTCGCACCGATGGTAACGCGCGGCCGCGCCCCGTATCCACCAATCTCGGACGTGGAATTCGACCCGGCAGGATCTTGAGATGACCACACAGACGGCCGAGGCCGATTTCCTGACCGGCGGCGGCGAGATGGCCGCGATGATCCGCACGCATGACTGGTCGGCCTCGCCGCTGGGGCCGGTCGAGCATTGGCCGCAATCGCTTCGCTCGATCGTCTCGCTGATGCTCGCATCGAAATTCGCGATGTGCATCGCCTGGGGTCCGGAACTCGGCTTCCTGTACAACGATCATTACGCGCGGATCCTGCACGACAAGCATCCCGCGGCACTCGGCGACCGGCTGCCCGACATCTGGGCCGAACTCTGGCCCGACGTCAGTCCGCTCGTGGACAAGGCACTGGCCGGCGAAGCCTCGTTCTTCGAGAATCTTCCGCTCGTCACCAACCGCAAGGGCTATGACGAGCATACCTGGTTCACCTTCTCCTACTCGCCGGTCCGCGACGAGAGCGGCGCGATCGCGGGCATGTTCTGCTCGACCTATGAAAGCACCGGGCAGGTCCAGACCGGACGTGCGCTGCGCGACGAACGCGAACGGATGGGCCAGATGTTTGCGCAGGCGCCGACCTTCATGGCGATGCTGCGGGGACCCGAGCACCGGTTCGAGCTGGCCAACCCTGGTTACAACAAGCTCGTCGGCCACCGGGAGGTACTCGGCCGCACCGTCGCCGAGGCGTTGCCCGACGCGGTCGAACAGGGGTTTCTCGACCTGCTCGACGGCGTGTTCGAGAGCGGCGAGGCGTTCACCGCGAGCGGGATGCTCTTCGCGGTCCAGGCGGAACCCGGCGGCGCGGTCGACGATCGCTACGTCGATTTCGTCTACCAGCCCATTCGCGACGCGACCGGTGCCGTCGTCGGCATCTTCGTCGAGGGTGCAGACGTCACCGATCGCAAGCGGCTCGAACACGACCTGCAATTGCTCAACGCCGACCTCGAACGGCGCGTCCGCGATCGCACGGAAGAACTGATCGAAGCGCAGGAGGCGTTGCGACAGGCGCAGAAGATGGAGGCGGTCGGCCAACTCACCGGCGGCATCGCACATGACTTCAACAACCTGTTGCAGGGCATCACCGGCAGCCTGGAGATCGTCCAGCGGCGCGTGGCGCAGGGCCGTGTCGGCGAACTCGACCGCTTCATTTCGGGCGCTACCGCTGCCGCCAATCGCGCTGCGGCACTCACCCACCGGCTGCTCGCCTTCTCGCGCCGCCAGCCGCTCGACCCGCGCCCGGTGAAGGTCAATCCGCTGGTCGCATCGCTGGAGGACCTGCTTCGGCGCACGACCGGCGAGCAGATCGAACTGGAGATGGTGCTCGCGGCGGGGCTCTGGACGACGCTGTGCGATCCCAACCAGCTCGAGAATTCGCTGCTCAACCTCGCCATCAACGCACGCGACGCGATGCCGCACGGTGGCACGCTGACGATCGAGACCTGCAACGCACAACTCGACGACCATTTCGCCGCGAGCCGGCGCGATGTCCGGCCCGGCCATTACGTCTGCATCTGCATATCCGATACCGGCACGGGCATGTCCGCCGATACGATCGCCAAGGCGTTCGAGCCGTTCTTCACGACCAAGCCGCTGGGTCAGGGCACCGGGCTCGGCCTGTCGATGGTCTATGGCTTCGCGCGCCAGTCCGAAGGCTATGCGAGGATCTACAGCGAGGTCGGCAAGGGCACGACGATCAAGCTGTATCTGCCGCGCCACTACGGCATGGCGGAACAGGACGACGCGCTGCCCGGCCTGACCCAGGAGCACGTCACCGACGCGGGCGAGATCGTGCTGGTGGTCGAGGACGACGTGGTGGTCCGGTCACTGATCGTCGAGGTGCTGGGCGAACTCGGCTATCAGGCGGTCGAGGCGCATGACGGCCCGGCGGGGCTGGAACGGCTGCGCACGATGGAGCGAGTCGACCTGCTCGTCACCGACATCGGCCTGCCGGGCTTGAACGGACGGCAAGTCGCGGACGCGGGGCGCGCGTTGCGTCCCGACCTGCGCGTGCTGTTCATGACGGGATATGCGGAGAATGCCGCGCTGGCGTCGGGATTCCTGGAACCGGGGATGTCGATGATCACCAAGCCGTTCGCGATGGACGCGCTGGCGACGCAGATCCGGGCGATGATCGAGGGCTGAGACACGCGCCGATTCCCACCACCCCGGCGAAGGCCGGGGCCCAGTTGGAAAGGTCGCAGTAACAACACGCCGCGCTCGGTTAGCAACGTCCCCCAACTGGGCCCCGGCCTCCGCCGGGGTGGTGCTCGGATAGGTAAGTAGGAGATGGAGCCGCCCCATCCTGTTCCCCCGCGAAGGCGGGGGTCCAGGAATCAAGCAGGACAACGATCATGGTTCCTGGGCCCCCGCCTTCGCGGGGGAACTAGAAGGGACGGAGGCTCAACGGAAAGTCGAGCCCCGCGCGCCCATACCGTCTCCTCCACAAAGCAACATTTGCCATCTTCCGCCCCGAAATAATTTTTCGTTCCCGCTTCGCCCCCTTGCGCTTCGTGAACCCCGCAGAAGTCCACGCGTCGCGAATCCCCGCTCGTCCAACCCCGCGACGAACGCGACGAACCGAGCCCCGATCCACCTCCACACCCCCTTGCGTCTCTTCGCGCTTTGGCACAATCTCTTGGGGTTGCGTTCGGGGGCGGACCCAATCGCTGGTAGAACAACCCTCGCATGGCTCTGTGCGAACCGATCATATGCGCGCCTTCCACCGCCGCGATGGTCACTTTTTGTTCTCCCGTTAGGGGCCGTCCAATGGTAGCATGGTGACATGACGCCGATTCGAACGAATACGGAACAACAGGAGCGGTTTCGATGGATTTCAGAGACAGCAGCCGGGATAGCGACATGACGACAGACACGATCGACCAGACCATCGAGACCCCGGCCGCCGAGGCCCCCAAGGCCCCGCGCCAGGCGCAGGACAGCCATTCCGTGCGCGCGCAGATCTACCCGGTCGAGGTCGATCACAGCCGCGACGCGCTCCTGACCGAATTCGGCAAGGACACGCTCAAGGATCGCTACCTGCTCCCGGGCGAGAGCTATCAGGACCTGTTCGTCCGCGTCGCCTCCGCCTATGCCGACGACGCCGGCCACGCGCAGCGCCTGTACGATGCGATCTCGAAGCTCTGGTTCATGCCCGCCACGCCCGTTCTGTCGAACGGCGGCACCGGTCGTGGCCTGCCGATCTCGTGCTACCTCAACTCGGTCCCCGACAGCCTCGGCGGCATCGTCGACACCTGGAACGAGAATGTCTGGCTCGCCTCGCGCGGCGGCGGCATCGGCACCTATTGGGGCAACGTCCGCGGCATCGGCGAGCCGGTCGGCCTCAACGGCAAGACCAGCGGCATCATCCCGTTCGTCCGCGTCATGGATTCGCTGACGCTCGCGATCTCGCAGGGCTCGCTGCGCCGCGGGTCGGCGGCGGTGTATCTCGACGTCTCGCACCCCGAGATCGAGGAATTCCTCGAAATCCGCAAACCCTCGGGCGATTTTAACCGCAAGGCGCTGAACCTCCACCACGGCGTGCTGATCACCGACGCGTTCATGGAGGCCGTGCGCAACGGCGAGGAATGGCATCTTCGCTCGCCGAAGGACCAGGCGATCCGCGCCACCGTCGACGCGCGCTCGCTGTTCCAGAAGCTCGTCGAGACCCGCCTCCAGACTGGCGAGCCGTACATCGTCTTCGCCGATCACGTGAACAAGGCGATGCCGAAGCATCACCGCGAACTCGGCCTCAAGGTCTCGACCTCGAACCTCTGCTCGGAGATCACGCTGCCGACCGGCAAGGATCACCTCGGCAACGAGCGTACTGCGGTGTGCTGCCTGTCGTCGCTGAACCTCGAAACCTGGGATCAGTGGAAGGACGAGAAGGGCCTGATCGAGGACGTCATGCGCTTCCTCGACAACGTGCTGCAGGATTACATCGACCGCCACGAACCCGGCATGGAGCGCGCTGCCTATTCCGCGGGCCGTGAGCGCTCGGTGGGCCTCGGCGTGATGGGCTTCCACTCGTTCCTCCAGGCACGCGGCCTGGCGTTCGAGGGCGCGATGGCGAAGTCGTGGAACCTGCGCATGTTCAAGCACATCAGTGCCCAGGCCAACGAAGCCTCGATGCAGCTCGCGATCGAGCGTGGCCCCTGCCCCGACGCCGCCGACGTCGGCGCGATGGAGCGATTCAGCTGCAAGATGGCGATCGCACCGACCGCGTCGATCAGCATCATCTGCGGCGGCACCAGCGCCTGCATCGAGCCGATCCCGGCGAACATCTACACGCACAAGACGCTGTCGGGCAGCTTCTCGGTCAAGAACCCGTATCTCGAAAAGATGCTGAGCGAGAAGTCGAAGAACTCCGACGCGGTGTGGAACTCGATCCTCGAACAGGGCGGCAGCGTCCAGCATCTCGACTTCCTCTCGGTCGAGGAAAAGGACTGCTACAAGACCAGCTTCGAGATCGACCAGCGCTGGCTGCTCGAACTCGCCGCCGATCGCACGCCCTACATCGACCAGGCGCAGTCGCTGAACCTGTTCATCCCCGCCGACGTCGAGAAGTGGGACCTGCTGATGCTCCACTTCCGTGCGTGGGAGCTGGGGATCAAGTCGCTCTATTACCTACGCTCGAAGTCGGTGCAGCGCGCGGGCTTCGCCGGCGGGGTCGAGGCGGACAACACCATCGACCTGCGCCAGATCGACGTCGAGTCGAAGGATTACGATGAGTGCCTTGCCTGCCAGTAAGGCGCCTCGATCGCCCGGCGTGACCCCGGCCCGTGAATCACGGATCGGAGATCACCCGACGCGAAAAACCCCGGCCCGCGCGAAGCGGACCGGGGTTCGAGCAGGCGTGGCGGCGCGTTCGATACGCACCGCAGAGGGTTTATTCCTCTTCTTCGAACGTCACCGCCACGTCGGCGTTGGCGGAAAGCCGGACCTTGCCGTCCTCGATATCCGCAACCAACCCGAGCGAGATGAAGTGATGATGCCCTTCATGGCTGCCCGTGCCCTCGACGACCTGCGGGCCCGAGTCCTTCTTGGTCAGCTTGATGCGGTTGCCTTCGACCTTGTCGACGGTGCCGACATGGACGCCGTCAGCGCCGATGACTTCGGCATGTTCCTGGATCTTGGTTGCATCGACCATGGTCGTTCTCCTGTATTGAGTTCCGGGCTTGAACGCACGCCGTGCGAGTTGGTCGCATGACGTACGGCAGCGCTATCATGTTTGCCGTCGCAGGCGTGCTCGGTCTTGTCGGAATCGCACTTCTTCTGCGCCTCCGCTCGCCCGCCATCACCGAACCGCAGACCTATGCGTTCCGGATGATCGGGATCATGCTGGTCTCGGGCGCGATCGTCCTGGCAATGTCCGCCGCCGCGATGTGGCAATGGAGCACCGAGACATGACGCTGACCATGCCATGAGCCTGAACACACTGGTCCTGATCCTGGCGGTGTTCGCCATCTGCGTGGCGAACGTCATGCTCGGCCGCCACTGGAGCCGCCTCGATCACAATCCCTGGTCGAGATCGTCGTCGGATCGCATGCTCGATATCGATCCCGACGTCGACAGCGAGCCCGTCCCCGGCTGGAACCCCGGCACGATGGACGTGGCCAAGATCCGCCAGCGCGGCCGCCAGTTGATGATCGCCGCACCGATCGCCTCGATCGTCTTCGTGGTCGTCGTCATGATCAGTTCCAGCCGCTTCTAGTTTCCCGTTTTCCCAGTTTCACCCAGTTTTCCCTAATTCCTTCCGGAGCTTCCCGATGTCCCTCCTTCACGCCTCCAAGCAGTATAAGCCCTTCGAATACCCCTGGGCGTTCGAGTTCTGGAAGCGCCAGCAGCAGCTCCACTGGCTCCCCGAGGAAGTGCCCTTGGGCGAGGATTGCCGCGATTGGGCGCAGAAGCTCAGCGATCACGAGCGCAACCTGCTGACCCAGATCTTCCGCTTCTTCACGCAGGCCGACGTCGAGGTGCAGGATTGCTACCACGAGAAATACGGCCGCGTGTTCAAGCCGACCGAGATCAAGATGATGCTGACCTCGTTCAGCAACATGGAAACGGTCCACATCGCCGCCTACAGCCATCTGCTCGACACCATCGGCATGCCCGAGAGCGAATATGGCGCCTTCCTCGACTATGCCGAGATGAAGGAAAAGCATGATTACATGCAGACCTTCGGCGTCGACAACGACGAGGATATCGCCCGCACGCTCGCCATGTTCGGCGGCTTCACCGAGGGCGTCCAGCTGTTCGCGTCGTTCGCGATGCTGATGAACTTCCCGCGCTTCAACAAGATGAAGGGCATGGGCCAGATCGTCACCTGGTCGATCCGCGACGAGAGCCTCCACTGCGAGGGCATCATCAAGATGTTCCACACCTTCTGTCAGGAGCGCCAGTGCCTGACCAAGGCGGTCAAGGACGACATCGCCGACGTCTGCCAGACGACGATCCGCCTCGAGGACAATTTCATCGACCTCGCGTTCGAGATGGGTCCGGTCAACGGCATGACGCCCAAGGAGATCAAGAAGTACATCCGCTTCATCGCCGACTGGCGCATGACTCAGCTCGGCCTGAAGCCGATCTACATGATCGACGAGCACCCGCTGCCCTGGCTCGCCCCGATGCTCAACGGCGTCGAGCACGCCAACTTCTTCGAACAGCGCGCAACGGAATATTCGAAGGCCGCAACCAAGGGCCAGTGGAACGACGTCTGGGACTCGTTCGACAAGCGCCAGACCGCGAAGAAGGGTCCGATCGCGAATGTGGACCTGAGCGAGGTTCGGGATATGTTTTCGCTCGATGGCGTGGCGGCTGAGTAATAATAATGTCGTCATTAAAAGCCTCAGGCCGCTACTCCCCTTATATCAAGAACGTTAAACTTCTTGATGGCGAAGTAATACCTCTAATACCGTCCATTACCTTTGTTGTTGGTCCAAATAACGGGGGAAAGTCGACGTTTCTTGGGGAGCTTATGCTTGACTACAAAGCAAGCAGTGAAGCGAACACAAAGTGGATTTTCGAATCATCCTGGGAATTAGGAGAAAAAGAGGATTTTGATAAGTTTATATCAATCCACTTTAAAGAACATAGCAGCAGCTTTGTAACAAGCCTTAAAACTGGCAACAATGTTCTAAAGGTTTTTACAACAGGTTTTTACCAATCCAACCGGTTAGGTTATTCGGATTATCTGATTAAGATATTAGATGCTCGTGACCGAATAGGCCTCTCGGATAGAGTATCAGCGCCAGACGTAATAGATCGACAAGTTTCTCATCCGTACCATACTTTCTTCTTTGAACCGGACAAAGAACTAGCTTTCTCCGACAAAGTCGAAGAACCCTTCGGAAAGGGACTACGAATTAATCGGACGGGCGCGAATACAATAGCCCATCTCGGCGAACTAACCGACTCGGAGCGATTATCCAGCGATTACGAGGAGCATATATTAAAGAATATGTCTCCAATCGATTTGCTAGGCGACGGGATAAGGTCATACGTTGGGATTTTATTAAATTTTTACGCGGATGCTCGACCTGTCACATTAATCGATGAACCGGAAGCTTTTCTTCACCCTCCTCAAGCCCATCGGCTTGGCAGAGAGCTTGCTACACTTGCGAACGACGAAGGTAGGCAAGCGGTAATTGCAACTCATAGCGCAGATATCATTCGAGGAGCAATTTCGACTGGCGCAGATGTGCAACTGCTATACCTTGATCATCACCGAAGTGAACGACCGTGGCATGTTGTAAACATGGAGCAAGTAAGAAGTTTTAGCACAGAGCCATTTCTCGTACACACAAATGCACTTGACGCCCTTTTTTATGGACAGGCTGTTGTCTGTGAAGCCGAAGCTGATATTATGTTTTTTAAGTGGGCTTTGGAAAGAGCGGGTGAGTCAAGTAAAATCGAAGAGACATTCTGGATACCCAGTTATGGGAAATCAGCAGTACCTTCCATCATAGATAGCTTGAGCCAACTTGGTGTAGAAGCGAAATGTATATTTGACATCGATGTCTTGCTTAATATCAATATTATTGAATCGATTTCAAAGTCGCTAAACATCGAAATATCTCCATACCTCGCAGCTCTTAAAAGACTTCCTTTTGAGATAAAGGTTCCACCCGCCGCGCAAGCCCTCAAAGAAATAGAGGACACTCTTCGCCATACGTCGGATAATGATACTGACGATATTAGGATGAGAGCGATAAGATCGATAAAAAAATCTGCGGAAGGATTAAGTAGATCGTGGTCATTGAAGGCTGCCGGTTTACGCTTGCTACCTAAAGGTGAATCCCAGAAGGTTATTCGCGATTTTATAAACCACATGAATGATCACGGCGTTATGATTTTACAGGAAGGCGAACTAGAGAACTATGTTCCCGACGTCGGGGGCCACGGTAAAGGTTGGGTACGGCAAGCCATAGAAGAGAACAATTTTAACACAGGATTGGAATCATCTCTGCTGGAGCAACTTAAGAAACTTATTGATTAAGTTTTATCTGCACCAGGGCGAGCGCTTGCCCCCACCGTACCGCCGCGCGAGTCCGTGGCGGACCAGGACCGCGCCCAGCGACTCCCCGCCCCTCTCGACGATCCGCAGCTTCCGGCCGTAGCGGTCGACGTCGCGCTTGATCGGGGTCAGCGTAAAGGGGCCGGCGTTGAGCAGCGCCTGCATCTTCAGCGTTGCCGCCTGCCCCAGCCGTGCTTCGCGGGCGCAGCGGGGCGGGTGGGTTTCGGGGGTGTCGATGTCGGCGATGCGGATCTTGGTGCCGGCCATCCAGAAGGTGTCGCCGTCGACCATGCAGTCGATCCGCTTGGCGTGGCCGCAGATCGTGAAGCGCGCGGATACGGGCTTGCCGCCCGATAGCGCGGATGCGGCGGCAGCGGCGGTCGACGCCGCGCTGGCGACACCCACTGCGGTGGCCAAGGCCCCTGTGGCGGCGGCGGCGCCGGTGGTGGCGGCGGCGGTGGTGGCGGCGGCGGTGGTAGCGGCGGCGGTGGTAGCGGCGGCGGTGGTAGCGGCGGCACCACCCCCATTCGTCGCGGTTCCGGCGACGGCCGGTGCAGCGGACGGCGCTTCCGGCTTGGCCGCGTCCGCACCCCAGCCCCAGCCTCCCGGCACGCGCAGATGCCCGGCGGGCCAGGCGATGCCGAACCCGGTCGGCCATTCGATCTTCAATCCGGGCGGCACCAGCTCCGACCAGTCGATCTGGCGGATCACCGGCATCATCAGCCCGAGCAGCACGCCGTAGAACACCAGGCGGAGTTGCAGCAGGACTCCCGGCTTGGCGCCGCGCCCAGCACCTCCGCGCGGAGTACCCCCGCGCCCACGCGCGGCGCCAGCGCGATTGCCGCCCAGCAACCGCATGAAATCAAACACATACTCCATCGTCCCTCGCGCGTACGCGCGCGCGCGAGGATGTCACCCTTGTCGGCACCGGCCTTGCGGCGAGCGGAGTCGGAAACGAGGCGAACGCATCGTGAACATTGTTCACCCGACCCAAGCTGGCCAAAGTCGGTTCCGTATTATCGATCCGATGCCGCTGTTCGCCCTGTGTCGGATGGGAGGACGACCATGAGACGACTAGTGCGTAGGTCCCAAAAACATCAGAGACGCACACCGACGCGGCAGTCATACCGGTCGGGTAGTCCGCCCACGTGTCCACACACCGGGCAATATGATCTCGATCGGACCGCCAAACCAACGCTTGCGAGCCTGCCGCAGGTCGCTGCCCGACAGGATCGGCACGGCTGGAGACGGCGCCGTCCTACACGCGTCGGCCGTGCCCGGATCGGCGCATGTCATCGTTCCCGCACGTCCCCGTCGACACCGCGCTTGAAATCGCGCCTGCCATCGAACCCGCCATGACGCCCACCGATGCTCGGGATCGCGCGATCGTTACCTTGCTCGCTCGTGACGCCCCGAACCCCAGACGCACGAAGGGCGGGAAATGGCTTTAGCCACTCCCCGCCCCCGTTACGCGTCCAGCTTTTCCCTCTTGCGAGGCAAAGGCTTAGAAGTGCGTGATGATGCCGAGCATCGGGCGGAAGCTCTGCGCGTCGCCGAAGGTGTTGACCTCGGCGCGGATGCGGAAGCCTGCGTTGCCGGTGATGCCCTTCAGGCCGATGCTCTGCGGACCGACTTCTGCGCCGATGCCGTAGGTGATCGCGCTGTAGTCACGACCGGTGTCGCCGCCGTTGGTCGAGCGTGCCGAGAAATGGTCGAAGTTGACCCACTGGTAGCCGACCTTGCCGTAGATCAGGCCGCTGTCGCCAGCGCGGAAGCCGAAGCGGCCTGCTGCGCCGTATTCCCAATCGATGTTGCCATCGATGCCCTTGATCACGTTGCCTTCTGCGCCGACGAAGACCGGGCCGAGCGGCACGTTCACGCCGATGACGCCCTGGACCAGCGAGCCCGATGGCTTGTAGCCGCGACGGGTCGTGCCGTCAGCGTTCAGCGCCTGCGGGATGCCGTGGCCGCGCTCGTTGTCGAACTGCTCCCAACCGCCCATGATGCCGACATACGGCTCGATACCGAATGCCTTCGAACCGTCTGGTGCCGACGCTTCGCCGAGCTGTGCGCTGTTGTCGGTGGGAGCCGGTGCCGACATGTCCTGCGCGAAGGCGGGAACTGCGACCGTTGCGGCGGCGAGGGCGATTGCCAGGGAAAGCTTACGCATGAGTTTGACCTTATACCGATGTTGCGTGGATCCCCGACTGCACGGTGCGTCGGTTCGGTCCAGGCAAGCCAAACCGGCCGGCGCGCACATGGTTGCACAAAAAACGTCACATTCAGGGAACACTTCCGCTGTGTTGCGTTACAGCAACGGTTCCTGTCATTTACATGAACGAAGTGTGGCGTCGGCGGCATGGTATAGGCAGAAATACAGCCGAAAAGCGGCAGAAAGCAGTCGGCTGGCATAGTGGCGCCGTCTGTTTACCGGCTGGTGACCATCGGTGTGCGATGCAGCATCGATGGGGTTCTCACGCTTGTTCCGCAGCCGCTGGGCGGCTCTATTCTGGTCGGCGGGGATCCTGTGGACGGCCTATGACGTGGCCAGCGACGCACCGGAACCAGCTACGAAGCCGCATCGGGCAACGTCGTGGAGCAGCCTGTGGACGCCACCGGCGCTACGTTCGATGCGGACGATCTTGCAATTCTGGCCAACGCCGCGGGCTGAAGGCGACGCGCCCGATACAGGCGCGTCGCGGATCGTTCAGGGCTTCAAAGCGACGTCGTCGGCGTCCTTGAGGTCTTCATCGTCGTCGATCGTGTCGTCGTCGAGTTCGTCCTGGACGTCGTCCTCGTCCATGTCGGCCTCGTCCATCGTGACGGACGCATCCGTCTCGCCGACCTCTTCGGAGTCCATCTTGGTCTCGTCGATCGACTCGTCGTCGGTGTCGTCCTCGCCCAGGTCGGGATCGAGATCAGTCAGGATGATGCCGTCGGACGGGCCGTTGCGCGTGGCCTCGAGGATTTCGGCGCGCTGGCTCTCGTCATAGCCCTCTTCGTCATAGCCGTCGTCGCCCGAACCGGCACTCGGCACCTGATGTCCGCCCATGTCACACTCCCTCGTTCCAGGATGCCCGCACGTTGCGGGCCTACCGGATGCGAACGGTGGACGTGCGCGGTGGTTCCTTCAAGCGCGCGTGGGTGCGGTGGATGCAGGCCGGAACAAGCGACCCCGCTCGGTGACCAGGATGGAAACGAGCGCGGCGAGACCCGCCAACAGGAACCCGGCGACCAGCGGCACGGTGGTGCCATTGAAAGCCTGCCCGATCAGCGCACCGAACACTGCGCCGACGGTGACGCTCAGGAACCCCTGCACGCTCGACGCGGTGCCGGCGATCCGCCCCATATTCTCCATCGCCATCGCCGAGAAGTTCGACGTCGCCAGCCCGAAACAGCCGAGCGTCAGCGCCTGGAATATCGCGAAGCTAACCAGCGTCTCGAACCCGATCTCGATCGCGAACAAATGGACCAGCGACACCAGGATCAACACCGACAACGCGCCGTGGCTGATAAGCCGAGTCCCCAGCCGCATGACGATCCGCGAGTTGAGCAGATTGCACGCCGCCATCGTCACCGCCGTCGTCGCAAAGACCAGCGCGAGCAGGGTGGGCTTGTGGAACACGTCCGCCATGATCTGCTGGATCGAATTGAGATAACCGTACAGCGCGCCCATCAACGCGGTCGAGGCGAGCGTGTAGCCGAGCGAATTGCGGTCGGCGAGCGTCTGGCGCCAGTCGCCGAGGATCCGCCCCGGCGTGATCGGCAGGACGTTCTCGGGCGCGAGCGTCTCGGGCATCCGCAGGTAGAACCAGATCAGCACGCCGAGCGTCAGCACCGCGACCGTCCAGAAGATCGCGCGCCAGTCGCCGAACTGGAGCACCGTCCAACCGAACGTCGGCGCCAGGATCGGCACGATCATGAACACCATGAACGCGATCGACATGACCCGAGCCATCGCGCGCCCGTGATAGCAGTCTCGGACCAGCGCGATCGTCGCTACCCGAGCCGCGGCGATCACCGCGCCGCCGAACGCGCGCGCGGCCAGCAGCAGCGTGAAGCTGCCCGCGGTGGCGCAGGCGACGTTGGCGATGATGTACAGGACGAGCGACCAGAGCAGCACCGTCCGCCGCCCGAACCGATCGGCAAGCGGCCCGTGGACGAGCTGCGCGACGCCAAACCCGATGACGAACGCAGTCACCACGAACTGCCGCCCGTTCTCAGTCGCGACGCCGAGCGAGTCGCCGATCGCCGGCAGCGCGGGCAGCATCGAATCGATGCCGAGCGCGGTCAGCGACATCAACGAGGCAACAAGTGCGACGAACTCGACGAAGCCGATCGGCGCGCCGCGCATCGCCGGCGCGTCGGACTGGGGATCCTGGGTCTGCATGATGCAAGCGCCTTTACCCGCTCGGCTGGTCTTGCGAAACCCGCTAACCGGCGCGGGTTCAAGATGATTGCGCGATACGCCGTTGCGCCCTATCTGTGTTGTAGAAACAATACACTCCGGAGACAGCCATGATCCGCCCGCTCCTGCTCACCGCCGTCGGTCTTGCGTGCGTGTCGACCCTCTCAGCCTGCGACCGCTCGAACGAGGGCACATCGATCTCGATCAACGCCGATGGCGGTAACGTCCTCGGCGCGATCAACGGTGAGACCGGCGAGATGAAGATCGACGTCCCGGGATTCCAGGGATCGGTGAAGCTGCCGAAGATCAAGATCGACACGAGCAACTTCGATCTCAACGGCGTGCGCCTGTATCCGGGGTCGTCGATCAAGACGCTGAACATCGTCGGCGACGACAAGGCGGGCGGGTTGCGTGTCGCCTTCGCCAGCCCGGCAACGCCCGCGATCGTCCGCGACTGGTTTGCACAGCGGCTCGGCAAGGTGGGCTATCAGGTCCATCCCGAAGGTGCGAACCTGATCGGGACGACGGACGAGAACAAACCCTTCCGCCTGGAACTGGCTCCTGATGGCAAGGACAAGGCGACCGGCACGATCGTCATAAGCGGGTAAGGCTCCCCTTCCGTCATGCCGGGCTTGTTCCGGCATCCACCGTTCCGCAAACCCGAAAGACGTGATGGCGCGGAACCGTGGACCCCGGAACAAGTCCGGGGTGACGGAGTGGCGGCCCTAGTATCCTCCCCCGCCAGGGGGAGGTGGCTGGCGCTTGCCAGACGGAGGGGGGGAAACAGCGACGCCTGTTTCGCGTCCTCCCCCTCCGTTACCTTCGGCGCCCACCCGCAGAGGGAGGGTCGTCCAAAATGTGAACGCAGCCTAACCCAGGCATTTGGCACCGCCCCCCCGATCCCCTATATCGGGCGTCCCCCAATCCGGACACGCAACCCATGCTCGATACCCCCGCCGCCCAGGTCCCGACCCTCAGCCTCGCCACGCAGGACACCGATCCCGACGGTTTCGCCGCCGCGTTCGGCGAATCGTTCGAGCGGTACGGCTTCGCGATCGTCG
Organism: Sphingomonas sp. PEI4; assembly: GCF_056679955.1. Classification (NCBI taxonomy): domain Bacteria; kingdom Pseudomonadati; phylum Pseudomonadota; class Alphaproteobacteria; order Sphingomonadales; family Sphingomonadaceae; genus Sphingomonas; species Sphingomonas sp. PEI4. The sequence continues at coordinate 1,882,316 of NZ_CM155258.1, forward strand.
CCGATCACGGCATCCCCGCCGACCTGATCGAGCGCGCCTGGGCAGAGACCAAGCTCCTGTTCGACCTGCCCGAGGACGAGAAGCGCGGCTATCACATCCCCGGCGGCGGCGGCGCGCGCGGCTACACGCCGTTCAAGACCGAGATCGCCAAGGACGCCAAGGTCGTCGACCTCAAGGAATTCTGGCACGTCGGCCGCGAACTGCCCGAGGGTCATCGCTATGCGGACACGATGGCCCCGAACGTCTGGCCGACCCGGCCCGAAGGCTTCAAGCCCGTCTTCCTCGAACTCTTCGCCGCGTTCGACCGCGCCGGCGACAAGCTCCTGTCCGCGATCGCGCGCCACCTGAAGCTCAAGCCCGACTGGTTCGATCCTGCGGTGAAGGACGGTAACAGCATCCTTCGTCTGCTGCATTACCCCCCGATCCCTGCCGATGCCGAAGGCGTCCGCGCCGGCGCGCATGAGGACATCAACCTCATCACCCTACTGCTCGGTGCCGAGGAAGCGGGTCTAGAGTTGCTCGACCGCGCCAACGGCCGCTGGCTGTCGATCAAGCCGCCCGAGGGCGCGATGGTCGTCAACGTTGGCGACATGCTCCAGCGCCTGACCAACAACGTGCTGCCTTCCACCACGCACCGCGTCGTAAACCCGCCGCCCGAGCGTCGCGGCCACTCGCGTTATTCGATGCCGTTCTTCCTGCATCCGGCGCCGGACTTCCTGATCGAGACGCTGCCGGGGACGATCACGCCGGACAATGCGAACCGCTATCCGAACCCGATCACTGCGCATGATTATCTGTACGAGCGGCTGGTCGAGATCGGGCTGATCAAGAAGTAAGGGCGCCCTTCCTCGGGGCGCCCCATTTAAGCGCCACCCCGGCGAAGGCCGGGGCCCAGTTGGAAAGGTTCCGGTAACGACGCACACCGCTTCGTTATCGCCGTCCCCCAACTGGGCCCCGGCCTCCGCCGGGGTGGCGTTGGCGGGTGGCGCAGAGGGGCCAGGTGCTCCCCCAACACTTTTCCCCGCACCTGATACCCAACAACCACGCTTCCGCCATTGGTCCCCGCGCCCGCATCCGCTAGACCGCGCGCGATGCCCCATCTCTATCTCGTCGACGGCTCCGGCTATATCTTCCGCGCCTATCATCGGCTGCCGCCGCTCACCAACAAGCATGGCGAGCCGGTCGGCGCGGTGTACGGCTACACCACGATGCTGTGGAAGCTCGCGGACGAGGTTCACGCAGCCGACGGCCCAACCCACATGGCCGTGATCCTAGACAAATCATCGAAGACCTTCCGCAACGATCTCTACGACAAGTACAAGGCGCAGCGTCCCCCTCCGCCCGAGGACCTCGTCCCGCAGTTCCCGATGATCCGCGACGCCACGCGCGCCTTCTCGCTGCCGTGCATCGAGACCGAGGGACTCGAGGCGGACGACATCATCGCGTGTTACTCGAAGGCAGCACTCGCGCAGGGCTGGGAAGTCACGATCGTGTCGTCCGACAAGGATCTGATGCAGCTGATCGAGCCCGGCCTCGACATGTACGACACGATGAACAACCGCCGGCTCGGCGCGGAGCACGTCGCGGAGAAGTTCCACGGCGTCTCCCCCGCGCAACTCGGCGACGTGCTCGCGCTGATGGGCGACAGCGTCGACAACGTCCCCGGCGTGCCCGGCGTCGGCCCCAAGACCGCGGCAAAGCTGATCCTCGAACACGGCGATCTCGAATCCGTGCTCGCCGCCGCCGACGGCATGAAGACGGGCAAGCTGCGCGACAATCTGATCGAGCATGCCGAGATGGCGCGGCTGTCGAAGGTGCTCGTCACGCTGAAATGCGACGTCGTGCTGCCCGAGCCGCTGGAAGACCTCGAACTCAAGGGCATCCCCGACGCGCCGCTGCGTGCGTTCCTGGAGCATCACGGCTTCAAGTCGCTGATCGCCAAGCTCTCCGCGGTCGCCGAAGCGCCCGTCGAGACACCCACGAGCACGGCCGATCTCGACGAGGACGAGCCCTGCAAGCACGACGATTACGAAACCGTCGTCGACGAGGCCGCACTGGATCGCTGGATCATGATCGCCAAGCATCAGGGCTGGATCGCGATCGACACCGAGACGACCGGCATCGACGCCACGCGCGCCGATCTGGTCGGCGTGAGCATGGCGCTGCATCCGAACCTCGCCTGCTACGTCCCGATCGCGCATGGCGGCACCGATTTGCTCGCGGAAAACCCGGTCCAGCTCGACCGCGCGCTCGTGCTCGCAAAACTGAAGCCGTTGCTGGAGGATCCGAGCGTCCTCAAGATCGGGCACAACCTCAAATACGACATGATCGTCCTCGGCCGCGCCTATGCCGCGACCGGTGGGGTGCAGATCGCGCCGTTCGACGACACGATCGTGATGAGCTTCGATCTCGACGCCGGCCTGCACGGCCACGGCATGGACGAACTCGCCGCCACGCATCTCTCGCACACCTGCATCGCGTTCAAGGACGTCGTCGGCACCGGCAAGACACAGCGGACCTTCAACGAAATCGACCTCAAGACGGCGACCCGTTACGCAGCCGAGGACGCCGACGTGACGCTCCGCCTCTGGCGCCGGTTCAAGCGCCGCCTCCCCGCAGAAGGCTCGACGCGGGTATATGAGATGGTCGACCGCCCACTTGTCCCTGTCATCGCGCAGATGGAGATGCACGGCATCAAGGTCGACGCGGCGAAACTGTCGAAACTCTCGACCGAGTTCGCCGGCCAGATGGCAAGCCTCGAAACCGAAATCCACGCGCTCGCCGGCGGACCATTCACGATCGGCAGCCCCAAGCAATTGGGCGACGTGCTGTTCGAGAAGATGGGCATCAAGGGCGGCCGTAAGGGCAAGTCGGGCGTCTATTCGACCGACGTCACCGAACTGGAGCGGATCGCTGCCGACAAGGACTCGCCGGGTGCAGTGATCGCGCGGAAGGTGCTCGACTGGCGCCAGTTGTCGAAGCTGAAATCCACCTACACCGACGCGTTGCAGGCGCAGATCAACCCGGCGACGGGCCGCGTCCACACCTCGTACAGCCTGACCGGTGCGCAGACCGGCCGCCTGTCGTCGACGGATCCCAACCTCCAGAACATCCCGATCCGCACGGAGATCGGCCGCCAGATCCGCGACGCGTTCGTGGCCGAGCCCGGCAACGTCATCCTCGCCGCCGATTATTCACAGATCGAGCTGCGGCTGGCCGCGCACATGGCCAACGTCCCCGCGCTGAAGGCCGCGTTCGCGAACGGTGACGACATCCACAGCCTCACCGCGCAGGAACTGTTCGGCGAGGTCAACCGCGACACCCGCGGCCGTGCGAAGACGATCAACTTCGCGATCCTCTACGGCATCTCGCGCTGGGGTCTCGCCGGTCGGCTCGACGTGAGCGCGGACGAGGCGCAGGCGATGATCGAACGCTATTTCGATCGCTTCCCCGGCATCTCGACCTACATCGTCGAGACCACCGAAAGCGTCCGTGCGAGCGGCTTCACGACCACCCTGTTCGGCCGAAAGACGCACTTCCCGCGCATTCGCTCGAAGATCCAGCACGAACGCCAGGGTGCCGAGCGCGCCGCGATCAACGCCCCGATCCAGGGCACCAGCGCCGACATCATCAAGCGCGCCATGGTCCGCATGGGGCCGGCGTTGCTCGAAGCGGGGCTGCCGAACGTCCGCATGCTCCTCCAGGTCCACGACGAACTCGTGTTCGAATTGCCGGAGGGTGACGTGGAAGCAGCCAAGCCCGTGATCGAGCGTGTCATGGCAACGGCGGCGCAACCCGCGGTGACGCTGGACGTGCCGCTCGGCATCGAGATCGGAACCGGCCTGAGCTGGGGCGCGGCGCATTGAGCCAGTCTTCTCCGTCATGCCGGGCCCTTCGGCTACGCTCAGGAGAGCCTCGTTCCGGCATCCACCGTTCCGCGTACTCGTCGATCGTTGGCTGTGCGGAACCGTGGACCCCGGAACAAGCCCGGGGTGACGGAGGCTGTTGGCAGTGACCGAGGCCACGCAGGATATCGACACGCTCGCGAAGGGCGGTCGCACCAACATCGCCGGCTTCGTCCTCCGCCTTGCCGCGCGGATCCCGTTCCTGTTCATCGCCGGCCGCATCTACGGCCCCGACCTCGTCGGACGGTTCGCGATCGCGGTCGTGGTCGTCGAACTCGCCGCGCTCCTCGCCACGCTCGGCCTGAAGCGCGGTCTCGCCCAAGCGCTCAGCAGCACGGATCGCCCGCACGCGTGCGTCGTGTGGGACGCGATGGCGGTCGCGTTCGTCGCATCGCTCATCGCCAGTGTGGTGCTCTGCACCTTCCCACAGATCATGTACCCGAACAGCGCGATCACCGGGCTCGACCGGTTCCTGCCGCTGATCATCGTCGCGATCGCCTGGTCCGACGTCAGCCTCGCCGCGCTCGCCTATCGCCTAAACGTCAAGGCTGCGGTGACTGCTCGCGCGGTCGTCGAGCCGTGGACGATCTCGATCGCCGCCTGGGCATTCTCGTATTTCACGATTCGCGACGGCCTCGTGCTCAGCTACGTCGCGTCGATGACCGCGGCGCTGATCGCGAGCCTCGTGCCGTTCCTGCGCAGCTACGGCGTGCCGCGCGGCTGGTCGCCGCACCTCCGCCCGCTCTACGCGCTCGCCCGCGCCAACGTGCCGCTCGCCGGCGCCGACATCCTCGAATGGGGCAGCCGCAACGTCGACCGCTTCATCCTCGGCGTGATGTTCGAACCCAAAATTGTCGGTATCTATTACATGGCGCAACAGGTCGCGAGCCTGCCGCAGAAGCTCAAGACCAGCTTCGACCCGATCCTCGGCCCCGTCATCACGCACAGCCTCGCGATCAACGACCGCGCGGCGATCGCCAACCAGGTGCGGCAGGTCGCGTTCTGGATCATGGCGGCACAAGGCGGCCTCGCGCTGATGGGCTCGATCCCCGGCGAAGCGGTGATGGGCGTGGTCGGGCCGCAATTCGTCGCCGGCACCGCCGCGCTCGCGTTCCTGCTGACCGCCGAAGTGCTCGCCTCGACCGGCGCCGTCAGCGAATCGGCGCTGGTCTACATCGCGCGCCACCGCAATCTGATGATCTCCGCGGCGATGCTCGCGTTCCAGGTCGGCCTGAGCTTCACGTTGATCTTCACGATTCGAGCGATGGGCTATCCCGTCAATTACCAGGCGGCCGGCCCGGCGATCGCGCTCATGCTGTCGGTAGGGCTGACCTCGATCATCAAGTCGAAGCTGCTCGGCCATCTCCTCGGCGCCAACGTGTCGCCGTGGCGCTGGCCGTTGATCTGGGCCGCGCTCGCCGCGATCGTCGTCGGCGGCGCGTTCACGGCATTGCCCAAACGCTACGAATGGGTCGAGCTCGCGATCGGCGAACCCGCGATCGCGGCCACCTATCTCTACATCCTGTGGAAATACGCTTTCGGGCCTGCGGACCGCGCGCTGTTCGGCAAATCGGCCCCTGTCAGCGAGGCTACGCTACCGAATGCCGGATCACCGATCCGCTAAGGCGATCAGTATGCGCGAGCGACCGCGAACTCGACGGCTTCGACCATCGCATCCTTGGCAGCGCCATTGGGAAAGCCACCGATCGAATCGATCGCGCGCTGGCCGTAATGCCGAGCCCTGGCGAAGGTGTCGTCGATCGCGCGAGTCGAGCGGATCAGGCGGATCGCGTGCTGCAAATCGGCTTCGCTGTCACGGCGACCTTCGACCGCATCCTTCCAGAACGCACGATCCTCGGCCGATCCGCGCGCATAGGCGAGGATAACCGGGAGCGTCATTTTCCCCTCGCGGAAGTCATCGCCCGCGTCCTTGCCCATCGTGTCCGCGTCCGAGACGTAATCGATCGCGTCGTCGACCAGCTGAAACGCGATGCCGAGGTTGCGACCATAGGCGTCGAGCGCGGCTTCCTCGGCTTCGGGCCGCTCCGCGACGACCGCCGAAATCCGGCAGGCGGCGGCAAACAACGCTGCGGTCTTCGCACCGATGATGTCGAGATAACGCTCTTCGCCGAGATCGACGCGCCGCGCCGCGGTGAGCTGGTTGACCTCGCCTTCCGCGATGACCGCGCTGGTCGAGGACAAGATCTTCAGCGCCTTGAGACTGCCGGCCTCGACCATCAGCTCGAAACTGCGGCTGAACAGGAAATCGCCGACCAATACGCTGGCGGGGTTGCCCCAGATGATGTTGGCGGTGCGTTTTCCCCGGCGCAGGTCCGAGCCGTCGACGACGTCGTCGTGCAGCAGCGTGGCCGTGTGGATGAACTCGACCGCGGCGGCGAGCAGGTGATGCTGCGTACCCGAATACCCGATCAGCTGGGCGCTCGCGAGCGTCAGCATCGGCCGCATCCGCTTGCCGCCGCCCGCGATCAGGTGACCGGCGAGTTCGGGGATCAGCGGGATTTCCGACTGCATCCGGCCGCGGATCACCGCATTGACCTGGTCCATGTCGCCGGAGACGAGTTTGACCATCGGGTCCAGCGACGGCTGGGGCTCCGAATTGGGACGTACGGATTCGAGGCGGTGGACGGTGGCGCTCATCTCTCCGAGCCTCTGACGCCTATGCCCCTGCAAAGCAACCCTTGCCGGGCCCCGTCGAGCCTTGCCGGGCCTTGCGGAGTAGGACGCATCCCCGCAAAAGGCCGCCCGAACCAATCTGGAAGGGTGCGCGATGGCTGACGACCTGTTGAACGGATATCGCCAGAGCATCGACAATATCGATGCGGCGCTGATCCACATGCTCGCCGAGCGTTTCAAGGTCACGCAGGCGGTCGGCAGGCACAAGGCGACGCACGGCCTGCCGCCCGCCGACCCCGGCCGCGAGGAACGCCAGATCGCGCGGCTCCGGCAACTCGCGGCGGACGCGCAGCTCGATCCTGAATTCTCGGAAAAATTCCTGCGCTTCATCATCGACGAAGTGATCCGCCACCATGAGCGGTTGGCGCACGAAGGCTGAGCGATCGGGGCGATCGCACGGCTCCGGTATTTCGGCGGACCGCTGTTCACCGATGTGTCGACGCACAAGCCGTCCGGGTGCGCCCTTTCCGCCGTCGCCGCCTGCGCAAGGACAAGGAGAAGTCCCGGCCGAACTGGACGCCGCGCTACACCGCATCGCCGGGCGTCCCGTAGTCGCGCGGGGTTATTGCGCGGGCTGATCGATTTGCGGACTTTGGTGAGCCGGTCAGGCTTGCTAGGGCGCTCCCATGAGCTTTCTCCTGGCAATCGAAGGCGCCGACGGCGCGGGCAAGGCCACCGCCTCGGCGTTGGTGGTCGAGCAACTGCGCGCCGCCGGCCGCACCGCCGCGGTCGTGTCGTTCCCGCGCTATACCGAGACGGTCGGCGGCTGGGCGCTGGGCGCGATGCTGGCGGGCACCCTTCCGCGCGGCACGTCGCCCAAGGCGGCGGCGGTGCTGTATGCGCTCGACCGGATGGAATCGCGGGATCACCTGATGGCGACGGTGGCGGCGAATGACGTGGTGGTGTTCGACCGCTATATCGCATCGAACATGGCGTATCAGGCGGCGCAGGTTCCTCCACCCGAGGCGGATGCGATGATGGCGTGGATCGCCGACCTGGAGACGGGATCGTTCGCGCTGCCGAAGCCCGATCTGTCGGTGTATCTCGACACACCCGCCGACATCGCGCGCGGGCTGATCCTGAAGAAGCGCAAGCGGTCGTACACCGACGATGCGTTCGACGCGTACGAGGCGGATACCGGGCTGCAGGACCGGGTGCGCACGAATTATGCCGCGATGGCGAAGGCTCAGTTGCTGGGGCGCTGGGCTACGGTGCCGACGGTGGCTGACGGAGCGTCGCGGTTGCCCGCGGAGATTGCCGCGGAAATCGTAGCTCTTCTCGCCTAACGCCTCCCCACTCCACCCCGGCGAACGACATGCGACGCCCGCCAAGCGTCGTCCCCCAATTGGGCCCCGGCCTTCGCCGGGGTGGTATGCGCGTCGATTCGAACACGCGGACACGCCCGTTCCGCGACTCCTCCGGCTCGGCGTTCACGGTCATCGATGGCTATACGATCGTCAACGGCAGCATCGGCTTCCGCTCGAAACGGGGCTGGGAACTCGCCGTGTTCCAGGCGCAACTCCGGGCTGATCCTCGCCACGCCGAGCGACCCGCGCACGATCGGGCTTACCTTCCGCATCAAGCAGTGAGTATGACGCGGGGATGACGGACCCCGCCCTCCACGCCACGATCCTGCTCGCCAAAGACCAGGCCGGTCGCGTCGGCGCCAACCGGATCGCACTGCTCCGCGCGATCCGCGACGGTGGCTCGATCACCAGTGCGGCGAAGGCCGTCGGGTTGAGCTACAAGGCGGCGTGGGATGCGGTGCAGGTGATGAACAATCTGTTCGACCGCCCGCTCGTGCTCCCAGTCGCGGGCGGCAAGGACGGCGGCGCGAGCCCGATCACGGAGGCGGGCGTGGCCGTGCTCGACGGTTACGCGGTCGCCGAAGCCGAACTTGCCAGCGCGATGGCGCGGATCGAGGCGAGCGTGTCGAACGGACTGTCGCTGAAGCCTTTGCTATGGGGAATCGGGATGAAGACGAGCGCACGCAACGTGTTGCGCGGCACGGTGTCGCGCGTAACGCCGGGGACGATCGATGCCGAGGTTACGCTGGCCGTCGCCGAAGGGGTCGAGATCGTCGCGACGATCACGCGCGGCAGTGCAGAGGATCTCGGGCTGGTGCCGGGCGCGACCGCGCTCGCGCTGATCAAGTCGAGCTTCGTGATCCTCGCGCGCGGTGACGAGAGCTTGCGGACGTCGGCACGCAACACGCTGGCGGGGACGGTGATCGCGCGGGAGGACGGCGCGATCTCCAGCGAAGTGACGCTGGAACTGACGGTCGGCAAGACGCTGACCGCGACGTTGACGAAGGAGAGTGCGGAGGCACTCGACTTGCAGGTGGGGACGCGCGCATTGGCGTTGATCAAGGCGAGCCATGTGATCCTGGCGGTCGAGTAGGGGCCACCACGCACCCGTCATCCTGATGAAAGTCAGGATGACGGGCGGTTTCGACTATCCCGCTCCTTCGGCCACGGGCGGCGCAGCATGGCCAAGTTCAAGCTCTCCCTAACTTTTCCGTCATGAACCGATTCCGCATTGCAGCATAAGCAAACGTCATTACTTAGCACGCTAATGACATCCCCTCGCGCCGTCCTCGAATCATCCTACGCCCGCACCCTCTTGCCGCTTGCGAGAATGTGGCGGCGGGCGGCGGATCGTGCGCTGAGCGACATGAACGTCTCCGCGTCGACCGGCTGGGCGCTCGTCCAGGTTGGGCGGCTCGGCGAAGACGTCCGCCAGACCGATCTCGCCAGCGAACTCGACGTCACCCAGGCGTCGCTGGTCCGCTCGATCGACCAGATGGCCGCCGCCAACCTCGTCGAGCGCCAGCGCGATCCGCAGGACGCGCGCGTCAGCCGCATCCGCCTGACCGATCACGGCCGCGCGCTCGTGACCACGATCGAGGCGAAATTCGCGAGCTTGCGGGCGGCGATGCTGGACGACGTGTCCGACGACGACCTCGCCACCGCGCTGCGCGTTGCCGAACGGCTCGGTGCGCGGTTCGCGGCGGATCACAGGCGATGATCCTTGCAAAATTCGGCGCAAAGGAAGCGCTCTTCTCGGTCAAATGCCTGATCGCGGCGTTGCTCGCCTATTACATTGCGCTCAGGATCGGGCTGACGCGGCCGTATTGGGCGGTGACGACGTCGTACATCGTTGCCCAGCCATTGGCGGGCGCGGTGCTGTCGAAAGCGGTGTTTCGGGTCGCGGGCACGGTGCTCGGCGCAATAGCCGCGGTCGTGCTAGTGCCGAACCTGGTCAACGCGCCCGAACTCCTGTCGCTGGGGCTCGCCTTGTGGCTCGGCGTGTGCCTGTACATCTCGCTGCTCGATCGCACCCCCCGCGCGTACGTCTTCCTGCTGGCCGGCTATACCGCGAGCATCATCGGCTTCCCATCGGTGGCGGCACCGGGCGCGATCTTCACGACCGCGGCGTTGCGCGTGCAGGAGATCACGATCGGGATCCTCTGCGGCAGCCTGATCCACGGCTTCGTCTTCCCGCAGACGGTGACCGCGGCGTTGCTCGGACGGATCGACGCGATCCTGGCGGATGCCGAACGCTGGTCGCGCGATTCGCTTGCCGGCGCGTCCGATACCAAGCTCGACCGCGACCGGCGCCGGCTCGCGCTGGATATCAACGAACTGCATCAGCTCTCCATCCACCTGCCGTTCGATACCGCACGGCTTCTTCCACGCGTCAGGACCTTGCGCGCCCTGCAAGCGGAACTGTCGATGCTGCTGCCGCTGGCGAGCGCGGTCGACGACCGGATCGTCGAGCTGACCCGCGGCGCCGACGCCCCCCGCCCCGAGGCACTCGCACTGATCGAGGACGTGCGCGAATGGCTGCGCGATCCGCCTGCAGTCGAGCGACGGGGCGCGACCGCCGATGCACTCATCGCCCGCGCAAAGGCGCTCGAGCCGCCGGTCGCTACTACGCTTATCTGGCGCGACGCGCTGCGCCTGAGCCTGCTCGCACGCCTGGGCGAACTGGTCGACGCGCACCGCAACGCGCGCGACCTGCGCGATCAGATGCGCTCGCCGTCGCGAACCGCGATAACCCCGGCGGTCGCCCGGCTGCTGGCCCGGACCGCGCGGCGACCGCTCCACCGTGACCGCGGCATCGCGCTGCGGGCGGCGGCGGGCACCGTCACGACAATCCTGCTCGGCTGCGCGTTCTGGATCGGCACCGGCTGGAGCGACGGTGCGGGCGCGGTGCTGATCGCGGGCGTGTGCTGCGCGCTGTTCGGCAACAGCGACAACCCCGCGCCGGCGATCATGGCATTCTTCTACGGCACCATCATCGGCCTCGTCATCTCGGCCGTGTACGCCTTCACGATCCTGCCGCGAGTGACCGATTTCGTGACGTTGGCCGCCGTGCTCGCGCCGCCGATGCTGATCGGGGGCATGTTCCTCGCGCGCCCTTCGACCTTGCTGGTGACGCTCGGCGCGTTGCTCGGCGGCCTGAACACGGTCGGGTTGAACGACCGCTATGGCGGCGGGTTCGATACGTTCCTGAACGGCGGCATCTCGCAATTGGTCGGCACGTTGTTCGCAGTCGTCACGGTCGGCCTGTTCCAGACGATCGGCGCGGACACCAGCGCGCGGCGGCTGATCCGCGCGGGGTGGCGCGAACTGGCGGCGCGGAGCGACTCGCCGGGCCGTCCCGACGCCGCAGGCTGGATTGCCCGCATGCTCGACCGGATCGGCCTGCTCGCGCCGCGGCTCGCAGCACAGGGAGAGGATCCGGGCAAGCCGCTGCTCGATGCGCTGACCGACCTGCGTGTCGGGGTCGCGGTCGGCGAGCTGCGGCAGATGCGGCTGGACGGCACGGCCGACGAGGCCATGATGATCACGCCTGTACTGCGCGGCATCGGCGCGCATTACCGTGCGCTGCGTCCCAACGAGCCCGCGCCGCCCGAGCCCGACCTGCTTGCCGGGATCGACGCGGCGATGACCCGCTTCGCCGAGAGCACGCCCGAGCGTCACCGTACGGGCGTGCTCGCGTTGACCTCGCTGCGTCGCAACCTCTTTCCTTCGGCACCAGCATATGGGCCCGTTTCCGGAGTGGCGGCATGACCGGCGAAATCTCGATCGGCGGCGTGTATCTGCCCAGCATCCTGCTGCTCGCGGTCGCCGCCGTGCTTCTCACCGGCGTCGCCACACGGCTGCTCGCCTTCGCCGGTGCCTACCGCCTGGTGACGTATCGGCCGCTCGTCGACCTCGCATTGTTCTTCCTAATCCTCGGGCTGCTCGCCCTGCTGACCGGACCTTCCGCATGACGTCTTCCCGTTTCAAATCGCTGTTCGCCCCGCTGGGTCGGTCGGCCGTCACGATCGTCATCGTCGCGCTCGCGGTGCTGGTCGCGCTGTGGTTGTGGAAGCGGTACGAGACCGATCCGTGGACGCGCGACGGGCATATCCGCGCCGATATCGTCCGCGTGACGCCCGACGTCGCTGGCCTGGTGACGCGGGTCGCGGTGCATGACAACCAGGCGGTGAAGCCCGGCGACGTCCTGTTCGTCGTCGATCGCCCACGCTTCCAGCTGACGCTGGCGCAGTCGGATGCGTCGATCGCGAGCGCGCGCGCGACGCTGTTGCAGGCGCGGCGAGAGGCGCAGCGCGATCTGGCGCTTGGCGATCTGGTCGCGAAGGAGACGCACGAGCAGAACGTCGCGCGCGTCGCCACCGCGTCGGCGGCGCTCGCGCAGGCGCAGAGCGCACGCTCGACCGCGGCGCTGAACCTCGCGCGGACGACGGTGCGCGCGACGGTGCATGGGATCGTCACCAACCTCGATCTCCACCCCGGCGACTATATCGCGACGGGCGCGCAGGCGATGGCGCTGGTCGACACCGATTCGCTCCGCGTCGAGGGATATTTCGAGGAGACCAAGCTCGGCAGCATCCATCTCGGCGATCCGGTGATCGTCCACCTGATGGGCGAACCGCAGGCGCTGCACGGTCGCGTCGACAGCATCGCCGCGGGGATCAACGACAGCGAGCGGACCAACACGACCAATTTGCTGCCCAATGTGAATCCGACCTTCAACTGGGTGCGGCTGGCGCAGCGTATTCCGGTGCGGGTGAAGCTGACCAGCGTGCCTAAGGGAGTGCAACTGATCGTCGGCCGGACTGCGACGGTGACGATTGAGCCGCGGGTCGCACCGGGGACGACGGCATGATGCGCGCCTCCATCCGCCCCACCCCCCGCCGTCATCCTGACGAAAGTCAGGACCCAGGGTTACAAGCGACGTCCTACGTGGCTCTGGGTCCTGACTTTCGTCAGGATGATGGAAGAGTGGGCACTGCTCGCGTCGGTCGCCGCGGTATCGCAACGGTCATCGCCTCGCTTGCCCTCGCCGCGTGCACGACCGCCGGCCCGAACTACGCCCTCCCTGAGTCGGCCGTCGTCAACCGCCCCTCCGCCCAAGGCTCATTCGACAGCGGCAACGAGAAGGCGTTCGCTGACACCCCCCTCCCCGATCACTGGTGGCAACTCTACGGCGACCCCCGCCTCGACGGCTTCGTCACCGAGGCGCTCGCCGCCAACACCGACCTGCGCGCCGCCGACGCGAACCTGCGCCGCGCCGACGCAGTCGTCGCCGAAGTCGCCGCGGGACGCACGCTGTCCACGGCGCTGGGCGGCGGGACGTCGCTCGATCGGCCCTACACGACCGGCGGCAACCTGCCGGGTACGCTCGACTACAACCTTGGCATCACGCTCGCCTACCCGCTCGACCTGTCCGGCCGCATCCGCCGCGCGATCGAAGCCGCACAGGGCGATGCCGAGGCGGTCGCCGCCGCGCGCGACAATGTCCGCGTGACCGTCGCCGCGGAGACCGCGCGCAGCTACGCCACCGCCTGCACCGCCAACTCCGTGCTGGCTGCGAACAACCGTATCCTCGCGCTGCAACGCCAGACGCTGACCGTCACGCAGCGCCTGCAACGCGGCGGTCGCGGCACCGCGTTCGACGTTACCCGGGCGAGGACGGCAGTCGACCAGAGCGAAGCGTTGATCCCGTCGCAGATCGCGACGCGCACTGCCGCGCTATACCGCCTCGCAACGCTGATGGGCCGCACACCCGCCGATTATCCGCGGGACGTCGCGACGTGCGCGAAGCCACCAGCACTCACCCGCCCGTTGCCGATCGGCGACGGCAGCGCCTTGATCCTCCGTCGCCCGGATATTCGCGCCGCCGAACGCACGCTCGCCGCCGCGACCGCACGGATCGGCGTCGCGACCGCCAACCTCTATCCGCAGGTCAGCCTTGGCGGGTCGGCGGGGTTGACCGGCCCGGTATCCTCGCTCGGTTCGAGCAATGCGTTCCACTTGGGGCTTGGGCCATTGATCAGCTGGAGCTTCCCCAACCGCCCGGTCATCCGCGCACAGATCGCGCAAGCGGGCGCGGCGGCGGACCAGGCGCTCGCGCAGTTCGATTCGACGACGCTGGAAGCCTTGCGCCAGACCGAGACCGCGCTCTCTGCCTATGCGCGTGAAGGCGACCGGAACGCCGCGCTCCGCCGTGCCCAGTCCAGCGCCGCGCGCGCCGCAGATCAGGCCGGGACGCTGTACCGGTTCGGCCGCACCGATTTCCTGTCGCTGCTGACCGCACAGGCCGCGCTGACCACCGCGCAAGCCAACCTCGCCACATCCGACGCGCTGCTGGTCGATCGCCAGGTCGACGTCTTCAGGGCGCTTGGTGGGGGGTGGCAGACGTGAGGCTGCGTCGCCGCGGGCTGGCGTCGATCAACAGCGAAATCCGCGACGGCATCATGCCCGCCGCCGACACCATCGCGAGAGTAGCCAAAGATGCGAACGCGCCAGTTCACACACCGAGCAACTACCGCGTCACTGCGCTGATCATCGCCTGCGCACTGTTCATGGAACAGATGGACTCGACCGTGCTCGCAACCGCGCTGCCGACGATGGCGCGCGATTTCGGCGTGCCGGCGACGAGCATGAGTTCGGCGCTGACCTCGTACCTGCTGGCGCTCGCGATCTTCATCCCGGCCAGCGGACGGCTCGCGGACCGGTTCGGCTCGCGCACGATCTTCCGCGCGGCGATCATTATCTTCGTCGGCGGATCGATGCTGTGCGGCCGGGCGACCAGCCTGCCGTTCATGATGTTCGCGCGCTTCCTGCAAGGGCTGGGCGGCGCGATGATGATCCCGATCGGCCGCCTCGTCCTGCTCCGCAGCGTCGCCAAGGAGGACATGGTCCAGGCGATGTCGTGGCTGATCATGCCCGCGCTGATCGGCCCGATCCTAGGGCCGCCGGTCGGCGGGGCGATCGTCACCTATCTCGACTGGCGCTGGATCTTCTACCTGAACGTCCCGATCGGGCTGCTCGGCGTCGTGCTGGTAACGCGCTACATCGGCGAGGTGCGCGAAGACAAACCCGCCAAGTTCGACGTGCCGGGCTTCATCCTGTCGGGCGTGTCGCTCGGTTGCCTGTTGTTCGGGTTCGAGATGACCAGCCGGACAGGCGAATTGTCGCGGGCGATCGGGCTGATCGTCGTCGGGCTGATCGCAGGCGGGTTCTACATCCGCCATGCCAAGCATCGCAGCGATCCGATCCTCGACCTGTCGTTGATGCGGATCCCGACCTTCCGGCTGTCGGTGATCGGCGGATCGCTGACCCGCATCACGCAGGGCGCGCAACCGTTCCTGTTGCCGATGATGCTCCAATTGGGCTTCGGGATGACCGCGGCGGCGAGCGGCGCGATCACGATTGCCGGCGCGATCGGGTCGTTGATGATGAAGAGCCTCGCACCGCGCGTGCTGCGCCGCTTCGGGTTCCGCAACAGCCTGATCGTCGGTGGCCTCTGCGCGAGTTCGGGTTATGCGGTGGCCGGACTGTTCCGCCCCGACTGGCCGATCCCGGTGATCTTCGGCGTGTTGATGATCTCGGGATTCTTCATGTCGTTCCAGTTCTCGGCCTACAACACGATCGCGTATGACGAGATCCCGTCGTCGCGGATGAGCAGCGCTACGAGCTTCTACGCGACGTTCCAGCAGTTGATGCTGTCGCTCGGCATCTGCGTGGGGGCGGCGTCGCTGCATGTCGGGATGCTGGGCACGGGGGCGACGCGGCCGGCGCTGGCGGACTTCACGCTCGCGTTCCTGGTGGTGACCGTGGTGTCGGCGTCGGCGACGATCTGGAACCGACGGTTCGCGGTGGATGCCGGCGCGGAGCTGAGCGGGCACCGGGCGTAATCCGTCACCCCGGACCTGTTCCGGGGTCCACCGTTCCGCACGTTCGCCAACTATTGAGAACGCGGAACCGTGGATGCCGGAACGAGCCCGGCATGACGGGGCACGTTGGGCTAGCCGCTATGCGCCGGCAGCGACGGTCGCGAGAGCACGGACACATGCTCGCCGGGCTCGACGAACATGCCGTGCGACAGCGCCCACCGCCCCGCCTTCTCGCTCGCGGTCAGCATGGTCAGGAACGGACTGAGCAGCAGCCCCAGAGTCACCGGCGCGAGCCACGCTGCGGTGATCGGCGCGAACGGCGTCACCAGCAACAGTGCCACCCCCACCCCGACATGCCAGCGATACCGCGGCATCACGTCCGCGAGGGACAGTTCATGTGCGTCCCGGTTCTGCGGTGCCCATCCGGACTTCCGCCCCATCAGGATCCCGGCGAGGTCGATCGTCTGCGTCAGCGCGATCACCGGCGCTGACAGCATCGAGAACGGTACGTCGATCAGTACCGACCGCACGATCCCGCGCCGCCCGCCGAACCCCGCGCGTCGTTCGGCATTCGAGACCGCCCAGATCACGCTCAACAGCTTCGGCCCGAACAAGAGCAACAACGTGACAACCAGCACTTCGAGAGACGTCTGCGCTTCGACGATGTTGCGCTCGCCGATCAGCGCCTGCACGACGCTCGTGACGATCATCAGCAGCCACACCGGCGAGGTGATGAACGCCGACGCCCCCATCAGCAGTTGCAGCCGGCTGACCCAGTGGAATCCCGACGATCCGAGCAGGCTCAGATGCTGGATATTTCCCTGCGCCCAACGCCGATCGCGCACCGCCGCGTCGATCAGAGTCGGCGGATATTCCTCGAACGTCTCCTCGGTCATCAGCATGTGCACGCGCCAGCCGCGTCGGCGCAGCAGCGCCGCCTCGACCATGTCGTGGCTCATGATGACGCCGCCGAACGGCGCGCGGCCCGGAAGGTCGGGCAAACCGCAACTGCTCGCGAACGCCTCGATCCGGATCAGCGCATTGTGGCCCCAGAAGGTCGCCTCCGAGCCAGACCACCAGACGAGGCCCGCGGTCGAGATCGGGCCGTAGAGGCGGCTGGCGAACTGCATCCAGCGCTGGAAGAACGTCACGCCGTTGATCACCGCAGGCACCGTCTGGAGCAGCGCCACCGCGGGCCGCCGTTCGAGCACCTGCGCCATGCCGATGATCGTGTTGCCGCCCATCAGGCTGTCCGCGTCGAGCATCAGCATGTAGCGATAGCCGCCGCCGAACCGCCGGATCCATTCCGCGACGTTGCCCGGCTTGCGGCCTACGTTTACGGTCCGGCGGCGGTAATAGAGCGCGCAGTCGAGCGTCGGCGCGAGGGCCTGCCACGCCGCGACCTCGGTCGCTTCCGCCGCTTCGCCCGAATCGCTCAGGATGAAGATATCGAAGCGGTCGGCGACCCCGGCCGCGGCGATCGCGCGCGCCATCCAGGCGATCCGCTCGAACACCGCGTCGATGTCTTCGTTATGGACCGGCATCAGGATCGCAGTGCGGCCTTCGAGCGGTTCGGACTGGCGCGGCGTGGGGACGAACCCCGGATGGCCGCCGGTCATCAGCAGCACGAAGCCGATTGCCGCGTTCATGAAGCCGAACGCGATCCACGCGAACAGCGGGAAGAACAGCATCAACAGCAACGCGTCCCACAGGCTCAGCCCGTCGGCCATCAGCGATTCCTGTACCGCCGACGACGCGGCGGTCGCGAGAAGGCCGGTCATCAGCACCAGGATGATCCGGCGCGCGAGCATGTCGTCCGACGACACCGCCTGGCCCGGCCCCGGTTCCGGCGCGGACCACGGCGGCGGGGGGCCATCGAACCGCTGAGCCGGCATCGCGATCGGCGTCTCGCCGGGCATCATGGCGGGGAGCAGCGGCATCAGAAGATCGACGTCAGGACGGTCTCGCTGAGTGCGCGACCGCCGCGCGTGAGGAACAACCGGACGTCGGCAGGGCCCCGAACCTCGGGTTCGACGTCGGCGGTGACACGCCAGCGGTTCTTCTGGCCGACGACCGGATAGGCCGCGTTCGCGAGCACCTTGCCGCGGACGACGTCGATCTTGGCGGTGACGCCGCTCTGCCGGTCGAGTCCGGCCAGACCTTCACCGACGAAATCCACGACCAGTTTCCGCGCGCCCTTCACCGGCTCCGCGCCAGGTCGGCCAGCAACGCCCTGCCAGCAATCGACAACATGCGCCGCGCTGGCGACCGCAGTCGGATCGGTCGATTTCCACGACAAGGTATAGTCGAACTGCAACCGCTGGCCAGCCTTGGCCGGCGCGGCGGGGGTCCAGAACGAGACGACATTGTCGACAGTCTCGCTGTTGGTCGGGAAGGCATACAGCATCACCGCGCCTTTGCCCCAATCGCCCTGCGGCTGGATCCACAGGTTGGGCCGGCGATCGTAGAACGCGCCGTCATCCTGGTAGTGATCGAAATTCCGATCGCGCTGGATCAGCCCGAAGCCCTTCGGTGCCTGGTCCGCGAAGCTGTCCAGCGTGTCATGCGGCGGATTGTTGAGCGGGCGCCAGATGCGTTCGCCCGCACCGGTGAGCAGCGCGAGGCCGTCCGAGTCGTGGATCTCGGGGCGCCAGTCGACCGCAGCGGCGCGATTGCCTTCGCCGTACCAGAACATGCTGGTCGCAGGCGCAACGCCGAGCCGTTCGATATCGCGGCGGATATTCAGGACGGACGATACCTGCTGTTCGACGCCCGCGCCCGCGACATGCCACGACTGGAAGCGGTACGCGCCGGTGACGCTGGCGCCGTCCATCAGCGCGTAGATCGTGTACGCGTCGGTGCCGGTCCGCTCGATCCAGAATTCGGTGAAGTCGGGGAATTCCTCGCGGCCCGGCAGCCCGGTGTTGATCGCGAGACCGCGCGCGGACAGGCCGTATTGGTCCTGCGCGCCGGCGGTGCGGAAATAGGACGCGCCCTGGAACGCCATCCAGTCGCTGGTCCCGCCCGGCGCCATCGCGCGGAACCCGGCGATGCCGAGCGCGGCGGCATGGCCCTCTTCCGCCTCGAACAGGTCGCGCGAGAAGTCGATGCGGCGCGCTTGCCCGCCCTCGACGACGTTGATCGCGACCGGCATCGGCGCATAGCGACCGAGCGGGAACAGGCGGATGCCGCCGGCCAGCGTCTTGTCCGCACGGAAGCGGATGCTGCCGACCTTGTCGTAATCGATCGCGGCGGCTGCGGCGACCTTGGCGGGCGCGCTATACGGCTTGGTTGCGAGCGTCGCGGCACGTTGCTGGAGCGCCTCCCACGAGAAGGGCACGGCCTTGCCGGGTTGCGTGCGCATCGCGGCAGCCGCCTGCGGGAGGACACCCAACAGACCTAGCGCGGTCAGTACTTCGCGTCGACCGATCATGCAGAGCGCTCCCTCGTCATCATGCTGCAATGCGGTAGCATAGTGACTTGGTCTGCGCGCGTCGACAGGTCCCGCCGCGGGCGCGGCCTATCGCGCGGCGCGTTGCCAGCGGGCGCTGATCCTGACCGGGTCGTGGATATGGTGGCCGACGATCACCAGCATCGCGCCGGCACTCGCACCGAGGAAGCCGATCGTGGCGAGCAGGAATGCGAGCGCGCCGGTTGGGGGGTGGAGGCGAGCGAGCGTGTGGATCGCGGTGACCGCGATTGCGAGCGACAGGATGCCGCTTACGCGGAGGCTGAGGTCGGTGCGGAGGCGGCTGGGGTCGGTCATGCGACCTTCGAGGTATCGCCTGCCGCATAGGCGTTCGAGATTGGTTTTAGGGGGGAGCCATAGCGTTTGCGTAGTACGCAACCCCGTCATCCCGGCGAAAGCCGGGACCTCGCGCGGCAGGGGGACGCTGGCTGGAGTGACGGTTTGGCGCGAAAATTGTGAGCGTACCGCCCGCTTCCTTGTTCTTCCGCGAAGGCGGGCGCCCAGTCTGGATCCCCGCCTTTGGGGAAACATACTGTCTTCTCCGCTCAGGCCTCGACGAGCAGCCGGTAACCGATGCCGAGTTCGTTCGCGATGACCGTGCCGACGCCCCCCGTCCCTTCCAGCTTCTGGCGGAGGTTACGGACGACAATGCGGAGATATTCGATGCGGCGGTCGTGGTCGGTCGGCCATGCCGCTTCGAGAATGCGCTGGTGAGTCACGACGCGGCCGGGGTGCGCCGCGAGCGCCGATAGCACGTCGAACTCTTTCCGCGTCAGATGCGCCTCCTCGTTGCCGCGACGGACGAGGCGGTGTTCGAAGTCGATCTCTACCCCGTGCGCGCGCAAGATCGTCGGCTTGGAGGTCGCCTCGCCGCGGCCGCGCAGCGCGACCCGGAGGCGTGCGAGCAGTTCCTCGGTATCGAACGGCTTGGTCACATAATCCTCGGCCCCGAGGTCTAGCGCGGCGACTTTCTGATCGGTCGCCTCGCGCGCCGAGACGACGAGGATGATCGGATCGCCGAGCTTCTTCAGCAGCGGCACCAGTTCCAGCCCGTCGCGGTCCGGCAAGCCGAGATCGAGCAGCACCGCGGTCAGCGGCCGGCTCCCCGCGATCCGCAGCGCCTCGCGCGCGTCGACCGCCTCCTCGACACCGTAGCCCGCACGTTCGAGGGTGTTCTTCAACAGGCGGCGGATGTGCAGTTCGTCGTCCACGATCAGGACCGTCTGTCCGCTCATAGGTTCGCTCCATCGGTGTCGCGGACGAGCAGGGCCACGGGGAAGCACAGGCTGAACCGTGCGCCCGTCAGGTCTTCGCGGTTGCTGGCTTCGACGCTCATCCCCATCGCTTCGGCGAACGCCTTGACGATCGCAAGCCCTAGGCCGGTGCCCCCGATCGCGCGGTCGGAGCCTTCGAGGCGGCGGAACGTCTCGAACACTTCCTTCTCGCGACCGGGTGGCAGTCCGGGTCCCTGGTCGATCACCGACAGCCGGAGCATCCCGAAGCGGTGCTCCGCGCGCACCACGATCGGCGTTCCGGGGTCAGCATAGCGCCCCGCATTGTCGAGCAGGTTGAGCAGGCAATGGTGGAGTAGTTGCGGATCGACGCGGACAAGTGGCAGGTTGGGCGCGACGTCCAATTCGATCGCATGGCCTTCGAGCACGCGCTTGGTATCGTGGACCGCGCCGGCGACCGCATCGGTGAGGTCGGTCGGTTCCAGACGCAACCGGAGCGCGCCTGCCTCGACCCGCGCCATGTCGAGGAGGTTGCCGACGAACCGGTTGAGCCGGGCTGCCTCAGTTTCGATCGTGTCGATAAGCTCGGGCGTGACGCCGCGGTGGAGTTCCGCTGCCGCCGCCATCACCGAGGTCAGCGGCGTGCGCAGGTCGTGGCTTACCGACGACAGCAGCGCCTGTCGCAACCGATCGCGTTCACGCACTGCATCGACATCGCGCATCTCGACTTCCAGCCGCGCGCGTTCCAGCACCAGCGACGCCTGATCGACGAGACTCATCAGCAACGGCAACTGGTCCGACCGCACCGGATCGCCGCCGGCCTCACGCGCGAGCCCGAGCACCGCCAGCGTCCGCTCGCCCGAGCGCAGCGGCTGGAAGAACCACCCCGACGCCGCCAGCGTGCTCGACCCGCGACCCGCAGGCGCGCCGCTGTCATAGGCCCATTGCGCGGCGGCCATCTCCATCGTCTCGAGCCGGTAATCCGTGCCGTTCGCCGCCTGAACCACGAGGCCAGGGTCCTCCGCGACGAGGATGACAGCGCGCACGTCGAACAGCCGTCCGACTTCCTCGCAGATCGCCCGCGCCAGCGCGACCGGATCGTTCAGCGAGGTCAGCTGGCGGAGGAACCCGGCGAGCGCCGCGTTTGTGCGGGCGCTGGCCGCCGCGATATCGGCCTGCGCGCGGACCCGCGAGGTGAGCTGGCTCGTCACGAAGGCGATGCCGAGCAGGACGAGGATCGAGATCACGTTCTCGGGATTGGCGATCGTCAGCGTGCCGGTCGGCGGCAAGAAGAAGAAATTGTACGCGAACGACGAGGCGATCCCGGCGAACAGCCCGGTGCGCAGGCCGAACAGGCTCGCCGCGGTCATCACGGGGAGCAGAAAGAGCAAGGCGACGTTGCCGAGGTTGAGGATGTGGAACAGCGCGCTCGCCACGCCGGTGACGCCCGCGATCATCGCCGCCGTCCAGGCGTAACCAGCCTTGCTGCCCCATCCGCCAGTGTGCGTGCGTTTGCCGCGCGGGGAGGTGGGCGGGTCCATCGGCATGACGTGGACGGCGATCCCTGGCGTCTCGCGGACCATCTGGTCGACGACCGAGCCGTGGCAAAGTTCGAACCAGCGCGAGCGGGTGGACTTACCGACTACGAGCTGCGTCGCGCGCGCTTCGGCGGTGAAGGTCTTGAGGCCATCGACCACCGACGTCGCAGGGACGGTCGCGACGTCGCCGCCGAGTTGCGTCGCGAGGTTGAAGACCTCGGCGAGTCGGCGGTGCTCGGCCTCGCCGAAGGTCTGCGCGCGCGGTGTCTCGATATACACCGCGGTCCAGGGCGCGTGCATCGCGTCGGCGATCCGCTTGGTGGCGCGGACGAGGCCGAGCGCGCCGGGCAGTTCGCTGATCGCGACGACGATCCGCTCGCCGCCCGCCCAAGTGCCGCCGACGCCGAGCGCGCGGACGTGTTCGAGCATCTGCGCGTCGACCGCCTGCGCCGCACGACGGAGCGCGAGTTCGCGCAGGGCGGAAAGGTTCGACTTGGAGAAGAAGTGCGCGAGGGCTCGCGTCGCCTCGTGGGGGAGATAGACCTTGCCCGCCTTCAGCCGCTCGATCAGTTCGTCGGGCGGGATGTCGACGACTTCGATCTCGGCGGCCTCGACGATGCTGTCGGGGACGGTCTCACGCACGCGGACGCGCGTGAACGAGGCGACGACGTCGTTGAGGCTCTCGATGTGCTGGATGTTGATCGTCGAATAGACGTCGATGCCCGCAGCGAGCAGTTCCTCGACGTCCTGATAGCGTTTTGGGTGACGGCTGCCGGGGGCGTTGGTGTGGGCGAGTTCGTCGACAAGGACGAGTGTGGGGGCGCGTTCGAGGATCGCGTCGAGGTCCATTTCGTCGAGCGTGCGGCCCTCATAGGGGATCGCCTTCCGGGGGACGATCTCGTGGCCTCTCGTCAGCGCTTCGGTTTCAACGCGGCCGTGCGTCTCGACCACGCCGATGACGATGTCGACGCCTGCGCGGCGACGTTCCGCGCCTTCGGAGAGCATCTCGTAGGTTTTGCCGACACCGGGGGCGGCGCCGAGGAAGATCTTCAGACGGCCGCGACCCTCCTGCGACGCCTGTCGCAGAAGGGCCTCGGGTGATGGTCGTGTGTCGTCGTTCAACGTGCGCCCGTTGCGTCCAGGGCTCGGTTGAGGGCGAAGACATTAACGCGCGGTTCGCCGAGAATGCCGAGCAGCGGGCCGTCGACGTTGGCGGTGACGAGCGCGCGGACGCGGTCTGCGGAGAGGCCGCGGGTGCGGGCGACGCGGGCGACCTGCGCGTAAGCCGAGGCTGGCGACAGATCAGGGTCGAGACCCGAACCCGATGCGGTGGCAAGATCGGCCGAGAGTGGCCCAGTCACGCCTTCCGCATGGCGCTTGGCCACATCGGCCTTGGTGCGATCGACGAGCGCCTGGCTGGTCGGCCCGAGGTTCGAGCCCGACGAGGCGAGGCCGTCATAGCCCTTGCCGGCGGCCGAGGGGCGCGTCTGGAAATAGCGATCGGTGGTGAAGGCCTGCCCGACCACGGTCGAGCCGATCGCCTTGCCGTTCGCCATGACGAGGCTGCCGTTCGCTTGCGACGGGAAGATGGCTTGTCCGATCCCGGTCATCGCGAGCGGATAGACGATCCCGAGCAGCAACGCGAACAGGATCGTCATGACGAACGCGGGGCGAAGGGCGGAGGTAAAATCGGAGTTCATTGGATGCTTCCTTCTGCCGTAACGCCCGCGTCTGCCGTCACCCCAGCGAAAGCTGGGGTATCGTGCCGCGCACGGCGCACTTCGGGGAGGGAGACCCCAGCTTTCGCTGGGGTGACGGGGGTAGGGTGAGTGGCGGCGCCCCATTCATCTCCGTCATGCCGGGCTCGTTCCGGCATCCACCGTTCCGCAAAACCAAGGGCCGACGAGTGTGCGGGACGGTGGACCCCGGAACAGGTCCGGGGTGACGGAGGGGGTTGGGTCGACGGGATAGCTGGAGTCATCATGCCAGCCCCAGTGCACCGACCAGAAGGTCGATGAGCTTGATCCCGACGAACGGCGCGATCAGGCCGCCCAGGCCGTACACCGCGAGGTTGCGGGCCAGCAGCGGGCCCGCCGCCATCGGCTTGTACGCGACGCCCTTGAGCGCGAGCGGCACCAGCATCGGGATGATGATCGCGTTGAAGATGATCGCCGACAGGATCGCGCTTTCGGGCGAGCCCAGCCGCATCACGTTCAGCACGCCCAGCCCCGGATAGAGCGCGACGAACATCGCCGGGATGATCGCGAAATACTTCGCGACGTCGTTCGCCACCGAGAAGGTCGTCAGCGCACCGCGGGTCATCAGCAGCTGTTTGCCCAAGCCCACGATCTCGATCAGCTTGGTCGGATCGCTATCGAGATCGACCATGTTGCCCGCCTCGCGCGCGGCCTGCGTACCGGTGTTCATCGCCACGCCGACATCGGCCTGGGCGAGCGCCGGTGCGTCGTTCGTGCCGTCGCCGCACATCGCGACCAGCCGCCCGCCCTGCTGTTCCTTGCGGATCAGGTCGAGCTTGTCCTCCGGTGTCGCCTGCGCGAGGAAGTCGTCGACGCCTGCTTCGGCCGCGATCGCGGCGGCGGTAAGCGGGTTATCGCCGGTGATCATCACCGTGCGGATGCCCATCGCGCGGAGTTCGCCGAAGCGCTCGCGGATGCCCGCCTTGACGACGTCCTTGAGGAAGATCGCGCCGAGCAACCGGCCGTCGCGTGCGACTGCCAGTGGCGTGCCGCCGGCGCGGGCGATCTCGTCGGTGATCCGGCGCAGTTCGGTGGCAGCGGCGGTTGCCCCTGCTCCCGGATTGGCCTTCAGGATCGAGTCCACGGCCCCCTTCTGGATCAGCGAACCGCCGACGATCACGCCCGAGATCCGCGTCTGCGCGGTGAACGGGATGACTTCCGCATCGCTCGGCAACGCATTGGTCGTGACGCCGAACTTCTCGCGCGCCAGCACGACGATCGAGCGGCCCTCGGGCGTTTCGTCGGCGAGGCTGGCGAGCAATGCCGCCTCGGCCAGGTCCTCGTCACGCGTGCCGCCGACCGAGCGGAACTCGCTCGCCTGACGATCGCCGATCGTGATCGTGCCGGTCTTGTCGAGCAGCAGGACGTCGATATCGCCCGCCGCCTCGACCGCACGGCCGGACTTCGCCAGCACGTTGAAGCGCACCAGACGGTCCATGCCCGCGATACCGATCGCCGACAGCAAGGCGGCAATCGTCGTCGGGATCAGCGTGATCAGCAGCGCCGCGAGGATCGCGACCGGGACGCGGCCGCCTGCATAGCTGGCAAAACCGGGAATCGTGCCGACCGCGATCAGGAAGATGATCGTCAGGCCGACGAGCAGCAGCGTGAGCGCGATCTCGTTCGGCGTCTTCTGCCGCTCGGCGCCCTCGACGAGTGCGATCATGCGGTCGAGAAAGCCTTCGCCGGGATTGGCGGTGACCTTCACGCGGATCTCGTCGGAGATGACGCGCGTGCCCGCGGTGACGGCAGAGCGATCACCGCCCGCCTCGCGGATCACCGGCGCGCTTTCGCCGGTGATCGCCGCTTCGTTGACCGAGGCGACGCCCCAGACGACTTCGCCGTCGGCCGGGATCAGGTCGCCCATCGTCACCAGGACAACGTCGCCCGAACGAAGCATGCTCGCGGGGACGGGCTCGACCTGGTCGCCCTTCATGCGTCGTGCGGTCAGCTCGGCCTTGGTCGCGCGCAATGACGCGGCCTGCGCCTTGCCGCGGCCTTCGGCGAGTGCTTCGGCGAAGGTGCCGAACAGCACGGTCAGCCACAGCCAGATTACCAGCTGGAGTTTGAAGCCGGTGCTTAAGCCATCCTGCCCGACGACGAGCAGGACGGTCATCAGCGCCGCGACGGTCGCGGTGACGAACATCACCGGGTTGCGGATCAACTGCCGCGGATCGAGCTTGCGGAAAGCGTCGCCGATCGCGGGAACGATCAAGTCGGCTGTGAACAGCGACTTGGTAGGGGTGCGTGCCATTTTGGCTTGTCCCGTCAGAAGGTTTTGCCGCTGATCATCGCGAGATGATCGGCGATGGGACCGAGCGCGAGGCTCGGCAGGAAGGTCAGGCCACCGATGATCAGGATGATCCCGACCAGCAGGCCGACCCACAGGCCACCCGTCGTCGGGAACGAGCCTGCGCTCTCCGGCGTGTACTTCTTGGCGGCGAGACCACCGGCGATGGCGAGCATCGGTACGATGATGAAGAAGCGCCCGAGCCACATCGCGACCCCCAGCAGGCCGTTGTAATACGGCGTGTTGGCGGTGAGCCCGGCGAACGCCGACCCGTTGTTACCGACTGCGCTGGTGAACGCGTAGAGGATCTCGGTGAACCCGTGCGGCCCCTTGTTGAGCGGCCCCGCAAGCCCGTCCGGCAGCACGGCGCTGAGCGCGGTGAAGCCGAGGATGACGAGCGGCAGGATGGCGATCGCCAGCACCGCCAGTTTCACTTCGCGACTCTCGATCTTCTTGCCGACATATTCGGGCGTGCGGCCGACCATCAGGCCCGCGACGAACACCGCGAGGATGGCGAACAGCAGGAAGCCGTAGATGCCTGCGCCGACACCGCCGATGACGACTTCGCCGAGCTGCATGTTGAGCAGCGGGATCATGCCGCCGAGCGCGGTGAAGCTGTCGTGCATGCCGTTGACCGCACCACACGATGCGGCGGTGGTGACGACCGAGAACAGGGCAGACGCGGCGATCCCGAAGCGGACCTCCTTGCCTTCCATGTTGCCGCCCGCGACGCCGATGTTGTGCAGGATCGGGTTGCCCGCGGCTTCCTGCCAATAGGTGATGGTGACGCCGGCGAGGAACAGCACGAGCATCGCCGAGAGGATCGCCCAGCCCTGCTTGGTGTTGCCGACGGCCTTGCCGAACGTCCAGGTCAGGCCAAAGCCGATGACGAAGATCGACAGCATCTGCACGAGGTTGACCAGCGCGGTCGGGTTTTCGAACGGATGCGCCGAGTTCGCGTTGAAGAAG
This sequence comes from Sphingomonas sp. PEI4, assembly GCF_056679955.1. NCBI lineage: Bacteria > Pseudomonadati > Pseudomonadota > Alphaproteobacteria > Sphingomonadales > Sphingomonadaceae > Sphingomonas > Sphingomonas sp. PEI4. The sequence continues at coordinate 1,909,363 of NZ_CM155258.1, forward strand.
CCGCCACCATTGGTGCCGAGCATCTTGATCGCTTCCTGGCTCGCCACGGGGCCGAGCGCGAGCGTCTGCTTGAGCCCTTCGAGCGTGGTGATGTCGACCGTGCCGGCCATCGTCTGCGGCACGCCGCTGGCGATGTAGAAGAGCGTCACGACGACGCAGATCGGCAGCAGCACGTACAGCGTCACGCGCGTCACGTCGGCCCAGAAATTGCCGATCGTCGCACTCGATCGCCGCGCGAACCCGCGGAACAGCGCGAAGGCGAGCGCGATGCCGGTCGCCGCCGACAGGAAGTTGTGGATCGTCAGGCCGAACATCTGGCTGAAGTTCGACATGGTCGATTCACCGGCATAGCTCTGCCAGTTGGTGTTCGCCGTGAAGCTGATCGCCGTGTTGAACGCGAGATGCGGGCTGAGCCCTGCGAGACCCTGCGGATTGCCGGGCAGCACGCCCTGCAGACGCAGCACCGCGTAGGTCAGCAGCATCAGCACCGCGTTGAACACGATCATGTGGAGGGCGTAGCGGCGCCAGCCCTGCTCCGCCTTCGGATCGATGCCGCTGAGCTTGTAGAAGCCGGTCTCGACGGGGCCGAGGATTGCGTGGATCGGGGTGCGGCGGCCTTCGTACAAGGCGAACAGCCACAGGCCGACCGGTTTGGTCAACGCCAGCAATATGCCGACGAAGCCCAGGATGAGGATCCATCCTTCGAATGTCATGATGACGCGCTCCTAAAAGCGTTCGGGACGGATGAGCACCGCCACGAGATAAAACAGCAGCCCGAGCGCGACGATCGCGGCGAGCCAGAGGTCGAGGGTCATGATATTGTCCTCATTGGCTCAGGCGTTGTCGCACAGGCGGACATAGGCGAGCGTCGCCGCCACCAGTCCGACCATGAACGCTATCCAGAGTAGATCCTGCATCGGTCGATCCTTCAGAAGGCGGCGGTGAGCGAGGCGACGATCGTGCCGTCGGCGATCGATCCGGTTCCGTCCTGGCCGTGGCTGAAGCTAGGCTGGAGATAGGCGGCGCTGCGGCGGGTGATGTCGGTGTCGACATAGCTCACGTTCAGCGTCAGATTTTTATACGTAGTGTCCGCACCGAGCGACCAATCCCAATAGTCTCCGGTCGGCGCGGCGCTGGTCGCGTTGGGGCCGAGGCCGTCATTGCCCCAGCTATGGCCGATATGCGCCTTGGCGGTGATCGGCGTACCTGCGATCGCGAACGCGCCGTCGCCGGTGAGGTAGAGGTTGTCCTTCTTGTCGCCCGCATCGGTATAGACACCCGCAGCCGCATCGGCGCCGGTGCGATACCATTTGCCGAGTGCCTGCTGCTTGGGCGCATAGAAGGCGCTGGCGGTCAGCGTCGCGGGGCCGGTCGTGCCGCTGAGCTTCACATAGGGCTCGGCGTAATCGGTCTTCGAGGCGCCGCCCGGATACATGTACCAGGTCAGGCCGACGTCGATCGTCGCGTTGTCGGCAAGCTTGTGCTTGTAGCCGCCGATCAGGTCGAGCTCCATGTTCGAGCCGCCGAACGTGCCCCAGCCGGACAGGTTCGAGCCCCATGCGCCGACATACACGCCGCTCTCGTGCGCGATCGTCAGCCCGCCCTGGATCGCGCCGTCCTTGTCCGACTGCGACACGCCGCGCAGGCGGTAATCGGTCGCGAGCGTCACCGAGCCGGTTACGGTCACGGGAGAAGGCGGCGCGGTGTCCTGTGCGAACGCGGGCGTGGCGAGACCGGCGAGAAGTCCGGTGGCGGCGACGAAACGAAGAATGTGCATTGTGGTCCCCATGCGCGTGCCGCCGAAAGGATGGCGGTTCGCGAGGACTGGCAATTAGGCTCCAGCGACGTAGCAATTCGAGATCGATTGCCGGGGCGGAGCATATGTTTCGCGTAGTATTGTCGAATTATCGACGGCTGCCGTAGTGGCCCGGATGCACCACCCCGGCGGAGGCCGGGGCCCAGGTGGAAAGGTCGCTGTGACAAAGCGCACCCGCCGATAGCATCGTTGCCCAACTGGGCCCCGGCCTTCGCCGGGGTGGTGCCTGCCCAGTGCCGGTCAGCATTACCGACTTACTATGCGGCGCGGCGGAGCAGCATCCAGCCTGCGACGCCCGACAGGATAGAGCCCGCGAACACGCCGATCTTCACCGAATCCATCGCGTGCGGTGCGTCGGCAAATGCGAGCCCGCCGATGAACAGGCTCATCGTGAAGCCGATCCCGCACAGCACCGCCATGCCGTACACCTGTGCCCAGTTCGCGTTCCTGGGCGCTTCGGCTAGCCGGAAGGTCACGAGCCCACGGATCGTCGCGAAGATGCCGATCTGCTTGCCGAGGAACAGCCCGAGCATGATCCCGACCGGCAGTGGCGAGATCACGTCGTCCGCCACCATCTCGCCGAACGCGATGCCCGCGTTGGCGAACCCGAACGCCGGCACGATCAGGAAACTCGACCAGGGTTGGAGTGCGTTTTCGAGACGTTTCAGCGGCGGTCGGCCGTCCCCCGTCCGCAGGGGGATCGTGAACGCGACCGCCACGCCGGCGAGCGTAGCATGGACGCCCGACAGCAATACACCGTACCAAATTCCGACGCCGATCAGCAGATACGGCACCAGCGACCGCACCCCGGACAGGTTGAGGATGACGAGCACCCCGAGCCCAGCGCCCGCCGCGAGCAACGGCAGCAGCGCGATATGGCCGGTGTAGAAGAGCGCGATGACGAGAATCGCGAGCAGGTCATCGATCACCGCGATCGCTGTCAACAGCACTTTCAACGAGGTCGGCACGCGCGACCCGAGCAAGGCTAGGATGCCCAGCGCAAACGCGATGTCGGTCGCCGCCGGGATCGCCCAGCCGCGCAGATTGGCGGGCGTACCCATGTTTACGAGCAGATAGAGGCACGCCGGCACCACCATGCCCGCGAGCGCCGCCGCACCGGGCATGATGCGCTCCCCCCAGGTAGAGAGATGCCCCGAGACGAACTCGCTCTTCACCTCCAGCCCGATCAGCAGGAAGAACAGCGCCATCGCGCCGTCGTCGATCCAGTGATGGACGCTCATCCCTCCAACTGTGTGGTGCAACGTCGCGAAATAGGTCGGCGCGAGTGGTGAATTGGCGACGAGCAGCGCCGCGATCGTCGCGGCGAGCAGCACGATGGCACCCGCCGCATCGCCCGCGAAAAAGCGCCGGACCGCGGTCACAGCCCTTCTCCGCCGACCCATTGCGCGTTGGACAGGCGTCGCGCGAGATCCCAGCTCTGGACGCGGATATCGGGCACCGCGACGACTTCCCACAGGCCGCCGCGGGTCATCGGGCCGATGCAGTGGATGCGGTCGTCGGGCGTCCCGTCGCGCCGGATCGCGCGCGACTGGGCATCGACATCGACGCCGAGCCGCAACGGATCGGGCCTGATCGCGCCGGCCGCGAGCAGGTGCTTCACGAGCGGTTCCTCCGAACGCAACAGATCACCCTGCGGCCCGGTGCAGTTCACGATCCGCGCCGCGCGCGTGACGACCGGATCGGCTTCGCCGCGTGGTCGCCACGTCAGCTTTGCCTGCGGTCCGTCGGCTTCCGCAGAAACGATCTTGCCCGCCGCGAAGGTCAGCCGCCCGGTCGCGACGAGTGCCTCGACGCGGTCGGCGACGGCAGGCGCGAGGCGGTGGCGGTGGACGTCCCAATAGGGCCGCAGATGACGGAGGAACCGGCCACGCAGCTCTTGCGACGCGGCCGACCACAGCATCTGCGTCACCGGGCGTAGTTCGTCGACCGCGCAGCGCCAGCCTTCCTCCGCAGCCCTTGCTCGCACATGCCGGACGAGATCGGTCAGCCCGCCCTGCGGCTTGTCCGAGACACCACGGTGCGCAGGCGCGCCGTCAACGTGCCGCCGCGGCGTCAACCCGCGGCGCGACGTGGCGAGGATACGCCCCGCAAACCCCTGCGCATCGAGCAGCAGCGCCGCATCGATTGCGGTCAGCCCGGTCCCGACCAGCACGACGGTGTCGTCCGCGCCCAACCCTTCGGCGAGGTCGGCCGCCCAAGGGTCGGCGTAATACACCCCCGCTGGCAGCGCGTCCGGCTTCAACCCCGGCGGCGTGTGCGGCGGCAGATTGCCGAGCGCGAGCACCGCGGTATCGGCGGCGATCTTCCGCCCGTCCGCCATCGTCAGCGTCACGCCGTCGCCGGTCACCGGATCGATCGCGCAGACCTCGCCTTCGACGTGCACAAGCCGCCCGTCCGATTCCGCGATCGCCGCATCGAGCAGTTCGCGCAGATACGCGCCATAGGTCGTGCGCGGGACGAACGTCTTGCGGTCGCCTTTGTCGTGGACTTCGAGCCAGCGGACGAAATGATCGGGATCGTCCGGCAACGCGCTCATGTTCCCCGCGCGAACGTTGAGCAGGTGGTCGGGATGCGCCGCACTATACGCGACACCGCGCGCAAGCTGCCGGTGACGGCGTTCGATCAGCGTCACGCGCGGCCCTTCGTGCCGCATAAGATTAACTGCGAACAGGGCGCCGGAAAACCCGCCCCCGACGACGACCACATGATCCTCGGGCCCCGCGATCCGCGGCATCGTCGCTCGGTCGTCCATCTGTTCGCTCACCTCGTTAGACGCTGACGCCATGCCTGATCGGCAACTGCTCGCCTACCCCCGCGCTACATCGCCGCATCCCGGTGGCCACACCGTTCCCTGCCGGACTGGCATGGCTCGGCTATTTATACGACCACGTGATCTCTGGCATTCCTACTGCAAACCGAGCATGCTCGCACGTGACCATAGCGCGCCTGCGTGACCTTAGCTGACGGAAACCCCGACCCTATGCCGACCTTCCCTTCTGCCGCGCGCCTCCTGCTGATCGGCACCTGCCTGACGTCGGCACTCACGATGCAGGCGATGGCTGACCCGCTCGCGACGCTCGACCGCAACGGCAGCCTAGTCGCGATCGAGCCCTATGCGCCGAACATCGTCCGCGTGACGATCTCGCTCGACCGCGCGCTCGCCGACGCGCCGCCAGGAGAAGGCCCCAATGCCAAGCCCGACGCGAGCGGCTGGACGCACCGCACCGATGCCACCGGCGACGTGTTCGCTTCGGCTATGGTGTCGCTGACGGTCAATGCGCAGCCCTGGCCCAAGGCGCCGACGCAGATGCAGCGCTATTTCGCGCCGTCTCTACCGCCCGTCTCGATCGCCGTGCGCAAGCCCGACGGGCGCGCGATCGCCGAGATGATCGGCTGGGAGATGTCGCCGCAGACCGTGAACGGCGAGAAGACGTTCCGCGTCGGCGCCAGCTTCGCGGTGCAGCCGAACGAGCATTATTACGGGCTCGGCCAGAACCAGGAGGGCGTGCTCGACCTCAAGGGACGGACGATCGACTGCCGCCACAATTACGATGCGCCGGCGGGCGAGACGGTGTGCGTGCCGTTCATGGTCACCAACAAAGGGTACGGCATCGTCTGGGACAATGCGTCGGCGACCACCGTCTCACCCGGTCTGTCGAATTCGACGCATTGGCAGTCGAACGTCGGCGAGCGCGTGTCGTTCTTCGTCATCACCGGCGACACCACCGACGAACTCTATGCGGGCTATGCCAAGCTGACCGGCGCGACCCCGTTGCCGCCCAAGGCCGCGTTCGGGCTGATCCAGTCCAAGGCGCGCTATGAGACGCAGACCGAACTGCTCGACGTCGCCAACGGCTATCGCAAGCGCGGCCTGCCGCTCGACGTGATGGTGCTCGACTGGTTCTACTGGTCGCGGATGGGGCAACTCGACATCGACCGGACCTATTTCCCCGATCCCAAGGGCATGAACGACACGCTCAAGGGCATGGGCATGCGGTCGATCATCAGCGTGTGGCCGCGGTTCGAAAAGGAATCGCGCTATTTCAACTTCCTCGGCACCAAGGGGTGGCTGTTGAAGGACAAGGACGGCGGTGTGGTAGACGGCCTCCCGATCCGTTCTGACCGTGCCGGCGCGCTGCTCGATTCGACCAATCCTGACGCCCGCGCCTGGTTCTGGGACCGGATTCGCGACAACATCGCGTCACAGGGCTTCGACTGGTTCTGGCTCGACGAGACCGAGCCGGATCTCGTGCCCGACGGCAACTTCTTCTCGATCGGATCGGGCGATCGGTATCACAATCTCTATCCACTGGTGCACACCACCGGGGTCGCGGAAGGCTCCGCACGCGACCGCCCCGACTTCCGCAACCTGATCCTCGCGCGTGCTGCGTATCTCGGCACGCAGCGTAACGGCGCGCTGTTCTGGTCGTCGGACGTGCAGGCGAACTGGGAGACGCTGCACCGGCAGGTTCCGGCCGGGCTCGGCTTCACCGCGAGCGGCATGGCGTATTGGAGCAGCGACACGGGTGGCTGGCAGTATCCGAACGGCCCGAAGGCGGAACATGGGCCTCTGCTCGATCCGGCGGGCGCGACCGCGATGTCGCCAAGCTACACCGATTACCCAGAGCTCTTCACGCGGTGGTTCGCGTATAACAGCTTTACGCCGACGTTGCGGATTCACGGTCAGCGGCCAGCGACGGCGCTGTGGGATTATGGCGCGGCGGCGGAACCGGTGCTCGCCGGCTTCCTGAAGCTGCGCTACGCCTTGATCCCGTATCTCTATTCGCTCGGGTACCAGACCTACAAGACGGGTGCGCCGTTCATGCGCGCGCTGTTCATGGACTTTCCGAACGACCCTGCGGTTGCGACCATCGGCGACGAATACATGTTCGGTCCGGCGTTCCTGGTCGCGCCGGTGACGGAACAGGGCGTCACCAGCCGCAAGGTGTACCTCCCGGCTGGATCTGAATGGTATGATTATTGGACGGAACAGCGCTATTCCGGCGGCCAGACGATCGTCGCCGCGGCACCGATCGATCGTATCCCGCTGTTCGTCCGCGCCGGATCGATCGTACCGATGGGCGTCCAGGTGCCCAGCACCGCGACGAAGCAGGCGCTCGAGACGATCAAGGTCTATCCTGGCCGCGACGCAAGCTTCACGCTGTACGACGACGACGGCACGACCAACGCCTACAAGAAGGGTGGCGGATCTAGCGCAGTACTCCGTTGGAACGACGCGGCGGGGACGCTGACGTCATCGGGGACCCTGCCCACGCGGCAGGACGTCAAGACGCTGGTGAAGATCGTGGCGCCACGCCAGCCCATGCCGGCTGCGCGGTAGCAGCCCCGGGGGGATGGCGCGGTCCAAACGGCTATCCTCCCGACTTGCACGGACGATTGCTGCGCGCTATCGCCGTCTCCGCACTCATGCTTCGACAGCTGAGGCGCGAAGCTTGCGTCAAAGCCGGCTTTCGCGGGTATAGTACAATGGTAGTACAGCAGCCTTCCAAGCTGAATACACGGGTTCGATTCCCGTTACCCGCTCCAAGCCTATTCTTCGATCAGACGCCCAAGAAGGCTCGCCATGCGTCGTCTTCCCAGCGCGGTAAGCTGGACGTGCGAGCGGCGGCCGTCGCGTTCGTCTCGCGTGCGCTCGACCAGGTCGGCCTCCTGGAGCATCGTCAGATAGCGTAGTGCGGTGGCCGATGGCGCACGCGCACCGATGCAGACCGCGGACACGCTGAGCTGACGCCGCTCGTGATCGGAAATGAACAGGTCGAGCAGGATGTCCCACGCCGGCTCCGAGAACAGCGCCTCACCAAGCAACGTGTCGCGCACCTTGCGAAGCTCGTACAGCCGTTTGGCCATGTCGACCAACACCAGCGGCGACACGCCGAGCGAAGCTGCACGCTGAGCGGCAACAGGCATCATGGCAATTGCGTAAGTCATATACGTCTTCCGAATATGCTTCAGCGGAGGGTCGGGTCCTGGCGACTCCAGTCGAGATCCCAGCCATGGGCCCGGATCCTGCGCGAGTGCCTGACTGTCCCGATCACGAGAAGCAGGACGATGGGGTAACTCCAGGCAGCAGAGAGAAGCGCATAGACGATCCGGATCACGTCAGGGCTGATCGCCCTGGCCAGATGTGCCCCCGTCCCTAACGCATGGAGCGCGGTGGCCCAGGCTGGCCAGAACCGATCGGCCTTGAGTGTGATCGCGATCAGTATCGCCAGCAGGATAAGGTCGACGATCATCACCCCGCTCTCCACGCCTGCGAACAGGACGGGGATAGTCCGCTGGACGAAACCGGTGGACATTGCCGCGAGCAGCAACGCCAATCCTGTCAGTCGCTCCGGTGCCCCGCCCCGCAGGAGCGCATAGCCGGATGCGGCCACCTGTATCGCGTAGAACAGCCAGACCCGATCCAACTCTTACCTCCAAAGCAGGACCGAAACCGGCCGTTCAGGCCACTGCCGCCAGGCGAACCGGAGTCTCCGCTCGCAATGCGCCTTCGTTCGGCGGACATTCCGCAGTGTCGCCGTACCCGTAGAACTGCCCGAGTCCGATCTCGGCGCGAATGTCGACCAGCGCGCGATGTGCCTCGACGAAGCGTTGGCGCGCATTGATGATGTCGAGCGATGCCTGCGATATCATCTGCAACGCGGCGACGCCGGTGCCGACCGGCAGGTTGGCTGCGACACGCTGCTGCAACAGCGTCGATACGCACGATGCCGCGAGCATCGCCGCATGATCGACGGCAGCCTCGGCCTTCAGGAAATCGATGGTGACCTTGTCGGTCGCGTCGCGTCGTTGTTTCAACATCGTCGTTCTCCCCGTTGGCGCCGTCGTTGCGGTGCCGTGTACGGGAGCGCTGCGGTCTCGGTTCGATCGCAACAGGCTGGTCATCGTCATCGCCATGTTCACGAGCGCCATCGACGTGACGGCGATCAGTCCCATGAGTGCGAACAGTCGGACTATCCTGTCACCAACCGAAAACCGATTGCGTGCTACCCCCGTCGATCCGCTGACCCCGGAGATTCCGAAGAAGCGGCGAACAAGCCCCCACGGCTCGATCTGACCGCTGCTTGCGCCGTGGGATGGGGGGATGGGAACGTCGATTGGTTCGGATGGTAGCCGTTCGTATGCCGGCAAAGGCTGCTCGGACGGTGGCGCGACGCGGGTCAGGACGATGTCGTCGCCTTCGCCACGCTCGTGCTCCTGCAGCCGCCGCGCTGCCTCGAACCGCGTGCCGACGCCGAGGACCTGGATGGCGCGCTCGATCCGCTTGTCGATCGCGGACGGCGACACCCCGAAGATCGCAGCGATCTCCTTCGAATTGTGATGCGTCAGCACAAGTCGCAGGCAGGCGCGCTGGGCTTCGGTCAACTGATCGATACGTCCTGCGGTCATGGCAGGACGGTAGCGCGAACGCGAGGCGGTTGCACCTTTCGCGTGAGCGTCAGGGAAACTGAATTACAAACCCTTGAGTTGGAGCGTACTTCTGATGCCCATTCGACGAGCGGATTCTACTATCCGCGCAAAAAGAGAGGGTGCGATGATCAATGCTGCGGCGAACGCGAGGCGCTGCCTGCGCGGGGAGGGAAGGCAACGTCCGCGGCGGGCCGATTTCCACTGATTGCGGCGGTGATACTGTCCACGATGCTAGCCGGTTGCGTCAATCCGGTTGGCCGTTCGCTGTACCAACCCGCCCGATCGCATCGACACCCACATGGACCGGACGTGCGCCACGGCTGGTCGAAGCAGTAAGGCGGATGGGGTCCGCTTGCAGGGCTGGTTCTGGCCGCCGGAACACCGGGCAGCGCGGTACTGATCTACTTCCCAGGACTGCGGGCAATCGCGACAGCCACATCGCGCCAGTGGTTTGGCAGGCGCTGGACCAGATTGCGGCGGACGAGGCTGCGCCCAAGTAGTGGATTTAGTCTCGGGCGAATATTTCGGCGTGGGGAATGGTCAGGCCAAGCGAAGGAATGACGAGGTCAAGCGAGGTCGAGAACACTGTCTCGATCCAGCCGCCCTCGATCCGCTGGTGAACCGACAGCGTCTCTGCATCGACGTCGACGAAGGCCAGCGTGTCGACAGAAGCGATCGCGCGGTATTCGTCTCTCTTTACGGTCAGGTCGAAGTGTCGAGTCGAGGGGGACAGAACCTCGATTATAACGCGGGGATCGGACAGGGTCAGATCGCCGGGCCGGTCGCCGGGCGCGCCACAGTCAATGGTGAGATCGGGGTAGCGCACCGACCGGTCCTGCGTGCGGACTGCCATGTCGGAGCCGTAGGGTGTGCAGCCCGAGCCGCGTAGAGCGGAACGGACGAACGCCGCTAGGTTGACCTGCACGCGCGAATGCTCGCGTGTGGCGCCGGCCATCATGCGGATGACGCCGTTGTCGAGCTCAGCCTTCATGTCGGCGCCGAAATCGATCTGGAAGAATTCCTCGGCTGTCAGCAGCCGATAGTGCGGGTCGCTCGCCATGTCGGGGACATACGCTGGTTAGGCGGACAAACAAAGGGCCGGGGATTGCTCCCCGGCCCTTTGCTTTGGTCGTCTGTTCGGAACGGAGGACCGGCGAAGCCGGCCCTTTTCGTCGGACGGGACTGGGGGCTTCGCCGCCCAGCCCGCCGGCCGTTCTGATTTTCTGTCCGAGGCAGGTTGCCCTGCCTCGGTCGAAAATCAGAAGTCCATGCCGCCCATGCCGCCCATGCCGCCGCCGCCCATGGGCATGGCGGGCTTGTCGTCGGCGAGTTCGCTCACGGCCGCTTCGGTCGTGATCAGGAGGCCTGCGACCGATGCTGCGTTCTGCAGCGCCGTGCGGACGACCTTGGTCGGATCGATCACGCCGGCTTCCACCAGGTTCTCGTAGGTGTCGGTCGCGGCGTTAAAGCCGATGTTCGAGTCGTTGCCGTCGAGCAGCTTGCCCGAAACCACCGCACCGTCATGACCTGCGTTCTGCGCGATCTGGCGAACCAGAGCCGTCAGCGACTTGCGCACGATATCGATACCGCGCGTCTGGTCGTCGTTCGCACCCTCGAGGCCGTCAAGCGCCTTGGTTGCGTACAGCAGAGCCGTACCGCCGCCGGGGACGATGCCTTCTTCGACGGCTGCACGGGTTGCGTGCAGGGCGTCGTCGACGCGGTCCTTGCGCTCCTTGACTTCGACTTCCGAAGAACCGCCGACCTTGATCACGGCAACGCCGCCAGCAAGCTTGGCGAGACGCTCCTGGAGCTTCTCCTTGTCGTAGTCGCTGGTCGTGTTCTCGATCTGCTGGCGGATCGCTTCGGTACGGCCCTTGATCGTGTCGTGATCGCCGGCACCGTCGACGATGACGGTGTTGTCCTTGTCGATCGTGACGCGCTTGGCGGTGCCGAGCATGCCGAGCGTGACGGTCTCGAGCTTGATGCCGAGGTCTTCCGAGATCATCTCGCCCTTGGTCAGGATCGCGATGTCCTCGAGCATCGCCTTGCGACGATCGCCGAAGCCAGGCGCCTTGACCGCTGCGACCTTCAGGCCGCCGCGCAGCTTGTTGACGACGAGCGTGGCCAGAGCCTCACCCTCGATGTCCTCGGCGATGATCAGGAGCGGACGACCCGACTGAACGACGGCTTCCAGGATCGGGAGCATCGCCTGCAGGTTCGACAGCTTCTTCTCGTGGATCAGGATGTAGGGATCCTGAAGCTCGACGGTCATCTTCTCGGGGTTGGTGATGAAGTATGGCGACAGATAGCCGCGATCGAACTGCATGCCCTCGACGACGTCGAGCTCGAATTCGAGACCCTTCGCTTCCTCGACGGTGATCACGCCTTCCTTGCCGACCTTCTCCATGGCTTCGGCGATCTTCTCGCCGACTTCACGGTCGCCGTTTGCCGAGATGATGCCGACCTGCGCCACTTCCTTCGAACCCGAAACCGGCTTCGAACGCGCCTTGACGTCCTCGACGACCTTGATGACGGCGAGATCGATGCCGCGCTTCAGGTCCATCGGGTTCATGCCCGCTGCAACCGACTTCATGCCCTCGCGGACGATTGCTTGTGCAAGAACCGTTGCGGTGGTCGTGCCGTCGCCGGCGATGTCGTTGGTCTTCGAGGCCACTTCGCGCAGCATCTGCGCACCCATGTTCTCGAACTTGTCCTTGAGCTCGATCTCCTTGGCGACGGTGACGCCGTCCTTGGTGATGCGCGGTGCGCCGAAGCTCTTGTCGATGACGACGTTGCGGCCCTTGGGGCCCAAGGTCACCTTGACTGCGTCGGCGAGGATGTCGACGCCGCGGAGGATGCGCTCACGCGCGTCGCGGCCGAATTTTACGTCCTTGGAAGCCATGTCAGCTGCCCTTTCGTATAAGTTGAAAAGTCACGATAAGGTTACACCAAGGTAACCCGGCAGAAGTCAGCCGACGATCCCGAGGATGTCGGATTCCTTCATGATCAGAAGGTCTTCGCCGTCGACCTTGACCTCGGTGCCCGACCATTTGCCGAACAGGATCTTGTCGCCGGTCTTGACGTCGAGCGGGGTGATCGTGCCGTTCTCGGCGCGGGTCCCGGTGCCGATGGCGACGACTTCGCCTTCCTGCGGCTTTTCCTTGGCGGTGTCGGGGATGATGATGCCGCCAGCCGTCTTCTCTTCGGCTTCAAGGCGCTTCACCAGCACGCGATCATGCAACGGACGAAAGTTCATGGGGTCCATGTCCTTTTGGATTGTGACAGATTTCTGGCACTCGAGGGTATCGAGTGCCAACGACCGACATATGTGCCTGGGTGGTGGACATGTCAAAGGTTCGGAAAGGGATTTTTTTCGGGCTGGCGTGGGTTTCGGGCAGCGTGGCTGAGTGTCGTTGAACCACTGCACTTCGTTCTCCTGCGGACGCAGGAGTCCGGGGTGACGGAGGGCCGCGCTTGTGACCCTGGGCTCCTGCGTGCGCAGGAGAACGAGAGTGGGGCGAACCTTCCCTTCCGTCACCCCGGACTTGTTCCGGGGTCCACCGTGCCGCGCATCAACGGCTCTCGGGTGCGAGGGACCGTGGATGCCGGAACAAGCCCGGCATGACGGAGACTGCGCACCTGTGTTGGCCTCGTAATACAGGGCATTTACGCGGGGCGATGGTTGCTCTAGCTCTTACCGCATGACCGATACCACTGCGCCGTCCTACGCCCCTCCCCCGTCCTACACCGACCCAACGCGGCCTCGCCGCAAATGGCGGCTGGTGCGCGGCGTGTGGAAGTTCCTCGTGGCGATCAAGGATGCACTCGTCCTGATCGCGATGCTGTTGTTCTTCGGGCTGATCTTCGCGGCGCTCAATGCACGGCAGAGCACCACGGCGATCAAGGACGGTGCGCTGGTGCTCGACCTGAACGGCTCGATCGTCGAGCAGCCCGAGGAGCAGGCCGCGTTCGCCGCGCTGTCGGGGCAGAGCACGACTCGCCAGTTCCGCCTGCGCGACGTGGTCCGCTCGATCGACACCGCGCGGACCGATGCGCGCGTGAAGGTCATCGTGCTCGATCTCGACAGCTTCGGTGGCGCCTATCCCGCAGCACTCGGCGAAGTCGGCGATGCGTTGGCGCGGGTCCGCGCGAGCGGCAAGCCTGTCCTCGCCTATGCGACCGCGTACACCGATGGCGGCTACCGCCTCGCGGCGAATGCGAGCGAGATCTGGGTCAACCCGCTGGGCGGCACGATCTTCATGGGGCCGGGCGGAAACCAGCTCTATTACAAGGGCTTGATCGACAAGCTCGGCGTCAACGCGCACGTCTACCGCGTCGGCCGCTACAAGTCGTTCGTCGAGCCCTACACGCGGGCGGACCAGAGCGAGGATGCCAAGGCGGCGAGCACAGCGCTGTACGGCACCCTGTTCTCGCAGTGGCGCGAGGCCGTGGCAAAGGCCCGTCCCAAGGCGCAGATCGCGCAGTTCATGAGCACGCCCGACAAGGTGATCCTGGCCGCGAACGGCAACATCGCCGAGGCGAATTTGCGCGCGGGAATCGTCGACAAGCTCGGCGACCGGACCAGTTTCGGGCGCCGCGTGGCGGAGATCGCCGGCAGCGACGCCAGCAAGCCGGCGGGCAATTACACCGCGATCAAGTACGACGCGTGGGTGAAGGCAAACCCCCTTTCCACCGCGGGCGACGCGATCGGCGTGGTGACGATCGCCGGCGAGATCGTCGACGGCGAGAGCGGCCCCGGCAAGGCGGCGGGCAAGACGATCGAGAAGGCGGTGCTCGACGGGCTCGCCAAGAAGACGCTCAAGGCGCTCGTGGTGCGCGTCGATTCGCCGGGCGGATCGGTGATGGCGTCGGAGCAGATCCGGCTCGCGATCCTGGAGGCCAAGCGGCAAAAGCTGCCGATCGTCGTGTCGATGGGCGGGCTCGCGGCGAGCGGCGGATACTGGGTGTCGACGCCGGCCGACGTGATCTTTGCCGAGCCCGGCACGATCACCGGCTCGATCGGGATCTTCGGCGTGATCCCGACCTTCGAGAACGCGCTCGCCAAGATCGGCGTGACCAGCGACGGCGTGAAGACCACGCCGCTGTCGGGCCAGCCCGATATCACCGGCGGCACCACGCCGATGTTCGACGCGATCGCGCAGGCGGGGATCGAGAACGGCTATCGCCAGTTCGTGTCGCGCGTCGCCGCATCGCGGAAGATGACGCCGGCGCGGGTGGACGAGATCGGCCAGGGACGTGTCTGGGATGGCGGCACCGCACGCCAGATCGGGCTGGTCGACCGGTTCGGCACGTTGCAGGACGCGATCGACGAGGCGGCCAAGCGCGCCAAGCTGGATCCGGCGAAGGTGCATGCCGAGTATCTGGAGAAGAAGCCGGGCTTCCTCGCGACGATCGCGCAGGATCTCGGCAATGATGGCGACGACGACGCTGCAGACGGGGCCGGCGGCGGCGATGCGTTCGCGCATGTCGCGGCGGACCGCCGCCAGATGCTTGCGCGGGCGGTCGGCGACATGAAGCGGCTGGCGACGTCGGGCTCGATCCAGGCACGGTGCCTGGAGTGCGGCGGGATGGGGCCGACGACGACTGGCATCGGCGATGCGAAGCTGCTCGACCTGTTGCTGGCACGGATCGGGTTCTGATGATGATCCCCGCGTCTCAGGCCGCACCTCGCAACGGGGGCGGGATCGTCATCCGGGCGGCAGTTCCCGAGGACGCCGCGTCGATCGCGGCGATCTATGCGCCGCACGTGTTGGTCGGGACGGTGTCGTTCGAGACCGACGCGCCCGATGCGCGGCAGATGCGTGCGCGGATGGCGGCGTCGGACGGGCTGTACCCATGGCTGGTCGCGACGATCGGCTCTGAGGGTGGCGTGCTGGCGTACGCCTATGCCGCGCCGTTCCATAAGCGCGAGGCGTACCGGTTCGCGTGCGAGACCACGGTGTATGTCGCGGACGCGGCGCAGCGGCAGGGCGCGGGGCGGCTGTTGTACGAGGCGCTGATCGATACGCTGCGGGCTCAGGGGTTCACGCAGGCGATCGGGGCGATTGCGTTGCCCAACGACTTGTCGATCAAGCTGCATGAGGCGGTCGGGTTTCGGCGCGCGGGGGTGTACCGGGAGGTCGGCTACAAGAACGGGCAATGGATCGATGTCGGGCATTGGCAGTGCGAGCTGAACGAGCCTGCGGTGCCACCGGTCGAGCCGCGGCGGTTCGCGGATGTCGGCGTTGTGCGGGGGTAGGTTTCGTTTTGGGGGAGGTCTGACTGCTCGGTGAAATCATCCCTGAGGGATGCACCACCCCGGCGAAGGCCGGGGCCCAATTGGTGAGGCTGTAGTAACGAAGTACCGTCCACCGTTGGCGACGTCCCCCCAATTGGGCCCCGGCCTTCGCCGGGGTGGTGGGGAAGATGTAAAGTGCTTCTGCCGACCAGTAGAGATCAAGCCGACGAGCGATAACCGTCGGCTCAAGTCCAACCGCTGGCCCGCTCTTCCTTGTTCTCCCGCGAAGGCGGGAGCCCAGACTGGGTCCCCGCCTTCGCGGGGAAACATACTAAAAGCGGCCGACGCTAGCGGCGCCCACCATACGCCGGAAGCGCCAGATGAAAGCGGATGGCGGCCGCGCGCAGCGTGAAGCCGGCGCTCGCCGCAATGACTGCCGACCACGCCAGCGGCACACCCAGCAACACCAGCCCGACATAACTTGCCGCCGCCAGCGCCGCCGCCGTCACGTACAATTCCGGCCGCATAAGGATCGACGGCTCGCCCGCCAGCACGTCGCGGATGATGCCGCCGACGCACGCGGTCATCACGCCCATCAACGCCGCCGGCACGGGCGGCACACCGTAGCCGAGCGCCTTCGCCGCCCCGTACACCGCGTAGGCGGCGAGCCCGACCGCATCGAACCAGCCGAGCGCCTCGTCCTTCCACCACCGCTCGGGCGTCACCCAGATCAGGAGCGCCATGCCGAGGCACACGCTCGCCGCCCGTGCGTCGTGGACCCAGAATACCGGCGCGCCGATCAGCAGGTCGCGTACCGTGCCGCCGCCAACGCCCGTGATGAGCCCGAAGAACACGAGCGTCACGAACGTCTGGCCACGCTTGGCCGCCGCCAGCGCACCCGACGCGGCGAACACCGCGAGCCCGGCCAGGTCCAGCCACGGCGCCGCGACGGGGAGTATCTCGACGGGCAGCGGGACGGGCAACATCCGAGCGGCGTAACCGCCTCGCCTATACCGGTAAAGCGGAAGCGCCCCGCTGCGTTATAGTGCAGGCTATGGCAGCAGGGTCACAATACCCTGAACCAACATGAACGCGGTGTTGTTTTCGGTTCATGAAACCCGCGGTATAGTCCTCTCGTTACGTCACCAGATTAATTACTACGGGAGTTTATTCATGCGTAAGTTCATCCTCGCACTCGGCTGCAGCGCGATGGTCCTGCCGACCGTCCTGATCCCGGTTTCCGCCGCAGACGCCCGCGATCGTCGCGAATGGCGTGGTCGTGACGGCCGCGTCCATTGCAAGAAGAGCAACGGTACGACCGGCACGATCATCGGTGGCGTCGGTGGCGCACTGCTCGGTCGCACGGTCGACACCCGCGGCGACCGCACGGTCGGCACGCTGGGTGGCGCGGTCCTCGGCGGTCTCGCCGGTCGCGCGATCGACAAGGGCACGAGCAACAACAACCGTCGTTGCCGCTAAAAGCGGGCCGCGAAACGCACCTCGTGCGTTGTGGGAAGGCGTCGTGGGAAACCGCGGCGCCTTTTTTCATGTCCGAGAAGGATCAAAACGATGACCACACGCAGCGGTTCGGCAAAGTATGAAGGCCTTGGCAAGAACGGCAAGGGTCATGTCTCGACCCAGTCGGGCGTGCTGTCCGACAGCCCCTACGGCTTCAACACGCGGTTCGAGAACGAGCCCGGCACCAACCCCGAGGAGCTGATCGCGGCCGCGCATGCGTCGTGCTTCACGATGGCGTTGAGCTTTGCGCTTGCCGGCAAGGGCTATGAGGCGGGGACGCTGGAGACGTCGGCGAAGGTGACGCTCGACAAGGATGGCGACGGCTTCAAGATCACCAAGTCTGCGCTGACGCTGAACGCGAAGGTCGACGGCATCTCGAAGGAAGAGTTCGAGGCGATCGCCGCGGACGCGAAGGCGAATTGCCCGGTGTCGAAGGTGCTTAACGCGGAAATCACGCTGGAGCATAACCTCGCCGCATAACGGCGCCCCGATATCAGCGGGTGCGTTTCGCAATCAGGAGGGCCCGGTGGAAACGCCGGGCCCTTCTCGCGTCAGAAGATGCCACCGCCGAGGCTGAGGCGGATCGCGAAGATGATGATCAGGACGATGTTGAGGTTGCGGCCGCCGTTGCTCGACGAGAGCGCGCCGACGGCTGCACCGACGATGCCGATCGGGATGACGAACCAGTTCATCCAGCCGAGCAGCGGAATGAAGGCGACGAGGCCGAGCACCAGGGTGACGAGGCCGATGAGGATCGAGACGATGTTCAGCATGCGATGAACATGGCGAGTCGGACGGGTTCGGGCAAGACTCGGCACGGTACGATCCTCCCCCGCCAGGGGGAGGTGTCGCCGAAGGTGACGGAGGGGGCGGACACGGAGCAGATGTTTCCGTACCCTCCCCCTCCGTCTGGCAAGCGCCAGCCACCTCCCCCTGGCGGGGGAGGATCGCGGATGCGCGGAAAACGCTTTCTTCACCGTCATTCGCGCATAGGATGCGGATGATGGCTTTTACACTGCGTCCCGCCCTGATCCTTTTGCTGCTCGCGCTGGCCGCCTGCAACCGGTCCTCGACCGACCAGCAGGATCTCAACAGCCTCGATGCCGAGCTGACCAATGGCACGGTGCGCGATCCGGCGCTGACGTCGGCGCTGGGGGGGCAGATCATGGTGGATCCTAGGCTGGCGCAATCGTCCAACACCGATGCGGTGCGGCCACCGACGCGACCGGAGGGCGGCGCGGTGCCGCCGGAAGGTCCGCTGAAGGCCGATCCGGTCGATCCGAAGACGTTGCAGCGCGCGCCCGCGCCGTCGAAGGATTGCCCCGAGTGCAAGACGGCGAACGGCGCGCTGACGCTGGGCGCGCTGGCGGAACGACAGGGGACGCCGGATGCTGGGGCGTGTGCGCGGCAGATCGGCTATTCGGCGGGGTGGGCGAACCGGTTGCCGGCGGACCTGCCGCTGTATCCGGGCGCGCGGCTGACCGAGGCTGCGGGGGCGGATCGCGACGGGTGTCGGCTGCGCGTGGTAAGTTTCGCGAGTGCTGCGCCGATGCAGAAGATGCTCGACTGGTATTTCACGAAGGCGCGGACGGCGGGGTATTCCGCGGGGCATAGCACGGACGGCAAGCAGCATGTGCTGGGCGGGGTTCGGGGGAACGACGCTTATGTGGTGTATGTGACGGCGCGGGCCGGTGGCGGGAGCGATGTGGATTTGGTTTCCAACGCCGGGCGGTGAGGCGAGTTGGCGCAACTGAACGCCTCCCGACGGACTTCGTTTGAGATTCACCACCCCGGCGGAGGCCGGGGTCCAGTTGGGAAACCTCGCTAACTGAGCGCAGTCCTTCGTTATTGCCACCTTTCCAACTGGGCCCCGGCCTTCGCCGGGGAGCTGGCGTGTTGGTGGCGCCACCCCCCTCTCCTTGTTCTCCCGCGAAGGCGGGAGCCCAGGCTGGGTCCCCGCCTTCGCGGGGAAACAATTTGGGACAGGGCTTGCACGGTGATCTCGAACCGACCTGGAGAAGACGCACGCCCTTTGCCAACCCCACCTTTCCGTTTTGCCCGATTCACGCTAGGGCGCGAGAATGCTTCCCCTTCTCTATGTCATGGTCGGTGGTGCGGTCGGGTCCGGCGCGCGCTATCTGACTGGCCGCGCGATGCTGTCGTTGCTCGGCCCCGACTATCCCTTTGGTACGCTTGCCGTGAATGTGATCGGTGGGTTGCTGATGGGGGTGCTGGTCGGCGTACTGGCGAAGACCAACGCACCCGAAACCTGGCGCTTGCTGCTCGGTGTCGGCGTGTTGGGAGGATTCACGACGTTCTCGGCGTTCTCGCTGGACGTCGTCACGATGATCGAGCGGGGCGCACTTAGCGTCGCGTTCGGCTATGTTTTGGTGTCGGTGATCGGTTCGGTCGCCGCGTTGTTCGCGGGTCTCTCCGCAGTAAGGGCCGTCGCATGACTGCGGGCAAAAGCGATAGCGGTGACGCTGGGGTACGAGAGTTCAACGTCGGGTTCGACGATGACGGCATCCGGCTGGACCGGTGGTTCAAGCGGCATCTGCCCGATACGAGCTACACGACGGTGGCGATGTGGGCGCGCACCGGGCAGCTCCGCGTCGACGGCGCGCGCGCGACTCCGGGCGACCGGATCGCGGCGGGCCAGATGCTGCGCGTGCCGCCCGCCGAAGCCGACAAGGCGGCCGCCGACGTGGACAAGCCCAAGCGCGTCCGCGAACGCGTGATCCTGTCGGACGAGGAAACCGAGCTCGCGCAGGGCATGGTCATCCACAAGGATTTCCAGGCGTTCGTGCTGAACAAGCCGCCGGGCCTCGCCACGCAGGGCGGGACCAAGACGACGCAGCATGTCGACGGGCTGCTTGACGCGCTGCAGTACGACAATGAGGGGCGGCCGAAGCTGGTCCACCGGCTCGACAAGGATACGAGCGGAGCGCTGCTGGTGGCGCGCACGTCACGCGCGGCGGCGTTCTTTGCGAAGGCGTTTTCGGGGCGGACCGCGCGGAAAGTCTATTGGGCGCTGGTGGTCGACGTCCCGTCGATCGAGGACGGCATGATCGAGCTGCCGATCGCGAAGCAGCCGGGCACCGGTGGCGAAAAGATGCACGTCGACGAGGCCGAGGGCGCGCCGGCGCGGACGCGATATCGGGTGATCGAGCATGCCGGCAACCGTGCGGCGTGGGTCGAATTGCAGCCGTTCACCGGGCGCACGCACCAGTTGCGCGTGCACATGGCGGCGATCGGGCATCCTATCGTTGGTGACGGCAAGTACGGCGGGGCCGCTGCGTTCCTGACCGGCGGGATTTCGCGGAAAATGCATCTGCATGCGCGGCGGATCAAGGTGGATCATCCGGATGGCGGGTCGATCGACGTGACGGCTGAACTGCCGACGCATTTCGAGGAGAGCCTGAAGCAGTTGGGCTTCGAGCAGTCGCTGGGCGATGCGCTGGTGCTGGACGAGAAGACGGCGCCGACGCGGGAGCAGGTGAAGTCGCGGGCCAAGGCGCATGCCAAGTCGGTGCGTAAGGAGCGTCGTGGGGAACGGCGTGGGCGCGGGGTTGTCGAGGACAAGAAGACGGCCGCCAAGCCGGGGGCGCCGAAGACGGGTGGGGTCCGGACTGGGGCCGGGTCCAAGTTCGGGGCGCCTCGGAATGGGCCTCGGGTCGAGGGGGCGAAGCCTGCTGGGCGGGGTCGTCCGGGTGGGCCTGGGAAGCCTGGGCCTCGGAGTGGGCCTGGGACTCGGTGACGCTTATCGGCTGACGCGTGCCCTCACCCTTCCCACGGCCAAGTGGCCGCGGGCCCCTTCCCTCTCCCCTGAGGGGAGAGGGAGAAGTGGGTACGCTGGGCGCTCAGGCTAACCACATTGCACCACCCCGGCGGAGGCCGGCGCCCAATTGGAAGGTTGCGGTAACGGAGCGATATCCTTCGTTAGCGATGTCCCCCCAATTGGGCCCCGGCCTTCGCCGGGGTGGAGTGGTTGTTGGACGTCGTCCGCTAACTCTCTTGTTCCCCCGCGAAGGCGGGGGTCCAGGAGCCACGATCGTCAACGCTGCTTGATTCCTGGGCCCCCGCCTGCGCGGGGGAACTAGACGGGTGCAGATCGGACCCTACTTCAGCCAACCCAGCAGCAATCGCCGCACACCTTCCGTCACCGTCCCGTACACGATATGCGACGCCGCACTATACAGGTGCGTCGTCGGCGACGTCTTCCACGGCGCATCGCCGAGACCCGCCGCCGGAACCGCCGTCTCGTCGAGCAATGTCGTCGTCACCGCCGCGAACGCCGTCCCGAATCCCGCCGTCACCGCCGGCCGGTATTCCGCCGCCACCGCATAGGCGGCCCCCAGCCCTGCCCCGAGCGCGTGGTGCACGACCTGCCCGGCAAGCGGCTTGCGATCTTCGGGGATCTCGTGGCCGACCACCACCTGCGACACCTTGTCCGCCGCCTTCTCGGTCGCGGGTTCGGCGTTGCTGTCCGATGACGATAGCGCCGCGACGCCCGCCTGGAACAGGTCCATCGCCAACGACGCGGCGAGGCCGGCGACCAGCCCCGCTGCCGCGGCGGCCCAGATGTTCGGGGTGTCGGTCGGTGCGTGCGCCATCGTAAGTCTCCAGAGGTCTCCGACACGAACCGCTCGCAGACGCGCGCGTTCCGGTTTGGCGTTCCCTCGCGTGCACGCGTGATCTACGAGGCCGGGATGCGTTGGAAAATCTCATGACCCGTCTTGCCGTGTTCGATTGCGACGGGACGCTCGTCGACAGCCAGGCGAATATCTGCGTCGCGTGCGAGCGTGCGTTCGAGGGCGCCGGGCTGACCCCGCCGCCGCGCGCGGCCATTCGGCGGATCGTGGGGCTCAGCCTCGTCGAGGCGATGCAGGTGTTGCTGCCGGAGGCGGACGATGCGCGGCACCGGTCGCTCGCTACCGACTACAAGAACGCGTTCCATGCGATGCGGGCGAGTGGCGAACTGGCCGACGAGCCGTTGTTCGGGGGGATTGCCGAGGTGCTCGCGACGCTCGCCGCCGACGGCTGGGCGCTCGGCGTGGCGACGGGGAAGTCCGATCGCGGGCTCGCGCATATCCTTGCCGCGCACGGGATCACCGAGCGGTTCGTGACGTTGCAGACCGCGGACCGCCATCCGTCGAAACCCGATCCGGCGATGCTGCTGGCGGCGATCGCGGAGGCGGGTGCGACTGCGGAGACGACGGCGATGATCGGCGATACGAGCTTCGACATGGCGATGGCGCGTGCGGCGCGGGTGCGCGCGGTCGGGGTCGCGTGGGGGTATCACGACGTGCATGAGCTTTCCGATGCAGGCGCGGATGTCGTTGCGGCGGCCGTGCCGGACTTGTTGCACATGGTGGCGTCACGATGACCGACGCGGACAAGTTGGCGCAGCGGCGCTGGTTCGTTCTGGTCGCCGTGCGGCTGGCGGGAGTCGCGGGCGCGCTGCTCGGGCTGATCCTGATCGCGCGGGCGCATGATCTCGGGCCGAAGATTCTCGGGACGGCGATCGTGTTGTCGGCGATGGCGATGATCGGACTCGTGCCGCGCAGTCTCGCGCATCGCTGGCGGAGTCCGCCTGAATGAACGGAATGGGCGCATGAAGCGGTTCTGGAAAGACGTCGCGATCGATGCGGACCGGGTGGTGACGCTCGACGGCAAGCCGGTGCGGACGCCCGGGCGGCGGCCGCTGGCGTTGCCGACCGGTGCGCTCGCCGAGGCGGTCGCGGAGGAATGGCGTGCGGTGGGGGAGACGATCGATCCGCGGACGATGCCGCTGACGGGGCTCGCTAATGCTGCGACCGATCCGATCGCGAACGATCCTGCGCAGTTCGCCGCGCGGCTGGCTGCGTATGGCGAGAGCGACCTGCTGTGTTACCGCGCCGAGGGGCCGCCGTTGCTGGTCGAGCGGCAGGCGGCGGCGTGGGATCCGCTGCTGGCGTGGGCTCGGGGTCGGTACGACGTGACGTTCGCGGTGACGGTGGGCGTGATGCACGTCGCCCAACCGGCGGCGACGATCGCGCGGCTGCATGAGGCGGTGGCCGCGTATGACGATTTTCGGCTGGCGGGGTTGTCGCCGGTGGTAACGCTGACCGGGTCGCTGGTGATTGGGCTGGCGCTGATCGAGGGCGAGATCGACGCGGATGCGGCCTGGGCGGCGGCGGGGATCGACGAGGATTGGTCGGTCGAGATGTGGGGCGAGGACTGGCAGGCGACCCAGTTGCGCGAGGCGAAGCGCCGGGAGTTCGGGGTCGGGGTGGCGTTTCTGGCGCTGCTCTAGCTAGCTTTAGAAGCTTACCCACCCTCTCCAAGTCCGTCACCCCAGCGGAAGCTGGGGTATCCCGGTTGGCGAACGCTGCGACCCGGAACGGGGAGATCCCAGCTTTCGCTGGGATGACGGGTTGGCGGGGCGTTGCGCTCAGCCTCAGCGGGTCAGGCGGCGGATAAAGCCGATCAGGCCGGTCTGGCGCGAGCGCTTGAGGCGTTCGGCGGCGAGGATCGTCTTCACGCCGCGGATGCAGCTGTCGACGTCGTCGTTGACCAGCACGTAGTCATAGCCGTCCCAGTGGCTGACCTCGTTCGCCGCGCGGGACATGCGGGCTTCGATCACCTCTTCCGAATCGGTGCCGCGACTTGTCAGGCGGCGGTGGAGTTCTTCCATCGATGGCGGGAAGATGAAGACGCGGACGACGTCGCCGCCAGCGATCTGGAACAGCTGTTGCGCGCCCTGCCAGTCGATGTCGAACAGCACGTCCTTGCCGGCTGCCAGCAGCTCCTCGACCTGCGCGCGCGGGGTGCCGTAGCGATGGTTGAAGACGTGCGCCCATTCGAGGAACTCGTCCTTCGCGACCATGTCGCGAAAGCCCTCGAGGTCGGTGAAATGGTAATCCTTGCCGTCGACTTCGCCGGGTCGCATCGGCCGGGTCGTGACCGAGACCGACATCTCAAGTTCGTGCTCGTCCGCGAGCAATCTGCGTGCGATGGTCGACTTGCCGGCGCCGGACGGCGAGGACAGGACGAACAGGACTCCGCGACGACGGAAACCATGCGGGTCGGACGGAAGTGTGTGGGGCATGCGCGCCCTTGCCGCGGACTGCGCATGGGCGTCAACCCATGCGCGGCCCGTGCGTGGTATTCCGGAGCCTGATTAGTAGCCCGCCTTGCGCGCCTTGTTGCGGTCATAGGCCTTCTTCGCCGCGTAGCCGCCGCCGAGGACCATGCCGAGAGGGCCCATGCGGCGAAGTACGCTCATCGCGACCACGCCCTTGACCGCACCCGAGGTGCCGCCCGAACCGTCGCGAGGGCCCATTTCGCGGCCAACCAATGCACTGATGATACGTCCGATCATGATTCCACCTCTCCGAAAACCTGGTCCTTGAGTTCCGCCGCACCGCGCAGCACCGCCCAGCCGATCGCGTAGGTCACGGCGACGGGCACGACGATCTTGAGAACGTTGGCGGTGACGGCACCGATGATCGCGCCGTCCGCGTTGCCGTCGTCGCCGCTGAGCGAGTCGATGCCTGCGCCGATCAGCGCGCCAATGGTCGTTGCGCCCACGTAATTTCTCCTGTGCGTGTGGCGGGTCAGCGCGCGACGGGCGTTTGGGTTCCCGACCTCAGCAAACCCCGAGCCCGTCATCCTGAGGAAAGTCAGGATGACGGAGTGAGTGCGGGGTGTCAGCGACCGAGCATCGATTCGGGTTTGACGACGCGGTCGAAGGTTTCGGCATCGACCAGGCCCAATGCCAAGCCGGCTTCCTTGAGCGTCAGGCCTTCGGCGTGCGCGTATTTGGCGATCTTCGCGGCGGCGTCGTAGCCGATCTCGGGGGCGAGCGCGGTCACCAGCATCAGCGAGCGGTCGAGCAGTTCGGCGATACGGCCGCGGTTTGGTTCGATGCCGTCGACGCAGCGTTCCGCGAACCCTTCCATCGCGGTGGCGAGCAGGTCGATCGAGCGCAGGACGTTGGCGCCGATCAGCGGCTTGAAGACGTTCAGCTCGAGATGGCCCTGCATGCCGCCGACCGTCACCGCGACGTGGTTGCCCATCACTTGCCCCGCGACCATCGTCAGCATCTCGGTCTGGGTGGGATTCACCTTGCCGGGCATGATCGAGCTGCCGGGCTCGTTCGCTGGGAGGTCGATCTCACCGAAGCCGCAGCGGGGGCCGCTACCCAATAGGCGGATATCGTTGGCGATCTTGGTCAGCGCGACGGCCAGCGTGTTGAGCGTGCCGGAGAGGTGGACGAGCGGGTCGTTCGACGCGAGTGCCTCGAACTTGTTGCGTGCGCTGACGAACGGCAGGCCGGTGATTGCGGCCAGTTCGTGTGCGATCGCATCGCCGAAGCCCGCGGGTGCGTTGAGGCCGGTGCCGACTGCGGTGCCGCCTTGGGCGAGGATTACCATCCCGTGGCTGATTGCGGGCTCGATGCGGGCACGGCAGCGGTAGATCTGGTGCGCGTAGCCGGAAAATTCCTGGCCGAGCGTGAGCGGAGTCGCGTCCTGGAGGTGGGTGCGGCCGATCTTGACGATGTCGTCCCAGGCGTTGGCCTTCGCGTCGAGCGATGCGTGGAGCTTGTCGAGTGCGGGGATCAGGCGGTGCGTGGTGGCAATCGCGGCGGCAATGTGGAGCGCAGTCGGGAAGCTGTCGTTCGACGACTGGCTCATGTTGACGTGGTCGTTGGGGTGGACCGGGGACTTGCCGCCGCGGGTGCCGGTGAGGGCTTCGTTGGCGCGGCCGGCGATGACCTCGTTGACGTTCATGTTCGACTGCGTGCCGCTGCCGGTCTGCCAGATGACGAGCGGGAATTGGTCGTCGAGCTTGCCGTCGATGACTTCCTGCGCGGCGGAGTCGATGGCGTCGGCGATCTTTGCGTCGAGACCGTGCGAGCGGTTTACGCGGGCGGCGGCTTGTTTGACGAGGGCTAGCGCGTGGACGATCTCGATCGGCATGCGTTCGCGGGTGGCGAAGGGGAAGTTCTCGATCGAGCGCTCGGTCTGCGCGCCCCAGTAGGCCGTGGCTGGGACTTCGATGGGGCCGATCGTGTCGGTTTCTGTGCGGGTGGTCATGGGGAGAGAACCTTCCGAGGCTTGCGTAGGATCCCTCGCCCCTCAGGGGAGAGGGAGGGAGGAGCCGCAGGCGACGGAAGGGTGAGGGGCTTGAGGCTCAGGACGCGCGTCCCAACTCCCCCTCACCCTTCCCGCCGCAAGCGCGGCGGGCCCCTTCCCTCTCCCCGGTGGGGAGAGGGAGATTGGGTCACTTTTTCCGCTTGAAATCCACGGCCACGACGTTCGAACCATCTTCGATCGGCACAGCCGTCGGGCCGTCGTTTTCCGCTTCGTCATGGTCGCCGAGCGCGTCTTCCGCACCCTCCTGCGCCTGGAAGCGGAGTTCGAAGCTTACCGCCGGATCCTGGAACGCGGTGATCGCCGAGTACGGGATCACCAGTTTCGACGGCACCTGGTTGAACGAAAGCCCGATCGAGAAGCGCTCGTCGTCGACGATGAGGTCCCAGTAGCGGTTCTGCATGACGATCGTCATCTCGTCCGGGAAACGCTCGATCAGCCGCTTGGGGATGTCGACTCCAGGGGCCTGCGTCTTGAAGGTGATGTAGAAATGATGCTCGCCGGGAAGCCCGCCGGCCTCCGCGACCGATCCGAGGACGCGGCCGACCACGGCACGCAGGGCTTCTTGTACGATCTCGTCGTAGGGAATCAGGCTATCGGGCAGTCCATCGGTCATATCCCTTGGGTAGCGTCATTCGATTGGCGGTCAAGATTGCATGCGTCGTGGCGCACGTTATGGGAGGTGGCATGCGCACCGCCACGATCACCCGCTCCACCGCCGAGACGGCGATCGACGTCACCGTGAACCTCGATGGGACCGGCGTGTACGACGTCGAAACCGGGGTCGGTTTCTTCGATCACATGCTCGAACAATTGTCGCGACATTCGCTGATCGACCTTCGCGTGCGGACCAAGGGCGACCTGCATATCGACGAGCACCACACCGTCGAGGATACCGGCATTGCGATCGGGCAGGCGTTCGCGCAGGCGCTCGGCGACAAACGGGGGATTGCGCGGTACGGCGATGCGCTTTCGCCGATGGACGAGACTCTGACGCGGGTGGCGCTGGATATTTCCGGCCGGCCCTGGCTGGTGTGGAAGGATCTGTTTTCGCAGAAGCGGCTCGGCGGCATGGATACCGAGATGTTCGAGCATTTCTTCCACAGCTTTGCGCAGGCGGCCGGCATCACTCTGCACGTCGAGACGCTGTACGGGACGAACAACCACCATATCGCGGAGGCGGCGTTCAAGGGCGTGGCGCGGGCGCTGCGGACCGCGATCGAGATCGATCCGCGCAAGGCCGACGCGATTCCGTCGACCAAGGGGATCCTCTGATGCTCCCCTCCCGCTCGCGGGAGGGGTCGGGGGAGTGCCTGGCCTCGATCGTCGGACTCGCGGCTATGTCACTCCCTCCCCTAACCCCTCCCGCAAGCGGGAGGGGGATTTGACGCTGGCGTTGATCGATTACGGTGCGGGGAACCTGCATTCGGTCGAGAACGCGTTGCGGACCGCCGGGTGTGTCGATCTGGTCGTGACTTCGGACGCTGACGTGGTGGCGAAGGCCGAGCGGATCGTTCTCCCGGGCGTCGGGGCGTATGGAGCCTGTGCGGCGGCGTTGCGGGCTGTTCCGGGAATGGTCGAGGCGCTCAACCGGCGCGTTCGCGACGAGGGTACGCCGTTTCTGGGGATCTGCGTCGGCATGCAGTTGATGGCCGATGCGGGCGAGGAAATGGGGACGCATGCCGGGCTCGGCTGGGTGCCGGGGCGTGTGCGGCGGCTGGAGCCGGGCACGATGGAGGCGAAGGTGCCGCATATGGGGTGGAACGACGTCGTTCCGACCGTAGCGCATCCGCTGATCGAACCGGGCGAGGCGTACTTCCTGCATAGTTTCGCGTTCGAGGGCGCGGACGTGCTCGCGACGACCGAGCATGCCGGCGCGGTCACCGCGGCGATCGGTCGCGACACGATGATCGGCGTGCAGTTTCATCCCGAGAAGAGCCAGCGCTACGGCCTGGCCTTGCTCGAACGATTCCTGGAGTGGCGGCCGTGAGCCTGATTATCTTCCCCGCGATTGACCTCAAGGCGGGTCAGGTCGTGCGTCTTGCCGAGGGCGATATGGACCGGGCGACCGTCTATGGCGACGATCCCGCGGCGCAGGCCATGTTGTTTGCCGAGGCTGGCGCAGAGCATCTGCATGTGGTCGATCTCGACGGCGCGTTTGCGGGGGCTTCGGTCAACGGCGATGCGGTGCGGGCGATCGTGGCGCAGTTTCCGGGGCATGTGCAGCTTGGCGGCGGAATCCGGACGCGGGCCAGCGTCGAGGGGTGGTTCGATCTGGGCGTCTCCCGTGTCGTGATCGGGACGGCGGCGCTGGAGGATCCTGAGTTCGTGCGCGGCGTGGCGAAGGATTTTCCGGGTGGGATCGTCGTTGCGGTCGATGCGAAGGACGGCATGGTCGCGACCAAGGGCTGGGCGGATGTGTCGACCACGAGCGCGGTCGATCTGGCGCGGCGGTTCGAGGATGCGGGGGTGGCGTCTTTGCTGTTTACCGACGTGGGCCGTGATGGGATGCTGAAGGGGTGCAACGTGGACGCGACGGTCGATCTGGCGCGGTCGGTGGACATTCCGGTAATCGCTAGCGGTGGCGTGAAGGGGATTGCCGAGATCCACGTGCTGGCTTTGCATGTGCGCGATGGCGTCGAGGGCGTGATCACGGGGCGGGCGTTGTATGATGGCCGGCTCGATCTTGCTGCGGCGTTGAGCGTGGCGAAGGCAGCAGGATGATTCACGCGGAGACGCGGAGACGCGGAGAGAAGTTGAGCGCCGCAGGCAGGAATTTGTTCGCGCAGAGGCGCAGAGGCGCGGAGGGTAAGAAGTTAAGCTCGTCCTCCTCTCACTCTCTCTGCGCCTTTGCGCCTTTGCGCGAAATATTCTTCTTAGCGGCTTTGCCGCGTCTCCGCGTCTCCGCGTCTCCGCGTGAACACATTCTACGGCCCAGCGCATGACGGTTCGCGCACGCGTGATTCCGTGTCTCGACGTCGCCGATGGCCGCGTGGTGAAGGGTGTGAATTTCGTCGAGTTGCGCGACGCCGGCGATCCGGTCGAGCAAGCGCGAGCGTATGATGCGGCCGGAGCGGACGAACTGTGCTTTCTCGATATCGGTGCGAGCCATGAAGGCCGGGGTACGATCCTCGACGTCGTGCGACGGACCGCGGCGGTGTGTTTCATGCCGTTGACGGTCGGCGGCGGCGTGCGGACGGCGGACGATGCGCGGGCGCTGTTGCTGGCGGGGGCGGACAAGGTGGCGGTCAATTCCGCGGCGGTCGAGCGGCCGGAACTGGTTGCCGACATCGCCGAACGC
Source organism: Sphingomonas sp. PEI4 (assembly GCF_056679955.1). NCBI lineage: Bacteria > Pseudomonadati > Pseudomonadota > Alphaproteobacteria > Sphingomonadales > Sphingomonadaceae > Sphingomonas > Sphingomonas sp. PEI4. The sequence goes on from NZ_CM155258.1 coordinate 1,938,825, forward strand.
TTCGGCAGCCAGTGCTGCGTCGCGAGCGTAGACGCGCGCAAGTCCGGCGAAGGTTGGGAGGTGTTCACGCATGGTGGCCGGCGCGCAACCGGGATCGATGCGATCGCGCACGCCCTCAAGCTAGCCGAATTGGGCGCAGGCGAATTGCTCGTCACCTCGATGGACCGCGACGGGACGCGCAGTGGCTATGATCTCGACCTGATCCGGGCGATATCCGACCGCGTCGGCGTGCCGGTGGTCGCGAGCGGCGGGGTCGGCGGGCTAGACGATCTGGTGGCGGGGATCCGCGACGGACATGCGAGCGCGGTGCTGGCAGCGTCGATCTTCCATTTCGGGCAGGCATCGATCGGCGCCGCGCACGCGGCGCTGGCGGCGGCCGGCATCCCGGTGCGGACGCCGGTTCGCTCGCCATTCCCCGCCGCGGCCTGACGCGCGATGCCGACCCTCCCCTTTCTCGCGGTGGAATCCGGGCATAGCGGCGTGGCGCATCCGATGACCGGATATGCGGCGTCGGATGCTGCCCTGTTCGCGTTCGCAGTGGTCGGCGTGTGGCTCGTGCGGCGCGCGCTGCGCAAGCGGTTTGCGAAGAAGGCACCGCCCAAGGATTGACCCGCCAGCCCGCCTGCGTCAGCACGCAAGCCATGGCAGACCCAATGGCAGACCCCGTATTCGACCGTCTCGAAGCGACCATCCGCGAACGCCGCGATGCGCCCGCCGACACCTCGTACACTGCGAGCCTGTTCGCAAAAGGCCGCCCGAAGATCGCGCAGAAGCTCGGCGAGGAAGCCGTCGAGACGGTGATCGCAGCGTGCTCGGGCGACGAGGCGAGCATCGTGCCGGAAGCGGCGGATCTGATGTTTCACCTCGCGGTGCTGCTGGCCGATGCGGGGCTGAGCTTGGACGACGTGCGCGCGGAGTTGGAGCGGCGCGAGGGTGTCGGCGGGTTGGTCGAGAAGGCTGGGCGGACGGGATGAACCCACGCATCGTCATTCCCGCGGAGGCGGGAACCCATACAGGCTAGCCGTGCAGTATAACCGTAGGCGTTCGAGGATATGGATCCCCGCCTTCGCGGGGATGACGAAAGTGGGTATGTTCCGGCGAAAGGAGCTTGCCCATGCCGATCGACGCCACCCGGCCTTATGACGACCAGAACATCTTCGCGAAGATCCTGCGCGGGGAGATTCCGTCGAAGCGGGTCCATGACGACGAGTTCGCGATCGCGTTCCACGACATCAACCCGCAGGCGCCGACTCACCTGCTCGTGATCCCCAAGGGCGCGTACGTCTCGTGGGACGATTTTTCCGCGCGGGCATCCGATGCGGAGATCGCCGGGTTCATCCGCGCGGTTGGCAGCGTTGCCCGTGCCGCGGGGCTCGTCGAACCCGGCTATCGCCTGCTCGCCAACATCGGTCAGGACGGACACCAGGAGGTGCCGCATCTGCATGTTCATGTCTTCGGCGGACGCCCGCTCGGGCCGATGCTCGCGCGATAGGGCAGCTTTCCGGCACTAAAGGATTGCGCGTAACAAAATTGCCATTAGGCTCGCCCGCTTGAGCAAGGGGCCTTTTGACCCGGCCCTAGCAATCCCCGGGGGGTATTGAATTGATTTTTGGTCGCGTGAAATCGCTGGATGCCATTTTGGCGACGGCGGAAAAAAAGGGCCTGGCGCGAACGCTGAGCGCCTTCCAGCTGACGCTGTTGGGCGTCGGCGCGGTCATCGGCACGGGTATCTTCGTGCTGACGTCCGAGGCCGCGCAGAAGGCCGGGCCGGGCATGTTGCTGAGCTTCGTCGTGGCAGGCTTTGTCTGCGCGGTCGCGGCGCTCTGCTATTCCGAGCTCGCGTCGATGGTGCCGGTGTCGGGCTCGGCCTATACCTACACCTATGCCGTCACGGGTGAGTTGCTCGCCTGGATGGTCGGCTGGGCGCTGATCCTCGAATATGCGGTCGGCGCGAGCGCGGTCGCGGTGGGGTGGTCGAACCATCTGGCGGGGCTGCTCGACGGGATCGGGTTCCACATCCCCAACGGCTTGCGCAACGCCGACGCGCTGATGGCGAACGTCCAGGTGGCATTCGGCGCGACGCCCAACGCCGATCTGCAGACCGCAATGACGGTAGGCGGCTTCATGAACCTGCCTGCGGTGATCGTCATCGGGCTCGTCACGTGGCTGTTGGTGGTTGGCACGACCGAGAGCGCGCGCGTCAACGCGGTGCTGGTGCTGATCAAGATCGCCGCGCTGACCGCGTTCATCGCGCTGACGATCCCGGTGATGAAGGCGGAGAATTTCCAACCGTTCCTGCCCTACGGCGTCGGCAATCCGCTGAGCTCGTCGGGCGTCGGCGTGCTGGGTGCGGCGGCGTCGATCTTCTTCGCCTATGTCGGGTTCGATGCGGTTTCGACCGCGGCGGAGGAGACCAAGAACCCGCAACGCAACGTGCCAATCGGGCTGATCGCCAGCCTTGGGATCTGTACGCTGTTCTACCTGCTGGTCGCATCGGGCGCGATCGGTGCGATCGGGGCAGCCCCGGTGACGAGCGCCGATGGCGGCATATTGGCGCCGGGTTCGGCCGAGATGGCCGGACGTTGCGCTGCGATCGTCGCCGAGGGCGCGATGGAGCCTTTGGTGTGTTCCAAGGAAGCGCTCGTTCACGTGCTTCAGGTTATCGACTGGCCGATCATGGGCCGGCTGGTCGGCCTTGCTGCCGTGCTCGCGCTGCCGTCGGTCGTGCTGATGATGATGTTCGGCCAGACCCGCGTGTTCTTCACGATGGCGCGTGATGGTTTGCTTCCGGCCAAGCTCGCGTCGATCCATCCTAAGTTCCGGACGCCGCATGTCGTTACGGTCGTGACGGGCATGGCGGCTGCCGTGGCGGCGGCGATTTTGCCGGTCGGCAAGCTCGCCGATTATTCGAATGCGGGGACGCTGTTCGCGTTCATGATGGTGGCCATTTCGGTGATGGTGCTGCGTCGCACCGACCCTAGCCGTAAGCGGCCGTTCCGTACGCCGGCGGTGTGGATCGTCGCGCCGCTCGCGATCATCGGCTGCGTCGGACTGTATCTGTCGCTGCCGCTGACGGCCAAGCTGGTCCTGCCGGGCTGGGGCGCGATCGGGTTGGCGATCTACTTCCTGTATAGCCGCTCGCGGAGCCATGTCGGGCTTGGGCTGGACGATCGGGCCGCGGTCGATGACGATCGGGCGCCTCCGGGCACGCTCTGAGGCGGGACGCGAAAAGGGCCGCGGGAGGAAACTCCCGCGGCCCTTTTTTTGTGCCTGCGCTAGAAAGCTTGTTCTCCCGCGAAGGCGGGAGCCCAGTCTGGGTCCCCGCCTTCGCGGGGACACATGCTCAGCCGATGTGCTTGGCGGCGAGTGCCTTCATGTCGACCATCGGGCGGGCGCCGACATGGCTGATGATCTCGGCCGCGCAGACCGCCCCGAGCTTCAGCGACGCCTGCAGGTCATAGCCCTGCGCCTGGCCGTGGAGGAAGCCCGCCGCGAACAGGTCGCCGGCGCCGGTGGTGTCGACGACCTTGGCGATCGGCTCGGCCTTGACCTCGGCGCGGGTGCCGTTCTGCAGCGCGCAGGCACCGTGTTCGCCGCGGGTGACGACCAGGGTCGGGACTTGGGCTGAGATCTTGGCGACCGCTGCGTCGAAGTCTTCGGTCTCGGCGAGGGCTGCGAGTTCGCCTTCGTTGGCGAACAGGATGTCGATCAGGCCGTCCGACAGGAGCTGGCGGAAATCGCCGCCGTGACGCGAGATGCAGAACACGTCGCTGAGCGTGAAGGCGACCTTGCGCCCTGCCCCGCGTGCGCAGTCGATCGCGGCGCGCATCGCGGCGCGCGGCTCCTCTGGATCCCAGAGATAGCCTTCGAGATACAGGATCGCGCTGTCGGCGATCATCGCGGTGTCGATCGCAGCGGCGGGGAGGAACTGGCCGGCGCCGAGGAAGGTGTTCATCGTGCGCTGGCCGTCGGGCGTGACGAAGATCAGGCAGCGGCCGGTGGTCGGGTCGCCGGCGCGGACGGGGGTCGCGAACTCGATGCCGATGCTGCGGACGTCATGCGCGAAGACCTGGCCGAGCTGGTCGTCGGCGACCTGGCCGATGAACCCGCATTTACCGCCGAGCGCGGCGATGCCCGCAACCGTGTTGGCGGCCGATCCGCCGGAGATTTCCATGCCCGCCCCCATCTTGGCGTAGAGCGCGTCGGCTTCCTCGGACGAGAACATGAGCTGCATCGAACCCTTGGCGACGCCGATTTCTTCGATGAACGCATCGTTGGCGGTGCTGAGGATGTCGACGATGGCATTGCCGATCGCGACGACGTCGTAGGTTGGGTTGGGCAAGGGGACACTCCGGGATACGGGAAAGCCCTGCCGTAAATGGCGGGGGGGATTGGTGCAACTGGTGTGCGGGACGCGCGGGGACGTGGCCAACGTCATCGAGACCATCGGAGCTGGAACAGGCCACCACCCCGGCGGAGGCCGGGGCCCAGGTGGAAAGGTGGTCGTAACGGAACGCCGTCCGCCGTTATTGACGTGCCCCAACTGGGCCCCGGCCTCCGCCGGGGTGGTGGCCTTTGTTGGTGGCTTCCACGATCTCACTCGGTTCTAGCGGTTACGCCGGTTACGCCGGTTACGCCGGTTACGCCGGTTACGCCGGTTACGCCGGTTACGCCGGTTACGCCAGTTACGCGCCGTAGGTGGTGGGCGATCCATGCCCACATTGCAGCCCCGCGCCCTGTTCCCTCGCGAACGCGGGGGGCCAGGGTCTCGGGCGGTGTCGTGGTTTAGCTGGGCCCCCGCGTCCGCGGGGGAACGGCTATGCGTTCTTTCAGGGATCGCGCGCACCTACAAATCTCGGCGCTTCGTTGACCTTCCGCCGCCCTCGCGTCATCCCGTCCGAATGATCCGTGCCCTCCTCCTATCGCTCCGGCAGCTCACCGATCCGCCCGTTCTCCGCGTGTTCGTGAAGTCGATGGCGGTGACTTTGCTCGTGTTCGCCGTCGCCGGGGTCGGCGTATGGTGGGGGACGCAGGCGGCGTTGGCGGCGTGGCTTGGGTGGGATGCGGACGGGCTGGCGGCCGCGTTCGCACTTTTCGTCACCATCCTCGCGCTGTGGCTGTTGTTCCGCGCGGTCGCGATCGCCGTTGTCGGAGTGTTCGCGGACGAAGTGGTCGCGGCGGTCGAGGCTCGGCATTATCCCGATGCGCTGAGGACCGCGCGGCCGGTGCCCTTCGCGCGCAGCCTAGCCATGGGGCTCCGATCGGCCGCCCGCGTCGTGCTCGTCAACCTCATCATGCTGCCCGTCTACATCGCGTTGCTCGTCACCGGGGTCGGCACGGCCGCCGCGTTCTTCATCGTCAATGGCTGGCTGCTCGGGCGCGATTTGGGGGACATGGTCGCGGCACGGCATATGGACGCGGCGGCGATGCGGGGCTGGCGTGCGACGACGCGGCCGGGGCGGTTCGCGCTGGGACTTGCGAACACCGGGCTGTTCGTGGTTCCGGTCCTCAACATCGCCGCGCCCGTGCTCGGAGCGGCGATGGCGACGCATTATTTCCATACGCAGTATTTCAGCAAAGGCCGGCCATGACGCGATTGACGACGATAGGGATCGCGCTGGCACTCGGCAGCGGGCTGGCAGGCTGCGCGGCCCCCGTCGCCAAGCCCGCGGTAGGCCGCCCGGCGATAGCGTATACGAGCGTCGGGCTCGAACGCGTGCTCGGCCAGGATGCCGCCGGGCTGACCAAGCTGTTCGGCCAGCCCGACGCCGACGTGCGTGAGGGCAGCGCGCGAAAACTCCAGTTCCAGAGCGGCATCTGCGTGCTCGACGCGTATCTCTATCCCAAGGGATCGGACGCGCCGCGCGTCACCTATCTCGACGCGCGAGAACCGGACGGCAGCGCGATCGACCGCGCGAGCTGCGTGGCGGCGCTTACCCGGCGCGAGGGAGGACGGTAGCGTCATAACCACCTGATCTGGGGGCCAATCCGGTAGCGAAAAAATCGCTACAAAAAAAATTCGTCCTCTCTTGAACAGCGCCCTGGCCAAACCATCTTGCCGGCGCCGGACGCGATCTTTCGGTCCGGCGTCACCTGAGGGCACCGGCTCGGTATCCGGTGTTCCTCGTGCTCAGATTGCTCATGAGGAGGATTTGGATATGAGGACCAACTTCGATTTCGCCCCCTATCGCCGGTCGACGGTCGGCTTCGATCGGCTGTTCGACCTGCTCGAAACCACGGCGCGGACGGACGCCCCGGAAGGCTATCCCCCGTTCGATATCGAGCGTGAGAGCGAGGACAGCTATCAGATCACGCTGGCGGTGGCGGGCTTCCGCCCCGACGACATCGAGATCGTCGCGCAGAACAACCAGCTGACGGTGACGGGCCGACGCCCGGACGACCGCGACGAGAGTCGTTTCCTGCACCGCGGGATCGCGACGCGCGCCTTCGAACGGCGGTTTCAGCTGGCCGACTTCGTCCAGGTGCAGAACGCGCGCTTCGACAACGGGCTGCTCATCATCGCGTTGAAGCGTGAGGTACCCGAGGCGATGAAGCCGCGCCGGATCGAGATTTCGGGAGCCCCGGCAAACGACCGGATCGGTGCCCCCGAAAGCGACCGGGACGTCGCCTAAAACGGGGCTTAAAACGGGAGGACGCTGCCGGCGCTGATGTCGGCAGCGTCCTTCGCGTCCATATGCGCAGACGGTGCCGGATGGGTGGGCAGCGTGTCCGCAGATCCCCAAGCAGTGCGAACGCCCTCGTCGACTTCCTGCAGAAAACGGCTGGCGCGTTCGTCTTGGAACCGTGTGGGATCGAGTTGCCCCAGCGCCCAGATCGCGGCATCGCGGACGACCGAAGCCGGATCGTCCAGCAATAGCGCAACCGGTGCGACCAAGGCGGCATTGCCGCTGTTGCCCGCCGCGATCAACGCGTTGCGGATCATCCTGGCCCGGCCGATGCGCTTTATTGGCGAGCCGGCGAAGACTTGGCGGAAGCTGGCGTCGTCGAGCGCGAGGATGTCGGCGAGTTCGGGCGCGATCAGTTCCGCGCGGGGATGGAAGGCCAGGTTCGCGTTGGCCGAGGCGGCGAACTTGTTCCAGGGGCAGACGGCCAGGCAGTCGTCGCAGCCGTAGATGCGGTTGCCGATCGCGGCCCGGAATTCGTGCGGGATCGGGCCTGCGTGCTCGATCGTGAGGTAGGAGATGCAGCGGCGAGCATCGAGCTGGTATGGCTGCGGGAACGCGTCGGTCGGGCACGCACGCTGGCACGCGTCGCAACTGCCGCAGGTATCGACGCCGCCCTTGTCCGGTTCCAGGTCGAGCGTGGTGTAGATCGCGCCGAGGAACAGCCAACTCCCATGCTCGCGACTGACGAGGTTGGTATGCTTGCCCTGCCAGCCGAGACCTGCAGCTTCGGCCAGCGGCTTTTCCATGACCGGGGCGGTATCGACGAACACCTTCAGGTCGAACGGTGCCACGTCGCGCCCCGCCTCCGCCGCCAGCCAGCGCCCGAGCGCCTTCAACTGGCGCTTCACGACGTCGTGATAATCCGGCCCCTGCGCGTAGACAGAGATGCGCCCTACCCCGCCCTCGTCCGCGAGCCGCAACGGATCGTCCTTCGGCGCATAACTCATGCCGAGCGCGATGACGCTGCGCACTTCGGGCCAGAGACCGGCGGGGCTTTCGCGGTGGTGCTTGCGCTCCTCCATCCAGATCATGTCGCCGTGGCGACCGTCCGCCAGCCATTGGTGGAGCCGTTCGCCCGCGCGTGGCGCGGCGTCGGCGTGCGCGATTCCGCAGGCGACGAAGCCCAGCTCCGCCGCTTTGGCCCGAAGGCGATCTTCTAAGGCGTGTCTGTGTTCCAGCTTGTCTTGCGCCACGTCGGACCGCTACCACGAGGCCACCCTCGGGAGGAAGATTGCGCGTGAACGATGAATGGGCGGTCACCGCGAACGGGATCGTGAAGCGGTTCGGCGATCGGCGCGTGGTCGACGGGGTGGACATGATGGTGCCGCGCGGCTCGGTGTACGGCGTGCTCGGGCCTAACGGCGCGGGCAAGACGACGACGCTGCGGATGCTGCTCGGGATCATCGAGCCCGACGAGGGATCGCGTACGCTGCTCGGGTTCGACAATCCACGCGATGCGAGCGACCGGGTCGGGTATCTCCCAGAGGAGCGAGGCCTGTATCCGGCGATGAAGGCGCGCGAGGCGATCGCGTTCCTGGGGGCATTGCGCGGGCTCGACTGGAAGACCGGGCGGGAGCGTGCGGTGGTGCTGATGGAGGCCGCGGGCCTTGGCCATGCGGTCGACGAGAAGATCCGGAAATTGTCGAAGGGCATGGCACAGCTGGTGCAGCTGCTCGGCTCGGTGGTGCACCAGCCCGATCTGCTCGTGCTCGACGAGCCGTTTTCGGGGCTCGATCCGGTCAACCAGGAGCGGCTGGAAAAGCTGATCCTGAATGAGCGGGACCGCGGCGCGACGATCCTGTTCTCGACCCATATCATGAGCCACGCCGAGCGGCTGTGCGACCGGCTGGCGATCATTGCCGGCGGTAAGCGCCGGTTCGAGGGGACCGTGGCGGATGCGCGCGGGATCCTGCCACAGCGGGTACAGTACACGCCGCATCGGCCGGATTCGGCGATCCGCGGGGTGCTTCCGGCGGATGCGGTGGCGGACGGGAATAGCTGGCGGTTCGAACTGCCGAACGAGGGGATCGAGAGCTTGCTCGTGAGGCTGATCGACGCAGGGTACGGGATTTCGGGGCTGTCGATCGAACGGCCCGGCCTGCACGAGGCGTTCGTCCGGATCGTCGGCCAGCATGCGGATGTGTCGAACGAGGCCGCCCCCTTGGAGATTCGGGCATGACGCGCTTCCGCCGGACTCTCCGCCAGACGCTTACGATCGCGCGGCGCGACTTCATCGCCACGGTGTTCACGCCGATCTTCCTGCTGTTCCTGTTCGCGCCCGCGATCATGGGGTCGTTGAGCGTCCTCGGCGGCATAAGCGCGGCCAGCGTCGGTGACGGCGCGCAGGACAAGACGCGGATCATCGTGATCGCCCCCCCTGGATCTTCGCGCTCGCTCGACGAGGCCGACACGCAACTGCGGGACATATTCCGCGACGACGAAGTTCCGCCAAAACTGGCGACCGTCGCGCCGACCGCCGATCCGGCCGCACAGGCGCGTGCCGCGTTCGAGACGAAGGACGTCGATGCGTCCGCGGTGCTGTACGGTCCGCTCGATGCGCCGCAGATCCTGTATGGGCCGCGCGGAAAGCGGTCGGCGGACTATCTGGGGTTGCTCGCGCAGACGACGCTGGCCGCGCAGAAGCTCGGCGGCGCGCTGCCAACGATCGCGGCGACCAAGACGCAGATCACGCGCTCGACGACGTCGGTCGGTGGCCAGCACCAGTCGGCGTTCTTTGCGGTGTTCGGAATCTTCTTCCTGACGCTGTTCCTGTCGGGCCAGGTCGTCGGCACGATGGCCGAGGAGCGCAACAACAAGGTGATCGAGGTGCTCGCCGCCGCGGTGCCGCTCGAATCGGTGTTCTTCGGCAAGCTGATCGGGATGTTCGGCGTGGCGGTGCTGTTCGTCGCGTTCTGGGGCACCATCGTTACGCAGATCACGTCGCTGATGCCGGCCGCTGCGGCGGTCGCGTTGGGCGACCTGACGCCTGCAGTCGGCGCGCCGATGTTCGCACTGCTGTTTGCCGCGTATTTCAGCATGGCGTATCTGTTGTTGGGGTCGGTGTTCCTCGGCGTGGGCGCGCAGGCATCGACCATGCGCGAGATCCAGATGCTGTCGCTGCCGATCACGATCCTGCAGGTCGCGATGTTCGGTCTGTCGTCGGCGGCGGTGTCGCGTCCCGGCAGCTGGATCGCGACGTTTGCGGAGCTGTTCCCGCTGTCGTCGCCGTTCGCGATGGCGGGCCGTGCGGCGAACTCGCCGGAGCTTTGGCCGCATGTCGCGGCGCTGGCTTGGCAGGCGTTGTGGGTGACGATCTTCATCACCGTCGGCGCGCGTCTGTTCCGGCGGGGGGTGCTGCAGTCGGGGAGTGCTCGGCCGTTTTGGCGGCGGAAGGCGAAGGCGGTTTGACAAGCCCGCTCCGCCCCCATCTCCAACCGTTCGCCCTGAGCGCAGTCGAAGGGTAGGCCCCGGGCGCAGGTGCTTCGACTTCGCTCAGCACGAACGGGGTGGGTAAGACGAAGGTTGGTGAGACACATTACACCACTCGGCCCAACCCTGTTGACATAAGTGTCAGCAAAGCCTTTCCTGTGGCAAAACACGGGAGAGAGACGATGGCGACTCTGGTGAGAGACGTGGCGCAGCACGCGGTCGATCCGCTCGATGTGAGCCGCGCCGAGCTGTACCGCGACGATGTGTGGCAGGCGCCGTTCAAGACGCTGCGGGCCGAGTCCCCGGTCCATTACGTCGAGCAGTCCGACTATGGGCCGTACTGGTCGGTCTCGAACTACAAGGGCATCGTCGAGGTCGAGTCGCTCCCCGATCTCTATTCCTCCGAGGCGGGCGGGATCACGATCGCCGATTTCGTCGCCGAGCGTGACGTCCGCATGCCGATGTTCATCGCGCGCGATCGGCCGGTGCATACCGGGCAACGCCGCACCGTCGCGCCTGCCTTCACGCCGAGCGAGATGACGCGGATGTCGGGGGATATCCGGCGGCGCACCGCGGACATGCTCGACAGCCTGCCGTGGAACACGCCGTTCGACTGGGTCGATACGGTGGCGATCGAACTGACCACGCAGATGCTGGCGATCCTGTTCGATTTTCCCTGGGCTGACCGGCGGAAGCTCACCTTCTGGTCCGACTGGGCGGGCGATATCGAGCTGGTGAAAAGCGAGGAACTGCGCCAGCAACGCCTCGTCCACATGTTCGAATGCGGATCGTATTTCAAAGGGTTGTGGGATGCGAAGATCGACAAGGCGCCGACGCCCGACCTGATCTCGATGATGATCCATTCGGATGCGATGAGCCATATGGATCACAACGAGTTCATCGGGAACCTCATCCTGCTGATCGTCGGCGGCAACGATACGACGCGCAATTCGATGTCGGCGCTGGCGTATGGGCTCGACAAGTTCCCCGAGTCGCGCGCGAAGCTGGAGGCGAACCCGGCGCTGATCCCAAATGCGGTGAGCGAGATCCTGCGCTGGCAGACCCCGCTCGCGCACATGCGCCGCACCGCGACGGCGGACGCGGAACTGATGGGGCAGCAGATCAAGGCGGGCGACAAGTTGGCGCTCTGGTACATCTCGGCGAACCGGGACGAGAGCGTGTTCGGCGACGATGCGGACGCGATCGTGGTGGATCGGCCAAACGCGCGGCGGCATCTGGCGTTCGGGCACGGCATCCACCGCTGCGTCGGCGCGCGGCTGGCGGAGATGCAGATCGCGATCCTGCTGGAGGAGATGGCCGCCCGCCGCATGCGGATCAACGTGCTCGCCGAGCCGACTCGGGTCGCGGCGTGCTTCGTCCACGGGTATCGCACGCTGCCGGTCGAGATCAGCAAATACTGACGGCCGACCCCGTCATCCTGGGCTCGATCCGGGATCCAGAGCCACGCATGGCGCGCCTGATACTCTGGATCCTGACATTCGTCAGGACGACGGGGTGTTTGGGCCGCATCCTGTTCGCCGACGGAATCGTACTTATATCATGTCCATGACCAACACGCCCCCCGACCGCCGCGCTTTCCTCACGCTTGCCGGGGCGGGTGTCGCCGGCTTTGCGCTGTGGGGGTGCTCGTCGCAGCCTGCGCAGGCGGCGGAGCGGTTCGAGGTGACATTGACCGATGCGCAGTGGCGCAAGAAGCTGTCGCCGGATGCGTACACCACGCTGCGCAAGGAGGGCACCGAGCGGCCCTATTCCAGCCCGCTGAACGGCGAACATCGTGCGGGGGTCTTCTCGTGTGGCGGCTGTGCTCTGCCGGCGTTTTCGTCGAAGACCAAGTTCGAAAGCGGTACGGGTTGGCCGAGCTTTTGGCAGCCGCTGCCGAACGCGGTGCGGACGCGGTTGGATTCGACGCTGGGGATGGGGCGGACCGAGGTGCATTGTCGACGGTGCGGCGGGCATCTGGGGCACGTGTTCGACGACGGACCCAAGCCGACGGGCAAGCGGTACTGCATGAATGGCGATGCGTTGACGTTTAGGGCGGCGTGAGGGCGCTCACCTTTTAGATGCGCCACCACGTATCCTGCTAAGCACGTAAAACTTGTTCTCCCGCGAAGGCGGGAGTCCAGACTGGGCTCCCGCCTTCGCGGGAGAACAAGCGAGGTAAGCTACCCGACGCACTGTTTTGCCCCCCCCGGCGAAGGCCGGGGTCCAATTGGGAAACGTTGCTGAGCGAGGAATGCGTTTCGTTACTGCGACCTCACCAGTTGGGCCCCGGCCTTCGCCGGGGAGGTGCTCTGTTGGGGACAGTTGAGGCGCTGATCTGTCATGAGGCGATCAGTAGCGAAACGTCAGACTGCTGATGTCGGAGTCGGCCGGGAATGCCGCAGCGCACCCCGGACCCCACCGCAGAAGCCAAACCTCAGTTCGCCTCGTTCACCAGCGTGAAGATGCCGCGGGGGTCGGTCGGGCCGTGCTGGATCGTTGCAAGCTGAGCGGCATTGGCGCGCTGCGTTGCCGTCACGGTGCGGGTGCTGCTGGCGATCTGGAACGAAGACGCAGGCGCATCGAGCGTGTCACCAGCAGGGGCGTGGCCTGAGTAGATGAAGCCCTTGGTCGGATAGGCCGAGGTGCCGAGGCCGCCTTGCGGGCCGTACCAGACCTTGACCATGCTCCAGTCGCCCGCCGACGAAACGTCGACCGCGCGGACGTTGGTCTCGACGGCGCCGGGGCGCGACCAGTTGGCGTGGGTGAGGAGGACTTCGCGGTCGCTGACGACCTTCGACACCATCGCGACATGGCCGACGCGCATCCGCGAGGTCGGCGAGAAGGCGAGGACCGAACCGGCCTTCGGGGTGTGGCCGCGCTCGTAGCGACCCTCGGCCTGGCTCCACCAAGTGTTTGCGTTGCCACGGATTTCGATCCCCGAAACCGAGCGCGCGAACGTGACACACTGCCAGAACTGGGCTGCTGCCGGTGTGGCCGTCATCAGGCCGCACGATACCACCAGCGCAAAACGCGCTGCTAACGCCTTGAAATTCATCGAGACCCCCCGGCCAAAACCCGTTCGTCACAGTCTGGCTACGGGAGGTTCGAATTAATTGAAATACGTCGTGGAACCATATCCGACGAAGCGTGTTACCGCGCCGACCAACGCCCAAAATATGGCCCCGTCAGGCTCAGTTCATGAGTTTCCAGCCGGTTATGCGGTCCACGGTGACCTGCGTGACCGCATGATAGCCCGGCCGCGCCTTGCCGTAGATGTCCATCGCCAGCTTGTGACCCCAGTCGCCCGAGTCCATCATCTGCTGAAACAGCGGCGCGACAAACTTGCGCCTCCCTTGCGAGGTCAGGAACTGCTCGGCCGAGGCGTCGGCGGGTGCATAGTGATTGGCGAGCGCGAGTTGCAGCCAGGCGAAGCGGATTTCCGAATTGCCCGTCGTGTTCCAGCCGAACGTGGCGTCTAGCGTCTTCAACCACTCCGTCGATAGCTTCCGCGGGAGTTGCGTGATGAAGCGCGTGATCTCCTGCGTGGTCGCTTTGCCGGGAACGCCGGAGACCGGCCCACCAGCGGCGTACGCCTTCGCCGCCGCATCGACCGCAGGGAACGCGGCGGACGTTACGTGGACCGCGTTCGCCGGGATGCCGGGGCTGTAGACCCAGGTGTCGACCCCGATCGTCCTGGCTTCGGCGGGGGTCAGCAGCTTCGACTTGAGGTCGGCGAGAAAGCCGGCGCTGGTCTGCGGCTGGAAGGCGTGGCGGTCGAAATAGCTGCGGAGGTATGCGTCCCACCGCGCGCGACCGACCTGTTTCTCGATGGTGCGGAGGAAGGCGGCGCCCTTGTCATAGGCGATCTGGGTCATGCCGTCGTCGGGATCGCGCGAGGCATCTAGATCGAGGTGGAGCTGCGTGTCCTTGACCGCGGGACCGCCCGCCTCCTTCACCGCCGCGAGCATGTCGGTCCAGGCGAGGTCCGCCTCCATGTCGGCGCGGCGCTTGCCGTAGAGCGCCTCCATGATCCGGTTCTCGAAATAGCTGGTGAAGCCCTCGTTGAGCCAGAAATCGTCCCAGGTCGCGTTCGTCACGAGGTTGCCCGACCAGCTGTGCGCGAGTTCGTGCGCGATCAGCGAGACGAGGCTGCGGTCGCCGGCGATCGCGGTCGGCGTGGCGAAGGTGAGCGTCGGATTCTCCATGCCGCCGAACGGGAACGACGGCGGCAGGACCAACACGTCGTAGCGGCCCCAGCGATACGGGCCGTACAGCCCTTCGGCAGCGGCAACGAATTTCTCGAGTTCGCCGAATTCATAAGCGGCCTTGGGCAGCGTCGCGGGTTCGGCCCAGATGCCGGTGCGCGGGCCGGTCGACTTGAACGCGATGTCGCCGACCGCGAGGGCGATCAGATAGGGGGCGACGGGCTTGTCCATCTTGTATTCGAACGTGCAGCGATCGGCGACGCAGGTCGGCTTGCCGGTCGCGAGCCCGCTCATCACCGCGGTGAGCTGCCTGGGGACGGCGATCTTCGCTTCCCAGGTCTGGCGGATGCCGGGGGAATCCTGCGTCGGGATCCAGCTGCGGTTGAGGATCGCTTCGCCTTGGCTGAACAGGAAGGGCTGTTTCTTGCCGGCGGTCTGCGCGGGGGTGAGCCATTGCAGCGCCTTGGCGTCGGGGGACGAGGCGTAGGCGATGCGGATTGTCTTCGCGCCGTTGAGCGTGACGGTGAGCGGCGCGCCGTGGATTTTGTCGACCACGCCGACTTCGTAGGGGAGCGGTTTGCCGGCGGCGTCGGTGATGTTGACGATCTTCAGGCCGTTGTCGTCGAGTATGATCTGTTTGGCGCCGGGGGCCGCGAGGATGTCGAGCGTCGCGATGCCGCGGATGACGTGCGTGTCGAAGTCGGCGGCGAGATCCAGCGCGACGTGCGTGACGCGCGCTTCGGCGGGGCGGGCGTAGCTGTGCGGATCGCGCGCGTCGGGGGTGGTGAGGATTGGGGCGATAGTTTGCGCTACGGCGGGGGATGCCAGGACGAGCGTGAGGGCGGTGGCTAGTGCGGGGATGCGCATGGAAACTCCGATGTCGCCGTTCCTGATGTCGGGAAGGCCAAGCTTGGGTCCTAACGTGCGGGTCCCATTGCTGGAAGGGCGGGACGATCGCGATTTTGCATCCTCCCCCGCAAGGGGGAGGTGTCGCCGAAGGTGACGGAGGGGGAGGACACGGAACGCACGTTTCGCGTGCCTCCCCCTCCGTCTGGCAAGCGCCAGCCACCTCCCCCTGGCGGGGGAGGATCATCGGAAGCCGTGGCTCCTAGCTCTCGCGAACTGCTCCCGTTGCCAGCCGCGCCAACCTCGCTTCATGTTCCACGCGCCCGAACGGAAAGCGGGAGAAGAAGAACGCGGAGACGCAGGCTAGCGCGATGTAGAGGCCGGCGTAGATCAGCGTGAGGCGGTCGATCGTGGCGACCGGGACCGTGCCCGGCGTCGCCTTAGCGGGAAAGCCCGCTACCGCGAGGATCATCCCTGCGAAGAAGATGCCGATCCCGCTCGTGCACTTCTGGACGAAGAACGAGCCGGCGAAGAACACGCCTTCCGACCGCCGCCCCGTCTTCGCCTCCGAATCCTCGACCACGTCCGCCATCATCGACGCGCCGAGGATGAACCCGGTGACGTTCGACGCGGTGCCGAGAATGAAGAAACCGAACAGCATCGGCAGCAGCGTGGACTCGCCGACCTCCGGAAACACGCCGAGCATGCGCAGCCAATAGGGCGCGGTGTTGAGCGCCGCACCGCATAACACCGCGGTCATTGCCGCCTTGGGCTTGCTGGCGGATTTTCCGAGCCGGGGTGCCGCCAGGAAAGCGAGAAAGACGCCTGAAAACAACGCGATGGTCAGATACACAAAGGTCGAGCCTTTGAAGCCCCATACGTAGATATAGAGGTAATTCGACATCGCGTAGCTTATGCCCTGGAGCGTGTAGGCGCACAGACCCGCCGCCATCAGGATCGCAAAGGCTCGGTTCTTCACCGTTTCGCGCAGTTCGGCGAAGGAATCGCGCAAGGTCTGGCGGGCGATCGGCGGGTTGGGGAGATGCTTGATCTCGTGGTGCGTGCCGAGCGCGGAGACGAGGATCGCTACGCCGATGAGCAGCGCCCCCGCCAGCGCGAAGCCGCTATAACCGGCGCGGTTGAGCAGGCCGTTCGGGAACGCCGCAGTGGGTGCAAGGAAATACTGGTACGCCGACAGCAGCATTAGCAGCCCGCCGACCCAGCCGAACAGATAGCGATAGGCCATGATCCGCGTGCGCTCGTCATAGCCTGAGGTCAGTTCGGGGGTCAGCGCGACCGAGGGGACCTCGTAGCAACTCACCGCGCTGCGCACGATCACCGCCATGACGAACAGCCAGACCAGCGTCTGCGGTTGCGACATCACGGAGGGCGGATTCCACAGCAGCAGCCACCCGATCATGATCGGCAGCGCGGACGCGTACATCCAGGGATGTCGCCTGCCCCATTTGGTCCGCGTGCGATCGGAGAAGAAGCCGACCGCGGGGTCGACGAACGCGTCGATCAGCAGCGCCATCATGATGACGAGGCCGACGGTGGCGGAGGGCAGCCCGACGACCTGGTTGTAGAACAGCAGCAGGAACGTGCCGAAGCCTGCATCCTTCACCCCATAGGCAACCGCGCCGAAGCCGTAGCTGGCCATCGTTCCGTTCGAGAGGCGCCGGGCTGGGGCGGTCATTTCAATTTGTCGAGGAGGGCGAACAGCGACGGTTGCGCCGGGTCCCAGCTTGGCCGCGTGCCGATCGTCATGCCGCCGTCGACCAGGATGTGCGTGCCGGTGATGAAGCTTGCATCGTCGCTGGCGAGGAACGCGACCGCGGCGGCGATATCCTCGCCGGTGCCGGGGCGGCGGATGGGCTGCGCGTCGGCGGCGATATGCGCGATCATCGCGTCCGCCTGCGTGGTCTTGGCGGCGTCGAGTTCGAGGGCGCGTGTGAAGATGTTCGTGACGATGAAGCCGGGGACGACGGCGTTCACGCGGATTTTGTGCTGTGCGAGATCGGCAGCGGCTTGTTTGGTGAGGTGGAGGACGCCGGCCTTGGCGGTGGAGTAGGCGGTCGGGGCGTAGCCGGTACCGAGTGCGGAAACCGAAGACGTGTTGACGATCGCACCTCCGCCGCGTTTCGCCATCAGCGGTGCTGCATAGCGGATGCCGAGCGCGACCGAGCGGAGAAGGAGCGCCTGGGTGCGGTCCCAATCGGCCGGCGAAATCTCGCCGATCGGGTCGCGCGAGCCGCCGGCGCCGGCATTGTTGAACACGATGTCGAGCCCGCCTGCGTCGTCGGCGGTCTGCATCAGCGCCTCGATATCGCCGGCCTGGAGGACGTCGGTGCGCTGGAAGATGATGCGGCCGCCGGATGCGTCGGCGAGAGCGTGGCCGCCGGCCTCGTCGATGTCGCCGATCAGGACGGTGGCGCCTTCGTCGGCGAGTCGGAGCGCGGTCGCTCGCCCGATCCCCGACGCGCCGCCGGTCACGACGGCACGCTTGCCTGAAAACCTCACCCGCACTCTCCTGCTCTTTTTTGCGAGCATAGTATGGCTTCCGCACTCGTCAATGATGGCGCGTTCGAAAAACGGGTTTGCGGCGGGCGGCGGGCGGGGATACCAAGCGGCCAAACATTCGGAGGATGCGTGATGGATACTACCAACCTGTTCCGGCTCGACGGCCGCGTCGCGCTGATCACCGGCGGGAGTCGCGGGATCGGCAAGATGATCGCGGCGGGGTTCGTCGCTCAGGGGGCGAAGGTGTATATCTCGTCACGCAAGGCCGCGGCGTGCGAGGAGACCGCGGCGGAACTGGGGCCGAACTGCATCGCGTTGCCGCAGGATGTCTCGACGGTGGCGGGGTGCAAGGCGCTCGCGGCGCAGTTCGCCGAGCATGAGTCACAACTCGATATTCTGGTGAACAATGCGGGGGCGGCGTGGGGCGTGCCGTTCGAGGAGTTTTCGGAGGTGGGCTGGGACAAGGTCATGGACCTGAACGTGAAGTCGCCCTTCTTCCTGACGCAGGCGCTGCATGCGGCGTTGAAGGCTTCGGGCTCGCGCGAGAAGCCGGCGAAGGTTATCAATATCACGTCGATCGACGGGCAGCGGCTGAACCCGTGGGAGACGTACAGCTATCATGCGTCGAAGTCGGCGCTGATCTATCTGACGAAGCGGATGGCGGCGCGGCTGGTGACGGATTCGATCAACGTGACCTCGATCGCGCCGGGGGCTTTCGCGAGCGACATGAACAAGGCGGCGCGGGATCACGGCGATGCGGTGGCGCAGGGGATTCCGGCGAAGCGCGTCGGGGTGGACGAGGATATGGCTGGGGCGGCGATCTATCTGGCGAGCCGGGCTGGGGATTATGTGATTGGGGAGACGATTACGGTGGATGGGGGGCTGGTGCATGCGTCGTTGGGGACGAGCATCGACGCTTGAACCGACTTCCCTCGCCCCTCCGGGGAGAGGGAGGGAGGAGCGCTTGCGACGGAAGGGAGAGGGGCGTTGGGATTAGCCGTCCCGAGCCTCACTCCCCTCTCCCTTCCCACCGCAAGTGCGGCGGGCCCCTTCCCTCTCCCCGTAGGGGCGAGGGAGTTTTAGCGGGCTATGCCGCCTGCTGCTAAGACGGCTAGGGTTACTAGCTCGCTGGCCGTGCTCGTCATTGGGGCAACTTGGACGGGCTTTTCCATGCCGATGAGCATCGGGCCGATGACTGAGTCCCCGCCCAGTTCTCGGAGCAGTTTTGCCGAGATATGCGCCGACTGGAGGCCTGGCATGATCAGCACGTTGGCCGGCCCGGACAGCCGCGCGAAGGGGTAGTTGGCCAACTGCTTCGGGTTCAGCGCCACGTCCGGCGCCATCTCGCCTTCGTATTCGAAACCAACCTGCCGGCCATCCAGCACCGTCACCGCATCGCGGATGTTGTCGAGCCATTCGCCCTTCGGATTGCCGAAGTTCGAATAGCTCAGGAACGCCACGCGGGGTTCGTGACCCATGCGACGTGCGACCGCTGCCGTTTGTTCGGCGAAGTCCGCCAGTTGCTCGGCGGTGGGCCTCTCGTTGACGGTGGTGTCGGCGATGAACACCGTGTGGCTCTGGCCGACGAGCAGGTGGATACCGAAGGGGGTCTTGCCCGCGACGGGATCGATCACGCGTCGGATCTGGCGCATCGTCTCGCCGTAGGTGCGGGTGATGCCGGTGATCATCGCGTCGCCTTCGCCCAATTGGAGCAGCAGCGCGCCGAAGATGTTGCGGTCCTGGTTGACCATCCGCTCGCAATCGCGGCGCAGGTATCCGCGGCGCTGGAGCCTCGAATAGAGGAAGTCGACCATCCGGGGGACTAGCGGCGAGACGCGGCTGTTGTGGAGTTCGAAACTCTCGGGATCGGTGACGCCGAGTGCGCGCAACCGGTCGGGCACGTCGTCGCGGCCGACCAACACAGGGGTGCCGTAGCCGCCTTCCTTGAAGGCGATGGCGGCGCGGAGGACGACTTCTTCCTCGCCTTCCGCGAAGATCACGCGTTTCGGATGCGCGCGGGCGCCTTCGTAGGCCATCGACAGGACCGAGGTGGTCGGGTTGAGGCGGGCCCTCAAGGAATGGCGGTAGGCTTCGATGTCGAGGATCGGCTTGGTCGCGACGCCTGAGGCCATCGCGGCTTTCGCGACTGCGACGGGGACGACTTCCATCAGGCGCGGATCGAACGGGGCGGGGATGATGTAGGTTGGGCCGAAGCTGTGGCTGACCCCGTAGGCCGCGGCGACCTCCTCCGGCACGCGTTCGCGGGCGAGTTCGGCGATGGCGTTGGCGGCGGCGATCTTCATCGCGTCGTTGATGCCGGTCGCGCGGACGTCCAATGCGCCGCGGAAGATGAACGGGAAGCCGAGGACGTTGTTGACCTGGTTCGGATAGTCCGAGCGGCCGGTCGCGACGATCGCGTCCGGGCGTGCCGCCATCGCCAGTTCGGGGCGGATCTCCGGCTCGGGGTTGGCCATCGCGAAGATGATCGGCGCGGGGGCCATGTCCTTGACCATCTCCGGGGTCAGCGAACCCGCCGCGGAGAGGCCGAGGAACACGTCGGCACCGACCAGCGCCTCGGTCAGCGTGCGCGTTTCGGTGACGGCGGCGTGCGCGGACTTCCACTGATCGACGCCGTCGCGGCCCTGGTAGATCACGCCCTTGCGATCGCACAGGATGACGTTGTCGTGGCGCACGCCCATCGCTTTCACGAGCTCGGTGCAGGCGATCGCCGCGGCGCCGGCGCCGTTGACGACGATCTTGACCTCGGAGAGTTTCCGCCGGGTCAGCAAGCACGCGTTGATGAGGCCGGCGGCGGTGATGATCGCGGTGCCGTGCTGGTCGTCATGGAAGACCGGGATGTTCATCCGCTCGCGCAGGGCCTGCTCGATGATGAAGCATTCGGGCGCTTTGATGTCCTCGAGGTTGATGCCGCCGAACGTCGGCTCCATCAGCTCGACCGCGTCGATGAAGCGGTTCACGTCCTCGGTCTTCAGCTCGATGTCGATGGCATCGACGTCGGCGAAGCGCTTGAAGAGGACCGCCTTGCCTTCCATCACCGGCTTCGACGCGAGCGGGCCGAGATTGCCCATGCCGAGGATCGCGGTGCCGTTGGTGATGACGGCCACGAGATTGCCCTTGGCGGTGTAGTCGTAGACCTTGGCGGGATCGTCGGCGATCGCCTGCACCGGCACCGCGACGCCGGGCGAATAGGCGAGCGCGAGGTCGCGCTGCGTCGCCATCGGCTTCGATGCGATGATCTCGATCTTCCCCGGGCGGCCTTCCGAATGGAAGAGCAGCGCTTCGCGTTCGGAGAATTGGAGCGTTTCGTCGGACATGGGCGGGGCCTCGCGCGGTCGTTAGGATCTGGAGGACCTTCTAGGCAGGTGGTCGGCGTTCGTCACCCCGGACACTTCGCCCTAGTGGGGTTGCTATCGAACGCCCTTCTCCCCCTCCGGGAGAAGGTGGCGCGCAGGCGCCGGATGAGGGGCGGTTGGGGGAAGCGCCCGAGCCTCACTCCCCCTCACCCTCACCCTCACCCTCCCACGCTTCGCGCGGGCCCCTCCCTCTCCCCCCGGGGGGAGAGGGGTTTTACGGGGCGCGGCTTTTCGCTACCCGCGTCGGATGTCGCCCCCTACCCCCATGATGACGCAGTATCTCGGCCTGAAGGCGGAGGCGCAGGATTGCCTGTTGTTTTACCGCATGGGCGATTTCTTCGAATTGTTCATGGACGATGCGCGGATCGCGGCGGGGGTGCTCGATATCGCGCTGACGGCGCGCGGCGAACATGAGGGGAAGCCGATCCCGATGTGCGGCGTGCCGGTGCATGCGGCGACGGTGTATCTGCAACGGCTGATCAAGGCGGGGCACCGGGTGGCGATCGCCGAGCAGGTCGAGAGCCCGGCGGAAGCGAAAGCGCGCGGTGGATCCAAGGCGCTCGTCGCGCGGGCGATAGTTCGGGTGGTAACGGCGGGGACGCTGACCGAGGAGGCTCTGCTCGACGCGCGATCGGATAATTGGTGCGTGGCGATCGGGGAGGCTGGTGGGTCTGTCGCCATTGCTGCGGCGGATGTGTCGACCGGGCGGTTCGAGATCGTCGAGGTTGCGGGGGATGCGGTTGAGGCGGAACTCGCACGGCTTGGCGGGGCCGAAGTTGTGGCGTCGGAGGCTAGCGCGTTCGAGCAATTTGCGACGACGCTGCGGCCGAAGATCGACTTCGACAGTGGGGCTGGCGAGGCTCGGCTGAAGCGGTTGTACGGCGTGGCGACGCTCGACGGGTTCGGGCAGTTCGGGCGCGCCGGGCTGGCCGCGGCGGGCGGGCTGGTCGCGTATCTGGAGCATAATGCGAAGGGCGCGATGCCGTTCCTGCGGCCGCCGCGGATCGGGCGGGCGGCGGAGACGATGGCGATCGACGCCGCCACGCGCGAGAGCCTGGAGCTGACGTGCACGACCGGCGGCGTGCGGAAGGGGAGCCTGCTGGATGCGGTCGATCGGACCGTGACGGGGGCCGGCGCGCGGTTGCTGGGGGCGGATCTTGGGGCACCATTGATGGACAAGGCAGCGATCGATGCGCGCCTCGATCTGGTGCGGCTGTTCCATGACGACCAGGCGGCGCGGGAGCGGTTGCGGTCGACGTTGCGGGCTTTGCCGGACATCGGGCGGGCGCTCGGACGGCTGGCGGCGGGACGTGGTGGGCCGCGCGATCTGGGGCAGTTGCGCGACGGGCTCGACGGGGCGTGGAGCCTTGGCGAGCGGATGGATGCGATCGTCGATCCGCCGGTGCTGTTGCGCGACATCGCGCCCAGGTTGCGCGGGCATGGTGCGCTGATCGACCTGCTGAAGCGCGCCCTGGTGCCGTCGCCGCCGATCGAGGCTTCGGATGGCGGATATATCGCGGCGGGGTATGACGCGGCGCTCGATGATCTGCGCGATGCGGGGGCTGGCGGGCGACGGGCGATCGCGGCGCTGGAGGCGCAGTTTCGGACTTCTACCGCCGTTACCGCGTTGAAGATCAGGCATAACGGCGTGCTTG
The DNA here is from genome assembly GCF_056679955.1 of Sphingomonas sp. PEI4. NCBI lineage: Bacteria > Pseudomonadati > Pseudomonadota > Alphaproteobacteria > Sphingomonadales > Sphingomonadaceae > Sphingomonas > Sphingomonas sp. PEI4. Next base: position 1,961,543 of record NZ_CM155258.1, read on the forward strand.
GCTATCATGTCGAAGTGCCGGCGCGGGCGGCCGATCCGCTGATGAAGCCTGAGAGCGGCTTTACGCATCGGCAGACTTTGGCGGGCGTGGTGCGGTTCAATACGCCTGCCTTGCATGAGGTTGCGGCTAAGGTGTCGCAATCGGGCGCGCATGCGCTGGCGGCGGAGGCGGCGCATCTGGAGGAGCTGACCGCGCAGGCTCTGGCGGGGCGCGAGGCGATTGCGGCTACGGCGGACGCGTTGGCACGGTTGGACGTTGCGGCCGGGTTGGCGGAGCGGGCGGCGGAAGGGGCTTGGGCGCGGCCTTCGCTGGTCGATCATGCTTGCTTCGAGATCGAGGGCGGGCGGCATCCGGTGGTCGAGGCCGCCGTGGCGAAATCGGGTGACCGGTTCGTCGCCAACGACTGCAACCTGTCGGAGGCGTCGCGGCTGTGGCTCGTCACCGGGCCGAACATGGGCGGTAAATCGACCTTCCTGCGGCAGAACGCGCTGATCGCGGTGCTCGCGCAGGCGGGGTCGTATGTGCCTGCGACCAAGGCGACTCTAGGGCTGGTCGATCGGTTGTTCAGCCGGGTCGGGGCTTCGGACAATCTCGCGCGGGGGCGGTCGACGTTCATGGTCGAGATGGTCGAGACCGCGGCGATCCTCGCGCAGGCTACGCCTCGGTCGTTCGTGATCCTCGACGAGGTCGGGCGGGGGACTTCGACGTATGACGGCCTCGCGATCGCCTGGGCTGTGGTCGAGGCGATCCACGAGGATAATCGCTGCCGGTGCCTGTTCGCGACCCATTATCATGAGCTGACGAGGTTGGCGGAGCGGTGCGAGGCGCTGTCGTTGCATCATGTCCGTGCGCGCGAGTGGAAGGGGGAATTGGTGTTGCTCCACGAACTCGCGGATGGGCCGGCGGATCGGAGCTATGGGCTGGCGGTCGCGCGGCTGGCGGGGATGTCGCCGGCGACGGTGGCTCGGGCGAAGGCTGTGCTGGCGAAGCTCGAGGCTGGGCGGGCGAAGACTGGCGGGTTGGCGGCTGGGCTGGACGATTTGCCGTTATTTGCGGCGGCGGCGCAGGTCGAGGAGGCGGCTTGTGACGTGTTGCGCGAGGATCTGGCTAAGCTGGACATCGATGCGATGAGTCCGCGCGATGCGCTGGACGCGTTGTATCGGCTGAAGGCGCTCGCCAACGAGGGGTAGCCCCCGTCATGCCGGACTCGTTCCGGCATCCACTGTTCCGCACATCCGGGAGGACTGAGTGTGCGGGACGGTGGGCCCCGGCCTCCGCCGGGGTGACGGAGTGGGTGGGACAGGGCGCAACCGCCTAAGAATGCTCGCGTCCTAGTATCTCACGAGACGGCGGTGCTAGGCGGCGGCCGGATTAGTGGAGCGCGGGCTTTGGGCGGACATCATCACGGGCATGACCATAGCCATGACCACGGTCAATCTGGGGGGCATTCGCATGGCCACTCGCATGGCGGACACGGCCATAGCCACGCGCCGGCCTCGTTCGACCGGGCCTTCGCGATCGGGATCGGGCTCAACATCGTGTTCGTCGCGGTCGAGGCGATCATCGGCCTGCGGATCGACTCGGTCGCGCTGCTCGCCGACGCCGGTCACAATCTGTGCGACGTGCTGGGCCTCGTCGTCGCCTGGGGTGGCACGATGCTCGCGCGCACGGCACCGACCAAGCGCTACACCTATGGGCTGAAGGGATCGACGATCCTCGCCGCGCTGGCCAACGCGTTGCTCCTGCTGGTCGCGCTCGGCGCGATCGTGCTGGAGGCGTCTCAGCGCTTCTCGGACCCCGCCCCGACGGCCGGCCTCACTGTGTCGATGGTCGCGGGCATCGGCATCGCCGTCAACGCGTTCACCGCCTGGATGTTCGCGCGCGGACGGAAAGGCGACGTCAACATCCGCGGCGCCTATCTGCACATGGCGGCGGACGCGCTGGTGTCGGCAGGCGTGGTGATCGCGGGATTCGTGATCTGGCGCACCGGCCTCACCTGGATCGACCCCGCAGTCAGCATCGTCATCGCCATCCTGATTTTCTGGCAGACCTGGGGCCTGCTCCGCGAGACCGTCGAGATGTCGCTGTCGGCGGTTCCCCGTGGGATCGAGTTCGATCACGTCGACGACGCGCTCTGCGGGCTGCCCGGCGTCACCGAGATCCACGATCTGCACATCTGGCCGATGAGCACCACCGAACCCGTCCTGACCGCGCATCTGGTGATGCCCGCCGGTCACCCCGGCGACCGGTTCCTGAGCGACGCCAGGACGATGCTCCACGAAAAATTCGGCATCGGCCACGCCACGTTGCAGGTCGAGACCGGCCACGGGCATGACTGTTCGATGGCCAGCCCCGACAAGGTCTGACGCTGGCCTTTAGATGAAGTGGAAGTCCGCCTTCGCGCGGCTGGTTTCGCCTTCCAACGCCTGATCCCGATAGGGCCCGTCGCGGTCGACCCAGTGCAGGAAGAGGTGCGCCGACCAGCCGTTCGGGTTCGGCGTCATCCGGCCGTGGCGGTGATGCACGCCCTGGTACAGGACCGCATCGCCGACCTCCATCGCGATCGCCGCGTATGGCTCCGCACCGAAGTCGTCGGTGACGCGCGCACTCGGTTCGGTCCGCACCGTACCGACCTCCAGATCCCAGGGTGCACCGTCGCTATAGTCGAGCGTCAGCGACAGGCTGTGCTCGCACGCCTGGCGGTCCGAATGCACCATGCAGACGTCACCCTCGCGGTAGATCCGGAAATAATCATAGGTCGGCAACAGCTCACGCCCAACGAGCTGGCTGACGATCGGCGTCAGGCCCCACAGGAACTGCAGCATCGGCGGATACTGCCGGCCATAAACCTCGAACGCCGCACGTTTCAACAGATTGGGATGCCGCGTGACACCGCTCAGATCGACCCGGTCCAGCGCCAGATCCTGCTTCAGGCGGCGCAGGAAGGCATCGGTCACCTCCACCGGTATCAATCCGCGAAGATGCGCGAACCCGGTGTCGCGATAGCTGCCCTCGACCTTCATCGATCGATTGCTATCGGTCTGCGCAAACCGGTGCAAGCCCTCGGCCACCCGCACGAATGGCGAAGAATGAACTTTTACCGGGCGATGCAAGTTACACCGGCATAGATCAGGAGATTATCGCATGAAGAAGCATCTTATCGCAGCATTGATGTCGGTCGCCGTCGCCGCGCCGGCGATGCTGCCGACTGCCGCGACTGCGCAGCGTTACGACGATCGCCGCGACAACAACGACCGTCGCGATCGTGACGACCGTCGTTTCAGCAACGACCGGCGCGGTAACGATCGCAACTGGCGTGGCGACGACCGCAACTGGGATCCGTCGAACAGCTACCGCGACGGCAAGTACCGTGAGCGCCGCCTCGGCCGCAACGACCGGATTTATCGTGGTCGCGACGGCCGCGCCTATTGCAAGCGCAACGACGGCACGACCGGTCTGGTGATCGGCGCGCTTGGCGGCGGCGCGCTGGCCAACCTGATCGGTGGCGGTACGCTCGGCACGCTGGCGGGTGCCGGTGGCGGCGCATTGCTCGGCCGGTCGGTCGACCGCGGCAACGTGAAATGCCGCTGAACTCCAGCCGAAGCTAGCGAATGAGGAAGCGGCGGCCGAGCGATCGGCCGCCGTTTTCGTGTTCGCCGTTTTCGTATTCAGAGCATGCCATAGAGCAAAGTACCATTCAGGCCGATGATCACCGCGGCGATCGACCAGGCGAGGATCTTCAGCCATGCCGGGCTGACCAGTTCGCCCATGATCGTGCGGTCGCCGGTGAACTTGACGAGCGGCACGACGGCGAACGGGAGCTGCAGGCTGAGCACGACCTGGCTCAGCACCAGCAGCTTCGTCGCGCCCGCATCGCCCGACGCACCGACCACGAACACGGCGGGGACGATCGCGAGCAACCGCGTCACCAGCCGCCGTGCCCAGACCGGCATGCGCAGGTTGAGGAAGCCCTCCATCACGATCTGGCCTGCGAGCGTGCCCGTCACGGTCGAGTTCTGGCCCGACGCGAGCAGCGCGACCGCGAACAGCACGCTTGCCGCGCCCATGCCGAGCATCGGGGCCAGCAACTCATAGGCCTGGTCGATCTCGGCGACGTCTGTGCGGCCAGCGACGTGGAAGGTCGCGGCGGCGAGAATCAGGATCGCGGCGTTGATGAAGAAGGCGAGGCCGAGCGCGACGGTGCCGTCGATCGTCGCCATCGTGATCGCGTCACGCTTGCCAGCCGGGTCCTTGGCGAAGGCGCGGGTCTGGACGATCGACGAGTGGAGATACAGATTGTGCGGCATCACGGTCGCACCGAGGATGCCGATCGCGATGTAGAGCATCGCCGGGTTGGTGACGATCTGCGTGGTTGGCACCAGCCCGCCGAGCACGCCCGCCATGTCGGGCCGTGCGAGGAACAGCTCGAAGATGAAGCAGCCGGCGATGATGACGAGCAAGGCGACGACGAACGCCTCCAGCTTGCGGAACCCGAAGCGTTGCAGCGCGAGGATCAGGAACACGTCGAGCGCGGTCAGCACGACGCCGTAAACCAGTGGCAGCCCGAACAGCAGCTTCAGCGCGATCGCCGTGCCGAGCACTTCGGCGAGATCGCAGGCGATGATCGCGATCTCGCAGAGGAACCAGAGCACGAGCGAGACCGGCTTCGAATAATGTGCGCGGCAGGCCTGCGCGAGGTCGAGCCCGGCGACGATGCCGAGTCGGGCGGAGAGCGCTTGCAGGACCATCGCCATGAGGTTCGACAGCAGTACGACTGACAACAATGTGTAGCCGAATGCGGAGCCGCCGGCGATGTCGGTCGCCCAGTTGCCGGGGTCCATATAGCCGACCGCGACGAGATAGCCCGGGCCTACGAACGCGAACAGGCGGCGCCAGAAGGACGCGCCTTCGGGGACGACGACGGTGCGGTGGCTCTCGGAGAGCGAATTGGCGAAGTCGTAAGCGGGGAGATTGGGGGCTGACATCGGAGGGTGCTTTGCCGGAACGGGCGGGTTGGGACAAGCGCTTGCGTCTCAAGCCGTTGCCAAAGCCGCCATAACAGCCTCCCGTCCCCGCTCCCTCATCCGTCACCCCAGCGGAAGCTGGGGTATCCCGGTTGGCGAGAGCCGCGACCCGAACGAGGAGATCCCAGCTTCCGCTGGGATGACGGGTAGGGTGAGGCGAAACGCACGAAAGATGGAAGGAACTCCCCCCTTCCTTCCAGGGAGGGGAGAAGGAGGTCAGATCACCTTCATGTCCGCCTGGTAATGATGCCAGGCGAAGATCGCTGCCGCTCCCCGATGCGGACGCCAGGCCTCCGCGACTTCGCGCGTCAGTTTCTCGCTCGGGCGGGTTTCGTGACCGAGAATGCGTCCGACCTCGATCTGGATCGCGAGGTCGCCCGCCGGCCAGATGTCGGCCCGCCCTTCCGCGAACAGCAGGTAGATTTCCGCCGACCAGCGGCCGATGCCCTTTACGCGGACCAGCGCGGCGATCGCCTCCTCGTCGTCCTCGGGCAGGTTGGTCAGGTCGAGCCGGCCGCTCGTCACCTCGTCGGCGAGGCTGCGTGCATAGCCAAGCTTCTGGCGCGAGAGGCCGGCGCTGCGCAGCAACTCGTCGCTGGCGGCGGCGATCTTCGCCGGATCGCCCGCACCACCGACCACCGCGTCGAGCTTGGTCCAGACCGCCGCCGCCGAGGCGACGCTCACCTGTTGCCCGACGATCGTCCGTAGCAACGTCGCGAAGCCGCGCTCGCTGATCCGCGGCGCAGGGTGGCCGGCATTGCCGACCGCGACCGCGAACGCCGGTTCGATGGCGCACAACGCCGCCATGGCGGTTTCGAGTTGCTCTGCGCTCAGGCCCATGATGCTTGGCTCCATGATGCTTGATCCGCGGCCGGCGCAACGGCATGAACGCACGAAGATTTTTCGGAGAATGACATGCCCAAGCTTATCGTCGTGACGCGCGAAGGGGAAGAACGCGAGATCATCGGCGAGGCCGGCCTTTCGGTGATGGAAGTCATTCGCGACGCCGGGATCGACGAGATCCTGGCGTTGTGCGGCGGCTGTTGCTCGTGCGCCACCTGCCACGTCCATGTCGACCCGGAGTTTGCGGCCAAACTGAAGCCGATGGGGCCGGACGAGGACGACCTGCTCGATTCGACGAGCGATCGGGATGCGGGCTCGCGGCTGTCGTGCCAGATCGAGCTGACCGATGCGCTGGATGGGTTGAAGGTGAGGATCGCGGTGGAGGACTAACTGTCCCTCGCTCCTCCGGGGAGAGGGAGGGAGGAGCCGTAGGCGACGGAAGGGTGAGGGGCAGTTGGGATGCAACGTCCCGAGCCCCACGCCCCTCACCCTTCCCACCGCAAGCGCGGCGGGCCCCTTCCCTCTCCCCGGCGGGGAGAGGGAGTTCAGGTCACCTGGTCGTGATCGCGTAGAGCGCGATCGCGGCGGCGTTCGAGACGTTCAGGCTCTCCACCTTCTCCGAGATCGGCAGTTTCGCCAGCTCGTCGCAATGCTGCTCGGTATTCTGGCGCATGCCCTCGCCTTCCGCGCCGAGCACGATCGCGATCCGCTGCGTGCCCATCGCTTCCGACAGCGTCTGCGTCGCGTGGCCCGTAAGCCCGATCCGCCAGAACCCCGCCGCGGCAATCTCTTCCAGAGCGCGCGCGAGGTTGACGACACGAATCCAAGGCACCGACTCCAGCGCCCCGGAAGCCGCCCGCGCGATCGTCCCCGACTCCGGCGGCGCGTTGCGATCCGGCGTGATGATCCCGAGCGCGTCGAACGCCGCCGCCGAGCGCAGAATCGCGCCGACGTTATGCGGATCGGTCACGCCGTCGAGGATCACCAGCGGGCGATTGTCGTCCTTGCCGTGCTCGAGCAGGTCGGCGAGCCACATGTCCTCGAGCGGCTCGACCTCGATCACCACGCCCTGGTGCGGCGCGTCGCCCGGCACCAGCCGCGCCAGATCGGCGGCCTCGGCATAGGTCACCGGCACGTCGGCCGGCAGGTCGAACCCGGCCAGCGCCTCGCGCGTGCCGAGGATTTTCCGCACCGTGCGCTCCGGATTGGCGAGCGCCGCCCCTACTGCGTGCTTGCCCCAGAAGCGGGGGCGGCCTGCCGGTGCCTTGCTCGGCCTGTGTCCCTTGCGTGCCATATTCGCTCTCTATCGTGTCTGTGTATCGGGCGTCCTTGTCGGCATTCGGCCTGCGCGGCAACACCGAAGCGCGAAACTTCGCAAAAGCTGCGTTGACACACCGGGCGCGCTTCGCCATTGAGCCGCCTCGCTTGAAACAGTGGCGCTCGAAAGAGCGGCGCTTGCAAAAGCGGCCTGGACAGGTGGCCGAGTGGTTAAAGGCAGCAGACTGTAAATCTGCCGGAGTTTCTCCTACGTAGGTTCGAACCCTACCCTGTCCACCACCGCCCCCGCGCGGTGATGGATCATCCCAAAGCACGAGCAGAGCAAGTTCTTCCGATCGCGGAAGGAAGTCCGCGTGACATCGGCTCGCGGGCGGCTAGGATCACGGCGACCGTAACGATTTCGGAAGCCGCGTGACCTCAGATCCTGCCGTACAGCCGCCCGTTAAAGATTTCGTCATCCAAGATCTGGCCGACTCGATACTGGACACGCTTGTCCACCGCATCGGCAAGGATGCGCAGGCGGCCCGCTCCCACGACTGGCTTGCCGCGACGATCCTGACGGTGCGCAACGACATCGTCGAACGCTGGATGGCGTCGACCAAGGCGGCGCACGCGGCCGGCGCCAAGCGCGTCTATTATCTCAGCCTCGAATTCCTGATCGGCCGGCTGTTGCGCGACGCGGTGACCAACCTCCAGCGCAACGACGAAGTCACGCGCGCCCTAGCTCTGCACGGCGTCGACCTCGCCGAACTGGAGGAGATCGAGCCCGACGCAGCGCTCGGCAATGGCGGCCTCGGGCGTCTTGCGGCATGTTTCATGGAAAGCATGGCGAGCTTGGAGCTGCCCGCCTACGGCTACGGCATCCGCTATGTGAACGGCATGTTCCGCCAGCGGATCGACGATGGCTGGCAGGTCGAGATGCCGGAGAACTGGCTCGCGCACGGCAACCCTTGGGAGTTCGAACGCCGCGAGAGTGCCTATTTCATCGGCTTCGGCGGCGAGGTCACGGTAACGGATGGTGGTCAAATTCACTGGAGCCCGTCCGAGGCGGTCGAGGCGACCGCAATCGACACCCCCGTCGTCGGCTGGCGCGGCAAACACGTCAACACGCTGCGGCTATGGACCGCCCGCGCGTTCGATCCGATCAAGCTCGACCGCTTCAACGCCGGCGATTTCTCGGGCGCCCTCGCCGATCAGACACGCGCCGAGACTCTCACGCGCGTTCTCTACCCGAACGACTCCACCGCCGCCGGGCAGGAGTTGCGGCTACGGCAGGAGTATTTCTTCTCGTCGGCGTCGATCCAGGACATCCTCCGCCGCCACATCCAGTATTTTGGCGACATCCGCACGCTGCCCGACAAGGCCGCGATCCAGCTCAACGACACGCACCCCGCTGTGTCGGTCGCCGAGCTCATGCGCCTGCTGATCGATCACCACGAATTCGCGTTCGACGAGGCGTGGAAGATCACGCGGGCCACCTTCGGCTATACGAACCACACATTGCTGCCCGAGGCCCTGGAGAGCTGGCCGCTGCCGCTGTTCGAACGCCTGCTCCCGCGCCACATGCAGATCGTCTACGCGATCAACGCCAAGCTGCTGCGTGAGGCGCGTGGCGCCGAAGGCATAGACGGCCCCCTTCTAGACGAACGGGCGATCGCCGCGATCAGCCTGATCGACGAAGGTGGCGAGCGGCGGGTGCGGATGGCGAACCTCGCCTTCGCCGGTTCGCACAGCGTCAACGGCGTCGCCGCGCTGCATACGCAGCTGATGAAGAAGACCGTCTTCGCAGACCTGCACAAGCTCTACCCGACGCGGATCAACAACAAGACGAACGGCATCACGCCGCGCCGCTGGCTCCAACAGTGCAACCCCGGCCTCACCGCGTTGATCCGCGATGCGATCGGCGACGCTTTCCTCGACGATGCGGAAAAGCTCGTCGATCTGGATGTTTTTGCTGACGATTCCGGTTTCAGGGAGCGCTTTGCCGCGGTGAAGCGTTCGAACAAGGTGGCACTGGCTAATCACATCAAGGAGAGCATGGGGCTGCGTGTCGATCCAGACGCGCTGTTCGACGTGCAGATCAAGCGCATCCACGAATATAAGCGCCAGTTGCTCAACATCATCGAGACGGTCGCGCTATACGACCAGATCCGAAGCCACCCCGAACGCGACTGGACACCGCGCGTGAAGCTGTTCGCGGGGAAGGCGGCGTCGAGCTATCACAACGCGAAACTCGTCATCAAACTGGCGAACGACGTCGCGCGCCGGATCAATGCGGACCCATCGGTCGGCGGCCTGCTCAAGGTCGCGTTCCTGCCCAATTACAACGTGTCGTTGGCGGAGAAGATCATCCCCGCCGCCGATCTAAGCGAGCAGATCTCGACCGCCGGCCTTGAGGCGTCGGGCACCGGCAACATGAAGTTCGCGATGAACGGCGCGCTGACGATCGGCACGCTCGACGGCGCGAACATCGAGATCAAGGACCGCGTCGGCGACGACAACATCTTCATCTTCGGCATGACCGCGGACGAGGTCGAGGCCAGGCGCGCGAACGGCTACGATCCGCGCAGCGTCATCGACGGCTCGAACGAACTGCGCCAGGCGGTGTCGGCGATCGCGTCTGGCGTGTTCTCGCCCGACGACAAGACGCGCTATGCCGGGCTGATGGGCGGGTTGTACGATGGCGACTGGTTCATGCTCGCCGCCGATTTCGACAGTTACGCCAACGCCCAGCGCGCGGTCGACACGCGCTGGAACGACCGGGACGCATGGGTCGCCTCGACGGTCCGCAACGTCGCGCGCGTCGGCTGGTTCTCGTCCGATCGCACGATCCGCGAATATGCGCGCGAGATTTGGACGGTGATGTGAAGCCACCCGAAGGCGCCATTGCTGCCCTGTTGGAGGGACGTCACGACGATCCCTTCTCGCTGCTCGGCGTCCACAGCGGCCCGACCGGCGTGTTCGCGCGCGTCTGGATTCCGGGCGCGGACACGGCGGAGGCGCACGCGCTCGACGGCACGGCGCTTGGCACCCTTGCGCGTGTCGATGATCGCGGCCTGTTCGAGGGTCCGATCGACGGCACGCAACAGCCGGTGAAATACCATGCGGAGGCGGGCGACACCTCGTGGTGGGTCACCGACCCTTATAGCTTCGGCCCGGTGCTCGGCCCGATCGACGATCTGCTCATGGCGGAGGGCACGCACCGCCGCCTCCACGACAAGATGGGCGCGCACCTGATCGAGCATGAGGGTGCGAGCGGCGTCCACTTCGCGCTGTGGGCTCCCAATGCGCGGCGCGTGTCGGTGGTCGGCGACTTCAACGACTGGGACGGCCGCCGCCACGCGATGCGCAAGCGCGGCGACGTCGGCGTGTGGGAGATCTTCATCCCCGACATCGCCGAATTTCGCGCATACAAATTCGAGATCGTCGGCCCCGATGGCCAGTTGCAGCCGCTCAAGGCGGACCCGTTCGCCCTTGCCAGCGAACTCCGCCCCGCCAACGCCTCGATCACGCGGAAGCTAGCGCATGAATGGGCCGACACGGATCACCGCAAACACTGGGCCTCGGTCGATCCGCGCCGGGTGCCGATCAGCATCTATGAGGTCCACGCCGGCTCATGGGACCGTGACGAGAACGACTGGTTCCTGACCTGGGACGCGCTCGCCGATCGTCTGATCCCGTACGTCGTCGAGATGGGCTTCACGCACATCGAATTCCTGCCGATCAGCGAACATCCATACGATCCGAGCTGGGGCTACCAGACCACCGGCCTCTACGCGCCGTCCGCGCGGTTCGGCGATGTGGAGGGGTTCGCGCGGTTCGTCGACGGCGCGCACATGGCCGGAATCGGCGTGCTGCTCGACTGGGTGCCCGCGCATTTCCCGACCGACGCGTTCGGGCTGGCGAAGTTCGACGGCACCGCCCTGTACGAGCACGAGGACCCGCGGCTTGGCTTCCACCCCGACTGGAACACCGCGATCTACAATTTCGGGCGGCGCGAAGTGGCGTCGTTCCTCGTCAACAACGCGCTGTTCTGGGCCGAACGCTATCATATCGACGGCCTGCGCGTGGATGCGGTCGCGTCGATGCTGTACCGCGATTATTCGCGCAAAAGCGGCGAATGGATCCCCAACGAGGCCGGCGGTCGCGAGAATTGGGAAGCCGTCGCGTTCCTGCGCGACATGAACCGCGAGATCTATGGCCAGCACCCCGGCGTCTTCACGATCGCCGAGGAATCGACGTCATGGCCGGGCGTTTCCGCGCCGGTGAGCGACGACGGCAAGAGCGGCGGGCTGGGCTTCGGGTTCAAGTGGAACATGGGCTTCATGCACGACACGCTCCAGTACATGGCGCGCGATCCGCTGCACCGGAAGCACCATCACGGCGAGATCAATTTTGGGCTCGTCTACGCGTTCAGCGAGAACTTCGTCCTGCCGCTCAGCCATGACGAGGTGGTCCACGGCAAGGGCTCGCTGCTGACCAAGATGCCCGGCGACGACTGGCAGCAATTCGCGAACCTGCGCGGCTATTACGCGTTCATGTGGGGCTATCCGGGCAAGAAGCTGCTGTTCATGGGGCAGGAATTCGCCCAGCGCCGCGAATGGTCGGAAGCCCGTGCACTCGACTGGTGCTTGCGCAACAGCCGCAGCCATGAGGGCGTCCGCAACCTCGTCCGCGACCTGAACACGGTCTACCGCGAGAAGCCGGCGCTGCATGCGCGCGATTGCGAGGGCGAAGGCTTCGAATGGCTGGTCGCCGACGATGCCGCCAATTCGGTGTTCGCCTGGCTGCGCAAGGCCCCCGGCGCGAAGCCGATCGCAATCGTCGCCAACATGACGCCGATCGCCCGCGCGCCCTACCGCGTGCCGCTGCCGCATGACGGCCGCTGGTGCGAGATCATCAACAGCGACGCGCGCGAATATTGGGGCAGCGGCCTCGGCAATCTCGGCGGCGTCGTCGCGAAGGACGGCGCGGCCTGGGTCACCTTGCCCCCGCTTGCGACGATCATGCTGGAATTCGAGGAATAGGCTCGACCGACAGGACCGGAACCGGTTCGGGGTCACGAGACGTTGTACGAACGAACTGGAAACAAAGGCGGGAGAGACGGACATGGTGGAACGGCGGGGACAGCCATTGGCGCGCGATGCGATGGCGTATGTGCTGGCCGGTGGCCGCGGCAGTCGCCTGATGGAGCTGACCGATACGCGCGCCAAACCCGCGGTGTATTTTGGCGGCAAGGCGCGCATCATCGATTTCGCGCTGTCCAACGCGATCAACTCGGGCATTCGCCGGATCGGCGTCGCGACGCAGTACAAGGCGCATTCGCTGATCCGCCACCTGCAGAGCGGCTGGAACTTCCTGCGCTCGGAACGCAACGAGAGCTTCGACATCCTGCCCGCCTCGCAGCGTATCAGCGAGTTCCAATGGTACGAGGGCACTGCCGACGCCGTGTACCAGAACATCGACATCATCGAGAGCCATGCGCCCGAATACATGGTCATCCTGGCGGGCGATCACATCTACAAGATGGACTACGAGCTGATCCTGCAACAGCATTGCGAGACTGGTGCGGACGTCACCATCGCCTGCCTCGAAGTGCCGCGGATGGAGGCGGTCGCGTTCGGCGTGATGGCGGTCGACGAGCATGACAACGTTACCGACTTCGTCGAGAAGCCTGCCGATCCGCCCGCCGTGCCCGGCAATCCGGACATCGCGCTGGCGTCGATGGGGATCTACGTCTTCCACACCAAGCTGTTGTTCGACGAGCTGCGCCGCGATGCCGAGACGCCCGGATCGTCGCGTGACTTCGGCAAGGATATCATCCCGTACCTCGTCAAGCACGGCAAGGCGGTCGCGCATCGCTTTTCCGACAGCTGCGTGCGGTCGGGGCTCGAGGTCGAGGCCTATTGGCGCGATGTCGGCACCGTGGATGCCTATTGGGAGGCTAACATCGACCTCACCGATGTCGTGCCGAAGCTCGACCTCTACGATCGCAGCTGGCCGCTCTGGACCTATTCGGAGGTCACGCCGCCCGCGAAGTTCGTCCACGCGGACGATGGTCGTCGGGGTGAGGCGGTGTCGTCGCTGGTGTCGGGCGATTGCATCATCTCCGGCTCCTCGATCCACCGCAGCCTGATCTTCACCGGCACGCGGGCGCATAGTTACTCGATGCTGGATCAGGCGGTGATCCTGCCGCATTGCGTGATCGGTCGGGGCGCGCGGTTGTCGAAGGTTGTCGTCGATCGCGGGGTGGAAATCCCCGACGGTTTGGTCGTCGGAGAGGACGCCGAACTGGACTCGCAACGCTTCCGCCGCACGGATAACGGCGTGGTGCTGGTGACCAAATCCATGATCGACCGGCTGACCGCGTGATTGGGCGCATCGCAAATCCTCCCCGGCACGGGGAGGGGGACCGTTCGCCATCGGCGAAGGGTGGAAGGGGCTCACCGCGAGCGTACCGTCTGCGATCGCAAGCGTGCCGTCTGCCAAAGCCCCCCTCCACCATGCGATGCATGGTCCCCCTCCCCGTGCCGGGGAGGATTTGATGCGCGTCCTCTCGGTTGCTTCCGAAGCCTATCCCCTCATCAAGACCGGCGGTCTGGCGGACGTCGTAGGCGCGCTCCCGGCCGCGCTCGCACCGCACGGCGTAGCGCTCACGACGTTCCTCCCCGGCTACCCCGCGCTCGCCGCCGTCACCAAGCGTGCGAAAGTCGCCCACCGCTACACCGACCTGCTCGGCACCGAAGCCCGCATCCTGAAAGCAAAGATCGGCGATCACCCACTCCTGATCCTCGACGCACCCGCGCTGTTCGCGCGAGGCGGCGGCCCTTATGGCGACGCGACCGGCGCGGACTGGTCCGACAACTGGCGCCGCTTCGCCGCATTCAGCCGCGCCGCCGCCGATCTCGCCTCGGGTGCAGTCCCCGGCTACGACTTCGACATTCTCCACGCGCACGACTGGCAGGCGGCAATGGCACCCGCCTATCTCCGCTACGCTCCAGGCCCAGCCAAGCCCGTCAAGACGGTCGTGACGATCCACAACATCGCGTTCCAGGGCCGCTACGGCTATGACATCTTCGCCGAACTCGGGCTGCCCGACATCGCGTACGCGCTCGACGGCGTCGAATATTATGGCGGCGTCGGCTATCTAAAGGCTGGGCTCGAAGCCGCCGACGCGATCACCACCGTCAGCCCTACCTACGCCGCCGAAATCCGCCGCGGCGAGTTCGGCATGGGGCTGGAGGGCTTGATCAATGACCGCGCAGGCCGCGTGACCGGGATCGTCAACGGCATCGACCCCGCCGTCTGGAACCCTGAAACCGACCTGGCCCTCCCTGCCCGCTACACCGCGCGAACACTCGCCCGCCGCCGCACCAACAAGCGGGCGATCGAGACGCGGTTCGGTCTCGACACCGAAGACGGCCCGCTCTTCACCGTCGTCAGTCGCCTTACCGGGCAAAAGGGCATGGACGTGCTTGCCGGGGTGCTGGACGAACTCGTCGCACTGGGCGGGCGGCTCGCGTTGCTTGGTTCGGGCGACGCCGGACTCGAAGCCACGTTCCTCGCCGCCGCCGAACGCCACCCCGGCCGGATCGGCGTCCGCATCGGCTATGACGAGCCCGTCTCGCACCTGCTGCAAGGGGGCGCCGACGCGATCCTGATCCCGTCGCGGTTCGAACCCTGCGGCCTGACGCAACTCTATGGCCTCGCTTACGGCTGCATTCCCGTCGTAGCGCGCACCGGCGGGCTGGCCGACACTGTGATCGACGCGAATGAAGCCGCGATCGCCGCGGGTGTCGCCACCGGCATCCAGCATGACGGCGTCACGCCAGAAGCACTCAGCCATGCGCTGCGCCGAACGATGGCGCTCTATGCACGCCCCGATCGCTGGGCCATGTTGCAGCGCAACGCGATGCGCGCGGACTTCTCGTGGGACGAGAGCGGCCGCCGTTACGCAGACCTTTACGCAAGCCTGACGGGGACCGCATGATCCGCACCGTATCGACCACGCCTTATACCGATCAGAAGCCCGGCACGTCCGGCCTGCGCAAGAAGGTGAAGGTCTTCCAGCAGGCCAATTATGCCGAGAATTTCGTCCAGTCGGTGTTCGACGTGGTGGCGGACAAGGCTGGCGCAACGCTGGTCATCGGGGGCGACGGCCGCTTTCTCAACCGCGAAGTCATCCAGGTCGCGATCCGGATGGCCGCGGCGAACGGCTTCGCTCGCGTGATCGTCGGTCGCGGCGGCATTCTGTCGACTCCTGCCGCGAGCCATATGATCCGCAAGCGTGGCGCGATCGGCGGCCTCGTCCTGTCGGCGAGCCACAACCCCGGCGGCCCCGACGAGGATTTCGGGATCAAGTACAACATCGCCAATGGCGGCCCCGCGCCCGAATCCGTCACCGACGCGATCAACGCGCGGACACTCGAGATCGATCGCTGGCTGACCGTCGACGCCGAGGACATCGATCTCGACACCGACGGCGAAGTCATGGTCGGCGATATGCCCGTCGAGGTGGTCGACCCGGTCGAGGATTACGCCGCCCTCATGGAAACGCTGTTCGACTTCGACGCGATCCGTAGCGCCAAGCTGACGATGGCGTTCGACGCCATGAGCGCGGTCACCGGGCCCTATGCGACCGAGATCCTCGAACGCCGCCTCGGCTTCGCGCCGGGTACGGTGCGCAACGGTACGCCGCTTCCCGATTTTGGCGGTCACCACCCCGATCCCAACCTCGTCCACGCGCATGAACTGTACGAGACGATGATGGCGCCGGATGCGCCCGATTTCGGCGCAGCATCGGACGGCGATGGCGACCGCAACCTCATCATCGGCAGGCACCGCTTCGTCACCCCCTCGGACAGCCTCGCGATGCTGGCCGCCAACGCGCATCTCGCCCCAGGGTACGCGGGTGGCCTCAAGGGCATCGCCCGCTCGATGCCCACCAGCGCCGCTGCCGACCGCGTCGCGCAGGCACTCGGCATCCCCGCTTACGAGACCCCGACCGGCTGGAAATTCTTCGGCAATCTGCTCGACGCCGGCATGGCGACGATCTGCGGCGAGGAGAGCGCCGGTACTGGCTCCGACCACGTCCGCGAGAAGGACGGCCTGTGGGCGGTGCTCCTGTGGCTCAACATCCTCGCGGTGCGTGGTGAGAGCGTCGACGCGATCGCCCGCGATCACTGGGCGAAGTTCGGCCGCAACTATTATGCCCGCCACGATTATGAAGGCATCGAGACCCCGCGCGCCGACGCGCTGATGGCGGCATTGCGCGCTAGCCTTGCCACCCTGTCCGGCAAGCAGTTCGGCGACCTGACCGTCGAGACCGCGGACGAGTTCGCCTATACCGACACCACCGATGGCTCGATCAGCCGCAACCAGGGCGTCCGCATCCTGTTCGCGGGCGGCAGCCGCGTCGTGTTCCGCCTGTCGGGCACCGGCACCACCGGCGCGACGCTCCGTGTGTACCTCGAACGTTACGAACCCGTCGGCGGTGATCTCGATCGCGACACCGGCGAGATGCTCGCCAGCATCGTCAGTGCCGCGGAGTCGATCGCGGGGATCGCCCAGCATACCGGCCGCACCGCGCCCGACGTCGTCACCTGATACGCGACGGCCGATAGCATGACGATCAGACGCCGCCGCAGCGCACTCTACATGCCTGCCTCGAACGCCCGCGCGATCACCAAGGCGCGGACGCTCGATTGCGACGTCGTCATCCTCGACCTGGAGGACGCCGTCGCGCCTGACGAAAAGGCGGCAGCGCGGGAGCGCGTGTTCGAGGCGGTGCGCGAAGGCGGGTTCGGGACACGCGAACTGGTCGTGCGGGTCAACGGCCTCGACACCGCCTGGTATGCCGACGACATCGCCGCGATCCGCGCGACCGGCATCGCCGCGGTGCTCGTCCCGAAGGTCTCGTCGGTCGCGGATCTGGTCGCGGTCCGCGCATCGCTCGGCGAAGACGGCCCGCTGATCTGGGCGATGATCGAGACCTGTGCGGCGATCCTTTCGCTACCCGCACTCTCCGCAGCGGCAGCCGAGACGCACCTCACCGCACTGATCGCCGGCACCAACGACCTTGCCAAGGAGATGCGCTGCCGCCTCGGCCCAGACCGCATGCCGCTGATCCCGGCGCTCTCGGCAACGATCATGGCCGCCCGCGCGGCCGGCATCGTGGCGCTGGACGGCGTATGCAACGCGCTCGACGACCCGGCCCGCTTCACCGCCGAGTGCTCGCAAGGCGCGATGCTCGGGTTCGACGGAAAGACGCTGATCCACCCGTCCCAGATCGACACCGCGAACGCAGGTTTTGGGCCGAGCGAACAGGAGTTGGCTTGGGCGCGCACGATCGTCGCCGCCTTTTCCAAACCTGAGAACGCCGACAAGGGTGCGATCCGGTTAGGCGGCCAGATGGTAGAACGCCTGCATCTGATGGAGGCTGAAGCAACGCTCGCACGCTGAAACATTGACGAGCGCGGTACGCAATTACCGTCCGTCATCCTGACGAAAGTCAGGTTCCAGAGCCATGGCGCTCAGCGGGTAACCCTGGATCCTGACTTTCGTCAGGATGACGGATCGCTTCGATGATGCGCTCCGGCTTTATCCCGCGTTCTTCCGCCGAGTATCCCAGCCCTTCTTGGCCGCCGCCGACTTCGCCGCATCGCTACGCCCAGCCACCCGCTTGCCGCCATTATGCGACGCCGCATGCGTATCGGGCTTGCCGCGGCCGGAGCCGGACTTGTTGCCGCCGCCCGAATCCTTGTTCACGCTCGCCCAGGCGCGTGCCTCGGCTTCCTTCTCGGGAACGCCGCGCTCTTCATAGCCGTCCGCGATATGCGCGGCCTTGCGCTTCTGCTTGTCGGTGTACGCGCTCTTGTCGCCCTGTGGCATCGCCGCTCTCCTGTCAGAGAACGTTAACGCTCAGACCGACGCAGCGTTCACCGACCGATCCAGTCCGCCACCTGCGTCGCCACCTGGTTCGCGGCCTGGTTGATCCCGGCTGCCGCCGAGGGCGCATCGATCGCCGACACCGGCACGCGCGCTTCGAAGCGATGCTTCTCGACCGTCGTCTTGCCGATGCGGGTCAGCGACGCATCGAACGTCACGACCGCCTCGCGCGTC
Organism: Sphingomonas sp. PEI4; assembly: GCF_056679955.1. Lineage (NCBI taxonomy): Bacteria > Pseudomonadati > Pseudomonadota > Alphaproteobacteria > Sphingomonadales > Sphingomonadaceae > Sphingomonas > Sphingomonas sp. PEI4. Next base: position 1,979,809 of record NZ_CM155258.1, read on the forward strand.
GTCGCGTCGAGCCCGAACGTCCGCAATTCGCCGCCAAGCAACCCACCCGGATCGCCGACCGACTGCACCGTCGACAGCACGACAAGTCCGGTGCGCGCCGCAACCGTATCCGACACCAACCGCGCGAACAGCCGCGCCGGCGGTTCCGCCCACTGCGCGTCGGTGACGTACGCGATGGTGGTCGGTGTAGCCTGCACCGGCACGCGCGCGGTGGCGAGCGACTGCGGCACGACCGGCACCTGGATCGTGATCGACTTCGCGGTCGCCGAATCCTGGTTCTGGCCGACCGGCACCGACGATGCGCTCGTCAGCGTCAGCAGCGTGGGGGGCGGTTTCGCGCCGAAGCTGATGCACCCGGCAAGTGGCAGCAGCGCGATCAGGATGAGCGGTGTCTTCATGGCGTGCCTCACTTACCCTTGTAATCCGGGAGCTTCTGCTGCCCGATCAGCGAACTCGCACCCTGCTGGTCGACCTTCTCGGCGACCGACGACAGCGCCGCGGCGGTCGTACGCAGATCGCGGACCAGACGGTTTGCCTCGGGGATCGTCGTCTTGGAGAATGCCTGCAACCCCGGCCGCGCGTCGCCGATCGCGGCATTGAGCGTCTCGGCACTGGTCTGCGCCGATACGATCGCCTTGTTCAGGTTCGCCATCGCCGGCTTCACCTCCTCCGACAGCACCCCGTTGGTGGTCTGTGCGAGGACGCCGAACTGCTGCGCGGCATCGCCCGCCTGCTGGATCGCGATACGGGTCTGCGCCAGCGTCGCGGCGATCTCGGGACCGCGATCGGCAAGCGCATCGGTCAGGCGGTTGGTGTTCTCGAGGATACCCGCGATCGAGGCCTGGTTCCGGTCGGTCAGCAAGCCCGTCAGGCGCTCGGTGAGCGTCGACAGACGCTCGAGCAACTGCGGTGCCGAGTTCAGGATCGCGCCCAGACCGCCGATCTTGGTCGGGATCACCGGGACGCCGTACGGGCATTCGGTCGGCGTCTTCGTCTCGGGGCAGCCGATCGCCGGCGCACCCTTGCGCGCGCCATCGAGAGAAATCTGGCTGACACCCGTGAAACCGACACCCGAGATCGACGCGGTCGTGCCCTGCAACACCGGCGTTTCGTCTTTGACGCTGATCCGGACGCGGACGAACTGCGGATCGTTCTTCCACAGCGAAATCGTCTTCACCTGACCCGACGGCACACCCGAGAATACCACGGCAGAGCCGGGCGCGAGTCCGTCGACCGACTGGCGGAAGAAGATGTCGTATTCCTTCTCTTCCTTGCCGCCGATCCGCGCGATCCACACGGTGAACAGCGCCAGCAGGGCCAGCAGGATCAGCACGACGGCGCCGACTAGGACGTGGTTCGAACGGGTTTCCATCAGCGCGTCCTTGCTTCTTTCTCGGCGTATGTCGCGTCGGCGTCGTCCGGCGCGGACTGCTTGGACTGGACTTCGGTAGGATGGGCATTCGCGATCTCGTCGGCGCGCTCGTGCGCCTCCTGCGTCGCGACCGCGGCACGGCCGCGTGGCCCCTTGAAATATTTTTCGATCCACGGATGATCGAGCGCGATCAGCTCGTCGATCGTCCCGACCGCGATGACCTTCTTGTCGGCCAGTACCGCGACCCGGTCGCAGATCGCATACAACGTATCCAAATCGTGCGTGATCAGGAATACCGTCAGCCCGAGCGTCTTCTGCAACGACTGCGTCAGCCCGTCGAACGCCGCCGCACCGATCGGATCGAGTCCTGCGGTCGGCTCGTCGAGGAACAGCAATTCGGGATCGAGCGCCAGCGCACGCGCCAGGCCGGCACGCTTCTTCATGCCACCCGACAGTTCGGCGGGAAACTTGTTCGCGGCATCGGCGGGCAAGCCCGTCATCACCACCTTGTACGACGCGATTTCCGCGAGCAACGCCGCCGACAAATCTGGGTAGAATTCGCGCAACGGCACTTCAACGTTTTCGGCCACCGTCAGCGTCGAGAACAGCGCACCACCCTGGAACAGCACGCCCCAGCGCTTGCGGATCTCGGTCGCCTCGGTTTCCTCGCGGCCGATATTGGGTTCGCCGAACACCGTGATCTCGCCCGCGACGGGGGTCTGCAGGCCGATGATCGAGCGCATCAGCACCGACTTGCCGGTGCCCGACCCGCCGACCACGCCGAGGATCTCGCCGCGCCGCACGTCGAGGTCGAGCCCCTCGTGCACCACCGAATCGCCGAACGCGTTCTTCAACCCCTTCACGGAGATGATGAAGTCGTCGGTGTTGTCGTCCGTCTTGCGGGCCATCAATCCCAACCCAGCCAGGTGAAGAACACCGCGAAGAACGCGTCGAGGACGATCACCAGGAAGATGCCCTGGACAACCGCGGAGGTGGTGCGCAGACCGACCTGTTCGGCGTCCGATTCGACCTGCATGCCCTGGAAACAGCCCGCAATCGCGATGATCGCACCGAACACCGGCGCCTTGATCAGCGAGATATACAGATCGGTGATCGGCACGACCTCGCGGATGCGCGCGATGAACGTCACCGGCGGAATACCGAGTTGGACCCAGCACAGCAGCCCGCCGCCGATGATCGCAATCACCGACGCGTAGAAACCGAGCAGCGGCATCATCACGATCGCGGCCAGCACGCGAGGCAGCACCAGCGCCTCCATCGGCGACACGCCGATCGTCCGCATCGCGTCGATCTCTTCGGTGAGCTTCATCGTGCCCAACTGCGCCGCGAACGCCGAGCCAGAGCGTCCCGCGACCATGATCGCGGTCATCAACAAACCGAGTTCGCGGATCGTCAGGCGGCCGACGAGGTTGATCGTGAACACCTCCGCGCCGAACTGCCGCAGCTGGACCGCGCCCTGCTGCGCGATGACCATGCCGATCAGGAAGCTCATCAACCCGACGATGCCGAGCGCTGCGACACCGACCACCTCGAACCGCTGGACGACGGCGTTGAACCGGAAGCGGCGCGGATGGCGAATGACGCTGCCGAACGCGATCGTCGTCGCGCCGAGAAACCCGAGCAGCCCGAGCATCGTCTTGCCCGACAGCACGACCGCATCGCCGATCTCGCCGACCACGCGGGAGAGCGCGCTGACCTTTACCGGCTTGGCGGCGATCGGCTGGTCGGAAGCGACCACCTGATCGAACAGCGCCTGGTCGTTGGCGTCGAGGCCGTCGATCGTCGCGTCGTTACGCGCCGCGAACCGGTGGACGACCCAGGCGCCGATCGTATCGATCCGGTCGACGCCGCTGAGGTCGACACGCTTGACCGAGGACGCGTCGATCGCCTCGAGCCGATCGGGCAGATTGCCGATCTTTGCGAGCGACAGATCGCCGGTAAAGCGAAGCGTGCCGGTATCGGCACCGTCCTGCTGGAAATCGGCCATCGCGCTCATCGGGGGCACCTTTGCGGCAAAGTGACTGGATCGGCAAGATGAATGCGGCGTAAGCGACGACGATGACCCTTTCTTCACCGGCCCCCTCCCCCAGCGCCCCCGCCCCGTCGATCCGTCTCGCGATCTACGACATGGACAAGACGATCACGCATGCGCCGACCTGGACGCCGTTCCTGCTCCATTCCGCGCGGCGAGGCGGTGCACCGTGGCGGCTGGCGCTGGTACCGTTCGCAGGGTTCGCCGCGCTCGGCTATGTCGGCAAGCTGATCAGTCGGGGGCGGCTGAAATACGTCATGCAGCGACTTTTGCTGGGCAAGCGCATGTCCACCGCCGACGAACGACGTGCGGCCGACGCCTTCGCCGACCGGGTCCTGCACGACGGCGTCTTCGCCAGCGCACGGACGCAGATCGAAGCAGACCGCGCGGCCGGCTACCGCCTCGTGATGGCGACCGCCTCGTACCGGTTCTACGTCGAGGCGATCGCGCGACGGCTCGACTTCGACGCGGTGATCGGCACCGAGAGCCTGCGTGACCGCGACGGCGTACTGCTCGCCGGGATCGAGGGCGAGAATTGCTACGGCCCGGCCAAGCTGCGGATGATCCAGGCCTGGATGGACCGCGAAGGCATCCCCCGAGACCACGCCCACATCCGCTTCTATTCCGACCATGTCTCGGACGCCCCGACCTTCGAATGGGCCGACGAACCCTTCGCGGTGAATGCGCATGGGCCGTTGCGGTTGCTGGCGAAGGCCAAGGGCTGGCCGATGCCGGATTGGGAGCGGTAGCTCCCCTGGCGAGACGAGTGCCCAGTGGCGGTAGTTGCAGTAACTGATGTTACAAGCGCTTCAAAGATCCCCATTCCGCAACAGTATGCTTGGCCTGGGTACAGGGTATTCAGCTTTCGACTCATGGGCATTGCACGCAAAGCCGAGCTAGCCTCACAACCCTTGTGATCAAGTCAATGAAGGAAACCGGCATGAGCGAGCGCATTCCGCAAGCTGGTCTCAAACGCCTGAAATGAATTTGCTCGACGGAGCTCGTCAATGCTTTGCTCCTGCGCGATCCTGACTAATATATTTCGCGCAGCAGATCTCCGATTTGTTACGCTTTTAACTATTGCATCAAGAGTCGCCTTCGGATCTGCGAGGTTTTCCGCCGCCATGGGTGTATTAGGCATCAGGTCCGGCGAAATGACATTAACCCCCAGTGCTGCCTTGACTGCGGAATGGTCTGCTAACGCCCAGGCTTCGAGTTCTTTTTCGGGAGATAGCATGACAGCAGTCCACGGATCAAAGCCGCATATCTCCTGCGCCTTCTGGATGAGTTGCTCCCTGCGGCGCTCTACGTTTGCAGCCTGCCCCCGCCCACCAAGATCGGCATGGACAAATATGATATGGAATTCATTCTTCCGCTCGCAGATTATAGCAGCGACATCATCGGTAACTGCTCACCGGGCTGGCGTGCTGTAGCCTGATCAGGCGAGGGCGAACTTGCCATCGACAAGGTCGCGCACGGCCGCGAGCGCGGATTGGCCGCTCAGGCGGGCGGTCCCGGTGACGGAGCGGTATCCGGCGTGAATCTGGGCGCCCCAGTCCGAGCGGAAGCCATTGGTCACCTTGCGGAACACCACCGAGGGGCGGATCTCGCGCTCGGAGATGTTGTTGGTGGCGGGCACGTTACGATTGGTGAGGAAGACGAAGAACTTCGTCCGCCAGGCTTTGACCTGTTTGAGCAGCGCCTTGCCCGCAGGGTGCGCGACAGGCGCAAGCATCAGCCGGGACAGTTTGAGATCGGCTTTTGCAGCGTAGCTCACCAACGTACTGTCCTTGAGAGTGTGTCGTCGCCTGCCGACCCCGATCGCCCATCGCAGATGGTCGCGGATCGTGGGGGCAAAGATCGTGTCGCCGCAGTCGATGGCATATTGAACGTCACGCAGAACATGGGCGAGGCAGACTTGATGCGCTCCGGCCAGATCCTGCTGGCCGGCATAGCGGTCGGACACCCAGACGTCGGGCCGGTGATCTCCGAGCACTTCTGCGGCGACACGGCGTGCCCGGCTTGGCGCGACCTTGTGCAGCACGGCCTGGTCCGAAATGAACACCCACTGCCACTGGATCACGCCGTTGGTCCGCGTCGTCGTTTCGTCCGAGGCGATGATCCGAGCGCTGCGCAGCTTCTCACGGATCGCGCTCGTCGCGGTGGCCATGTCCTGACCCATCCGTCGGAAGATGTTGGCGATGGCGCCTTCGGAAATGGTCAGGCCGAACATCTCGGCCGCAACCCGCGATAGGCGCTCGAACCCGACATGATGGCTGTGGTGCAGGTAGGCCAGCAGTGAGCGGATGCCGGGCCCAAACGGCGTACCCGGCTGCATGCCCGCCGGAGCCTCGGCGCGATAGCGTCGGCCACAGCCCCCGCAGCGACCACCGAACAGCTCCACCCGCGTCACGACCGGCCGGATCGGGGGCAGGTCGATATGATCGTAGCGATGCCGGCAGCGCTGCGAAGCGCCCGACACATCCGTCCCGCAATGACCGCAGGCATCTGCAATCCGGCGCTCGGTCTTGTCCGGCGTCTCCGTCAGCGAGCGGGCCTTGCCTTCCCGAGCAGGGCGCGGCCCACCCGATAGTTTGCGCCGCTTCCTGTCACGACCGATCCCGTCCTTCGAAGGCGGGATATGCGAGTTGACCGACGTCTTGCGAGGCTTGCCTACGAGTGCTTCGAGCTCTGTGATCCGAGCGACCAGCCGCTCGATCATATCCTGCTGCTGCGCCAGCAGCGCATCCTTGTCAGCGTCACTCAGCCTGAAGCGCGGTGGAAGCGGCATGCGCAGGATGAATCAGATACACGCGCACTCCGCAACCCTTTCCTGCCAACCCGGTGAGCAGTTACCATCATCGAATGATCGATTTCCAATTCCCAGTTCTAGGGCAGGATATTCACCTACATCGCAGGGCCTTTTTCCAGTATCCCGTATTATTTCGTCTAACAACCGAGGAATAAGAACGTTGAAATACTGCGCGTCACTTGCGCCCTCATAGTAGGCGGACCAAGACAAATACATTAGATGCCACCCGCCCTATTTCGCAGTATTTCCTCAACCTTCTCCGGGTACAAGTGGTGCTCGTCATCGAAAAGCCCCTTTGAGGGAGCTATCCGTCTCATTCGAGTACGGGCTTCAGATATTGCCCCATCGACGGGCACGCCGCGAACCATATCAGCAAATAAAACTTCGTCTGGATTTAATGTCCGCATTACTGCGGGAGAATGGGTGTTGATAAGGACCTGAAAATAGTCACCTTGAGAATCCTGGATCTCGGTGGCCTCGCGTAACAAATTCAGTAGATCAGGAATTCGTCCCTCATGAACACCATTTTCCGGCTCTTCAAAGCATAAAATACCGCGACGATTCGGGTCATCAATTACGGTTAGAAGTGCTAATAGACGAATAGTACCGTCACTTATAACTCTCGAACTAAAAGCTGTTCCGTCTCGAACTTGTACGTCAAAAGCATATTCCCGACTTCGCGCATCATCTAAAACTCTTACCGTTCGAACCTGCGGGATTAATAGAGCTAGATCCGCAGATATGTCGGCAATCGCTCCCGTGGGCCTATTCGATGTCGCTGAAAGCCGTTGAATTTCGGAAAGGCTAGCGGCAAGGTTGGAAGCATTACTCCGCAATCGTTTATCTTCGAAACGATCATTCGCTCTGCGAGCTTCGGACGGATTAATCTCAAGAAATTGTGGGCCAGAGATTAGCTTCTTTAGCGCGTACAAGTGCCTAAATTCAGAGGTCGCAATAGTTGAGAGGGCGCTGCGCGCTGCCTCCGCCGCGGGAAGCTGAAGTGGATTTCCTCTTTTGGAAGTCCCGCTCTCTGCAACGCCGTCTTGCCTTATGGTAAAAACCCTTGATCGTCCTTGTGCGTCTTTCTCTGTCTCCAAAAATGGCGTCTTCCGGCTTGAGCGACTGATTTTTGCTGTCGCTCGGAAATCAATTTTGTCGTCTTCAGCGCGAATTACCCTGCAGTCCTCATGCGTCACAAATATACCTTGAGGATTATCCCTCATTTCAACGGTAATCTCATAACGAAGACGCTGGGCCGGGGTCTCAAAGTCTGCGCCGAAATCGTCAACTCCCCTAACAGGCAATAGAACTTCGACCGCAAAAGCCATCACAGTCTCATGACCAGCAGAGGTTTGACGAAAAAGTTCCTCCGGCTCTCCTCGGAGTTCTTGCATCGCTTGGCGCACATCAACCTGCGCAAGCCTTGAGAGAAATTTCAACGCGTCAAATAGGTTAGATTTGCCAGTGGCGTTCGGACCAATGACGGCCATAAACGGCTTTAAATCCGCAGAAAACTTTCGGAAGGTTTTAAAACCGTCAATTTCAATTCTGGTTATCAAGCAAAACCCACCCAATTGTAGTCTAGCCTCACACTCTAGAAGTGCTTCTGCTCGTGAGACAGGATCGCAAATGTGGCTGCTCTTAGCAAGCGCAACCGAAAGGGAGCGTCCTCCGCCGTCCCCATCACAACAGCACATCGACGCTGTGGATGACCAGCCCCACCAGCCCGCCGACGATCGTCCCGTTCACGCGGATATATTGCAGGTCCCTCCCGACGGCGTTTTCCAGGCGGCGGGTGATCGTGTCGGCGTCCCAGCTGCGGACCGTTTCCGAGACCAGCTTGACGATGCCGTCGCCGTAATCCGCCGCCGCACCCACCGCTGCACGCCGAACGAACCGGTTGATCGTCCGCGACATGCGCGGGTCGTGCTGCAACGTCTCGCCGAGCTGGCGCAGGATGTCGCCGAGCTTGCCCGCCATCGCCCGCTCCGGATCGCGCGCGATCGCCAGCAGCGCAGCCCGCGCCTGCTCCCACAGGCCGTCGAGCCAGCGCTGCATCGCCGGATTGTCGAGCAGGTCGTTCTTCATCGTCTCGACGCGCTCGCGCATGCGGCGGTCATATTGCAGGTCCCAGGCGAGCCGATCGAGCCCCTCCTCCGCCTTCAGGCGCAACGGATGCTCGGGGTCCTCCGCCATCTCCGCGAGCAGCTTGTCGAAGCCGCTGATGAGCTTGTCCGCGACGGTCGTGTCGAGCCCGGTCCAGCGCAGGATCGACCCGGCCTTGTCATGGACCATCGCGCGGACGAGGTGGTCGTTCGCGGCCAGCGTCTTCGCCGCCCAGCGGATCGCGCTTTCGAGCAGCGGCGCATGGCGGCGCTCGGCGATCGCGGCTTTCAGCAACTGGCCAAGGATCGGTGATACCTCCGTGGCGCGCAGGCGGGCGCCGATCCCGGCCTTGACCATCCCGCCGAGCCGCGCCGGATCGAGACCCTCGAGAACCTGCGCGACCAGCTTCGACGCGCCCTGGCGAAAGCGCCCCCCTGCCCCCTCCGGTGGATCGGTCAGCCAGCGCGCGATCGCGCCCGCCACGTCGAGCCGGCGGGTGCGCCGCGCGATCACGACGGGGATCAGGAAATTCGCGCGGAGGAACTGCGCGAGCGTGTCGCCGATGCGGTCCTTGTTGCGCGGCACGATCGCGGTGTGCGGGATCGGCAGGCCGAGCGGATGGCGGAACAGCGCGGTCACCGCGAACCAGTCCGCGAGGCCACCGACCATCGCCGCTTCGGCGAACGCGCGGACGAACGCGAAGGCGGGGTGGACGGGGACGAGCGCGCGGCTGACGAAGAACGTCGCGGCCATGAACACGAGCAGGCCGGTCGCGACGATCCGCATGCGGACGAGGGCGGGCGGCGTTGCTTCGCTCGCCGGGCGCGTGCGGATTGAAACTGTCATGCCCGAAACAATCCCCCAGCGCGGGGATAGTTCACGCGCGCCGCCGATACGAGCTTCGACCGCCGCGCGCTCGGCCATGGTGCTTGCGCACAATCGCTTGGCGTTACCCTACGCCCAAGCCCCTCGCCAGCGCGCGGCACTGCGTCGTCGCTCAACACGAGAGGCGCGATGGGGTCACTCGGCTGGCTGTGTGCCATCGCCGAGCTTGGGGGTTGCAGGCCCTAGCCGCGGGCCCGGTGGATGTGGTCCGGCGAGGCCGATCACGTCGCTGCCGTCGTCGCCAGGGCGATAGGTCAGCAGGCTGCGACCGAGGCGCGGCCCGATATACCGCTCGATCCCGACCGCGAGGCTGAACGCCGCGGGGACGATCAGCAGCGTCAGGATGGTCGACAGGACCAGCCCGCCGATCACGACGATGCCCATCGGCGCGCGCCACGATCCGTCGCCGCCGAGCGACAGCGCGGTCGGGATCATGCCCGCGACCATCGCAACGGTGGTCATCACGATCGGCTGCGCGCGCTTGTGCCCGGCATCGACCATCGCGGTCCACACGTCGACGCCCTTGCTCATTTCCTCCAGCGCGAAATCGATCAGCAGGATCGAGTTCTTGGCGACGATACCCAGCAACATGAGGATACCGATAAACACCGGCATCGATACGGGATTACCCGTCGCCCACAGCGCCAGCAACCCACCGAGCGGCGCCAGCAGCAGCGAGCCCATGTTGACGAACGGCGGCAGTGCACGGCGGTACAGCAGCACCAGCACCGCGAAGACCAGGAACGTGCCCGCGATCACCGCCAGGATGAAGTTGTTGATCATCTCGGCCTGGAACTTCGACTGGCCGAGCACGAGCTTGTTCACGCCGGTTGGCAGGTTCATCATCGTCGGCAGCGCGTCGATCTGCTTCTGCGCGACACCCGAGACGACTCCCGGCGCGAGATCGGCGCCGATCGTCAGCTGGCGCTGCTGGTTGACGCGGTCGATCTTGGTGGGTCCCGAACCGAGCGTGATCTCCGCGACCAGGTTTAGCGGTACCGAGCCACCCGACGCGGTCGAGACCGGCAGGTTCTGGATCGTGGACAGCTCGCTGCGCGCGCCCTGATCGAGCGCGACGCGGATCGGGATCTGGCGATCGGACAGTGAGAAGCGTGCCGAGTTCTGATCGATATCGCCCAAGGTCGCGATGCGGATCGCCGACGACAGCGCCTGCGTCGTCACGCCCAGGTTGGCGGCGAGATCGAACCGCGGCTTGATGACGATTTCCGGGCGCTGCATGTTGCCGGCAACGCGTGGCGCGACGAGCGTAGGCAGGCGCGACATCTCGGCGACGATCTTCTGCGCGGTCGTATCGAGCAGCTTGGGATCGTCACCGCCAAGCGTGACGCTCATGTCGCGCGTACTGCCGCCCCAGCCGTTCTGCGAGCGAAACGAGACGCGCGCATCGGGGATCGCGGCGAGCTGGGGTGCGAGATTGCGCTCGAACTCCGTGCTCTTCATCTTCCGGTCATCCTTGAGCGTCGCAGTGACGCGACCGGCATTGACCGAGCCGTTGGCACCGCTGCGCGCATAGACGGACTGCACGTCGGGCTGCGAACCGATCAACGCCGCGACCTTGGTCACGACCGCTTCGGTCTGCGCCAAGGTCGTGCCCGGCACCATGTCGATCACCGCCATCGACGTGTCGTTGTCCTGCGCCGGCTGGAACGTCATCGGCAGGACCGCGAACATCACGATCGTCAGCAGGAACGCGAACGCGCCAAGCCCGAGCACCCAGAAGCGGTGATCGCGGAAACGGCTGGTCACGCGGTGGATACCGCCCCGTGCCGCCGAGGCCTTCGCCTTGCCGGTCTCCAGCGTCCATTTGAGCGTGGCCATATAGCCGTCCATCAGGACGCCCTCGCCGTGCGTGGCGGGGCCGGCGGACTTCAGAAAATACGCGGCGAGCATCGGCGTCACGAGGCGCGCGACCGCGAGGCTCATCAGGACCGAGGCGACGACCGTCAGGCCGAAATTCTTGAAGAACTGTCCTGAGATACCCGGCATGAGGCCGACCGGCAGGAACACCGCGACGATCGCCATCGTCGTTGCCAGCACGGCCAGACCGATCTCGTCGGCGGCGTCGATCGAGGCCTGATAGGCGGACTTGCCCATTCGCATGTGGCGGACGATGTTCTCGATCTCGACGATCGCGTCGTCGACCAGCACGCCCGCGACCAAGCTGAGCGCGAGCAGCGTCATCTGGTTCAAATTGAAGCCGAGCAAGTCCATGAACCAGAAGGCGGGGATCGCGGACAGCGGGATCGCCAGCGACGAGATCACGGTCGCGCGCCAATCGCGCAGGAACAGGAACACCACGATCACCGCGAGCACTGCGCCCTCGATCATCGCATGGATCGCGCTCTCATACTGCATCTCGGTGTATTTGACGCTGTTCGAGCGCAGCACGAAATGGACGTTCGGGTTGCGCTTCTCCATCGCTTCCAACTTCTTCACCGCCTCGTTGAAGACGGTGACGTCGGACGACCCCTTGGAACGCTGGAAATCGAAGCTGATCGTCTGGCGACCGTCGATCGCAGCGCGGCTGCGCTGTTCGGCGTACAGATCGCGGACCTGCGCGATGTCAGCGAGGCGCACGGTGCGGCCGTTGCCGACGTTGATCTGCGTCTGCGCGAGTGCGGCGGCGTCCTTGGCGTTGCCGAGCACGCGGACCGACTGTTCGGACCCGGCGATTTCGGCGCGACCACCCGCGGCGTTGAGGTTGACCTGGCGGAGCTGGGCATTGACCTGGCTCGCGGTGAGCCCCTGGCTTTGCAGCTTCAGTGGATCGAGGATGACGCGGATTTCGCGACTGACGCCGCCGTTGCGGTTGACCGCGGCCATGCCGGGCACCGACAGCAGTTCCTTGGCGACATTGTTATCGATGTACCAGCTGAGCTGCTCGATCGTCATGTCCTTGGCGATCACGGAGTAGCTGGCGAGATCGTTGTCGGTGGTGTTCGCGCGGAACACCTGCGGCTCGAGGATGCCTTCTGGTAGGTCGCTGCGGATCTGCGCGATCGCATCGCGGACGTCGGTGACGGCGCGATCGATCGGCGTACCGATGCTGAGCTGGACGACGGTCTGCGACTGGCCTTCGGTGACGGTCGAGGTGATCTCGTCGATGCCCTGGATCGATCGCACCGCGGCCTCGACGCGCTGCGTGACCTGCGTCTCGAGTTCGGTCGGCGCGGCCCCCGGCTGGTTGATGACGACGATCGCAATCGGGAAATCGATGTCCGGATCGTTGTTCACGTCCATCCGCATGAAGCTGACGATGCCCGCCAGCGTCAGCGCGATGAACAGCACGATCGGCGGCACCGGGTTGCGGATCGCCCAGGCCGAGATGTTGCGAAAGTTCATGCGCTCAGCTCGCCTTTTGCGTGATGGGCTTCGTGACCGGCTTCACCTTCTGGCCCGGCGCGAGGAACCCGCCCGCGGACAGTACCACGCGTTCGGACCCATCGAGTCCGCTCAATATCGTCACGCCCGCATCGGAGACCTGGCCGATCTTGATGTCGCGGCGGACGACCTTGTCGTCCGCGCCGACGACATACACGAAATTGCCCTTCTCGTCGCTCTGCAACGCGGAGTCAGGGAGCAACGGCGCCTGGGTCGCGCCCCCGACGATCGTCGCGGCGGCGAACCCACCCGGCCGCAGCGCGGGGTCGTAGGCGACCGCGATCCGCGCGATACCCTGGCGGCTCTGCGGGTCGATCACGGGCGAGACCTGCCACACCTGACCGGGGAAGCCCTGCGTCGTGCCGACGGGGACGACCGTCGCGCGCGCACCAGCATGGAGCCCGGCGAGATCGGCCTCGCTCAACTGCGCGCGCATCTCCATCTGGCCTGCCGCCGCCATGCGGAACAGCACGCCGGTGCCAGCGCCGACGACCTGACCCGATTCGACGCCGCGCGTCAGCACGAGGCCAGCGGCGGGCGCACGGATATCAAGGCGACCGTTGCGGGCGCGCGCCTCGCCGAGCGTCGCCTGCGCGACCTTTACGCGGGCTGCGGCGGCATCTCGCGTCGCGGCCCTGCGCTGGAGGTCGGCCTTCGATATGAAGCCGCGATCGACAAGCTGCTTCGCGCGATCGAGTTCGGCCTGCGCGATCATCTCGTCGGAGCGCGCGACGCTGACCGACGCGGCGAGCGAGGCTGCGGTCTGGGTCTGGACCGAACGATCGACCGTCGCCAGCACCTGACCCGCCGCGACCCACTGGCCCGGTTCGACCAAGACGCGCGTGATCATGCCGCCCTCGCCCGCGACGCCGACCGGCATTTCGCGACGCGCGGCAATCGTACCGGTGGCCGAGATGGTGCGATCGACGACCTTGCGGCCGGGTACGACGACGGAGACGGTCGGGACCTGCTCGACGGCGGGGCCGGCGGCGGCTTCCTTCTTACCCGGCTTGAAGGCGAAGATCGCGGCGACGATCGCCAGCACAAGGACGACCGCGATGATGATGTTGCGACGGCGATGCGACGGCGCGGTATAGTCGGGCAGCACCACCTGTTCGTCGCTGTCGCCCATTTGACCGACGGTCTTCGTCTCGTAGTTCATGCGCGTCACAATCCCAATTTCGACCGGTCTTGTCTCGACCCGCACTATCGTTCGCAAGCTGTATTATATGAATAGGTCACCGCGCTCAAGCCCTTTGGCGTGTGCGGAGCGCAGACATGCTTCGATTCCGATCTATTCGCAATGCCGTTCAGCTTGCGTTGAACAGTGTAGGATGACAGGCAGGCCGCGTCCTACCGGAGAGAAACAATGAAGACTGCATCGTTCCTGAGCGCCCTTGCTACCGTGGCGATCGGCCTGCCTGCCGTTGCCGCCAATGCCCAGGCCGCGCCGACGACCGTCGAGCCGATGGTGCCCGCCGCCGGGACGGTTCTCGACGTGACCGCAGAAGGACGCACGACTCGCGTGCCGGATCTGGCAACGATCCGCGCGGGCGTCGTCGCGCAGTCGCCGACCGCCGCGACCGCGCTCACCGACAATGCGCAGCGGATGGCGAAGGTCCTGGCCGCGTTGAAGCGCGCGGGCGTCGCGCCGCGCGACATCGCCACGTCGTCGGTCCAGCTCGCGCCGCAATATCGCTATGCCGACAACCAGCCGCCGGTGATCACCGGGTATCAGGCGACCAACACCGTCTCGATCCGGTTCCGCGACGTCGCCAAGTCCGGCACCATCCTGGACGCGCTGGTGGCGCAGGGCGCGAACCAGATCGATGGGCCGAACCTGTCGATCGACAAGCCGGAGACGGCGCTGGACGAAGCACGCACCGACGCAATCGCGCAGGCCAAGCGCCGTGCCGACCTCTACGCCAAGGCAGCAGGGCTGCGCGTGTCGCGGATCGTGTCGATCGCCGAATCGGGTCAGGATACGGGCGGTTCGCCACAGCCGATGTTCATGGCACGTGCGGCGATGGCCAAGGACAGCACGCAGATCGCGCCGGGCGAGAAGGACGTGACGGTCACGCTCTCGGTGCGCTTCCTGCTGAACTAACCTCTCTACGATCCTCCCCCGCCAGGGGGAGGTGGCTGGCGCTTGCCAGACGGAGGGGGAGGAAAGAGGAACTTGTGTTCCGTGTCCTCCCCCTCCGTCACCTTCGGCGACACCTTCCCCTGGCGTGGCAGGATTTCAGCGCTGCTTAATCTCCACACAAGAAAAAGAGCCGCCCGGTTGCCCGGACGGCCCTTCCACTTCGCGTGACGAAGCGAACTCTTAGCGGACGCTACCGCGACGCACGAGGTTCACGATCGCGAGCAGGATGATCGCACCCAGCAGCGACACGATGAACGAGGTCAGGTTGAGCGGTGCGTTGTTGATCGAACCACCCGACATGATCAGCCCGCCGATGAACGCGCCGACGATGCCGACGATGATGTTCAGGAAGATACCCTGCTGCGCGTCGGTGCGCATGATCATGCTGGCGATCCAGCCGATGACGCCGCCGATGATCAGCCAAAGAATGATACCCATGATATTTTCCCTCCGTTGAACCCGTATCCGGGCGATGGCGGAAAGACGTGCGAGCGGCGTTTTTTGTTCCGCCCGCGTTTTGAGTTTTAGATCTCAGTACTTTTGCTGGCGCTCGTACAACGACTTATAGTGCTGGATGCGCGTTACCCGCAGGCCGGGCATACCCGACCGGTCGATCGCGCGCTGCCAACTGGCGAATTCCTCGACTGTCAGGTTGTACCGCGTGCAGACGTCATCGACGCTGAGCAGGCCGCCATTGACCGCCGCAACCACCTCCGCCTTGCGACGGACCACCCAGCGCGTGGTGCTGGGGGGTGGCAATGTATCCATCGTCAGCTGCTCGCCCAACGGCCCGATCACCTTGCCGGGACGGATTTTCTGGTTCTCGATCATTTGAAACCTCTGATCGGGGCGGGGGGCCCCCTATCGATACGCACGCACGACACATAGTCGCAGGGATTGAAGATCGGCTGAAACGCCGCAGTAAACAGCATCTTCATTCGTCCTTCCACCGGGTTAAGGCCGCTGCCATCGGGCCATTGAACGCACCATGAAGCGGGGCGAACAGCTTTGGATCGATCGCGGCGCGAGCAAAGCCGGCCTGTACCGCCGCAGTCGGGCTCGCCGCCTGCCGGGCGGCGATACCGACGATCAGGACGGCCAGATCACCCGGAAGAACGGTGACCTCTGCGTCGCGATCGAAACGGGGAAAACTCAGGTCCAACGGGATACTCGCGCTTACTCTCGGGATGTCAGGTATAGCGCGAGGGGGTGAAGGGACCGTAAAACTCTGTGCAAGACTTCGTGAACTTGTCGCTTTATTCCAATCACCCGTCGCGTTTTTCACCCATTTCGACTTGATCGACGTTAACCGGTGCATCTTTTTGCAACCGCACGCCGTGCCGCTTATATGACGCGCATGGATCAGACCGATTTTCAGCTCGGGCCCAATGTGGCCGGAAAGCGCATCGTCGTGGCGATGTCGGGGGGCGTCGACAGCTCGGTCGTCGCCGCGCTCGCGCATGCCACGGGCGCCGAGACAATCGGCGTGACGCTGCAGCTGTACGATCACGGCGAGGCGGTCGGCCGCGCGGGGTCGTGTTGCGCAGGCCGCGACATCCGTGATGCACGCGCGGTGTGCGACCGGCTGGGAATCGCGCATTACGTGTTCGATCACGAGACGAGCTTTCGCGAGCAGGTCGTCGACAAGTTCGCCGACGAGTATCTGGCGGGGCGCACCCCGATACCGTGCGTCCAGTGCAACATGGGACCGAAGTTCACCGACCTGCTGAAGCTCGCGCGCGATCTCGGTGCGGATTGCCTCGCGACCGGACATTATGTCCGCCGCGTCGAGGGCCCGAACGGTGCGGAGCTTCACCGCGGGGCGGATCCGGCACGCGATCAGAGCTATTTCCTCTTTGCGACCACCCAGACGCAGCTCGATTATCTGCGCTTTCCGTTGGGCGGGCTACCTAAGGCGCGCGTGCGCGAGATTGCCGCGGAACTGGGGCTGGGCGTCGCGGCCAAGCCCGACAGCCAGGATATCTGCTTCGTGCCCGACGGCGACTACGCCGGCCTCGTCAAGAAACTGCGCCCCGAGGCGGCGGAGACGGCGGGCGATATCGTCGATCTTGGCGGCGCGAAGCTCGGTGAACATCGCGGGCTGATCCACTTCACGGTCGGGCAGCGGCGCGGGCTGGAGATAGGGGGCAGTCCGGAGCCGCTCTACGTCGTCCGCGTCGAGCCCGGGACGAAGCGCGTCGTCGTCGGCCCCCGTCGCGCGCTCGCTGTCGAGGCGGCGCGGATGACCGACATCAACTGGCTCGGCGGCGACTTCACCGGGCCACTTACCGCCAAGGTGCGGTCGATGGCCAAGCCCGTCCCTGCCCGCCTGATCGGCGACCGCGTCGTGTTCGATGCGCCCGAATACGGCGTCGCGCCGGGTCAGGCGGCGGTGCTGTATGCGGGCGCGCGCGTGCTCGGTGGCGGCTGGATCGCGGACACCGAAGCGGCACTCGTCGCCGCCTGACGCGTGCCCTTTGCGGGTTTGGTGCGTTGGGGCGGCATGGATATCGAAGACCTCCGCCGCCAGATGGAAGCCGCCGCCGCGGCGATGGATTTCGAGACCGCCGGCCGACTGCGCGATCAGATCAGCGTTTTGCGTGGTGGGGGCGAAGTCGCCGACACCAGCGGGCTAACGCGTCAGCAGCCCGGCGCGATGGGGCTCGGCACCAGCCAGCAACGCATGACGCCGCCGCCTGGCTGGGTGAAACCAAAGAAGCCCGATCCGATGACAAAGGGGCGGAAGCGCTAAGCGCGCGCTTCAATTCTGAGGGCTGTTTTCGGGAATGGCCACCACCCCGGCGAAGGCCGGGGCCCAGTTGGGAAACCAGAGTTGGCGGATGCTGCGCGTTGTTACTGCGACCTTACCAACTGGACCCCGGCCTTCGCCGGGGAGGTGGCTATTAAACGTGCCAAGACATCAAGGCAGCAGGAAGGTACCTTCGATCGTCGTTACGCATGAGCCACCGAGGATGACGCGGTCGCCCTCGAGACGACACGTCAGCTTCCCGCCCCGTGCACTCGCCTGATACGCGGTAAAACTGTTCCCCAGGGTCGGCGCCCAATACGGCACCATCACCGCATGCGCCGAGCCCGTCACCGGATCCTCGTCGATCGCATAATAGGGCGTGAACACACGGCTCACGATAGCCGTAGCCTCCCCCCGCGCGGCGACGATCGCGACGATCGGGAACTTTGCCAGTGCGGCGAAATCCGGATTCAGGTCGCGCACCACGGCCTCGTCATCGACGATCACGAGCGCATAACCCTTCTCGTGCCACAACGTCTCGACCGTCTCGGCGATGTTCAACGCCGCGACGATCTCGGGCATCGCCTTCGGGCTCGGTCCCCACGCCGGCAACTCGAGCGTGTAGCCGCTGTCCGCTCGCGCGACCTCGAGCATCCCCGCCTGCCGCGTCCGGAACCGCACCCGGTTAAGCGCGGTATCCGACGACAGCACGAAATGCCCGCTCGCCAGCGTTGCGTGGCCGCAGAGCGCGACCTCCGCCCCCGGCGTGAACCAGCGCAGGTCGAAATCTACGCCTTCCTCGTCCGAAGCGACGATGAACGCGGTCTCGCTCAGGTTGTTCTCCTGCGCGATGTTCAGGAGCACGTCGTCGTCTAGCCACGCCGACAGCGGCATCACCGCCGCTTGGTTGCCGCCGAACGGCGTGTCGGAAAACGCATCGATCTGCGCGAACGGTATTCTCATGTCAGGAGCCTCTTAAACCCGCTTACCAAACCAATGCGGCGTCACGTCCGCCTCGACCAGCGGATTGTCGGTATCGACATGGCCCTCGGGATCGAGATGGATCAGCACCTCGACCTTGGGGAACGCGGTGCGCAGATTGCGCTCGACCGCCTCGACGATGTCGTGCGCGTTGGCGACGGTCAGGTCGCGCGCAACCTCCATGTGGAACTGCGCGAAATCGTGGCTCCCTGAGCGCCGCGTGCGGAAATCGTGGATGCCGCGGATGCCAGGCTGGCGCGCCGCGACGTCGAGGAACTGCGACCGCATATCCTCAGGCCATTCCTTGTCCATCAACTGGTCGATCGCGTTCGACGATGCCTGGAACGCGCCCCAGGCGAGCCACAGCGCGATGACGATGCCGAAGATCGGATCCGCCCCGCTCCACCCGACATATTGATCGAGCACGAGGGCCACGATCACCGATCCGTTGAGCAGCACGTCGGACTGGTAATGAACGTTGTCCGCCAGGATCGCGACCGATCCCGTCTGGCGGATGATCTTGCGCTGATAGGCGAGCAGGAACACCGTCGAGACGATCGCGATGATCGACACGCCGATGCCGAAATCCGCGCCGGTGGTCGGCTGCGGATCGTTGAACGCCATGATCGCGCGCCAGGCGATGCCGACCGCCGATGCGGTGATCAGCATGACCTGGAACAGTGCGGCGAGCGCCTCCGCCTTACCGTGGCCGAAGCGGTGATCGTGATCCGCCGGCGTTGCCGCCAGCCGCACGCCGTACAGCGTGACCAGCGACGCGAGCAGATCGAGGCCCGTATCGGCGAGCGACCCGAGCATCGCCACCGAGCCCGTCGACCACGCCGCAAAACCCTTCAGCAACAGCAGGAAGCACGCCATCGCAACACTGGCGAGCGCCGCGCGCGTCGCCAGCGGTATGAACTTGCGGCGTTCGTCCTGCGTCATGGGAACAGCAGCCCCTCGCTCCAGTCGCCGTCTTCGCGAACGAAGAGCCGGCGTTCGTGGAGGCGATGTGCGCGGTCCTGCCACAGCTCGATGCGGTCGGGCGCGATCCGGTAGCCGCCCCAATGCGGCGGGCGCGGCACGTCGCCGCCCACGAACCGCGCCTCCATCTCGGCGAAGCGGTGTTCGAACGTCTCGCGCGAGTCGAGCGGACGGGACTGGTCCGATGCCCAGGCGCCGAGTTGCGAATCGCGACCGCGCGAGGCGAAATAGGCGTCGGACTCGGCGTCGCCAACCATGCTTACACTGCCTTCGATGCGGACCTGCCGGCGCAGAGACTTCCAGTGGAAGAGCAGCGCAGCATATGTGTTCACGGCGAGGTCGCCCGCCTTGCGGCTTTCGCGGTTGGTGTAGATCACGAAACCGTCGGGGCCGTGGCCCTTGAGCAGCACCATCCGCACCGACGGCCGGCCTTCGGCGTCGGCGGTGGCGAGGGCTACCGCGTTGGAGTCGTTGATTTCTGTGGTCCTCGCCTCGGCGTACCAGGCATTGAACAGCGCAATCGGATCTTCGGACATGGCCGTGCCATAGCGAAACTTGGCCCCGAGCGAAACAACGACAGGGAACGACTCCGCCCTGCCGATGATTGATTACGCAATCGAATCGTTTCCGCAACGAAGGAACACTCAAGGTGGCAGCACGCGCGTATTGGCAGGGGCAGATCCGGCTGGCTTTGGTCTCGATCCCGGTCGAGATTTATTCCGCGACGAAATCCGGCGCGGCGGTGTCGTTCAAGCAGATCCACGAGCCTTCCGGCCAGCCGATCCATTACGACAAGGTCGTCACGGGCGTCGGCCCGGTGGATGCCGACGAGATCATGAAGGGCTATGAGGTTTCCAAGGGCGAATACGTCCTGCTCGAGCAGGACGAGATCGATGCGGTGAAGCTCGAGTCCAAGAAGACGCTGGAGCTGACGCAGTTCGTCGACGCGAGCGAGATCGACGTGCTCTATTACGAGAAGCCGTATTTCGTGGTGCCCGCGGACGACCTCGCGGAGGAAGCGTTCATCGTTTTGCGCGAGGCGTTGAAGCGGACGAAGAAGGTGGGCTTGGGCCAGCTCGCGATGCGCGGCCGCGAATATGTCGTCAGCCTGAAACCGTGCGGGCGCGGGATGGTGCTGGAGACGCTGCGTTATGCTGACGAGGTGCACAAGGCGCAGGGGTATTTCCGGGAGATCCCAGACGACAAGCCGTCCGAGGAACTGCTCGAACTGGCTGAGGCGCTGATCGAAAAGCGCAGCGGGGATTTCCACCCGCAGGAGTTCCACGATCGCTATGTCGATGCGCTGAAGGACCTGATCGAACGCAAGCGCAAGGCGAACGGCAAGAAGATCATCGAGGACAAGGACACGGGCGGGAAGACGGGCTCGAACGTGGTCGACCTGATGGCGGCGTTGAAGAAGTCGATGGAGAAGAGCGGGGGTGCCGCGGAAAAGGCGCCGGCGAAGAAGGCGCCTGCCAAGCGGGCTCCAGCGAAAACACCCGCCAAAAAACGTGCATAACCCCCTAATTTGTTTCCCCGCGAAGGCGGGGACCCAGCCTGGGCTCCCGCCTTCGCGGGAGAACAATCTTTTTAAGGTCACCCCCTCCCCCGTCATCCCAGCGAAAGCTGGGGTCTCCCCGTTTCAGACCGTGCCCCTGCCGCGCGAGGTCCCGACTTTCGCCGGGATGACGAAGACGGGACGCTATTGATGACCGCGCCCCCAGATCCCCTAGCGCTCTACAATTCCAAGCGGAACTTCACCAAGACCGCCGAACCCGCCGGCACGCTGGCGCCCGGTAACGGCAACAGCTTCATGGTTCAGAAGCACGACGCCACCCGCCTCCACTGGGACTTCCGCCTCGAGATCGACGGCGTCCTCAAGAGCTGGGCGGTCACGCGCGGCCCCAGCCTCGACCCCAACGAAAAACGCCTCGCCGTCCGCACCGAGGATCACCCGCTCAGCTACGCCACGTTCGAAGGCACGATCCCCGCCGGCGAATATGGCGGCGGTACAGTGATGCTGTGGGACCGCGGGACGTGGTCGCCGATCAAGGGCAAGTCGGCGAAGGACATCGACAAGGGCCACCTCCACTTCGTCCTCGATGGCGAGCGGATGAAGGGCGAATGGCTGCTGATCCGCCTGAAGCCCCGCGCGAAGGAAAAGCGCGAGAACTGGCTGCTGCGGAAGATCGACGATGCGGAGGCTGGCGGCACGGACACGCTGGTCGAGGAAGCGCTCACCAGCGTCTCGACCGGGCGTACGATGGTCGAGATCGAGGAGGGTAAATCCTCCCCGGCACGGGGAGGGGGACCAGCGAAGCTGGTGGAGGGGGCGGGCCACAAAAGTACCGCTAGCCGTAAAGGTCTCGCCAGCGGCAAGCCCCCCTCCACCACCGCGCAAGCACGCGGCGGTCCCCCTCCCCGTACCGGGGAGGATTTCAGAGACCTCCAACTCTGCACCCTGGTCGACTCCGTCCCCACCGGCTCCGCATGGCTGCACGAAGTAAAATACGACGGCTACCGCGCGCTGATCTCCATCGCCAACGGCAAGGCGAAAGTCTTCACCCGCACCGGCCTCGACTGGACCGACAAGTTCGCCGCGATCGCCAACGCCGCCGCCAAGCTTCCGGTGAAGTCCGCGTTGATCGACGGCGAGATCGTGGCGTTCAAGGACGGCCACCCCGATTTCTCGACCTTGAAGGACGCCATCTCCGCCGCCGGCGACATGACGTTGTTCGCGTTCGACCTGCTCGCGCTCGACGGTGAAGACCTGACCGGGCTCTCCAACCTCGACCGAAAGGCGCGCCTGCAACCGTTGATCCCCGAGGACGAGGACCGCCTCCGCTACTCCGACCACGTCGTCGGCGCGGGCGAGCAACTGTTCAAGACGATGTGCCGCGAGGGCCTCGAAGGCATCGTCTCGAAACGCGCCGACGCGCCCTATGTCGGCAAACGCACCAAGGCGTGGCTCAAGGTCAAATGCACCCACCGGCAGGAGTTCGTGATCGTCGGCTGGCTGCCGTCGGACAAGAAGCGCGGGTTCAAGTCGCTGCTGCTCGGTGTGCGTGAAGGCGAAGGCTTCCGGTACGCAGGGAAAGTCGGAACCGGCTTCGATCAGGCGCTGATGGACGAGATTCGCGACAAGCTCGACGCGCTCGACCGCAAGACGCCAACGGTCGAAGCGCCGCGCGCGGCCGTCCGCGGCGCAAAGTGGGTGACGCCGGAACTGGTCGCGGAGGTCGCCTTCGCTGAGGTCACGCCTGACGGCGTGCTGCGCCATTCGAGCTTCATCGGCCTGCGCGAGGACAAGGCGGCGAAGGATGTCGTCGCCGAAATCCCTGCCCCGCTGCCGGACGCCGCACCCACGACGAGTATCAAGGTCAGTAGCCGCGACCGCGTGATCTTCGACAAGTCAAACGTCACCAAAGGCGACCTCGCCGATTATTACGTCGCGGTCTCGGGCATCATGCTGCCGTTCGCCGCCAACCGCCCGATCAGCCTCGTCCGCTGTCCCCAGGGCCGCTCGCGCGCGTGCTTTTTCCAGAAACACGACGCCGGCAGCTTCGGCGACGCGGTCCATCAGGTGCCGATCCGCGAGAAGGACGGCTCGACCGAGAACTATCTTTATGTCGACGATGCGGACGGATTGGTCGCGTGCGTGCAGATGGGGACGATCGAGTTCCACGGCTGGGGATCGTCGAATGCGACGCTGGAGAAGCCCGACCGGCTGGTGTTCGATCTCGATCCCGACGAGGGGCTCGACTTCGGCGACACGAAGAAGGCGGCGGAGCATCTGAAGAACCAGCTGGCCGAACTGGGGCTGGTAAGCTTCCCGATGCTGTCGGGCGGCAAGGGCGTGCACGTCGTCGTGCCGCTGACCCCCGAGGCGGAATGGCCGGCGGTGAAGGATTTCGCGGATCGGTTCGCGCGGGCGATGGCAGGGGCGGAGCCAGAACGCTTCGTCGCGACGATGGCGAAGGCCAAGCGCAAGGGGCGGATCTTCATCGACTGGCTACGTAATCAGCGCGGGGCGACCGCGGTGATGCCATATTCGGCACGGGCGCGGGCGGGTGCGCCGGTGGCGGCACCGGTGTCCTGGACGGAGTTGCGGGATATCGAGACTGCGGCGCGATGGGGTGTGCGGGATGGGGCCGAGTTGATCGCGCGGGCGGGGTCGCGGGCGCTGGAAGGCTGGGGTGTGGCGGATCAGGTTTTGCCGGATCTGTGACTAGCTCACTGCCCAGCCGCCACCCCGGCGAAGGCCGGGGCCCAATTGGAAAGGTGGTCGTAATGGAGCGATACCCTCAATTAGCAACGTTCCCCAATTGGGCCCCGGCCTTCGCCGGGGTGGACTTGGGCAAGTGCTGGCTCGCTAGATTACGGTTCCCTCGCGAACGCGGGGGGCTAGGGTAAATGCAGGCAGCGTTCGTGATTCCTGGGCCCCCGCGTTCGCGAGGGAACAGGAGTTGGCACGCGTTCGAAACGACAATTTATGTTGCACCGCCCCGCCGAAAGGTGAAACACCGCCGCCTGTATTCGGGGGCTTGAGGCATTGGACACGGCGACGCACACCGCGCCCCTTTTCGACGCGATGATCCATGCAGAGCGCTGGATCACCGACTATTGCGCACGCAGCACCAGCGCCGACGTGCTGTGTCCGGATGCCGACCCAGCCTGGGCTGCGATGTTCGCCGAGCTTGCGACGGTCGCCTCGGACGATCTCGGCCACGCGCGCGAACGCGTCCAGCGGCATGCGGTCGATATCGGCACCGGCTTCCGCATCGCCGACGAACCCGATGAGCGCCCCTGGCCCGTTTCCCCCGTACCCCTGCTGATCGAGGCCGACGAATGGGCGGGCATCGAGCGCGGCGTGATCCAGCGCGCGACGTTGATGGAGACGGTGATCGCCGACCTCTATGGCGAGGGCAAGCTGGTCGCCGACGGCCATATCCCCGCCGCGCTCGTCACCGGCAGCCCGTTCTTCCTGCGGCCGATGGTCGGGCTGGTCCCGCCCGGTGGACGCCATCTCGATTTCATCGCGATCGATCTCGGCCGCGGACCGACCGGCGAATGGCGCGTGCTCGCCGATCACCTGCGCGCGCCCGCCGGTGCCGGGTACGCGCTGGAAAACCGCATTGCCGTCAGCCGTACGCTCGGGGGCCTTCAGGATCGTTTGAACGTCCAGCGGCATGCGCCGTTCTTCGCCGCCTTCCGCGCCGGGATCGCCGCGATGTGCAAGCGCAGCGACCCGCGGATCGGGCTGCTGACGCCCGGCAGGTTCAACCCGAGCTATCCCGAACAGGCGCATCTCGCGCGCTATCTCGGGCTGCTGCTGGTCGAGGGTGCCGATCTCGCCGCGCTGGAGGACAAGGTGTATGTCCGCACGATTGGCGGGCTCAAGCGGATCGATGCGCTGTGGCGGCGACTCGACCCGCGGCTGCTCGATCCGCTGGCGTTCGACACGCATTCGCAGATCGGCGTGCCCGGGCTGATCGACGCCTATGCCGCCGGCAACGTCGTGCTGTCGAACGCGCCGGGCTCGGCGGTGCTGGAAGCGCCGGCGTTCTCGGCGTTCCTTCCGCAGCTTGCGAAGTCGCTGCTCGGCGAGGACCTGATGCTGCCCAATATCGCGACATGGTGGTGCGGGCAGGACGGCGCGCGCGCGCACGTCGAGACGAATTTCGACCGCATGCTGATCGGCCCCGCCTTCCATGCCACGCCGCTGGGACTCGCCACGGGACCGACCGCGGGCGCAGACATCACCGGTGACGCCCGCACGACGCTGCTCGCGGACATGGCGCGACGGCCGCAGGATTATGTCGGGCAGGAGCTGGTCCAACTCTCGACCATGCCGGTCGTCGTCGGCGATGCGCTCGTCCCCCGCCCGTTCACACTGCGCGTGTTCGCAGCGCGCGGTGGCGATGGCGCGTGGACCGTGCTGCCGGGCGGGTTCGCACGGATCGGCGAGCATCCCGACGCGCGGGCGGCGGTGATGGGCGAAGGGATCTGGTCTGCCGACGTCTGTGTCTATGGCGCCGAGCCGGTTGCGCCCGTGTCGCTTCTGACCGCGCCCGATTCGCTCCACGTCCGCCGCAATCCGGGGACCTTGCCGAGCCGGGTGGCGGACAATTTCTACTGGCTCGGGCGCTATCTGGAGCGCGGCGAAGCGCTGCTCGGCGCGATCCGCGTGATGCTCGGCAATTCGATCGACGTCGATGGGGGTGCTGTCCTGTCGCCCACCACGGTCGGCAAGCTGGTCGGGCTGATCGTCGGCGCCGGCAGCGCGCCGCATCCGCCGTCGCTGCGCCGCGCCGACCTGACCGCGTTCGCGCGCACCGCGATGGAGGACGAACGCTGGCAGTCGATCCTGACGCTCAACCGGCACGCGCGCGAGATCGGCGAAGGCTCGCGCGATCGGTTGTCGGCGGACATGGTGCGGCTGCTCGAGGCACCCTTCCCGACGCATCGTGGCATGCTGGAGCGCGCGGGGTCGCTGCAACGGCGCTATGCGGCGATCGCGGGGCTGTCGGCGGAGCATATGGGGCGGACGGCGGCGTGGCGGTTCCACGATCTCGGGCGGCGCGTGGAGCGGGCGATGGCGATGGCGCGCGCGATCCGGTTGTTCGGGATGCCGGGCGCGTCGCCGGACGACCTGTCGGTGCTGCTCGACTTGGCCGACAGCCAGATCAGTTATCGCCAGCGGTATCCGACGGGGATCGCGCGCGTGCCGGTGATGGATCTGGTGGCGCTCGATCCGGGCAATCCGCGCTCGTTGGCGTTTTCGGCGGAGCGGATCGCGGCGCGGTTGGCGGAGTTGCCGGTGCTGAGCGACGACGAGATGGCGGAGCCGCAACAGGCGCAGGCGACCGGGTTGCAGGCGATCGTGATGACTGCGACGGCGGCGGAGCTGGATGCGGAGACGCTGGGGGATATCGAGCGGCGGTTGGGCGCGGTGTCAGATGCGCTGGCGCGGCGGTATTTTCTGCAGGGCGCGGAGCCTTTGCGGACCAGTGGGCTGACGTTGGCGTGAGGGGCGGCGTGACGGGCGACGTGAGCGTGCGCAACCTACTCCCTCTCCCCTCCGGGGAGAGGGTCGGGGTGAGGGGCAGCCAAGCAGTGCTGCGCCCGGAACAGCCCCTCACCCCAGCCCTCTCCCCGAAGGGGAGAGGGAGTAAGAAGAAGACAGCCCTCTCCCCGGAGGGGAGAGGGAGTAAGAAGATGACCGCCCTCTCACCGACGGGCAGCGAGTTGCGTTCATGATCTACGATATTCGCCACGTCACGACGTTCGATTACGGCGCGAGCGTGAAGTTCGCGCGGTGCAATCTGCGGTTGAAGCCGATCGACTGGCCGGGGCAGCACCTCGATTCCTATGCGCTGTCGGTGCACCCCGCCGGCCGTACCAGCGCCGCACGGGCCGAGGCGGGGCTGGCCAACGTCACGCGGCTGGTCGTGGACAGCCCTGTTCGGCATCTGACGATCGAGAGCCGGTCGCGGATGACGGTGGACCGGCTCGTGCCGGTGCCCGATGCCAGCGACCCGACGCTTGCCGAGATCGCGGCGATGGCGCGGGCGAGCACCGATCTGTCTGCGGCGAGCCCTGCGAACTACATCTATCCCTCGCCGCTGATCCCGCTCGATCAGGCGATCGCGGACTATTGCGTGCCTGACCTCGATCCTTCGCGCGGTGCGCTGGAGGCGGGAATCGCACTGGCACGGCGGATCCAGGAGGAGTTCGCGTTCGATGCGACCGCGACGCTGGTCGACACCCCCCCGCATGAGGCGTTCCTCCAGCGCAAGGGCGTGTGCCAGGATTTCGCGCAGATCATGATCACAGGGCTGCGCGCGGCGGGACTGCCAGCGGCGTATGCTTCGGGGTATATCCGGACGATCCCGCCCGAGGGTCAGCCGCGCCTCGTCGGCGCGGATGCGACTCATGCCTGGGTGCTGCTGTGGTGCGGACCGGTGCGCGGCTGGGTCGGGGTCGATCCGACCAACGGGATCTGGATGGCGAGCGATCACATCGTGATGGCGGTCGGGCGGGACTATGCCGAGATCGCGCCGGTCGATGGCGTGGTGCTCGGGTCGGGCGCACAGAACATGGACGTCAGCGTCGACGTCGCACCGCTGGACGAGACCGTCGCGATCTGAGCGCCGGTCCGAGTCTTACGCACGTGCGCAATTGCGTTGCGGACGCCCTCGCCCCACATAGACGCGCAAGTTAGAATGGGGACGTAAGTGGCCGATC
Organism: Sphingomonas sp. PEI4; assembly: GCF_056679955.1. Taxonomy (NCBI): domain Bacteria; kingdom Pseudomonadati; phylum Pseudomonadota; class Alphaproteobacteria; order Sphingomonadales; family Sphingomonadaceae; genus Sphingomonas; species Sphingomonas sp. PEI4. The sequence continues at coordinate 2,007,543 of NZ_CM155258.1, forward strand.
CGTACAAGACTCTGGGTGTAGCGCGCGACGCGACCGAAGCCGACATCAAGAAGGCGTACCGCAAGCTCGCCAAAGAGCTGCACCCCGATCGCAACAAGGACAACCCCAAGGCGTCGGAACGGTTCAGCACGGTCACCAACGCGTACGACCTGCTGAACGACAAGGACAAGCGCGCGCGGTTCGATCGCGGCGAAATCGACGGCGACGGCAACCCGGCTGCGCCGTTCGGGTTCGGCGGCGGTGGCGGACGGCCGCAGCCCGGAGGCGGCTTCCGCAGCGAAGGCTATGAGAGCGGCGCCGGCGGGGCCGACATGAGCGATATCTTCGAAGGACTGTTCGGCGGCGCGCAGCGGGGCGGCGGCGGCGGGTTTTCCGGCGGCTTCGGTCGGCGGCCGCAACCCAAGGGCGAGAACGCAGCCTACCGTTTGCAGGTGCCGTTCGTCGAGGCGGCGACGCTGGAGCCGCAGCGGGTGACGCTGGCCGATGGCAAGACTCTCGATCTCAAGCTCCCCGCCGGTGTCGAGACCGGGACGCAGATGAAGCTCGCCGGCAAGGGTGAGCAGGGTCCGGGCGGCGCCGGCGACGCGATCCTGACGATCGAGGTTCAGCCGCACAAGTTCTTCACCCGCGACGGCGACGACGTCCGCCTGGAGCTCCCGATCACGCTCGCCGAGGCGGTTCTGGGCGGCTCGATCAAGGCGCCGACGGTCGACAAGCCGGTGATGTTGACGATCCCCAAGGGCACCACGTCGGGCAAGACGCTGCGCCTCAAGGGCAAGGGTTTCCACAAGAAGGGTGGCACGAGGGGCGACCAGCTCGTGACGCTGATGATCGATATTCCCGCCAGCGATGCGGCACTGACGGCGTTCGTCGAAAGCTGGGACGGTCGCGAAACGGGGAACCCGCGGGGGGCGATGGGCGTCTGAACGCCTTGTGAACGACAGTCCCCTAACGCCCGAAGCGCGCGCTCATCATCACGGTGGCGCGCGCACCCGTCTCAACCGTGGCATGGCGAAGGTCAGGCCGGGCAGCGTCGCGTTCGAGATCGTCAAGCGCGCTGCCGTGGGCGTGTTCAACGACGGCTTCATACACGCGGGCAACCTTGCCTATCTCGCGCTGATGACGGTGTTTCCGTTCTTCATCGTCGCGGCGGCGATCCTGTCGATCTTCGGTCAGAGCGTCGAGACGGTGCGCGCGGTCGAGTCGTTCCTGAACGTCCTGCCGCCCAATGTCGGCGACCTGTTGCGCAAGCCCATCGCCGACGTGCTCGCTGCGCGAACCGGGTCGCTGCTGTGGCTGGGCGCGCTGGTCGGGCTGTGGACGGTCGGCAGCTTCGTCGAGACGATCCGCGACATCTTCCACCGCGCCTACGGGATCAAGGCGACCGCGCCGTTCTGGAAATCGCGACTCGGATCGTCGTTCGTGATCGTCTGCTCGGTCGTGATCGCGCTGCTGTCGTTCCTGGTGCAGGGCATCCTGACCGCGGCCGAGCAGTTCATCTACCGGCTCGTCCCCTTCGCGCAGGACGCCGCGGGCTGGGTCGGGCTGTCGCGGCTGATCCCCGGCCTGCTGATGTTCGGCGCGCTGTACCTGCTGTTCTATTCGGTGACGCCGTCGCGCTATCGCTATTCGAAATGCCGCAAATGGCCGGGGGCGTTGTTCACCACCGCCTGGTGGGTCAGCGCGACCGCGTTGCTGCCGGTGATCCTCTCCGAGCTCGGCGGCTACGACCTGACCTATGGTAGTCTCGCCGGCGTCGTCATCATGCTGTTGTTTTTCTATGTCATCGGGCTCGGCCTGGTATTCGGTGCGCATCTGAACGCGGCACTGGCGGAACCACCCGAAACAACGCTAGAGCAGCCTGCTACGGATATGCAGGTATAGGCGGGGACGGCGTGAACGGTTTGATGGCGGGCAAGCGTGGGCTGATCATGGGCTTGGCGAACGATAAGTCGCTGGCCTGGGGGATCGCCAAAAAGCTGTCCGAGGCGGGCGCGGAGCTCGCGTTCAGCTACCAGGGCGAGACGATGGAGAAGCGCGTCCGCCCGCTCGCCGAGCAACTGGGCGTGGCGCGGCTGTTCGATTGCGACGTATCGGACATGGGTGCGCTCGATGCGACCTTCGACAAATTGGCGGAAGAGTGGCCGACGATCGACTTCGTCGTCCACGCGATCGGCTTTTCGGACAAGAACGAGCTGCGCGGGCGGTTCGTCGATACCAGCCTCGACAATTTCCTGATGACGATGAACATCTCGGTCTATTCGTTCGTCGCGGTGGCGCAACGCGCGGCCAAGATGATGACCGAGGGCGGCGCGATGCTGACGCTCAGCTATTACGGCGCCGAGAAGGTGATCCCGCATTACAACGTGATGGGCGTGGCGAAAGCTGCTTTGGAGACGAGCGTCCAGTATCTGGCGGTCGATCTGGGGCGCGACAATATCCGCGTGAACGCGATCTCGGCGGGTCCGATCAAGACGCTGGCCGCGAGCGGGATTGGCGACTTCCGGCTGATCCTGAAGTGGAACGAGCTGAACTCGCCCCTCAAGCGCAACGTGACGATCGACGACGTAGGCGGTGCGGGGCTGTATCTTCTGAGCGACCTGGCTTCTGGCGTGACCGGCGAGACGCACCATGTCGACGCCGGCTACAACGTGATCGGCATGAAGGCCGAAGACGCCCCCGATATCGCTTTGGTCTAACCCTCTCCCCCTCCGGGGAGAGGGAGGGGCCCATGCAAGGCATGGGAGGGTGAGGGCAAGGTGAAGCAACACGACGGTACCGAGGCGCTTAACCGAGCCCGTGAGCTACGTCGGAACGCGACCGAAGCGGAGGACCGGCTGTGGTACCGCCTTCGTAGCCGTCGGCTCGGAGGTTATAAGTTTCGCCGCCAAGTCTGGATCGGCCCCTTCATTGCCGACTTCCTCTGCATGGACGCCATGCTGGTCGTCGAGGTAGATGGCAGCCAACATGTCGATGAAGCCGCTTATGACGATAGTCGAACCGCCTTTCTCGCGAACAAGGGATACCGCGTGATCCGTGTCTGGAACAACGACGTGATGCAGCGGATGGACGGCGTGCTGGCCGCGATCCTCGATGCGCTTACGGGCGTGCCCTCACCCTCCCATGCTTCGCACGGGCCCCTCCCTCTCCCCGTTGGGGAGAGGGGGAAGTGAGCTTCAATACGTTCGGACGGCTGTTCCGCTTCACCACCTGGGGCGAGTCTCATGGGCCTGCGCTCGGCGCAGTCGTCGACGGGTGCCCGCCGGGGATCCCGCTGAGCGAGGCCGATATCCAGCCTTGGCTCGACAAGCGCCGCCCGGGTACCTCGCGCTTTACGACGCAGCGGCGCGAGCCGGATACGGTGCGCATCCTGTCGGGCGTGTTCGAGGGACGCACTACCGGCACGCCGATCAGCCTGATGATCGAGAATGTCGACCAGCGTTCGAAGGATTATTCGGACGTCGCCAAGGCCTATCGCCCCGGTCACGCCGACTATGCCTATGACGCGAAATACGGATTTCGCGATTTCCGTGGTGGTGGGCGCTCCTCGGCACGCGAGACAGCCGCACGCGTAGCCGCCGGTGCGGTCGCACGCCTTGTCGTCCCGCAGGTCCGTGTCCGCGCGTGGGTCGAGGCGATCGGCGGCGATGCGATCGATCCGGCAAACTTCGACGATGCGCAGATCGACCAGAACCCGTTCTTCTGCCCGGACATCGAGGCTGCAGCCCGCTGGGAAGTGCTCGTCGATACCGCGCGTAAATCCGGATCGTCGCTCGGCGCGGTGATCGCGTGCGAGGCGACAGGCGTCCCGGCCGGATGGGGGGCGCCGCTGTACGCCAAGATGGACTCCGAACTCGCCGCCGCCTGCATGAGCATCAACGCGGTAAAAGGTATCGAGATCGGCGACGGATTCGCTGCCGCCGCGCTGTCGGGCGAAGCGAATGCCGACCCGATGCGCCCGGGCACCCCAGGAAATGGAGGCCCCGAATTCCTCGCCAACCATGCAGGCGGAATCGCCGGCGGCATCGCAACCGGCCAGCCGATCACCTTGCGTGTCGCGTTCAAGCCGACCAGCTCGATCCTCACGCCCGTCGAAACGATCAGCCCGACCGGCGAGGCCACGACGATCGCCACCAAGGGCCGCCACGATCCGTGCGTCGGCATCCGCGGAGTCCCCGTGGTAGAGGCGATGGTGGCGCTGGTTCTGGCCGACCAGGCATTGCTACATCGAGGTCAGTGCGGCTGATTCTGTCCGGCTGATTCTGGGCGGCTGACGATGGAACGCAATTCGGATTGAAGCGCTTTGTCTCCAGTAACTTAGGAGAGAGCAATGCGTATCTTAACTTCGATTGCAGCAGCAGCACTTATCATTCCGAGCATGGCCATCGCGCAGACGAGCGGTGGCACCAGTGGCGGCACCGGCGGCACGACAGGCGGCAGCATGGGCGGTACGGCCAGTGGCAGCACGGGCAGTGGCAGCACGGGCAGCATGTCGACCGGAACCTCGGGTTCGATGGGCGGCCAGACGGGTACGTCCTCCAGCACCGGCTCAACCGGCACGTCCGCAACGCAGTCGCGCTCGTCGCGCGGCACGACGGCTCGCAGCGGTCGTACGCGTGGCACGTCCGGTACACACGGGGCCGGGACGGGTTCGACGAGCAGCGGCACCACCGGTAGCTCGATGGGTTCGGGCACCACGGGCTCGGGTACGATGGGCTCGGGCACCACGGGCTCGGGTACCATGGGCACCGATACGATGGGCGGCACATCGACGGGCGGGTCGCTCGGCGGGTCGACGACCGGCACGGGCGGGACCAGCTCGGGCGGCAGTTCCGGCGGCACGACCACCCCGCAGTGATCCGCACCTGAGACGATCAAAAGGCCGGGCGAGCGATCGCCCGGCCTTTTTCGTCAGTCCGAGAACGGATCGCGGACGAGGATCGTGTCGGCACGCTGCGGGCTGGTCGAGACCAACGTCACCGGGCAGCGGATCAGCTCTTCGATCCGGCGGATGTACTTGATCGCCTGCGCGGGGAGGTCGGCCCAGCTGCGCGCACCGGCGGTCGTCTCCTGCCAGCCTTCCATCGTCTCGTAGATCGGCTCGACCAGCGCCTGGTCTGCCGCGTGCGCGGGGAAATAATCGAGCGTCTCGCCGCGCAAGCGGTAGCCGGTGCAGATCGACACGGTCTCGAACCCGTCGAGCACGTCGATCTTGGTCAGCGCGATCCCGGTGATGCCCCCTACCGCCGCCGCCTGGCGCACCAGCACTGCGTCGAACCAGCCGCAACGCCGTTTCCGCCCGGTGACGGTGCCGAACTCATGCCCGCGGACACCGAGGCGCTCGCCGGTTTCGTTCTCGAGCTCGGTCGGGAACGGCCCCGATCCGACACGCGTCGTGTACGCCTTGGCGATGCCGAGCACGAAGCCGACTGCCGATGGCCCGAGGCCGGACCCGCCGGCCGCTGCGCCCGCGATGGTGTTGGACGAGGTGACGAACGGATAGGTGCCGTGGTCGACGTCGAGCAGGACGCCCTGCGCGCCCTCGAACAGGATGCGCTTGCCGGCCGAGCGCGCGGCATTGAGGTCGCGCCAGACGGGCTTGGCGAACGGGAGGACGAAACCGGCGATCTCGCGCAGTTCGGCGATCAGGCGGGCACGGTCGATCGGCGGCTCGCCGAAGCCGGCACGCAGCGCGTCGTGGTGCGCGGTGAGGCGGTCGAGCTGCGGGCCGAGATCGTCGAGGTGCGCCAGATCGCACACGCGAATCGCGCGGCGGCCGACCTTGTCCTCGTATGCGGGCCCGATGCCGCGGCGGGTGGTGCCGATCTTGCCGGCGCCGCTCGCGTCCTCGCGCAGGCCGTCGAGATCGCGGTGGAACGGCAGGATCAGCGCGCAGGTATCGGCGATCCGCAGCGTCTCCGGCGTCGCGGTGACGCCCTGCGCGCCAAGCCGGGCGATCTCGTCCTTCAACGCCCAGGGATCGAGCACCACGCCGTTGCCGATGAACGAAGGCGTACCGCGCACGATGCCCGACGGCAGCAGCGACAATTTATAGACGTTGTCGCCGACGACGAGCGTGTGGCCCGCGTTGTGGCCGCCCTGGAACCGCACGACCATGTCGGCACGCTCGGCGAGCCAGTCGACGATCTTGCCCTTGCCTTCGTCGCCCCATTGCGCGCCGATGACTGCTACGTTGGCCACTATCGTGTCTCCAAGTATATGGCGGGACCAGCATCCAGCCAGAGTGAAATCAGTGTCGTCACCCCGGATTTAGTCCGGGGTCCACCGTCGCGCGTGATCGACCATCGATTGGTTTGCGGCACGGTGGATGCCGGAACAGGTCCGGCATGACGGGTCGTTCGTTCGCGCAGCGCCTACAGCGCGCGGGGCTCGCCTGCTACCCATAGATGCGTGCAGACTTGTGCTTCTGGCGTGTCGCCTGCCTCTAGCGCGGCGACGGTGACCCAGCCTTGTGCGCGCATCGTGGCGCCTTCGCTGGCTGGGGTGCCGAACGGGAGGAAGAGGCGGCGGCGGTCGACGGTGGCGACGCGCTCGACTAGCGCGTCGGCGTAGAGCGAGAAGCCGGTGGCGGCTTCCTCGGCGCCGTTCTCGTGGACGACGGTGTAGGTGCCGCCGCGGCCGACCTCACGGGCCGAGCCGTCGGCGAAGAGCGAGAAGCCGAGCCAGGTCTGGTATTCGAACCCGTGCCGCTCGGTCGGGTCGAGGGTGAGCGCTACGCGGCCGTCGAGTGCTTCGGCGATGCGGGCGAGGCCGTCGAGGCGGGAGGCGAGCGCGCCGGTGGTGTCGAAGGCGCGGAGGCGGTCCATCGCTTGGGCGAACGGGCCGGCGGCTTCGATCAGGGGGAGATAGGCGGGGGCGAGCGCGGCGACGGCACCGGCGTCTTTCGCGTCGAGACGGTCGCGCAGGGTGGCGATCTGCTCTGGCGCAACGGGGAGCGGGCCGGCGGCGAGCGTCGGCACCAGGTCCGGCAGCGTGAAGTCGATCGAAGCACCGGTGACGTCAGCGGCGGCGATCATGTCGACCGCGACCGCGACGAGTTCCTGCGCGGCGGCGACCGAGTCGAGGCCGATGAGTTCGCAGCCGATCTGCCGGGTCTCGCGGGCGGGGGCGAGTTGCGACGCGCGCAGTTTCAGGACGGAACCGGCGTAGCTGAGGCGAACCGGGCGCGGGTGATGCCCCATACGCGTCGCGGCGATCCGCGCGACCTGCGCGGTGATGTCCGGCCGGATCGCGAGGGTGCGCTGCGAGACCGGATCGACGAAGCGCACCGCGTCGTGAAGTCCGCCGGCTTTGAGGCGCATCTCCAAGCCGCTGGCGAATTCTGCGAGGGGCGGATCGACGCGTTCGTAGCCATGCAGACGCGCGGCTTCGAGTACGCGGGCTTCCAGGGCCGCTGCCGAATCGGCGAACGGGGGGAGGCGATCTCGGAAACCTTCGGGGAGGAGTGCGGTCATCGCCGAAGCTCCGGTGCCGATTCCGCTGTGAGGGCTGCCGATATGACCTGCCAGACCCCGTCCATCTCGGACATGATGTCGGCGTTGCTGAACCGTATCACGCGATATCCCTGTCGTTGCAGCCAATCCGTTCGGCTTTCGTCGCGCGCTTGGTCACTATGCGTATCGCCGTCAACCTCGATGACGAGTTTCGCGTCGCGCGCGGCGAAGTCGGCGATGTAGGGGCCGATGACGAACTGGCGGGTGAATTTGGTGTTGGCGATCTGGCGGTCGCGGAGATGGCGCCAGAGTTTCGCTTCGGCGGGAGTAGGCTCCCGCCGCATGCGTTTGGCCCGGTCCAGTAGAACGGCATCGATTTGGGCCACTGCTCCCTCTCCCCTCCGGGGAGAGGGTCGGGGTGAGGGGCGCCGCGAGCGATGCCCTTCCCAACTGCCCCTCACCCAACCCTCTCCCCGGAGGGGAGAGGGCTAAGTAAGTAACACCGTTAGAAGTTGAGGCCCATTGCGGTCTTCACGCCGGGGAGTGCGCGGACCTTGGTGAGGAGGTCGGGCGTCACGGCTTCGTCGACCGACAGGAGAAGCACCGCTTCGCCACCCGCCGAACGACGCCCGAGATGGAACGTCCCGATGTTCACCCCGGCCTCGCCCAGCGCCGTCCCGAGACGACCGATGAACCCCGGCGCGTCCTCGTTGACGACGTACAGCATCGGACCCGCGAGATCGGCCTCGATCTTGATCCCAAGCAGCTCGACCAATCGCGGCGCCGAATCGCCGAACAGCGTGCCGGCCACCGACCGCTCGCCATCCTCGGTCTTCACCGAGACGCGCAGCAGCGTGTGGTAATCCGCCTCGCGCTCGGTGCGGACTTCGCGGACCTCTAGCCCACGCTCGCGGGCCAGCACAGGTGCGTTGACCATGTTGACGGTCGCGGTCTGCGTCTGGAGATAGCCGGCGAGCACCGCGCTCACGATCGGCTTCGCATTGAGTTCAGCAGCAGCCCCCTCGGTATGCACCGAAATCCGCGACACCGCGCCCGTGGTCAGCTGCCCGACCAGCGAGCCGAGCTTCTCCGCCAGCGCCATGTACGGCTTCAGCTTCGGCGCTTCCTCCGCCGACAGCGACGGCATGTTGAGCGCGTTGGTGACGCCGCCCGACATGAGGTAATCGGCCATCTGCTCGGCGACCTGGATCGCGACGTTGACCTGCGCCTCGGTCGTCGACGCGCCGAGATGCGGCGTGCTGACGAAGTTCGGCGTGTTGAACAACGGCGACGCCTTGGCAGGCTCCTCGACGAACACGTCGAGCGCTGCGCCGCCGACCTGGCCTGAATCGAGTGCCGCCTTCAGCGCGACCTCGTCGATCAGGCCGCCGCGGGCGCAGTTGATGATGCGAACCCCCTTCTTGGTCTTGGCGAGCGCCTCGGCCGAGAGGATGTTGCGCGTCTGGTCGGTCAGCGGCGTGTGCAGCGTTATGAAGTCGGCGCGGGCGAGCAGTTCGTCGAGCGTGACCTTTTCGACGCCGATCTCGATCGCGCGCTCGGGCGTCAGGAACGGATCGAACGCGACGACCTTCATCTTGAGGCCGCGCGCACGGTCGGCGACGATCGAGCCGATGTTGCCCGCACCGATCAGGCCGAGCGTCTTGGACGTCAGCTCGACGCCCATGAAGCGGTTCTTCTCCCACTTGCCGGCCTGCGTCGAGGCATCGGCCTCGGGCAGCTGGCGGGCGAGCGCGAACATCAGCGCGATGGCGTGCTCGGCGGTGGTGATCGAGTTGCCGAACGGGGTGTTCATCACGACCACGCCCTTTGCCGAGGCGGCGGGAATGTCGACATTGTCGACGCCGATCCCGGCGCGGCCGACGACCTTGAGGTTGGTGGCGTGCTCGAGGATTTCCTTGGTAACCTTGGTCGAGCTGCGGATCGCGAGACCGTCATAGTCGCCGATGATCGCCATAAGTTCGGCGGGTGTCTTGCCGGTGATCTCGTCGACCTCGACGCCGCGCTCGCGGAAGATCTGCGCGGCGCGGGGGTCCATTTTGTCGGAAATGAGGACTTTTGGCATGGGATTGCTCCTGGGAATTTCGGTGAGGATGCGATGAAACGCTCCCTCTCCCCGTCGGGGCGAGGGCTGGGGTGAGGGGCTGTTCCGGGCGGAGCGCTGCTTGGCAGCCCCTCACCCAACCCTCTCCCCGAGGGGGAGAGGGCTAAGGTCAGCCGGCCTTGGCGGTCGCGTAGGCCCAGTCGAGCCATGGGCCGAGCGCCTCGATATCGGCGGTGTCGACGGTTGCGCCGCACCAGATCCGCAAGCCCGGAGGCGCATCGCGGTAGCCGGCGACGTCGTAGGCGGCGCCCGCCTTCTCCAGTGCCGAGGCCATCGCCTTGATCAGCGCTTCGTCCGCACCCTCGACCGTGAGGCACACGCTGGTCTTAGACCGCGTCGCCGGATCGGCGGCGAGATGCCCGAGCCAATCGCGGTCGGCGACGATCTTGTCGAGCGCAGCCGCATTCGCATCCGAACGCTTGATCAGGCCGTCCTCGCCGAGCGACTTGGCCCATTCGAGGCTGAAGATCGCGTCCTCGACGGCCAGCATCGACGGCGTGTTGATCGTCTCGCCCTTGAACACGCCCTCCGTCAGCTTGCCCTTCGAGACGAGGCGGAACACCTTCGGCAGCGGCCAGGCCGGCGTGTACGTCTCAAGCCGCTCGACCGCACGCGGCCCGAGGATCAGCACGCCGTGCGCGCCCTCCCCGCCGAGCACTTTCTGCCACGAGAAAGTCGCCACATCGATCTTCGTCCAGTCGATGTCGTACGCAAACACGCCTGACGTCGCATCGGCGAACGAGAGACCTTCCCGGTCGTCGGGGATCCAGTCCGCGTTCGGCACGCGCACGCCGCTGGTGGTGCCGTTCCAGGTGAACAGCACATCGTTCGACCAGTCGACCGCGTCCAGATCAGGCAGCTGGCCGTAATCGGCGCGGATCACGGTGGGATCGATCTTGAGCTGCTTCACGGCATCCGTGACCCAGCCCTCGCCGAAGCTTTCCCACGCGAGCGCGGTGACAGGCTTCGCGCCCAGCATCGTCCACATCGCCATCTCGTACGCGCCGGTGTCGGAGCCGGGGACGATGCCGATGCGGTGGGTGTCGGGGACCTTCAGCAGTTCGCGCATCAGGTCGATGCTGTACTGGAGGCGGGTCTTGCCGATCTTCGAGCGATGCGAGCGACCGAGCGATGCGGTGGCGAGCTTGTCCGCGGACCAACCCGGAGGTTTCGCGCAGGGACCGGAGCTGAAAAAGGGACGTGCCGGCTTGGTGGCAGGCAGTGAAGGCGCACCTGTAGCGGGTGCGTAGGTCGTATTCGTCAATGTATCTCTCCTCACAGAGAGCACGCGCGGCGTTGGGACCGCGTGGCCCGTCGCCGGCCCTAGCGGCGTTCGCGGGGGTGTCAACCGCGTTCGATCGCGAGTGCGTGGCGGCGGGACTCGCTCCACCGTGCGCCAAACTCGCTCCGTCACCCCGGGCTTGTTCCGGGGTCCACCGTGCCGCACGGCCATCGGCATGGGGGACAAGATCAGACGTGGATGCCGGAACAAGCCCGGCATGACGGAGTGGGTGGGAATCGTTTTCCTGGCTCTCACGCTCGCCGCTTGCGGACGCGCCGACCGGCCCAACGCGCCAACCAAGACCCGGCCCAATCTTTCCGTGCCGAGCAATCGCGAGACGGCGCAATGCCTTGCCGACCTGCGCGAACTCCACGTGTCGTTCCAAGTGCTGCCCGACCGCGAGACCGGCCCCGGTTGCGGCCTCAACGGCACGATCAAGCTGGTCGATATCGGCGTCCCCATCGCCAATCTCACCGCGGTCCGTTGTGGTGCGGCGCGCGCGTTCATCGGTTGGACGCGCAATGCGGTGGCGCCAGCGGCGTACCAGATGCTCGGCAGCGAACTCGCGCGGATCGACAGCATGGGGAGCTATTCCTGCCGCAACGTCGTCGGCTCGGCGCGCAATGCGAGCCGGCGGTCGGGGCATGCGATCGCCAACGCGATCGACGTCGGCGGGTTCGTGCTGAAGGACGGGCGGCGAATCACCGTGCTGAACGACTGGAATTCGTCCGATCCGCAGGTGCGGCAGTTCCTCCAGACGATCCGTGCGTCGGCGTGCAAGCGATTCGGGACTGTCTTGAGCCCGGACTACAACGCCGCACATCGCAACCATCTTCACCTCGAAGACGATCGCGCGAATTTCTGCCGCTGATGTTCTCCTGCGTACGCAGGAGTCCAGGGTCACGAACGCTATCCTCCACAATCCTGGATTCCTGCGTTCGCAGGAGAACGGCTGTCTAGCCCTGCCCCCCGGTTTCCTCTAATCGCGCCTGAATGACCGATACACGAGTACCGACGCGCGTTTTTCCGAACGCCAGCCAGGATGCCGAGTCCGCCCGCGACTCCGTTTCCACCCCCCAGACGCAGCACCCGCATTACCGGCTCGCCTTTCAGGACATGGATTTCCTGTTGCGCGAAGATCTGCGGCCGGTGCGATTCCAGCTCGAACTGCTGAAGACCGAACTCGTCCTCGACGAGGCGAAGATTTGTTCGACGTTCGTGTTCTACGGGTCGGCGCGCATCCCTGAGCCGGCCAAGGCGCAGGCGCTGCTCGCACTCGCGACCGACGAGAAGTCGAGGAAGATCGCGGAGCGGCTGGTCGAGAAGTCGAAATATTACGACGTCGCGCGTGAGCTTGCGGCGAAGGTCAGCGTGTTGCCGCGTGACGAGCGGGGCTGGCGGAACTTCGTGGTGTGTTCGGGTGGCGGTCCGTCGATCATGGAAGCGGCCAATCGTGGCGCGGCTGATGTCGGCGCCGAATCGATCGGGCTCAACATCGTGTTGCCGCACGAGCAGGCGCCCAACCCGTATGTGACGCCGTCGCTGTCGGTGCAGTTCCACTATTTCGCGCTGCGGAAGATGCACTTCCTGCTGCACGCGCGCGCTCTGGCGGCGTTTCCGGGTGGGTTCGGGACGTTCGACGAGTTGTTCGAACTGCTGACGCTGATCCAGACGGGCAAGATCCAGCCGATCCCGGTGCTGCTGTTCGGACGGACCTTCTGGGAGCGGGTCGTGAACTTCGACGCGCTGGTCGAGGAAGGCGTCGTCAGCGAGAAGGATCTGGCGATCTTCCATTATGTCGAAACGGCGGACGAGGCTTGGGACGTGGTTGAGACGTTCTATCGTGAGCGGGCGGAGAAGGAAGCCGCCGAGGGCTAAGCCTTCTTGCTCCCTCTCCCTTCCGGGGAGAGGGCTGAGGTGAGGGGCTGTTCCGGGCGCTGCATTGCTTGGCAGCCCTTCACCCCGACCCTCTCCCGCAGGGGAGAGGGAGTAGCGGTTATTTCTCCGAGCGGGCGCCCTTGCGCGCTGCTTCCGGATCGACCGACGGCGCGCCCGAAGCGGGCGTGCCGGTGTTGGCGATGTCTGCCGTATCGGGCCCGTTGGTCGCCGCAGCCTCCGCCGCATCCGCGGTCGCTGGCTGATCCTTAGCCGCCGGAGCCGCACCCGCGGCAGGCGCCGCTGGAACGGGCAGATTCGAGCCCTGCTGGTTGAGATACAGGATCACGTTCGCGCGATCCTGCGCATTGCCGAGGCCCGCGAACGTCATCTTCGTGCCGGGGGCGAACTTACGTGGGGACGTCAGCCACGCGTTCATCTTGTCGAAGTCCCAGGTTCCACCGACGCTCGCAAGCGCCGTGGAAAACGCGAACCCGTTCTTACCCTTGGCGATCGCCTCGCCGACGGTGCCGTACAGGTTCGGCCCGATACCGTTCGCGCCACCCTGGTTGATGGTGTGGCAGGCGGCGCACTTCTTGAACACTTCGGCGCCCTTGGCGGCGTCGGCAGTCGGCAGCAGCGACGCGATCGGAACCTCGGCAGCGCCGCCCTCCGCGCCCTCGGCCGCGACACCCTCGATCGCATAGCCCATCTTCTCGGGGCGCTCGCCGTGGAAGATCATCCCACCGACGATCGACAGTCCGAGTGCCGCACCACAGCCTGCGAGCACCCAGCCGGCGATCGTATTGGTCCGATTGTCCATCTTGCGCATCCGCCCTGTTCTGTTTGGGATAGCCATAGAAAAGGCGGGCGCGCACCGCAAGCCGCGCTTGTATGGCGCGCATATGGCGGGCGGGGGCTCTCCACCCGGCTTGAACAGGCAGGCAGCGCGCTTTAGGCGCTAGGCGCATGGAAAACTTCGCCGCACCCGCCCGCCCGATCGTCGCGCGGATGACCGACGCCGCCGCCGCAGAACCCGCGCGCGCCGTGGCGTTTCAGGGCGCACCGGGCGCGAACAGCCATGTCGCCGCGGTCGAGGCGTTCCCGGATGGCCTGCCCCTGCCCTGCTTCGATTTCTCCGACGCGATCGACGCGGTGAAGGACGGCCGCGCGGATTGCGCGATCATCCCGATCGAGAATTCGCTGCATGGCCGCGTCGCCGACATCCATTTCCTGCTGCCCGAATCGGGGCTCGTCATCACCGGCGAGCATTTCCTGCCGATCCGCCATGCGCTGATGGCATGCGGCCCGCGCGACGGTATCCGCCAGGCGATGAGCCATCCGCAGGCGCTGGGGCAGTGCCGGCATTGGCTGAAGGCGCACGGGATCGAGCCGGTGAGCTATCCCGACACGGCTGGCGCGGCGGCCAAGGTCGCGGAGTTGGCCGACCCTGCGATCGCCGCACTGGCGCCGCCTGCCGCTGCAGGGCTGTACGGGCTGGAACTGCTCGCGACGGACATTGCCGATGCGGATCACAACATGACGAGGTTCGTGGTGCTGGCGCGCGGCGGCAAGCCTCCCGCAGCGCAGGAACCGGTGGGCGGCGAATGGATGACGACGCTGATCTTCGAGGTGAAGAACGTGCCCGCTGCGCTGTACAAGGCGGTCGGCGGGTTTGCGACCAACGGGGTGAACATCACCAAGCTGGAAAGCTATCAGCGCAACGGCAGCTTCTCCGCGACGGAATTCTATGCGGACGTGGTCGGCAAGCCGGGCGACGCGAACCTCGACCATGCGCTGGAGGAACTGGGGTTCCATTCAAAATGGCTGCGGGTGTTGGGGACGTATCGGCAGGCGCGGTCGCGGGGGTAGTCGACCGATCAATAGTCCGTACCGTTCTCCTGCGAACGCAGGAGCCCAGGGTCACAAGAGTCTTCCCTCTCGGCCCTGGATTCCTGCATTCGCAGGAAAACGGTGACTGACTGCTAGTTCGCGGCCGGCAACCTTAGCCGCACAAGCAGACCGCCTAGGTCTTCGCTCTCCTCCAGCGCGACCGTCCCCTCATAAATCTCTGCCACGTCGCGCACGATCGCGAGCCCAAGCCCAGTCCCCGGCTTGCCCGTATCGAGCCGCACGCCGCGATCGAAGATGCGGACGCGTTCTTCTTCCGGAATGCCGACGCCGTCGTCCTCGATCAGGAACTCGACAAAGCCCGACTGCGCGCCGACCGTCACGAACACGCTGCCGCCGCCATATTTCGCGGCGTTCTCGATCAGGTTGCCGAGCATCTCATCGAGATCCTGCCGCTCGACATGAACCTGAAGTCCCCGCGGCCCGGTCACGTCGATGCGGACATGGCGATACAGCCGCCCGACCGCGCGCTCGACCGATTCGAGGCTTGGCCACACGTCCGCGCGGCTGTGCGCGGAACCGCGGCGACCGACCGCCCGCGCTCTCGCAAGGTGATGATCCACCTGCCGGCGCATCGTCCGCGCCTCGCGGATCACCGTGTCGGCAAGATCATCCGACTGCGCGGTTGCCGCGTTCATGATCACCGTCAGTGGGGTCTTCAGCGCATGGGCAAGGTTGCCGGCGTGCCGCCGCGCTTCCTCCGCCTGACGCTCGTTATGCTCGATCAGCGCGTTGAGTTCCTCGACCATCGGCGCGACCTCGACCGGCATCGCGCTCGACACCCGGTTCGATTGGCCAGCACGCATCCGCGCGATCTCCTCGCGCACCCGCCGCAGCGGCCAGAGCCCATAGAACGTCTGCAGCGCCGCCATCACGATCAGCCCCAGCGCGAGCAGCGCGAAGCTGCGAACCAGCGTCCGGCGCAAGGTGGTGATCTGCGCGTCGAGCCCGTCGCGGCTCTGCGCGACCTGAAAGCGCCAATGGACCTTGGAGCCGGGAATGACCGCGTCGCGCTCTACGATCCGCAACTTTTCGTCGGGAAACTGCGTGCTGTCGTAGAAATGCGCGTTGCGATCGTCATGCGGGCCGCCGAATGCGAGCCGGCGATCCCACAGCGAGCGCGACGGGAAATCCTCGCGCCCCTTGCCCGACACCTGCCAATACAGTCCCGAATACGGCTCGACGAACCGCTGGTCGGCCGCAGCCTCGCGCGAGAAGATTACCTCGCCATCCGGACCGATCTCGGAAGAATTGAGCAGCGACCGCAGTACGTATTCGAGTTGGTCGTCGAAGTTTCGCGTTACCGCCTGGCTCAGCACGCGGTCGAGCGCGAACCCGCCGCCGCTGAGCAGCACGCCGATCCACACGGCCGCGATCAGGATCATGCGCCGCGACAGCGATCCCTTGACGGCGGCGGGCACGCGGATCGGCCCGTCCACTATCGGCGTGTTTGTGACCGGCGCGCTGTCCATCGTGAGCCGATCAGGCGTCCGGATCTTCGAGGCTGTAGCCGAGGCCGCGGATCGTCGTGATCACGTCCTGGCCGAGCTTCTTGCGGATCCGCGTCACGAACACCTCGATCGTGTTTGAATCGCGGTCGAAGTCCTGGTCGTAGATATGCTCGATCAATTCGGTACGGCTGACGACCTTGCCCTTGTGGTGGAGCAGGTAGCTGAGCAGCTTGTATTCCTGCGCGGTCAGTTTGACCGGCTCGCCGGCGCGCGTGACCTTGCCGCTGCGCGTGTCGAGGCGGATGTCGCCTGCGGTCAGCTCGGAAGAGGCGTTGCCCGACGCACGACGGATCAAGGCACGAAGACGCGCGATCAGCTCCTCGCTCTGGAACGGCTTGGCGACGTAATCGTCCGCGCCCGCATCCAGACCCGCGACTTTGTCCGACCAGCTGTCACGCGCGGTCAGCACCAGCACGGGCATCGTCTTGCCCTCCTTGCGCCAACGATCGAGCACGGTTAGCCCGTCGATCTCGGGCAGGCCGAGATCGAGCACGACCGCGTCGTAATTCTCCGTCGAGCCGAGGAAATGTCCCTCTTCGCCATCGACCGCGAGGTCGATCGCATAGCCGGCCCCCTCCAGGGTATTCTTCAATTGCTGGCCGAGATTCGGCTCGTCCTCGACGATCAGAACGCGCATGATAGTCCTCTCGATTGGGGGTTTCAGCGACCCGTGCGGCCGACGATCTGGCCGGTGCGGCCATCTACGTCGATCCAGATGACGGTTCCATTGCGCAGGTATTTGAGCGTGTAAATGGCACTGCCCGAATCATAGTCGAAGCCAAGATACTGCGCGTCCGCCATCGTCGGGCGCACGCGCGCCTCGATCTCGCGGACCGAAAGCAGGCGCCCGGTCTTGCGCCCCTCGAACGCCGACATCTGATCGCTGCGGCGTTGATCGGCGCCAGCGAGCATAGGAGCAGCGCCCATCAACACGGGCACCGCGGCCAAGGTCGCAAGGAAAAGCAGCATCTTCATGGCCGTGGCATAGCTGCCACGCGTTGAACACCCTGTGAATGGTCGCGCTCACACAGTCCCGACACAGTGTAACTTGCCTGCATCACCTGCCGTCCCTACTTGGCCCGGACATGGCAGCACCAATCTTAGCATTCGAAGGCCTCGGACTCGTCCAGGGCTCGGGATGGCTCTTTCGCAATCTCGACATCCATATCGGACCGCGCGACCGGCTCGCGCTGATCGGCCGCAACGGCGCCGGCAAGACGACCTTGCTCAAGTTGCTCGGCGGCAGCGTCGTCGCGGACGAGGGGCGCCGGACGATCGTCCCCGGCACCCGCGTCGTGATCCTGGAGCAGGAGCCCGACCTGCGCGGGTTCGCGACGCTGCGCGATTACGTGATGGCGGGCGACGATGCGCCGGTGAACTACGAGGCGGATTCGATTGCGGACCAGCTCGGCATCGACCTGTCGCGCGAGGCGGCCTCCGCGTCGGGCGGCGAACGGCGGCGCGCGGCGATCGTGCGTGCGCTGTCGCAGGACCCCGACGTGCTGCTGCTCGATGAGCCGACCAACCATCTCGACATCGGCGCGATCGAATGGATCGAGGATTGGCTCAAGCGCTTCCGCGGCGCGTTCGTCGTCATCAGCCATGACCGCACCTTCCTGACGCGGCTCACCAAGCAGACGCTGTGGCTCGATCGCGGCGCGATCCGGCGCGCGGAGATCGGCTTTGGCGGGTTCGAGGCGTGGACCGAACAGGTGTACGCCGAGGAACAGCGCCAGACCGAGAAGCTCGATGCACGCCTCAAGCTGGAGGAGCACTGGCTGCTTCGCGGCGTCACCGGGCGGCGCAAGCGCAACCAGGGCCGCCTGACCAAGCTGCACGAGATGCGCGCCGAACGCGCGTCGATGATCGGGCCACAGGGCTCGGCGAACCTGACCACGAGCAGCGACGACACCAAGTCGAAGGTCGTGATCGACGCGAAGAACGTCACCAAATCCTATGGCGACCGCACGATCATCGGTGACTTGACGTTGAGGGTGACTCGCGGCGACCGCATCGGCATCGTCGGCCGCAACGGCGCCGGCAAGTCGACGTTGCTCAAGCTGCTGACCGGTGAGATCGAACCCGACAGCGGCACGATCAAGCTCGCCAAGACGCTCGACGCCGTCGTGATCGACCAGCAGCGCAGCCTGATGGCGCCCGAGAAGACGGTCCGCGAAGTCGTCGTCGACGGCGGCGAGTGGATCGACGTGCTCGGCGTGCGCAAGCACATCCACGGCTATCTGAAGGACTTCCTGTTCGACCCCAACATGGTCGACGCGAAGATCGGCTCGCTGTCGGGCGGCGAGCGGTCACGGCTTCTTTTGGCGCGCGAGTTCGCCAAGCCGTCGAACCTGCTGGTACTCGACGAGCCGACCAATGATCTCGATCTCGAGACGCTCGACTTGTTGCAGGAGGTGATCGGCGATTACGACGGCACCGTGCTGATCGTGAGCCATGATCGCGACTTCCTCGATCGCACCGTGACGATCACGCTCGGGCTCGACGGCTCGGGCACGGTCGACGTTGTCGCCGGCGGGTACGAAGACTGGGAAAAGCGTCGCGTGTCGACGACTACCGGCAAGCGTGCTTCGAAGAAGGTCGCCGCGACCGCCCCCGTCGCCGCCGCCCCCCGTGCGAAACTGACCTACAAGGATCAGCGGGATTACGAGTTGCTGCCCAAGCGAATCGAGGAGCTAGACGCGCAGATGGCAGCCGATGCGATCAAGCTCGCCAAGCCCGACCTCTACATGCGCGACCATGCGACGTTTGCCAAACTGACGAAAGCGATCGAGCAGGCGCGCGCCGAGAAAGAGGCAGCCGAACTCCGTTGGTTGGAGCTTGCGGAGCTGGTCGAAGGCGTCGTTTGAGTCGAGAAGCTTCGATGGAGCTTGCCAAAAGTGGGATGGAACGCATTGACATTTATTGCGTTGCATCATAACGTTGGCTCTTAATTCTGGAGATTTTTATGAAGCTCAAGGCCCTTACCGGCAGCGCACTTGCTGTCGCAATGCTGTCCACCTCGGTTGCAGCGACCGCAGCACCTGCAAGCCTGTCGGTTGCGAACGTTCGCACCGGTTCGGCAACGTCGGGCAAGAGCGAAGCAGCAAGCGGCGGCATCATCGCTGCCCTGATCGCTGCTGGCGTCGTCGCCATCGGTGTTGTCGCGATCGTCAAGGACGACAACGACGACAATTCGGACAGCAACTAAGCGTTTCGGGCCGACGCCAACCGCGTCGGCCCATTCGTTTCCCGGTTGGCCTGTAGGCTCACCGGCATAAATACCGGCTAGAGCGCTGTACCCGCCTTGCCGGCCAGATTGACGATGAACTGCCACGCTACCCGACCCGATCGACTTCCCCGACGTGTCGCCCACCCGATCGCATCGCCAGGCTCGAACGACAGATCGTTCGCCTTCGCATACGCCGCGACGATCGCCAGATACCCCTCCTGATCCAGCGCGTGAAAGCCCAAGCTAAGCCCGAAACGGTCGGCCAGCGCGAGATGATCGTCGGCGGAATCGCGCGGATTGATCGCGCTCTCCTGTTCGGCAATGTCGCGCGGCGCCAGATGGCGACGATTGGCCGTCACTACCAGCCGGACATTGGCTGGCCGCGGTTCCGCGCCGCCCTCCAGCATTGATCGGAGCGTCCTCGCCTCAGCGGGAACGTCGAACCCAAGATCGTCAACGAACAGCACGAAGGCGCGATTGACCGGCGCCAGTGACGCGAACAGTTTCGGCAGGCCGCCCAACTCGGACACTTCGACGAGCGCCAGTTCGCCGCCTTCCGCCTGCACGGACGCTACCGCGCTCTTGACGAGCGCCGACTTGCCGGTACCGCGCGCACCCCAGAGCAACACGTCCTGCGCCGCGTGCCGCTTGGCGAGATGCCGCAGATTGGCGACCAGCGACGCCTTTTGCCGGTCGACGCCGATCAGCATGGGCAGCGGCAACGGCGCGAACGCACGCGCCGGCTGGAGCGTGTCACTGCGCCAGACATACGCCGGATGCGCCAGCGGATCGGCGGCGGGCGGTGGCGGTGGAGACAGGCGCTCCAGTGCGGCGGCAATGCGGTCCAGCGGATCAGTCATGTGCGGCTTCTGGCGGCGCGATGCCCGTCAGGCAAGCGTTCAGCCAAGCTGGCGAAGATGATCCGCGATCGCTGCATTGGCGGGCGCCACTCGCGTTGCCTTGACGAGCAACTGCCGGGCGCCGTCGATATTGCCGTCTGCCGCCAGAGCGACTCCGTACGCATCCGCCGCTGCCGCGCTCATCGGCGACAGCGTGTAGGCGGCCTGCCCGTATCGCACCGCAATCGCGCCGTCGTCGCTGCCGGCATAGGCCAGCGCGAGATCGACCAGCACGCCGCCGTCACGGTTGCCAACGCGCCGCCGTACCCCTTCCAGCGTTTCGATCGCAGCGTTCCAGTCGCCGGATGCGACCTGCCAATGCCCGAGCAGGCGGAGCCCTGCCAGGCTCTGCGGATTCTGCGACAGATACAATGCGAGCGCCGTGCTTGCGTCCTCCGCCCGTCCGGCGCGGCCGAGCGCATCGACGAGACGCAGCATGGTCGGTTCGTCGAACGACAGGTCAGCCGCGCGGGCGTACGCGCCGGCGGCTTCGCCGTAGCGTCCCCCGGCAGCAAGCGTATCACCAAGCGCGCGGTGTGCCGCCGGCGCACCAGGGGCCGCCGCGACCAGCGCCCGCGCGCGCGCGACCGCACCGCCCAAGTCGCCGCGCGAGACCAGCCCGCGGATCACACCCAGCACATAGGTCGGGTCGCCCGCCGCCGCATCGGCGTCCGCCATCAGTGCACCGATCGTATCGTCCGTGGCAAAGGTCGCGGCCGGCGCGATCGGCCCCGCTGCCGCCCGATCGAAATAGACGGCGGCCGAGGCACGATCGCCGGCCGCTTCGAATGCGCGCGCGATCAGCGCCAGCGAATAACTGTCGGCGTCGGCGCGCAACCCGATCGGTCGCAACGCGTCGAGCGCACCCCTGGGGTTGCCCGAACGGAGCAACGCCGCGCTCAGCAATCGCCGTGCGGTCACGTTCAAAGGCTGCACGGCGACCAACCGCTGCCACGTAGCGACCGCCTGCTCCGGTTTCCCCTCCGCATAGTCCAGACTACCCGACAGCAGGAGCGAGCCCGGCAGGCCCGCGATCGCGCCCCCGGTCCGTTGCAGCAACGTGCGCGCCAACATGGTTCGGCCGGCACGCGCCGCGAGAACCGCCTGCAGGTACAGCGCCTGCGGGCTGCCCGGCCGTGCGAGCAGCGCATCTCGAGTAGCGCCGAGCATCTCGGCGTTGCGCCCCAGTTCGCCCAGCGTTGCAGCATATTCGATCAGCGCGGGGTGGTAATACGCATCGCTCCGCAACGCCGCCGCGAACCACGGCAGCGCGGCGACCAGCCCGTAACGGCTACGGACAACCTCGCCCTGCAAGGTCAGCGCGGCGGGCTCGCGCGGGGCGAGCGTCGCTGCACGTGCTGCCGCAACTGATGCCCCGCCAACGTCGCCGGCGGTCAGGCGGATACGGCCGAGATCGGTCCATGCCGCCGCATCGTTCGGTACGCGATCGAGCAGCGCGCGAAGCACCGCCTGCGCCTGAACGCCATCGCCTTGCGATGCGAGCGCACGCGCCTGGATCCGTGCGGCATAATCGGCGTAGCGCGGCAGCGCCTCCGCGGCTTCGTCGAGTGCGCCATCGGCATCGCCTTGCAACAGACGTGCATGCGCCAGAAGCTGGTGGAGGCGACCGGCGGATAGCCCGGCATCCGTCGCTCGCGCGAGTTCGGCTTCCGCCGCCAGCCCATCACCGAGCTCGAGATAGGCGCGGGCAAGTACCGCGTGCGCGAGCGCAAGCTTGGGTTCGGCGGCAATCGCGTGCTGCGCATTGGTGCGGGCAGCGCTGTAATTGCCCGCGTCCAGTGTGTTCAGACTGTCGATCAGCAACCGACGTGCGTTGGGCGGTGGTGCACGCAGGGCAAGCGCGATCGCGATGGCGACAAGCGTCAGGCTCAGCAGACCGATCGCGAGGATCCTTGCGCGATCGCCTGTCAGGATGAAGGGCAACTTTACCCGCCGCCGCCGCCGCTTGCGACGCAGCAGCGGATAGCGGCTCGCCCGCGGACCCGGTGCAGCCACGGCCTCAGACATGGAGATCATAGCTTTTCAGCAGATCGTACAGTGTCGGCCGGCTGATCCCGAGCAGTCGCGACGCACCCGAAATATTGCCGTCCGCGCGGACGAGCGCTTGCCGGATCGCCTTCCGGTCCGCGAGTTCGCGGGCGGCACGCAGGTTCAGCGCGGCGGCCTCTTCGGCCTTGCCGTCGAGATCGAGATCGATCGCGGTGACGAGCTTGCCGTCCGCCATGATCACCGCGCGCTTGATCCGGTTCTCGAGTTCGCGGACGTTGCCCGGCCAGCCCCAGCCATCGATCGCAGCGCGCGCGTCGGGAGCAAGGCCGGTGACGACGGGGTTCATGGTCACGGCGTAGCGCGTCACGAAGTGGCGTGCGAGCAATACCGCGTCGCCGGTCCGGTCGGCCAGCGCCGGGATCCGCACGACGATCTCCGCAAGCCGGTAATACAGGTCTTCGCGGAAGCGCCCGTCGGCGACCATCGCATCGACATTCTGGTGGGTCGCGCACACGATCCGGGTATCGACGGGAATCGCCTTCCTCCCGCCGACGCGCTCGATCACGCGCTCCTGGAGGAACCGCAGCAGCTTCACCTGTAGTGCAAACGGCACGTCGCCGATCTCGTCGAGGAACAAGGTGCCGCCGGCGGCCTGCTCGATCTTGCCCTGAACGGTCTTGATCGCGCCGGTGAACGCGCCCTTCTCGTGTCCGAACAATTCGCTCTCGAGCAGCGTCTCGGGAATTGCCGCGCAATTTATCGCGACAAAACTCCCGCGCGATCGCGGCGAGGCATCGTGCAGCCCGCGCGCGAGCAATTCCTTGCCGGTGCCACTGGCGCCGAGCAGCATCACCGATACGTTGGCGGGGGCGACCCTCTCCAGCGTCCGCGTGACCACCGCCATTTCGGGCGACGCGCTGATGAGACCGCCGAACCCGCCTGCCCCGACGCGTGCGGCAAGCCGGCGGTTTTCGGCTTCGAGCGCATGAACGTGGAAAGCGCGGCCGACGATCATGCCCAGCGCGTCGATATCGATCGGCTTGGCGTAGAAATCCCAGGCACCGTCGGCGATCGCCTGCAACGCGCTTTCGCGTGCACCGTGTCCCGATGCGACGATCACCTTGGTATCGGGCTTCATCGCCAGGATGTCGCGCAACGTCGCAAAGCCCTCGCTCACGCCGTCGGGGTCGGGCGGCAAGCCGAGATCGAGCGTGACGACCGCCGGCTCATGCGCGCGCACCGCGTCGAGCGCCTGCGTCCGATCGCTCGCGACGACGATCTCATACCCTTCATACGCCCAGCGGAGCTGACGCTGCAGCCCGACGTCGTCCTCGACGATCAACAGGACGGGACGGTCCTTGTCGGTTGTGGCGCCGCTCATGCCGCCGCCTCCATCGCGGTCGCGGTAGGCAGCAGGATTCGGAAGCGCGTGCCCTGCCCCTCGCGGCTCGTGACCTCCAGCGCACCGCCCATCGCGTGGACGAGCTGACGCGCTTCGAACGCGCCGATGCCGAACCCGGTCGGCTTGGACGATACGAACGGACGGAAGAGCTGGTCTCGTACGAAACCTGGCGCCATACCGCAGCCTTGGTCGACCACATCGATCGCCACGCGGTCGCCCTGCGCGTCGATCGACAGCATGATCGGATCGTCGACGCCGCTCGCCTCGATACCGTTCTGGACGAGGTGCCCCAGCACCTGTTCGAGCCGCGTGGCATGACCGAGCGCCAGCGCCGGCACGACGCGTGCCGCGATCGGATGCTGGCCCTTCCGAGCGGCCACGATACGTTCGACCAGCGCGCCGACATCGACCGGCTGGAGCGGTTCGCTCGGCGCGGCATTATGCTGCGAAAGGCGGGCAAGCAGCGCGTTCATGCGATCGGAGGAGTCCTTGAGGGTCGCGACCATGTCGACGCGGAAATCGGGATTGTCAGCGTGGCGCTCTGCATTGCGCGCGACCAGCGTCAACTGGCTGACGAGGTTCTTGATATCGTGCAGGATGAACGCGAAGCGGCGGTTGAACTCGTCGAAGCGTGCCGCATCCGCCAGCGCGACATGCGCGCGATCCTCTGCCAGGTAGCTTGCCGCCTGCCGCCCGGCGACGCGGAGCAGATCGAAATCCTCCCAGTCGAGCGCCCGGTCGACCGCCGGGCGGGCGAGAACGATCGCGCCGACCAGTTTGCCGCCGTGCAGCAGTGGCACGATCGCCCAGGCCTCGGGACAGTCGCACAACCACGTCGGAACGCTCACCCGTTCGTCGTCGGGCGCGGCGCCGGTGCGAACCGGATCGAGTTCGATGATCCGAACACTGTTGCCGAGATAGCGTGCCAACACATCGCCGCCGCTCTCGCCCGCGCAGGACCAGTTCCACGTCGCGCCGATCTCCAGCGATGCGCCATCCGGCACCAACAACAGGCCGGCGGGCGAGTCCGTGAGATTCGCGACCGCCTTTACGACCCGCGTCCCGAGCGGTTCGGCGGTGTCGTCCGACTGGATGCCGGACCTGCCCAGCGTATCGGTAAAGCGCTGCCATTCGGCACGATAATCATAGCGATGTCGGAACAGGTGCTTCGCGATCTTCACCTTGATCCATGCCCGCAGCCAAGGCGTCGACAGCATCGCCATGAGGGTTGCGGTCGCGCCGAATACGATCGCAGTCTGCGCAATCCGGGCATAGGGGTCGGCATAGCTACCGGCGTAACTGGTCGAGAGCGCGACGATCCCGACATACAGCACGATTCCGATCGCCGAGAGCGCGCGTATCGTGACCGGCCGCGACAGCGCCAGCGTCCAGTCTCCACTGCGATGCACGGCGATCATCAACACTGCGGCCACGCCCACCATCGTCACGCCGCGCACCACAGACAGCCAGGACACCCAGCCGACCTGGAAATAATACAGCGCAAGCAGCACCAGGTCGGCGCCCCACATTGCCGTCAGCGCGAGCGTGACCAGCCTGATCCCACCGCGCGACGCCGGGGCCGCCTGGTAGAGATGGTGGACCAGCACGAGCGCGCTGACCGCAGTCATCATGCGGAAGACCAACCGCGCGGTGACGACCGCGGCCACCGCCTCGCGATCCATCGGCGCCATTTCGGCGACCGCGAGCAAGGCAGTCATGGCCGCGATCGCGACGACGAGGAGATACACCACCCCCAGCGCGAAATTGCCCGCCCGATCCCGCCGGACGAGCGCCAGCATGAACGCCAGCCAGGCGATGTTGCGGACGCTTTCGACAATGCGCGGCGCGACGTCGCCCGCATCTATCCCCGCCACGGCCAACGCCCACAGGCTCGTCGCGAACAACGCGGTGACGAACGCGCCGTGCGGCCACTGCCTCGTTTCCCCGCGGAATTGCGCCATGCCCAATACCCCGAACACCAAGGCAGCGAGCGCATGGCTCCAGAGGATCAGCGTCGCCGTCATGTCGGTTTCAGCGCGCGCCGACCGGCCACAGCACCACGCGCAGCGTCTGCAACAGGATCAGCATGTCTAGGAACGGCGAATAATTCTTCGCGTAATATAAGTCGTATTCCAGCTTGTGCCGGGCATCCTCGATCGACGCGCCATAGGGATAGTTGATCTGCGCCCAGCCGGTGATGCCGGGCTTCACCATGTGACGCTCGGCATAGAAGGGCAGCTGATCCTCGAGCTGCTCGACGAACTGCGGGCGTTCGGGGCGTGGGCCGACGAAGCTCATCTCGCCCTTCAGCACGGTCCAGGTCTGCGGCAGTTCGTCGATTCGCACTTTCCGGATGAAGCGACCGATGCGGGTAATCCGCGGATCGTCCTCCGCCGCCCAGACCGCCGTCCCGGCTACCTCGGCATCCTGCCGCATCGAGCGCAGTTTCAGGATGTCGAAATCCTCGTTGTAGAGCCCGACGCGGCGCTGACGGTAGAATGCGGGGCCCTTCGATTCGAGCTTGATCGCGATCGCGGTCAGCAGGATCACCGGCAGCGTCAGGACGAGCAACAGCCCGCTCGCGATGATGTCGAACGCACGCTTGAAGACGCTCGACAGCATGCGGCTCGACGCAAAGCCATCGGAGAAGATCAGCCAGGACGGGTTGACGCTCTTCAGGTCGATGCGTCCCGTTTCGCGTTCGAGAAAGCTCGATATCTCGCTGACCTGGACGCCGGTGGTGCGGACCCGCAGGAGATCCTTCATCGGCAGCGCGTTGCGGCGTTCGTCGAGCGCCAGGACGACTTCGCTGGCATTCTGATCGACGATATACGCGGCCAGATTCGGGATATCGCCCCGCGGCGTGGTGACCGCGACGACCGGGCTCGCCTCTCCCATCGATACGAAGCCAGCGACGACGAAATTTATACCGGGCTGTTCGGACAATTCGAGAATCTGCGCCGCACGCTTTCCGGCACCCAATACGATGATGCGGCGCTTGAACGTCTCGCCACCGAGCGTCTTGCCCAGCAATGCCCGCACGGTGACGAGCAACACGGTCGCGATGACCGTGGAATACAACAGGTTCGATCGCCAGAAGGTGAGCGCGGGGACCAGGAAGAAGATCAACGACAAGAACATCACGCCGAGCGCCAGCGCCACGGCCAGCCGCGCGGCGGCGAACCGGAGCGACAGGAACGATGCCACGCCGTACGCTCCGACCGCGACCAGCGAGACCTGCAACGCGGTCGCAAACGTCAGCAATTGCGCGATCCGGGTATCGATCGGCTCGACCACCATGCCGATCTGATGCGCGCGAACGACCCAGCCGAGCTCTGTCGAAACGATCAGCAGGACCAGATCGACCAGCCCGAGCAGGAGCACGGTATGCGGCACGTAATGCTTGAAGAGCCGTATCATGCAACGCTTCCCGACACATTAATTGTAAATGCTACCGACACCTGAACGCTTGGTTTCGCACGAAAACACGAAAAAAGCCTGAAGACCGCGCATCCAATCGGTACATTTGACGATTGGCACCGGTGGCGGCTCCGCTATAGCTCGGCGCCACCCGGAGGATTCATGACCGCACGCAAAATCGTTCCCGTTATCTTGTCAGGTGGATCGGGCACGCGCCTTTGGCCGATGTCCCGCCCTGAAATGCCCAAGCAGATGCTGGCACTGACGGCCGACGAGACGATGCTGCAACTGACGGCCGGTCGTGCGTTCGGCGAGCGCTTTGCCGCGCCGATCGTGGTCGCGAATGCGCGCCATGCCGATCTGGTCGAGCAGCAGCTTGCAGAGGCCGGCGCAACGCCGCAGGCGCTGATCCTCGAGCCCACCGGTCGCAACACGGCGCCCGCCATCGCCCTTGCGGCGATTGCAGCGGGTGGCGGCGGCGATGCTCTGCTGGTGATGCCGTCGGACCACGTCATCGGCGATATCGCAGCATTCCACGCCGCGATCGAGGCGGCCATGCCGCTCGTCACGCAAGGGTGGCTCGTAACCTTCGGCATCGCGCCTGACGCACCAGAGACCGGCTATGGCTGGATCCAGATCGGCGACGAACTCAAGCCGGGCGTCCACCGCGTCGCACGGTTCGTCGAGAAGCCGCCCCTCGACAAGGCGCAGTCGATGCTGGCGAGCGGCGATCATGCCTGGAACGGCGGAATATTCCTGTTCCTTGCCGATGCCTATCTCGAAGCGCTTGCACAGTTCGATCCGGGCATCCTGACGGCTACGCAGGAGGCGATGGACAAGGCACGGACCGAGGGCACGCGGATCTACCCAGACGCAGTCGCCTTCGCCGCTTCGCCCGACGACTCGATCGATTATGCGGTCATGGAGAAGGCGGACCGCGTCGCGGTCGTGCCGGTCGACATGGGCTGGAACGACGTCGGCAGCTGGGATGCACTGCATGCGATCAGCGACACGGACGGTGACGGCAACGCGCACCGCAGCCACGGCGACGGCAACGTGTTGGCGATCGATACGAGGAACTGCTTCGTCCGCAGCGACGGCGTGCGCGTCTCGCTGGTCGGGGTCGAGGACCTGATCGTGGTCGCGAGCGGCAACGACGTGCTGATCATGCCGCGCGGGCGCAGCCAGGAAGTGAAGAAGCTGATCGAGGCCATGAAGACCGCCGCGTCGACGAACTGACATCGGGAGCGAGATCGGTCCGGCCTCGCGCCGGACCGATCGAGCTATGGTTTCTTGCGGGTCTTCGGCACCTGCGACAGACGCGTCAACAGCGTCGGAATGTCCTCGGTTATCATCGTGTCGGTCGGCGTCTGCCAGGACGAGCGCAGCGCTTCGCCGACGTCGTGCAATCGTGCGCCGGCTTCACGCCTGGATGTCTCGTTTCGCACGTCTACCTCACTTACGCATACACCCGACGGCATCCTTCGGGGGGTAAGGACACCGCCGGGCTCTCGGGTCAAACCGACGATATCCGCGCTTGTTCCGGCAGTTTCGCCACGGTTTCGCCACGCACGCCTGTTCCGCGCCGGTTCCGGTCGCAGACGCGCCGAAATTCCGATCCTGGAAGCGCTGCGATCAGGCGACGATCGGCTTGGACGTTCAATGATGGTCGCATGGGCTATATGGGCACCGTCGAGGACGACGCGCCTATTTGCTGAGGAGGCCATCGATCCGGAGTCCGTGCATGGGCGGAAATGCATAAAGCGCAGCTGCTGGATCTGGGCGATCAGGCTGCCGGCTAAATCACCAGCTTCTCGGGTGCGGTACGGTGATCCGTGTCGCATGCTTCCTCTGGGCTTATCTATGCATATAGCCCCGCGCTATGTCGCTCGTCATCGTCTCGTTCGCGGCTTGGTAGGCCGCGGTCGAGGGAGACACAGCGACGGGTGACGATTACGGCATGGCGTGCGTAGTCCCGCTCGCGAGGCCCAGCGCTGCCAGCCCCATCCATACCGCCATCGCGATCATCATGAGGTTCTCGGTCAGCGACAGGAAACCGAGCGGCACGTTGCTGGCCCCGCCCACGCAGGCACACTTCAGCTCGCGCCTATCGAGGTACACCGCCTTGAACACCGACACGGCACCCACGGCCCCAATGAACAGCGCGACCGGTGCCGACAACCAGGTCAGCACGCCTGCGATCATCAGCACGCCCGCCATGCCCTCGGCGAAGGGGTAGATGTAGGAGTAGCGCACCCAGCGCTTCGCGAGCAGGTCGTAATTGAGGAACATCGTGGCGAAGCTCTCGATGTTCTGGAGCTTGAGCAGCCCGAGCACCGCCATGCTGAACCCGATGAACCACTCGCCCGCTCGTAGCGTGAAGGGCGTACCGTAAGCGGCATGGCTCGCAGCGAGCGCCATCAGCGCAGTCACTGCAAACAGCGCAACGACCGGCGTGTAGGTGGTCGCCTTGGGATCGGCGACGGCCTTACCGAAATGGCGGCGCACGTCGTCATAGCCGCCGATCCGCTCGCCCCCGATGAAGGTCTGCGGCGTCGTCTTCACGCCGTTCTCGGCCTTGAAGGCGTCCGTTTCCTCCCGCGTGGTCAGCCAGCGGTCGTCAACGGTGTAGCCCTCGCGCTGCAGCAGGTCCTTGGCTTTCAGGCCGTAGGGGCAGACGTGCTTGTCCATTACCATCCGGTACAAGGTGGCGTGGCGGGGGGCGGCGATCGTGGTCATGAGCAGCGGCTTTCGAGCTGGTATCTTTCAGGCTGCCATCCATATAGGGTCCGGACCATGGTACGGAGTCAAGGGTTGGCCCAAATGACTATTGCCGGGCTCGCGCGCGGGGCGGGCGTCGGCGTCGAGACCGTACGCTACTACCAACGACGTGGGTTGCTGGAGACGCCCGAGCGACCCAACGGCGCCGGACAGGGCGGGAGCGTACGGCGCTACGGTGTCGAAGACGTGCGCCGGCTACGCTTCATCCGCTCGGCGCAAGCGGCTGGGTTCACGCTTACGCAGATCGAGGAATTGCTGGCACTCGATGCGACGGACGATCGAACACGGGCGCGTGAACTCGCCAGCGAGAGGATAGCGGCGTTGGACGCCAAGATCGAAGAATTGGAGCAGGCCCGCGCATCGCTGCGCCGGCTCGCTCAGCAGTGCGGCAGCGGCGCGGCCGGTCCGTGCCCGATCCTGACCTCGTTCGAGCAGTCCGGCAACTGAACTCTGCGCTTCCGATTGGAAGACGGCGGTCGCGACGGTTTTCGCTGTCTCGATAGCGATCGTGAATGGGAACACCTGAGCTTGATAACGCTCTTATAGACCGGTTCCGGGAAGAGAGACGGCCAGAGTTGCCGGTCCGGATGCGACAAGCCCGTCGTCGCTTCCGGACTATCGTGACCTTCCGATTCAGCTACCTTCGCTCGGCGATGCCGGCTGTCCGAGACGACCGCTCGCGATGTTTGAATTCACGCTTTCCGCCTATGCGTCAGCACTGACCTTCATCATCTCCGCGACCTTGGCCGCCAGCCCCTGCATGGTGAAAGGCTTGGTGAGCAACTCCATGCCGGGCTCGAGGTGGCCGTTGCCGACCGCGGCATTCTCCGCATAGCCGGTGATGAACAGCACCCTCAAATCGGGCCGCAGGGAACGCGCAGCGTCGGCGACCTGCCGCCCGTTCATGCCGTTCGGCAATCCGACATCGGTGATCAGCAGCTCGATCTTGGCGCCCGATTGCAGAACCTTGATGCCTGCCGCGCCATCCGCCGCCCCGATCACGGTATAGCCCTGCTCGTCGAGCACCTCGTCGATGAGATGTCGGATCGTCGCCTCGTCATCGACGACCAGGATCGTCTCGCCGCTGGCCGATGCGGCCGTTGCGATCGCCTCTTCCGCCTCGCTCGGTAGGGCATCACCGGCATAGCGGGGAAGATAGATGGAGATCGTCGTTCCCTGCCCGACCTCCGAGTAGATCCTGACCTGTCCACCCGACTGGCGAGCGAAGCCGTAGATCATCGACAGGCCGAGCCCAGTGCCCTGGCCGATCGGCTTGGTCGTATAGAAGGGCTCGAAGGCGCGCTCGATCGTCTCCTGCGACATGCCCGTGCCCGTGTCCGTCACGCAGATCGACAGATATTGACCCGGCGGCAGGTCGCGCTCCAGCGCTGCGCGGTCGTCCAAACACGCGTTCGCCGTCTCGATCGTGATCCGGCCGCCGTCGGGCATGGCGTCACGTGCGTTTATGCACAGATTGAGAATGGCGCTTTCGAGTTGCGTTGCGTCGATCATGGCGGGCCACAGCCCGGCCGCTCCCGCCACCTCGATATCGGCGGTCGACCCCACCGTCCTGCACAGCAGGTCTTCCATTCCGGCGATCAGGCGATTGACGTCGGTTGGCTTGGGATCGAGCGTCTGTCGCCGCGAAAAGGCGAGCAGTCGCTGGGTGAGGGAAGCCGCGCGCCGCCCGGCGCCTTGGGCGGCGTGGATAAAGCGCTCGGCGTCGTCGAGCTTGCCTCGTTGCAGTCGCATCTGCAGCAACTCCAGATTGCCCATCATACCGGTCAGGAGATTGTTGAAGTCATGGGCCAGCCCGCCGGTAAGCTGACCGACCGCTTCCATCTTCTGCGCCTGGCGGAGCTGATCCTCGATTTGCCGCTGCCCGGTCATATCGACGCCGACACCGGTTCGCCGGACGGGTTTGCCACTCTCGTCGAAGTGGGTGTGCCCACGGGACAGCACCCAGCGGATCGACCCGTCCGGATGCACCAGCCGATATTCCAGTTCCAGGTCTTCCGGATGCTGCAGCCCGCCGGACATCGTTTCCTGCAGGGTGAGGCGGTCCTGCGGATGGACGTGAGCCAGGAACTCTTCACTCGTCAGGCCCGCCGCGCCGCGCTCCGGATCGAGCGCGTACAGCGCCGAGATGGCTTCGTCGCAGTAGAAGCAGTCGGCGGCGACATCGTAGGTCCACACGCCCACGCCGCCCACGGCCGAGAGGGCAAGGCGCGCGAAATCCTGCTCGTCGTGCAGCCTGGATTCCATGTCCCGCTCTGCGGTGACGTCGCGGCCCGTCGCATAGGCGATGTCGCCCGCAGGTGCGGCGACCCATGAGATCGTGCGGGTCGAGCCGTCCTTGTGAAGGTAGCGGTTTTCGATCTTCTGATTGCCGGTCGCGGCCGTTTCATAGGCGCCGACCGTCTTGCCGTGATCGTCCGGGACGACGAATTCGTTGACGTGATGTCCGATCAGCTCGTCAGGGGCATAGCCGAGAACCGTGGTCCAGGCCGGATTGACGCGGTGGAATATACCGTCGAAGTCGATCACCGCGAGGAGATCGGGCGAGGTGTCCCACATGCGGTCCCGCTCGGCCGTGCGCTCGTCGACCTGCTGTTCGAGCGTCGCGTTCAGCTTGCGCAACTTCGCTTCGCTCTCATGAAGCGCGGCCTCCGCATCGCGACGGGCGCTGATGTCGCTCGCCGCGCCGAACCATTCGACGATCTCGCCCCCCGGGCTCAGCAGCGGAACGGCGCGGGACACGGTCCAGCCGACCGTTCCATCCTTGCGAACAACCCGATGTTCGAGGTCGAACGTCTTCTTGAGCCGGATGGCGTCATCGATGGCAGCGGTCACCGCGGCCCGATCGGTCTCGGGAATATAGGCGAGCAACCACGAACGGTTCGGCTTCGACGAAGGCGTGCTGGGCAGGAACCCGCCGCCGTCGAGCTCCTTCATCTCGCCCCAGTCCGGGCTCATTCGGTAAAGCACGTCCGAACTCGCTTCGGTCAGCAGGCGGAGGCGGGCTTCACTCTCGCGCAGGCGCTGTTCAACGCTAACCGCGTTTTCGGTCCGATCTGTCATAACGTCCTCAGAGCGCTGATCTATTCCGGCCATCTATCAACTGCCGAACACACTGTAAAAGCGCATATAATTACCAACGCGATCGGGGCGCCCGATCGTTCCATAAGCCGCGTCACCACGGGCATGGCGGAGCCGCGCCTCGCGAACTTTGCCGCCGCGGCCGTTCAAGATACGCGGTGCTTCAAGGTGCTGGCTTTCTGCAACAGACGTTCCATTTTCCCTATCGCGGCCCCCGACAGCGTCAGCGCTTCGTCGAGATCACCGGTGCCATCGCCGACGATAAGTCCCTCGGCGGTCAAATGCATGAGCCAACGGGATGCTACTTTGGTTGGAATGCGGTGCTGCTCGCTGATGTGTCGCCCGGTCATGCGAACACCGCGCGCATCGGCAATGAACAGCTCGAGAAGAAAGTCCCAGCTGGGTTCGCCGAAAAACGATGAGGGAAGTTCCTCGGTACGGCTACGCCTGAAGGCCAGCATGAAAGCCGCGAGATTGGCAGCGTCGTCATGATCGATCACCCACGGCCCTCCGATTTTTTCACGTCTTTCCGCACACAACACCTACACGACAGGGTGGTTGCGACGGTTCAAGGCGAAGAGGTAATGGGCGCATCCCAAGCGTGCTCAAGATGGTCGAGCGCCGCGCACAGCAGGGCGCCCAGAACGAAGTCCTCATAGCTGTCGGCGAGCCCGATCAGGCGATCGATCTCGCTCGCCATCGTTTGCGCTTGGTCGGCAGGAATAGTCGTCAACGTCGCTTCTCCCACAAGTCTATTCGGTAGGACCATTTGACCCGACGCGCGGCTTGCCCCGCCAATCACGGGGTCTCACCTGGCCCGGGCTATGCGCAGTTTCTCGGAAACGCGAAGCTCGAACGCCTTGGATCCTGCCTTGGGCGGAATGAAGAGACCGCCGATCGATGCCGTCAGCCGTTTTACCAATCCGAGGCCCAGCCCATTATGATTGGGCCGATCGAGGTCTGGAAACGGCAGCCCGTCATCGTCGACGATGACCGATACGTCGCCGGCCGAGGTCCGACCGAGCGTGACCCGAATGTGGCCCGCCTTACCGTCCTTGTAGCCATGCTTGATCGCGTTAGTTGCCAGCTCGTTGGCGACCAGGGCAAGCGTCGTGACCTCGTTCGACGTCAGGCCATCGACATCGTCGGTGACCTGTAGCGACACGAGGATGGACCTTGGCTCTGCTTGCGCGTGCAGTGCCTCGCATACCTGGCGCAGCGCAGCCTCGATCGAGGGGTGTCGATCGCCGTGCATGGTACTGCGCGCGCGGGCGAGAATGGAAACCCGCTCCATGGCATCGGTCAGCGCCTGCCGTGCCTCCGGGTTCGTTGCCCGCTGGCTTTGCAGCGCGAGCAAACTGACCACGAGCTGCAGGTCGTTGCTGCACCGGTGATTGGTCTCGCGGAGGAGAAGATCATTGTCTCGGGTCGAACGAGGCACTCCGGCGGCTTTCGCCGAAGTCTGCGGGCGCAGGCGGTCGCTGATCATGCGACGTCGACCGTAGCGCGGGCAGCGGCATCGATAGTCTGGTCCATATGCAAGTAAGCCGGATCGAACCCGGCAGCGAAGCGCAATGCCGTGACGTCGTGGATCGTCAGCACGCGATCGCGGATTTCGATGAGGCCTTCACTGCGCAAATGCTGGATCATCCGATTGACGTGGATATTGGTCAGGCCGAGCAGGTCGCCGATCTGCTCCTGTCGCAACGGGAACGGGAAGGTGACATGGTTGCCGTCCTCGATACCGAGACGGATCGCGATCTCGCAGAGCAGATGGGCGATACGCGCGTGTGCCGACCGGCGACCGAGCGACACTATCCATTTACTCGCGACCGCGTTTTCGATCATCGCAAGGCCCGTGAAGGTCCGCGCGATACCGGGATGTTCATTGGCCAAAGCGAGCGCCCGACTGCGCGGCAACGCGACGATCGTCGCATCGGTGAGCGTTCGCACGCTATACCCAACCTGGTCGAAGAGCAGCGTATCAAGATTGGCCATGTCCCCCGGCACCAGGAGTGCGGTCAGCTGGCGGCCGCCATCAGAAACACAACTGTAACGGCAAGCCCAGCCACTAGCGACGATCAGCAGATTATCCGCTTTATCGGCCTCGGAAATCAGATCCCTGTTGATTTCGAACTGCCTGGACCAGGTGACGGCTTGCTCAAGCGCATGCCGCTCTTGCTTTGCCAGAAATGGCGAACACCAGAGGCTCGTTTCGCGAAGATATCGCGATGGCCGATACTCACAACGATGCGAGCGGCTTGATTGGTGTAGGGCCATTCCGGTCATACCAGATCACCTTTTACAACATGCGCAAGATGCGTTGCGGGATGTGAATTGAAACTATCTCTCACCGGCTCGGCGCGCAGCCATTCGGTTTTAAACGCAGAAGCAATGCCTGACTGGTTCCCAGCGGGAGACAATATCAGGGATTGCAGGCGTAGGAGGTAAGCGTTCGCCAAACCCTGATGAGCAGCAGCAGACGCACAGCAGGTTGCATTACGAGCAAGATTTCGTTCGACCGCGAGACGACTCGCTAGGTAGCTGTAATCTTCATCATGCATCGGGATTCTCCTGCTGATGTTCATGCAGGATACATATGTTAACGCTCTCGCCAAGCTTTGCAGGGAGTTTGGTCTGATAGATGACGGAGTTGGTTACTGACGGTGATGCCGGTGTGATGTATCAAATGCTGTATCATCTACGGACGACCCCGGGCGTAGATGGCTGAGAGTTCGTTACTCCCGCCCTTCGAACAAACGAGGGCGCATGACGCATCCGACCCAATCCTTCGTCCGCAATTGCCTGCTATCGGTCATCGATGCTGCGGGTTACGCCGCGATCGCGCCGCATCTCGAACCCGTCGACCTGCCCAAGGGTACCGTGCTGATCGAGGCGGGCGAGCCGTTCACCCACGCGCATTTCTTCAACAGCGGCATCGGCTCGATCGTGGTCAGCACCGCGGACAGCCGGCGCGTCGAGGCGGGAATTTTCGGCCGTGAGGGCCTGTCGGGTTTTGGCTGCCTGCTCGGCGTCGATCGATGCCCCCAGACGACATTGGTACAGGTCGAGGGTGAGGGCTACCGTGTCAGCATCGAAGCCCTGCGTAGCGCGTGCGATCATTCCAAGTCCCTGCGCGAGACGCTGTTGCGCTATGTCCACGTCTTCATTTCGCAGACCAGCTATACCGCGCTGTCCAACGTCAATCAGTCGGTCGAGGGGCGTCTCGCGCGCTGGCTGTTGATGTGTCACGACCGGGTGACCGGCGACGACATAGCGCTGACGCACGAGTTCCTGTCGATCATGCTGGCGGTACAGCGCCCCAGCGTCACGACCGCCCTGCACATGATCGAGGGCTATGGGTTCATCAAGGCCCGGCGTGGCCACATCACGATCAAGGACCGCGACGCCCTGATCGACTTTGCCGACGGCATGTATGGCACCCCCGAGGCGGAGTATCGTCGCCTTATCGGTCCATTCGCTTGAGCCGCTTCTATTTGCATCAGCAAATTGCGAACGGTATCATCGAAGACCCGGACGGCACCGAAGCCGTCGACCTGATGGCCGCAAGGCACGAGGCTATCCTGGCCGCACGCCAGCTTCTGGCCAACGCCATCCTGACGGGCGCTGCGCCGCTCGGCACCGCCTTCCAGATTACCGACGAAGCCGGCCAAGTGCTCCTGACAGTACCTTTTCGCGACGCTCTGCCGCCGCACTTCATCACTGCCGACTGAGAGGAGGTTGGTACGGTATCGAACCAAAAGGCGCTGCACGCTCGCCCGAACCTTAATCCGCATCTACCAACTTATATCAACTGCAACAGGGGCCAGCATCGCTACTGGCTTTTAGATACGAAAGATGTCGCAAGGGCAGCATGGCGTTCAACAATCGACTTCTTCGTGCCCTGTCGCCCGTTGACCAGGAGGTCCTGCGCCCACATCTGCGGTGGTCCGAGCTGGAGCGCGGCACCGTTCTCGTTCTGCCGAACGAGCCTATCTCGCGCGTCTGGTTCCCCGAGAGCGGGCTGAGTTCGATTATCGCCATGGCAGGCGGCGATCAGGGTATCGAAGTCGGCCTTGCCGGCCGCGATGGCCTGGTCGGCATGCCGCTCGTTCTCGACGCCGACCGTACGCCGCACCGTATCTTCATGCAGGTCACCGGCGCCGCGTATAACATCGATGGGGATATCTTGCGGCAGGTGCTGGACGACCATGCCAGCATCCGGAAACTGCTTATGCGCTACGTTCAGGCCTATTCGACGCAGACCACCTACACCGCATTGTCGAACGCCGTGCATACTGTCGAGGAGCGGTTGGCCCGCTGGCTGCTGATGAGCCACGATCGCCAGGATGACGACGAGATACCTCTGACCCACGACTTTTTGGCACTTATGCTCGGCGTCCGCCGACCGAGCGTGACGATCGCCTTGCACTCGCTCGAAGGGCTTGGCTTCATCAAGGCGACCCGCGGGCTGATCGTGATACGCAAGCGCGAGGATCTCGAAGAGTTCGCCGGCACCGGATACGGCGTTCCCGAAGCCGAATATGAGCGCTTGATCGGTCAGCTACGCTGAACCATCAGTCTAACTCTGATCAAGTTATGGATACCGCCAGCATGCCCCGTTTTTTCCTTCATATCGATGACGGGACGCAGCGGATCGAGGATGAGGAGGGCAGCGAACTGCCCGATCTCGCGGCTGCGCGCGAGGAAGCACTCGTCGCCGCCCGACAATTATGGGCCGCGGCGATCCTCAGGCAGCAGGATATCGGAACGCGCCGGATCCTGATCGCGGCTGGCGACGGCAACGTGACCGACGTCGTGGAGATGGACGATGCTCTACCACGCAGCCTCCTGTACCGCTTGAAGGCGATCTAGAGCTACTGGACCAGCTCACTCCTCGCGACCGACGAGCTGCGATTTGACCAACCGGGCCAGATCGGCCGGCGAATAGGGTTTGGGAAGAAATTTGCCGGTATCCGGCAGGACGTCATCCTTGATACGAACCCCGCCCGACGTGACGATGATCTCGATCTGCGGCCACCGCTTCGCAACCTCCATGGCCAGATCCAGCCCATCAATGTCCCCCGGCATGTTGATGTCGGTGAAGATCAGCGAGATATTTGGTGTGTGCTCGAGGAGTTCCAGTGCCTCCCGAGCGTCTCCTGCTTCGAGGATCACGTAGCCGCGGTCCTCGAGCGTATCGACGGCGAGCATGCGGATGAACATCTCGTCTTCAACAACAAGGACAGATGATTTTGGCTCGGTGGTCATGCCGCCTCAACGCACGTCGGAGTAGAGGGTTCGCCTGCCGATACCATTTTCGACATCCATAATGGGGATGCGGGTGAAGGCGGCACTGGGTGATCGGTTCGACCTTACGCCCTATCCCCGTTCGTGCCGAGTAGCTGCGTTGGCCGCGTATTCGAGGACACGTATCGAGGTACAGGTTCCGCGTACCAGCCTGCCCTTCGATACGCTGTCTCGATACGCTCCTGTGGAGCTGCTCGACGGCTACTCGGGACGAACGGGCCGCGGCGTCACCTTCACCATCACCACCCCGTGCGGTGGGACCATCGCGGAGAAGCGTCCCTCACGCAGTCGCCGCGTCGTCCCCGACCATAGATCACGCACATCCGACGCCATCCCCGCGGTGTAGCCGATCTCCGGCCACGCGACCGCGATCTCCGCCGGAGCCGCCCCCCGGTTCAGCAACAGCACCGCGCGGCTGCCATCCGCCAGCGGCCGCGCCCAGACCTCGTGATCGCCGTCATCGCGCACCCGTCGCCCCTGCATCCCGAGCGTATCCTGATCGACCGCGATCACGTCCTTGTTGAGCAGGATCGTGCGAGTCCTTGCGTCCATCTTCGCCACGTCGTTGCCCGCGATCAACGGCGCCGCCATCATCGCCCACAGGCTGAAATGCGCGCGATATTCGGTGTCGGTCATCCCGCCATTGCCGACCTCGAGCATGTCGGGATCGTTCCAGTGGCCCGGCCCGGCATAGGGATAGAGCGGCTCGTTCTTGTCGACGATGTCCATCATCCCCAGCGAATAGGTCACCGGCCCCGCCCACGCGTCGCGGATGTCGCCGGTGGTGCGCCACATGTTGCCGATCTTGGCCGCCCACTCCCAGGGCCGGTTGTTGCCCCATTCGCAGATCGACAGCAGCATCGGCCGCCCGGTCGCGCGGATGGCGTCCGACATCAGCGCATACGCCTCCTCGGCGTTACGCACGCCGGTCGAGCACCAGTCGTATTTGAGATAATCGACGCCCCAGCGTGCATAGGTGAGCGCGTCCTGATACTCGTGCCCCTGGCTGCCCGGACGCCCGCCGCAGGTCTTTCGCCCGGCGTCGGAGTATATCCCGAACTTCAGGCCCTTGGCGTGCACGTAATCCGCCAACGCCTTGATTCCCGACGGAAACTTGCTTGCGTCCGCGGTAATGAAGCCCTCCTTGTCGCGCTCGCCGTGCCAGCAATCGTCGATCACGACATGGCCGTAACCCGCCGCCTTCATGCCGTTCGCGACCATCGCATCGGCGGTGTCGCGGATGATCTGTTCGGTGACCTTGCAGCCATGCTTGTTCCAGCTGTTCCACCCCATCGGCGGCGTCATCGCGAGGCCGTTGGCGGTGCGCCCGGCTTCACGCGACGGGCGCACGGTGTTGGGATCCACGAGCTGGTCCTGCGCGGCCGCGCCGCTGGTCGCGACGATGAGCATCAACGCCGCGGCGATCTGCCGGATCGCGATCACTGGCCGTTCCGATCGAGCGTCTGCGCGGGCACGCGGACCGTCACGGTCTGGACGATGTCGGTTGCCGAAGTGGCGAGCATCACCTTGTAGTCGCCGCCTGCGATCTTCCAGCCGCCACGCGTCACGTCGAACGTCGCGAGCAGTCGCGGATCGATCGTCACCGACACCGACTGGTCGGCACCCGGCGCAAGGTCGACCTTGCGGAATGCCCCCAGCCGCTTCGGCGCTTCCCAGCCCGCCCCCGATACATAGACCTGCGCCACCGCCTTACCCTGCACCGCGCCCGTGTTCTTCACGGAGAAGCCGGCCTTGATCCCCTTGCCCTCGGCCGCCGCGGTCAAACCGCTCATCGCGAAGTTCGTATAGGAAAGCCCGTATCCAAACGGGAACAGTGGCTTGGCGCCGGTCTTGTCGAACCATTTATAGCCGACCGCGGCCCCCTCGATGTCGTAATTGCCCATCGGATGCGCGTCGCGGTCGAGCTTCGGGTCGCCCTCCAGCACCGGCCGCGGCGTCTGCGCGAGCGACGCGGGGAAGGTCGCGGGCAGATGTCCCGACGGGTTGACCTCACCGGTCAGCACGCGCGCGATCGCCTCGCCGCCCGCCGTGCCGGGATACCATGCCTCCAGCACCGCGCCGACCTTGCCGAGCCACGGCATCACCACCGGACCGCCGGTTTCGAGCACGACCACCGTCTTCGTGTTCGCGCGCGCGACCGCATCGATCAGCGCATTCTGGTTATCCGGGAGGTTCAAGTCGGGCGCGTCGATCGACTCGCCGGTCCACTGCTCGCCGAATACCACGACGACATCCGCTTTCCGCGCCGCCGCGGCAGCCGCCTTCACGTCCTTGCCGTCGAGATACGTCACCGTCGCGCCGGTCCGCGCCTGCAACGCTTTCAGCGGCGACGACGCGTGATAGGTCTTGGGGCCTGGGAAGCCGCTCGGGAAGGCGTCGGGCACGACCAGGCCGTTGGCCGGCGCGTTCGGCGAATAGACCTGGCTCGAACCACCACCCGACAGCACGCCGACATCGGCATGCGCGCCGATCAGCAGGATCGACTTCGCGGTCTTGGCGATCGGCAGCAGCCCGGCGGTGTTCTTGAGCAGGACAATGCCCTCTTCCGCGTCCGTGCGCGTCACCACGGCATGGGCGGTGTAATCGATCGTCGTCGCGCGGTCGCCTGCGACGACCGTGTCGAACGCGCCTACGGAGAACATCCCCCACAATACGCGGCGCGCCATGTCGGTCGCGCGCGCTTCGCTGACATGGCCGTTGTTGACCGCCTCGCGCAGCGCATCCGCGAAGTATGCCGAGCGATCGAACGCCCAGCCGGACTGCTGGTCGAGCCCGGCGTTTGCCGCCTCGCTGGTCGAGTGCACCGCCCCCCAGTCGGACATGA
The DNA here is from genome assembly GCF_056679955.1 of Sphingomonas sp. PEI4. Taxonomy (NCBI): domain Bacteria; kingdom Pseudomonadati; phylum Pseudomonadota; class Alphaproteobacteria; order Sphingomonadales; family Sphingomonadaceae; genus Sphingomonas; species Sphingomonas sp. PEI4. The sequence goes on from NZ_CM155258.1 coordinate 2,048,693, forward strand.
CATAGCCCTTGAAACCCCAGTCACGCTTCAGGACAGTGTTGAGCAGCCAATCATTCTCGCACGCATAATGGCCGTTCACGCGGTTGTACGAGCACATGACGGAGCCGGGTCGGCCGATCTCGTTGGCGATCTCGAACGCGAGCAGATCGGACTGGCGCGCGGCCTGTTCGCCGATCCTGTGGTCCATCGTGAAGCGGTTCGTCTCCTGCCCATTGAACGCGAAGTGCTTCATCGTCGAGACGACGTGCTGCGACTGGATGCCTCTGATTTCGTGCCCGGTGATCACACCCGCCAGCAGGGGATCCTCGCCGCCATATTCGAAATTGCGCCCGTTGCGCGGTTCGCGCGTCAGGTTCATCCCGCCTGCCAGCTGCACGTTGAAGCCCGACAGGAACGCCTCGTTGCCGATCATCGCGCCGCCCGCCTCCGCGAGTTCGGGGTTCCAGGTCGACGTGGTCGCGATCCCGGACGGCAGCGACGTGCGCAGACGCGGCGTCGGCCCGCGCTGGCTGGCGACGCCGACGCCGGCATCGGTCTGCCACTGGTTCGGGATGCCGAGCCGCGGAATGCCCGGCACGATTCCAGCGGACGCGGCTAGGCCGTCCTTCGGATAGACGAAATTCTTGATCGGCGTCTTCTGCCAGTCGGCGGTAGTCGCGAAATAGCCGAAGGTGAGCTGCAACTTCTCGTCGAGCGTCATCTCCTTGAGAAGCAGGTCGACGCGCGCATCCGCGGATAGCGCGGTGTTCATCCAGGGCCGCGCCTTGGGGGCCTCGGTTCGCGCCGCCGCTGCACCCGGCGCGTTGTTGGTCGTCTGCGCTGTGATCGGAGCAGATAGCGCCAGGACCGATCCCGCCAGCAATCGGACGAGCACGCGGCGGGAGTGGGATACGGTCATGGGCCTCACCTGAATTATACGACGAATTGTATCGCGGTGTGCCGTGTCTCTGGTGCGAGCACAACCGGTGGTCGATTCAAATCCGGCAGATTGATAGGCTGATGTCGGAGGCGGGACCGGCTTATGAGCGATGGCAGCCCCGGCTGACGCTCTAACCGCCGAAACCGCCGCCGCCAGGCGTCTTGATCACGAACACGTCGCCGCCGTGCATGTCGACCTTGGCGGTGGACCCGAGGTGCTCGACGCTGCCATCCGCGCGCTCGATGGTTGCCGAGCCCAGTCCACCCGGCTCGCCGCCCGCCATGCCGAACGGGGCCACGCGGCGGCGGTTGGCGAGGATACAGGCGGTCATGTCGCCGAGGAACCGCACGCGTCGCGTCGCCCCGTCGCCGCCGTGGTGCACGCCTGCCCCGCCCGAGCCGCGGCGGGTCGAGAATTCCTCCAGTAACACCGGGAAGCGCGTCTCGAAGATCTCCGGGTCGGTCAGCCGGCTGTTGGTCATGTGCGTCTGGATCACCGACGCGCCGTCGAAGCCGGGGCCTGCGCCCGCGCCGCCGGCGATCGTCTCGTAATATTGGTGCACGTCGTTGCCGAAGGTGAAGTTGTTCATCGTCCCCTGGCTCGCCGCCATCGCGCCGAGCGCGCCGAACAGCGCGTCGGTGACGACCTGGCTCGTCTCGACGTTGCCGGCGACGACCGCGGCCGGATAGCGCGGGTTGAGCATCGAGCCCTCGGGCACGCGGATCGTCACGCCGCGCAGGCAGCCGTCGTTGAGCGGGACGGCTTCGTCGATCAGCGCGCGGACGACGTACAGCACCGCCGCGCGAACGATCGAGACGGGGGCGTTGAAGTTGGTCGGGCGCTGTTCGCTGGTACCGGCGAAGTCCACGACCATCGTCGCGGTCTCGCGATCGACGCGGACTGCCACGCGGACGACTGCACCGTCGTCCATTTCGTACGCGAACGCGCCATCGTCGAGCGTCGCGATCAGACGGCGGACGGCGGCGTCGGCATTGGCCTGAACGTGCTCCATGTACGCCGCAACGACGTCGGTGCCATATTCGCCGGCCAGCCGTGTAAGTCCCGCCGCGCCGCGCGTGCAGGCGGCGAGTTGCGCGGCTAGATCGGCGATGTTCTGGTCGATGTTGCGGGCGGGATAGGGGCCGCTCGCGAAGACTGCGCGCAGTTCGGCTTCGAGAAAGCGGCCTTCGTCGACCACCAGTACGTCGTCGAGCAGCACGCCCTCTTCCTCGACCGAGCGGCTTTCGGGCGGCATCGATCCGGGCGTGATCCCGCCAACGTCTGCGTGATGGCCGCGCGCGGCGACGAAGAAGGCGGGGGCGTCGTTATCGCCTGCGAAGACTGGCATGATGACGGTGATGTCGGGGAGGTGCGTGCCGCCGCGATAGGGCGCGTTGAGTGCGTAGGCGTCGCCACGGCGGATACCGCGGCCGTCTGCGTTATTCCCTCGCGCGTCGATGATCGTGCGGATGCTTTCGCCCATCGAGCCGAGATGCACCGGGATGTGCGGTGCGTTCGCGACGAGGTTGCCGTGCGCGTCGAACAGCGCGCAACTGAAATCGAGGCGCTCGCGGATGTTGACCGATGCGGCGGAGCGCTGGAGCGCGGCGCCCATCTCCTCGGCGATGCTCATGAACAGCCCGGCGAAGATCGCCAGCCGGACCGGGTCGGATTCGGTGCCGATGCTGGCGCCGATACGGGGTGCGATGCGGTCGAGGATCAGGTTGCCGATCGGATCGACGCGCGCGCGCCAGCCGGCCTCGACGATCGTGGTCGAGACGCTGTCGAGGATCAGCGCGGGGCCATCGATGGCATGGCTGACAGGTAGCCCTTCGCGGGCGAGGACAGGCGTGTCGTGCCACGCGCCTGCCATGTAGACGGGGACGATTGCTAGCGGCGCAGCGGGTTCGTCGGGGAACGCGACCAGCGCGGCGTCGATCGGCGGGCTCTCGGCGATTGCCTCGGCGACAATCCGGTCGGCGATCAGCGGCGCTGCGCTGGCAAAACCGAACTGCGCGATGTGTGCGGCGTCGAACGCGGCGATCATCGCTGCCGGTTCGTCGAGATCGAGTTCGATCGTGTGGTCGGTCTGGCCTCGCCGGAGATGCACGCGCCGCTCGATCCGCACGGCCTCCACCGCGACACCCTGCGCCACCAGCGCGTCGCGCGCCGCCTCCGCCAACCCGTCCAGCGCCTGGGTGATCGCGGCATAGTTTGTGAACGCCGCCCCGGACGTGGCCTCTCGAAGAACCCGGCGATCGGCCAGCCCCATGCCGTACGCTGACAGCACGCCGGCCAGCGGGTGGATCATCACGCGGTCCATCGCCAGCGCATCGGCAACCAAGCACGCGTGCTGCCCCCCGGCCCCGCCGAAGCAGGCCAGCGTATAGCGCGTCACGTCATGCCCGCGCGCGACGGAAATCGTCCTGATCGCATTCGCCATGTTCGCCACCGCGACCGCGACGAACCCTTCGGCTGCGACCTGCGGATCGAGCGGCAGTTCCGCGAACCGCGCAGCCACGGCCTCGGCATCGAGCGGCTGGTCGCCTGCTGGTCCGAACAGCGCCGGGAAGAATTCGGAGCGCACTTTGCCCAGCATCACGTTGCAATCGGTCACCGTGAGCGGTCCGCCACGGCGATAGCACGCAGGCCCCGGCACCGCACCCGCGCTCTCAGGGCCGACGATCAACCGCTCGCCATCGAAGCGGCAGATGGAGCCGCCGCCCGCCGCCACCGTGTGGATCCGCAGCATCGGCGCGCGGATGCGGGCGCCGGCGATCAGTGTCTCAGTGTCACGCTCGTACGTCCCGGCGTAGTGCGACACGTCGGTCGAGGTGCCGCCCATGTCGAAGCCGATGACATGCTCGAACCCGGCCGCGCGAGCCGTTGCCGCCATGCCGACGATGCCCCCCGCCGGGCCCGACAGGATCGCGTCCTTGCCGCGAAAGCCTGCGCCATCGACCAGCCCGCCCGACGACTGCATGAACAGCGCGCCCTGCCCCAGCGCGTCGCTCAACCCCGCGACATAGCGATCGACGACCGGGGACAGATACGCATCTACAACGGTTGTATCGCCTCGCCCGATCAGCTTGATCAACGGCGCAACGCGGTGGCTGACCGAGATTTGCGTAAAGCCGATCTCGCCCGCGATTGCTGCCAGCGCGTCCTCGTGCGCAGTGAAGCGATAGCCGTGCACAAGAACAATCGCGACCGCACGCAGCCCGCTATCGAACGCCGCCTGCAATCCTGCGCGGGCCGCATCGACGTCGAGCGGACGGAGTACGTCGCCCTCTGCCCCGACCCGCTCGTCGATCTCCACGACGTGCGCGAATAGCGGCGGCGGCCGGTTCACGTCGCGCGCGAAGATGTCCGCGCGTTCCTGGTGCCCGATCAGCAGCGCATCGCCGAACCCGCGCGTGATCGCGAGACACGTCGGCTCCCCCTTGCGTTCGAGCAACGCGTTGGTCGCGACCGTCGTCCCGATCCGCAGTTCGAGCGGCACGTCCGCGCCGTGAGTCAACCGCCGGATCGCCTCGACCGCCGCATCAGTGTAGCGCTCGGGGTCCTCCGACAGCAGCTTGGCGGTGACGATCCGCCCGTCGGGTTGCCGCGCGACGACGTCGGTGAACGTGCCGCCGCGGTCGATCCAGAACTGCCATGCGGTCATCGGTCAATCAGCCCAGAAAAGCGGTCATCCGTGCGGCGGCATCGGTCCACGCCACCTGGCGGTCGTCGAGCCACGCGTCGTCGTAATAGGTGCAGCCATAGCGATCGCCGCCATCGCACAACAGCGTGACTATGCTGCCCGTCTCGCCCGCCGCCGCCATCTCCTCGACGATCTGCGCGCACGCCCAGAGGTTGGTCCCGGTCGAGCCGCCGACCCGCCGCCCGAGCCGGTCGGACAGCGCGCGCATCGCGCCGATGCTGTCCGCATCCTCGACCGCGATCATCCGGTCGATGACGCTCGGCACGAAGCTCGGCTCGACGCGCGGCCGCCCGATCCCCTCAATCCGCGACGCGCACCCCTCGGGCAAGGCGACGACCGAGCAATCCTCGAAATGGCGATGGAACACCGAGTGTACCGGGTCGGCGACGCACAATCTCGTGTCGTGCCGGCAATAGCGGATGAAGCGCCCGATCGTCGCCGATGTGCCGCCGGTTCCCGCGCCGCACACGATCCAGGACGGGCACGGATGCTCCTCCTCGCCCATCTGCGCGAAGATGCTCTCGGCGATGTTGTTGTTGCCGCGCCAGTCGGTTGCGCGCTCGGCATAGGTGAACTGGTCGAGATAATGCCCGCCGGTTTCGGCTGCGAGCCGGTGCGAGACCGCGTAGACGGTGCGCGGATCGTCGACCATGTGGATCTCGCCGCCGTGGAAGCGGATCGCATCGAGCTTCGGCGTGGCGGTCGTTGCCGGCACCACCGCGATGAAGTGCAGGCCCAGCATCCGGGCGAAATACGCCTCCGATACCGCGGTCGATCCCGACGAGGATTCGATCACCGTCGTCTCGGGCCCGATCCATTCGTTGCACAGCGCATACAGGAACAGCGACCGCGCGAGCCGGTGCTTGAGGCTGCCGGTCGGGTGCGAACTCTCGTCCTTCAGGTACAGCACGATGCCCGGGTAGCGCGGTAGGTCCACGCGGATCAGGTGCGTGTCGGCGGACCGGTTATAATCCGCCTCGATCCGCCGCACCGCCTCCGACAACCAGCGCCGGTCGACGCGCTTCGCCATCACTGCAGCCCGTGACGGACCAGCATCGCAGTCGGCTCGGGATCACGCCCGCGGAATGCACGAAAGCTGTCCGCCGCTGGCCGCGTCGCACCGCGCGCAAGCACTTCCTCGCGGAACCGGTCGCCGGTCTTGCGATCGACCAGCCCGGCCTCCGCAAACGCCTCGAAGCCGTCCGCGGCCAGCAATTCGGCGTAGAGATAGCTGTAGTATCCCGACGCATAGCCGCCTGCGAAAATGTGGCTGAACGCATGCGGGAAGCGATGCCATTCGGGCGGTCGGATCACCGCCACCTCGTCGCGCACCGCCTCGATCACCTCGATCGGATCGCTGCCCATCGTGCCGAGATGGAGCAGCAGGTCGAACAGCGCGAACTCGACCTGGCGCAGGATGAACATCCCCGCCTGGAAATGCCGCGCCTTCACCATTCGCTCGAACAGGTCGGCGGGGAGCTTCTCGCCGGTCTTGTAGTGGCCGGACATGCCGGTCAGCACGTCCTTGTCCCAGGCGAAATCCTCCATCAGCTGGCTCGGCAGCTCGATCGCGTCCCACTCGAACCCGTTGGTCCCGGCGATGCTCGGCCGGTTCACCTTGGTGAAGAGCAGGTGGATGCAGTGGCCGGTCTCGTGCAGCAGCGTCGTCACGTCGTTGTGCGACAGCAAAGACGGCGTCTCGCCGCCATCCGGCGCGAAATTGCAGACGAGATACGCGACTGGCACCGTCACGGTGTTGCCGTCGTGCAACCGCGGTCGCGCCTGCGCCATCCACGCGCCACCGCGCTTGCCGGTGCGCGCATGCAGATCGAGATACAGTCCGGCGAACACCGTTCCGCTCTCGTCCACCACATCGAAGAACCGCGCGTCGTCGTGATACAGCGAGACGTCGTCGCGCTCGACGAGCTTGATGCCGAACAGCCGCTGCATCAGCGTCTGCCAGCCCTCCATCACGCGCTCGACCGGGAAATACGCCTTCACCACCTGCGCATCGACCGCATAGCGATCCTGCCGCAACCGGTTCGACACGAAGCCCGCATCCCAGGGCTCGAAATCGGCGATCCCGAGCTGCTCGGCCGCAAACGTCTTCAGTTCGGCGAGGTCGCGCTCCGCCGCCGGCTTCGCACGCCGTGCCAGATCGCGCAGGAATGCGATCACCTCGGCGCCATTGGGGGCCATCTTGGTCTCGAGCGACCACGCGACCGGATCGGTGAACCCGAGCAACGACGCCGCCTCGTGGCGTAGTTCGAGAATCCGTACGATCCGTTCGCTGTTGTCGAACTGCCCCGCATGCGGCCCCTTATCCGATGCCCGTGTCGCGAACGCCCGGTACATGCGGGCGCGCAATTCGCGGTTCTCGGCGAAGGTGAGGACGGCGTTCACGCTTGGCTGTTGCAGTGTGACCCGCCAGCCCTCCTGCCCCTTCGCCTTGGCGGCATCCGCAAACATCGCCTTGTCCGCGTCGGAAATCCCCGCGAGGTCCGCCTCGTCCGTCACCAGTTCCGACCAGGCATCGGTCGCATCGAGCACCGCGCTACCGAACTCGTTCGACAGGCCCGACAGCTCGACCGAAATCTCGCTGAACCGGTCGCGCGCCTCCGGCTCCAGCGCCACGCCCGACAATTTGAAATCGCGGATCGTCTGCTCGACGGCGACCCGGTCCTCATCCGACAGCGACGCGAAATCGGGCGACACGCTCAGCGCGACGAACACCTCGTACAGATCGCGGTTCTGGCCGACCTTCATGTCGTTCTCGACGAGTCGCTTCTGCCCCTCCGAATAGGCCGCGCGCAGTTCGGGCGTGTCCGCCACACCGTGCAGATGCGACACCGCCGACCAGATCGCGCCGATCTCGGTATTCGCACGCTCGTACGGCAGCCACGCGCCCGCGAAATCGGTCGGCCGCGCGGTGGTCAGCGCCTCGACCATCGCCTCGTGCCGCTCGATCGCCTCGTCCAGCGCCGGCGCGATCTGGTCGGGCGAGAGCTCCGCGAAACGGGGCAGCGACAGCGTATCGAGAAGCGGGTTCGTCGGGGCAGTCATGGGAAATCCTTCAGCATTCGACGACGTTGACGGCCAGGCCACCAAGCGACGTCTCCTTATATTGCGAGCGCATGTCCTCACCGGTCTGGCGCATCGTCTCGATCACCGCATCGAGGCTGACGATATGGCGACCGTCCCCGCGAAGTGCCAGATAGGCGGCGTTGATCGCCTTGATCGCACCCATCGTGTTGCGCTCGATGCACGGGATCTGGACCAAGCCGCCGATCGGATCGCAGGTCAGGCCCAGGTTGTGCTCCATGCCGATCTCGGCCGCATTCTCGATCTGCGCATTGGTGCCACCGAGCGCCGCGACCAGCGCGCCCGCCGCCATCGAACACGCGACGCCAACCTCGCCCTGGCATCCCATCTCCGCCGCCGAGATCGACGCGCGCTTCTTGTAGAGAAACCCGATTGCCGCCGCGGTCAGCAGGAAGTCGTGCGCGCCCTTCGCCGTCGGGTCCTTGGTGAACGTCTCGTAGAAGCGCAGTACCGCAGGCAACACACCCGCAGCCCCATTGGTCGGCGCGGTCACGACGCGACCACCCGCCGCATTCTCCTCGTTCACCGCCAGCGCATACAAGCTCACCCACTCGAACACCGCGGACGGATCCGCCGCGGTATCGCGCGCCTGCAACCCTTCGAACAGCGCCTTCGCCCGACGCGGCACCTTCAGCCCACCCGGCAATATGCCGCCCTGCCGACACCCGCGATCGATCGACGCGAACATCGCCGCGCGGACGGCATCCAGGAACGCATCGGTCTCGCTCTCCGGCCGCCACGCGATCTCGTTCTCGCGGACGATATCGGCAATCGTCATGCCGGTCGCGTCACCGGTCGCGAGCAATTCCGCCCCCGACGAGAATGGCCTCGGCAACAGGATGTTCGCCTTGACCGGTCCTGAGCCAGCCTCGACGATCGCCCCGCCACCGATCGAGAAATAGGTCCGCTCGACACTGCGCCCGTCGGCGAACGACGCGGTAAACGTCACCGCATTGGGATGCCCCGGCAGGAAAGTCTGCGCATGGAACAGGAGATGCTGGCTCTCCTCGAACCCGATCTCGATCCGGTCCGCCAGCATCAGCCGCCCGCTCGACCGGATGGCCGCAAGCCGCACCGGGATCAGGTCGGGATCGATCGTCTCGGGCTGCGCACCGCTAAGCCCCAGCATCACCGCACTATCGGTAGCATGTCCTCGCCCGGTCAGCGCCAGCGAACCAAAGAGGTCGACGCGCACCGCGACCGGCTTCTCGTCCGCGACCAGATCGGCGAACAGCCACGCCGCGCGCATCGGCCCGACGGTATGCGAACTCGACGGCCCGATCCCGATCGTGAACAGGTCGAGAATGCTAATCGCCTGGTGGCAATCGGGGCGGGCGCGAGCGTGTTCGTCCGGGCGATCGACGGTCAGCGGGTTCATCCAGCGATACTCAGGCGGGATCGGCGACGACGGACGGTGCGCGAACCTCGACCGGCGCGGCATACTTGGCGTAAACGTCCATCGTCCTCGGCATCCTTCAACCCATGACGCGCCAGCCGGTCACGACGGCAAGCCAGCCGTACCGTAGCCACGGTCGACATCACAGTACGAGACTATGGTCCCCGTCGTCCATCCGAAGTGAGTGGAGGCATTCCCGGCTATAGTCGTCGATCACATTCAGCATGCGGAACCGCCGGTCGCAGGCCAACGAGTCCTAGCGCGTTGTCGGGCGACCAGCGCTGGTTGGGTTCCTGCGGGATCGCCCTCGGCGCTCGCGTCCCAGCGCGCGCTTGCGGTCACCACGCTTGCGCACGGTCAGCCGCTCCTCGCAGAACGTCGCGTCGCTCAAGCCTGCCCTTCACTGGCGGCCAGCATACTCCATTTCAGGCGCAACGATCTCCGGTCCGTCGCTGTGGATCGTGACAGGGATCGACTTGGCGGCAGGCGTCTTGCTTTCCGCCGCATAGTGCCAGATCGGCATCAGGACGTTGCACTCCGGATAATATCCGCCGACACAGCCGATCGGCAGGTCGTAGGCGACGACGATCATGCCCGACAATTGGCGATCTACGCCGTCATTGGCCACCGTTTTAAGCGTGGCGAGTTGCCCTACGCGAAGCCCTAGCCGATCAATGTCCGAACGGTTCATCAGCACCACCTTTCGGGTGTTCTTGATGCCTCGAAAGCGGTCGTCATAGCCGTACACGGTCGTGTTGAACTGGTCGTTGCTACGCAGCGTCATCAGCCGAAAGCTATCGTGGTCCGCATCAGGCATGTCCGGATCCTCGTCGAGCCCGGTGGGCGTCACGAACTCGGCACGCCCACTCTTCGTACGCCATTCGCGGCGCTTGACGGGAAGGTCCCGCTGAAAGCCGCCCGGCTCCCACATGCGGCGCTCGTAGTCGTTGAAGCTGTCGGGCAGCGTCACACCCACTTCCTTTCGGATCTCCGCATAGTCGGTCATGTAGTCGTCCCAGCGCACGCGCGGATTGGGATCGAGCGCCTGATTGGCCAATTCGCAGATCAGACGCACTTCGCTGAGGAGATGCGGCGAGGCGGGCGTGCGCAAGCCGCGGCTGCCATGGACGCAGGCGGTAGTATCCTCGATCGACAGCACCTGTTGACCGGCTGCGGTCTCGTCGATCTCCAACCGGCCGAGAACGGGAAGGATGTAGCTGATTTCACCCGGCAGGAGCGCGCTGCGGTTGAGCTTGGTGATAACGTTGACGGTCAGGCGCAGCTTGCGCCACGCCGGCTCCATCTGCCCATGATCGGGGATGGCGCGGACGAAATTGCCACCCATCATGATGAAGGCCTGCACTTCGTCGCGCAGGATCGCCTCGCACGCCTCGACCGTGTTGTAGCCGGGCTCGCGCGGTGGTTCGAAGTTGAACTGCTCGCCGAGGCGGTCAAGCGGGAACAGTTCGGGCTTCTCCGTCACGCCCATGGTGCGCTGGCCCTGCACGTTGGAATGGCCGCGCACCGGACAGATGCCCGCGCCAGCGCGACCCATGTTACCGCGCATCAGCAGTAGGTTGACCAGCATGCGGACGGTTTCCACCCCCGCCTGATGCTGGGTGAGCCCCATGCCGTAGACGGCGATCGCGGCAGTCGAGCGCGCATAGACCGTTGCGGTCGCTTCGAGGTCCGCGCGATGGAGGCCGGAGTGGCGCTCGATTGCGTCCCATTGCTGCTCGCGCAGCCATTCGATGAAGGTTTCGAAACCCTGCGTGTGCTCGGCAATGAAAGCTGTGTCGAGGACCCCGGGCTCCCCCGCCGCAAGGGCTGCGTCATGCAGGGCCAACACCGATTTGCAGATGCCGGTTATCGCGGCAAGATCGCCCCCTGCCCTCACCTGATGATATTGTGAACTGATCCGCGTTTCCCTGCCCGTGAGCATTTCGGTCGGCGATTGCGGATTGATGAAGCGTTCGAGTCCGCGTTCGCGCAACGGATTGTAGGTGATGATCGCCGCGCCGCGCTCGCTCGCCTCCTGCAACGGGTGGAGCATTCGCGGTGAATTACTGCCGGGGTTCTGCCCAAAGAACATGATGCAGTCGGACCGGGCGAAGTCACGCAGGTCGACGGTGCCGACCCCCTGCCCGATGCTGGCGGGCAGCGCCACGGAGGTCGTCTCGTGGCACATGTTGGAGCTGTCGGGCAGATTGTTGTTGCCGTAGAGTCGCGCGAACAACTGGTAGAGATAGCTCGCCTCGTTGGACAGGCGGCCGGAGCTGTAGAAAACCGTGCCCTTCTGCTTGTCCTCAACCGCACGCAGTTCGCGTGCAATTTCTTCGACCGCATGTCCCCAAGAGACTGGGACATAGCGATCACTCGCTGCGTCGTAACGTAAGGGCTGGGTGAGACGGCCAGGCTGCTCGAGGTGATAATCATCCCAGCCCAGCAGCTCGGTGACGGTGTGTTCGGCGAAGAACGCGGGGGTGCAGCGATGCGCAGTGATCTCCCAGGCGACGGCCTTTACCCCGTTCTCGCAGAACTCGAGCGGCAGTGGGCTGGCAGGCTTTACCCAGGCGCAACTGTTGCACTGATAACCGTCGACCTTGTTGTGGCGGGTGAGCGCTATAGGACCGCTGGCGGCTACACCCTCACGCGTCAGTATTTCGCGCACGGACCGCGCCGAGCCCCAGCCACCGGAGGGCAGGCGATACGGCTTGAAAGTGGGTTTTTCCATCGGATGTCTCCGGCCTGCAGGAAGGAAGCGGATACATCCGCCGCGTGCTTACGTTCTTTACCAGGTACGATGCGGTGTCGTTGACCTACGTTATCGTCGAGGCAGGATACCGAACAGCAAGGGAGAAGCCGGATGACTGTTGGACGAGACTATCTGATGAAACAGCCATCCCGCCCGTCTGCGCCGAAGGTGTTTCTCGACACTCGGGTTATCCCTTCCGCAGTGAACGCCGCGGGAAGCCTGGAGGTGGCGCTGGATCGCGTGGCGGTGCGTACCGGGTTGCGGCCTGTTGTGATCCTGACCGGTAGCGCCGTTGCCGGTCTCCTCGTTGGCTGGAGCCTGTGGCGCAAGCGTAGCACCATGCCAGTCAGCGTCTCAAAGGAACCGCTGCTTAAAAGCCAGTGAACGGCATCCGCTAAATTTGGAAGACTAGTGCGCGGCCATTGATGAATACGCCCCCGGCCGCGCGTTACATATGCAGCCTTTCCTATGAACCGGAGTGAGGACGTGACGGGCATCAATCCGATATCTACAGCGCACCTCAGGATTTACAGTTACGTTGGCGGCACCAAAGACCAGTATTCCGGCTACGGCTATGACAGTTCGTCCACTCCCGGCCGTTCAAACCCGCTTCCCATCGCTACAATAGCGAACACAGAACAGGCCATGACCCTTTCAGGCATCGGCACTCTCGACATCGGACAGACGGTGAGGCGGCGTCGGATTTCTACTGTCCGCTCGTCTCCGAGATCACGTCCGGATCGCGCTTGTCGCCCCAGTATTGCAAAGTCGCCACGACGATAATTGCTAGAATGGCCGCTACAAAAATCCCCAGCGCGATGCGGAGGTAATTTCGATCTGCGGGTTTCGGATCATCCACCGCTACACTCCCGTACCGTAGTTTACAGAAACGAGAACGGGCGACGCAATGCTCGGTTCCTGATCCGCTAGCGCGTTGAAGCACCCGGCATCGGGGCCCCTGATCGCGACCCGCCTTTGACCAAGCGGCTCGGAAGGTCATCGCGTATTCGGCGACCGGCGCTGCCGATCGGCAGCTACCGGCGGATCGCGCAGGAGCGCTTTAGTCCCAAACCTGAGCGACAGCGAAAAAGGCCGCTCGTGCGTCCGCTTCGAATCGCCGGTCAGCCGGAACAGGTACGGATCATCGTCGTTGCTACCTTGAACAGAGGAGCGAACCACATGGCAACGGCAGCGCGCGAACCCGCATCCGAGAACTTCAAACGAAAGATAGCGATGGGGGCGGCGGCCGGCGTTGCCACTGGGCTCCTCGCGAACCTGCTCCGAAAGGCCGCTGTACAGGCACCAACAGCCATGGCGGGCAACTGGGATACAGCTCTGGCGTCGGAACATTCGGCGGCGCTTAAAATCTTTGACCTGCTGGAGAAGACCAGCAACCAAGCGACCGGCCGCCGATCGTTTCTGCTGATGCAGTTGAAACACGCGATCAGCAAGCATGCGTTTCAGGAAGAGAATGTGGTTTATGCCATGATGCGCGATCAGGGCCTGACCGACGCAGCGGATCACCTCAATCACGAGCATGGCTACGTGAAACAGTATTTCTTCGATCTCACGGAAATGCCCAAGGACGACCCCGCATGGCTGCCGAAGCTCAAGGAATTCCGCGGCATGATCGAAAAGCACATGCGCGAGGAGGAGGACGATCTTTTTCCGAAGCTCCGCGATCAGCTTTCGGATGAGCAGAACAAGCACATCACCATCGCGATGAACAAGGAAGGCCTTAAGCTGGCCTGAGCCGTTTACCCCCAGTCAGCAGGAGACAGACATGACCGACGATCCGAAAACCGACGACGCGACCCAGTCCGAAGAGGCTGAGGAAATGGAAAAGGTGCAGGAGGACGCTGCCAAGGAGCGCGAGGAAAACGGCGGTTATCAGTAGACTGGAACACCTGGTCAGCAGCCGCGCTGCCCCCGTGGTGCGGTTGCTGACATCCGACCCTCAAACGCAATTATGTCTGCGTGAACCCCGGGCCCGATGCGCAGAGTGTCATTGACCAATTGCCCGGCTGGTTTGCCCATTATATCGAAGTGCATCCGCACCGCGCTTTACGCTATCGATCACCACCCGCGTTCATCGCGCAAACCTGCGACGCTCTGTCAGGCCTTCAGGGGACAACAACACGGAGCCGGTCGAACAGCGCGAGGAACGCGTCGTCCGTCGGCTGGCAACCCCTGCCCTAACCTGACGATTCGGGACGCTTCGACGTTAGCCATGAATGTTCGGCCGGTTGGGCAAAGGGACATCCGGACACCGACCCGTCTTTTCAAGCAGCGCCGCCTGCTCTTCCAAAATTCCTGCACAGTAGAAAGCCCAATCGCGCTCAACCGTCGTGCGCGCACGTGAAGCAGCCGCTCGGAAGTCCTCGGCTTTCTGTAGGAACTCGTAATCGGTCATGTGGGCCACTCCGGAGGCCAGTTTGCTAATCGGACCCGGAAGCAGTTTTATTCGCATGGGTTAATGGCGGACCGTCATTCGCGAGGCGATCGGTCTTTTGATGTATTGCACGCCTGACATGTTGCCGGCCGATCATACCCGCTCTTGGCTGAGGAAGCATATGTCGACGGAGCTGTGCTTTGGCTGCGCTCGGGACGGGCGGTCCGCAAGACATTCGTCCGTCTCCCGATCACTCGTCGACCTGCCACTACATCATTTGTGGTTTCGCCCGCTCGCGAAAAGCACTGTGTTCTTTCCATAAACCACCCGTGTTCCGCCGGTCTAAACAGCCGGTTGCGCATTCCAAACCACCATCGCGCCAGCGCCAGTCATCCGTTGCCATTTCCTCCGGATATCTGATTTCGCCGGCACGCAAAATAGCGGCGAAATACACCATGGCATCGCGGAACCATTTACTTACCCACCACCTCTTCATCGGCGGCGTGTCGATGATCGCGCTCGCAACTGCCGGAACGGTCGCCGGCCACGCGCAAGCACTGCAACCCTCCTACTCGCCGGGCGCCAACAACGGCGGCGGCAGCAACGCAGGACGTGCCGACATCATCGCGGTGACAGACTCGACCAGCACGATCACCGGCGACTACGCCCTGCGTGGCACCAGCGCGCGCCGGTTCGTCTCCGACACCGCCACCATCGCAGACCGCAATCGCGACGGCCAAGTGGTCGCCGGCTTCGACGCCGTTGCCGACCGCTCGAGCGTCGTCCTCGGCGCGCAGCAAAAGACGCTCGCCGTTACCTATCCCGACCAGATCAAGGGCACCCGCGTCGCGACGTCGGTCTATGACAATGACCGTCTGTTCGCGACCGCCAGCACCGACACCCGCGCGGTGACCTATGTGGATACCAATGCACCGGTCTATGGCGACCTGCGGCTCGCCAACATCGCCAACTCGACCGTCACGATCGCGACCGGCGACAAGGCCAGGAGCGTCTACGACACGGCCAACTTCGCGCTCGTCACCGCGGACAGCGGCTCGACGCTGTACAACGTCACCGGTGGCAGCACGATCATCTATGATTCGCGGACCGCCACGATGGACGGCGCCGACCAAGACGGGCTGTCGCAATCCGAATCGGCCAGTGTCGGCGTACCGGTCACGACCTTTTCGGGCATCGCGTTCGGCAATGGCGACGCGGTGACCGATCTTGCCAGCCTGAAGCGCTACAACAGCGAACAGATAGCGCTGCTGACCGCCGGCACGATCGCACCCGCAGAGTATGACCGCCGCATCCAGGCGGCGGCGACGTCCGAAATCCGTCAGGTGACGGTGCGCACGCCCGTCATCGCGCCCTATACCGCGCCGCCGACGATCAGCGAGCGGCTGTTCATCAAGCTCGATCGCTCGACGCTGGTAACCACCACGGACTCCGAACTGGTCGGCGTGGTCGGCGCTGACGGCAATAACGATGGCATCTCGACGCTGATCCTTGCGCAGAACGGATCGACGGTCGTCAACAACGG
The DNA here is from genome assembly GCF_056679955.1 of Sphingomonas sp. PEI4. Lineage (NCBI taxonomy): Bacteria > Pseudomonadati > Pseudomonadota > Alphaproteobacteria > Sphingomonadales > Sphingomonadaceae > Sphingomonas > Sphingomonas sp. PEI4. Next base: position 2,064,506 of record NZ_CM155258.1, read on the forward strand.
CACGATCGCGCAGGGCGGAGGCGGCGTCGGCATCCGTGTCCGGGATGCGGGCAGCAGCCTGACCAACAGCGAAACCGGCGTGATCGGCGTCGGCTACGAAACGCTCGACCGCAGCAGCGGCCGGCCGAGCCCCAGCGGTCTCACCGATTTCCTCGGCTACGGCACTGCCAATATCGCGGTCCGCGCCACCGATGGCGCGACGATCGTCAACCGCGGCATCGTCAACGTCGCCAATCGGGACATCCCGAACCACCCGGAGGACCCGAATTACGGCAAGGCGAATGCCGGCATCGCGGTCAGCACCGGCGCGACTGCGTCCAATTCGGGGACCATCCTGATCGGTGGCGCCGACAGCGCGGCCGCCACCACGCTCGGCCTGTTCGGCGGCGCCGCCGGGTTGGTCGCGTATGACGGCGGCACCGCCATCAACACCGCCGGCGGCGTCATCCGCGTCGGCACCAGTTTTGCCGGCAACGCGGCCGACCTGAGCGGAATCGTCGATGTCGTCTCGATCAATCCGGCGGCGGGCATGACCTCGCTCTCGGGCGGGGGCATGCTGGTCAATGACGGACTGATCCGCATCGGCTCCCTGGCGCAGAACGCCACGGGCATGCTGGTAGGCGGCGAGGGCAATGTCGCGGTCAACACCGGAGCGATCACGATCGATCCCACCGCCACCCAGGGCCCAAGCGCACGCAACGTCGGCATCGCGGTCCGCGGCAGCAGCGTCGCTGGCGCAGTGCAGGCGACCAACGCCGCGACCGGCGTCATCACCGTCGGCGGCGTCAATGGCGTCGGCCTGCTCGTCGAGAACAGTGTCGACGGCGGTTCGGCCCGCGCGGTCAATGACGGCGCGATCGTGATCGGCGGCGGCATCTCGGTCGATCGCCTGCGAAACTACGGTATCTACGTCGCCAACGCGTCGTCATCGGCACGGCAGAACGGTGCGGTCACCTTGCTGGGCGAGGGCGCGATCGGCGTCCATGTCCGCGGCGGCGGCATAGTCGATATCGGCACGACCGGCGGGGTCGACTTCCAAGGCGCGCGTCAGATCGGCTATTATGCGCTCGGCGCGGGGTCGGCGATCACCGGCGCGGGTCTGACGACCGTCGACACCGTCGGCTCGACCGGATTGCGGGTCGAGGGCGGCGCGTTCGCGCGTGGCGCAGGGCAGAGCTTCGTCGTCTCCGGCCCCAACGCTTACGGCGTCGTGGCGACCGGGGTGTCGACCGGAACGACAATCGACGCGACCGACACGCGCTTCACCGTCTCGGGCGCCGGTGCGACCGGGCTGGTGGTCGAAGGCGGCGCGACCGGTATCCTCGCGGCGAGCAGCGGTCTCCAACTGACCGGGAACGGCACCACCGCGGCCATAGTCGACGGCCAGGCGCACGACCTCGACGGTGCAGCGGTCGGCGTCCCGGTTGCCGGAACCCGGCTGACGACGGCGGCGAACCTTACGTCGTCCAACATGGGGATCACCGGCTATGTCGTGCGCAACGGCGCCCAGCTCGCGCACGCCGGCACGATCGCCTTTACCGGCGCCAGCGCCACCGGCATCGTCGCCTCCACCGGCGCGGCGGTTACCAACAGCGGTGCGATCACGCTCGGCGGCGGCGCAAGCTATGGCATCGACCTGTCCGGCACCGGCACCACCGGAACCCACAGCGGCAACATTGGCGGTGCGGGAACCGGCGTACGCATCGCGAACGGCGCGAGCTTCGCCAACGCCGGCACCATCGCATTGGCATCGGGCACCGGCATCCTGATCGACGGCGCAGGCTCGACACTGTCGGGCACAGGCACGTCCCCAGTATCGGTCGGCGACGGCGTTGCCGCGCTGCGGCTGACCAACGGCGCGGCGGTGACGAGCGCGGGCAGCTTTACCGGCGGCGGCACCGCGCACGGCGTGCTGGTCGACACCGGCGCCGGCGCGCTGACGCTGGGATCCGGCATCATCACCAGTACCGGCAGCGGCAACGCGCTCGAAAACGCCGCGGGATCTGACGCGATCCGCCTGAACGGCACGACGCTGATCGCGAGCGGCAGCGGCGCGGCGGTCCACACCGCGGTCGCGCTCGACCCCGCCTCGATAGCGACGCTCACGGCTGCAGGGACGAACAGCACCGGCTTCGATTTCTCCGGCACAGGTGGCGCAGTCACCAATGGTCCGCTGGCGCTAGGCAATGGTCTCTCCATCACCGCCACCGGCGCAGGCGCGACCGGCGTTCGCCTCAACACCACGGGCGCGGTCACGCTCGGCGGCACCATCGCGGTCGCCAACGTGCAGGGCGGATCGGCGGTCGTCGCAGGCCCTGCGGCCTCGATCGCCAACACCGGAACGCTGCGTTCGACGAGCACGACGGCGGCCGTCATCGACCTGACCGGTGGCACGCGCGCCTTTACCAACAGCGGAACGATCAACGCCGCTTCGTCAACCGCCACCGCGATCGCTGGCGGCGCGAACGGCCAGGCGGTGACGCTGACCGCGGGACCGGTGACCGGCGCGGTGATGCTAGGCGCGGGCGACGACGTCTTCCTGATGACCGGCGGCACGCTGGCCGGTGCGTTCTCCGCCGGCGGCGGGAACGACCGCGCGATATTCCGCGGGTTGGGCGACGCCAGTCTGTCCGGGGTCACCGCGATCGCAGGGGCGGGCAGCGCAGGCGGTAGCGACGCGCTTACCTTCGACGCGACCACGTCCACCGGCACCCGGCGGATTACCGGATGGAACACTATCGCCCTTACCAACGGATCGACGCTCACCTCGGATGGCGACCTGATCCTCGCCGGCGGCAGCGCAACGATCGACGCCACCTCGACGCTGTTCGCCGGCAACGGCGTGCGCGCCGTCGTGGGGGCAAGCGCCGGCGGGTCCGCGACGCTCGTCAATGCTGGCATCGTCGACCTGACCAACGGCCCGTCCGGCGCCACCGACACGCTGACGGTCCGCGGCAATTATGTCGGCCAGAACGGCGTGCTGAAACTGCAGACGGTGCTCGCGGGAGACGGCGCGCCATCCGATCGCCTGATCATCGACGGGGGCTCGGTCAGCGGCACCACCAGCATACAGGTCGTCAACGCTGACGGGTTGGGCGCACGTACTACCGGAGACGGCATCGAACTGGTCGGCGCGATCAACGGCGGCACCACCACCGCCACGTCGACCGGAACCGGCTTCACTCTCGCTGGCCAGCATATCGACGCAGGTGCGTTCGAATACAGGCTCTACGCATCGAACGCGGCGGGAACGAGCCAGAGCTGGTTCCTGCGCACGCAGGCTGACGCGGGGGAAACGCCGTCCGACCCGACCTACCGCGCCGAAGTCCCTCTCCTCGCCGCGCTGCCCGCAGCGCTGCGCCGCGGCGACCTGGCGATGCTGGGCACCTATCACAAGCGCAGGGGCGACGAGAACGATCCGGTTGCGGAAGGATTCACGGTACCCGGCCGGCTATGGGGTCGGGCGATCGCCGACGACGGGCGCTTCCGCCAGCGCGGTGACGCACGACCCACCGCGGACGGCCATCTCTACGGCTTCCAGCTCGGCGTAGACCTGTTCCGCTTCGGCGACGGGGCCGGTCATCACGCAGCCGGTGTCTATGGCGGGTATACGGACGGTCGCTACACGACCAACGGCTTCACCGGAGGCGTCGAGAACCGCCGCGTCGGCCGGCTCGATCCCAACACGACCTATGCAGGCGCCTATTGGACGTATCTCGCGAACAGTGGATTCTATGTCGACACCGTCGTGCAGCACAGCTGGTATGGCGGCCGCGCGACCACGGCGGCCGACGGCTTTCGCATTCCGATCGACGGCACCGGCATCCTCGCTTCGGTCGAAACCGGCTACGCCGTCCCGCTATCGGCAAACTGGGTGCTCGAGCCTCAAGCGCAGCTGATCGCGCAGGGCACCGCGATCGATGACGTGACGATCGTCAATGCTTTGGTCCAGCAACGCGACCGCGGCCATCTGACCGGACGTCTCGGCCTACGTACCCGCGCTCGGTACGAGACGGGCGCGGGCGCGGTTCAGCCCTATCTTCGCGCCAATCTGTGGAAGGCGTTCGCGTCGACCGACCGGACCCTGTTCGTCTCTCCGGCTGCGACCTCGGTCGTTCGCACCCCTGGTTCGGCTATGTGGGGAGAGGCGGGAGCCGGGGTCACCTGGGCGCTCGGCCAGCGCATCGCGCTGTACGGCGAAGCAGACTATCGCAAGTCGCTCGACAACGATCGCGGGCTGGTCGGCCATTCCACGAGCGGGTCGATCGGACTGAAGATCGGGCTGTAATCTGCCCGGTCACGGATCTTCGGAGCGACGCGAAGGCGTTTTCGAACGGTTGAGGGGGGCGACCGTTCACCGAAGTCGGATGACTGGAGCCCAACCTGCGACGCTTGCTCGCGCAAGTCGTCAATTGATCGGGTGGGCCGATTTCCCTGCGTTACCGTAGCGTCGCAATGTCTAGTCTCCCCGTCGAACCTCAAGCGCTGACACCTGCCGAACAATCGCGCGTCAGTGCGGTGCTCGCCTCCGTCAGTACCCGGACGCTCCTCCAATCGCTGGCCCGGTTGAATGCGAACAATACCGACGCCGCGCTCATCATCGCCGAACTGCTCGAGCGGATGCCCGTCGGTTCGGACACGACCGCGACGTAGTTCAGGACCCCGTCATGGCGATGAAGCGAGTGCCCGTATCCGTCCCCGTGTTGCGGACGTTCAGCGATCCGATCCGCGCGCCGCTCGCCGACCGTACGACCAGATCGATGACGTAGTCGCCGCACTGTTCCAGCTGGACCAGGTTGTTCATCGGGTTCCCTGCGATGGTATCCCAAACCTCGCCCGTCACGCGCAGCCCGGTGCAGCGGATCGCGCGGAGAAACTGCCCGTTGCGTCGTCCCCTGAGGGTCACGTTGCGCAGCGTCACGTTGCTGCAATCGGTGATGAACGCAGTCGGCCCGTCCTGCGTCGCGGCGCCGAAGTCGAGATCGGCGTCGACGATCGTGATCTTGTCGATGATGCAACCTTGCGCCACGCCGGTGTTCTGCATGGCCAGCGGGCACCCGGTCGGTCCCTGCGTTATGCGCCCCTTGATTCCGGTCAGCGTGACGTTGCGAATGATCGCCTTGCCGGTCGTCTTGCTGGTGTAGAACTTGATACAGGAAAACGCCGCGCTGTTCAGCGTCATCGCGGTGAGCGTGATCCGCTCCATCAGCGCATTCGTCGACTCGTGATTCTCGGACGTGAACGACACCGCATCGTCGCCGCTCTGCACGACGATGTTCGACCCCGTCACCTGTCTGCACGCGCCGAAGAAATGCAGCCCGTCCGCCCCCGCCTTGTTGACCCCCGACTGAAGTAACAGCCCGTTGATGTGGCCCCCCGTCGAGTTCTTGATCTCCATGCCGAAGCCGGTCAACGGCCCGGCGGTGCGCACGCCGATCACGGTAAAGCCGTCGGTCGCTACGATCCCGAGTCCTTTGCGTGTCGCCCCCGCCGGATCGGTCGGGGCTCCGGCGAACGCGCCGCCGCCGCCGGTGATCGTCACGTTGATCAGACGTTTTCCGGACCGGTTGGTCAGGCAGTAATGCGTGCCCACTGCCGGGCCGTGATCATTGTAGACATCGCCGACGACGATGATCTTGGCGTGGCTGGCGTAGCCGAGTCCGGTACTCTTCAGCCGATGTCCTCCCACCGGGATGGTATAAGCGATCCGCCCGGCAGCGGCGGCGTCGAGCGCGGCTTGCAGAGGGGCGGTCATGTCGGGCGAAGCCATGGGTGTCGTCATGCCCGCCGGTAAAGGCTTTGACGTATTAACGGTTTACTGACGGTTGGTAGCAACCCGCCTCGATTACATCATTTGATGTATTGAGGTGCTGATCTCATGGAACCGTTAACGTCCTGGAAAAGGTCGCGATCCCTACTCGCGGGATGCAGACCATCTCCCCCCATCGCCGCCAGTTCCTACGCCTGACCGCCAGCTTCTCGACTGGACTCCTTCTCGCCGGGTGCGGCGGTGGCGGCGGTGCCGACGAGGAAGACGCTGCGGCAAGCGAACCGATCGTCGTTGTTCCTGGGCCGACGCCGACGGTCACCCCGCCCCCCTCCGCCGTTGCGGGCGTAAGTCACCCGCTCAACCTTGCGCTGACGCTCGCCTATGTCGGCGCGCAATACTACGGCTATGCCGCGCGCGGTGCCGGGTTGCCGGCAGCTTTGACTGGCGGAGTCGGACGCTTCGGGCTCGCATCCGGCGCACGACAGGCTAGTTTCTCCGACCCGCTCGTTGCGGCCTACGCGGCCGAACTCGCCGACGACAAGCAGCAGCATGTCGAGCGATTGCGCGGTCAATTGGGCGCGCAGGCGGCAGCGCAACCTACGCTCGACCTGTCGAGCGGCGCGACCGGCGCGTTCACCACCGCGGCGCGGGGAGCCGGGATCGTCGGATCGGGCACAGCTTTTGATCCATACGCTAGCGACGCGCATTTCCTGCTCGGTGCATTCCTCGTCGAAAATACGGTCGCGGCGACCTATCGCACGATCCTCGGCCAGACCTCCGACACCGCAGTCGCCGATATGCTGTCCGTCAATCTCGCCGACGCGATCTATCACGGCGGCCTGATCCGGACGCTGCTCGATGGCAAGGCGGCGACCAACACCGCGATCGCGACCGCGCTGAGCGGTGCCAGCATCATGCTCGGCGCGCTCGACGGCAGCAATATCGGCGACCAGTCGCTGGCCGGCGCGAGCGGATCCAGTTCGAACCTGCAGGATTCCGACGGCCGCCCGATTCCCTTCACGCGCGCGACGGCACAGGTACTGAAAAACCTGTATCTGTCGGACAGCGGGGTCGGTGGGTTCCTGCCCGCCGGCGTGAACGGCGTTACCGCCTGACGCCGCTCAGCCGGAGGCGGCGTCTCGCGTGGGGTCCGCGCGGTCCGCAAGCAACGCCAGCCGTGCAAAATCGTCGATGGTGACAACGCCGCCACGGATCGACACGAGATTTTCACGGCGGAACTGCGAAACGATGCGGTTGACGTGCACCAGGCTCAGTCCGAGCAGTTCCGCCAGCGTATCCTGCGTCAGCGGCATAGGGAACGATCCGTTGTGAACGAACCCAATGGACGCCAGCCGCTGATGCAGTTCCAGCAGCAGATGCGACATCCGCTGCCGGGCGCTCTGGCAGCCAAGCCGGACCACGTGATCGAGCAGCGCCGTCTCTTCGGTACGGTCGATCGCCGCAAGCGCGCGGGCGATCCCGGGATAGTCATGCGGGTTCAGCCGGACGGCCTGGACCATCCGCGCGATGCTGATCGTGCGCACCGGTGTCAGCGCAACCACCGGATTGAGCGCGAACGGGCGTCGTTCGCCCCGGTCGCCCATCAGGTCGCCGGGAATCAGCACGCTCAATATCTGCCTGCGGCCGTCGGGCAGGATCCGCGGCCGACACGCCCACCCGCCTACGACCAGCCGCGGATGCGGGCTGCCGTCTTCTTGCGGACAGATACTCGTCCCCGGCGCGTGCTGCTTGGGCTGCTCGCCCAACGACAGCACCAATTCGACCTCCAACGGCGAGAGAACCGTGACTTTGCGCAGGCGATGCAGCAGCAGCTCGGTGCTGAGCGACCTGCCACTGCCGCGGGGATCGCCTGTGTACATGACCTTCAACATCAGTTTGAATAATAGCCGCTGTACGACCCCATGAACTGGGCGGGGTCACCGTAGCCGGACCGGGCGAGTGCCCGCAGGTCGACCCGGCTGAGAGCGACGCCGGTCATCTTGACGCCGAGTGACTGAAGCAGATGGATTGCCATCTCCACCGCCGCATCGGATGTTTTCCGCCAGCGAACGAGGAGGATGGTGGAATCGACCTTCTTGGCGACCAACCGACCGTCGACCACGGGCAGGACCGGCGAGGCGTCGAAGATGACGACGTCGAACCTAGCCTTCAGGTCCTCGATCAGCGCATCGAAACTGCCATTGCCAAGCGCATGTGATGCGGCGAGGCCCGCGCGCAGCATCGGCAGGATCGTCAGGCTCGAATCGACATCCGGCAACAGCGCCTCGTCGAGCGTCGCGTCGCCTTCGAGCACCTGTTGCAAGCCGACGGTTGGGCGCAGCCCCAGCGCGTTGGCGATGCTCGGCCTGCGCATGTCGGCATCGACCAACACGGTGCTGACCCCGCTCATGGCGACGATCCGTCCGAGACCGATCGACGCGGTCGTCTTGCCTTCGTTCGGCAGCGCGGAGGTCAGTGCAATAGTGCGAACCTTGCCCGATCCCGCCGCCTGCAACACCGAAGCCGCAAGGTTGCGATATCCCTCTGCATAGGCCGAGCCGCTATGGTCGACGAGCGCGCTGATCGGGTCGCTGCCGCCGACATGGCGGACCGCCGAGCCGAGCGTCGGCAACCCGGCAAGGTACGGCAGTTGCAATCGACCCTCGACGTCCTCCAGAGTACGGATGCCACGATCGGTACCTTGCTTAAGGAACACGACGCCTAGTCCGATCGCGGTGGCGAGCAATGCGCCGACGAGCAGGTTGATCGGCATATTGGGCGAGGTCGGCCGCGTCGGCACCGCCGCCAAACTGGCGACGCGCGCATCCGACTGGGTCGTCGCCGCCTGTGCGCCGATTTCGTTCAGTCGATTGAGGATCTGTGCATAGATCTGATGCGCGGTATCCGACCGAAGCTGCAAGGCGCCAAGCGCGATAGAGGCGACGCTATTGTTGACGACCTGTGCCCGTGCGCCACCGGCGCTGCTGGCCAGCGATCCGGTGCGCCGGGCTGCGACCTCGCGCTGTGCCTCGAGATTGGCGATCGTGCGAGTGATCTCGCCCTGGATCTGCGTATCGATGTCTGCAACCTGCCGCTGTGCAGCGGCAAGCGGCGGATACTTGGGTCCGTAGAGCCCATCCAGATCCGCTACCTGCGCGCTGAGCACCGCGCGCTGACTCCGCAATTGCTGGATTACCGGAGAGCCAAGCGCCTCGCCCAAATCGTCCCCGGACGAGCCGCGGGCAAGCTGCTGCCGCGCGGTCTGCAACCGGGCACTGGCCTCAGCCTCCCCCGCCCGCGCCAACGCGACCTGGCCATCGAGCGACGACAATTGCTGCTCGGCGATCGTGCCGCCCTGCACGCTCATCAAATTATGAGCAACCTTGTACCGGCCCAGTGCATTGTCCGCAGCCTCGACCTCGCGACGCGCTCCAGCAAGCTGCCCGCGCAACAGGGTGACGGACGCGTCGGATCCCTCGCGCTTGACGACGGTCGACTGCGCCACGAACTCCCGGGCATAGGTGTTGACGATATCGGCTACGAGCTGGGGATCGTGATGCTCGAACGACAGGCTGAGCGCGAAGGTCTGCGCCGTGCGGTGCACGTCCAGTCCCTGCTGGAGCCGTTCGATCGCCGCGTCGCGCCGCGCCGAGGCTGCGACTGCGGTCGCCTTCGCCGCGAGTAAAGGTACACGGTCGCGGATCGAGGGATTGCGCATCAGATCGTCGAAGCGCGTCGGTTCGTCCAGCATCAGGCGATCGACGACCAGCGCCGCAAGCGTGCGGCTTTTCAGCAGTTCGACCTGCGTATCGACGCTTGAATCGGCCGCCGGATCGCTGAGCGCGGTGGTGCGGTCAGACCCGATCTCGGCCGGGCGCGGCGCGATGACCAAGGTCGCAGTCGCCGTGTAGCGCGGCGTCTGGAGCAGCGTATAGGCGGCGACTGCCAGCATGATCGCGCCAGCGACCAGAACGAACAGGGCCAAATGGCGGCGATAGGTCTTGAACAGGTCTATCAAGCTGGTCGACGGTGCGGGCCGCTCGGTTGGCGTGATCGTCGGACGAAGCCCGGTATAAGGCGCAAGTACGCTAGCCATGGTCTAGTCTCCGGTCAGTTCTGAAAGGTGAGCGTCGCGGAGACGCGATGGTCGTCGAAATTGGTGACGCCGGCGGTGCAGGTGCAATCGCGCGACAGGTATCGGTAGCCGAGCCGTGCGTTCCAATGGTTGCGTGAGAGGTAGGTCAGCCCGACATCCGCATAGGGCAGGCTGTCCCGGCGGTTGAGGCCGCGATAGGTATCGCGGAAATAGCCGCCCTCGACCGAAGCCATGAGGTAGCGACGCAGTTCATGGTCGCCGCGCAGCGATCCGCCGCGATGCAGGAAGCCGCCAGTTCCGGGGACACCGCTGTCCTCGATGCTGCTCTGCGCGGTCGCGGTGATCGTCCACAGCCGGTTGGGAAAATAGACCAGCGTCGCGAGCGTACCGATGCCCGACAGCGGGCGGATACCCGCAAGGTCGAAATTCTGCCGGATATAGCCGACGCGGACGTCGCCGCGCAGTAGCGTGGTCAGCTCGAAACTCGATCCGACATAGGCACCAAAGCCCTTGGAATCACGCGTACCGATGCCGGGGGTCGGGAGGCGATAGTCGATCTTGTTCAAGCTGCCCGCGGCGTAGACGGAAAAAGCCGGGCTGATCGCACGCTCGATGCGCACCAGTCCCTGGTAGCGGGTCCGGTCGCGGTCACGCGCGAACAGCGTACCGCCCTCGCGGCTCGGCGTATCGCTGAACCTCAGCCGGGCGATGTCGCCGCGAAAGACGACGCGGGTGCTGGTGCCCTCGATCGTGCCGCCGGCAAAGCCGTTCAACGCGCGATATTCGATCGGCTTTGCGGCATTGACCGGCGAATCGGCAGCGTAGCGCGGGTTGATCAGCGATCCATAGCTGACGCCCGCTGTCAGGCTGCTGAGCGCGCCGATCGCGACGCTGCCGCGGAGCCCGGCCAGTCCCTCTTCGGTGTTCTCGCTGGTATAGGTCGAATAGCGCCGCAGGTCACCGCGCGCATAGGCTGCAACCTGATAGGGGCCGGCGCTGGTGCGGACTGTCACTTCAGGGCGGACGACCAGCGCGATGTCGTCGCGGCGGTCGTCGTTATTGGCGAACAGGTTGGTGGTGTACACGCTGCCGATCGCAAGGCCCGGAAATACGTCGAACGCGCCGACCGAGATCCCCTGCGCGGTGAACGCAGGCAGCATGCGATCCGCGACTGCGGTTTCCTGCGTACGCGCGAACACCGACCGCACCGACGTGATTGGCGCTTCGGGGGGGATCATCACGGTCGGCGCGTCTTGCAGCAGCTGCGCAGACCCGGGCGCGGCGGTGCCCGCCGCGAAAACCAGTCCCAGCGCAGTACGGCGGCGTCGTGCCGCCGACGAAGACCGGCTCAAAACCAGCGCTCTTTGATACGGATGGTGTCGCCCGGCGCGACCCGGGTCTTTGCGGTCACGTCATAGGTGATGAATTCGCTGGCCTCGCCGGCGTGCTTGATCAAGACCTTCTTGGTCTTGGCGCGGTAGGTATAGCCGCCAGCCTGCGCAACCGCAGCTTCGACGGTCAGGCCGTTGGCGAACGGATATTGACCGGGCTTGTTAACCTCGCCCAGAATGTAGAACGGCCGGGTCGACAACACTTCAACCGCGACGCGAGGATCCTTTAGATAGCCATCGGCAAGCTTCGACACGATCCGGGTTTGCAACTGCGACGACGTCAACCCTCGCACATCGACTTCGCCGATCAGCGGCAGCGCAATGGTACCGGAACCGTCGATGGTAAACTCGCCTCCAAGCGAAGAATTGCCAAACACGACGACGCGCACGCGGTCTCCGCCCGACAGCGCGTAGTTATAGGTCGGTAGCGTTGAAGCAACGTCCTGCGCGATCGCCGACGTCGCCAAGCCGACAGCAAAGCATCCTAATACGACACGCCTAAGCATACGTCCTCCCGGGGCGCTGAGCACCGTTGCTTGTTAAGTTACATCCAAGATCAGCTACCCGAACCAGGTTCAGGCAGGTCCGATACTGCACGAGCGGTCAACGACGTTATCGTGCTCGACCGCTAATCTTCTGAACCATCTAATGATGTGAGGGCTTTAATAGTTCTTTAACCCATATTCATTTTCGACTTATCCGCCGAAATGATTGTATCAATTGATGTTTTGAGGGCTGTGTTGGAGCAGCGGGGGCTGGCGTGCCTCATTTGATCGCCGCGCAATCCCGTCCCGCGCGTTAGCGTGTCTTAGCTAACGGGTAGGTAACCATGACATCTCAGTATCAAACCGATCACGCGCGCGGCCAATCCCAGCTGATTAGGGCGATCGACGTCACGCTCGCCGCGCTCCTCATGATGACGCTATTACCGATCATGATCCTGCTCGGGGTCGCGATCTGGGCACGCGACGGGCATTCGCCGATCTATGGCCATCGCCGCTACGGCAAGGACGGGCGCACGTTCCTGTGCTACAAGTTTCGGTCGATGGCACCGGATTCCGATGCGCGTCTCGCACGGCTGCTTGCCAGCGACCCGGTCGCTCGCGCGGAATGGCACCGCGACCACAAGCTGCGCAACGATCCGCGCATCACCACGATCGGCCGCATCATCCGCAAAACCAGTCTCGACGAGCTGCCGCAGTTCGTGAACATCCTTCGCGGCGAGATGAGTCTGGTCGGCCCGCGTCCGATCGTTGCCGCGGAAGTCTCGCGCTACGGACGGCGTTATGTGGATTACTGCTCGATGCTGCCAGGAATTACCGGGATTTGGCAGATCAGCGGACGCAACGACACCGACTATCGCCGCCGCGTCGCGATGGACAGCATAATGGCACGCCGCCTGTCGCCACGTCTTTATGCACGGATTCTATTGGGCACCGCGCGCACCGTGCTGTCGGGTCACGGCGCCTATTGATCCCCCTAGCTAGCCGATGTCGGAGCGCCCGAGGAGGGCGCGATAGACATCGGCGAACCCGTCGGCGACGGCGGCGGGCGTAGTCCGCGCGACCACGCGGTCCCGTCCTGCCGGCGACGACGGCTTGCCGTGCACGAGCACTGCTTTCATCCGCTCGGCGAGTGCCTCGACGTCGCCGGGCGGCACTAGCCAGGCATCGTCCGCAATGATTTCCGCGATGCCGCCGCTACGCGCGCCAATGACGGGCACATACGCCTGATAGGCCTCGAGTACGGTCCGCCCGAGCGGTTCGGCCCACAGCGACGGTGCGACGAGCACGTCGATCCGGTCGAACAGATCCTTGGGTTTCTGGAAGCCGATGAACTCGACCGGAAGCCCCCTTGCCAGTTCCTCATAAGGCGCGAGCGGGCCGAGTGCCGCACCAGCGATCAACAGCCGCCATCCGGTCGCGGGCAGCAACCGTGCCGCGCGCAGCAACGTATCCACGCCTTTTTCCGGGCTGATCCGACCGAGATAGCCGAACGTGACCGGTCCGGTGAGTGGCGGCTTCACATAGTCGACGCCGACCCCCTCGACCTTTGCAGTGTTCCAGATCACATGCCGTCGCGCTGCCGGGACATGATCAAAGAACCCGTATTTCAAATGCCGCGCAAGAACCTCCTGCCCGACCGCGGTCACCGCCGAGACGAGGCGCTGGTCGAACTGCTTGGTGAAGGTCAGAACCTTGCATTTGAGGTGCCGGTGCGCGCATGGCCCGGTCTCGCGGTACATCGAGCTCGCGGCGCATAGCAGGTCGAAATCGCGCAACGTATGGACGATCGGGACGCCGCGTTTCTTCGCCGCATGCCAGACGCGCGTCGAGATATCGACCATCGAATGCGTGTTGATCAGATCGGGGCGGAACGCGTCGATCACCGCGCCGAACCGTCGCTCGATCGCGAAATTCGCCTGTTGCTTGAACTTTGCCCATTCGCGCTGCCGTGGCGTGTGGCTGAGCCAATCCTCGATCCAGAAGTCGTTGCCATGCGCCATGCGAAACACGCGGACGCCGTTGCGAACCTCCTCGACCGGATCCCCCGGCGTCAGGCAGGCGGCAGCAACCTCCCAGCCGGCCGCAACCTGTGCCTCGGCCAGCATGCTAACCGACCGCTCCGCGCCGCCGACGATATGCGGCGGATAGAGGCTCGAGAGATGGAGGATGCGCAGTGGCGCGGTCATGCCGCCATGCTCCCCGCCATGACGGTATCGTACAGCGCATCATACGCATCGAGCATCCGCGTCGGCGTGACGGCCGCCAGCACGTCGGCGAACGCCGCCGGTTTGGGCAGCGCGCTACGCCCCTGTTCCATCGCAAGCCGCATCCGCGCGGCCAGCGCCGGCGCGTCGCCGGGTTCGACCAGCCAGTCGTCCCCGACCGCGCCGACCAGATCGGTGATCGCTCCCAGCCGCGCGCCGATGACGGGAACGCCCCGCGCGAAAGCCTCGACCACGGTCAGCCCGAACGGCTCGCGCCATATCGATGGCACGACCAGCAGGTCGATCGAATCGAGGAACGCGCGCGGATCGGTGAAGCCGAGGAAGTCGACCGGCAAGCCTTCGGCCAGCGCACGATAGGCTGCATCCCCCTCCTGCGCGCGACCAGCGACGCGTAGCCGCCAGCCCTGCTCGGGAAGCAACCTGCAGGCGGCGAGTAGCGGCTCGATGCCCTTTTCCGGCACCAATCGTCCAAGGAAACCGAAGACCATGTCGCCGATCCGCGTCGGCCGCGCGTGCCCTTCGGCGACGTCGACCGCATTCCAGATCACCCGCGCCCGGTCCGGGCCAAGGTTGCGGAACAGGCCGAAGCGTCGATGCTCGTCGAGCACCGGCTGAGAGACTGCCGCAACCGCATCGATCCGACCGGCGAACCGCGCCTTCCATGCGGCCGTAATCCGACAAGACGTGTGCAGCGCCTCGCACGACTTGCCGTTGCGAAACCGTGAGGCGCGCGAACAGATCAGGTCATAGTCGTGGAGCGTATGCACCGACCGCGCGCTGCTGTTCGCGATCGCCGACCAGATCATCGGCGGCAATTCGACCATCGAATGGGTGTGGACGATATCGGGACGGAACGCCGCAATCGCTTGCGCGAAATCGGCGGTGGCGCGGTAGTCGACCATCTGGCCCAGCTTGTTGGCGGTGCGCATCGGTCGCGGACTGGCGAACACGTCCTCCATCCAGATCAGGTTACGGCTCGGCTGCGGCATCACCGCGACGCCGTGGCGTTCACCCGCCGGTTGCGCGTCGCGCGTCAGATACGCCGCCGCGACCTGATGCCCACGCGCGACCTGCGCCTCGGCGAGCATTTCGACGACCTTCTCCGCGCCGCCGATGACATGCGGCGGATAGACCGAACTGACGTGCAGGATACGCAAGAGTGGTTCAGCCCTTCATGAAACGGCGCGCGGCCGAAGAGGTCAGTTTTAGATACCGGTCGCCATGTTCGCGCGATGGTTCGATCTCCGAACCCTCGTGCCATTCATTGAAACTGGTAATGACTACCCAGTCCGCGTCGTACCGGATCGCGGCGTCCCAGAGCGTCTGGTAGGTCTGGCCGTCGTGCCGCTCGACCGTCGGTCGTGGCTGAGGCCTGCCGGGAACACGGGTATCGTCGAAGCCGGGTATGACGGTCGCGCAAAACAGCCGGTCGGCGACCTGCGTCTTCCACGCCGGATAGGTTCGGTTCGCCCACGCCGCCATCTGCGGCGGCGTCATCCCCTTCACATAAGGGGCAAGGACATAGACGTGGATGCCGTCCATGAACGGCGCCCAGGCCGCGAATTGCGCGGTTTCGCGCGGCGAAACGTCGCCGACCAGGAACGCCCGCCCCGCTGCCTTCCGCCAATCCCTTGCTGGCAGGTCGCGCAGCGCCTGCAGATAGAGGAACAGCACCGGTCGCGTGTCGACCCGCAGCCAGGACGGGTGCGCGCCATACGTGCTGGTCAGGTACGCGATGTCACGCGCCGCGCCCGCCGCACCGTCCTTCTGCTGTTCGAGATAGACCGTAACCTTCAACCCCGCCTCCTGCGCGGCCGCGAGGATCGCAGGCATTGCCTTGTCCTCGAACGACGCCGGTCCCCACCAGCTGACGATCAAGCCGGTGAGCCCGGCCGCCTTGGCCTGCGCGATATGGGCTGCGACCACCGCCGGGTCGTGGCTGTCATAGGTGCCGAGCGTCGGATGGTTGAACGTCGGGCTCTGCCGCGGCGCTTCGCCGTGCGGCCCCTGCCAATGGAACCAGCGTCCGCTCGTCTTGGGATTACCGTACCAGGGGTAATAAAAGGCCAGCACCTGTCGCGGATAGCGGCGCGGGGCGGCCCCGATTGCGGGTGCGCTAGCCAACAAGCTCCCACCGATGCCTGCACCGATGATCGTCCGCCTGGAAATCATGCCGATCGCTCCCTTGCGAAGAATGCCGCGCGACCGCGGCTCAGCGCCGACAGGATCTGAGCGCGATTGATCGCGAGCAGGACGATCTCGATGGTCACGAACAGCAGCACGCGATTGATCTGACCGGGTGCCGCGACGCTCCACAGCGACGCCTGCTGCGCGGAGAAATACACCTGGAGAAACACCCACACCGCCAGGAACAGGCTAAGCGGAAACCGCGATTCGAAGGCCCGGCGCAGATACAGTGCGGCGAACGCGGCAAGCACGCCGAGCACCACCATCACCGCGGCTACACCTAGATACCCGAACATCACCAGCGCCAGCGCCTCGGTACCCATCGTCAGCTGCACCCAACCCTGGTTCTTGCGAAAGCTGTCGGCAAGCTTGGCAGGCGAGTAGCGCTGGATGAAATAATAGGTCTCGACGCCGTTGGCGAAGGCCGCGGCCGGCGGTGATTTGGCGCCCAGCGTCTGGACGTTGCCGTTGACAAGATGCGAGTCCCAGTTGGTCACGCGCCGCGCATCGCGGCTGGCGACGAACCACAGTTCGCCCTGCCCCGCGATGCGCTCGCCCACCAACGTCACAGTACGGTCGAGCGGCAACCGGCCATAGCCAGAATAGATATACAGCGTCGCGCCTAGCGCGGCACACAGCAGCGCGCCGACCGGCACCGCCAGCCGTATCATCGTCCCTGCCAGCCTGCCCTGCCGCGACAGCAGCAGCGGCATCGCGAAGAACGCGACCTCGGCCAGGATCGTGAAGAACTTGTCGCCGAACAGGAAGTACAGGCCGGTCAGTCCCAGGAACGTCAGGATCGCCGCGGTCCTCAGCACCGGCTGGTGCCGCGGCGCGAACGCCACGGCGCCCAGCATCGCTGCGAACAGGAACTTGTTGTCGAGCAGGATCAGGACCAGCCCGCTGCTATATTCCCGGCGGTACAGGAAGCGGTCGATACCCTCGAGCAAGGGAAATCCGCCCTGCAATCCGTGCAGGAAGGCTAGCCCGCCGAGCACCATGCACAACAACACGACCGGCCAGCCGAGCAAGGCGACCAGCTCGTCGAGCATCGGCGAGCGGACATAGGTGAGAAAGGCCCGCTCGAACCACCGGAACACCAGTCCGAAGACGAGGAAGAATATCGACGTGAACGCTACGAACGACGCGCTCGCATCGCCCGGTTCGCCGAGCCGGTTGACCTCCGGCATGTAGGCGCCGGCCTCGATCACCAACAGCGACACAAGCGTCGCGAGGCGCGTGATGGCCAGCGGCAACAGCAGGATCAGCCCGGCGGCACTGATCCGACCGATCAGTAGCAAGAGGAAGCCGAACAGCAGCAACGAGGTCCACGAAAAGATCGGGCTGACGAGCGTGGACGCGAGCATCCAGTTCAGTGCCAGCGCGGCCGCGATCGCCACGATGCCGCCGAATGGTACCGGTCTGGTCGTCGGCGTGTGATGGTCTGTCGCTGCGAACACGCCGCGACCCGTTGGATTGGCCATGCCCCCGATTACGGCGCGCATCTGCCGCCCGGTGCCTCATTTGAGGCATGCGCCGCCGCACTGCCATGGTCAGGGCGGCCTGGCAGGAGGCCCCGACGTGCTAGGCAAGAACATACTCTCGATGTCCGGGCTCAGCCTGTACCGCAACGCCATCCAGTTCGGGATGAACATCGCAATCGCGGCGTTCGTGTCGCCTGCCGATTATGGGCTGGTCGTGTTCACGACGCCGTTCGTGGTGCTTGTCGCGATGTTGACCGATCTCGGGATGACCAGCGCGATCACGCGCGCGCCATCGCTGTCGCGCATCGAAGCGGGGGCTGCGATGGGCGCGATGATGCTCGGCGGCCTCGTTTGCGCGACGCTGCTGGTCGCCGGTGCCTGGCCGTTGGAGCACGCGATCGGCATGCGCGGCTTGGCGCCCGTCATGGCTGCGATGGCGGGAGTGGTCGTTCTATCGATCTCGGCCGCAACGCCGCGCGCTCTGCTCGAGCGCGAACTTCGCTACGCCCACATCGCTCGGATCGAGGCGGTCGCGATCGCCGTCTCCGCCACCGTCGGCATTTTCGCGGCGTGGCATGGCGCCGGCGTCTGGTCGCTGGTGCTGTACAATATGCTGGTCCAGACGCTGCGCCTTGCCGCGTTCTGGTGGACCGTGCGGCGCGAGCTCAGCCCCAACCTGCAATTCCGTCGGCTCGGGCAGCTGCTGTCGTTCGGCGGCTGGGTGCTGGCCAGCAACATCCTGAACTTCCTGTCGCGCAACAGCGACAATCTGCTGATCGGCGCTTCGCTCGGCGCGGCAGCGGTCGGAGTTTATGGCCTGTCCTATCAGTTCATGCTCGCGCCGCTGATGGCGATCACTTGGCCAACCAGCGCGATCCTGCTCGCCACGTTGCGCGACCAGGATCCGCATGGCGAGCGCGCCAGGGCGATGGTCGAAAGCGTGCTGTCCGCCACTGCGCTCGTCGTCGTGCCGGCGATGCTGTACCTGACGTTCGGGCTAGCCTTTCCGGTCGGCGCACTGCTGTCGGATCGCTGGGCCGCGGTGCCGGGCATCGTCGCCTGGCTCGCACCGGCCGGTGCGCTGCAGGCGATCGCGTCCTATAACGGCGCGCTGCTGATGGTCGCGGGTCGCGCGCGGGCGCAGTTCGTCCTGACAGTGATCAATACCCTCGTGCTGGTCGCGACCTTCGTCCTGGCGCTCCCCTATGGGCTGACCGCCTTGGTCCATGCGTACACGCTGGTCGTCACGCTGCTCAGCTTCGCCTTCATCGCGCTGATCGTCACGCTGACCGGGCTGGGGCTGCGACGGCTGGCCGATGCGCTGGCGCCTGCCATGCTGGCTAGCGGCGCCGGCGTGCTCGCGGTCGCGGTCACGACCGGCACGCATCCGGTAAGCTGGCTCGGCTGGGCGGGCGCCAGCGCGATCTACGGCGCGGTGGTGCTCGCCTGCTACGCCGCTTTCCACGTTCATGTCCGCGCGACGCTGGCAGTGATGCTGGCGCGCGGCGCGCCGGCGGCGTCGGTTACAGGAACGTAGCCGGCAGGAAGCGCCCGCCGGCGAACACCGCCTGCGTCTTTGCCGCACGGACGACACCGACCGCATAATCATGTTTCGCCGCGTGTAAGCGGTCATGGACCAGCGCGACGGTGTCCTGCTCGCCGTCGCGTTCCGTATCGTCGAGCACCAGCGCGAAATCCTGCGGCAGGCCATCGATCATCGACAGGATGCCACTACGCGAATCCCGTGGCGTTCCACGTGGCCCGTCGCAGACGATGACGTCGAAGCTGCGCCCCTGCTTCACCGTGGCCCAGTCATAGGTCGTGATCGTACGCCGCCCGATTCGCATTGGCTGCAACGGTGTCACCAGGATCTCGTGCGTGACCTGAGCACCGATCCGCGCGGCCCATTCGGCGTCGTTCTCGAGCGTCAGCAGGTTGCCGACGAACCCGCGCCGCTGCAGCATCGCCCATAACAAGGTGCTCTGTCCCGCCCCGATGTCGAGCACCGACGCGGGGCGGAATTCGCTACCGAGACGGAGGATCAGGTACAACAGGCTGTAGTTGGCGGCCCCGCCGGTCGGATAGAACCGGTCCTCCTCGCCCAGCAACGCCAACTCGCGCAGGAACAGGTCACGATAGATCACTTCCAGCGCCGGCTCCGGCTGGAACACGCTTGGTTTTCCGGTCAGGCGACGAAATTGCTGGCGTAGGTTCGTCATGCGAGGGGTCCTCTACGGTGGAGAATGCGTCGGATCGGCGCGGGGCAAATTTCATGGTGAGCGCACGGGTCATCGGCCGTTCGACCCAGCGATAGACGGCAAGCGCCAGCGCGATCGCTGCCGTTACCGTGACGAGGACCAGCAACCACCCGGGCGCTTCACGCACCACCGGCAGCTTCTGTGCGGCCTTTTCCATCGCTATCAGCGCGAACGGGTGAAACAGGTATAGCGAATAGGACGCGTCGCCGACCCGGGTGAACGGCGCCGCCACCTGCGGCATGCGCGGTTCCGGCCCGAGCAGCGCGGCCGCCAGCACGGCCGCCACCGGAATGCCCGCGAACAACACGCGCGGCCAGGCATTGGCGACGGTCATGCCGACCGGCTCGTCGAACACATGCGCCGGGTCCGCCAGGAGCACCGTGATCCCGACGACGGCAATGGCCAGCCGCAGCGAAGGCGGCAGTACGAGACGCCGCGCAACCAGCGCCCCGATCACCACGCCCAACCCGAAATCTAGAATGATCGGCCGGGTCCAGAACCACAAGGCTGCCGGTAGCGGCGCGGCTTGCCCGACCGCGACGAGCAGCGCGAGCATGACGCCGAGCGTCACCAGAGCCCTATGCCGCGGCCACGCGACGACCAGCCCCAGCAGCGCGTAGAACAGCATCTCGTAATTCAGCGTCCAGCCAAGATCGAAGACCGGAAACAGCCGGCCTTCGCCGTAAGTATCCGCGGGCAGAAACGCATAGGAGGCCAGGATTGCAAGCGAACTCGGGAACCGGTCGCCGCCCTTCAGCGTCGCGACGGCGAGCAAGGCGAGGAACAGCGTCGTTACCAGCCAGTAGAGCGGCACGATCCGGATCAGCCGCCGCGTGACGAAATCGCGCCGTGCGCCCGCACGCCCGAACAGCCGCCCCGACGCGTGCACGATGATAAACCCGGAAATTACGAAGAACAGGTCCACGCCTGCGCCCCAAGGCACCAAGGTCGACCGTACGAACACCTGTCCATCGGATGCGACAACGGCGCCGACCGCGCTTTGACTATGGCCGAGAACTACCATCAGCGCCGCGACCCCGCGCAGGACCTGCACGGTCCATAGCGTGTGGTGCGGCAGCGGCGGCGTTGCTGCTCGTACGCGTGTGTTCAGGGCATCGGGCCGTTCGTCCATGCGTCGTTCGACCACAGCGTCGCCCAAGCGCCTGCCTCAATTGACGCAGTGCCGCCCAGCCCCGCCTCCTACGGATCGACTTCTGTAAAACACCGAGGGCATGATGAAGATTCTCCACCTTGCCGAATCCGCCAAGGGCGGGGTCGGGACCTACCTCGCGGAGATCCTTGGCGATCAAGCTCGGCGATATGGCAGCGACAATGTCCGGGCGCTGATCCCCAGCCAGCACGCTGCCCATGTCACCGGGGTCGACCGCCGCCTGCTCGTGACATGGCGCCGCCAAAACCGCTCGGCGCTGGGCGTGTTCCGGCTGGCGTCATCGATCCGGCAGCAGATCGCCCGGTTCAAACCAACCATCGTCCATGCCCATTCGAGTTTTGCCGGCGGTGTTCTGCGGCTGCTCTATGGCTGGAGGCGCCCGCCGTTCCGGATCGTCTATTGCCCGCACGGCTGGGCGTTCGACCGCAAGTCCACCGGCTTGAAAAACCGGCTGATCGAAAGCATCGAACGCAACCTAGCACCGTCGGCAGACCGCATCGTGCTCATTTCCAACCACGAACATCTCGAGGCGCTCCGTATCGGCATCGATCCCGAACGGCTCGCCGTCGTACTCAATGGAATCGACGACCAGCCCCCGGCGCGGTCGGCCCGGTGGAACGATCATCGGATTCGCGTCCTGTTCGTCGGGCGGCTCGACACACAGAAGGGGTTCGACACCCTGCTCGACGCGGTCGACCCGATCCGCGATCGTGTATCGGTGCGGGTGATCGGCAAGGCGGTAGCGGGGCCCGCTACCGCGCCGCGCCCGCACAGTTCACAAGTCGAATATCTCGGCTGGCGTTCGCTGTCCGAGGTCGCGACCGAGATCGCAGCGGCCGACGTCGTGGTCATTCCGTCGCGCTGGGAAGGTTTCGGCCTGGTCGCGCTAGAGGCTATGCGCGGCGGGTGCGCAGTGGTGGCCTCCGCAGTGGGCGGCTTGCGCGAGATCGTCGTGGAAAACGTCACCGGGCATCTCGTCGTTCCAGACAATCCCGAACGGTTGATGACCGCCCTGACCCTTCATGATCGCGCGGCCTGGCAGGCAATGGGCGCAGCCGGTCGCGCGCGTTATGAGGCAATGTTCACTGCGCGCCGCATGAACGACGAGTTGCACGCGGTCTATGAAGAGTTGGCGTCCCTGCCCGACCCGCTTCCGGCCAACCGCATGACGGCTGCGCATGCGTAGCGGCCGCGCGATCATAATATCGGACTATATCGGCGGCGAAGGTGCCAGCAGTGGCGGTGCCGGACATGCCGCGCTCGACAGCTACCGCGCGTTGCGCGCGGCAGGCGCCGATGTCCGGGTCGTCGCGGGGTTCGGCACGCCGCCGCCGATCGAGGGCGGGCGGTTCGCGACGCTCGGCGGCAGCGACTTACGCGCCGGACAGGCGGCCGGCATGCTGAAAGGGATCTACAATCCTGCCGCACGCACCGCGCTCGCCCACGAACTGGCGGACGAGAACCCCGACACGACGTTGATCATTCTGCACCAATGGACGCGCTACCTGTCGCCTGCGGCGCTGGCGGTCGTCGATCGCTTCCCGACGATGATCTACATGCATGATTATTTCTGGGCCTGCCCGAACGGGCTCTATTACGATTTCCAGGAGGAACGTCCGTGCGACCGGCGTCCCATGGGCGCGCGGTGTATAGCGGCGGACTGCGATCGCCAGGGTCGCGTCCGCAAGATCGGACGCGTCGTGCGCCAGGCGGTGCGCCAGGTCGGGACCCGATCGCCACCGACGCGGCGGCTGTTCCTGCATCTCTCCGAGCTAGCGCATCGCACGGCCGCGCCGTTGCTGCCTGGCGAGCGCCATGCAATCCTTTACAATCCGCTGGCCATCACCGCCACGGCCTCTCCCCCACCTCCAGCGCCACACTACGACGTCGGATATTTTGGTCGCCTCGAAATGGACAAAGGCATCGTCGCCTTGGTCGACACGCTCGCCACCGACGGGCTGACCGGATTGTTCGTCGGTCAGGGATCCCTGGAAGCGACATTGACGCATACGCCGGGCGTCGAACACCGCGCATGGGCACCACGCGATACGATGGCGGAAACGATGCGGTCCTGCGGCGTCGTCGTGCTGCCGTCGTTGTGGCACGAGACCTGGGGGTTGGTCGTGCCCGAGGCGATGGCCGCAGGCGTTCCGGTACTGGTTTCTTGCCGCGCCGGTTCTGCCGAACTGGTGCGGCGGTTCGGCGGCGGCGCGACCTTCGATCCCGAGGTGCCAGGCGACCTTGCCGCCAAGCTCGGCATGATGCGCGCCGCTGCGGCCAAAGCGACGCCGCTGCGGGACAGGTTGCGAACGTTCCTGTCGCCGGAGCGTCACGCCGCCCGGCTGCTGGGACTCGCCGAAAGCCAGTTCGGCCTCGACCTTCGCGCAACCGACCGCCGGGTCAGCGCTCGATCAAATCCGTCAATACGCTTGCAAGCTTGGCCCCCGCCGCAGCCCAGCTGAAGTCGCGCGCCCGTGCTTGCCCTCCGGCGATCTTTGCGGCGCGCAAGCCCGGCTCCCGCAAGGCCAGAACCGCGCGCGCCCACTCCTGCGCGTCGTCGACGCCGGCATAGATCACCGCATCGCGGCAGACTTCGGGGATCGCACCCGCGGGCGCCGCGATCACCGGACATCCGCACATCATCGCCTCGACCGGCGGCAGGCCGAAGCCCTCGGTGCGAGACGGATAAAGAAGGCAATGCGCCTGTTCGTACAGTGCGCGCAGCCCGGCGTCGTCGATCCCACCGACGAAGATTGTGCCCGCTGGCGGCGTCAGCTGCGCCGCCTCCAGCGTTGCACGCGACGGCCCGATCACCACCAGTTGCACCCCGGCAAGTTCGGCACGCGCGAACGCAGCAAAGACCACGGCGACATTCTTGTACGCAGCAACCGATCCGAACATCACCGCGTAACCGCCCGATATCAGTCCATGCCGCTCCAGCACCATGCGATCAGCCGCTGTTTCGAGAATGTGGTCGGCGCCGTTGTGGATTACCCGTGTCGCCTCGGCGCTGGCGACCCCGAACGTGGCCAGACTGTCGCGCGCATAATCCGAAACGGTCAGCACCGTCCGGCTCGATCGTGCGCCTCGCGGCACCAGCAGGCGATAGCCCCATCGCAGCTTGGCGGGATAACTTTCCGGCGACAGCCGGAACTGCACGTCATGCACCATCGTCAGCTTGTTTCCGTGGAAGCCGGGCGCGAGGTTCGCGAAGCTGGCGAGCACGCCGCCGCGTGCCGCGATCGGCAAGCCGAACTGTTCCCACGCCTGGCTATGCCCACGCCACTGCGGCACGGGCATGATCGCTTCGAATGGCGGCGCCCAGTTCCGCGTCCTCGGCAGCAGCAATCGCATGTCCCAGGCCGCGGGTGCCCCCCCCGCCACCGCAAGCCGGTCGAGCTCGCGGATCAGCCGGTCGGCCACGCGGCTGACGCCGTTGGTGGCGCCGGAATAGAATTTGCCGTTCAGGAACAGTCGCGGCCTACCCGCCTGCCCAATCAAGCTGCGCGCGCGATCTGGACGTCGACCGTGCCAATCAGGTTGCTGGCAAACGCGCGCACCGCAGGGCCGATATCGCCGCGCGCCAGTGCCAGCGCGAAATTAGCCTGCACGTAGCCGGTCTTGTCGCCGCAATCGTGCCGCTCGCCGTCGAAGGTCACCCCGTGGAATGGCTGTCGGCCAATCAGTTGCGACATCGCATCCGTCAGCTGGATCTCGCCCCCCGCGCCCTTTTCCTGCCGCCCCAGAATGTCCATGATCTCGGGCTGAAGGATATAGCGACCGGGTATCATCAGGTTCGACGGTGCCGTCCCGCGCGCCGGCTTCTCGACCAGCGCGGTCACCTCGGTCAGCGCGCCGTCCCGCCTGCCGGGTGAGATAATGCCGTATTTATCGGTCTCTGTGTTTGCCACGGCGAGCGCGCCGACCAGATTGCCGCCGACCCGCGCATAGGCGGCGACCATCTGCGCGAGAAAGCCGGGGCTGCCGACCATCAACTCGTCGGGCAGCAATACCGCGAATGGTTCGTCGCCGACGATGTCGCGCGCGCACCACACTGCATGCCCCAAGCCCAGCGGCTCCTGCTGCCGGACATAGACCGGACTGCCCGGCTGCATGCGGATCCCGCTGATCGGCGCCAGCGACTTGCCGCGCGCGCGCATCGTGTCCTCCAGCTCATACGCGATGTCGAAATGATCCTCGATCGCGCCCTTGTTGCGACCGGTGACGAAGATGATCTGCTCGATCCCCGCCTCGATCGCTTCCTCGACCGCATATTGGATCAGCGGCTTGTCGACGACGGGCAGCATTTCCTTGGGAATGGCCTTGGTCGCGGGCAGGAAGCGCGTCCCCAGCCCCGCCACTGGGAAGATTGCCTTGCGTACGGGTTTCATCGCCATCTCCACGATTGAGTATGGCGCGGCAATATCGTGTTCCCCGGTCGGGCACCCATCAAAGGATGGCTTCCGGGCGAGCCGGACCTGTCATCCCCGCGCCGAACGATAACGAGTGTAACATCCATGCGCATTACAATGATCGGCTCGGGCTATGTCGGCCTGGTATCGGGGGCGTGCTTCGCCGACTTCGGGCACGTTGTCATCTGCGTCGACAAGGACGAGGCGAAGATCGCCGCCCTCGAAGCCGGGCGGATGCCGATCTACGAGCCGGGCCTGGCAAATCTCGTCGCGCAGAACGTCGCTGCCGGGCGGCTGACCTTCACGACGGACCTGGCGACCGCGGTGGCCGGCGCCGATGCGATCTTCATCGCGGTCGGCACGCCGGCGCGGCGCGGCGACGGTCACGCCGACCTGCGCTATGTGATGGCTGCGACCGAGGAGATCGCCGCGACGATCACCGGCCCGACGATCGTCGTCACCAAATCGACCGTACCGGTCGGCACCGGCGACCGGGTCGAGGCGATCCTGCGGCAACATCGCCCGGAACTGGCCGTGCCCGTCGTGTCGAACCCCGAATTCCTGCGCGAAGGTGCGGCGATCGACGATTTCAAGCGGCCCGACCGGATCGTCGTCGGTACCACCGACCCCCACGCCCGCGACGTAATGCGCGCGATCTATCGTCCGTTGTTCATCAATGAATCGCCGATCCTCTTTACCGATCGGCGGACGTCGGAACTCACCAAATACGCCGCCAACGCGTTCCTTGCGACCAAGATCACCTTCATCAACGAGATCGCCGATCTGTGCGAGGCGGTTGGCGCCGATGTACAGGACGTCAGCCGCGGGATCGGCCTGGACAACCGGATCGGCAAGAAATTCCTGCACGCCGGCCCTGGTTATGGCGGGTCGTGCTTCCCCAAGGACACCCTCGCGCTGTTGAAGACGGCGGAGGAGCATCGTTCGCCGATCCGCATCGTCGAGGCCGTCGTCGCGGTAAACGAAAGGCGTAAGCGCGCGATGGGTCGCAAGGTGTTGACCGCGCTGGGCGACGATCCGCGCGGAAAGACCGTCGCGCTGTTCGGGCTGACCTTCAAGCCCAACACCGACGACATGCGCGACGCGCCCAGCATCGCCATTACAGCCGCGCTGACGGATGCCGGCGTCCTTATTCGCGCCTGCGATCCCGAGGGCGTGACGGCGGCGCGCGCGGTGATGCCCGATCTCACCTATTGTGACGACGCCTATGCCGCGGCCATGGGCGCTGACGCCGCTGTCGTCGTTACCGAATGGGATGCATTTCGCGCCCTCGACCTCGACAGGTTAAAAGCATCGATGGCGTCCCCGGTGCTCGTCGACTTGCGCAACGTGTATCGCCGGGAGGTCGTCGAACAGGCAGGGTTCGCCTATGTCGCGGTTGGCCGGTAAAACCGTCGATCAGCGGTTCCGAACGAGGTGCGGTGCGCGGTAGTCGACCATCAACCGCAGTCGCGGTTGGTCGCTTAGCGTGATCGTACCCCCTTGCGAGGTCACCAACCCTTCCCGCTGCAACAGCTTGAGCGTGCGGTTGACGTGCACGTTGGTCAGGCCGAGCAGGTCGGCCAGCAGTTCCTGCGTCAAAGGCACGGGGAACTGATCGTCCGTCCCAATTCCTGTCAATTGGAGCCGTCCCTGAACCTCCAGAAACCAGTCGATCAATCGTTCTTGCGCAGTGAAGCGGCCGAGCCGGATCGCGTGCGCCACCAGGTAATGGCCATCCAGCGCGGCGCTGACCGCATAGGCTTCCGCCAGTTCGCTCCCCGGCTCCGCCTCGGGAACCGCGCAGGTCACCACTTCGGTCACGGCGACGATCGACGACGACTCTATCGGCTCGCGGTGAGTCCGCAGCCCGATCACGTCGCCCGGGATCAGGAAGTTGAGGATCTGTCGGCGACCGTCGGTCAGGATACGCTGCTGGAACGCCCAGCCGCTCAGGATCGCGCGCGGCTTGCGAAGCAATTCGCGCTCCGCGACCATCTCCCGCTTGGCCGGCGAGCGGCGACGATCGCGTTCGGCCGCCGCTAGTGCGGTAATTACCGAGGGCTCCAGCCGAGCCAGCTTCGCAAGCCGTATTTGCAGGGGAGACGGTGCAGAGGCCGAACTACTCGATATCATCGATATCGCTCCGGTCGGCCGCGCTTAGCCATTCCAGCTCTACATCCGCCATTTGCCGGGCAGGCAACGGAAGTATTATCGTGCAGTCGAGGCCCCCAGGCTTAAGCGCGAAGACCGTCGTCGCCCCGAACTGATACGGTAACGCGTCTTCAATCAGGCCTTGCCCGAACCCGGGCACGCGTGGAGCCGAGGACATCAGCGGTACGCCGGACTCCCTCCAGTGAAAGTGCAGGATCGACTGCTCCTCCTCCGGTGACACCGTCCATTCGACATGCAGCGCCCCGCCATGCGCCAGCGCGCCAAATTTTACTGCGTTGGTCGCCAGTTCGTGCAGCGCCAGCCCCATCAGTTCGACCCATTTCCCGGACAGGTGCACTCGCGGTCCGCTGATCGTGCAGTCCGGTCCGTCCGTGCAATGTACAGTCAACAATTCGTCGCGGACCATGTCCTCCAACTCGACCCCGCCCGACGTCACGCCCGCGATATCGGCCTGGTAGCGCCCGATCGCATCGAGCCGGTCCTCGAAATGGGACGAGAACTGGTCCTGCGCCGTTTTGCCGGCGAGCATGCGCCGATAGATCGTCCGGATGACGGCCAGCATGTTGCGGACCCGGTGCTGGAGTTCATAAGTCAGCGCCCGTTCGCGAACGGCAGCGGCGGCGAGCGCCCGGCGCAAAGTGTGAACTTCCTGCTGCAACGCCTGCAGCGACGCGTCCGCGTTCGAAGGCGTCGGCTTGGATGGCGGCAACTGCCCCCGTCCTTCGGAATCAGTCGCAATCGGCGTTGGTTCTGTCACAGCATGCTACTCGTTCGTGGAATCGTCCGCGGCATAAGGCCGGCCGATGCAACGAACAACGCAAATGGTCGTTTAGATCAAGTATGTTCGTATATTACCCGTAGCCAACTTGTTAAATATGCTTAATTCGTGGACAGTGCACTCGTACAAGTCAGCACTGCACTCCCTAACATAGATTATAAAAGAGTGGGGACCGATAAACGATGAACGATGATCGATTGACGGGGCTCCAAATCTTGGTTGTCGAGGACGAATACTACCTTGCCGACGAAGCGCGGGAGATTCTATCGCAGATGGGCGCAGCGATCCTTGGACCGGCGCCAACCGTAGAACAGGCCCACGCCATAATCGCGCGGACGGGACAAATCGATGCTGCGTTGCTGGACGTCAATCTGCGCGGCGAGCTGGTCTTCGAACTGGCTGACGCGTTGCAGGAGCGCGGCGTTCCCTTTGCGTTTGCGACCGGCTATGACAGGGACGTGCTGCCGGATCGTTTCGCCGACCGGCTGGTGTTCGGCAAGCCGGTTCGCCCGGAGTTGTTGATCGAAGCGTTCACAGAGCTTGTAGGAAGGCGCACAACCGCCAGCCCTGCGGCGTCCGGTCCAGCTATATAGACTAGTACGTCGAACTGTTGACGGCATCACGTCGCTGGTTCGACAGCAGGTCATGGATGGTCCGCAACAAAGTTGGCATGTGGATCGGCTTTGCGCAACTGACGACATCGGGATACCGTTCGCGCGTGATCGCGTCGTGATAACCGCTTGAAAAGACGAACGGCACCTGTCGCGCAACCAGCGCGTCGGCGACGGGGAAAACAAACTCACCGCCAAGGTTGACGTCCAGTACGGCGGCGTCGATCCGGGCTTCGTCGAACACGCGACGCAGTGCACCTTCCACAGACGCTTCGGGGCCGAGGATCGTAGCGCCCCTATCTTCGAGCTCGTTTTGAAGATCGGCCGCGAGCATATATTCGTCCTCGACCAGCAAGATTCGGCAGTGCGCCAGATCGTTCATGACAAAGCCCCCCCCAATTTCTTTTGTACAGGCATGAATACCGAACACTAAACGCATCGTGATGCCTTAACCCAGGTTGTCGCTGCCTCGTCCAATCCAGCTAACGTATTGGTAAGCATACTCCCGGCCGTCTGGTGTTCGCATTGTTCTTTCGAGCAGCCCCACAAGGGACCGGAAACAACCGAACCGCTGGGAATGGCATGATCGATCGCGGCAAATATTCCGAACGCCAGCGAGTCCTGGCGGATTTCGGCGATTTTGTACTTGATCGCGACGACCTCGACCAGATCCTCGACGAAGCCTGCCGGTTGATCGCACATACGCTAGGCACCGATTTCGCCATGGTCATGGAAATCGACTCGTCGACGCATACCGGGCTCGTTCGCGCCGGCATCGGTTGGCGCCCGGGCATTGTCGGGCACGAACGCATCGGCCTGAGCGCGAACACGTCCGACGCGTTCGCGATCGAACAGACCGAGCCGGTCGTCATCAACGACCTTGCGCATCGGCAACGGTTCGTCTGCCCCGACTTTCTTATGGATCACGGTATCGTGGCGCTGGTGAGCGTCCCGATCCTGCTGCGCGGACGCAAGCGCTACGGCGTCCTGCAGGTCGACGACAGCCGGACCCGCGCGTTCGACGAGGACGATGTCGATTTCCTCAAGACCTATGCGATGGTGCTAGGCCCCGTCATCGATCGCCGGAAGACCGCAGCGGCGTTGAGGACCGCCGACGAACGCTTGCGGCTGATCGTCGAGAACGCTCATGCCTATGTAATGATCGTCAGCGATGCGGATGGCCTGATCACCGACTGGCTTGGCGGCTCCGAAGCCATTCTCGGCTGGTCGGCTGCGGAAGTGACCGGCCGGTCGGTCGACCTGATCTTTACCCGCGAGGATCGCGATGCGGGCATCCCCGAGCGCGAGCTATCGGGCGCGCGCGCGCGGGGTACGGCAGCAGATGTGCGGTGGCATTTGCGCAAGGACGGGACGCGCGTGTTCCTGGACGGCCAGACAATCGCGCTGAAGGAGCAAGGCGGCAAGCTGCGCGGCTATCTGAAGATCGCGCAGGATTTCACAGATCGGAAACACAACGAGGATCGCCAGGCTTACCTGCTGGGCCTGTCCGACGCGTTGCGGCTGCTGACGACCGTAGACGAGATCGTGGCGCTGGCGGCAAACGGCCTTGGCGAGCAACTGAAAGTGGACCGCGTCGTGTACGGCAAGATCGCCGCCGGCGTGCTGAACTTGGCGTACAACTATACTTGCGACGCGGCGTCGATCGTCGGCGACTATGCGATCGAGCCACTCGGCTCCGGCCTATTGGATGCATATCAAGCGGGTGCGCTCGTGGAGATCGAGGACGTCGGAGCCGACGTACGGTTGGACGATCAGGGCCGCGCAGAGCTTCGAACCCGCGCCATCGCCGCGTTCGCCGACCTCGTGCTGTTCCATGACGACGGCGTGGTAACCTTCCTCGGCGCGCAGAGTTCCAGCCCGCGAATCTGGACTTCTGCCGAGCGCACCCTGATCCGCGAGGTTGGGGAACGCGTCAAGACGGCCATCGAGCGTGCGCTTGCTGAAACCGCGTTACGTGAGAGCGAGGCGCGCCTGCGTCAGTTCGGCGACGCCTCGTCCGACATTCTGTGGATCGAGGACGCCGAGACGCTCCAATGGGAGTATCTCAGCCCGGGATTCGAATCGATATATGGACTGTCGCTCAGTCAGGCGTTCATGGGTGACAATTTTCACAACTGGACCGACCTGATCGTCGAGGAAGACAGACCGCATGCGCTCACTAGCATCAAACGGGTTCTGAATGGCGAGCAGGTGACCTTCGAGGTCCGTATCCGGCAGCCCGATGGCGAAATCCGCTGGCTGCGCGATACCGATTTTCCGATCTACGGCCCCGGCGGACGGGTCGAGCGAATTGGCGGCATCGGGCAGGACATTACCGAGATCAAGCAGGCGCAGCAGCGGCTGGAGGAAAGCGAGGAGCGACTGCGCATCGCGGTCGAGGTGGGTCAGCAAGCGCTGTGGGACTGGAACATACGGACCGGCGACGTGATCTGGTCGGATCAGCATTACCTGCTCGAAGGCTATGAGGTGGGCGAGATCGTCCCGAGCTACGAGGCATGGCTCGCACGCGTCCATCCTGACGATATGGCGGGCGCGGAGGCCGCGCTTCGTCTGGCGATGGATATGCAGACCGATTTCGAGCACGAGTTCCGCAGCCTCCACCCCAATGGAACGGTGCTATGGCTCTACGCGCGTGGCCGCTTCTTCTACGACGGTCACGGCCACCCGTTGCGGATGGTGGGCGCGATGATCGACATCACCGAACGTCGCGAATGGGCGGAGCGCCAGAACGTGCTCGTCGCCGAACTGCAACACCGCACCCGCAACCTGATCGCCCTCGTCCGCTCGACGGCTGACAAGACGGCCAGGACCAGCACCGACCTCTCCGACTTCCGTTCACGGTTTCGCGATCGCCTGGAGGCTCTGGCGCGGGTTCAAGGCCTGTTGTCGCGGCTGACCGATGTCGATCGGGTGACCTTCGACGACCTGATCAGCACCGAGTTGTCAGCCATGAACGACACGCTCGACCGTGTGACGCTCGACGGTCTCTCGGGTATCCGTTTGCGTTCCTCCACCGTGCAGACGCTGGCGATGGCGCTACACGAACTTGCGACGAACGCGGTTAAATATGGCGCGCTGGGGCAGCCAGCGGCTCAACTCACCGTTACCTGGTCGCTTGGGGATACCGGCGCAGACGGACGGCCATGGCTGCATGTGGACTGGCGCGAGAGCGGCGTGCAAATGCCAACCAACGGCGTGGCCTCGCGAGGAACCGGCCAGGGACGCGAACTCATCGAACGCGCGCTCCCGTACCAACTAGGCGCTAAAACCACTTATGTGCACGGCCCCGATGGAGTGCACTGTACAATTTCCGTTCCGGTATCGGGCACCACACTCGATACGCGGCACAGCTGACGCGTAACTGACAGGTTTTACCCTATCTAGAATATATCCGCACGATCGCACGGTTCGTCCGCTCGGCCGGACCATTGGGTCCAAGGGTGGTTCGGTTTGGTGAGCCGGTGCTCGATGTCGTTGCCTCGCAGATCATGTCGAAGCGCATTTGACGCGACCAGGCGGTGTTACGATTGCGCGGCTGCTCGGCAAGCTGGATGCTATTGTCGGTCAGAATCGTGTGGATCCGGTACGGCACCGCTTTCGGCAAGTGTTCAAGGAACTGTCCGTGCCGATGGGGCTCGCGTGCCTGAAGTCTTGGTCGATGATCTTGCGGTAATGCTCCTTGCCATGGCGTTCAGCCCATTCGTTCATGATCGTGGACAACGCCGCGCGAAATCCGTGCGGGACGTGACGGCCATGATAGCCGGCGCGGTTGAGCAGGTAGCCGATTGCATTCTCGCTCATCGGTCGATGGTGTGCCGATTACTGGGGAACAATAGGTGGCCGCTCCCGGTCGGCCACAGGGCCCTGAGCACGGCCAAGTGCTTGCGTCATGCCATTCACGGGCGACGCGCTCGAACGTCTGCCGTCCGGCCTCGATATCTCCTCGACCTTAAGTTTCCGCGCGATGGCTGGATCCCGCCCTTCACACAGGAGGGTAAAGGCCTCGTCGCGCTTGCACCGCGCGTCGGCCAGCGCGACGAGCGGATAGGCGCCAAACGCCATGCTCTTCTGCTTGCCGTCGTAAGAGTAATTCCAGCGCCAGAGCTTTCCGCCACTGGGGGCGAATAGCAGGAGCAGGCGGTCGGCGTCGGTCAGCTTGTAGGATTTCTCGCGCGGCTTGGCCGCTCGAACCTTCGTATCACTCAGCACGGGGCGCCTCCAAAGTACCACGTTCCAGTACCTCCAAATCGTCGGAGGCCTATGGACGGCTGTGGCCAGGCTGGCGGGCTAAGTGTCGGTACTCAGGAGAAGTCGATATTGGTGGACTTTTGCGGCCCCCTGCGAAGGGGCTGGCGGAGACGGAGGGATTCGAACCCTCGGTACCAGTAAACCCGGTACGGCGGTTTAGCAAACCGCTGGTTTCAGCCACTCACCCACGTCTCCGGCTGCAGCAGATGCGGGGCTATAGCGAGGGTCGGGCGGCGGGGCAACGGCTGTAATGCGCTATTCCGACGCGAAATCGACACGGGCCGGTGGTTCGTTCATTGCGCGGCAAGGCGCATCTTGGTTACCTAGCCGCAGCGGGCGCATTCGCGTTCTGGGGAATAGTTGATCATGCGTAGCTTCTGGCTTGGCCTTGGCGTCCTTGCAGCCACCTTGTGCGGCGGTGCGCCGGGTATCGCGGCGGCACAGGTCCGCACGATCGATCCCAACCAGGCGATCGACGGCGACCTCTCCGCCCAGCCCTCGCAATATCGCGCCGGCCAGTCGACTGCACAGACGACGACGCAGCCATCGCGACCCGCGGATCAACCGGTGGACCAGACCGTGCCGGTCGAGCCGACGCCGCCGCCCGTCACGACGACCCAGCGTCCGGAAACGCGAGCCGAAGCCACGATGCAGGCGGCCGACACCTATCAGCGCGACGATCTGCTCGCTGCGGGCGAAGGCGTGTTCGGCAAGGGCGCGGCCGGGCTCGGTGGCATTCTCGAAAACATCCTCAAGGATCAGGGCCAGCCCAACGCCTATATCGCCGGCCGCGAGGCATCGGGCGCGTTCATCCTCGGCGTGCGCTACGGATCGGGGATCATGAGCCACAAGGTCGAAGGCCAGCAGCCGGTCTATTGGACCGGGCCATCGGTCGGCTTCGACATCGGCGGCGACGCGAACAAGGTCTTCGTGCTGGTCTACAACCTGTACGACACCGAGGAACTGTATAAGCGCTTCCCCGCGGTCGAAGGGCGCCTGTACCTGGTAGGCGGTTTCGCCGCGACCTACCTCCGCCGCGGCAACGTCGTCCTGATCCCGATCCGCCTGGGCGTCGGCTGGCGCGCGGGTGTCAACGTCGGGTATATGAACATGACCCACAAGAGCAGGTGGTTACCGTTCTAGGCGAAGTCGAGCAGCCGGCCACGCCCGGCTGACTCCGACAAGCCCGGCCGGCGGGGCGAAGCTCCGTCCGACGTTGCCTGTCCTGAGCGCCTGCCTTGGCAAGCAGTCGAAGGAGACTTTGCCCACGGCGCGCGCCCAAACCACGGGCCATTCACGGCTCCCCGAGGCGCGTTGCACCAGTTGACGCACCCACCCCAAGCGCTACCCCACCGCCATGGCAAAACCCGACCGCCTCGCCCGCCTCGACGCCCAGCGCGAGGACCTCGAAACCGAATATCGCGAGACGCTTATAGCGGCGCTGGAGAAGACCGCGTCCGGCTCGCTCGGTCTGTTCGACCGCACCCCGGACCGCCGCGTCCGCGCCGCGATCGCTCCCACGATCGACGCGCTCACCGAGATGGGCAGCGACATCGATTCGATGCGCGAGCGCCTGATGCTGGACCCCTTCGATCTCCACCGCGACTTCTTCGCCGCGCGCGGCCCGGTCAGCGCGAGCGCAGTCGGCGAGCAGAAGGAAGCACGGCTGTGGCTGGACCGGCTCAAGGCAGCCCCACAGCCATAATTTCAATCGTTCGTCATCCTGACGAACGTCGGGATCCAGAGCCACGCTGATGGGCGTTCGTGGCTCTGGTCCTGGGTCGAGCCCAGGATGGCGGAGCATAAGGGGCATGCTGCGATCGGAGCTACGCTCCTAGCCCTCGAACCGCCATCCGACATTGGTCCCCGCCAGGAACGGCACTACCGCCGTATCCCCAGCGCCGATCGACGCGGGCACCTCGACGTCGCCGCGCACCAACGTCACCGTCCCCTCGTTCAACGGCAACCCGTAGAACCGCGCGCCGTGCTCGGACGCGAAGCCCTCGAACTTGTCGAGCGCCCCCTCTTCGTCGAACACCCACGCATAAGCCTCCAAGGCGAACGGCGCGTTGAAGATCCCCGCACAGCCGCAGCCCGATTCCTTCGCCCCGACGACATGCGGCGCACTGTCGGTCCCGAGAAAGAACCGCGGCGATCCCGACACCGCCGCGCGCCGCACCGCCAACCGGTGCGTCTCGCGCTTCAGCACCGGCAGGCAATAGGCGTGCGGCCTGAGCCCCCCGTCGAACAGCGCGTTGCGGTTGATCAGCAGATGCTGCGGCGTGATCGTCGCGGCGATCGGATGATCCGCCTCCGCCACGAACGCCGCCGCTTCCGCGGTCGTGATATGCTCCAGCACGATCTTCAGGCCGGGATAGTCGCGCACCAGCGGCGTCAGCACGCGCTCGACGAACACGGCCTCGCGGTCGAAGATGTCGATCGACTTGTCGGTCACCTCGCCGTGGATCAACAGCGGAATGCCGATCCGCTGCAACGTCTCCAGCACGCCGGTCAGCGCGCGGATATCGGTGACGCCGTGCGCCGAATTCGTCGTCGCATGCGCGGGGTACAGCTTGCATGCGGTGAACACGCCCTCGGCATGGCCGCGCTCGATCTCCGCCGGATCGGTGCCGTCGGTGAGATAGCACGTCATCAACGGCGTGAAGTCGGCTCGGTCTCCGAGTGCAGCCATGATCCGACCGCGATACGCCTCGGCTGCCTCGATCGAGGTCACCGGCGGCGTCAGGTTCGGCATGATGATCGCGCGCGCGAACTGTCGCGCGGTATGCCCCGCCACCGCCTCCAGCATCGCGCCATCGCGCAGGTGGACGTGCCAGTCGTCGGGGCGGCGGATCGTGAGGCGCTCGGTCATGCGGCCTTCCTATCGGTGCCGGCCGCCGGATGCCAGACGTCGCCTGCTTGGAAATCGCGCTGGGCACACTAGGTGGTGATCATGGAAACTCCTGGAACGATGCTCGCCGACCGCAGCGTGATCCGCGTCGCGGGTGAAGACGTGCGGGGCTTCCTGCAAGGGCTGGTCACCGCCGACACCGCGCTGCTGACCCCCGCCAACCCGGCCTGGGCCGCATTGCTCTCACCGCAGGGCAAGGCGCTGTTCGATTTCATCCTGTGGGCGGACGGCGACGACGTGCTGATCGACGTCGAAGCCGCGCAGGCCGGGGCACTGACCAAGCGCCTGTCGCTTTACCGCCTGCGCCGCGCGATCACGCTCCAGCCCGACGCGCTGAAGGTCCACTGGTCGCCCGATGGTGCGCAAGGCGTCCCCGACCCTCGCCTCGCAGAACTCGGTCATCGCTGGCTCGCTCCCGAAGCCACGCCCGCGACGGGGTGGCACGCGCACCGCCTGTCGCTGGGCGTTCCCGAAGGCGTCGCGGACTTGGGCGCGGGTGAAACACTCTGGCTCGAATGCAACGCACGCGAATTGAACGGCGTCAGCTTTACCAAGGGGTGTTACGTCGGCCAGGAAAATACTGCGCGGATGCACCACCGCTCGAAGGTCAATCGCCGCCTCGTCGTCGCGCCCTTCACCGAGCCCAGCAACCGTACTCGCACGACCTACCCCGATCTTGGCCTGATGATCGAACATCGCCGCGTCGAAGCACTTGGCGACGCCTTGATCCCGGGATGGCTCGCCGCCGCTCTGGCTGACGAAGCGACGGCTTAGTACCCGGTTGCCGCCGCCCCTCCCCGTCTGCGGGAAGATTTGCTAGGGGCGGTACATGCCTGCAACCCCAGCCTGGCCGCCGCAGTCCACGCCGCGCCTTTTCGTCGATACGCCGCTCGTGGCTGGACCGCTCCACGTTGATGGCCCAGCGGCGCATTATCTCGTCGGTGTGATGCGGATGAAGATCGGTGAACCGGTGAAGCTGTTCGACGATCGGACCGGCGAATGGCTCGGCGTCGCGTCGAGCGTCGGCAAGCGCGACTTGGTCCTGGACGTCACCGAAATGCTCCGACCGCGCGAGGATGTGCCCGATCTTTGGCTGTGCGCCGCGCCGCTCAAGAAGGGCCGCGTCGACTGGATGGCCGAGAAGGCGTGCGAGCTCGGCGTCGCGCGGCTGCAGCC
The DNA here is from genome assembly GCF_056679955.1 of Sphingomonas sp. PEI4. Lineage (NCBI taxonomy): Bacteria > Pseudomonadati > Pseudomonadota > Alphaproteobacteria > Sphingomonadales > Sphingomonadaceae > Sphingomonas > Sphingomonas sp. PEI4. The sequence continues at coordinate 2,101,923 of NZ_CM155258.1, forward strand.
CGTCATCACGCGGCGGACGATCGTCGACAAGCCCAACACCGAGCGTCTGCGCACGCAGATGATCGAGGCGGCCGAGCAATGCGGACGCACCGCGCTGCCCGAGGTGACCGAGCCGGTGAAGCTGGCGGCGTTGCTGCGCGACTGGCCTGAAGATCGCGTGCTGTTCTTTGCGGACGAGACTGGCGGCGTGCCTGCGCTGGAGGCGATGCGATCGCGGCCCGGTCCGGCGGCGATCCTGATCGGGCCCGAAGGCGGCTTCGACGCGGACGAGCGCGAGGCAATCCGCAATCATCCCCAGGCCATCGGTATCGGCCTCGGTCCACGCATCCTGCGCGCGGAAACCGCGGCGGGTGCTGCAGTCGCCTTGTGGATGGCGGCGGCCGGCGATTGGGGGCCCGGTCGCGGCGGTGTGTGAGATCGGTACCGATTGGTCCGAATCCCCTCTAGCACCCTCGTTCATCGACGCGTAAGGCGCGGCGATGACGACGATTCCCGCTCCGAAAAAGACCAGCCCGACGATCGAGTCGCGCGACCAGTTGATCGCCAGCTTTGCGCGCGGCGAGAAGCCGAAGGACGCGTGGCGGATCGGCACTGAGCACGAGAAGTTCGTCTATGCGAACGGCGATCACCACGCGCCGTCGTATGACGAGCCCAGTGGCATCCGCGCGCTGCTCGGCGAACTGGAGCAATATGGCTGGAAGCCGGTCATGGAGGGCGGAAACGCCATCGCCATGTCGGGCCCCGACGGCAGCATCAGCCTGGAGCCCGCCGGACAGTTCGAACTCTCCGGCGCACCGCTCGACAGCCTGCACGAGACCTGCGCCGAGACCGGGCGTCACCTGGAGCAGGTGAAGGCCGCGGGCGAAAAGCTCGGCATCGGTTTCCTCGGGCTCGGCATGTGGCCGGACAAGACGCGGGCCGAACTGCCGACGATGCCCAAGGGGCGCTATGCGATCATGCTGCGGCACATGCCGCGCGTCGGCAGCATGGGCCTCGACATGATGCTGCGGACCTGCACGATCCAGGTGAACCTCGATTACGCGTCCGAAGCGGACATGGTGAAGAAATTCCGCGTCGGGCTGGCACTCCAGCCGCTGGCGACCGCGCTGTTCGCCAACTCGCCGTTCACCGAGGGCAAGCCGAACGGCATGCTGTCGTATCGCAGCCATATCTGGTCCGACACCGATCCGCACCGCACCGGCATGCTGCCGTTCGTGTTCGAGGATGGCTTCGGCTACGAGCGCTACGCCGAGTACGCGCTCGATGTGCCGATGTACTTCGTCTACCGCGAGGGCAAGTATATCGATGCCGCTGGCCTCTCGTTCCGCGACTTCCTGAAGGGCGAACTCAGCGTCCTGCCGGGCGAGAAGCCGACGCTGGACGACTGGACCGATCATCTGTCGACCGCCTTCCCCGAGGTGCGACTGAAGACGTTCCTCGAAATGCGCGGCGCGGACGGCGGACCGTGGAACCGGATCTGCGCGCTGCCGGCCTTGTGGGTCGGATTGCTGTACGATCAGGGTGCGCTCGATGCTGCGTGGGATCTGGTCAAGGACTGGACGATCGACGAGCGCCAGTCGTTGCGCGATGCGGTGCCGAAGCTGGCACTCGACGCGCCGATCCCCGGCGGCGGCAAGCTGCGCGACATCGCCGGCCAGGTGCTCGACATCGCCGGTGCCGGTCTCTCTGCACGCGCGCGCTTCAACCGGGCGGGCGACAACGAGACCGGCTTCCTCGATCCGCTGCGGGAGATCGTGCGGAGCGGCAAGGTGCCCGCCGAAGTGCTGCTGGAGCGGTACAACGGCGTCTGGGGTGGCGACGTCTCGAAGGTCTATGACGAGGCCAGCTTCTAACTGCGCAACCTCGCGAACAGCCCCGGGACGAACCCGTTGCGCGTCATCCAGTCGAAATACGCGCGGTAGTCCGGGTCGAGCTTCAGATGCCGCTCCTCGGTTTTGGCGCGCCAGTAGTAGACACCGCTCACAGCCGCCATCAGCAGCGTCGCGCGCACCGCGTCGACGACGCTGCCAACCGTCAGAATCGGAATGGTGGAGATCCACCAGAACAGGTTCTTCGACAGATACGCCGGGTGGCGCGACACCGCATAGGGCCCGTGCGTCAGGATCCCGCGGTTGGTCAGGTTCGAGAAACGGAAGCCGAAGGCCATCGTCGCCCACGCGTAGATCGCGGTCAGCGCCACCAGGACCGTGCCGATCACGCCAAGCAGCACCGGATGCCACTGGAACCAATATGCCCAGTCCGACGTGCCCGGATGATAGTCGAGCGGCCCGCCGGTATTCATCAGGATGAACGGAGGGTAGCACATCAGCGCCGGCATCCACGCCGCCGCATACGGATTGGCACTGCGGATGTGCGAATCGAGCGGGCGGAAGGTCAGCACATAGCCGATCGTCGCGAACGCCACGTCGATCAGGAACATCAGCATCACCAGCCAGTTCGACAGCGTCACCGGATCATGCAGCACCGCGCGCATGTCGCCGCGGACGAACTCGCCGAACCCCGGCGGGACGATCGCGAGCATGAAGGCGAGGAAGAACGTCTTCACGCCCCATGCGCGCAAATGACCATAGATCGCCTCGCGGTCGACACCCGCCTGACCCGTCATCCACGCGCCAAGGTGCCAGGCGCCGTCGCGCGGCTCGACGAGGTACCGGTCGATCCAGAGGACATAGGGGATCGAGACGACGAACACGATCGGCGCGGCGTTGGTGAAGCACCACATCGCAAATGCGAAATTGCCCTGCCAATAGAATCGCCCGGCACCGTAGATCACCGCGATCCCCGCCCAGGTCGCCCATAAACCGGCAAGCTTGGTCAGGCTGGTGTCGAGCGTCTCGCGCCAGGGCCTGCCCACAGACCAGTCGATCCCGGTGCTCGGGTTCCGATGGACCTTGTCGACCAGCAGCGACCACGCGACCATCGGCAGCCCGCACGCGGCTACGTTGATGAGCGCCGAATACGGCCCGTCCATCCCGTACCAGCGCGCGATGCCGAGCCACGCCAACACGCCGACCAGTCCCGAAAGCCCCGCACCATGGCTGACCGCAGACCGCGGACGGGGATCGGTCTCGGGGTCGACCTCGGCCCGATCGGAAAGCGCGGCATCCTGAAGCATGGAATGCTCAGTAGCGCGGATTGGTAAGCAAGCCATGAAGCATGATGCGCCGACCGAACCGGTCCGCCCGGGATCAGCCCGCCGCCTTGCGCAGCACGCGCGACAATTGCTCGACCGAATACGGCTTGTGCAGCAGATCGAAGCCGTGCGTTCCGTTCTGCGCGAGCACGTTGCTATACCCCGACGTCAGCACCACCGGCAGTCCGGGGTATCGCGTCCGGATCGTCTCGGCGAGTTCGATGCCGTTCATCCCCGGCATCACCACGTCCGAAAACACGATGTCGAACCGTGACGCATCCTTGTCCAGTTCGGCCAGGGCCTCCTGCGCATCGGCGGCCCAGACCGTCAAATAGCCAAGTTCCGCAAGCGACTGCGTGGTGAACGTCCCGACTTCACGGTTGTCCTCGACCACCAGGACACAGGTGCCGTGACCGTCGGCCAGATCCTCGACCGCGTCGTCCGCTTCGGGCAACGCCCCCTGATCGACCGCCGGCAGGTACAGGGTGAAGGTCGTGCCGACGCCGACTTGGCTCTCGACCGTGATATCGCCCTCGGACTGTTTGGCGAACCCGAACACCTGGCTGAGCCCGAGCCCGGTCCCCTGCCCCACGTCCTTGGTCGTGAAGAACGGTTCGAAGATGCGTTCGAGCTTGTCGGGTTCGATGCCGGAGCCGGTGTCGGTCATCGATATCGCGACGAAATCGCCGTGCACCAAGGGATGCGATCGGACCGCGGGAATGAACGAGGCCCGGCGTACGGCGACGTCGATCCGGCCCGCCCCGTCCATCGCATCGCGCGCGTTGACCGCCATGTTCACCAGCGCGGTATCGAGCTGGCTGGGATCGACATTGGTGAAACACGCGGCGTCCGGCACGTCGATGCCGATCACGATGCGCGATCCGGTCAGCGTGCCCAGCATGTCCGAAATCACGCGCAGACTCTGACCGACATCGATGATCTCGGGCTTGAGCGCCTGCCGACGCGCGAAGGCGAGCAGCTGCCCGGTCAGCTTTGCTGCGCGATCAGCCGTATCGGAAATCGCCTCGATATAGCGCGCGCGCCGGTCGTCGCTGAGGTCCGGCCGCTTGAGCAGGTCGGTCGCCGACCGGATGACGGTCAGCAGGTTGTTGAAATCATGCGCGACGCCGCCGGTGAGCTGGCCGACCGCCTCCATCTTCTGCGACTGGCGCAGCGCGTCCTCCGCGTTCTGAAGCTCGCCGGTCCGCGCGGTCACCTGCTGTTCGAGCGATGCGGCGAGCGCGGCCAACTCCTGTTCCGCGCGCCGCCGCTCGGTGGCGATCCGGGTCCGCTCGGCAACCTCGCGGATGAATGCGAGTTCGTCGTCGCGCCAATGACGCTGCGCTTCGTGATTGATGTACAGCAGGGCAACGAGAGCGCCGTTCTCGGTCAACGCCATGTTGATGACGGCGCGGGCGCTGATCGCCTCGAGCGCGGCGGCGTTCGCCATCGTACGAGGGTCGACCCGCGCATCGTCGAACACCACGTCGCGGCCCTGGGCGAGGTCTTCGATGTACGAACCGTAATCGCGGAAGTTGAGCACGCCCGCGAGTGACGTGATTCCGGGCGCATTCCAGTCTCGCGCGATCGTGATGGTTTCGGCCTGCGTATCGACTTGGCCATAGCCGACGCGGCTGACGCCCAACGTATTGCCGATGATCCGCGCCGCCGCGAACGAGATATCGTCCGGCTCGTCGGTATCGCGGAACACGTCGGACAGCTCGACGAGCGCGGCGCGCATCATGTCGCTACGCCGCTGATCGGTGATGTCGGTCGAGACGCCGGCGATCCGCAGCGCCTCATGGTCCGCATTGTAGAAGGGCTGCCCCCGCGAGCCGATCCATCGCATCTCGCCGTTTGGCCGGATTATCCGGTATTCGACGCCATAATCGGTTCCCTCCGCAACACAGCGGGCCACCTCGGCAATGCTCTTGCCCCGATCGTCGGGATGGATCGCTGCGAGCCGATCGTCATAGGTGAAGGGTTCGTGCGCGGGTCGGCCGAAGATTTCCTTGCAGGTTTCGGATGCGGTCAGCCGCTTGCTGGCGATTTCCAGGCTCCACGTACCGAACCGTGCGGCCTTCAGCGTAAAGGCGAGCTCGCGCTCATGCTCCTCCTGCATCCGCAGCCGGTCGGTGAGTTCGGCCATCAGCGATGCGTTGCTGACCTCCAGGCCGTGCAGTTTCTGCCGCTCGATCGTCACGTCGACCTGGCTGGCAAAGAAATACGCCAGCACGCCCTCGGTATCGTAGACTGGCGCCATCAGCAGGCGGTTCCAGAACGGTTCGCCGTCCTTGCGGTGGTTGCGGATATCGATCTCGAGCGGCTCGACCCGTCGCACCGCCTCGCGAATGCGTTCGATCGTCGCCGCGTCGGTCTCCGGTCCCTGCAGGAAGCGGCAGTTACGCCCGAGTATCTCTTCACGCGTATAGCCGCTCAGACGACAGAACGCGTTGTTGGCGAACACCACCGGGTTGTCGGCCAGGCGCGGGTTGGTGATGATCATCGGCATGCGCGTGGCCCGCACGGCGGCGACGAACGGGTCGGTGCCGACATCCTGGCCGACCAGCTCCGAGGCGATCCGCTCGGCATCGGCGGTAATCTTCGGTGCGGCGGGGGGAACGCGGTCGGTGATGTCAGTCAAGGCCGGCTTCCGTGGATTGGCGCTAAGTCGCCGACATCTAGGTCGCGATCTCGCTCACCGCAACGTGGCGCCGTGTTTCGGGAATCGCATTCTCACTGGTAATGCGTGGTGTTCTCGAAGCCCTCGTTCGTCTTCGCCATCTTCAGCAACTTCTTTGCATAGGACCGAACGTGCCGGTCGAACCGCGTGTCGTTGTACACGCCGCGCCAAATATATTCGTCGCGCTCGAGCAACAGCAGCAGCGCGGCGGAGAACGACGCCTGGAGATCGACCGTGTTCCTGACCTTCAGGAGCGAGCAGACCATTTCCTCGGCGCTCGCCTTGTCGCAATCGTCCTGCAGCTCTCGCCCGCCGCGCTCCGCCACGACCTGATCGTTTCGCGCGGCGACCACCCGGCTTTCGAGCCACGTGCGGACGACCGCGCCGTTCCATTCCTTCGTCGGCTTGATTGCCACGCCTCGACTCCGTTCGCGCTCGGTCGGCAAAACGCCTCCTCGCATTCGCTCGCGGCTTCAAGGACGCAGGATCGATCGTCAATCGCCAATCGATCCTGCGTGGGCAGTCTCAGCGTGGGAAGTCTCAGCGTGCGACGTACGAGGTCGTCGTGATCCGGTACACCGTCTGCGCGACGCCGCCCGGAAGCGAGATCGGCCCGTCTTCCTTCTTGCTGGCCACCAGGAGATAGCGTCCCGGCTTGGCGACACCCGTCCTGCCCGTCTCGATGATCCCGGCGGCATCGGTGGTCAGGTCGGTCTTCGAACGATCGGGCGCGTACAGCGCGACGGGGACGCCCGCCACCGGCTTGCCGTCGCGCGTCAGCACGAAGCGCGATCCGTTCGCGGTGACCGGGGCCAGTTCGAACGGCAGCTTGGCCTGCGCCTCGGCACGGCCCGCGCGTGCGTAATAGACCACGCCCTCCTTCTTCCCGTCCTGCCCCCAGGGGGCGAAGACCGAATCGTCCCAGGCGCGCACGTCGCCCGCCGGCAGTTTCGCCTCAAGGAAGCCTACGCGCCGCGTCAGGACGGCGTCGGGCTGCGCGAGTATCCGCGGCGCTTTCAGCTTGGCGAATTCGGGATCGCCACCGGCCGGCATGGGTTCGCCCGGCTCGCCCAGATAGACGCGCGCAGGGCCGGTGCCATCGCGCTCGATCCAGATCTCGTGCGCGTGAGCGGTCGCGGGGATGCAGAGGATGAGCGCTGCGAACAGGAAACGCATGAACTAAGGTCCTTTAGACGGAGGATCGCGACGGCTGCGCGTCGCGGGGCGGAATGAAGTTGAGCGCGAGGAAGGCGATCCCGGCACCGGCCATGATCGCGCCTGCCCACAGGATGGGCCCGAAGATCCAGCCGCGGGCGAGGATCGCGGGCACGACGCTCGCGACCAGCGCGAGCCAGCCGCCGGTCCGCAGAATCCTGCGCCGCGCTTTCTGCGGACAGCACCCGAACCGGCGACGATGATGCGCGTCGGTCGCGAGGCCGAGCAGCACGAACGCGGCGGTGGCGACCAGGAGCGACAGGATGCTCATTCGGCGGGCTCCAGAACCTTGGAGGCGATGACGGCCGGGACCTTGCGAACGCGCTTTGCAGCCGGGCGATGGCGCGCGACGCGACGGGCAAGCAGGAGGAAGGCGACCCCGAACACCGCGATCGTCGCGTCGATGCCCGCGATCATCGCGTCACCGATCGCCAGCGACGCGAACAACCCGCGATCGGTGGCGACGACGTCGTACACCGGCAACGCGACGAGCAGCACGCCGGTCGCCGCGAACAGCAACGGCCAGACGCGCGCCGGCCTGACGACGAACGCCACCACCGCGGCCACCGCCCAGGCGATGAACAGCACATGCATCTCCCAATCAGCGCGCGCGCGCAGCGTTACCGGCAGGAGCCGGTTGGCCCAGAAGAAGCACGCGATCCCCAGCGGAAAGCCGCCGATCACCGCGACGTTCAGCCGCTCGACCAGGCGAAACCCGAAATGCGGTCGGGTCGGGTCGGGCAGGCGCTCGCGACGCTTGACGGTCCAGAGCACGAGGCCGCTCGCGACCATCAGCGTGCCGGCGATCCCGCACAGGAAATACAGCCAGCGCCCGCCGTCGCCCGCGAAGCGTCCGGCATGCAGACCGATCATCGCACCCGCAGTTTCCGCAGCGGCTCCCGGTGCCGGCGAACGCCAGACGAGCCGTCCCGACACGCCGTCATAGGTCAGCCGCGGCGTCCGCGAACTTAGCATTGAACTGGCGCTCTGGCTGACCGATACGCGCGCGGCGGCGTCGCCGGGATCGCTGACCTCGATGAAGCTGGCAGGCGCGCCGAGCCGGCGTTCCGCATCGACGGCGATCCGCCGCAGGTCGATCAGGGGCGCCGGGCGGCCGGTCCTCTCGACTACCGTAGCGGTGGGGAACAGTGCGGCGAACACCGCGCGCTCGTCGATATAATTGGCGACGACCGCCCACGGCATCAGCATCGCCATCAGCGTGACCAGCCCAGTATAGGTGATCATCAGGTGGAACGGCAGCGCCAGAACCGCGGTCGCATTATGGCCGTCGAGCCAGGATCGCTGCCCCTTGGCGCGGCGCAACGTGAAGAAATCCTTGAAGATCTTCTTGTGCGTGACGATCCCGCTCATGATCGCGACCAGCATCATCATGGTCGCGAACCCGACCAGCCACCGCGCCCAGATCACCGGCATGTAATGGAGGTCGAAATGGAACCGGTAGAAGAACTCCCCGCCCCGCGTCTCCCGCGCCTGCCCGACCTGTCCGTCGGCGCCGATCAGCGCCTGGGTATCGCCGCGTCCTCGTCCGCCACGCCGGCCCCGCCCGCGCTCTTCGCCGGGCTTGGGCTGCGGCACCCAGAACAGTTGCGCGCCGGGCGTCCGTTCGGTCGCCACCGGGATGAACCAGCTCTTGGCATCGGGCGCCTTCCTGGCGAGGAACGCCTGCGACCCCGCCAGCACGCGCATCGGTTGCTCGACCCGCGCAATCTCGGGTCGCATCCAGCGGTTGAGCCCCTCGCGCCAGAACGCGATCGTGCCTGCGACGAACACGAGGAACAGGATCCAGCCGAGCAGCAGCCCGGACCAGGTGTGCAGGAACGCCTGCGACTGTCGAAACCCCTTGCTCATAACCGCCCCGTCGCATCGATCGACACCCACGCGATCGCCGCCGCGACGCCCGCAGCCGCGGCGAGCGTCCAGATCGCCCGCCAGCCACTACGCGCCGCGAACGCCCACATCGCCGCGATCGCGCACAAGGCGAGCGCGATCAGCGCGGCGGTGACGCTCGCCTCGGCACGATCACCGGGCAGCAGCCGCGCGATCGCCATCGCCCACAGGCTCGCGGTCGCATAACCGAGCGGCACCGCCGCGACGACGCGCAGCGCGATGTCGCCACGACGCGCCCAGCGCGCGCGGGCATGCGCGTCGCCCGCCGTCATTCGAAGCTGTACCGAAGCGTCGCGAACGCAGTGCGCGGGCTGCCATAGTAATTGCCGCGACCGGTGGCGGCGATCCGTGCGTAATAGCTCTTGTCGAGGACGTTGGCGACGTTGACCGACACGCCTACGCGCTCGCTGAACTTGTAGCCTGCGCGCAGGTCGAGCACCGCATAGCTCGGCTGGCGGACGATGGTGGACCGGGTGCGCAGCGTGCCGTCGGGGTTGAACACCGCCGCATTACCGCCGAAGGTCGAGCTGAACCACGTCACGCTGCCGCCAAGGCTCGCGCCTGCCAACGGCCCGTCGACCGGCGCATAGTTGGTGAACGCCTTGATCATGTGCTTCGGCACGATCGGCACCAGCGACAATCCTTCGAACGCGGCGTTCTGGTCCTCCAGATACTTGGTCTTGGTGTAGGTGTAGCCGCCGTTGATCCGCCAGCCCGGCAGGATCTCACCGGTCGCCTCGGCCTCGATCCCGCGCGAGCGGACCTTGCCCGTCTGCAGCACGACGGTCGCGACGTCGGGATCGTTGAACAGCCGGTTGGTCTGGGTGATCTGGTACGCTGCCGCCGACAGCAGCAGGCGGTCGTTCATCAGCGAAAGCTTGGTGCCCGCCTCATATTGCGCGCCGATCAGCGGCTCGATCTGCTGCCCGTCGGGACGTGCCCGCCCGACCGGCGCCGCCTGCGGCGTGAAGCTGTCGGCATAGCTCGCATAGAGATTGAGCTGCGACGTCACGTCCCAGAGGATACCGGCATAGGGCGTGAAGCGGTTGTCGATCCCATAGCGCGTCGACGGCGGCAGAACGCCGCTCGGCGTCAGGAGCGTGGTCGTCGTGGTATCCCACCATGTCACGCGACCGCCACCGATCAGCGTCAGGCCGGCGACCGGGCTCAGCCGCATTTGCCCGTAGATGCCGTATTGCTCGACGTCGGTCGAAGAACCGCCATAGCTTTGCAGCACGCAGTTGACGGGCGCAGGCGTGATGGCCGTGCTGGAGTTGGGGCATGTCGCGCCGCTGCCCTGCACCGGATAATAGGGCGACGCGCCGTACGGGTTCAGCGGCGGCTCGAACGGCGATACCGGATTATACACGTCGATCCGCGCATAGTTGGACAGGCGCGTGTTGTACGACGTACCCGAACTCGCCTGATAATCGGTGCCGAGGATCAGCGTCTGGTCGCGCCCGAACAGCGGGAAGCTGCCGATGCCGTTGAAGTCGAACGAGCGCGTCTGCTGCTTGCTGTCGCCGCGATAGGCGATGTGGCTGGTCGAGCCATTGGTCGCGGTGACCGGCTGGTTGCCGATATAGCTGTAGATATCGACGCGGTCGACGTCGGTGAACAGTCCCGTCGCGCGCAACGTCCAGCGATCGCTGATCTTGTGCTGGAGTTCGGCGAACCCGGTCCAGGTCTCGGCGTTGAACCGGTTCCAGTCGGCACCGAGATAGGTCGATCGCTTCACGTCGAGCAACTGCCCGTCGCTGCCGTCCGCGCCGCCGATGATGCCGGGTAGCCCCGACTGCACCGCCGGGCGGAAACGATCGTAATAGCCGCCGACCGTCAGCGTGGTGCGCGTCCCGATCTCCAGCGAACCGGCCGCGAATCCGCCAATCCGGTTGCGGTGCGCGGTGGCGAAGAACTGATCCTGGTCCTGCGCCATCGCGCCGACGCGGATGCCTGCCTTCGATCCGATCGGCGTCGAGACGTCTAGCTCGAACCGGGCATTGTCATAGCTGCCGACACCAGCGTTCGCCTGCATCTTGAACGCTTCGAGTGGTCGCTTGCGCACCATGTTGATGCTGCCGGCCGGATTGCCCGATCCGCTGAACAGTCCCGCCGGGCCACGAAGGACCTCCAGTCGGTCGTAGAAGAACAGGTCCGGCACGGCGGACGGGAAATTGAACGCGAACGTCGGTACGCCGTCGATCAGGTAATTGGTGATCGCGAACCCGCGCGAGAAGAACGACGGATCCTCGCTGCCGACGCCGTTGACGGTGATACCGTTGGTCGCGGTCAGCGCGTCCTCCAGCGTGAACAGATTCTGTGCCTCGATCTGCTCGCGGTCGATTACGGTGATGGTGTTCGGCGTGTCCTTCAGCGGCGTCACGGTCTTGCCGACCTCGCGACCATAGCTCTTGCCGATGACCATGATCTCTTCGGCCTTCTGCGCGTCGTCCGATCCGGTGGCTTCGACGGTTTTCGGCTCTTCCGCCGGCGCTGGCAAAGGTGCCCCGACCAGTGCTGCACTCGCCAGCAATATACTCGAAAAACTCATACTGAACCCCCGTTGACGGGAGGCCTCTAGGAGAATCGCTGTTGCGAGTCACTATCAATCTAACGCTTTTGTCATGTTTCAGCTGTACTCTCGTCATGACCGATACCCGCACGAACCGGGTCGCTCTCGCCGAACGCGGCAATTTTGTTCGGCCTCAACCGGACAAAAATCCCGCCAACGCGTTGAGCACGTTCGATCGAACAACCAAGGAGCTTCCCATGCCGACCAATTTGAAAGCCAAGTTCGAGACCCGCCGCGAAGCCGAGATGACCGTCGAGCGTCTCGTCCAGGAGCAGGGCATCGAGCGGGCCGACATCTTCATCACCACCGACGGCGATCGCAACAGCGTCGGCAACGAAGAAGCGGGTGCCGACACCGAGGGCCAGGACCCTACGCCCGAATCGCGTGACGACGCGGCGCTGGAGGGAAAGATCGTCGTGTCGGTAGATATTCAGGACGAAGCGCGCGCAGCGGAAGTCAAAGCCGCGTTCGCCGAGTTCGACGCCAGCGATGTCGCCGAAGACTGACGCGTTCCGCTCATCACGGCAAAGCTATCATCTTGCCGTGATCAGACGCTTGCGAGAGTGCCGATGGCAGGGCGACCCAGCAGATACCCCTGGCAAAGACGGATGCCGAGGTCACGCAGCGTGGCCAGTTCGGCGTCCGTCTCGATGCCCTCGGCGAGCGGCTGGATATCGAGCGCCGTCGTCAGTCCGACGATAGCCGATACGATCGTGCGTTTGGTGGCGGACAGGTCGATGTCGCGAATCAGCGCCATGTCGATCTTGAGCACGTCGGGGCGAAGTTCGGCCAGCAACCCCAGCCCCGCATAGCCTGCGCCGAAATCGTCGATCGCGGTCGTGAACCCCTGCGCGCGATAGGCTTCGATGATCCGTCGGACGTGATCGACGTCCTGCATCTTTTCGTTCTCGGTGAACTCGAACATCAGGTTGCGCGGGTCGAACCCCGAGCGTGAGGCTGCGTCGAGCGTGGCGCGAATACAGGCATTCGGCTCATAGACGGCATTGGGCATGAAGTTGATCGACAGCTTGATGTCGGTATCCGCCGGATAGAGCTGCCCCGCCAGTTCGACTGCCTTGACGCGACAAGCCTGGTCGAAACCGTAGATCAGTTCGGGCGCGACCTGCGCGAGGATCGTGCCGGCGCCCTCGCCCGCGGCTCCCCGGACCAGCGCCTCGTACGCCCAGATCCTTCCAGTTTGGATATCGACGATCGGCTGGAACGCCATCGTGAAATCGAACGGCAATTCGCGACCGTCGCGGCACCCTGCACACCCGCGCGATCTAGTTCCGCCACTGCCTCGCGGAAATGCATCGAAGTCCATGAAGCTCATATCTCGCTTGCCGTAGTGCGATCCCGGAAATGCCCGGATTGATGACGAAGGCCTTACCGTACGTTGGTTAAGATTTGTCGCACCGACATACCTTATCGCAGCAAAGAACTGCGCTATCGCAGTGCCTTCGGGCTACCGGCCTGCCGCTCCCGATGGCGCGTGTTCAGGGCGGAATATCATTTCCCGACGCCGGGGCCATTTCTTGGATTGTGCGTTGAGCGCTCACGCAACGTGGTGAACGAGCGAGCCAACATGCTCGCCAGGACAGGATGAATTGACATGACGGACGAGAAGACCGCGCATGGTGACGATGCCCCCCCGACGACCTGGAAAAAAGGCGATGCGCTGACGGAATCCAGGGTTACCGACCTCAAAGGCGACACGATCGTCGCGCGCGCCGTAACGATCAATCGTCCGATCGCCGAGGTTTTCGCCTATTTCCGAGACTTCGCGAACCTGCCGACGTTCATGGAAAACGTCGAACGGATCGACATTCTGGACGACAAGCGATCGCACTGGGTCGTGAAAGCCCCCGCGGGCAAGACCGTCGAATGGGATGCGGTCGTCACCGAAGAGGCGAAGGACGGCGTGATCGCCTGGACGTCCGAGCCCGGCGCCGACGTCGCGAACAGCGGCCGGGTCGAGTTTCGCGATGCCGGCGCGCGCGGTACCGTCGTCACCGCGACGATCGCCTATGATCCGCCCGCCGGCGTCATCGGCAAGCTGATCGCCAAGATGTTCCAACGCGAACCGGCGATACAGGCACGCCGCGACCTGCGGCGCTTCAAACAACTGATGGAAACCGGCGAGATCGCGACCGCGGCGATGACCCGCAAGCAACGCGAAGAGGAGATGGCCTGATGCGCGCTTTGGCATGGCACGGTAAGCACGACGTCCGCGTCGATACCGTCGACGACCCCGAGATCGTCAATCCACGCGACTGCATCATCAAGGTCACCGCGACCGCGATCTGCGGCTCCGACCTGCATCTGTACGATGGTTACATCCCGACGATGCAGGCAGGCGACATTCTCGGCCACGAATTCATGGGCGAAGTCGTCGAGGTCGGCGCGAAATCGACGCTGAAGAAGGGGCAGAAGGTCGTCGTCCCGTTCACGATATCGTGCGGCAGCTGCTATCACTGCGGCAAGCATCAATATTCGGCCTGCGACAACGGTCTCCCCGCCGACAATCAGGATATCGCGCAGGAACTCTACGGTCAGCCGATGGCCGGTCTGTTCGGCTATAGCCACATGACCGGCGGTTATGCGGGCGGCCAGGCGGAATATGTCCGCGTGCCGTTCAGCGACGTCGGGCCGATCGTGATCCCGGACGGTGTCGAGGACGAGAAGGTGCTGTTCCTCTCCGACATCCTGCCGACCGGCTGGATGGCAGCGGAGAATGCGCAGATCGAACCGGGCGACACGGTCGCGGTCTGGGGTTGCGGTCCGGTCGGGCTGTTCGCGGTGCAGTCGGCATTCCTGATGGGCGCCGAACGCGTCATCGCGATCGATCATTTCCCGCACCGCCTTGAGTTGGCAAAGAAGTTCGGCGCCGAGACGATCAACTACGAAGAAAGCGCCGTGTACGAAGCGCTGATGGTGATGACCGGCGGGATCGGTCCCGATGCGGTGATCGACAGCGTCGGCCTGGAGGCACACGGCTTCTTCGTCGACAACGTGATCGACCAGATCAAGGCGTCGACCTTCCTCGGCACCGACCGCGCACATTCGATCCGCCAGGCGATCATCGCCTGTCGCAAGGGCGGGCGGGTATCGATGCCGGCGGTGTATGGCGGGTTCATCGACAAGTTCCCGCTCGGTGCGCTGATGGAGAAGGGGCTGACGCTCAAGACCGGCCAGACGCACGTCCAGCACTATATGCCCGCGCTGCTCAACGCGATCATGGAGGGCAAGATCGACACGACCTTCCTAATCTCGCACCGCATGGACCTGGAGGACGCCCCCAAGGGCTACGACATGTTCAAGAACAACCAGAACGAAGTGACCAAGGTCGTGCTGAAGCCCGGCTTCAATTGAGAGGATCTGAGACAATGGCCGATAAATTCGCAATCATCACCGGTGCCTCGACGGGCATCGGCTTCGAACTCGCCACGCTCGCCGCGAAGGACGGCTATGACATCCTCGTCGTCGCCAACGAGGCGCTGATCCAGGCTGCCGGCGCCGACTTCAAGCAGTTCGGTACCGACGTGACCGCGGTCGAGGCGGACCTGTCGACGATCGACGGCGTCGATGCGCTGATCGCCGCGACCAACGGGCGGAAAGTCGACATATTGTGCGCCAATGCCGGCCACGGTCTCGGCCACGGCTTCCTCGACCAGAAGGTCGAGGATTGGCGGCTCGTGGTGGATACCAACATCACCGGCACATTGTACCTCATCCATAAGGTGCTGCCGGCGATGGTCGCGCGCAACGACGGCAAGGTTCTCGTGGTCGGCTCGGTCGCGGGCTACATCCCCGGCGCGTTCCAGGCGGTGTATAACGGCACCAAGGCGTTCATCGACAGCTTTACCGAAGCGCTTCGCAACGAGATCAAGGAGGCCGACGGCGTCACGCTGACGACGCTGATGCCCGGCCCCGTCGATACCGAATTCTTCGACCGCGCCGGCATGAACGACACCGATGTCGGCACCGATCCGAACAAGAGCGATCCGGCCGATGTCGCCAAGGACGGTTGGAATGCGCTGATGAGCGGCAAGGCATCGATCTTCTCGGGCTGGAAGACGAAGGTCCAGGGCGTGCTCGCCAACGTGATCCCCGGTTCCATTCTCGCCGAACAACATCGGGGGATGGCAGAGCCAGGTAGCGCAAAGGACTAAACGGTGGTCGCCTTCCGGCTGACGGCGTTGAAGGCATGCCCGGCCCTGATGGGACCGGGCGTCGCCGCTTCGCACCAGCGGACGCGGGTCCGAGATACCGCAGATTACCCGTGCTCGCCAATGCCGATCTGCGCTGCGGACTGCAGTTCATTCTGCCCGAGACCGGCATGACTGCTTCGGCGAACGGGTTTGCCGAAGCGGTCCTTACAATGCGCGAAACCGTCGACGAATTTCGGCCCCGCGGGGGCGTCCTGGAACGTTGGACATGGACGCATAGCGTGGCACGATTGGCTAAGATTATCGAGTAAATACAAGATGTAAAGCAATGAAAAATACCTGACCGACCATAGCGACTTGGCCGGAACATGGTTTTAGGTTCGAGCACCAACGCGGATGACTGCGGCTTCGCGGATTGGAAGAGCGTGCACGGTATCGGACCCACCCCCAGCCTCTCGAAGTCCGATGACGCAAACGCCCCGCCGCTGATCTGTTTCTCGCATCTCCGTTGGGATTTCGTCACCCAGCGCCCCGAGCATCTGATGAAGCGGTTCGCGCGTAACCAGAGCGTGTTCGTCTGGGAAGAACACATACCCTGCGACCACCCGCTGCCGTTCCTCGAACATCACCCCTTCCCCGCCGACAAAGTGATCGCGCTGCGCCCGCGCCTCCCGCATTGGTGGAATGCCGAGCAGGTCGGGACGGGGTTGCGGCAACTGCTCGACATGCTGATCGCAACGAGCATCCGGACGAAGCCATTGCTCTAGTTCTACACGCCGACGATGCTCCCTTTCGCCGAGCACCTCGACGCTACCGCCGTGATCTACGACTGCATGGACGACCTGTCCGCGTTCCGTTTCGCCGACCCCGCCCTGCTCGACCGTGAAAACCCGGTTGCTCGCGCGTGCCGGCCTCGTCTTCACCGGCGGCTATAGCCTGTACGAAGCCAAGCGCGACCGCCACCGCGACGTCCACGCCTTCCCCTCCGCGGTCGACGTCGCGCATTTCGCACGAGCCCGCACCGGCAACGTCGAACCGGAAGACTAGCGCCGCATCGCGGGCCCGAAGCTCGGATTCTTCGGCGTCATCGACGAACGCATCGACCTCGCACTGATCGACGCCGTCGCTGCTGCACGACCCGACTGGTCGTTCGTGATGATCGGCCCGGTCGTGAAGATCGACCCCGCCCACCTGCCACGCCGCGCCAACATCCACTGGCTCGGCGGGCGTGATTACCACGAACTTCCCGCCTATCTCTCGGGCCGGGACGTCGCGCTAATGCCGTTCGCGATGAACGCCGCGACGCGCTTCATCAGCCCGACCAAGACGCCCGAATATCTCGCCGGCGGCCTGCCCGTCGTCTCGACGTCGATCGTCGACGTGATCCGCCATTATGGCGACTCGGCGGCGGTGGAGATCGCGTCCGATGCGACGCCGTTCGTCGCCGCCTGCAAGGCCGCCCTCGCCCTCCCCCGTGCGGGCGTCTGGCGCGACGAAGCCGACCGCCTGCTCGCTACCCAATCCTGGGACCGGACCCAAACCGCCATGACCGCAGTCATGCCGGCGAGGTTGATGACGACGAGCCGTCCGTGCCCATCGAAGGACGGAGGGGCGAGCGTCATAGGGCCTTTCGCTACCGCTTGGGCCGCGAGGCTACTGTTTGCTGTCGCAGTCATGCGTCATCCTTTCCTGCGACCAGATGGGTCGCGATGCTGGTGGGGGGGGCGCCGCAGCCGAGCGTTGAGCTAGACGCGGCTTGAGTGTCTGCTATCGGCGTACAGTCTCGCCGGGGAGCGGACGGCATTCGGGGCGGCGCGATGAAATCTCAAGAGACTACGCGGCTAGTCGTGCTCGATGCACTTCGCGCAGTAGCCGTTGTAGCGGTGGTGTTATTCCACTCCTTCCCAGCATGGGTGCCGGGCGGGTTCGTCGGCGTCGATATCTTTTTCTTGATATCGGGCTTCATCATTTGGCTTCAGTACGGCGAGAAACTGGTCAGCGGCGAAAACCGCTGGCGTACATTTTTTGCGCGGCGTGTGCGTCGCCTGGTGCCGGCCTATCTCGTGCTCCTGATCGTCACGACAGCAGCGGCGTACTATGTGCTGCCGCCGAACCTATTGCTGGAATATGGTCAATCGCTCTTTGCCCAGGCGATTTACAGCCAAAACGACGTGTTCTTAGCCCAAGGCGACTATTTCGTCGGCTCTTTACAACGGCCGTTGCTGCATACGTGGAGCTTGGCGATCGAGGAATGGTTCTATTTCCTGTTTTTCGTACCAATACTTTTAAGGAAGTGGAGTGGACGATATTGGCCTATCGCGCTGATAGCCTTTGGTTTCAGCTCGCTCGCGTTTGCTGTGGGAACCGCACACTACAGCGATCGCGCAGCTTTCTTCCTGCTACCCTCCCGCGCATGGGAATTTGCAGCCGGCATCGGCGCAGCGCTGCTGTATCAAAAGTTTCGTGAACGATCCGCCTCGCGGGCCACTCCCGCCATCGCGATAGGGGCAGTCGCACTAATACTGGCCTCGATATTCTTGTTTGCCGAGCATGCGCCTTTCCCCGGACTGCATTCCGCCCTAGCTCTTACCGGCGCGTTCATTCTGTGCGTCGTCCAAGGGCAGGCCGGTGCGGCGTTCACCGCTGCAGCTTCTGCCAGTCCCGTGCAGCACGTCGGCAAGATATCGTACAGCTGGTATCTCTGGCACTGGCCGCTGATCTCATTGTACGCGGTATGGTCTGGTAAACCGATAACCGGCACCGCGGGGGCCATACTGCTTGTTGCAGGATATCTTTTAGCGGTCGTGAGCTACATCGCTATTGAGCAACCCTCTCATCGATCCTCCGGTCTAAAGCGCCCCCTAAACACGACACTGTTGCTCGTTGCCTTCGTCATATTTTCCGCGGTGGCCGGCGCTTGGCTGATAAATTCCAACGGGGCAATCGAGCGCTACCCCGTCTCGGATCGCCCTTACATCGAAGCCAAGTTCGATCGGCCCGGCGAGCGGTGCCCAATCATCGACCGTCTGTTCTCATTCAACTCCAGCATCTGCAGCCGAAATAAAATCCGAGGGGACGGGGGTGTTCTTCTACTCGGGGACTCTCACTCGAATATGCTCCGTGAAGTGTTCACCGATCTTGGAACCGAGGCGGGGACACCCGTATTTGTTAGCACGAATATCTGCCGGCCGATTGAGACCGGCAAGATGCTATGTCCCAGCGCGTACTGGAAGCGGCTCGAAAGAGGCATTGCGGATAATCATATCGCGACCGTGTTTATCGTTGTGTCGTGGCCGTTAGATTTCGTGGAAGATGACTTCCGCTATGCGATCGGCCGGCTTCGTTCTTTCGGTCTTCAAGTATTTGTCATGAAGCCGATACCGCAAAATCCCGAGTTTGATCCTTCCATATATATTGGGAACCCCAAGACCAGGGATCTATCGCAAGCCGTCACGTTCTCCGAATATGGCCGGGATACGTACTTAGGAACGCGAAAAAAACACCTCGAGATCCTTGATCGAATTGGAAGCCGAGACCGGTCCGTTCAGATTATCGATCCCGCCCCGTATCTCTGCCCGAATGACAAGTGCATTTTCGCGGTTGAAGGTCGCCTTACTTATGCCGATGCCGATCACCTGAGCGCCGCGGGAGTGGCGCTAATCCGGGAGGAGCTTCGGAAAGTCTTTCAGGACGCCGCGCCGGCAGTAACCGTACCGGCGCGACCGCCACGCACCGGAAATTAGCTCTGTCACATCGTCGACATCACGGCGAACTCGGCCGGGTTAAGGTGGCGATTGTAGATGACAGCGTGCGTTATGATGCGACCAGCACGGCCCGGAGCATTCGTACGTCGCGGCGGGTGGGTCGCGATCGCGTGGTGAATCATCGTTGCTCCGGCATGGCTAAGGGCGGCCGCGGACGGACCGCCCGTAATGAGCGCTGGCGTTGAAAGGGGAGGTTCGTTCGCGGACTACCCAAGTATACTGGTAGGGCTCGACGAGCCTCAACGACCGAGGACGCGGCAGCCATACGCGTTCAAGACGCCTATTTCTCCACAGGTGCGTTGAGCTCGGAAGGGTCGGCCGTGAGCAGCCAGACCGCAGCCGGGACAATCTGTAAAACAAGGAAGGCGATGGCGATGAGGCAGAAAGCCAGTTTCTGTATTCGCGTTGTTGGCACCGGTTTCGACATGAGGACGCACGTTAACTTGCTACCCCAGGATGTAAACGCTGCGCTGCACCAATTTGTACTTGATTTAGGTTAGACTATTGGGAAGCGTCGAGTTTCGGTCGTGTCCCCGCTGGTGGTGTAGCTCAGCGGTAGTGAAGCTGACCGGTCGCGCGCTATCATCCAGCGCTGTAGCGGCCGGTCAGGTTCACGGGTGGCCATCGAAGATCTTCGGATAGGTTTGGGTTGCAAGACTCAACCAACGGAGACCTTCGATGACCGACGATACGATGAACCTGCAAGCGCTGGTGGGAAAGAGCGCGGATGCAGATTTCCTACGCGAAATGATTGGCTTTGCCGCGCAGCGGCTGATGGACCTGGAGGTCGGTAGTCTGACCGGCGCGGGTTATGGCGAGAAGAGCAGTGACCGCCTCGCGCAACGTAACGGTTACCGCGAGCGGGACTGGGAAACGCGGGCCGGCACCGTTGAACTGCGTATCCCCAAGCTGAGGACGGGCAGCTACTTTCCCGCCTTTCTGGAGCCCCGGCGCCTTTCCGAGAAAGCGCTAACCGCAGTCGTCCAGGAGGCATACATCCAGGGCATCTCGACCCGTTCGGTCGACGATTTG
The DNA here is from genome assembly GCF_056679955.1 of Sphingomonas sp. PEI4. Classification (NCBI taxonomy): domain Bacteria; kingdom Pseudomonadati; phylum Pseudomonadota; class Alphaproteobacteria; order Sphingomonadales; family Sphingomonadaceae; genus Sphingomonas; species Sphingomonas sp. PEI4. The sequence continues at coordinate 2,122,420 of NZ_CM155258.1, forward strand.
GTGAAGGCCATGGGTATGAGCGGCATCTCGAAAAGCCAGGTGAGCCGGCTTTGCGAGGAGATCGACGTCCGCGTGAAGGCGTTCCTCGAGCGCCCCATTGAAGGCGACTGGCCATACGTGTGGGTCGACGCGACGTACCTGAAAGTGCGTCAGGCTGGTCGGATCGTCTCGGTCGCGGTCACCATTGCGGTCGGCGTGAACGGTGACGGCAGGCGCGAGGTGCTCGGCATGGCGATCGGTGCGTCGGAGGCCGAGACATTCTGGACAGACTTCCTCCGCGGCCTCGCGCGGCGGGGCCTACGCGGCGTGAAACTCATCATCTCGGATGCCCACGAGGGCATCAAAGCTGCCGTCTCACGCGTGTTCAGCGCCACGTGGCAGCGGTGCCGCGTACATTTCGCGCGCAACGCTACGGCCCATGCCGGCAAGAGCGGGCGGCGCGTCGTCTCGGCCTTCATCGCCACCGCGTACGCACAGGAGACGCCCGAAGCCGCCAAGGGTCAGTGGCGCAAGGTCGCCGATCAACTCAGGCCCAATGTCCCCAAGCTCGCGAAGCTCATGGACACTGCCGAGGAGGACGTGCTCGCGTACATGTCGTTCCCGCCACAGCATCGCACCAAGCTGCACAGCACCAATCCACTCGAACGCCTCAACGGCGAGATCAAGCGGCGCACCAATGTCGTCGGCATCTTCCCCAACGAGGATGCCATCACCCGGCTGGTCGGCGCCTTGCTGCTCGAGCAAAACGATGAGTGGGCGGTTCAGCGGGGCCGTTACATGACACTGGAAAGCGTGACGCAATTGGGCGATGATACCACCGTCACGTTGTCGTCCATGACGGCGTAATCGACCCGGCCCTGCCCGGAGATCAAAGCGGCTACGCCGCTGAAGCTACACCACGCGGTGGGACACGATCCGAGTTTCGTAAGAAGTCCGACCGCCATGACTAAATACACGGTATTCGTCGCGATGATTTTACCGACTTCATTTAATGCTACCTGGTTCACATAAAAGTACCATTCCATCTGCCCCTGCTTATCATAATCTTGATACAGCAGAGCGGCCGGGTTGGCGATGCCGTCAACATCTAGAACGGGTACGGTTTCAAATTTTATCTTCTATGATCTCGATTTTTGAACGGGTTGAAGCTGGCCCGAACGCGTGGGACTTGCTGGCTTTGCGACGACCGTGTTTTCCCTGGTGAATCCGGCAATAATCGCTGCCCGCATCAGATGCAGGCAGCCAAAGATACGCACTTAAACTGCGGCGATCCCACGTGCCGCCATCGTGTCGCGAATGAGCGCAGCGCAGGCGATCTTCTTCGACAGCGACGGAAAGCCGCGCGGATTGCTGATTGTCAGCAACGCACCCAACCGAGCATTAACCGAGGGCAGATAGAGCGGAGAAGCCCGTTCCGCCCCCCCCCCCAACGAATACCGTTAGGAAGCGGCAAGCCCGCTTCGGCAGTGGTTACTTTGCGCCTGCCCGCTGTCATGGTTCCTGCAGAAATACGTTCGACTACTATCCGGCCTTCGAATACCACGACCATCCAAATCCCGGTGACAGTTGTCGGGACAGATGCATGGGTCGTTTCGGTAAGAATTTGTTCGGTGATATTGCTCACCGCCAAGGTGGCGATAACGGTGTGCATTCCGGAGACGCCAAACGCGTATATGCGATAGCCCTTCAGCGTCGCTTGGTCCTGATTTCCGCCGAGCGAAAACCCGCCTCCCGCACCCGTTAGACGCAGGGCGAAGAAATGCGCGACAGAGGCGTCACCAAGATCGTCAGGCATGTCAAAGTATGTCGTACCGTTCAATTGCGGTACAGTCATCGTCACCTCTAGATATGCAGACGGGGCTAGGACCACCTCCGAGGAGTTGTCTGCGACCCAAGCGGGGCGACGCCGGCTAGGTGTCAACTCATTCACCGCAACCGATCCAGCTACTGTCTCACGCCGCGTGCATCCGTTCCGTCTTGCCGTCCGTTATAAGCATTCAACAGGAGCAAACCATGGCGGACCGAAACGACACGAAACCTCAGAAGGGCATGCTGATCGGCTTAGCGATAGGGCTGGTCCTGATGGTTGCCCTCTTAGTTACCTTCTACTTCCGGGTTCAGAAGCCTGCAGTCGAAGCGAAGCCAAACCGGCCACCTTTGGCGACGCAAGGGTAAGTTGCCAGACCAGCGTCATCGGCGGTGATCAGTCGCAAAGCGGTACAGGTATGGGTGAACTATTCCGCAGCATCACCGCTCCATACCGTTGAACAATCGCCCGAGCGCCTTGTTCGGGCCTCTGCGTTGGGGGTGGGGGCAGGCCCTAGACCCAGTCCAATCAACTCACCACGGGGTGCTAGAGCACCGGTACCCGTTAGGGCCGGTACGGCTTAGACCGCTGCCGATTCTAGAAGCCAAGCCTCAATCGCCCGCGCCGCCAGCGGCAATCCAACGCGGGAAGAGGTATCAACGATGACGCAGGGCGATGCCATTTCGAAAGAATCGCCGCGTTACGCCGCGGCGATCACCGTCAGCCGGGGATGCCCCAGTTGGCCTCCTCGTCGGCCGCTTTCGCCGTGCGAACCAGATGCTCGACATAGTTCTGGAAGATCGGAACCGTGAACGTGACCAGCGTAGGCTCGCCCTTTGGTTCCTTGAACGTCAGCACGACGAATCGTCCGCCTTCCTCGTCGAGGACGAGGCCAGCCTCCATCGCACCGGGGCCGCTGGGGGTTATGATCGTCGCCGCCATCTCAATCTCTCGCTGTTCGCTTGGCCTGCTGCATTACCGCAGCGGCGCAAACGTACCAGCGTCGATGTTGGATCAGGCCGCGGTTGCCACGGTGCGATTCGAACCAGCGTCGTTCGCGGCACGGACGCGCGGGGTTGCTGCGGCAACGGTCAGCATGCGGGCAGCCTGCATCTTACGATATTCGAAGTAGAGAGCGATCAAGGAGAACATAGGAACCTCGGGCAAGACATTGCTGCGTCGCAGCATCAGTCTTGCAGGTGGTCGCGCAGCCCGCGAGACGCAATTGCGTTATGCCCAACCACGATTGTGCAAAATGAAGACGCCTGCGCTTCAGCCCGCGCATGGTCCGTCACAGCAGGGCGCCGTCATGCCGCTTTGGTTGTGATCAGGTCCCGCCGCAGATCCCGAATTTCTGGGACGTAATCGCCCGATCGCGCCCGGCGCACTTGATGACGATGGCTTCGGCTTCAGAGCCGTCGTGCTCGTCGAATGCGTCAATCATCTGTCCAAGCGATCCGGATGCAAGTCGCTCGTCGATATGCTCGGCTTCGTCGTCCGCGGCTTTAGTTCGTAATAGCTCGGCGGGCATGTTCCACATGGTTTTTAGCACGGCTTCTGACTCCTGCCCCCAGGTTGTCAGGACAGTTGGCCATCGATCGAGACGGCGTCCAGACCCATGCAGCCGCCAATGCGCCCGCCTTACTGACTGGCGCGACGAACTGCTCCCCAGCTCTAAGCTTTCAAACAGAGGCACCGACGATGACCCGCGAAGCTAGCCAGCCCGCCGCCGAGAGCGATCGCTTGGTCATGCTCAAGGTCGTTGAGATCATGGTCAGGCTGAAGCGCACCCGGATCTATAAGCTGATCCGCGAGAAGCCTTGCTTCGATATGGTCCTGCAAAGCTCCGCTAGTTAGGCCAACGAAACGATCGCCGATGACGTCGGCAAGATGCACCTGTCGTTAGTTAGCGAGTGGGTGGTGCCTAGACGCGACAACCACCAGGCGGTCCACCGCAAAGGGGCGAAGGATCAACGCGCCCGTTTCGACCGCATTCGACAGCACACCGATCTCCGCAAACCCGGCCGCGACGCTTCGGGCAATCTGGTCGCTTTCGCGCTCCCTGAGTTCGATATCGACTTGCGGATGTGCCGCCATCCACGCGGCCAGTCTTTGCGGCAGAACCTCGGTAATTGCAGCGGTGTTCGCGAAGATACGAACGGAAGCGCGAAGTCCTTTGGCATACTGGCCGATGTCACCCCGCATTTGGGCCATTTGGTGCAAAATAGTGCGGGCATGATGCGCTAGCATGTCGCCAGCCTCTGTCGGCGTGATCCCGCGACGACCACGGTTCAACAAAGCGACTTCGCCGGTCGCCTCCATATCACGCAACCGCTCGCTGGCCGCAGGTAGGGACAGGCCGATTTCAGCAGCGCCATGCGTGATGCTGCCCGCATCGACGATGGCGAGGAACAGCCGCAAATCTGTCAGGTCGAACCGCATAACTACACATAGCGCGTCATCAGCCTTCGTTCCAGCCGAAGCCAGCGATCGGAACTTCCGCATTGTGGGCGTGCCAGAGACCGCTAGCTCACAGTCATATTTGATCAATCGCCTGTTCGGCTTGTGATTGGTTGCGGCCTTTGAGATGGGAGAAAGGAATTGATCAAAGGCTTCGATAACGCCGACTTTTTGTTAATTCTGCTGTTTGTTGATCTGCTGTGTTTGACGATCGCAGGTTGCGGCTTGGCGACAGCCCCAACGGATGAACCCAGGACTGGATGTGAAAACCGCAGTGTCCACATTCCGCCGCCCCATGAACAGCAAACTATGCTCGCCGACATGCTACTTCACGACTGATTGCGTAGCGGGCAATTCCGGTGCCGCCTCTCCGCTTGCTCGAAAGTTTCCAGCCCGGTCATGTCAGTAGCAATTACAAGGCGCATTGCCTTGGTCGCACCACTCATCGTGCTACCATCATTCCGAGCCTCGGTCGGCAGCAGCATACAAAGGCGGTTGCAGGAACTGGAGGTGAAAAGTGGGAGGAGGCTTGGAGTCGCGGTGCTCGACTCCACGACCGGGCAAGTGACCGGCTATCGGATTGATGAGCGTTTCGCCATGTGCAGCACCTGTAAGGCGCTCGCCGTAGCGTTCGTACTAGCGCGGGTTGATCGAGGCGAAGAACGCCTGACGCGCCGTGTGACCTTCACCAAACGCGAGCTTGTATCGCCATTTAAGATGACTGCTCCTCACGTCGGCTCTGAAGGGATGACGATTGAGGCACTCTGCGAGGCAGCTTTAACCGTCAGCGATAGCACCGCCGCCAATCTGCTTATTGCAAGCTTCGGCGGACCGACTGCGCTCACGGCATATCTTCGATCGATCGGCGATCCTGTAACCCGCCTGGATCACATGGAACCCGAACTGAACATCGTCACGGTGGGCGAGACCCACGATACCACCTCACCTGCCGCTATGGCGAAAACTCTACGCCGCCTACTGCTTGGAAACGCTTTATCGAACTCGTCGCGCAAGCTCCTGACAGGATGGATGATGGGAGCGATTGATGCAGCAACGCGCCGCCTCCGGGTAGGCGTCCCAGCAGGATGGCGGATTGCGAACAAGCCGGGCACGTGGGGAGGGATCGCGACCAACGATGTCGGCGTGATCTGGCCGCCGGCCCGGCCTCCCGTCGTGGTCACGGCCTACCTTGGTGAAGCGCTGGGAACCGTCGAAAGCCAAGAACTTATTTTGGCCGGCGTCGCTCGATTAATTGCGGGCACGGTGTAGCATGACGGGCTTCGCCTAAGCGGCCGGGCAATGTAGCGCTTTCCGAATTGGGAACGGCGATCGAGACGGCCGACGCTGTCCCACAGGGATGGTGTTTCGAGAAATAGACACGTCGCGCGAGTATTGCTGGGTAGTCTGGTTCACCCTAGCCTCGCGCCATGCACGTCATCACCTCTCCGTCAAACCTCGGGCTTCGGCCACTACGTCTGAACCACGAGCCCGGTACCTGGCGCGCGCCTGCGGCTCTCCTCGAAGCGGGGCTGTTGAAGGCAATTGGCGCGCCGCCCGTCACGAGTTTGCGACGCCCGATCTACTCGCCGGAGCCGCAAGTTGGGACGCGCATACGAAACGGTCGAACCATGCGGGACTTCAATCTCACGCTGGCCGAGGCCGTCCGCGATGTACGGCGTAGAGGCGAGTTCGCCCTCGTTATCGGTGGCGACTGCTCGATCCTCATGGGGGCGCTCGCCGGCGCGCGCGAAGAGGGACCAATCGCTCTGATCCACATCGACGGCCACAGTGATTTCCGGCATCCGGGGAACTACGACTTCAACCGAAATCTGGGTGCTGCGGCGGGTATGGACCTTGCCCTGGTAACGGGGCGCGGTGAGCCGCTGGGAACCAAATGGCCGGGTATTGGAGGTCCGCTCGTCGCGGATGCGGACGTGATACAGCTTGGGGAACGCGAGAGCCGAAACCCGGACTTCGCCTGGCCTGACGTGCAGGATACGGACATAGATACGATCGACGTGTTCGAGGCGACCGCCATCGGTGCGGAAGGCGTCGCTGCCCGCATCGCCACCATGCTTGCAGCTAAGCCGGATCAAGGTTTCTGGATTCATCTCGACGTGGACGTGTTGGATGAAGCCATTATGCCTGCGGTCGATTGCCCCGGCAGTCCCGGCATACCACCGAAAGAGTTGGTTGCGATCCTGCATCCGCTGGTCGCCGATGAACGATGCCGGGGCATGACCGTGACGGTGTTCGACCCGGACCTCGATCCTGATGGCAAGTACGCCGACGCGATCGTCTCGCTGATGGCGAAGCTACCTTTTCCAGCGCCTGCATCGGTCGATCCGACCGCGTGAGCGCTGGCTAAGCCTTCCCAATTAGGAACGGCGATCGAGAAGCCGGGACGTTCTCGATTGGGATCGAATTTCGGGAATGTCCGGGTGGGAAGGTTAGCTGCCGGTCCGCTTACTGCGCCATAAGCGGACTTTCGCGACAAGCACGTTGATGGCGAAGGCCAAACCAAGAGCAACCACAACTACAGCGCCCATCATGATCCACACGGGTGTGAAGTCGCCAACGCAGGGCTGCTCCCGTCCCTCGCATCGCCACCGGCCATCATGCCAGCGCCAAAAACGATCAGCGCTACCGGCGTCATCAGCGCGGTGGCGGACAGACATCCCCAATTGGTCGGACGCTTTTCATAGTTCATTCGGCCATCCTGACCGTCGACGCGAGCGTCTGCAACTGAGCGATTCTTTTCAGCCGCCCCCCATTCCTGATTAGGATCGATTCCGAGAACGCGTGCGTCGTTTCGATCTCCGTTCCATTTTGAGAACGTTGTGTCGATCGCTGCCGCACAGTCCCGCTAAAGCGGTTATGCCTGCGGATCAAAGCAGCCGGCACTCCCCTTTGGTGAGCCGCGTTTAGTAGGTACGCCCCTCACTCCCACGGTACGCGACGAAAGTCGTTAGCGCGGATAATGGCAGGCCAACAGTCAACAGCATAGGAATGAGCTTCGGGTCGAGGAACGCTGTCCCCAGGCCGTGCTGTATCCCCCATAGAAGCACGTATGACAGCATCAGCACTACGGGTGACAGCGCAGATGTCGCGAAGATGATGGTCACAGCGGTTGACGACCCGCGCCAGATCGCCAAGCGATTAGCGATCCAGACTGATGCAAACAGCCCGATCGTCGCGGCAATAAGTACAAGCGTCGGCACCATTTGAAGATTGTGCCCGAAGTTCCGGTTGCTTTCTAGTTTATTCGGAGAGTCGCCGACCGTCTCTGCCACTCGTTGAGAAGCGGCTCGCCGCTGAATTAAAACCCCGCCATTGGTAGCTTTCGAACCGGGTCCGATCTCGCATCCTAATCGCGAAGCAGAATGGACCCAGAACCCGCCGTCAATCCGCAGTCCAGGTAGCTACGTCGATCTGCTTTAGACCTGCACGCTGAAGCGTATATATCGCTCCGCCGATGCATTTATACGACGCGTTAGGACGATAGACGATAATTCCGCGACGATGCTTACCAGCTTGAACAATCTGAGGAAGGCGATCTGACGCCACCCTCTTTCCGTCGACAGTAATGCGGCACTCATTGCCGTACCGAGCTACATTCGCAATCAAAGGAAAGTCATTGGTTTGACCGTCAGCACTCGGCACTATCAAGGCCGTAGCTATCCCCAAACCGCAGAACAGAGGCTGTTTGTATCTGCTCACCCCCTATGCGGCGAGGGTCGGCGCACGACGCTGTGAGATGACGTCTACGATCGCTTGGAGGGCGGTCTTGCCGTGTAGCTTTGCTGTGGCGATCACGGAGACTGTGGCAGCGTAGAACTGCGAGCCCCAGGTCGAGCGGAAGCAACCGGTTACCTTGCGGAAGATCACCGACATGCGCAGCGCGCGTTCCGAGCCGTTGTTGGTGTAGGGCACGTCGCGCCGGGTCATGAACACGAACAGGTCGGTGCGGCACCTCTTGATCGCGCGCATGAGCTTTTGCCCCTGCTTGTGCGGTACTGCGAGCTTCATCAGGCCGGTCAGTTGTCGCTCCAGCCGGGCGAGATACTGGGCAAGCGTTGTATTCTTGAGCCGGTCTCGTCGTTTGCCGATGTTGCAGGCCCGCTTGAGCAAAGCCTTGAAGCCCGGTGCGAACATCATGTCGCCGCTGTCGATGGCATATTGTGCGTCGCGTAGCAGGTGCGCCAGGCAGACCTGGCGCTGCTCGCCATGGCCGTTCTGCGCACCGTAGCGGTCCGCTACCCAGACCTTGGGCCTGGCCCCGCCCAGGAAGTCGGTGATGATCCGCGCGGCGCGGGTGTCGGCGATGATGTGATAGATCGCGGTAGTGGTGTGCATGACCCACTGCCAGTGCTTGCGCCCGCAGACCCGTGCCGACGTCTCGTCGGAAGCGATCACCTCGGCCCGGCGGACTTCCTCGCCGATCTCCTCGGCCGCCTCCAGCATCGGCTTGAGCGCGCGCTGGAGGATATTGGCGACCGCACCTTCGCTGATGTCGAGACCGAAGACCGTCTTCATGATCTCCTTGAGACGCTCGAAGCTGATCGCTTGCGTGACGTGGAGATGGATCAGCAGTGCCTGGATGCCGGGGCCAAAGGGTGAGCCCGGCTCCATCCCTTCGGGTACAGGTGCAGTGAAGGTGGCCTCGCAACACGGGCATACTCCGCTATGCAGATGGACGCGCGTCGTCACCGGCTTGATCGGCGGGATCTCGATATGATCATAGGCATGAACCTTGCGCTGGTCGTCCTGGCTCAACGCCGCGGCGCAGTTCGGGCACTGCGTGGCAAGGGCCTCGACCACCTGGTCGGGATCGGCAGCCAGCGCGCGGGTGACACCGGGGCGACCCTTGCGGTCTTTGCGCTGGCGCTCGGGCAGGTTTGGCTTTTGTCCGGCGCTCGGCGGTATCGAGGAATTGTCCGGCGTCTTCGGCGGCTTGCCCAGCTTGTCCTCCAGCTCGGCCACACGCCTCTCAAGGCGCGTGATGGATGCCGCCTGAGTCTCTACCAGGGCGCTTAACTCCGCAATTCGCGCGGCCTGAAGCGAAATAACTTCCGCCTGCGCCAGCACCAGCGCGACCAGCTCATCATGCGAAAGCGCTCGGACGGCTTCGACGTTCATGAGGATTCTGAATCAGCAAGCGCGCAACGGCGCAAGCAAAATCCGGCAGCCCCACCCAACCTCGGACTATGCAGCCCGTGTCACGCCGCCTGTGTTACCGCCGCAAGGGGGTGAGCAGATACGGCTGTTTCATTGCAGGATCATGGGATACTATTCACTTACAGGCAACATCCGCTGTTTTCTCAACACAGCCATTCCCGAAACTCGATCGATTTTCGGGGAATCTTAGGGCTTCCCGAAACCCCAGCAACAGCATCAAACGGGAATACGATCGCTGCCGGTTGAGTGCGTCGCCCGGCAATAGGGGTGTCACAACCGTTCAGTTATGACACCTTCGACGTTCGCCAATGCCGATATCGGTTGGTCGCGTTTTTCTCGGAAGGCCGCGCCGGCAGCGACGGGCACCATCGGTACGCCCGCGATCAGAGCCGGGAGAGATCGTGGTCCGACCGCTTTCGAGGCGGTCGCAGAGCGTTGCGGGGTTAGGCGGTCGCTTCCTTCGCAGTGCTGGCGGTGACCCGGTTGCGGCCGAAGCCAATCGCCAGCAGCGCCGCCATGACAAGCTGCGCCGCGATCCCCTCTGTTGTTGGATAGAGGCCGAGGATTTCGACGCGCGGGAAGCCAGCGACTGGGTTGACCGGCAGCCAGCCCGCTTCCTGCAGGGCGGACCCGCCCTTGCCGATCAGCACCACGGCCAGCAGTGCCATCAGTGCCGAGCTGTAGGCGAAGAACTTCCCGAGCGGCAGCGTGCGGCTGTAGCGCGTCATCCCCCACGCAATGACAGCGAGAGCCGCAACAGCCGAGGCCGCTCCCGCCAACACCGATCCGCCGTTCCCTCCCGTCCATATCGCTGTGAAGAACAGGATCGTCTCGAAGACCTCGCGGTAGACGACGACGAACGACAGGCCGAACAGGAACCACGCTGATCGCGCGTTGAGCGCCGTCGTCAGTTTCTCGCGGATGTAGCGTTGCCAGGCATCGGCGATGCTCTTGCCGTGCATCCAGATGCCGACCCACAACAGCACCAACGCAGCGAACACCGAGCCGAACCCTTCCGTCAGTTCGCGACTCGCGCCGCTGATCTCGACGGCATAGGTGCCGACGGCCCAGGTGGCGGCGCCGGCGACCAGCGCCGCGACCCAGCCGCCATGCACGTAGGGCATTACGTCGCGGCGTTCGGCCTTGCGCAGAAAGGCGAGCATGGCGACGACGATCAGCAGCGCCTCTAGCCCTTCGCGCAGTAGGATCGTGAAGGCACCAAAGAAGCTGGACGCGCCCGACGCCCGTTCGGGCGCAAGCGCGGCTCCCGCCTCGCCGAACAGCGTGTCGAGCGCGCGTGCCTGATCGCGCACGGAGGTTGGTGGAGCGCCGTTGGCGATGCCGGCGCGTAGTGCGCCCATCGCGCCTTCGATCCGCACCATCAGCGCGTTGTCGCGCGCCGACAGCATCGGCTCGACCGGCTCGAAGCCGTCCAGATAGGCCGACAGCGCGAGGTTGGTCGCGCCCTTGCGGTCACCTTGGGCATAGGCGGTAACGGCCTCGCCGAGCCGTTCGCGGGCAAGCGACAGTGTGCCGACGTTCCGCGGCACGACCGCACCCGGGTTGCGGCGCAAATAGGCGATCACGGCATCGGTCTTCGCCTCGCCGATCTCACCGGCGAGATCGGCCGGGGTCATCCCGACCAGCTTCTCCATGTTGATTCACTTCCTACAGATAGCCGATCGCAGTCGCTCGATCTTTCCCACAAATGAACGGCGATCGAGAAGGCCGGGACGTTCTCAATTGGGATCGAGTTTCGGGAATCGCTAGCAGTGGGCCTCACCTGCTATTAACGGGGGAAAGCGACGGCAGGAGACGGAATGCCTACGGCTCACCTTGTGTTCGGCTTCTTAGGATCGGGGAAGACGTCGCTAGCCAAGAGGCTTGAGCTTCAACATAGCGCCGTCCGGTTTACTCCTGACGAATGGATGGCACGCCTATTTGGCGAATACCCGCCCGCCAACACGTTCCAAGACAGGGCAGCGGCTATCCTCGATATCATGCAGCCTGTTTGGATTCGCTGCCTATCACTGGGTCTCGACGTTGTTCTCGATTACGGTTTCTGGTCTCGGGCTGAACGGGATCGCGTACGGGCTGCAGTCGAGAACGTAGGGGCTACCTCTGTGTTGTTGGCTGTAACCTGTTCCGATGGGGAGGCCCGAAAGCGCATCGCAATCAGAAACAAGGCCGCTCACCGGAGCCTCTATATCGCTCCTGCCACCTTTGACCGGCTTAAGGCACGGGTTGAGCCTTTGGGCATGGACGAGCCGCACTCAGTGGTGTGAACATACCGGCGCTGCTTCCCAGCTAGGATGCTGATTTGGGAATGATCTGGGTCTTCTAAGCCGTTGCGCTTGGAAGAACCCGATCATGAGAACTGACTAAAGTTTCACGGCAGCGTTGCCACCATCTACCCAAAGCGCTGACCCTGTAACGAAACTCGACATATCGCTGGCGAGGAACAGCGCCGCTTGGGCAATTTCCTCGGGTCGAGCGATCCGCTTCATTGCGTGGAGACCGGCAGCCCATTCGCGCTGGGCGTCATCGCCGGCCATGTCGGTAGCCGTGCCGCCCGGCAGGAGGGCGTTTGCGCGGATGCCGGCTGCGGCATAATCGGCCGTGATGCCTCGGACCAACCCCATAAGACCCGCCTTGGCCGCGCCATACGGTCCCATGCTTGGCAGACCCACGCTGTTGCCAACGAAGCTGCCTGTAAAAACAAGCGCGCCGCCCCCTTGCTCGATCATGACGGGGATCTGCGCTCGGGCGCCGAGAAAAGCCGCAGTCAGATTCACCGCCAACACTTCTGACCATTGGCGAGGCTCAATCTCTGCGAGCGGCCCAATGGTGCCAACCGAGCCAGCATTATTGAAGGCGATGTGTAAGCCACCAAACCTCCCGCGTGCGGCAGCAACCGCCTTATCGTGCGTGCCCGGTTCAGTAACATCACCAACGATCGCAATCGCTTGACCTCCTAGACGCTCGATTTCGTCGACCGCTATTTTTAGCGAGGCTTCCCGCCGGGCAACGAGCACCACAGACGCACCATTCGCAGCAAATAGTTTCGCTGCCGCCTTCCCAATGCCAGAACTGGCACCCGTAATAATTGCGACCTTACCGTCCAGCAGTTTCATTCGTTGGCTCCTTGATGGAGGCAATTAGCTAGCTAGTCTTTCCGCTGCGTGCGTCCTGTTCCTTGTCATCAAATTGATTAGGTTACTTTGTGCAGGGTGAGCCTTCCCGATTGGGAATGGCCGGCCTTAAATTCCGCCGGTACAGGTAATATGAACCATTTCCTAAGGCTGGAACGAGAATGCTGCATCACTTATCAATTGCTGTGACCGATTTGAAACGGGCCATGATTTTCTATGATGCGGCACTTACCCCACTTGGCTATGCCCGTGTCTTTACGGGAGATGAATCAGTAGGTTATGGATATGCCGGGCAAGGTGACAAACTGCTACTCAATCTTGAAGCCCAAGTAAGCGTACCCGGTGAGGGGTTCCACTTGGCATTCTCCGCGTCCGAGCCGGAACACGTCGATCGATTTCACGCTGCCGCATTGCTGCACGGAGGAAGCTGCAACGGACAGCCCGGGCGACGTCCTGATTATGGCGACAATTATTACGCGGCCTTTGCGTTCGATCCCGATGGATACCGTATTGAGGCGGTGGTTAATCGAGCGCCGTGACGCCGCCTCCAACCCGGTACGATATCGACCAAGGCGACCAGTGAATGGTCGTTTCCTGCCGTTCTGGTTTTCTCGAAAACGAACGGCCAGCGAGACAGCGCGCGCATTCTCGAAATCGATCGAGTTTCGAGAAAGGCAGAGCCGGCCGTTCTACCTCAGCGGGAGCCGTCTCGCCTTGGCAAGGTTCACGATCAACTCGGGGAGCGTCTGATGTTCGTGCGCGCGCCATGCGGGCTGACCTGGGCCGCTCCGCCAGGACTCGCTAAGTGGACTGTTGTCTGCCGTATCGAAGCCGAACTGATCGTAAAGCCGCGTGACCAGCTCCACCGCCTCGGGGTGGTCGCTTGATACCGACAGCGCGTGCCGCCCCGGCGTGCCAGATGGCCGCGCCGACAGGAACAGGCGCGGTGCCTGAATGTGCGTGAACGCCTTCGCGACCTTAGAGGTGGGGAGCTGTTCCTGCCGTAGCTCGTGCTCCGTCTTCTCACCGACGTCTACCACGGCGTAGCGCCCGTCACGCCACGGCATGTAGTTGTTGGTGTCCAGCACGATCTTGCCCGCCAGTTGCTCGACCGGCATGTCGTTGGCGAGCTTGAGGGGGGACGCCACCATGACGAAATCCCCCGCCTCGGCCGCATCGGCAGCGGTCGCAGCGCGCGCGTCGGGCCCGAGTTCGGCGACCAGGCGGGCCAAAGTTTCCGGTCCGCGCGAGTTGGCGATCACCACCCGGTAGCCGTTCGCGATGGCGGCGCGGGCGATCTGGCTGCCGACCTCCCCCGCACCAATGATGCCGATGGTGGCCATAGTTGAGCGCTTCAACGGATCAGGCACCGAACGCTCCGTCGATGGTGTGCATGGCGCCGGTGACGAACCCTGCCTCCGGTCCGGCGAGCCATGCCACCATGCCCGCGACCTCCTCCGGCTGGCCGTGACGCTTGATCGCCATGAAGCCGTGCAGCAGATCCTTCATCGGTCCGTCTGCCGGGTTGGCGTCGGTGTCGATCGGACCGGGTTGCACGACGTTGATCGTAATCCCGCGAGGCCCGAAGTCGCGTGCCAGCCCACGTGCCATCCCTTGCAGCGCTGACTTGCTGAGCGCGTAAGCCGCCATGCCGGGAACGGGCATCCGATCGCCGTTCACCGATCCGATAACGATGATGCGCCCGCCCTCGGGCATCTGGCGCGCCGCCTCGACTGATGCATGATACGGCGCGTGAACATTGATCCGGAACAGCCGGTCAATCGCGTCCGGGTCCTGTTCCAGCGAGTCGCCGAACACGGCGATGCCGGCATTGACGACCAGCACGTCGAGCGCGCCGCTGTCCTTCACGCGGGCGATCACCGCGTCGCGATCCGCGCTGTCCGTCTCCACGGCCGTGCTGCGCGTCTCGGCCGCCAACGCTTCGGCTGCGTCTCGCGAGCCGGAATAGGTGAAGACCACGGTCGCGCCATCCGCTGCAAAGCGCCGAACGATTGCCGCGCCGATCCCGCGGCTACCACCCAGCACAAGAACGGATTTTCCCTCGAACGCACCCATCGCACTCTCCTTGATCCATAACTTACGATGCGCTACATAAATGGTTCAACCCGCGCGTCAAGGTATTTGTAGTGGAGCAAACAGAAAACCGCCGCACACGTGGCCGACCGCGCCAGTTCGACTTGGACGAAGCGGTCGCGACCGCCCAGCGCCTTTTTCACGCCCGCGGCTACGATGCGGTCAGCGTTGCCGACCTCACCCAGGCAATCGGAATAAATCCGCCGAGCTTCTATGCCGCCTTTGGTAGCAAGGCGGACCTCTACAGCCGCATCCTCGATCGTTATGCCGCCCACGGCGCGATCCCGCTGCTCGATCTGCTAAACGCGGAACGACCGATCGCGGAATGCCTTTTGGCGGTGCTGGAAGAGGCGGCCCGGCGCTACGCAGCCGATCCAGGCGCGGCGGGTTGCCTCGTCATCGAGGGTGCGCGCTGTGCCGACCGAGAAGCAAAAGGCGCGGCTGGCGCTTTCCTTACGGCTGGGGAGAAGGCGATTTATCGATTCATTGCCGCCCGTTATCCCGATCAAGCCGCGTGTATCCAAGATTATATGAGCACCGTAATGGCCGGGCTGTCCGCCAGCGCCCGTAACGGGCACAATTTTGATCGCCTGCTCGCAACCGCCCGTCTCGCAGGAGTCGGTCTTGAACAGACGTTCGCGCTTGATAGGCAAGGTCGGGAAAGGTGAACACGACGTTCCCGTAAAGGAACCCGTATTGCGAATGCGTCCGCGGCAATCATACCGAGTGAGGCCTTGAGGCCTGTTTTCCCAAAATCCGTTCCCAATTACTCTTTCCCGAAATTGCGGAAAGAAGACGGAGTTATGGGAATGTTTAGCGTTCCCAGACAGCGGGGTTTGGGAGGGCCGCACGGACCCAAAAGCAGACGCTCAGAGCAACGGGACAGCTCCCCAACTCCGGCCGCTTGTTCATGTCCACTCCCAGAGTGAAATTAGGACGGCAAGCCCCTCCCTCTGACTGCCAGGTTTTCTCAAAAGGGATGGCAGACCGTGCGAAAACTCGCTGGGTGATTCCACAAGGTTGCTGACGGGCGTATGCTGTGGCCATGGCATACATCCAGGGTCATGCGCGCGACCAGGCGCTGCTGCTGCCGGCATCGGTAGAGGATTATGTGGCAGCGGATAGTCCGGTTCGGTTCATCGACGCGTTCGTTGATGACCTCGATCTGGGCGAGGCCGGTTTTCATCGGTCGCGGCCGAAGGCGACGGGGCGGCCAGGCTATGACCCGGGCGACATGCTCAAGCTGTACCTGTACGGCTATCTCAACCGGGTGCGGTCGAGCCGACGGCTGGAAGCCGAGGCGGCACGCAACCTCGAGCTGATCTGGCTGCTGCGTGGGCTTCGGCCAGACTACAAGACCATCGCTGACTTTCGTCGCGACAACCGGAGCGCCTTCAAGGCAGTGTTCCGCGCCTTCGTCGTCCTATGCCGCAAGCTCGACCTGTTCGGGCGCGAGCTGCTGGCGGTGGACGGCACGCGGCTGAAGGCGGTGAACAACCCGGCACGCAACTTCTCCCGTGACAAGCTGGCCAGGTATATTGCCGCGGCCGACGAGCGGCTTGAGGGGTATCTTGCCGAGATGGACGCCATCGACCGCGGCGAGGATGGCCATGGGCCTGGCCGCAGCGGGGCGCTGGCCGCAAAGATCGCCAGGGTGCGCGAGCGGCGTCAGGCCCAGGAGGCGATGCTGCACGAGCTGAACGCCAGCGGCGAGAGCCAGATATCGCTAACCGACCCCGATGCGCGCGCGATGGTCACGGGTCGAAAGACCACGGTGGGCTACAACGCGCAGGTAGCGGTGGATGCGAAACACAAGCTGATCGTCGAGCAGCACGTTACCAACGCCGGCACCGACATGGGTCTGCTGGCACCCACTGCTGGGGCGGCGAAAGACGCGCTAGGCGTCGAGCAGATCGATGTGGTCGCCGACATGGGCTATTACAAAGGCGAGGACATCGAAGCATGCGAGGCGAATGGTATCACACCCTTCGTCGCCCGGCCGAGACGGGGCAGCGCCATCGCCAATGGCCGTTTCTCTAAGGATCTCTTTTGCTACGATGCCGAGGCGGACGCGTACCACTGCCCGGGTGGCCGGACCCTCGACATCAGCTATCGCGCAGTGACGCGCGGCCACGCCAACATCCAATATTCCAACCCCGCCGCCTGTTCGGACTGCGCAATCAAGGTGAACTGTACCAGCAGTCGCTGGCGGCGCATCAACCGTTGGGAAAACGAGGCGGTGCTGGACCGCATGGCGGGGCGCTTGGTTGCGCGCCCTGATATTCTTGCCGTTCGCCGCGAGACGGTCGAACACCCGTTCGGCTCGATCAAGCAATGGATGAACCAGGGCGCATTCCTGATGCGCGGGCTGGAGAAGGTTCGCGCCGAGTTCAGTCTGACCGCGCTCGCCTACAATCTAAGAAGAGCCATTACCCTCATCGGCGTGCCGGGGTTGATCAGGGCCGTACAGGGCTGATCAAGCTCGCCAAATCTGCTGCGCAGCGCTCAATGGCCTCCCCTTGAAGCCACCACAGCGCCACCAGAGCGCCACCAGAGCGCCACCAGAGCGCCACCACGGCAGTAACTCAAAAATATTTGCGCCCAGCTCCACGGTTTAACAAAAGACGTCTGTGCCCATGTGACGGCGAGTTCTCGCACGGTCTGGATGGTGTTTCGGGAACGGCCACAAGAAGGGCATGAAGAACGCTGCTCTTTCGCTCCACCCGCACAGGGTGTGGAGCGGAGCAGCGCCACTGAGCGGCATACACCGCACGTTGAACCTTACGATTGGAGAGCTTCGACCTCGTAGTTCTTTGCCCAGGCGTTCAGTTCACCTGGGAAAATGTCATGAACGAGAAAGAAGCGGTCCCAGAACGGCGTCTCGCGCAACTTCTCACAAAACAGTTGATAGCTGTGATGATCCTTTGACTCGATCATCCAGACATCGCTAATCCTTGCCGTGTAGAACTCAACGTCGTACCAATTTAGGCGAACCCGCCCCTTGAATTCATCGAGGATTGGCTGGAAAGTGTTTCGTGCATGGGTCAGTCGCGTCTCGAACGTGAAACCTAGCCATTCCGGCGAGGTCTTAACCATAAAGAAGGTCGTGAGTGCGGTTTCGAACTGAGTGGGTTGGGTGTCCATGATGCATCCTTGCGTCGTTGATTGACGCTATTAGGATGTGAGCATACGCTCACCTTAGCTACTCGCATTGGCCATCATGACTGCACAGCCTCAAGACCATCGCACGCGCCCACGAAAACAGCCAAGGCAGGCGCGCGCGCAGCACACCGTGGCTGCGATCATCGAAGCCTCTGCTCGCATTTTGGAGGAGCAGGGGCATGGTGGTTTCACCACTAATGCAGTGGCTGAATTAGCCGGCACCAGCATTGGCACGCTGTACCAGTACTTTCCTGACAAAAATGCGCTGCTCGGTGCGTTGATTGCCCGCGAAACATCCCGGCTTATCGAGGAGGTTGAGGCCGCGAGTATCGTGGTTGCCGGGCGGGGCGCTTTAAATGGCGTGATTGAAGCCGCTGTTCGCCACCAAATGCGTCGCCCTCGCCTGGCACGACTGCTCGATTTCGAGGAAGCCCGCCTGCCTTTCGATGCCGACACTCAGTTTGTAAGAGCGAGTATCGTCACACTTCTCGCAGACATTCTTGCCCGGCCGGACCTTCCCCACCAGTCTGACGCTGTATCTGCCACGGGGGATGTTCTAGCGATTATCCGGGGAATGATCGATGCCGCAGGCGAACGCGGCGAGGAGCGACAGGCACAACTCATGGTGCGGGTTCGCCGCGCCGTACTTGGATATCTGTCAATGCCCGACAGCGCTGAGGCCTGACTCTCATACGATGGACGCAGATAAAAATGCGCCTGGGAGGTCCGCACGGACCCATGACTGGAGGCTCGTGACGTTTCCCGGACGTCCCAACATCAGACGTCCGTTCATCAGTATTAGGCCACTAGGATCACGCTGCCGGTGGAATGGGGTCGATGAGCATTTGTTACGAGACGGTCGGGGCCAGTTCCGGCGTCACGCGGATCTCGTCGGCCTCGTTCGTCCGCAAAGTCGCAAGGTTCCGCTCGTGCTGCGTCCGATCGATCCGGTAAGCGAAAAGTAACCCGATCGCGATGAGCGTCATCCCAATGACCGTCGGCAGATACAGGGCACCCAGTCTGAAAATCAGTTCGGGATCCACTTCCCCCGGCTTTGCGTCCCGGGGAAAAGCGATCAACGAAAGCACTCCACCCGATACCATGACCCCTAGTCCAGATACCGCCTTGGTAAAGAACTGATCGGCTGAAAAGAGCAGCCCTTCCGAACGTTGCCCGGACTTGACCGCGACATCTTCTACGACGTCGGCGAGCATAGAGTTCATCATGACAGCGCTCATCACGTAAAGCATCCCGAGAAAGAAGGCTTCCGCTGCAAGGATGACGAACAGGGCGTTCGATCCATTTCGCGGCATAAGATCTAACAATCGAAGCGCGATCGGGATTGCGCCGTTCAAAAGGCCGAGTGTGTAACAGATTATCGTGCCGCGACGCTTCCCCAGCCTGCGACTTACCACTCCTACTACCGATGCGCCTACGAGAGCCCCGACAGCACCTATAGTTGCCATGAGCGACAGCCGCGACTGCGACAGTTCCCAAAAATACAGGCCAAAGTACAGGTCGAGTCCGGTCTTCGCACCAGCTGCAACCGATTGGAAAGCGCCAACCCCGAGCATGGCAACTGCGGATCGGTTGCGCAGGATACCCATTGTATCCTGCCAAAATGTGCCACCCCGGTGTTTGGTCGGCACGGGGCGGCGCAGGTAGGGAATGAACCGGTGCGTCGCCGCAGCCGAGGTGACGATCACGGTAAACATGATCGCCGACATCGTAAGGGAGAAACCGAAGTAACCTGCCTGCTCCGTCGCGCCGCCCGACCCATCAGGCCGCTCGCGCATAAAGACCTCTAGTCCAAGGACCGTCACGAGCAGCCCGGCGATCGTACGGAAGAAGATGCGGAAGTTCACGATCCGCGTGCGGCCGTCATAGTCCTCGACGAGTTCAGGCGCGAGGGCCGCGGACGGCAACTCGAAGAAGGTATCCGAGACCCTGATCAACAATAGGCAGGCGAACAGCCAGCAGAGAAGCGGCCAATCGGCCAGACCAGTCGGCGGGTTCCAGAGCAGGAAGAACCCGATCGCCAGCGGCGCGGCGGACAGATACATGAAGGGATGCCGCCGGCCCCAAGGCGAGCGAAAACGGTCTGACAAATGCCCGACGACGGGATCGCAGATAGCGTCGAAGACCAGGATCACCGTGATGACTAACGACACACGCGTCGGGGAAAGACCGAGCACCTGATTGTAGTACAGCAGAAGGAACGCGCTCAACGCGCGCATTTTGATCCCGCTTGAGACAGCACCGAGTCCGTAGAGGGCTTGGGTGATGATACCTGCAGTCGGTCGACCGCTACTGGGATCAGAGCTCGACATCAAGCAACCTCACGTATTGCTGACCGCCGTGCATGTCCCGCTCGACCGTTCCGCCCTGCGGCGTGGCACGAGGATAGGAGAACTTCAGCACCGAAAGATCCGTCACCTCGAAACGCTTCATACTGACGGGGTCAACGCCGAACACCGCGGCAATTGCCGAACCAGTGAGCGACGGGGCGTTCGAGTAATGTGCAAACGTCCCGGCATCAGGGAAGAAAAGATCGACGGTGATCCAGAAGGGCCCGGCATTCTTTGAACGTACATGCGAGCAGACGTTACTCAACTTCGGCATGATTAACCCCTTCCGCACCTGGGTATCGGATCCGAACAAGCTCCAGCGGGTCGTCAACCCGAACCACGTGGTTCAGCCTGAACTCGTAAACCTGTCCGCGCTCGATCTCGGCCGGCGAGAATGGAAAGGCGTAGCTCGGAAGCTCTTGATTAATGTTCAGCGGCATGTGGAAGAAAGCCGGGTTGCAGGTCTTGGCTATTTGCGTTGCCAGCTCCTGCGTCGATGCGGTGGCGACGAACATCAGGCCAATTTCGCGCGGCGGAGGCGCGGCTGGATCCACCGCTTCCCCCGTAACCCCGTTCCAGCCATAGGCTCGCAGCGAAACGTCGTAGTCTCCGAGACGAACCCCGATCGTCGCCTGCAACCGCGATCGGAAGAAACCTTCCATCTGAGCGATGAAACGTGGGATCTCGGCCAACACGCCGCGGTCCTGGATACCGACAAGCATGATCGTCTGGAACGGTCCCCCGGATGCGCCCTCCAGCTTCATGGTATATGGCGCAGGTTCGAAGACCGATCCCGAGACGCGTACGATCCGATCGTCGAGCGCCTCGTAACGTGAGGTGCTGACGTCCAGAACGCCGCCCGGCTCAGCGAGCCGGAACGGATCACTATTCTCGTAGAGCATATGGGCCGACACCGTCTTCGGCGTGCACGCGTTGCTCGTGGCCAGCGGCTCGACGTCGAAATGGTCGATACCGACGCGAACGATCACGCCTCCGTCGCGTGAGCGGACCGTGCAGAGTCCGCCGCATTCCGCAGTTTTGCCAGCATGCCACGCAGCGCCTGCACCAGCGCCCATCATTAACGGTACCGCAGCGATGACGGCGGTGTCTGTAGTCCGTCCACCAAGGACGATGTCAGCACCCGTGCGTAAGGCTTCTATGTACGGCTCTGGCCCCATCAGGGCGACGATGTGGTCGCACGCCGCGAAGACGCCTGGCGGGACATCCTGGACAGGTGCCAGCGGCATGATACCGCCGTTCGTGGCACGCTCCTCGAGCACCGCTGCTTGCTGCTCCGAATAGAGCAGAGCGATACGCGGGCTCAATCCGTTCTCGCGCGCGATCTCGACGGCAACGTCGTACATCCAGTCGAGCGCCATGTCGCATCCGCTGGTTCCGCACGAGCCGATCAGCAGCGGGATTCCAGCATTGGCCTGCGCCATCATCAGGATGGCGAGATCGGACTTGACCGCATCACGAGAGTATTTGGACCTCCCTGTCGCTAGATACGCCGGACCGCTATCAGTCGAACCTGCGTCGCACGCGATCGCGTGAGCGCCCATCGTAATGCCGCGAGCCACGTCCTCCGTACGCACACCCGCACCAAGAGCCCCGACCGGGACGATGACGTTGCATGTCTGTTCGAGTGCGGGCGTCATACTCGCATCCTGACCGGAGCGCGGGCGAGTTCAGAAACGTGCATCGAGTGTCACTCCGATCTGCCGCGGGGCGCCGTACTGCACGAATAGGCCGTTGGCCTGGTCCACGTTGTAAACGCGATATTCCTTATCGGTCAGGTTCTTGACCCAGAACCTTGCAGAAAACCGCGCATCGACGTGATAGGTCACGCTAGCATCCCAAAGGGTCCGCGGCCGACGATACTCGATGAAATCGTTGTCGTTATCGTCGAAGATGTCGCTCTGGTAGTCGAGTGATACTACAGCCCGCAGCCAGCCCCAGTCCGATTTGGGCGACGTGAATCCAAGGTCCGCGGTCATCGCATGCTGCGGGGTACGGCTGAGACGACTGCCTGCGAGGTTCCGCTGCACTACGGCGCCGTTGGCAAGGATCGCAGAGGTTTGCGTCAGCCGATCGAAGAAGGGATGGAGGTAGGTGTAGCGCGCCGTTAGATCGACAAACTCGACAGGCGCGAGCACCAGTTCGCTTTCGATGCCCTTGATCGTCGCGTCCCCCGTGTCGGTGGATACGCGCGTTCCACCGGGTCCTGCGGTCGCATCCGGGATGACCTGGATCGTCTGCAGATCGCGATATTCCGCCTGGAACACGGACACGTTCAACCTCAGCCGGCGGTTCAGCCAGTCGGTCTTGATCCCCGCCTCGTAGTTGGTGACCTTCTCTGGCGCGGTTGCGACCCGGGCCAGTATGGCTGATCCCGGCTGTTCTTGAAAAGCGCCTGATTTGAACCCGGTGGATACGGTGCCAAAAACGAAGATGTTGTCACTGAAGCGGAAATCGGTGCCGACGCGGTAGGTGACGAGCTTTTGCCGCGTGACGCCGGGGGTGCCGAACGTCGAGTAGTTCACAGTCGGCAGGACCGGGTTACCCGTCAGCCGCGTGACCTCGTAAACCTTCCTCTCGTCCGTATAGCGCGCGCCGCCAAACACCCCGAGGCCGAAGTCGAACTTGTACTGCGCCTCGCCGAACGCGGCATAGCTGCGGTTGCGAGAGTGTGCGACGAAGCGGTTCTCGCTGTTGTCGATTACCTCGGTCTCGCTCTCCCGTTCGCGATCAATGTCATCGCGATTGTAGTACAGACCTGCCACCCAGCTGAACGGCCCGGAACCAAGTGAGGTTAGCCGGGTCTCGGCCGAATAGGAGTCCGCTTGCTCTTTTGCCAGTATCTGAATTGCGGGCACCAGTACTCCCGTGGCGGCATTCACAGCGGCGGTGGCGCCGTCTAGGTCGTCCGAGGAGTCGTAGTCCAGCGTTCGCCATGCTGCGGTCGCGTTCAACGTTGCGAAGCCAAGTACCTCGGTGTTCAGCTCGCCGCGAACGCCACCGGTCGTCGATCTGATGAAACCATAGCGATCAGGATCCGCAATCCGCGGCTTGTCGTAGTCGTCGTAGCCGGCATTCGGCCTGGTGGGGTGGAACGAAAGTCTTCGAACGTTGAAGCGGGACCCTGGCGCGAGGTCCTGGTCTGCGATGTCGGCTGAGATCAGGAATGTTGTGGCGCTGCCGAGACCGAACATCGTCTGCATCCGCGCGCTCATTTTATTTTCGTCGTCGAGAGGACGGCCTATCGGAGTTTTGCGAAAACCATCGTTACTCACCGCACCGAGCACGATACGCGTGGCGATCGTATCAGTGATGGGGACGTTCAACATCACGTTGCCGTTCAGCTGCGAAAACTCGCCGGCCGTGAACTGAACCTGTGCCTTTGCATCCCGCGTCGGTTTTGCGGTGATGAAATTTATCGCCCCGCCGACGACGTTCTTTCCGAACAGTGTGCCTTGGGGCCCTTTCAGAACCTCAATGCGCTGCATGTCGAAAAAATCGATTCCGAGCATCGCGGCACGGCCGAGATAGACCCCGTCAAGGAAGGCAACCGACGACGGGTCCCCTCCCGCACCCTGGTTGGCGCTTCCGATGCCCCGGAAGAAGGGGCGGGGAGCAGCACGAGGGAATGCGTCGAAGTTCACGCCTGGAGTGGCCTGAGCAAGCTTGGCAAAGTCGTTGATGCCCTTCTCCTGGAGCTGGGCATTGGTGAACGCCGTGACAGTAACGGGCGCGCTTTGCAGTGACTCCTCGCGGCGACGCGCCATGACGACAATGTCCTGGATCCCGGAGGCCTTGGCTTGCTCAGTCGGCATGCCCTCCGGTGGAAGTGTCGTCTGCGCATAGGCCGGCATTGACGCAAAGCTGCCAAGCGTCGCCGCGCACAAGATCGTTTGGTAGGAATGCATACTCAGGTCCTCCCCTGCCCCCGCATTTGACCTGCGGGTCTCATTGACGCGACGGTGCTTTCACCATCCGCTGCCGGACCGTTTGCACTCTGGGATAGGTTCGAACGTGTCACCAATGTTACATCGAACGACAATCTTTCGAGCTATAGGCTCGGGCGCAGCTGCGTATTGCAGCGCGGAGAGGAACTATAATGGACGACGGCGCGGCCCCCCCGGTGCCCGGCATCATCAACCGGGAGAACTGGATCGGTGCACTTCCGGGTACGGTGCGCTTGGCCGTCGAGGCCCGCATGACGCGCTTCACCGTCGACCCCGGCATGCCGGTAAAGCGCGCCGGTGAGGCGGCAACGCGCATCTTCCAGGTCGAAAGTGGCTTTCTGAGCCTCATTGGACTGCACGTCGACGGGCGGCAGGCGCTTATTACGATCTACGCGTCCGGAAATTGCTTTAGCGAAACTGCGATGATCGCTCGGCGCATGCACAACCACACGACGATCGCGCTGACCCCGGCGGTTATGCGGCAACTCGATCGTGATGATTTCTGGGAGTTGTATCACCGGCATCCGGAGATCCCTGAGGCGCTCTGCCGGAAGTTCGCGGAGGCCATCTCTCGGCAAATGGCCAGCCGCGAGCAGCGTGCGACCCAGCGTCTCGGAAAACGCGTAGCAATGATGTTCGATAACCTCGCAGAACATGCAGGATCGGAAACGAGCGAAGGCGGCGTCCGCATCGCTCTACCGATCACGCAAAGTGACATCGCTGATCTCTTCGACGTCACACGGCAGAGCGTGCATCGCGAGGTGGCAAACCTAAAGCAGCTAAAGCTGGTAGAAAGGCATCGGGGCGAATGGATCGTTTTGGACCCTGTAAGGCTACACCAGATCTGCAGTTACTGAATGCCCCGATCGCTTCGCGATGAAAGACTGCTGAAGGGACGATAGCTGAGGATCCAAACGTTCACGGCGTGTCCGCTCCCCGAGTTTCGGCATTTATTCAGGTCGGCGGCAGGGTGATGTCGCACGTATCGATCACGATCTTGCCGAACGGGCCAGCGTCAAGACGATCGAGTGCGTCCGATAGATCGGCGAACGCGAAGCGGCTGTCGATCACCGGCGTCATTCCGGTCCGTGCGACCGCGCGCACCAGGTCCTCAAGCGCACGACGATGACCGGTACCAATGCCCTGGATCGTCACGTCCTTCATCATCAGCGGCATGGCGGGTGAGGAGAGGTCGAACCCATCGAGCGCGC
This sequence comes from Sphingomonas sp. PEI4, assembly GCF_056679955.1. Classification (NCBI taxonomy): domain Bacteria; kingdom Pseudomonadati; phylum Pseudomonadota; class Alphaproteobacteria; order Sphingomonadales; family Sphingomonadaceae; genus Sphingomonas; species Sphingomonas sp. PEI4. Next base: position 2,147,797 of record NZ_CM155258.1, read on the forward strand.
CGATCTGATAGATGCGTCCGCCAATCGCCGCAGCCTGTACCGACTGGCCGAGAAAAGTACCGCCGACGGTCTCCAGGATATGATCTGCGCCTCGGTCGTCGGTCAACGCGTATAGCGCTTCGAGCCAACCCGTTCGGTGCCGATCCATCGGATGGTCGGCTCCCAGCGCCAGGACACGATCGATCTTCTCCGAGCTGCAAGAGACGAGCACCCTCGCCCCATGCAACTTCGCGAACTGGAGCCCGAAAAGCGCCACTCCGCCAGTCCCCCGGATCAATACGGTGTCGCCGGCGCGTACTCCGCCGCGCTCGACCAGCGCGAACCAAGCGGTGAGCGCGGCGCAGGGCAGCGTACTCGCCCGGGCGTCGTCCAGTGCCGCTGGTGCCGTGACCAGCCAGTCTTCGGGCAGTACAACATACTCTGCCAGTACGCCGGCGAAATAGCCGCCGAGGGTGCGATAGGCTGGGGTGCGGGCCGTGCCTGCGCGGGCACCATCGATCCACTCGGGCGTGAAGCAAGAGATCACGCGATCGCCAACCGCGAACCGTTCGGCATCGTCGCCCATCGCCACGATGCGGCCAGCTAGATCCGAGCCCGGCGTGAATGGAAAGTCGAGCGTAAGCCCGCGCCCGCTATCGATAACCATCTTGTCGCGGTGGTTGAGGGAAACCGCGCCGACCTTGACGAGCACCTCTTGCCGCCCGGGTGTCGGAATGGGCCGCTCCCGCAAGGTCAGGCGATCACGACCGATCCCGTCCATCTCCCAGCGCTGCATCATGTCCGTCATCGTCGATCCTCTTCGTGCCTTAAGCAGATATCGGTCATCCACGATAACAGTATAATGGACTGGGATCGGCACGGGCCGGTGAGCAGGATTCATCAGTATGCGTGGCGCAGAGTTTGCTGAACTGATGGCCTTCATGGCCATCGCGGATGAGCGAAGTTTTCGAGGTGCTGCCCTGAGGCTGAATATTTCGCCCTCGGCGCTGAGTCACAGCATGCGATCGCTCGAGCAGCGTCTGGGCGCCCGTCTCCTCCACCGTACGACCCGCAGCGTCGCGCCAACCGAGGCGGGGCAAGCCTTGTTGGAGCGTCTAAAACCGTCGGTCGCCGAGGTTGAAGATGCGGTGCGTGATGTCGCCGCTTTTCAGCAGCAGCCACGCGGGCTCGTGCGGATCAACATGCCGCGAATAGCGGCACAATTGATCGTCATGCCAAAACTGGCGGCCTTTCGCGCCGCCTATCCCGACATCCGGCTCGATCTCGTGATCGACGATAGCATCATCGATGTGATTGGCAGAGGCTTCGATTTCGGGATCCGGTCGGGCTCGATCGTTCAGCAGGACATGATCTCGGTGCCCCTCACCCCGGACCTCCGCATGGCTGTCGTGGCGTCGCCGGTCTATTTCGCTGAGCGGCCGCCACCGCAGTCGCCCGCCGAGCTAAACGGTCATGCCTGCCTAACGTACCGCTGGTACGAAACCGGTGCCCTGCATCCTTGGCACTTCGATGGCCCCAAGGGGCCAGTGGACGTGATTGTCGACAGCGTCATGACCGCAAACGATACCGACCTCCTGCTCGAAGGCGCCTTGCGGGGTTGCGGCGTCGCACTTTTAGTTGAAAGCAGGGTCGAGAAGCATATTGCGGACGGATCGCTTCAACGCGTGTTGATGGACTGGTGCAGGCCGTTCCCGGGCTTCCAACTTTACTACCCGAGCAGACGCCACATGCCTGCCGCCATGCGGACCTTCATTGAGTGGATGAAGCTGTCTGATGGCGTCGCAAGACCGCTAGCGGTTTGACAAAAGCAGACCCTCGCTAGCCGTAGGTGGCATCACCGATTATCAGTCGCCGAGCAACTAAGCGACTACGAGACCCAGACGTGGTCATTCGCCGCGCGTTTTCGGCTCCCCAACTTCGGCCGCTCGTTCATGTAGATCGCCTGACTTTAGTAGATCCCGCAGCCATGCCAGCGGCTTTCCCAAGAGGAATCAAGTAATGGTACGCCTGCTTCCCAGCAACGAAGGTCTTCGTTTGGTAGGTAAGTGGGCTGGCCGCTTTCGGGATTGTAGAATCTGCGATCACTTATTGGTCTAAGTAATGTGCGCTGTCTGCTTCAGCACGTCTTTCGTCTCGCATTGGCGCACCCACGAATAAATTTGCTAAGTCGCGGATAGGCCAGATCATATGGACTGATTCCCATGAATATGCACATGGGAGTGCGGCCTGAAACGAATGGATCGGTTACTGGGTCTATCGACGGAATAGAACCTTTTCGCCTGATTCGCGATCCGGAACGAAGCTGTATCTAATACGAATGTGGCTGACCTGTCTTGTTTGACTGGAAATAACTAGCCTTTGCTTAAAAGAATCGCGGTCAAGTTGCACGCCGGCCGTAGGCGGGGTCGCTCACGCTCGACCGGCCGGTCTCGGCATGTCCGGCGAGACGTACTGTGGTGGGACTGCCGCCGATCCGGACGATCATGTCGTACCAGTGATTGCTTGACCTTATGTCGAAGCGGCTCGTCCTTCGCTGCCCCGGTTGCAGTGCGATCACGCGGACCGGCTCGCTGAGATAATCGAGGTGTTCGATCGTCACGTCGCACCCGGAGGATGCAGCCGCGATCACGGTGATGTCGAAGTGGTCGTCGCGGGCCGCAAACCGCGCTTCGATCCGGGGCTGGTGGATTTGCATGCTCGTACCCTTGAACTCGCGCAGGAATCCGTTGGGTCCGTGTACCCGGTACCAATAGTCGCCCGACACGGGCAGCGGCAGCGTATCGGCCAGCGATTTGCCCGCCTCGACGGTGTAGAACCACGGGCCCTGGTGATCGTCGGGCGCATAGACATTGAACCCTGCCCCCGCCTTACCGGTGTTCGTGATGCGGAGATCGAAGCGTTGCGCGGCGTTCCGGATGCCGTCCACGGCCAGATCATAGGGCAGCGCACGTGCGGGGCGGCGGCCCGGCTCCTGCTGCGGCCTGTCTTGCGCGAGCGGCGGCGCGGGGCGCGTCTTCAGGCGGCCGCTCTCCACCAGTCGCTTGCTGTCGGCGGTATCGGGCCATCTGGCCGGCAGCGCGCGGTCGGGGTGCGCGAAGTCGAACGCGCTGGTCAGGTCGCCGGTGACGGCACGTCGCCACGGCGTGATGTTGGTGTCGATCACGCCGAACCGCTGTTCGATGAACCGGATGATCGAGGTGTGATCGAACATTTGTGAATTGACCCAGCCACCCTTGCTCCACGGCGACACCACCGTCAGCGGCACGCGCAGGCCCAGCCCGACCGGCTCACCGTGGAAGCTCTCGCCGGCGACGTCGACGGTGGATGCGCCCATCGCGCGGTTCAGCGCCGGGAGCACCGGCGGAACATGGTCGAAAACCCGTCATTCTCGTCGTAATTGATCAGGAAGACGGTCTTGCCCCACACCGCCGGATTGGCGGTCAGCGCACCGAGGATGCGCGCGGTCAGGAACTGGCCGTATTCGAGCGCGGACGCCTCGGGATGTTCGCACAATTTGTAGGGCGCGGCGATGTACGAGACCTGCGGCAGGGTATCGTTCATCACGTCGCGGCGGATCGCCTCGACCAGATGCTCTCCCTCCGACGCGGCAGCATTCTCGCGCGTCGAGCCCGCTACGATCGATCGTCCGCGCTTGTAGAGGTCCGATGACGGATCGAGCCCGCGGAAGTTGGCGAACGAACTCAGCGTGTTGTCGCCGAAATTGTCGTATTCCTGATAGACCCGCCACGAGATGCCGGCCTGTTGCAGGCGTTCGGCATAGGTCGTCCAGGTCAGCCCCTTGAACTTGGGGTCATCGCGGGAGGCGTCGCCGGTCCAGTTGTTATCGTCGGCGTTGGTGACGAGCTGTGGCCCCGTGTCGCCGACCGACAGGCCGCTCGTTCCGGCATACATATACATCCGATTGGGGTTTGTCGGGCCGTGGAGCGAGGCGTGATAGCCGTCGCACAGCGTGAAGGCGTCGGCGAGCGCATAGTAGAACGGGATGTCGTCGCGGGTGTGATAGCCCATCGTCAGCGCGGTCTTCTTCTCAACCCACGCATCGTTGTTCTTCCACAGCGCGTGCGATCCCTTCCAGCTATGGTCGAGGCTCTGCATCGCGTTGGCGTTGTGCTCGCCGGCGTTGAGCCGGAACGGAAGCACCGCGCTCTCCGCACCGCGCGTGAGCGGCTGTTCCCACACCGAACGACCACCCGGCAGCAGCATCGGGCGGGGATCGCCAAAGCCCCTGACGCCGCGCATCGATCCGTAATAATGATCGAACGAGCGGTTCTCCTGCATCAGGACCACGATGTGCTCGACGTCCTGGATCGTGCCGGTACGGCGTGCCGCGGGCAGCGCGAGCGCGCGGGCGATCGGGGCGTTCAGGCCACCGACCGCGCCCGCAGCCGCCATGAGTTTGAGGAAGTTTCGGCGGGTATCCGACATGGAGCCTCGTGTTTTCTCGATACAGCGGAGGCGACACGCGTCGGCCGCTTACCCGCCGTCATTGATGACATCCGCGACATCCGCGGTACGCGTCGGTCTAACGGCCTGCGTTCTACGGCTTAGAAGCGCTTTCTGACGGTGACGAAAACCTGCCGGGGCGCACCGACCATCATGCCCTGGTAGGTGCCCTTCAGATCGCTGTTCGTGCCGCCGACATTGGCGATGTAATCCTTGTCGAACAGATTGGTGACATTCGCCTGAACCTCGAGCTTGCCGACCGGGCTGGAGTCTTCGAGCCGGAAGCCGAGCGTCAAATCGGCGAGCACGCGTCCCGGCACCGAGCTGTCGTTCAGATAGGTGTAGTCGCGCTTGCTCTGGTAGGCGAGATTGAACCGTCCGAAGACCGCGCCGTTGTCATAGGCGAGTTCGGCGTTGGCGAGATGCGTCGGAACGCCCGTTACGGTCTTGCCGTCGGTGGCGAGGACGGTTTCGCCGGCGCCGTTGAGCGTATCGTCCGCATAGCGCGCATGGGTGAAGGAATAGGACCCGAACAGCGAGACGTGGCGCATGAGCTTGTAGGTGCCCGCCAGTTCGACGCCGTTGGTATTCACGCTGCCGACGTTGGAGGTGATGCTGGCGCAGGTTTCGATTACCGCGCACGGACTGAAGCTGGCCAGCCGGTTGCGGAAGGTGACGTGATAGCCCGACAGCAGACCCTCGAAATGCGGCAGATGAAAGCGGAAGCCGCCTTCCGCGGTCTGCGAGCTTTCCGGTTTGATGTTGCCCTTGTTGGCGTCGAACGTCGCCTGGTCGGTACCGAACGGGCCCGAGCCGAACGCCGAGATGTTTTCCGAATAGCTCGCGAACAGCTCGACCTTGGGATCGATCATGTAGTTGAAGCCGGCTTGTGGCAGGAACAGGTCCTTGGCTTTTATCTTGCCGCTCGCCTGCGCGATGGTCGAATAGATGACGTCGTTGCTGACGCCGACGTCGAGCGCCTTGAAGCCTGCGGTGATCTTCAGCCGGTCATTGACCTGCCAGGTGTCCTGCGCGAATCCCTGATAGGTGTTCACCGTGTAGCGATAGTCGTAGTAGCGATCGAAGACATCTTTGCTGTCAGGCCATTGCTGCTCGCCCCAGTTGCTGCCGTCGCTCGCGACGCCGTATTTGAACCGGCGATAGGTGAACTTGTTGTGTTCGTACCAGCCGCCGACTTCTAGCTCGTGGTTGCCGAGCTGATATGTCAGCGATCCCGTGAGGCCCTCGCGCTGGATGCGGTAGCCCGAGCTGCGGACGAACAACGGCGCACCGCCCGGCGTGCCCGAATAGGGATACCACCATGTTCCCTCACCCTTGTTGTGATGCATATAGGGCTGAATCCGCAGCGTCAGCGCGTCGGTAATCTTGGTTTCCAACCGGACATAGCCGAGATAGTCGCGGCGCAACGTGGTGCCGTCATAATAGGTGTCGTCGACGCACTTGATCCCGTTGGGATAGACGTTCGTGGTACAATCGCCGGCCGGATTGGCCTGATACGCCTGCGCGAGCGCGACCGCGGTCGCCCAGTCGTAGCGCAGATAATCCCAGTTATAGCCGTAGCGATCGATGATCGATTTCGACATGTCCATGTAATCGTCGGTCGCGAGATCGGAATAGGCGGCGTAGGCGGTGATCGTGGTGTTCTCGCCCAACGGCACGATCGCCTTCGCATTCGCCTGCCATGACGAGGTCTTGCCGTTGCCCTTCCATTTCGGCTGGTCCAGCCGCGCGCCACTGACATAGGCGCGCGCGCCGTTGCCGAGGTCGCCGGTGTCGATCCGCGCGAACAGGCGATAGGTGTTCTCGCTGCCGTAGCCGGCTTCGGCGAGCACGCCCGCATCGCGGCTGGGATCGACGGTCGAGAACTTGATGGTGCCGCCGAGATTGGAGCTGGCCGCAGTGTCCAGCGCACCCGCCCCCTGCGCCAGTTCGACGCCGCCGATGTTTTCCGAGATCGTCGCGCGGCTGATGTGGAGGCCGTTGAAGTTGCCGTACGACATGTCACCGAGCGGCATGCCGTCCAGCGTATAGCCCAACTGGTTCTGGCCGAAGCTGCGAACCGAGATGTTGCTCGAATATTCGTTGATGCCGAGCGGATCGGCGCTCTGGAAGTTCACGCTGGGCAGCTTGGCGAGGATCTTGATCGGGCTCGTTCCCGGCGGCGCGGCATCGATGTCGGCCTTCGACAGCGTCTGCACTTGCCGGGTCTCGCCGCGCCCGAGCACGACGATGTCGGCGTTGGCGTTCCGGGTTTCTGCTTGAGTTTCTACTGGTTCAGTCTGCGTCGTCGAGACTGAGGGTGCGGGTTCAGCCGAAGATGACGCTACGATCTCCTGCGCATGCGCCGAGAATATCCACGGCCCCGCTGCAACGAGTGAAGTGCAAGATATTAGAAAAACACGCAACTTCTTCATTTTTTACGCAGCCCCGTCGCTTTTTAGGTCAGAATCCATTCCCTTAATGAGATTTCGTGGCGGTGGGGTTACGGTTTCAGGTCAGTTCGGTGGCACCTGCGCCTTGCACGGCCTCAACTGCGGATGCCGCCGCTATCACCTTTGCGCCGTTAGGGCGCGGGGCAATCGGTCTGACAGTCTTTAATTGCGCGGCATGGTCGATGGCGCGGTGGAGGACGAGAACGGGCGGGCTTTCGCGGCTTTGCCCCAGAGCTTGTTCGGTTTCGCGGCCATCACGAAGCGGAGTTCGCCGCCCTGGCGGATCTCGTCGTCGCGCAGATAGCTGCGGGTGAGGGGCGTTCCGTTGAGCGTGACCGATCGGATATAGGGGTTGGCGTCCGACAGATTATCCGTCCGGATCGCGAACTGCTTGCCGCCGGGCAGCGCGAGCGTCGCCTGCGACAGGAACGGCCGGCCGATGACATATTCGTTCGATCCCGGCGCGACCGGGTAGAAGCCGAGCGCGGTGAAGACGAGCCATGCGGACATTTGGCCGAGATCGTCGTTGCCGCTGAGCCCCTCTGGCTTGGCGCCATATTGGCTCCGCACGATCTGGCCGAGCCGCTCCTGCGTCCGCCACGGTGAGCCGGCGTAACTGTAGAGATAGGCGACGTGGTGGCTCGGTTCGTTGCCGTGGATATACTGGCCGATCAGCCCGGCGATATCCTCCGCATGACTGTAATCGACCTTTGAATTGTCGAAGTCGAACATCGCATCAAGCTTATTCAAGGTCTTGGCGTCGCCGCCGAGCAGCCGGAACAAGCCCGCCTGATCCTGCGGTACGAACCAACTATATTGCCACGCATTGCCTTCCGTATAATCGGAGCCGTAATTGATCGCGGTCGGATCGAACGGCGTGCGGAAGGTTCCGTTCGCCAGCCTTGCGCGCAGCCATCCGGACTTTGCGTCGAAGCTGTTCCGCCAGTTGCCTGCACGCCTCTCGAACCGTTCGGCGATCTCGGTCTTGCCCATCCGCCGCGCCATTCGCGCGATCGTCCAGTCGTCATAGGCATATTCGACGGTCTTCGATGCAGCCTCCGGCTCCTTGTCGATCGGGACGTAGCCGCGCTGAATATACTCGCCGAGCCCACCATAGGATGCATGGTCGGCGCTCGCGACCATCGCCTGCAACGCGGCGTCCGCGTCGAAGCCGCCGATCCCCTTCATATACGCGTCGGCGATTACGGGGACGGCGTGATAGCCGATCATCGTCCACGTTTCGCGCCCGGCGAATTGCCAGACCGGGAGAATGCCGTCGGGGCTGCGTTGCTGGCTGGCGATCAGCGAGCGGACGATGTCGGAGTTGGTCTTTTCCGGCTGGATCAGTGTCAGCAGCGGGTGTTCGGCGCGGAACGTGTCCCAGAGGGAAAAGGTCGATCGAACCGTAAAGCCATCGGCCTGATGCACCTGGTCGTCGGGGCCACGGTAGCGCCCGTCGCTGTCGCTCCAAACGCTGGGGGCGAGCAGGCTGTGGTAAAGCGCGGTCGCGAAGATGCGGCGCATCGGAGCTTCGGCCTCAAACTTGACCGCGCCGAGTGCGGTATCCCAGTCGGCCTGCGTCTTGGCGCGGACAGCGTCAAAGCCGCCGGGCTCGCTGTCGAGATTGGTGAGCGCGCCGGCTTCGTCGACGCCGGAGATCCCGACCTTTACTTCGAGCGGTGCATCTAGCGGGCCGAAATCGAGTCGCGCTTTGAGTGCCTGGCCGAGCTTTTCCGCCAGCGCATCGCTGCCGCGGCCTGGGCCTTGGAACCCCTTGTACGGAATCTCCTTCTCGCGGTTGACCAACGCGTGGCCGACCAATGGGGCGGAGAACCGCATCGCGAAATAGAGCTTGCGGCCGGGCGCCCAGCCGCGCGTCTCGCGGAAGCCGGTGAGCACGCCATCGTCGCGCAGGTGCAGCCCCGACCACAGGATCTTGCCGGGGTAATTATAAAGCGACGACCGGAGATCGACGACGAGATGCGCGGCCTTGCCCTTGGGGAAGCTGTAGCGATGCACGCCGATCCGGGTGCCGGCGGTCATTTCCGCGCTTACGCCAGGCCCGTCGAGCGTGACGGCATAATAGCCGGGCTTGGCGACTTCGGTGGCGTGCGAAAAGCGCGAGCGATAGCCGGGGGCAGCGGGCGTGCCGGGGTCCATCGGCACGTTGTCGCCCGATACCGGCATGACCAGAATGTCGCCGAGATCGGAATGCCCCGCGCCCGAGAAATGCGTGTGGCTGAACCCCTCGATCGTCGGATCGTCGTAGCGATAGCCGGCGGCATGGCCGTAGCAGGTGCGGATGACGCACGAGGTGTCGGTATCCGGCGACAACTGGACCATGCCGAACGGCGCGACCGCGCCCGGGAAGGTGTGGCCTTCGCCGCCGGTGCCGATGAACGGATCGACCGCCTCGCTCGGCTTTGCCTCCTCCTGCGCGAAGACAGGTCCGGCAAAAATCGTGGTGACCACTGCACCCATGAGGCACGATCGCGTGAAGATAGACATCGAGGTCACCCGTTCAGAGGGAAATAGGGTCGGCTAATGTGGACGAGGTCACTGGACGGAAAAAAGCGTCGTTATGCGCCGATGATCGCAGGACCATCTCGGGTGCCAGATAGACCATGTCGCGCAAATCCCCGCTACCCGGACACGCGGTGTCGTCCCGTCATCCGCTACTGCTACACCGTAAGTCCGGTCCTGGTCGAACGCGACCTGCCTCCGGCTTCCGGCCAGACCCATACCGGACATTCGCGCCTCCATCCTTGCCTCCCAACTTCAGACACTCATTCGGGAAGCCTGTGGTCACCGCCAACGAAAGAGATTGCGCCGAGATCGATCGAACGTTGATCTGCACGCCGAAAAGCCAAGGCACCCCAATTCGCTCGTCGTTGGCCGCCGTTTGTGCGTGCCAACAGACATGGTCACTCTTCGATTGCTGACCTAGATGACGGCCATGATCGATAAGCAGACGTCTGCCTCCATGGGAGCTGGCGAATTCGTCGCGTTCGTCGCCGCGCTGATGGCAGTCAACGCTTTGGGCGTGGACCTGATGCTGCCTGCGCTCGCCGACATTGGCCATCAGCTTGCTATCACGACGGCCAACCACCGCCAGTGGATCATCACGGTCTACATGCTGGGCTTCGGTGCTGGACAGCTCGTCTATGGCCCGCTTGCGGACAGGTATGGCCGCAAGCCCATCCTGCTCATCACGCTTGCCGGCTTCGTGGCGGCCAGCATCTTCGCCGCAGGTTCGCAGACGTTCTCCGCCCTTCTCGGCGCACGCGTGCTCCAGGGCCTCATGTCGGCATCGACGCGGGTGCTCGCGGTCGCGATCGTGCGGGATCGTTATTCGGGCCGCCAGATGGCGCGCACTCTGTCCGTCGCCCAGATGATCTTCTTCCTGGTGCCGATCATGGCGCCCAGCCTCGGTCAGGTCCTGCTGGCTTTCGGACCCTGGCGCTTCATCTTCTATGCGCTGGCGACCTTTGCGGCCGTCGTCCTCGCCTGGTCCACCCTCCGCCTGCGCGAATCCCTGCCGGTGGAACGTCGTTCTCCCTTGTCGCGGGCATCTCTTGGCCGCGCCTACCGATTGACGCTGACGAACCGCTTCTCTGCCGGCTATGCCGTGGCGGCGTCGATGACGTTTGGCGGCATCATCGCCTTCGTCTCCTCCGCCCAACAGATATTCGTCGATGAGTTCCATGCCGGCGAACGCTTCACGATCCTGTTCGCCGTCTGCGCCTTCTCAATGGCCTGTGCATCCTTCGCCAACAGCCGCCTCGTCGAGCGGCTTGGCACCCGCCTCATCTCCCAGTCCGCATTGCTCGCCCTGATCGCCTTGTCGCTGCTCCACCTCGTAGTGATCGGCGTCGGACGGGAATCGCTGGGGACGTACATGCTGTTCCAGGCACTCAGCATGACTTGCATAGGACTGTGCGGGTCGAACTTCGGTGCCATGGCGATGGAGCCGGTCGGACACATCGCCGGTACCGCGTCCTCAATACAGGGCTTCATCACCAGCGTCGGGGCGGTGGTCGTCGGCTCCATCATCGGACAGGCATATGACGGCACGACCTATCCGCTGGCCATTGGATACCTTGCAATCGGCATCGCAGTTCTGGGCGTCGTGTACTTCACGGAAGGACGAAGGCTGTTTCAGGCTAGACATCCTAGTGACACGCAAGAGCCCGGACACCCCTAGACCCAGATCTCGACCTTCAGCGGAGCCACTGGCCTTTTCGGAAGCGGTCGCCGGTTCATCTCGTCCTGAGCCGGGCGACGACGGTCAGCATCAGCCTGTCGCACGGCGCTAGAATGGCCTCAGAGCCCGACTCACAATTGGAGTTTGGCAATACGGCGCGTCATTCGCCTGATGGATGAAACGACCATCCACGCCTCGGACGATGCGATGGAGGCTTCCCAGTCCTTGGCGAGACGCCGGCATCGGCTGAGCCACGCTAGGATGCGTTCGATGGCCCAGCGCCGGGGCAGAATGACAAAGCCCGTCAGGTCGGAACGTTTGATGATTTCGATTGTCAGCCGATCAATGTGCGCGACCGCTACTTCAAGTTTCTGGCCGCCATAGCCGCCATCGGCATACAGTCTGGTGAGCGTGGGATACGCGTCGCAGGATCGCTCGATCAGGCCGGGCGCCCCGTCGCGGTCCTGAACACCGGCGCCGTGCACCACGCCTTCAAGCATGTTGCCGAGTGTGTCGGTCACGACGTGGCGCTTGCGCCCCTTTATCTTCTTGCCAGCGTCGTATCCGCGAGGCCCACCCGCCTCGGTAGTCTTCACCGACTGGCTATCGATGACGCCTGCGCTCGGCGCCGGTGTGCGACCTTCCGAAACTCGCACCCATGCTACCAGCACCGCGTTGATGACATCGAGCAGGCCGTTGTCGCGCATCCGGTAGAAATGATCCTGCACCGTCGTGAAGGGCGGGAAGTCCTTGGGCAGTTGCGCCCATTGGCACCCTGTCGTGGCGATATACTGGATCGCGTCCCACAGGGGCCGCGCCTTGTGCTTGCGCGGGCGTCCCACCCTGGAGGTTCGCCTCAATAACGGCCTGACGACAGCCCATTCTTCATCCGTGCAGTCGCTTGCATAGCGCAGCCCGCTTCTGTCATGCTCGCGCCGAGCGGTTTCAGTCCAGCCCATGTGATCCTCGTGGTCTTCGCAACCCCCGGTGAATCACAGGCTGCTGAAATCGCTCAACTCAATTTTCGGTCGGGCTCTTAGAACCTCGGCCAATAGGGTCAGAGGATAAAGTCCTAACGGTCGCGGCTAGCGGTCACCCGTCGAGGCCTGCCCGGATCGCAGACCCGGTGGCATGATATTTGGTTGGTCAGATACAACCCAGAACGATCATCGAAGACGGCGGAAAGTATCAGCGCATCGCGCAGACGATAGGCCTGCCGCCTGACAACCACTGCGCGCGCAGCATCGCCTTCCTTCGCGAAGGCGATGCTGCAGATCGCTTCAGCGTTGGCGACCTGCCGCCGACGTATCGGACGGGGCCGCCGGTACGACGCCCTTCGGCGCCGCGCTCAGTCGACGGATGAGGTCGGTTTCAGCCTGCCGATACGGCGTGCCGTCGTTCCGGAACACCTCGTGAAACCAGATCGTCGGCTCGGCGAGCACGTACGGCTTCTGCCAGCTGTCCCAGGGGAGCCGCGTCTGCGTCTTCCCATCGACGAACCCCCAGTTGATCATGCCGACATTGTAGCGCTTGCCGATCGGCAGCGACCCATCGAAAGTCGAGCCGTTGCCGCGCGCCATATACTCCGTGCAGATGATCGGGCGATTATAGGCGAGCAACTGCTTGATCCGCCGCTCGAACGTCTCCGGCCAGCTATAATCGTGGAACGTCACCACGTCCGACTGCGCGAGCTGGAGCTTTTCCATCGGAGACGTCTTGCCGCCCGGTGCCCAGTCGTCGCCGATCCACACCCCCGAGGTCAGCGGCTGCGACGGATCAGCCGCGCGCGCCCAGTCGAACACCTGCGCCAGCAGCGCGCGGACCAGCGGCTCCTTGCCGTCCTGCCCCTTATATTGATCCGCGCCATTGTCGGGCTCGTTCCAGACGTCCCAGCCGAGGATCCGGTCGTCCTTCGCAAACGCACCGATCACGCCCTGCACATACGCCTTGTAGCCCGGATAGCGCGTGCGATCGCGCAGGCCCGGCAGCCCCGGTCCCTGCACCCAGCCTGAATTATGCACCCCGGGGATCGGCGGATGCTGTGGCCCGCGTTTCGGATCCGGATCCCAGCAACTGTCGAACAGCACGAACAGCGGCTTGATCTTGCGGGCCTTGGCCATCGCCAGGAACGCGTCGATCCGCTGCTTGAAGCCTTCCGGATCCTGCTGCCAGAGCTGATCGTGGAGGAACACGCGCATCGTGTTCATGCCGATGCCCTGCGCAAGGCCGAGTTCATAGTCGATCCGCTTAGGATCCCAGGTCGCCGCCTGCCACATTTCTAGCTGGTTGATCGCGGTTGCGGGAGCATAATTTGCGCCGACCAACCACGGTTGCGCGGCGTACCAGCTTTTCGCCTGCGCCTCCGTCCAGCGGCCGCGGGCATCGGCAGGGCTGGCGACGAACACCGCGGTGGTGAGCAAGGCGAGGTACAGCGACTTTGCGGCAGTCACGGTCCCTGCGGTCCGGGGCTCTCGTATCGACCACGCGGGCGTCCGCGCCAAATTGCCACCGTTCACGGGCGTTCCTCTCCTGTTCAACCGTTTCGCCGCTCGCCGTATCGACGATACGCAGTGGCCTCACCGCGGTGCTGTTTTCGCATCCTCGGCGATCCTAGCTGGCCAAGCCTCGGATCAACAAGACCCCATGAAGAATCCATCAATCTTGTCCTACAAAATGATTGATTGCGCGATTTGATCGTTTTAGCGTGACGCCAAGTCGTATGGAAAACCAGCGACACTAAGGGGGAGAGAGACATGAACGCGAAAGCACGCCTTTACGCATCCGTGGCCGCCGCAGCGATCGCCACGGTGGCGCCGGCAACCGCACAGACTTCCGATACCACGCAGACCAGGGCCGGCGGCCAGGACCTGCCCAAGCCGACAACGGCGTCGGACCAGAATGCCAACCCCGCCGCACCACAGCCGTCGGTCCAGGAGAGCCCGACCGAGGGCGGTGACGAGATCGTCGTGACCGGCCTCCGTCGCAGCCTCCAGTCGGCGCAGGCGATCAAGCGCAATTCAGACGGCATCGTCGATGCGATCGTCGCCGAGGATATCGGCAAGCTGCCGGACACGTTCGCGTCGTCCGCGCTCGCGCGGGTGTCGGGCGTGCAGGTGACGCGTGGCGGCGGCGAGTCGGCGGGTGTCACGGTGCGCGGCTTGCCCGATCTCAGCACCACCTATAACGGCCGCGAAATCTTCACCGCGGAAGGCCGCTTCGTCCAGATCCAGGATTTCCCTGCCGGCACGGTCGCCGCGCTCGAAGTCTATAAATCGGGCACCGCCAACCTGATCGAGGGCGGCATCGGCGGCCAGGTCAACGTTCGCGGCCGTCGGCCATTCGATTTCAACGGCTTCGAACTGTCGGGATCGTTGAACGGGGTGAACTGGCAACAGTCGGGCAAGATGTCGTGGAACGGCAATCTGCTCGTCAGCGACCGGTGGGACACCGGGATCGGCGAGATGGGCCTGCTCGTCAACGCATCCTATGTCGGCATTAATTTCCTGGATGCCACGCGCGAGCAATCGCTGGTGGTTGGCACCACCAATTCGGCGAACACGCCGGATACTGCCGGCGGAGTCCGCTATCCGGACGCACAATCGCTCTTCCTGGGTTATGGTCGACGCTGGCGGCCATCCGCCAACGCAGCGTTCCAGTGGAAGCCAACGCCCGAACTCGAAATCTATGTCGACGGTCTGTACCAAGGGTATCGCGGACGCGACTCCAACCGGTTCATGTTCGTTCCGATCTTCGGCGGTGCCGACTTCCAGCTGACGAACCTGACGACGCGTCCCGGCAACGCGAACGTGGCGCAAAGCGCGACCGTGACGGGGGCCAATGCACCGGACGGCTATTATGGTTCGGCCAACGGTACGACCAACACCTACCAGGCGGGTGGCGGCGCGATCTGGAAGCATGACAATCTGCAGATCTCGGGCGACGTCGCCTACACCGACAGCAGCTACACTTTCGATCTGATCAACATCGACTATACGTTCCGAAGCTCGCCGGTGCGCAATGTCGTGTTCGAAGCCCCCGGAACCGACGGCGGCCCGACGTTGAACCTGGGCGACTTCAACCTGACCGATCCGGCCAATTACCTCAGCCGCGGCTTCTTCCAGGAATATACCAAGGTCGGCGGCAAGGACATCCAGTCGCGCGTCGATGTCCAGTATGATTTCGGCGGCGGCCTGTTGAAGCGCTTGCAGTTCGGCGTCCGCTACAATGATCGCGACGCCAACCGCGATCGCGGCGCGCCGTACATCTTCAACCTGCCCGCGCAGTTGCCGATCACCGCGCTGCCGGTCAGCACGGAATCCACGCTTGCCGGGTTCGGCTACAACAACACCTTCCCCATCCGCACCTTCACCGCGATCCCGTCGAGCAGCATCCGCGATAATCTCGTCGCCCTGCGAAGCTTCTACGGGGCGCCGGCAGGACGACCGGAATTCAACCCTTCGGAGAATTTCCGGGCGAACGAAAAGGCGCTGGCCGCCTATGCTCAGGTCAAATACGGGTTCGACATCGGCAGCGTGGTCGTCGACGGCGTCGTCGGTTTGCGCGCGATCCGCACCAAGAACCGCATCAGCGGCTTCCTGCGCGACGAACAGACGACGGGGAACTTCGTCATCACCCCGATCACCGCGAAGAACGAATACACCGACTACCTGCCTAACGTCAGCGCACGTGTAGCCGCCACCGATGAGTTGCAGCTCCGGCTAGCCTACACGCAGACGCGGACCCGGCCGAACTTCTTCGACCTCAATCCTGCGCTGACCGTGGGATCACCGCCGACGATCGATCCGAACAATCCGCCAAACCCGAACGACCCCAACAGCAACGTGCGCAACATCACCGCCGGCAACCCGAACCTGTCGCCGCTGACGTCGAACAACTACGACGCGAGCCTCGAATGGTATTTCTCGCGAAGCGGTTCACTGACCGGCGCGATCTTCCGGCGTGATGCGCAGGGCTTCATCTCGAACACCACGGTCTTCACCACCGACCCCACTTATGGTCGCGTCCGCTTCACGCAGCCCGAAAATACCGGCGCGACGCGGTTCCAGGGCGTCGAAGTCGGCTTTACGAGCTTCCTCGACATCGACGGCCTCCCCAATTGGGCAAAGGGCTTCGGCCTCCAGGCCAATGGTACCTATGTGGACTCCAAGGGCGATCTGGCCTCGACGCTCGCGACGTCGCCCAACGTTGCCGGCCAGCAGCAGCGCTTCAACGGCGTATCGAAATGGACCTATAATCTGGTCGGGCTGTACGAGCGCCCGTTCTTCTCGGCGCGTGTCGCGTATAATTTCCGCTCGGACTTCGTTCAATATTACAGCCAGGAGCCGCTCGACGTCGACGTCAACGGCGCGCAACGCACCGGCGGGGTCATCGAGAAAGCGCGCGGACAGCTCGATCTGTCGGCAACGGTCACGCCGGTTCCGAGCGTTACTCTGGCATTCGACATCGTCAACGTGCTGGGCAATCCAATCCGACGCTATCGTGAGTTCAACGACGCCGGCGACCAGTTCGCCCGCCAGATCTTCTACCTCGAACGCACTTATTCGCTCGGCGTACGGTTTCGGTTCTGACCTGACTCAGCGATTATAGGAGATATACTCATGCAGCGTGCGGATTTCAGGCAGATTAGCGTAACTACCCCGGTTCTCAAGGCGGTGTTCGTGCTCGAGGCCGGGCAGCCAGCACAATGACGCGACATCGGGGACCGTGGATCGCAGGCGCAATCGGGGTCGCACTGGTTACGGCGGCGGCAGGCACCGCGCGCAACCCGGTGTTCCAAGGTGCTGACCCGCACGCAATGATGATCGATGGCGAGATGTGGATCTTTCCGACTGGCGGTCCGGGTGGAAGCTGGGCCGCGGACCGGTTCGGCGCCTTCTCTTCGCGTGACCTCCAGACCTGGACCAGCCGTGGCGAGATCTTGCGACGTGATCAGATCCGCTGGATCGGCGACAACGGTGCGAAGGCGCATTTTCTGTCGGCACGGGGCGTCGCGACACGTGGCGGCAAATGGTATCTCTATTATTCGGTCGGGCCGCAGAATCCGACCCGAGCCGGATCGGCGTCGCCGTCGCGGACGCACCGCGGGGGGCCTACCGCGACAGCGGTCGGCCTCTGGTGACCGGCGGCCGGCAGGCGAACGGCGCGAAGCTGCGTGTCTGGGAGCTCGGTCGCGACATGGTCAGTCTCGCGCGGGAGGTCCGGTCGACCAGCCGCCCAATTTTACCGAGGGGCGTTCATGCGCGAGCGTAACGGTGTCTATTATCTCTCGTACAGCTGCGGCCACTGGGCTGCCCCGATTACTCCGTCCATTACGCAACGTCCCGCTCGCCGATCGGTCCGTGGCGCTAACCGCGGAACCATCCTGAAGCGCGACGCGTCACATCAAGGCCCGGGCCACCACAGCTTCGTCCGCATCCGCAAAGGCGATTGGCTCATCATATACCACCGTTAGGACCAGTCATCCGGTACCACGCCGTTGAAGGGCGAGCGCTAGGTCGCGATCGACCGTGTTCGCTATGCCGCCGATGGGCCTATAGTGCCTATCGCAATGACCGACGGCGATGACGCGCCGACGCTGCCCCGCATTGGGAGACGGGGCGAATAAGACGGTACAGTTACTATCCACCGTATGGATAATTATTTGTTTTCAACCAGCCGTAATCTCTGAGCAAGCGGCTGATCAGTAGCGGTGACATTCGAGCTCCTCTGCCGAAACAAAACGAACGGCGGTTTACGCACGCCAACGGCCCGAAAGCGGCCAGGCGGCTTTCCACCATTCACCCCCGAATACTCCGCAAGAACCCCCGCCTCGCCCGTTAGCTTCTTACGTGCCTTTTGATGCAGTTGGGATATCTGATGCGCAGCGCGCTGACACGTGGCCTACGCCGCAAGATCCCTCCTACGGTGATGCAAATTGATGCACCTGCCACCCCATTTAACACGCTTATCCCCCCGCCTCGCCCGCGAGCTTTTCGTGTCGGTTCCGGTGCATTAACAGGCAACAACCAGTCCCACGGTATTCCGCCGCTTTTGGCCACATATCACGGCATCATCGACGGTGCGCTTCGGTGCACCAACAGCCGCCTGGGCGAAACCGCATGTACCAAGTCCATGTAGGACGTTTAAACACGCCAAACCGCTCGACTCCTATCGCCGCGGGTTTGCGCCGGCGCACTGTCACAGAGTACGACCGAGCACCGCCGGGTCGTGTCCCGGGTGGTGGTGTAGCTCGGCGGTAGTGAAGCTGACCGGCCGCGCGCTATCCCCGAGCGCTGTAGCGGCCGGTCAGGTTCACGGGTGGCCATCGAAGATCTTCGGATAGGTGTGGGTTGCGAAACTCAACCAACGGAGACCTTCGATGACCGACGATACGATGAACCTGCAGGCGCTGGTGGGAAAGAGCGCGGATGCAGATTTTCTGCGCGAGATGATAGGCTTTGCCGCGCAGCGGCTGATGGACCTGGAGGTCGGCAATCTGACCGGCGCTGGATATGGCGAGAAGAGCAGCGACCGGCTTGCCCAACGTAACGGTTACCGCGAGCGGGACTGGGAGACGCGGGCCGGCACGGTGGAGTTGCGGATCCCCAAGCTGAGGACGGGCAGCTACTTTCCCGCCTTCCTGGAGCCCCGGCGCCTTTCAGAAAAAGCGCTGACCGCGGTCGTCCAGGAGGCGTACATCCAGGGCATCTCGACCCGCTCGGTCGACGACCTGGTGAAGGCCATGGGAATGTCGGGCATCTCGAAGAGCCAGGTGAGCCGGCTGTGCGAGGAGATCGACATCCGCGTGAAGGCGTTCCTCGAGCGGCCTATCGAGGGCGACTGGCCATACGTGTGGGTCGACGCGACGTACCTGAAGGTCCGCCAAGCCGGCCGGATCGTCTCGGTCGCGGTTACCATTGCGGTCGGCGTGAACTGCGACGGCAGGCGCGAGGTGCTCGGCATGGCGATTGGTGCGTCGGAGGCCGAGACATTCTGGACAGACTTCCTGCGCGGCCTCGCACGGCGAGGCTTACGTGGCGTGAAACTCGTCATCTCGGATGCACATGAGGGTATCAAAGCAGCCGTATCGCGGGTGTTCAGCGCAACGTGGCAACGGTGTCGAGTCCACTTCGCGCGCAACGCCACAGCCCATGCTGGAAAGAGCGGTCGCCGCGTTGTCTCAGCTTTTATCGCCACGGCTTATGCCCAGGAAACGCCCGAGGCTGCCAAGGGGCAATGGCGAAAGGTTGCCGACCAGCTCAGACCCACCGTCCCGAAGCTCGCCAAGCTGATGGATACGGCGGAGGAGGACGTGCTCGCCTACATGTCGTTCCCGCCGCAGCATCGCACCAAGCTGCACAGCACCAATCCACTCGAACGCCTGAACGGCGAGATCAAGCGGCGCACCGGCGTGGTCGGCATCTTCCCCAACGAGGATGCCATCACCCGCCTCGTCGGCGCCTTGCTGCTCGAGCAGAACGACGAGTGGGCGGTCCAGCGAGGACGTTACATGACGCTGGAAAGCGTGACGCAATTGAGCGATGATCCCGCAGTCACGTTGTCGTCCATGGCGGCGTGATTGACCCGGCCCTGCCCGGAGATCAAAGCGGCTACGCCGCTGAAGCTACACCACGCGGTGGGACACGATCCACCGCCGGACAGGACCCGCCGCCCATGCCCAGAACATCGGGTCATTTGAAGAACCTGTCACGGTCATCGATGGGCGATCTTCCCTTTCTATAAATGAATGGTGCTGGTTTCAGACCGCTAGGCGGACTCGCGCTCATTCTCGTCCAGCGCGTCCGCAAGTCGGGCGAGGGCAGCCGCCAGCGCCTCGTTCCGGACACCAAATCCCACCGCTTCGCGCAACGGCAACTGAGCCACCATCTCCGCCTGCTCGGTGCGGGTCTGCTTAAGATGCTGGACCATGTCGGCAGGCATCGGCGCGGGACCAACGATACGCTCCACGATCACGCGGGCAAACGCCGGAATGCAGAGTCGGTACGCGTTGCTGATCTGGCGGATTCTGGGTCCGGCACCTTCTGCTTCAGGAATCGGTTCTGTCCTGCGGACCCAATCCAAAAAACCGTGGTCCTTGAGCGCTTTCAACGCGCGCACGATAGCGTCACGCGAGCGTCGCAACTTTCCCATCAGATAGTCGATCGACGGCTCAAGCCGGCCTGACCGGTGACACACGATGCGATACAGCGCGCGCAGGACTTCTAGCCCAACGTGACCTAGCGGTCCGTTACGCTTGCCAGGCTGCTTGTGCTGCCGGTCATATCCTTCTGCAGCGATCATCGCCGGGCCCATCTGACGCTTCCTGAGCGGGCGCCAGAACCGGGCCTCGCAGGAGCCCTTGGGAAAGCTGTCGCGCCGGACGCGGTTACGCGAGATGCCGTACTGGCTCGCCCTACCGCCAATAATCTCGTGGAGCGAGCGCGCGGTCATGCCACCGCTCCCTCGGCGGCAACGCCTAGCGGCGCGGTCCTTCGAGCAGTTCCGCTGCTGGCGCAAACCCATCGAGCAGAAGGTCCGCCCACTCCTGCGCGATCTCGATACGACGCGGCAGGTACGCGGCGCGGTTGTAGGTCGCCTCGACGCGGTCTGGAATATGCGCGAGCATGAGATCGATGATGGCCCGATCGCCCGGTCTGTCGAGCGCCTCCGCGCGTTCGTTCATCACCGTCGAGAATGTCGATCGCCAGCCGTGCGGCACATGCCGCGCCCGGACCGCCAGGCGATTGTAGAAATACCCGATCGCATTCTCGCTGATCGGTTTGTGGGCATGGCGCTGGCTCGGAAAAACCAGTGGGCCGCGCGGTGCGAAGGCACGCGCTGCCCGGAGCACATCCATCGCCTGTCTGGACAGTGGTGCTAGAAAATCGAAGCGGTCGTCCTGCTTGCGCGCGACCTTCAATTTCATCCGGTCCGCCGGGATGCGCCACACCGGCGCATCCTCGTTCAACGGCTCCAGCTCGGCCCAACTGGTCGTTCGAAGCGCCCCCGGCCGCAGTGCCGTCAGCGCGAGAAGTCGCGACGCGAGCTTGGTCATGGGATGCGCTGCCGATGCCTCGGCTGCCATCAATAGCGCACGGGCTTCCTCGATCGATCCCAGCGCCGGCTGCCGTTTCTTGATGAGCGGCTTCATCGCTCCACGAATTGATACAGCCGGATCGCTCGTCGCGTATCCCGACGCTATCGCAAAGCCGTACACAGCTGAGATGCGCTGCCGAACGCGACGCGCGGTCTCGACCGATGGCCGCTCCTCAATCCGCCGTACCAGTTGCAGCACCATGGGCGAGGTCACCGCTGCGACTGGCGTCGAGCCGATATACGGAAAGACATCCTTCGCTAGGCTGTTCAGGACGTTCGCCGCATGCACCGCGACCCAGCTCGACAGCTGCTGGGCATGCCATTCCCGCGCTACCGCCTCGAACGTCGTTGCCTGCTCGATATGACGGACGGCAGCGGTTTGCTTGCGGTCGACGCTCGGATCGGTCCCTGCCTTCAAAAGTCGCGACGCCACGTCCCGGTGCTCGCGCGCGCGCGCCAGGCTGACTTCGGGATAGCTGCCCAGCACAAGCAGCTTTTCTTTGCCGGCGATTCGATACTTCCAGCGCCACGAACGAAAGCCCGTGGTCGTCACGAACAGATGAAGCCCCCGGGCATCGGACAGCTTGTAGCTCTTCTCCGCTGCCTTGGCCTGTCGGCAGCGTAATTCGGTCAGCACTCGATACCCCCAGAATACCCCCAACAAGCGTGCGCTTGGCTGAGACACAATGGGACGATGGGAGGCTATCGCACAAGAGAAACCAAGGCAAACCCTTGGCTTATGAGACGGAATGGACGCTGTGGAAAGGCAGGGTGGCGGAGCGGGAGGGATTCGAACCCTCGATACGCTTTTGACGTATACTCACTTTCCAGGCGAGCGCCTTCGACCACTCGGCCACCGCTCCGCATTGCTCTGGAAGGGCGTCTGCTAGTGCGGGTTTGGCCGGGGCGCAAGCGATTGCGTGCGGTGATCGGCTGGGGCAGTCTGCGGGGATGTTGAATATCCTTCTCGCCGCCATGCTTGCGCAAGCCGTTCCGGCCGCCGCGACGCTCCCGTCAGATCCGATTGCGGCGGACTGGGTCGCGGTGCCGGACGACGAACTGGTGGTGTTCACCTTGGCCAATGGGCACCGGTTTACCGTGCGGCTGGCGCCCCGATATGCGCCTGTGCACGTCGCCAATATCCGCAAGCTTGCCGCGGCGCATTGGTGGGATCTGGGGACCAGCGTGTACCGGTTGCAGGACAATTACGTCGCGCAATGGGGCGATGCGACCGAGAAGAAACCGTTGGTCGCGGGCGTCGTCGCCAATCCGCCGGCGGAATATTCGCATGCCGGGCCGACGACGGTGGCACGGCTGTCGCAGCGCGACCCTTATGCCGAATGGGCGGGATATAGCCGCGACGGCTGGTCGCTGGCGGGCAATGGCGCGACCGAGTGGCTGCCGCATTGCTACGGCATGGTCGGCGTCGCGCGCGATCTGGCGCCGAGCACGGGGAGCGGCGCGGAGTTGTATACCGTGATCGGGCATTCGCCGCGCGCGTTGGACCGGAACATCGCGGTGGTGGGGCGGGTGATCGATGGTGTCGAGTGGCTGTCGTCGCTGCCACGTGGGACGGGGGATCTGGGGTTCTACAAGACCGAGGGGGAGCGGAGCCCAATCGTGTCCGCCCGCCTCGCGAGCGAACTCCCTGCCGCCCAGCGGCCGCGCTTCGAATATCGCGCGGCGGACAATCCGCGGTTTGTGGCCTGGATCGCGTCACGCGAGAACCGGCCGGGCCCGTTCTTCACGGTGCCTGCCGGGGGAGCGGACATCTGTGCCGCGCTGCCCCCGGTTCGCAAGGCGCCCTAGCGGATGACCGGAGGCTTGCCGAACAGGCCCGCGTTATAGTCCTCGATCGCGCGGACGATCTCTTCGCGGGTGTTCATCACGAAGGGGCCGTGTGAGACGACGGGTTCGCCGATCGGGTCTGCGTGGCCGTAGAGGATCGTGGCCGGTGCCTCGGTCGTCACGGTGATCGTGTCGCCGTCCACCGCGAAGGTGGCCAGATGGTGCGGCTTGATCGGCGTGCCGTTCGCCGAGGGGGCGCCGGCGACGACGTAGAAGAAGACCGCGCGGCCACTCGGGGCGGGCAGGTCGACCCTGGCGCCGGCTTCAAGCTCGACGGTCATCATCGCGACGTCGGTCAGCGACTCCATCGGGCCGCGCTCGTCTCCGAAGCCGCCCGAGATCAGGTTCACGACACCGCCATCGACCGGGATCGCGGGAATGTCCTCGCGTTGGAGGCCGGTATAGGTGGGCTTGGTCATCTTGAGGCGGCCGGGGAGGTTGACCCAGAGTTGCAGGATCTCAAGCGGGCCGCCGTCGCGCTTGAACGACGCCGGCGAGATTTCCGCGTGGATCAGGCCCGAGCCCGCCGTCATCCACTGAACGCCGCCCGCGCGGATGACGCTCTCGTGCCCGCCGCTGTCGAGATGCGCCATCTCGCCCTTGAGGATGAAGCTGACGGTCTCGAACCCGCGGTGCGGATGCGGGCCGAACGGCAGGCCGGTGTTGCCGGGGCGATAGGTCTGCGGGCCGTGATGGTTGAGGAACAGGAACGGATCGACCTGCGGCAGGCCGGGCCCCGGCAGCGGGCGCCGGGTGACGAGATCGGCGATGTCGTCGCGCTGGGCCGGATACTGGTTGAGGACCTGCCGCATGTCAGGATGCCTCGCGGTCTGCGGTGGTGGGCCGCGCGATGTCGGCGAGCAGGTCGTCGATGCCGGCGACGAGGAAATCGAGCGTGCGCTGGTCGGTGAGGCGACCGTCGGCGATCTTCTCGTGAACCGCGCCGACGACGGCTTGTGGACGCAGCACGGTCCGGGCACCAATCGAGGCCAACGTCTCGTTGAGTTGTGCATGAGCACGCGCGCCGCCGACTGCACCGGGCGAAGAGGTAAGCGTGAAGACCGGCTTCCCCGTCAGCGTCGCCTTGCCGTGCGGGCGCGAGGCCCAGTCGAGCGCGTTCTTCAGGACGCCGGACATGCCGTGGTTGTATTCCGGGGAGGCGATGACGATCCCGTCGGCCGCGCCGATTGCGGCGCGCAGGGCTGCGACGGCGGCGGGGGGCGTGTCGGTGTCGGCGTCCTGGTCATAGAGCGGCACGTCGTTCAGCGCGAAGACCCTCAGCGCGGCCTTGTCGGCCACCGCTTCGCCAAGCGTGGTCAGGATGACGGTGTTGTACGAGCCGCGGCGCAGGCTGCCGGAGATGGCGAGCAGAACGGGAAGAGCCATGGAAATTCCTTTTAGTTGAAGCGGTAGCCGGAGATCGCGGTTTGCAGCACGCGCTCGCTATAGTTTTGCGTGCCCCGCTCGTCGGAAGCACCGGCGGCGACCATCAGCGGCAGGAGATGCTCCTCGCGGGGGTGCGAGAGTCGACCGGCGGGGGCTTCGGCCCAGTTGGCGAGCGCTTGAGCACGAGCGGTCGGTTCGGACTCGACGGCCGCGGTGAGCCATTGGTCGAACGCTTCGGACGGCGCGGTGAAGCGCGGGTCGCCGTAGCCGCGCATATTGTGGAAGCTCATGCCCGAGCCGACGATCAGGACGCCCTCATCGCGCAACGGGGCAAGCGCGCGGCCGGCGGCAGCGTGGAGCGCCGGATCGAGATCGCGGTCGACCGACATCTCGACGACCGGGATGTCGGCGTCGGGGAACGCGACCTTCATCGGGATGAAGACGCCGTGATCGAGGCCGCGCGTCGGGTTGACGGTGGCGGTCAGGCCGGCGCCGCGGAGCAGGTCGGCAGCGCGGGCGGCCAAGGCGGGATCGCCCGGCGCGTCGTAGCGGAGCTCGTAGGTATGCGCCGGGAAGCCGCCATAGTCGTAGATCAGCGGCGGGGTGGTGGCGCCGGTGAAGGCGAAGCCGCGGGTTTCCCAATGGCCGGAGACGACAAGAATCGCCTTGGGCTTTGCGGGCAACGAGGCGGCGATCGACCGGAGGTACGCGGCCATGCCGGTCCAGTTACCGGCATGGTCGTCCATGAAGAAACAGGGCCCGCCACCATGCGGGATGAAGAGGGCTGGTTGGCGGGTGTTTGTCATGGCTTCGAGGTAGGCGGCGGCGGGGGCGATCGAAAGGGCGCGAATGGCAACGCTGCGTTGCCGGTTGGCGCGCGCGTCACGTCCAGTAAAGGATCCGGGCTTGCGGCAGCTTCGCGGCGATCTCGTCCTGGAAGACGCTGCGAAGCGCGCGCATCGTGTCCGCGTCGTAGACGTATTTGACCGAGCCGAACTTCGTGCGCTTTTCGGTCCGGTTGGCCATGCTGAGGTCGAGCGACGAGCCGGGATACCAGGTTTCGAGTACCGCCTTCGATCCAGGCGTATAGCGATGGGTGATCAGTTCGATCGTCACGTCGGGTACGTCGGCGAGCACCCTGCCCGCCTCCGCCAGCAATTCGCCATACGCCTCGCGCCAGCCTTCGGCGGCAATGATTGGCGCGACCGTCAGCCCGATCTTGTAGCCCGCGTCCGCCATTTTCCGCAACGCGAGCAACCGCGCCGCGACCGGGCTAGTGCCGCCTTCGAAGCGCGCATAGGCGGCGGGGTTGATCGAGGCGCGCATGCGGGTGCGACCGCGGTGGTCTAGTTCCAACAGCGGCTCCACCGCGTCGAACTTGGTGGTGAAGCGCAACTGCACGTCCGCCTCCCACGCGCCGAAATGCGCGATCAGCGCGGAGAGCGATCCGGTGACGTGCTCGATGCCGAGCGGATCGGTGTAGCAGGACGCCTCGAATGTCGTGCCCTCATGCGCGCGGGCGGTCGAGCGCGAGGTGACGGTGCCCTGGCCAAGATGCGCGGGCAGTTCGGCGAGGATCTCCGGCAGGTTCGCGTAGACGCGCGTGATGGGCGGGCCTTTCAGCGAACCGGCCAGGTAGCAATAGCCACAATGCGCGGGGCACCCTTCGGCGAGGTCGATCCGCCAGTCCGCGCTGGGGGCAATCGGCTGGAGCTTGCGCTTCGACGGCGGCGCGACGACCAGCGCAAGCGTCGCCTTTGCCTCGGCGTAGGCGCGGCGGGAATCGTCGGGGAAGTCGAGCTTGAGGCGGTCGCTCGGTAGCGTCGTGACGGGAACGCCTAGCGCAGTCGCGCGGGCGGCAATTTCGGCGCCGTGCTCCCAGGTCAGCGCGGACGGGGTCGCGAGCAGTCGCTTTGGCTGCCAGAGTCGTGAGGGTTTTGGCGCTGGCATCGATGGACAACGCGCGCCTTCGCCCAAGCGTTGCGGCTATTTTACCGGGCGCTTCTCAAGCTTCCGCGCGAGCGTGCGGCGGTGCATGCCCAAGCGGCGCGCGGTCTCCGAGATGTTGAAGTCGGTTTCGGCGAGCGTGGTGTGGATGCGCTCCCATTCGAGCGTCTTGATCGAGGTCGGGCGTTCGGAGAGTTCGGTGTCGACGCTGCCCTCGGTGCGATCGAATGCCGCCTCGATATCGTCGGTGTTCGAAGGCTTTACGAGATAGTGCGAAGCGCCGAGCTTGATCGCCTCGACCGCCGTGGCGATGCTCGCGAAACCGGTGAGGACGACGACGAGGATCGCGGGGTCGTGTGCGTGGAGTGTTTGGACACAGACCAGGCCGGACGCGCCGCCAAGCTTCAGGTCGACGACGGCGTAGCGCGGCGTGCGCTCGGCCAGTTGCTCGACGAGTTCCTCGTGGCTGGCGGCCTGCATCACTTCATAGCCACGGCGTTCGAACGAGCGCCGCAAAGTCCGTGCGAAGGTCTCGTCGTCCTCGACGATGGCAAGGAGTTTCGGTTCGGTCACGGCGTCCGTCATGGCGTCCGTCACGAGAGGGCAATCGCGGAGAGGGGCATGGTGATCGTGACTTCCGCGCCGCCGCCTTCGCAGTTCACGACGGACACGCCGCCACCGAGTTTGCGCATGACGTTGACCGCCAGGAACAGGCCGAGGCCGTGGCCGGGTTCGCGTTTGCTCGATTGATAGGGCTTGCCGAAACTGGCGAGCCGTTCGTCGCTGAAGCCGGGGCCGCGATCACGGACGATCAGCGCGAGGTTGCCGTCGTTGCGTTCGCCGCGGAACGCGACCCAGTGCGGCGAGGCTTCGGCGGCGTTGTCGAGCACGTTGGCAATCACCTGTTTGAGCGCGGGGTCGGACACGACCTGCGGATCGTCGCCGACCCGGGTGGTATAGTCGAACTCGACGCCGGCGTGCACCGCACGCCATTCGTCGACGATCCCGTCGAGGAGCTGGTGGAGCGGCATGATCTCGGGCGCTTCGCCGCGGGCTTCGCCAGCAGAAAGCAGGATGCCGGTGACGATCGCCTTGCAGCGCTGGACCTCGGATTGCATCTCGACGATTTCGGCCTGAAGGTCGGCAGCGTCGGCAAGCACTGGCATACGACGCCAATCGGCGAGGATGACCGCGATCGATGCGAGCGGCGTGCCGAGTTCATGCGCGGCCCCCGACGCGAGCAGGCCCATGCGGACAATGTGATCCTCCTCCGCAGCCTGCTGGCGGAGGTCGGCGAGGCGCGTGTCGCGGGCGCGCAAATTGCCCGTAATGCGGGTCATGAAGAGCATGAGCAGCGTCGCGATCAGCATGAAGCAGAGCAGCGAGCCGATCGTGTAGAGGATGAAATACTCGCCGCTGTAGTCGGCCGGCAGGACCAGCGGTCGGTAATAGAGCGTGAGCAGGCCGAAACAGGCCGCGGTGACGACGACGATCGCCCAGCTCGACCAGCGATCGAGCAGCACGGCGCCGAGCACGACGTGGAGCAGGTAGAGCGAGATGAACGGGTTGCTCGCCCCGCCCGCGAGATAGAGCTGGGTGGTGAGCAAGCCGACGTCGAACAGGAGGGCGAGCAGGAGCTGGACGTTTGCCCCCTTGCGCCACCCATAAAGCGGCATGCTCGCAAGGTTGAGGCCGACCGCGGCGGCAAGCGCCGCCATCATAGGCAAGAGCGGAAGGTCGAAGCCGAGGGCAAAGCGCGCGAACAAGATCGTGACGAACTGGCCGGCGACGGCGATCCAGCGCAGCGTCACCAGTTGCCGCATGTTGGCGTTGCCGGTCGCGTCGGTACGCGCGGTGGCGAGCGCGAGCCAGCGTTGCCAGCCCTGGCGTGCCGACGCCGAAGTCATGCGTCCGCGGACCCGTGCCGCTTGCGCGTATCCTGGCGTACGAACACAACGAACGCGAACACAGTCATCGCGGCGAGCGCGAACCAAGTCAGCATGTAGACGAGGTGGCTGTTCGGGAAGGCGATGATCGTAAGGCCGCCGACGGGAGCGGCACTACCTGACTTGTCCGCATCGACGAAATAAGGCGCGACGTTCGAGAGACCGCGCGCCTTGGCGATTGCGGCGACGTCGCGCGAATACCAGTTGCCCGCGACGGGATCGTTGCTGCGAAGGAAGCCGCCCTCGGGTTCGGTGATGCGGAGATACCCTGTGATCGTGACCCGGCCCATCGGCTTGCCATGCCCGACGCGCTGCTCGGGCGAGACGTAGCCGCGGTTGACGAGGACGGTGAAGCCTTGGACGGTCCGCAAGGGCGTGACGACCCAATAGCCGCTGCCGAGCGCGGTAGCCGCGCGGACGAGCGTTTCCCGCGTGTTATCGAAGGTGCCGTCGAGCCGGATCCGGCGATAGGCATCGCTGGTGGCGGCAATCGCGCCCCATGACGCGGGCCCCGGCGGCGCAACCGGCGCGGCGTGCGCGCGGGCCGCGACCTGTTCGATCAGGTTGAGCTTCCAGGCGCGACGCTCGACCTGCCAGATGCCGAGCGCCATGAACCCGGCGAACAGCAGCAGTGCGACCAGGCCTGCTACATAGACGGCAGGGCCCGGTCGCGTCTGCATCACATGTCTGCCGCGGCCTGCATCGGCATCATGTTCGCGTTCATGTGGTACATGACCCAGATCGACCCCGCGAGCGTGATGACGACGAGGATGATCGTGAAGATCAGCGCCATCATCGTCCAGCCGCCCTCCGACTTGCCGCTCATGTGCAGGAAGTAGATCATGTGGACGACGATTTGCGCGACCGCGAACACCATCACGACGAGCGCCGCGGTCGACGGGTCCTTGAATGCGCCGGTCATGACCGCCCAGAACGGGATCGCGGTCAGGATGACCGAGAGGAAGAACCCCTTGAGGTAGCTGCCCCGCGTGCCGTGTGCGGCGCCGTTGTCGTGGTCGTGATCGGCGTGCGGGTTGTTCGCCGGTGCTTGGGGATCGCTCATCGTAGGGTGCCCATGAGATAGACGAAGGTGAAGACGCCGATCCAGATGACGTCGAGGAAATGCCAGAACATGCTGAGGCACATCAGGCGGCGCTTGTTGGCGGCGATCAGGCCGTGCTTCTGGACCTGCACCATCAGCGTGACGAGCCAGATCAGGCCCATCGTGACGTGAAGGCCATGCGTGCCGACCAGCGTGAAGAACGACGACAGGAACGCGCTGCGGGTCGGCCCTGCGCCCTCATGGATAAGGGTGGCGAACTCGTACATTTCGATCGACAGGAAGCACAGGCCGAACAGCCCGGTGAACACCAGCCACATCTGCATGATGCGCTGGCGCCCTTCCTCCATCGACAGCATCGCGAAGCCGTAGGTGATCGACGAGAACAGCAGCATCGCGGTGTTCACCGCCACCAGCGGCAGCTCGAAGATCTCCTTCGGGCTGGGCCCGCCGGCATAGCTGTTGCCGAGCACGGCATAGGCCGCGAACAGCACCGCGAAGATGAGGCAATCGCTCATCAGGTACATCCAGAAGCCCAGCATCGTGCTGCTGCCCTCCGGATGCTCGTGCTCGTCGATCTCGTAGAACGAGACCGGCTCGCCCTCTTTGTTCATCGGTGTAGCGGACATCGCGTCAGGCTCCCTGGGTCGCGAGCTGGCGGGTGCGCGCGTCCTCGCTGGCGATCACGTCCTCGACCGGGATGTAGAAGTCGCGCTTGTAGTTGAAGGTGTGGAAGATCGTCGTCGCGAAGATGCCGAGCAGCGCCAGCCCCGCGAGCCACCAGATGTACCAGATCATCGCGAACCCGAATGCCACGCTGAGCCCGGCGAGCACGACGCCCGTGCCGGTGCCGCTGGGCATATGGATCGCCTTGAAGCCGGAGACCGGGCGCGTGTGCTTGCGGTCCTTCATGTCGTACCAGGCATCCAGATCGTGGATGATCGGCGTGAACGCGAAGTTGTATTCCGGCGGCGGCGACGACGTCGACCACTCCAGCGTGCGGCCACCCCAAGGGTCGCCGCTATGATCGGCAAGCGCCTCGCGGTTACGGATGCTGACGAAGATCTGCATCAGGAACGCAGCGATACCCGCTGCAATCATCGCCGCGCCCACGCCGGCGATGACGAACCAGATCTGCAGGTTCGGATCGTCGAAATAGCGCATCCGGCGGGTCACGCCCATCAGGCCGAGCACGTAGAGCGGCATGAACGCGAAGTAGAAACCGACGACCCAGCACCAGAACGAGATCGTGCCCCACTTCTTGTCCAGCTTGAAGCCGAACGCTTTCGGGAACCAGTAGTTGATCCCGGCGAACATGCCGAACAGCGTGCCGCCGATGATCACGTTATGGAAATGCGCGACCAGGAACAGCGAGTTGTGCAGCACGAAATCGGCTGGCGGCACCGCGAGCAGCACGCCGGTCATGCCGCCGATCGTGAAGGTCACCATGAAGGCGATCGTCCACATCATCGGCAGTTCGAACCGAATCCGCCCCTTGTACATCGTGAACAGCCAGTTGAAGATCTTGGCCCCGGTCGGGATCGAGATGATCATCGTGGTGATGCCGAAGAACGAGTTCACGCTCGCGCCGGAGCCCATCGTGAAGAAGTGGTGCAGCCAGACGAGGTAAGCGAGGATCGTGATGACGAGCGTCGCATAGACCATCGAGCTGTAGCCGAAGAGGCGCTTGCCCGAGAAGGTCGAGGTGACTTCCGAGAAGATGCCGAACGCGGGCAGGACCAGGATGTAGACCTCGGGGTGACCCCAGATCCAGATCAGGTTGACGTACATCATCGGGTTGCCGCCGGCGTCGTTCGTGAAGAACGCGGTGCCGATGTAGCGGTCGAGCGACAGCATCGCGAGAACCGCGGTCAGCACCGGGAAGGCGGCGATGATCAGGATGTTGGTGCAGAGCGACGTCCAGGTGAAGATCGGCATCTTCATCATGGTCATGCCGGGCGCGCGCATCTTGACGATCGTCGCGACCAGATTGACGCCGGACAACAGCGTCCCGATGCCCGCGATCTGCAACGCCCAGATATAGTAATCGACACCGACGTCGGGCGAGTATGCGAGGCCCGAAAGGGGCGGCATCGCCAGCCAACCGGTCCGCGCGAACTCGCCGATGAACAGCGACATCATCACGATGATCGCGCCGGCCGTGGTCATCCAGAAGCTGAAATTGTTGAGGAACGGGAACGACACGTCGCGCGCACCGATCTGGAGCGGGACGACATAGTTCATGAGGCCCGTGACCATCGGCATCGCCACGAAGAAGATCATGATCACGCCGTGCGCGGTGAAGACCTGGTCATAGTGGTGCGCGGTCAGATAGCCTTCCGAGCCGTTGAACGCGATCGCCTGCTGCGCGCGCATCATGATCGCGTCGGAGAACCCGCGCAGCAGCATGACGATCGCGAGGATCATGTACATGATCCCGATCTTCTTGTGGTCCACGCTCGTGAACCATTCTTTCCACAGATAGCCCCAGACCTTGAAATAGGTCAGCGCCGCTACGAGGCCGAGACCACCGATCGCGACCATCGCGAAGGTGGCGACGACGATCGGTTCGTGCAGCGGCAGCGACTCCAGGGTCAGGCGGCCGAAGATAGTCTTCAACAGGGTGTCGTTCATGATGGTTCTCTAGCCGTTCGCGACGGGGCGCGTGCCCGGCTGTGTGAGTGGGGTGCGCCCGTTGATGGGCATCAACATCGTGTGATTGCGGTTCTGCTGCGAGCCGGGTGCGCTGTTGGCGCCGTCCTTCTTGATGTCGGCAGGCGCGGTCCAGTGGTTGCCGCTGCCCTTCTCGCCGGCATCCTTCATCAGCGCGCCTTCGACACGCTCGGACGAATCCTGCGGGCCCTTGCCGTTGTTCACGCCGGGCATCGCCATGCCGCTGTGCGAGTCGCCGCCGTGAACGCCAGCCTTCGCGCCGTGCATCAGTTCGGACATGCAGGGCTTGCCGGGCTGGACGCACTGCTCGACGACCAGCTTGAACATGTTCGCCTCGACCGCATTGTAATAGCGGACCGGGACCTTCTCGCTTGGCTTCTCCAGCTGGAGATAGCTTGCACGGTTCAGGCCACCGCCACGCTGCTTGACCTGGTTGACCCAGGCCTGGAAGCCGGCATCGTCGACGCCGTGGAAACGGAACCGCATGCCCGAGAAGCCCGCGCCGCTATAGTTGGACGAGAAGCCCTCGTAATTGCCGGGCTTGTTGATCACCGCGTTCAGCGTCGTCTGCATGCCGGGCATCGTGTAGATCATGCCGGCGAGCGCAGGGATGTAGAACGCGTTCATCACCGACGACGAGGTCAGCTGGAAGCGAATCGGCCGATCGACCGGCGCGGCCAGCTCGTTGACCGTGGCGATGCCGTATTCCGGATAGATGAAGAGCCACTTCCAATCGAGCGCGATGACCTGAACCTCGAGCGGCTTGCCGGCGCCATTGGCACCATTGCCCGCCTGCTGCCTGTCGACCAGATTGCCGACCGGCACGTTGTTCGCGAGCGTCGGCGTATCGGGCTTGATCCGGCCGAGTGGACGGTACGGATCGAGCAGATGCGTACTGGTCCAGGTCAGCGCGCCGAGCGCGATGATGATCAGCAGGGGCGCACCCCAGATCATCAGCTCGAGCCCGACCGAGTGATCCCATTTGGGCTCGTACTTGGCCGACTTGTTGGACGCGCGATAATGGAACGCGAAGAACAACGTCGCGCAGATCACCGGCACGATGATCAGCAGCATCAGCCCCGTCGAGATCAGGACGAGATCGCGCTGCTGCACTGCAATATCGCCCGACGGCGACATCACCACCCAATCGCAACCGCTCGTAAGCAGCGCTAAAGGCATGGCGGCCAACCATTTGAAGGCCGAAATTTTCGGGCGGGAAAGCGATTTCACGACGGTCATTGCGTCCCCCTACGCCTCGGTTGCGTTGCGCTACAGTGGACAATTTGTCCAATGGGCGTTGCACTGCAACATCGGCATGGTTTTATCATTACGCGGGGTAGCACAAATTGCCCCTGCCCGCATCCGTCGAAAGAGCGTATCGTCGGGTCCGCGCCCTAAAGAGCGAGTTGAAGAATGAGTGCAAACACGGTTCCCGAAACGAGCTTCGAGAGCGACGCTCGCGACATCAACAGCGAGCATGTCTCCCCCGGCGTGATCGCGATCGGCGTGGTGATCGGCCGTGCGTCGGAGTTCTTCGACTTCTTCGTGTACGCGATTGCCTCGGTGCTCGTGTTTCCAACGCTTGTCTTCCCGTATGTCGATCGATTGCAGGGCACGTTGTATTCGTTCGCGGTCTTCGCGCTGGCGTTCATCGCCCGCCCGATCGGCTCGATCATCTTTATCGGAGTCGATCGCGCTTATGGTCGCAGCGTCAAGCTGACGATCTCGCTGTTCCTGCTGGGCACCTCGACCGTCGCGATGGCCTTCATCCCCGGCTACGAGTCGGTCGGCAACTGGTCGGTCGTGATTCTCGCGCTGCTGCGGATCGGCCAGGGCATCGCGCTCGGCGGCGCCTGGGACGGGCTCGCCTCGCTGCTATCGCTGAACGCACCGGAAAAGCATCGCGGCTGGTACGCGATGTTGCCACAGCTCGGCGCGCCATTCGGCCTGCTGGTTGCGAGCGGCCTGTTCGCGTTCTTCGTCGCCGCGCTGCCGACCGAGGATTTCTTCGCTTGGGGCTGGCGCTATCCGTTCTTCGTGGCGTTCGCGATCAACGTCGTCGCGCTGTTCGCCCGCCTCCGCCTCGTCGTGACGCCCGAATTCGAGGACATGTACGAGAAGCGCGAGCTTCAGCCTGCGCCGGTGGTCGAGACGATCCAGGCCGAGTGGAAGGCGATCTGGCTCGGTTCGTTCGTGCCGCTCGCGAGCTTTGCGCTGTTTCACATGGTGACGGTGTTCCCGCTGTCGTGGATCGTGCTGTACACGCGTGAGGCACCGGGCCGTTTCCTGGTCGTCGAGATGGTCGGCGCGGTCATCGGTCTCGGTGCGACCCTGGTATCGGGGCTGCTCGCGGACCGGTTCGGTCGCCGGACGATGCTGGGCACCATCGCCGTGCTGATCGCGCTGTTCGCGATCGCCGCACCGTCGCTGCTCAATGGCGGCGACTCCGGCGAGCGCCTGTTCATGGGCATCGGCTTCCTGCTGTTCGGCCTGTCGTTCGGGCAGTCGTCGGGCGCCGTGGCGTCAAGCCTGTCGCCGCAGCATCGCTATACCGGCTCCGCGCTGACGACCGATCTCGCCTGGCTGTTCGGCGCTGGCTTCGCCCCGCTGGCGGCCTTGCTGCTGACGAGCAAGCTCGGGCTGGCGGCAAGCGGCGCGTACCTCTTCTCGGGCGCAGTGTTCACGCTGATCGCACTGGGGCTGAACAAGCAGCTCGCCAAACGCGACATCGCACGGTGAGCGTTCGGGGCTGACGGACGGACCGCCCAGCCCCTCCCGGCACTCACGAACACCACACCGAAATGACAAGCACCACCCCGGCGAAGGCCGGGGCCCAATTGGCAAGGCCGTGGTAACGACGCGCTGTCCGTTGTTAGCACCGTTCCCCAATTGGGCCCCGGCCTCCGCCGGGGTGGTGGCAGCCAAGTAGCTTCGGGGAACGTCTCCGCAAGAACTGCTCCCCCGCGAAGGCGGGGGTCCAGGAAGCCACCAGCGCCAGCACATCTAACCTTGGACTCCCGCCCCCCGCGGGAGAACGGCAGGTAGAGCGCTTTCGGTCAGGCCCGCCGACGATCCAGCGTCCAAGACAGCGCCCAGATCGCAAACCCACCAAGCGCCAGCGCCGTCCCGACCCACCCGGTCGACGGCAGCCCATACCCACCCGCAATCGCCAGCCCGCCAAGCCAAGGCCCAAGCGCATTGGCCGTATTGAACGCCGAATGGTTGAGCGCCGCCGCCAAGGTCTGCGCCTCCTCCGCGATATCCATCAGCCGCGTCTGGAGGATCGTCGACAACCCTCCGCCACAGCCGATCAACACCACCACCGGCAACATAGCCCAGAGATGCGGCGTGGCGGGCGCGTACAGAGCAAGCGCCCCCGCCCCGAACAGCAACGTGATCCCCGCCGCCGGCATCAACGCCACGTCCGCCGCCTTCGCGCAGACAAGCGTGCCGATCGTCAAGCCGACGCCGAACAGCGCGAACGCCACGGGCGTGAACGCGGACGACACGCCCGTCACGTCGGTCAGCGTCGAGGCAAGATAGGTATAGACGCAGAAGATCCCGCCGAAACCGACCGCACCGATCGCCAGCGTCAGCCACACCTGCCCGTTACGCAGCGCCGCCAGCTCGCCAAGCGGACTCGCATTCTTGGCTGGGTGCAGGATCGGCGCAAACCTGAACAGCATCGCCACCGTTGCGGCAGCAATGATCGCGACGATCCCGAAGCCCCAGCGCCAGCCGAACCACTGGCCGATGCCATTCGCCAGCGGCACCCCTGCGATCGTCGCGATCGTCAGCCCGAGCATCATCCGCGACACCGCGCGCGACCGCTTCTCGCGCGGCACCATCGACGCCGCAACCAGTGACCCCACGCCGAAATACGCGCCATGCGGCAACCCACTAAGGAACCTCGCCAGCAGCATCAGATGATAGGTCGGTGCGAGCGCGGACAGCCCGTTGGCAATCCCGAGGAACGTCATCAACCCGATCAGCAACACCCGCCGTTCGATCTTCGCTGCCAGCACCGCGATCGTCGGCGCACCGACGACGACTCCGAGCGCATAGGCGCTGATGACATGCCCCGCGGTCGGCTCGTCGATCCCAAGCCCGCGCGCGAACTGCGGCAAAAGGCTCATCGCGGCAAACTCGGTGGTCCCAATCGCGAATCCGCCGACGGCGAGCGCGAGCAGCGCCATGCGCGTATCGACAGGTTTCATGGGAGAATCGCTTTCGTGAATGGGTGAGGGCTCAAAAAATGCTGCGCCGCAACATCGCCCCTCTATCAGCCCGGGCGGCGCATCTTGAACAAGGAATCCTCCGTGATCGCAAAGTAATCCGCGGGGCCGCCGCCGCGCAGGATCGGTTGCGCGCGGGCCGTCTGGTACACGCCGTCCTCCAGCATCGCCGAGTCGATGTGGATCGCCACGGCCTCGCCGAGCACCAGCCACTGGTCGAGCGCGCGACCCTCCTTCGTCTCCAGCCGGATCAGTTGCGTGACCTTGCACTCGAACTGCGCGCGCGACGCGGCGACGCGTGCCGGCTTCACTTGGGTCGACGCTGCCATATCCAGCCTCGCCAGCGCGAACTCGTCGACGTCGGCGGCAACGTTTGCGGCGGTCGTGTTCATCGCCTCGCTCAGGTCGCGCGACACCAGGTTCCAGACGAACTCGCCGGTCGCCTCGATATTGGCCACGCTGTCTTTCCAACCCATCGACGAGAAGCCGATGATCGGCGGCTTGTAGTTGAACAGGTTGAAGAAGCTGTACGGCGCAAGGTTCGGCACGCCGTCGGCGGAGACGGTGCTGACCCAGCCGATCGGTCGCGGCGCGACGATCGCGTTGAGGGGGTCGTGCGGCAGGCGGTGGCCGTTCGCGGGTTCGTAAGAATGCCATTCGGTCATGCAGATATCCCTGCTAGGTTCAGGTTCGACTGGCTAGAGCGAAGACCGAGCATGAACGATCCCTCTCCCCCCGTAACGATCAAGCGTCACCGGTTGGCGACGCGCGTCTGGCACGGGGTGACGGTGGTGGCGATGTTCATCATGATCGGCAGCGGGATCGGCATCTTCAAGGCGCACCCTCGGCTGTATTGGGGGCGGTATGGCGCCAATTTCGACACCGCGTGGACGACGCTGGACCAGTGGCCGGGTTGGGTCGTCACGCTGCTCAACCTGCTGACCATCCCGACGAGCTACAACCTCGCAATCTCGCGGCGCTGGCATTTGCTGTTCGCGCTGGTGCTCGCATTCGCGCTGCTCGGGTTCATGATCGTGAGCCTGATCAACCGCCATTTCCAGCGCGACCTCCGCGTGCGCGCCGCCGAGCTGTCCCCGCGAGAAGTCGTGCACGACGTGAAGGAACATCTCGCCTTCCGCTTCCACGATCCCAGGCGGCCGGGCGCGTACAACATCCTCCAGAAGCTGTCCTACGTGGCGACGATCTTCGTGCTGATCCCGGTGATGATCCTGACCGGGCTCGCGATGTCGCCGACCATGGATGCGGCATGGCCGTGGCTGCTGGAGGTGTTCGGCGGACGGCAGTCGGCGCGCTCGATCCACTTCATCGCCGCCACCGGCCTGGTGCTGTTCATCGTCGTCCATATCGCGCTGGTCATCCTGGCGGGCACCTGGAACGAGGTGCGATCGATGATCACCGGACGTTGGACAGTTCCGGAGGACGTCGCATGAGTTCGCTGATTACCCGCCGTGCCCTCGTCGCCGGCGCCACGATCGGTGCAGGCGCGCTGCTTACCGGGTGCGACAAGATCGCCCAGAACGGGTCGGCGCGAAAAATCCTGTTCATGGGCGAGGACATGAATCGCGGCCTGCAACGCGCGCTGGCGAACCGCAACGCGCTCGCGCCCGAGTTCACGCCCGCGCAGATGTCGCCGATCTTCCGGTCGAACGGCACGCGCGATCCGGGGACGGCGGATTACACCGCCCTGGTTGCGAACAATTTCGCGGATTACCGGCTGAAGGTCGGCGGACTGGTCGACCGGCCGCTGTCCGTCACGCTGCCGCAACTGCGCCGGATGCCCGCACGTGCGCAAATCACGCGGCACGATTGCGTCGAGGGTTGGAGCGCGATCGGCAAGTGGCAGGGGCCGAAGCTCGGCGCGCTGCTGACCGCCGCCGGGTTGCAGAGCACCGCGCGCTACATCGTCTTCACCTGCGCCGACCTGTATCGCGGCACGCCCTATTACGAGTCGATCGACCTGGTCGACGCGTTCCACCCGCAGACGATTCTCGCCTGGGCGCTGAACGACCGGGTGCTCGACGTCGCGCACGGCGCCCCCGTCCGGCTGCGGGTCGAGAGGCAACTCGGCTACAAACATGCCAAATACGTCATGGCGATCGACGCGGTCGCCAGCCTCACCGGGATCGGCAAGGGCAAGGGCGGCTATTGGGAAGATAACGTCGATTATGACTGGTACGCGGGGATCTGAGCCGCCCCCGAGGGGTAGCGCAATTCCGTACCAGTCATTAGCTAACGCAGCATGGCCCTATTCGATCGTTTCCTGGCCCGGCAGGTTAAAACCGGCGAACTCACGCTCATCCATGCGGACGGCACGACCAGGCATTTCGGCAAGCCCGATGCAGCCTATAACCCGGTCACGATCCGGCTGACCCAACCCGGTGTCGCCGGCGCGATCGTCCGCCACCCGGCGCTCGGCGCGGCGGAGGCGTTCATGGACGGGCGTCTGGTAATCGAGCGCGGCGACATCCGCGATCTGGTCAATCTGCTCAAGGGCAACAGCCCGTGGGAGCGTGGTGGCGGGCTCAATCCGTCGCTGCCGATCAAGCTGCTCGACAAGGTCGTCCACCGCGTCGACCGCGTGAACATGGCGCGCCGATCGAAGAAGAACGTCGCGCATCACTATGACCTGTCGGACCGACTGTACGACCTGTTCCTCGACGCCGACCGGCAATATTCCTGCGCGTATTTTACCGATGCGGGCAACAGCCTGGAGCAGGCGCAAGGCGACAAGAAGGCGCATATCGCCGCCAAGCTCGCGATCCAGCCGGGCATGCGCGTGCTCGACATTGGCTGCGGCTGGGGCGGCATGGCGCTGTACCTGCATGCGAAGACCGGCGCCGAAGTGCTGGGCGTGACGCTGAGCGAGGAGCAGTTGAAGGTCGCCCGCCGACGTGCCGAGGAGGCCGGTGTCGCCGACAAGGTGAAGTTCGAACTGATCGACTACCGCGCGCTGACCGGGACGTTCGACCGGATCGTCTCGGTCGGGATGTTCGAGCATGTCGGCCCCGCGCATTACAAGGCGTTCTTCCGCAAATGCCGCGACCTGCTGACCGAGGATGGGGTCATGCTGCTCCACACCATCGGCCGGATGGGCGGGCCGGGCGTCACCGACACCTTCACGACCAAGTACATCTTCCCGGGCGGCTATAACCCAGCGCTGTCGGAGATCGTGAAGGGGTATGAGGGGCTGCGGATGTTCCCGACCGATATCGAGGTGCTGCGCGTGCATTATGCGCTGACCATCGATCAATGGTACGACCGCACGGTCGCCGCGAAGGACGCGATCGTCGCGCTGTACGATGAGCGATTCTACCGGATGTGGACCTTCTATCTCGCGGGAGCGGCGGCAGCATTCCGGACCGGGGGCATGGTCAACTACCAGATCCAGCTCTCGAAGAGCCGGATGACCCTACCGCTGACGCGCGACTACATGATCGAGGGCGAGCGGGCGTTGCGGGAGGGGTGAAGCCCGCAGAGTCCTTCACCCCGGACTGGTTCCGGGGTCCACCGTTCCGCAAGATCTACGCTTGCCGAGTCTGCGGAACGGTGGATGCCGGAACCAGCCCGGCATGACGGAGGGACCTTAGGTTCGCACCACCCACGTGTTCCCCCGCGAAGGCGGGGGCCCAGGACCAAGCAGGAATACGATATTTAGCTGGGCCCC
Organism: Sphingomonas sp. PEI4; assembly: GCF_056679955.1. Lineage (NCBI taxonomy): Bacteria > Pseudomonadati > Pseudomonadota > Alphaproteobacteria > Sphingomonadales > Sphingomonadaceae > Sphingomonas > Sphingomonas sp. PEI4. Next base: position 2,187,793 of record NZ_CM155258.1, read on the forward strand.
CGCCTCCGCGGGGGAACACGTTTAGCGCGGACCCTGCACATCCGCCTTCGCCGCAGCGCGCTCGTCGCCGCCGATCTTGCCGTCCTTGTTCGCGTCGTATTTCGCGAAGGTCGCCGCGAGCAGCGCCTGCGCCTCGGCTTGCGTGACCTTGCCGTCCTTGTTCTTGTCCGCGCTGGTGAACCACAGGTCAGCGAGGCGCTTGGCGTGGACCGGATCCGGACGCCCCTGCCCGCCGACCTTCATATTGCCGATCCGTGCCTGCACTTCGGCGCGCGTCAGGACGCCGTCCTTGTTGGTGTCCGACGCAGCGAACTCCGATTTGAACTTGGCCGAGGCGGACGCGCGGGTTTCCTGCGCGAGCGCCGGGCCTGCGAGACCGGCGAGGACGAGAAGGGTGAGGCTTTGGCGTAGCACGGTGCGGTAACTCCAGAGGATTTGCGGCGCGAATAGACCGGATCGGTTGTACGCGCCATTAACGCCGGAGTTTCATGCCGTGGTTGCATGGCGAGCGCCCAACGCATAGGGGCGCGGGCATTGGATATTGCCGAAGGACCCTGCCCGTGACCGATCAGATCAACCGCGTCGTGCTCGCCTATTCCGGTGGCCTGGACACGAGCGTGATCCTGAAATGGCTCCAGCAGACGTATAATTGCGAGGTCGTGACCTTCACCGCCGATCTCGGCCAGGGCGAAGAGCTCGAGCCCGCGCGTGCCAAGGCCGAGATGATGGGCGTGAAGCCCGAGCACATCTTCGTCGACGATCTGCGCGAGGAGTTCGTCCGCGACTACGTGTTCCCGATGATGCGGTCGAACGCGCTGTACGAAGGGCTGTACCTGCTCGGCACGTCGATCGCGCGGCCGCTGATCGCCAAGCGCCAGATCGAGATCGCCAAGATGGTCGGCGCCGACGCGGTCAGCCACGGCGCGACCGGCAAGGGTAACGACCAGGTACGCTTCGAGCTCGGCTATTATGCGCTGTCGCCGGACATCAAGGTGATCGCACCGTGGCGTGAATGGGATCTCACCAGCCGCACGCGCCTGATCGAGTTCGCCGAGCAGCACCAGATCCCGGTCAGCAAGGACAAGCGCGGCCAGGCGCCGTTCTCGACCGATGCGAACATGCTGCACACGTCGAGCGAAGGGCTCGTGCTCGAAAACCCGTGGGACGAGGTTCCCGACTATGTCTACTCGCGCACGGTGAACCCCGAGGACGCGCCCGATACCCCTGAATACATCACGATCGATTTCGAGCGCGGCGACGGCGTCGCGATCAACGGCGAGGGCATGAGCCCGGCCACCCTGCTGTCGACGCTCAACGACTATGGCCGCCGCCACGGCATCGGTCGCCTCGACCTCGTCGAGAACCGCTTCGTCGGCATGAAGAGCCGCGGCATGTACGAAACGCCCGGCGGCACGATCTATCACCTCGCGCACCGCGGCATCGAGCAGCTAACGCTCGATCGCGGCGCCGCGCATCTGAAGGACGAGCTGGCACCGCGTTATGCCGAGCTGATCTACAACGGCTTCTGGTTCTCGCCGGAGCGCGAGATGCTGCAGGCCGCGATCGATCACAGCCAGGAGAAGGTGTCGGGCACCGTGCGGCTGAAGCTCTACAAGGGCGGCGTGTACGTCGTCGGCCGCAAGTCGCCGAACTCGCTGTATTCCGAGAAGGTCGTGACGTTCGAGGACGACCAGGGCGCCTATGACCAGCGCGACGCGGCGGGCTTCATCAAGCTGAACGCGTTGCGGTTGCGGTTGCTGGGCCGGCGCGACCAGTAATTCACGACCCCGTGGACCACGGTTCGATGCGGAAGTTTGCGGGAAAGATCGTCAACTCGTCGTGCGCGCACTTGTCTAGTGCGCCCACCCGCCCCTAGGGTTCGACGATATGATTACTCAGGGGGAAAAGCTGCATTGGTGGCAGACGCGCGCGTTCGTCGCAGCCGTTGCGATCGCGTCGATGATACCGCTGCTGTGGCCGGAGGTCCCGCCGCTCGTCGACCTGCCCGGGCATATGGGCCGGTACCGCGTCCAGCTGGCAATCGCCGACAATCCCTGGCTTTCCCAGTGGTATAACTTCCGCTGGCAGATGATCGGCAACCTCGGTATCGACCTGCTGATCGTGCCGCTCGCGCCGATCTTCGGGTTGCAGCTGGCGGTGAAGCTGATCGTGATGGCGATTCCGGCGCTAACGGTGACCGGGCTGCTGTGGATCGCGCGCGAGGTGCATGGGCGAATTCCCGCGACCGCGTTGTTCGCGCTGCCGCTCGCCTACAGCTATCCGTTCCAGTTCGGTTTCGTGAATTTCGCGCTCGGCATGGCGCTCGCGCTCAACCTGTTCGCGCTGTGGCTGCGGATGGGGCGGCTCGACCGGCTGCGGTTGCGCACGGCGATCTTCGTGCCCGTCTCGTGCCTGTTGTGGCTGTGCCATACGTTCGGCTGGGGCGTGCTGGGCGTGCTCGCCTTCTCCGCCGAGCTGATCCGCCAGCACGACATCCGCCGCGACAGCGATCCCAAGAGCTGGGCGCATGGCTGGTTCAGGGCGTGCATCCAGGCGGGGCTGAACTGCCTGCCGCTCGCGCTGCCGATGGTGATGATGGTGGTGTGGCGCTCGGGTGACCATGTCGGCGGCAAGACGCAGGACTGGTTCAACTGGCGCTGGAAGATGAACTGGATCACGATGGTCCTGCGCGATCGTTGGATGACGTTCGACATCGCGTCGGTCACCGTGCTGTTCGTCATCCTGTTCCGCGGCGTGCGCGACCAGACGATCGAATATTCGCGCAATCTCAGCCTGTCGGCACTGTTCCTCGCGATCGTGTATATCCTGTTGCCGCGAATCGTGTTCGGTTCGGCCTATGCCGACATGCGGCTCGCGCCGTTCATGCTCGGGATCGCGGTGATCGCGCTGCGGCCGCGGCATGGGCTGTCGTTGCGGGGCGCGGCGGTACTAGCGGTGCTGGGCTTTGCGTTCTTCGGCGTGCGGCTGGCGGGGACGACGGTCAGCTACCTGATGTACGACCGCAGCTACGATCAGGCGATCGCGGCGATCGATACGGTGCCCGAGCGGTCTCGTGTCGTGTCGTTCGTCGGGCGGCGGTGTCGCGACGACTGGGCCTATTCGCGGCTCGAGCATGTCCCGGCATTACTGCTGGAGCGGCGGCTGGCCTTCACCAACGACCAATGGTCGATGGCCGGCGCGCAGTTGATGACGACGCAATATCCGGCGGCGAAGGGCTTTGCGCATGATCCGTCGGAGATCGTCAGCGACGTCAAGTGCCGTGGCCAGTTCTGGCGGCCGATCTCGCTGGCGCTGGAGAGATTCCCGCGCGACGCGTTCGATTACGTCTGGCTGATCCACCCGCCGAAGTTCGATTCCGCGCTGGTCCGCGACCTGACCCTGATCCGGCGCGACGGCACCAGCCTGCTGTACCGCGTCAACCGGGCTGCTGCTCGCCCCGCCGGAACGGAGTAAGCTCGCCGAGATACTCCTGCTGCTCCGCGACGGCTTCGCGCTCGCGAACGAGATAGTCGGCGATCGCCCGGCGGAAATTCGGGTCGGGGATGTAGTGCGCGGAATAGGTCGCGACCGGCGCATAGCCTCGCGCGAGCTTATGTTCCCCCTGCGCGCCGGCCTCGACGGTCTTCAGGCCACGCGCGATGGCGGCGTCGATCGCCTGATAGTAGCAGAGCTCGAAATGGAGGAACGGCACCTCCTCCGTCGCACCCCAGTATCGACCGTAGAGCGTGTCCTCGCCGATCAGGTTGAGCGCACCGGCGATCGGCACGCCGTCACGCTCGGCCAGAATGAGCAGCACGCGGGCGCCCATAGTCTCGCCAATCTGGTCGAAGAACGCCCGCGTCAGATACGGCTGCCCCCATTTGCGAGCGCCGGTGTCCTGATAGAACACCCAGAACGCGTCCCAATACTCCGGCGTGATCTCCGCCCCGGTGAGGTGGCGGATCGTCAGGCCTTCGACCGCGGCGGCGCGCTCCTTGCGGATCGCCTTGCGCTTGCGGCTCGCGAGCACGGCGAGGAAGTCGTCGAAGCTCGCATAGCCGTCGTTCTTCCAATGGAACTGCGTGCCTTGCCGGATCAGCCAGCCCGCCGCCTCGAACAGCGCCACTTCGTCGGGGTCGATGAAGGTCGCGTGCGCGGAGGACAACCCGCTCTGGTCGGTCACCGCCTCCAGCGCAGCGATCAGCGCGGGGGCGTGCTCGGGATCACGGAGCAGCAGGCGCGGGCCTGGCACCGGGCTGAACGGTGCTGCGATCTGGAGCTTGGGATAATATTGCCCGCCGGCCCGCTCCCACGCATCGGCCCAGCCCTGATCAAAGACGTATTCGCCCTGGCTGTGGCTCTTGGCATAGGCGGGCGCGATCGCGGCGGGCTTGCCGTCGGGCCCGTCGACCACGACCGGCAGCGCCTGCCAGCCGGAGCGCCCGCCGACACTTCGCGACGCTTCGAGCGCGGACAGGAAGGCGTGGCCGACGAACGGGTTGGCGGTGCCGGAGCACGCCTCCCAATCCTCGGCCGCGATCGAAGTGACGCCTTGGGCGATGCGAGCGGTGACGGCGTTCATTGCCGCCTAGGTAGAGACGCGAGGGCGCGCCTCCAAGGGCCGTGTAGATGCGAGACGCGCGAGCGCGCCTCCGGGACGGTCAGACGGAAACCTGTACGATCGCGTCGATCTCGACCGCAGCGCCGAGCGGGAGGACGGGAACGCCGACCGCCGAGCGCGCATGCTTGCCGGCATCGCCGAACAGCGCGACCATCAGGTCCGATGCGCCGTTGGCGACCTTGGGCTGGTCGGTGAAGTCGCCGGTCGAATTGACGAACACGCCGAGCTTCACGATCCGCTCGACCCGGCCGAGCGTGCCGAGCGCGGCCTTCATCTGCGCGACGAGCATGAGCGCACACAGCTTGGCGGCCTCCTGCGCGTCTTCGAGCGAAACGCCGTCTCCGACGCGGCCGGTGACCAGGGCGCCGTCCTTGAACGGCAACTGGCCCGAGATGTGGAGCATGCCGTTCGCCAGCACGGTCGGGACGTAGGACGCCACGGGTGCGGCAGCCTGCGGGAGGGTGAGGCCCAGCTCTTCGAGCTTGCGGTCGATACGATCGGTCATGGAGAAGGTATCACCACAGGGGTGGGGGACGGGTCAAGTGGGGGGCTTCACGGTCCATCTGTCATTCCCGCGGTGGCGGAGAAGTTGGTGACCAACTCCATCATGAACGCTGTTCTCCCGCGAAAGCGGGAGCCCAGGATTACGGGCGATATCGCTTGTGGCTCCTGCGGCCCCGCGTCCGCGAGGGCACAGAAGGGTATTTAGACCTCCGCCGGCACCCCAGCGTCGAACCGCGCGGAAATCCAATCCGCCGCCTCGCGCCAGTCATCGATCCGCGCATGAGCCTCGGGCGCCTTGGGCACGCTCACCGCCAGCGTCGGCTCCGAAATCATATGCAACCGGTGGACCCCCGGCGCATGCTTGGCGACCGACTCGTGATGCACCGCAAGGTCATCCACGAACACCGTGACCGGCGAACCATATTCCTCGACCAGCCGCGACACCGGCGTGCCCTTGCCGCCCTGGTTGCACTCCACCCGGTGCGCGATGCCGAACTTGGCGAGTTGCTCGATCCGCGGCTGGTGGCATTCGTCCTGGAGGTTGGTGAGGATGACGATGTCCGCCACCTGCGCCAGCCGCTCCAGCGCCTCGACCGCGTGCGGCACCAGCGTCTGGCGGTGCATTTCGCGGGGGAAGAACTCCTCCAGCATCGCCCGCATATCCTCGCGTGACGGCGGCGGACTGCCATCGCGCCGCGTCATCGCGGTAGAGAAGTCGCCGTGCTGGATCGCGAAATCGATATCGTGGCGCTCGTCGAGCCACACGCCGAAATGCTTGACCATGTGCAGCAGCACTTCGTCGCAATCGCTGATCAGCAACGGCCTCATGCTTCCAGCTCCAGCCGCGCGCGAACCAGCGCCTCAGGCTTCACCCCGAGCGATTCGGCACACGCGATCAGGTCCGGCTCGTGGTTTTCGAGGAAGCCGAGCGCCGCGGAAAGCACGGTCGGGTCGCTCGCCCTTGCACGGAGGTCGTGTGGCTCCAGACCGGTCACCGACAGCAGCCGCATCGCGCGATCGGGCTCGCCCAGGGTCCATACCAAAGCGCGCAGGGCGAGCGCTTCGGCGTCTTCGTTTGAATCGCGGTCGCGCATTGCCTATCGTGCCCTCTTTCCGGATAAGGTGGATCGGTGGCAAAGAAGGTGCTCGTTGTCGAGGACAACGAACTGAACCTCAAACTATTCTGCGACCTGTTGCGCGCGCACCAGTTCGCCGTCGAACCCGTGCGCGACGGCCGTGAAGCCGTTGCGCGCGCTCGGGAATTCGTGCCCGACCTGATCATCATGGACATCCAGATGCCGCACGTCACCGGCTACGAGATCATCCTCGAACTGAAGGCCGACGAGGATCTGCGCGCGATCCCGGTGATGGCGGTCACGGCGTATGCCGGGCGCGACGACGAGGAACGGATCCGGGCGGCGGGCGCGGACTCGTATGTGTCGAAGCCGATCAGTCTGGCACGGTTCATGGATGCGGTTAAGGCGCTGATCTGAGCCGGGGGGGGGGTGGACACCGCGTCGGCTCCGCCTTCCCGTCGCTTCAACCCAAAATCCGTTGCCTACCACGTACCCCGTACCTCCTCCACACTGACCTCTGGCCTCTACCCCCTCACCCGTTCGTGCTGAGTAGAGACCGAGTAGCTCCGTCAGCAGCGTATCGAGGGCTCGTATCGAAGCATGGGGTTCCGCGCGCCAACCTGTCCTTCGATACGCCGTCTCGATACGCCGCCTACGGCGACTACTCGACGGCTACTCAGGACGAACGGAAGGGGGAATACCGCACCCCGGCCCGCGCCGCGACGACGGACGACACAAACGCCAAAAGCCGCGGGGGCTACCCCGCGGCTTTTCGGATCTTCGCAATCAGACGACGGCTTGCGCCGCCGACCGGATTACTTGATCTTGGCTTCCTTGAACTCGACATGCTTGCGCACGACGGGATCGTACTTCGAGAAGGAGAGCTTCTCCGTCTTGGTACGAGGATTCTTCTTGGTGACGTAGAAGAAGCCGGTGTCAGCGGTGCTGAGCAGCTTGATCTTTACGGTGGTCGGCTTGGCCATGAGCCCAATTCCTATGGCTTGAAAATGCGAAAGCGGCGAACTCGCGCCGCCGCTCCATCAGGGGCGGCGCATGGCGGACGTCGCGGGCGAAGTCAAGCTTTACCCCGTCGCTTCGCATCGAGACTGTTCATTTAACCCGCTATTCACTGTCCGGCGCGCATACTAGCATCGGATAATGACGGGAGCGGGATCGTGGGGCAGGCACTGGGTCGAATCGACGACATGATCGCTGTGAAAGCCGACCTCGCCGCGCGAATCGCCGCGATCGACGTCCGGGCGCCTTATTCCCGCCCCTGCGACATCGCCACCGAGATCGATGCGATCCGCGTGATCGCGCACAGCAATGGCCTCAACCCCGCGGTCACCGTCGCGCACTTCGTCGATTCGGCTTTGTCGCGCGGCGAGCATGGCGCGCTGGTGCATGGCTGGCTGTCGATCCTGCGCGATGCGGTCGGGTGCGAGCGGCAGGACGTCCAGGCGTGCCATGCGTTCGCCGCCGCCTGTTCGGTGCGCCTTGCGGGATAATCCATGGACGCATTGATGGCGGCACTCGTCGCGGCCGCAATGGCGCAGGTCGGCGACCGCACCGCATGGCTTGCCGCAATCCTTTCGGACCGTCACCGCAAGCCGGGGCTCGTCATAGCAATGGCAGCCCTCGCGTTGCTCGCTGCGAGCGGTCTCGCCGCCACGCTCGGCGCGATGATCGGCCCCAAACTCGCCCCCAACGCGCAGCAACTGATGCTCGCGCTTGCGCTTGTGTTGCAGGGCGGCGGGTCGTTCTTCCCAGCCAAATCACCCGAGAGGCTCGATCGCTGGCGGATCGGCGCGACCGCCACGGCGCTGCTCGGCCTCTTCATTCTCGCATTCGGCGACGGCGTGCAGTTCATCGTCCTGACGCTTGCCGCCCGCACACCCGTCCCCGCGCTTGCGGCAATCGGCGCGACGATCGGTTCTCTGGTCGTGATCGTCCCCGCCGCGCTGATGGGCGAGGCCGCATGGCTGAAACTCCCGCTCAGGCCGTTGCGGATCGCCATCGGCATCGTGTTCCTGATCTTCGGCATCGTCCTCGCACTCGGCGCCCTACGACTGGTCTAGACGCCGGGAGCGATTCGGCGTTTGGATCGTTTACGCAACGACTTTCAGAACCGGAGCTAGACATGGCCGACATCAACCCCGCCCTCGACACGCCGACCGACCTGCCGAGCAACAGCACCAAGTCGGTCGCCGACGCGCTGAACGCCGCGCTCGCCGATTGCTACGCGCTGTACCTGAAGACCAAGAACTTCCACTGGCACATGTCGGGGCCGCACTTCCGTGATTACCACCTGATGCTCGACGATCAGTCCGCGCAGATCATTGGCGTGACCGACGCGATCGCCGAGCGGGTACGCAAGACCGGTAACACCACGCTGCGCTCGATCGGCGATATCTCGCGCCACCAGACGATCGCGGACAACGACATGGCGTTCGTCGGCCCGACCGAGATGCTGGCCGAACTGCGCGAGGACAATCTGAAGCTCGTCGAGCAGTTCCGCATCGTCAAGGACGCCGCCGACGCCGCCAAGGACAACGCGACCAGCGGGATCGTCGACGAATGGACCGACCAGGCCGAGGAGCGCGCATGGTTCCTGTTCGAGGCGAGCCGCAAGGCCTGATCGTTACAGGTCAGGAACAAATCGGCCGCAGCGCCGGTTGAGCGATCCTACCAAACAGGAGGCCGTCATGCTGAAGCTCGCAATCACCTTTCTCGTCATCGGCGCCGTTCTTGCGCTACTCGGCTTCGGCGGCATCGGCGGCGCGTTCATCGGCATCGCCAAGATCCTGTTCTTCATCGCGATTGCGCTGTTCGTGGTCTTCCTCGTGCTCGGCCTGCTCGCGGGCAAGGGTATCAAGAACGCGATCGACTGACGCGCATACCGCTCGCGACTCGCCAAGCGGCGCCAATCATGTAGCCTCTGCCGGAAACGGTGGAGGCTATATGCATTTCTGGATCCCGATCCTCGCGCTCGCCGCCGTGCCGGCCTCCTCCCTCGCTGCCGTTCCCGACGAGACGCGGTCCGCCGCCCCCGGAGTCGCGCCGCCGGACGCGAACATCGAATCGCTCGCATGGCTGGAGGGAAGCTGGCGCGGGCCCGGTCTCGGCGGCGATGCCACAGAAGTCTATGCAGCGCCCGAAGCCGGTCAGATCACCGGACATTTCACGCAGACGCAAAAGGGTAAGGTCGCTTTTTACGAACTGATCCAGATCGTCCCCGTCGGCAGATCGCTCGCCTATCGCTTGCGCCATTTCAACGCCGACCTGACCGGCTGGGAAGACAAGACGGGTAAACCGGAGAGCTTCGCGCTCGTCGCGATGGAGAAGGATGCGGTCCATTTCGACGGGCTGACGATGCGCCGACTCGGGCCCAACCGCATTGACGTCTGGGTGAGGATCGACGGCAAGGCGCCGCGCGAAGCCCTTTTCAACTACACGCGCGCACGGTGAGATGCGCGCGTTGAAAGGGCGCGGGGAGCGGCGGCGGCTTCCCGTGCGTTGAACAACGATGCACGCTTTCGCCGCCCTGCTCGACTCGCTCACCTACACCCGGTCGCGCAATGCGAAGTTGAAGCTGATCGCGGATTATCTGCGCGCGACCCCTGATCCGGATCGCGGCTGGGCGATGGCGGCGTTGACCGGCGATCTAGATCTCAAGGGCGTGAAGTCGGCGGTCATCCGCGGTTTGATCGAGGAGCGCGTCGATCCGGTGCTGTTCCGGATGAGCCGCGATTACGTCGGCGATACCGCGGAGACGGTGGCGTTGCTCTGGCCCGAGCCGGTTACCCCGGTTGATCCCACTCCCTTGTCGATCACCGACGTCGTCGAGCGCTTAGCGGCCTTGTCCCGTGCCGATGCTCCCGCCGCGCTGGCGGACATGCTCGACCGCTCCGATGCGGAAGAGCGGTTCGCGCTGTTGAAGATGGCAACCGGGGCGTTGCGGATCGGCGTATCCGCACGACTGGCGAAGACCGCGCTCGCCGATGCGTTTGGGCTGGATGTCGATGCGGTCGAGGAGGTCTGGCACGGGCTAGATGCACCCTATGCGAGCCTGTTCGCCTGGGCCGAGGGGACGGGCGAGCAGCCGACGCCGGCCGACGTGCCCGTGTTCCGCCCGTTCATGCTCGCACACGGGCTCGAAGACCTGCGCGTCGATCTCGCCGACTATGCCCCCGAGTGGAAATGGGACGGCATCCGCGTCCAGATCGTCCATGTCGCCGGCCAAACGCGCCTCTACAGCCGCACTGGTGACGACGTGACGGGCAGCTTCCCAGAGATCGCCGCCGCGTTTCGGACGCCAGGCACGGTCGACGGCGAGCTGCTGGTAAAGGGTGAGCATCAGGGCGGCACGCTGGAGGACGGCGGCGGCGCGGCGAGCTTCAATGCGCTCCAGCAGCGACTCGGACGCAAGACCGTGTCGGCCAAGATGCTGGCCGAGTATCCCGCGTTCGTCCGGCTCTACGACCTGCTGATCGACGGCGACGAGGATCTCCGCGCGCTGCCCTGGACCGACCGCCGCGCGAGGCTGGAAGCGTTCGTGCCGCTGCTCGATCCCGAGCGGTTCGATCTCAGCATGGTCATCGAGGCGGACGACTTCACCGCGCTGGAGGCGATCCGCGCCACCGCACGCGATGCGGCGATCGAAGGCGTGATGCTCAAGCGTCGCGACTCGCCCTATGTAGGCGGGCGTCGCGCCGGACTCTGGTACAAATGGAAGCGTGATCCGCTCACCGCCGATTGCGTGATGATGTACGCGCAACGCGGCTCCGGACGGCGCTCGTCCTATTATTCGGACTACACCTTCGGCTGCTGGACCGAAGACGGCGAACTGCTTCCCGTCGGCAAGGCGTATTCGGGGATTACCGACGAAGAGCTCAAGATGCTCGACAGCTTCGTCCGCAACCATACGCAGAACCGGTTCGGCCCGGTGCGCGAGGTGGAAAAGAAGCTGGTGCTGGAGATCGCATTCGATTCGCTGCACGATTCGAAGCGGCACAAATCGGGCGTGGCGATGCGCTTCCCCCGAATCGCGCGGATCAGGACCGACAAGCCAGCAGCGGAGGCCGACCGGATCGCGACGCTCAAGCGAATGATTACGTAACCCGCCGTCACCGAAGAGCGCGGCCTGACGGGCTATCGATCTTTATTTCGAACAGCGTCGGCCAGTATTTGCCCGTCACGAACAGCCGGTCCGCCTTCGCATCCCACGCAATCCCGTTGAGCACGGCCTCGCGGTCGGTCGCGGCGATCTCGGCAACCAGTGGGCGGAGGTCGATCACCGCGGTCACCTTGCCGGACGCGGGGTCGATGCGAACCAGGAAGCCGGTGTGCCAGACGTTGGCGAGCAGCGCGCCGTGGACATATTCGAGTTCGTTGATGTCGCGTAAGGGTCGCCCATCGATCGTCACCGCGATGCGCTTGCGCTCGGCCAGCGTCAGCGGATCGCGGACGATGATGTCGGAACTGCCGTCGGACTGGAGCAGCGAGACGCCGTCGCTGGTCAGCCCCCAGCCTTCGCCGGTATAGCGGTTCTCGCCCTTCGGCTTCAGGGTGCGAACGTCCCAGCGGTGTGCGATGCCGTCATGCCAGGTGAGGCTGACGAGCTGGTCTTTCCACAGCGCAAGACCTTCGCCGAACTCTGTAGGGTCGATTCGCGCCCGGGCGAGGATCTTGCCATCCGCGAGCGACACGCGGCGAACGTCGGATTGCCGTTCCTGCCCCGTGCTCTCGTACAGCGCACCATCGTGCCAGAGCAGCCCCTCGGTGAATGCGGTACGATCATGCGGATAGCGCGCGACGATCGTTGCCGAGAGCACCGGGACGCGAGTCGGCTCGCGCAGAGTCGGAACAGCACCCTGCCCGGCCCGCGCCGCGGACGACAGCGAAGACGATGAAACGAGAACGGCCGGCCCCGCCAAAGCGAGACCGGCCGCAATCATTATCCTACCGAACACGGTCGGACCAGTCAGCTGGATCAGCCGCCTGCGCTCAGGTTCACCGCTGCGTACTTGCCGCGACGATCGACCTCAAGCTCGAACTCGAGCTTGTCGCCCTCGTTCAGCGTCGCCATGCCGGCGCGTTCCACGGCCGAGATGTGGACGAATGCGTCAGGCTGTCCGTCGTCGCGCTGGATGAAGCCGAAGCCCTTCATCGCGTTGAAGAACTTGACCGTACCGGTCGCCTTCTCGCCGGTTAGCTGACGCTGTGCGCCACCTGCACCACCGTCACGGTCGCGATCGCCACCACGGGGCGCGCCCGGGCCGGCATCACGGTCACGCGGCGGGCCGCGATCGGTGACGGCCATCGGCTCGCCGTCGATCTTCAGGTCGGTTGCCGAGATACGGCCGCCGCGATCGACGAGCGTGAAGCCGAGCGGCTGCCCCTCGGCGAGCGCGACCATGCCGGCCTGCTCGACTGCGCTGATGTGGACGAACACGTCCTCGCCGCCGTCATCGCGAACGACGAAGCCGAAGCCCTTCTGCGCGTTGAAGAACTTTACGACGCCAGTGCCTTCGCCGACGACCTGGGGAGGCATGCCGCGACCAGCACCGCCACCGCCACCGCCACCGCCGCCCGAGAAACCGCCGCCACCGCCGCCGCCGCCGCGGTAACCACCGCCGCCGCCGCTGTTGCCGCCGCCGTAGCTGCTGCCACCGCCACCGTAGCTGCTGCCGCCACCGCCGCCGTAGCTCGAGCCACCGCCGCCGCCATAGCTGCTGCCGCCACCGCCGCCGAACCGATCGCCGCCGCCACCAAAGCTGCTGCCGCCGCCGAACTCGTTGTCGCCGCCGCCGAAGCTGTCGCGCTTGTCGCGGCCACGCCCGCCACGGTTCCCGCGGCCACCTTTATCGAAACCCATAAGCTCTGTTCGTCTTCCCGGTTCGCCCGCAAATTTCTCAAAACCCTTGTGCCGGACGACGAACGCAGGTTTTCCAGCGCGAAACCTTTTGCGCCTTGAGGGGACCCTTAGCGCAAAATACAAGCCGTCGCGAATAGATTCTGATCCGAACGCACGCGATTTGGGTCGATACTGACGCAAGTGTCGCTTGTCAGCCACGGCTCGTCGCATCGACGATCACGAAGCCTTCTTGTCGCCTGATTCGGATCGGTGACACAGAGAGAGCCATTGAGCGTTCAGCCGTGGGCGGCTACGGCCATCGCATGACAGTTTATCTCCACGAAGGCGACATCCCCGCCGATCTGTTCGCGGCCGGCGCCGCGATCGCCGTCGACACCGAGACGATGGGGCTGATCACGCCTCGCGACCGGCTGTGCCTGGTCCAGCTTTCCGATGGCGGTCCCGACGAACACCTTGTCCGGTTCGCTGCGGGTGCCGGCTATGACGCCCCCAATCTGAAGGCACTGTTGGCTGATCCGGCACGCGTGAAACTCTATCATTTCGGACGATTCGATATCGCTGCGGTCCAGTATTATCTCGGCGTCGTCGCAGCGCCGGTCTATTGCACCAAGATCGCGTCGCGGCTGATACGCACATACACCGACCGCCACGGCCTCAAGGAAATCGTGCGCGAACTGCTCGGCCAGGACATCTCGAAGCAGCAGCAATCGTCCGACTGGGGCAGCCCCGAACTGTCGGAGGCGCAGAAGGACTATGCTGCGTCGGACGTCCGCTTCCTCCACCGGTTGCGCACCGAACTGGACAAGCGGCTGATTCGCGAAGGCCGTATGGAGCTCGCGCAGGCCTGTTTCGACTTCCTGCCGACCCGCGCGGCGCTCGATCTGGCCGGCTGGCCCGAAATCGATATTTTCGCACACGCATGATCGAGGTTCCGCCACCCTCGCCCGTCGCTCGCCGCGCGCGGACCGCGCGGCAGGACTGGGCCGCGCCTGGCGGCAGCCACGATCGCTTCGTGGCGATCGCGCGTGTCGGCCTGCCGACCGCGATCGGCGTGCTGGCGGCATTCCTGGTGATGGCGCCGCTGACTGCGGGCGGCGACGTGTCGTTCCTGCTCGACAAGAACAAGGTCGACGTCGCGCAGGAGCGGATGAAAACGCAGGCGGCACGCTATCGCGGCGAGGATACGAAGGGCCAGGCGTTCACGCTCGATGCCGCCTCGGCGATCCAGAAGAGCTCGGCCGAGCCGATCGTCCAGCTCAACCAGCTTGCGGCACAGATCCAGCTCACCGACGGCCCCGCCAATATTAAGGCGAATACCGGCCGCTACGACATGGATACCGAGAAGGTGCAGCTGTTCGGTCCGCTCAACGCCACCGCGGCGGGCGGCTACGACCTGAAGACCACCAACGCGACGATCGACATGAAGGCGCGCACGCTCGAAAGCGGTGGCGCCGCGACCGGCACCGTCCAGCAAGGCACGTTCAGCGCGAACAAGCTGCGCGCGAACCTCGAAGAGCGCACCGTCACGCTCGATGGCAATGCCCGCTTGCGGATCGTGCCCAGAGGGCCGAAATAGCCGCCATGCGCGTGCCCTCCATCCTAATAGGCCTGTCCGCCCTGCTCTCCACGACCGCGGTCGCGCAGCAGGCGCACAACTCCAACGCCCCGATCAATTTCGGCGCGGATCATATCGAGCTGCAGGACAAGGCAAATCGCGCCATCCTGTCGGGCAGCGTCTCGGTCAAGCAGGCCGAGATGACGCTGAACTCGGCGCGGATGACAGTCGCCTATACGGGGCAGGTGATCGGCGGAAATCCGCAGGTCTCGCGGCTCGACGCGTCGGGCGGCGTGACCGTGAAGCGTCCCGACCAGACTGCGCGCAGCCAATATGCGATCTACGATCTTAACCGCCGCGTCATCACGATGCTCGGCGCGGTCACGCTGACCCAGGCGGGCAACACCGTGAACGGCGGGCGCCTGACGATGAACCTGGACACCGGCCGTTCGGTGATTGACGGATCATCGGTCGGCGGCAGCAGCGGCGCGGGTTCGGCAGCGGGCGGCGGCACCGTCACGCAGACCAGCGGGCGCGTGACGGGCACCTTCTCGGTCCCTAAGCGCAACTGATCGCTTGAGCGTGCCCCGCGAGGGCTTCCCTCCAGCGGCGTGCTCCTGCATGTTTCCTGCCAACCTGCCGCCAACCTCCTACCGCCAACCTCCTGCCGAGCGCTCGGCGACTGATTATTGCGAGGGCCTGATCCCATGGACGCCACCACGCTGCCCCCGATCGAAGCGATAGAACCGATCTCGGAGCCGCCTGTCAGTAACGGCCTTCAGGTCGTCTCGATCGCCAAATCCTACGACAAGCGCGTGGTGCTGACTGACGTCTCGGTGTCGGTAGGGCGCGGCGAAGTCGTCGGCCTGCTCGGGCCCAACGGTGCGGGCAAGACGACCTGCTTCTATTCGGTGATGGGGCTGGTGAAGCCCGACTCGGGCCGCATCATGCTAGACGGCGAGGACATCACGAAACTGCCGATGTACCGGCGCGCGATCCTCGGCCTCGGCTACCTGCCGCAGGAGACGTCGATCTTCCGCGGGCTGACGATCGAGAAGAACATCCTCACCGTGCTCGAACTGTCCGAGCCGGACAAGGCGGCGCGCCAGCGGAAGCTCGATACGCTGCTGGAGGAGTTCGGTCTGACGCGACTCCGCGCGGCGCCGGCGATGGCGCTGTCGGGCGGCGAGCGTCGTCGCGCGGAGATTGCTCGCGCGCTCGCGGCGGATCCATCGATCATGCTCCTCGACGAGCCGTTCGCGGGCATCGATCCGATCTCGATCGCCGACATCCGCGATCTGGTGAAGGACCTGAAGCGCCGCGACATCGGCGTGCTGATCACCGACCACAACGTCCGCGAGACGCTCGAAATCGTCGACCGCGCCTACATTATCTACGATGGCCGCGTGCTGTTCTCCGGCTCGCCCGCCGAACTGGTCGCGGATGCGAACGTCCGCCGCCTGTATCTTGGCGAAGGCTTCTCGCTTTAAGGTTATGGCGCCCTCCCTCGCCCCTGATCCCACTCCCCCCGTCATCCCAGCGAAAGCTGGGATCTCCCGGTGAGAGCGCGCGCCCTGGCCGCGGGAGACCCCAGCTTTCGCTGGGGTGACGGAATTTTGTCGTTGGGCTCGTTATGGGTGGCTCCCGCATGAGCCTCGCCCCTCGCCTGGACATCCGCCAGTCGCAGTCGCTCGTGATGACCCCGCAGCTCCAGCAGGCGATCAAGCTGCTGGCCCTGTCGAACCTGGAAATCGAGGGGTTCATCGCCGAGGAAGTCGAGCGCAACCCGCTGCTCGAAGCCGGTGCTGCGGAAGATGGCGATGCCCCCGACCGCGAACCCGTCCCTGAGGTGCGCGACGAACGCGTCGCCGCCGACGAACTCGTTTCCGGCACCGGTGCAGGCGACGAACCGACGCTCGACGTCGACTACGCTACCGAAAGCCACCAGCAGGACAGCGTCGCCGACGGCGGCAGCGGAATGGACGGCGCGCTGTCGATGACCGGCGCGAGCGCGGGCGGCGCGGGCGGCGAGGACGGCCCCGATCTCGACGCGTTCGCCGATACCAGCCTCAGCCTCGCGGATCACCTGCTCGCGCAGGCCGGTCCCGCGATCCCCCACGAGGACGCCTTCATCGCCGCGCATCTGATCGACCAGATCGACGAGACCGGCTATCTCACCGTATCGCTGCTCGACATCGCCAACCGGCTCGGCGTGCCATTGGTCCGCGTCGAGGCGGTGCTGGCGACGATCCAGACCTTCGATCCGACCGGCGTCGGCGCGCGCGATCTTGCCGAATGCCTGACATTGCAGGCGAAGGAAGCCGACCGCTACGACCCCTGCATGGCGCGGCTGATCGACAATCTCGACCTGCTCGCACGCGGCGAACTGACCCGGCTCAAGCGGATGTGCGACGTCGACGACGAGGACATGGCCGACATGATCCGCGAGCTGCGCGGCTATGATCCGAAGCCCGGCTGTCGCTACGGCGGCGAGCCCGCGCAATCGGTGACGCCCGACCTGTTCGTCGCGCGTACGAAGGCAGGCTGGGCGATCGAGATCAACGCGTCGACCTTGCCGCGCGTACTGGTCAACCGCAGCTACTATACCGAACTCTCGGGCGGTCAGCAGGACAAGGCCTCGAAGGCGTGGCTGAGCGATTGCCTCGCCAGCGCGAACTGGCTGGTGAAGGCGCTCGACCAGCGTCAGCGGACGATCATCAAAGTCGCGACCGAGATCGTGAAGCAGCAGGAGGCGTTCTTCCTGAAGGGCGTCGCGCACTTGCGGCCCCTGACGCTGCGCCAGGTGGCGGACGCGATCGAGATGCACGAATCGACCGTCAGCCGCGTGACGAGCAACAAATACGTCTCGTGCGTGCGCGGGCTGTACGAGCTGAAATACTTCTTCACGAGCGCGATCCAGTCGGCGGATGGCGGAGAGGCGGTGTCCGCGCAGGCGGTGAAGTCGGCGATCCGCGCGCTGATCGATACGGAGGGGGCGAAAATCCTGTCCGACGACACGCTGGTCGAGTTGCTGAACGCCAAGGGCTTCGACATCGCGCGGCGGACCGTGGCAAAGTACCGCGAAGCGTTGGGGATCGGCAGTTCGGTCCAGCGTCGCCGGGCGCGGACGTTAGAAGGCGCTTAATTCGCGTGAATCAATCGTCCTCGTCTTCGAACCCGACCAACGCCAGCGCGCGCGCCTTGATCTGGCGGGTCATGCACCAATGGACCAGCGCATCCTCGCGGCCGTGCGTAACCCAGACCTCCTGCGGCGCGATCTCGGTCAGCGTGGTGGTCAGTTCGTCCCAGTCGGCATGATCGCTGAGGATCAGCGGCAGCTCGACGTTCTTCTGGCGCGCGCGGCCCCGCACGCGCATCCAGCCGCTCGCCATCGCGGTGATCGGATCAGGCAGCCGCCGCGACCAGCGATCGTTGAGCGCACCAGGCGGGCACATCACGACATGCCCCGCCATGTCCGCCTTCTTCGCATCGGCGACCGGCAGGAGTTCGCCGAGCCTCACGCCGTGCTCAACATACAGGTCGCATAGCCGTTGCAGCGCGCCATGGATGTAGATCGGCGCTGCGTGGCCGCGCTCACGCAGTTCGGCGATCACGCGCTGCGCCTTGCCGAGCGCATAGGCGCCGACGACGACGCAGCGATCGGGGTTGGCGTGCAAAGCCGCGATCAGCTTGTCGATCTCGTCGCCGGTGTCCGGGTGGCGGAAGACCGGCAGGCCGAAGGTCGCTTCGGTGATGAAGACGTCGCACTTGACGGGTTCGAACGGGGTGCAGGTCGGATCGGCGCGGCGTTTGTAGTCGCCCGAGACGACGATCCGTTCGCCGCGGTAGTCGAGCACGATCTGCGCGGAGCCCAGCACGTGGCCGGCGGGGACGAAGCCGATGTCGACCCCATTGTCAGCGGGTCCCATCCGGATCGTCTCGCCATACGCGACCGGGTTGCCGGCCTGCGGACCATAGCGCGCGTCCATGATCGCGAGTGTTTCGGGCGTGGCCCAGACGGCCTCGTGACCGCCGCGCGCGTGGTCTGCATGGCCGTGCGTGACGAGCGCCTTTGCGGTCGGGATCGACGGGTCGATCCATGCGTCGATCGGCTTGACGAGGATGCCGTGCGGATGCGGTTCGAGCCAGTCGCCGAGTTTTGCCATACGGGGGTAACGCGTGACGCGGGGGTGCGGTGCCGTCACACGTTGGTGGCAGGCATGGTGCCATGAACAATGGTCTTCGTCATGCCGGGCTCGTTCCGGCATCCACGGTTCCGCAGAATCGAGTGGGGTGAGTTCGCCGAAGGGTGGACCCCGGAACGGGTCCGGGGTGACGCAGTGAAGGAGCGCGCTTACCGCCGCCCGCCGACCTTGATGGTCGCCAGGATCGCATCCATCCGCGCTGCCGCGACCGCTTGTGTCGGCGCGTTGCGGCTCGCAGGGGCTGCCGCCTTCACCGCATACGTAACGCGGTCGATCGCGTAGCAGGCGCCGTTGATGACGCTGCGGAAGTTGGTCGCGTTCACCTGCTGGCTCATGCCGGCGTCGCCGTTGGTGTAGACGGTCCAGCGGTGACCACCGAGCATCCGGTTCGGCAGCCGCTTGGCACTGCCCAAGACCATGCCAGCGGTGCCGCAGGTTGCGACCACGGGTGCGCTGCGGCTGAAGCCGACCTGGATCAACTCGGTCACCCGACCTCGGCCGTCGATCGGCTTGGCGACTTCCCAAAAGCGGACGATGCCGACGCCGCGGCCGACCGGCGCGCCATCCCACATCTGTCGCCAACCGCGGTTCATCAGCGCGCGGCCGGCGAAATTCCGGGTCGGCGTCAGGCTGGAGGCATAGGATAGTCGGACGATGCCGCCGCCTCCGACGAACGACTTATCGGCGGCAGTGGCATTGGCGAAGGGCAGGAGTGCGAGCAACGGCAGGGGCAGGAAATAACGAAAAAGCGACACCGATCGTCTTTCACAACAGAGCTTTAGCCAAAGTGGCGGTCGTTCCGCACGCGGTCCATAGCGGTGCGGCGCGATGCCCCCATATGACGACGATGCGTGAACAGGCCGTGAGCGACCTCCCCTCCCCTCTCGAAAACTGGTTCGCGTCGCGCGGTTGGCGGCCGCGGCGGCATCAGCTCGAAATGCTGGCCGAAGGCCGCGCGGGGCATCACGCGCTGCTGGTGGCGGCGACCGGCGCGGGCAAGACGCTGGCCGGGTTCCTGCCGACGCTGGCCGAACTGATCGAGGCGCCGATTGCCAAGGGAGGGGGCGGCCTCCACACGCTCTACGTCTCGCCGCTGAAGGCGCTCGCGGTCGACGTGCAGCGCAATCTGCTGACGCCGATCGACGAAATGGGTGTCGATATCCGCGTCGAGACGCGCACCGGCGACACCCCCTCCGACCGGAAGGCGCGGCAACGGATCAAGCCGCCGCAGATCCTGCTGACGACGCCTGAGTCCTTGTCGCTCTTGCTGAGCTATCCCGACAGCATCACGATGTTCGAAAACCTCCGCACGATCGTCGTCGACGAGGTTCACGCGTTCGCGACCGGCAAGCGCGGCGACCTGCTCTCGCTCTGCATGGCGCGGTTGCAGAAGATTTCGCCGGGGATGCGCCGCGTCGCACTGTCGGCGACGGTCGCGGATGCGGACGGCTATCGCGCATGGCTCGCACCAGACGGCGACATCGATCAGGTCGCGATGGTCCGCGGCGAGGCAGGCGCGGATCCCAACATCGCAATCCTGCTCCCCGAGGGCCGCGTGCCGTGGTCGGGGCACTCGGGCCGCTATGCCGCCGCGCAGGTGATGGCGGAGATCGAGGCGCACGAGACCTCGATCGTGTTCTGCAACACGCGCAGCCTGGCCGAACTCATCTTCCAGGATCTGTGGAAGGTGAATTCGGGCAATTTGCCGATCGGCGTCCACCACGGCAGCCTGGCGAAAGAGGCGCGCCGAAAGGTCGAGAACGCGATGGCCGAGGGGAAACTGCGCGCGCTGGTCGCGACGTCGAGCCTCGACCTGGGCGTAGACTGGGGCAATGTCGATTGCGTGATCCAGATGGGGGCGCCCAAGGGATCGTCGCGGCTGTTGCAGCGGATCGGCCGCGCCAACCACCGGCTCGATGAATCGTCCGAGGCGATCATCGTGCCGGGCAATCGCTTCGAATATCTGGAGGCGCGTGCGGCGCTCGACGCGGTCGAGGTGGGCGAACTCGATTCGGACATCTTCCGCGTCGGCGCGCTCGACGTGCTGGCGCAGCACGTGATGGCGTGCGCCTGCGCGGCTCCGTTCCGCGAGGCCGATCTGATCGACGAGATTCGCTCCTCGCTCCCTTATTCCGCACTGCCGACCGAGACGTTCGAGCGCGTGCTGCATTTCATCAGCGACGGCGGCTATTCGCTGAAGGCCTATGACCGGTTCAAGCGACTGACCAAGGATCCGGACGGAACGTGGCGCGTCAGCCACCCCAAATTCATCGGCCAGCACCGGTTGAACGCAGGCATCATCGTCGAGGCGACGATGCTCAACGTGCGGTTCGGCAACGGCCGCGTGCTGGGCCGCGTCGAGGAGGCGTTCGCGGCGCAGTTGAGCCACGGCGACACGTTCTTCTTCGCCGGATTGAGCCTGGAAGTGATGAAGATCGATCTCGAAGATTTGGTGGTCCGCGCGACATCGAAGCCTGCGCGGATCCCGACCTATGGCGGCAGCCGGATGCCGCTGTCGACCAACCTCGCCGACCGCGTCCGCGGGTTCCTCGCGCAGCCGGAGGCATGGGCGCGGTTCCCCGACGACGTGCGCGAATGGCTGGAGATGCAGGCGTATCGATCGGTCATGCCCGAGCCCGGCCAGCTGCTGGTCGAGACGTTCCCGCGCGAGGGGCGGCATTACATGGTCGCGTACAGCTTCGAGGGGTGGAACGCACACCAGTCGCTCGGCATGCTTATCACGCGCCGCATGGAGACGCAGGGGCTCAAACCGCTCGGCTTCGTCGCCAATGATTACGCGCTGGCGGTGTACGGGCTGGAGAAGATCACCGACCCAGCCGCACTGTTCTCGGCGGATATCCTCGAACACGAGTTCGTCGAATGGGTGCAGCAATCGCATCTGCTCAAGCGCGCCTTCCGTGAGGTCGCGGTGATCGGCGGACTGGTCGAGCGACAGCATCCCGGCAAGCGCAAGACCGGTAAACAAGTGACGTTCTCGACCGACCTGATCTACGACGTGCTGCGCAAGTACGAGCCGACGCATCTTCTGCTGGAGGCGGCCTGGGCGGACGCGCGCGCGCGGATGACCGATGTCGGACGGTTGGCATCGCTGCTCGATCGCGCGGCGGCGACGATGGTGCATGTCGACTTGGAGCGCGTGACGCCGCTCGCCGTGCCGGTACTGACGCTGATCGGGCGGGAGAAGGTGTCGACGAACAGTTCCGACGATGCGCTGCTGATCGAGGCGGAAGCGATGATCGCGGACGCGATGCGACCGGATTGATCCGGGCTTAATCCTCCCCCGCCAGGGGGGGGGTGGCTGGCGCTTGCCAGACGGAGGGGGAGGTAAGTGGTCACTGCTGTTGCGTAGTCCTCCCCCTCCGTCGCCTTCGGCGCCACCTCCCCCTTGCGGGGGAGGATTTCAGAATGGCTCAGCTCCTGCCCGGCAACGCCAGACGAACAGTTGCAAACTCGTAATAATCGCCGCGGCCCTGTTCTCCCGCGAAGGCGGGAGCCCAGTCTGGATCCCCGCCTTCGCGGGAAAACAAACTTGGTATCGAGAGGATAACCGTCATAATAATCGGGGCCGTCCGCCGCTAACAACCACAGTTGCGCGCCCGATGGAATAAGCGCAGCATTTGCAGCATGCACAGGCGGCTAGCCCCTCTATTGCTAGTCATTTCCGCCCAGGCCAGCGCCCAGGACGCCGCCCCGCCGCAGCAAAATGTTGCACCCTCTCCGAGTGCAGCATCTGCAGCAGAGCCCGACCCTGCCACGCTCCTGTTCGGCGACGACGAAACCCGCATGACAGTCCCGGTAACGATCGCCGGCGCCGGCCCCTTCCCCTTCGTCGTCGACACGGGCGCACAGCGCACCGTCATCTCGCGCGAACTCGCCGCCACACTCGGCCTCGCCCCCGGCCGGACCGTGCGGGTTACCGGCATGACCGGGTCGGACAGCATCGGCACCGTCGTCATCCCCTCGCTGAAGGTCAGCGTGATCGGCAGCGCCGCGATCGAGGCCCCCGCGATCAGCGCGATCAATCTCGGCGCGCACGGGCTGCTCGGGATCGACACGTTGCAGGATCACGCGGTGACGATCGACTTCGACACCAAGACGATGACCGTCATGCCTTCGCGCAAACGACAGCACCGCGAACGCGCCGGTCCCGACGAGATCGTCATCCGCGCGCGCAGCCTGTTCGGGCAACTCGTCGTAACCGACGCCTATTGCAACGGCATCCGCATCCGCGTAATCCTCGACACCGGCACATCGGTGAGCATGGCCAATGGCGCGCTCCGCCGAAGGGTCACGCGCAAGGGACTGGGCAGCGCGGCGCGCTCGCAACCGGTATCGCTGACCGGCGTCACCGGCGAGACCGTGGTCGCCGACTACACCACGATCGACCGAGTCTCGATCGGCAACCTGACGCTCGGCGACCTGCCCGTCGCATTCACCGCGGTCGATGCGCCGCCGTTCCGCCAGTTCGGCTTGTCCGAGCGGCCCGCGATGCTGCTTGGGATGGACGTGCTGCAACTGTTCCGCCGCGTCGACATCGACTTCGCCAACCGCGAGGTCCGGCTCGCCTTGCCGCGCGGAACACGGCGCCGTTGAGCGCAGCAGGGTCGAGGTTGCGTCGGCGCGCGTTCGCTGCAACTCTTCGCGCATAATCGAACAGGGGGACGACGATGCGCGCGACTGGCTGGCTACTCACGGCGGCGATTCTGACGACACCATTCTCGGCACAGGCGCAATCGCGACCCGACCAGAAGGCGTTTCTCGGGCTCTACAAGGAGCTGGTCGAGACGAACACGACGCTGTCCGTCGGCAGTTGCACGCAGGCCGCGGCGCAGATCGGCGCGCGGTTGAAGACGGCGGGCTATGCGGATGCCGACATCACCTATTTCTCGGTGCCCGAGCATCCGAAGGACGGCGGGCTGGTCGTCGTACTGAAGGGCTCCGACGCGTCGCTCAAGCCGATGCTGCTGCTCGCGCATCTCGACGTGGTAGAGGCCAAGCGCGAGGATTGGGTGCGCGATCCGTTCAAGCTGATCGAGGAAGGCGGCTATTATTACGCGCGCGGCACCGTCGACGACAAGGCGCAGGCGGCGATCTGGTCCGACGCGATGATCCGCTTCAAGACCGGTGGCTACACGCCGAAGCGGACGATCAAGCTCGCGCTGACCTGCGGCGAGGAGACGACGTTCGCGTGGAACGGCGCGCAGTATCTGGCGAAGGAAAAGCCCGACCTGATCGCGGCGGAGTTCGCGCTGAACGAAGGCGGCGGCGGGCGGCTCGACGACACTGGCAAGCGCCAGTTGCTGGCGATCCAGATCGGCGAAAAGGCCGCGCAGAACTACACGTTCCTCGCCACCAATCCCGGCGGTCACAGCTCGCAACCCACACCGGAGAACGCGATCTACGAGCTCGCCGACGCGGTGAAGGCGGTGCAGGGCTACGAGTTTCCGGTGAAGTTCACCGACACGACCAGGGCGTTCTTCGCGGCGAGTGCGAAGGCGATGCCGGGCGCAATGGGCAGCGCGATCACGCGGTTGCTCGCCAATCCCGAGGACAAGACGGCGGATGCGATCGTCAGTCGTGACAAGGCGATGCATTCGACCTTGCGGACGACGTGCGTGACCACGCTGCTGAACGCCGGCCATGCGGAGAACGCGTTGCCGCAGCGCGCGACGGCGAACATCAACTGCCGGATCTTTCCGGGGGAAACGGTGGAGGGCACGCTAGCCAAGCTGAAGGAACTGGCCGGCGCAAAGGTGACGGTAACGGCGAACCAGCCGGTCCGCCCGACCGCGATTCCCCCGACGCTCGATCCCAAGATCATGGGCCCGGTGACGAAGGTCGCGGCGAAGCACTTCTCCGGCATCCCGATCCTCCCCCTCATGTCGACCGGCGCCACGGACGGCATCTTCTTCGAAGCGATCGGCATCCCGGTCTACGGCGCACCGGGCGTGTTCATCGACAAGGACATGGGCGGCATCCACGGCCTCAACGAGCGCATCCGCGTGGCGTCGCTATACGACGGCCGAGACTACCTCTTCGACCTGGTAAAGGCATTCGCGGGGTGATGCGGCATGTCCCTCTCCCCTACGGGGAGAGGGAGGGAGGAGCCGAAGGCGACGGAAGGGTGAGGGGCGTGAGGCTCGAGACGGTGCCCGACAAGGCCCCTCACCTTTCCCACGGCAAGTGCCGCGGGCACCTCCCCTCTCCCCGAAGGCGCGAGGGACGTTTAAACGGTGACCTGTTCGCCCAGCTCCAGCACCTTGCCCGGCGGGATCTTCAGGAAGTCGGTGGGATCGCTCGCATTCCGCTGCAGGAACATGAAGATGCGGTCCTGCCATGGCGGCATACCCTTCTCCGCATCGGGCTTCAGCGTGTTGCGGCCGATGAAGAACGAGGTCCGCATCGGGTCCAGCCCAAGCTGTTCGGTCTTGGTCCCGATACCCAGATCCCGCGGCACGTCGGGCGATTCCATGAACCCATAGGTCAGAACGACGATCGAGAAATTCTCGTCCACCCGCTCGACCTTAGCGCGCGCCGATTCCTCCACGAACGGCCGGTCCGCAGTCCGAATGCTGACGATCAGGTTGCGCTCGTGGAGCACCTTGTTGTGCTTCAGGTTATGCAACAGCGCGCCCGGCGTCGCATGCGGGTTCGCCGTCAGGAACACCGCGGTCCCCGACACGCGCTCTGGCGGGCGCCTCTCGAGCGCGGCGGCGAGATCGGTCAGCGGGATACTCTGGCGCTTCTCGAACGCGCTGACGATCTTCTTGCCCCGCACCCAGGTGAAGATGATCAGCCCGATCGCGGCGGCAATGACCAGCGGCACCCAGCCACCCTCGATCACGCGTAAAATGTTGGCACCGAAGAAGATCAAATCGAGCGTCAGGAACGGCAGGATCGCCGCCAGCGCCAACGGCCGCGACCAGTTCCAGCGATGCCTGACCACGATGTACGCGAGCAAGGTGGTGACGACCATCGTGCCCGTGACCGCGATGCCGTACGCCGCCGCCATCGCCGACGACGTCTTGAACTGCACGACCAGCACCAGCACGCCGATCAGCAACAGCCAGTTGATCGCGGGGAGGTAGATCTGGCCGGCAAACACCGCCGAGGTCTGGCGGATGCGCAGTCGCGGGAGCAGCCCGAGCTGGATCGCCTGCTGCGTCAGACTGAACGCCCCGGTGATGACCGCCTGACTGGCGATGACGGTCGCGAACCCGGCGAGGATGATCAGCGCCGGGCGCAACGGCTCGGGCGCCATCAGGAAGAACCAGTCCTGGTTGACGAAGGGGATGCCCTGCCGCGCCGCGTCCTCGAGCTTGGCGAGCGCGAACGCCCCCTGCCCCAGATAGTTGAGCGCCAGCGCCGGAAAGACGAGGAAGAACCAGCCGATACGGATCGGCAGCTTGCCGAAATGGCCCATGTCCGCGGTCAGCGCCTCGGCGCCGGTGACGGTCAGGAACACCGCGCCGAGCACGAACAGACCGGTGACGCCGTGCGTCGCGAGGAAGGAGATGCCGTAGGTCGGCAGGAACACGCGCACGATCGAGGGTTCGTCGGCGATATGCCAGATGCCCAGCGCACCGATCGCGACGAACCAGACGATGCAGACCGGGCCGAACAGCTTCGAGACCTGCGCGGTGCCGCGGGCCTGGATCATGAACAGCGCGATCAGGATGCCGATCGTCAGCGCGCGGACCACGCCCTCGTTGAAGATATGCGCCGCACTCGGGATCGTCCGCAGGCCCTCCATCGCGGACAGCACCGACAGCGCCGGCGTGATGATCGCATCGCCGTAGAACAACGACGCGCCTGCCGCGCCGAGCACGATCGCCACCTTCGACCGCATGCCCAGCGCGCGACGGGCGAGCGCGGCCAGCGCCAGCACGCCGCCCTCGCCCTGGTTGTCCGCGCGCATCAGGAAGATGACGTATTTGACGGTGACCACGAGGAACAGCGACCAGAGCGCGAGGCTCAGCACGCCGAGGATCTCGCTTGGATCGATGCCCCCCGCCGACGTCTGACCGAGCGCCTCGCGGAACGCATAGAGCGGGCTGGTACCGATATCGCCGAACACCACGCCGATCGCACCCACCGTCAGCGCGGCCAGCGCCGGATGCGGATGCAGGTGCGCCGCGGACAGATCCGACGGCGCGCAAGCCTGCCCCGCCGAACTATCGGCGGTCGGTTCGGTCACGACTACGGTCTGGGGTGTTCCGGCTACGGACGTCATGGCGCGCAGAGCGCTCCTCCTGATGGGACGGCGCGCTTTACGCCGATTGGGGGCATGCGCAAGTGCTCCTGACTGGCGTGCTGGTTTGGACGATGGCGGGTTGATTCACGGGGCGTGCACCGGCATGGCGAGGAAATGGTTCCCTTTTCGTTCGGCGGGCATGCGCTTCTGGCGTTGGCGCAAGGCGCGCTGTTCTGGCCGGAGCGGCGTGCGCTGCTGGTCGCCGACTTGCATTTCGAGAAGGCGAGCTGGTTCGCCAAGCGCGGCCAGATGCTGCCGCCCTATGATTCGATCGCGACATTGGCCGATCTCACCGCGCTGGTCGCCGCAACCGGCGCACGAGAGGTCTGGTGCCTGGGTGACAGCTTCCACGACAGCGACGGGTGCGAGCGACTGCCACAACGCGCGCAGGATATGTTGCGGGCGATGACCGACGGCACGCGCTGGACGTGGATCACGGGCAATCATGATCCGGCGATCCTCGATCGATGTGGCGGGGAGGTCGTCGACGAGGTCGTCGTCGACGGGCTGGTGCTGCGGCACGAAGCCGACCGGGCGGAGACGCGGCCGGAGCTGTCGGGGCATTTCCATCCGAAGCTGCGGCTGTCAGTCCGTGGCAAGCAGGTTGCACGGCGGTGTTTCGTGGCGACTACGACGAAGCTGATCCTGCCCGCGTTCGGGTCGCTCACCGGTGGGCTGGACGTCGACCATCCGGAGATCGTGCGCGCGGTCGGGGTCGGAGCTCAGGCATTGGTGCCGGTGGCGGACCGGATGCTGCGGTTCCCGGTCGCGGCTTAGATTTGGTACTCCGTCCGCGAATTCCCGACCTGCGGGCGTCGTGGACCCAATCCGCTTCCGCCCCCGCCACTACCACCCCCGCCCGTCGCCCCAGCGAAAGCTGGGGTCTCCCTCGTGGCTCGAGACGTCGGCCAAAAACGGGATATTCCAGCTTTCGCTGGAATGACGTGCTTAGGATAGGCGTCTTTTAAGCCTATCACCTCACCGCGAAATCGTCGGAAACGCAGCCCTGAACGCAGCAACCTTCGGCTTGTCCCACATCACGATGTAAGGATGCGTCGGGTTCCGGTCGTAGAAATTCTGGTGATACGCCTCGGCCGGATAGAACGCGCCGGTCTCCAGCTTCGTCACGATCGGACCCGAGAACGCCCGTGTCTGCCCCAGTTGCGCGATGTACGCCCGCGCGACCTGGGCCTGCGCCGGCGATTGCGGGAAGATCGCCGAGCGATAGCTGGTGCCGCTGTCCGGTCCCTGGCGGTTCAGGCTGGTCGGATCGTGCGCGATCGAGAAATACACGCGGAGCAACGTGCCGTAGCTTACGACGCGGGGGTCGTACGCGATCCTGATCGCTTCGGCATGACGAGTTGTCTCGGCGGAAACCTGGTCGTAGGTCGCAGTCGCCTTGGTGCCACCGGCGTAGCCCGCCGTGACGGCCTTCACGCCCTTCACATGCTCGAACACCGCTTCCATCGTCCAGAAACAGCCGCCCGCCAGCACCGCGGTCTGGATACCGGGCGCTGCGGGAAGGTCGGTCTTGACGGCGGGGATGACGACGGCGCGGGCGCCCTGCGCGGTACCGGCGGACATGAACGCACCGGCAATACCGACGGCGGCGAGCGTGGCGAGAAGCGGCTTTTTCATGCTTGGATACATGGTGTTGCCCCGATCGTTCGCCAAGACGCGCGCAAGATCAGCGCGTGGCGGGCGCGCTATGCTCGAAATGGCTGGCAAAGGTCTGGCGTGCTTCCGCAGGCTGCATCGCGAGCAAACCGATGGCGCCGAGGACGAAACCGCCGCTGAACTGCCAGAAGAAACTCGACTTTACGATGCTGCGCATGATGCGATCCCAATGAATTCAAGTGATGACACCGACCGGATGGGTCGGCGTCAGCTACGGACCGGCATGTCGTAGAAATGCCGGCCAACCACAATGTCGTTTTTAGAAACTCTCGATTAACGCGCCGTGGCCGATGCGTTCATCGTGCAGCAGGCATCGGCCGGCAGGATTGCCGAAAGATGTCGCCGCACGTCTCGAATGTTGCTCTAACCCAGAATCCTCCCCCGCCAGGGAGAGGATCGTTTGTTACTTCAGCGCAGCACACGCCGTCTGGATTCGCGTGCAAGCTTCGCGCAGCAACGCGTCCGACGTCGCATAGCTGATCCGGAACGCAGGGCTGAGCCCGAACGCCGCGCCCTGCACGACGGCCACCTTGGCATCGTCGAGCAGATAGCCGACCATTGCCTCGTCGGTATCGATCAGGCGACCGTTCGGCGTCGTCTTGCCGATCAGCTCGGCAAACGACGGGTACACGTAGAACGCACCCTCCGGCGTCGGGCAATGCATGCCGTCGATCTCGTTGAGCATAGCCACGACCAGATCACGACGCCCCTGGAACGCGGTGTTGCGCTCCGCGAGAAACGACTGGTCGCCGTTGAGAGCCGCCACCGCCGCGGCCTGCGCGATCGAGCATGGGTTGGACGTCGACTGCGACTGGAGCTTGGCCATCGCCTTGATCAGCCACGACGCACCGGCGCCATAGCCGATCCGCCAGCCGGTCATCGCATACGCCTTCGAACAGCCATTGACGGTCAGCGTACGCTCGAACAGCTCGGGGCATGCCTCGGCAATGGTCGCGAACTTGAAGCCGTCATAGACGATGTGCTCGTACATATCGTCGGCGAAGATCCAGACGTGCGGGTGCTTCGCCAGCACCGCGCCGAGCGCCTTCAATTCGTCGATTGTGTAGCCGGCACCGGTCGGGTTCGACGGCGAGTTGAGGATCACCCACTTGGTCTTCGCCGTGATCGCCGCGTCGAGTGCGGCGGGGTCGAGCTTGTAGCCGACCTCAGGCCCCGCCTTGACGATCACCGGCACGCCGCCCGCGAACTGCACGACGTCGGGATAGCTGACCCAGTACGGCGCGGGGATGACGACCTCGTCGCCAGGATCGATCGTCGCGACCATCGCGTTGAACAAGGTGTGCTTGCCGCCGACGTTCACGCTGATCTGGTCGGTGGTGTAGGTGAGATTGTTGTCGCGCGCGAACTTGGCGACGATCGCCTGCTTCAGCTCGATCGTGCCGTCGACATTGGTGTATTTCGTCTTGCCGTCACGGATCGCCTGGATCGCGGCCTCTTTCACGAAGTCCGGCGTGTCGAAATCGGGCTCGCCCGCACCAAGACCGATCACGTCGACGCCCGCGCGCTTCAATTCGAGGACACGGCTGGTGATCGCGAGCGTCGGCGAAGGGCTGATGCGACCGAGCGCGGCGGATGCGTGCATGATGGAACCTTTGCGGTTGTCCGCAGTTTTGCCGCGGAATTCGCGCGGGCTATACGCTCCGCTTGGCCGAATTCGCAACCGTAACGATGGCAGGAATCAGCCCGCGGACCGCATTTCCGATAAAGAAACCATTGGCAAGGTCCGCCCGGGTGATCGGCGCCTCGATCGCGCGACCCGATTCGAGCAGGTCTGCGCGGAGAATACCGGGGAGCAGGCCCGAAAACTGGCTGGGCCGTAGCGGCGGCGTCACAAGGGTCGCGCCGCGCTGCACGAACACCGATGTGAAACTCCCTTCGGTCAGGAAGCCCTCCGCATCCTCGAACACCACCTCGAACGTGCCCGCGGCCTTGCGCGCATCGTCGTAAAAGGCACGCGCGCTCGTCTTGTGGCGGAGGCGGAAGTCGGTACCGGCCACCGGCAGCGGCACGATCGCGACGGTCGCTTGCGCAGGCGAGCGCGGCAGCGGCGCGGCCTCGATCGCGATCGCGCCCGACGGGCTGAGCAACAGGCGGACGCGCCGGGGCCCGCGCAACCGGAAGGTCGCCGCCTGGAGCTCGTTGCGCGCGGTGTGGCGGTCGAAGGTGAACCCCAAGGCCTGGGCACTCGCCTTCATCCGCGCCAGATGCGCTTCGAGACGGGTCAGCCCTTCGTCGGGATCGAACGCCATCGTCTCGATCAGGTCAAAGCCGCGCTGGCCGGCAGTGACGAATGCCCCCTTGGCATGACACTCCTCCCACTCCGCGTCGCCCGCGCTGTCGGCGACGATGCCCGAACCGAGGCTCATCGTCGCCGCGTCATCCCGGACCGCCAACGTCCGGATCGCGACGTTGAAGATTGCGTCGCCGTTCGCATCGAACCGGCCGATCGAACCGGTATAGATGCCGCGAACGCGGGCGTGCTCGACCTCGGCGATGACCTCCATCGCGCGCTGTTTCGGCGCCCCGGTGATCGATCCGCACGGGAACAGCGCGGCCAGCACGTCGACCGCGTCGCAGTCCGGTTTCAGCGTCGCGGTGACGGTAGAAGTCATCTGGTGGACGGTAGGATAGATCTCGACGGTGAACAGGTCGGGCACCGCGACCTGGGTGGCGACGCGCGACAGGTCGTTGCGCATCAGGTCGACGATCATCAGGTTCTCGGCGCGCTGCTTCGGGTCGGCCGCGAGGTCTTTGGCGAGCGCGCGATCGGCGTCGGGAGTCTCGCCTCGTTGCGCCGTGCCCTTCATCGGGCGGCAGGTGAGCGTGTCGCCGTCGAGCGCGAAGAAGAGTTCGGGGGACAGCGACAGGAAGCGTGTCTCGCCGGTGTCGATCAGCGCACCGTAGCCCGCCCCCGCCTGCCGCCGCAGCCGGGCGTAGAGCGCGAGCGGATCACCGACGAACGGCACGCTGGCGGCGAAGGTGAGGTTGGCTTGATAGATGTCGCCCGCCGCGATCAGGTCGAGCACGCGCGCCAGGCTGGCGTCGTAGGTCTCGCGGTCGATCAGCGGCTGGGGTGCGCCGGTCCACGCGCCGGCGGGGTCGGGAAGCAGCGCGGCGACGTCGTCGGGCGCTATCGTCCGGTACTCCGCGAACAGGCCGAACCAGAGCAGCGGGTCTTCGGTGCGGACGTCGATTGGCTTCGATGCGAACGCGGCTCCGGCCTCGTAGGTCAGGTACCCGGCGGCGTGGAGTCCTTCCTCGCGGGCTTTGCGAAGCGCGTCGAGTGCGGGGCGGACCTCGGCGAGGGTATCGGCGCGGACGATCCGGACGGGGTCGCGGTACAATCGCGCCGGGGCTCCTGCCGCGCGGGCATCATCGAGCAACACGTAGGGCGCGGTCCACATCGTCGCGACTGTTGCACGGAGCGCGAGGCAAACCGCAAGCGCCGATTGCTCCGACGGGCGCGCTATCCTATTTCGGGGCCATGACAAATCCAGCCACCCCGCCCCTGCGCGCCGCGATCGTCCAGGTCACGCCGATCCAGCAGAATTGCACGATCATCTGGTGCACCGCGACGATGAAGGCGGCGGTGATCGATCCGGGCGGTGACCTGCCGCGGATCATGGCGGCGGTCGAACAGGCGGGCGTGACGGTCGAGAAGATCCTGCTGACGCACGGCCATATCGACCACGCCGGCGGCGCGAAGCGACTGTCGAACGATCTCGGCGTCCTGATCGAGGGCCCGCACGAGGCGGACCGCTTCTGGCTGCAACGGCTCGACCAGGACGGCCCGAAATACGGGATTTCGGGGGTGAATTTCGAACCCGACCGCTGGCTGGTCGAGGGTGATACGGTGACAGTGGGAGATCTTACGCTCGATGTGTACGAGACGCCGGGGCATACCGAGGGCCACGTGATCTTCCACCACGCGCCGTCCAAATTCGCGCAGGTGGGGGATGTGCTGTTCCAGGGGTCGGTCGGGCGATCGGACATGCCTGGGGGAAATCATCAGGTGCTAGTGAAGTCGATCGTCGAGAAGCTTTGGCCGCTTGGGAGCGATACGAGCTTTATCCCGGGGCATGGGCCGGCGAGTACGTTCGCGCATGAGCGGGCGACGAACATGTTCGTGAGCGATCGGGCTTTGGCGGCTTAAGAGCTGCCCCTGCCGCTCCCCCGCAAGCCTTCCTGTTTCCTCGCGAACGCGGGGGTCCAGGATACCAAGCGGTACCGCCTGTAACCCTGGGCTCCAGCGTTCGCGGGAGAACACGAAGAAGCAGAAGCGCGACCTCCCAACGCTCCACCCCGGCGGAGGCCGGGGCCCAGTTGGGGGAACGTAATTGGCGGACGGGGCGTGCCGTTACCGCGGCTTTCCAATTGGGCCCCGGCCTTCGCCGGGGTGGTAGCATGGTAGCGCTGGTTACTTGCGTGGTGCGAAGACCTTACTTCCGCTCCCCGGCCGTCTCAGCCCGCACCGACTTGAACTCGGACCCGTCGCGCCACTCGGGCCACAACCGGCTGTTCGCGAGCTTCGTCCCGATCGTCTGGAACAGCCCCACATCCTGCGCCGCACCACGCAGATCCCAATCCGCGCCCCAGGCGTCGCACGTCTGGTGATAGCATTTCATATAACCGTCGAGCCAAGCCTGCCCCGCGGTCCGGCCACCCTTGACCAGATCCGGCGCACCGCTGATCGCCATCAGCAGCAGCGTCGGCACGCCGCGCCGCGCGACCGAGAAATGGTCGGCGCGGTAGAACAGCCCGCGTTCGGGAAGGGCTTCGGGAGTTACGACGCGGCCTTGCGCCTTCGCCGCATCGCCCAGCATGTCCTCGAGGCTGTTCTGGCCCGCGCCGACCAGCATGACGTCCTTTGCAGGCCCTGCGGTCTGGAGGATGTCGAGCGTCAGGTTGGCGACCGTCTTGGCGGCCGGATAGACCGGGTTCACCGCATAGGTCTCCGAACCGAGCAGCCCGCGCTCCTCGCCGCTCCACAACGCGAAGACGAGGCTGCGGTCGGTGCGGGGGGCCTTGGCAAACCCACGCGCCAGTTCGAGCACGCCCGCCACGCCGAGCCCGTCGTCGTTCGCGCCAGGCCGGATCGTCCGCCCCTGCGCATCCGGCGCGCCGATCCCGTACGCGTCCCAGTGCGCGCCGAACATCACGACTTCGTCCGCGTGCTTGGTGCCTGGGAGCTTGGCGAGCACGTTTTGGCTCTCAGCGGTGTCGTGCTTGACCGGCAGGTCGGTCGTTAATGCCTGCTTCAGCGCCACCGGACGGAAGTCGCTCCGCCGCGCCGCCTTGCGCAACGCCGCCAGATCGAGGCCCGAGGCCGCAAACAACCGGGTCGCAGCGCCACCTTCCAGCCAGCCTTGGAGCATCACCCGCGACTCGGGATCTTTCCGCACGATGTCGTAATTCTCGCCAGCCGGCGCCGTCACCGTATTCCAGCCGTAACCCGCCCCCGCTGTGTCGTGGACGATCAACGCCGCGACAGCACCCCGCCGCGCCGCCTCTTCGAATTTGTACGTCCAACGGCCGTAATAGGTCATCCGCCGGTCGCCAAACTTGCCCTTCGCATCGTCGCCGGCGACCGCTTCGAAATCGGGGTCGTTAACGAGGAAGACGGCGACCTTGCCCTTCAGGTCGAGGCCCTTGAAGTCGTCCCAGCCGCGCTCGGGCGCGCTGACGCCGTAGCCGACGAACACCATCGGCGCGTTCGCTATCGCAACGCGGTCGACACCGCGCACCGTGCTCAGATAGATGTCGCGCCCCTGCACCAGCGCGGTCTCGCCAGCGCGGACCGTGCCCGAACCCATGCGTGTGTGGACGAGCGGCACGGGCTGCGTCCAGCTGCCGTTCGGGCCGCCGGGCTGCGCCTTCATCGCCTTGAACTGCGCGATCAGCCAGGCGATCGTCTTGGTCTCGCCGGGCGTGCCGGGCGCGCGGCCCTCGAACGCGTCGGAGGCTAGCGTTTTGACGTCCGCCGACAGGCGTTCTGGGGAGACCTGAGCGACCGCAGGCGTCGCCGCCAGGAGCGTGGCTGCGGCTAGAAGGTAGCGCGCGCTCATGCCTGACTACCTGATGGCACGACCTGGAAGGTCTTCGCAGCGGGCACGCTGTTCGCCTGATACGCGATCGCCAGCGCCCAGCCGGCCAGCACCGCCATCAGCGCCCAGGTCGCCAGTGCGCCGCCGGCCCGCGGCACGCTCGACGTCGTCTTGTCCATCCCGAAGGCGTGCGCGATTCGCGCAATCACGAACACCGCGCCGGCGATCCACAGCCACAGCGTCGAGCCACCGGCCAGTTCGATCAGCCCGATCAGGATCAGGATGAACGGCGCATATTCGGTGAAGTTGGCATGCGCGCGCATCCGCGCCTGCAAGCGCTGGTTGCCGTCGTCGCCGATCAGCACGCTTTCCTTCAGGCGCATCGGGACGATTCGGAAGGCGAGCCACAGGTTGACGACGGCGGCGGCGGCGGCGATCGTCAGCGTTACGGGTAATATCACGGCGTTGCCCCTCGAATAATCAGGTCTTTTGTCAGGCGTATGCCCTGCCACTCCGGGCGGAAGCTTGCAACGCGGGGTGAAATCGCTATAGCGCCACGCTTCGCGAGCGTCAGGCCGCATGGGTTGCTTCAGGCGGCCGGCATTCTTGTCGGTTGCCTGTGTCCCGTGTCCGGACGTACTCGGAGCCCCGACCTTTAGATTGAACAAGGTGCCGAAATGGCCGTCCCCAAAAGAAAAACCTCGCCCTCCAAGCGCGGCATGCGCCGTGGCCACGATTCGCTCACGATCGCGTCGTTCCAGGAATGCCCGAACTGTGGCGAGCTGAAGCGTCCGCACAACCTGTGCGGGTCGTGCGGTCACTATAACGGTCGTGAAATCCTCTCGATCGAGGGCTGAGGCTTCCGTCCGGAACCTCTAACTTGAACGAAGGATAAGCGATGCCCGACAGCGGCTGGATCGCGGTCGATGCGATGGGTGGCGATGACGGGCTGGCAGTGATGCTCGCCGGTGTCGCGCGCGCGCGACATCAATTCGAGGGCATACGCTTCCTGCTGGTCGGCGACGAAGCTGCGATTCGCGAGGGGCTCAAGGCTCATCCGAACCTGTCGCAGCATTCGGAAATCGTCCACGCGCCGGAAGTCGTCGGGTCGAGCGAAAAGCCGACCCAGGCGATTCGGCGTGCCAAGAAGACCTCGATGGGCATCGCGATCGACCTGGTGAAACAGGGTCGCGCCGCCGCCGCGGTGTCGTCGGGTAACACCGGCGCGCTGATGGCGATGGCGAAGCTGTCGTTGCGAATGCTGCCTGGTATCGACCGGCCGGCACTCGCAGCGCGTCTGCCGACGCTTGGCGATACCGACATGGTGATGCTCGACCTCGGCGCGAACACCGAGTGCGACGCGCGCAACCTCGTGCAGTTCGCGATCATGGGTGCCGCCTATGCCCGCACCGCGCTCGACATCCCGCACCCTCGCGTCGCGCTGCTGAACATCGGCAGCGAGGACATGAAGGGCACGGACGAGATCCGCGATGCGGCAGCGCAACTGCGTGCCACGCCGGCTGTCGACATGCAGTTCAACGGCTTCATCGAAGGCGACCGTCTGTCGCGCGGCGAAGTCGACGTCGTCGTGTGCGACGGATTCTCGGGCAACATCGCGCTAAAGACCGCCGAGGGCACCGCGCGATTCGTCGCCGACCTGCTCAAGCGCGCGTTCCGCAGTTCGGTCCGCTCGAAGCTCGGCTTCCTGATCTCGCGACCGGCGACCGAATTGCTGCGCGATCATCTCGATCCCAACAATCACAACGGCGCGGTCTTTCTCGGGCTCAACGGGATCGTCGTGAAAAGCCATGGCGGCGCCACCGAGCGCGGTGTTGCGACCGCGATCGGCAACGCCGCCAAGATGGTCCGCAACGATCTGGTCCGGCGCATCGCCGAAGACCTCGGTACTGTGGAGAAGGCGGCATGATCCGTTCGGTCGTCATCGGCACCGGCTCCGCCCTGCCCGCGCGTCGCGTTTCCAACGCCGAACTCGCAGAGCAGGTCGACACCAGCGACGAGTGGATCGTCGAGCGCACCGGCATCCGCTTCCGCCACATCGCCGGCGAAGGTGAGACGACCGCGACCCTCGCTGCCGACGCCTGCCGTGCGGCTTTGACCGCCGCCGGTATCGAAGCGCAGGACATCGACCTGATTGTGCTCGCCACAGCGACTCCCGACCAGACCTTCCCTGCCAGCGCCACCAAGGTGCAGGCGATGCTAGGCATCAACGACTGCGTCGCA
This sequence comes from Sphingomonas sp. PEI4, assembly GCF_056679955.1. Taxonomy (NCBI): domain Bacteria; kingdom Pseudomonadati; phylum Pseudomonadota; class Alphaproteobacteria; order Sphingomonadales; family Sphingomonadaceae; genus Sphingomonas; species Sphingomonas sp. PEI4. The sequence goes on from NZ_CM155258.1 coordinate 2,224,889, forward strand.
TTCGACATCGCCGCGGTCTGTTCGGGCTTCCTGTACGCGGTCCAGGTCGTCGACAGCATGATCCGCAGCGGCGTCGCCAAGCGCGCGCTGGTGATCGGTGCCGAGACGTTCAGCCGCATCCTCGACTGGGAAGACCGGACCACCTGCGTGCTGTTCGGCGACGGCGCCGGCGCGATCGTGCTGGAGGCACAGGACACGGCCGACGAGGGCGGCCGCGGCATCCTCACCACCAAGCTCCACGCCGATGGCCGTCACAACGAACTGCTCTATGTCGATGGCGGCGTCTCGACCACCGGCACTGTCGGCAAGCTCCGCATGAAAGGCCGCGAAGTCTTCCGTCATGCCGTCACTAACCTGGCATCGGTGATGACCGAATCGCTGGCGATGGCCGGGCTGTCGTCGGACCAGGTCGACTGGGTCGTGCCGCATCAGGCGAACGCGCGCATCCTCGATGCTACGGCGCGAAAGCTTGGTCTCGCACCTGCGAAGGTGGTCGTAACCGTGGACCAGCATGCCAACACCTCTGCCGCCTCGGTTCCGCTCGCGCTGGACGTCGCGGTGCGGGATGGGCGGATTCAGCAAGGGCAGATCGTCGTTCTGGAGGCGATGGGCGGCGGGTTCACCTGGGGTGCGGCGGTTATCCGCTTCTAATCTTTGTGAAACGCTTTGATTCGCTTGCAGAACAAAGCCCTTCCGGTCGCCTGTCCCCTTGTGTAGGTAGTTCACCAAGTGTGGGAGCTTGCCAATGACGATTACCGGTACTTTGACACGCGCCGATCTGGCGGAATCGCTGCACGGCAACGTAGGATTGTCGCGCGCGGATTCGTCCAAGATTGTCGAACAGATCCTTGCAGAGATGTGTGGCGCCCTGTCGCGCGGCGAGAACGTCAAGATTTCGGGGTTCGGCACGTTCGTGCTTCGCGACAAGGGCGAGCGCGTCGGTCGCAATCCGAAGACTGGTATCGAGGTGCCGATCGCACCCCGCCGCGTGCTGACGTTCCGCGCCAGTCAGATGATGCGTGAGCGCATCGTCGGTGCCGGCTGAGGCGATGTCGGGCGACGCCGACGATAGCGGCTCGCCTCCCACTGGAAAAGCTGGCGCAGCGTTTCGAACAATAGGCGAACTGTCGCGTGAGACGGGGTTGCCGCAGCATATCCTGCGCTATTGGGAGACGCGGTTCCCGCAGTTGCGCCCACTGCAACGCGCGGGCAACAGACGCTACTACCGGACCGAGGACATTGATCTGGTCCGCCGGATCGACATGCTGCTGAACCGCGAGGGGTATACCGTGCGGGGCGTCCAGCAGCTGCTAACGGCAGAGAAGACCCCACCCGTTGTGCGAGAGACGATCACGTCTCCGATCCCCGCACTGCGCGCCATTCGTGCGTTGCTTGCCGAGGCACTGATCGAAGACGGCGGCTAGGCCTGGTCCAGGCCTAGCCGAAGTGACCACCGATCTTCAAAAGCAAGGCCGGGGGAGAAAAGTCCGACACGGTCTTGCCGGACGAAAAAGGGGGAAGGCTTCGCCCTCCCCACGCACTCAGGCATCGCTGCCAAGCGTCTTCTTGGCGGCGTCCAGTGCGGCCTTACCGCCCTTGCGAACCGTCTTCACCGCGCCATCGGCTGCCTTCTCGACGGTCGAGCCGGCCTTGCGTCCGAGGCCGATCGACTTAGCCATCGCCCGGCGTGCTTCCGAATAGGTCGCCGCGACCATCGGATAGTCCGCCTTCAGGTTGAAGCGCTCGCGATACTGCTCGGGCGTGAGGCCGTTCGTCGACAGATGCCGACGCAACGTCTTGTACTTCTTGCCGTCAAGCATCGAGATGATGTGATCGGGCGATGCCAGCGACTTTCGCACCGATACGGCAGGCTCAGACGCAGACGTGGGTGCCGCCTCAGGCTCCACATCGCCATTCCCGGTGAGTTTCTCGACCGCGGCATGCATCGCAACTAAAAACGCCGGCACGTCGTCAGCGGCAGTGCGCGTATTGGGGTTCGCCAGCCATGCTGCCGTCAGTTCGGCGGCGAGTTCGACCGTGTTGATTGTATCCGTCACGCTATTTCCTTGAATTCGTAATGCAGCCCACCGGTATCCACCTACAGAATTTGCTTGAGATAACACGGCGACATTAAGCATACGCCTTACAATTCCTTTTGTTCATCTGACTATTAAATTATTCGTCACCCGACCCGAACTTGCCGCCTCTTCACGCCGATGACAATATAACGGGATCGCAAGCCCTCGCTGATCCGACCGCCAAGAAAGCATGTTCTTCGAAATGGCAACGCGTACTTTACGCTCTTCAAACCCACGCGAGCAACGGACGTAAGGGTTGGTCGATCAGCGCATCGCCACGCTCCTTGCAGCTTACGCACCTCGCCGCGATAGCGCCCGTATATTGCGATGATCCCTGGCGATAATTCGGTGAAACCACTAGGCTATCGGGACGAACCGATGTCGCCCACTCGTGGGGCGAAGTCATTGCAACGCTCGTCCACTGAGCAGGAGAGCGGCGACGGCGGGCTCTACTCCCGGTTACTTGAAACGGTTGACGATGATCAAAACTCCGTCCTCAATCCCGGCAAGAGCCACCGATCACGCCCCGGCCTTCATGATATAACCGGCGGCGGATGCTCAACGAAATTTCTCCTACCCCCGGCAGTAGCTATCGCAATCTCAAAGATCGCCAGTCTACGTAATCGAGTACCGGTCACGCCCAGCGGTAAAACTACATCTACAATGTCGAATTGACCGATGCGAGTGCCTCTTCGAGATAGAAGCTATGCGCGATGTTGCGTACGACCTCTCGTGCTTCGCCACTATATTCCGTAGCGATGACCGCGAAGGCGTCGACCAGTTCGCGAAGAAATCCTTTATCCAGCGCTTCAAGATCGGCACCCAGAACCTCCATCATCTCGACAGAGGTATCCGGATACAGCAGGTCCTCGTCTGTCAGATCTGCAAAAACTACAAACGAGCGACGATGCAGGCAACCTGCATGGCTATCATGGCTTCACCACCCTGACTTTGATGTTGATGACGTTCATCTTCTTCAGCAGCTTGAGCGCTTTGGCCTTCTGGCCAGGGTTGGGAACCTCCGACGTTCCGAGAAGTCCTGCTCCGCCAACACCTGCGATTGGCGCAATAGCTTGGCTCGTGCATGCGGAGCGTCGGTGACGCCCCATTTCCGATCGATAACGTATTCGCCTTGTATGCCGTCGAACTTGACCGGTCGCTTCGAGCCATCAGGCATCGTCCGCGTGAGCGTCGGCACCTGTCCAGGGCGCGCACCAGTCGCCGAATCTCATATGCGTCGCGCTTGAGAGTTTCCTTCACCGAGCCGATCTGCGGCGGATCATAGGTCGTGTGTGGCCTCGCCATGCGCAGGCCGCGCAACGCGGAAATCTTGGAGCCCCCCCCCCCCCCGGCGCGACCGTCAGCGCAACATTCCCGGCGACCGATCCCGTGGCGCGACCGAGATGCCGCGCCGAGGCTTTGGCAACGGCGTCTGCCCCACGCGAAATCTGTCCCTTGGTCGTCTACAAGGCACAATGCTGTAGGATGGTGCGCTTACAGGACTCGAACCTGTGACCCCCGCATTACGAAGGCTAGTGACGCACCGGGATTAGTTGAAGGTTTACTGATAGTTATGAGCCAATACCTTATGCCCCGGCGGCGGCACCCAGCCGCTTCCCAGTTTGGGGTAAGATCGCTGAGCAGCCGTTTCCTACCGAAAGCGCTTTGGCATGGGAAAACCGGAAAAGTCGACCTGCGCTATACCTGCAGACGAGTGACTGGCCGCCCCCTCCCGCCGATGGTGATCGCCGCCGCACCCCCTGTATCTCGCAGCCTAAAAGAGACCGAAGTGGCAGCTTCAAATGACGCATGCAAAACCGTTCATCTTCGATGCGTGAGGCAAGGCGTGAGTACAGGGCGAGTTTAGTGGGGGCGTTGATTGAGTCGGAAGGTGCGTCGTCCGACCCGGCTCCATCGGTCACTCGGATAGCCGCTTGAGTAGAATCTCCGTTCTGCGCTTTGAACCGATTTGCGTATGCTACGAGATCGCATAGGGTAACGGTAGAGGGGACCTCGCAATGCCGAACTTACACAACTATCGTCTCTTTATAAGTCACGCTTGGGACTACAGCGAGGGTTACAATCGCGCTCTTCGGTTTTTGAACGAAGCCAACAACTTCATTTTTACAAACTACTCAGTTCCTGAAAGTAGAGCTTTTGTGGGAATGAATAGCGAGCAACTTGGCGATCAGATGAAGGCACAAATTAGGCCGGTCCAGTGCGTTATCATCCTGGCAGGAATGTACGTCAACCACAGTGGCTGGATCCAATATGAGCTCAATTATGCGAAGCTTCTTAACAAACCAATCTTAGGAATCATTCCTTGGGGGCAGGTCAGAACCCCGCTTGCCGTTTCGAACGCTGCAACAAAGATGGTCGCCTGGAACTCAGCATCGATTGTTGCAGGCATCCGTGAGATCACGCCTTGAGTACTGTTTCCGCCTTCGACTACCCTGCGCTCTACGATACAGCGGGGGATATGTCGTCCGAATCACAAACATCGTTTTTGCGACTGATCCGTGGCGAATACGCATTGTTAATTGTAGCTGCAATACTTTCTATGAACTGGAGCAAGAAGCCCGGTTTTTTCGCTGTCTATGCTATTGTTCTGCTCGCATCGTTAGGAGTTCTCATAGGTCGGAGCCTATGGAAGCCAGAGCAGGGATGGTATCGTGGCCGCGCCTTAGCAGAGTCTATCAAGACATCTTGCTGGCGGTACTGCATGAGAGCCGAGCCATTCGGCGATGTGCCGACGAAGGAAGAAGCTCGCGCTTCATTCAGAGAGCATTTGCTCGATATTTTACGAGTTAACCGATCTATTGGAGATCGGATGCCGCCGGATAGCGCAGCAAACGATCCCATCCCTGGATCAATGCAGACAATCCGGGGCTTATCACTCGCCGATCGGAAGGCGTATTATCTGGAACATCGGGTTAAGGACCAGCGTATTTGGTACGCTCGCAAAGCTCGCTTGAACAAGAATGCAAGTCGCTTGTGGTTTAGCGTAGGCATCGCTGCATATTCAGTAGGCATCTGCCTAGCACTAGCGCGAATCGCTTATCCTGCTTGGGAGCTGTGGCCAATTGAACCAGTGATAGTTTTTGCGTCGGCGATAGTCGGCTGGACTCAGGTAAAGAAGTTTAATGAGCTAGCGTCTTCATACACGCTAACAGCACTTGAGATTGGGCTTATTAAAGACAAGATAGACACTGTGTCATGTGATCAGGAATTTTCTGAGTTTATCAATGATGCTGAACAGGCTTTCTCGCGAGAACATACACAATGGGTTGCGAGGCAGCAGACCGACTAGCCGCAAAGAATGATTAAGATCGCAAACTCTCTTAAAATCAAGGCTGCCTGAGTTGACGAGACGACTCGGCCGCGGCGTCCAATAGCGAATCGGAGTTTAGCGCGCGGTAGTGCATGCGGTGTACACGGACCTTACGCAGCAATAAGCGAGGGATCCTGCTCACTTTCACTTTTCCTTAAGCTGCCGTCTGCCGGTTCGATACCGGGTCTCCCTAAAAACTCGTGCGTTTATGAGGTCGTTTTCGATGGATGAAAAAGCTCTGATTTTCCTCTCTTACGCCTCACCTGACTACGATCGAGTCCACGAGTACTACGTCGCCTTGTTAAACGATGGGCTCGATCCATGGCTCGACAAAGAGAAGCTCGTCGCCGGACAGAGCTGGGATTTTGAGATAAAAAGAGCTCTGTCTAGAGCTGTGATCATTGTCGTATTCCTTTCTAATAATTCCGTAACACGGCGAGGATATGTACAGCGCGAAATTAAGATTGCCTTGGATCAGGCCGACGCTAAGCTTCATGATGACATATATCTAATTCCCGTTATGCTGGATGAGGTCATTATTCCGCCGCAGCTCCAGGCGATCCAAGTCATAGGCGTCGCTACAGAAGATCCATACAAACAGTTGTCGCGCGCAATTGATGAGCAGCTTAAACGTCTAGGACTCGAGAATTCTCGACTGCAGGGCGATCCGCAGCTTCGCTGGAATATGATTTGGCACCGCGATAAGTGGGAGGGGCTGCCTGGCTATGACACGTCATACCAAGTTCCCCGTTTTTTCTCGGACGAAAACCCGCAGGCGAGCGAATTAACGGACGTTATCCGAGGCTGGGCCGCAGCTGAGGCAATGGTACAAAGAGAGGTCAAGTTCTCGCAATCGACCGAATATTGTAATTTCGGTCAGCATCCTTTCCGTCGCATGAATAGCTGGGAGGCAGCATGCGGCGCTCCAATCGTTCAGGAGAGGGTGGTAAGCATATCTTACGCCGTTCACTGGATGGGCGCAGGTGCCGCGCATCCAAATATGCATTTCAAGACATTCGCTTTTACGATAAATCCGACGACTCAAATCCTGTCGTTGGAGTCGATTTTTTTGGATGCTGATAGTGCCTTCAATGTCTTACAAAATGTTATTCGGCACCAGCTCCTCCATGATAATGAGCGCTTCCCGGACCAAGATCCTAACAACCCAGAGCTAGGGGAAGAATGGGTAAACTCCGGAACGTCTAACTGGAGCGATCTAAGCAACTTTGTTTTCACCGAAGAAGGCATCGATTTTCTGTTTTCCCCTTACCAAGTGGCAGCTTACGTGTTTGGCCCCCAGTTCGCGACCGTTAAATATGAAGAAATTGCAAAGTTCTTGCACAAGCACTATGCCTTTGCGCTTGGTGTAGAACATCTTCAGCATGAGCGGCTCTCGACGCTCACATCCCAATTGGTAACAGACTTTATTGAGAACTCGGCGACGCACGATGGTGCCGAAGTACGGGCGACGGACGCGGCACCGCTTAATGCCAATGACGGAAGAACAAAGGCAGCAGACTCTATGGCTTCCGACGCTCCGCTCGCCGAAGAATCTTCGACGGTACCCTTGGGCGGTTATTAGGGCTCGACCAATCTAACGCCCGTTGCGGAAACGACAAATATACTTATCAAGGTTATAGCGGCAGACGAAGCTGCCCCGCCTCGATGTCGAGCGCCTTGTAGAGGGCGTTGTAAACGTGCTCCGCAACTTCGCGTCGTGCGTCCGCCCTCAATCGCTCTTGCGGCACCGTAAGCGCCACGAGGGCCCAGCCTGGAGCTTGCTCGATCAGGTCCGCGATCCGTTGGGCGGTGATCAAGCTCGCCATCAACCGAACGCCATTGCGTGGGGCGACAGGCCACGTTTAGCGAACTCCGCCTCGATTGGCGCCAGTAAGCTTTCGGGACCGTCCTCCATGCACTGGAAGTAGACCGTCTGCATCTCGGAAGGCCGCAGCTCGGGCAAGATTTCCGCAATCAGATGGTGCGTCTGAGACAGCGGTTCAGCGCCATTGCGCATCGACTCGGGTGCGTGCTCCATAAGAACAAATGTGGAACAGGATTCGGGTTGAGTCAACGTGCTAACGGTTGCTACTGATCTCGAAGTGCGGTCGTGAGAATGGAAAATGGGGAGGCTCTTCAACCTCCCCGGTCCGTTACCGTCCTTCCGCACGTATATGATTCGGAACAGAGCCAATGCGGTTCACGCGATTACACGCGCAGGACGGTCTTTTCGAACAACGCTGGACATGCGCCTGTCATTGGAGTCGGCTCCGACCTCCGGATCATGAACCGCCATTCTCCGGGGAATGTCCATGACCGAGTAACGAATTGTAAACTTATGACGAAGAGCGGCGGCAGTCCTCAATCGATCGGTCCGTTGGCGACTTAGAAGCTCACGCCTACCGACAGGCATACTTGGGACATCCGGAGCTGAATGGACCCCGTTCCGCGAAGTGCGGTTACAGCGGCCTCCTGGCTTATCAGGATCGAACGATTCGATGTCAGGGCCGATCGAGGCCTCAGGTGGCGGGCAGACTGTAACGCTCGTCCTCATCACAATCCCAGAGCCCATCCAGTCCAGACTTCTCATTGAGCGTCGACAGCACATCGGATGCTCGTAGCGGCAGAACGCGGGCGATGCGTTCGATCCAGTATTCAGTCCTATATCCAGCCTCAAGGCATTCGAGGATCAGGATAGTTGCCAAGTCTGCTTTCGAAGCCCTTGGGCCGTGCGATGCAAGCTCATTGCGTGCCTGGACGATGAAGGGCTTGAGCTTGCCCTCAAGCGCTGCTGTTCGAGCTTCGCCAGTAGCGTCAACGGTGTTCGTGTCAGTCATGATCGTGCTTTCGGTCGATCGGCTTCGACGTGCGAAAAGCCGAAAAATAATAGGGTGGATTCCCCGACCCACACAGCCGGCAAAGCGCCAGCGCATGGATCGGGGAAATGTAGCTAGTTCGACCACCCTGCCTTTGCCGCGCCAGCCTCGGCCGCTGCGAGCAGAGTGTCGTTGGCAAGGTGGGAATACCTTTGCGTGGACTGGTAGGAAGCGTGACCGAGCACCTTGCCAACCGCGAACAAATCAACCCCACTATTGATCATGAACGAGGCGGCCGAGTGCCGGAGATCGTGGATACGCAGGTCGTGCAGACCGGCGTCATTCCTGGCCTTCTGCCAAGCGTGCTTGATCGTCGTGAAGGGTTTGAGCGTATCGGGGTTGGGCAGAAGATACTGACACCGGCCGACCCGAGGCAGCTGCTCAATAATGCCGATCGCCGCCTGAGACAGGGGCACGTGACGGGACTTGCCGGTTTTAGAAGTAGGGATGAGCCACGCACGGCGTTCAAGATCGACGTGCTGCCATTCAGCGTTGAGCAGTTCGGAAACGCGCGCGCCGGTCAACAGGAGCAAGCCGACAATGGCAGGCAGCAGCGCGTTGCGTGACGCCGCCACCGCCTTCTGCAGCCGCCGCGCTTCTTCGACACTTAGAAAGCGTTCACGAGCGTTATTGATGGCCGGACGACGAATGCCAACGACTGGATTACGGGTGACGCCGGGGGTGCCCCAGGTCAGGGCTAGAGAGAACGAGCGCCCGAACGTCACCCGAATCTTCTCGACTGTTGCGGGTGCCAGCCCCTCGCCCGCTTTCAGCGCCAGCCATTGTGCGACGTCCTGCTGTCGAATCTCCGTCAGGCGAACCTTCCCCCAGCGCGGCAGGATGTGCCTGCGGACATACATCTCCGTCGTGTTGTAGCTCCGTTGATAGGTCTTGGCATGCGCGAGGTGCATGACGGCCAGCTCCGCGTAGGTCGGCACAGCTTTGACGTCTTCCTTCACAGCCGCCGGATCTCCGCCTAAAGTAATCGCCGACCGCAACCGTTTTGCCTCTTTGCGGGCTTGATCGAAGGTAATGTCTCCGAACACACCAATCTTGTGCTGGCGCTGGCGATCATGTTTGTCGTTGTAGCGCATGTAATAGGTCTTACCTCCAGAGGATCGTACCTCTAGGACGAAGCCCGTTGTTATCGTATCATAGTATGTTTCCTTGTTTTTGCCTTCTGGGCAGGAGGCGATGAGGCAGAATGTATTATCGAGCTTTGCCTTGGGCATGATTATGTTTCCTAATTTGTGTACGTAAACCGCGATCACCTGAGAGCCCCGGCGAGCGGCGGCGGAGCCGCGGTAGGCAGTGGTGCACTGTTCGAACGAAACGTCGTCGAGTGGCCCTGCATTGATGCCTATTGGGTACATCCAATTGGCAGGGCCACGAGCGCGGCCTTTTGTCGGATGGCAGCTCCGGTGGGGGCAGGGGGAGGGAAACAGCCGGAGTAGCCGCCCCTCCTCGATCGCTAAGCTAGAACGCGTCTCCAACGGGCGGCTGCTTTGGCCCCATGCGCGGTGTCAGCAACGGTTCGGCCCGCTTTAATGGGACCCGCCACTTATCTCCGCCCTGGACCCGCTTTGGTTCGCCGCAAAATTCGCGCAGAACCGTACCGCAATCCTTAGTTTGAGGGTTGGTAGGTACAGGAATTCCAAGCTGCCTCAAAAGTTGGCTAGCGGACATATATCCATTCCCAACATCCCCGACCAAAGAGAGGTCAAGAGCATCCAAAACGATGTCGCGGATCGAGTTCGCCGAGCGGTAGTTGAGATTGCTCGCAGTCAGCAGAGCTTCTTCGCTCTCTGACAACCTATTGAGCGGCGATCTGGATGAGACAGTAGCGGCGATCAGGATGAGACTCTGCGGCCGTGACGGGAGCGAGATTGTCGCGGCGCGACAGGCAATGCAAGGCCAACTTTGGTCTTGATCGCCGCTCCGCGACAGACGGTGTCTCAGCTTGATTGTCGCTGGAGGGCTGCGCGGCGTCGGTAGCTCTCGACGTTCATCTCGAAGATGGTGGAATGATGAACGAGGCGATCGACAGCGGCGAGCGTCATGGCGGGGTCAGGGAATACGCGCGACCAGTCGCCGAATGGCTGGTTGGCGGTAATGAGGGTTGATCGGCGTTCGTAGCGGGCGCTAATCAGTTCGAAGAGGACGGAGGTTTCGGCCTGGTCCTTGGTGACGTAGGCGAGATCGTCGAGCACGAGCAGGTGATATTTGTCGAGCTTGGCGATCGCACTTTCGAGGGCGAGCTCACGGCGCGCGATCTGCAGTTTCTGGACGAGATCCGAGGTACGGGTGAACAGGACGCGCCAGCCCGCCTCGATGAGTGCCATGCCGATTGCAGCGGCGAGATGGCTCTTCCCGCCGCCCGGTCCGCCAATCATGATGAGGTTGGCCCCCTTCTCGAGCCAGCTGTCGCCGGCGCAGAGCGCCATGATGTGAGCCTTCGAGATCATCGGCACGTTGGTGAAGTCGAAGGTGTCGAGGGTCTTGCCTGGTGGCAGGCGTGCTTCTGCCAGGTGCCGCTCGATGCGTCGCCGGTCGCGTTCGGCGATCTCATGCTCGGCGAGCGCGGCGAGGAAGCGGGTGGCCGGCCACGCCTCCTTGTCGGCGCGTTCAGCGAACTGGAGCCAGGCCTGCTTGATGGCAGGCAGACGCAGTTCGTTGAGGATGAATGCGAGGCGCTGGGTGTCGACAGCGGGGTTCATGCGGCCGCTCCCGTCAGCAGAGTGTCGTAGACGGCAAGCGAGGGCAATTGCACCGAGACGACCGGCAAGCTGGCCGGGTCTGGTGAGAAGCGTGCTCGTAGCTGCGTGAGGTCTGGCAGGCGCCTGGCGTCCAGATCCGCTGCCAGAACATCTGCCAGCTCTGCTTCGCAACCCCGCTCATGCGCGAGCGAGAGCAACTCGACCATGATCTTGCAGGCGACGCGCTCGGGCAGTTGTTCGATAAGACGGTCGAATGTCCGGCGATACGCTTCGCGCGGAAAGATCTGGTCGCGGTAGACGAGGTTCATCAGCGCCATAGGTTTGCGCCGCAGGCTGTGAATGACGTGCCGGTAGTCGACGACGTGTCCGTGCTTGCCGTCGCTGGGCGTTCGTCCGCGACGGAGCGTCATGAGACGCGTCGCGCCGAGGAAGATATCGAGGCGGTCGTCATACAGGCGGACCCTCAGCCTGTGGCCGATGAGGCGCGACGGGACCGTGTAGAAGACCTTCTTCAGCGTGAAGCTGCTGGTCGAGGTGACGGGGACAATGCTCTCCTCATAGTCGCCGGTGCGAAGCTGCGGGAGCGGCTGCAGCGTTGCGCGCTCGGCATCGATACGAGCCGCGTTGCGTCGGTTCTTGCGCGCGACGATCTCGTCGATGAAGGCGCGATAGGCGGTCAAATCGTCGAAGTCGCCGGATCCGCGCATCAACAGTGCGTCGTTTACGGCATATTTGAGATGGCCGTGGGGGCTTTCGATAGCGCCGTTCTCATGGGCGACACCGCGATTGTTGCGCGTCGGCTCCATCGCATAATGCTCGCAAAGCGCATCATATCGCCGCGTCAGGTCAACTCTGGCGTCAGCGTCGAGATTGCGGAATGCGGCCGACAGGCTGTCACTGCGGTGTAGGCGTGGCGCGCCGCCTACCGCCCACAGGGCGTTCTGCAGTCCCTCGGCCAAGGCGACATAGCTCTCGCCGCCGAGGATGACATGGGCGTGCTCGAAACCCGACCAGACCAACCGGAAGTGATAGAGGAGATGCTTGAGCGGCTCGCCGGCGACCGTGACGGGCACATCGAGGTCGCCCATATCGGTGAAGTCCGACAGGCCCATGTGGCCGGGCTCGTGGGTCTGACGGAAAATGACTTCCTGGTCCTGACCATGCCGCGCACGCCATGTCCGGATGCGCCGCTCCAGGGTCCTCCGGATACCGGGCGACAGATCCGAATGCCGGCGAAGCATCTCCTCAAATATGGCAACGGCCCGCAGGCCGGGAGCCGCCTGGAGAAGTGGGACAATCTCGGTGTCGAAGATCTCTGCCAGCGGGTCTGGTCGGCGCCGACCTCGCGGCTCCGCCTTCTGGGACGGGAGTTTGCCGCCCTTGAGCAGTCGATAGGCGGTCGCCCGGCTGATACCGGCCTTGGCCGCTGCCACGGGCACCGGGTCGCTTTGACGATGTTTCATAAAGAGCCTCGTTTGATGATCGTTGACGTGTCGACCGCTCACCTGCGCTCTTCCCCCAAGGAAAAGCCCAGATGTAGGCCGGTCACGACCACCAAAGCCCTTCGAAAGGGCTTCCGTTTGGGGCTGTCGGCTCCGGGCTACGCCCTACGCCGACAGCCCCAAACGGAGTCTCATCTTGATTGACGCTGCTGTCTCACCTTCATCGCCGCGCAGCAGACAACCACCATTTCATTCCGTCTTTATACCTTACGGCAAGCTGAGCATACACCTGCTGCATATCAATTGTGTGTTTATAATTGATACTGACCACAGGTATTGTCCAGAATCTACTATTTCCAGTTTCGTCTACTAAAAAGTTCTTCTGGTTGACCGTCGCAAAGCAAACAGTACGACGACCATACTCAGACTCCGCTTTAGCATATGGCCTCCTGACTTTGTCAAAGTCGCCTGTTACAAAGCTTTTCAATCGAGCAACGTCTCGACGAAACGAGCTATCGAGTTCACCAAGCTCAACAATCCAGTGGGTGATGGCCGCCAACACCGAGTCCTTATTGCCCGCGTCGAGATGATGACCCAACTTGACGAACTCACCTCGCATATTCGGATCTGATACGAGCTTCATTCCCCAGGTCGTCTTGCCTATACCTTGGCCGCCCTGCAACGTGAGAACACCGCGCGCATAGAATCCATGCTTGCTGAGCGCCGCCGCTACGGCACTGAGCATCCACTTCTCTATGAGTGTATTCTTCAGCTCCGTTGAAAAGTCATCTTGGGCAACGACCGTTTCGCAAAATTCGACTAAGCGGTCGCATCCGTCCCACGGCACGGACATTATCCAATCTTCCACCGGATTATAAGCATTCCGGTCACCGATGGCTTCAATGTAGGACGGTATCTGGCCAACGGATAGGCCATGCAACGAAGCAAGACTCGTTACTTCCGTAAGGGTAGAATTATCCCGATTGTCTGAGGTGCCTTCAAAGTCTGGTATATTGATCTCTATCTTCTTCTTTATCTGATTGTATTTAACGCTAATACCGAACCCTCGAAGGATATGATCCAGGTTTTCTAAAGTTGTTGGCAGGTGACTTGATGCTCCAACGGGACAATCGGGAAATTCACTCGCTTCCAATCGTCGATTTATCCTCGACACCTTGCCCGTTACCTGCTGTCCGATTGCGAGCGCCTGCGATGCCTCGGTCGTAGCGATTTGATCCTCAGGCACTTGGATCGGTACGGTTCCAGTACCACTGACATCAATATTAATGTCCGCAGGGCATACATGGTGGGACATAGTTGGGGCTCTGGCTTGAACGCTATCCATAAAACTCTCACGGCTTTCGGCTGCGAAACTTGGTCGAGCCGAGTTCAAATTATGTAGGGTGAAAGCTATTAGCAGTGCGCGGGTTCACATCCGCCGGAGCGGACAACTGAAGAGGGCGCTTAAAAAGCTAATAGTGCCGTGGCGATTAACCGGTCCTCATCGGGATAGCGACTAGCCAACGCGGACATAATGCTCAGACGGCCGAAAGGTTCATGCCGCGAGAAATTTTGCTGGTACGCGGATGCTAACCGTCGATCTCGCTGTGATATGTGTACGGCGAACGGACCTGTCTGAAGCGGATGCTACCGCATCACCAACCGCCAAGATCTTAATCTGACCGCTTACTCGGCGCGACCCGTGCTGCCGATGGAGGGACGAAGAGGCAGTTACCGGTTAGTGGCAAGTGTGGCTGCCGTCGGTGATAGGTAGCGAGGTTTTGTTTTTGCCTCCCCCTCCCCCCACCCGACCCAGTTGCTGCTCAATGCCTAATGATGTCGCCAATCTAGCGATGGCTTGGGTTGCCGCCCCCTCCCCCCACCCCCGGAAGTACGGCACCATTCGTTTGTTGCCTGAGCTGAACGCGAACTGGCGGACGCGTGATCACTGACCGGTCGCGCTTCAGCATCATCATGATGAGCGTCAAGCTGGCAATCCAGATGCATCCTATCGGGTGCGTCTTTAGAAGGCCGGCAAGCATGCCGAAGGCGAGCAGGCCGAACGTCTCAGCCGGACGAAGCAATATCCCAACAACGAGGCCGATCAAGCCCAGGACGAGCAGGACTGATAGCGCCATCTGAAGGACGCTGAGGACGATCCCAGCGAGTAGCAGCATCCCAACGATTTTCATGGTTTGCTCCCTTTGGTGACATAAGCGTTGCATAAGGCGAGGAGGTCGGGATCGGCCCCTTCGGCATTCTCAATCAGTAGGATGTACGCGAAGCCGGAATCACCTACCGTCACGATCATCTCGAACCAGCCGCCCTCGTCTTGCAGCCTGTCCCAGAAGGGGTGGAAGTCCGTCGATCCGAAATGGGCACCGTCGATGGGGCTGGTTGTCGGATAAAGACCGATCTCCCGCATAATGACGGCGGCAGTATCGCCCGGTTGGACCACGACAATATGCGTCAGGGAACCCAACTCGGCGGCTGCGTAGTGGATAATCCGGGTAGTCAGTAGATCGCGTAGGTGGGAACTGATCGGCAGTGCCAAAGCGGCCTGCGTCGTTGCTTCATCGTGGAGTGAGAGCATGGTGGCTTCCTTCAGACATTAAAAAAGCACCCCGAAGGATGCTGCGATGCCGCTGGATGCGGCGGGTTTTGGTTGGACCGGTCAGGATGCGTAAGATTTGCAGAGGGCCAGAAGCCGCGGGTCGACGCCGAGCTGGTCAGGGATGAGCAGAATGTGCCCGAAGCCATCATCGGACAGCACGAAGGCCAGTTCGAAGTAGCCGTCGTGGTGTTCGATCCACTCCCATGACGGGACGAAATCGGGATGGCCGAACGCAATGCCGTCCACGAGGTTGATGTCGGCAGCGAACCCGAGAGCCGCCTTTACCTCTATCATCCCGTCTCCAGCCTCGACGGCGTGGAAGTGGGCGAGATCGCCGAGTTCGATGTCCGGTTCGGTATCGTCTTCTAGCTGCGTTGCGCGGATAGTGAGGAGGTTGCGCAGCTCCGCATCAAGCGAGGTGTTTCGAATGGCGGCCTCAACGGCGGCACGTGTGACAAGTGAGAACATATATCATCTCCTGATTTAGTTATAAAAAAAGGCCCCCGCGAACTGATCGCAGAGGCCGTTGGGCAGATTGATAATAGGCTACCGGTTGGCGGTGCCGCCGGTCAGAACAGCTTTAGGGACTTTCTCAGCTTCACGTTTTCGAACAGTGTTGGATACTGAACGTGAACCGACCTATCGTGTTTCTCATTGGCGACGGTCATGCGCCAAAAACCAAAGCCCAGGATTAGTATGCCGATCACGGGGTTCAGCACCAACGCAATCAATCCCACGCACATCGGACCGATGAACATCCAGTTTTCTTTTGGCGTCCAGCGTTTGCGGGACTCTGACTTGAACAGCCGCTGCACTTCCGATTGCTTCATCGTTTCAACGTCAGCCAGCGGCGCCGGCTCTTCGATCAGCGCTAACCCATCTCCATCCCGCTTCAGCGTCACGCCATCAGCCGCCGC
This sequence comes from Sphingomonas sp. PEI4, assembly GCF_056679955.1. Classification (NCBI taxonomy): domain Bacteria; kingdom Pseudomonadati; phylum Pseudomonadota; class Alphaproteobacteria; order Sphingomonadales; family Sphingomonadaceae; genus Sphingomonas; species Sphingomonas sp. PEI4. The sequence goes on from NZ_CM155258.1 coordinate 2,240,864, forward strand.
TTGAGGTAATAACTCGTCAAGAACGACACCCATGTCCGCTTGATGAGCGGCCTGTTTCTGCTCTTTGACGGCGACCTTTTCATATTGCTGCTGGCGTTCCAGTTCAGCCCTTCGCGCGGCAACGCGTGTGCTCATGTCCATGTGATACCCCCGCTTATTCGTTTGATATGATAGCTGCGATAGCGGCGGCGCCGAGACCCAGCCCCAGCACGCCAGATGCGGCCCTACGACCAGTTCGTTTGGCACCGTCCTCCGCCGCGATGACGTCATCGATGACGCGGGCAGCACGGGCCTCCCGTTGATCTTCCGGGACGCGACGCTCGAACGTGACCATCAGCGTCTCGCGATCGCTGGTCAGCATGTAGCGTTGCTGGACCTTCTCCATGAACACCATGCGCCACCCTTCGGCAGCGAGGGCATTGATGTAGGCCTGGAGCACCGCTGTCTCGATGCGGCCATCGCCCAGCAGCACAGAGCTTATCGCGCCATCGGCTACGTCGATGACCTTGTACTCGTACTCCATGCTCAGCGCTTCCAGTTGGCTTCGGCGAACGCACGGCAGGCGGTACGGGCCTTGATGATGTTGCGGCCGGTCGAGACACGGATGGTCTGTTCGTTGATCGGCTCGATCTCGCGACCGCGGGTTTTGGCTTCATCGTAGGCGCGGGCCGTCACAAGCGATCGGCACGCCACCATCAGAGCATCAGCCTCAGGGACGAATTGGTAGCGCGAGTAACGAACTTCGACGCTGAACCCCTTGGCAGTGTCCTTGAGGGTGAAGTGGGCGTTCTTATCGGCAACCTCGGTCAGAGGATGAGATACGTCAGCGGGATGGGTGCAGCCTGCGAGGGCGGCGAAAGCGCTGACGGTCAGCACTGACATTTTGACGTTCATGTTGTTCTCCCGTTGTTGTTGAAAGGATCGTTCCCCGCCTCGATCGGCAGGGCAAGCGAAATTGACACGATTGGTCTACAGACCCAGACGCGGGTCTCCGGTCACACCCAAGTATGGATGTGGTGCAGCTTCTCGGCGCGAACGTGCGCCATCATCGGAAGCTGAAAGGTATGTCGCAGGAGCGGCTGGCGCTCGATGCTGGTATGGAACGTAGCTACGTGAGCGATCTTGAACGCGGCACCCGGAACCCCTCTGTGCGAGCACTGGGGCGACTGGCGGACGCGCTTGGGATCGAACCGAAGCTGCTGCTGGAAATGCCCGTAGGTGGACCTTCCATATAAGATACCTAATTTCGCGCGCTCGCGCCTTACATCCTTGATAATCGGATCTAGAGCCAACTATGGCTGCAACGACTGTCGAATCTCAAAGGAGTTGGCCATCGCACTGCGCTCCTGCCCTAATGCCTCGGCGGCGGGACGATAGCTTTCGTTGCTATATGTACCGTTCGGTGGCGAGCGTGGCACCCATTGCGCGACGAAGCTAAAGTGTAGACAGTTGCCCCATGCCAACGCCAGCACACGTGGACCACCCACGCATATTTGTATCGTATGCGAAAGAAGATCATGATTTTGCCGGCGAACTTTACATGGCACTTCGCGCTGCCGGATTTAGGCCTTGGATGGACAAGCCGCCTTCACCCTATGATTTAGACGGACTGCAGCCAGGTGAAGATTGGCGTATCGCCCTTGGACGGGAAATCGCCGAAGCGGATCGCATGATCCTCATACTGTCCCCAATAAGCGTTGAAAAAGTTGGGTACGTGCAAAGAGAGTTTCGGTTAGCGCTACAAAAAATGGGCGATATGCCGCCTGGTAGGAGATTTGCGATACCGATACTGAAGGAGCCTTGTAACGTTCCTCAGCTGGTCGTTGGCAATGTTGCGCTGGGTGACTTGCAGTGGACCAACGTATTTGAAATTGGCCTTCCCCGTTTTGTGGACGCGCTGACTAGGCCGTGGAATTGAGGGCGATATCATGAAGCCGCGTATAGCTTGGACAGTTCAGGTCTCTTCGCTTCAAAGTCGAAATAATGTTCTATTTAGCACGGATAGGTTGTTTTTCGGCACATCCGGTTCTGAATGGAATGTCTCGGACGAACTGGACGGCGTCCGATGCGTAGACTCAGCAACCGGCAAAATCCTCTGGTTTGCCCCTACCGACTCTGATGTTAATGAAATCGCGCTACTGGCTGGCACGTTGATCGCGCCGTGTGACAGTGGATCAATATATGGCATTAATCCGGAAACTGGGAATCAGTTGTGGGTGCGGAAACTGCCGGGGCGAGTCCTTGCCAAACCAATGAGGGCTGCGACGTTACGAGACGATAGCGCATTACTAATCACCCACTCTGGGGAGATGCTCGAACTAAACGTGAGAGACGGTTTTTTTAGCAAAATTGCTCACCTCCATCAGGAAGTCAGGGCTAATCCTATCGTTGTCAGCAGTGATCCACTGGGATCTTTGCTGATTGCCACGGAAGCCGGTATGCTTCTCAAATTTGACATGTTGTACCGGCGGACTACGCGATTGGCCTTTGCCGATTATGCGCCGTTTAGCAGTGCTGAAAGTGCTCGAGCAACTGGAGTCATTCACTCATCGCCCGCAGTGGCCGCCACCAGTGCGGTGTTCGGTTTCGCGCGCGATACCTACTACGATGGCGCTGCCTTGACCTGCATAAACATGGCGGACGGCACTATCCGATGGACCGAGCCAACCGCGAAAAATCGGTATTTCGGAAATTGTCGCAGCATTCCGCTCATCTGCGAAAACAAAGTAGTGTGTGCCTTTGCGTATTCGAAGGGGTTAGACATTTTTGATCTTAACTCGGGCCAATACCTTTCTTCCGTGGCCGTAGGTCAGGAGGTTTTTCAACAATGGTCATCTCCGGTAGAAGTTGCACCGGGATTGATAGCTATTAGCCGGGTGGATGGAGTTGTCTCATTTGTTGACGTACACTCGCTTAAGCTTATAGCATCGGTGTCAATATCGACAGCTCTCGGAGAGAACACCGTAGTAGATATGAATAAACTTAGAACGGATAGTACCACTTTTGATCTACTGCCGGGTGAACCTCCCCGTGGTGGGATTTGTATGACACCGCTATACCATCGCGGCTCGTTATACGTAGGAGACACCAACGGAACGCTGGCAAAAATCGATCTACAACTTTCGTAGGTATGATCTAGAATTTGAACGAAACAAAACCTAGCGCATCCGGCTGCTCTACCTAACCGAATTAACCTCGTGGAGAGTTTTTGTAAGGTCTACGGCAACGTGGCGGCCGCAACGTGACTTTTCGCGTGCGGACGGAGACTACCCAAGTAGCCGGTCATTTGCCTCCTGCCCAAGGCTCCTTGGCACCCCCACCTGCTCCATACCTTGATGGTCGTCCGGTGACCTAACCTTCACCAGATTACCTTGACCGCCTCGGACTTGCTATTCCGATCCTAAAAGTATCCGCTTTGCGGTTTTGGTCAGGAATGGCTCAACGTGCTGCCACGGCAGATAAACCTCTTGCTGACCCAAGACATGCGGGAGCCCTGACATAGAAGAAAGGTTAAGTTGCATACCCGCCTCATTGAAATTAAAATGATCAAAGAGGTTCCAGCCGTATACGTCAGCGTAGTAGCTAATATCAACTTTATCTTCGGTGCGCCCGTATTGACGGCGCAAATCGAGGTTGACGTAGTCGGTGAGAAACCTCAAACCGTCCTCCGTAGCTTCAAAGATGTCGGTTGCCGTGACTACACCGGCGTTCTCGCCTAGAATATTAATTGATTGTATCCCGTAATTCGGATAGGCAGAATTTGAGAAGTAGCTAAAAGTTGAAATTTTTAACGAGACGAGCTGCCCCTTACGGTAGAACTCGGAGAGGTGCAGCTCCCACATTGAGCCTGATGGTTGCCACCATTCAGCCAATTGACGTCGCGCTTCGTACAAACCACCTAATGCGCGGACCCGGATGAGCCCATTGACAAAATCCCAGTAATCTCCGTCCTGGGCATAGGTTAGCCAATCTGCTTGAATCGTTCCTCGCGCTAAATTTTCAGATATCTCATGTGGTATTATCCCACCTTCGTCTGGTTGCGCCGCCGCTACCCGAAGAGTAGCAGGTATTTCCTCACCTTGTTCCGTGACCGCACGCGCAAGACCCGCAGCGAAGCTCCGCCGCCACGTCAACTCAAAGTGATTTACATACTGAAGGCGCGCTAACTCGGGGGGCAATGACGATTCGTCAATACGCATCGGAATAATGTAGACAACACCAAGCCGCTTGTCGTTCTGATGCCTAAGTGCTTCATTAATTTCACGCTGATATACACCGTTGCGCTCGGTCGTTTGCGCAGCGCACAGAACTACGACAACTTCTGCATTTCCAAGCGCAATACCTCTTGCACGATCCCAATCTTCACCTGCAATCAGATCGTCCTTATCGAACCAACACTCGATGCCGACTGAGCGAACAAAGTTTTTTACCGCACGCGCCGTCTCCACGTGTTCCGAAGGATAGCTGAGGAAGACTTTCATTAAGCGGCGTCCAAATCGTTCGGCAACACGGTAGCGCCCGATGCCCGCCTTGTGAATTCAGCCCGCGGCAACGCTCTTGCCACCGGGTTTGCCAACTTCCAAAAATAGCAAACGTACGAGCCATAGGCCGTGCGGCATACTCCAACGCAGGACGATCGAGAATATGACCGAAACCGAACCTCCAGATTTGCAGGCAGTGATTGATGCTGGCGATTGGGGCTCCGAGCCAACGGAGCAGTACGTCGAGTCGCTTGACCTTCTCGACAACGTTGTTCGTGAATGTATCTGGGTATCGAGACGCTACGCCGGCATACCCTCACCTGAAGGGCGCCACTTTTATGCCTCTGTACTCTTCGTCGCGATGATCACGCGCGGAGTCAGCCTGCTTAATCTGGCCCCACACTCCTCTTGGACAGAGAAAAAGATCGAGCATTGGGATTATGCGTCGATGACGGGCATCGCGCGAACGATACTGGAGTTACGTGCAGCGTTCCATTACTTGTGCACGGACCCCTGCTCAAAGGGTGAATGGGACTGCCGCTGGAACCTGTTTAACCTGCACGATTGCGTCTCCCGGATACGACTTTTTGACGCCCAGGGAAATCAGGACGAGGTCGTGGGATTACAGGTTCAAGCCGAAGAACTACGAGAAAGGCTTAGACAAAACCCTTTCTTCCTTTCGCTCGATCTGAAGCGCCACAAAAAGCTACTACACGGCCAAACCGCGTACCTTTTCCCGCTGGAGACACTTCTAGAGCGTGCGGGTTTGCCAGCGGAGACGTTCCGATGGCTCTACATACTTTTTTCGACTCACGTTCACGCGCTTCCGATGTCGTTCTATCGCCTCGGCGGCGGGCATCCCGAACGCGGACGCGGACTGCCTAGCAGTGCGGAAGAAGGGTACTCCGCGCTGTGCCTCTCGCTCGCAGCTAGCTTGATCGTAGTGACCCGTGACGAGGTCCACGCGCTGTTTCAGGGACTGACGCCCGATGCTGCCGCCACCGTCCCGGATGATGAACAAGTTTCGCCGGACGAAGAAGCGAGAGACGCAGAACTCGAAGTGGGCGAGACGGCGAGCTCAAATCTGAATGAGGAGATTCGCCTATTGCGGAAGCGCATAGATGAGGACGAGATTGAGCTGTCCTATCTTCACCGTGCTACCGGCGAAACGATTTTCAGCGGCACTGTGTCGGCGGCGAAAGGGTTGCAGTTTGAGTATATTGATCCTTACTACTGGCAGATTAGTATCGACGGAGCGACTACCTCTCGGAGCGCCGTTGAGCGCATGGTCGAGAACGAGTTTCTTATGAGGGTAGACGTTGAAGAACGGTGCATCTTCTTCAAAACGCGAGAACCGCTCGCTGAACCTAACGAAGGACAACCTTGATCTTTCTGCGAGCGCCGGCAGCCAGTTCTCCACGGACAGTCTGACCGGCAGCGACGCCAGCGCCATGTTCCGCAGGTATAGCGCGGGTTGCGCCCGTTTCCTGCCCAAAGCGCCCCAAGCAGGCCCCAAACAGCTACCCACCGGAAAGACAGTTCAGCCTCAACCGCCGCCGCTCCCTTGTGGAAGTGCCAAAGTAGGCGCCGTCGCTTAAGGGTTTCAGTCCCGAACGCGTTGCAGCTTCGCAGACGCACTTCCGAGCTCAACCTCCAGCACATCCGCCTTCGCGTCCAACGCTTTTGCCTGAAAGTCGAACGGCTCAACGTCGCTCGGGTGGTAGGTGAACCGGTAGCTGTTCGGTCCGCCGGCTTTCATGACGAACGTCGCCAGCCCCTTGCTGTCGGCTTCTCGCTCGATGCTCACCTCCCCGGTGACCGGCCCCTCTTCCAGCCTAGTCTCGTTCTTGCCGTCGCTCATGTAGAACAACCCGGCGGCGTTGGGCCACGTCACCGCAAGGCCTTCAGCAGGCGAACCGTCCGGTAACTGCGCAACGACTCGCAAGGCGACACTTGGGTCACGCGTGGGCGCCCCCGCCAGCGCCAGCTTGACCGGTCCAGGCTTGTTGAAAATGTGAATCCTGTCGCCCCGCACGTCCCAGGTGCCCTCCGCGCGAATGCCCACGCTGCCTCCGACGCTGTAGACGGCGGTGCTGTCCGCGTTCAGGCTGACGTCGACCGCGATGCCTTCCTCTTCGAAGTGGTACTTGCCCACGAGAAGCTGCCGATCGGGCACGAGCACGGTTTGGGACGATGCGGGGGTCACAGCCAATAGTCCAGCCAACGCAGAGGCACAGATCAAGCGAAGCATAGCCACGACTTCCTACCCAAAGCGCCCCACGTAGGACCCAAACGAATAGCCTAGCTAGACCGCCTCCCGTAGGAAACATACTGCTGACCAACGTTATGTAACTTAAAGAAGGGTGGTGCCGCTTACAGGACTCGAACCTGTGACCCCCGCATTACGAATGCGATGCTCTACCAACTGAGCTAAAGCGGCTCGACGTTGGATGTATCCGGTCGAGGGGGCGGCGCTTAACAGGGCTTTTTTGCGCTGACAAGCGGTTTGCGTGTTTACCGGTCGTTCACCAAGGGGGTGTAGCGTATAACGGTGACTTTGGGGGCCAGTCGGCATGGATCGAGTTTGTGAGCTGGGCGACGGGCCGATGGGGCTCCGTAGTGATGGGCAGCACGGGGGAGTAGGCGCCAAGACGGCGTTCCTGCGTGATATGGCCGATGCCGGCGTCAATGACGTGATGTTCGATCTAGGTGGCGACGAGCGGCGGATGCACGTCCGCGCCTACAACCACTGGGTGTCGCTGTTGAACGGTCGCCCCTACCCGTCGATCGCGAACCTCGAACCCGAGACGATCACCGATTTCGGACCGCATAGCGTGCTGCTCGATTTCAGCCGCGGCATGGGCGACCCGAAGATCGCGTATCTCGGCCGCGCGCTGCGCGAGGAATGCGGGCTGGAAGGGCCGATCGCGACCATCGCCGACGTGCCAAGCCGCTCGCTTCTCTCTCGCCTCACCGACCATTACCTCCAGATCATCGCCAACCGCGCGCCAATCGGCTTCGAGGCGGAGTTCGTCAGCAGCCGCGGCCGAACGACGCTGTACCGCGGTATCCTGATGCCGTTCTCGTCGAGCGGCGACTCGATCGACTTCATCTACGGCGTCATCAACTGGAAAGAACTCGCGGACGCAGACATGCTGGAGGCGCTGTCGGCCGAACTCCATGCCTCCTTCAACGCGACCCCACCCGCGCCGTCCGACGTGGCGCAGATATGGGCCGATGGCCCGAGCGGCGGGTTCGACACCGAACCGTCCGCGCCGCCGGTGCAGACACCGTTCGTGCAGGCAATCCTATCGGACGAGCCGCTGCCCGCGAACGTCATCACCGGACCGCTCGGCGATCAGCTGGCGATGGCCCGCGAGAGCGCTGTGCAGGCCCGCGACGCCGAGACGCGAAGCCGCGCTGCGCTTCACCAGGCGCTGGGGCGGGCGCACGACCTTGCCGTGTCAGCCGAACACGAAGGCGACGCATATGCGGCCCTGTGGTCCGCGGCATGCCTTCCCGATGAGGCGGGCATGATGACACAGATCGTCACGCTCGTGTTCGGCCCGGCGTTCGGCGCGGTGCGACTGGCTGAGTTCGCCGCGGTCCTGCTGCATGCGCGGCGCCACCATGTGCCGACTGGAGGACTGCCGAGCTTTCTCGACGGGTTCGGCGGTGACCTTACCGTAATCGCGGACGCTGAACGTAGCGCGGTTTAGGTGCGTCGCAGCATATCCCTTCGCACCTGCCACAAGGGTTGAGATAGCCGAATAGCGGGCGCATAGGCCCTGACCTATGGCGAACCAATCGTTGAAGACGCTCACCGAGACCCTTGCGGGCCGGTTGACCGAACGGGCCCTTCCGGGCGAACTCAGGAACTTCGGTGAGAGCGAGGTCGCGCAGGCCGCGGCGTTCGTCGCCGCGACCGCCGCGCACCGCGACGACGGTGCGCCGGCGATCGCGATCGAGCCGATCAGCGCCGACGACACGCGACGGCGGATGCGCCTCGCGATCGTCAACGACGACATGCCGTTCCTGGTCGATTCGATCGCTGCGGCGATCGGCGCGCAGGACATCGCGGTCGATCGGATCATCCACCCCGTCGTCCGCACGACGCGCGCGCCCGACGGCACGCTGCACGCGATCGACGCCGATGGGCAAAGCGCGGGCCGCCCCGAATCGATGATCTATCTCGAGATGGAGCGCGCCGATGCGCGCGACCGTCGCGGACTGATCGAGGATCTGACCGCGGTGCTGGCTGATGTCCGCGCGGCGGTGACCGACTGGCGCGCCATGCAGGCCGCGCTCGACGACGATATCGCGACGCTGCCCGAGGGCGAGGGCGCGGCCCTGTTGCAGTGGTTCCTCAACGGGCATCTGACATTGCTCGGGCACCAGATCTGGCACCGCGACGGGAGCGGCCACGCCGCGCTCGGCATCGCGCGCAACGAACACCGCGTGCCTATCCTCGCCGCCGCCTCGCGTGCGCTGGCGATCGAGTGGTTCGAGGCGGGTAACGACGCGCCGCTGTTGCTGAAGTCGAATCTGATCTCGACCGTGCACCGCGCCGTGCCGCTCGACCTCGTCGTCGTGCCGGTGATGGAAGGCGCCACGGTCGCCGGGCTGTCGATCTACAGCGGCCTGTGGACCAGCGCCGCGCTGGCCGCGATGCCGCGCGACGTGCCGGTATTGCGTACGCGCCTGGCCGCGATGAAGGCGAAGTTCGGGTTCGATCCGCGCGGTCATGCGGGCAAGGCGCTGACGCATGCGTTCACCGCGCTTCCGCACGATCTGGTGATCGCGTTCGCGCCCGATGCGCTGGAGGACCTCGCGCTGACCGCGATGAGTCTCGCGGATCGGCCGCGGCCCGCGCTCGTACTGGTTCAATCGGCGCTGGGTCGTCACCTGTTCGGGTTCGTCTGGCTGCCGCGCGACGACGTCACCAACACCCGCCGGGTCGCGATCGGCGACATGCTGGCGGAGGCGGCGAACGCGAGCGTCCTCAACTGGTCGATCGCGCTGGAGGACGGCGAAGTCGCGATGATCCGCTACACGCTAGACCTGCGCGGCGAGGGGCGGATGCCCGACGTCGCGCCGCTTGCGCTGCGGTTGCAGCGGATGGTGCGCGGCTGGGTATCGGACGTCGAGGCGGCCTTGATCGAGACGTTGCCGCCAGCGCGCGCCGCACGGCTTGCGCTGAAATGGGCGGCCGCGTTCCCGCAGAATTACCGCAACCTGAGCACGCCTGCCGAGGCCGCCGAAGATATCCAGCGGATCGCAGCGCTGACCGACCCGGACGCGCGTGGTGTGCGTCTCGTGCCCAGCGAAGCCGGCGCCGATCCGCAGCTGAAGATCTACAAGCTCGGCGGCGCGTTGCCGCTGTCCGACGCCGTACCGGTGCTGGAGAATTTCGGTTTCCGCGTGATCGGCGAACTGCCGACGCGGTTGCGTGACGACAGCGTGCCGTTCGTGCATGACTTCGTGCTGGAGGCGAACGCCGCCGCGCAACAGAGCGACGCGAGCATCCTGGAAGGCGCGATCGCGGCGGTGCTGGAGGGCGCAGCCGAGAACGATGCATTCAACCGGCTGATCGTCGAACTCGGCATGCGTCCCGAGGCCATCGTGCTGTTCCGCGCGTGGTTCCGGTATCTCCGCCAGGCGGGGCTTCCGTACGGGCTGACCACCGTGGTCGATGCGTTGCGACGTGCACCGAAGGTCGCCGCGGCGTTGATCGCGCGCTTCACCGCGGTCCACCATCCGGAGCACCCGGGTAATGCGATCGAAGCGGATCAGGCGATCGAAGCCGGGCTCGACGCGGTCACCGCGATCGACGACGACCGTATCCTGCGCGCGTATCGCAACCTGATCGCGGCGACGCTGCGCACCAACGCGTTCACGCCGGCCGCGTCGGAAGCGCTCGCGTTCAAGCTCGACAGCCATCTGATACCGGGGCTTCCCGCACCGGTGCCGTGGCGCGAAGTGTGGGTTTACTCACCTCGCGTCGAAGGTATCCACCTTCGCGCCGGCCCGGTCGCACGCGGCGGCCTGCGCTGGTCTGACCGTCGCGACGATTTCCGCACCGAGATCCTCGGGCTGATGAAGGCGCAGCGCGTCAAGAACGCGGTCATCGTGCCGACCGGCGCGAAGGGCGGCTTCTATCCGAAGCAGCTCCCTACCCCGTCCAATCGCGATGCTTGGCTGGCCGAGGGCACCGAGAGCTACCGGATATTCATCCGCACCTTGCTGTCGATCACCGACAACATCGTCGAGGGCAAGGTCGTCCACCCGGACGGCGTGACGATCCTCGACGGAGAGGATCCGTATTTCGTCGTCGCGGCGGACAAGGGCACCGCGACGTTCAGCGACGTGGCGAACGCGCTGGCGCTCGAACGCGGATACTGGCTGGGCGACGCGTTCGCCTCCGGTGGCTCGGTCGGGTACGACCACAAGGCGATGGGGATCACCGCCAAGGGCGCGTGGCTGAGCGTCCAGAGACACTTCGCCGAGCGTGGCCTCGACGTGCAGAGCGAGAGCATCACCGTCGTCGGCTGCGGCGACATGTCGGGCGACGTGTTCGGCAACGGCATGTTGTTGTCGAAGACGCTGAAGGTCATCGCCGCATTCGATCACCGCCACATCTTCCTCGATCCCGATCCCGATCCGGCGGCCAGCTGGGACGAACGCAACCGCATGTTCGCGCTGCCGCGGTCGAGCTGGGCCGACTACGACGCCAGCCTGATCTCCAAGGGCGGCGGCGTGTTCGCGCGCACCGACAAGGTCGTGAAACTGTCGCCGCAGGTGCAGGCCGCGCTCGGCGTGACCGCGAGCGAGATGGAGCCCGGCGCGTTGATCTCGGCGATCCTCAAGGCGCCGGCCGACCTGCTCTGGTTCGGCGGCATCGGCACCTATGTGAAGGCCGCGTCCGAGGCGAACGTCACGGTCGGTGATCCTGCCAACGACCGGCTGCGCGTCAATGCCGAGGATCTGCGCGTGATTGCGATCGGCGAGGGTGCGAACCTGGGCGTCACGCAGGCGGCGCGTATCGCGTTCTCCGCGCGGGGCGGGCGGATCAATACCGACTTCATCGACAATTCGGCGGGCGTCGATTGCTCGGATAACGAGGTCAACATCAAGATCGCGCTCAACCGCGAGATGATCGAGGGGCGGCTGGAGTACGAGGACCGCAATACGCTGCTCGCGAGCATGACCGACGACGTTGCGCATCTGGTGCTGGAGGATAACCGCCTTCAAACGCTGGCGCTGTCGATCGCCGAGGCCGACGGGGCCGTGGCGATGCCGAGCTATGTCCGCGTGATCGAGATATTCGAGGGCGCAGGCCGGCTCGATCGTGCGGTCGAGGGGCTGGCGTCGAACGACATCCTGCTCCGTCGCGGACAGGATGGGCTGGGCCTCACGCGTCCTGAACTGGCGGTGCTGCTGGCGACTGCCAAGCTCGGGTTGCAGGATGCGATCGAGCAGGGCGACATAGCCAAGGACGACGCGCTGAAGCCCGACCTGCATGCCGCCTTCCCTGCGGCGATGCGCGAGCGTTTCGCGACGGCGATCGACGAGCACCGGCTGCGGCCTGAGATCGTCGCGACCAAGCTCGCCAACCGGATCGTCAACCGATTGGGCATCCTCTACCCGTTCGAACTGGCGGAAGAGGAAGGCGCGGCGATGGGTGATATCGCGGCGATGTTTGTCGTCGCCGAGCGCCTGTTCGACCTGCCGGACTTGTGGGCGGAGATCGAGACGGCGGTGATGCCCGAGGCGGCGCGGATCGCGTTGTTCGACGAGGTGGCGGTCGCGACGCGCTCGCAGATCGCCGATCTGTTGCGGGTTTCGGCACCGGGGACTGCACCGGGCGACGTGCTCGCGCGGCTGGCGAAGGGCATCACGCAGCTCGACAGCCAGACCGCGGCGTTGCTGCTCGAGGAAGCGAGTGCGCAGAGCAGCCGCATCGCGGGGCAGCTCGAAGCGGTCGGCGCGCCCGGCGATCTGGTGCGGAAGGTGGTTCGGCTGTTCGAGATGGACGGCGCGGTCGGGCTTGCCGATCTCGGCGAACGGATGGCGCTCGACGAGGCGGTCCTCACGCGCGCGTTCACGCATCTCGGGCAGGCGCTCGGGCTCGATTGGGCGCAGGCGAACGCGGCACGGATCAGCCCGACCGATCCGTGGGAGCGTTTGCTAATCGCCGGCCTCGCGCGCGACTTCCAGCAGTTGCGGCTGGAGTTCCTGGCGCGACGCGGTGCGCAGGATCCGCAGGGCGCGGTGGAGGCTTGGCTGACGGCGAACGCAACGCGGGTGGCGCAGTTCAAGGCGGTCATCGACCGCGCGCGTCATGCGGCTGTGCCGAATGCGGCGATGCTGGCGCAGATCGCCGGCCAAGCGCGCGTGTTACTGGGGCGGTAACTGCTGCCCCTCTCCCTTCGGGGAGAGGGAGGGGCCCGCGCGCATTTGCGTGTGGGAGGGTGAGGGGAATGATGCTCGGGCCGTTAACCCCAACCGCCCCTCACCCTTCCGTCGCGAGTGCTCCTCCTTCCCTCTCTTCGAAGGGGCGAGGGAAGCTTATGCCGCCCGCCGCGCCGCCAGGTCCGCCTTCCACCTCCGCGCGCGCCACCACATGATCACGCCGGTCACCGCCAGCGCGGCCGGCAGGATCCCGCCCATGAAAATGATCCCCTGCCACAGCGCACCCATGTCGCTACCATCGTGGATCCGCCGCATCCACCGCGCCACGCCACCCTGAGCCCGCGCGGGTGCCGCGGTCGCGCCGCCGGTATCGTCCGCGACCTTCACCCCGATCGGCGTGCCCCTGCCCTGAAACGTCACCGTCCAGTCCGCACTGAGGTCGGTCGGCCACGCAACACTCAGCAACGGTGCGTTGTCGACGATGCCCCGCCCCTTGCCGATCGCCACAGCCAGCGGTTGCGCGGGCGCCGCCAGCGGCCGTGCGCGCATCATCGCCCCGCGATCGGGACCGCCCCTCGGCCGCGAGGCCTCCCCCGTGAGCTTCCCGAAGAACTGCGGGAACGAGATCCAAGTGCCAGTCAACGACAATACGAACAACGGCAGCGCGATCCAGAAGCCGAACAGGTGGTGCAGGTTGGTCTCGACATCGCGGTGCCGCCGGAACCGCAACCCGCGCGTCCACTTGCCGATCGTCGGCCACCACAGCCACAGCCCGGTGAAACACGACACCATCATCGCCACGCCGATCCAGCCGACGATCGAGCGCCCGATGCCGGGCAGCTGCAGGCTCCCGTGCAGCACGTGAAGGAACCGCACGAGCCCACCGTTCGACGGCGACACCTCCAGCACGCGCGCGGTCGGTGGGTCGAGATAGACCATCGTTCGCTGCGGCGGACCGGGCCGGGTCGGCGCGCTGGCCGGGCTCGCCGCGACGACCACCGGGCCGCCGTCGTCGGGCATCGTCAGCGTCGCGATCCGCTCGCCATGCTTCAGCACCGCCCGCGCCGCCGCGACATAGCTGTCGGGCCCAACCACCGTCTTGCCGGTCACCGCGTAGCGCGCCGGATCGACGATCCGGTCGAGCGCGTCATGCCACACCAGCGCCGCGCCGCTCAGCGACAGCGGGATGATCAAGATCGCCAGGATCAGCCCGATCCACTTGTGGACCTGGAACCACGCCCTTCGCATCGCCAGCTTGCTCATTCGCCCATCACTCCGCCCTGTTGGCACGGGCGTCGCAGGCAGATCGCCGCGCGTCAATCGTGGGTCAGGCGTCCGCCCAGCGCCGCAGCAGGTTGTGATACACGCCGGTCAGCCGCACGGTTGCCGGATCGCCCTGCCCTTGCGCGGCTGCCACCGCCTGCACGCCCTGATCGAGATCGAACAAAATCCGTCGCGCGCCATCGTCACGCACCATCGACTGCAACCAGAAGAACGACGCGGTGCGTACCCCCCGCGTGACCGGCGTCACCCGGTGCAGGCTCGACGCCGGATACACCACCATGTGCCCCGCGGGCAGCTTGACGCTTTGCGGCCCGAACTGATCCTCGATCACCAGTTCGCCGCCGTCGTACGTCGCGGGATCGTCGAGGAAGAGCGTTGCGGAGAGATCGCTGCGGATACGAAAATCGGTACCGCGCTTCATTCGGATCGCATTGTCGACGTGCAGTCCGAAATCCTGGCCTCCGGCGTAGCGGTTGAACAGCGGCGGGAACACTTTCAGAGGGAGCGCCGCGGCGACGAACAAGGCCGATCGCCCGAGCGCGTCGAGCACGATCCCGCCCGCCTCGCGCGCGGCCGCCGAATCCTCGGGCAATTGTTCGTTGCGCTTGGCGAGCGCGCTTTGCGGCCCTGAGGTGGCATTACCGTCGATCCACTCGGCCTGGTCGATCAGCCTGCGGACATGCGCGACACCGGCCGCATCGAGGACATCGGGGATCGCGATCAACATGGCATCACTCTAGAATGCGGCGGCGATACCGGCAAACGCCCTGTACCGCCGCCGAGCCTCACAGGCTGTAGAACAGCGTGAACCGTACCGAGCGCGCCTCGCCCGGCGTCGCCCAGCCATTGTTGCGGATGCCGGTGTAGTATTTCTCGTTGGTGAAGTTCTGCACGTTGAGCTGCGCGGTCAGCCCGTTGCCCACCGTGTAGGACAGGAACGCGCGATGCGTCAGATAGTCCGCCGAGCGGAACACCGGCGTCACGACCGTCGTCGGTGCGAGAGGGGTGGCCAAGGCGCTCTGGTTCAACGGGAACGCGCCCTGATAGGTCAGGCCGTACCCGAGCTGCAGGCCAAACGGGAGCGTGTAGGTCGCGAACAGGCTGCCCGAATGCTTAGGCGTATTAGCGAGCGCCTGCCCCGCCTGCGTATCGAGGATCGCGGCCGAGTTGCCGCACGCGTTGGTCGTCGTCGTGACCGTACCGACGGTCGTACGGACCGGCCCTGGATTGGCGAGACAGAAGTTCGATACGCTCTGGATGATCTTTGCCTTCAGATACGTGTAGTTGGCGAAGATCGAGAAGGCGTGCGAGATGCTGCCGCTCGCGCCCAGCGCGATGCCGTCGACGCGCGAACGGCCGTCGTTGACGCCTAGCGTCGTGACGATCGGGTCGTTCGTGGCGACGCGGTAGTTGGTTCGCTCGTTACGGAACACGGCCGCGGTAAGTTGCAGCTTGCGCGAGAACAGGTCCGCCTTCGCGCCAAGTTCGTAGTTCACCGCCTTTTCCGGATTTACATCGCACGGGTCCACCTGGCCCGCGGGGGCATTGATTAGCGTCCCACAGCCGAGACGAACGGTCGCAGACGTCGGCGTGGTCGAATTGCCGTACGAGGCATAGAGGCTGACCGTCTCGATCGGCTTGAAGTTGATGCCGCCGCGGTATGAGAACAGCGTCTCGTCGCTCGTCTGATTCAGCCCGCGCGTGTAGGTGCCGAGCGTCGCGTCGGGCACGACCGAGAAGGTATCAGCGCGGAAGCGGCCCTTGGCATGTTCGTAGCGCAGGCCGAAATTGACCTCGATCTGCGGGATCACCTTGATCGTGTCGAACGCGTAGACGGCGGCGTTGCTGGTGGTGCCTTGCGAACGGCCGGCCTGGATGAAGTTGAATGCGCCGGTGTAGTCCGTGTTCGGGTTGGCGAGGTTGATCGGTGGCTGGGCGACCGTCGCACCGGTCGTGGTACGCAGCGTGTTGCCCGTGACGATGGTGTAATCCTCCTGCGACACCGACGCACCGAGCACCAGCGTGTGCTCAAGCCCGGCGGTATCGAAGACCGAGCGGAGATCGGTCTGGTTATAGAGGATCTGGTTTTCCTGGTTTCGGACGAAACCGCGCGGGCCGCTCGGATAATAGGAACCGGGTGTGGCCTGGCCAGCCGCACATGTGAGTGGCGTGGTCGCGACGTTGGTCAGCGGTAACGGCTGGAACCCGGTCGACAGGCAGAACACACCCTGCGGGGCGCTGGTCAACGAATCCTGCTGGACGCGCTGCCACCGGCTCAAATTGCGGATCGAGACCTTGTCGGAAAAGCTGTGGCTGACCGTCGCGGTTGCCTGATCGACGGTGATGTCCTGCTTGTCGAGGTTCCGGATGCCGTAATAGCCAGAATTGTCGGCGCCCGGCAGCGGGCCGTTGTTCACCGCGTTACGGAAATACGGCACGCCGTAGACCGGGACATTCTCGTCCTCCTGATGCAGATATTGCAGCGTCAGGCTGGTCGGCCCTTCGACGCCGACGATCAGCGAGGGTGCGACGGCCCAGCGCTTGTTATATTCGACATCGCGACCGGGAATGTCGTTCTTGTGCGCGACCGCATTGAGGCGGACCGCGACCAGATCGCTGACGCGGACGTTCGAGTCGAGCGTGGTGCGGTAATAATCGTCGGTGCCGACGCCGCCCGACACGACCGTAAGCGTCTCCGCCTGCGGGCGCTTCGTCACGAGGTTGATCGTGCCGCCGACCGATCCGCCGCCGCCGAACACGCTGTTCGCGCCGTTATAGACCTCGACCTGCTGCAGGTTGAACGTCTCGCTGCGGCTGTACTGCGCACTGTCGCGGACGCCGTCGATCGTGATGTCGTTGTTAGCGGAATAGCCGCGCAGGTTGATGCTGTCGCCGTAACCGCCGCCGCCTTCGCCCGCGCCAAAGGTGATACCGGGAATAGTCTGGAGCACGTCGCGCAAGGTGAGCAGGTTCTGCTTGCGGATCGTCTGGTCGCCGATGATCGTGACGGTCTGGGTCGTGTCGAGCAGGCTGCGGGTAGCCTTCGGGCTTTCCAGCGTCGTTGCTGGAACGCTCTTGCCGTTGACGACGATCTCGTCCCGCTCGAGCTGCTTATCCTGATCGTCCGTAGCGTGAACCGTGGCCGCCTCTGCCGGGCGATCGGCGGCATAGGCTGGCGCGCTGGCGATAAATCCTACGCACGAAAGCGCCAGAAATGCAGGCGCAGCGGATGAGCGCGACGAGAAACCGGACATGCGAAACCCCTTATTGTTTGGGGCTCGCTATTGAGAGTCGTTCGCACTGTCAACGCTAATGCGAGTAGTTCTCAATGATTGCCACTGAAGAGCCATGTTCTCAATGCGCTAGCAAGGTTGGGCGGATCGTCTGCGCCGATGCGGATCGCGTCGATCTCCGCAACGAGCGCGGACAGCGGTAGAGTAAGACGCGTCGCCGCCGCTTCGAGCGCTTGCCAGAAGACGGGCTCGAGACTGATCGAAGTCTGGTGACCAGCGATCGTGATCGAGCGCTTGACCGGCCCGTGAAAGCCGCCCGCAGGCGCCGTAATGCCGCCGCCCGCAGTCATGAGTAGATCACTCGGTGTCGAACAGCGAGGCCAGCTGTTCGATGATCGTGCCGCCGAGCTGTTCGACGTCCATGATCGTCACGGCGCGCGCGTAATAGCGGGTGACGTCGTGGCCGATGCCGATCGCAACGAGCTCAACCGGCGACTTGCTCTCGATCCAGCCGATCACCTGGCGCAGATGACGTTCCAGATACGAGCCCGAGTTCACGCTGAGCGTCGAATCGTCGACCGGCGCGCCGTCGCTGATCACCATCAGGATGCGGCGTTCCTCGGGCCGCGCGACCAGCCGCGCGTGTGCCCACATCAGCGCCTCGCCGTCGATATTCTCCTTCAGCAGCCCCTCGCGCATCATCAGTCCGAGTGAGTTGCGTGCGCGGCGCCACGGCTCGTCGGCGCGCTTGTAGACGATGTGGCGGATGTCGTTGAGCCGACCCGGCTGCGGCGGACGCCCGGCGGCCAGCCACGTCTCGCGGCTCTGCCCGCCCTTCCACGCACGGGTCGTGAAGCCGAGGATTTCGGTCTTCACGCCACACCGCTCCAGCGTGCGTGCGAGGATATCCGCGCTGATCGCCGCGATCGAAATCGGTCGCCCGCGCATCGATCCCGAATTGTCGATCAGCAACGTCACCACGGTGTCGCGAAAATCCGTCTCGCGCTCGGACTTGTAGCTGAGCGACAGCGTCGGGTTGACGATCACGCGCGCGAGCCGCGCTGCGTCGAGGATGCCCTCCTCCTGGTCGAAATCCCAAGACCGCGACTGCTGCGCCATCAACCGCCGCTGCAGCCGGTTGGCGAGCTTCGACACGGTCGATTGCAGGTGCACGAGTTGCTGGTCGAGATAGCCGCGCAGACGCGCCAGTTCGTCGGCGTCGCACAGTTCGGTGGCGGCGATGACCTCGTCGAACTGCGTGGTCCAAGGCTTGTAGTCGAACGCGCCGTTCATGTCCGCGAATTGACGGTTTGGGCGGACCGGCTGCATGCCTTCCTCGCCATCGTCGCCGGGCTCGCCGTCGATGTCGTCCATCGACTCGTCGCTCTGTTCGGAGCCGTCGCTTTCCTCGTTCTGCTGCTCGGACTGTTCGCCGCGCGCCTCGACTTCGCCTTGGCCATCCTCGCCCTGGTCGTCGCCTTCGTCGCCCTCGTCCTGCTGCTGCTCGTCGGTGCCCTCGTCCTCCGAGCCGCCCTCGTCGCTTTCCTCGGGGACCTGATCGCCCTCGACCAGTTCCAGCTCCTGCAGCATCTTCCGCGCAAGACCCTGGAACGCCTTCTGGTCGTCGAGCGCGTAGGCCAGCGCGTCGAGATCGGTCTTGCTCTCGATCCACTCGCGGACCAGCGCGAGGCCGGGCGCGGCGATGGCGGGGGATTCCTGCCCGGTCAGCCGCTCGCGCACCATCAGGGCGAGCGCGGTAGACAGGGGCACTTCCTCGCGGTTGCGCGCTCGGGTGATCGGGTCCGCCCGCAGGCGCACGTCGAGCGCGCGTTCGAGGTTTTCGGTGATGCCCGCATAGCCACGCGACCCGAGCGCCTCGACCCGCGCGGTCTCGACGGAATCGAACACCGCGCGCGCCACCGCCTCGGCTGGCGCCGCACGGTTATGCAGCGCGATATCGTGCAGCTTCAATCGCAGCGCGAAACCGTCCGCGAACCCGCGCGCCTCCGCGACCTGCTCGGCCGGCAGCGCGCGCGCAGGCATCGGCACCTTGATGTGCTTGCCGCTCTGCGTCGGCGCATCGGCGGTGAACGCGAGTTCGACCTCCGGCTCTTCCGCGATCGCGCGCGCCGTGCCGGCAAGAACCGCCTTGAAACGATCGAGGGGTGTTTCGTTGGCCAAAGGCTTACGCCTTACCCACCACGCTTTCGGGCAGGTCCTTGCCGAACACGCGCTGGTAATATTCCGCCACCAGCGAACGCTCCGCCTCGTCGCACTTGTTGAGGAAGCTCAACCGGAACGCGAAACCGACATCGCCGAAGATCAGCGCGTTCTGCGCCCAGGTGATCACCGTGCGCGGGCTCATCACGGTCGAGATGTCGCCGTTGACGAAGCCCTTGCGGGTCATGTCGGCGACGCGGACCATGTTCTCGACGACCTTCTTGCCGTCGGGCTTGTCGTATTCGCCGGACTTGGCGAGCACGATCTGCGCCTCGACCTTGGCAGGCAAATAGTTGAGCGTGACGACGATGTTCCAGCGGTCCATCTGGCCCTGGTTGATCTGCTGCGTGCCGTGATACAGACCGCTCGTATCGCCCAAGCCGACCGTGTTGGCGGTCGCGAACAAGCGGAACCACGGGTTCGGGCGGATCACGCGGTTCTGGTCGAGCAGCGTCAGCTTACCCTCCGTCTCCAGCACGCGCTGGATCACGAACATCACGTCCGGGCGCCCTGCGTCATATTCGTCGAACACGAGCGCGGTCGGCGTCTGCAATGCCCAGGGCAGCAGGCCTTCGCGGAACTCGGTGATCTGCTGGCCGTCCTTCAGCACGATCGCATCGCGACCGATCAGGTCGATACGGCTGATGTGCGCGTCGAGGTTGATCCGGATGCACGGCCATTTCAGCCGAGCCGCAACCTGCTCGATATGCGTCGACTTGCCGGTGCCGTGATAGCCCTGCACCATCACGCGGCGATTATGCGCAAAGCCCGCAAGGATGGCGATCGTGGTGTCCGCATCGAAGACGTATGCCGGATCGAGATCGGGCACGCGCTCGTCGGCTTCGGAGAAGGCCGGCACTTCCATGTCGGAATCGATCCCGAACATCTCGCGCACCTTCACCATCCGGTCGGGTGCGTCGAGGATCGTGGTCTCGCGGCTGTCAGGCTGGGTATTCGGGATATCGGTCATGTTGGCCTCGTGTTCCCGGTAGCTTTAGGCCAAGCGCGGGCTGTTACTCAACCGCCTGCGTGGATTGATCGGGCGATTGACCGGAAGAGTTAGACGAACTGCCGGGATAGCCGCGAGTTCCGGGACGCGCGTCGTGAAATATCGATCAGAGTAAGCATGCATCATATCACCCGACCGTCATCCCCGCGAAGGTTGGCATCCAGAGCCACGATCGATACCCTCCTTCGCCCTGATCCTGCGTCGAGCCCAGGATGACGGAGTGATGTCGGGCGACGGCGTGGTCAAGCGAACGCGGTGGCGCCCTTCAAATGCTGGTACGCCGCAATGACCTTCTGCAACTCCGCCTCATGCGCCCGATCGCCGCCGTTACGGTCGGGGTGATAACGGCGGACGAGTTCGCTGTAGCGCTTGCGTAGCGCCGCCCGGTCGGTATCCGTGCCGAGCCCTAGTACGCGCAACGATCGCCGTTCGCCATCCGAGAGCACCGGGCCATCCTTGCGCGCCGCCGCCGCCCGCTCGCCGAAGCGCGCGCCGATCGCATCGATCGGATCGGCGAAGTCCGCCCATTTCGGCGGTGTGTCGCCGCCGCCATGCGCGAACGCGCGCGTTTCGCGCTCCCAGCCTGCCATCGGTCGCTGCGCATGATGGATTTCGTCCGCAGTCATCCCGTCGAAAAAATTATACCCAGAGTTGAACGCACGGACATGCTCCAGGCAAAACCAGCGGAACTGCGGCGGTCCGCCGTCGCTAGGCCCTTCCAGCGGCGGCGCGCGGAATTCGCCGGGCTCCTCGCAGTCGCGCCACATGCAGACGCGTCCGGTCCCTTCCACGCGGCCGTGAAACCGTGGGCTGGGGCGTTCCTTGCGCTCTTTTCGATCCTCGTCCGCCACCGGCTCCCCGCGCTTTTCAAAACGGGCTATATAGGGTCGATGACAGACCTCGCCACCGGCTCCGTACAGGACCAGATCACCGCGCGCCTCACCACCGCGCTCGCCCCGACGCAGCTTACCGTCGTCAACGAGAGCGGGCTCCACGCCGGCCACATGGGCGACGACGGCACCGGCGAGACGCATTTTCGCGTCGACGTGGAAACGCCTGCATTCGAAGGACTTAATCGCGTCGCTCGCCAGCGGCTCGTGAACCAGGCGCTCGCCGAACTGTTGAGCACGAAGATTCACGCGCTCGCCATCAAGGCCCGGGCACCTGGGGAGATCTGATGGCGTACAAGCTCTGGTACTGGCCCTCGCTGCAGGGGCGCGGTGAGTTCGTCCGGCTCGCGCTCGAAGGCGCCGAGATCGCGTATGAGGATTGCGCGCGGACGGTCGGCGAGGAGGGCCTGATGGCCGATCTCAACGACCGCACCGGCCGTACGCCCTTCGCGCCGCCGTATCTGGAGTTCAACGGCCTGGTCATCGCGCAGGTCGCCAACATCCTGATGTACCTCGGCGAGCGCCACGGCCTCGCGCCGTCCAACATGGCGGACCGGCTGTGGCTCAACCAGTTGCAGCTGACGATCGCCGACCTCGTTGCGGAGGTTCACAACGTTCATCATCCGGTCGCGATGATGGACTATTACGACGACCAGAAGCCCGAAGCCGCGCGCGCCGCGAAGCAGTTTCGCGAGGACCGTATCCCCAAGTTCCTCGGCCATTTCGAGGATGCGGCGCAGGCAAATCCCGGCGACTGGCTGATCGATCACAAATGGACCTATTCCGATATCTCGCTGTTCCAGATCGTCGAGGGGCTGCGGTATATGTTTCCCAAGCGGATGAAGACGCTCGAGCCTGAGTATCCGAACCTTGTCCGCATCCATGACCAGGTCGCCGACCTGCCGGGGATCAAGGCTTATCTGAAAAGCGACCGCCGCCTCGCCTTTAATACCGACGGTATTTTCCGCCACTATCCCGAGCTGGATGCCGAATGAGCCGCTCTCGATCCTCTCCCGCCAGGGGGAGGGGGATCCCGCAGCGAGACGGAGGGGGCAGTAAGCGATGACCGCTGCTCCGTGTCCTCCCCCTCTGTTGCCTACCGCGCCACCCCTCCCTGGCGGGGAGGATCGATGAGCGACCGCACCCCTCGCCCAGCCGCGCGCATCCTGCTCGTCGACGGCGAAGGCCGCGTGCTGATGTTCCGCTTCACCCCCTCCGACCGCCCCCCGCTCTGGTGCACGCCGGGCGGCGCGGTCGACCCGGGCGAGAGCTACGCCGCCGCCGCCCGCCGCGAGCTCTGGGAGGAAGTCGGGCTCGACGTCGATTGTGGACCCGAGGTCGCGCAACGCACCATCGATTTCGTGACCTTCGATGGCGTCGAGGTCACCGCAGACGAACGCTATTTCCGGATCGACGTCGATACCTGCGAGGTGAAGGCGGGCAACCTCACCGAACAGGAGAAACAACTGCTCGTCGGTCACCGCTGGTTTTCCCGAAACGACATCGCGGGCCATGACGAAACGCTCTATCCAGCAGACCTGGTCGAGCTCCTCGACGCCTCGGAACCTGCCAAGGGATAACGCCATGCTCGACGATTTCGTCCTCCAGACCATCCTGCCGTCGACGCACGATCTCGGCGGGTTCAAGGTCCACCGCACGCTGCCGAACAAGGAGCGGACGATGGTCGGCCCGTTCCTGTTCTTCGATCAGATGGGCCCGGCACATCTCGAAATCGGGCAAGGCATCGACGTGCGCCCGCATCCGCATATCAACCTGTCGACCGTCACATACCTGTTCGACGGCGCGATCGATCACCGCGACTCGCTCGGCACGCAGGCGCGGATCGAGCCCGGCGCGGTCAATCTGATGACCGCGGGCCACGGCATCGTCCATTCCGAACGCTCGCCCGGCGACGAGCGGGCCGAGGGCCCGAACCTGTCGGGCATCCAGACCTGGCTGGCGATGCCCGAGGCGGTCGAGGAGATCGATCCGGCGTTCGAGCACGTCACCAAGGCGCAGCTGCCGACGATCGAGGCGCACGGCGCACGTTCGCGGATCATCATGGGGAGCCTCTGGGGCCAGACCGCACCGACGACGACCTATTCGGGGACGATCTACGCCGACATCGCGCTCGATCCCGGCGCGAGCGTGCCGATCGATGCGGCTGCCGAAGAGCGCGCGATCTACCTCGCGATGGGTGAGGCGACGCTGGAAGGCGTGAAGCTGGAGCCGCAGGTCCTGTACGTGCTGCGCCCCGGCATCTCGGCGACGCTGCGGTCCGCGCATGGTGGCCGCGCAATGTTGTGCGGCGGCGATGCGTTCACGACGCCGCGCCACGTCTGGTGGAACTTCGTCAGCTCGAACCGCGACCGTATCGAGCAGGCCAAGCGCGACTGGAATGCCGGCAACTTCCCCAAAGTGCCCGGCGACGAGAAGGAATGGATCGAAATTCCCGCGATTCCGAAAACGGTAAGCTATCCGTGATCTCTCCCCTCCCGCATGCGGGAGGGGGTAGGGGGTGGGCACGCGCTATCCACCAGCGATCCGTTTGAACTGGCGGCGAGCCCACCCCCTGCCCCTCCCGCATACGGGAGGGGAGAACCAGCGTCGGCTCCCTTGGCTTAGTTCGCTTGCGGGAGGGGTCGGGGGAGGGCATGATCCAAGCGCAGCGCGAACGGGCAGGCCCTCCCCTAACCCCTCCCGCAAGCGGGAGAGGAACAATGTCGGACCTGCAACGCATCGCGCTTTCCACCGGCGTCGAACTCGACGTCGCGATCAGCGGAGACCCGGCGAACCCGCCCGTCATCCTGCTGCACGGCTTCCCCGAATCGCACCGCACCTGGCGCGCCATCGCCCCCGACCTCGCCCGCGATCACTATGTCGTCGCCCCCGACCAGCGCGGCTTCGCGCGCTCCTCCAAACCCGAGGGAATCGACAACTACACCCCCGACAAGATCGTCGCAGACCTCATCGCGCTCGCCGATCACCTCGACATCGAGCGCTTCACGCTGGTCGGCCACGACTGGGGCGGCGCGGTCGCGTGGATGGCCGCGCTGCGCCACCCCGAGCGCGTCGCAAATCTCGTCATCATCAACGCCCCCCACCCGCTCGTCTTCCAGCGCACGATGTTCGACGATCTCGATCAGCGCGCCGCCAGCCAGTACATCCGCGCCTTCCGCAATCCCGATCTCGAACAGCACATTGAGGCGATCGGGCTCGAAACCTTCTTCGACACAAGTTTCTCGAAGCACGCAGATCTCGCCGCGATGGCCGAGGACAAGGCCGCCTATCTCGACGAATGGGGCCAGCCCGGCGCGATCACCGGCATGCTCAACTGGTACCGCGCGAGTGCGATCGTCGTCCCTGCAATGGACGAAACGCCCCCCCGCCCCGCCTTTCTCGACGCGCCGTTCCCGCCGACCGCCATGCCGGTACTGGTGATCTGGGGTATGCAGGACAGCGCGCTGTTGCCGAGCCAGCTCGACCTCGCCGCCTATGTCCCCGACCTCACGCTCGAAAAGATCGATGCGGGGCATTTCGTACCGTGGCAAAAGCCCGCCGCGGTAATCGCCGCGATGCGCCGCTGGGGAATCTGAGCGCCCTCTCGATCCTCCCCCGCCGGGGAGGTGGCGCCGAAGGCGTCGGAGGGAGATTTGAGCGCCATACACAGCCTATGCTCGGGCCACCAGCCGCCTCCCCCCGCAAGTCATCCCGGCGAAAGCTGGGATCTCCCCATTCGGGTCGCAGCACCCGCACCATGAGATCCCAGCTTTCGCTTGGATGACGGGTGGAGCTGGCGGGCCTGGCGGAGCGAGCGGCGCGGACGGCCAACGGCAGCGAACCACGAGCGAACCTTATTCACCTGTCTAGATCCTGACGACCCCATTCTGCGATCGTTCAGCGGCCCGGGGGCAAAACCCGCGTCATGCCGTTTGATCCGGCGTCGAAAAAGGAGAGCAGTCATGCGTAAGATCATCCTCGCGGCGGTTGCCGCCGCCACCCTCGTCCCGAGCTTCGCCACCGCGCAGAGCTATGGCGAAGTCCGCCGCGACCAGCGCGAAATCCGCGAGAGCCAGCGCGACCTCCAGCGCGCACGCCGTTACGGCGACCGCGGCGACGTCCGCGAAGCTCGCCGGGAACTGCGCGAAGACCGCCGCGAAGCGCGCGAGGACTGGCGCGATTATCGTCGCACGCACGCCAACGTGTATCGCCGCCCCGCCTATGTCGGCCCGCGCGGCTATCGCTATCGCCCGGTGACCGTCGGCTACCGCTTCGCGCCGAACTATTACGGCCGCCAATACTGGATCAACGATTACCAGACGTATCGCCTGTCGCGCCCGGCGTACGGCTATCAGCGCTGGGTCCGCTACGGTCGCGACGTCGTCCTCGTCGACACGCGCAACGGCCGCGTCGCGCAGGTCAACAACGGCTTCTTCTACTGAGTTTGGCGGGCCCTCCGTCACCCCGGACCAGTTCCGGGGTCCACCGTTCCGCCAACTCGGCGCTATCGGTGCGCGGAACGGTGGATGCCGGAACGGGTCCGGCATGACGGGGACCCTCAATCCTTCTCGTACGCGCCGCGCCGCATGACGTAATCGCGCGTCTCGTACGGGGGGGCGAGGCCCTCGACCCAGGCGCCATGTGCATGCGTCAGCGCGAGCAGTTCCATCGCCCGTTCGCCCGGCCAGCCGCGTACGCGCACCTCGTGGCGGTGCAGGTCGCGGTTGGGCTCCATCATCACCCAGCGAGCGGCCGCTCCGGCGTCGCCTGCGCGCCTGCCGCGTCCATCGCTTCCCGAATCCGCTCGCGCGTCGCCGGCGACAGATACTGCCACACGACCGAATGCATCAGCACGCGCGTGACGCCCTCCGGCTGCGGCTCGGCCAACCGCGCTTCGACCCAGTTGGCCGCATCGCCTTCGACTAGGTCGACGCCGCCCTGACGCACCATCGCGATCGCCGCCGCGAGCCGCGCCTGCCGCTCCACCGCATCGACCCAGACATACGCCTCAAGCCGAGTCCCCGCCGCCGGATCGAACAGGTCGAGCGGGCGGATATCGACACCGCGTGCCGACTCGATCTCGACCGCCACATCCGGCGGCGTCTCGCCCCGCCATTCGGGGCGGATCGTCACCGGCGAGTCGGCCAGCCCGACCTTCACGCCGCCGAGATCGAAGCGATAGCGGTCGATCAGCAGGTTCAGCCCGGCGCTCGATCCGATCTCCAGCACTTCGAACTTGGGGCCGTAGTGCCTTGCCAGATGGAGCAGCCCGGTCATCAGCCCCGCGGATCGCGCGGCTTCGTTCGTCTGCGGCGGACCGTCGAGCCACGGCAGCAACGCTGCGTCATGGGCGACCAGCGTCGCCTTCAACGTCGCGACGACGCGCGTCGGGTCGGTCTCCGCGCCGGCGAACACCGCGGAAAGCGCCGGATCCGTCCCGGCCCGGTGTAGCGCGTGCAAACCACCGACCAATCGCAACGCCAGCGCATCGGCGACCGGCTCGCCAGGCCAATCGAGGGTCCGCCGCCCCGTCTCGCTGTCACGATCGAGCGACGCCGCCAGCGCGGTGCAGACCCGCGCCGTGATCGGCGCATCCATCGCGCCGCAATAGCCCGCCTGGATGTCGAAGCATGCGCGGTTGCCCGGTTCATTTGTCATATGCAGGTTGTTGCACCCGCCCAGCCCCACCCGTAAAGCCCGGCGCGTGCCAGACTCCCAGATCATCATCGCCGTCCCCAAGGGACGTATCCTCGCCGAGGCCCTGCCGTTGCTCGCGCGCGCCGGGGTACATCCGGAGGCCGCGTTTTCGGACGAAAACAGCCGTGCGCTCCGGTTCGCGACCAACGATCCGGCAATCTCGCTGATCCGCGTACGCGCGTTCGACGTCGCCACCTTCGTCGCGCACGGTGCTGCGCAATTGGGGATCGTCGGGTCGGACGTGATCGCGGAGTTCGGCTATTCCGAACTGTACGCGCCGGTCGATCTGGGCATCGGTCACTGCCGGCTATCGGTCGCCGAGCCTGCCGAGATGGCGGCACAGGACGACCCACGCGGCTGGAGCCATGTTCGCGTCGCGACCAAATATCCGCACGTAACCGCGGCGCATTTCGCTGCACGGGGCGTGCAGGCGGAGTGCGTGAAACTCAACGGCGCGATGGAACTGGCGCCGACGCTGGGGTTGGCTCCACGGATCGTCGACCTCGTGTCGTCGGGGCGCACGCTGCTGGAGAATGGCCTCGTGGAAGTCGAGACGATCATGGAAGTCACCAGCCGCCTGGTAGTCAACCGCGCCGCGATGAAAACGCGCAGCCGGGTGGTCCCGCTGGTCGAGTCGTTCCGCCGCGCCGTCGAAGCGCAGGAGATCGCAGCATGATCGCGCTCTTCTGCGCCCCTTCCCGCATGCGGGAGGGGGGCAAGTGATCCGCCTCAACATTACCGACGCGGACTTCTCAACCCGCTTCACCGCGCTCGTCGAGGACCGTCGCGAAGCCGATGCGGGCGTCACGCAGGACGTTGCCGCGATCATCGCCTCGGTCCGTCGCGACGGCGAGACCGCGCTTCGCGACCTCACGCAGAAGCACGACCGCCACGACCTCGACACCACCGGCTGGCGGATCGACGCAGCCGCCTGCAAGGTCGCGTTCGACGCGCTCGATCCGGACCTGCGCACCGCGCTCGAACTCGCCGCCACCCGCATCCGCGCGTATCACGAGAAACAGCGCCCACTCGACAGCGACTCGGTCGACTCCGCGGGCGTGAGACTCGGCGCACGCTGGCTGCCCGTCGACGCCGCCGGCATCTATGTACCCGGCGGGCGCGCAGCCTACCCCTCGTCGCTGCTGATGAACGCGATCCCGGCCAAGGTCGCGGGCGTCGGCCGTCTCGCGATGGTCACGCCGACCCCGGATGGCCAGATCAACCCGCTGGTCCTCGCCGCCGCGCATCTCGCTGGCGTCGACGAAGTGTGGCGCGTCGGTGGCGCACAGGCCGTGGCCGCGCTGGCCTACGGCGCGGGTCGGATCGAGCCGGTCGATGTCATCACAGGCCCCGGCAACGCCTGGGTCGCCGAAGCCAAACGCCAAGTCTACGGCGTGGTCGGCATCGACATGGTCGCCGGGCCCTCCGAAATCGTCGTCGTGGCGGATGCGCTCAACGATCCCGAATGGACCGCCGCCGACCTGCTCAGCCAAGCGGAGCATGATACGACTACCCAATCTATCCTGTTCACGGACGACGCAGCCTTCGCCGACAAGGTCGCAGACGCGGTCGACCGCCAGCTACGCGACCTCGCCACAGAAGCCGTCGCCCGCGTCGCATGGGAGACCAACGGCGCCATCATCGTCGTCGACGCGCTGGCCGACGCGATCCCGTTGGTCGACCGCCTCGCTGCCGAACATCTCCAGCTGGCGATCCCCGATCCGCAAGGATTCTTCGACCGCATCCGCCATGCCGGCTCGGTGTTCCTCGGCCGCTACACGCCCGAGGCGATCGGCGATTACGTCGCCGGCCCGAACCACGTCCTCCCTACCGGCCGCCGGGCGCGTTTCGCCAGCGGGCTGTCGGTGCTCGACTTCATGAAGCGCACCAGCTTCCTGGCGTTGGACGAAGCGGCGTTGCGCGAACTCGGGCCGGCGACGGTTGCGCTCGCCAACGCCGAGGGACTGCCTGCACATGCGAAATCGGTGGCGCTGCGGTTGCGGCTCAACAGCTAGATTGTTCACGCGGAGGCGCGGAGACGCTGAGGTGTCGACCTTGCCGCGTAGCGGCCCTTCAATCACTAGCGGATGAAGAGATCGAAGCGGCTACGCCTCACGCAACATCTCCGCGTCTCCGCGTGAACCGACCTTCTTCCCGTCCCGCGTGAAACGCAAAGGGCTGACACACCGCCGCCCCGCGCCTACAGGCAACCGCTTATGACTCGAACCGCCCCCCGCACCAAGGCGCGTGCCGCCGCTCGCCTCGCCGCCGTCCAGGCCACCTACCAGCACGAGATGGAGGGCACCGCGATGCCCGTCCTGCTCAACGAATTCCACCAGCACCGGCTCGGCGCGACGATCGAAGACGTCGAATATGCCGAGGCGGACGTCGATTTCTTCGACGACCTGGTCACCGGCGCGAACGCGCGTGCCGGCGAGATAGACGTGTTGATCGAGGGCAAGCTCGCCAAGGGCTGGACGCTCGCCCGGCTCGACAAGCCGATGAAGGCGATCATCCGCGTCGGCACCTACGAGTTGCTCGCGCGCAAGGACGTGCCGGTCGCTGCGGTGATCAGCGAATATGTCGATGTCGCGCATGCGTTCTACGACAAGCGCGAGTCGGGGTTCGTGAACGGCCTGCTCGACGGTATCGCGAAAGAGGTGCGGGCCTGACTAATCCCCTCTCCCCATCGGGGAGAGGGTCGGGGTGAGGGGCTGCCAAGCAGTGCACCGCCTGGAACAGCCCCTCACCCCAGCCCTCTCCCCGGAGGGGAGAGGGAGCAGAGAATGACCGAAGCCGAGTTTATCGCCGCCCTTCGCAAACTCCCGCTCCACCCCGCAGCGCGCGGCCTCAACGACGACACCGCGCTGCTCGACGCAGGCCCGCTCGTCGTCACCACAGACACGTTGGTCGAAGGCGTGCACTTCCTCCCGAACGATCCTCCGCAGGACGTCGCGTGGAAGCTGGTCGCCACTAACCTCTCCGACCTCGCTGCCAAGGGCGCGAAGCCCGAAGGCGTCCTCCTCAACTACCCGCTCGGCGATGACGCGTGGGACCGCGCGTTCCTCGAAGGGCTTGGCGAAGTCCTGACTGCCTTGAACACACGCATCATCGGCGGCGATACCGTCACGCTCCCCGCGAGTGCGCCGCGCATCCTGACGGTGACCGCGTTCGGCAGCGCCGCCGCCGCCCCTCCCCGCAGCGGCGCGAAGGCTGGCGACGCGCTGTACGTGACCGGGACGATCGGCGACGCTGGCGCGGGTCTTGCAATCGCGCTCGGTGCGAACGGCCCCGCCGAACTGCTCGCCACCTATCGCCGTCCGCAGCCCCGATTGGCCGACGGCCGCATCCTGGCGCCGCACGTCCACGCGATGATGGACGTGTCCGATGGCCTGCTCATCGATGCGTCCCGAATGGCCTTCGCCAGTGGTCTCGCGGTAACGATCGACCTCGCCCGCGTCCCCCTCTCGGCCGCCTACCGCGCGTTCTCCGGCGACCGCCTCGCCGCAGCCACGGCAGGCGACGACTACCAACTCCTTTTCGCTGCACCGCAAGATTTCGTCACCGACGCCACCCGCATCGGCACGTTCTCGACCGGCTCAGGCCTTACCCTCCACGACTCCGGCACGCCCGTCCCGTTGCCGCCGAGTCTAGGCTATGAACACCGCCCAATCGAATAACTTGCGCAACACCCCCGCACTGATAGGCTCCCAACATCGGGACTCGGCAAAGCCGGGACCGGAGAGGACCTGACAAGAGGGACAGTGCCGTATGACGACCGTCTATTTGGCCATGATCTGCGGCGTCATCGCCGTCCTATATGGTTTCGTCACCAGTCGACAGGTGCTCGCCGCCTCCCCCGGCAACGAGAAGATGCAGGACATCGCCGCCGCCATCCAGGAGGGCGCGAAGGCCTATCTCGGGCGCCAATACACCACGATCGCGATCGTCGGAATCATCGTCGCGGCGATCCTTCTCTTCGCGCTCGGTATGATATCTACGATCGGCTTCGTCATCGGCGCGGTGCTGTCGGGCGTCGCGGGCTATGTCGGCATGAACATCTCGGTGCGCGCCAACGTCCGCACCGCGGAGGCTGCGCGCACGTCGTTGCAGGCCGGACTGACGATGGCGTTTCGATCGGGCGCGGTCACGGGCATGCTCGTGGCGGGTCTCGGCCTACTCGCGATCAGCGCGTTCTTCTGGTACCTCACCGGTCCCGCCGGCCATGCCCCGAACGACCGGATCATCGTCGAGGCGCTCACCGCGCTCGCGTTCGGCGCATCGCTGATCTCGATCTTCGCGCGATTGGGCGGCGGCATCTTCACCAAGGCGGCTGACGTCGGCGCGGATCTGGTCGGCAAGGTCGAGGCCGGCATCCCCGAGGACGACCCCCGCAACCCTGCCGTGATCGCGGATAACGTCGGCGATAACGTCGGCGACTGCGCGGGCATGGCCGCTGACTTGTTCGAGACGTATGTCGTCACCTTGGGCGTCACGATGATCTCGATCGCGCTGCTGATCCAGGCGAGCGGCGCCGAGCTGATGCGGCTGATGACGCTCCCGCTGCTCGTCGGCGGGGTGTGCATCGTCACCTCGATCATCGGCACCTACATGGTGCGGCTCGGCGGCGGCAGCATCATGGGGGCGCTCTACAAGGGCTTCTTCACCTCGACGATCCTGTCGATCCCCGCGATCTACCTCGCTACCCAATACGTGCTCGGTGACCTCCACCGCGTGATCGGCGGCGCCGGGTTCCTCGATCCTGCCACCGACGACCTGACAACGCAGGCCGCACCGTCGCTGACGCAGAGCTTCACCGGGATGGACCTGTTCTGGTCGATGATGATCGGGCTCGTCGTGACCGGGCTGATCGTGTGGATCACCGAATATTACACCGGCACCAACCACCGCCCGGTCAAGAGCATCGCCAAGGCGTCGGAGACCGGCCACGGCACCAACGTCATCCAGGGCCTGGCGATCAGCCTCGAATCCACCGCGCTACCGACATTGGTGATCGTCGTCGCGGTAATCGTCGCGTACCAGTTGGCGGGCATCATCGGCATCGCGTTTGCCGCGACCGCGATGCTCGCACAGGCCGGCATGGTCGTCGCGCTCGACGCCTATGGCCCGGTCACCGACAATGCCGGCGGCATCGCCGAGATGGCCGGCCTGCCCGACGACGTCCGCCAGAGAACGGACGCACTCGACGCGGTCGGCAACACCACAAAGGCGGTGACGAAGGGCTACGCGATCGGCTCGGCCGGCCTTGCCGCGCTGGTGCTGTTCGGGGCGTACACCACCGACCTCGCGACCTACTTCCCCGATGTCACGGTCGATTTCAGCCTCAGCAACCCGTACGTCATCGTCGGGCTCCTGCTCGGCGCATTGCTCCCTTACTTGTTCGGCGCGTTCGGGATGACCGCCGTCGGTCGCGCGGCAGGCGCAGTCGTCGAGGAAGTCCGCGAGCAGTTCCGCAACAACCCCGGCATCATGCTCGGCACCAGCCGCCCCGACTATGCGCGGACGGTGGACCTCGTCACGAAGGCGGCGATCCGCGAGATGATCGTCCCCTCGCTGCTGCCGGTGCTGTCGCCGCTCGCCGTATATTTCATCATCACCGCGGTCGCCGGACAGGCCGCCGGCTTCGCGTCGCTTGGCGCGATGTTGCTGGGCGTGATCGTCTCCGGGCTGTTCGTCGCGATCTCCATGACGAGCGGTGGCGGCGCATGGGACAACGCCAAGAAATATATCGAGGACGGCAACCACGGCGGCAAGGGGTCCGAGGCGCACAAGGCCGCGATCACCGGCGACACGGTGGGCGATCCCTACAAGGACACCGCCGGCCCCGCGGTGAACCCGATGATCAAGATCACCAACATCGTCGCGCTGCTGTTGCTGGCAGCCCTAGCTGGCAGCGGAGGCTGAGCAACAGCTCAGCAAGCGCGACTAACCAGCGGCGGAGCCAGCTGATCCGTTTCGGAGCAGACCCTGGCGGAACATTCGCGGATTGGCACAGAATCGCACCTACCTCCGCATGACGGCCGACTGATGGCACTTACTCTGCGACCGGATGAACACCCCGGTCGCAGCGTCTTCCGACGTCCCCTCTTCGACGGATATCGACACCTTCATCGCCCGCTGGCGGGCCAATGAAGGCGGCGCCGAGCGCGCCAACTTCCCGTTGTTCCTCACCGAACTCTGCCGGCTGATCGACGTGCCGGTGCCCGATCCCGCCGACGCGACGCACGACCGCAACGACTATGTCTTCGAACGCGCGGTCCGGCTGCAGGATCTGGGCGGTCTCCAGCGCAACGGCCGGATCGACCTGTATCGCCGAGGCAGCTTCGTGCTCGAAGCCAAGCAGAGTCGCGAACGCGGCGGCCCCAAGGAAGTCGCCGATTTCGATCAGGCGTCCCTGCCCGGCATCGCGCGCGCCGACGATGCCGACCGCCGCGGCCGGCGCAGCGCGCATCGGAGCTGGGATGTGCTCATGCGCAACGCTCGCGAACAGGCCGAGCAATATGCGCGCGCCCTCCCCACCGACCACGGCTGGCCGCCGTTCATCCTGGTCTGCGACGTCGGTCACGCGATCGAGCTGTTCGCCGACTTCTCCGGGCAGGGCAAGGCGTACCGGCAATTCCCCGATCGCGCCGGCTTCCGCCTGTATCTCGACGATTTGCACGACCCTGCGATCCGCGATCGTCTGCGAAAAATCTGGCTCGACCCACACGCGCTCGATCCTGCGCGTCACGCCGCGATCGTCACCCGCGACATCGCCCGCCGCCTCGCCGACGTCAGCAAGCGGCTCGAGGATCGCGGCCATGCCCCCGAACCGGTCGCGCATTTCCTGATGCGCTGCCTGTTCACGATGTTCGCGCAGCGCGCTGATCTGCTCGATCGCGGCAGTTTCACGCAGATGCTGACAGGCGCGCGCGACGATCCATCGAGCTTCGCACCGATGCTGGAGGATTTGTGGCAGGCGATGGACACCGGCGGCTATTCACTCGCGATGCGGTGCAAGGTCCGCCGCTTCAACGGCGGACTGTTCGCCGAGCGCACCGCGATCCCGCTGCGCCGCGAGGAGATCGGCGAACTGCTCGAGGCCTCGCGCCACGACTGGACCGAAGTCGAACCGGCGATCTTCGGCACGCTGCTCGAACAGGCGCTCGATCCGACCGAGCGGCGCAGGCTCGGCGCGCACTACACCCCGCGCGCCTATGTCGAGCGGCTCGTGATCGCGACGATCATCGAGCCGCTCCAGCGCGAATGGGAAACGCAGGTACTCGGCACGGTCGAGCGCGAGCGGCTGTCGCGTCCCACCGTCGCGATCCGCGCGGTGCATGATTTCCACGAACGCCTCGCCGCGACGACGGTACTCGATCCCGCGTGTGGGACAGGCAATTTCCTCTACGTCGCGCTCGAACTGATGAAGCGGCTGGAGGGCGACGTGCTCGAAGTGCTCGCCGATCTTGGTGGCCAGGAAGCACTCGCGCTGGAAACCGCGACCGTCCACCCACGCCACTTTCTCGGGCTCGAGCTGAACCCGCGTGCAGCAGCGATCGCCGAACTCGTGCTGTGGCTCGGCTATCTCCAATGGCAGTTGCGCAATCGCCGGACGATCGCCGACCCGGTGCTGGAGAAGCTGGATAATATCGCGACGATGGACGCGGTCCTGGCGCATGACGGTATCGCGGAAGATGGCACGCTGACGAAGCCGAGACAGCCCGTCTGGCCGGATGCGGATTATATCGTCGGCAACCCACCCTTCATCGGCAAGGGCTCGGCAATGCGCAACGCGCTGGGCGAACGCTATCTCACGGCGCTCTGGAAGGCACATCCGCAGATCAACAGGTCGGCCGATTTCGTGATGTACTGGTGGGATCGCGCCGCCGCCCGCCTGACCGAGACGGATACCCGGCTGAAGCGGTTCGGCTTCGTCACGACGAACTCGATCACGCAAGAGTTCAGCCGCCGCGTCATAACCCGACGGATCGTTGCCGCCTCGCCCGTCGGCATCGTCCTCGCGATCCCCGACCACCCCTGGACCAAGGCTACGACCGACGCCGCGGCGGTGCGGATCGCGATGACGGTGGTCGAATGTGGTACGCCGGTTGGGCAGCGCCTCCATATCGTCGCGGAACACGGGCTCGACGGCGACACGCCAATGCTCGGCTTCGTGACGACCAGCGGACGGATCAATGCAGACCTCTCGATCGGCGCCAATCCGGCGGCGGCTTTCGCGCTCACCGCCAACGACGGGCTGTCGTGCAACGGCATGATGCTCGCCGCGCGCGGGTTCGTGCTGACGGCGGCCGAAGCACGCCACCTGCTCGAAATCTCGCCTGCGGCGGCGACTGGCATCGTCAAACGCTATGTCGGCGGCGCAGATCTGGTCCGTCATCCGACTGATCGCTGGGTGATCGATGCGTACGGTCATGACGAAACGGCGCTGCGCACGACATTCCCGGCGATATACCAGCATCTGCTGATGACCGTGAAACCGGTGCGCAATGCCAATCGCCGCGCGGCGTTCAGGGATCGCTGGTGGCTTTTCGGCGAGCCGCGCCGCACGTTTCGCCCGGCATTGCACGGCCTGTCGCGCTATATCGGGACGACGGAGACCGCCAAGCACCGCATCCTGCAATTCCTGCCTGTAACGACGACGCCCGACCATATGGTCGTCTGCTTTGCGCTCGACGACGGGTTCTCGCTGGGCGTGCTGTCGTCGCGCGTGCATCTGCAATGGACCTATGCCAATTGCGGGCTGATCGGCGTCGCGCGGTTCGAGCAGGGGCATCGCTACACCAAGTCACGCATCATCGATCCGTTTCCGTTTCCCGATACGACGCCCGGTCAGCGCGATGCGATTCGCGTACTTGCAGAGGAACTCGATGCCGCGCGCAAGGACGTACTCGCCGAGCATCCCGACCTGACGATGACCGGCCTGTACAATCTGCTCTCGCGGCTTCGGTCGGGCGCTGCGTTCGACTCCGTCGCGCAGGACCAGCGGCAACGCGGCCGCGTCGATATCCTCGCGCAACTCCACGACCGGATCGATGCCGCCGTGACCGCAGCGTACGGATGGCCCGCCCAGATCGACGACACTGCGATCGTCACACGCCTCGTCGCGCTCAACGCCGAACGCCGTGTAGAGGAAAAAGCGGGCCGCGTCCGCTGGCTGCGCCCCGAATACCAGATCGCGCGCGTCGGGCTGGCCGCGCTGCCATTGCCGACACGCCCTGAGCAGATCGAGGCCGATCTGCCCCTTGCACCTGTTGGAAAACCGCAGTTCCCGCGTGACGCGATCGGCCAGACCGCCGCGGTGCTCGCCGATCTGCGCAGCGGCGCGGGCCTCACCAGCGACGAGATCGCACGCCGCTATGCGCAAGGGCAGAAAGTCCGCCCCCGGATTGCCGCGACGCTCGCCGCGCTTACCCGGCTTGGCCATGTCGCCGCCGACGGCGATCGCCACACGCTTCGCCGCGCAGCCTGAGCGCTCAAGCTGTTGTCCTGCCTATTGCCGAATCGTCTTTTTGCCGCATATCGGAGTGGCAGGCATAAGACGGCGTTCGTGAGTAACTTCGCGAGCGTTGCCCATTGCGCGTCCAGCTTTCCTTTTTCGCGAACCTGCGGTAAGGGCGCTCGTCCCGAAATTCCCCCAATTCAGAGATTATATTTGGCCAAGGAAGAACTGCTCGAGATGCGCGGCCGCGTGGTGGAACTCCTCCCCAACGCGATGTTCCGGGTTCAGCTCGAAAACGACCACGAGATTCTCGGTCATACCGCCGGCAAGATGCGCAAGAATCGCATCCGCGTGCTGGTCGGCGACGAGGTGCTGTGCGAACTCACGCCGTACGATCTGACCAAGGGTCGTATCACCTACCGCTTCAAATAAGCCCGTGGGCGCTCCGGCGCCCGCCGCTTGCTGTTACGAGGCACCAATGGTGGTCCCAGCACTGGTATTAGCCTCTTCCTCGCCCCGCCGCCGCGACCTGCTCGCACGGCTCGGCGTCGTGCCGTCGCGCGTGGAATCTCCCGACATCGACGAAAGCCCGCGCAAGGCCGAGCCGCCCCGCGCCTACGCGCTGCGGTTGGCCGTTGAGAAGGCCAGCGCCGTCGCGCGCGCGGAGGGCGAGATCGTGCTCGCCGGCGACACGACGATCGCGCTCGGCAGCCGTATCCTGCCCCCCGCCGACACTTTGGAAATCCAGCGCGATCTGCTCGGCAAGCTGTCGGGCCGGCGCCACCATTGCCTGTCCGCGGTCTGCGTGATCGACGCGACCGGCAAGGTCCGCACCCGGATCGCCGACACGATCGTCGCGTTCAAGCCGCTCTCGCCTGCCGAGATCGACGATTATCTCGCGTGCGGCGAAGGACTCGGCAAGGCGGGCGGATATGCGATTCAGGGCCGCGCGGAGGCGTTCGTGCGCTTCCTGTCGGGCAGCCATTCGGGCGTCGTCGGCTTGCCGCTGTTCGAAACGCGCGCGCTGTTGAAGACCGCAGGCGTCGCGCTTGCCTGAGTGGCTTTACGAAGCTGGTATCGGCGAAGCGCGCGCCGCGCTGGTGGACAACGACCATATTCTCGAAGCCGCGATCGAACTCGACACCGACGGACTGAGGGTCGGACTCATCGGCCGCGGGCGGCTGGTTGAACTCTTACCCGGTCGTCGTGGCCGCGTGGCGCTCGATGGCGGCGAGGCGTTGATCAACCATCTCCCCGCCGGCGTTACGCAGGGCGCCAGCCTCACCGCCGAGATCGTCCGCGAAGCGCTCCCCGAAGCGGGCCGTGCGAAGCTCGCCAAGGCGGTTCCTACAGACCAGCCCCCCTGCCCCGCTCCGACGCTGTACGAGCGCCTCGTCGCGGCCGGCCTGCCCGTCCGCAGCCCCCGCTCGCACGAGCCTGATGCATTGGAAGCGGCAGGCTGGTCCGAACTGCTCGACGAGGCTGTGAGCGGCGAGATAGTCTTCCCACTCGGCGTGTTGCGGCTGTCTCCGACCCCGGCGATGACGCTGTTCGACGTCGACGGGGCGCCGCCACTCGACGCACTCGCAATCGCCGCCGCACATGCCGTGGCGCGGGCAATTCGGCGACACGGCATCGGTGGCTCGATCGGCATCGATTTCCCGACCATCGCCGGCAAGGCGCAGCGCAACGCCGTTGCCGCCGCGATCGACGAATCGCTGCCGCAACCGTTCGAACGCACGGCGATGAACGGCTTCGGCTTCCTCCAGATCGTCCGCGCGCGTCCGCGTGCATCGATCCCCGAGATCCTTCGCGCAGATTCGGTCGGCGCAATGGCTCGCGCGGCGCTCCGCACGCTCGAACGCACGCCGCCGACCGCCTCGCGCCGTCACACCCTGCCTGCAGCCGTCCATGCACGTCTCGTGGCGCGCCCAGACTGGCTCGCGGAACTCGCGCGCCGCACGGGCGTCGTCCACGAACTGGAGAGCGCCCGATGACCCCCACAGCCCCGACCGTCAAATGCCCGATCTGCGACCAGCCTGCGGTGCCCGAATACAAGCCGTTCTGCTCGAGCCGCCACCGCGACCGCGACCTGTTGCAGTGGCTTGGCGAAGGCTATCGCATTCCCGGCCGGGCAATCTCGCAAACGGGGCTGGACAGCGCCGAAGACCCCGACTAAACGCGCCCTTCCGATCGCAAGGTCGGACGCTTCTCCGGTCCCAGACCGGACGTGCCCGGATAGCTCAGTTGGTAGAGCATGCGACTGAAAATCGCAGTGTCGGCGGTTCGACCCCGTCTCCGGGCACCATTTTTTCCCACTCCCGTTCGTGCTGAGTAGAGGCCGAGTAGCTGCGCCAGCAGCGTATCGAGGGCGCGTATCGAAGCATGGGTTCTGCGCGCCAACCTGTCCTTCGATACGCCGTCTCGATACGCCGCCTACGGCGACTACTCGACGGCTACTCAGGACGAACAGGGGGAGCCACTTGAGACGAGTGGTGCGGAGTCCAAACCGCGATCAAGTTCGGTTAGCGAACTATCCGCGTGACGTGACCCATCTTCCGGCCGGGTCGAGCAGTACCCTTGCCGTAGAGGTGGAGATGCGCACCTGACTCGGCCAGCAGCTCCGCCCAACGGTCCGCATCGTCACCGATCAAATTCTCCATCGTCGTTTCACGTCCGGTCAGCGTCGTCGCGCCGAGCGGCAGGCCGCAGATCGCGCGGATGTGGTTTTCGAATTGCGAGCATTCGGCGCCTTCGATCGTCCAATGGCCGGAATTGTGCACGCGGGGGGCCATCTCGTTGAAGACCGGGCCGTCGGCACCGACGAAGAATTCGCACGCCAGCACGCCGACATAGTCGAGCTCGGTAGCGATCCGTTCGGCGAGCGCTGCGGCTTCGTCTGCTTGTGCCAGCACTGCCGCCGGTGCGGGGACGGTCGAGTGGCGGAGGATCGCGTCGCGGTGGACGTTGAGCGGCGAATCGTAGCGCGCGATGCTGCCGTCGAGGCCGCGGGCGATCAGGATCGAGAACTCGTGCTCGAACGGCACGAACGCTTCGAGCACCGCGGGGCCGCCGATGGTGTCCCAGGCAGCCTGCGCGCCGTCGGGCGTGTCGATCTTGACCTGCCCCTTGCCGTCATAGCCGAAGCGCGCGGTCTTCAGGATGGCGGGGGTGCCGACTGCCTTCAGGCCCGCTTGCAGGCTTTCGAGGCTGTCGACCGCCGCCCAAGGTGCCGGACGCCCACCGACGCTCTCTACGAAGCGTTTCTCGCCGATCCGCTCCTGCGCCACGCGGAGGGCGCGCGGGCTGGGATGGACGGGAACGCGGTCCGCGAGCCATTCGACCGGCTCGACGTCGATGTTCTCGAACTCGTAGGTCACGACGTCGCAGGCGTC
Source organism: Sphingomonas sp. PEI4 (assembly GCF_056679955.1). Taxonomy (NCBI): domain Bacteria; kingdom Pseudomonadati; phylum Pseudomonadota; class Alphaproteobacteria; order Sphingomonadales; family Sphingomonadaceae; genus Sphingomonas; species Sphingomonas sp. PEI4. The sequence goes on from NZ_CM155258.1 coordinate 2,280,948, forward strand.
GGCGAAGTCGGCGAGGACGATGCGGTTGTGATAGTCGGCGCGAGTCATGGTCGAGGCGGACTGTGCGGCGACGCTCTCCTGGTCGGGCGCGAGGACGTGGGTGTGATAGCCGAGCTGGGCCGCAGCGGTCGCGAGCATGCGGCCGAGCTGACCTCCACCGAGGATGCCGATGGTCGATCCGGGGGGAAGCGGCGTCATGTCTCGGCGTCCTTCAGGCTATTAGGTCAGGTGGGGTCGGTGGCGACGGCGTCGGTCTGTGCGGCACGCCAGGCCTTCAGGCGCTCGGCGAGCGCATCGTCTGAGGTAGCGAGGATCGCGGCCGCCAGAAGCCCGGCGTTGATCGCGCCGGGCTTGCCGATCGCCAGCGTGCCGACCGGGATGCCGCCGGGCATCTGGACGATCGAGAGCAGGCTATCCATGCCCTTGAGCGCCTTCGATTCGACGGGGACGCCGAGCACCGGGAGATGCGTCATCGACGCCGCCATGCCGGGCAGGTGCGCCGCGCCGCCTGCGCCCGCGATCACGACTTTAAGGCCGCGATCGGCGGCCGTGGTCGCGTAGTCGTAGAGGCGTTGGGGGGTGCGGTGCGCGGAGACGACCTTGGTCTCGTAGGCGACGTCGAGCGCGTCGAGCGTCTCGGCGGCGTGGCGCATCGTCTCCCAATCGGAGGTGCTGCCCATGATGATGCCGACTAGAGCCACGATCGCCCCCTGGTTCAAGGAGCGCCGTGCCTAGCGACGTGGGGGGGCTAGGGCAATGTTTTGGTGTACCCGTACGGTTCGCCTGGGCTGCGGCCCCATACTGTTCCCCCGCGGAGGCGGGGGTCCAGGGTCACGAACGGTATCGTCCGTAATCCTAGGCTCCCGCTTTCGCGGGAGAACAAGAGGGGCAGTGTCAGCGTTCGCTGAGGTAATAGCGGTCGGTCGCGTTCAGGTCCGCATCCAGTTCATAGACGATCGGCTGGCCGGTCGGGATCTCGAGGCTGGTGATCTCGTCATCGGGAATGTTCGACAGGTGCTTGACCAACGCGCGGAGCGAGTTGCCGTGCGCGGAGATCAGGATGCGCTGGCCGTCCTTCAGCGCGGGGGCGATGCGCTCGTCCCAATAGGGGAGGACGCGGGCGATCGTGTCCTTGAGACTCTCGGTCTTCGGGATCGCAATACCGTCGTAGCGTCGGTCCTTCGACAGGTCGAACGCGCTGTCATCGTCCAACACGGGGGGCGGGACGTCGAAGCTGCGGCGCCAGATATGGACCTGCGCGTCGCCGTGCTTGGCCGCGGTCTCGGCCTTGTCGAGGCCGGTGAGGCCGCCGTAATGCCGCTCGTTTAGGCGCCAGTCCTTCTCGACCGGGAGCCAGAGGCGACCCATCGCCTCCAGCGCGATGTTGAGGGTCTTGATCGCGCGGGTCTGGAGACTGACGAAGGTCTGGTCGAAGTCGAGGCCCTTGGCGGCCATCAGCTCGCCCGCGGCCTTGGCCTCCGCCTCGCCCTTCGCAGTCATGTCGACGTCCCACCAGCCGGTGAAGCGGTTCTCTAGGTTCCAGGTGGACTGGCCGTGGCGGATCAGGACTAGGGTCGGCATTCGGGCTCCTGGGATGGCGGGGCTGAACAGGGTTCAAAGGTTATGATAAGGTTAGGCCTACGCACGATCCGCAAGGCTTGAACCCAAGCCCTTAAACCATGCCAAGCTCTTGTAATCAGGCTATATATCGTCGATCATGTCGGCGAGCGTTTCCAGCATCGCATGCGCGAGCTGCTTCGAACGCTCGGGCGACCAGCCGAACTCGGCGTCGGGGTTCGCGTCGTGATCCTTGAACGGCATCTCCAGCGTCATCGACACCGCGCCGAACCGCTCCGCGACCTGGTTGGTCGACATCGACAGGTTCGCCGAGCCCGGTGCGGACTTGGGATAGCCCTTCTCGGTCTGGAAATCGGGCGTATGCGCCGCCAGTCGCCGGCCGTATTCGTAGAATTTTTCCCCCTGCGCGTCGGTCCAGGAGGCGATGCCTTCGAAGCCTGCGATGAAGTTCGCGGGGATCGCCTCGTCGCCGTGGATGTCCATCGCGACGTGGACGCCGGTCTGGTCCATGGCGTTGCGGACACACAGGACTTCGGGGCTCTTCTCAAGCGTCGGCGTGTTCCATTCGCGGTTGAGGTTCACGCCGGCCGCATTGGTGCGCAGATGACCGCGCCGCGTCCCGTCCGGGTTCATGTTGGGGACGACGTTGAAGGTCGCCTTCGCCAGCAGGTCCGCCGTGATCGGATCGGCCGAATCGGTGAGACGCTCCAGCGCGCCTTCCATCCACCATTCGGTCATCGATTCGCCGGGATGCTGGCGACCGTAGATCCAGACCTGCTTCGGCCCGGATCCGATCGTGAAGCAATCGATCGCCTGCCCGTCGAGCGACTGGCCGAGTTCGCGGTGCGCGACACCCGGCAGCAACGCGGTTCGCGCCACCAGCGCCTCGTGCATTTCCATTGTGTAGGGTGCGAAATACGCGAACCAGGCGAGATCGGTGTCGGCGGTGAACTCGAATTCGAGCATACCACCATCATAGCGAGTCTCGATCATCCGCCACGCCTGGCGATCGGTGCTGGCGCGCGTCTTGTAGCCCGGCCAGCCGAAGGGATAGGCCGACTTTCCCGCATTCAGGATGCGGTAAGTCAGCGTGCGGCCAGCCGCCCCCGCCACGCGGAAGTAGAACCACTGGAAGAAGTCGGACTGGAAATCGGTGACGATCTCCAGGTCGATTCGATCTCCTTCGATGGCGACAACACGGATGTTGCCGCCATCGAAGGCTGCGTTGATGGTGACGGGGGTCATGGTGTTTGCGTTCGCTTCTCTTGGGGCGTTCATTTCACCTGGATAGTGCGACCGGACTCGCCGGGGAACCCCATGAACAGCGCGCGGGCGAGCTTGCCGGCCTGGATATCGGTCGTCGCATCCTCCTTGCGAGCGTCGGCGAAGGTCTGCGCGCGGCCTTCCCAGACGGGCGACTGGTCGGCGTTGCGCTTGATCGTCACCGACAGTTCAGAGACGAGGATCGCGGTGCTCCCGCCGCCCCCGATCGGGAAGCCGACCCCGCCGCCGAGCCCGACGCCGCCGCCACCACCGCGACGACCGCCGCCGCCGCTGAAGCCGCCGCCACCAATGCCGATGCTGATCGGCGACCGCTTGGGCGGGCCGGCCTGCGTGGTGCGGGTAAAGCCTACGGTCGCGACCAGAAGCGGCTTCGCGCCGGGTGCGGGGACGCTGTAGCCAGCCTGGAGTAGCTGGCCCTGCACGGCCGCTGCATAGGTCTTGAACTCAATGCTGGCCGGACCGCCGCCGGTCATCGGCTGGACGGCGATGGTGCCGCGGTCGATCGGCTCGCCGAGATGATAGCGCAGCACCTCGGTCGGCGGCAGCGACGGGCCGGTCGCGCACGCGGTGAGGGATGCGCCTGCCAGCGCCAGGACGAGAATCGAACGAACCGCCATCGGGGACTTCCTTAGAATGTTGCGCTATAGTAACGCTCTGACCAGCCGAGTGGGTTCCCGGATGGCGCGAGCGTGTCCGTTGCTTGACTTGGACACACCCCGCCATTAGGCGATCCCGTCTTTCCGCACACCTAGATTTGAAAAGAAGCGAATCGATCATGAAGATCCGCAATTCCCTGAAGTCGCTCAAGGATCGTCACCGCGATAACCGCGTGATCCGTCGTCGTGGCCGTACCTACGTCATCAACAAGACCAACCGTCGCTTCAAGGCACGCCAGGGCTAACCCCCTGAAGACCGCCGTCATTTTCGACGTCGGTCGTGTCCTGTACGACTGGGATCCGCGGATCCTGTACGAGCGCCTGATCGACGACGATCGGGCGCTCGACGCGTTCCTGCGTGACGTCGTCACTATCGACTGGCACTACCAGCACGACGCTGGCCGCGACTTCGCCGACACATCGGCGGAGCTGGTGGCGTTGCATCCGCATCATGCCGACTTGATCGCTGCCTGGGGGCCGCGTTTCAACGAGAGCATTGGCGCGCGAATCGCTGGGATGCAGGAGATCGTCGAAGAACTGGACGCGGCCGGCGTGCCGCTGTTCGCGATCACGAACTTCAGCCACGAGTTCTGGCCACCCTTCCGCATGCGTGAAGCGCATCTGTTCGACCGGTTCCGCGACGTGGTCGTTTCGGGCGAGGAGAAGATGGTGAAGCCGAATGCGGCGATCTATCGGCTGGCACTGGAGCGATTCGGGTTGGCGGCGGCGGATGCTGTGTTCGTCGATGATAATGCGGCGAACGTGGCGGCGGCGCGGGCGTTGGGGATCGAATCGGTGCTGTTTACGGATGCCGCGGGTTTTCGCGCGCGGTTGGTCGAGCTTGGGCTCCTGATCGCGGCTTAGCGCGCGTCACCCCGAGCTTCAGCCGCGGGCCGCCTGCAAACAATACCGTCGTCATTCCCGCGCAGGCGGGAACCCATACTGGCAGGCTTAGCGGCATGCTCGCGACCGTTTGAGGTTATGGGTCCCCGCCTCCGCGGGGATGACGGTCGGGTAGCCGATCAGGCGAGATAGCCGCCTATCGCTGGGTCACTGCTCCAGCGAGATCGACTGCCGCAGGTTCGCCACCGCGGTCTCCTGATCCGCAACTGGCGCCTCCGGGACCGCTCCACCCTCGAAATCATCGGTCACCGTCACGGTCGTCCCCAGCGTAGTCACGCCAAACAACTGTTTCGCAAAGCCGAGCGGCACGCGGATGCAGCCGTGCGACGCGGGGAAGCCCGGGTTCCGCCCCGCATGGATCGCGATGCCGTCCCAGGTCAGCCGCTGCATGAACGGCATCGACGCATCATCGTACAGGCTGGACTTGTGGACCGCATTCTTCTGAAGGATCGGATAGGTGCCGACCGGCGTATCCTTGCCATCCTTGCCGCTGGATATCGTAGTGGCCGCGATCATCGTCGACCCACGATAGACGAACGCACGCTGTTCCAGCAGGCTGATGACGATGCTCACCGACTCGGTGGAGCCATTGTCCTTCCAGACGAACTGGTTGGGCGAGAGTTCGGTCGCGGCCTGCTCGATGGGCATCGCGGCAATAGCAGCGGCCGACGCAGCCTGCGCGGGATCTGCGCCCGCCAACACGGCGAAGGTCAGCCCCATTGCCGTAACAGACCGCACCATCCTGCTTGCCATCTTGCTCATCGTCCCGTCCGCCTTCGAGTCTCGGTATTTTCGCCCAACGCGCGATTCTCCGAAACGTGCCGTCGAACGACTGAGTCGACGAACCGACCCCAAGCCGGGGTAGTTGGAGGGAACGGACCCACAACCAGTGGAAATGGTTGCAGAATATTTACGGAAAATCGGCTATACGATGTTCCAAGAAACGGGGCAATTTTCGGGAAAATCGATGCACGACGAGCAAGGTCCTGTGCGCGAACGACGCGCGCTTCTGAAGAATGGTCTGGTATTGGCGGGGGCTTTGGTGGTGCCGGGGGCAGTGTCGGCGACGACGCGTCTCGGACGTCCGCTGACCGCACGAGATTTGAAGCCGATGACGCAGCCGCCGCTGCCAAGGACGACGGTCGCAGTGACGTCGCCGAAGGTGGTTCGGCCCGACCTGCTGCGCCAGGCGATGGCATCGCTCAGCCGCCACGGCAGCCGCATCCAGCATCACGACCGGATCGCGATCGCCGACTTCGCAGCACCATCGGGCAAGCCGCGCTTCCACTTCGTCGATCTCGCCAGCGGCCGCAGCACGTCGTTGCTGGTCGCCCATGGCAGCGGTTCCGATCCTGCGCATACCGGCTATCTGGAGCGCTTCTCGAACCGCTTCGGCTCGAACGCCTCGTCCGAAGGCGCGTTCGTCACCGACGATTATTACGTCGGCAAGCATGGCCGCTCGCAGCGCCTGATCGGGCTCGATCCGACCAACAACAACGCGCTCGATCGTGCGATCGTCGTGCATTCGGCATGGTACGCCAACAAGGACATGATCGAGAGCCACGGCATGCTCGGTCGCAGCCAGGGCTGCTTTGCGGTCGGCGAGCGCGATCTCGACCAGGTGTTCGCACGGCTCGGTGCCGGCCGGATGATCTACGCCGCGAAGGTCTGAACGGACGAGGCGGGCAGGTCGTAGAAGTCAGGCCGCAGCCGTCGCTCGGGTTTCCAGGACCTGGTCGACGATCATCGCCCCTACGGCGTTCTGCCAGAGCCACAATCCGTTGGCCTGCCCGGTGAAGCTGCACTCCCCGCCGAGTGGCCCCCAGGGTACGAAACCGGCCGCGAGCCCCAAGCCATAGAGCCCGGCAATCGGTGTATCGGCGGCGTCCATGATCCGGCAGTGACGATCGACCATCGGGCGGCCGTCATGCGCCGCCAGAGCGATCGGGCTGCCGTCACGGTCCGCGATCGGGATCGCGATCGGGCGGTAGCCGAGCGCGGCGATGACGATGTCCGCCTGCTCGACATACGCGCGGGCGGCGGCATCGTCGTCGCCTGCGATCCGGTGAACCGCGACGCGCGGATCGGGTACGCGGCCATCGATCCCGAGCATCCGAACGACCAGCTCGCGCGCCTCGAGGCGGAATCCGGCGAGGCGATAGACGAAGCCCGACACCGGGCAAATGTCGTCGGGGCCGAAATCGGTGAACCCCTCGGCGTGCGCGGCCTCTGCCGAATGGTAGAAGGGGCGTAGCGGTCGCCGGTGCAGCAGAGTGATGGCACCGGCGCCGAGCGGCAACGCGGGCTGGCTCTTCAACAGCAGCGCAATCGTCGTCAGCGCGCTGGTCGAGCCGCCGATCACCGCGACCCGCGGATTGCGCTTGCCCGCGAGCAGGTCGACGACCTTGTCGAAACCACCGAGCGTCAGGACATCGTCCGATTGCAGCAACTTGCCCGATGCAAGGTCGATCAGGCGCGCGCCGGCGACACGTTGCGTCGCGAGTCGATCGAGCGGCTGATGGCCGCCGGTCGCGACGACGACGCTCGATGCGACCTGTTCGAAGACATGGCCATCGGCCACGCGTCGGAGCTGCACGCTCCACAGCGCGTCGCCGACCCGCTTCACGCCGAGCGCCTCGTGCCCGACCAGCACGGTTCCGCCGTTTTCGCGAACGATATCGGTCAGCCGGTCGCCGGTGGCGCGCAGCAACGGGCCGACCTCGGCAAGCGGCACGCCGAGCGCGTCCTGATGGGCAGCAACGGCACGCCCGGCGGGATGATCCACCAGCAGCGCGAGTTCGGGATGAATATTGTCGCGTACACCGCTCAGGAAGGTATCCGCGGTCGAATCGGAGGTGATCGCGTAACGGCCGAGTTGCCCGCCACCGATCGCGCCGCCGCGCTCGATCACCATCAGCCCCGACGCGGCGAGATCGGGCAGAAGGCCGCGCTTGGTCGCGGAGGTCAGCATCGCCGTCCCCGCCGGACCGCCGCCGATCACGATCACCGACGCGACCGTGCCGGCAGCACCGCGCACCGAGGCACGCCGATCGCGCGGCCGGACTATCGCCGCGCAGGCATTCACGACTGCTCCGGCCGCGCGCTGCACATCCGCGACCGTCATCGCATCGGTGATCGGCAACGACAGCATGCGCCCGGCGATCCTGTCCGCGACGGGCGTCGACTCGATCACCGCCGTTGCCTGGAACCAGGGCTGCTCGCCGAGATGCGGGCTGAAATATCGGCCGCAGCCGATGCCCTGCGCCTCGATGTCCTCGACGATCGCATCGCGGTGATGCGCGAGACGCTCGGGCAACAGCACGGGCATGAACTGCATCGCGCGGCGCTGACCCGAAACCGCCTGGAGCTGGAAGGTCGGGAGCGCCTCGCGGTAGGTCGCTTCGAGGAGAGCGCGATGCGCGGTGACGGCGTCGATCTCGGCGAGCTTGGCCTGTGCCATGATCGCTAGGATCTCCGGCAGCTTGGCGTTGATGCCGGGCAGGGTCGCGTTTCGGCTGCCTTCGAACCCGAAATTGCCCATCGCGCGCAATGTCGCGATCAGGTCGACGTCGCCGCTGTGGACCAGCCCGCCCTCCCCGACCGCGAACGTCTTGGTCGCGTGCATCGAGTGGACCACCGCGAACGGTGCACGCGCGCCGAACCCCTCGCCGGCATCGTCGCGCGTGCCGAGCGACGATGCCGCGTCGATCACGATGCCAACGCCGTAGCGCTTCTGGTAATGGGCGTACCGATCAAGGTCGATCGCGTTGCCGAAGGTGGCATAGGGCACGACCACACCGATCCGGTCGCCGTGGCGGTGCAGCAGCCGCTCCTCATCGCGCGCGCACGCCCCCCAATCGTCGGGATCGATATCGCAGATCAGCGGCGTCAGCCCTGCCCACGCCGCCGCCTGTGCAGTCGCGGCAAACGTCATCGCGGGCATGAGCGCCAGCGTGCCGGGCTTTGGATCAAGGTTGCCAGTCCGCATGCCCGATGCGTGACGGATGGCGAGCATCAGGCCGAGCGTCGCGTTGCCGACAGCGAGGCTGGCGCCGTGACCACCGAACAGCGTCTCGGTCACGCCCGCCTCGAACGCACGTACTTCCGGGCCGTTGTTGCTGAACACCCCGGACTCCTCGACCCGCCGCAGCGCGTCGAGATGCTCGCTCAGGCGCGGCGGGTTCGGGGCAATCAGGGGAAGACGTTTCATGGGCAGTTCCGGCGGCTGTTCGCGCAGACCTTGGCCTACAGCCTCCTAAGAACCAGTTACATCGCTGTGATAGGAAGATTCTTACAGTCTAATCCCGGATCGACTGCAGGCGCCCGCCAACAACTATCGCACGACTTGGACCATCAGGTTGCCGCGCGCGCCATGGTCAACTCTATCGCCGGCACGGGAAGGCCGCACTTACTCGACGACCATGAAAAAGCCCGCCCTTCCCGACAGGAAAGACGGGCTCTTCACCGCGCGAATGGCGATCAGGCCGTGCGCGTTCCGGTCAGCGGGAAGCTGCCGAATGCACCGGCCGCGACGCTGCCCTTGAGCACGTCATCCTCGACGGTCGCCTTGCAGTCGAGCGTCATCGGCATCGGCACGGTCATGCTCTGCTTCCAGGTGATCGTGTCGCCATCGACGTCACCGGTGACGTCCATGCCGCCCATCGCGCCCGACACCGCACCGGTGAAGGTGTTGCCGGCGCTGTTCACTGTCAACGTCATCTTCTGATCGCCCAACGGCGATTTGACCACGCAATCCCAGCTGCCATCGACGTTTGCCATTGCTCTCTCTCCTGAATTACTTGGCGCCGGCAACCGACGCCGCGGGAATGACCTCGACCGGCAGGCCGATGCTGTCAAGCTGCGGTCGCACCGTCTTCGCATCGCCGACCACGACCCAGATCGTCTTCTTCGGATCGATCGCCTGCTGGATCGCCGTGTTGAGCTGCGGCAAGGTAAGCCCTTGGTAACGCTGCGTGATCGTCGCGTAGTAATTGTCGGGCCGCTTCAGAAGGTCGTTCTGCTGCATCGCGCTCAACACGGCATCGGACGTTTCGAAATTGCCCGACAGCGAGCGGATCGCGCCGTTGATCGCGCGATCGAACTCGGCCTTGGTCATCGGCTCCTTGCCGAGGAACGCACCGATATCGCTGCGCAGGGCCGCGATCGACGGACCGGTCTGGTCCGCCTGCACCGGCGCCGACAGGATGTAGGGCGCGGCGTTCTCGACCTGCTGGAACCGCCCCGACACGCCGTAGGACCAATGCCTGGTCTCGCGCAGGTCCATGTTGACGCGCCCGAGGAAGCTGCCGCCGAGCGCATCGTTCGCAGTCGCGATCGGCAACAGGTCCTGCGTGCCCTTCAGACCGGTCGGGATACCGGCGAAGATCGCCGATTGCGGGCTGTCCGGCCGATCGACCAGCACGATCTTCGGCCCCGATGGCGTGACCGTCGCCGGGAACACCTTGGCACCAGCCGCGCCGGTCGGCGTCCACGTGCCGAACCGGCCGTCGAGCGCCGCCTTCACCTCCGCAAGCGGACGATCGCTGACGACGAAGATCTTGGCCTTGTCGGGCCGCAGCCACGCATGCTGGAACGCCACAAGGTCTGCGCGAGTCAGCGCCGCGACCGCCTTCGGATCGCCGCTGCCGATCGCCTTGGCATAGGGCGAGGTCGGCCCCTGAAGCAGCGGCGGCATCACGCGGGCGTAGATCCCGCTTGGACTGGTCAGCTCCTGGGCGATCTGTGCAAGTTGCTGGTTCTTGACGCGCGCGACCTCGGCGTCGGCAAAGGCCGGGTTCTGCGCGATGTCGGCGAACAGGTCGATCGCGGGCGCGAGGTTGGCACTCGGCACCTGCAACGACAGGAAGGTCCGGTCGCTCGATGCCCCCGAACCGATATCCGCACCGAGCCGCTCCTTGGCCTCGGCCAGCGCGACCGAATCGCGGGTCGGCGTGCCCTCGTCCATCATCGCGAGCGTCAGTTGCTGCGTGCCGAGCTTGCCGGCGACGTCCGCCGCAGTGCCCGCATCGAAGCTCAACACCGCCTGCGTCACCGGCACCGCCGTACGCTGCGCGTAGACCAGCTCGATACCGTTCGCGAGGCGCGTGCGTTCGACGTTCGGGAAGCTCAGTCCCGCAACCTGGCCGACCGCCGGCAACGCTCCACGCGTGCCCTTCGGTGGCGCTTCGGGTGCCGGCACGACGTCGACCTTGGGCGGCACGACGGCATTGGCGTAGGCGTCGCGCGGCCCCGGTACGACCGTCAGCGAATAGGCGGGGCGCGACAGCCACTTCACCGCCGCGGCCTTCACGCTCGCGGGCGTCTCGGCTGCCAGCTGCAAGAGCTGTTTCTTGTAATAGCCGGGATCGTTCGAATACAGCGCGCCCTCGGCCAGCGTCACGGCCTTGCCGCCAAAGCCGCCGACGGACTCAAGCCCCTGCATCGTGCGCGACGCCGTCGTCGTGGCGACGCGGCCGACCTCGTCGGCGGTCGGGCCGTTCTTCAGAAAGTCGGCGAGGATTTCGTCGATCCGCTTGGTCACGAGCGCCGGATCGACGCCCTCGCGGACGATCGCCTCGATCTGGAACATGCCGAGCTGGCTGAAGCTGTTGTTCGAGGCGGAGATGCGCGTGACCAGCTTCTCCTTCTTGACCAGCGCTGTGTCGAACCGGCTGCTCGCCAAACCGCCGAGCACGCCGGCTGCGACGCTGAGCGCGGTGCCGTCCTTGTCGTTGAGTCCTGGGACCACCCAGTTGCGGCTGATCATCACCGCGGCGACACGGTCCTTGATCGTCTCGCTGACGGGGGCGGGGAGCGTCGGGATCGGTGCCGGTGGGACGATGCTCTCGGCGCCCTTGGGGATGCCGCCGAAATACTTCTCCGCGAGCGCCTTGCCGGTGGTGGCATCAACATCGCCGGCGAGCACCAGCACCGCGTTGTTCGGACCATAATGATCCTTGAACCAGTCCTTCACGGTCTGCAGCGAGGCGGCGTCGAGATCCGCCATCGAACCGATCGTGGTGTGGCCGTACGGATGCGTCGCGGGGAAAAGCCCCTCGGTGATCTTGTATTCGGTCAGGCCGTAGGGCTGGTTGTCGCCCTGGCGCTTTTCGTTCTGGACGACGCCGCGCTGCTCGTCGAGCACGCCTTGCGTGATCGCGCCGGTGAGGTAGCCCATGCGGTCGGATTCGAGGAACAGCGCGCGGTCGAGTGCGGCGGTCGGCACCGTCTCGAAATAATTTGTGCGATCATAATAGGTGGTGCCGTTGAAGTCGGTCGCGCCGACCTGTTTCAGCGGCTCGAAGAAATCGCCGGGCGCGTTCTCGGAGCCGTTGAACATCAGATGCTCGAACAGATGCGCGAAGCCGGTCTTGCCCTTCGGCTCGAACTTCGACCCGACGTTATACCAGACGCTGACTGCCACGACGGGCGCCTTGCGATCGGTATGCACGACGACGCGCAGCCCGTTCTTCAACGTGAACTGCTGGTAGGGAATGTCGACCGACTTCACGAGATCCGCGACCGGCGCAGGCTTTGCCGCGGGGGTGGCGGGTCGCTGGGCCTCGCCCATTGCGGGCGAGACGAGGGCGATTGCAGCGACGCCGGCAAGCGCGGTCATTTTCAAAGCCATATGCGAACACTATCCTAGGTTTCGAACGATCTCGTCGCATCATAAGCGCGCTTCGTCGTCGGGCAACAGGATAGATACACCGAGTTTCGAGGCGAGATAGCGCTCAGAAGAACAGCTTACGGACGCTGATGCGGACAGCGCGGCCGAACGGGTCGAGATAGTCCGGCTGGTAGTTGTTCGGCGTCGCGCCGGTCGCATCGGTGACGCGCTGGCGGGTGTTGAGGACGTTGTCGACCGACAGGCTGACGCGCATGCCGCGCAGCCACGGATGCGCCTTTACCCATTCGAGGCGCTGACCGAGATCGGCGAACAGGCGGACATTGGCGGTGGCGAGGCCGCCGAAATTGAGCGTCGAGGGCGCGACTGCGGTGCCGCCATTGACCGTCGTGCCGGTCGCGTAGTTCGCGGAAATCCGCGCGCCGAGCCCGTTGTTGGTATAGCCCGCCTGCGCCTCCAGTTCATGACGCGCCTGGCCGCCGCTGTTGCCGATCGCATCGCCGTCGAGCAGGTTCAGGCGTGGGCCGCCATCGGCGACGAGCACGCGGTCGGTGAAGTGCCAGGTGTGGTAGACCGCGAACTGGATACGCCCGCCGGCCTGTCCGCCACGACCGCCGAAGCCGCGCCCGCCGCCACCGCCGCCGGGTCCACCGCCCCCAGGCGCGCCACCACCAGTACCGCCCTGCCCGCGCGGGCCGCCGCTCGCGCCGTCGGGTCGCCGGAAGCCGCCGGGGGGTTGGAGCCCTTCGAACGGATTGGGGCCGGTGCCGGCGCGATAGGCCTCGAGTTCCTTCTGGATCTTCGACTTCAACGGGGCGGAGAAGTTGATTCCCCAGCGCAGTTCGGAGCGTTCGCTGCGCGCGAAATTGATCGGGCGGCGATCGACCTGCAGCAGGTTGCCGCCGGCATCGCGCGTGAAACGGTTGGGGAACGCCGCCTCGATCGCCGCAGTCGCCGAGGGAAATGCGGCGATCGGATCGTCGACCCGGCTCTCGACATAATTCGCCGTGATCGACAGGTCCTTCGCGGTCCACGGCTTCAGCGTCAGGCCGACCTTCTTCACATGGTTGTTGTCGGCAACCAACCCGGGATTGCCGCCGCTGATCGTCGTGACGGTCGCGGTGGTGCCGCGCACGTAATCGAAGATGCGGACGTTGGGCGTGGCGATCGACGGGTTGCCAAGCTGCTGCGCGGTCGGCGCCTGGTCGGTGTCGGTGACCGAAGCGATGACTCGCACGCCGTCGATCGGCGACCAGTTCGCGCCGTAGCCGAGCGTGGTCAGCGTGCCGAAGTCCGACAGGTGATCCTCGGCGAGGTTGAAGTTCGCCGACAGCGTGCCGAGAAACGGCAGGACGCCCTTCGACCGGCTGGTGAGCGGCAGGTCGACATTGACCTGGCCGTTGACCGTATCGCGCGAGACTTGCCCGGTCTGTTCGCGCAGTGCGCGGTACGAGCGGCTGCTGAAATCGGCGGTTTCCGCGCCGAGCTTGATCGTCGTCGAGATCGCGCCCGCCGGCAGGTTGAACAGATTGCCGTTGATGACCGCATCGACGCCACCGGTGCTCTGCGAGGCATAGGCACGGTTGCCGGGTGCCGCGCCGATGTCACCGGCGGTGAGGCGACCGAACGGGTTGGCGGTCGGATCGCCGGCCGCGAGCCGGGCATTGAAGGCGGTCGCATCGACGCCCGTCTCGGTGAAGGTCTGCGTATCGCTGCGGTCGTAATTCCCCGTCACGTTCCAGCGCCACGTACCGAGATCGCCGTTGAGCGTGGTGCCGAGATGCGTGGCGATCGACGAAGTGCGTTGGGCGAGCGGGAGGAAGCCGTCGTCGTCGAGCGCGCGGTTGATGACGGTAGTCCCATCGGCGAGCGTCAGGGCGGCGACGGGCAGGCCGTTGAGGCTGCGGCTGTCGGTCGATTCGATGCGTCCGTTGATCGTCGCGCCGATGTTGCCGAAGATGTTGCGGGCATAGACGCCGTTCGCGGTGAACGTGCTGTTCTCGGGCTCTAGCGTACGGAACGGCGTGGGATCGATGATCGCGCCGTTCGCGCCAAGCACCCTGCTCGCGAGCGAGGTGCTGGCGATCGGGCTTATGTCGCGTTCGGCCTCGGTCAGTGCCGAGGTCGAGGTGTATTCGACGTGCAGGTTTAGGCGGCGGTCGCGCGCGATGGTGAGCATGTCGAGCTCGCCCAGCGGCGTGTTGCTGCCGCCCTCGGTCGGCATCCTGTCAGTCACCTCCGCGGTGACCGCGCGGAAGCGACGGCGCAGGACGAAGTTCACGACCTTCTGGTCGGCGCGGTAGCCATATTTGAGCGCGACCTCCTCGGGCAGGATCTCGACGCGCTGGATCGCCTCGGTCGGGATGTCGCGGATCTCGCTGAAGCTGGAGATGCGGCGACCGTTGAGCAGCACCACCGGCGCACCGCCGCTGCCACGGCCGCTCGTGGTCTGCGGGCTGAGTTCGTTGAGCAGGTCGGAGATCGAACTCACGCCGTAGGAGCGGATCTCGGCTTGGCCCAGAGTCTGGTCGGGCGGGATGTCGCCGATCACGGAGCCCGGCAGCTTGCGCGATCCGGTGACGACGATCTCCTCTGCGTCGGCCGCCTCGTCCTGTTCCTGCGTCTGTGCCGCGGAGGCGCCCGCCGATGGCGACGGTGCCTGTTGCGCAGCCGCCATCGCAGGCATGCTCACCGCCAGAACCAGACCCAGTTTACGCATACCCGTTCCACCCCAATGATCGACCGCCGATCAGGGGTTTGAACTAGCGTCCAATTGTCGCAGGATTGTGCCGGTTCGGCAGTGCTTTCGTCGCATCTGCGGTTATCGCGACATATGCGCGTCCATATCCTCCAGCGGCACGCCCTTGGTCTCCGGGAAATACAGGAACACGGTGACGAACTGCACCGCCATCATCGCGGCGAAGAACAGGAACGGCGCGCCCGCCGACCATGCCGCGGCGACGGGGAAGACCTGCGCGATCACCGCGTTCCAGCCCCAATGGCTCGACGAGCCGATGCTCGACCCGCGCGCACGGACGTTCTGCGGGAACACCTCCGAGATATACACCCAGATCACCGCGCCCGAACCGGGGGCGAAGAACATGATGAAGACGATCAGCGACGGCAGCAGCAGCCAGCTGGGCAGCACGCCGAGCAGCGCCAGCCCGCCGACCGACAGCGCCGCGGTCATGCCCGCAGAGCCCCACAGCAACAGCGTGCGTCGGCCGATCCGGTCGATCAACAGCATGCCGAGCAGCGTGAAGACCATGTTGGCGACACCGATCATCACCGCCTGGAGATCGGGCGAGAGGCCGCCGCCCGACGCCTTGAAGATGTCGTTGAGGTAATAGAGGAACGCGTTGATGCCGCTGAACTGGTTGAACATCGCGACCAGGAAGGCGAGCGTGATCGGCTTGCGGTGGCGCGTCCAGGAGAGCGACGCATCGCCCTTGGGAGCAGCGAGTTCGGCCCGCGCGACGTCAGGGCTCATGCCGACCAGTGCCAACACCTGCTTCGCCTCGACGTCGCGTCCCTTGGTGAGCAGCCAGCGCGGCGAATTGGGGATGCGGAACAGCAGCGCGAAGAACACCAGCGACGGTGCTGCGACGATCCCGAGCTTCCACCGCCACTCGATATCGCCCAGATCGAGCGCGCCGATGATCGCGTTCGAGACATAGGCGAGCAGGATGCCGAGGATGACCGCGAACTGGAACCCGCCGACCATTTTCCCGCGCTGTGCCGGTGGCGCGAGTTCGGCGATGTACGCGGGTGCGAGCACCGACGAACCGCCGATCGCGATGCCGTTGATGAAGCGGAAGCCGATGAAGCTGTGCCAGTTCCACGCCAATGCGCAGCCGAGCGCGGTGACGACGTAGAGGAAGGCGAGCACGCGCAGCACGTTGCGACTGCCATAGCGATCGCCGAGCGAGCCGATGAACAGCGCACCGATCAGCGTGCCCCATAGCGCCGACGACACGGTGAAACCGAGCCACGCTTCACTGAGCGCGAATTTGGCTTTGAGCGCGCCGGTCACGCCGGCGATGACCGCCGTATCGAAACCGAACAACAGGCCCGAGAGCGCGGCCGTCGCGACGCTCGCGATCAATATGGTGCGCGGCTGCGCCGAGAGGGGCGATGCGGTGGGAGCGATCGTCATGCCGGCCACGTTTGAACAGTTTGACGGTCGCCGCAAGCCTCCCAAAAGCCGGAGCCGAGCGCACGGCGCACCGGTCCAACGAAAACACCCATTTCAGGTCTTTGAAAGCGCCTTAACCAATCGCCGATTAGCGGATGGCGCACGAGCAGGACGCGGAGGGATGAAGCGTTGACGACCGGACTTATGAAGACGCTGATCGCCATCGTGGCGTTCGCGGTGCCGTCCTCGGCCTGGGCGGCCTGTGCCGTGACCAATACCGGACCGACCACGCTCGGCTCCTATTTGTCGGCTGCTTTGGTCGACGGCGCGCCGCCTTATGTCGACGTTCCCGGCGGGTTCGATTGTCCGAGCACCGTGATCGCCCTGCTCGGCGGCAATTATCTGCGCGCGACCGTGACCAGCCCCGACGGCTTCAAACTGACCTCGACCAACCCCGCGAACACCGTCACCGCCAATTACGCGGTCGCCGCGGACGGCGCGGGCGCCTATCCCTTCACCCCCGGCACGCCGTTCGTCTACATGAACGGCGGCCTCATCAATCTGCTCGGGTTACTCGGCGGCACCGCGCGCGACGTCCAGGTTCACGTCCGTCCGTCGTCGACCGCCGCACTTCCGCCCGGCACCTATACGGGCAGCTTCAGGATCGCGTGGGAGTGGCGCTTCTGCGACCTGCTCGGCGTATTGGGCCTGTGTGTCGGCACACTCGATCGGAACCCGACCCCGATTCCCGTCGCGACCGTGTCGGTGACGATGATCGTTTTACCCAAGCCGGTCGGCGTCGTCATCGTCACACGGACGACATGGGATCCGCTGTCCGCGACCAGCAACCCGCGCGCGATCCCAGGCAGCAAACAGCGGACGACGATCACGCTGACCAATACCGATATCGTCCCGGTCGACGCCAACTCGCTCAACGTCGTACTCCCGACCCCTGCGCGGGGGGCAGTGGCACTCGACGGCGACGGAACCGCCTCGACGGCGTACGTGATGACCGCCGAAGGTTCGCCCGCTTCGTCGCTGGCGGTGACCTACACCGCGCCCGCCAGCACCACCGACGACGTCGATTTCTCGGCGAACGGCGGCACCAGTTGGACCTATGACCCCGCCGTCACGCCGAAAGCGGTCACCAACGTCCGCATCCGCCCACGGGGGACGATGGCGGCGGGGTCGAGCTTCAGCGTGTCGTTGCCTTACGCGCTATTCTGATCGGGGTTCTGGTCGGGCATGAACGGGGCAGGCGTGCCACCCACGATCTCCATCTTGGTCGCGGTCGCGCCGACTTCGATCCCCGCCTCGCGGAACTGGCGGAGCAGCGTGAACAGCAGTTCGCTGCGGATCGGATAGGCATCGCGCGGACTGGCCACATAGGCGAAGCAGTTGAACTTGGCGCGACCGGCATCGATCGAGTCGATGAACACTTTGGACTCGGGGTGATCGAGCACCTCGTGCTTCTCCGCAAACGCCGCCAACACCATCGTCCGCACCGCATCGAGATCCTCCTCGAGCGGCACCGAGAATTGCAGCTGGATCCGGCCGATCGGCGCGGCCAGCGTCATGTTCTGGATCGTCTTGGTAATCAGTTCCGAGTTCGGCACGATCAGCGTCGAGCGGTCCGCCACCTCGATCTCGGTCGAGCGCACGTTGATCCGTTTGACGTCGCCCTCCATGTTGCCGATCCGGACGAGATCGCCGATCTTCACCGGGCGCTCGGCGAGCAGGATCAGCCCCGAGACGAAGTTCTGCGTGATCGCCTGGAGGCCGAAGCCGATACCGACCGACAGCGCACCGAGCACCACGGCAAGCTTCTCCATGCCGATCCCGAGCGCGCCGAGCGACCACAGCACCGCGGCGATGATCCCGGCATAGCGCGCGACCATGGTCACCGAATTCTGCGCGCCGGCATCCATCGCAGTGGTCGGGAGGTAGCTGTTCACCAGCCAATGCTGCAGCCCGCGCATGATCGCCAGCGCGACGAACAGCACCGCGATCGAGCGCAGCACCGCGCCCGGCGAGATCGTGACCTGGCCGATGGTCACGCCGTTCGCGACCGTGCCGAACAGCTCGAACGCCGAGCCGACGCCCGCACCGAACGGCGCCATCACCGCGCCGACCGCGAGCATGATCAGCAACAGCCGCAGCACCGCGGACAGCAGCACGCCGATCTGGTCGACGGTCTTGTTGTCGACGCCGAAGCCGCTGTTCGCCGACCGGCCGAGGCGGTTGCCGCTCGACAGCAGCGTCCGGCACGCATCGTCGGTGAAGGTCATCATCAGATACAGCGTCGCACCGACGATCGCGCCCCACAGCAGCCACGTCGCGACCTTCAGCGCGAAGTTCACATAGCCGATCAGCCCGGCGATCAGCGTGACGAGCAACACCAGCCAGACGAGCGTCGCGACGATCGCGAGCAGCGTGTTGCGCGCGGGCTTGGTCGGATCGGGCAGCGCGGCGGCGCGCAACCGGCCGAGCGTCACCAGGATCGCGCCGAGCAGGACGATGTGCAGCAGCGCGACGACCGCGTTGGCGGCGCTCGACGCCGGCGCGCTGATGCCGATCAACGCGTTCGTTGCAATCAACAACTGGCCGAAGAAGATCAGCCCGGCCGCCATCCAGGTGTAGGGCCGCAACGCCTGCGAGGCGGGATCGCCGATCGGCAACAGCCGCCAGGTGGACTGGCCGCGCAACAGCAGCGCGCCACCGAGCGACGACACGAACGCGGAAAACCACGAGATGCCGACGAAGATCGCGCCGAACCGGCTCCAGGCGGGCGATACAAGCCCGGCCCAGCGCAGCGACGCGACGATCGCCAGCGCTGCAAGCCCCGGCAGCGCAGTGCCAATCACCACCAACCACAATGCATAGGCCGAGCGCCGCAAGCGACCGCCGGGTGCGTGATCGGTCGCGTAGCGCCGGCCGACGCCGTGCAGCCAGCGGCGCAACGGCACGATCAGCACCAGCGCGGCAAGTATCCCGACCAGCAGGCCGGTCCCGGCGCGGATGTCGAACCGCGCGCCGAACTGGCGGGTCTCGACATTGACGAACCGCATCAGCCGCGCGGTGTCGCGTGGCAGGTGATCGACGATCCCCGCCCACAATGTCGGCGACAGCGGCGAGCCGGTGTTCTCGGACAATTGCTGGCCGAGTTCCTCCGCTTCGGCCGCGCCGATGTCGTCGATCTGCTGCTTGGCCTCGATCCCGATCAGCCGCGCGCGCTTGATCGCTGAATCGATCGCGGACTGGCTCTGTGCGAGGAGCTTGCGTTGCGTGCGGATCTCGGGCGCCTCGACCACGCCGGGCGTGGCGGCACCGAGTTCCGCGACGCGCGCCTGGACCAGCGCCATCTCCGGCGTGAGCGTGCGGACGGCGTCGGCGGCGGTGGTCTGCACGGCCTGCGCGCGATCCCGCAACGCCTGCCGCGCCTTGTCGTCGCGCGCGGCGAGGGTGGCGTCGTCGATCGCCTGGAGCTCGGCCGAGGCCTGGGTGAGGCTGGCGGCGACGGTCGCGACCTTGGGCTCGTCCTGCGCGATCGCTGGGAGCGCGGTGGCTAGGAGGAGGAGCGCGGCGAGGTAGCGGAAGAGGGTCATCCGGGATGCTTTACAGCGATGGGGCCGGAAACGGGAGGGGGGCAGTCTAGAGGCAATCACCACGGGTATGGGAGGCAGTATGGGAAAGCCTCCGCCCCTCATGTGCTCCACCCCGGCGCCCTAATGTGCACCACCCCGGCGGAGGCCGGGGCCCATTGGGGGCCGGTGGTGATTGAGGTCGGTCTTCCGCTACGACGACCCTTCCAATTGGGCCCCGGCCTTCGCCGGGGTGGATTCAGTGGAGCGCGATCCCGCACACACCACCGTCGCCCGCGCTTCCTTGTTCTCCCACGAAGGCGGGAGCCCAGACTGGGTCCCCGCCTTCGCGGGGAAACAGAAGTGTGGTTCGTTTCCGCACGGTTGCTACGAGGAACGCGCGCCCCCACCCTCTCCGTCACCCCGGCGGAGGCCGGGGCCCACCGTTCCGCATACTCGGTTCTATCGGATGTGAGGAACGGTGGATGCCGGAACGAGTCCGGCATGACGGGGCGGGGACAGGAGTTGGAGCTGGACGGAGCCCGCTCAATCCAGTTCGAGGATCACCTGATCGACCGCCAGGCTATCTCCGGTCTTCGCCGCAACCGACTTCACCGTGCCCGTCTTCTCGGCGCGCAGGATGTTCTCCATCTTCATCGCCTCGACCACGGCCAGCGGCTGCCCCGCCTCCACCTTGTCGCCCGCCGCGACATCGAGCCGCACCAGCAGCCCCGGCATCGGGCAGATCAGGAACTTCGACAGATCGGGCGCGATCTTCTCGATCATGTGCGCCGTGTAGGGCGCGACGCGAGCCGGCAGCACGCGCGCGACATGGCTCGCGCCGCGTGTCGTGAGCTTGAAGCCGGCGCGGACCTTGGCGATGCGGATCGTGAGGTGTTCATCGCCGTCTGCGCCGTGGCCGTCCGCTACCACCATCCGGTCGCCTGGCGTGTATTCGAGCGCCAGGTCGAGGTCCTCGCCATCGACCATGATGCCATCGGTCGAGACCGTCACGGCGTGGTCGGTCTTGTCGATCGTCACCACCCAACCGGCGGGCGGGCGCAGGCGCTTGCCGAGCTGGCCGTCGATGCGGCGGGCGCGGTCGGCCTCCGCAGTGGCGGCGAAGGCGGCGACGGCGGCGAGCGTCTTCAGCAGTTCGGCGTCGGCGGGGGCGCCGTGGAAGCCGTCGGGATATTCCTCGGCGATGAACCCGGTCGTGAGTGCGCCCGACTGGAAGCGTGGGTGCTGCATGATCGCCGAAAGGAAATCGATGTTGTTGCCGGGGCCTTCGAGCTCGAACGCGTCGAGTGCGGCGATCTGTGCGGCGATCGCGCCGTCGCGGGTGGGGGCCCAGGTGATGAGCTTGGCGATCATCGGGTCGTAGAACATGCTGACCTCGCCGCCCTCGCGGACGCCGTCGTCGACGCGGACTCTTGCTTCTCCCCCGCCCGCTTGCGGGAGGGGGTTGGGGGGTGGGCTCGCGCTATCCTCGAATGCCGCCGTTTCGGTGGAGGAGAGCGCGTGCCCACCCCCGGCCCCTCCCGCTTGCGGGAGGGGGGAAGTTTCGGGCGGATTGTACCGGACGAGCCGACCTATGCTCGGCAGGAACCCGCGATACGGGTCTTCGGCGTACACCCGGTTCTCGATCGACCAGCCGTTCAACTTCACCTCGTCCTGCCCGAACCCGAGCGGCTCGCCGGCCGCGACGCGGATCATCAGCTCGACCAGATCGAGCCCGGTGATCTCCTCGGTCACCGGATGCTCGACCTGGAGCCGGGTGTTCATTTCGAGGAAGTAGAACCCCTCCCCCGTCGTGTCCGCGCCCGACACGATCAGCTCGACCGTACCCGCCGAATAATACCCAACCGCCTGCGCCAGCGCGACCGCCTGCTCGCCCATGGCCTTGCGCATCTTCGGCGTCACGAACGGCGACGGCGCCTCCTCGACGACCTTCTGGTGGCGGCGCTGGATCGAGCATTCGCGCTCGTTGAGATAGACGATGTTGCCATGCTGGTCGCCGATCAGCTGGATCTCGATGTGGCGGGGCGATTCGATGAACTTCTCGATGAACACGCGGTCGTCGCCGAAGCTCGCCAGCCCCTCGCGCTTGGTCGCCTCGAAGCCTTCGCGGACGTCCTGTTCGCTGTAGGCGAGCCGCATGCCCTTGCCGCCGCCGCCGGCCGATGCCTTCATCATCACCGGATAGCCGATGCCGCCAGCGATCTCGACCGCGTGATCGGTGCTGTCGATCTCGCCGAGATAGCCCGGCACGACGTTGACGCCCGCGGCCTTGGCGAGCTTCTTCGATTCGATCTTGTCGCCCATCGCGGCGATGGCTTTCGGCGGCGGGCCGACGAACGCGATCCCGGCCTCGGCGCAGGCGAGCGCGAAACTCTCGCGTTCGGAGAGGAAGCCGTAGCCCGGATGGATACAGTCCGCGCCGGTTTCCTTGGCCGCGAGCAGGATCAGCTCGGCCTTGAGATAGCTCTCGGCAGCGGGTGCCGGCCCGAGCCGCACCGACTCGTCGGCCATCAGCACATGCGGCGCGCGCGCGTCGGCATCGGAATAGACCGCGACGGTCTTGATGCCCATCGCCTTGGCGGTCCGCATGACCCGACACGCGATCTCGCCCCGATTGGCGACCAGGATCTTCTTGAACATCAGTTTTTACCCGGATTTGAAGGCCAGCGGGTGGCGAAGAAAACCAGCGCGAGAGTTGCACATACGAATAGAAAAGAGACTCCGCCGAAGAAGAGCATGAACGGCGCAGAGCACTCTGCAGCTAAGCTGCCGTACTGATGGCACCGCCCGGCCTCTTGATCGGCCATGGTAAGCACAACTAATCCGTAACAGGACCAAGTGACCAATAGCGCGACAAGTACGGCAAGGCGGCGCTTCACTCAGCCAACCCGCATCGGTTCGGGGCCGACCATCGGCTTCATCCCCAGCTTCGCCAGCAGCGTCGCGTCTGCGCTGTCGCCGGCGTTGCCGGTGGTCAGCAGCTTGTCGCCGGTGAAGATCGAGTTCGCGCCGGCCATGAAGCAGAGCGCCTGAGTTGCCTCGGACATGCTCTCGCGCCCGGCCGACAACCGCACCATGCTCAGCGGCATCGTAATGCGCGCGACGGCGACCGTCCGGACGAACTCGATGTCGTCGATCTGTGCCATCGGCGTACCGGCGAGCATGTCGCCGAGCGGCGTGCCCTTGACCGGGACCAGCGCGTTGACGGGGACGCTCTCCGGGTGGCGCGGCAACGTGGCGAGCGCGTGGACGAAGCCGACGCGGTCGCTGCGCGTCTCGCCCATCCCGACGATCCCGCCGCAGCAGACCGAGATGCCTGCATCGCGCACGTTCGCCAGCGTCTCCAGCCGATCGCCGAAGGTGCGCGTGGTGATGACGTTGCCGTAATTCTCTGGCGAGGTGTCGATGTTGTGGTTGTAGTAATCGAGGCCCGCGTCGGCGAGCTGCTTCGCCTGCTGCGCGTCGAGCATGCCGAGCGTCATGCACGTCTCGAGCCCCATCGCGCGGACGCCCTCGACCATGGCCACCACCTTCGGCATGTCGCGCGGCTTCGGGTTGCGCCATGCGGCGCCCATGCAGAAACGCTGCGAGCCGGCGGCCTTGGCCTGCGCGGCGTCGGCGAGGACGGCGTCGACGTCCATCAGCTTCTCTGCCTTGAGGCCGCTGTCGGACGAGGCGGACTGCGAGCAATAGCCGCAATCCTCGGGGCAGCCGCCGGTCTTGATCGACAACAATGTGCAGAGCTGGACCTCGCCGATCGCGTGGTGCGCGCGGTGGACGGTCTGCGCGCGGTACATGAGTTCGTCGAACGGGAGGTCGAACAGCGCCGCGATTTCGGGGCGGGCCCAGTCGGTACGGGCAACCGGAGCATCGCGCACTGCGCTCGGAGCCACTGCATGTGCGAGGGTACGGAGAAGGGTATCGGTCATTCGGCGGCTTCCTCTTGGGGGCCCATATTGTGGCCGAGGAGTTTCAACACGTCCTCGGCGGCCTGGATCAGATTGGTGCCGGGGCCGAAGATGGCCTGCACCCCGGCATCGCGCAGGGCCTGATAGTCCTGTGCGGGGATAACGCCACCTGCGATCACCTTGATATCCGCGCGGCCGGCCTCGCGGAGGTGGCCGATCAGTTCGGGGATCAGCGTCTTGTGGCCGGCCGCGAGGCTCGAGGCGCCGACGATGTCGACGTCCTTGGCGAGTGCTAGCGCGGCGGCTTCGGAGGGGGTCTGGAAGAGGGGGCCGGGGACGATCTCGAAGCCGAGGTCGCCGAACATCGAGGAGACGAGGTTGGCGCCGCGGTCGTGTCCGTCCTGGCCCATCTTGGCGACGAGCATGCGGGGTTTGCGGCCGAGGCGGCGCTCGGTGGCCTCAACGCCGTCGGTGAGGCGGGTCCAGCGGGCATCGTCCTCGTACGCCCCGCCGTAGATGCCGGAGACGGGGGTCGGTTGCGTGCCGTAGCGGCCGAATACGTCCTCCATCGCCGAGGAGATTTCGCCGAGCGTGGCGCGGGCTCGGGCGCACTCGACGGCGAGCGCGAGGAGGTTGGTTTCTGATCCTCCCCGATCCGTGGAGGTGTCGGCCGCAGGCTGACGGAGGGGGGCTTCCGCGGACGTATCCGTTTGTGGAGCGCCCCCTCCACCAGCCGTTGGCTGGTCCCCCTCCCCGTTCCGGGGAGGAATTCGCGCGCCTTCGCGGAGGGCATCCAGGGCAGCACGACACGCGGCTTCGTCGCGGTTGGCCTTTACCCGATTGATGCGTTCGATCTGGCCTGCCCGGACCGCGACGTTATCGACGTCGAGGATCTCGATCGCATCCTGTTCGGCGAGCTTGTACTTGTTCACGCCGACGATGACGTCCTCGCCGCGATCGACGCGCGCCTGGCGTCCAGCGGCGGCTTCCTCGATCATCGCCTTGGGCCAGCCCGCCGCGACCGCCTTCGCCATGCCCCCTTCGGACTGGATCCGCTCGATCAGCGTCCAGGCGCCGTCGACCAGCGATTGCGTCAGGCTCTCGATATAATAGCTGCCACCGAGCGGATCGACGACCTTGGTCATCCCCGTCTCTTCCTGGATCACGATCTGCGTATTGCGGGCGATCCGTGCCGAGAAGTCGGTCGGCAGCGCGATCGCCTCGTCGAGCGCGTTGGTGTGGAGCGACTGCGTGCCGCCGAGCATCGCCGCCATCGCCTCGATCGTCGTCCGCATGACGTTGTTGTACGGATCCTGCTCGGTGAGCGAGACGCCCGACGTCTGGCAGTGCGTGCGGAGCATCTTCGAGCGCTCGTCCTGCGCGCCCAATTGCGTCATCGCGCGGTGCCAGAGGACGCGGGCGGCGCGGAGCTTGGCGATCTCCATGAAGAAGTTCATGCCGATCGCGAAGAAGAAGCTCAGGCGGCCAGCGAACTTGTCGATGTCGAGCCCGGACGCGACGCCGTATTTCACATATTCCATGCCGTCGGCGATCGTGAAGGCGAGCTCGTGGAGCTGCGTCGCTCCCGCTTCCTGCATGTGATAGCCGCTGATCGAGATGCTGTTGAACTTGGGCATCTCGCGGCTGGTGTAGCCGAAGATGTCCGAGATGATCCGCATGCTCGGCTCGGGCGGATAGATGTAGGTGTTGCGGACCATGAACTCCTTGAGGATGTCGTTCTGGATGGTCCCGTCGAGCAGGTGCCGCGCGACGCCCTGCTCCTCGCCGGCGACGATGAAGAAAGCCAGGATCGGGATCACTGCGCCGTTCATCGTCATGCTGACCGACATCTTGTCGAGCGGGATGCCGTCGAAGAGGATCTTCATGTCCTCGACCGAATCGATTGCGACGCCGGCCTTGCCGACGTCGCCGGTGACTCGGGGGTGGTCGGAGTCGTAGCCGCGGTGGGTGGCGAGATCGAACGCGACGCTCAGGCCTTTCTGGCCGGCGGCTAGGTTGCGGCGGTAGAAGGCGTTGGAGGCTTCGGCGGTGGAGAAGCCGGCGTATTGGCGGATCGTCCAGGGGCGACCGGCGTACATCGACGCGCGGACGCCGCGGGTGAAGGGGGCGAAGCCGGGGAGGCCGGGGTCGGTGGTGACGTCCTCCGCGGTGTAGAGCGGCTTGACGTCGATGCCTTCGGGGGTCGGCCAGGTGAGGTCAGCGCCTTTGACCTCCTTGGCGGCGAGCGCCTGCCAGTCGGCTAGAGTTGGGGCGGATTCGGGTTTGTCAGTCATTAGCTAATTCCCCGGCGAAGGCCGGGGCCCAGCCCCTCGAACATATCGCGCGCGAAAGCGCGTTCGATGCTGCGCATCGAGCCTGGGCCCCGGCCTTAGCCGGGGAACGAGAAGAGAAGCGGTTCACTTGCCCGTGAACACCGGCTTGCGCTTCTCCAGGAAAGCGCGACCGCCTTCCATCGAATCCGTAGACCCCCGCGCGTCGCGCTGGTTCGCCGCCTCGGCCTGCATCGCGGTCGCGTAATCCGTCTCGTACGCCGCGGTGATAGCCCGCCGCATCAACCCGAGCGCGATCGTCGGCATCGCCGCCAGCCGCTCGGCCAGCGCGAACGCCTCCAAGTCCAGTGCATCGTCCGAAACGACCTTGTGCACCATCCCCCAGTCGAGCGCCTTCGCCGCCGGCACACGCTCGCCGAGCATCATCATCTCGGTAGCGCGCGCCTTGCCGATCAGGCGGGGCAGCATCCACGACGCACCGCCGTCGGGCACTAGCCCGATATTCACGAACGCCTGGAGGAAATACGCGCTCTCGCTGGCCACACAAAAATCCGCGGCGAGCGCCAAGCTGCACCCAATCCCCGCCGCCGGCCCGCGCACCGCGCTCACCACAGGCACCGACAGATCGGCGAGCGCCGCCATCGTCGGATTATAACTCCCGGTCAGCGCCGCAAACGTCGCCTCGCCCGGATTGTCCGACCCGAGTGCCCCGCCGCCGACATCCGCCCCCGAACAGAACGAACGCCCTGCGCCGGCGATCAGCACCGCCCGCGCGCCGTCCAGTTCGCCCAAAGCGACGCGCAATTCCTCGAACATCGCCGGCGGTGCGGCGTTCAGCCGGTCGGGCCGGTTCAGCGTCAGCACCAGCACGTCGCCGCGCCGCTCGCTCAGGATATGCTCGTACGCGGCCATCATATCTCTCCTAGTGCGCGCCGGTATCGCCCGGCGTCTCCATCAACTCGACCAGCATGCCGCCGAAATCCTTCGGGTGCACGAACACGATTGGCGTACCATGCGCGCCGATCCGCGGCTCGCCCAGCACGGTCGCGCCCTTCGCCTTCAGGTCAGCGACTGCCGCGTGAATGTCGGCCACCTCGAAACAGACATGATGCTGCCCGCCCGCCGGGTTCTTGCGCAGGAACCCCGCGATTGGCGAACTCTCGTCATAGGGTTCGATCAGTTCGATCTGCGTGTTCGGCGCATCGATGAAGCACACCTTTACGCCCTGTGCGGGCAGGTCGAACGGTTCGCCGATCGCGGTCGCGCCGAGCAGCAGGCGATACGTCTCGACCGAATTCGCGATCGACGGCGTAGCGACCCCGACATGGTTGAGCCGACCCAGCGTCATCCCTCGATCCTCGGCTGGTCGGGCATCCGGCGCGCCATCGCGGCGCCCTCGATGATTCCCTCGAGCCGGCTGACCCGGTCACGCAACGCGCCATGTGCTTCGGCAAGCCGCGTGAGCCGGTCGCTCTGCGCGTGCGCGGCGTCCTTCATCATCCGCAGGTCTTCCTGCATGAGCAGGACGGTGCGCATCGCCTTCAATGCATCGCCGACGACGCTCATGCGCTAGGTCTCTCACCGGCGAGGACCGCGTCCACGGCATCGTTGGCGCGCTGGATCGAGGCGATCGTGTTGCGGATATCGGCGCGCATCAAGGGAACGGCAGCCTCGACTTCGCGGACGAGCAATGCCAGCGCAGCTTCCTCGTCCGCCTCGCCTTCGACAAGATAGCGCGTCGAGGCCTCGCGGAGGACGTGGCCCACGGATTTGCCGTTGCTGGCGGCGAAGGCATCGAGCGCCGCCTTGTGATCGGGCGAGGTCAGAAACGTCACGCGTTCGGTCTGCATGTCACGACTCCTTATCATGACATGATAATGTGCGGACGGCGGCGATACAACGCGTCACTGCTCGGACTCCGCGGCTGGCTTAGCCGGTGGCGGCGGGACGACCCCGAGCGTGTAGCCGCAGACACCGAGCACCTGCCGGACCATCGCGTCGCTGGTCGGTGCGACGAAGTTCGCCTGTACCGCGAAGTTCGCACCGTTGGTGGTCTCGACACGCACCGTCTTCGACTTGACCAGGAAACTGGTCAGCTTGGTGATCGCCTCGGGATCGGTGACGTAGGTGCCGGTCCCCGGAAACTGCCAGTTATAGGTGAACGCCGGGCCGCCATCGAAGCGCACCGCGACGGGCTTGTCCGCACCAGACCCGAGCGATTGCGGCTGGATGAACTGGATCGACACGATCGGTTCGGAGCCGACGTCGCACTTCACGACGAACCGCGAGAGCCCGTCATTGCCGGTCACCGACGCGGAGATGCTGCGCACGCCGGCCGCGTTGGTGCGGTCGGCGAGTTTCCAGGCGGGGGCGGCTGGCGCTGCGGTTTGCAGGAGTAGAAGAAACGCTAGCATTACACCTCCGTCCCCCGGCACGTCGTCACGCCAGCGGATACTGGCGTTTCAGCACGCGGTCCGGCCTCCCGCCTGGCCAAATGCCAGCTTTCGCTGGTGTGATGGAAGGCAGGCCGGACCACGTGACGGGCGGGGTCACAGCGGGATGTTATCATGCTTCTTCCACGGATTCTCGAGGCTCTTGCCGCGAAGTTTCCGTAGACCGAGCGCGATGCGGCGACGGGTCGAGTGGGGCTGGATCACTTCGTCGATGAAGCCCTTCGACGCGGCGACGAACGGATTGGCGAAACGCGCCTCGTATTCCGCGGTGCGCTCGGCGATCTCTTCCGGCGTCTTGCCGCGGAAGATGATCTCGACCGCGCCCTTCGCCCCCATCACCGCGATCTCGGCGGTCGGCCATGCGTAGTTCAGGTCGCCGCGCAGATGCTTCGAGGCCATCACGTCGTACGCGCCGCCATACGCTTTCCGCGTGATGACGGTGATCTTCGGCACGGTCGCCTCGGCATAGGCGAACAGCAGTTTCGCGCCGTGCTTGATGATGCCGTTATGCTCCTGCGCGGTGCCGGGCAGGAAGCCGGGGACGTCGACAAAGGTCACGATCGGGATCTCGAACGCGTCGCAGAAGCGGACGAACCGCGCCGCCTTCTTCGATGAATTGATGTCGAGCACGCCGGCGAGCACCATCGGCTGGTTCGCGACGAAGCCGACCGTGCGGCCCTCGATACGGCCGAAGCCGGTGATGATGTTGGCGGCGTGCGCTGGCTGCGTCTCGAAGAAATCGCCTTCGTCGACGGTCTTCCGGATCAATTCGTGCATGTCGTAGGGCTGGTTCGCGGATGCCGGGATCAGCGTGTCGAGGCTCTCCTCGATCCGGTCCCATTCGTCCGCGGTCGGGCGCTCTGGCACGCCCTCACGGTTCGACGCGGGCAGGAAATCGAAGAAATCGCGCGCTGCGAGCAAAGCCTCGATGTCGTTCTCGAACGCGTTGTCGGCGACCGACGTCTTGGTCGTGTGCGTCACCGCGCCGCCGAGCGCCTCCTGCGTCACGACCTCGTTGGTCACCGTCTTGACCACGTCGGGGCCGGTGACGAACATGTAGCTCGAATCCTTCACCATGAAGATGAAGTCGGTCATTGCGGGGGAGTAGACCGCGCCGCCTGCGCAGGGCCCCATGATGAGCGAAAGCTGCGGCACGACGCCCGACGCGAGCGCGTTGCGCTGGAACACCTCGGCATAGCCGCCGAGCGAGGCAACCCCCTCCTGGATGCGCGCGCCGCCGCTGTCGTTGAGGCCGATGATCGGCGCGCCGACCTTCATCGCGCTGTCCATCACCTTGCAGATCTTCTGCGCGTGGCGTTCGCTCAAGGACCCGCCGAACACGGTAAAATCCTGGCTGAAGACGAAGACGAGGCGGCCGTTGATCGTGCCCGAACCCGTAACCACACCGTCGCCGGGAATGACCTGGTCCTGCATGCCGAAATCGACGCAATTATGCTCGACATACATGTCGAGCTCCTCGAACGAACCCTCGTCCAGCAGCACGTCAAGGCGCTCCCTCGCGGTGAGCTTTCCCTTGGCGTGCTGCGCTGCGATGCGCTTGAGGCCGCCGCCGACTCTGGCGGCTTCGCGGCGGCGTTCAAGCTCTTCGATCGTCGATGACATCGTCTCTCCGTCCTGCTGATTGCCTTCACAGAGCGGGATGCGATGCGCAAATGCAATGTTGCAAACTTGTGCGGCAGATGTTTGCAAACTAGGCTGGAGCATGACCCTGCCCGCACGTCGCCTCTTCGTCGGACACCGCCTGCGCGACCTGCGTCGCGTCCTCGGGATCAGCCAGGCGGCGATGGCCGGGCGGATCGGGCTGTCGGTCAGCTATCTCTCGCAGATCGAGAATGGCGACCGGCCGGTGACCGAAGGCGTGCTGATCACGCTCGCGCGCGAGTTTCCGGCGGATTGGGGGAGCATCGATGCGGCGGACGATACCGCGCTGCTGATCGCAACGCTGGAGGCTGTGTCGGACACGAGCGTCGAGGCGCCCGCACTCGACGAGACGGCGGTGCGGCGTGCGGTAAAGCATCAGCCGCTGTTGGCGCAGCGCCTCGTCGCGATGCACGATGCATACCGCCGCGCGCAGGAGCAGTTGCGGGCGCTCGACGATCGGCTGGTGGCGGGATCGGGCGCGCCGGGGTTGTTGCCGTGGGAGGACGTGCGCGACTGGTTTCATGCGGCCGGCAATTATGTCGATGCGCTCGACCGGCGGGCGGAGGAGATCGGCGAGACGCTAGGGGCGGACCGGGTCGCGGCGCTTGAGGCTCGGCTTGGGGCGCGCGGCGTGTCCGTGGCAATCTCGGGCGCGCTGGCCGCGCCTCTGCGCGATTACGACGGCGCGACCTTGCGCTTGGACGGATCACAGCCGGGGGAGACGACCCTGTTCTCGCTGGCCCACCAGGTCGCGCGGCACGAGTTCGGCGATGTCATTGGCAGCATCGTCGCGGCGTCGGAAATGGCGTCGGAAACCGCGCGTGCGCTGCTGACCGCAGGGCTGACCAATTACGCCGCGGGGGCGATCGTCATGCCCTACACCCGTTTCCGCACCGAGGCTCGGAGTGTCCGCCATGACATCGACCGGTTGCGGCGGATCTTCGGGACTAGCTTCGAGCAGACTTGTCATCGGCTGTCGACGTTGCAGCGGCCGGGGGCGCTCGGCATCCCGTTCTTCTTCTGCCGTGTCGATATGGCGGGGAACATCACCAAGCGGCATTCCGCCACGCGGCTGCAGTTCGCTCGGTTCGGGGGAGCGTGTCCGCTTTGGATCGTTCACGAGGCCGTGGCGATCCCCGACCGCATCCTGACGCAGCTGATCGAGACGACCGACGGCATCCGCTACGTTTCGATGGCGAAGGGTCTGGTGAAGCCGTCCGAGACGTACACGCGGCCCGCGCGGCGCTACGCGGTGGCGCTGGGCTGCGAGGAGGCGAACGCGTCGGAGTTCATCTATGCCGATGCGCTGGGAACTGGAGGGATCGCGACGCCGATCGGGACGTCATGCCGCATCTGCCTACGCACCGATTGCGACCAGCGCGCGTTTCCGCCGGCCGCCAGTGAGATCCGGGTCGATCCCGACCGGCGCGGCGCCGTGCCGTACGAAGTGGTTTAGCCCGCTTTCCTGGAACTCGATCGAAGTACCACTTCGATCGACATAAAAAAGGCCCGGTGTGTTTCCACACCGGGCTAAGGTTGTCCGCAGGAGGAACGTCGTGGGTGCGGGCTCGACTGGCCCGCTACCGATTAGTGTTGGCGATTAGTTATAAGCGCGCTCGCCGTGCTCGCCGATATCGAGACCCTCGTGCTCGACTTCCGGCGAGACCCGCAGGCCAGTGACGGCCTTGGCGACGTAGATCGCGATCGTGGTGCCGATCGTGGCCCAGATGATCGTCACGATCACCGCCTGGAACTGCACGAAGAGCTTGGCGCCCATCGCATAGTCTGCTGGACCAGGGCCGCCGAGCGACGGAGCGTAGACCACCGCGGTGCCGATCGCGCCGATCATGCCGCCGATGCCGTGGATCCCGAATGCGTCGAGCGAGTCGTCATAACCGAGCATCGGCTTGAGCTTCGACACCGCCATGAAGCAGACGATCGAGGCGATCGCGCCGAGGATGATCGCGCCGAACGGACCTGAGTTGCCCGCGGCCGGCGTGACGGCAACGAGGCCGGCGACGATGCCCGAGCAGAAGCCCAGTGCAGACCCCTTGTGACCCGAGAGCTTCTCGGCAAGCATCCAGAACAGGCCGGCCGACGCGGTCGCGACGAAGGTGTTGAGCATCGCGAGTGCGGCCGAACCGTTCGCCTCGAGCGCCGAGCCTGCATTGAAGCCGAACCAGCCGACCCAGAGAAGCCCGGTACCGATGCCGGTCATGACCAGCGAGTGCGGTGCCATCGGCTCCTTTGGATAGCCGATGCGCTTGCCGAGGATCAGTGCCGCGACCAGCGCCGAGACGCCGGCGTTGATGTGGACCACCGTGCCGCCGGCGAAATCGAGCGCGCCTGCCTTGAAGAAATAGCCCGACGATGCCCACACCATGTGCGCGATCGGGAAGTAGACGATGGTAAGCCAGACCAGGCCGAACACCATCACCGCCGAAAACTTCATGCGCTCGACGACCGAGCCCAGGACCAGCGCGATGGTGATCGCGGCGAAGGTCATCTGGAAGCAGATGAAGACGTATTCCGGGATCTCGACGCCGGCGGTGAAGGTCGCCGCCTGCGAGGCGGGCGTGACGCCCTTCAGGAACGCCTTGTCGAAGCTGCCGATGAAGTTGCTGAGCAGCGGGTTGCTCACGTCCGGACCGAAGGCCAGCGTGTAGCCCCACATCACCCAGACGAGCATCGCGAGCGCAGCGACCGCGCCGATCTGGGTCATGGTCGACAGCATGTTCTTCGACCGCGTGAGGCCGCCGTAGAACAGCGCGAGGCCAGGCAGGATCATCATCAGGACGAGGACCGTCGAGGTCATCATCCAGGCGGTGTCGCCCTTGTTCACGGTGGCGACGACCGGTGCGACGGCAGGCGCCGCGACCTCTTGTGCCCAGGCGGGGGCGGCGGCGATCATCGCCGCGCCGAACCCTAGCGCCAAGACGGCGGCTGTCTTCATATCAAGCTTCATTTCGTCCCCCCTCAGAGCGCTGAATCGTCGGTTTCGCCGGTACGAATGCGTACCGCCTGGCCGACGTCGAGCACGAAGATCTTGCCGTCGCCGATCGCGCCGGTGTTCGCCGATGCCTGGATCGCCTCGACCACGCGGTCGGACAGGCTGGCGGCGCAGACCACCTCGATCTTGATCTTGGGCACCATGTTGGTGCTGTACTCGGCCCCCCGATAGATCTCGGTCTGGCCCTTCTGACGGCCGAAACCCTTGACCTCGGTGACCGTCATGCCGGCCACGCCGATCGTGGTGAGCGCTTCGCGCACCTCGTCCAGCTTGAACGGCTTGATGATGGCAATGACGAGTTTCATCGCGCCCCTTCCCCTTGTTACGGGAGATGCCTAGCAATGTGCGTGCCAGTTGGGGCGTGGAGGGGTGAGGCGTGCTCGGAGAGCGGGCGGAGGGACGGCTTGCGGCTAAAACTTGTGCAGTGCGGTTGAGGTGCTCGAAAAACAGGCACCCCCTCCTCCGTCATGCCGGGCTCGTTCCGGCATCCACCGATCCGCGTACTCGCGAGCGCTTGGTTTGCGGGACCGTGGATGCCGGAACGAGCCCGGCATGACGGGGTGGGTGGGATGGCGAAGGCTACCGCCCCCCGCCGCCCCGACCAACTCAGTGGCGGAAGTGACGCATGCCGGTGAAGACCATCGCGAGGCCGGCTTCGTCCGCTGCCGCAATGACGTCGGCGTCGCGGATCGAGCCGCCGGGCTGGATTACCGCCGTCGCGCCGGCTTCGACCGCCGCGAGCAACCCGTCGGCGAACGGGAAGAACGCGTCGGAGGCGACGGCCGAGCCGATCGTGCGCGGGGTGGGCCAGCCGGCCTTGTCGGCGGCGTCCTTCGCCTTCCACGCGGCGATGCGCGCGGATTCGAGGCGGTTCATCTGGCCGGCGCCGATGCCCGCGGTGCTGCCGTCCTTGGCGTAGACTATCGCGTTGGACTTGGTGTGCTTGGCCACCGTCCAGGCGAAACGGCAGTCGAGCAGTTCCTGTGGCGTGGGCGCGCGCTTGGTGACGACCTTCAACTCACCCGGCGTGCCGTTGTCGCGACCCTGGACGAGCCAGCCGCCGGCGATCGACTTCGCCGTCAGGCCGGCGCGGGCGGGATCGGGGAGGTCGCCGGTGAGCAGCAGGCGGAGGTTCTTCTTGGCGGCGAACAGCGCGATCGCCTCTTCGTCGGCATCGGGGGCGACGACGACTTCGGTGAAGATGCCGGTGATCTGGCGCGCGGTCTCGGCGTCGAGCGTGCGGTTGACGGCGATGATGCCGCCGAACGCGGAGACCGTGTCGCAGGCGAACGCCGCGGCATAGGCTTCGGCGAGCGTTGCGCCGGTTGCTACGCCGCAGGGGTTGGCGTGTTTGACGATAACTACGCTAGGGGCGGCGTTGCGGAATTCGGCGATGAGTTCGAGCGCGGCGTCGGCGTCGTTGAGGTTGTTGTAGCTGAGTGCCTTGCCCTGGAGCTGGCGCGCCTGGCCGATGCCGCGGACCGACCCGGTCGCGGTGTAGAAGGCGGCGGACTGGTGGGGGTTCTCGCCGTAGCGCAAGCTGTCGCCGCGCTTGAGCGTGATGGGCAGCGTGGCGGGGAATTCCTCGGCCTGGTCGACGGTGCCGAACCACGTTGCGATCGCGGAGTCATAGGCTGCGGTGGTGGCGAAGGCCTTGGCGGCGAGCTTCTTGCGATCTTCGAGCGTGGTCGTGCCGCCGGATACGAGCGCATAGTCGGCGGGGTCGGTGACGATCGCGACATAGGCGTGGTTCTTGGCGGCCGAGCGGACCATGCTGGGGCCGCCGATGTCGATGTTCTCGATCACGGTGTCGCGGTCCGCGCCCTTCGCGACGGTGGCTTCGAACGGGTAGAGGTTGACGATGACGAGGTCGATCGCGCCGATCTTGTGCTCGGCCATCGAGGCCGCGTGGCCGGCATCGTCGCGCACGGCCAGGAGCCCGCCGTGAACCATCGGGTGGAGCGTCTTGACGCGGCCGTCCATCATCTCAGGGAAGCCGGTGAGTTCCGATACATCGCGGACGTCCAGGCCGGCGGCGCGGAGGACGGTTGCGGTGCCGCCGGTGGAGACGAGTTCTACGCCGTGGCTCGCTAGCGCCTTGCCGAGATCGACGATCCCGGTCTTGTCGGAGACGGACAGGAGCGCGCGCTTGATCGGGATGCTGGTCATGAAGGTCTTTCGTCGGGAGTCGCCGTGCGGCGGTGCCTTAGCGTTGGTTGACGCTTGGGAACAGGGGGCGTGCTTGTCCCGATCCCGCTCCAATTTGCCCCGTCATCCTGACGAAAGTCAGGACCCAGAGCCACAAAGGCGATCGTTTGGTATCCTGGGTCCTGACTTTCGTCAGGATGACGGAGGTGGGTTGGTTGGCGTGGTTCTTCGAGCTGCGTCCGGGCAGACGTTAGGTCAGGCCTTCTTGAGCGCCCAGCTCACGCTTGCTCCGCCGGCCGCCGCTTCACCCGTGATCATCAGTTGCTGCGTCGCGACCGGGCGGCCGTCGGCGTCGATCCAGACGCTGTCCTCCACCACCAGCGCGCCGCCGCGGCAGCGGAACTGCCAGAGCGCGCCGCCGGGCAGGCGGAGGATC
Source organism: Sphingomonas sp. PEI4 (assembly GCF_056679955.1). Lineage (NCBI taxonomy): Bacteria > Pseudomonadati > Pseudomonadota > Alphaproteobacteria > Sphingomonadales > Sphingomonadaceae > Sphingomonas > Sphingomonas sp. PEI4. The sequence continues at coordinate 2,316,641 of NZ_CM155258.1, forward strand.
GCGCCGAGGCCGTCCGCCGTGGGGGAGACTTGCACGCCTTCGCCGAGGTGGAAGCGGATCGCGAACAACGACAACCCTGTGCGGCGCTTGCGGCCTTGGGGCAACAGCGCGTCCTCGCCGCGGAGTTCGCGGCCGTCGCCGGTGAGCATCAGCTGGCGGCGGTGGAGGAAGCCCCAGCGGCGGACGTAACCGTCGTGGCTCGCCTCGATCCGGCTGGCGGCGTCCGATTCCTGGCGGCTGAGCTCGACCTCCGCGACGCCGCGGCCGAGCGTGCCGTCGGCGTGGATCGCGGTGGAATTGCTGTCGGCGATCGTCAGCGTGGAGTGGGCCGCGGTGGAGCGCAGGCCCTCGACCATCGCGGGCGGGAGCTGGGCGATGCCCGCGCGCGCGCCGCCGCAGTTGACGACGATGCGTGCTGGGCCGTCGGAGAATTCGAACGCTAGCGTCGAGGCGCAGCCGCCTTCAACGAGGCGGGCGATCGGGGGCGGGGCGGCATCGACGATCAGCACGGCGGTGCCGGCGGCGAGGCGTTGATAGCCCCAGTCGCGCGCCTGTCGGAGCGGGCGGGTCCGGACGCCGCTGGCTTCGATGACGGCTGCGACCTGCGTCTCGCTTGCCGGGCCGCCACCCTGCCAGCTCGACAGGCCGCGATCGGCGTGGGCTACGCCGAGCAGGGCTGCGACCATGCGGGTGAGCGTGACCGCGACGGTTTCGGGGAGTTCGAGACCGCGGGCGGCGTAGCTTTCCTGGAGCAGCGTGAGCAGCTGGATCGAATCGAGCAGCATCGCCGGGCTGCGCGAGACCGACCCGCCATCGTCGAACAGGCCGGTGCCGAGCGCGCGGAGCAGGCCGGCTTCACCGAACGCCTGGCGGGGCTCGCCGCCAGGGATCAGGAGCCCGGCCGCGACGACTCCGCACCATGCGGCGATGCGGGGGGCGCCGGCGGGAGCCTTGTCGGCGGTGCGATCCAGGTGGAGCGCGCCCTTTGCGAGCGCGTTCAACACCTTCGAACGGTAGATCTGGTCGGAGGATGACAGGATCAGCGGCGCGTGCGCGGTCCAGGCGAGGATGCGGCGGCCCCACATGTCGGGGCGCCATGCGATCCCGCCGGGAGTGTCGGCATAGGCGGTGAGCCAGAGGCCCATGAGGTATTCGGCGATCGGTGCGCCGCGCGAGCGGGTCGCGACGGTGGACAGGTCGCGCAACCAGCCGAAACCATGGAGATATTCGGCGAAGGGTTTGGGTAGTGGTTTGGCGAGATCGAGCGTCTCGATGTCGCGTGCTTCGCCGCGAAACGAGAGGACGCCCTCCAGCAGCATTGTGCCGCGTGGGATGTCGCCAAGGATGGGGTCGTCGGGGACCGCGATCAGCTTCAGCGGGTACCGCCCCTTGAGGCGCAGCGTGTGGAGCGGGGTGCGCCACGTCAGCCGGTGGAAGCGCTCAGCCAGGCGATCGGCGAGCGACAGCCCTTTGTCGCCGCCGAGACGGATCAGGCGACGACCTTCGTCGATCCCGTCGGGTGCGGGGTCGGTCACAGGATTAGCGGTGTCGTTCACCCCCGCAACGCAGCGATGTTTGTGGCATAGTGATCGGGTCCGCCGCGGAAGACCGAGGTACCCGCGACCAGCGCGTCGGCGCCCGCCTCGATGCAGCGCTTGGCCCAGTCCGCGTCGACGCCGCCATCGACTTCGAGATCGATCGCGCGGCCGCTCTTTTCGATCATGGTGCGGATCGCGGAGATCTTCTTGAGTTGGCTGGGGATGAAGCTCTGGCCGCCGAAGCCGGGGTTGACGCTCATCACGAGGACGAGGTCGACCATGTCCATGAGGTAATCGAGCATCTTGGCGGGGGTGCCGGGGCAGATCACGACGCCGGCGCGCTTGCCGAGGCTCTTGATGTGCTGAAGCGAGCGGTGGATGTGCGGGCCGGCTTCGTAATGCACGGTGATGCAGTCGGCGCCGGCCTCCGCGAACGCGTCGAGATACGCGTCGACGGGGGAGATCATCAGGTGGACGTCGAACGGCTTGGTCGTGACGCCGCGGACCGACTTCATGACAGCGGGGCCGAACGAGATGTTGGGGACGAAATGGCCGTCCATCACGTCGATGTGGATCCAGTCGGCGCCGGCTGCGTCGATGGCGCGGACTTCCTCGCCGAGTTTGGCGAAGTCGGCGGAGAGGATCGAGGGGGCGATGCGGACGGGTTGCATGAATGTGTCCTAGCGCGGGATTTGGTTGGTGCGAAGGGCTTGTCGATCCTCCCCCGCCAGGGGGAGGTGGCGCCGAAGGTGACGGAGGGGGAGGACACGGAACCTATGTCGTCGCCCCCTCCCCCTCCGTCTGGCAAGTGCCAGCCACCTCCCCCTGGCGGGGGAGGATCGTTCAGGAGCGCTTGAGGCGGGTGATGAAGAACCCGTCGCAGCCGCCTTGGTCGGCGAGCATGCCTGGGAGGGTGCGGATGGTACCGGTTTCCGTTGGGGTGATGCCGGCGGGGAGTTCGGACTGGTCTACCGGGGCGATCGAATAGTCGCTGCGCGCCGCGAGGAACGCGTCGAGCTGTGCTTCGCCTTCGGACGGCTCCAGCGAGCAGGTGGCGTACACCAAAGTGCCGCCGGGCTTCACCCAGTCCGCCGCCCGCGCGAAGATCCGGGCCTGCAACGCCGCGGTTTCGGCGATGATCGAGGGGCGGACGCGGTGGAGGACGTCGGGGTGGCGGCGGAAGATGCCCGTCGCGCTGCACGGCGCGTCGATCAGGATCGCGTCGGCGGGCTCGGCGGGCGCCCAGTCGAGGATGTCCGCGTTGACGACCTCAGCCTTCAGATGCGTGCGGTAGAGATTCTCGCGCAGGCGCTTGATGCGGCTCTGCGAATTGTCGACCGAGGTGACGGTCCAACCGGCGCTCGCGAGTTGCAGCGTCTTGCCACCGGGCGCGGCGCAGAGATCGAGGACGTGGCCCTCCCCTTTTCCGAGCAACCGCGCGGGGAGCGAGGCGGCGATGTCCTGCACCCACCAGGCGCCGTCGCCGAAGCCTGCCATGTCAGGGACCGAGTCGTGGTCGCCGAGGCGGAGATGACCAGGCATGAAGCTCTCGCCGCCCAGTTTCTCGCGCCAGCCTTCGGTCTCGGACGGGTCGGCGATCGTCAGGTCGAGCGGCGGCACCTGGGCGATTGCGCGGCCGGCGGCGTCGACCATCTCCTCGCCCCACGCGGCTTCCCAACGCAGTTCGACCGGGGCCGGCAGCGTCGGCACTTCGGGGAGCAGCATGTTGGCTCGGAACAGCGTGCCGAACACGCCGTGCACCAGCTTGCGCGGGCCGCCGTCGACCAGCGGCAACACGGTCGAGATCGCGGCGTGCGACGGGGTGCCGAGGATCAGTACCTGGACCAGCGCGATGCGAAGCGCCATCCGCGCCTTCGCATCGTCGGGCAAATTGGTCTTGGTGACCGAATCGATCATCGCGTCGAGATCGGGGAGGCGACGGAGCGTCTCGGCGGCGATCGCGTGCGCCAAGCCGCGGTCTGGGCCGTGGATCGCGCGCGTTGCGGCGGGGAGTGCGGATTCGAGCGACTCGCCGCGACGCAGGACGGCGTCGAGCAGGCGGAGCGCTGCCCGACGGGTCGGGACGCCGAGCGGCTCGGGGGCGTGGGTGTAGTCGGGCATATGAAGGTCCTTCGCGTTCGGTTTGCCGCGCGGCTGTTGTGGCAATGCGGCGCGACAAGGCCCATGTGGCGGTTACGACGCCAACACGCAATCCGGAGAGCCGCGATGGGCCAGCGCCCCGATCACGTTAAGCCACCTGAATATCTGGCGAAGACTACGCCCGTACCGCAGCCCGAGGCGATCGTGCCGGACAAGGATCCCGAGCCGCGCGATCCGACGCGCTATGGCGACTGGGAGCTGAAGGGCATGGCGATCGATTTTTGACGGTCGATCGCCGATACCCGGTCAGTCCTTGGAGTCGGCCTTTCGGAAGAAATGCTCGACGACGCTGTTCGCCAGTCGCGACGGTCGGTGCGTTTCCGCATCGAGGCAGCACCAGCTCGACTTCACCTCGGCGAGTACGTCCTCGCCGCGCTTGATGATCGTTTCGTAGAACGCGCGGGCGCCCTGGACCTTTTCCAGCAACACCGTCGCGATCACGTCGTCGTTCAGGAACGCCGGCTTGCGGTACGTGATCTCGTGCTTCAGCGCGACCCACAGATGCCCGGCCACCGCATCGGCGGGCGCGAGGCGCTGCCAATGGTCGATCACCGCGGCTTGTACCCACTTCAGATAGTTCGCGTTGTTGACGTGACCCATGAAGTCGATGTCGGCCGGCTCGATACCGATGGCGTAGGTGTGGGGAATGGCTGTTGTCACGCGTGACATATAGCATGCGAACCTGAACATAGCGATGATGGCGGGGCTTAGATACCGATAATAAACGCTATTCCGGCGGGATCGGGGGGCGCCTAGCATGCGGTCGGCGCCGCCTCTTGTGTTGCCCAAATACAACACCATCTTTTGGCCAACACCGAACCAGTCCCACAGGAATTCGTCATGAACATCGACAAATTCACCGACCGCGCGAAGGGCTTCCTGCAATCCGCGCAGACCGTCGCGATCCGCATGAACCATCAGCGGATCGCGCCCGAACATCTGTTGAAAGCGCTGCTGGAAGACGAGCAGGGCATGGCCGCCGGGTTGATCGCCGCAGCCGGCGGCGACGCCAAGCGCGCAACGTCGGAGACCGATCTTGCGCTGGCGAAGATCCCGGTCGTGTCGGGCTCGGGCGCGCAGACCACGCCGGGTATCGACAACGACGCGGTGCGCGTGCTCGACCAGGCCGAGCAGATCGCGAACAAGGCGGGCGACAGCTTCGTCACCGTCGAGCGCCTGCTGGTCGCGCTCGCGCTGTCGCTCAACACCGCGGCGGGCAAAGCCTTGAAGGCTGGCGGCATCACGCCCGAGGGGCTGAACACCGCGATCAACGGTTTGCGCCAAGGCCGCACCGCCGACACGGCCGGCGCCGAGGATCGCTATGACGCGCTGAAGAAGTTCGCGCGCGACCTCACCCAGGCGGCGCGAGACGGCAAGCTCGATCCGGTGATCGGCCGTGACGAGGAAATCCGCCGCACGATCCAGATCCTTGCGCGCCGAACCAAGAACAACCCCGCGCTGATCGGCGAACCCGGCGTCGGCAAGACCGCGATCGCCGAGGGGCTCGCCTTGCGCATTGCCAATGGCGACGTGCCGGATACGCTGAAGGACCGGCGGCTGATGTCGCTCGACCTCGGTTCGCTCATCGCGGGCGCGAAATATCGCGGCGAGTTCGAGGAGCGGTTGAAAGGCGTGCTCGACGAGGTGAAGGCCGCGGACGGCGACATCATCCTGTTCATCGACGAGATGCACCAGCTGATCGGCGCGGGCAAATCCGAGGGCGCGATGGACGCGGGCAATCTGCTGAAACCCGCCCTCGCCCGCGGTGAACTGCACTGCGTCGGCGCGACCACGCTCGACGAATACCGGAAGTATGTCGAGAAGGACCCGGCGTTGCAGCGGCGGTTCCAGCCGGTGATGGTGGGCGAACCGACCGTTGAGGACACGATCTCGATCCTGCGCGGGCTGAAGGAGAAGTACGAGCTGCATCACGGCGTGCGGATCACCGACGCCGCGATCGTCGCCGCCTCGACGCTGTCGAACCGCTACATCACCGATCGGTTCCTGCCCGACAAGGCGATCGACCTTATGGACGAGGCGGCGTCGCGGATCCGCATGGAGGTCGAGTCGAAGCCTGAGGCGATCGAGAATCTCGACCGGCGGATCATCCAGCTCAAGATCGAGCGCGAGGCGTTGAAGCGCGAGACGGACGACGCGTCGGTCGACCGGCTCGACACGCTGGAGGGCGAACTCGTCAACCTGGAGGAGCAATCCGCCGAGCTGACGACTCGCTGGAAGGGTGAGAAGGACAAGATCAACGCCGAGGCACGGCTGAAGGAACAGCTCGATGCCGCGCGGCTGGAGCTGGAGCAGGCGCAGCGGTCGGGCGATCTCGCCAAGGCGGGCGAGCTTTCATACGGCACGATTCCGGGGTTGCAGCGCCAGCTCGACGAGGCGGCGGGGGCGACCAAGGGCGCGATGCTGCGCGAGGAAGTCACCGCGGACGACATCGCCGGCGTGGTCAGCCGCTGGACCGGCATCCCGGTCGAGCGGATGCTGCAGGGCGAGCGCGACAAGCTGCTGGCCATGGAAGCGACGATCGGCAAGCGCGTGATCGGGCAGGCGCATGCGGTGAAGGCGGTCTCGACCGCGGTCCGCCGTGCGCGGGCGGGGTTGCAGGACCCGAACCGGCCTTTGGGCTCGTTCCTGTTCCTTGGACCTACGGGCGTCGGCAAGACCGAGCTGACCAAGGCGCTCGCGGAGTTCCTGTTCGACGATCCGTCCGCGATGGTCCGCATCGACATGAGCGAGTTCATGGAGAAGCACGCGGTGGCGCGGCTGATCGGCGCGCCTCCGGGCTATGTCGGCTACGAGGAGGGTGGCGTCCTGACCGAGGCCGTGCGCCGGCGTCCGTACCAGGTCATCCTGTTCGACGAGGTCGAGAAGGCGCATGGCGACGTTTTCAACGTGCTGTTGCAGGTGCTCGACGACGGGCGGCTGACCGACGGCCAGGGGCGCACGGTGGATTTCAGCAACACGCTGATCATCCTGACGAGCAACCTCGGCAGCCAGTATCTGGCGAACATGGCGGAGGGCGACGACGTGTCGTCGGTCGAGCCGCAGGTGATGGAGATCGTCCGGTCGCACTTCCGGCCGGAATTTCTCAACCGGCTCGACGAGGTGATCCTGTTCCACCGCCTGGGACAGGCGCACATGGCCCCGATCGTCGACATCCAGGTGTCGCGCGTCGACAAGCTGTTGGCGGATCGGAAAATCGTCCTCGACCTGACCGATGCCGCGCGGGCGTGGCTCGGTCGCGTGGGGTATGACCCGGTCTACGGCGCGCGCCCGTTGAAGCGCGCCGTGCAGCGGTATCTGCAGGACCCGCTCGCCGACATGATCCTGCGCGGCGAGGTGAAGGACGGGTCGACGGTGCACATCGACGAGGGTGACGGGAAACTGGTTTTGGTGGTCTGAGGCGGGCCGCGATATCCGCGCGGCAATCCGGGCAGACGCGGTCGTCGCTGACGACGCGGATACACCATCGCCGGGTCGTCAGCGGGCAACCTGTTAAAGAACCGTGGTGAAGATAACCGACAAGGTTAGGTTCACCACGGTCCCGTGGTCGTCGCAGCGCATCGATCCGCCGTTTGCCTATCTCGCGCTCCGCCTCCTAGGAGATCGGACGGAGCAACGGCATGCGCCTCTTACTGAGCGCCGGGAACCGTCAGGGCGGGTAGCATGCTTCGTCCCAACGCCTGGCTGGAGCGCGCCATCTGGTCCCACTCGGTCTTGCGCATGCAGATCTTACGCCGCGGGATGTTCGATCCAACTTGCGCATAGCGACGGCAGATCGGCTTTGACTCGTCTTTAGCCGCTTGTGCTGCCGGTTCGTTGGCCGAGGCATTACTTTGTAGTGCTGGCGGCGCGCCGGCCACAGTCAACGCCAACAGGATAATACTGATCGTCATCCCTATTCCTTCGATTACGCCATCTGACATCGAAGACTATCAACGCCGATCGCCACGCTCAAACAAAAACGGAGGCGGGACTGGCCCACCTCCGTCATATAGTTGATTGGTTAGATCCGCTTCAGATCAGAACCGAAGGCGGGCGCTTGCTGCGAAACGACGACCCAGGGCATCGTACGTCGAGGGATAGACGTTGCCGCTGTTGAAGGCGGTATCGCCGATCGACGCACCGACAACCTTGGGCTTGTTGTCGAGCAGGTTCATTGCCGACAGCGTCAGGTCGAAATTGTCCGTGACACCGAACCGGGTCGTCAGGTCGAAATAATGCTCCGCACCAATGCGCTGGAACTGCTCCAGCGGACCGCCACCGGCAGCAATGTCGTCTGCAAGTGCGAGCGGCTCGTACTTCACCTTATCGACGTAGCGCCACAACAGCGAGACGTCTGCCGCACCGATGGTCAGCGTGGTCCGCTGGTTGAAGCTGAACTCCGGCTGGATCGAGGCGCAGTTGACGCTGTAGTAGCCGACGCACTCGCGGTTGACCGACGTCGGCGTCGCCTGGAACTTGTTGCTGTTGGTCCAGGTGCCGATGAACGACAATGCGAGCTTAGCGAAGCCCATGTCGGTGCGGTAGTTCGCCGCCAGATCGATACCATCCGTCGCGATGCGGCCCAAATTCGAAAGCGGCAGGGCCAGACCATCGGCTGTGCCGTTCAGGCTGCCGTCGATCGGATCACGCGTGACCGCTTGGCAGGCGGCCGACGTTGCAGTCTGAAGCGGCGTGTAGCAGGCAGAGAACACATCCCCGACGGTCGGGGCCGTGATCGCATCGCGAACCCTGATGTTGAAGTAATCGACGCTGATGTTGAAGCCACTAATGAAATCGGGCTGGAACACAGCGCCGATAGTCCAGGTGTTGGCCGTCTCAACACCCAACCCGACGTTGCCGCCCTGGGTAACGTTGACCTGACCCGCCGACGGCAAAGGAATGCTACCGACGAGAGCATTGGCCTGAGCCGGCGTGCCACCACCCGCAACGATCTGTGCGGCGCAGACGCCACCCAAGGCGCTGCCAGCCGTTACACCAGCACCCGCGCAAGGGTCGTTGGCCGAATTGCCGAGCCCCGTGACCAGCGGCGAGAACAATTCGCCGATGTTCGGCGCACGCGCCGCCTTCTGGTAGTTACCCCGGATCTTCAGGCTGCTGACGGGCTCCCAGGAGCCGCCGACCTTCCAGGTCCAGTTGGTGCCGGCCGTCGAATAATCGGAGACACGGCCACCGGCTTCCAGCGTCAGGCTGTGGAAGAACGGCTTGTCCTCGACGAGCGGCATGATCAGTTCGCCGAACGCTTCCTTGACGTTGTACTGGCCCGCGACGTCGGGCGATGCCGCGCCGTTGCCCAGCACTTCGTTCGGGCGCTGCGTCAGTTCGTCGGAGATTACCGCCGCGGTGTACTTGCGATACTCGCCGCCGAGCGCGAACGAGATCGCCTGCGTTGCAAACGGGCTGGACACACCGAAGTCGCCGTTCACCAAACCATGGACCTGGGCGATCGTCGTGCGGGTCATCGTGCTGTTCGTGACACCCAGGAGATAGCCAAGCTGATCGGAGGTGATCGTTCCGGCGTCACCGAACAGATTGATCGGCACGCAGCCGTTCGACGCATCGACGCACGCGGTGGTGCTGGTCGCCAGCGACGCCTGACGCAAACGGGTCAGCGTGCCGTTGCCGGTCTGGCGCTGAACATTCTCGCTCTCGCCGTAGTTACCGCCAAAATCGAAGCCGATCGTGTCGGTGATGTCGCCGCGGATACCTGCCTGATAGTCGAACACCGTCGTGGTGTAGGTCGACAGGCGCGGCCCGGCCTCGACGAAGCGCCGTGAAGCGTTGGTCGTGAAGGTGCGGTAGTCCGCGCTTCCAGGGGCGGCAGCGGCCGCTGCGTTACACTGTGCCACGGTCAGACCGTTTGCCGAACAGATCTGGCCACGCGCTGCGGCCGGAAGGTAAGGATTCGAGTAGTTGATCGTCAGAGCGTTGCCGAACGTGCCGGATGACGCGATGACGGTCTGCACCGTGTTACGCGAGAAGAGGCCACGGTTATAAACCTCGATGCCTGGTGCCACTTCATAATGCGCCGCGCCGAACATGTTGTAGCGCGTGAACGGCGTCTGGAAGATGTTCTGCGGGTTGAAGTTGAACAGCGCGAAGGTCGGCACCAACCGGCCGGTAACCGGATCGATCTGGTTGTTCGCACCCAAACCCAGGCCGGTGAAGCGCCCGGGAACAGCCGTGCCCGACCCACCCGGCAGACCGGTGTACGAATCGATGTTGTTGATCGAAAAGTCGCGTTCGCCCTGCGTTACCGGGTCAGCCTGCTGATAGCCGACGCTGAACACCGCGTTGCCGCGACCGTCGCCGAAGTTCGCGCCGATCGTCAGATCTGCGCGGAAAACGTTGCCGTCGCCACGCTCCGTGATCTGATTGCTGATATTCGCTTCCACGCCGGAAAAGTCGCGCTTGGTCACGAAGTTCACGACGCCGGCCACGGCATCGGCACCGTAGGTGGTCGAGGCACCGCCGGTCAGGATATCGGTACGTTCGACCAGTGCCAGCGGGATGTTGTTGAGATCGACCACCCCGGACAGACCCGACGGCGCGATACGCTGGCCATCGAGGAGGACGAGGTTGCGGTTGTCACCCAGGCCGCGAAGATCGACGGTCGACGCACCGCCGTTGCCGTTGTTCACCGAGCTGCCGATCGAAGGAACGACGCCGGGGAGTTCGCGCAGGAACTGTTCGGCGACGTTGGTCTGGCGAAGCTGCAGTTCTTCCGAGGTCACAGAATTGATCGGCGACGACTGCACCAGATTGGGATTGCGGACCAGCGTACCGGTGACGACGATGTCGCTGCCACCCGATGCCGCGTCTTGGTCGCCAGCCGGCGCGGCGCCGTTGGGCGTGGAGATCTGGCCGGCGTCCTGCGCCTGCGCAGCACCGCTCGCAACCAGTGCAATGCCTACCAAGAGACTGGACGCGAGCAAGCGCCCCCGGAAAATGTTCGTCATACAAAACCCCTTTTATCTGCCCGCGCTCTTCGGATTTACCCCGAATGGTCGCACCTGCGGCATGCCGCGGTTGGTATAAGATTGCTGATATTGGCCCGGATGCACAACGCCGATTGTATCGGCGTTGCCAATTTGTGAACGATTGTACCATTTGTGCCACACTCCGTTCACGCATGGTGCTCGGTACGTCGAACGTCGGATACGGCCCTCGACTTCGAGCATCAAAGCCGACAGACAACGGTTTTCCCGCAAAGGCCGGATACAACGACATGGGTTCCTTAAGACCGCTTGGGCTCGCCAGCCTTCTGTTCTCCGTTCCCGCCGTTGCGCAGGATGGCCGGTTGGCCAATCCTCTGACGGACATCGCCCGCTGCCGGACGATCCAGCCCGACGCTAAACGCCTCGCCTGTTTTGACGCGGCCGCCGTATCGGTGAGCATCGCCCAGCGATCTGGCGACATTCTCGTGATCGACCGCAAGCAGGTGGTGGCGGACAAGCGCGCAGGGTTCGGCCTTCCCCGTATTCCAACTGACGTTTTTGGAGGAGGCGCGGCGGACAAGGCGACTAGAGTAGACCGGTTGGACTCCACGATCCGATCTGCCGTGCCCTCCAACAGCTTCGGCCGCTGGAACCTGCGACTGGCGGACGGCAGCGAATGGCAGACCATCGACGCGATCCCCGCTCCCCCAAAAACCGGCACCGCGATCGCTGTTAGACAGGCCTCGCTTGGCGGTTATCGTGCCACGATCGGCAAGGGGCGTTCAGTTCTCGTGAAGAGGTTGCGCTAGCCCGGCATCGCCCGTGCGATCAGCATCGGGTCGAGCTTTGCGTCGTTCCAGCGAAGGCTCCAATGCAGATGCGGACCCGTCGCGCGGCCGGTCATGCCGACGGCGCCGATCGGTTGGCCTTTCGCCACGTGGTCGCCGGGTTTCACGTCGATGCGGGACAGGTGCAGGAACGCGCTGTTGAGGCCCATGCCGTGGTCTAGCATCAGGAGGTTGCCCTCCAGCGTGAACGGGTGATCGGCGGCCAGGATCACGACGCCGTCGGCGGGGGCGGTGACGATCGTGCCGCTTGGGCGGGCGATGTCGGTGCCCGAGTGATAGCTGCCGGGTTCGCCCTGGTAGACGCGCTGCGACCCGAACAGGCCGGAGATGCGGCCGGTGGCGGGCCATGCGAAGGACTGTCGCCAGCCTTGCGCGTCGGTAGTGCGGGCGCGGGCGGCCACGATCTGGGCGAGTTCGGGCGGGCGGAGCTTGGCAAAGACCGGGTCGGGCGCGGGGAACTTCGGGAGCGTGTTCAGGCGCTCTATCCGCCATGCGCGCGGCGTGATCGTGAGACTTTGCGTAACAACGCGACCGTCGACGAGTGTCGCGACGAGCGACGCTTGCGGGGCCGCATCGCGGTCGAAACCCGCGACGAAACGGCCATCGGGGGATAGCGCGATCGGCTTGGCGTCGAGCGTAACGGTGCCCGTACCGGCGGGAGCGGTCCCGAGGATCAGCCCGCCCTGGCTGAGCGTGCCGGTCCAGCGGAATGTGGACTGGCTTGCAGTGGTTGGCGGCGGCGGTTGCTGGGCGGCTGCGCTGGTTGCGGCCAGCAGGACTAGCACCGCCGCCCGGATCATCGCCGCTCGGATCACCGGGGCGCCATCGCTTCGCTGGCCGCGGCGGCGGTGGCGTAGGCTTCCTGGCGGGCGACGCTCCAGTAGCGCAGGTCTTCGAGGGCGATGCGGTGGCCGGTGGCGGCGCAGACTACGTGGTCGCCGGGGCTGAGCACGCGGAAGCCGTTGGCCATATAGTGCAGGCGCGCGGCGCGGTCGGAGTTGGACATCAGCATGGTCGGGCTCTTTTATAGCAGGGTAGGCTGTCGCGGTGCCTGGTCGGCCGCGGGTTTCGCCTTGGGTGCAGTATAGGTTTTGGCGATGGGGCGCTCAAGGCCGGCGTCGACGAGCGCGTCCACGGTGCCGTCGCGGAAGTGGAGGGTCAGCGTGCCCGCCCCTTGCGCGGCCTTGGCGGAGGCGAGCGTCTCGCCGCCGGGACGCGCGGTGACTCGGGCATAGCCGCGGTCGAGGATCGCGTCGGGGTTGAGCGACTGGACGAGGCGCCACGTCGCGTCGAGCTGCGCGCGTTTGGCCTCCAGCTTGCGTTCGAGCGTGGCGGGACGGAGTGCGGCGCCCGACCGATCGAGACTGCCGCGCGCGAGGGTCAGGCGGCGCTCCAGCCCGCGATCGAGCCGCTGGCCGAAATCGTCGGCGCGCTGGCGCTGGGGCCCGAGCAACTGGTCGCGCTTCGGCAGCAGGCGGGCGAGCGCATCGAGCCGTTCGCGGCCGCGCTCGACGTGACGGCGGGCGCAGCGTTCGGTGCGATTGCGGTGGCTGTCGATCGTCAGGCGCAGGTCGGCGAGCACCGGCACCGCGATCTCGGCGGCGGCGGTCGGCGTCGGTGCGCGCAGGTCGGCGGCGAAATCGCACAAGGTGGTGTCGGTCTCGTGCCCGACGGCGGAGATGATCGGGATCGTGCAGGCGGCGACCGCGCGGACGACGACCTCCTCGTTGAACGACCACAAATCCTCGACCGAGCCACCGCCGCGCGCGACGATGACGAGGTCGGGGCGCGGCACCGGCCCGCCGGGGACGATCGCGTCGAACCCGCGGACGGCGGCGGCGATCTCCGCGGCGGACCCTTCGCCCTGCACCTTCACCGGCCAGACGATGACGTGCGTCGGGCAGCGATCCTCCAGCCGGTGGAGGATGTCGCGGATCACGGCGCCGGTGCCCGAGGTGACGACGCCGATCACCTTCGGCATGAACGGCAGCGCCTTTTTCCGCGCGCCGTCGAACAGACCCTCGCCCGCGAGTTTCGCCTTCAATTTCTCGAGCAGTGCCATCAGCGCGCCGGCGCCGGCCAGTTCCATCCGCTCTATGACGATCTGGTATTTCGAGCGGCCGGGATAGGTGGTGAGCTTGCCGGTGGCGATCACCTCGATGCCGTCCTGCGGCACGAAGGCGAGGCTCGACGCGTTGCCCTTCCAGATGACGCCGTCGATCACCGCCTGGTCGTCCTTCAGCGACATGTAGCAGTGCCCGGAGGCGACGCGTTTCCAGCCGGAAATTTCGCCGCGCAGGCGGACATGGCCGAACTCGCCCTCGACCATCCGCTTCAGCTTGAACGCGAGTTCGCCGACCGACATGGCGAGTGCGTTGTCGCCGGCGACCGGCTCGGCTACCAGCCGCCCCATGTTTGCCAACATGTCGCTGGACACATCATCGGAAAAGGGATCGGGCATGAACGTCCTGCTGCTGGGCTCGGGGGGTCGCGAACATGCGCTCGCGTGGAAGCTGGTGCAATCTCGCGGCCTCGATACGCTGTATGCCGCGCCGGGCAACCCCGGGATCGCGCGGGTTGCGACGCTCGTGCCGCTGGATGCGACGGATCATAGCGCGGTGGTGGCATTCGTGCGGGAGCATGAGGTCGGGCTGGTCGTGATCGGGCCCGAGGCGCCACTGGTCGACGGACTGGCGGACACGCTGCGTGCCGCCGACATTCCGGTGTTCGGGCCATCGAAGGCGGCGGCGCAGCTGGAGGGCTCGAAGGGCTTTACCAAGGACCTGTGCGCGCGGGCGGGGATTCCGACCGCAGGCTATGTCCGCGTGAAAAACCGCGAAGAGGCGGATATCGCGCTCGCCCGCACCTTCTCGCTGCCGGTGGTCATCAAGGCCGACGGCCTGGCGGCGGGCAAGGGCGTGGTCATCGCGTTCAGTGCCGCCGAGGCCGATGCCGCGCTCGACGCGCTGTTCGCCGGCGGGGAAGCCGAGGCGGTGATCGAGGAGTTCCTGGAAGGCGAGGAGGCGAGCCTCTTCGTACTGACCGATGGCGTCTCGCTGATGCCGTTCGGCTCGGCACAGGATCACAAGCGCGTCGGCGAAGGCGATACCGGACCGAACACCGGCGGAATGGGCGCGTACAGCCCTGCCCTCGTCCTGACGGCAGCGCTGGAAAAGCGTGCGATCGACGAGATCGTCGCGCCGACGGTGGCGGCGATGGCGGCGGAAGGCATGCCGTTCTCCGGCGTGCTGTACGCCGGGCTGATGCTGACGCCGCAGGGGCCGAAGCTGATCGAATACAATGCACGGTTCGGCGATCCCGAGACGCAGGTGCTGATGATGCGCTTCGAGGGCGACCTGCTCGCGACGATGCTGGCAACCGCGGAAGGACGGCTCGGCGATATGCCCACGGCCCGGTTCAGCGACGAGACTGCGTTGACCGTGGTGATGGCGGCGGCCGGCTATCCGGGCACGCCCAAGGCCGGCGGATCGATCGTCGGGCTCGACTCCGCGCGCGCGGCAGGCGGCACCGTGTTCCACGCGGGCACGCGCCTGGAAGATGGCGGACTGGTCGCATCGGGCGGGCGCGTGCTGGCGGTGACCGCGACCGGCGACGACGTCGCGACGGCGCAGGCGAACGCCTACCGCGCGGTCGAGGCGATCGATTTCGCGGAAGGCTTCTACCGTCGCGACATCGGCTGGCGCGAGATCGCGCGCGGGGCGTGATGCACGCCTGATCCTCCCCCGCCAGGGCGAGGTGGCTGGCGCTTGCCAGACGGAGGGGGAGGCAGACGAAACCACGGTTCCGTGTCCTCCCCCTCCGTCACCTTCGGCGACACCTCCCCCTGGCGGGGGAGGATGCAGAACTGAAGAGAGGGTCGGCTGATCAGGCCAAGCCCGCCAATTTCCTCTCGCCGCCTCCCTCGCGTGACGCTACGAGTATGAGCATGAACGAAACTTCCGCGACCTCCGCTTCGGGCCTGAGCCTGTTGCCCGACGGCATCGCCACGCTGACGGCAATCCACTTCACGATCATCGCCGTCGTGGCGATCCTCGTCGTGATCGGCCTTCTCTGGGGCATCAAGGCCAAACGCAGCCGCGTGAAGGCGTCGCGCGACGTGATCGCCAATGCCGAGGAGGCTGGCGTTCCGCCCGAGCCGGTCTCGGCGAAACCTGCGGTGTCGGCGCGCGCGACCGAGCAATCCCAGGCGCAGACGCAAACCGCGCCGGTTCCCGTTGCACCGCCCCCCGCCCCGCCTCAACCTGCGCCGCCAGTACGCAGCGCACCCGAACCGACTCTGGTCTCGCGCGACGACGATGTGTCGCAGACGCCCGATCGTCTCGCCGACGAACCCATCGCCGCTGCGTCGCCTCTGGAGGCAAGCCCGGCGACCGAAACCATCGCCCCCGCCCCTGTAGCGCCGACCCGGGAGGCACCGGCCGAACCGCGTGCACCGGTGCAATCCTATGCCGATGGCCCCGTCACGCAGTTGAAGGGACTCGGACCGAAGGTTGCAACACAGCTCGGCGCGCTTGGCGTCTCCACGGTCGGCCAGATGGCGGCGCTGTCGGAGAGCGAGGCGCAACGCATCGATGCGCAACTCGGCAACTTCACCGGACGGATGGGTCGCGATCGCTGGATCGAACAGGCCCGATTGCTGGCGGCGGGCGACAAGGCTGGGTTCGAGGCGGTGTTCGGAAAGCTCTGAACTGCGCCCTGCAGGTCGGCACGGTCGACCGGTAACACGCGTTCGGCCCGGTCGGACTTGACGGCGCAAGCGGGAATGCTCGCGCCGATCGGACGGGTTAACCTTGATCGACCGTTGTAGGTGACGATTGGCTCTATGCCGGACGCGTGTTGACGGGCATGTCCTGCGGCGTTGCACTCAAAGTATGAGGGTGACCATAGACGGGGCGATGAGTGCACATGCTGGTAATGATGAGCGCAATGTTGTTGACGGGCGCACCCGTTCACCTCACGGCCGCGCCCGTATCGCTGCCCAGCGAAGGCACGAGCGCGGCGTTACCCGGCGCGGTACTGTCGCCGTTCACTGATGATTTTCGATCCGTCGCGTCGATGGCGGTTTCGCCGCTGGCCTTGGCCGCGTCGCTTCCGGCGATCGAGATCGTCCACCAGGGGCTGCCGACGCAGGACATTCCACCGGTCGGCCCCGCCCCGCTGGGAACGCCGTCCGCCGGGCGCGCTCCGAACGACATCATCGTCACCGGCCGCAAGGACGCCGCGGGCGATCCGCTGCGTGCGGCCAACGCCGAGTCGTTCGCGGTGACGCAGAAGGTCGACGACGCGGTGATCGGCCCGGTCGCGCGGACCTATAAAAGGACCGTGCCGAGCCCGATCCGACGCGGCATCCACAATTTCCTCTACAATCTGCGCGAGCCGATCGTCTTCCTGAACTTCCTGCTGCAGCTCAAGCCGGGCAAGGCGGCGGAGACGGTCGGGCGGTTCGCGATCAACTCGACGATCGGCGCGGTCGGCGTGATCGACATGGCGAAGCGCAAGCCGTTCCGCCTGCCGCGGCGCTCGAACGGGTTCGCCAACACGCTTGGCTATTACGGCGTGAAGAACGGGCCGTTCCTGTTCCTGCCGCTGGTCGGGCCGACGACGATCCGCGACCTGCTGGGCGGTGCGGTCGATCGACTGATCCTGCCGGTCGGCGTCGGCAAGCCGTTCACCAGCGCGTCGTACACGATCCCGGCGGGTATCCTGGGTGCGCTCGACCACCGGTCCGAGTTCGACCAGACGCTGAAGGACCTGCACGACAATTCGCCCGATCCGTATGCGGCGACGCGGGCCTTCTATCTCAACCGGCGGCAAGCGGAGATCGATCACCTCCACGGGCGCGTCGAGGGCGATCCGGCGGGCATGTCGGGGCCGCCGCCGAGTGTGGTGCCGTTCGTGCCGAAGTATCTGGAGCCTGGGGCGGGAGCCGCTTCGGGGGCCATTTCGGAGGTGCCGGCGGCGGAAACTACGAAACCAACTACGATGGATTTGAAGCCCGGGACCGAACCCCGCCCGTAACCGTGGACCGAGAACTGGAACGGAAGACACACTCCGCCCTTTCCGTTCGTGCTGAGTAGAGACCGAGTAGCTCCGTCAGGAGCGTATCGAGGGCTCGTATCGAAGCATGGGTTCCGCGCGCCAACTTGTCCTTCGATACGCCGCTTCGACAAGCTCAGCAGCTACTCAGGACGAACGGGGGGCGCGCCCCAACGCTCGTCACCCCAGCGTACGCTGGGGTATCCTGATTGGGATAGATCGCGCATCAAACGGGATATCCCAGCTTCCGCTGGGATGACGGGATTTGGAGGCGGCGGGATCGCCCATGCACCGTGAGTTCTCCTGGCAACGCAGGAGAACCAGTCCTCAGACTTCGCTCACCAGCAGCTTGTCGATCCGCCGCCCATCCAGATCGACGATCTCGAACTTCCAGCCCTGTTCGACGAAGCTCTCGCCCTCGCCCGGCAGGTGGCGGAACACCGACAGCGCCAGCCCGGCAACCGTTGCGTAATCGCGATCCTCGGGCAGGTCGATGCCGAGGCGGTCGGCGAGCGAATCCGCGGCCATCGTCCCCGCTACCAGCAACGAGCCGTCGTCGCGCACCACCACCGAAGGCGCGTCATCCGGATCCGAGTCCGACTTGAACTCGCCGGCGATCGCTGCGAGCAAATCCGCCGGCGTGACGATCCCTTCGAAATGGCCGTATTCATCGTGGATCAGCGCCATCGGCACTTCGGCTTCGCGGAGCGCCAGCAGCGCATCCATCGCGTCGATCTGGTCGATCACCACCGGCGCCTTGCGCATCAGCGCGCGCAGGTCGATCGGGTCGCCGCGGAACAGCGCCGCGGCGATGTCGCGCGCCTGGACGACGCCCTTGACGGTGTCGATCGAGCCTTCGCCGACCGGCAGGCGCGTATGCTGCGACGCGAGCAGGGTCTCGCGGATCTCGTCGGGGCCCCAGTCGCAGTCGAGCCAGTCGATCTCGGTACGCGGCGTCATCACCTCGCGCACCGGGCGATCGGCGAGGCGCACGACGCCCGAGATGATCGAACGCTCGTGCTCCTCGATGATTCCCGACTTCGACGCTTCGGCTACGATCATGTGGAGTTCTTCGGCGGTGACGTGCTCTTCCGATTCGCGGTTGAGCCGGAGCAGCTTGAAGATCAGCGCGCTGGTCGAATCGAGCACCAGCACGATCGGCGCGGTGCCGATCGCGAGCCCGCGCATCACCGGCGCCATGAACGACGCGATCGCCTCGGGCGAGCGGAGCGCGAACTGCTTGGGGACGAGCTCGCCGATGATCAGCGACGCGTAAGTCGTCAGGCCGATAACGATCGCGAATCCGGCGGTCTCCGCAGTCGAGGCGGACAGGCCCCATGCCTGCAACCGCGCGGCGGTCGGCATGCCGAGGCTGGAGCCCGAATAGGCACCTGCGAGGATGCCGATCAGCGTGATGCCGATCTGGACGGTCGAGAGGAACTTGCCGGGGTCGGCGGCGAGCACGAGCGCGGCGCGCGCGCCCTTCTTGCCTTGGCGTGCCATCGCCTCGAGCCGGGCCTTGCGCGCGGAGACGATCGCGAGTTCGCTCATCGCGAACACACCGTTCAACGCGACGAGCGCGAGGATGATCGCGACGTCGATCCAGGGGAAGGGGGGAAGCGGTGCCATTGGCTCGTCGCCTCTTTGCAGGACAACGCCGCGTCGTACAACCGTCTTGCGTAAAGCCGTGCGGATACTCGACATCGCCGCGCGATGATGGTCATGGTGGGTTCGGTGCGCAGGCGGAACAATCGTCGCGAAGCCGGGTTATCGGCCGTATCGGGGACAAAGCCGTCATCCATCATGTCTCAGGGAGATTATCTATGAAAACCAAGATGTTCGCAGGCGCTGCAATCGCTGCATTGATCGCCACCAGTGGCTGCACGACCGATCCCGAGACGGGCCGCCAGACGATTTCGAAGACCGCGCTGGGCGGCATCGGCGGCGCGCTCGGCGGGTATCTGCTCGGCGACGTGGTCGGTGGACGGAGTGACCGGACCGAGAAGCTGCTGGGTGCCGGCATCGGCGGTCTCGCGGGCGCAGGCGTCGGCGCGTACATGGACAAACAGGAGCGCGACCTGCGTGCGCGCACCGCGGGCACCGACGTGCAGGTGATCCGCCAGGGCGACGACCTTGTGCTGAACATCCCGTCGGGCATCACCTTCGCCTATGACAGCGCGAACGTGCAGCCGCAGTTCCAGCGGACGCTGGATCAGGTCGCGGACACGCTGTCGCAGTACAACCAGACCTATGTCGACGTGTACGGCCATACCGATTCGACCGGCAGCGATGCGTACAACCAGACGCTGTCGGAGCGTCGTGCGCGCTCGGTCGCGGATTATTTGTCGGGCCACGGCGTACAGGCGGCGCGCATCGGCACGCGCGGCTATGGCAAGACGCAGCCGATCGCGTCGAACGATACCGATGAGGGGCGTGCTGCGAACCGTCGCGTCGAGGTGAAGATCGTGCCGATCACGCAGAGCGACCTGCGCCGGTAAGCGCTGGGGCTGATCCTCCCCCGCAAGGGGGAGGTGGCGCCGAAGGTGACGGAGGGGGAGAACACGGAACCGAGGTTTGCCCTACCTCCCCCTCCGTCTGGCAAGCGCCAGCCACCTCCGCCTGGCGGGAGAGGATTTTTCTTCAGAATAACCGTCCGCCGTTGGGGACATTCAGGCTCGGCGATATCAGCACCACCTTCCCGTCCGCGTCGGGAAAGCCGAGCGTCAGGACTTCGGACATCATCGGGCCGATCTGGCGCGGCGGGAAGTTTACCACCGCGGCGACCTGGCGACCGATCAGTGTTTCCGGTGCGTAGTGTTCGGTGATCTGCGCCGACGAACGCTTCACGCCGATCTCCGCGCCGAAATCGATCCGCAGCTTGATCGCGGGTTTGCGCGCCTCGGGAAAGGCTTCCGCATCGACGATCGTGCCGACGCGGATGTCGACCTTCTCGAAATCCGCGAAGACGATTTCAGGGGCGGGCATCTCAGAAATCGACATTGTCGTAGTGCGCCGGGGGTGAGATCAGCTCCATCCGTTCGGACAGCAGCGGGCGGAAGCTCGGGCGGCTTTTGAACCCGCGATACCAGCGGGCGGTCTGGTCGTGGCCCTTCCAGTCGATCCCGCCGAGATAGTCGGTCACCGAGATCTGCGCGGCCGCCGCCAGATCGGCGAGGCTCATCGTCGCGCCGCCGAGCCAGTTCCGGTGATCGAGCAGGTAATCCATGTAATCGAGATGTCCGACCGCGGCCTTCATCGCCTCGCGCAAGCCCTTGGCGTCGGGCGCGGTGCGGTGGGCGAGGCGCTTGACCATGCGCTCGTGGAGCAGCGGCCCGGTGACGTCGCGGTAGAAATGCGTGTCGAACCACGTGACCAGCCGGCGGATCTCGGCGCGGTTGGTCGCGGTGCCGTTGATCATCGCCGCCTTCTCGACGGTTTCCTCGAAAAATTCGCAGATCGCCATCGAATCGATGAGGGGGGCCACGCCGCGCGAGGCGTCGACCATCACCGGGGTCTGGCCGGCGGGGTTCATGTCCATGAACTCGTCGCGGCGATCCCAGGGCGATTCGCGGACCAGTTCGTAGCCGACCCCCTTCTCGCCCAGCAGCAGGCGCACCTTTCGCGAGAAGGGACACAGGGGGAATTGGTAAAGCTGCCACATGCCCTTCGTTTAGGCGGTGGGGGGCGGGTGTGTCACTAGCGCGGGTGGTCGGCGCGTAAGAAGATTTGGTTCACGCGGAGGCGCGGAGACGCGGAGGTGTTGCGTTGGGCGCGAGCGAAGCTCCTTCACCACCGATCGCAATCAGATAGAAGCAGAGGGAGTTTTAGCTCCGCGTCTCCGCGCCTCCGCGTGAACCCATCTTACTTGCACCACCCCGGCGGCAACCAGGGTGGTGGTAGGGTTTGGCTTACTCCGCCGCGACCAGTTCCGCGCTGTCGTCGAGCGGATGGCTCAGGCGGGTGAGCATTTCCTTTGGGACGATCTGCCAGAAATGCGGCGCCACTCGGTCCCAGTCTTCGAGCAGGCCCTTCGACCATTTGCTGTCGGTGGTGTCGGCATGATCGCGGACGAGGTCGAGCAGGACGTCCGCCCAGTGCAGCGATTTCACGCGGTCCCAGGTGATGTTCTCGGGGTTGGCGCGCTTTTCGAACGTGCCGTCGGGATCGTAGACGAACGCCATCCCGCCGGTCATGCCTGCGCCAAAGTTCGCGCCGACCTTGCCCAGCACCACCGCGATACCGTTGGTCATGTACTC
Organism: Sphingomonas sp. PEI4; assembly: GCF_056679955.1. Classification (NCBI taxonomy): domain Bacteria; kingdom Pseudomonadati; phylum Pseudomonadota; class Alphaproteobacteria; order Sphingomonadales; family Sphingomonadaceae; genus Sphingomonas; species Sphingomonas sp. PEI4. The sequence continues at coordinate 2,338,456 of NZ_CM155258.1, forward strand.
GCACCCGTTCGCGCCGCAGCCCTCGACGACCACGCTCGCGCCCGAATTGCGGACTGCGAACCGCTCGCCTGCCTGCCCCGCCGCGAACAGCCGGCCCGACGTCGCGCCGTACAGCACGGTGTTGCCGATGATCGTGTTGTCCTGCGACGCCAGCGGCGAACTCACCGCAGGCCGCACGATGATCGTGCCGCCCGAGAGACCCTTGCCGACATAGTCGTTCGAATCGCCGAACACCTCGAGCGTGATGCCCTTGCACAGGAACGCGCCGAGCGACTGGCCCGCAGACCCTCGCAAACGGATCGTCACGTGATCGTCCGCCAGCGTCGACATGCCGAACTTCCGCGTGATCTCGCTAGACAGCCGCGTGCCGACCGCGCGGTGCGTGTTGCGCACCGAATAGGTCAGCTGCATCTTCTCGCCGCGCGAGAACACCGCGGCGGCATCCTTGATGATCTGCGCGTCGAGGCTGTCGGGGACTTCGTTGCGGAAGGTCGACAGGCTGAAGCGGCGCTGCGAATCGTCGGCGTCGACCTTGGCCAGGATCGGGTTCAGGTCGAGATCGTCGAGATGCTCGGCGCCGCGGCTGACCTGCCGCAGGAACTCGGTGCGGCCGATCACGTCGTCGAGGCTCTTCACGCCCAATCGCGCGAGGATGTCGCGGACTTCCTCGGCGATGAAGGTCATCAGGTTGATCACCTTCTCGGGCGTGCCGACGAACTTCTGCCGGAGCGCGTCGTTCTGCGTGCAGATGCCGACTGGACACGTGTTCGAATGGCACTGGCGGACCATGATACAGCCCATCGCGACCAGCGACAGCGTGCCGATCCCGAACTCCTCCGCCCCCAGGATCGCGGCGATGACGATGTCGCGACCGGTCTTGAGCCCACCATCGGTACGCAACCGCACGCGCCCGCGCAGACCGTTGAGCGTCAGCACCTGGTTGACCTCCGACAGGCCCATCTCCCACGGCGTGCCGGCATATTTGATCGAGGTCTGGGGCGACGCGCCCGTCCCGCCGACATGGCCGGCGATCAGGATCACGTCGGCATGCGCCTTCGCAACCCCCGCCGCGACCGTACCGATGCCCGCCGACGAGACGAGCTTCACGCACACCCGCGCCCGCGGATTGATCTGCTTCAGGTCGTAGATGAGCTGGGCGAGATCCTCGATCGAGTAGATGTCGTGATGCGGCGGCGGCGAAATCAGCGTCACGCCGGGCGTCGCGTGGCGCAGCTTGGCGATGAACTCGGTAACCTTGAAGCCGGGGAGCTGGCCGCCTTCGCCGGGCTTGGCGCCCTGTGCGACCTTGACCTCGATCTCCTCGCACGCGTTGAGATATTCCGCCGTGACGCCGAAGCGACCGGATGCGACCTGCTTGATCGACGAGTTGGCGTTGTCGCCGTTCGCATACGGCACGAAGCGCGACTTGTCCTCGCCGCCCTCGCCCGAGACGGCCTTCGCGCCGATCCGGTTCATCGCGATCGCCAACGTTTCGTGCGCCTCGGGGCTGAGCGCGCCGAGCGACATGCCGGGTGTGACGAAGCGCTTGCGGATCTCGGTGATCGCCTCGACCTGGTCGACCGCGACGCCCTCCGCGGGGAAGTTGAACTGGAGCAGATCGCGTAAGTACACCGGCGGCAGATCGGACACGCCGCGCGAGAATTGCAGGTAGCTGGTGTAGCTGTCGTTCGCGACTGCGGTCTGGAGCAGGTGCATCAGTTGCGCGGAATAGGCGTGGACCTCGCCGGTGTGGCGCTGGCGATAGAAGCCGCCGATCGGCAGCGTCGCCACCGCCGGATCGAACGCCGCCGCATGGCGATCGGTCGCGTTGACGTGCAATGAGGCATAGCCCTCGCCGCTGATCTTCGCGGGCATGCCGGGGAACAGGTCGTTGACGAGGCTGCGCGAGAGGCCGACCGCCTCGAAATTATAGCCGCCGCGGTAGGACGAGATGACCGCGATGCCCATCTTCGACATAATCTTTAGCAGCCCCTCCTCCACGGCGACGCGGTGGCGGCGGAGGCATTCGGCAAGGTCGAGATCGCCGAACAGCCCGCGCGACTGGCGATCGACGATCGCGGCTTCGGCGAGATAGGCGTTCACGGTGGTCGCGCCGACGCCGATCAGCACGGCGTAATAATGCGTGTCGAGGCATTCGGCCGAGCGGACGTTGATCGACGCGTAGGAGCGCAGGCCGCGGCGGACGAGGTGCGTGTGCACCGCCGCCACGGCAAGCACGCCGGCGATGCCGACGCGATCTTCGCTGATCGCCTCGTCGGTGAGGAAGATCTCGCTCTTGCCTTGGCGAACCGCCTGCTCGGCCTCGTTGCGAATCCGCTGGATCGCAGCACGCAGCTTCTCCGGGCCGCCGCCGACGTCGAACGTGCAGTCGATCTCGGCGACCGCGTTACCGAAATGCGCCTTCAGCCGCGACCAATGCTCGCCCGTCAGGACGGGCGAATCGAGGACGAGCACGCGCTCGCGCTGGTCGCGGACGTCGAGGATGTTGGCGAGATTGCCGAACCGCGTCTTCAGCGACATCACGTGGCGTTCGCGCAAGGGATCGATCGGCGGGTTGGTCACCTGGCTGAAGTTCTGGCGGAAGAACTGGCTGATGAGGCGCGGCTTGTCCGAGATCACGGCGAGCGGCGTGTCGTCGCCCATCGAGCCGATCGCTTCCTTGGCGGATTCGACCATCGGCGACAGGATCAGCTCCATGTCCTCCATCGTCTGCCCCGCCGCGACCTGACGGCGCGCGAGTTCCGCGCGGTCGTAACGCACCACCGCATCCTCGACCGAGGGTAGATCGGCGAGCGTGTGGAATTCGCCGATCATCGCGGCGTAATCCGCCTCGCCCGAGATGCGATCCTTCACTTCGCGATCCTGGAGCAGGCGACCTTCGTCCAAATCGACCGCGATCATCTCGCCCGGCCCCAAACGCCCCTTGGCGACAATCGTCGATTCGGGAACGACGACCATGCCGCTCTCTGAACCGACGATCAGCAGGCCGTCAGACGTCAGCGTGTAGCGGAGCGGACGCAGCGCGTTGCGGTCCATGCCGGCAACTGCCCAGCGGCCATCAGTCATCGCCAGCGCAGCGGGGCCGTCCCACGGCTCCATCACGGAGGCGAGATACTGGTACATCGCGGTATGCTTGGGCGGCATGTCCGGGCTGGACGCTTCGGGGACGAGCATCAGCTTGGCGGTCGGCGCGTCGCGGCCTGAGCGACAGATCGCCTCGAACACCGCGTCCAATGCAGCGGTGTCGGACGCGCCGGCGGGGATCACCGGCTTGATGTCCTCCGAATTGTCGCCGAACGCGAGGCTCGCCATGCGGATCTCGTGGGAGAGCATCCAGTTCTTGTTGCCGCGGATCGTGTTGATCTCGCCGTTGTGCGCGAGGCAGCGGAACGGTTGCGCCAGCCACCATTGCGGGAAGGTGTTGGTCGAATAGCGCTGATGGAAGATCGCGACGCGGCTTTCGAAACGCTGGTCGCAGAGATCCGGGTAGAAGACGGAGAGCGATTCGGCGAGGAACAGCCCCTTGTAGATGATCGAGCGGCACGACAGCGAACAGACGTAGAAGCCCTGGATCTGCGCGGCGATCACACGCTTCTCGATTCTGCGGCGGACGAGATAGAGCGTCTTCTCGAACTCGGCGGCGTCCTGTTCGTCGGGCAGCGGGCCGGCGATCATGATCTGCTCGATCTCGGGACGCGTCAGTTGCGCCTTGATGCCGATCACCGACACGTCGACCGGCACCTGGCGCCAGCCATAGATGGTGTAGCCAGCCTCGATGATCGCGCTCTCGACGATCGTCCGGCAATCCTCCTGCGCGCCGAGATCGGTGCGGGGGAGGAAGATCATGCCGACCGCGAGCCGGTTCGGCCGAACCTTGTGGCCGGATGCTGCGACCGCGTCGTCGAAGAACCGGATCGGCAGGTCGATATGGAGCCCCGCGCCGTCGCCGGTCTTGCCGTCGGCGTCGACCGCACCGCGGTGCCAGACGGCTTTGAGCGCATCGACCGCCGACTGCACCACGCGGCGCGACGCACGGCCATCGGTGGCGGCAACTAGGCCGACGCCGCATGCGTCGCCCTCAAACTCGGGGCGGTACATGCCTTCGGCGGCGAGACGGGCGCGTTGGGCAGTCATCGGATCAGTCATGGCATCGGTCATCAAATATGCCCCTCGGAGCGAAGCTTGGCGATGGTCTGGCGGGTGGCGGCAATCAGATCGGGAAGATCACTCCAGGCGCGGTTGGCCCTCTGCGCCCGAGCTTCGGATCTGATCGGATAATCATGAACGAGTATATTGCGGGTCGCCCCTATCGCGATCCACCGATCGGCGGATTCGATGCCGCCCAGCGCCTCGACGCGGCGAAACTGGTTTTGCGCCGACAGACCGTCGACAGTTTCACCAGACAGGAACAGGAAACCCCTGAACAACTTGCGGCTGGTGAGGTCGAACTGCTGTTCGAACATCCGCAATAGCGCGTGAAGCCGCTCCCACGGATCGTCCGTCCACGTCGCCAAGACGTCTGCCGATGTCGGCAATAACGACGACATGCGAACGCCCAGTCGCTCCAGATGCCCCGTCAGTTGCTCGGCGGCGATGACGGCTTCCAGGGTGGCTTCGCGGACGTCATCGCGGATCACAGGATGATGCCCTCACGCATTGCCGCCCGATCGATCCAGCGCGTTGTGCCGCCCCGCGCCGCGACGACGACATCGATCTGATCTTCGTCCAGTGCCTGCCAGATCAGGCTTCGGAAGCGAACCTCGTGGTCGACATCCGCCTTGTCCGGCGTGGCTTCTATATGGATATCGATGTCACCACCGCGCTTGGCGTCATCGACGCGGCTGCCGAACAGACGGACGACGGCGTCGGCGCCGAACGCCTCGCTCGCCGCAGCCTTGATCGCAGCGATCTCATGAGCCCTGAGCCTCATGCCGCGACCTTCGCGTTCGCCGCCTTGGTCTTCAGCCATTTGTGCATCGTCGCCGCCACATCGCGGCCATCGCGGATCGCCCAGACGACCAGGCTCGCACCGCGGACGATATCGCCCGCCGCGAACACGCCGTCGAGCGAGGTCATCAGCGTCTTGCCGTCGACCAGCACGGTGCCCCAGCGGCTGACCCCCAATTCCGGCGTTGCGAACAGCGTCGGCAGGTCCTCGGCGTCGAAGCCCAGCGCCTTGATGACGAGGTCGGCGTCCACCGAATAATCGCCGGCAGGATCGGGCTCCGGCGCCCGGCGACCGCTTGCGTCGGGCGCACCGAGACGCATCTTCCGGACCTTCACGCTCGACACGGTATCGCCGCCGTCGAAGCTTTGCGGGCCGGACAGCCAGACGAACTCGACGCCCTCCTCCTCGGCATTGGTCACTTCGCGCTGCGATCCCGGCATGTTGGCGCGGTCGCGGCGGTAGAGACACTTTACCGACTTGGCACCCTGACGGATTGCGGTCCGGACACAGTCCATCGCGGTGTCGCCGCCGCCGATCACGACGACGTCCTTGCCCTCCGCGTTGAGGCTGCCGTCGTCGAATGCGGGGACCGCATCGCCGAAACCCTTGCGGTTCGACGCGACGAGGAAATCGAGTGCCGCGACCACGCCATTCGATGCGCCGCCCGGCAGGTCCATAGCGCGCGCCTTGTAGACGCCGGTCGCGATCAGGATCGCGTCGTGCCGCTGGCGCAGATCATCAAGGCTCGCATCGTCGCCGACCGCGAAGCCTTCGTGAAAAACGATGCCAGCCGCCTTGAGGCGCTCGACGCGCCGCATGACGATCGGCTTTTCGAGCTTGAAGCCGGGAATGCCGTAGGTGAGCAAGCCGCCCGCGCGGTCGTAGCGGTCATAGACGTGCACGTCATAGCCGTGGCCACGCAGATATTCCGCGGCGGTGAGACCCGCGGGCCCCGCGCCGATCACGCCGACCGACTGGCCGCGGGACTTGCCCGGCACCAGCGGCTCGACCCAGCCATTTTCCCAGGCGGTGTCGGTAATGAATTTCTCGACCGAGCCGATCGTAACGGCACCGTGCCCGGTGAACTCGATGACGCAATTGCCTTCGCACAGCCGGTCCTGCGGGCAGATGCGGCCACAGATCTCGGGCATGGTCGAGGTTGCGTTGCTGAGTTCATACGCCTCGCGCAGCCGCCCCTCCGCCGTCAGCCGAAGCCAATCCGGGATATGCTGGTGCAGGGGGCAATGCACCGAGCAGTAGGGCACGCCGCACTGCGAACAGCGTCCGGCCTGCTCTTCCGCAGGTTGCACCGCAAATCGCTGCGCAATCTCGCGGAAATCCTCCTGCCGTTCTTCCGCAGTGCGCTTTGCCGGATAGGATTGCTCCCGCCCGACAAACTTCAGCATCGAATCGTTCGCCATACACGCCTCCGACAGCCGCGTTATTGCGCTGCCGTAAGCTTGTCACCGTAGAATCGACGATTACGTAAGCATTACTGTCGCATAAATCACGAAATGCGCTGAATTATGTACGAATTGGCCCCGACAACGCCCGATTAGATCCGTCCCGGTCCTACTTGCTTAGAAGCCATACCAGTGCAGCGGAACCGGCAGCCACCCGGTACCAGGCGAACGGCACGAAGCCGTGCTTGGTGACGATCCCGACGAACCACTTCACCACCAGCAGTGCGACGACGAACGACACCGCGGCGCCGATCGCGATCGCGCCAAGGCCGACACCGCCGCCGCTCGCGATCGCATCGCGGTTCTTCAGCAGTTCGAGCGCGCTCGCCCCGAGCATGGTCGGGATCGCGAGGAAGAAGCTGAACTCCGCCGCGGTGCGCCGCTCGACGCCCAACGCCAGCGCGCCGAGAATCGTCGCACCAGAGCGGCTGACGCCCGGAATCATCGCGAGGCACTGGAGGAAGCCGATGCCGATCACCGTCTTCAGCGGAATGTCCGCGACGCCGCTGATGTCGCTGCGCGGCGCCAACCGCTCGACCGCCAGGATCGCGAAGCCGCCGACGATCAGCGCGATCGCGACCACTTCGGCATTCCCCAGCAGCGCCTCGATATAATGATGCAGCGCGAGGCCGATCACCGCCGCCGGGATGAACGCGACCACCAGGTTTCGCAGGAACAGCCAGGATTTCGGCTCGCGCTTCAACAACCCCATGCCGACCGCCCAGAACGTCCGCCAGTACAGCACGACGATCGCCATGATCGCGCCGAGCTGGATGACGACGTTGAACACCTCCCAACGCCCCGCGTCATAGCCAAGCAACCGTGTCGCGAGGATCAGGTGCCCGGTTGAGGAGACGGGCAGGAATTCGGTGATCCCCTCGACGATGCCGAGGAGGATGACGGTGAGAAGTTCGGTCAAGCAGGCGCTCCGGCGTCGCGAGTTTCAAAAAAGGCGCGGGTGTCAGGGCAGGCTTAGCACGTGCAGCATCAGCCTGCGTGAACTTCCGCACGCGTTTCGGCGCGGCGGCCGAACCGTCCGGCCTTGCGAAAGCGCACTAGCCAGCCCGGTGCGACCGTCGACAACGGCGTCGCCTCGATTCCGAACGCCGCAAGGCCGTCCGTGCCGGTGACGATATTGTCGCTCTGCAGCATCGTCCACTGATCCTTGGTGATCGGCATGCCCGGCAGGAAACCGGCCTTGGCGATCATCGCGCCGGCAAAATCCGGAAGCTCGACGATCGAGGGATCGCGGCCGATCGTCTTGGCGATCCAGCGGATGAGATTGCCCATCGTGATGATGTCCGGTCCGCCGAGCTCCAGCGTCTGGCCGCCGAACGTATCGGGAGCAGACGCCGCCGCGACGATCGCGTCCGCCACGTTGCCGACGAACACGGGTTGGAACTTCGCCCCTGCGCGCAGCACCGGCACGACCGGCGCCTTGGCGATCATGCCGGCAAAGCGGTTCACGAACTGGTCTTCCTGGCCGAAAACGATCGAGGGCCGCAGAATCGTCGCGTTCGGGAACGCAGCCAGCACCGCCGCCTCGCCCTGCCCCTTCGACTTGCCGTACGCCGACGCGGACTCCGGGTCCGCGCCGATCGCCGACACGTGCACCAGTGCGCCGACGCCAGCCTTTGCAGCGGCTTGTGCGACGGTCTGGGCCCCCAGCGCCTGTACGCGCTGGAAATCGCCCGCCAACACGCCGACCAGGTTCACCACCACGTCCGAGCCGTGGACCGCGTGTGCAATCGTCTCGGGCTTGGTCACGTCAGCACCGACGAACTGAGTCTGGCCGAGCCCCCCGAGCGGTTTCAGGAAGAACGCCTGTCGCGGATCGCGCTGCGCGATGCGGACGCGTGCGCCCGTCGCCAGCAGCGCCTGTGCGACATAACGGCCGACGAAACCGCCGCCCCCGATCAGCGTCACCAGTTTGTCGTTCATCGCCCGTCCGTCCACTTTGTTTTGCCTGCCAATCACGAATAACCCCTTGCCCCAGCAAGAGGCGTGTTGACAAGCATTGCGACCCTCCACTAGAGGCGCCCTCCTACCCCGTGCCCGGATGGCGGAATTGGTAGACGCACCAGCTTCAGGTGCTGGCGATCGCAAGGTCGTGGAGGTTCGAGTCCTCTTCCGGGCACCATTTCTGCGAGAGCGGATCTGCATAGACGCCAAGCCTGCCGCATCGGCTTTGGCTGTGCGGCACTTCGTTTGCCTTGCAGGATGATGTTGCTCAGATGTTCTCGTCGCTATGGCGAGCTGGCGACATGGTCAATGTATCTGACGACAAGCGACGTGCTTTTACGGCATGGTTGCGCACGGGCAGGCTGCCCGCCTGCGAATAGAGCAAATGGGCTCGAGTTTAAGTTCAATCCATATGATGACCCGCGCAACGGTCGCTTCACCTTCGCGCCTGGCGGACCATCTGCACAAGTCGCAGCGTCACATTGACCGCAGCGTAACAGGCTTCATGAGTTTTGATCCGTCGAAGCAAGCTCATTCAGGATCGTTTCTGGAGAGACATCCTGTTTGATCTCGTCCAGTTCCTCACGGTCTACGGCATCGATCCCCATCTTACGAGCGATAGCATCGACGAGTGATACCAAGCGGGTGAGTTCGTGCTCGGTCAGCAGGTTGATCTGAAGGTCGAGATCGGACTGCTTGGCGGCGGCACCCGTCATCCTGTTCTGGCTGATGAGCACGAAGGTCGAAAGAAAGATCGCTTCGACACTGGCCTCCATGGCCAGCATCACGAAGCTCGGATCGAACGGGCGCACGCCCGGTAGCGCGCCCAGATTAACGGCGATCCAGACACCATAGGCAAGCGCATGAATGGCGACGAAGGTCATGCTGCCCGCGAACTTCGTGATCGCGTCGGAAATTCGCTCCGGCAATCGGGCTTGGCTTTTCTCCCGGGCTCGCCGCTCCTGCATCCGCTGAATATTGCTGTCGAGCACGGATGCCAGCCCCGGCGGTGCGGGCGCTGGATGTGTGAGCCTGCTGTTCATGAGACGGGTTTAGATCATGTGGCGTCAGGCGCCATAGATCTAGAACAATGTGGGTGGGCGATCCGACGAAATACCTTGGTGCCCGCTTTGTCGTCCGCCGCCTATTATGACGCAGCCGCTATCTACTGGTGCGAGCGTTCCGACGTCTACCCGTCCCTGCCCTTTTACAGCAGCGCATGGACTCGTTCAGTATAGAAGCGCCGCTGGCGGTCGGCGCTGCCGGGCTCCGCTGCAAAGTCCCACCAGCCGATTTGGAACCCGAGGTAGCACAATGTCAGCAGTGCGGTCAGATCCGCCATGTCATCGCTTTCGCCCAATACCGCGCGCACCAACAGGTCGCATTGCTCTTTGGAGGCGGCGAATTCCACGACCGCGCCGGCCACGTCCCACGCGATGTCCTGACACCCGACCAGATCGTGCGCCTGCGCGTGATCTACCGCGTCGGTCTTGAGCACGCCCGAGGAACGGCTAGCGATCCATTCCCAACGGTGCATCCGTCCGTCGACTTGTACCGGCCGAACGCAGGGCTGAAGCGCCGCGACGCGGTCGGCGGGCCATGCATCGAACAGGATTTCGGCGGCCCCACCCATTGCCTGCCCAACATTATAGCGCGCCGCCGCGAGCAATTCCGCCAGCGAGGCTCCTACGGCCAGGGCGGGGAAAGCCTTAGCCCGAAACTTCAGGTAAGGCGCGACGACAGGCCAAATTTCGGTCGTGCTGGCGACGCGGTCTGCCTGCATCCAACGGGTCGCGAGGAACCCGTGCCGCAACGCCACAGGCTCGGGCGAGAAGCCAGCGTCATACAAGCGCTGCGCGTGCGCGAACTTACTTTCCACCGCCGCATCCAGACCGATGAACTTCAGCAGATAGGTGCCGCTTGCCGTCGTCAGCAGATATTTTCGTGCCTCGCGGGCGGGATCGGCGGAGGCCTCGGCATAAGGGCCGACGCTGCGCCAACGTCCGCCCGAGAGATCGCGGAGGGGTGCGATGGCCCTGCCCGTCACGTCCTCGAACCATGTCGGCAGGCTGCGCGCGGCGTCATCGATGAACACCTCTTCGAACCCGACACTAAGACGTATTGCCGTCCGCCACCGCTCCCGATGCTCGAGCTGCGCGTTTGCGCCGAGATCCCCGGCGTGGCTCGGCAGGAAGACGATGCGATCGCGCGCGACGCCCAAGCCTTCCAGATAATCCGCCACGCCGCCAAGTGAACTTCCGGATTGCCCCGGCCCTTCGTCCACCAAGGCGAACACGCCGTGGCGGCGCGCGTGGATAACGGCTTTGAGCGCAGCGCCAACCGCCACGGTGCGCGCATAGACGTCGCCGATCGGGCGCACTGTACAGACGAACTCTGCGTCACACGCTGCCGCTACCAGAGCGGCCAGACCGGTGCCGATGCTGCGCAGGCCGATGACCGTCGCTCCCTTCGGTATCGCGCGGGCGGCGACGAGATATTGCTCGGGATATAGCGTGTAGAAGGCGTAGCCTTCGCAGCGTCGGATGGTCAGCGTTTCGGGGATGTTGTCCGCCGCGAGCGCGTCTAGCGCGGACAGATCGGGTGCGTCCTGGCGGGCGAAGTTGCTGGACCAGGAGCGGTCTATCGCGCGGGCCACGGATTGCAGGGCGGTCATCAGGGTCGATTGTGCGACCGAGGGCGCGTCGTGGCCTGCCTCAGTGAACTCGGCGTCGGCGATGCCTTGGGCCAGACCGGATGCCGCGATGAACAGGGCGACGCATGCCTGATGCCACACTATGCCGCGGGGTTCGGCGTCGAGCGCGGCGGCTAGGCGGAGGACCTCGGACAGGACCGCTCGCGTGGGGCTCGTCGTCTCCTGATCGCCGTAGACCAGCATGATTCAGCCGAGAACGGGCGTGAAGAGTTCGGGTGCGCGCAATTCGAGCGCTTGCACCAGGAGTAGCGTCTTTGCGTCGTGCAAAGTGCCTGCCAGCCGCATGGCGCGCAGATCGGCCAGGGCGATTTCGTGGACGGTGATGGTCTCATGCTCGCCTTCGGCGCCGCCGCCGTTTTCGATGCGGTCTTCGGCGGTGTAGGGTGCGAGGTAGAGCGTCAGCCGTTCGGTCGATAGCGCGGGCATCGGCCAGATCTGCGCGACGAAGGCGAGCGGGCCGAGTTGCACCCCACCCTCCTCCATTGCCTCGCGGCGGGCGCTCTCCTCGGGGTCGTTGGCGATGTTGCCGGCGATTGCTTCCAGCAATGGGGATTCGCCGGCGTGGATCACCGGGGCGCGGGGCATCGATACCAGCATCGCGACACGGCGTGCGGGATCGTAGGGCAGCACTGCGACTGCCGGGCCGTGATCCTCCAGGTGCCGTTCGACTTCTGCGCCGCCGGGCATCCGTACGCGGAGGCGCCAGAACTTGTACCAGCCGTCATAGACGAGCGTGCGGGCGATGATCGTCGCGGTCATTCAGGGCTCAGGGTGCGGCGTAGATGCGATCGAGCACTTGCGCGACGGTGACGAGATCGTGTGCGGACGGATCGAAACGGGGGTCGGTGCGGAGACGGGTCGCCCATGCGGCGGCGGCGCGACCTCCCCAGTCCTCGGGGGGCGTGGCGAGCACGTTGCGCTGGGTGCCGACGAAATGCTCGGCCTGGAAATCGTAGAACGAGCCGTCGACGTTGCGCAGCGCTGCGCCGCCGTTCGTGCCGTAGAATGCGGCCTCGATCTGTGCGTCCTGGCCGGCGTGGAGCCGCCACGAACAGGTCAGGCGGGCGACCGCGCCGTTTGCGAGCGTGAAGCTGGCGGCGGCGTAATCCTCGACCTTGTCCAGCGTCACCAGTGGTTTTCCCTCAGCGAACAGGGTTGCGTTGACGGTGTTCGATACTTGCGGGAAGCCCAGCACCCATAGAGCTAGGTCGACGAGGTGGACGCCCAAGTCCATGACGCAGCCGCCGCCCGATAGCGCGCGGTCGTAGAACCAGGGTTTGTCCGGGCCGTAGGCGTTGTGGAAGGTGAGATCGACGGCGTAGATCTCGCCCAGCGTGCCGGCGCGTACGAGTTCGGCGATGCGGGTCATGCCGGCGGTGTAGCGGTAGGAGAAATCTACCGACAGCAATCGGTCGGCGGTCTCGGCTGCGGCGACTACGCGGGCGGCCTCGGTTGCGTCGCGTCCGAGTGGTTTCTGGCAGAATACTGCCGTGCCGGCCTTGAGCGCCTGTACCGACTGATCGGCGTGGAGGGCGCTTGGCGAGGCGATGACGACGCCGTCGAGGCCGAGCGCCAGCATTGCTTCGAGCGAGCCGACCACGGCCGCGTCGGGTGCGAGTGCTTGGGCAGCGGCTACCATTTCGGGCGAGGGATCGCTGATGGCAGCGGCTTCGACGTCGCCGGTTGCGAGCATTGCTTCCATGCGGTGCCGGCCGATCCAGCCGACGCCGAGGAATCCTATGCGTGGACGGCTCATGGGTAGGTGACCAGTGCCTTGAGGAAGCCTTCGGGCTTGTCGCGGGTGGCGTCGAGCGCGTCGGCGAGGCGGTCGAGCGGGTAGCGATGCGTGTAGAGGGGGGCGGTGTCGAGGCGACCGCTGGCGACCGCGTCGACCGCTTCGCGCAGGCCGCGGAGGCAGACCGCCGGATCGCGTTCGTGGGCGTTGATGACGTCGATACCTTTCCAGTTCCACGTCTGCATGTTGACCTGGCGCGGGCCGTCCTGGTGGTAGCCGGCGACGATCAGTTTGCCGCCTTCGCGGACGAGTTCGGTCGCGAGGTCTAGCGGCCATTGCTTGCCGACCGCTTCGATCACGCGGTCGCACATCACGCCGTTCGTCAGCGCTTTGACGTCCTCGATGATGCGCCAGTGATCGTCCATCACGATCGTCTCGGCCGCGCCGTACGAGCGTGCGAGGTCTAGCGAGAAGGTGCGTCTGGAGATCGCGATCACGCGGGCGCCGGCGTCGGTTGCGAGGCGGGTTAGGATGGCGCCGAGAAAGCCGACGCCGACGATCGCGACGGTCTGGCCGGGGTGAATATCGCTACGGCGGAAGATGTTCATCGCGCAGCCGAGCGGTTCGCCGGGGAAGGGCTTGCCGGCGAGTTCGGGGGGGAGTTTGACCACCGAATCCGCCTTGGCGATGTCGTATTCGGCGAAACTGCGGAACGATAGCGCCGCGATGCGGTCGCCGATTGCGAGGTCGGTTACGTTGGTGCCGACCTCATCGACCACGCCCCAACCTTCATGGCCGAGGCCGCCCGGATCGCCGGGGTAGGTCATCCACTCCTGCCCTGCCCAGGGTTCGAGGTTCGACGCACACACGCCGCAACCTTCGAGCCGGATGCGAACCTCGTCCGCACCGGGTTCGGGAAGTGCGACCGTGTCGATCCGGATTTCGCCGGGGCCTGCCAATACCGCCGCCTGCATGCTCATGCGGTCACCGCCGTCCGCATCGGCTGGGCGGGAGCATAGCGTTCGATCATCCAGGCGCAGAAGTCAGCGAACGCCTGAGGGTCGCGCGGGGGGCTGGTGTGGTGTGGGGCGACGCCGAGATGCTCGGGGGTGAAGCAGAGCGTGACGGTGACGTCGAAATCGGCGAGCGCCTCCATCTGTCGATCGAACCAGTCGAGCGCATTCGGCCGGAAGCTGTCCGCCCACGACAAGCCGGTACGCAGCTTACGCGTGCCCAGCCGCTTCATCCAGGCGACCGCATCGTCGAGCCGGGGGTCCTCGAAATGGAACCACTGCATCAGGCCCATTTCGCTGGCGACCTTGGCGTAGTCGTCGAGCGCGGGCTTGGGGGTGCCGTCTTCGCGGATGAGCCCCATGTAGAAATGGCGGTAATAGCTCGACCCTTCGGCTTCGCGGTGGCGGGTTTCGGCGCCCCAGCTCATCGGGAGGTCGTAGAGCGAATACCAGAAGATGCGGGGGACGCGGCCGATGAGGAGTTCGGCGGTGCGCTTGAGCCCGAAGACCTGGACTTCCTCGGCGCCGAACGATCCGACGCCGACTTCGGTGACCCAGACGGGCTTGTGCGTGACCGCCTCGATCTCGGCGATCTTGTTGGGCCAGTCGTGGATCGGCCAGAGATTCCAGTCGATCGGGAAGCCGTGGACCGCGACCACGTCGACCGCGTCGAGCGCGCCGTGACGTTCGAGCTTTCGCAGCCATTCGGCGTCGATCGGCGACATGCCGCCGAGCACGCGCGTCAGCTGCGGGTTGATCGCCTGGATCGCGGCCCCTGCGCGGATCACGGTGTCGGCGTAGATCGACCAGTCGGGATCGTGTTCGGGGTCCCAATGCGATTTGTTGTTGGGCTCGTTCCAGAGCATCGCCGCTTCGATCACTTCAATGGCTCCTTGGCCGGGTAGACTGCCGCCGGGCCGTATTCGGCATAGGGGACGGGCGCGACGCGGCAGAGATAGACCTCCTCCTCCGGGTGCGCTTCGATGGTGAAGCCGGCGGCGCGCAGCATCGCCTCGCTGCCGGCGCGGTTGGGCGCCCACCAATTGGTCCAGTCGTGCGCGTATTCACGCTCGATGAACTGCATGCGCGGGTAGCCGGGATCGTCGAAGATCGGCGTTACGGCGTGCGTGCCCTCCATATGGAAGGGGTGATCCTCCGGTACGTCGATCACCGCGTTCGATCCGCGCTGCATCGTCTGGAACAGCAGCTGGTCCTTGGCGACGTGCTCGCGGATCAGGTCGAGCGCGAGCAGCGGGTGCCGCAGGTGATAGAGCACGCCCATGAAGATCACGAGATCGAAGCGTTCGCCGAGTGCCGCGACATCGTAGACCGAGAGCTTGGCGAACTCGATCCCCTCGAACCCCAGCGCCCGGCTGACGAGCCGCGCCTGCGCCAGATAGCGGTCGTCGGTGTCGATGCCGAGCACGCGCGACGCACCACGGCGCTTCATCTCGACCGAATAGAAACCGGCGTTGCAGCCGATGTCGAGCACGGTCTTGCCGGTCATGTCGGCGGGCAGCGCATCGGCGAAGCGCGCGAACTTATGGCGTGGATAATCGCCGAGGAAATGATCGGGCGCCGTCGTCAACCCGTTGCCAAGATCGATGTTCTGGAACCACGGCGCCAACGCCGCGACCTCCTGGGCAAGATCGCCCTCCCCGTTAGCCGTCATCAGCATGTTCCCTCGTTCAAAGTCATGATCCGCCCGCCCCAGTCGCCCAGCACGATCCGCGTCACCGACGCCGGATCGACATCGAAGCGCAGCAGATGATCCAGCGGCAGGCCCAGAACCCAGGCGACCGCGGCGCGGATCATGTCGCAATGCGAGACCATCGCGACGGTCTCGCCGTCCCGGGCCCTTGCGACTGCCTGAAGATGCTCGACGATCCGTGCCTGTGCCGCGACCATGCTCTCCCCGCCGGGTGCGGATGCGCTGCCCCGTGCGCGGTTCCACGCGTCCCAGCGCGGATCCCCTGCGAGATCGCTGAAAGGCCGCCCGGTCCAATCGCCGAAATCCACCTCGTTGAGTGCGTCGACAGGCTCGACGGCGAGTCCGGCGGCAGCGGCTACGGCATGGGCCGTCTCCATCGTACGCTCGAGCGGACTGGCCTGAACCCGGTCGAGCCCCTGCCCAGCAATCCGCTCCCCAAGTCGCGCCGCCTGCCGCGCACCCTCGGCACTCAGGGCGAGCCCGGCCGTGCGCCCAGACAGCATCGCACCCAGTTGGCCATGCGGCGCGTGTCGAACGAGCAATAGCGTAACGGCCAAGGATCAAGGGCTCCAGATGCAAGGACGGCAATTCGAGAGCCGATCATAGGTAACTAGATGCTATACTCGCAAGCAGCATCTAAGTTCCTCCTCCCAACCTTGTTAATCCAGGTTAAGCCGCCGGAGTTGCTTGATTCGATCCGACAAAGCCACTTTCAATTGGCAGGAACAAAGAAGAAGAACCTTCGTTGTCCAATCAATTAGCAGCTAACCTTGGGGGGAACTTGCCGGATGACGACTAGCAGCGCGATTCGAACGCCGAAGTCAATAACACAGATTAAGGTGACTGCATGACAGAGACTATTTTGGTCACCGGCGGCGCTGGTTTCATCGGCCGCTTCGTCGCCGAAGAGTTGCTCGCGCGCGGCAACCGGGTCAGGGTCCTCGACAGCTTGATCGACCAGGTTCACGGCGTCGTCGACGGGTCGCAATTGCTGAATCCGGAAGCGGAACTCATCCGAGGCGACGTGCGCGACAAGGATGCGGTCGCCTCCGCATTGAAAGGCGTCGACAGCGTCATCCATCTCGCGGCCGAAGTCGGCGTCGGCCAGTCGATGTACGAGGTCGAACGCTATACCTCGACCAACGACGTCGGAACCGCGGTGCTGTTCGAGAAGCTGATCGATCATCCGGTCCGCCGCGTCGTCACCGCATCATCGATGTCGATCTATGGTGAAGGCCTGTACCGCGACGTCGACGGCGGGCTGGTCCAGGATGCCGAGCGGCACGGCCTGAAGGACGGCCTGAGCAACTGGGAACCGGTCGATTCCGAGGGACGCCCGCTCGTGCCCGTGGCGACGCCCGAGTGGAAGCGCCCTGCCCTCTCTTCGATCTACGCGCTCAACAAATATGTGCAGGAGCGCACCACGCACATCATGGCCGCACCCTACGGCATGGAGGGCGTGTGCCTGCGCCTGTTCAACGTCTATGGACCGGGCCAGGCGCTCTCGAACCCCTATACGGGCGTGCTGGCGATCTTCGCGTCGCGCCTGCTCAACGGCCAGCAGCCGATGATCTTCGAGGATGGCGAGCAGCGTCGCGACTTCGTCCATGTCACCGACGTCGCGCGTGCCTTTGCCGATGCGCTGACGCTGCCACAGGCGGCGGGGGGCACATTCAACATCGGATCGGGGCAGGATCGATCGGTGCGGGAGATCGCGACCGAACTCGCCCGCGCGATGGGCAAGAACGACATCACGCCGCAGATCGTCGGCAAGGCGCGGATCGGGGATATCCGTCACTGCTTCTGCGACACGACGCTGGCCGCCGAGCGCATCGATTTCCGCGCGACGCAGGATTTCGGGCAGGGGCTCGCCGAACTGGCGGAATGGGTCGCGTTGCAGACCGCGACCGACCGGGTCGACCAGATGCGTGCCGAACTCGAAGCCAAGGGTCTCGTGGCATGACCAACGAGCCGCAGGCCGACGACCGCCCGATCCTGATCACCGGTGGCGCCGGCTTCATCGGCTCCAACCTTGCCGACCGGCTCGCGCGTGAAGGGCACCGCGTTCGTGTCTACGATGCGCTCGCGCGGGCCGGCGTCGACACCAACCTGACATGGCTGAAGGACCGCCACGGCGACCGGATCGAGGCGATCATCGCCGACATTCGCGACGAGCCCGTGCTGGCCGATGCGGCGAGCGACGCGAAGGCGGTCTTCCACCTCGCCGCGCAGGTCGCGGTGACGACCAGCATGGTCAGCCCGCGCGACGATTTCGAGGTCAATATCCTCGGCACGCTCAACCTTCTGGAGACGCTGCGCCGCCGCGGCGACGGCACGCCGCTGATCTTCGCGTCGACCAACAAGGTCTATGGCGATCTCGGCGACCTGTCGTTCGACCTGGAGGGCGAGGCCTATGTGCCGTCCGATGCGGAGGTCCGCGCGCACGGCATCGGCGAGACCCGCCCCCTAGATTTCCACACGCCCTATGGCTGTTCCAAGGGTGCGGCGGACCAGTATGTGCTCGATTACGCGCGCAGCTTCGGCGTGCCGACGGCCGTGCTGCGGATGAGCTGCATCTATGGGCAGCGCCAGATGGGCACCGAGGATCAGGGCTGGGTGGCGCATTTCCTGATCCGCGCGCTCGAAGGCAAGCCGATCACGTTGTACGGCGACGGTCATCAGGTGCGCGATATCCTGGACGTGTCGAACGCGGTCGATGCCTATGTTCGGGCGTGGGAGCGGATCGGCGACGTGCAGGGTCGCGCGTTCAATCTCGGCGGCGGGCCGGCGAATGCGATCAGCCTGCGCCAGTTGCTCGCGCATATCGGCGATCTCACCGGGCGCGAGGTGGATGTCACCTATTCGAACTGGCGCGCCGGCGATCAGCGCTATTTCGTGGCGGATACTCGGCTTGCGCAAGATGCGCTGGGACTGGATGCGAAGGTCGACTGGCGCGACGGCGTGACGACGCTAGCCCGCTGGCTGGCGAGCGAGCGGCGGCTGAACCTGCCGATCGATCCGGGTTCGCGTATGGCGACGGCATCGGCGACGGGGTCGTGACGGTGCGGCTCCTGATGACCGCTGACGCGATCGGCGGCGTGTGGCAATATGCGATCGATCTGGCCACTGCCCTCGAACCGTTGGGCGTCGATACGGTGCTTGCCGTACTGGGTCCGCAGGCCTCGCCGGCACAGCGGCTGGAGGCACTCGGCGTTCCGCGGCTGAAGTTGGTCGAGACCGGCCTGCCGCTCGATTGGCTATGCGATGGTCCCGCGCCCGTCCTGGATGCGGGCGAGGCGATCGCCCGGCTGGCACGCAGCGAGGACGTAGATATCGTCCAACTCAACATGCCTTCGCTCGGCGCGCGCGCAGTGTTCGACGTGCCGGTCGTGGCGGTGACCCATGGCTGCGTCGGCACCTGGTGGGAAGCGGCCAGGGGCACGCGCCCGGATGCTGCCTATGCATGGCAGGACGAGCTGGTCCGCGCCGGGCTGATCGCCGCGGACGCGGTGGTCGCGCCGAGCGCCAGCTATGCCGCGGTGGTCGCGCGCTATCATCAACTCGCCGTCCCGCCACTCGCGGTCCACAACGGCCGCACGCCGCTGGCGCTGCCCGACGTCGCACCGGGGGATCACGTCTTCACGGCAGGACGGTTGTGGGACCAGGTCAAGAATACCGCGCTGCTCGATCGCACGGCCGCGCGGCTGTCGGTGCCGTTCCGCGCCGCGGGCTGCGAGAAAGGTCCTCATGGCGAGCATATGCCGGTGTCGCACCTGACCCTGCTCGGCCAGCTGAACGCGGCGGGCATGGCGCGCGAGTTCGCCGGCCGGCCGATCTTCGTGTCCGCCGCACGCTTCGAACCGTTCGGACTTGCCGTGCTCGAAGCGGCATCGGCGGGGTGCCCGCTGATCCTGTCGAGCATCGACACGTTCGGCGAGCTCTGGTCGGGCGCCGCGCTGATCGTCGACCGCGACGATGATGCCGCTTATGCCGACGCGATCGAACGATTGCGCGGCGACGCTGGCTTGCACAAACATCTCGGCGAGGCGGCACGCAATCGCGCGCGGCGCTACACGCCGACGGCGATGGCGTTCGCGATGGCCGCGATCTATGCCGGCCTGATCGCGCGCACCGGCACCGGACGGCAGGTGGCGGCATGAAGATCGTCTATTTCACGCACTCGCTGCAATCCTGCTGGAACCACGGCAACGCGCATTTCCTGCGTGGCGTGCTGCGCGAGTTGATCGCACGCGGCCACGACGTCACCGCGTGCGAACCGGCGGGCAACTGGAGCCTCGCCAATTTGCTCGCCGATGCGGGCGACGCCGGACTGGAGCCGTACCGCGCGGCGTATCCCGACCTGTCCCAGACCATCTTCGATCCCGCGGAGCCGGTCGATGCGCTCGTGGACGGCGCCGATCTGGTGATCGTGCACGAATGGAACGATCCCGCGATCGTCGCCGCGATCGGCACGCTGCGCGCAGGCGGTGCCCGCTTCCGCCTGCTGTTCCACGACACCCATCACCGCGCGGTCAGCGATCCCGACGCGATCAGGGCGTTCGACCTGTCGGGCTATGACGGCGTGCTCGCGTTCGGCGAGACCTTGTCGGAGGTGTATCGCCGCTGGGGCTGGGGCGACCGCGTGTGGACCTGGCACGAGGCCGCCGACACCCGCCTGTTCCATCCGCCGACCGAAGAACAGCCTCGCGAAGGGCTGGTCTGGGTCGGGAACTGGGGTGACGGCGAACGCACCGCCGAGATCGAGGAGTTCCTGCTCGCCCCGGCGGCGACCGCGAACCTGCCGCTCGACATCTACGGCGTCCGCTATCCGGAGGCCGCGCGGACACTGCTGGCGCGCTACGGTGCGCGCTATCATGGCTGGGCGCCCAATGCGGGTGCGCCTGCGCTGTTCGCGCGGCATCTCGCGACGGTCCACGTGCCCCGGAATTACTACGCGACGATCCTGCCGGGCATTCCGACGATCCGGGTGTTCGAGGCGCTCGCCTGCGGGATTCCGCTGGTGTCCGCGCCCTGGGCGGACAGCGAGCATCTGTTCCGCCCAGGCCAGGATTATCTGGTCGCGCGCGACGGCGCCGAAATGACGCGGACGTTGCGCGCGCTCCGTGACGACCCAGCGCTCCGCGCCGAACTGGTCGCGTCGGGGCTCGAGACGATCCGCGCCCGCCATACCTGTGCACACCGCGTCGACGAGCTGCTCGCGGTCGTCGCCGCTCTCGATGCCTATCCGCAAAGGACCGCAGCATGAAGATCGCCTTTTACGGATCCAGCCTGGTGTCGTCCTACTGGAACGGCGCCGCCACCTATTACCGCGGTATCCTGCGCGACCTCGCGAGCCGTGGCTACGACATCACCTTCTACGAGCCCGACGCGTTCGACCGGCAGCAGCACCGCGACATCGATCCGCCGCCCTATGCCCGGTCGGTGGTGTATCCCGCGACCGAGGCGGCGATGCGCGGCGTGCTCGCCGAAGCGGCCGGCGCCGACATCGTCGTCAAGGCGAACGGCGTCGGCGTGTTCGACGCGGAACTGCTCGACGGCATCGTCGCACGCGCCGCCCCCCACGCGCTGAAGATCTTCTGGGACGTCGACGCCGCCGCCACGCTGGACGAAATGCGCGCCGATCCCGGCCACCCGGTACTTCGCGCCCTGCCCGATCTCGACATGGTCCTGACCTATGGCGGCGGTGCGCCGGTGATCGACGCGTATGAAGGTTTCGGCGCGGCGACCTGCGTGCCGATCTACAACGCGCTCGATCCGACCACGCATTTCCCGGTCGCGCCCGATCCGCGTTTCGATGCCGACCTCGCCTTCCTCGGCAACCGCCTGCCCGACCGCGAGGCTCGGGTCGAAGAGTTCTTCCTGCGACCCGCCGCAGCCCTGCCCGAGCGGTCGTTCCTGATCGGCGGCAATGGCTGGGAGAGCAAGGCGATGCCAGGCAACGTCCGGCACCGCGGGCATGTCTATACGAGCGAGCACAACGCCTTCAACTGCACCCCCAAGGCGGTGCTGAACGTCGCGCGCGATTCGATGGCGCATGTCGGCTTCTCGCCCGCGACGCGCGTGTTCGAGGCAGCGGGTGCCGCCGCCTGCCTGATCACGGACGCGTGGGAAGGGATCGAACTGTTCCTGACTCCCGACGAGGAAGTGCTGGTCGCGCGCGACGGGCAGGACGTGGCCGAGCACATGGCTGCGCTGACCCCCGAGCGGGCGCGCGACATCGGACAGGCGGCCCTGCGCCGCGTACTGGCCGAACATACCTATGCGTTGCGCGGTGCGCAGGTCGATGCGTTGTTCCGCGACCATGCCGCACGCCAGCGAGAGGCGGCATGAAGCTCGTCGTCCTCGGGCTCAGCCTGTCCTCGTCCTGGGGCAACGGTCACGCGACCACCTTCCGCGCGTTGCTGGAGGCGTTCGTCGCGCGCGGCCACGACGTGCTGTTCCTCGAACGCGACGTGCCCTGGTATGCCAACCAGCGCGACCTGGTCGACCCTGACTGGTGCCGGCTCGAATTCTACAGCGACCTTGCCGATCTCGCGCGGTTCGATGCCGCGATCGCCGATGCCGATGCGGTGATCGTCGGCTCCTACGTTCCCGAGGGCGTCGCTGTCGGCGAGCGCGTCCAGCGGCTCGCGCACGGTGTCACCGCCTTCTACGACATCGACACGCCGGTGACGCTCGCGAAGCTCGGGCGCGGTGATTTCGAATATATCGCGCCGGATTCGATCCCCGGCTACGAAGTCTATCTGTCCTTCACCGGCGGGCCGACGCTCGCCTTCCTGGAGGATCATTACGGCTCGCCCGCAGCGCGTCCGCTCTATTGCTCGGTCGATCCCGCACTCTACCACCCGACCGGCGCGGCCAAACGCTGGGACCTTTCGTATCTCGGCACCTACAGCCCCGATCGCCAGCCGACGCTCGAACGGCTGTTGCTGGAGCCCGCGCGCGCGCTGCCGGATCGCCGGTTCGTCGTTGCCGGGCCGCAATATCCCGACGACATCGCGTGGCCGGCCAATGTCGAGCGGATCGCACATCTGCCGCCCGCCGATCATGCCGCCTTCTACTCCGCCTCGCGCGCGACGCTGAACGTCACGCGCGAAGACATGATCGCCGCCGGCTGGGCACCGTCGGTTCGGCTTTTCGAAGCGGCCGCCTGCGCAACGCCGATCGTCTCCGACATCTGGAAAGGCCTCGACCAGATCTTCGCCCCCGATAGCGAGATCCTGCTCGCGGCCACGTCTGCAGACGTCGTCGCGGCGCTGGAGCGCGAAGACCTCGCCGCGATCGGCACCGGCGGGCAGCGCCGGGTGCTCGCCGAACACACCGCCGCACACCGCGCGGCCGAACTGGAACGCCATCTGCTCGACGCCGTCGCCGTTGCGGCGCCCGTCGCGGCGGTGGGTTGAACGACATGACCAAGGACACACACATCATGGGCGCCAAGATCTCTCCTCTCATCCTCGTCGCTGGCGGCGCAGGCTTTATCGGCTCGCATCTGTGCGCACGGCTGCTGGACGAGGGGAACGAGGTGCTGTGCCTCGACAATCTCCAGACCGCGCGGCCTTCCAATTTGCGATTGCTCGAGGGGCGCCGCGGCTTCCGCTTCGTCGAGGCCGACATCGTCAATCCGCTGCCGGAGGCCGTGACCGAGGTCGCGCACCGGATCACACGCATCTACAACCTCGCCTGCGCCGCCTCCCCGCCGCAATACCAAGCGGATCCCGAGCATACGATGCTGACCAACGTGGTCGGCACCAACCACCTGTTGCGACTGGCCGAGCGTGTCGGCGCGCGCGTGCTGCTCACCTCCACCAGCGAGGTCTACGGCGATCCCGAGATGCACCCGCAACGCGAGGATTATCGCGGCAGCGTCAACTGCACCGGCCCGCGCGCCTGTTACGACGAGGGCAAGCGCGCCGCCGAGGCACTGGCGTTCGACTATGTCCGTATGCACCGTGCCGAGGTGCGCGTGGCGCGGATCTTCAACACCTATGGCCCGCAGATGCACCCCGACGACGGCCGTGTCGTGTCCAACCTGATCTGCCAGGCGCTGTCGGACCGCGACATCACCATCTTCGGCGACGGCAGCCAGACGCGGAGCTTCTGCTACGTGTCCGACATGGTCGACGCGCTCATGCGGCTGATGGAGTCCAACTCAGACGGCAGCGAGCCGATCAACCTCGGCAACCCGGTCGAAATGACCGTCAGCGAACTGGCCGAGCGGGTCGTCGCCTTGACGGGCACCACCAACCAGATTGTCTACCGGCCTCTGCCGCAGGACGATCCGACCCGGCGGCGTCCCGATATCACGCGGGCAACCGAGGTTCTTGGATGGGCGCCGAAAGTGTCACTAGAGGAAGGATTGATGCACACCTGCGCATGGTTTGCGTCGGAACTCGGAACGCCGGCGGCCCGTGTCGACATGAGTGTTTCCGCTCGAGGTTGAGAACCGGCAGCTGAAGACGACGAGGCAAGGGGCGTCTATAGGCGATGTCTGCCGATGTCCGTACTCGGCAGTTCTTTGGCTACCGTGCCGCGAAAATCTCATCCAGGCGCGCTCGCCTGCCTGGGATCGCTTCCAGGTGCGGGAAACGATGGCCATCGTGATACTCGACCTGCACCTCGCGTGGGCGAGATTGCGATCGTGCCTTGACCGTCAAGAGCAGCGGCGCGACGCCATCCTTGGCGGCCTCGATTGCGTCCCCGATCACCTGTTCACTGTAATCGTGACCGTTCACGCTCTGGATCTGCGACCCGGCGGTCAGGCCAGCGTCGAACGCCGCGCTCCCCCACATCACTTCCTGCACGGTGCCGGTGTTGCCGATGTTCAGGCCGACCGAGAAACGCATGTCGAATTGTTCCGCTTTTGCATCGAAGCTCTGGCAGAAATCGGTGCGATGGTCGCGGTAGACGAGCCGATATCCACCAAGCTCCAGCCCTTCGAGGGGCGCGCCATCTACGCGGCGGTGCAACTGCGTCTCCAGGAAGTCGGCCCAGTCGTGCTCGACGATGTCGTTCAGCGTGCGCACCACTTCTTCGAAGTCATAGGTCCGCGTCGCCATGCTGCCGTCGTCGATCCCGAAAAAGGCGCGCGCGAAATCGTCGAGCGACCGCTGGTCATCGGTGGCCGCGCGAATTCGCGTATCCACCGCGAGCCACATCAACTGCCCTTCGGAATAATAATCCTCGTTGCGCTGCCAACTCGGCCACGGCAGCGGCGCGCGGGCGTTGATTACGGGGTCCTCGGTGGTGTCGGCCATCGTCCGCCACATTCCGCCCGGGCGCACATCGTACGTCGCTGCGATCTTCGCGAGGGACTCGATCGACGCCTTCGTTGACCACAAGCCGGCGCGGGTCGTCAGCACATGACCCCAATATTGCGTCTGCCCTTCATAGACCCACATCAGGCTGTTGCGGATGGGGAGTTCGAAGGTCGGCGTCCATGAATCAGCCCCGCGGCGGAACTTGCCGTTCCAGCTGTGCGTGAACTCATGCGCGAATACATCCCGCTTGGTCCGGTTGGGCTCCCATTCCCTGTATAATGCGGGGGGGGGCGATGATCTCGGTCGATCTGTGATGCTCGACGCCGCCGCCGCCCAGTTCGTCACTCAACGCAACCAGAAAGCGATACCGATCGAAGTGGCGCGCGCCGAACAGCGTTTCCGCCTGCTCCACCAAGGCGGCGTGCAAGGCGGCTTGCTCAGGCATAATCTCCAGGTCGGCCGCTTCGTGGGCGAACAGGTTCATATGAACGGCACCATCGTTCGTGAGTGCCACCTCGCGGTGATGGCGTCCCGCCATCATCGGGGAGTCGACCAGCACGTCCAGGCTGACCGGCGCGAAATGCACCGTGTCGCCGTCCCGCGATTGGTCCTCAAGGACGGTCGCGTACTGCCAGTCGGTCGGCAGCGTCACGCTCGGCCGAATCTGGATACGGCGCGCGAAATAGCCGGCGGGATACAGCAATGTCCTGCCCCACTGCAGGTTCAGCATGTCTTCGGTAACGACGACATCGCCTTGGCTCGGGGCCGTAGGGGAGAGGAATTGGAAGCTGATGTCGAGTACATCAGTGCCGTCCGGCACGTCGATATGGAACGCATAGACCTCCACCGGATCGCGCTTCCAATCGAGCACCAGATCTTCGGCCTTAATCTCCAGTCCCGCAAACAACTCGATCGGGTTCTGCGGCGAATGATAGCCGGGCATCCATTTCGGATAGAGCAGCGTCATCGGCCCGCTCTGCGCGACCGGAAGGACCATCTTACCCGAGACGATCCCCCGCAGCGTGTCGGTGACGTCGATCGCAAGGCTCAACTCGCCAGGATAGTCTATGTCCTGCGGATCCGATCGCCATTCTGCCGGGCTCGTCGGTTGCCCACCCGCGGCCCTATCATCCTGCGTTGCAACGGGTTTCGAGACTGCCGGTTTTACACTTTCGGTTCCAAACTGCTGAGCCATTTTTCACCTCGTCGACGGCGCAAGCGATCTTGTCCGGCCGGTACAATGACGATCTGGAGCAAGGAGGGTTCCCTGTAAGTCGGCGGCAATCGGTCGACTTTCCTTTACTGCGGCAGCAGGCGGGGAAACTCCGCCGGAAGCTCGCGTGCGAGGAAGCCGATCGGGCCACGCGTGGTCGCGACACGACGCATGACCAAGTGGTCGATCAGCTGTGTTCCGACCCGGCATCATCTTTATTGTCCTTGGACCCTTTTTTGGAAGTTGCGGATTTTCCCCGTCCGTTGTTGCCCCCGCCCCGGCCTGTTCCCGTACTCCCACCAGCGCCATCACCACCCTTGGTAGTTAGCGATCCGGGATTACCGCCTGCACCTTTGATAGCCATTTCAAACCTCCATTCCTGATTGTCCAACCCATGTTCACATTCAGGTTCCAGGATGTGGCCTTTCGGTAGAGCGACACGTCGAGCCTCCATTGAAGCTTTTGAAATTTGCCTGCCAAATGGCAGCGACATGCCTTTGCAGTGCAAAATCAAGCATTGTTCGACAACAAGTCGTTCCAGATGTTACCGTGTCACTGAATCGACTTTGACACGTCAATAGTCTCGCCAGCAACCCCATAGAGTCATCAAGTGCTTCGACCACAATATCAAGCAAGGACTTAACTTGTGCAGGTTTTCCATACCGGGAACCTGAAATTATAGCATTAACATGCGTTGACTGCGCGGAACGTTCGCAAATTGCGTAGGTTACCTAAGGAACCTTGCTGCAATATCAGGTGGAACGTGACTTTAACGTACATTAACGACGAGCAGGTAGACTGCTCGACATCGACGCAATACCCGTCGCGGTCGGCGCTCCTTGGCCTTCTGACGACGCTCGACACCGAAGGCTATGATTTCGTTCCGCCGACGCCGGCGACGCATGCTCGCGTAGTTGCCCGCCCCGGCCGGCAAGAGGCGCAGGACGTGCGGGATGTGCTGGGCTGGAGCCTGCCCGTCGCTCCCGGCGTATTGCCGCACTCACTTGAAGCCGGACTGGTCGACGCGGGCGTGCTCGTGCCCGGTGACAATGACCGCTTGGTGCCGCAGTTGCGCGTCTCGCGCGTTCTCGGCACCCTGTTTTGGCATTCGCGCTACCCGACCACAGCGCACGATTCCGTTTTCCTGGGGCCTGACAGCTACCGCTTTGCACAGTTCATCCTCGCACGCATGGATCCCGGCGCGCGGTCGATCCTCGACTATGGGGCTGGCGCAGGGGTCGGCGGGATCATCGCGGCTCGGCGTGCCGAGGACGCGGTGCTGACGATCGCCGATATCAACCCGAAGGCGCTGTTCCTCGCGTCGATCAATGCCGAGCATGCCGGCGTCCGGCACCACGCGGTGCAAGTATCACAACCGTCGGACGTGAATGGTCGCTTCGACCTGATGGTCACGCATCCGCCCTTCATGATCGACGCGGAACGCCGGGCTTACCGCGATGGCGGCGAGCTTTATGGAGCCGCGCTGTCCCTCGACTGGGTGCTACAGGGGATCGACCTGTTGAGTGCTGACGGCCGGCTGATCATGCACACCGGCGTGTCGATCGTCGGTGGTCGCGATGTGTTGTTGGACGCGCTCCGCGATCGTCTGCCCGTGGTCGGCAACGACATGACATACCTCGAACTCGATCCTGATATCTTCGGCGACGAGCTGGACCAGCCTGCTTATGCCGATGTGGATCGGATCGCTGCAGTAGGGATGATGGTGCGTCGCACCGGCGCGGCATGACGAGCGGTACGCGATGACGGGTTCGTCGGTCCGGATTTTTGCGGGCCTGGTGCTTGGCTTGTTGGCTGGAGCTGCGCTTGCCGGTAGCGCCACGGGCGGAACACTTCTCACCGTTCTTCAACCGGTCGGGAAGCTCTGGCTCGACGCACTCACCATGACGGTAGTGCCGTTGGTCTTCTCCCTGCTGGTCACCGGCATCGTGTCGGCGGCGGAGAGCGCTTCGGTTGGAAGGACAGCGCCCCGCGCCCTGATGTGGTTTGCGATACTGCTGATCGTCGCCTGTATCGTGAGCGCGGCGCTGTCCACGGTTACGCTCGATCTATGGCCGATCTCTGCTGAGGCGACATCGCTTCGCTCGCTTGGTGGGAAGCCTCCCGACATCGCGTCGACGGGCGACTGGCTGGCAAATATCATTCCTACCAATCCGTTGAAGGCTGCATCGGATACCGCGATGGTGCCGCTGGTGATCTTTGCCGTGCTGTTTGGCTTTGCGGTGGGCCGGATTGAACCAGACCTGCGTGCCAGCATCCAGACCTTCTTCCGGGCGGTCGTTCAGGCGATGCTCGTGATCGTCCACTGGGTCCTGTGGATTGCTCCGATAGGGGTATTCGCCCTCGCCTTCGCCGTCGGGAACCGGACGGGGGTGAGCGCGGCCGGTGCGCTGCTGCAATATGTCATGCTCGTCGTGGGCACATGCTTGGTGACGACGCTGCTCGCTTACGTCGTGGCCGCATTGCTGGGCCGCATGTCACCATTCGCCTTCGCCCAGGCGGCGCTTCCGCCGCAGGTAGTAGCGGCCAGTACCCAGTCCTCGTTGGCGGCGCTTCCCGCGATGATCGACGCGGCTGGCCCGCTCGGTGTCGGCAAGCAGGAAGCAGGGATCGTTCTTCCGCTCGCCGTCTCTCTCTTTCGAGCGGCAAGTGCGGCAGCCAATGTCACGGTGGCGGTCTATCTTGCCCATCTACACGGCGTGGTGCTTGGTCCCGGTACGCTTTTGACCGGCGCGCTTGTCGCTGCCGCTGTAAGCGTGGCGGCGGTCGGCCTGCCCGCTCAAGTGTCGTTCTTCGCGATCATCGGGCCGGTGTGTCTCGCGATGGGCGTTCCGCTCAACCTGTTGCCGCTATTGCTCGCGATCGAGAGCATTCCCGATATCTTCCGCACCTTGGGCAACGTTACAGCCGATCTCGCCGTGACGCGTGTGGTGGGGCGACGTGATGCTGATGTCAGCTGAGCGGCCGGCAGCGCTGCGCCTGCCACGTCGGAAGGACAGGCGCCCCAAAGAGAACGCTCGCTCGACGAGGAGATCGTGGTCACGGGAGCGGTGCCCAGCTATGGCGTCGCAGGTGAGATATGCGGCGGTCACGCAGAACCTCTACAACCCGGTGGCGGTCGATCTGTCGAGCCTGGTGGTCGCCTCGCGCGCCGTGAACCGCGGCAACACGGTGAACGACACCGGCGTCTACATCATGGACGTCGTGTCACTCGGCAAGAGCATCGACATCGTCGGCGGCGTCCGCGGCGTCGGCTACCGGACGCGGGCCAGCGGCGCCGACTATACGACACACGCCGTCACGCCCACGGCCGCGCTGATCCTGCATCCGACCGCGGCGACCAGCCTGTACGCCTCGTACATTCAGGGCCTCGAAAGCGCCGGCGTTGCACCGGACGGGACAGCCAATGTCGGGGAAACGCTGGGGCCGGCGCGCAGTCGCCAATGGGAAATCGGTGCGCGCGCCACGATCCTGGGCGCCACGGCATCGCTATCGTGGTTCGATATCGATCGTGCGCTCGCCTACACCGATGCGACCAACGTCTATGTCGCCAATGGACGCGCTAATCATCGGGGCATCGAAGGCTCGATTCTTGGCGCGATCGGCCATGGATTCGACGTCTCGCTTACCGGTCAGTATCTCGACGCGATCCAGAAGCGGACCGGCTCGGCCTTGCTCGACGGCAAACGCGTGCTCAACGCACCTCGCTGGTCGGGTTCGGCGTTCGTACAATACCGGCCACCCGCATGGGATCGCTTCGCGATCAATGCCGGAGCCTATTACACCGGCACCCGCTTTGCAGACGCTGTCAATCTGGCGCGCCTGCCCGGTTTCGTGACCTACAGTGCAGGTGCCAGTTACCGTGTCCCGCTCGAGGACGGCAGGACACTGACCCTGCGCGTGAACGGGGATAATCTGACGGACAGGCGATATTGGGCGACAGGTGGCACGACCCTCTATGTCGGCGCGGCTCGCACGGTCAGGATGTCGGCGTCTTTCGAGCTGTAAAACGGCCACATCTTGTTGCTTGAGCGAAGCGCATGCATCGGGAACCGCGTTCTCACGCCTTCATCGCATTCCTTCATTTCGATGTCAGAGCTCATCCCTTCTGCGCCCCACCCCCACGGTATACGTCCGATGACGTATGACGCAGCCCCGCGATCTCGGGCATCTAACCTGCAAGGCTTTATATCGCGGGGACAAGATGAACGGAGTTCGCGTAGGCAAGAGGATAATCGGAGCACAGGCCCCGGTCATCGTGGGTTGGGAAAACATTCCCAAGGTCGAGGGCGGCCCGGCGAAGCAGATGTTCTTCACCTGGTTCCAGCCGACGATGCTGTTCGCGCTGATAGCCTTCTGGTTCTACGCGCCCAATTCGATCGCCAAGGCATCGACCGCGATCGGCATCGGCATCGGCTTCAAGGTCCTTCTGCTCGGGCTCGAATGGCTGGCCCCGCGCCATGAAAGCTGGCGGCTGACGTGGAAGGAACTGACCACCGATCTCTTCTATGTCGGGATCGGCTTTACCGTCGTCCGCATGATCGACAGCTATATCGGCGACGGTGCGATGATCGAAGCGATCCAGCATTCGTTCGATTGGGAAAAGTTCGCCTGGTTCACCGGCCTGCCGTTGCTGGTGCAGGCGTTGATGATCTCGCTGGTGTTCGATTTCGGGCAATATTGGATGCATCGCGGGATGCACAACTGGCATCCGCTGTGGCTGGCGCACGCGCCGCATCACTACATCACCCAGCTCAACGTCAACAAGGGCGCGGTCGGCAATCCGGTCGAGCTGTTCCTGATCGGGCTCGGCATCGGCGGATTCTTCGATTTCGTGCCGCGCGCCGCCCTGCTCGCCGGTGCATTCGGCCTGGCGGTCGGCACCTACCAGCACATCAATGTCCGCTTCAACTCGCCGCGCTGGTGGCGCTTCCTGTTCAACACCACCGAGCATCACAGCGTACATCACTCGCAGGACTATGAGGCGAGCCGCAGCAATTATTCGAGCACGTGGGTCGTCATCGATCGCCTGTTCGGGACATGCGTCGACGGCGAAGCGGAACTGCTCGGGATGGAAGGCGGCCGACCCATGTCGGTCCGTGAGACGATGACCTACACATTCACGGAAGGGTGGAAGTCGATCAGGGAACGGTTCGGTCGACGGTCGATGGGCCAGACGGCGCCGACCCCGATGGTACCGGCAGAATGACCGGAACCGCTTCGACCGCAGACCGAACCATCGCGTTCGATGCAACGTCGCCACGCGCGTCGCTCGGATACTCCGTCTATCGGCGCTTCATCGACGGGATCTGGCACGTCGAGGGCAGTCTCGCTCTAGCCCCGTGCGACTCTGCCGAAGACGCCTTCGAACGGCTCGATCCACTGTTCCAGCAGACCGGGACAAGCCACGACCGGGCAGGCGACACGCTGACGTTTCATAAGCAAGGCCAGGCCGCACAGGACAAGATGACCGTTTTCGACGGCGGTGTCCTGCGGATCGAACCGGGTGCTACCGGACTAGTGCTGCGATACCGCTTAGCCAGCCGGGCGCTGCTGTTCTGCTTTCTCGCGCCGCTGCTGTTTCTCGCCTTCGCCCAGGCGACGATCGTCCTCGGCAAGTTCGAGCAGGCAAGGACCGAGGCCAAGGGCAAGAAGCCCGAAGTCAAGAAGCCACCCGTGGTACTGAACCCGATCGATAAGGCGCTGGGCGCCCCTGAGCCCGACCCGCCAAAAAAGAAGAAGAGCAAGGCGGACGAGGACGACAAGAAGCGTTCGCCGACTCCCGCCTATGTCTTTGCGGGCATGTTCGCGGCACTCTACGTCATCGGGCGGGTTCTGGAAGATCGGCGGATCAAAGCGCTGTTCCGACGACACCTGCTGGACGCGTAGCGTAGCGACGACCGACCCGGTTCCCGATGCTACCACATGAATTCCGGGCGCACGTTGCGTATGAACGTCGCGCGGCTAAAGGTGCGCTCCAAGATCATGGAGCCATGTGTTTGGTCGATAGCGCGTTCCTGCCTGACAAGACGTTCGCCAGTCGGGTCGACTGGAACCTGCTGCGGACCTTCGTAGAAATCGTTCGCGCCGGCGGGATCGGCGCGGCCGCCCGAAAACTGAACAAGCAGCAGCCCAGCATCAGCGCCGCGCTGAAACGGCTGGAGGAACAGGTCGGCGAACAGCTGCTGAACCGCTCCTCGTCCGGCGTCGAGATGACGGCCGCGGGCACCGCCCTGCTCGGCATCTGCGAGGAGATGCTCGAAGCGGCAAGGATGGTGCCGCATCAGGTCGCGCAGGCGACCAAGCGGGTCGAGGGCATCGTCCGCATCCAGCTGATCTCGGCGGTCGCCTCCACCGAGTTCGACGACGCGATCGCCAGTTTCCACCGCCGCAATCCCAACATCCATATCGAGATCCGCGTCTCGCCGTGGCGCGCTGTGCTCGACGCGCTGGAACATGGCGAAGCCGAGATCGGCGTCGGCTATGACAGCAATGCGCGAAGCAGCCTGGTCTACGAACCCCTGTTCGTCGAACGCCAGCAACTCTACTGCGCGCGCAGCCACCCCCTGTTCGGGCACCGCGTCGAGCGGCTGGGCGAACTGAAGGACGAGGGCTTCGTGCTGACCGGCGAGGACGAACTCGACACCATCACCCGCCTGCGCCGTCGCTACCGTCTCGGCACGAAGGCGAACGGTCATGCGGAGGACATCAACGAGGCGGCCCGGCTGATCACTCTCGGTGTCGGCATCGGATTCCTCCCCGTGCTCGCCGCTGCGGACGCCGTCGCGAAGGGGCGATTATGGCCGCTGCTCTACGCCGATGCGGAGCCCGCCTACGACATCTTCCTGCTCGCGCGGGCCGAGCCGTCACGCGACACAGCCACACAGTTGTTTCTCGACGAAGTCACCCGAAGGCATAGGGCGCAGCGTAGGGCATAGATTTGATCTATGCCTTTCATCATCATTTTGCCTCTTCATCGATGAGCCCAGGGACGCCAACGTCGCCAAAGGGATGATGCCTGCATACGCCGTCCCTGTTCCCGGTCATACCGGAGGACGGCGGCGCGCTGGCATCATCGGTGATTAAGGGGTGTGCTTGATGGTGTCTCGACCGTGGCTGAATGGCGTTGCAGCCGCCGCCATACTGCTGGCACTAGGCGGTTGCGGCAGCAAGCCGTCGGGATCTGCGACCGACGCCGGCGTCGTGAAGAAAGATTTCACGATCGGCTGGTCGATCTACACCGGCTGGATGCCCTGGGCGTATGCGCAACAGTCCGGCATCGTGAAGAAATGGGCCGACAAATACGGCATCGATATCCGACTGGTTCAGGTCAACGACTATGTCGAATCGGTCAACCAATACGCCGCGGGCAAGCTCGATGGCGTGGTCTGCACGACGATGGATGCGCTGACCATTCCGGCGGCCGGCGGCAAGGATACCACCGTGCTGCTGATCGGCGATTATTCCGACGGCAATGACGGCGTGGTGCTCAAGAACGGCCGGACGATGGCTGATATCAAGGGACGCTCGGTCAAGCTGGTCGAGCTGTCGGTGTCGCATTTCCTGCTCGCCCGCGGTCTGGAGCTTAACGGCCTGAAGCTCGCCGACGTGAAGACCGTGAACACCGGCGACGCCGACATCGTCGGGGCGTTCGCGTCGTCGAGCGTGAACGCGGTCGTGACCTGGAACCCGCAGCTGTCGACGATCCGTGCGACGCCGGGCGCGACGCAGGTGTTCGACAGCTCGAAGATTCCCAACGAGATCCTCGACACGCTCAACGTCAGTACCGCGACCCTCAAGGCCAACCCGAACCTCGGCAAGGCGCTGGCCGGCATCTGGTATGAGACGATGGCGATCATGACCCGCAACGACGCCGCGGGCCGCGCCGCACGCGCGACCATGGCGAAGGCCGCGGGCACGACCGAGGCGAGTTTCGACGAACAGCTTAAGACGACGCACCTGTACGCGAAGGCGCAGGACGCGGTCGCCTATGCGGAGAATCCGGATCTGATCACCGTGACCGACCGGGTCCGGCAGTTCAGCTTCGCGCACGGCCTGTTCGGGCCGAGCGCGAAGTCCGTCGATACGATCGGCATCACCTTCGCCGGCGGCAAGACCCTCGGCGATCCCAAGAACGTGAAGCTGCGGTTCGACCCGAGCTTCATGAAGCTGGCTGCGGACGGGAAGCTGTAGCCTCGCGCTGACAACGAACGGCGCCGAGGCGGCGAACGAGCAACGTCGGGACAACCGTTCCGACGAACGGAGGAGCGTGCCCACGGGCATGCGTGAAATCGGGGATGAGATGAGCGTACCGCCACAACATTCCGCCATGCCGATGCCTGACAGGTGCGACCAGACCGGTGCGCCGAGGCCTTCGCGTTGACCCGGCTCGTCGACATTCGCCTCGGGCGCGGAGCACGATTGGTGCTGGGTGCGCTGCCGATCGTGGCGCTGCTGTTCGTGTATCTGCTCGCTTCCGAGGCGCGCCACCTCGACAATCCTGCCGACAAGGTACTGCCGACATTCGAGGCGATGGCGCAGGCCATTCACGGCTTCACCACCGATCGCGATCCGTCCACCGATCGCATCATCCTCGTCGCCGACACGCTGGCGAGCCTGTATCGCCTGGGTATCGGCCTCGCCATCGCAACCGCGAGCGCGCTGGTCCTCGGGTTGCTGCTCGGCGTCATGCCGCTAGCGCGCGCCGTGCTCGGCCCAACGGTCGCGGTGATCGCGGTCATCCCGCCGGTCGCGGTGCTGCCGATCCTGTTCATCGTGCTCGGGCTCGACGAAGCCTCGAAGATCGCGCTGATCGCGATCGGCATCGCCCCGTTCATGACGCGCGACCTGACGAGCTTCGTCGCGAACCTGCCGGTCGAGCAATCCGTCAAGGCGCAGACGCTCGGCGCGAACAGTTGGCAATTGGCGATCCGGGTCGCACTGCCCCAGTTGATGCCGCGCCTGATCGAGGCGCTGCGGCTGTCGATGGGGCCCGCCTGGGTATTCCTGATCGCGTCCGAGGCAGTCGCCTCCGACGTCGGGCTCGGCTACCGGATCTTCCTGGTCCGGCGCTATTTCGCGATGGACATCATCCTGCCCTACGTCGCCTGGATCTCACTGCTCGCGATCGCGGCGGATGCGCTGCTGCTGTTCATCAGCCGCCGCGGCTTTCCCTGGGCACATGGAGCCGGCCGATGAGCCCGCTTCTCGAACCCCCGCTTCTCGAGCCCCCGCTTCTCGAAATGCGCAACATCTGGGTCGAATATGGCGACAAGATCGTGCTCGAACGCGTCTCGCTCGAGATCGCCGAGCGCAGCTTCGTCGCGGTGGTCGGCCCCTCGGGTGCCGGCAAGAGCACGTTCCTCCGCCTGATCCTCGGCCAGGAGGCGCCGACCCGCGGCCAGGTGCTACTCGACGGCAAGCCGATGCGCGCCGAATGCGGTCCCGATCGCGGCGTCGTGTTCCAACGCTATTCGGTGTTTCCGCATCTGACCGCGCTCCGCAACGTGATGTTCGGGATCGAATGCGCGCAGGCGCCCTTTGCGGCGCGACTGTTCGGTGCGCAGCGGCGCGCGGCACGCGAAACCGCGGTCGAGATGCTCGCCGCGGTCGGTCTCGACCACAGCCTGGACGTCTATCCGGCACAGATGTCTGGCGGCATGCAGCAGCGGCTGGCGATCGCGCAGGCGCTGGTCAAGCATCCCCGCATCCTCCTGCTCGACGAACCGTTCGGCGCGCTCGATCCGGGCATCCGCCTCGACATGCACGCACTCATCACCCGGCTCTGGCAGGAACGGGGACTGACGATCGTGATGGTGACGCACGACATCGGCGAGGCGTTCAAGCTCGGTACGCGTGTGCTCGCCTTCGACAAGCGTCGCCACGATCCGCACGCGCCGCACCGCTTCGGCGCCACCACCACCTACGACCTGCCGCTCGATCGCAAGACGCTGCCACCGCAGGCGCTGGTCGAGGCGATCGGTGTTGGCGATCTTTCACGACCCGATTTTCCACGGCCCGATCTTCCACGGAGACCCTTCGCATGACGACGACCACTGCCGATCCGTACGGCGCTCGGGATCACGCCCGCGCGATGACGGGCACCTGGGTGGAGGCCATGCCCACCCTCCCCGCCGCCGCCGTCGACGCGCCTGGCGAAACGGTTTGGGAAGAGACGATCGCGCCTGCGGGCTACGCGTCGCGCCGGATCGCGCGCGGCACACGCCTGCGGCTGATCGACGTTGCCGGCGACGCCTGCGCCTCAATGCTGATCTTCAACGCCGAGACGCCGACCGAGCGGCTGAACGTCGCCGACACGCTGAAGGTGCAGTGGAACGGCTATCTGGGTGCGGGTCGGCTGCTGCTGTCGGACATGGGCCGGGTGATGATGACCATCCTGGAGGATGACGCCGGCACGCACGACGCGTTCTGCGGCGCGTCGAACGAGGCATCCAACGCGCGCGCTTATGGCGACGGCAGGAATTACGGCGCGCATCCGAACGCGCGCGACCGCTTCATGCTGGGTGTCGCCAGGCACGGGCTCGGTCGCAAGGACGTCCACCCCTGCATCAACTGGTTCAAGGGCGTCCGGGTCGCGGAGGACGGCGCCACGCTGCCCGCAATCGGTCCCTTCGCGCCTGGCCGGACGCTCGTCCTGCGCGCGGAAATGGAGCTGATCGTCGTGCTCGCCAACTGCCCGCACGTGCTCGACACCCGCAGCGATTTTTCGGTCACGCCGCTGCGCGCAACTGCGTGGCGTGGCGAACCGGCCGCCAAGGACGACCCGATCCGCACGGCCACGCCGGAGGGGCTTCGTGCCTTTCTCAACACCGAAGATTTGTACGCGCGCTGAAGGACCGACATGACCATTGCTCCCCTCCCCGGTACCATCCGCCACGACGAGATCGTGCCTGCCCGCGCACCCTGGATGCACCGCATCGCCGCTGGTGAAACGCTGCGCATCGTCGATCTCGAAGGCAACCAGGCGGTCGATTTCCTGATGTATGCCGCCGACGACGACGCCGAGCGGTACAGCGCGCAGGACACGATCGCGGCGCAGCGCAACCTGTTCCTGCGCGAGGGCGCGGTGCTGCTGTCCAACGAAGGCAGGCCAATGATGACGATCACGGGCACCAGCGTTGCCTATCACGACACCATCGGTGGAGCCTGCTCGTGCGAGTCCAACACGCTGCGTTACGGCCACCATACGAAGGCCCAGCATAGCTGCGTCGACAATTTCCTCGATGCCAATATCCGCGCCGGCCGCGGCAAGCGCGACATGGTCTCGAACATCAACTTCTTCATGAACGTGCCGGTCGAGGCGGACGGCACGCTGGGCATCGTCGACGGCATCTCCGCGCCCGGGCTCACCGTCGACCTGCACGCCGAGATGGACGTCATCGTCGTCGTGTCCAACTGTCCGCAGGTCAACAATCCTTGCAACGGCTTCAACCCAACGCCCGTGCGCATGCAGGTTTCGGCGTGATGTTCAAAAAGGTCCTGATCGCCAATCGCGGCGCGATCGCCTGCCGCATCATCCGTACGTTGAAGACCATGGGCATCGGTTCGGTCGCGGTGTTCAGCGACGCGGATGCCGGGTCTGCGCACGTCGCCCAAGCCGACGAGGCGGTTCGTATCGGCCCTGCGCCCGCCGCGGAAAGCTATCTCAACGTCGAGGCGATCCTTGCCGCCGCCGAGGCGACTGGCGCGCAGGCGATCCACCCAGGCTATGGGTTCCTGTCGGAAAACACTGCTTTTGCCGAAGCGTGCGCCGCGCGCGGCATCGCATTCATCGGCCCGACGCCTGACAATATCCGCGCCTTCGGGCTGAAGCACACCGCGCGCGATCTTGCCGCTTCGCAGGGCGTGCCGCTCGCGCCCGGCACCGACCTGCTCCCCGACGAAACCGCGGCGATCGAGGCGGCGGCCGGGATCGGCTATCCCGTCATCCTCAAGGCAACCGCGGGCGGCGGCGGCATCGGCATGAAGGTCTGTGCCGACGAAGCCGATATCCGGGAGGGATTCGCGACCGTCGCCCGGTTGGGCGCAGGCAATTTCGGTGACGGCGGCGTGTTTCTCGAACGCTATGTCGCGAGCGCACGGCATATCGAGGTGCAGGTGTTCGGCGATGGCGCAGGCCATGTCGTTGCGCTCGGCGAACGCGACTGCTCGCTGCAGCGCCGCAACCAGAAGGTCGTCGAGGAAACTCCTGCTCCGCTGCTCCCCACCGCCACGCGCCAGGCGCTGATCGAAGCCGCGATCCGGCTTACCGCCGCTGCCAATTACCGCTCGGCAGGGACGGTCGAATTTCTCTACGACGCTGAGCGCGAAGACTTCTTCTTCCTTGAGGTCAACACGCGCCTTCAGGTCGAACACGGCGTCACCGAACAGGTCACCGGCGTCGACCTAGTCGAATGGATGGTGCGCGGCGCGGCCGGCGACTTCGCCTTCCTCGACGGTTTTGAGGCGAAGCCCGTTGGCGCATCGATCCAGGTCCGCCTCTACGCCGAGGATCCCGCACAGGATTACCGGCCCAGTTCGGGCCGCCTTGTCGGCGTTTCGTTTCCGGATGGGCCACGGGTCGACAGCTGGATCGCTGCCGGGACGGAGGTATCGAGCTGGTACGATCCGATGCTCGCCAAGCTGATCGTCACCGCACCCACACGCGACGCCGCGGTACGGGCGATGCAGGACGCGCTCGACCAGACCATGATCGCCGGGATCGAGACCAACCTCGACTGGCTCCGCACCGTCGTACGGTCGACAGCGTTCACCAGCGGCAAGGTTTCCACGCGTGCCCTTGCGGACATCGCCTACACCCCGCGGTCGATCCGCGTGCTGGCGGGCGGCGCCTCCACCACGGTCCAGGATTACCCCGGCCGGCTCGGCCTCTGGGACGTCGGCGTGCCGCCATCGGGCCCGATGGACGCACTCGCGTTTCGCCTCGGCAACCGACTGCTCGGCAACGCGGAAGACACGGCAGGACTCGAGATCACCGCTGCCGGGCCGACGCTGCTGTTCAACGTCGCCACCCGGATCTGCCTGACCGGTGCCGACTTCGGTGCGGCCGTTAATGGCGCGCCGGTGCCCTGCTACGAGCCGATCGACATTACGGCAGGCCAGATCCTCAAGATCGGGCGGGTCACCGGTGGCGGCATGCGCGGCTATATCGCGATCGCTGGCGGGCTCGATGTGCCATTGTTCCTCGGCAGCCGCAGCGCCTTCACGCTCGGCGAGTTCGGCGGCCATGCCGGGCGCGCGGTAATGACCGGCGACACGCTGCATCTGGCCCGAACCGAACTGCCCAGCGCGCCAGCAGCAACGCTCGCGATCGCCGACCGACCGGCGATCACCCGCGAATGGACGCTCGCCGTCCTCTACGGCCCGCACGGAGCCCCCGATTTCTTTACGTCCGACGACATCGCAATGCTGCAAAGCACCGCGTGGAAGGTGCACTATAACTCCAACCGCACCGGCATCCGCCTGCTGGGCCCAAAGCCGCATTGGGCGCGGAAAGATGGCGGCGAGGCAGGGCTCCACCCGTCGAACATCCACGATAATGCCTATGCGATCGGCGCGGTCGACTTCACCGGCGACATGCCGATCATCCTCGGCCCCGACGGTCCCTCACTCGGCGGTTTCGTGTGTCCGTTCGTGGTCGCACAGGCGGACTTGTGGAAGGTCGGACAGCTCGCACCGGGCGACAGCGTTCGCTTCGTACCGATCGACAATGCGACGGCGGTAGCGGCCGAGCAGGCACAGGACCACCTGGTCGCCACGCTTTCGGGTCCGTCGGTCGAACCAGCGAAGCCCGATCACGCGCTCGGCTCGCCCATCCTGCGCGCGATCGAGGCGCAAGGCGTTCGTCCCGCCGTGACCTATCGCCAGCAGGGCGATCGCAACCTGCTGGTCGAATACGGCCCGATCATGCTCGATCTCGAGCTGCGGCTACGCGTTCACGCGCTGATGCTCGAAGTCGAGAAGGCCGCGTTCGCCGGCATCATCGACGTGACCCCGGGTATCCGCTCGCTGCAGATCCATTACGACAGCCGACAACTATCCCAGGCTGCGCTGCTCGATGCGCTTGCCGCGGCTGAAGAACGGCTTGGCGGGCTGGACGATTTCGAGATCCCGTCCCGCGTCGTCTACCTGCCGCTGTCGTGGAAAGACCCGGCGATCTACCAGACGATCGACAAATATATGGAGTCGGTGCGCGACGACGCGCCGTGGTGTCCGGACAACATCGAGTTCATCCGCCGCGTGAACGGGCTCGACAGCATCGACGACGTGCAGCGGATCGTGTTCGACGCCGAGTATCTGGTGATGGGCCTCGGCGACGTCTATCTTGGTGCGCCGGTTGCGACCCCGATCGATCCGCGGCACCGCCTCGTTACCACCAAATACAATCCCGCACGCACCTGGACGCCGCCCAACGTCGTCGGCATCGGCGGCGCGTACATGTGCATCTACGGCATGGAAGGGCCCGGCGGATACCAACTGTTCGGGCGTACGATCCAGGTGTGGAACGCCTGGCGCCAGACCGACGCGTTCCGTGACGGCAAGCCGTGGCTGCTGCGCTTTTTCGACCGCATCCGTTTCTTCCCGGTCAGCCACGAGGAACTCACCGAGTGGCGTCGCGACTTCCCGCTCGGCCGGCGCGCCATCCGGATCGAGGAAGAGGTGTTCCGCCTCTCCGAATACCGTGCCTTCCTTGCCGACAACGCCCCGTCGATCACCGCTTTCCAAACACAGCGCCAGGCGGCGTTCGACGAGGAGCGTGCCGACTGGGAGCGCAACGGCGAGTTCGACCGTGTCGCGGCGCTGACCGAGGAAGCCGATGCCGGCGGCGCCACCGTCGAGATCGACCTGCCCGAGGGCTGCGAACTGGTGGAGGCACCGTTCGGCGGCAGCTTGTGGAAGCTGCTGGTCGCCGTGGGGGCCGAAGTGACGGAAGGCGACCCGATCGGCATCATCGAGGCGATGAAGATGGAATCGCCCGTGATCAGCCCGGTCACGGGTACGATACGCCGCATCTACGTCCAGGAACGACAACCGCTCTCGCCCGGCGGCGCAATGCTCGCAGTGGAGGTGGCATGATGGACGGGCCGTTCGAAGTCGGCGCAATCGCCGCCGCCGTCGCATCAGGGCGCACCGATGCGGTGACCGTCGCCCAAGCCGCGCTCGCACGGATCGACGCTTATGCGGCGATCCAGCCCGCGGTGTGGATCACCCGTATCGCCGACGCCGAGGTGATGGCGTACGCGCAGCGCGTCGACGCCCTGATCGCCGCGGGTGAAGTGCTACCACTCGCCGGCGTGCCGTTCGCGATCAAGGACAATATCGATCTTGCCGGCGTGCCGACCACCGCCGCATGCCCGGACTTCGCCTATACGCCGTCCGTCTCGGCGGAGGTGGTCGAACGCCTGATCGCAGCCGGTGCGATCCCGATCGGCAAGACCAACCTCGACCAGTTCGCGACCGGGCTCAACGGCACCCGCAGCCCCTACGGCGCGCCCGCCTGCGTGTTCAATCGTGCCTATGTCAGCGGCGGATCGAGCTCTGGGTCGGCGGTCGCGGTCGCGGCAGGGTTGGTGGCGTTTGCCCTCGGCACCGACACCGCGGGATCGGGTCGCGTCCCCGCCGC
This sequence comes from Sphingomonas sp. PEI4, assembly GCF_056679955.1. Lineage (NCBI taxonomy): Bacteria > Pseudomonadati > Pseudomonadota > Alphaproteobacteria > Sphingomonadales > Sphingomonadaceae > Sphingomonas > Sphingomonas sp. PEI4. The sequence continues at coordinate 2,380,177 of NZ_CM155258.1, forward strand.
CTTCAACGGCCTGGTCGGCATGAAACCGACCAAGGGCCGCTGGAGCACAACCGGGCTGGTGCCCGCATGCCGCACGATCGACTGCATCACCGTGCTGGCGCACACCATCGCCGACGCGCGCGCGATCGACGCGGAAGTCGCCGGCTTCGACCGCGCCGATGCCTATTCCCGTCCGCGCGAGGACCGCCCCGTCGCCACCCGCCGGATCGGCGTACCGGCGCCCGACCAGCGTATCTTCCTAGGCGATGCCACCGCCGCCCGACTGTACGAACAGGCGCTCGCGACGCTCGCCGCGAACGGCGCCGAACTGGTCGAGGTGGACATGGCGCCGCTCCGCGAGGCGGCGATGCTGCTCTACGGCGGCCCGTGGGTGGCGGAACGCACCGCGGCCGCCCTGCCGCTGCTCGATACGCACCCCGAGGCAATCGATCCGACCGTGCGCGCGATCATGGAAGCCGGACGTTCCGTCAGCGGCGTAGACGTGTTCGAAGGCCAGTATCGGCTCGCCGCGTTGCAGCGGATCGCGGACGCGATGTGGCAGGATATCGACCTGCTCGCGCTGCCGACCACGCCGACGATCTACCGGATCGCCGAGATGCGCGCGACACCGATCGCGCTCAACAGCAACCTCGGTCTCTACACCAACTTCGTCAACCTGCTCGACATGGCCGCGCTCGCTGTGCCCGCCGGCTGGCGCGACAACGGGACCGGCTTCGGCATCACGCTGATCGCGCCCGCCTGGACCGACCAGGGCCTGCTCGACGCCGGCGAGGCGTATCTTGCCGCCGCAGCACTTCCCCCACCCCCGCCACTCAACATCGAGGATACTATGGAAACCGTGAAACTCGCCGTCGTCGGCGCCCATCTCGAAGGCATGCCGCTACACTGGCAACTGACATCGCGCGAGGCGCGGCTGGTCAGTGCCACCACCACCGCGCCCACCTATCGGCTGTACGCGATGGCCAATTCCACACCACCGAAACCGGCGCTGATCCATGTCAGCGAAGAGGACGGTGCCGCGATCGCGGTGGAAGTTTACGAACTCGACGTCGCCGCGTTCGGCAGCTTCGTCGTCGAGGTCCCCGCGCCCCTTGCGATCGGCTCAGTGACGCTCGCCGACGGATCGGTCGTCAAGGGCTTCGTCGCCGAGCCGCGCGCGATCGTCGGCGCCGAGAACATCACCGCGCTGGGTGGCTGGCGCGCCTATATCGACACGCTCTCACGTCCAAGCGGGTCATGACCGCTGCGAACGAATCCCATGCGGCGACCCTGGCCGAGCTTCAGCGCGCCAAGGTTTCGGCCGAGGCCGCCAACGAGGCGAAGACCCGCTACCTCGTCGCGGTCAGCCATGAGATTCGTTCGCCCCTCAACGTCATCTACGGCTACGCCCAGCTGCTGGAACGCGACGACACGCTGTCGGGCGCAGAAGTCGGGACGATCATCCGTCGCTCGGCCGAGCACGTCACCAATCTCGTCGAAGGGCTGCTCGAAATCTCGCGGATCGAGAGCGGCGTCCTGACGATCCGGTCCGACCTCATCGACATCCGCGCGCTGCTCGACCACATCGTCGACATGTTCCGGATGCAGGCCGCGGCGAAGGGCCTGGCGCTGACGCTCGACGTCGACGACCGGCTGCCCGCGCAGGTAAAGGCGGATGAAAAGCGCCTGCGCCAGATCCTCATCAACCTCGTCTCCAACGCGATCAAATACACCCAGTCGGGAAGCGTCGCCGTCAAGGTCCGCTATCGCAGTCAGGTCGCCGATATCGAGGTTCGCGATACCGGCATCGGCATTGCTGCGGGCGACCTCGACCGCGTGTTCGAACCGTTCGAGCGCGGCAACTCGGCAGAGGCGCAAAGTCAGCCGGGCATTGGACTAGGGTTGGCCATCACACGTGTGCTTGCCAGCGTACTGGGCGGCGACATTGCGGTGGAGAGCACGCCGGGAGTCGGGAGCAGTTTCCGCTTCCGCGTCATGCTGCCCGCCCCGATGGTCGCATCGCGCGCGCCCGTGCAGGGTGCGAGGATCACGGGCTATGCGGGGCCGCCGCGGACTGTGCTCGTGATCGACGACGATCCTGCGCAACGTGCCATCCTCCAGGCGCTGCTCGCCGCGCTGGGTTTCGTGGTGCATACTGCGGCCAATGGGGCGGAAGGGCTCCTGCTGGCCGAGCGTACGCCCGCCGATATCGTGTTGCTCGACATCCAGATGCCGGGGATGAGCGGATGGGATGTCGCGGCGCGGCTCCGCGCCACGCACGGTGCGGCGCTGCGGATCGTGATGGTGTCTGCCGACGTCCATGAACTCCACATCGGCGGCGAGAGCCGCAGCCACCACGATGCATTCGTGACGAAGCCGGTCGAACTCGACGCGCTGATCTCGCTGATCGGCACGCAGCTCGATTTGCGCTGGGACGAGGCAGCAATGCCCGACCTAGCCGAGACACCCGCGGCATTGGTGCCCTTGCCGGCGGCAGCCTTGCCCTTCCTCGATCGCCTGCGGGACCTCGCGAGGATCGGCCACCTCCGCGGGCTGGAAAACGCGCTCGATATGTTCGCGCAGACGATACCGACCGCCGCTCCCCTGATCGCCGTGCTCAGGCGCCAGCTGATCGACCTCGATCTCGCCTCGTTCCAGAAGACGCTCGACGATGCGCGTTGAACCCGCAGAAGCGGCACGGCCGGTCATCCTGGTCGTCGACGATACACCCGAGGCGTTGCGGTTCCTGACCACGACGATCGAGAGCGCCGGGATGACCGTCCTGATCGCCATCGACGGGCTCGCCGCGCTCGCGCTGTTGAAGAGCATCACGCCCGACCTGATCCTGATGGACGCGGTGATGCCCAATCTCGACGGGTTCGAGACGACCCTGCGGATCAAGGCCATTCCGGCGTTCCAGCATCTGCCGATCATCTTCATGACCGGGCTGACCGAGACCGAGCATGTCGTCCGCGGGCTCAACGTCGGCGGGATCGACTTCGTCAGCAAGCCGATCGTGATCGAGGAGCTTCTGGCGCGCATCCGGGTTCACCTCGCCACGGCGCGCGTCGCGCATGGCAGCCAGCTCGCGCTCGACATGAGCGGCCGGCCAGCCTTGGCGGTCGATGGAACCGGTGAGGCGCAATGGCTGACCCCGGCCGCGAGCGCGATGCTCGAACGGCTGTTTCCCGGCTGGTCCTGCGCGTCCGGCGGGCTGCCCGAGCCTTTTCTCGCAGCGCTCCGCGTGTTGCAGGCGCGCCCGCCGATGCCGGGCGCCTTCATCACGGTCGACGCCGGCGATCGTACGCTGGAAGCGGGCCTGCTGCGCAACACCGCTGCGGACCAGTGGGTGTTCCGCCTGACCGAGCGCCACGAGGGCGAGGAGCAGGCGATGCTCGCCGCCCAGCACGGGCTCACCTCGCGCGAGGCGGAAGTCCTGCTCTGGATCAGCCGCGGCAAGCAGAACCGCGAGGTCAGCGAGATCCTCGAGATCAGCCCGCGCACCGTGAACAAGCATCTCGAACAGATCTTCGAGAAGATGGGCGTGGAGAACCGTGCGTCGGCGACGGCGATCGCCGTCACCACGCTGACGCGCTAGGGCGAGGGCGCATGGATCGAACCGCCAGCACGGCCACCCGCGCCACAGCTATCCGAGCGGCACTCGCGCGTGGCGACAACGGAGGCGCGCTGGCCGCTGCGACCCGCTGGCGCACGGAAGCGCCAGACGCAGCCGAAGCGCACTTCCTCGCCGGGATCAGCGCGGCCGCGCTCGGCAGGATACGCATCGCGATCGAGCTGATCGAGACGGCCGTCACGCTCGACGGGTGCGGCGAATATCAGGCCCAACGCGCACGCCTCTACACGCTCGTCCGGCGGGATGCGGACGCCGCATCGGCGCTGGCCGCCGCCGAGCGGTCGCCCCCGACCGACGCGCTCGGGCGCGACACGATGGGCTGCGTCTATGCGCGGCTGGGCGATCATGCCGCCTCGCTTCCCCATTTCGCCGAAGCCGTGCGGCTCGCGCCCGCGAACACCGCGTTCCGCTACAACCAGGCCGCGGCGCTGAGCTTTCTCGGGCGACAGGACGAAGCCGAGCAGGCATTGGAGGCGCTGCTCACGCTGGCCCCGGCCGATGCCCGCGCGCATCATCTGCTGGCCGGTTTGCGCCGCCAGACACCGGACCGCAACCATGTCGACCGACTCTCGGCGGTCCGCAGGGCGACGCGGTCACCGCACGATCGCCTGTTGCTGGGCTATGCGCTCGCCAAGGAGATCGACGACCTCGCCGATCCCCACGCCGCGTTCGCCGTCCTCGCCGAAACCAATGCCGAGCACCGCGCCACGCTGCCCTATCGCTTCGCCGACGATGCCGCCAATTTCGATGCGGTCGAGGCATGCTGGCCAACGATCGCGAAGGCCCGGGTCGCCGATCCGTCGCCCGCATCGCCGATCTTCATCGTCGGCATGCCGCGCACGGGCACCACGCTGGTCGACCGCATCCTGTCGTCGCACCCCGACGTCGAGAGCGCCGGCGAACTCCAAGCCATGCCGCTAGCCGTAAAAGCCGCCGCCGGAACGCGCAGCCGAACCGTGCTCGATCCCGAGACGATCCGCGCTGCCGCCAGCGCAGACCTCGGCGCGATCGGCCGGGACTATGTCGCGCGCGCCGCCTCCCACGCCTCCGGTACGAAGCCGCGTGTCATCGACAAATTCCCCGGCAATTTCCTCTATGTCGGCGTCATCGCCCGCGCGCTGCCCGAGGCGACGATCGTCTGCCTTCGCCGCAACCCGATGGACACGATCCTCGCCAACTTCCGCAACCTGTTCGCGATCGGCTCGCGCTATTACGACTATAGCTACGACCTGCTCGACATCGCCGCCTATTACCAACGTTTCGACCGCATGATGGCGCTGTGGCGCAAGGTGCTGCCCGGCCGCTTGCTGGAACTTCAGTATGAGACGCTCGTCGACAATCAGCGGGAGGAGACCGCCCGCCTGCTCGACCATTGCGGGCTGGACTGGTCCGATGCCTGTCTCGATTTCCATACCAACACGGCGCCCGTCTCGACGCCGAGCGCCGCGCAGGTCCGCCGGCCGCTGTACCGGGACTCGATCGAACGCTGGCGCCGCCACGCCGACGCGCTGGCGCCTGCACGCGATTTCCTGGAGCGCCACGGAATCGTGGTCGACTAGCTCACGCAGTACGTCATTCGCACACCTGCCACGGCCGGCGTCCCGTCCTATCGTCACGGCGCAGGGCGGTCGCATTCACCGCCGACCCAACCAGGGGCCTATGATGCAGAGAGTGCTTCTGAGTTACGTGCAGCCGGTGATGGTCGCGGCGATCCTGCTGTTCTGGGCGTTCGGCCCGGCGGACTGGACCGGGAACCCCTGGTCGATCGTGGTCGCGACCCTGACGACGACGGCACTGATCCAGGCGCTGGAATGGGTCAAAGAGCGGCATTCGAGCTGGCGCCTGACCAGGCGGGAGTTCTTCACGGATGTCTTCTACGTGGTGCTCAGCTACACCGTGATCGCCTGGGCGACGAAGACCTTCGCCGACGCGCCGATGATGGCCGCCAAGCACGCGCTCGGCATCGTGACGCCGTGGGCGATGACCCTGCCGTTCGTGCTGCAGGTCGCTTTGGTCGTCGTCCTGATCGAGTTCGGGCAATATTGGCTGCACCGCCTGATGCACAACCAGTCGTTCTTCTGGTCGACGCATGCGCCGCATCATCACCTGACCCAGCTCAACGCGATGAAGGGTGCCGTCGGCAATCCGATCGAACTGTTCCTGATCAGCCTCAGCGTCGTCGCGTTGCTCGACCTTCCCCAGGCCGCGATCTTCTGTGCGCTCAACATCCTCGCGGTGGTCTCGACCTTCGCGCATGCCAATACGCGGTTCGATCCGCCGCGATGGTACGCGTTCGTCTTCACCACGATCCAGAATCACAGCCTCCACCATTCGGTGGGCTATGAAGACACGCGCTGCAATTACGGCAATTCGCTGATCCTGCTCGATCGCATCTTCGGCACGTACCGCAGCGGCGAAGCCGAGTTGGTGGGCCAGGACGAGCGCCGGCGACTGACGATCCCGGAACAGTTCCTGTTTCCGGCGCGCCCGCTGATCGATCGGATCAAGGCGCGGCAGCCCGATTCCGACGCAGAAGCGACTGCCTGATCGGCACTATTGAACGAACATTTGGGGGCGACACGGATTGAAAAAGACAGTGGCAACGACATGGGCCGCCGCGGTGTTCGGCATCGTCACAGCCGCAACGCCTGCATTCGCCGCCGAACCGCGCGAGCAGGTCATCCCCGTGCCCGGCTTCGCGGACTTCCTCGCGGTCGACGGCAAGACGGTATGGGCCACCAACAGTGGCCGCGTCGAACGCTGGTCGCGCAAGGGCAAGCGCGCGGAAGTGCCGATGGCCCATCCGTGCGGCGCGATGACGATCGCGTTCAAGTCGCTATGGGTCGCGGACTGCAAGGACTTCACGCTCACCCGGATCGACCTCAAGACCGCGAAGATCACCGCCGTCATCGCGACCGGGATCGCCAATCCGAAAGGCGAACTCAACGTCGTCGCCGGCGCCGGATCGATCTGGGTGGCAAGCGACGCCAAGGGCACGATCGCGCGCGTAGATCCTGCCACCGACGCCGTCACCGCGTCGATCCAGACCAATCCCGACAGCTATTACCTGACCTTCGGCATGGGGTCGCTCTGGGCGGTCAGCGGCACGCGGCAGAGCCTGCAGAAGATCGACCCCGCCACCAACAGCGTCGTCGCGACGACCCCGCTTGGCCGCGAGCCCGGCTTCCTGGCGGCGGGCGAGGGATCGATATGGGTGCAGGAACAGGGCGACGGCACCGTCGCACGGATCGATCCGGCAACCGCCGCGGTATCGGGCCGGGTCAAGGTGGACGAGACGCTGAAATACGGTGACATAGACACGGGCGGCGGCAAGGTGTGGTTGCGCACCACCGCCGGCCAGACCTTCGTGGTGATCGATCCTACCTCACTCGCCATCACCGCGCGCATGGGCGCGCCTGCCGGTAGCGGCGCGCTCCGCTATACGCGCGCCGGTGTGTGGACGACGGCGCATGACGCACACACGATGTCGTGGTGGCGCAAACCCAAGACGATCGGGAAGTAAGCGCGCATACGATCGCTTGCGGCGAAGCGTGTTCCGGCGTTCAGGCGGGCTTGGGGGCGACTGGATAGACGATGAAGTCGGGATGGCGATCGATCGCCGGTGGCGACGTAGCTCCGGCGACGGCCTTTTCGAGTTCGCCGATTGCCGACGGCGGAAGCGCAAGACCGTGCTCGGACGGATGGGTGGAGGCTTCCATCGGGTAATCCTGCCCGGGCGTCGTCGTCATCTCGATATGCGCGCCGAGCAGCGCGCGAACCGGACGGGTCCTGGCAAAGTCCGCCAGCCGAACCGTGCTCGCACGAAACACGTCGAACCGATCGCGTGGCACATAGAGCCTGCCGGGATACAGCATGTCGCCCGAGAACATCAGCCGCGTTCGCGCATCGTAGATCATGATATGCGCGGGCTCGTGTCCCGGAGTCGGTACGACCTCGAGCACACGATGCCCGAGGTCGTACCGGCCGATCTCGTTCGGCCAGTCGCGAATGCCGAGAAAGTCCGCGACCTGCTTGGGCTGGAGCCCGACCAGTTCGGTACCCGGCCAGTCGCGAAACTCCTCGTCGCCGCTATGATGATCGCCGTGCGAGTGCGAGTGCGCGACGATCAGCCGGACCGGCCGACCGCCGTTACGCGCACGCCAGTCGCCGATCAATCGGTCCACCGTCGGGCGAATCTTCAGCCCGCCTGCACCGCTGTCGATCAACAGTGCGCGATCGGTTCCGAACAGCAGATAGAGGAAGGGCGCCTCGAAATTGGTCTTCACCGATTGGCGGATGACGAACGTATCGGCGTCGATCCGCTGTACCTGCGTCGGGGGTTCGGTGGGCGTGGTGCCATCGATCCAATGGGCGAAATGCGGCCCGATCCTGCTCGGTGCCGCGCTTACGGATATCACGGCGCTTACGGATATCACGGCGGCGGCGACGAGCACGACCGATCGCAGGGCTGCGGTGCGTCTGCCATGCAGGCGAATTGCTTGGTTCATCCGCGAACCGTAGGCGCCGGGATCGGCCCGCCCATACGCCATTTAACGGAGCGGCAACCGGGGCGCAGGCCGAACCGGCTGCGCCCCGGTCGGACGATCAGCGGGACGCCAGCTGCGTACCGGGCAAGGTATCGCGTGCCGCCGTGGCCACGGCGATGCGGCTGCGCATGTCGGCCATGACATCCGCCCGGCATCCGCGCGCCTGTGCGCCCAGCGCAAGATGGATCGAACTCAAGCCCTCGCCGCAGACGGCGTTCGCGACGTTGTCCATCCGGATCGCCAGTCGCTGCTGTCCCTCGACGCTGGCGAGATCGATCCCGCTGAGGTTGAGTACGGCGCTGTCGGCCGAGAACGGATTTCCGCCGGGTGCGGCGATGGCAGGCGTCGCCATCAGAATTGCGGCACATGCCGCCAGGCCAATCTTCATCATCATCTCCTGCGTTCGCGGGCCTATCGCTCTCCGGCGATCAGGTGACGATAAGGTAAGATCGGCCCGACACGATCACAAGCGGACGATCACGAGCGCGGGGCCGATCGCGGGGGCCTCAGCGAGCGCTGATGATCAGCGAGGCGATTTCGGTGCGTGAGCCGAGCGACCCGGGCGGCAGCATGACCGTCTCGACCCGCTCCGTCCCTGCGTCGGGATCTACGAGTACCACGCGGAGCGCGTAATTCCGGGCGATCGGCCACGCGCGCGCGACATCCAGCGGGATCGTCGCCTGCCAGGCCCGGTCGCCCTCGACAGCGAGATCGCGCCCCCCGATCCTGACGACCATCGTCGCCCGCGCCCGGTATCCCGATAGCCGCAGACAGCTGTCCGCCCCGCAATATACCAGTCGCGCCCGCATTTGCTGCCCCGCCTGCGCCGGCGCGACCGTGACAAGGGCGCAAAGCAGGGTGAGCGACACGCACATCGCACGAGGCATGGGATAACGGACCATGGCTTCGGGCTACCGCTCCGCGCACGATGGGGACATTGGCCGTTTGACGTAGGCCGTCGCTCCGCATCGGTCCCGACCCGCGACCGGCGACCGGCTTACGTCAAACGCCCCATGTTGGTCCGCCGATTATATCCACACTCTGCCCATAAGCGATTGGCCCCGGACGAGGCGCCGACGTCGTCAGGAAGAACATGGAGAGGCGATAGCGTTTTACGTACCAAGGGGGCTTAGATGGCAGGACGATTTTCGCGCGCAGGTTTATTGTGCGCGACGGCGCTGGTTAGCGCGACCGCAGCACCCGCGATGGCGCAGGACCCGCAAAACGCCCCCCCACCATCTGCCTCGGAAATAGCCGACGGTTCCGACTCCAACGAAATCATCGTGACCGGAAGCCGCCGGCGAACCACGTTGCAGGACGCGCCGATCAATATCAGTGCGGTGTCCGCCGAAACGATCCAGTCGCAGAGGCTCGACGATGTTCGTTCGCTTGCCTCCTTCGTCCCCGGCGTCACCGTGGCGGATACCGGGCCGGCATCGACCGGCGGCATCATCCTGCGCGGTATAGCGTCGGGCGATACCAGCGTGCTCGGCGCCAACTCCGGCAATTCGGTCGGCGTATACCTCGGCGAAGTCCCGCTCTATCTCGATTTCAAGCTGATCGACGTCAACCGGGTCGAGGTCCTGCAAGGGCCGCAGGGCACGCTGTACGGGCTCGGCACGCTCGCTGGCGCAGTACGCTACATTCCCAATCGCCCAGAAACCGACCGCTTCTCGATCGACGTACATGGCCGCGGTTATGCGCAGTCGCATTCGGACGAGTTCGGTGGTGTCGGCGACGTCGCGATCAACCTGCCGATCGTCAGGGATCACATCGCGTTCCGCACGTCGACCGGCTATTACGACAATGCCGGCTTCATGGATTACAATTACCTACTGCAGCAGCCGGGCGTCTCCAACCCGCAACCGGGCCGCGCGACGGCCACCTCGACCGGCTCGCTCGGCACCACCGCCGACTATGCCGCGAACTTCAAGCGCAAGGAGGACGTGAACTACGAGCACACCTTCACCACGCGCAACCAGTTGCTGCTCGAATACAACCCCAATATCAAAGCGTACCTCACCTACGCGCACCAGACGACCAAGACGGGCGGGCGCCAGGCAAATGGTGCCGGCGTGCTGGGCACGGGCAACTACGAGGCACCGTTCCGGTACCTGGAGCCCGTCGATCGCAGCGCAGACCTGTTTTCGGCCGAATTCAACATCGGCCTCGGCGGCATCGCCGACCTCGTCAGCACAACCGCCTACACCAAACAGCATATCAGCAGCATCGACGACAACACCGATCTTCTGCTCGATCTGGACTATGGCTACGAGGCGTTTCCCGCATTCTCGTCCTACGCCAACAATGAACGCAAGTATAAGCAGCTCAACCAGGAAGTGCGTCTCGTCTCCACGCATGGCGGCCCGCTCAACTGGGTGATCGGCGGATTCTACAACCGCTTGAAATATGCGAGCGACCGGCACGAATATACGCCGGGTTTCTCGGACTTTGCCGGCGCCGGGCGGCCCGACGACCTGGAATATGTCTCGAAGCTCAACAGCAAGAACGTCGAAAAGGCGATCTACGGCGAGGCCACGCTCCACCTGACCGACGCGTGGCAGGTGACCGGCGGCATCCGCTACTTCAAGTACGACGCGACGATCGTCGGCGGATCGGCGCTGCCGCTGATCGGCGTGGGCATCGGCGCGTTTCCCTCCACGACGATCAACGCGAACCGGTTCAAGCCGGGCTCGACCGGCAAGGACGGCATCGTCTGGAAGGCTAACACCTCGTACAAGTTCAGCGACAATTTACTCGCCTATGCCACCTATTCGACGGGCTACCGCGTCGGCGGCGTCAACCAGGTGATCGCCTGCACACCCGAGGACTTGGCCAGGGCCGCAGCGGGTGGACAGGTGCTGTGCGCGTTGCCCAACGAGGTGGGCTACGGTCCCGATCGCACGCGCAACGCGGAACTGGGCGTCCGCGCCAGCCTGTTCGACAAGCGGCTGTTGCTGACCCTCGACGGCTATCACGTCAAATGGTCCGGCGTGCAGGTGCCGAGCCAGACGCTCAACGGTGCAATCGGGATCACCGTCAACGGTGCCGAGGCGGTGTCGCAAGGGTTCGATTTCCAGGGCACGGTCAAGATCACCCCGAACCTCGCGCTGACGGGCACCTATTCCTATGTCGATGCACATCTGACGCAGGGTGTCGCCGGGCTGGTGGCAAGTCAGGGCATTCGCGACGATGCCTTTTCCGGCGACCGGTTGCCGGGTTCGGCCAAGAACTCGGGCAGCGCGCAGCTCCTTTACAGCTATCCGCTCGGCGATGGCAGGAAGATCGAAGCGAATTGGGCGACGATCTACCGCGGCGAGATCTATTCGCGCGTAGGCCTGCGCGGCAATGGCGAGGCGATCCCCGGCTATGTGACGCACAGCGCCTCGCTGACCTACGTCACCAAGCCGTTCGAGGTCGGGCTGTTCGCCGACAACATCTTCGATAAATATGCGGTGACGGCGATCAGCAACGACATATCGTCCTACAACCAGGTCCGCAGCGACGTGGTCGAACGCTATTATTCGCGCGGCGTGCTGACGCCTCGCCGCGTCGGCGTCGAGTTCCGCTTCCATTACTGATCAATCTTGAAGCGTCGCGTGCGGTTGCCGGATCGACGTGATCCGGCAACCGCGCGTCGGCACTGCCCGCATTGATCGATCATCCCCCTGCCCCGCCGGCGGTTCGCCGGTCGGCTTCGTACGCTTGCTCCAGGACATGCCATGACCACTCTCGCCACCACCACTCCCGCCACCACCACGCTCGCCATGACCAGTCTCATCGTAACGACACGCGACGGCACCACGCGGACGCTGTCCGCCACCCCCGGATTCTCGGTGATGGAAGTCATCCGCGACGGCGGGGTCGACGAGCTGCTCGCCTTGTGCGGCGGCTGCCTGTCCTGCGCCACGTGTCATGTCGTCGTCGATCCGGCGCAGGCCGCGTTGCTGCCGCCGATCACGGACGAAGAGGACGCCCTTCTCGACGGCCTGGATACCCGCACCCCGACATCCCGGCTGTCGTGCCAGATCCCGTTCGACGAAACGCTGGCCAACCTGCACGTGACGATCGCGCACGAGGGCTGAGGTCGTGCTCGCCGTTCCGCTAGGCAATCCGTGAAGCCGTGATCGCGATGCGAGCCTGTGTAGGGCGATCGGGAGCTGATCCAAAGTCTGACAAGCACGTCTAGGACAAGAAGGTCCTCGCTCAGCTAGCTAGATATGTCCAAAGAACATTAGGCGACCGATGCCTTCCCTCGGACGGTCACGTCAGTTACCGATGCATCCGTTCGTTCTCGGACGTCGCAACGGCAGGCGGGGGGAGCGGAACGTCGAGCGAGCGATGATGGCGGCCATTACATTGCGGCGCGCTTGAACGGGCCGTCCGCGGCGTTCAATCATTTCGCGCAGAATGCCAACTCAATCGGGGCGGTTATCGCGTACCCCGGCAATCAGGAGCGGAGGATGGCATGGTCCAGGCATCGGGCAGTAGCGAGCGGAACGCGTTTTCGCGGTGGCTGCGGACGGGTAAGGTGCCATCCGCGCTAGGTCCCGACGGCCTCGAACTCAAATTTAATCCATGGCATGATCCGGCGGCCGGCCGGCTTACCTTTGCAGCGGGACACCATGATGGATTCGCGGCGAAGATTTATCTTTTGGCGCGGTTCGCTTAATCTTCTTGCACATGCACATCAGTCAACGGCTCGAAGTGGATGTCAGCCACTTTAGCCGTAACGCATGGACGGGTTCCGTTGTTTTCGACCGCAGAAACCGGGAACTATCACTAACGATAGCGCGATCGCCGTTCATAGTGCCGGACCATCCCGTTACTTCGCGCGAGTATCGCGACAAAACGCGCATGCCGCGATCCGCCCACGGGTGGAGGATGCTTGATGTAAAGCAATCAAAATGAACGCATTTGCGTCAATTGCGCCTTCCAATGTCGATTTTTACAATTTATTACAGCGAATTCACCGTTGCGTGGTTGAACCCGATGTCGCACGTCGTTACGGCGTCCGCAGACAATGGAGTGCAACATGGCCGAAGATACCACCGACCTGAACGCCGTAGAACTTGCGACCGAGCTGACGATTGCCTGGCTTGGCAACCCGAACACGCGCAGTTCGGCCGACGATGTTCCCGCCTTCTTGGGCAAGATGCATGAGACGGTCGCTGCGTTGCTGGGCAGTTCGACCGAAGCTGCACCGGTCGAAGCGCCGACCGAATACACGCCTGCCGTAACGGCACGCAAGTCGCTGGCGTCGAAAGATCACATCATCTCGATGATCGACGGCAAGTCGTACAAGACCTTGCGTCGTCATCTCGCGACGCACGGCATGACGCCCGCCGAGTACCGGGAACGTTACGGCCTGAAGCCCGACTATCCAATGGTTGCCGAGAACTACTCGGAAAGCCGTCGCGCGATGGCGAAGAAGATCGGTCTCGGCCGCAAGCCCGGTCCGCTCAAGACCGAAGCTGCTGCGCCCGCGCCGCGCAAGCGCAAGACGGACACGGCCTCCGCCGAGTAAGCGGTCGCCGTTTACCGATAAAAAAAGGACCGGCGCCTCGTGGCGCCGGTCCTTTTTTTTGTGTCGCGAAGGAAGAGCCGCCGGTGTGCGCTATTTTCCGAATGCCCCGCGACGATAGAGCAAGGTGATCGCCACGCGTCGATTGCGCGGATCCGCGGCGTCCTTGACGATCAGCGGTTCGCGATCGGCAACCCCTTCGATGCGTTCGAACCTGATTTCCGGCGTTCCGCCCGCAAGCAGGCGCCGCCGCGTGGCTTCGGCGCGGCCTGACGACAGCATCCAGTTGTTCATCGCCCGCGGATCCCCATACGGCACGCTGTCGGTGTGGCCGCGGATCATGATCGGGTTCTGCAAGCCTTGCACCGAGCCCGCGATCATGCCGATCAGCGCCGACGCCTCGGGATCGAGCGCGGTGGTGCCTAGCGCGAACATCGAATAATCCGCATCGTCGACCAGATCGATCCGCATGCCGTCCTGCGTCGGTACGAAGCGGACATGGCTCGCCAGACGCGACAGCTTGGCATTGTTGGAGATTTCGCCGAGCACGCGCTTGCGCAGCGCCTCGAAGTTCTTGCGGTCTTCCTTGGTCAGCGCGTCGCGGCTCTTCAGAGAGCCCTTGTCCCCGGTACCCGCCGATGGTCCGCCAAGCCCAGCGTCGGGGATCGCGAGTTGGGCCATGCTGGTCTGGCCCGGTTTGGGCCCAAGACGAGACTTGTCGAGGATCGATTCGCCGCCAAACAACCCGCCGCCGCCAATGCCGAGCGACCGCGTATTGAGGATGGTCGGCGCGAAGTAATCGGCGATGCCCTTGCGCTGTTTCTCGTTGGTCGCGCCGACGATCCACAACAGCAGGAAGAACGCCATCATCGCGGTCACGAAATCGGCGTACGCGACTTTCCACGCGCCGCCGTGATGGCCGCCATGTCCCTCGATATAGATCTTCTTGACGATGACCTTGGGGGGCTGGTTGGTACCGTGAGGCGCGCGGGCGGCCACTGACTTACTTCCCCCCCATCTTACTTACCACGGAGCCCGTCGAAGACTTCGGCGAAGCCCGGCTGGTTCTTGTGCGCGATGCCCGAGCGGGCGGCCTCGATCACCAGCGGCTGCGGGTGGCCGTGCAGCGAGGCGATGATGATCTGCTTCACCACGTCGTAGATCGACGCATCGGCATCAAGCACCTGCTTCAACCGGTTCGCGAGCGGCGCGACGATGCCGTACGCCAGCAGCACGCCCATGAACGTGCCGACCAGCGCCGACCCGATCATCGCCCCTAGGATCGAGGGCGGCTTGTCGATCGAGCCCATCGTCTTCACCACGCCGAGCACGGCGGCGACGATGCCAAGCGCCGGCAGCGCATCGGCGAGACTGGCGAGCGTACCGTGCGCGGCCTCCTCCTCATGGTGATGCGTCTTGATCGAGTGATCCATCACCTCCTCGACCGCATGCACGTCGAGCGTGCCCGACGACACCACGACCAGGCGCAGCGTATCGGCGATCAGGTTGATGAGCGCCTTGTCCTTGAGAAGCTTGGGATATTCGGCGAACACGGCGGAGGACTGCGGATCCTCGACATGCGGCTCGAGCGCGATCGGACCGTCCATCCGCAGCATCTTCATCAGCTTGCTGACGAGGAAGATGACGTCGAGATAATCCTGCTTCTTGTATTTCGGGCCCTTGAAGACCTTCCCCAAGCCGGCGCCGAGGCCTTTCAGTTCCTTGCCCGAATTGCCGATGATCAGCGCGCCGGCGGCGGCCCCGCCGATGATCAGCATCTCGTGCGGGATAGCCTCCAGGACGGGGCCAAGCGCGCCGCCGGTGAAGGCGAATCCGCCGAACACCATGACGAGCAGGACGATGATGCCGATGACCGGAAACATGGTGTTCGAAATTCCCCCAGGGCCGACAGCGGCACTTACGTAGCCAAAGAATTAACCGGATTTGGTAGCCAACCGGTTACCAAGACGCCCCTGCGCGCGATTAAAATGACTCAGCGCAGATAATCGAACAGCGACAGCGCCGAGAGCTTCGAAAAGCTGGCTTGCGTTGCCGACAGGATCGTCATCGTCTTCTGCAGCTCGACGACGGCCGTCGGGATATCGGTGTCCTCGATCGACGACCGGGTTTCTTCGCGGTCCAGGCTTGTATCCTTCAACCGCGACGCCTCCAGATCGACCCGTGCGGCCCGAGCGCCGAGCGATGACTGGACCATCGACACCTGATCCGATGCCGCGCCGATGTCTTTCAGCGACGTATCAAGCGCGCCCGGCGTAAAATCGTCCGATTGCAACGCGGTCGCGATGGCGGAGAGCATTTCCAGGGTGTTGATACCGCCATCGATGCTCCCATCAGCGCCCGCCTTGCCGCCGACCGTGAAGATGCGTGCTGCGGTTTCGTTCGCCTGGACGCTCTGGCCATCGCCGATCGGGATGCCCGATACCGGTTTGGCGGCGAGCGCGTAGCTGCCATCGACCGCGACCGCAGGCGTGCCGTCGCCGCCGCCGAACAGTGCCTGGCCGCGTGAGTCCTTGGCATTGGCGAGACTGGCGAGCGTCGCGACGATGCCAGCGAGCTGGGCGCCAATAGCCTTGCGGTTCGCCGGGCTGAGCGTGCCGTTCAGCGCCTGCGTCGTGAGCACCGCCGCGCTCTGCAACTGGTCCGTGATCGCGGTCAGGCTGGTATCGGCCTGCTTCAGCACCGATGCTGCCGTGCCGAGATTGGCGGCATAGGCCTTGTCGTTCGCGGTATCTCGCGCGAGCCCGGCCAGTCGCTGATACGCGACGCTGTCCTGCGACGGTGCGGAAAACCGCTTGGTCGTCGAGATCTGGGTCTGGAGCGCATCCGCCTTGCCGGTGAGCGACGCCATCGTGCTCGCGGCACGATCGTAGAAGAGGCTGGTGGCGATCTGCATGAGCGTTACCGTAGATCGAGGATGGTCTGGAACGTGTCGCGCGCGGTCTGGATCACGCGGCTCGACGCCTGATAGGCCTGCTGGAAGCGTAGCAGGTCGACCGCTTCGCTATCGAGGTCGACACCCGACGAGGACGCGAGCGACGCGACCGCGCCATCGCGGATCGCACCTTGCGCATCGGCGACGGTCTTGCGCTGTTCGAGCGCAGCGGCGTTGCCGGCGATCAGCATGGTGGTCCGCGTCTCGAATCCGCCACTCGTACGGAGCGCCTGCAATGCGGCAAGGTTGGACGCATCGCGTACCCCGCCGTTCGCCCCCGCGGCGGCGATCCCGCGCGGATCGGTCAGCGAGACGGAGATGTCGGTCGGGCTGGTGCCGGTCGCGAACAGCGCGGCACCGGGATTGCCGCTGAGATCGCGGCCTTGCGCCTGGACCGCGTTGACCTGCGTGGTGAAGTCGCTGGCGATGCCGTTGAGCGATTCGCGCGCCGCGGCGATCCGTTGCGCACCCTCGGCCATTCCGGCCAGCGCACCGCCCGTCGGCGACAGTCCGGTCGTGACACCGCCGCGCGTGACCGCGAACTGCACCGCGCCTTCATCGTTGCGGGCGAACGACGCCTGCCCGCTTTCGTTACCCGCCACGAATACCGTGCCGGTCGCGCTGCCGAGCCGCACCGTCGCGCGCCCGAGATCGTCGAACGCGGTGTTGACGTCGGTCAGCGTGCTCATCTGGTCGAGCAGCTGGTCGCGCTGATCGGCGAGCTGTGCCGCGCTCGACGAGCCCGGCTGCGTGCGGGCGAGCCCGTCATTGACCTTGGCAAGCGCGGTGCCGAGCGAATTGAGCGACTGGACCGCCTGCGATGCAGACGAATCGAGTTCGACCGCCGCCGTATCGAGCGCTTTGCCGGTTGCAGCAAAGGCCTCCGCCGCGGTCTTTGCCGCTTCGAGCATGACGGCGCGCTCCGGTACGGAGGTCGGATCCGCCGACAAGGTCTGCGCGGAGCCGAAGAAACTGGTGAGGCGATCGCCGAGCTTGTTGTCGCCTAGCGACGTTTCGATCCGGCTCATCCAGGCGACGCTGGCCTCGGTCTTGCCGAGATCGGTGCCGGCCGAGCGAACCGCTTGCGATCGATACGCGTCGGCGCTGCGACCGACGCCGACGACGATCACGCCGCTCCCGGTCGCCGAGTTCCGCGCGTTGATCCCGCCATTGACCGAGGAGACCTCGGCGAGCGTCGTCGTGCGCCGGGTATAGCCGACCGTCCCGGTGTTCGCGATGTTCTCCGACACCGTCGACAGCGCGGTCTGGTAGGCGCGAACGCCCGAGGCGCCGATCGAGAGGAGATCGCTCATGGCAGTGAGACTGCCGCAGCCTGGTTAAGATCGGATTGCGATTTGCTGAGAAAGTCGGTCATCGCCTTGCCGATGCCGAGCGGCGTGTGCTCGGCCATCGACTTCGCGACCAGCCCGTCCTGCATGTCGGTGAAGGTATCGATCGCCTTCGAATCGAACAGCGGGTCGGCGAGTTTCGCCTGACGCATGCTTTTCAGCATCATGCCGGTGAAGACCGCTTCGAACTGCTTGCCCGCCTTGTCGAGATTGTCCTTCGACTTGAGGCGGCTTGTGTCGGTCGAGATTCCCGTAGTGGGTGCGGGTGCGTTGAGCGGGCTCACAGGACGATCAACTCGGCCTTGAGCGCGCCGGCTTCCTTCAGCGCCTCGAGGATCGCGACCAGATCGGCCGGCGATGCGCCGATCGCGTTGACTGCCTTGACGATGTCGGCGAGCCTCGGACCGGGGTTCAGCAGGAACATCGGGCGACGCTCCTCCTCGACCGCGACCGCGCTGTTCGGCGTGACGACGGTCTGGCCGCCGCTGAACGGGGCCGGCTGGCTGACCTGCGGCTTCTCGTCGATCCGCACCGTCATCTTGCCGTGCGTGATCGCCGCCGGACCAACGCGGACCGCCGAGTTGATGACGACGGTGCCGGTGCGTGCGTTGACGATGACCTTGGCCGAGGGCTCGGCCGAGACGACGTCGAGATTTTCGATCGTCGACATCAGGGTGGAGCGGATATCGGCACCGAACGGCGCACGGACCGCGACCGAGACCGCGTCGATCGCCTGCGCGCTGCCGAAGCCGAGCTTCGAATTGATCGCGCCGGCGACATTCTGCGCGGTGGTGAAATCGGCGCGCGCGAGGTTGAAGGTGAGCGTCGGCGCGCTGTCGAACCCGGTCGCGACCGCGCGTTCGACGGTGGCGCCCTCGGGGATGCGACCGGTCGATGGCACGTTGACGACGATCTTCGACCCGTCCGCGCCTTCTGCGCCCAAACCGCCGACCGCGAGGTTGCCCTGCGCCATCGCGTAGATCTGGTTATCGGCCCCCAGCAGCGGCGTCATGATCAGGCTCCCGCCGCGCAGCGACTTGGCTTTGCCCATCGATGCGACGGTGATGTCGAGCCGCTGGCCGGGCTTGGCGAACGGCGGCAGTTCGGCGGTGATCATGACGACGGCCGCGTTCTTCATGCCGGGGTTCGCGGACGGCGGCAGCTGGAGCCCGAAGCGCGACGCGACGGCCTTCAATGACTGCACCGTGTATTCGAGATTGTCGTCGCCCGTGCCGGGGAGACCCACGACGATGCCGTAGCCGGTCAGCTGGTTCGACCGGATACCCTGGAACCCGCCCAGATCCTTGATGCGGTCGGCCGAGGCCGGCGCGGCGATGAGGCAACCGGCGAGGATAGCGAAGAGAAAGCGGATCATGGAAAACCTCAAGCCGGAACGCGTGCCCTCACCCATCGCCGCCTTCGGCGTCTCTCCCTCTCCCCTGAGGGGAGAGGGAAGGGGCCCGGCCGGCGCTTGCCGGGTGGGAAGGGTGAGGGCACGGGTCAGCGGACGCATCAAAACGGGCTGACGACGGAGAAGAAGCGGCCGAGCCACCCCTGGCGACCGGCGCGGGCGACGTCGCCCTTGCCGGTGTACGAGATTTGCGCGTCGGCGACCCGCGTGGAGAGCACACGGTTGTTCGCATCGACATCGGCGGTGCGGACCAGGCCCTTGATCTTCAGGAACTCGTCGCCGCGGTTGAGCGTGACGCGCTTCTGGCCCTGCACCAGCATCGTCCCGTTGGGATAAACCGCCGCGACCGTCACGCTGACCTCGCCCGACAGCGAGTTGGCCTGATCGGCGGCGCCGGTGCCGTTGAAATTGCGCCCGCCGCTGATCGTCGCATCGCTCTTGCTGAACAGATTGAGCGCGCCGGTGGTGGGCGGCGTGATGCTCGCCCCGCCGTTGCTGTCGAGCTTCGACCCCGAGGACTTCGACGCGGCGGTCCGCTCGACCAGCACGATCGTCAGCGGATCGCCGACTTTCCGCGCGCGCCAGCCTTCGTAGAGCGCCGCGTAACCGTCCTGTGCCTGGAAGATCGAACCCGTCGCGACGATCGGGACCGGTTGGACCGGCAATGGCCGTACGACCGAGAAATCCTCGGGCGGCGCCTTCTTGCCGAAGAGGCTGGCGTTTGCCGACGACGTGCCGACGACCGCTGCAACGGCGACGAGAGAAATGAAGGATGTGCGGATCATGCTGCGCTCCGCGATCAGATGTTCTGGTTGACGTATTTGAGCATGTCGTCGGTTGCCGAGATCATCTTCGAATTGACCTCGTACGCGCGCTGCGTCTCGATCATGTCGACGAGTTCCTCGACGACGTTGACGTTCGACGCTTCGAGCATGCCCTGCTTGATGTTGCCGCGGCCGTCCTGGCCGGCGATGCCGACATTGGCGGCGCCGCTGGCCGCGGTCTCGACGAGGTAGTTGTCGCCGGTCGCCTGGAGGCCTGCACCGTTCGGGAAGCTGGCGACCTGGATCTGGCCGATCTGCGTCGCCTCGGTCTGGCCGGGGACGGTCGCCGACACGGTACCATCCGAACCGATTGTGATCGCGGTCGTGCCCTCGGGAACGGTGATGCCGGGCTGCAGCTGATAGCCTTCGCTAGTGACCAGCAGGCCTTCCGCCGAACGGGAGAAATTGCCGGCGCGGGTATAGCCGAGCGTGCCGCCGGGCATCTGCACCTGGAAATAACCGTCGCCGTCGAGCGCGAGATCGAGGCTGTTGCCGGTCGTCTGCATCGCGCCCTGGGTGTCGATCCGCGCCGTCCCCTGGAGCCGGACGCCGGTGCCGAGGTTGAGCCCGGTCGCGTATTTCGTCTCGGCGGTGCTCTGCGTACCGGGCGTCGTGACGACCTGATAGGCGAGCGCCTCGAACGCCGCACGGTCCTTCTTGAAGCCCGTGGTGTTCACGTTGGCGAGGTTGTTCGAGATGATACGCATGCGGGTATCCTGGGCGTCGAGCCCGGTACGCGCGATATGCATGGCTGCGGATGACATTCGTCGGTTCCTTCTAGCTCGGCAGGCGCATCAGCGATGCACCGCTTTCATCCATGTCCTTGGCGGACTTCAACATGTTGGCCTGAACTTCGTAACTGCGCTGGTTCTCGATCATGTCGACCAGCGCCTGCGTCATGTTGACGTTCGATCCCTCGATCGCCCCGCCCTGCACCTTCGCATCGAGATCCTCGGGCAGCGTGCCCCCGCCCTTCACGCGCAGCAGATTATCGAGACCCTTGACCGTGTCCGACCCCTTGGTGTCGGCGAGCTTGAGCTTGTCGATCACCTGCGGGTTCTGTGCGTCGCCGCCCTGCGGGATGATCGAGATCGTCCCGTCGGCGGAGATCGACAGCGACTGGTAGGGCGGCAGGGTGATCGGCCCCCCCGAGCCGATCACCGGATGCCCGTCGCCGGTCTGCAGCACGCCGGATGGTGCCACTTCAAGGTCACCACGCCGCGTGTACGCTTCCGAGCCGTCCGACGCCTGCACCGCCAGCCACGCGGTGGTGCCGGTGATCGCGACGTCGAGCGGACGCCCGGTCAGCTGGATCGCACCCGGTGAGCGATCGGCATCCGTCACCTCTTCCGAGGTCGGCGCACGCGCCTCGATCGTGTTGCCGTCGCCCTTCAGGTTGAGCCGGTCGAACACCACGCGATCGGCGCGGAAGCCCGTCGTCGACGCGTTCGCCATGTTGTTGGCGATCGCCGCCTGCGCCGCCATGTGCGCGCGCAGGCCCGTCGCCGCGGTGTAGACCAGCTTGTCCATTCAGGTTCCCCCCGCCCCGCTATCGATCAGCTGCGGATGTTGAAGATGGTTTGCGAAATCTGGCTCGCGGTATCCAGCGCCTTCGAGTTCGCCTGGAAATTGCGCTGTGCCGCGATCAGGCTGACCAGTTCCTCGGTGATGTCGACGTTCGACCGCTCGATCGTCCCCGACATCAGGTTGCCGAAGCCGTTGGAGCCGGCCTCGCCCAGCTTCGCCGTGCCCGACACGCCGGTCGACGACCAATAGCTGTTGCCGAGCTGGCGCAGGCCCTCGGGGTTCGAGAAATTGGCGAGCATCACCTGGCCGAGTGCCTGCGTGTCGCCGTTCGAGAAGCTCGCCTTGACGATGCCCTTCTCGTCGATCGTCACGCCCTGGATCTGGCCGACCGCCTTGCCGTCCTGCGTCCGCGAGTTCACGGCAAACGCGTTTGCCTTCTGCGTGGTGGCGTCGCCGCCAAAGCTGAAGGCGATCTGCTGCGGGGTCGCCGAACCGGCGGTGGTGAACTCGTCATAGGTGATCGGCGCGGTCGGCGCGGTCAGCTTGCCCGTCCCGTCGAACGTCATCGTCGAACCGGCAACGCCGCCCGACGTCAGCTCCTTGTCGCCGACGAAGCTGTGGACTTCCCACGTGCTCGGCGTGTTCGCGTCGGTCGAGACCGAGGTGCGCTTGAAATAATTGGTCAGCGTCATCGCGTTGCCCGACGCGTCATAGACGGTGGTCTGCGCCGACTGGTTGTAGCTCGACGGATCGAAGCGATCGAAGGTTGCGGTGGTCGGGAGCTTGGAGCTCGCGTTGAGGTTGACGCCGAGCGTGACCGCCTTGGTCGGTGCCGCGGTGCCGCTCGTCTCGGGCAGCTGCAGGCTGATCGCCGACTCGAGCCCGGTAGCGACGACGCTGCCCGATCCGTCGACCGGATAGACCTGGAGGTGGCTGCCGTTCGAATCGACCACGAAGCGGTCGGCATCGACCAGGAAGCCGCCGTTGCGCGTGAAGTTGACCTGCGACGAGCCCGTCTCCGGCTTCACCACGAAGAAGCCGTCGCCCGACACGGCAAGGTCGAGCGCGTTCGCCGACTGGATCAAATTCCCTTGCGCGAACTGCTGGCGGTTGCCCTTGACCATGACGCCCGAGCCGATCTGCTGCGACGGCGCGACCGACACGCTGGATGCGATCACGTCGGCGAAATCGGTGCGGCTCTTCTTGAAGCCGTTGGTCGAGACGTTGGCGAGGTTGTGCGAGATCGTCGACATCTCGGTCTGCGATGCCTGGAGGCCGGAAAGCGAAGTGTAGAAGGACATGCGTTTAACTCCTTGAAATCGAGGGTGCGATCAGCCGATCTGGCGGACTGCGCTGACCGGCACTTCGCCGATCCCGGGAAGGGTGAGGATGGTGGAACCGGTGGTGGTCGAGACCGACTGGACGGGCGCCCAGACCAGCCCGGTCGCAGGAACCGTGGTGCCGTTGTTCTGCGCGTTGATGCTGACGGTGAACGGCCCGTTGCCGGCGTCGGCACCGGCGGCGTCCTTGCCGTCCCAGTCGTAGCCGATGGTGCCCTTGGCCTGGGGCCCGAGCGCCAGCGTCCGGAGCGCGGCGCCGTTCGCGTCGCTGATCGTGACGTTGACGCCGCTTGCCGCCCCTGCCAGTTCGACCGAGCCCGCGATCCCGCCGCCGGTGCGACCATAGGCGGTGCTGCCCTCGGTCAGGACGGTCTTGCCGACATATCCCATCGCATCGCTGGCGCTGGTCGCGCCGAGCTTGTCGGAGATCGCCTTCATCGTCGTGTTCATCTCGGAGATGCCGGCGAGGCTCGAAAACTGCGCCATCTGTGCGACCATCTGGGTGTTGTCGACCGGGTTGAACGGGTCCTGGTTCTGCATCTGCGCGGTCATCAGCTTCAGGAAGTCGTTCTGGTTGAGCGTCCCCGCGGCGGCCGCCGTGGTGGTCGTCGGCGCCGCAGCGGTCGACGCGCGCGTGATGCCGATGTTGGACAGCGTGGTATCGAAGGAGGATGCCATGATCAGCGGCCTAGCTTGAGGGTATCGATGATGAGCGACTTGGCCGTGTTCATCACTTCGATGTTGTTCTGGTAGCTGCGGGCGGTCTCCATCATGTCGACCATCTCGCGGGTTTCATCGACCGCGGCTTCGAAGATGTTGCCATCCTTGTCGGCCATCGGATTGTCGGGATCGTAGCGCTTGGTAGGCGCGTCGCCCGCGGTGACGACACGCTCGACGTCGACCGTCGACATGCCGCTCAGCCGATCGAAGCTGGTGCGGAACACCGGCTTCATCGTCTTGTATGCGGTCTCCGCCGAGCCGGTCGTGCCGCCGGCATTGGCGAGGTTGGACGCGGTGGTGTTCATCCGGACGAGCTGCGCGGACATCGCGCGGCCGGCGACCTGGAAGATCGTCATGGGCTGGTTGGACATCTTACTCCCCCTTCAGCGCGCGCGTGATCTGGCCGATCCGCCCGTTCAGGAACGACAAGGTCGTCTGATACTGGACGGCGTTCTCGGCGAACGCGGTCTGCTCCTGGCTCAGCTCGACGGTGTTGCCATCCATCGAGGTCTGCGTCGGGATGCGGTATTTGGTTGCCGCACTGGTGCCGCCATCGTTCTCGACCGACGCGAGCGCCGATTGGAAATCGATGTCGCGCGCCTTGAAGCCGGGCGTCGACGCGTTGGCGATGTTCGACGCCAGCACACCCATGCGCTGCGAGCGCACCTCGAGTGCCGCCCCATGAACTCCGAAAAGCGTGTCGCCTGACACAAGCCCGTCTCCTGGCGCACCAATTGCGCAACCGGACATAAGCAATGGGCGTGCCAGTTTTGGTGGCGAGGGTGGCGGATGGCGGTTTGCCGGGGGGCGGCAAGTGTGCGGCAAGGCGAACGGCAAGCGGTTGCCGGTGCGGCAGGGGTGACCGGCAAGGCGGTTGCCGGATAATCGTCGAGGGCGGCAAACCGAACTTCTGGCTCGCACTCCCACTATGTTTCCCCGCGAAGGCGGGGATCCAGCCTGGGCTCCCGCCTTCGCGGGAGAACAAGGAAGCGAGGGCTGCCATCCAATCATTTCCACCACCCCGGCGAAGGCCGGTGCCCAATTGGAGAGGTCGCAGTAACAACGCGCGCGCTCAGTAAGCGATGTCCCCCAATTGGGCCCGGCCTTCGCCGTGGTGGTGGTCGAGATAGCCACGAACACCACCCGGCTTCCCCCTCCCTCGTGAAGGGAGGGGTCGGGGGTGGGTGGGCCGCTTGGCGAACTCCGGAGACAGCAACGAACCCACCCCTCCCTAACCCTCCCTTCACGATGGCGGGGAACGGAAGACCAGGGCCCGGCGTGACGGAGGACTTGAGACTTCGGCAGCGCCCACACAATCCGGCACACCCCTTGCATCACCCCACGCACATGATCACGCTCGCCCAACTCCTCGACCCCGCAGCGCTCGCCATCGTCGGTGGCGGCACGGTGCTGGCGGTCGTCCTCCGCACCCCCTTCCGCGATCTCGGTCGCGCGCTCGTTGCGGTCACGACGCTTGGCCGAGGCCGGTTCGACGCCGGTCCATTGCTCCAACAGATCACCGCACTGTCCCGGATCGCGAAGCGTCACGGGGTGATGGCACTCGATCGCTCGGTGATCAGCGACGCGGACGTCGCTGCCGGGATCGCCGCGATCGTCGATGGCGCCTCGGCCACCGACGTCGCGACGCTCGTCCAGCACCGTCGTCGCGCACGTATAGAACGCCACGTCGCCGCCGCCGACGTCTGGGCCGGCGCCGCCGAAGCCGCCCCCGCGATGGGCATGGTCGGCACGTTGATCGGCCTCGCGCAGATGTTCGCGACGATGAGCGATCCCGGCGCGATCGGTGGCGCGATGGCCGTCGCGTTGCTCGCCACGCTGTACGGCGCGCTGTTCGCAAATTTGCTCTTCATGCCGATCGCCAACCGCCTGCGCGTGCAGGGGCGTAACGAGGCGTTCGAGCGCGCGCGTATCGAAGCGCCGCTCGTGGCCCTTGCGGAACGCGAGACGCCCCGCGGCTATGTAGCGCCCACTCTGGCAACCGTCGCATGAACGCCAGCGAATACCCCGACGCGCCGACCGGCAAACCGCTCTGGCTGATCACGCTCGCCGACCTTGCGCTGTTGCTGGTCGGCTTTCTCGTGCTCATGCAGGCGACCCAACACATCGGCGGAAAAGACCTGGCGAAGGGCATCCGCGAAGGCTTCGGCGCGAACGATGCCGAGCCGGCGCCGATGCCCGTTGCCGCCGCCGGTATCCTCGATTTCGCGCCCGGCTCGGCGATCCTGCCGACCACGCCCGGCGCGCTGGTCGCCTGGGCGCGCGAGGCCGCGCGTGATCCCCGCGTGATGCTCACCGTCACCGGCTCGACCGACGGCACGCCCGCCGATATCGACCGCGTGACCGGCAGCGCCGCGATCCTCGCCGCCGATCGTGCCCGCACCGTCGCCGCCGCGCTCGCCGCGGTTGCACCGTCGCGCGTCGCGATCGTCACCGCCACCAAGCCCGGCCGCCGCGCCGCCATCGTCTCCGTCGCCTTTGTCGGCGAACCCCCAAGGGGTGAAGTTCAAAGGACCGCTCAATGATCATCCCGTTCCTGCTCGTGGCCGCGAGCTTCCAGGATACCGCCGCACTCGATCGTTCGGTCGCCGCGTTCACCGGCCGGCCGACTGGCGCCGAGGGTGGCGCACGCACGCCGATCGACGCACGGTTGCGGCTTGCGACCTGTCCCACGGTGTCGCTGTCATGGCGGTCCGAACAGCATGACGCGGTCGTCGTGTCGTGCGCTGGCCCCGCGTGGCGGATCTTCGTGCAGGTCGTCCGCCCGGCCAACGCGCCCGCCGCGGTCGCAGCCTCGTTCGCGCCAGCCGTGAAGGCAGCCCCCGTCATCAAGCGCGGCGATCCGATCGTGATCGAGGCGGGCACCGAGGGCTTCTCGATCAGTCGCGAGGGCGTCGCGATGGGCGATGCCGCCCCCGGCGGACGCTTCATGGTCAAGGTCGACGACACCCGCACGCCGGTCCAGGCGATCGCCGTTGAAGCCGGCCACGCGACCCTGCCCGGTTGGTCGAACTAAGGTCTGGTCGAACTAAATTTCCGAACAGATTAATTTCGCTAAAGCTTTTCGCCGTGCGGCCGTTCCTCCTGATGTCATCGCAAACCAAAGGATGCGGACATGGTGGACTCGATCGGCGCGAAGCCGTCAGTAGCAGGAGATCGCTCCGTCGCGCGCGTCGCCGCCGCGACGCCGACGACGCCCGTTCAGACGACAGTGGTTCAGACACCGGTACAGGCCAAAGCACAGGCTTCGGTCATCCCGGAGTCGATCGCGCTCACCAAGTCGATGGCGTCGTCGCCGCCGATCAATGCGACGCGTGTCGCCGAGATCAAGAAGGCGATCGCCGCCGGCAATTTCCCCATCCTTCCCGCGACCATCGCCGATCGGCTGATGGCGCTCAGCCTCGCCTGGAATTCCAATGAAACGGCGTGATGCCCTGATCCGCGTGATCGACGCGCTGCACGCCGAGATCGCCGCGCTGAAGTCGAACGACGTCGCCAGCCTGGAGCGCGCGACCGCGGACAAGCTCGCCGGCATCGAACAGGTCGCGCTGCTCGGCACGGGCCCGGCGGGCACCGAGATCCGCGAGTTGGCCGACGAGGCGAACCGGCTCAACGAGACCTGCCGGATTTATACGAACTTGATGGCGGCAAATGTCCGCCGCCGCCTGCAAACCCTGACCGGCGACGGCGCCGTTGCCGGCTATCGGCCGGGCCTGAGGGCCGCGTACGCTTAAAGTAGCGCGAACAATACCTCCCTAACTTCGTCATCCCCTCTAACTTCGTCATCCCCGCGCAGGCGGGGATCCATATCCTCCAGCGCATGCGATTCTATCCCACGGCCCGCCAGTATGGGTTCCCGCCTCCGCGGGAATGACGAACGCTGGCGGCTGAATACCAAACTGGCACGCCCCTTGCTGAGCACCTCCTGAACCAGGGGCACCGCACACGGCATGACCGTCAATCCTATCACTACCGGCCGGATACAGTCCGCGATCGCGCTTGCGAGCAGCAAGACGGGCGTCGATTTCGACTATCTGCTGGGCCAGGCGAAGCTCGAAAGCGGGCTCAACGCCAACGCCAGGGCGGGTACGTCGAGCGCATCGGGCCTCTACCAATTCATCGAACAGAGCTGGCTATCGGTCGTCAAGAAGCATGGCGCCGAGCACGGCCTCGGCTGGGCGGCGAACAGCATCGGTCAGTCCTCCAGTGGTCGCCTCTCCGTCGGCGATGCCGGCACCAAGGCTGCGATCCTCGCGCTCCGCAACGATCCGAACGCGGCCTCGCTGATGGCCGCGGAATATGCCTCGGACAACAAGGCGTCGCTCGAAGGCACGCTCAACCGCCCCGCGTCGGGCACCGATCTCTACATGGCGCATTTCATGGGACTCGGCGGCGCGACCAAGTTCCTCAAGACGATGCAGGCCAACCCGCAGGCGAGCGGCGCGGCGCTGTTCCCCGCCGCCGCGCGCGCGAACCACAACGTCTTCTACAATTCGAACAACCAGCCGCGCACGCTGTCGGCGATCTACGACCGTTTCGCCGACAAGCTCGGTGGCGCCGCCGCCGGTGCGACCTCGACCGCGACGCCCACCAACTACGCCGCGCAGGCGCTCGACATGGACGGCAGCACGGTCATCACCGGCAACAACGAGAGCGCTGACGACGCGCTGGCCTGGGCGACTACGGCCATGAACAAGTTCACCGGTCGGACGACGCAGGCCGCAGCCAGCATCCTGCGCCCAACGCCCGACACCGCCCGCCTCGCCTATATGATGCTCGCACGGTTGGGCGGCTAAGCCATGAACCGCATCCTCTCCAACGCCCGTGCGTCCGTCCTGCCGCTCGCGATCCTGCTGCTCGTGCTCGTCATGGTCGTGCCGATCCCGGCGTTCATGCTCGACATCTTCTTCGTGGCGAACATCGCGATCAGCCTCGCCGTGCTGATGGTTGCCCTCAACGCCCAGAAACCACTCGATTTCTCCGCCTTCCCGACGGTCCTCCTGTTCGCCACCCTCTTCCGCCTCGGCCTAAACGTCGCCTCGACCCGCATCGTGCTGGTCCACGGCCACGAGGGCGAAAGCGCGGCGGGCCACGTCATCGAGGCGTTCGGCACGTTCCTGATCGGCGGCGATTACGTCGTCGGCATCTTCGTCTTCGCGATCCTGATGATCATCAACATGATCGTCGTCACCAAGGGCGCCGGCCGCGTGTCCGAAGTCAGTGCGCGCTTCACGCTCGACGCACTCCCCGGCAAGCAGATGGCGATCGACGCCGATCTCAACGCCGGCCTCATCACCCCCGACGAAGCCAAGGCACGCCGCGTCGAGGTCTCGACCGAGGCCGATTTTTACGGCTCGATGGATGGTTCGTCGAAGTTCGTGAAGGGCGATGCGGTCGCCGCCATGCTGATCCTCGCCGCCAACATCATCGGCGGCCTGATCCTCGGCCCCGTCAGCCACGGCATGACGATCGCCGACGCCGCACACAATTACATCCTGCTCGCGATCGGCGACGCGCTGGTCGCACAGCTGCCGAGCCTGATGCTGTCGATCGCCGCCGCCTCGATCGTCACGCGCGTCACCTCCGACAAGGATCTCGCCGGCCAGATCGGCGGCCAGTTCGGCAGCCCCCGCACCTGGACTCCGGTCGCGGTCATCCTCGCGCTGCTCGGCATCCTGCCCGGCATGCCGCACATGGTGATCCTGCCGGCAGCCGCCATCGCCGGGTTCGCCGCGTGGAAACTCCGCCAGATCGAGCGCCGCCCCGCCCCCGTCGTGGTCGTCCCCGTCGAGACGATCGACCAGTCGAAGATCGGCTGGGAGGAAGTTACCGACGGCATGCAGGTCAATCTCGACATCGGCTACGGCCTCGTCCCGCTGGCCGACGAGCGCCGCGGCTCGCCGCTGATGGGCCGCATTACTGGCGTCCGCCGCCAATTGTCGAAGGAACTCGGCTTCGTCGTGCCGCAGGTCCGCGTCCGCGACGACATCAACCTCGCGCCCTATGTCTACCGCATCATCGTCAACGGCGTCGTCGTCGGCGAAGACACTGTGTCGCCCGACGAGATGCTCGCGCTCGACACAGGGCAGGCGTTCGGCGACCTGTTCGGCAAGAAGGTCAAGGATCCGACCTTCGGCCTCGACGCGACCTGGGTCGACGCCAGCGACGCCGATGCCGCGACCGGTGCGGGCTATCTCGTGGTCGATCCCGGCACCGTGATGGCGACGCACCTCAACCACATGCTCGGCCAGAATGCATCCGAACTGCTCGGCCAGGACGAAGTGCAGGCGCTGCTCGACGGCCTCAAGGAGCGCGCCGCGCAACTCGTCGCCGCACTCACCCCTTTACCGATCACGACGCTGACGCAAGTCCTCAAGGGCCTGCTCGCGGAGAACGTGCCGCTCAAGGAATTCCGTCGCATCGCCGGCGCAATCGCGGTCGCCGCGCAGCGCACGCAGGACGCCGAGGAGATCATCGAGACGATCCGTCCCGAACTCGGCGCGCTGATCATCCAGAAACTGTGCGGCGTGCGCGAACCGTTGCGCGTCATGACGTTGGAGGGTCAATTGGAAGGTCTGCTCGGCCAGGCGATGCGCGCCGATCAATCGCGCCGCCACGTCATCGAACCCGATCTCGGCCGTCGCATCGTCGAGGCGCTGCAACGCGCCGCCGAACCGCTGATCGCCGAAGCGAAACCGTTCGCGCTCGTCGTCCAGCCGACCATTCGCATCGCCATCCGCAAGCTGGTGAAGACGTGCCTGCCCGACACGCCGGTAATGTCGTTCTTCGAGGTGCCGGAGGAAAAGGCCGTCGAAGTCGTCGCCGTCATCGGTGCTTCGCAACAGGCGCTGGCGGCATGAACGCGCTCCCCATGCGCGGCGCGTTCGCGGATGCGCAGCCGCTGACCTACCGCCCGCACCAACGCCCCGGCGGCGACGCGGACCAATTGGTGAAGCAGCACCTCCCCCTCGTCCGCCGGATCGCATGGCACGTCCACGGCAGCATGAGCAGCAGCGTCGAGGTCGAGGACCTAATCCAGGTCGGCCTCGTCGCGCTGGTCGAGGCCGCCGCGAATTTCGACGAGCGCGGGATGCCGTTCAAGACCTACCTCATCACCCGCCTGCGCGGCAGCATGATCGACGAACTCCGCCGCCAGGCGACGTCGACGCGCGGCGCGATGCGCCGCCGCCGCCAGTATTCCGAGGCGATCAGCACGCTAACCGCCCGCACGGGCAAGGCTCCAGGAGAAGACATGATCGCGCAGCACATCGGCGTCACGATCGAAAAACTCCGCACCGACTACGTCACCGCCGACGCGATCCGCTTCGACTCGATCGACGAGATGTACGCCGACGACCTCCCCTGGTTCGCCGACGACACCCCGGACGCCTTCGAACAACTCGCCGACAGCGACATGCGCGAAGCCCTGATCGCCGCGATCACCGCTTTGCCAGAACGCGAAGCGCAAGTGATCCAGCTATACTACGTCGAGGAACTCAACCTCGAAGAGATCGGCGAAGTGTTCGGCGTCGGCTCAGCCCGCGTGTGCCAGATAAAAGCGTCCGCGCATGCCAAGTTGAAGAAAGCTCTGGCACGGCAAATCTGACCGCCGGCAGATCTACCGGCGAGGTATTAGCTCCGTTACGGAGTCACCTCCTGTATACTAGCACCTGTCCAGGCAACATCATGGCCGCCGAACCATTCGGGGGCATCTATGTCGTTCACGATCTATGCTTTGCCATGCGCCGCGATACTGGCCGTCACGCCGATCGTGGCGATTGCGCAAACCGGCAATGCCGATCCAGCCGCGTACGTCCCCGCATCGCCGCGTGGCGATCCTGCCGGGGCGAAGCCCGCGGGGGAACAGCCGGCGAACGGCGCGGTAGATGCCGCCAAAGACAAAGCCACCGGCGAGACCAAAGACTTTGCCGGCCTGAAGTTCGGTGTCGGGATCTCGTTTACGCTCGCCAGCGGTGATCGCGACCGAGTGAGCGACGCGTCGCTCGTCAACGGGGTCGTCCGCGTCAACGACGAGAATAATGGCCGCGCACGGATCATGCTCGAATCGCATTACTTCTTCACGCCGGATTACCCGTCGAAGCAGGAAACCTGGGGCATCGGCCCATTCATTGCACTGCAGCCAGGGACAGAGGACATCATCGAATCGATCGGGATCGGAGTCATGATGGGCTTCCGTCGTGGCAGCGGCGACGAGAGTTTCAACATCGGCATCGGCGCGGTGGTGGATCCGAACACCCGCGTTCTTGGCGACGGCATCGTAGCGGACGGCCCCCTGCCTCCAGGCGAAATCAGCGTGCGTTACAAGGAAGAAATGCAGACCGGCTTTCTGATCCTGTCGTCGTTCTCGTTCTAGCCGTCATCAACCCGGCCGAGGTTCGTCTCGGCCAGCAGCTCCGGACACGCAAAAACCCCGGTAGCTTTCGCCACCGAGGTTTTCTCCGCCCCCCGCTTCTGGGAAGCAAGGCGGGTCCGATCGGCACCGGCACCCTTGGGGGGGCGGTGCCGGTGCCGGTCCGGATTACTGAAGCAGCTTCAAAACGCTCTGCTGGCTCTGGTTCGCCTGGCTGAGCATCGCGGTCGATGCCTGGCTCAGGATCTGTGCCTTGGCGAGCGCGGTCGTTTCTGCCGAGAAATCGGTGTCCTCGATGCGGCTCTTGGCGTCCGACAGGTTGGTCGAGTTCGACGTCAGGTTGTTGACCGCCGACTGGAGCTGGTTCTGCGCTGCACCCAGACCGGCGCGCGCCGTATTGATCGTCTCGAGCGCCGTATCGACCGTGGTGATCGATGCGTTGGTAGCGCCGGCAGCCGAAAGATCGAGAGCCGTCGCAGCGATGATCGTCGCATCGGTGGCCAGCGCGGGAAGAGTGAGGGTAACCGTATCTTCGATGTTGGCCCCAGCCTGGATCGTAACGACACCGTTGGTACCGGCAGCCGCCGCGTCGCCCGTAAACAGCTTGTTGCCGTTGAACTTCGTGTTGGCGAGCGTGCTGGTGATCTGTGCCGTAAGTGCGGTCACTTCCGCCTGGATATTGACCTTGTCTTCGGCGCTATACGTGCCGCTGGTCGACTGGACCGCGAGTTCGCGAACCCGCTGCAGGTTGTTGGTAACCTCGTCGAGCGCGCCTTCCGCAGTCTGCGCCATCGAGATGCCGTCGTTGGCGTTGCGGATGCCCTGGTTCATGCCCTTGATCTGCGACGACATCGACGTCGTGATGGCCATGCCGGCCGCGTTGTCCTTGGCCGAGTTGATGCTCTTGCCGGTCGACAGGCGCTCCATCGAGGTGGACAGCGCGCTGCTCGCTGCGTTCGAAGCGTTCGCGGCGCGCATGGCCGAGATGTTGGTACCGATGACAGTCATGTCGAAATCTCCGTGAATGTTCAGACGATCCGCGCCGCCCCCATGGCGAAGTCCCGTGCCGTCAGAGTGAGTAACGACCGCCTTCCGCGGAGATTTAGGGAAAAAATTCGGGGTCGCGCGCAGGCTGGTGCGTCTGGGCGAGCGCTTCCGCGCGCGCTAACGCGCCCGGTATATGTCCGCGTGTGTCCGCGTGGACGCGCCCGGAAATAATCTGCCGGTGCCGGCAGCGCTTAACCACGAATTTACCAATGATGGCGCATTCCCCGATTCGTTCAGGGGGGCCTTTCATGCGTTCGATTTTTCCATCAGCGGCAGTCACTTCGCGTAAATTTGCGCTCGTCTCGTCGCTGCGCGCGCAGGGGTTCGGGGTGGGCTCGTTCGAGACCGCCCAGCCCGGACCGAACGACCTGTTTCTGGTCGCGGATGGCGAGGGTATCGCCGCTCCCGCCCGTACCGTGGTGATCGGTTGCCAAGGTCGCGAAGTGACCCCGTCGCGTGGCGGTTCACCGGCGCGGATCAGCTTTGCCGCAGAGGATACCGCGGTCGGCAACGGCTTCGCGCGTGCGCTGATCGGCGGGCCCGATATGCCGACCGCTGCAGACCCCGAGTCGCTTGCGCTGCTCGCCCTCGCCGAGCGCGTTGCCGCTGCCGACATCACCGTGCTGATCAAC
This sequence comes from Sphingomonas sp. PEI4, assembly GCF_056679955.1. NCBI lineage: Bacteria > Pseudomonadati > Pseudomonadota > Alphaproteobacteria > Sphingomonadales > Sphingomonadaceae > Sphingomonas > Sphingomonas sp. PEI4. Next base: position 2,414,053 of record NZ_CM155258.1, read on the forward strand.
GGCCCCACCGGTACCGGCAAGGAAGTGCTCGCCCGCGCGATCCACAACGGCTCGGCGCGCAAGGACAAGCCGTTCATCGCGATCAACTGCGCCGCGCTCCCGGAATCGATGCTCGAGGCGCTGCTGTTCGGCCACGAGAAGGGTGCGTTCACCGGTGCATCCAGCGGCGGCGACGGGTTCTTCCGCGCCGCGAACGGCGGCACGATCTTGCTGGACGAGATCGCCGAAATGCCGCTGCAATTGCAGGCCAAATTGCTCCGTGTGTTGCAGGAGCGCGAGGTCGTGCCGCTCGGCGCGTCGGTGCCGCAGCCGATCGACGTCCGCGTGATCGCGTGTGCCAACCGCGACCTTCACGCCGAAGTCGCCGCGGGCCGCTTCCGCGCCGATCTCTATTACCGCCTCGCCGTGTTCCCGCTCGCGACCAAGTCACTGGCCGAGCGCGCGCAGGATATCCCCGCACTCGCCGCGACGCTGATCCTGCGTCATGCCGGTAATCGCAACGTCATCCCTTGGCCGAGCCATGCCGCGATCGAACAGCTGATGTTGCACGACTGGCCGGGCAACGTCCGCGAGCTGGAGAACGTGATCCAGCGCGCGCTGTTGTTCTGCGGCGGCGACACGATCGAGGCTAGCCACATCGTGTTCGACCGTCCCGTGTCGATGACGTTCCAGCGCAGTGCACCGGTCACGCAGATCGCGGCCGCAACGCCAAGCGAACCCGAAACTCTAGGCAACATCGTCCAGATGAGCGAGTTCGCCGCTATCCGCGAGACGCTGAAGGCGTGCAACGGCAGCCGGATCGAAACCGCCAAGCGCCTTGGCATTTCCGAGCGCACGCTCCGCTACCGCCTCGCCAAGGCACGCGAGCAGGGTGACGACATCGGCAGCGCGCTGAATTGGGCAGCATCGGCGTGAGCGGTATCAGTGGGATAGGCGCAAATGCAGGTGGGGGCGCGATGAGCGTCGATCGCGTCATGGCGCTGCGCTCGCAGATCCTCGAACGCAACCAGGCGCTCTCGCGCGCTGGAGCGACCGGGAACGTCGCGCCGACCGAGACGGTCAAGCCGACCAGCTTTGCCGACACGATGGAAACCGCGCTGAAGAGCGTGAACGACGGCCAGACCCAGGCCGCCAAGCTCAGCGAAAGCTATGAGCGCGGCGAGACGGTGGACATCGCGAAAGTGATGCTCGCGCGCCAGCAGGCGTCGGTCGGGTTCGAGGCGACGTTGCAGGTCCGCAACAAGCTGCTGTCCGCGTACAAGGATATCATGAGCATGCCGGTCTGACATGAGCACCGCACTCATCCCTTCGCCGGGCGGCACCGAACGGTTCGCCAATCCCCTCCAGCAGATCAAGGCCGCGTTCGCGCAGCCCGCGGTCCGCCGCTCGTTGCCGATGGCGCTAATGGTCGGCCTGATCGCCGCCGCCGCGCTCGCGTGGATGAGCCTGTCGACGCCGACGCAGAAGACGCTGTTCAGCGGCCTGCCCGATTCCGACAAGGCCGCGGTCACGTCCGCGCTGACGACCGCGAACATCAAGAGCCATATCGACGAGGGCACCGGCGCGCTGACCGTCGGCGAGGACGATTACAGCCGCGCCAAGATGCTGCTCGCGGGTCAGGGCCTGCCGAAAGCGGCGCCCGGCGGTTACGCGATCCTCGATCAGTTGCCGATGGGCGTTTCGCGCGCGGTCGAAGGCGAACGCCTCCGCCAGGCACGCGAATCCGAGATGGCCAAGTCGATCGAGGAGATCGACGCGGTCGCCGAGGCGCGCGTGCATCTCGCAATGCCCGAAGCGTCGGTGTTCGTTCGCGACAACGCCGCGCCTTCGGCCTCGGTGATCCTGAAATTGCAGGGCGGCCGCTCGCTGAGCGATGCGCAGGTCAGCTCGATCATCAACCTCGTCGCGTCGTCGGTGCCGGGCATGAAGCCCGAAGCCGTGACGATCGTCGATCAGATGGGCGCTTTGCTCACCAAGGCCGGCGGCAACGACGGCGCAGGCGCCGCGAGCGACGCGCGGATCGACATCCAGCGCCGCGTCGAGGACAAGTACCGCACGCAGCTGATCGCGCTGCTTACGCCATTGGTCGGCGCAGGCAATTTCACCGCGGAAGTCCAGGCCGACGTCAATCTCGACGAGAGCCAGGCGACGCGCGAAAGCTATGAGAAGCAGGGCGTATTGCGCGCCGAGACGGGCAACTGGACCGGCAACCAGAAGGACGGCGCGGGTGCTGCTCCAGGCGGTATTCCGGGCGCGCTGAGCAATACGCCGCCAGCCGCGAGCACGCTGTCGACGCCACAGCCCGCGACCGGCAATCCGGGCACCGCCGCGCAGCCGGTCGCTGGCGGCGCTGCCCCCGACGCGATGAAGCAGTCGGACCAGTATCAGCGCGCGTACGACCTCGGCCGCGAAGTGTCGGTCACGCGCGCCACGCCGGGCGGGGTCAAGCGTCTCTCGGTTGCCGTCCTCCTGCGCGATCCCGAAAAGGGCCGCCGCACTGCGATGGAGATCAACCAGATCAGCGATCTCGTGAAGAGCGCGGTCGGCTTCGACCAGGCCCGCAACGACAACGTCACGGTCATCAGCCGCAAGTTCGCCGGCGCCGATGCGGCCGCGTCGAGCGGTCCGGCCTGGTACGACAATGCGTGGCTGCCGGTGCTCGCGCGCAACGGCACCGCGATCCTGATCGCGCTGCTGGTGCTGCTGCTCGGCGTCCGCCCGATCGCCAAGGCGCTGATGAAGAAGCGCGACGACGCCACGACGCGTCCCGCTTTCGGTCAGCCGATCGGCGAGGCGGGTGGCGAAGGCGCGCCGGCCGGAATCGGCGTCGCCGCCCCCGTCAGCCTCGACCAGCTCGAGAACACGCGCGGCTATGACGACCGGATCGGTGCGGTCCGCGGCTTCACGCGCGACAATCCAACGCGCGCTGCTTTGGCCGTACGCGACATGATCAAGGCGGACGCGAAGTGAGCGACGTCGCTATTCGCACCTATACCGGCGTCGAGCGCGCCGCGGTGCTGATGATGCTCGTCGGCGAGGAGGAGGCTGCGGCCATCCTCCAGAAGCTGGAGCCGGAAGAAGTGCGGCAACTCGGTGCGGCGATGTTCAAGGTCGCCGACGTGTCGGAGCAGGAAGTCGAGGACGTGCTCGACGATTTCGTCGACCGCGCGCGTGAGCGGACCGCGATCGGTTTCGATCCGCGGCCTAAGATCGAGGCGGTGATGAACCGCGCGCTCGGACGGGAAAAGGCCGAGAGCGTGCTCGCGCGGATCACGCCGGCGGAGGCTGCGTGCGAACTCGAACTGCTCGACTGGCTCGACGCGCCCGAGATCGCGGCGATGATCGAGAAGGAACATCCGCAGATCGCCGCGGTCCTGATCGCCAATCTCGATGCATCGGTCGGCGGCCAGGTACTCGAACTGCTGCCCGACGCGGTGCAGCCCGACATCCTCCACCGCATCGCGCGGCTTGGGCCGATCACGCCCGAGGCGGTCGACACGCTGCGCACGCTGCTCGCCAACCGCACCAGCACGGGTTCGACCGGCGCCGGTGTGACTTTGGGCGGCACGCGCGAGGCGGCGAAGATTCTCTCCGGCGCGCGGAAAGCGACCGAACAGCGGGTCATGCCCAAGCTGTTCAAGATCGACCGCGACGTGGCGAAAGCGATCGAGGAGGCGATGTTCGTCTTCGATAATCTGCTGGAACTCGACGACAAGAATCTGGGTACGCTGATCCGTAACGTCGACAGCGAGATCCTGACCAAGTCCTTGAAGGGCGTCGACGAGACGATCCGCAACCGTTTCCTCGGCTGCATGTCGGCACGCGCCGCCGACGGCATCCGCGACGAGATGGAGGCACGCGGGCCAATGAAGCTCGCCGAAGTGCTCGAAGCGCAGAAGGCGATGATCGCGATCGCGCGCGGCCTGGCCAAGGACGGCACGATCCAGATGGGCGGGGGGGAAGACGATTATGTCTAACGGCTTCACCGCGGGTTTCGCCTCGCGCCACACGACGACGGCGCACATCCTGGCGAGCGCGTTCGCACCACCCTCCGGGTTTGCCGCAGCGGATATCCGCGAGCGTGCGGCACCGCGTCCGACGAGCAATTTCTCGTCGCCGAGCTTCACCTCGCAACCCATTACGGAGCCGAGTGCGCCCAAGCACTTCAGCCCGGCGGACAAGGACGTGAACCCGACCGCCGGCTGGGATCCGCTCGATCCGGTCAGCGAATCGTCGTTCATCGATCCGCTCGCCGACGCGCATGCCGCCGGTTACGCCGAGGGCCTCGCCGCTGCGGCCGCCGCTTCAAAGGAGAGCGCATCACGGGACGGCGCGCTGCTTGGCGACCTCGCCACCGCGCTCGGCAACGACCGGATCGACCGCGAGCGCGTCGCAGCGCAACTCCGCCAGACCGTCCTCTTCCTCGTCTCGAAACTGGTCGGCGAAGTCGGCATCGCGCCCGACGTCCTTGCCGGTCGGATCGAGACCGCCGCCGAACTCCTGTCCGACTCCGCCGAATCCGCGCTGCTCCGCGTCCACCCGGACGACGTCGCGCTGCTCGAAGGCCGGTTGCCCAAATCGATCTTCGCCGCCGGTGATCCCAGCGTGGCGCGCGGCAGCTTCGTGCTCGAAAGCGCCTCGACGATCGTCGAGGACGGCCCCGAACTCTGGCTCGACCAACTCGCGCAGGCGATCGACCAGGTGCCGGTGCCCAAATGCTGAACCGCTTTACCGCCGACTATCTCGAAACCCTCTCCAACGCAGATTTCGTCGCCAAGCCGAAGGTCTCCGGCCGCCTCGCCTCGTTCGACGGGCTCCTCATGGAAGCGGTCGGCCTCACGCTACCGGTCGGCACCGTCTGCCAGGTCGGCGAAGGCGCGGCGAGCGTCGAGGCGGAAGTCATCGGCTTCCGCAACGGCCGCACGTTGATGATGAACCTCGGTGGCCCCGCCGCCCTCCTCCCCCGCGCGCCGGTGAAGCCGATCGGCCCTCCCGGTGAGGCCGAAGTCGGTGCCGCGCTGCTCGGTCGCGTCGTCGACGGCGCCGGCAAGCCGATCGACGGCCTCGGCCCGATCCGTGGCGCAGGACGCTGGCCGCTGGCCGGCAAGCTCCAGTCGCCGCTCGACCGTGGCCGCGTGCTCGAACCGCTCGACGTCGGCGTCCGCGCGATCAACGGCCTGCTGACGATCGGCCAGGGTCAGCGCGTCGGCATCATGGCAGGCTCGGGCGTCGGCAAATCGGTGCTGCTCGGCATGATCGTCCGCGCGGCGCAGGCCGACGTGATCGTCATCGGCCTGATCGGCGAGCGTTCGCGCGAAGTCGCCGACTTCCTCGAAACCAAGGTCGCCGGCGAAGCGCGCAAACGCTCGGTCGTCGTCGCGGTACCCGCCAATCACTCGCCCGTTCTCCGCATCCGCGGGGCCTTGCGCGCGCACGCGATCGCCGAATCCTTCCGCGACGAGGGCAAGAAGGTCCTGCTGATCATGGATTCGCTGACCCGCGTCGCGCATGCCGGTCGGGAGATCGGCCTCGCGCTCGGCGAACCCGCATCCGCACGCGGCTATCCGCCTAGCGCCATCGCGATGCTACCGAACCTGATCGAACGCGCAGGCGTCGACGTCCACACCGGCGGCTCGATCACCGCGATCTACACGGTGCTCGCGGACGGCGACGACGGCAATGATCCGGTGGTCGATTCGGCGCGCTCGATCCTCGACGGCCACATCGTCCTCAACCGCCAGCTCGCCGAACGCGGCGTCTATCCTGCGATCGACATCGGCCCGTCGGTAAGCCGGGTGATGACCGACATCGTCGACGCACCCCACGCCAAGGCCGCACGCACGCTTCGCCGTCACCTCGCCACCTATGAGGAAAATCGCGATCTCGTGCTGATGGGCGCCTACCGCCACGGTGCCGATCCTGCGATCGACGCGGCGATCGCCTGCCACCCTGCGGTCATGGAATATATCCGCCAGGACGCCGACGAGAACGTCTCGCTCGCCGACGCCGTCACCGAATTGACCGGCGTGTTCGGCGGCTGAGATGACGCGCGGCAAGACCCTCGCGCGCATCCACCGCGTCCGCACGCTCCAACTCGGCCTGACCCGCGCCGACGAAGCCCGCGCGCACGACAAGTTCGTCAGCGAACAGACGCTGTCGGGCCGTATCGCGCTGCTCGCCGAAGCGGTTGCGCCGGTCCACGAGACGCTCGCCGCCGTGTCGCTGGGCGCGTCGGCGCATTACCGGGAGCGCCTGCACCAGTCCGCCACCGCCGCGGTCGAACGCGTTCGCGCTGCCGAACGCCATGTCGAACGCGCGACCGAAGCGACCCGCGCCGCCAAGCGCGATCAGAGCGCGGTCGAGAAGCTGCTCGCACGCGCCGACGCCGATGCGGTGCTGAAAGCGATCCGCGAATTGGAAGATGCACCGGCGTTCCGGAAGGTTCGGCACGATCCTTGCTGAGTGACGGGCAGAAGCCCGAACCCGAGTGCCCGAATGATCCAGACCGCGCCCCTTTCCCCGACGTCCCCAACCCTGCGAGCGACCACGACGCCACAGGTGGGCGGTGGGACGAGCGGTAGGACGGGCAGTTTCGCGGAGTCCTTTGCGCAGGCCAGCGACGATGTACCCGCCGGTATGCTCCCGCCTTTGGCGACCGGAGACATGCTGCCGGACCCGATATTGCCGAACCCCGCCCGGCAGGAGTGGGCCGCGACCGGCAATGGCTTGCCGATCGCGAGTGTTGCCGGCGTCGGCAGGGTCTCGCTGCAAGCGGCAATCGTGCCTCATCCGGTCGACGCCAAGCCGGATGCGACACCGGCGGGATCGGACGCGGTTCTCATGGCCGTTGGGGTCGGAGTGCCAGCGCCGGCTCGTCCTGCCTTGACGGCAGGACGGCACGCGCTTGGCGCACGTCCTCTCCGGCCATCCGATATCGCCCAGGTCGGCGAAGCGGAGGACACGGACGATATGGTCATTGCCGAGTACGCAGATTCCGACACGGCACCCATTATCGCGGCGCAGGACGACGTCGCGGCAATCATTCTGCCTGCCGCCTCTCCGGTTGCCGACATCGCGAGCCCGAAAGCCGCCGCGTCCGCTGAGCCGCCTCCCTCATTTTCCGGCAACCGTGACGCAGTTGAGGCGTCGTCCGAAGCCGCACCGAAGCCAGCCGCAATTCCACAAGCCGGTGGTGCACCAGCGGGCGACCCGGTTCGCGTTGCGAGCCGCGCCGTTCCGGCGCTATCGGGTTCGCCGTATCCGATTGCCAAGCCGCCAGTCGACGTTGTGCTGTCCCTGCTGGTCGTAAGCCCGGCGCTTCAGGCGCGGGTAGCGGAGCCGATTACGAGCCCGGTGATCGGGATCCCCCAAGGCATGGCACTCGTCCCGACTGGCCCTGCTGCAAAGCGGACAGTGCAGCCCCCCGGCAAAACGGGCCGAGCCGTCGAACCGTCCCCCGGCGCGCCACCAGCCTCTGTCGCCTTCAATACTCCGACGTCAGCGGGTGTGACCATGATGGCGTTGCCGGGGTTATCGCCACCTCAGGTGGGCGCGCCAGTGCCGTTCGCGATGCCGGGGAACGCCGGACATGGCGCCATGGCAGGTCTCAGCGCGGCGGCGACCGACACCCCGGCGGACGCCGCGCCGATAGCGACGACGATACCCCCTGCGATCGGCACGCCGCGCTGGATCGCGACCGAGGCGACGGCGCCCGTCGCGCTCGCGGTGGCGCAGCCCGAGGCGATCCAGCCGCAACCCGGTACGATCGCGTCGGCGGCGCAGGTGTTCGGTGCGGCGATCCAGGTGGCAACAAAGGCGCGCGACGATTTCGAGGCGAAGACGGGAGCACTCGATGCCGCCCCCACCCCGGCTGCGCTCGCGCCGGCTTTGCAAAGCGCACCGGCGACGCCGCAAAATGCCGCGCTCGATATGCGGCAGGATCGCTGGCCGCACGCGATGATCGAGCGGATCGACATGCTCCGCGACGCCGCCAACGCGACCGACACGCGCATCCGCCTGATCCCTGATGCGCTCGGCACGATCGACGTTTCGATGAGGAAGGACGGCGACACTGTCCACGTCCACTTCAATGCCGAACAAGCCGCGACACGGACGTTGCTGGCAGATGCGCAGCCGCGTCTTGCCGAACTCGCCGAAGCGCGAGGGCTGAAGCTCGCCCAAGGCATGCTCGGCGATGGCAATGCGGGCGGCAACGCCGGTTCCAGCCAGCAGCGCGCACTGGCAACGACGAACGCCCCGAATCGCACGACCGCGCCATCCGCCGTGATCACGGACGCCACCGAAGACACCCGAATCGCTTGATCCGAAGGACCCTGACATGAGCGACAAGAAAGATACTTCCGACACGGCCCCGAAGAAAAAGGGCAAGATGAAGACGATCCTGATCGGTGGCGTCGCGCTGCTGGTGCTGGTCGGCGGCGGCATAGGCGCGGGCGTCTATGCCAGCAGCGCCGGACTGTTCGGCGGCCATGCCCAGGTCGACGACGGCAAGCCCAAGCTCGTCCCCAAAAGCGAGCAGAAGCATGCCGAGGGTGGCGAAGGCGGAGGCCATGGCGGCGAGGAGGCGGCCCCTGAAAACCACGGGATGAAGCCCCCCGAAGGGCAGGGCGGCGACAAATACGCCTCGACCTACTACCCGATGGAGAAGGACTTCATGTCGAACCTCCAGAATTCGGTGCACTTCGTCCAGGTCGGGATTGCGGTGTCCACACCGTACGACGATACGGTCATCACGAACCTCAAGACCAACGATATCGCGGTCCGTTCGGCCATCCTGATGACGCTCGGGGACACCACCGAGGAGCAGGTGATGAGCAGCGACGGCAAGCGCCAACTGCAAGTCAGGTTGGCGAAAGCGATCAACGATACGCTCAAGCAGAAGGAAGGCTTCGGCGGCATCGGTAACGTTTACTTTACCAGTTTCGTCGTTCAGTGACTCATGGTTAACGAGCCTTCAGCAAAGACACGCGAGCGACGCGACCGCGATCGTTCCGGCGCGCCCAAGGAGGGCGTGCTGCACCAGGGCGTGCTGGGCGGGGCCAAGCTCAATCCGTTCGGCGACCTGCATTCGTTGCAGCACCTCTCCGCACGGTTCGCGCGGGGTTTGCGCGGCGTGTTCGAGCCGTTGCTCCGCCAGGAAGTCCGCTGCTGGGCCGAGCCGTTGGTGGTTCAGCGCTTCACCGATTACCGGGCCGAGCGGAGCGATGCGCTGACCGCGTGGCTGCCGCTCATCATGACGCCGGGGATGGCGCAGGCGCTGTGCATCATGGATGGCAAGTTCGTGCTGGAGATGCTCGACATGTTCTTCGGCGGCACCGGTGCCGCACCGCATACGCTGCCGAGCGAGTTCTCGCCGGCGGCGGAGGCGATGGTCGCGCGGATCGGCCAGATGATCGCCGCGCCCTTGAAGACCGCATGGGAGCCGATGGCGCGGTTCGATTTCCTGCCGACTCGCGTCGAGGTGAACCCGGCGATGATCGCCGATCTCGACGGCGAGGACGCGATGATCGTCACGCGCTTCGGCATCGCCGCGGGCAGCGCCAAGCCGGTGTTCCTCGACCTGGTCTATCCCGTCTCCGCGCTGAAGCCGCACGCGCCGTCGCTGACCGCCAAGGTCGTCGGCAAGTCGGCCGAGCCCGATCCGGCATGGCGCAACGAGCTGACGCGGGCCGCGATGAACATACGCTTCCCGATCCGCTCGGTGCTTGCCGAGCCGGTCGTCAAGCTGACGATGCTGATGGACCTGAAGCCCGGCGACGTGATCCCGATCACCATCTCGGGCGACGTGCCGGTGATGGTCGGCAACAATCGGCTCGGCTGCGGCACGGTCGGCACATCGAACGGCTTTGCCGCCATCCAGCTCACCTCGATTACCCGTTTCGACGAAGGATTTGCAGCATGAACGACATGACCGGAGGCTTCCCCGTAGATGCTGCCGTCGCCGCCAATTTCCGGCTGCTCCAGGATGTCGACGTCAAGCTGACCGTCGAGATCGGCTCGACCAGCCTGACGCTGCGCGAACTGCTCGCGCTCGGCGAATCCAGCGTGATCGAACTCGATCGCCAAGCCAACGAGTTGTTGGACGTGTTCGTCAACGGCACGCTGATCGGGCGTGGCGAAGTGGTGACGGTCGGCGAGCGCTTCGGCGTGCGGATGACAGAACTCGTGTCGCCCGACAAATCTCTCGTCGCGCGCGGCTGATTCGATGCTCTGGACCTATATCCTCAAGCTCGTCATCCTGCTGCCATTGGTGTGCGGACTGATGTTCGGCTGCCTCTACCTGTGGCGCAAGTTCGAGAGCCGGATGCCGGGCAAGCCCTCGACGCGGCTGATCGGCGTCAAGGAAACGATGATGATCTCGCCGGGGCTTCGCCTCGCGGTGATCGATTTTGAGGGCCGCCGGCTGCTCGTCTCGGTCGGCCGTGGCGGCGTGCACCTGATCGACAAGGTCGACGCATGAGCGCGGTCGCTCGTCCGACAGTTACGCGCAAGGGCTCCGGCCCTGCGCTGTTTGCCGCATCGACCCCCAAGCCGTTTTCCCGCGAACGCGGGAATCCAGGAGCCACGAACGGTGCACTCATTGGTCCTGGGTCCCCGCGTTCGCGAGGAAACAGCTTAGTGTGGATAGGTCTCGCCCTTCTCCTCGCCCTCTTCCTCGCCATGCCAGCCTTCGCGCAAGCCGTCCCCGCCCCGACCAACCCAGCCGTCGGCGATGCGGTCGATCGCGCACTCGGCCAGCTCGGCGGTCAGTCCGCGGGCAATACCGGCCAGAGCGGCTCGTTGTCGCTCAGCTTGCAAGTCCTCATCATCATGGGGCTGCTCACGGTCCTGCCGGGCATCCTGCTGATGATGACCAGCTTCACGCGTATCATCATCGTACTCGCGATCCTGCGCCAGGCACTCGGGCTTCAGCAGACGCCGCCGAACCAGGTGCTGCTCGGCCTGTCGCTGTTCCTGAGCTTCTTCATCATGGCGCCGACGATCAGCCAGATCAACACGACCGCGATCCAGCCCTATGCCGCCGGGCAGCTTGCCGGCACGCAGATGATTACGACGGCTGGCGTGCCTCTGCATGCGTTCATGGTGAAGCAGACGCGGATCAAGGACGTCACGATGTTCGCGCAGATCGCGAAGTCTGGGCCGTATGCGACGCCGACCGACATCCCGTTTTCGGTCCTGCTTCCCGCGTTCGTCACGTCCGAGCTGAAGACCGCGTTCCAGATCGGGTTTCTGATCTTCCTCCCTTTCATCGTCATCGATCTCGTCGTCGCGACCGTGCTGATGTCGCTCGGCATGGCGATGCTGAGCCCGACGATCATCTCGATGCCGTTCAAGCTCCTGTTGTTCGTGCTGGTCGATGGCTGGGCGCTGACGATGGGCAGCCTCGCCAACTCGTTCGCGACCTGAGAGCATGGACGCGCAATATTTTCTGACCGTCGCCAATCAGACGATGTGGGTGCTGGCGCTCGCCAGCGCGCCGATCCTGATCCCGGCGCTGCTGGCCGGGTTGATCCTCGGCATGATCCAGGCGGCGACGTCGATCAACGAGCAGACATTGTCGTTCGTACCCAAGCTGGTCGTGGTCGCGGTGTCGATCCTGATCTTCGGGAGCCTGATCCTGGGGCTGCTGAGCGATTTCACGATCGGGATCTTCGAGCGCATTCCGGATCTGGTTAAGTGAGCAAAACGTCCCGTTCGTCCCGAGTAGACTTCGAGCTCGTCGAGAAGGCGTATCGAGGGACAGGCACATCGATACGGGCCCTCGACTTCGCTCGGTCCCTACTCGGCACGAACGGCAGCTGAGATGTTGGGTTTTGGGCTCAGTATCGAACCCCAGCTCTGGGCGCTCATCTTCGTGATGATCCGGATCGGTGCGACGTTCATCGCCGCGCCGGTGTTCGGCAACGTCTCGGTCCCGGTCACCGTGCGCGTCACGCTGTCGGGCGCGATCGGGTTTCTCGTGCTCGCCGCGCATCCGATCGTGCCGCCGCAACAGATATTCGCCGTCTCCACCATCCTCTCCGCCGCCGCCGAGGCGCTGGTCGGCCTCGCGCTCGGCTTCGTGCTGCAGATTTCGTTCGCCGCGCCGATGATCGCGGCCGAGGTGATCGGCGGCGCGATGGGGCTCGGCTTCGCCTCCTCGATCGACCCACAGAACGGCAAGTCCTCCCCCGCGCTCGGCCAGTTCTTCTCGATCATGCTCACCCTGTTGTTCCTGTCGGTCGACGGCCATCTGATCCTGATCGACCTGATCGTCCGGAGCTACGACGTGCTCCCCCCCGGCGCGGCATGGATCGGCGTCGAGCGGCTCAAGGCGATCGCGTTCTTCGGCGGTTATGCGTTTCTCGCCGGACTGTTGCTGGCACTCCCCGTCGGCTTTCTGCTGCTCTGTCTCAACATCGTCGTCGGCATGCTGAGCCGTGCCGCGCCCTCGCTCAACCTGTTCGCGGTCGGTCTCCCCGCCAGCCTCGCGGTCGGCGTCGTCACGCTGGCGATCGCGTTCCCGACGATGGGCGACTACATGCTCGTCATCGTCCGCGAAGGCCTCGCCGCCACCGAAAACCTGGTGCTCGGCTGATGTCCGAAGATTCGGGTGACAAGACAGAAGCACCAACCGCCAAGCGCAAGAAGGATGCGGTCGACAAGGGCGACATCCTCAAGTCGCGGGATTTTGCGACAGCGCTGAGCATGCTCGCCGGGGTAGCGTGGCTGATCTACGCCGGCCCGACGCTGATCTCAGCGTGCAAGGCGATCATGAGCTCCAGCTTCCAGTTCACGCACGCCGACGTCGAGGATTTCTCGCCGTGGCGCCCGCTGATGGAAGCCGGCGGCAAGCTTGCGCCGTCGCTCGTCACGCTGTTCATCGTCAGCATCGGCGCCGCGATCCTGAGCCAGGCGGGGCTCGGCTCGCTCGGCTTCAACGGCGGTCTGCTTGCGCCCAAATACAGCCGCGTCGATCCGACCGCGGGGCTCAAGCGCATGTTCGGCGCGAACGGCTGGATCGAACTCGGGAAGTCGCTGCTGAAAGTCATCCTGCTCGGCACGATCGGCGGCTGGATGCTGTGGAAGGCCGCGCATTCGACGATGGGCCTCGCCTCGTCCGCCGATCTCAACCAGGCGCTGTCGACGCTCGGCGGGATCTTCAAGGGCATCCTGATCGCGATGGCGTTCGGGCTGTGCGCGATCGCCGGCATCGACCTGCCGATCCAGATCATCCGCCGGCTCGGCAAGATGCGGATGTCGAAACAGGAGGTGAAGGACGAGCACAAGTCGACCGAGGGCAATGGCGAGGCGAAGGGCCAGATGCGCGCGAAGATGCGCGCGATGGCGAGCGGTGGTCTGCGCAAGTCGGTCGCGGAGGCGCATGTCGTGCTGACCAACCCGACGCATTTCGCGGTCGCGCTGCGCTACGATCGCGGCAAGGACCAGGTTCCGGTGGTGGTCGCCAAGGGGCGCGGTGCCACTGCGCTGGCGATCCGCGAGCTGGCTGGAGAAGGCCGCGTTCCGATCCTCGAATATCCGATGCTCGCGCGTGCCGTCTACTACACGAGCAAGGAGGGCCAGGAGGTCCGCGACGACCTGTACACAGCGATCGCGACCGTGCTGGCGTTCGTGTTCGGGCTGAACGTCGCGGCAGGGGGTGCGGCGAGCCCCATCCAGCCGTTCGTTACCGTGCCAAAGGATGCGCGGTTCGACGAAAACGGCAAGAAACAGGCCTAAACATTCGCGCCGCGCGGCCGTTCTTACAGCTGAGCGCGCACGTGCAGGGACTTTGCCATGGTAACATCGACCACCAGCACGACGGCCACGCCGACTCCCGCAGCTACGCCCGCGAACGCGCAGAGCGTGGTGAACGCGGCCACGCAGTCGCTGCTGACGTCGCTGAACGCCGGCTCGGGGGTCGATACCGGCACGCTCGTTCCCGCGCTGGTCACCGCGCAGTTCGCCGCACGCACTGCCGCGCTCAAGGCCAAGTCCGACACGCTCGCCGCGCAGATTTCAGGCGTCGGCACGCTCAAGAGCACGATGACCGGCTTTTCCACCGCGCTCGCCAACCTCGTCAAGAGCGGCAGTTTGCAGTCGCAGCCAAGCAGTTCCAACAGCGCTGTCCTGTCCGCGACCGCCATATCGGGCGCCAAACTGTCGAACCTGTCGGCCAGCGTCAGCGTCACGCGCCTTGCCACCGCGCAGGTCGCGCGCACGACGATGGCGGTGCCCGCCGCGAAACGTGGCGACTCGCTCGATACCGGTGCGCTGACCCTGGCGATCGGCGGCGGCACGGGAATTGCGATCGCGATCGGCGATGGCAGCATCGACGCGATCGCTGCCGGGATCAACGCGTCAAAGAGCGGCGTCACAGCGTCCGTCGTCACCGACGCGAACGGCGGCGCCTATCTATCGGTCAAGGGTGGCACCGGCGCCGCGCAGGCGTTCACATTGCAGGGTGACGGTGCCAGCGGCGCGGTCGACATCGGCGGCGGGTCGACCCAGACCAGCCTGGTATCGACCGCGCAGAACGCGCTGCTCACGGTCGACGGGATCGAGGTCGAACGACCGAGCAACACGGTCAGCGATCTCGTCGACGGCGTCAAATTGCAGCTCAATGCAGTGTCCACGGTCCCGATCACGCTGGGCAGCAGCACGCCGACCGATGCGCTGACCCAGGCGGTCAACGATGTCGTCACGACCTTTAACGAGGTGCTGAAGACGATCACCGAACAGACCGATCCGATCACCGGCAATCTGCGTGCCGACCCCGCCGCCACGGCGCTGCTCCGTTCGCTGAAGGCACTGGTGTCCAAGCCGCTGGTCGGCGGTGCGACCATCGGCATTCCACGCAGTCTGTCCGAGATCGGCGTCGCGACGAACACCGACGGCACGCTACGCGTCGATGCCGCGCTGCTCACCCGGCAGCTGGCGGCGTATCCCGACACGATCGAATCGATGTTCGCGCCGTCGTCCACCAACGTCCTCGGCCTGTCCGGCACGCTCAGCGCGCTCACCAACAGTGCGACCAACACGTTGACGGGCCTCGGCGCCTCGACCGCGCGGTACACGGCGGCGGTGGCCGACGTCGCCGAGCAGCAGGACAAGGTGACCGACCAGTCCGCACAGCTCACCACGCGCCTGACCCAGCAATATGCGAGCATGAATTCGCGTGTGTCCGCGTACAAATCGACCCAGGCGTTCCTCACCAACCAGATCGCAGCGTGGAACAAGAGCTCGTGACCTACGCCAGCACCCTCGCGCGCGATCCGTTCGCAACCTACCGCCAGATCGATGCAGTCGGCCGCACCGCAACCGCGGACGGCCCGGCCCTCGTGCAACTGCTCTACAAGGAACTCGTTGCCGCCCTGCGCGCCGCCGCCTGGGCGTGCGAGCACCGCAAATTCTCCGTCAAGAGCGAGCGCATCACGCGCGCCACCGCGATCCTGTTCGCGCTGGAAGCAGGGCTCGATTTCGAGAAAGGCGGGCAGGTCTCGGAAACGCTGGCGCGACTGTATGGCGGGGCTCGGAAGACCATCGTCAACGCCTCGATCGGCCACGACCCGCGACCGTTTCGCGACTCCGCGGACATGCTCGACGAGATCGCACAGGCCTGGCGGACCGCGAGCGCCGCGTAGGCGTTAGCGCTTGAACCAGTGTCGCATCGAAAAATACGCGACGACACCGACTGCGATCAGCACGCAGGCTCCGGCGATAACGTCGAACGCCCAAGGCTCCTCTGCATAAGGCAGGCCCTTCACGTTCATGCCATACAGGCCGGTCAGGAACGTCAGCGGCAGGAACACCATCGCCGCAATCGAGATGATCAGCGATCGGTTGTCGATCTGTTCGGCACGCAGGTCGGTCAGCGTCTCGTGGATCAGTGCCGAGCGTTCGCGGATCGATTCGAGCTCCTCCGCCATCCGCGCGGCGCGATCCGCCGCCGCAGCCAAATGCAGTCGGTCGTCGGCCGCCAGCCAGTCGCCGGGTAGCGCAGCCAGCTTTTCCAGGGCCGCGCGCTGCGGGCTGAGGAAGCGTTTGTAGCCGATCGCCGCGCCGCGCACCTTGCTGACCGAGCGGCGCAATTCGAACACGCGGTTGGCGTCGAGCTGTTCCTCGCAATCGTCGAGTTCGTCGCCGAGCGTCGCGACATCGGGATCGAGATCGGTGGTGATCGCGGTGGCGAAGGCGGCGATCAGGTCGCCCGGATCGCGAATTTCGTGACGCTCGACCATCGTCTCGACTTCGGCGACCGCGATCAGCGGTTTGCGGGTAACGGAATAGACCCGGCCCTTCACCGCCCAGATCCGCACCGACGCGAGCAGGTCGGAGGTGTCGAGTTCCTCCTTCGATCGCCCGCGCAAATTGAGGAACGCGCCTTCGCCGACCGCCTCGCAGCGCGGCCGAGTCTCGGTCGCGGTCAGCGCGTCGACGACATAGTCGAGCAGCTTGGCCTCGTCGCGGAGCCAGGCCTGGGCATGCTCGGCGGTGGTCGACAGGTGCACCCAGACGAGGTCGGCGGTGCAGGTGAGCGCTTCCTTGACGTCGACGCGCGTCGCTGCCCCGTCGACAATCCGAAACGCGAAACCGCTCACAGGGCCATCTCGTTCACAGGCTCATCGCGACATCGACGGACAGGCCCGTGCCGGGATCGGCAGGCATCGCCTCGCAAAGCCGCGCGGCATCGGCGCGTGCACGATCGAGAATCGCCGCAGGTACGTCGGGGCGGTGATAGACCCGGTCCGCGCTGGCCAGCGCGCGCGCCTGGCGCAACGTCAGGTCCTCGGGATCGTAGGACAGCAGGACGAGGGTTATCGCCACATCCCGCTTTGCAGAGGGCTCGCCGGTTGGGGTCAGCCACGCGTCGACGTCATGCGCCGGCGACAGCGGGTCGAGCACGCCGCCCGCCCCCATTGCCGTCGCCAGCGCACGGCGGCGCTCCCCCATGTCGGGCCAGCGCGTCCGCAACGCGCCGCGCGCGGCCTGCAACGCCAGTGCGAGCTTGCCCAGATCGGCGGGGATGAGCGCCTCCAGCCGCTGGCGCAACGCCGCCGCCAGCCCGGCCGACACGCCGCTCGTGCCGATCGCGATCAGCACCGGCGCGCGATCGACGATCGCCGGCAGCGTGAAGTCGCACAGCGCGGAACGATCGACCGCATTGACCAGAATGCCGCGCGCCTTCAATCGTGCGACCGCCGCCAGCGCTTCGTCTTCGTCGTCGATCGCGACGATCGCGAGCGACGCGGCGGCATCCTCGCCGACCACGTCCGCGCCCGCACGATCGAGCAGCCGCCGCTTCGCATCCGCCGCCTCGCCCTCGCCCAGCAGGATCACCGGGCGCCCCGCCAGCCTCACGAACAGCGGCAGGCTTTGTAGCGGGGGAGGCAGCGTAGCGGTCGATGTCACCGCTTCAGCCATTCCGGCACGCGCTCGGCGGCCAAAATCGTCTCAGGGTGGATGCGATCGGCAACCACGGCGAACCGGTCGCCGTCGACCAGCACTTCGGGGACCAGCGCGCGGCTGTTGTAGGTCGAGGCCATCGTCGCGCCATACGCGCCCGCGGTACGGAAGATGCCAAGATCGCCCGACTTCACGGTGTCGATATCGCGCCCCATCGCGAAAGTGTCGCCGGTCTCACAGACCGGCCCGGCGATGTTGGCGGTCATGCGATCGCCGGTCGGTTCGACCGCGACGAAATCGTGATACGCATCGTACATCGCGACACGCGCAAGGTCGTTCATCGCGGCGTCGACGATGACGTAGGGGTTCACGACGCCCGGCTTCACCCAGATCACCTCGGTCAGCAGCACGCCGGCATTGCCCGCGATCACGCGACCGGGCTCGAACATGAGTTCGACGTCCCAGCCGGCGGTCGCGCGTGCGACCATCGCGCCGTATTCGGCAGGCGACGGCAGCACGTCGTCGGGCTTGTACGGCACGCCGAGACCGCCGCCGAGATCGACGCGGCTGATCGTATGACCGGCAGCACGCAACTCCGCGACCAGTTCGCCGATCCGTGCGTAGGCAGCTTCGAGCGGCGCGAGATCCGCTAACTGGCTGCCGATGTGGATCGCAACGCCGCGCAGGTCGAGGCCGTCATGCTTCGACAGGCGGTCGAACATCGCCACCGCCTGGTCGATCGCGACGCCAAACTTGTTCTCCTTGCGACCGGTCGAGATTTTCGCGTGCGTGCCGGCGTCCACGTCGGGGTTCACCCGCAGCACCGCTGGCGCGCGCTCGCCACGAGCATGTGCCAGCGCGGCGAGGACTTCGCCCTCCTCCTCCAGTTCGAGATTGAACTGGCCGATCCCCGCGTCGAGCGCCTGCGCCAGCTCGCGACGCGTCTTGCCGACACCCGAGAACACGATGTCCGACGCCGGGATGCCCGCTGCCAGCGCGCGCTGCATCTCGCCCGCCGAAACCACGTCGGCGCCATAACCCTCGTCGGCGAGGACGCGCAGCACCGCGACATTGGGGTTGGCCTTGATCGCATAGGCCAGATGGACGCGCCCGGCGCCCTTCAGCGCGTCGCGAAACACCTGCGCGTGGCGGCGGAAGGTGGCGGTCGAATAGACGTAGACGGGCGTACCGACGGCCTCGGCGATCGCCGGCAGGGCGACGTCCTCGGCGTGCATGACACCGTCACGATAGGCGAAATGATCCATGGTTCAGGTCTTCAATTCGGCGGCGGCAGGTCGAACTCGTCGCTGCGGCGCGGCTGGGACGTGGTGAGCAGCTCGTCGCTGCGCTGCGGGCGTTGCTGGGTGGTGGGGGTGAGCAACTGCGCAGGAGTCGGCGGCGTTTTCGCTCCATAGGGCGCGATTGGAAGCGTTTTGCCTTCCGCC
Organism: Sphingomonas sp. PEI4; assembly: GCF_056679955.1. Lineage (NCBI taxonomy): Bacteria > Pseudomonadati > Pseudomonadota > Alphaproteobacteria > Sphingomonadales > Sphingomonadaceae > Sphingomonas > Sphingomonas sp. PEI4. The sequence continues at coordinate 2,432,904 of NZ_CM155258.1, forward strand.
GGGACGAGCCCGTCCGCTGCGCCGCAGCCCGACAGGGCCAGCGCCAATCCCGCGATTGCAAAAAACCGTTTCATGCCGTTTCTCCCCCCGCCGTCTCGGCACGCGCCGCACGGATCGCAGCGCGCACATTGTCGGGCGCCGTGCCGCCGAAGCTGGTCCGGCTGGCGACCGACGCATCGACCGAGAGCACGCCGTACACGCGTTCGTCGATCCGCGCATCGATTGCCTTGAGGTCGTCGATCGGCAGCGCATCGAGCGCAACCTTGCGCTCCTCCGCCAGCTTCACAGCACGCCCCGTCACATGATGCGCCTCGCGGAACGGCAGCCCCGCCTCGCGCACCAGCCAGTCGGCCAGATCGGTCGCGGTCGCAAAGCCGCTTTCCGCCAGCCCGCGCATCCGATCGGTGCGGAACGTCGCGCTCTCGACCATCCCGGTCATCGCCGCAATCGACAACGCGAGCAGGTCGTGCGCCTCGAACACCGGCGGCTTGTCGTCCTGCATGTCCTTCGAATAGGCGAGCGGCAGGCCCTTCATCGTCACCATCAGCGCGGTCATGCAGCCGAGGATACGTCCCGCATGCCCGCGCACGAGCTCGGCGGCATCGGGATTGCGCTTCTGCGGCATGATCGAGCTGCCGGTCGACCATTGATCGCTGAGCGCGACGAAGCCGAACGGCTGCGACGCCCACAGCACGAACTCCTCGGCGAGCCGCGACAGATGGAGCGAGGTCTGCGTCGCGGCGGTCAGATATTCGATTGCGAAGTCGCGGTCGCTGACACCGTCGAGCGAATTGGTCATCGGCCCGTCGAAGCCGAGCGCCGCCGCCGTCATCCCGCGGTCGATCGGAAAGCCCGTGCCGGCAAGCGCGGCAGACCCGAGCGGCGAGCGGTTCATCCGCGCGCGCGCATCCGCGAACCGCCCGACGTCGCGCGAGATCATCGCGTGATACGCCATCAGGTGGTGCCCGAGCGTCACCGGCTGGGCGGACTGGAGATGCGTAAAGCCCGGCATCACGCTCGCCGCATGCTCTTCTGCGCGCACCAGCAACGCAGCCTGGAACCCGGCGAGCGCCGCCAGCGCCTGATCGATCGCGTCGCGCACCCAGAGCCGGAAATCGGTCGCGACCTGATCGTTGCGCGAGCGCGCGGTATGAAGCCGGCCCGCGACCGGCCCGATCGCGTCCGCCAGCCGCGCCTCGGTCTGCATATGGATATCCTCGAGGACCAGATCCTCCTCGACACCGTGCTCGGCATAATGCGCCGCCACCGTATCGAGCCCGGCGGAGATCGTCGCGGCGTCCTCCGCCGAAACGATGCCCTGCTGGCCGAGCATCGCGACATGCGCCTTCGAGCCGGCAATATCCTGCTGCCAGAGCCGCTTGTCGAAGGGAATGGAGGCGTTTATCTCGCGCATGACCGCCGCTGGCCCCTCGGCGAACCGCCCACCCCACATCGAATTGGAACCGTCCATGTTCTCGCGTCCTGTGTTCAATTCGCTACCGATCGCCGCCGTGATGGGGATGGGCCTGCTGGTCGCCGGCTGCGATAGGAAATCGCCCGCGCCGGAGCAAGCAAACGTCGTCGCGGCGAACACCGTGTCCGCCGACGAGGTTGCGTCCGGCCCCGCTCCCGACGAAGCGACCGGCCCCACGTCCAACGCCGACAAGCTCGATCGCAGCCACAAGGGCGAGACTGGCCCGACCGTCGCCTTCACCGCCCCTGACGGCAAGTCCGTCACGCTCGCGACGTTCAAGGGCAAGCCGCTGCTGCTCAACCTGTGGGCGACCTGGTGCGCGCCGTGCGTCGCCGAGATGCCGACGCTCGATGCCGCCGCAAAGTCGCTTGAGGGCAAGGTTCAGGTGATCGCAGTCAGCCAGGACATGCAGGGCGCGGAGAAGGTCACGCCGTTCTTCGCCGGGAAGAGGTTCTCGACCCTGCAGCCGTATCTCGATCCGAAGCTTGGGCTCAGCCTCGCCTATCAGGCGAACCTGCCAACCACGATCCTGTACGATTCGGCGGGCAAGGAAGTGTGGCGGATGACCGGCGGCTATGAATGGAACACTACAGAGGCTGCCAAGCTGATCGCGGAAGCGGCGTAGGCCTCGCGCAGGCAAAAAATGTGCCGGCCCGCCTTGGTGACGAGCCAAAGGTTGATGGCGGACCGGCACACCGCCTTAGCCCGTGTTGCGATCCCGGGGGTGTAAACAACATCGGAAACCGTGGAAACACGACGAACCGAATGCCGCCCCGTGGTGACCGGATACGATCCTGACGCCTAGACGGCGACGCGAGCTCGTCGTGTGCGTTCAGACGTTCCATGCTGTAAGCGAACGGCGCAGTTGCTCGGCGTTGGGCGTCGAGCAGCCGTCGGTGCGCTACATCTCCCACCAGCCGGACCAGACACCGCTGGCAATGCGCATCCATGATCTGGCGGCAACCCTACCGCCGCGATGGCACCGTGTACGTTTATCAGCGCAATCCCACCGTCTGACCGCCATCGACCACCATGGCGTGGCTCACCATGAACGCAGCTGGTTCGGAGCACATGTACAGCACGGCCTGCGCGATCTCTTCCGGCTTGCCCATGCGGCCGATCGGCTCCTGCTTGACCATCTCCGCCCGCCCCTCGTCCGTGCCACCCGACACGCGATCAACGATCATCGGCGTTTCGATGATACCGGGGCAGATGGCGTTGACACGAATGTTGTCCTTGATCACTTCCAGCGCCACCGACTTAGTCATGCCGATCACGCCGTGCTTGATTGCCACATAGGCGGCCTGCTCCGCTATGCCGACGATACCGGCGCCCGAGGAGGTGTTGACGATTACCCCGCCACCGCGGGCCTTTAGCAACCGAATCTGCGCCTTCATGCAGTTAAAGACACCGGTAAGGTCGACGCCAACCAACGTGTCCCATTCGCCCTCGTCCAACTCGGCAAGCGGACATTTGCTTGCTCAACACCCGCATTGTTAAAGGCAATGTCGATGCCGCCAAATGCCGCCACCGTTTCTTCAAGCGCGCGCTTCACGTCGGCACTGCGAGATATGTCGCAGCGGCAATCGTCGCCGACGCTCAATGTCAGAACGATGCGTCCTGCCATTCATTCCGTGAACGAAGCTCAACGGAGCAGTGCGGCCGTTTCAACTGCCCCTGCTTTTGTGCACTCTGAGCCTGCTTCATCGGTGATCCCGGAGGCTTCAACACGATTGGGGGCAACAATCTGGTTGCTTGCGCTATCTCGCGCCTCGCGAAGAGGGAGTGTCCGCATGACCAAGCCTCATGCGATCTGCCAGATGGCAAGCAGCCTCGACGGCCGGATCATCCCGTCGAGTCCTTTCGCGCGAGCCGATGTCCGCCTATCAGCGCCTATCCGAAGCCCCGATCCGCTCCATTCCGGCAATAGGCCGGGCTGCCCTGCCAGCTGTTGTCGTTCCTGTTCGGCACGATCATCAGCGCTCTTTCGGTCACCGGTACGCAGATCTGTACGTTGCGGCATCGCCGCGCCGGGCAAGCGATTGACCGGTGTCGTGACCACGTCCTGACTTCGGTCGCTCGTTCATTTCCGCAATGTGACCGCTTTAACCTCCGGCTACCCCCTTCGCGAAGGTCGCCAGTTGGGAAAAGCGCACATGTCCTGCTTCTGGAAAGGCAGCTCCCGGGGGAGCTGCCTTATTTCGTCCCGTTAGAAGTCGACGCGTGCGCCGACCCGAATGAAGCGACCCATGATGTTGCCGGTCGTCCAGGCAGGGTTATACTGGTTGATGCTGTAACCGCCGCTCGGATCGAACGGGGGCTTGATGTCGAGGATGTTGAGCACGTTGGTGTACAGCGTGAAACGGTCGTTGACCTTGACCGTCGCCGTCATGTCCAAGTTCCACGTTGCCTTTGCATTGCACAATACCGGCGTTCCGTCCTGATACGTCACGACCGACGACCCGATGCTGGCTTCGCAATCGCCTTTGACGCCGCTGTAGCCGTTGGAAGCATCGGTCGAAGCGAGGTCATAGCCGCCAGTGTAATAGGCAGTAGCCGAGAGTGTTGCCGCACCGACCTCGAGCGTATTCTGCCACGTTGCGCGCCACTTGGGCGAACCCGAGCAGGACGTGTTGTTGCAGGGGCTGAGCGTGCCGTCATAACGCTCGACGTCACCGTCTGCGGTCTGTTTCTCGAACTTGAGCAGGTACGACGCGTCAGCCGAGGTGCTGAACGTTACGTTGTCGCCGATCGGGAAGCGGGCATTGGCGCCGAAATCGATACCCGACACGCGCTGTTCGTCGGCGTTCTGATACGAGACCTCGATGAAGCCGATCTGCGGCAATGCAGCAGGATTGTCGTTGTCAGCCAGACCCGGCCGTACAACTACGCCCGGAAGGTTCACGACGCCATTATTCGCATAATATTGCGCGAACGCACGCGCGGAGCTCGCGGGATTGATGATGCCCTTCACCTTGATGTTGAAGTAATCGACGGTGAAGTTGATCCTCGAGGTCGGCTCGAAGATCGCGCCTAGCGTCCAGCTGGTCGACTTCTCCGGATCCAGGTCCGGGTTGCCCGTCGACGTGTTGCCGAGCGAGAACTGACCCGTTGCGTAAGAGTTGCCGCCGTGCGCCGCGATGAACGCTGCCTGCGCAGGAATGCGCGGATCGAGGGAGCGCGTCACATAGCCTGTGGTCGGCAGACCGTTGGCTTCGTTGAAGCTCGGGATGCGGAAGCCTTTCGAGAAGGTACCACGGACCGAGAACTGCTGGATCGGCGAGAATTTCGCGCCGATCTTTGGCGAGAAGTTGCTCTGGCCCGACGAGTAATCGTCGTAACGACCCGATCCGTTGATCACGAGCTGATCGAGGACCGGCGCATTAATTTCGAAGAATGCCGACTTCACGTTGCGGCTGCCGACTGCACCGACCGAATTGACGCCGTAATAGCGGTCATACGGATGCGCGTCGTTCTGCGGGTTGGCGCTTGGGTTGTCGATCGACTCCTTGCGGTAGGCCGCGCCAATAGCGACCTGCAATGGGCCGCCTGGCAACGTGAACAGCGACTTCGAGAGAGTGCCCTGGACCTGCCACAAGTCGGCCGTCGAGCGCGTACGGTTCTCAGGCGAGATATAGTTGCGGATCGCTTCCGAATTGTTGCCTGGGTTTACGAAATCATATGTCCCACGCGCGATCACGTCCATGAGCCGCTGCGGGATCAGATAGTTCTTCTGGATCACGTCGAGCTGCGTGTTCGACGCCGTGAAGTCACCGCTATACTTCCAGTCATCACCGAATGTACCGGTGATGCCGGCCGCGAGCCGCAACGCACGCGAATTCGTCTCGATCGTACGCGGACGGTCGTACAGGCTCAGCAGCTGGGCACGGCCACCGCTGGCCGCGAAAGGATTGTTGGGATTGAGAACGCCGTTACCCGCGTTACAACCCGTGTCGAGCATGGTCAGCGAGCCTACACCGCCGGCGCAGACATAGGCCGGCAGATACAGTGGATCGAGCAGAACCGAGCCTGGCGGCGTGGTCTGATTGTTGAAGCCGAGCGGGCTGATCTGCGTGAAGGTGTTGGTCCGGTAGTAATTGCCGGACACATAGGCCTGCGCGTTGTCGCCGACATTGGCCGTAAACCGCCCTGAGAATCCGTAGCGCTCCTGCTGCGGCAAGACCTGAAGATACTGCTTACGGAAATCTTGCTGGCAGACGACCGAGCCTGCTGTCGGACTCTGCCCGGGCAGAACCGTCACCGGATTCAGATCGCGGCATCCATCGGCGGCGTTGAGGATATTGTACCGGCCCAGAGCCTCGCCCGTAGGATCGACGGGACGTACCATCGCTACCGTCGTAGATGCGAGACCGGAATAGGTGCCGTCCGCGTTGAAGAAGTTGCGAGCGCCAGCGGGCTGCGCGATGCAGCTGCCTGCGTCGTTGCAGATGCGGCTGAGATCCGACGAATTGAACGGATAGCCCCGATCGCGCGCGTTTACCGCCTCGGTTTTCTGGTACTCGCCGTTGACGTAGAAGTTGAAGCCCTGGGTGGCGAGGTCGCCATAGCCCCACGTCGCGTCGAGGCGCTGTTCGGCACCATCGCCGCGATCCGAGATGCCCGCGGAGCCATTCAGGTGAAGGCCCTCGATCTGCTTCTTCATGATGACGTTGATGACGCCGGCAACCGCATCCGCGCCATAGGTCGAAGACGCTCCGTCCTTCAGAACTTCGATGCGGTCGACGAGCGAGCTCGGGATCGTATTCATGTCGACGAAGTTGCGCTGACCGTCGTCGGCGAGCGGATACGGTGCCATCCGCAGTCCGTCGAACAACGTCAGCGTCGACTGCACGGACAGACCGCGCAGCGATGCTGCCGTCGCGCCTGTTGCGAAGTTGCTACCGGTATTCCAGCCTTGGCTGATCGTGCCGGCGCCGTTCGCGGTCAGTCGCTGCACGGCCTCCGCAGCCGTATTGATGCCGCGCTGCTGAAGCGTCGCTGCCGTCAGCGTTGTTACTGGCGAAGGTCCGGTATCGGCACCGCGGAACAGTGATCCGGTAACGACGATATCATCGCCTGCATCTTCTGGGGCTGGCGCGGTTTCTGGGGAAACGGTCTTTTGCGGTTCCGATGCTCCGGTAGCATCCTGCGCGAAGCTCGCCGTGGTGGACAATACGAGCACAAAGGGTGCGGCCGCGGCGAGCAGCAGCGTCTTCGATGTAAAGCGAGCGGTAGCAACCAAGTGGAATCCCCCAATAGGACCGCAACGGCCGCTATGCGGCTGGCTGCGATAGGTTTCCGAACTGCAACTATGCCGGTTCGGAACATGTCCGCTCGGTTGGAGCCGTGCTCGATGGCTGTAAAGGCTTACGCATGAAAGTATGACGTTTCTGTCATCTTGTGACTAATATGGCACTACCTCTGTCTCATATTCTTACTATCAGATGACATGATCATCGGCCGCCAAAGCCTTGTAATAATATAACTCGCAAACAATGCCTTATGTTGGGGCAGCTTCTTCCTCATACGCCATCGCTCGTCCTCCTGCTCGAAACGCGACCCGTTCGCCGCGTCATGATGCGGAGAATGGCGCGATGGCCACGCTCCGCAGACGTTCAGACCTGCGCCTGACCGCCATCGGCAAAGAGTTCGGTGCCGTTGACGAAGCTGGAATCGCCGGACGCAAGGAAGAGGGCGGCCTTGGCGATTTCTTCGGATTCGCCGACCCGGCCGAGCGGGATGCGCGTCGCGAGAAAGTCGAGCATGCCCTGCTGCTGCACGGTGTCGTCTCCCGCAAATCCGAGCAGGAACGGGGTCTTGACCGGCCCTGGGCTCAACACGTTCACGCGGACGCCCACCTCCTTGAGATCGAGGATCCAGCTGCGCGCAAGGTTGCGGACCGCTGCCTTGGACGCGGAATAAACGCTGAACGCGGCCGAACCCTCGATGCTGGCGCTCGAACCGGCGAGGATGATCGACGAGCCCTTCACCAGCAGCGGAAGCGCCTTCTGGACCGTGAAGATCACCGCTTTCACGTTGCGGCCGAAGATGTCGTCGACATGCTCCTCGGTGATCTGGCCGAGCGGCAGCATGCCACCGCCGCCCGCATTGGCGTACAGGACGTCGATGCGTCCGGCATCGTTCCGGACCTGTTCGAAGAGCCGATCGAGATCGTCGGCGTTCGATGAATCCGCCTGGATACCGGTGACGTTGCCGCCGATTTCGACCTCTGCCGCGCGCAACGCCTCTGGGCGACGCCCCGTGATGAAGACATGCGCGCCTTCGGCCGCAAAGAGCTTGGCGGTGGCAAGGCCGATGCCGCTGGTGGCGCCTGTGATGACGGCAATCTTGCCGTCGAGCCGGTCTGACATGGTTGGTCTCCGTGGTGGCTGAAGGGCAGGCCCGGTAGGTCGGGTCGACGTCCTGACACCCAAATAGGCGGGGCCTAGACCGGCCAGAAGCGCGTCACGGTAGAGACATCATCCACCCCTGTGGATGGTTGGCCGACACGGGCCATCGTTCACGCGAATGCGGCATTCTCACGCACGAAAACCTCTACCGCCCAGTCGGCGAATACCCTGAGCTTGGCGCTCGGGTGGCGCGTCGCCGGGTAGACGAGGTGGATCGGAAGCATCGGTTGGCGCCAATCCTCCAGGACGGCAACCAGCCTGCCCTCGTCGAGGTGACGGCGCGCGCTGAAATCGAAGATCTGCCCGATCCCCAGCCCGGCGAGCACCGCATTAGTATGCGCGGTACTCTCGCTGACGCTCACCGCGGATCGCGGGTTGACCTCATAGGCGTCCGCACCCCGGCTGTAGTGCAGCGGCAAAGACTTGCCCGTCTGCGGGAAGAGATAGGTGACGGCTAAATGATTGATCTCCAGCTCTCGCGGATGGGTCGGGACGCCGTTCGCCGCCAGATAAGCGGGCGTTGCGCAGGTCACGGAGTTCAGCGTGCAAAGCCGCCGCGCGATCAGCGAACTGTCCGGCAGTTCGCCGCCCCGGATAACGCAGTCGACGCCCTCGCCGACCAAGTCGACCGGCCGGTCGCTAACGCCGAGGAACAGGTCGACCTCGGGATACCGCGCACGAAAGTCGGGCAGCTGCGGGATGAGGACGAGGTTTGCGAGCGAGGAGCCGACATCGACGCGCAATCTCCCACGCGGGACCGCCTGCGTGCCGGCGGCAGTCGCGTCCATGTCGTCCAGCTCGGCAAGCAACCGCACGGCGTGATCCCGGTACGCCTCCCCTTCCGGCGTGATCGTAAGCCCGCGCGTGTTGCGCTCGACCAGCTTCGTCCGCAGATGCCGCTCGAGGTCCTGCAACAATTTGCTGACGGACGAACGCGGCAGGTCGAGCGAGTCTGCCGCCTTGGCAAATGATCCGGCGTCCGAAATCCGGACGAAGACCCGCATGGCGAGGAGTTGGTCCAAAGGCAGGGTCCTTGGCGAGGCAGAGGCGCTCAAAGCTGCCCGGCACCCGCTGATTAGGATCATACAGGCGACCATACTACCCGCAGATGGCACGATGCACTGGGCGACGCCGTGGTTTCGGCGCGTACGATGCCCGATCCGGCGTCATCGAGCAGGAATAGGCATGATCACGGTAGGAACACGGGCAGTCGCGAAGGCCACCCATCCCGTAGACGTCTCTCAGCAACACGCGGAGACGAACAATGACCATCGCAATCATCACCGGCGGAAGCCGCGGCCTCGGGCGGAGCACGGCGCTACAGTGCGCAGCGCGTGGTAGCGGCGTCATCCTGACCTACAACAGCCATCCCGAAGGCGCAGACGCGGTCGTGCGGGCGATCGAAGCGAACGGCGGCAAGGCCGTTGCCTTGAAGCTCGACGTTTCGGACACGGCGTCCTTTCCCGAATTCAAGCAGGCGGTCGTGATGGCGCTCGCCCAGACCTGGGGCCGCACGACCTTCGACCATCTCGTCAACAATGCCGGTTATGGCCTCTTCAAGTCGATTGCCACGGTTACCGAGGACGAGTTCGACGGCCTGTTCGCCGTCCACCTCAAGGGTCCCATCTTCCTGACGCAGGCGCTCCTGCCGCTGATGGCCGATGGCGGCGCGATCGTGAACGTCACCAGCGCGACCACCCGTGTCGCCACCGCCGGCGTCGCCCCCTATGCGGCGTTCAAGGGCGGGCTCGAGGTGCTGACCCGCTACATGGCCAAGGAGTTCGGCGACCGCCGCATCCGCGCCAATGCGGTGTCGCCGGGTCCGATCCGTACCGAACTCGGCGGTGGATTGAACGACGAGTTCGAAGCGCTGCTGGCCGGGCAAACCGCGCTTGGCCGGGTCGGCGAGCCGGATGATGTGGGCCGGGTGGTTGCCGGCCTGCTCTCCGAGGACAGCGCCTGGATCAACGCGCAGACGATCGAGGTCGCGGGCGGCTACGTCGTCTGATCTCAAATCGCGCCGACACACTAAACAAGGATACGCCCATGCCCCGCGCAATCGAGATCACCACCTTCCGTCTGTCGAGCGGCCTGACGATGGCGGACTTCATCGCCGCGAACGCCGACATCGATCGCTGGCTCGCGATCCAGCCCGGCTTCGTCTCCCGCCATATTTGCGATCGGGAGGACGGGTTCGTCGTCGACATGCTCGTCTGGGAGTCTGCCGAGGCGGGGCATCGCGCCGCGACCGGCGTGACCACCGAGATGGCGTCGTCGCCGGTCCACGCCGCGATCGATCAAGCCTCGGTCACGTGGACGATCGCGACGGCGCTTCATATCGTCGAGCGCGGTCTCGTGGCCCGCTGATGCTGCACCACGCGATGACGGCCGCGACGAGGGCGATCACCGCGCCCCCTGCAAACGCCGCCGGCAGCCCGGAGGCAAACCGCCCAGGCACCGCGGCGAAGGCGTAGATCGAGGTGATCGCCGCGATCCCGAGCGCACCGCCGATCTGCTGGTCCATCTGCAACAGGCCCGAGGCGGTGCCGGCATGCTCCTCTGGTACATTGTGCAGGATGGCGACGGTTCCGGGCGCGAAGATGAAGGCGATGCCGACCGCATGGATGAGCAACGGAACGAGCACGTCCGGGAAATAATGGCTGCTCTCGCCCAGCAGTGCAAACCCCGCCAGACTGACCGCCACGATGCCGCTTCCCGCAACCAGCAGCGCGCGGGCGCCGAAAGTCGTGATCAACCGCGGCGCGAACGCGCTGATCGCGTAGACCGTGATGGTGAGCGGCATGTAGCCGAGGCCAGCGGCAAGCGGCGTCCAGCCCAGCACACGCTCGAGATATTGCACGAGCAGGAACAGCACCGCGAAGTGCACGCCAACGATCAGCGCCATCACCGCGAGGCCGCCGAGCCGCGATCGGTCGTGTAACAGCCGCAGGTCGAGCAAAGGCGCCGGGTGGCGCTTCTCGATCCGGAAGAAAGCGATCAGCAGGATTGCGGCACTGACGAAAGAGACAACCGTGCCTGCCGTCGCCCAGCCTTTGTCGGCCGCGCTGATGAACCCGTAGACCAGGGCGACCGCGCCGAACGTGGCGGTCAACGCACCAGGGACATCGAGCCGCGCCGGCTTGGGATGCGTCTCCTCGACCAGACGACTGATCGCGGTCACCACCAGGATCCCGACCGGCACGTTGATCAGCAGCGCCCAGCGCCACGAAAGATAGTCGGTCAACACCCCGCCGAGGATCAGCCCAGCGGACGCGCCGATCGAGGACACCGCGGTGAACAGCGAGAGACCCCGCGCCCTTTCCGCCCCGTCTCGTGCCATTACCATGACGAGCGCAAGGACGCTCGGCGCGGCCAGCGCTGCGCCGACACCCTGCACCACGCGTGCCGCGATCAGGATCGAAGGGGCCTGGGCCAGCCCACCGATGAGAGAGGCGACGACGAAGACGATGAGCCCGATCCGGAAGGCACGAACCTGCCCGATCATATCGCCGAGCCTGCCCCCGAGCAGGAGCAGGCCACCGAACGCCAGGCCGAACGCATTGGGCACCCACGTCAATCCGGCAGGACTGAAGCCCAGATCTTGCTGGATACGCGGCAGCGCGACGACGACGATCAGGAAATCCATCGCGAGCATGAGTTGCGCCGCAAGGACGATCCATACCGCGAGCGCGGGAGCGCGCGCGCGGGTTAGGCTTGGCATGATGCTGTATCCAATGGGTCGCGGCGTTTCAGCCGGGCAAGGCAGGTAGAAGCCGGGGACTTTCGCCCCCGGCCTTCGACGTTAGAGCCCGCGCGCGCCGCCGGTGACGCGGATGGATTCGCCGCTGATCCAGTGGGAATCATCCGATGCCAGGAAGACCGCCATCGGGGCGATGTCCTCAGGTTCACCCACGCGTCCGAGCGGCGTTTCCGCCAGCAGCCGATCGCGCAGATCGCCCGCGAACTTGCCATCGGTCGCCGGCGTGTTGGTGTAGCCCGGCATGATCGCATTCACCCGGATGTTACGCGGCCCCAGTTCGCGCGCCAGGCCGTAAGTCATGTTGTCGACCGCGCCCTTCGTTGCGGAATAGACGGTGCCGCCGGCGGAAGGGTGCGTGCTGAGGATCGAGCTGATGTTGACGATGCTGCCACCGGCCTCGCCGAAATGCTTCACCGCTTCGCGGGTCGCCAGGAAATAGCCCAGCACGTTGACGTCGAACTGCTGGTGGAACGCCTCCTCCGTCATGTCGGCGACCATCTCGAAGACCGCTACGCCGGCGTTGTTAACGAGCACGTCGACCTTGCCGTGGTCCGCAACGACCGTATCGAACAGCCGGACGACGTCAGCCGACTTGGACATATCCGCCTGGACGGCGACCGCGGTGCCACCTGCCGCCTCGATCGACGCGACCACCGCGTCGGCGCTGTCCTTGCCGTTCCGATAGTTGACGATGACGACCGCGCCCTCCGCGCCAAAGGCCTTGGCGATGCCGGAGCCGATGCCGCTCGAGGCGCCGGTTACGATGGCGACTTTTCCGTTCAAACGCATGGGAATGTCCTTGTTGGGAATGGAATGTGGCGAACGACGGTGTCGCTCGCTCGCCTCCCCAGATGGTGGACGATGGCCTTTGGCCCATGCCAGTTATTCTCCCGTTCCTGCCTATTCTTCTCACCTCGGGTTGTTTCACGTCCCGGACAGGCCAACTGGGATGCATGACAACAGCAATGGACGAGTTGCGCGCCATCGTGATGCGCGCCGGCAGCCGGTGGACGGACACGGGTATTCCGCGCGTAACGATGGTGAGGTCCGAAGGGTGCGCCGATCAGGTGTATGAGCCGATGCTGCATCTGGTCTTGCAAGGCTCCAAGAGCCTGTCGATCGGTGACCAAAACCTGCATTTCGACGAGGCGACTTATTTCATCGTGCCGGTCCACGTGCCCGCGACCGGCGAAGTCCAGTCGAATGGTACGGACCCGTATCTGGCGGTCAGCCTGAAGCTAGACCCGACGATCATCGCCAATCTGATGGCGGAGATGCACGGAGCGGGCACCACGCCGGACCCGACCGGCTTCGCGGTTTCGCCCGCCAGCCCGGAATTGATCGACGCGTGGCTGCGCATGATGCGGTTGATCGACCGGCCCAACGAGGCGCCGATCCTCGCCGCGATGATCGAGCGGGAGATCCTGTTTCGCGTGTTGATCGGCCCGCAAGGCGACAAGCTGCGCGAGGTCGCCTGCGCCGACAGCCGGCTTTCGCAGGTGCGACCCGCGATCGACTGGATCCGCGACAATTACGCCGACACCATCCTTGCCGAACCGCTTGCCGGGCTGACGGGGATGAGCGTCGCGGCCTTCTACCGCCACTTCAAGGCGGTGACGTCGATGGCGCCGATCCAGTATCAGAAGCGGATGCGCCTGTTGAAGGCACGGCGCCTGCTGCTGTTCGAGACGCACGATGTGGGGAAGATCGCCTATGCGGTCGGCTATGAAAGCGCGTCGCAGTTCAGCCGCGAATATGCGCGGATGTTCGGCATGCCGCCGGGGCGCGATGCCGCACGCTTCAGGGTAGCGGCACCTGCCGAGGAAACTCTGGTCCCCGCATTGTAATCGTGATGCGGCGGGGGGGCGGGGAACACCCCCCACCTCTAGACCGATTAAAGATCGACGATGCGGGTATCGGCGATCGTCTCCGCAAAGCCGTCGTCGAACAGACCCGCCGGCGTCTGGAAGCCCGGACGTGACTCGCCGTTCAGTACCCGCCGAGCAGCCTCCGCCGCGGCGATCGTCGTGAAGGTATAGCCGTTGACCGTCTCGAGGACCGAGCGAACCACCGTGCCGTCTGCGCCGGTCACCTCGACAGCGGCATGATAGCGGCTGGCCTCGCGCTCGGTAAGCGTCGGGCCATCGGGCATCGCGGACAGGGCACCTTCCGGAAAGACGGTATCGGTCAGGTACACGAACGTCTCGATGTTCGGGATATTCGTAGCGCGCCAGATCGTGATCAGATCGGGAAGCGTCACGGGGAAGGACGTCGCAGGCCCGTTGCCGAAATCGAAATCACGAACGTCCTCAGGGCTGCGGCTGACCAGTTCGCCATCGACGCGGTGAAGCAACTGGGTATTCAAATTTTCGCTGGCCGAGACCGCCGACCCGCGCGAAAATCCGCCCGCCACGTGCATGGCAATGCTGACGTTCCGGGGATTGGTGACACGCTTGGCGGCATGCGCGGCCAGCGAACCCAGCATCGCCACACTACCACCGCTGCCCGGTAGGAGCATCACGCCCGCGGCGGTAGCGGCTTGGTCGAGCTTTTCGGCAAGCTGGTAGCTGTCGAGTTCCGCGGCGATGTCGAGATAGTGGACGCCAGCGGCGATGCACGCCAGCATCAGCGGCTCGGCAGTCCGCATGAACGGCCCCGCGCAGTTCAGCAGCGCGCCAACGCCGTCGAGGGCTGCGTGCGCCGCAGCGACGTCATCGACCGCGAAGAGGCGGTATTCCACGCCCAGTTCGGCAGCCAACGCGACGAACTTTGCCTTGTCCTGCTCGCGGCCGGCGACCACGACGTCCACGCCAGCGTTCTTCGCGTTGGCAGCTACCATTCGGCCGGTGTACCCAGCGGCACCGTAGATCATCAGCTTCGTCATGTCGGCAACTCCAGTTTCTATGCGAACCCGCCGGCGCTCTGATCATATTCGGTCGCTGCGGCCTGCATCCCAGATAGGCCCGCACTCCATCGCCTGCCTTCACGATCCTCTTCGAAACCTGCCTGATCCTGCTCGTTGCTTGGTCCGCACGCGCGCACCGAGTACGACGGCGCATGAACACCAACCTCGAAGAACTGCGACGACTGGCCGCCCGCGCGCAGAACCGCGCCACCCCGACCGGTATTCCGAGGATTGCGATGGTCCAAGGCGAAATCCCCGAACACAAGCTCGCCGCGGTCTACAGCCCGATGATCAACGTCATCCTGACGGGCTCGAAGACGATGACGGTGGGAGAGCGCACCTTCCGCTACGATCCGGCGACTTATTTCGTGATGTCCGTCGATCTTCCGGCGGTCGGGTCCGTACATCCGAACGACGCCGGCGATCCCTATCTCGCCGTCAGCCTGACGCTCGAGCCTGCCATCGTAGCCAATCTGCTCGTCGACCTGCCCAAACCGGCCGGCGGCGAACTCTACAGTTCCGGCTTCTCCGTTGCGCCCGTCACCGACGAACTGCTCGATGCGTGGGTCCGCATGCTGCGCCTGATGGAGCGGCCGACCGACATCCCCGCACTCGCGCCCGCCTACGAACGCGAACTCCTCTACCGCGTCCTTCAGGGGCCGCAGGGCTGGATGCTGCGCGACATCGCCGCCCCCGGCACCGCGCTCTCGCGGATCGGCGTCACCATCCGCTGGATCCGCGAGAACTTCACGACGCCGCTGAGAGTCGAGGCACTGGCATCGATGGCGGCGCTGAGCATCTCGGCCTTCCACCGCCACTTCAAGGCGGTGACCGCGCTCAGCCCGCTACAGTATCAAAAACGGGTCAGACTGCTGCACGCGCGGAATATGCTGATCGCAGGCGAAGGCAATACCACGTCGGTGGCATTCGGGGTCGGCTACGAAAGCCCCACGCAGTTCAGCCGGGAATACTCCCGTTTCTTTGGACTACCGCCGTCCAAGGACACACGGCAGATCGTGCGAGCGCTACGGCCGATCTAGAGCCACGACCCAATTTCGGACGTTTACGCCCCTCCCCCGCCTCCCCAAGTTCGGATGCTGGTTCATTTCCGCGATATGATCAATTTTAACGCCCGGCTTCTCGCTTGCGAATGTCGCGATGGGGAGGAAAGCCGACTGACCGCCCTGAGAAATGGCGGATGGCGGTAGCCGACATTGCGCAGCACTGATGCCTTTCTCAAAAACGATGCTACTTTGGGAATGTCCGGGTTGGGAAAGAAAGCAGACGGTCCGCTTCTGGGAAGCTTGTCAGTCATATGCTCGGTAAGGACGGCCGCGCCCCCGTTCACGAGCGGTGCGGTGAGGTAGCCGCGTTTCAAATCGTTTGAGCTGTTTTAGATGATCAGGATCGAACCGAACCGCACGTCGCAACCAATATTGATAGGATTTAAGATCGCCTCGATTGAAAGCGTCCATAGCGAGGTGTTGTGCGGCATACTCATAGCCGCCCCTATGCGCTCGATAATACAGGCCAGCCCTACTGAACCGATCCGCAACTCGCCCCTCGATCGGGAAGGTATCAGCCAGCGTAACCATCGCCGAGAAGTCGCCATCCAAGGCTAGGTGCCATAGAATAGGCTCATACAAGCCGCATCCATGCAGGTCTTTGATCGACCAATACCGCTTCCAAAGGGCATCGCGTTTCGTAGGGCTTTTTCGCGCAATCATTTGCTCAAACTACACTGCAGGTTCGAGACCACAATGTCCGCTTCTGAGAAGATGACCACAAGCGGGCGAACGCATCCCTGCCCCAAGGCTTCCGGCCAGACCCACTTGCAGACATTCAGACCGCCCTATCCGCTTCCCAACTTCGGCCATTCATTGATCTCGCTCGTAGACTGATTTTAGCGGCTTGCATCAGCCACCCGTCCAGATGAAGCGCGGTGTCGGGCGCACCCTCAGGGCGCAGCGGTTCGTTATCGACCGCGTGGCAATCCAGCCGTCAGACGCGAAATGGGAAATGACATGCGATTTGTTCAGATCGAGATACTGCCGCACGGCAAGGCGCTGGTAGATATCGACAAGCTGACCCATGCGGTACCCGAAGGTGATGGCTCACGCTTGTTCATTGGCGCGCAGCACCTCGACGTGCCGCATTCATTGGCTGAACTCGAGAACGTCCTGGCTGGTCGCGAGCGAACCGACGATGGCGCAAACAGCACCGCGGGGTTCGGTGTCCGGTAGGCCGACACGACGTCGGGCGCTCATACACGGTTGACCTATCGGCCCTGCGCGCGAACGCACGACGCCTAAACATGATCGGCAGCCCTTCCGGTCGGTCGGAACCCTGCGTAGACAAAGTCATGACCCGTTCGCATCGACGCAGCTTTACCCTGAGACGGCGCGGCAGAACGCCGGTTTGGCTCAGGCTGCTATGGCGGGTGGGGCTTGCCGGCGCGCTCATAGCTATTGCGCTGTTCGGCCACTGGTTCGACCGCGATGGCCTGCGCGATAACATCGACGGCGCGATCAGTTTCCTCGACGTACTCTACTTCACCATGATCACGGTTACCACCGTCGGCTATGGCGACATCGTACCGGTGACGACGCAGGCACGCATGTTCGACACCTTCGTCGTCACGCCGGTCAGGCTCTTCGTCTGGATCATCTTTCTGGGAACCGCGTATGACTTTTTGCTCAAACGTGTCTGGGACAAGTGGCGCATGACCGTTATCCAGCGTCACCTTCACGGTCATGTCGTGGTCGCCGGGTATGGAACGAGCGGCGCCGAAGCAGTCGATGAGCTCGTCAAGCGAGGTGCGGATCCCGAGACAATCGTGGTCATCGACGATCGGACTGTCGCGCTCGACGCTGCTGAAGCGCGGGGAGCGACCGTGATGCACGGCGATGCGACGCGCAATGCGGCGCTGGAAGCAGCACAACTCGCGCGTGCGCGTGCCATGATCGTCGCGGCCGGGCGGGACGACACATCAATCCTCATCGTCCTGACCGCGCGTGGCTTGGCGCCGCGCGTACCCATAAGCGTCGTTATAAGATCGCATGACAACGAAGCGATTGCGCGGCAGGCCGGGGCCGATACCGTGATCAATCCCGCAAGCCTCGCCGGTGTCCTTCTGGCAGGATCAACCCATGGCGCGCATATCGCATCGTACCTGACGGACCTCGCCGCGGCAGACGGACAGGTCGTCTTGCACGAACGAGCGGTAACTGCGGCAGAGGTAGGAATGCCATTGTCGGAGATCCGTACCGGTCTCGGCCACCGTATCTACCGGGGCGACCGGAGCTTTGGATTCTGGGAGGCAGAAACGCAGCGACTCGAACCAGGCGATCTCATCGTTGAGGCCGTGCAGCGTATTCACGCCGAACCCCGCACTTGAGCAACCGCTTGCCGATACGGGCTTTGGCGGCAGATCCGGATCTAACGTGTGCTCTGCGAGATCGGCGCGTGGTGCATCGGGCTTCGTCAGTAGAGATTGGCTTCTTTGCCGCCATCTGGACCGGCTTGCCTATCACGGGGCGGCCGGCTGGCCATCGACGTGCGATGCAGCGATCCTTCGCTATCCTGGCTACGGTCACCGCGTCGCCCTGATTGCCACCAAGGACATGGTACGCCGTCGTGTCTTCGCCGACATAGAAACCGACATGCCCGCCGCCAGGACGCTCGAACACCAGCACGGCGCCCGGCGCCAACCGCTCCGGCCGCAACGACAATCCCCATGTCGACCATGACGTTGCCCGCACCGCAATGAAGACCGGCTCGATACCGTCCTCCTGAAGGCAGTATGCAACGAACACACCGCACCACGGGACGCTGTCAGCGTTGTAGACCAAGCCCAGCACCTTCGTTCCAAGCCGCTTTGCCCAACCCAGGATCGTCGCGCTATTGGCTGATCCGGCAGCTTCTTTCGTGCCGAGCTTTGCTCGCGCCGCTCTCAACCACTTCGGCTCCGTCACCATAATCCACTCGGCTTTGGGGCTGACATGCGAAAACGTCTGCGGTTGCGCTCAAATGCGGGCACTACAGCATCCTCTCCACCGTCGGCAGCATCGCCGCGACCACCGCTGCGATAGCCTTCGCGTTGGGATGCACCCGATCCACCAGCACCATGTCAGCGTGTCCCAACACGCCGGCCGGAAAGAATGGCCAGACTGTCGCGCCGTGTTCGGCGGCCAACTCCGCGTGAATGCCCAGATACGCAGCGGCCCGATCACGGATGAACGCCGGGGGATCGACGGTCGTCAGCAAGACGGGAATGCCGCAGCTAGCCAAACTCAGCAGGATCCCTTCGAGTTGCGCTCGCGTACGAGCCGCCGGAACCTGCCGCAGGACATCGTTCGGTCCCACCTGAACGATGGCGAGTACGGGGCGCTGGTCGAGGGCGGACAGCAGGCGGGGCAAGCGTCGCAGGACGTCAGCGGTGGTATCGCCCGACGCCCCGGCGTTCACCACGCGCGCGTCAGGAAATTGCTTCTGCAACGATGCCTGCAGCTGTGCTGGAAAGCTATCGGCGGCTGGTAGGCCGTAACCGGCGATCAGGCTGTCGCCTATCGCGAGGATCAAAGGTCGGTCGGTTGTCATGCGCTGCTGCGAGATAGTTCACGTTCGACGCAATGTAAGGCGTCCAGTCACCATCACGGCGAACCTTCGGCACTGGTGCTCGCTCGTCCGCGTGACAGACAAACGGACGTTGCGGCTCTCATGAGCGTATTCTTTACGGCCGACACGCATTTTACATTTCTAGACGACCGTTTGCCAACACCATTGAGATGGATGAGATGCTGGCGCGTCCAGACCGACCCACCGAGGCCGAAGTCGGAATCGCCGGCGAGCGCGAACGCCGCCGCCTCGTCCTCGACGCGGAACACCATCGCGACGGGGCCGAAGAACTCGTCGCGGAAGGCGGGTTATCTGGCGCGACGTCGGTCAGGATTGGTCGGCTGCATGAACGGGTGTGAAAGCACCGCTACGACGAGTGCGGGTAGCTGCTAACAGTCGCCCGTCAGCGTCGGAGGTCAACCGATACGGTGGTTTGGATCATCTCGATTTAACGTGGGCGTCGGGGATGGTGGCCTGAGTTGCACGACTTACTTTCCGTTTTCGAAAGCTGAGAAGTGTGAGCAAAGGCGTGGCAAAAGAAGCCGCTAGGGAGGCGCAACATCGTGCGTCCGCGGAGCTATCATACTGCCAAAGGATAAAGCGCTGGATGCCCCGTGAGGATTATTATGCGACCCGCAACGGCTTGCAGACTAGGGCAACGGCTCGCATAAAAACCCCAGCTTCTCGGCGGGATACGGCCCTATCGCCCCGCAACGGCTTGCAACCCGCCGCATTGACTTGCACCCCGTTGAAGCGCAAAAGTGTGGGAACCAACTGGTACACCGTAGGATCATGGCGCATGGGCAAGCTAACCGACCTCAGGGCAAAGAACGCTAAGCCCGGTATTCATGGCGACGGCGCCGGGCTCTACCTTCGTGTGAAGCCGAGCGGCGCGAAGTCGTGGGTTTTGCGGGTGCAGTTTCAGGGCACACGAGAAGACATCGGGCTCGGGGGATACCCTGCTGATTTATCGCTTACCGAAGCACGCGAGAAGGCCCACTTCCTGCGCAAGCTCGCGCGCCAGGGGAAGAACGCCCGCGAGGAACGCGACCGCGAAAAGGTCGTCATCCCGACGTTCAAGGAAGCCGCGGCGTCGGCCCACGCAGAGCTATCGAAAGGCTGGGCCGATAAGCACGGCGCGGCCTTCCTCGCGTCCCTCACCGAGCATGCCGTCCCCAAAATTGGGGGCAGACGGGTCGACCAGATTGCCGCGAGCGACATCATCCTAGCCCTCTCCCCTATCTGGACCGACAAGCCGCAGATAGCGCGCAAGGTCCGCGTTCGGATCGGGCAGGTCCTCGACTTCGCGAAGTCGAAGGGATGGCGCACCGAGGCAACGCCGGCACCCCGCGAGATCACCAACGGCCTCGCTCGCCAGCCCAAGGGCGGCAACTTCTCCGCTATGCCGTTCGTGGACGCGTCCGGCTTTGTATCCGACCAGCTCGCGAAGGAAGACACCGCAGGACGGCTGGCGTTGCTCTTTACGATCGTCACCGCAGCACGAAGCGGCGAAGTGAGATCCGCGCGATGGGAGCATATCGACGTCGAGGGCCGCGCCTGGAACCGTCCGGCCGACCTGATGAAGGGCGGGATCAAGCACACCGTCACCCTCAATGACGCGGCCCTATCCATCATTGAGCGCGCCAAGGCCTTGTCGGGCGCAACAGGCCTGATCTTCCCCGGCAGTCGCGCGGGCTCCCAGCTTTCCGACATGACGTTGACGAAGGTTATGCGCGCGGCGGGACGACTCGAGACCGTGCATGGCTTCCGTTCGGCGTTCCGTGACTGGGCGGCGGAGCGGATGCCGACCGTCCCCGCAATGGTGGCCGAAATGGCGCTCGCGCATAGCGTCGGCACGAAGACCGAGCAGGCCTATCTCCGCAGCGACCTCCGCGACATGCGCCGCACCCTCATGGATGCATGGTCGAGGTTCGCCGCGCCCTCCCTATCGGGCTCGCTGAGTAATGTAATCGAACTCACTTCCGCATCTGGACGATAGAAAAAAAGCACACTCCGCAACTTTCGTGCGCAATAATGTTGCGTAGGATTGAATTTTAGGCATAGAGTGTGTCCGCAACCAGTGACGGGAAACAACCGATGCAAGTATCTGCAAAGAGCGAGGCGGTGGAGCGTTTGGCCTACACCGTGACCGACGCGGCACGCGCGCTAGGGATTAGCGAACGGTCGGTTTACAACCGGATCAACGATGGCACTTTGAAGCGTGTGCGGGTCGGGGGACGAAACCTGATCCCGGCGAATGCGCTGCGGGCTCTGGTCAGTGGCGTCTAAGCGATGCCCGATAAACGAAACGCCCCCAGCCTGAGGGCTGAGAGCGTCGCATGTCACTTGGCGGTAGACATCGACGTTTCTAGCACAGGCGGTCCGATCGCGCAATTTCCTCAATTTGAGGTAATCCCGATCATTGCGCGCCATTGGCTTCGCGGATGCGATCTATTGCAGGTGCGGCAATGACCGCGCTTGCACAGCGTCGGGATCATCCCCGGCCCGCCAACGACGCCACGCCACCTAACCAGCTCGAAGCGGCCTACCGTGCCGCCGCCAGCATCCATTTCCCGAACATGGACCCATTTACGATGGACATCCGAGTTCGCCTGATGGCGCAACGCGATCGAGCAGGCGCGGCACTTCACCGTTGTTGCCCTGAGGCAATCAACACCCTTGCGGAAGCCAACCGGCTAGCAGCGCTTGCTGCATTGTCCGGAGCGTCGACCCGAACGCTGGCCTTCGTATCATCGGCGGTAGATTCTCTGATCTTCGCCGCCGAGCAGCTACATCGGGGACAGGCATGAACACCGCCGAGGCGCACGACTTTAGCGGCAACTGGGAGCGCGAGCCTAGTGGCGTGCCGTTCGACGCCCCCAAATATGGGGAGGACGCCGCCCGCGGTAGCGAGCCCGACTATGCGCGATCAGTCATCGGACGTCTTAGCCGCCTCGACACGTCATCGAGCGAATACCGGGAAGCCCTAGACACCTACGTCGAGGCTAACGGGCATCGGCTAAGCACGCCTTACACATGGCGCGCACCACAGAGCATCCCGCGGCGCGAGTACGTCTATGGGCGCGAGCTACAACGCGGGACGGTTAGCGCCATGATCGCGCCAGGATCGGCCGGGAAGACCATGCTGACGGTAGGCCGTGCCCTCGCGCTGGTGACGGGTCGCCCGTTGCTGGGCAAGCAGGTGGTAGGCGGTCCTAAGCGGGTGTGGATCTGGAACCTTGAGGATGACGCCGACGAGCTCGCGCGCATGGTCCAGGCAGGGTGCATTCACTGGGGTATCACTGAGGCCGACATGGGCGGGCGCCTGATGATCGACACGATCGAGACGTCCGCAATCATGAAGATGGCGTCCGAAGGCCCGAACGGGTTCCAGCTTAACGAGACGCTAGCCGACATGCTCAAGCACGAGCTGGTCGAGTGCGAGATAGACGTCCTGCAGATCGACCCGTTCGTGTCGGCACACCGCGCCAACGAGAACGACAACGGGCAGGTGGACGCGATCGTAAAGAAGTTCGTGGACGTGGCACAATATAGCCGCGCCGCCGTCTCGCTCGCGCACCACATCAACAAGGCCAGCGCAGGCGATGTAAGCGTCTTCTCTTCGCGTGGTGCAGTATCACTGACCGATGCCTGCCGTTCGGTGCTGACGATTAACCGCATGTCTGAGGACGAGGCTACGAAGTTCGGGGTCGAGGGCGAGAAACGCCGCCGCTACTTCCGGACCTACGACGACAAGAACAACCGCGCGCCGCCGTCCGACAAATGCGACTGGTTCCACCTTCATTCCGTCTCGCTCTGCAATGGCGACGGGGGCGAGCCTGATAGCGTCGGCGTGGTCGTTCCGTGGATCCCTCCCGATGCTTTCGAGGGGGTTACGCTGGATCACCTGAGCCTTGTGCAAGCCGCGATCAATGCGGGGACGTGGAAGGCTCACCATAGCGCGTCCGACTGGGCAGGCATCGCCGTTGCTGACGTCATGGACCTCGATCCGGGGAAGAAGATCGACCGGGCGCGCATCATCACGTTGCTCAAGCAGTGGGTGGATAACAAGCGGTTCAAGGTCGAGGAACGCAAGGACGGCAACCGCCAGGTGAAGAAGTATCTGGTGGTGGATCAATGGGCAGATGAGGCGTCTGCTACACCTAGCGCAGGTGTAGCGTAGCACGGTGTAGCAGTGTTGCGGCTGGCTGCTACGCTACACCCACCCCCCTGTAAGGGTGGTGGTGTAGCGGGTGCTGCTACAGTCGAGATTCGATCCCCTCAGATTTGAGGAGGTTAGACGGGCTCAAAAGTCAGCCGGTCGCAAAGCCAGTCCCGCCGTCTTTTTCTCTGCCCCTGTCGAGCGTGGTTATAATCCTACGTCGGAAGCCATGTAACAGGCCGAAACATACGGTTTTCCTTGCTATTCCCCGCGCAATATTGTTTCGTGTACCAGTTAGCTCCCACATTAGGCATCAAGAATGACCACCCCAAGCCCTCAGGTTGCAACGCTCAAGCCCCAAGCCCGCACCCGCGTTGGCAATGGTAGCGCTGTGTTGCAGGCACCTGATGGCCGGTCGATCGAGTTCCGCCGTTACCGTGAGATCCTAGCCACGCTGGTAGCGGACATGGGAGGCGATGTTAGCGAGGCTAAGCAGCAGATCGCACGCCGCGCCGCTATGCTCGCCATCTGGTGCGAGCAGCAGGACGCAGCAGCGGGGCTAGGGACGCCGATCGACGTCAAAGCCTACACCACTGCCAGCAACACCCTGCGACGGCTCCTAGAGTCCCTTGGGTTGGAGCGTAAGGCGCGCAACGTCACGCCCACCATTGCCGAGTATGCAGCCCGACGCGCGGCAGAGAGGGCAAGCGCATGATTAGCTTCTCGGAAGCCTGCCGCGACCCTGAGCTATTCGGGGACTGGTTCAAGGGCGATACCTGGGAAGTGTGGCGTGTGGTCGACAAGGCCATGTTCGGGGAGCCGTTGGACGCCGACGAGCTAGCCATCTTCACCGAGATCACCGGCCGCACGGAAGCCCCGACCGAGCCGTCAACGGAAGCGTGGTTCATCTGTGGCAGGCGGTCGGGCAAGGACGTGAAGGCCGCAGCGTTGGCGGCATGGCTCGCCACGTTCGGCGCTGAGCAGATGGGCTTCCTCGACCGCTTGGCAAAGGGCGAGACGGGCGTCGTGCAGCTCATCGCCGTTGACCGCAAGCAGGCCAAGGTATGCCTGGGCTATCTCCGCGCCTACTTTGAGCAACCCTTGCTTGCGCAGATGGTCGCTAACTCGACCGCGGAAGGGCTGGAGCTAACCAACGGCCTCGCGATCGAGATCACCACGAACGACTTGCGCTCTAGCCGTGGTCGCACCCTCGTTGGGGCGGTCTTTGACGAAGTGGCGTTCTGGGCGTCGGACAAGAGCGCGAACCCCGACCAGGCGGTCTACGACGCGGTGAAGCCTGCAATGGTGACGATCCCCGGCGCGATGCTGATCGGTATCTCCAGCCCCTACGCACGGCGCGGCCTGCTGTGGACCAAGCACAAGCGGCATTACGGCAAGCCGGGTAAGACGCTGGTGGTGAAGGCTCCGACGTGGCGCATGAACCCGACGATCAAACGTGACGGCGAGTTCCTAACCGACGCCTTCCGGGATGACCCTGCATCGGCCGGCGCTGAGTATGGCGCGGAGTTCAGAACCGACGTGGAGGCGTTCGTGTCGATCGAGGTGGTCGAGGCGTGCGTTGCCAATGGCGTTTACGAGCGCGCGCCGCGCACCGGCACCAGCTACAGCGCGTTTGTTGACCCGAGCGGCGGGAGTATGGATTCGTTTACCCTCGCTATAAGCCATCACGAAGGCACGGACGACGATGGTCTGATAGTTATCGACGCCACCCGCGAAGTTAAGCCGCCGTTCTCGCCCGAAGGCGTCGTGCAAGAGTTCTGTGAATTGCTGGTGCTATACGGCATCACTGAAGTAACGGGCGATGGATACGGGGGTGATTGGCCGCGCGAGCAGTTTCGTAAGCACGGCATCACCTATGAGCTATCCGACAAGCATCGTTCCGCGCTTTATCAAGCCATGCTGCCGGTCCTGAATAGTGGGCGCGTTGTCCTACTGGACGATGACAAGGCCGTTTCGCAGATCGTTGGACTGGAACGCCGCACCGCGCGCGGAGGCCGTGACAGTATCGACCACGCGCCAGGCGGACATGACGATATTGCCAACGCGCTAGCTGGAGCAATAGCGAACGCCAAGCCGGCCCCAATACGGGGATGGATCATGGGCGTTACTCAACTGAAACCCGGCACCCCCAAGACAACGCAGCGGAGTTACATGCCATGACGAACATACTGCAAAGCTTCCTCAACGCCCGCTCTGCAAAGCCGCAGCCGCCTAAGCAGCCGATCGTCAACGTGCAGGGGCCTGTCACGCGCGCGGAGTTCAATACTCTCGTGCTGGCGGTCAATGCCTTGATCGATGACTTCGACACGGTGGCCTCGCCCGAGAAGATCACCGGGATGCTTAGCGAGGCCGTCGCCAACGTGAAGGGCGGGCCGATCGTCAACGCTCGCGACAATCGGGGCTATCTCGCACCGCGCGATGACGACGAGCTGGTGGCGCCGCCGCGCACCCCGACCCCGGCAACCGTCCGCAACGCGCAGGCACCGGGCCGCAAGCCGCTCGCGCTCGCTCCCGATCATCGCGCCTACCTCGCACCCAAGGGGGACTGAGATCATGGCGCGCTATCGTCGCATCCTCGCGGACCAGTTCATTGACGGCCCTCAGGCGTGGACAGAGAGCCTACCCGTTCGGCAACCCACGCCGAATGCGGCGGGCGACCGCCAGTTTGTCTTTGGCATAGTTCCGGGATCGGCTCTCATTCTCGGCCCGGACGTGCTGCCTACAGACACCCAATGGATTCCCGCGTCTGCGCAAATCGTCCACGGTGGACCGTCTCGCACCTTCGCGCGCGCTGGCGTGAACCAAGCCGGCCCGATCTACATCGCGGACGTCAACACCCTCAACTTTGGGGACGTCTTAGAGCCTTGGCCGGGTCTCGACACTGTCACTGCCCTATTCTGGCAGCAGGGACGCGCCCTAAACGTGCTGGTCGCGATGGGCGCTAACATCGTCAAGGGCGCTGGCCTGACGACGGACGCTAACGGCCGGTTCGTCCCCGCGACGGCTGGACAGCGCGCCATCATGATCGCCGACGAATCCTTCAACAACACGACGGGCATCTATCAGCACGTCCGCGCCCTGCCTGGAGCATGACCATGTTGCATCAGAACATCATTCCCGGCCCGGATCGCACCGCCGCCCGCGCCGCCATGCCCGACCGCACCAGCATCCTCGACCCGAAGGACTTTTGGCCGAAGGGCGATTGTCCCGACTGGCCGGTCCTTGGCCCGAACCAAGGCTATGACGGTCAGCGCGGCAAGGCTGGCGCGGAAGCCCGTCTGGAGGCCATCGGCCTGCGCCTGAACCGTGGCTCACCTTCGCTGCGCGCTCCCACCGATGACGAGCGTGTCGCTGAGTTCGGCCGCACGTTCAAGCGCATCGGTTCGCATTGGCATCACCTCGGGATCGTCAATCTCGCCCCGCTCGGCAGGATGGCGGAAGACGACGCCGACTTGATGGTCGAGGCCTGCCACCTTCGCGCCTACCTTCGCAAGCTCGAGGCGGCAGTCGTCCGCGATGCCGACGCCGCGATCGAGTGGAAGAAGTCGGAAGCTCGCCGCGCGCTGGAGGAATACCGCACGACTGTCCCCGGCTATGTCGAGGAAATCACCGGCCTTGCCGAAGCCGTTGCGCGCCACAACCAGCGCATTGAGGACGAGAAGGCAGTCGGCCGTAGCCGGATGCTCCGCGATCACGCCGCAACCCTTCACAGCGCCGCCGTTTCAGCCGCGCATACCCTTGGCCTGGGCGTTCCCGACGCTCCCCAGATACTGGATTGAACCTATGGCCGTTGCCTCTCCGCTAGTCATCCAGCCGAACGGCCCCAACCGGATCGGTAGCTTCGAGCGTATCGAAGAGCCGGTGGTCGATCGTGCGGCTGTGGGCGCGGATATAGCCGCGCGGTCGAGTGGCGCCGTCGACGAGCGTGACGCCGGGTATCAAGCCGGGGTATATCATCGGCACATGAGCAGCATCGGCGCGTGCTGGTGGCGGAACGCGGAATATCTGGTGCAGGTAACGCCGGCCGCCGCAGTGGGGTTCACCAGACCCGACGCGCCGGCAGTGCTGTGGTTGCGGATATACCGGCATGATGGCGGCATCCTGCCCGACCACTGGCAGACGCTCCAGGCGATCAAGAGCGAGCTGGTTGGGCCTGAGTTCGAGGCCGTCGAGATATACCCGATGGAAAGCCGCCTAAAAGACGGCGAGAATTCCTATCACCTGTGGGTGCCGCTAGGTTGGTCGCTGCATTTCGGCTTGCCCGGTGGCCGCGCGGCGACGGCGGACGGCCAAGCTGCCGTCTCCACGCGCTTCGTCAGGCCAAAGACCGCCCCGCCGAAGGACGCGGCGTACTGCCGACTGATCGCAAGCGGGCTCGATGTGTCTCTGTTGAAGGTGCTGAGCGACAGCCGCGACGCGACGGGCGGATATCGGATGTCCAGTGGCGGCTATCATGTGGTCAATTCGACAATCGAAGAGCGGACGGGCGTCGACGTTGCGGGCGGTCTGGTCGAGCAAATCCTAGATTGCGTGGAGCCGTATATTGGACGCCCTCGCATCGAAGTGCTCAACCTGCTCCGGATGGCACCGGGTGACGAGATCCCGCCGCATGTGGATCCGCAACAGCCTCAGCAGGTGCAATTGCCGATGCGAATGCACCTCGTCATCTCAGCGGAGCCCGGTTGCGAGTTTTGGATAGGCGACGAGATGATCGAGCATCGCCCTGGCGACCTCTGGCAAATCCGCGGCACTAACAGCGTCCGGCATTTCGCTCGGAACCGTAGCACCGGCGATCGGACGATTGCGTGTTTCAACATAGCGCAGCCCGACGAATAGCGTCGGGCTGACGACGAGATGCGTGGCAGGGTCGGGAAACCTTGCTGCGCTAGAGGCCGGGGAGACTTGTCCCTTCCCGGCCTCGCACCTTTCTTCAACCCCCAATGGGGGGTGTGTCCAGATTTGGACCGACCCCCTCAAATCTGAGGAGATCGAGCGATTGCATAGCCTCGGGAGTTATGCGACCGACGCCCCCGCTGATATCAGCAAGATAATAAAGGGGGATCTATGAAGTTTCACGCGCTTTGTGCGGTGATTGTGCCTGCTATTCTGTTGTCGGCTTGTTCGGTGGCACCGTTGAACTTCTCGCCAGCGAATGTTGCGCCAAGCACCAAGCGGCTCGACGCAGCCCTTCTATCAACGAACGTGACGGTCGCTTCGAAGGACGAGGCTGTCGGCAAAATGAATACTGCCGGAGCGGAGGCAGACGTAGCGTCTCTTTGGAAAAGCACCCTGGATGACTCGCTCGTGCGAATGGCGTTGTTTCGGGATGACTCCACCCGGAAGGTTTCCCTCATAGTCAAGATATTGGAGCTCGACTCGCGAGGGCTTGGCTATGGCGCACGCACGACGGCCCGGTACGAGCTTGTCGACCGGAACAGCGGCGCTACCGTGTTCAAGACTGACGTGACGACAGACGGAAAAGCCTCGGATTATTTCGGCGCAAACAGGGCTCGCAAGTCTGCGAGCAGGTCCGTTCAGGCGAACATCGAGGAATTTCTAAAGCAGATTGTTGTAGCCGAGCTGCCAGTACGGTAACGAGGCGACCCCTTCTCCACCGTTGGTGGGTATTGCCGTCATGGCAACACCTTTACCTCCGGTGGAGTAGATGGCTCAGGTTTGGGCGATGCCAACCACTCAATTTGAGGGAGTCTCCAGATTTGGAGCGCCCCCTCACTTTTGAGGGAAAGCCACCACCCCGAATATGGGGGCGTCTCGTTCCGCGAAACGACACCCACCAACAATGGGCATGCGGTTCTTTCCGGATCGGGAATAAACCCCAGAATTGGGCAATACCCACCAACGGTGGGTATTGCCATGACGGCAACACCTTTCACTCCACCGGAGGGTATCCTCAAAAGTGAGGAAGCCCCTCACGTCCAGGCGGCGATTTGCTTTGCCGTGTTTGCCTTCCGGCGAGCCTCTTCAGCCGCTTCGTCGACAATCTCGACACATGCCACAGTGGCCATATGGAAGAGCGTCTTCACGCCTTGATCGTCTAAGACGAACATGGGCCAGTCGACCTCGACGACAACGCCCTCACGGCTTCCCATGCTCTCCCTGAGCGACCAGACGCGGTATTCCTTGCCGATTACTAACATGCAGCCCTCCTCAGATGGAGAGCAGATCATGCGCGTAATTCCACGCGCATGATAGCCGGACGCGCGAAAGCGATCCCCTTGGCGGGAGATGGCTTGCGCTTGAATGTCGAAGAGGGCATGTAGCCCGTTGGGTGTGAGAGCCCGGATAGCGATAGGCAGATACCCTTTGGCGAGGGAACCTGCCGAAAATGACAGCGTGGATTGGCGTCCGCTGCTGACCGACGACCTATGTCGGGAACGGGGCGCCAATACAAGACCCTTTTGGGGAATACGCTCCACCTGTTTCGCTACAGGCTCTCACCTCCCGGCAACCCGTCCGCCACGGGGAACGGCTGTGAGAGGCCAAGAGCGAGTACTAAACATGCAACAGGAAGCCACGCGCCGTGCGCTATTTGGGTTCGTAGGATTAGCCGGTGTCGCCGTAGCGATGCCAGCCGTCGTCGTCGGGGCAATGCGCCAGACGCCAACCGAATTCGCCGTGCTTCACGCTCTGAACAACGCCGCTAGGGCTCGCTTCAACGCCCTGCCCGAAGATCTCGAATATACCGACATGGCGCGCTTCCAACGGGAAGAGGTGCTGATGCACGACGCGACCGACGCGTTCGATCAGGCGGTGCCGACCAACTTGTCGGAGCTGGTCATTGCGATGGAGCACCGGATCGGCGACGGGAACTATGGCGGTCCCAAGATGTGTAACGAGCTGGTCGAGCATGCACGTCGAATTTCGTTGATGGGTGATGCGGCATGACCCCCGGCGATCGGAACGCGCTGGAGGCGCTGCAACGCCGTCTTGGCCATGTCGAGGCTATCGCAGACCTTTGCTCGCGGCAGGACGACACCGAACTAGGCGAAGTCGTGAGGGGCATTGCTGCAATCCTGTCCGACCTTAACGAGCGCGTAGATGCCATCCTACAAGCCGGAGGTGCGGCATGACGCGGGATGAGTACGAGGCGGTGGAGCAAATCGGCATCGACACGTCGCAGCTTGCAACCTTGCTGGCGTTCGTCGCGCGCGGCCTCGATGGCAGGGAAGCCGACGCGATGGAGGCTTGCTCTACCTTAGCCGAATCGATCGCGCATCGCTTCGATAGCATCCCCGGCTTCCTCAAAGCGCAGCGCAGCCGACCTATCGGCGGCTGAATAACCATCCCCGGCCGGCTTCGCTCGCGCCGGGGCTATTTGCGCCGATGGTACACTTATGTGGGAACTGAAAATGGAAAACCCGAGAATGTCGAGCAATCTCAACCGCTTAGGTGGGAAGCGCTGGATGCCCCGTGAGGATTCGAACCTCAATAGGCGGTATCAGAAACCGCAGTCTTACCATTAGACGACGGGGCATCAGCGAGGGCGCGATCTAGGCGGGCGGTTTCGCGCTGTCAACGCCAAGATGTCGCAGACGTGCCACTTCGCTTGCGTAATCGTCGTACCGCGCTACATTCGTATCCAAGCACCGGGCGGGCATTTTCCCGCGGCGGCAGACATAGATAGCGAGTTTTACGGCGATGGGGGATGTTTCCGCCCGAATGCCGTTCCGGCAGGGCAGTCCTGCCCGTCCGGCGGCGACCCGGCCCTTTCGTGGGCGGTGGGCCGATGCGCAGGCGTTTGCCGCGCTGGATCTCGGCACCAACAATTGCAGATTGCTGATCGCGCGACCGCAGGCCGGAGGCTTCGCGGTGATCGACGCGTTCTCGCGAATCGTCCGGCTTGGCGAAGGTCTGGCCTCGACCGGCAAGCTGAGCGATGCCGCGATCGAGCGGACGATCGCTGCTTTGCGCGTGTGTTCTGACAAGCTCCAGCGGCGCAACGTGACGCTGGCGCGCTCGGTCGCGACGGAGGCATGTCGGCAGGCGTCGAACGGGCCCGCGTTCATCGCGCGCGCGCTCGCCGAGACGGGGATCCATCTCGACATCATTTCCGCCGAGGAAG
Organism: Sphingomonas sp. PEI4; assembly: GCF_056679955.1. Taxonomy (NCBI): domain Bacteria; kingdom Pseudomonadati; phylum Pseudomonadota; class Alphaproteobacteria; order Sphingomonadales; family Sphingomonadaceae; genus Sphingomonas; species Sphingomonas sp. PEI4. Next base: position 2,464,336 of record NZ_CM155258.1, read on the forward strand.
AGGCGCGGTTGGCCGTGCTCGGCTGCCATGCGCTGATCGAGCCGGGTGAAGACCCCGCGCTCGTGTTCGATATCGGTGGCGGGTCTACCGAGCTCGTGCTGGTCGATACCTCGACACCTATCCCTACCGTGCTTGACTGGCATTCGGCGCCATGGGGCGTGGTGTCGCTGACCGAACATGCCGGTGGCGGTGACGGCGAAGACGGTCGACGTGCTGCGTATGCAAAGATGCGTAAGGTGGTCGCGGACAGTTTCGCGGGGTTTGCCGCCCGCCTGCCCCGACATATCGAGCGCCCGCGATTGCTCGGCACCAGCGGCACGGTGACGACGCTCGGCAGCGTGCATCTGGGGCTCAGCCATTATGACCGGTCGGTGGTCGACGGGCTGATCGTCCCTGCCTCGGCGATGCGGCGGATCAGCGCCGACCTTTCCCATATGTCGATCACGGAGCGCGCCAAGCTGCCGTGCATCGGCAACGAGCGTGCCGACCTGGTGGTCGCAGGCTGTGCGATTTTGGAGACGATCATGGATTTGTGGCCCGCCGAACGGCTCGGCATCGCCGACCGCGGTATTCGCGAAGGCATCCTGCGCGGACTGATGGGCTCGCCCAAGCCCGGCAAAGCCACGGGAGCGACGGCATGAGCCGCGGCGGTTCCGGCGGGCATGTCCGCGTGCTCACGGCGCGGAAGCGGACCGCGCAGTCGACACGCTGGCTCGAACGCCAGCTGAACGATCCGTATGTGAAGCGCGCCAAGGCCGACGGCTATCGCAGCCGCGCCGCGTACAAGCTGATCGAGCTCGACGAGCGGTTCGAACTGATCCGGGGATCGAAGCGCGTGGTCGATCTGGGGCTCGCGCCGGGCGGCTGGGCTCAGGTGATCCGGCGGCGGATACCCAAGGCGACAGTTGTGGGGATCGATCTGCTCCCGGTCGATCCGATCGAGGGGGTGACGATCTTCGAGATGGATTTCCTCGACGATGCCGCGCCGGGGAAGCTGATCGAGGCCTTGGGTGGCGCGCCGGATCTGGTGCTGTCGGACATGGCGGCGAATACGGTCGGGCATCCGCAGACCGACGCTTTGCGGACGATGGCGTTGGTGGAAACAGCGCTGCAGTTTGCTTGCGAGGTGCTGGAGCCGGGTGGTACATTCGTGTCGAAGGTGTTCGCAGGCGGAGCGGATTCAGAGCTGGTTGCGGAGATGAAGCGGAACTTCAAGACGGTGAAGCATGCTAAGCCGCCGGCTAGCCGCAAGGGGTCGGTCGAGTGGTTCGTGGTGGCGCAGGGGTTCAAGGGCCGAGACCCGAAATAGCGCAGCTATTTTCGGACAGGTCGAAAGCCGGCCAGCGTTGCGCAGCAACGACTGACGACGCGGCTTTGCCGTGGCGCCCTGCCTTAGGGTGATATCGAGCGCGACGTCAGCAAGCTTGTTTCCCCGCGAAAGCGGGGATCCAGACTGGGCTCCCGCCTTTGCGGGAGAACAAGGGGGTGATGGCTCGCGAGTTTGAAATGATGATCCGCAAGCCACGTCTTCGTCACCTCCGCGTAGGCGGGGATTCTTATCCTCGGGCGGTCGTGATCCTTCGCGAGGCTCACCGATATAGGTTCTTGCCTTCGCGAATGACGAACGGGCCGACCATGTCGCCCGTGCCCTCACCCTTCCCACGGCGAAGTCGCCGCGGGCCCCTTCCCTCTCCCCTTCAGGGAGAGGGTATATAGAAAAAGCCCGCGGACTTGGGTCCACGGGCTCTCTCTATTTCGCGCGCCGCGGCGAAGCCGCGTCGTCGGTCGGCTATGCCCGCCCGCCGGGGGTGCGGCCGAGACACGGATTAGCTTTCGCTAATCCGCTGTCTCAACCTTCGTAATCCGCACCCAGATTCTGGTTCCGCGGCGGTGCCGCAGCCGTAAGCCGCAGAGCCTCAGCCGAAGCGGCCAGGCTGCCGACGGCATCGACCTCGTCGTCGTCGTCGACGCGAACCTTTTGCAGACCCTGGATGACCTGTTCCTTGAGATGCGCCGGCTTGACGTTCTCGTCAGCGATCTCGCGCAGGGCGACGACCGGGTTCTTGTCGCGATCGCGGTCGAGCGTCAGTTCGGCGCCGCCCGAGATCTGGCGCGCACGCTGGGCCGCGAACAACACCAGGTCGAACCGGTTGGGGATCTTGTCGACACAATCCTCGACGGTAACGCGCGCCATGCGGCTTCCTTCGTAACAACGATAGAATGAGAAAGCGTCGCCTACGGGTGATGACCCGCAAAGTCAAGAAATCTCCCGCCGACACCCCGTAGCTTGCCACCCGAGCCCCCCATGTCCATCACGCTCGCCATGGACGATCCCGCAGAACAGCCGACTTTCGCCGTCGACGGCAACCAGATGACGTTGCTCGACACGGGCCCGCGACGCCTCGACGCGGTGCTCGCGCTGATCGACGGCGCCGAGCGGACGTTGCGCGTGCTCTACTATATCTACGCCGACGACGATTCCGGGAAGCGTGTCAACGCCGCGCTGATTGCGGCTGCCAAGCGCGGCGTCGAGGTCTCGCTGATCGTCGACGGGTTCGGCAGCGACGATGCACCGCGCGCGTTCTTCGAACCGCTCGAAGCCGCGAACGTATCGGTATGCCGCTTCTCCGTACGGTTCGGTCGCCGCTATCTGCTCCGCAACCACCAGAAGCTCGCGTTGGCCGACGAAACGCGGATTATCATCGGCGGCTTCAATATCGAGGATGATTATTTCGGCACCGCCGCCGAGCAGGCTTGGCGCGACCTCGGGCTGCTGGTTGAGGGGCCGGCAGCGGGGCGGCTGGCGGGCTATTTCGATGCGCTGAAGGACTGGATCCAGGAGCCGAAAGGCAAGCTGCGCAAGCTGAACGCCGCGCTATCGCGTTGGAGCGAAACGCAGGGGCCGACCCGGTGGCTGATCGGCGGGCCAACGCGGCGACTGTCGCCCTGGGCGCGTGCGGTCCGCGATGACATGCGGCGCGGACGACGGATCGACATCATCGCCGGCTATTTCACGCCCAGCCCCGCGCTGCTGCGCCGGCTCGACAAAGCCGGGCGTCGGCAGGCCAATGTGCGCGTCGTCACCGCCAGCAAATCGGACAACAACGCGACGATCGCCGCCGCGCGGTTCACGTACGCGGGGCTGTTGCGCAAGGGCGTGCGGCTGTTCGAATACCAGCCGACCAAGTTGCATACCAAGCTCTACGTGATCGACGACGCTGTCCATATCGGCTCCGCGAACTTCGACATGCGCAGCCTGTTCATCAATCTCGAACTGATGCTGCGGATCGAGGACGCGGCGTTCGCGACGCACGTACGAGGGTATATCGACGGCGAGGTGGCCAAGTCGACCGAGGTGACGAAAGCGCTGTACCAGGCGAATACCGGCTGGGTGCAGCGGTTGAAGCAACTCGGTGCATATTTCGTGGTCGCGGTCGTGGACCCGAGCTTGTCGCGTGGACTGAACTTCGGGATCGACGAATAGGGATTCGGATTCAATACTTCCCCGCCAGGGGGAGGATCGTCGAGCTTCGTACGCTAAATGCACTAGCGCCGTCGGCAAAGCCGCCGTCGGACGGGTTCGGCTAGTTCTAGCCGACCCGCCGGCCGGGCCTGAAGCTGCGCTTTGCGCACCGGCGCGGACGTGGCCGCACCTGCGTCAGTCCTTCCACGCCCAATACAACTGCGCAGGCGGCACGTTCCACCACTCCATGTCGTGATCGATCGACTCGAAATGCGGCGTCAGGAAGTCCTTCACCTTGGGCGAGAACTGATAGACCAGGAACGCGCCGCCCGTCCGCAGCACCGAATGCGTCGCAGCCGCGATCGCCGGACCGACGCCGGGCGGCAATGTCGAAAAAGGAAGCCCGGACAGCACGTAATCCGCCTTCTCGAACCCGTGATCCGCGACGATCGTCTCGACCTCGTCCGCCGAGCCCAGCACCGCGAAGAAGCGCGGATCGGTGATCGTGTGGCGCAGATACTGGATGAACTCGGGGTTGGTATCGATCACCACCAGCTTGGCATCCGCCGCCATGCGGTCGAGGATCGGGCGGCAGAACGTGCCGACGCCCGGACCGTATTCGACGAACAGCTTGCAGTTCGCCCAGTCCACCGGACCGAGCATCTTGCGAATCAGCTTGTCCGACGACGGCACGATCGAGCCGACCATGACCGGGTGTTTCAGGAACCCTGAAAAGAACATCTGCCACGGGGACGGCACGCCAGCGGGTCGGCTGCGTGCACGCCGGGTGGCGGTGGTCGAACTGGGCATCGCGTTCCTTACGGTCAGGGGTCCCGCACGCTGGCGAGGCTTTGGCCCTCCCGTCGCACGAATTCCGAACGCGTTTCAAGGGCCGCGGGTTGCATCAGACGACGAACTGAAGTGGAAGTCGTGCGGCGCCAAGCGGCTCCGCCCGCCCTGCCACCGCCTTTGCCACCGCCTTTGCCACCGCCTTGCCAAGCCTACGGCATCGCTTAAGCACGGATCATGAACGACGATCGTACAGGACAGATTGCGGTTATTTTCGTGTCGATCCGTAGCGACGCAGACGACACCGGCTATGGGGAAGCCGCAGCGGCCATGGACGCGCTGGCTGCAACCCAGCCGGGCTATCGCGGCGTCGACAGCGCACGTGAGGCGAATGGCATGGGGATCACGGTAAGCTATTGGGCCGACGACGCCGCCGCGATCGCATGGCGCGACGATCCCGAGCACAACGCGATTCGCGAGCGCGGGCGGGCGCTCTGGTACGACAGCTATTCGGTGACCGTCGCCCGCGTCGAGCGGGCTTATGACTGGGTGCGGCCATGATCGGCTCGACGGCCGAAGGGCCGAAGATCGACCGCCGCTTCGCGCTGATGTTTCTCGTGATGCTGACGATCGCGGCGGGAAATACCGCGCTGCAGTCGGTCCTGCCCGCGCTCGGACGATCGCTCGGGGTCGCCGACAGCGCGGTGGCCGCGGCGTTCTCGGTGTCGGCCTTACTGTGGGTGATCGCCGCGCCGTTCTGGGCGAACCGGTCGGACAAGCACGGCCGGCGCGCGATGATCCTGCTTGGAGTCGGTGGGTTCAGCGTGTCGCTGACCCTGTGCGGCGTGTTCCTGCTGGCCGGGATCAATGCCTGGATCGGCGGCACGACTGCGTTCCTCTGCTTCATCGGCGGGCGACTGATCTACGGAACGTTCGGCGCCGCCGCACCGCCTGCGGTACAGGCCCTCGTCGCGGGCGAAACGACACGCGACGAACGGACCAAGGCGCTGACGCTGCTCGCCTCGGCGTTCGGGCTCGGGACCATATTGGGGCCGGCGATCGCGCCGTATCTGATCCTCGGCTCGATCGGCGGGGTCGAGATCGGCTTGGCGGGCCCCGCATTCCTGTTCGCGGTGTTCGGGGTGGCGGTGTGGATCACGGTCCGGCGAATGCTGCCCGACGACAAGATCGTCGCCCCGCACGAGACGCACGGCGCGAGTTCGGCCTACCCCTCGATCGGTGGCGCACCGACCGGTGCCTCGGTCGCCGCCGCGACTGGATCGCATGTCGAGCATGTCGGCTACACCGACCCCCGCATCCGCGCCTGGATGATTGCCGGGCTGGTGATGGGCCATGCGCAGGCGATGACGGGCCAAGCGATCGGCTTCCTCGTGATCGACCGCCTCCACCTCGCCCCTGCCCTCGCACTGGAGCCGACCGGAATCGTCCTGATGATGGGCGCAGGCGCCGCGTTGCTGGCGCAATGGGGTATCATCCCGCGCCTCAACATGAGCCCGCGGCAACTCGTGCTCACGGGCTTGGTGCTGGCAGCGGTGGGCACGGCGCTGACCGGGATCGCAACCTCGCTCTATACGATCGCCACGGCCTACGCGCTGGCGAGCCTCGGCTTCGGCTTCACGCGGCCGGGGTTCACCGCCGGGTCCTCGTTGGCGGTGGGCGCAAGCGCGCAAGGCTCGGTTGCGGGCAAGGTGACGTCGATCAACGGCGCAAGCTTCGTGCTAGGGCCGTCGATCGGTGTCGGACTTTACGAAGCGCAGCACTCGCTCCCGTATCTGGTCGCGGGCGCTGCATGCGTCGTGATGGTCGCGTACGCCTGGGTAGCGCTAAAAGACGCCAAAGAAGGTTAGGCTAGCCCGCTATTTTGCGGAGACTATGATGCAGTACAAAAGCACCGGAACGCCAATCAACAGGATCATCAGTAACAAGTTCATTTGAATCAGACGGTGCAGCCATTTCGGCCGCCTGATAGGACGTCGATTCGAATCCATTTCCGAATAGTCCTCGACGATATCCATGTCGAACTTGTTCGAAAAGAAATGCTTCGGTCGCATCCGCAGGAAAGGCCGAGGCGAATTAGCCTTCCCATGCACGTCGTGACTCACCGAAGGGTGATCACTGGATTTCGAGGCGGGGTCTGACATTACGTGGTTTCCGTTTTACTCGAGATCATGGGCGCGCAGAACACGTCCCAAAGGTCAGATCGAATAAAGCCCGAACTCGAACAGCCTATAGCCGCGAGCTCGGGCTAACCACGTGCGGCGAGTTGACCTGAATGGTCCAGGAAACGCTTATGTGTCGCAGGAGCGTACATTAAAGTTACATCGGAGCCATGCGACGCAATGTCAACACATGGCCGACCGGTCGAGGATAGTCGTTCGACGGTCGGCGCAGGTGCCTATCGCAAATAGGCGGCGCCCCTCTCCCTTCCGGAAGAGGGGCGATGATCATTCAGCGATCTTGGCAGGAAACGCGAAGCCGATCGGCTGAATGGCGGTGGCATCCTGCTTGAGGCGGGCGGCCATCTGTTCGTATTCACGTTCCGTCTCCGGGGTGACGCTGGCGCGCGACTCCTTCAGGGCGCCATCGAAGTCGGCCATCGTCACATCGGTCGAGTCGATCGAGCGGCGCAACGCCACCAGGCCAGCGCGGCGGACGACATCCTCCAAGTCCGCACCGGAGAAGCGATCGGTGCGGTCGGCGAGGCGGTCAAGATCGACGTCCGACGCGAGCGGCATCTTCTGCGTCTGAATGCCGAGGATGCGGCGGCGGCCGGCCTTGTCGGGGACTCCGACGTAGACGAGTTCGTCGAACCGGCCCGGGCGCAGCAACGCCGGGTCGATCAGGTTCGGCCGGTTGGTCGCGCCGATCACGACGACCGACTGCAACTCCTCAAGCCCGTCCATCTCGGCCAGGATGGTGTTGACGACGCGCTCGGTCACCTGCGGCTCACCCGCGCCGCTGCCTCTTGCGGGCACCAGCGAGTCGAGTTCGTCGATGAAGATCACGCACGGTGCCACCTGGCGCGCGCGCTGGAACAGGCGAGCGATCTGCTGCTCGCTTTCACCGTACCATTTGCTGAGCAGGTCGGACGATTTCGTGGCGATGAAGTTCGCCTCCGCCTCGCGCGCGACCGCCTTTGCGAGCAACGTCTTGCCGGTACCGGGAGGGCCGTAGAGCAGGAAGCCCTTGGCGGGCCGGATGCCGAGACGACGGAACGCGTCGGGGTTCTTGAGCGGGAGTTCGACGCCTTCCTTCAGCCGCATCTGCGCGTCGTCGAGACCGCCGACATCCGCCCAGCGGACGGTCGGCGCCTGGACCATGACTTCGCGCATCGCCGATGGCTGGACGCGTTTAAGGGCACCGAGAAAATCCTCGCGGGTGACGGAGAGTTCATCGAGGACTTCGGGCGGGATCGTCCGCTCTTCGAGGTTCAATTTGGGCATGATCCGGCGGACCGCCTCGATCGCCGCCTCGCGAGTCAGCGCGGCGAGATCAGCCCCGACGAAGCCGTAGGTGGTACGCGACAGTTCATCCAGATCGACGCGGTCGCCGAGCGGCATGCCGCGCGTGTGGATGCCGAGAATCTCGCGACGGCCGCGTTCGTCCGGAACGCCGACCACGATCTCGCGATCGAACCGGCCGGGACGGCGGAGTGCTTCGTCGATCGCCTCGGGACGGTTGGTGGCTGCAATGACGACGAGGTTCGCGCGCGATTCGAGGCCGTCCATCAGCGTCAGCAACTGCGCGACGAGACGCTTTTCGGCCTCGCCCGACACCTGGCCGCGCTTCGGGGCGATCGAATCGATCTCGTCGATGAACACGATCGAAGGCGCCGCCTTGGCCGCTTCCTCGAACACTTCGCGGAGGCGTGATTCGGACTCACCATAGGCCGAGCCCATGATCTCGGGACCGTTGATCAGGAAGAACTGTGCGTCGGATTCGTTGGCGACGGCGCGCGCGAGGCGCGTCTTGCCGGTGCCGGGAGGACCATGCAGCAACACGCCCTTGGGCGGATCGACGCCCAGGCGCTGGAACAACTCGGGGTAGCGCAGCGGCAATTCGACCATCTCGCGCAGCTGGTCGATGGTCTGCGCCATGCCGCCGATGTCGTCATAGGTGACGTCGGCGCGACGCGCGGCCTGAGGCTCCTCATACTCGGAGCGGAGTTCGATCTCGGTGTTCTCGTCGATGTGCACCACGCCCTTGGGGCTGGCCGCAATCACCGCGAGGCGGATCTCCTGTAGCGCGTACGCCGGCGCGTTCATGAACTGCTGGACGCCCGGGGGCATGTTGCCGACGCGCTGATGCCCTGCGGTCGCGACGATATCGCCCTGGCAGATCGGCCGACCAAGGAACGTGCGCTTCAACGCGTTAGTCGAGCCCTGGAGGCGGAGATTTTGCTGCGCCGGCGCAAACACGACGCGCGTTGCCGGTTTCGACTCGGCTTTCCGCACTTCAACGAAATCCCCCGAGCCTACGCCAGCGTTCGCACGCTGGAGGCCGTCGAGGCGGAGGATGTCGAGCCCTTCGTCCTCCGGATAGGGACCGACGGCGCGCGCGGGCGTGTTCTGCTTGCCGAGGATCTCGATCACGTCGCCCTCGCCGATGCCGAGCGTCGCCATCAGCGCGCGGGGCAAATGCGCCAGGCCGCGGCCGCTGTCCTCGGGACGCGCATTGGCGACCTGGATTTTCCGCGTGGGGATTTCGCTATCGGGCATCTCGACTCCTTCGACTTCGAAGCGTGTCAGATGGGGGCGAAGTTCCAGGCTTGCGAGGCGTTATCCGGCTTGCGCGCCGTAAAACGCACAAAAAAAGGGCCGGCCAATGAAGGCCAGCCCATGAAAGTTTTTAGGAGAGGATGCCTGAAAGGCGAGGTCTTTTTGCGTCGAGACGGTTCATGTTGCAAGTGCGAAGGGATCAGCTACGATTGCGCTAACTGCAATCGCATGCATGAATGCGTCCAGCGGTCATTGTCACACTCGTCGAGTCGAAAGAGGAATCATGCGCAGGCTGCCGCCACTGGGAGCTATCGAGGCGTTCGTTCAGGTTGCACGGCTCGGGTCGATCAAGGCCGCCGCCGAGGATCTGGCGCTGTCCGCGCCTGCGCTCAGCCGGCGCGTACAGAGCCTGGAGCGGTTCATCGCCAAGCCGTTGTTCGCGCGGCGGCATCAGGCAATGGTGCTCAATGCGGATGGCGAACGCCTGCTGGCGCAGATCGCCCCTGTGCTCGATTCGCTGTCGGACGCGGTCGAATCGCTGACGAGCACGACCGAGGTGCTGCGGCTACGTCTTGGCATCCTGCCGCTCTACGCGTCACAGAAGCTGTTCCCCAAGCTGGGCGAGTTGCGCACGTCACATCCCGAGCTGCATCTCGACATCGATACCGCGGCGCATCTGGTGTCACGGCTTGGTGACGGGCTCGACGCGGTAATCGCGCTGTCGCGTGAGATCGATCCGGCGTTCTACGCGCGGCGGCTCGATCGTAATTCTGTGTACGTGATCGGGGCGCGGAGCCTGCTGGAGCGGGCGGATCCGGTCACGCGGCCCGAACAGCTCTCGACGCTGACGGCGCTGGTGCACCGCGACATGACGGACACGTTCACGGCGTGGCGGACGGCAGCAGGGCTCGACGACATCGAGCCGCTGGCGATCGATCATTTCGATTCGGGGGCGCTGATGCTGGAGGCGGCCGCACAGGGACTCGGCGTCGCGTTCATGCACGCGAGCCATTTCGAGGATGCGAACGATCCGCGACTGGTGCGACTCTTCGATATCGAGGTGGAGAGCCCGTACAGCTACTGGTTCGTGTGCCGCCCGCGGGCGTTGCAGACCAAGCCGGTGAAGCTGTTCCACGACTGGCTGATACGGACGGTGGCGGAGGTTTAGCGACGTCCGTCATGCCGGGCTCGTTCCGGCATCCACGGTTCCGCAAACTCGATAGTCGTGAGAATGCGGAACGGTGGGCCCCGGAACGTGTCCGGGGTGACGGAGGTGGTTGGTACCCGCGTCACCCCGGCTCAAGCGCGTCGCGGCTAAGCCGCGCCATCGGACGGAGCTTTGCCCCGCCGGCCGGCTTTGGCTGTCTCCGGCGCAGCTTCGCTACGCCGGTGCAACCTTCAGCTTACGCAGCGCGTGCCTTGACGATCTTGCCCGGCGTGCGCGGTGGCTCGCCCTTGGGAAGCGCGTCGACCAGGTCCATGCCGTCGGTGACTTCGCCCCAGACGGTGTACTGCTTGTCGAGGAAACGTGCGTCGTCGAACACGATGAAGAACTGCGAGTTCGCCGTGTCGGGCTGGTTGGTGCGCGCCATCGAGCATACGCCGCGGACATGCGGCTCGGCCGAGAATTCCGCCTTGAGGTTCGGCTTGGTCGACCCACCGGTGCCATCGCCGCGACCACCGTCACCGCCCTGCGCCATGAAGCCCGGGATCACGCGGTGGAAGGGAACGCCGTCGTAGAAGCCTTCGTTCGCCAGCTCGACGATCCGCTCGACGTGCTTGGGCGCCAGATCGGGACGCAGCTTGATCGTGACGTCGCCGCCGTCGAGGGTCAGCGTGAGCGTTTCGGGGGTGTCAGCCATTCATGTTCTCCTGAATTGATGCGCGGCAGATAGGGAGCCGCACTCCGACTGGCAAATGCACGCGGCGCGCGTTAGGGCCCAACCGCGCATCTTTTAAGGGAGGCAGCCATGAGCGAACTCGAGCTTCCCGAGGTCGAAACCGACACCCAGCCCGAAAACCAGCTCGATCGGGACGACCATTTGCGCCCCGAATTCGTCCGGGCCGTGCTCGACGCGGTCGAGAATGGCGACGACGAGGGCGCGCGTGCGCTGGTCGAACCGCTGCATCCCGCCGACATCGCCGATCTGTTCGAGCTGACCCCGCAGGAGGATCGCGCGGCGCTGGCACGGGCGGTCACCGATCTGCTCGGCGGCGACGTGTTCGCCGAGATGAACGATTACGTCCGCGAGGACTTGATCGACGCGCTCGAGCCGCACCAGGTCGCCGATCTCGCGTCCGAACTCGATACCGACGATGCCGTCGCGATCATCGAGGACATGGACGAGGACGAGCAGCGCGCGGTGCTGCGGGCGCTCGATCCCGACGATCGCGCCGCGATCGAGGAGGCGCTGAGCTATGCCGAGGAGTCCGCCGGCCGCCTGATGCAGCGCGAGCTGATCGCGGTGCCCGAGCATTGGACGGTCGGCGACGCGATCGATTATTTGCGCGGCCACGAGGAGCTGACGACCGATTTCTGGGAGATCTTCGTCGTCGACCCCGCGCACAAACCGATCGGCACCTGCCAGCTCTCTTGGATGCTCCGCACGCCGCGCGGGATCGCGATCGCCGACGTGATGAAGCGCGAGCAGACTCTCATCCCGGTCGACATGGACCAGGAGGAAGTCGCGTTGCGCTTCCAGAAATACGCGCTGATCTCCGCCGCGGTGGTGGATCATGGCGGCCGGCTGGTCGGCATGATCACGGTCGATGACATCGTCCACATCATCTCCGAAGAGGCGGGCGAGGATACGCTGCGCCTCGCCGGTGCAGGCGACGGCGACATCAACGAGCCGATCCGGCTGACGGTGCGGACGCGGTTCACGTGGCTGGTGGTCAATCTCGGCACCGCGATGGTCGCGTCGTCGGTGGTCGGGCTGTTCCAGGGGACGATCGCGAGCTTCGCGTTGCTTGCGGTGCTGATGCCGATCGTCTCGGGGATGGGTGGCAATGCGGGCACGCAGACGCTGGCGGTGGTGGTGCGGGCGCTGGCGACCAACCAGCTGACGAGTTCCAACACCGCGCGGATGATCGGGCGCGAGTTCCGCATCGCAGCCGCCAATGGCGTAATGCTGGGGGCGCTGATCGGACTCGGGACATACGTTATATTCCGCAATACCGACCTGTCACTGGTGATTGCCGCGGCGATGCTGGTGAATAATCTCACGGCGGGGCTAAGCGGCGTGCTGGTGCCGGTGACGCTCGACAAGTTCCGAATCGATCCCGCAGTGTCGTCTGCGGTGTTCGTGACAACGATGACCGACACGATGGGGTTCTTCTCGTTCCTCGGACTAGCGGCATTGTGGGGTCTGCACGGTTGATCGGCGAGTTTTAAGACCCATTTCCAGCAGCATGCCGCTCCACCTCACCAAAGTCGCGTTCGGCGCGGAAAGCGTCGACCACCTCGCCGAGCGACTCCGGCTGCGCGGCGAGGAAGGGCCGGTGTTCCTCACCACGCGCTATCTGCCCAAGCGGCATGAAGAGGTCGCGGGTCAGGGTTCGATGTTCTGGATCCTGAAGCACCAGCTGATCGCCCGCTCGCCGATCCTTGGATTCGGCGAGGCCGAGGAGGGACGCGTCGCGATCCACATCGATCCGAAGCTGGTGCTGGTCCAGGCGCGACCCAAGCGCGCGCACCAGGGGTGGCGGTATCTGGAGGGGGCCGACGCCCCGCTCGATCTGGGGGGCGATGCGACCGGGCTGGACGTGATGCCGCCGGCGTTGATGACGAAGCTGGCGGAGCTGGCGTTGATCTGAAGCGAGGGTCCGAACCCCGTTTTCCCAGAGCAGGGTGGCTCGGACCGGCCTTACGCGAGCCGAATAACCTTACGGCTCTCCGCCTCCGCCCGACCTCCCACACACTACCGGTCCGCCAGCCGCCGCATTGACACGGCATTTGGCCGGGCCGGCTACCGTCACGCTTCCCAGTCCGGCGTTCGTGACCTGCGCGGTGTAGCGTGCCGCCGCCCTGATCTCCCCGACCCCATCGAGGTGCACGGTCAGGTCGTTGACCGCCAAGCCCGACGCATCGACCACGCCCGGCCCGCTCGTCACCAACCGCGCCCGCGCCGCTCGGCCTGCGAGCGTCATCTGGCCGGTGCCGATCACCGTCGCGTTCAACTGGTCGGTGTCGGCCGCAGCCAAGGTCAAGCTTCCGTTGCCACTGACCGTCACGTCGACACGCATCCCGCGCATCTTCGCGATCGTCAGCCGCCCGCCCGCCGCAACGCTCGCAGACGTCAGCCCAGGGGTCGAGAGGGTAACGACGATCGGGCCGCTCGCGCCGCCGCCGCGCGGCTGCTCGCCCCAGCCGCCGGCGCCCTTGCGGACCGATAGCGTGGTGCCATCGACGCGGACTGTGACTCCGTCATCGTTCCGCGACCCAGCAATCGTCGCGCGCGGCGAGCCGATGGTGACGCGTACCTCGAACGGTCCTTCGACGCGGATCCGGTCGAAGCTACCGACCGAGACGGTCCGGCCGCCCGCCGGCGTCTGCGCGAGTACGGGCGATGACAGGAGCAGAAGCAGTGCAATCAGGAATCTCATGCCCGCGATCGTCGCCGCTTCCGCGTCATCACGCAAGCCGGACGGCGCTTCGGATCAGCTCCCGCAGCGGACGCGCCCCGAGCCCATCTTCGATGTCTTGCAGCGCGAATTCGGGCCGAGGTCGACATCGCCCGAGCCCATCATGTCGACCGTGGCCGGGCCGTTGACGACCGCACGGACGCTGCCCGATCCCGCTATCTCGATCTTCGCCGACTGCGCGCGCAGCTTCGTGCCATCGAGGTCGCCCGAACCGGCGATCTCGACCTTCAGATCGCGCGCAGAACCGCTCGCCCGCGCGGTGCCGGAGCCCGCAATCGAGAATTTGGCGTCGTCGACCTGGATCGCGCCAACATAGAGATTGCCAGAGCCTGCGATCCCGCCCGCGAACCCGCCGCCCTCGATGCGATCGATCGCCATGTTGCCCGATCCCGAGACGTTGGCTTCGGTCAGTCGTGGCAGCGTGACGAACACCTTCACCTTGGCGCCCTTGTTCCAGCCGAAGCTCGCCCCGTTTTTGCGGCCGATGTTGAGCGTGTCGCCGTCGCGATCGATCCGCAGCCGGTCAAGCTGCTCGCTCGGCCCTTCCGCGCGGATCGAAAAGCCGGTGCCGACACGGACATCGACGTCGTCCGAGCCGCGCAGGTCGATGCCGTTGAACCCGGCCACCTGATACGTGCGAGCCGTCCCCGCCCCGGACGCCGCGGCGCCCGCGTCTTCGTCGTTGCCGCCCCAGCTGAACGAACAGGCGGCAAGAGGAATGATCAGCCCGAGCGCAAGAAAGTTCATCGCATCCTCCTGTGTGTTGTTCAAACAATACACCTGATGCGGAACGCTGCAAGGCTAATTCATACGAGACCGCTCGTCGGGACCAGACCTGCTAGCGGCGCTTGCACGGGTAGGCGTCGCGCAGCGCATCGCGCACGACGAAAGACGGCGCGCCAGTGCCCGTCTTCTTGGCGCGCGCGTGCAAATACTTTCTGACGGCAGCGGCCACCTTGACGTTCGAAGCGCGCGCCGGGAGCGGGCAGATGTCGCCCGACAGCGACAAGGCGTCGAATTCGCCCAGAATGTAGCCGGTGCAGAAATTGGCGGTAGGATCGCTATCCTTGCCTTCACAATATTCCAGGAGCTGCTGGGTCGTCAGCGAACTCACCACCACTGGTCGGTCGGCCGCAGCGAGAGCGGCAAGCATCAGCAAGATCATCATATTCCCTTCGCACAGACCGGCATCTCAGCCAGCCGCAGCGCTTACATAAGGCAGCAGGCGCACGCGCGGGAATACGTCGTCGAGCGATTTGGTATCGGGCAGGATATAGACCACCCCGCCCTTCTTCTGGAACTGCGGGCTGAGCTTGCCGGAATAGAATTTGGTGCCGACGTTGATGCAGCCGAAGCTGATGCGGTTGTCGTCGGGCGTCGGCGACAGCAGTCGCTCGACACGGTGCTCGCTCTTGTGCGTGGTAATCACCGCATGCAGCGCGACCGAATTGGCATAATCCACCCAGATGACCCGCTGGCGACCAAAGGCGCGCCCGAATTTGCTGACGAACCGACCCGCGGGCGTGGTTCGCTCGGCGGGACCGATATCGGCAAGGTTCTTCGCGCCGACGCCTGGGGAGGAATCATCCCCGATGCCGACACCGAGCAGCACGGGCGCCTGGCCGAGAAACTCCCCCTTCGCGCTGAACAGCAACAGTGACGCGGCCTGCTTGTCGATCACGACATAGGGAAGGCCCTTATTGTCATGCTCGGCCGCGATCCACGCGAGCATGCGGCTCGCCGGTTCGGACTGCGGGGGTAGCAACAGTGGCGGCGCCACCACCGCCGCGGCCTTGGCTTTGGCCTTGGCCTTGGTCCGCGAATGCGCCGGGACCTTGGCCTTGCGCGCCTTGGCCGTACCCTGTGCAGCCTTTGTCGGAGCCGCTGACGCTGGTGCAACCAGCGCCAGCGTCAAACCGGCAACCGCCGCCATACGGCGAACGCGACGGAACAGCCCCGTGGACCTGAAACCCGGGATCAAGATGGGCGTGTCCAACAGGGCCGTCCGTCGATGCAAGCGCGTACGAAGATAGACTTAGCCGCGCGGCTTGCGCTGGCGCTGCTGCGCCTGCTGCTGGACCTGCTGGTCGATGCCGTCGACACGACCGGTCAGCTGATCGATACGCTGGCCGTTCTGCTGTGACTGGCCAGCGGCTGCCTGAGCCTGGGCAAGTGCCTGGCCGGACGTACCCTCGACCGTGCGCAACTGCCCGTCCAGGCCGTCGATTCGCGTGTTGACCACGGCGATCTGCTCGCGGACGAAGCCCTTCGTGGCGCAACCGCTAAGGCCGATACCGGCGATGAGGATCAGGGCCACCGTCGGGTATTTCGGGAGATTCATACGCATAGACTTAACCTTTCCAAACATGGATGGCGTCAGTCAGCGGAGAGCCAGCAGAATAACAATCGATATCCGGCGAGACGTTCACTCCTTGCGGCGAGAGTAGTTCGCGCCGGCATTTACGAATGAATTTCCGATGAAACGATACTGCTGGTTGCTTTCTTGACCTGCAGCAAGGTTACGTTCAGAAAAGTGCCATGAGCGGTACATATCCCAACGGATACTTGGATTACCTAAGAAGGCCGGACTTCAATTGCGCCTAGCCTTCCGGAGAGCACCGTCCAACCACCGTCATCGCGAACGGCCGCCCCTCACAAGCCCGGCCAAGCTGGAACGAAAAAGGGCGGCCCCGCAGGACCGCCCTTTCGTCTCGGATAGAGCACCACGCGGTTACGCCGGCACCTTGTCCTTGTTGTAGATCGCGGCCGCGGCGCGGAGGATGTCGAGGATCTTCTCCTGCGCCTTGGGCTCGTCGAGCTCTTCCATCGCCGCCAGTTCGCGCGCGAGGCGGCTGGTCGCGCCTTCGAAGATCTGGCGCTCGGAATAGCTCTGCTCGGGCTGGTCGTCGGCACGGAACAGGTCGCGGACCACTTCGGCGATCGACACGAGGTCGCCCGAGTTGATCTTCGCTTCATATTCCTGCGCGCGACGCGACCACATGGTACGCTTGACCTTGGGCTTGCCCTTGAGCGTGTCCATCGCCTCACGCATCGTCTTGTCGGACGACAGCTTGCGCATACCGACGCTTTCGGCCTTGTTGGTCGGCACGCGGAGCGTCATGCGCTCCTTCTCGAACCGGAGGACGTAGAGTTCCAGTGTCATGCCGGCGATTTCCGAGCGCTGGAGCTCGATCACACGGCCGACCCCGTGCTTGGGATAAACGACGAAATCACCGACATCGAAGGACAGTGCCTTGGCAGCCATTTGGGGCCTTTCCGGATCAGGCCTCGCCGCGACGCCTCGACGAAGGACTCGTCGCTGCTGCATCGGGGGAGGGATAGGTCTAACTCACGCCAGGCGCACGACTATCGTCATCGCGCCCGTCGCGGACGTGAGTAGCAGCTTTGCAACAAAATTACCAGCCGAACATGGCAGGCGGCTTGCCCCATCGGGGTTTAGCCACCCCCGTATCAGTCGCCCGCGCCAGGTTCGGGCGAGAAATACTTGTCGAACTTGCCCTCGACACCCTTCATCGCGTCGGCATCCGGCGGCGTCTGGTTGTCGTTGCGCGTGACGTTGGGCCACTGCGCCGAGAACGTCGTGTTCAGCTCGAGCCACTGCTCAAGGCCACTTTCGGTGTCGGGCAGGATCGCCTCGGCGGGGCATTCGGGCTCGCACACGCCGCAGTCGATGCACTCGCTGGGATTGATCACCAGCATGTTCTCGCCTTCGTAGAAGCAGTCGACCGGGCACACTTCCACGCAGTCCATGTACTTGCAGCGGATGCAGGCATCGGTGACGACGTAGGTCATTGCAGAACTCCTGGGCCGGATTCCTTTCCGGCGACGAACGCGCCAGCGACTATGCGCGCATGCCGGTCGCGTCAATCATAGCTAGCCTTCTGCGAGACGTTATCAGGCTTTGTCGTTCCGTAAATCCTCCCCCGCCAGGGGGAGGTGGCTGGCCCTTGCCAGACGGAGCGAGAGGACACGCAACGGAGGTGATCGCTTACCTCCCCCTCCGTCACCTTCGGTGCCACCTCCCCCTTGCGGGGGAGGATCAGTTATTCCGAGGCAGGATCGCGGACGGTGCCGGCAGGCGTCCGACCAGCGATCAAATCCTGATAGCATCCCTGCGCCTCAGGCGCCGGCCCACGCCTGACCGGCAGCGCCTCGACCCGGATCACCCGAACCCGCTCCTCCACCGCAAACGTCAACACGTTGCCGATCCGCACTGGGCAATGCGCGCGATCGATCGGACGGCCGTCGATGCGGAGATGCCCCTTCTCGGCGATCGACTGCGCGGCGCTGCGCGTTTTCGCGAGCCGCACGAACCACAGGAACCGATCGATCCGCATCGCGCCTTCAACCATGGCGGACCAGTGCGGCTAGCCCGGCAAACGCATTCTGCCGCGACGGATCGATCGGGGCGGGTGCGACGGCACGTGCGGGCGGACGCCCTCGCCAGACCCAGCGCGGCGTGTCTCCCGCCAGCGCCTTGAACCCGAGTTCGGTCATCAACCGCTCCAACGACGCTTGGTCGACACCGATCGAGGTGGCCAGCGCCGGGTCTGGCGCGAACGGCGTACGACCCTGTCGCGAGTCGTGCGCGGCACGGGCGATGCGCTCGATCAGGTCCACGCGGACAGCCTGGAGTCCGAGCGGGCGGAACCCTGCCTCGATAACCGCACCATCACTGCCACGGGCCAGCACCGTAGCGCCATCGCGCGGGGCGGTGATCGTCGTACCACGAGCAGCGGCGAGAACGCGCCGCCAGCGCGCCGACTCGGGCTTGAGTAGCCGCGCGTCGAACAGGTCGAGCGCACCGACGGTGATCCCGATCTTGCGCAGCCGCTTGCGCTCCTCGGGATCGATCGCGTCGAGCGCGAGCCGCATCGGCAACCGCGGCAGGATCCCACCGGCGTCCTCGATCGCACTGGCAACCGCGCGCAACGCCGGCGTGGCGTTCGGATCACGGCTCAATTCGGCGAGATGGACCAGCACGGCGATCCGTCGCTTCAGCATGCCCGCAAGCCACAGCGACAGACGCGCCTCGATCCGATCGCGCGCGGGTTTGTCTAGGCAGTCGAGTGACCGATCGAGGATCAGCTTCGGCCGCGCGAACGACGGACCCGCACTAAGCTTGGCGACCGGATGCCCCGCCCAGATGATCTGCGCCGCATCGTCGAGCGCGATATCCGCATCGGGCGCATCGACCAACGACTGGCCGCGGCGCGAACGCTCGCCGGTAAGGCGCTTTTCGGCGGCGGCGAGCAGCAGGCGCTTGTCGCTCGCCCGCGCGTCGGCCGCGACCGTGAAGCGGAATCCGTCGAGGCGGCCGATCGGATGATCCTCGACCATCACCTCGCCTTCGGAGCCGATCACCACGGGCAACGCGCCCGCATCCGCACCGATCTGGCGCATCAACGCAGTCGTGCGCTTGTCGACGAAGCGCTGCGTCAGGCTGGCATGCAGCGCGTCCGACAGCCGTTCCTCCAGCGCCGCCGTCCGCGCCGCCCACAAGGTCGGCTCAGCCAACCAGTCGGCGCGCTGTGCGATATACGCCCAGATGCGGGTGGCGGCGATCCGCCCGGCGATCACCGGTACGTCGCCCGCCACCGTATCGAGCCGCGCGATCTCGTCGGCGAACCACTGGTGGGGGATATGCCCGCGGCCCTCGCTCAGATGCCCGAACAGCCGCGACACGAAGCGCGCATGTGGATCGAGACCGACTTTCCGAAAATCCGGAACACCGCACGCCGCCCAAAGCCGAGCAACCATCGCTGGATGCCGCGCCCGCTCGCGCACCCAGCCCTCTTCGGCCAACCGCTTCAATACGCCAAGATCGAGTGCTTGCGGCGCGGCGCGCAAAACACCGGCGGGCGGGCGCGCTTCCAGACTTGCGACGAGCGCATCGATGCTGGCGAAATCGGGCTCGCCCTGCCGCCAATAGACGTTTTCGAGACGCGGAAACCGGTGCTCCTCGATCGCCAGCACTTCCTCGGGCAGGAACGCGCCGGGGCCGTCGTCGGACAGCGCCCCGAACGTGCCGTCGCGCTGATGCCGCCCTGCCCGCCCTGCAATCTGCGCCATCTCCGCCACCGTAAGGCGACGCTGGCGCTTGCCGTCGAACTTGTTGAGGCTGGCGAACGCGACATGCGCGACGTCCATGTTGAGCCCCATCCCGATCGCATCGGTCGCGACCAGATAGTCGACCTCGCCCGCCTGGAACATCGCGACCTGCGCGTTGCGGGTGCGGGGGCTGAGCGCGCCCATCACGACGGCCGCACCGCCGCGCAGGCGCCGCAGCATCTCGGCGACCGCGTACACCTCCTCCGCCGAGAACGCGACGATCGCGGAGCGCTTGGGCAGCCGGCTGATCTTTTTCGCACCCGCATAGGTCAGTGTCGAAAAGCGCGGTCGGTTGACGATCTCCGCCTTAGGCACGAGCGCCTTGATCATCGGTCGCAGGGCCTCCGAGCCGAGGATCATCGTCTCCTCGCGGCCCCGCGCGCGCATCAGGCGATCGGTGAAGACATGCCCGCGCTCGGGATCCGCGCCCAACTGCGCCTCGTCGATGCCGACGAAAGCAACGTCGCGATCGGGCATCGACTCGGCGGTGCAGAGGAACCAGCGCGCGTCCGGCGGCACGATCTTCTCTTCGCCCGTGACCAGTGCAACCCGGTTCGCGCCCTTGATCGCGACCACCCGGTCATAGACCTCGCGCGCCAGCAACCGCAGAGGAAAGCCGATCATGCCACTGGAATGCGCGCACATCCGCTCGATCGCGAGGTGCGTCTTGCCGGTGTTGGTCGGGCCGAGAACCGCCGTGATCCCGTCGTTCGCGCCGTCATTCATGCCAACAACATCGGGAGTAAAGTCTGCGTGCGCAATGACCTGCGCTGAGTTTCCTTACAGATCACGCCCTGCCCCCTCGCAGCCCCATCTGGCCGCAAACCCGGTCGCGCACACGCATCGGTTAATTTGACTTTAGGATGTAGCGACCACAACGACGCCTCAAGCGCCGGGGGGAACGGCATCATCGGGGCATGCCTGCGTGTATCTTCGTAACGATCAAGGCTTCGAACTGGCCGGCGACACGGCGAGCCGGGGATTCGGTCGCGCCCTTTCGCCGCCCGCGCCCGCTCACGCCCTCTCTGGGGCCGAAGTTCTGCGTGACCATGCCGCGCGGATCGACTGGGTACCCGATCTCGGCCACCGCATCGGCAGCCTCGACTGGTGGCGCGGCTTGGCGACGTGCATCGCATTATGCGCAGCGACCTGGGCGCTCGCACCGAATTTCACGCCACTCGTCGGCGCAGTGCCGTCACCGCTTGCCGGTGCCGAGTGGGAGGAGACGCGCGCACAGGGCATCGCGCCGTTTGCCCAGGGCGCGACCACCGGGCGGCGGATCGCCGCGAACGATCTGGTCGCGCCATTGGCCGACGCCCCTGAACGCCCGACGCTCGAGCTATCCGCGACGCTGGGCCAAGGCGATGCGTTCGACCGAGTTCTGATGCGCGCCGGCGTCGGCCGAAACGATGCCGAGGCCGCCGCGGCGCTGGTCGCGCAATCGGTCGATCCCAAAGCCATCCCGGCCGGCACGCGGATCACGCTGACGCTCGGGCGCCGGCCGGATCGCACCGTCGCGCGGCCGCTGGAGCAACTCGATTTTCGTGCACGGTTCGATCTGGCACTGTCGCTCGCGCGCGGTGCTGGCGGCCTGACCGTGAACCGCAAGCCGATCGCGGTCGACTCGACGCCGTTGCGTATCCAGGGCCTCGTCGGCTCCAGCCTGTACCGCTCCACCCGCGCCGCCGGCGTGCCCGCAAAGGCCGTGGAGTCCTTTATCAAGGCGATCTCGACCCGACTGTCGATCGGCCGCGATGTGGATGCCGCCGACAGCTTCGACCTGATCGTCGAGCGCGAGCGTGCGGCGACCGGCGAAACGCGGATCGGCGACCTCCTCTTCGCCGGTATCGACCAGGGGCGTCGCAAAGTGCAACTCGTCAGGTTCGCCCCTGACGCTGCGAACGTCGATGCCGACGACGCGTCGAGCCGCGGTGGCTGGTTCGATGCGAACGGCCAGACCGAACGCCGCGCCGTATCCGGCATGCCGGTGATCGGCCGGATCACGTCGAGCTTCGGGCTCAGGACGCACCCGCTGCTAGGGTTCACGCGGATGCACAAGGGGCTCGACATCGGCGCGCCCTACGGCTCGCCGATCCACGCGATGACCGACGGCGTCGTCGCGTTCGCCGGGCGGACCGGCGGCTACGGCAATTTCGTCAAGCTGGTCCACGGCGGCGGGATGGCGAGCGGCTACGGCCATATGAGCCGGATCGCGGTTTCATCGGGTACGCGGGTGCGCGCCGGTCAGGTTATCGGCTATGTCGGCTCCACCGGGATATCGACCGGCCCGCATTTGCATTGGGAAGTGTGGAAGAACGGCGCCGCGATCAACCCGCGCTCGGTCTCGTTCGCGAGCGTCGCTGCACTGTCCGGCGAGAAACTCCGCGCTTTCAAGGCGAAGGTGGCGCAATTACTGACGGTGCGGGTCGGCGGTTAGCGAACGAAGCATAGTAATCGCCGATGAGCGCGGAGCGGGCGCCTCGGTGCCGGCCCCGCGGTTCGCGCTGCCCGTACCACCCATTCCGCTCGACACAGTAAGGCGTGATTTCAGTGCGCTTTGTAGGTGAAGCAATGCCCTTTGCGCGCTTAGCACCGCGGGCGCTCATCTATGTGGTCAACAAGCCCATACGCAGACATTAGTCACCGTGACAGTCGGTTCCGACGCATTTTGAGCGTTATGATCAGCCCACCCGGCGACCAGTCATACGCGATCGAACCGCCCAGTTGCCCCGCAACGCTACGCCGAACGAGCTTGCTGCCAAAGCCTTCGGTGTCGTTAGGCGCCTCTACCAGGGGCCCGCCTCGCTCGATCCACGTCAGGACCACGTCGTCGCCGTCTGCCGCGCTGGTCAGATCCAGCGTTCCCTCCGGTACCGACAAGGCACCGTATTTCATGCAGTTCGTGGCGAGTTCGTGAATGACCAGCCCCAATCCCGTCGCCGCGGATTCCCCGACGCCCATGCGTTCGACCGCGACGCGGATACGCCCCTTGAACGCGCCCATATCGTCGTAAGGTGCGAGCAGCACCGAAAGCAGATCGCCGAGCAGCGCGGCGACGCCCTGTCCGCCGGGTAGCGGCCGCACCAGATCATGCGCTCGCCCTAGCGCCATCAATCGCTCGGTCAGATCGCGCGCCATGTCCTGCGTAGTCGGCGAGTTGCGCGACGTGATGGCGGTAAGTCCGGACGCGATTGCCAGGAGGTTCTTGACGCGGTGGCTCATCTCGCCGGCGAGCAGTTCGTTGCTTTCCTCCGCCTGTTTACGGCCGGTGACGTCGAGGAATATGCCGAACATGGTCCGCCCGACGATCCCGACATCCTCGCCTTGCCCACGCGCGGAAATCCAACGAACCTGATCGCCGATCATGATACGGAAATCAGTCTCGTAGCTGCCGAGTACCGCGCGGGTGGCCGCAAAAGCGGATCGCACCCGGTCGCGATCCGAGGGATGAATATGTGCCGACAATTCCTCGAACGTAACGTCCGCGCACCACGGCAAGCCCCAAAGCTCGAACCCGCGCTCGTCCATCGTAAAGCCATCGGTATCGACGTTCCATGCCCACAGGGCGACACCGGCCGCACTTACCGCGAGGCGCAGATGTTCGGGTTTCCACGCATGCGCCTTGGGTATCTTGGCAGTCAATTTGGCAATTCCCCGTGCGAACGCAGAGTTCGTTCGCGACGTCTATTACACACCGCACCCAATTTATGTTAACTTCGCTCGATGGGAGAGAAGGTTCGCCCGTCTAGACGATGGTAAGGCCGGGGACACCGATCGACACGGCGCCTGCCTCGACACCCGCGGCGACCCGCATTCCGGCCCTGTGTCCCGCAGACCAGCGTTGCTCGATCGTCGGCCCTGAGAAGTCGAGCGCCTTTCCCGCGACTTCGTCGTCCTGCTCGGTATAGGCCAGCCGGATCAGCGATATGGCGACGTCCTCACGGCCGGCATACGCCGCTTGCCACCGCGCGATCGTCCGGCGGGACTGTGCGGCGAAGATCAGGTCCTGCACGCGGCTGGCCGCCTCGCCGATCGTCGTCGGTCGCGGACCGTGGAGCGGCAACAGGTCGACCGCGATGCACAAGGTCGGTCGCCGGGGCGGATCGCTCAAGACCGGATCGAGCGGCAGGTTCGCGGACACGCCGCCATCGACCAGCCAGCGGCCGTCGATCTCGACCGGCGGAAATGCGACCGGTAGCGCGGCGCTGGCGCGGATATGGTGGGGCCCGATCTGCATGGTGGCGCTGTCGAACACGACGTCGTCGCCGGTTTCGAGGTCGACGGCGGTAGCGGTGTAGCGGCACGGGCCGGCGTTGAGGCGGTCGAAGTCGATCAGCGTTTCCAGCGTCCCGGGGAGCTGTTTGGTTTCGAAGATCGACGGCTGGTTGCCCGTCCAGGGCGTCAACGCGGAGAGCAGCGGCCCGAAAAGGCCGGGGCGACCCAGCGCTGCGGCCCATCCGACCGCGTTCGTCCGGCGGCTGGTTTCGAGTGCGCTCAACCACGGGAACGCCGATGCAACGAGCGACGGGGCGGGTCGCCAGAACGTCCGCAACGTCTCGATCCGACGATCGGGAGGGGAACCGGCGATCAGTGCTCCGTTGATGGCCCCGATCGATGCACCGATGATCCAGTCGGGTTCGAGGCCGTGCTCGTGCAACGATTCGTAGACGCCGGCTTCGAACGCGCCAAGCGCATTGCCGCCGCTGAGGACGAGCACGACGTCGAAGTCGCGCACGCCACCTGCCCGTTCGGCATCCGGCGTCACCGGCGGAAGTTCTTCGGCCGGCTGAGCGCCACCGCGATACCGGCACCGAGTACGCCGAGCATCAGGAAGGCCGGGTGAAGTTTTTGCGCCTGCAACACGGTACTCGATTTCCGCGCGTGAACGTCCTGGCTTCCGCGCAACGCATCGACCCGCGGTTCATAAAGGTTGTCACGTCGGGCCGGGTCACCCGAATCTGCCGGCTTCTGCTGCACGACCGTGCCGACCACTTCCATGATCTTGTCGCTCAACCGCGGTGCGGCGCGCGACAGGAGCGAGGACAGCATGCCCCCGCCGCCCGCATACAACGTGCGCCGCGGCGTCTCGCAGGCGAACAGCACCGCGTCGGCGACGACCGAGGGCGCGTAGAGCGGCGGCGGCAGGCGTGGCGGCTGGTCCATGAAGTTGCGCGCGTGCTCGGGAAACGGCGTATCGATCGCGCCGGGCTTAATCAGCGTGACCGAGATGCCGGCCTCCTCCTGCTCCAGCTCCATCCGCAGCGTATCGGTCAGCGCCTGCACCGCATGCTTGGTCGCACAATACGGGCCCTGCTCGATGATCGCTCGGTCACTGAGAATCGAGCCGACATTGATTATGGCGCCCCCGTACGATCCGGCGCGCCCGCGCAGATGGCGTGCTGCGACGAGCGAGCCGTGCAGCACGCCGAAATAATTGACGTCGAACACGCGGCGATGATCGGCGACCGGTACCTGTTCGAGCGTACCGTACGTGCCTGTGCCCGCATTATTGACCCAGCTGTCGATCCCGCCGAACGCCTCGACCGCAATGGCAGCGACCCGCTCGACCGCGGCCATGTCGCTGACGTCGGCGACGCAGATCGCGATACGGCTGCCGTCTGCCGACAGACGATCGCGAAGGGCCTCCAACGCGGCTTCGTTACGCGCGGTCGCGACGACGGCGGCACCGCGCCGCGTGGCTTCCTCGACGGTCGCAAGGCCGTTGCCGCTGGTTGCGCCGGTCACGACGATGACCTGATCGCGCAGGGGTTTCAGAGTGATGGCCATCTCGATCAGCGTCCCAGTGGCGAAGTTGCATAGCCCGCGAGCAAGGCCGCTACGTCGTCGTAAATCGCGATTGCGCCTGCGGATTGCAGTTGCTCGTCCTTGAACTTGCCTGATCGGACCGCGACCGCAGCGATCCCGCATTTGGCGGCCGCCTCGATATCATAGGGTGTGTCCCCGACGACGATCACATCGGTAGGGTCAATCCCCGGCAGCTTCTTGACCGCGGTGGCGAAGATGTCCGGCGCAGGCTTGGTCTTCTCGACGTCGTCGCTGCTGGTCGTCGCGGCGATAAGTTCGCGTGCGTCGAGCAGATCGATATAGTGTTCGAGTTCCGCTTCCGAGGCCGACGATGCCAAGACGACGCGCTGCCCGAGACCATGCGCGTGCGCCAACAGGTCGTGCGCCTGCGCGAACGGCTTGGCGGTCTCCAGGTACTTCGCCTTGAAGACCGTACCGTGCGTCTCGCCGAGCTTCTCCTGTTGACCCTCGTCCGCATCAGGCAACAGCGTCGGCACGAGCATGTCGGTCCCCTTGCCGATCTGGTCGTGGATGACCTGCCGGTCGAACGACGCACCGACGCTCGCGAACGCCTCCTCCCACGCGAGGACGTGCATGTCGTTGGTATCGACCAGCGTACCGTCGATGTCGAAGAGGATGGCTTTGATCTGCATAAGAATATCCTGGCCCTGATAGTCGTGCATCCGCCCGTCGGAACGCCGCGGCGCGATCGAAGGCGTGGCGGTCGAACCGCGTCGGCAGAGTGCGATAGCGTCCTAACGGTCGACCCTCCAAATTGGCCCCGCCTTCCGCGAACTCGGCAAGGCGATCGTCACTCGGGAGAACGCAGCAGGACGCCAATGGCGCAACCGCAACGAAGTTGCAGAGCGCTCTGTATTGACAAGTCGCTGTTTTATAAGGGTTTTCGTTGTTCTTACCTGCTTCAATTTATGCCGGCCAACACTGATACTAATCAATATGAAATTTAAATGGCCGATATTGGTCTGCGGCAGGAACGATGATGCCGTTCGGATCGCTATAGTCCGCAGAATACGCTCACGCTGACGGCGGCGACGCATAAGCGTGGCAGCCACAACAGAGCGGCGACATTGCATAGTGTTGATGAGGACCGGACGGCATTTGCGTCCTTGCCGAGTCATGTCTGACGAGATGCCGTGTCGTGCGTGAGCATAGTATCATAATTCTATGACGGAGACTTTCTGATGCGCGCACTGGTTTGGCATGGAAAAGGCGATGTTCGGGTCGACACTGTCGCAGATCCCGAGATCAAGCATCCGCGCGATGCGATCATCAAGGTCTCGGCCTGCGCGATCTGTGGGTCCGATCTTCATTTGCTCGACGGCTATCAGCCGACGATGCAGGCGGGCGACATTCTCGGCCACGAGAACATGGGCGTCGTCGTCGCACTCGGTTCCGAAGTCACCAACCTGAAGATTGGCGATCGCGTCGTCGTGCCGTTTACGATCAGTTGCGGCGATTGCTTCTTCTGTCGCAAGGGGCTGTTCTCGGCGTGCGAGCGGACCAATCCGAACGCCGAGATGGCGATCAAGGCGATGGGCCACTCGCCCGCCGGTCTGTTCGGGTTCAGTCACATGCTGGGCGGCTATTGCGGCGGCCAGGCCGAGTATCTGCGCGTGCCGATGGCGGACATCGGCCCGATCAAGGTGCCCGACAGTGTCACCGACGAGCAGGCGCTGTTCCTCTCCGACATCTTTCCGACCGGCTACATGGCTGCGGAGAATGCGCAGATCGAGCCGGGCGATACCGTGGCGATCTGGGGCTGTGGCCCCGTCGGCCAGTTCGCGATCCGCTCGGCGTTGATGCTGGGTGCGGGCCGCGTGATCGCGATCGACGAGGTGCCCGAGCGCCTGGCGATGGCCGAGGCCGGTGGCGCGGAGACGATCAACTTCGCCGAAGTCGACAGCGTCTATGACGAGCTCCAGTTCCGCACCAAGGGTCGTGGCCCCGACAGCTGCATCGACGCGGTGGGTGCCGAGGCGTCCGGGCATGGCGCAGTGGACGCGGTGATCGACAAGGTGAAGGCGGCGACGTTCCTCGCCACCGACCGCGTCCACGTTCTCCGCGAGGCGATCATGAGCTGCCGGATGGGCGGCACGGTCTCGATCCCCGGCGTCTATGTCGGAATGGGCGACAAGATCCCGATCGGCGCGATGATGAACAAGGGGCTGACGATCAAGACCGGCCAGACGCATGTCCAGGCCTATACCAAGCCGCTGCTGGCACGGATCGAGGCGGGCGCTATCGACCCGAGCTTCGTCGTGACGCACCCAGCCAGCCTCGAGGATGCGCCTGAGATGTACCAGAAGTTCCGCGACAAGCAGGACGGCGTCATCAAGGTCGTATTGCGGCCGTGACACTTATCGCGATCCGATCCGTTCTTGGCGAACGGGTCGGGTCGGTACGTCGATCCCCCCATTCAGGAGGACACACCCATGAGTGACAAGGTTCAGACCCCCGTCCCCGGCAATCCCGCGAGCAAGGGCGCACCGGACGGTGTTTCGGACTCGCCCGGCGGCGGCGCATCCAGCGACGTTCATGGTCGCAGCGAAGGCGGCGAAAGTGGTGGCGGTGCCTATCCCAATCCGCATGCCGGCAAGACCGAGACGAACACCGGGTTCATGGCGCATGGCGGCCAGACCGAAAACGCCTATCACGGCGGCGGTCAGGCCGGTGAAGACGGTGGCAGTGTCGGGAACGGCGTCACAGGATCAGATGGCGGTGACGGCACGACGATCGCCGCTGACCCGGATGCGGATCGTGAATCCCGCGCGATCGCGGGCGAAGGTCGCACGATCGAGGTCGTCGAGACGTCGGGCGTCGCCGAAGCTGAATCCAACGGCAAGATCGGCACCGACGCGGACTATGAGGAAGAGCAGAAGCAACCCGGCGCCGGCTGAGGCTGCATACTGCGCCACCGCAATTTCGACATTCAAAACCAGCCGCCGCGCATCCCGCCCGGTGGAACCATAAGGACGATCCCATGCCTGCACCCGAAGACCTCAAGGAAATCTACACCGACGAACTGAAGGATCTGTGGTCCGCGAACGACCAGATGAAGAAGGTCCTGAAGAAGATCACGTCGAAGGCGAGCGACGCGTCGCTGAAGGAGATGCTGACCAAGTCTCAGGCGGATATCGAGAAGCACACCGATCTGTTGAAGGACCTGATCGCGTCGAACGACGAGAAGGTCTCGAAGGAGCATTGCAAGGGCATGGAAGGCCTCGTCGCCGAAGCCACCAAGCACGTTCTCGAGGAAGGTCCGGAGAAGGGGCCGCTGCTCGATGTGATGATCATCGCGCAGTATCAGCGGATGACGCATTACGGCATCGCCGGCTTCGGCACGGCGACCGCCTATGCCAAAGCGCTGGGTCTCAAGGACGACCATAAGAAGCTCAGTGCCGCCACCAAGGACATCTACGGCGGCGACGAATATATGACGAAGCTCGCCGAGACAACCGTCAACATCGACGCCGAAGACGAATAAGCATCATCGCCCGCCGGCATCATGTCGGCGGGCAATGATCGATCCGAGTAGATGAGGGACGCGACGACGATGACGACTTATCCCTTGAGCGAGCCAGCTACGATCTACCGAAATACCGCTCAAACCGAGCCGAACGCCGAAGCGCGCGAGGTCGTCGCGCGTGGCAGCCTGTCAGACTGCGCGGAGATTTTGGAAGGCTGGTCCGAGACCGATCGTGCGGCCGTCGAGATCGAGATCGACGACATGTCGTTGCGATACGGGCCGGACGAGATCGAGGAACTTCTCACGTTTCTGCGCGAAGAAGCCAAGGACTTGCCTGACCCGATTTAAGGCGATCTTACGGGCGCCAGTACGCCGCCGACCTGTCAGCAGGTCGGCGGCATCGTCCTATTAGTAAGTCGTCGACGTCGATGTGGACCGATAGCGGTCACGCTCAGCGGCGACTTCGTCCCGGCTATAAGCAGGGGCGGTATCGTCGAACGAGCTCCAACCATCCTGCCGGTACGCGGTCCCCCGCGTCGTGGCGTCCACCGACCGGTGACGATCGAGTACGGCCTCGGCCTCGGTCGCCAGTGTCTCGTCGACTCGCGCGCTGAGTAGCGTGCCGCCACGACGGACGCCTTCCGAATAGACGTGCGCCTCGTCGTCGGAGTGGCCGGCGTCCTTCAACGCGCCGACGATCGTTCCCGTCGCGGCGCCGCCAGCGGCACCGATACCTGCACCGACCACCGTCGATGCCAGCCAACCGGCTGCAACGATGGGTCCGAGACCGGGGATCGCCAGCAAGCCCAAACCTGCGAGCAAGCCTCCGACGCCGCCGACCGCAGCACCGGTCGAGACGCCCCGACTGACATCGCCGTGATCGTTGACGTCGCCGAGCGACGGGGTGGCGTCGCCATGCGCACCGTCGGCATTGTTCGCGACGATGCTCACGGAGTCATGCGGCACGCCCAGTCGTTCGAGATCGTGCAGCGCCGCGGTTGCGTCCGAATAGTCGTCGAAGAGGCGGGTAATGGTCTTGGTCATGGTCTCTCTCCTATCCAATTGATTCAGCGCGACGACACGTTGCCCTTGTAGTCTAGCGCGACATGGACCGTCTTGCCGGCTCGGGTGCCCGTGCCCCGCCAGACGCCGTCCTTGTCCTTCGCCAGGCGTGAGATGGAGCGATAACCGGCCTTGGTCAGGCGATCGCGAGCCTGGTCTTCCGAGAAGGAATTGGCGCCGCTTGCGGGGGCGGCGACGTGGGCGGCACCCGCGTTCTTGACCGCGGGATTGTGCGTACCGGTATGCGTCGCGGTCTGCGCGACGGCGCCGGAGGACAGCAGCATCACGCCGCATGCCAGGATGACTCGAACGGTCATTGCTCTCTCCTAGGTATTCGTGTTTTTCGAGGTGGCGGAGGGCGATGCGAGCGCGCCCTCCCGTTCGATCAGCGAACCGTACCGCGGCGAAACATGTTGACGATCGCGAGCAGGATCACCGCGCCGACCAGCGAGATCAGGATCGACTGGATGTTGAGCGCGCCGTCCATGATCGACGCGCCACCGATCAGCGGCGTGATGAGGAAGCCCGCGAGCAACGCACCGACGATGCCGACGACGACGTTGAGGAGGACGCCCTGCTGCGCATCGGTCCGCATGATCATGCTGGCGACCCAGCCGATGAGTCCGCCGACGACGAGAAGGATGATGAGGTTCATGATGAGGCTCCTGTTCGATAATATTACAGGTGCATCAACAGTCTCGGCGCGCGATCCGTTCAGTTCGCGCACGTTTCGGCAATTTCGGAATTGGTGCGCAAGTACCTGGGCCATTGGTAGATTTATGCCGGCGCGACCGGAACCCGAAGCCCCGCACGGCGCTGAACCGGGATGACCAAGATGCCCGCGAAACCGCTGCACGCGCCTACCCTGCACCATCTCGAACAGCTCATGACCGGGTTGCTCGAAGGCGTGATCCTGATGGATCCGACCGGGATGATCCTGAGCGCCAACCCGGCTGCGCTGAAGATGCATGGGGTCCGGGCGGTCGAGGATCTCGGGCAGACCGCGGATGAGTATGCCACGCGGTTCCGACTACGCTATCGGGATCACCGCAAGCTGCCGCGGCGGGCCTATCCGCTGATGCGGCTGCTCGCGGGCGAGAGCTTTCCCGACCTGATCGTCGAAGTCGCACCGGTCGATGCCGACGAACCGCGCTGGGTGCACCAGGTACGCGACATCGTCATGGACGAGGACGGCGGCGAGCCCGACTGCCTGGGCCTCGTCATCAACGACGTATCCGAACGGTTCGACGCGGAGGACCGGTTCGAGGCGATGTTCCATGCCAACCCCGCCCCCGCGCTGATCATCCGCGTCGCCGACCAGCGCTATGTGCTCGTCAACCAGGGTTTCCTCGACCTGGCAGGCTATGAGCGCGACCAGATCGTCGGCAAGACGCTGTTCGATTTAGACTTTCTCGCGGAGGTCGACCGAAAGGCCTTCGTCAAAGGCTGCGTCGCGGCCGGCAAGGCGATCCCGCAACTCGAGGCGGAACTCCCGCTCGCAGGTGGCGAGAAGACGCTGGTCATCCTCGCGGGGCAACCGATCGAAGTCGCCAACCAGGACTGCCTGTTGTTCACCTTCGCCGACCTCGAACCGCGCCGCCGCGCGGAACATGCGCTGAAGGCGAGCGAGCGCCACTTCGCCTCGGTGTTCGAAATGGCACCGGTCGCGATGGTCGTGACCGAGGGCGGCGACAACCGCATCGTCCAGGTGAACGCGGCGTTCAAGGCGCTGACCGGCTATCCCGAAAGCGCCGCCAAAGGCCGCATCGCCGACGATCTGCAACTCTGGAACGATGCCGCGCAGCGCCAGCAACTCGAAACCGAGATCGGCGCGCTTGGCGGCTGCCGCAGCCGCGACGTGCAACTCCTGCACAAGACTGGCGAGGCGCTCGACTGCCTCATCTCCGCCGAACGGATCAGCGTCGAAGGAACGCCGTGCGTGCTGTGGCTGTATCAGGACATCTCGGCCCGACGACGCGGCGAGCTGGAACTGGTCGAGGCGATCGATGCGGTGATGAAGGACGCCAACTGGCTCAGCCGGTCGATCATGGACAAGCTGGCGACCTTGCGAAACCCCCGGACCGCGATCGGGTCTGCTGCGCCCTCAGCCGATCTCAGCAAGCGCGAGCGCGAGGTGCTGGAGCTGATCTGCCAGGACCTCGACGACGCGGCGATCTCGGACCGGCTGGGCCTGTCGCGCAACACGGTCCGCAACCACGTGGCGCGGCTTTATGCGAAGATCGGCGTCAACCGGCGCAGCGCGGCGATCGTCTGGGCGCACGAACGCGGTGTCGGCGCTTGATCCGAGCGCACACGCGTAGCCGCTTCAGCCCGTGTCGTTCAGGCGCGATGATCGGCGTCCAGGCGTATCGACCCGCCTACTTCCCCTGCGCGCGCCAGCGCTGGATCGTGCGGCCGATGATCTGGTCTTCGCCGCCAACGTCGCGCCACAGTTCCGAGAACAGGGGATCGCCGGATGCCGGACGCTTCGATTCCTCGAGCCCGTCGAAGCTCACGCGGATCGGGATCGTCACACCCTCCCCGCAGATGATGCACTCGCGGTTGCGCAGCGCAGGGATCGAATCGAGGAAGCCGCGCGCACCTTCCGGCATGGCGGCGCGGACGAACGCCTGGTCTCGATCGTTGTTGAGGCGCATGGCAATGATCGTGCCGCACTGCGACAGCACGCCCTCCGCGAGATCCGACGGGCGCTGCGTGATGAGACCCAGCGACACGCCGTATTTGCGGCCCTCCTTGGCGATCCGCCCCAAGATCCGTCCGACCGAGCTACTCGTCTCCTGCCCCGCGGGAATATACCGATGTGCCTCTTCGCAGACGAGCAGGATCGGCCGTTGCGGTTCATTGCGCGACCAGATCGCAAAGTCGAACGTCATCCGCGCGAGCACCGCGACCACCACCGACGTAATGTCCGACGGCACGCCCGACACGTCGATGATCGAGATCGGCTTGCCGTCGCCGGGCAGGCGGAAGATGCGCGCCAGGAAGCTTGCCATCGTATCGGCGACGAGCATCCCCGAGAACATGAACCCGTAGCGCGGATCGGCCTTGATCTCGTCGATCTTGGCCTTGAGTCGCAGATAGGGCGCGGTGTCGCCTGCCCGATCCATCCTGCCCATCTCGGCGCTGATGATCGTCGTCAGGTCGCTCAGCAGATACGGGATCGGCGCGTCGACGGTGAGCTTGGCGATCTCCTGCCCGAGGCGGCTCTTGGCCTTGGCGGCAAGCAGGCATTTGGCGAGGATGTCCGCGTCGAACTGGCGTGCCGAGCCACTGCTGGTGAGAAACACCTCGCAATGCTCCTCGAAGTTCATCAGCCAATACGGCATCTGCAGGTTCGAAACGTCGTAGATCGCGCCGTTCAATCTGAACGCGGCGGCATATTCGCCGTGCGGGTCGATCATCACGATATGGCCCTGCGGCGCGAGTTCGCAGATCCGGTGGAGGATCAGCGCGGCACTGGTCGACTTGCCCGTGCCGGTCGATCCGACGAGCGCGAAATGCTTGCCGAGCATCGCATCGACATACAGCGCGGCGCGGATATCGGTGGTCGGATAGACCATGCCGACCTCGATATTGGCGCGGTCCTGCGCCGCATAGATCTGCTGCAGGTCGGCGGTGGTGATCGGAAACACCTCGCACCCCGGCATCGGATAGCGTGTCACGCCGCGGCGGAACTTGTAGAGCCTGCCGGTCAGTTGCTCCTCGTCGCCCTCGCCGAGGAAATCGATCTCGGCGGAGATGCAGGTGCCCGCCGTGTCC
Organism: Sphingomonas sp. PEI4; assembly: GCF_056679955.1. NCBI lineage: Bacteria > Pseudomonadati > Pseudomonadota > Alphaproteobacteria > Sphingomonadales > Sphingomonadaceae > Sphingomonas > Sphingomonas sp. PEI4. The sequence continues at coordinate 2,498,237 of NZ_CM155258.1, forward strand.
TCGAGTTTCAGCGAACGGATGTTGGCGACCAGCCACGTCGCACCGACGCGCATCTTCACCTGGCTGCCGACCTGCCCCGCCGCCGCGACCACGGGATCGGTATCGAACGACGCCGCACCAAGCGAGGCGCGATCGAGAAGTACGCGACTGCTGGAGCCGGCGATCGCGAAGACGACGCCGATCGGCGTGACGATCGAATCCTTGCTCGGGACATCACCCAGCATGGGGGTCGCCTGCAGGAACGCGGCTGATCCCGGCATGTCACTCATTCTCGCACGATCCCTCGTCATTACGGTGCGACTCTGCCTTGCAAGTCGTAAACATCGGGTGACGACAGCGGTGTCGCGCTACAGTCTTCGCGCGATCCAGCCGGCGACCCACCCCAGAAATACGGACAGCGCGACCGCGACCAGCCCATAGATCACCGACGAACGATCCGCAGCGCGCGCGACGAACCGCTCGAACCCGGATTTCCGGATGTCGATATCGCGGACCGCTGCCGCCAGCACGCGCCCGTCGCGGATCAGGAACGTCTCCGCAGTGAAGCGCCCGACCGGAACGCGGGCGGGGATCGAAACGCGGGCGCGGTAGAGGACGCCGTCGGTAATCTCGACCGCCCCAGGAGCCTCGTAATACAGGCCGGCACGTCGCTTCAGATCGACCAGCCCATTCTGGAAACGGTCCTGCGTATCGACCGGTGCGCTGGAGGCCGGGGACAGTTGCAGGCTGTCGAGCCCGAGTTCGTAGATTGCGCGGGTACGATCGTCGACCAGGCGGCCAATCGGCTTGGACGAGGCGATTGCGTAGAAGCTGGGCGCGGACCGATACCGCAGACGCGAGGCGTTGACCCAGATCCCGGCGACCTTTTCCTTCTCGCGTATCAGGATCGATTGCGTCGGCCCTTTCACCACGACGACAATATCGGTCGGATGCTCGTCGCTCGGCAGGCGACCGCCGGGGTAGAGGATTGCGCCGAACAGGAGCAGTTCGGCGCCGGTGAAACTGTACGCGATCTCGATATTGCGCTGCGAGACGTCGGGCACGAGCACCGGCTTGGCCTGCGCCATCAGCAGCGGCGCGAGCAGCAGGAATGGCCAAGGCTTCATGCCACCGCCCTCACGACAGCGTGACCGAGAAGATCTCCTCGGGGCGCCAGACGAGACCGAGCAGGATCCGCACGCCGATCAGCAGCACCATCACGGCAAGCGCGAGGCGGAGATATTCAGGCCGGAACTTGGTGGCGAACCGCGCGCCGACCTGCGCACCGACGACCGAGCCGAGCAGCAGCAGCCCGGCAAGGACGATGTCCACCGCCTTGGTCGTCGTCGCATGGACCATCGTCGCGACCGCAGTGACGAACAGCGTCTGGAACAACGACGTACCGACCACCACCGACGTCGCCATGCCAAGCAGGTAGATCATCGCCGGAACGAGGATGAAGCCGCCGCCGATGCCGAGCAGGATCGTCAATATGCCGGTGAAGAAGCCGAGCAACAGCGGTGCGAGCGGGGAGATATACAGGCCTGAGGCATAGAAACGCGTCCGCAGGGGAAGCGCGGCGACGAGCGGGTGGTGGCGGCGCTTGCGGGCTTTCGGCGGCCGGCCGGTGCGTGCGCGGCGGATCGTGCCGATCGACTCGTTCGCCATCATGCTGCCGATCGAGCCGAGCATGACGACGTAGACGATCGCGATCACCGTATCGATCTGCCCGCTTTGCTGGAGCAGCCGGAACAGCCATGCGCCGAAGAACGCGCCGACGATACCGCCCGCGACGAGCACGCCGCCCATCTTGGTATCGACGCCCTTGCGGCGGAAGTGTGCGAACACGCCCGACACGCTCGCGCCGGTCACCTGGCTCGCGGACGAGGCGGCGGCGACGGTCGGGGGGATGCCGTAGACGATCAGCAGCGGCGTCGTCAGGAAGCCGCCGCCAACCCCGAACATGCCCGACAACAGCCCGACGCCGCCGCCCAGCAGGATGATGACGAGCGCGTTGACCGACAGGTTGGCGACGGGGAGATACAGATCCACGCCCTCAGCGTTACACCGGATTGCGCGCGCGGGGCTAGGCTGGACAAACATGGATTTGCATCGGCTTCGGTGTCCAGCGCGTGTCAGAAATCGCTGCCGATCGAGAACGCCGGGCCGGAGCCCGGCCGTGCGGTGCCGGCGATCCGTTCGCGCCAGTCGAGCGCGAGGCGGATCGACCTGCGCGCGACGGGGATGGTTGCGACGATCGTCGGGCCGATATCGAAGCGCTTGGCGCCTCGCTGGGCACTGCCCCAGGCGCCGACACCGATATCGGCGCGTGCATCTCCGAGCTTGCCGAGCGGATACGTGAGGCGTGCCGAGGCATCGACGAACGCTTCGACGCCATCGCGCGCGATCGCACCGGCCTGACCGTAGGCCTCGAGGCGGACGCCGGGCGCTATGTCCGACGGGCCATAGCCGGCGATCACCCCCAAGGTGGGGCCGCCGCGTCCGCCGTCGAGGACGAAGCGCTGCTCGGCCACCAACCGGATCGGCAGGCGGGTCGGTTGCCATTCGATGCCGAGCGCCGCTTCGCGCCCGACACCTTTGAGGGGAGCGGCCAGGCGTGCGGCCAGTGCGAACCTGCGGCGCGTGCCGAGCGCATAGGTCAGTCGGACGCCGCCCTGCGAAGCGCCGAGTTGACCACCCGAGACGGTGCCGGCGGGGCCGCCCCGGACGAGCAACCAGGCGCTGCCGTTCAATCGACGCGGGCCACGTACGGCGGCAGGCGGCGCACCGGGCGACGGGATCGGCGCGGCTCGATGCTCGACGTCGGGCGGTAACGGTCGTGCCACGTCGGCGGCTTTCGGGAGCGGTTCGACGGTTTTGGCAAGCAACGTCTGTTCAACGGCCATCGACGTGAGCGGCACGGCGATCTCGATGGCTTGCTTGGAGCGGGCAGGCACCGACACGCTGCGAAAAACCGCCGCCGCCACGTCGGGCACGAGGACTTTGATCAAACGGGGAATCACGTCCGATGGCGGGATCGCCCCGATCTCGGGAAGCAGCAACGCAACGCGGATCAGCACCCAACCCCCCAGCGCCACTCCGAGGAACCGCAGCGGACGCCCGCCGGTCATCCGGTTCGGACGATTCCGGAGGCTATCGCTGGGAAACCGTCCCCTGCGGCGGGCGGCATGTCCGGAAAATCGTGGCGCGTCTTGTCCCACACCGGCGCGGCGCCGCGCAGCATGCCGATATAGAGGATCACGGCGCGAGGTGCGGCGACCAGCGAGACGAGATTGCCGACGAGGAACCGCGGAAGCGACCACACCGCTTCGCGCAGACCGTAACTGCGCCCGGTAAAGAGCATGCGGATCACGAGACGCCACGCCAGCAACGCCGCGTTGGCAACCAGCAGCCAGAACGCGGCTGACCCGACCGCGCCTGGATAGGCATGGTTTGAATGGGGGAATGTTTCGCCCAAGACCCAGTGGAGCATCAGCGACACGCCCCACACCGGCATGGCGACATACGCGACCGCCAGGATCACGACCGCCAGCGGTGCGCGCCGATCGCGCATCCGCATCCAGTGATCGGCAAACGCGCGCGGCCGTCCCCATCCGGTGCGATCCCAGCCGGCGAGAGCGATACCCGTCATCCACCGGGTCTTCTGGCGAATCGACTCTTTCATCGTACCGGGGAAATAGGCGCGAACGGCAACGACGGTGCCCGCGTCGTCCGCCGCGACCCGCGCAAAGATGCCTCGCGCGCCAAGTTCGGCGAGGCGCAGGCCAAGCTCGTAATCCTCGGTCAGGCTGGAGGCATCGAACGGGTCTCCGCCGCGCGCCTGGGCGATCATCGCCAGGACGTCGGGCGCGATGGCGCATCCAGTACCGGCGAGCGGCATTCCTGCACCCAGCGCCGTCCGGACGATGATCTGTTTTGCGTGGGATTCGGCGAACTCGTCGGCGTAATGACCCGACACCAGCCGTGCGCCGCGATTGACGAGTGGCAGCACTGGCAACTGCACCACCTCGTACTGGTCGATCAGGCTGTCGAAGACGCGCAGCTCCTGCGCATGCACCACGTCCTCGGCATCATGGAGCACGATCGCCTTGGTCTGCAGAGTCTCCCGCGAGTCGTCACGGCGCAGAGCCCGCCACACCGTGTTGAGACAATCGGCCTTGGTCGTCGGTCCATCACGCGGGCCGATAACCATCCGAACCCGCACATCCCGTTCCGCAACCTTGGCGACGGCATCGATCGTGCCGCGATCGTTGGGATACACGCCGACATAGATCCGGTAATCGTCGTGATCGTACCGTGCCAGCGCGGTCGACAGCATCCCGCCAATGACCGCGACCTCGTCCCAGGCGGCGACGAACACGGCGATCCGACCCGGTCGAGAAGGTGGCGGCAATTTTTCGAGCGTCAGGCGTGGGCGGCGTCCGTGCCGGACCCGCAGCACGATGAAAATCAAGTCGATGAGCAGATCGTCAAGCCCGCCCAGAAGCAATCCGACGCCAGCGAACAACATGGTTTCGCGCGCGAAAACGTCGATTACCCACAACGACTCGATCATGCGACCCCCTCGCAGAGGAGGTACGACACGTTATGTCCGTTTCGGATTCAGTCCGGTCGAAATCGGATGTTTAAGAAATCTGTCGCGTCTTGCCGTGGCGCTGAACCTTCCGGCCCGGCGAACATTACAACCTTGATCCCTTTCCCCCCTTTCGGGATCGGTGCCGATCAATGCCCGGCCCGGCCGCACCGCGGTGTAGCGCGCGGTGCGGCCTAACCCTTCGGGTCAGGTTGCAGACGTTACTACGTATATATCAGGGCCGATCGCGACCGCCGCCGCCAGTATTGCTGCCGCCGCCGGCATTGCCGCCCGCACCCGCGGCACCGACCGTGCCGATGTTGCCGAACAGATCCTGGAAGAATCCGCGCTGACGACCGAGCGTCGGCGTCTTCTTGCCGTACGGGCTGATCGATGAGACCTGGTCGAGACCGCCACGGCGAACCGCGGTGACCGTCCCCTTCTGGTCGAAGCTGATCTGCAGCGTGATTTGCGCGTTCGGGCGCGGATTGCGGAACGCGAGGTTGCGGCTGTCGCGCGCAAGATAATACCAGTCGCCCTGGTCGAACTGTCCTGCGAGCGTCGGCTTGCCGAGCGTCGCGAGCACCGACTGGCGGTTGTCCACGCCCGGCTGGACCGAGTTGACGAGGTCGGTATCGACGACATAGCCCTGGTGCGACCGCAGCTGGGTGCAGCCCCCGCTGGCCAATGCGGCGACCGCAAGCGCTGCGGCGAGACCCGTACGGGCGGAAAACAGGCTCATATAAACTCCCAACCGGGGCACGCGAAAACACGTGACGGGTCCCACGCGATTGCATCGGCCGCCGATCGCCTCGATATGCGAGGATGCGCGGGCAAACAAGCCGAAGCGCGGCTTCGTGTTGAGGACGATAGATTTTGAGCTGGTTGGGAAGACTGCTCGGCGAGAAGCCCGGCGAGGCGCTGCCGCTGTACAACGCCGTCGTCGGCCGGGCCCGCGCGGAACATTGGTACCGGGAAGGCGCAGTGCCCGACACGGTCGACGGCCGCTTCGACATGATCGCGACGCTGCTGGCGATCGTCATGCTGCGGCTCGAGGTTGAGCCCGCTGGCGGCGAACCCGCGGCGCGTCTGGCGGAGAGGTTCGTCGACGACATGGACGGGCAATTGCGCGAGATCGGAATCGGCGACATCATCGTCGGCAAGCATATCGGCAAGATGATGAGCATGCTTGGCGGGCGCCTCGGTGCCTACCGGGACGGGCTGGCGGCGGGCGATATCGCGCCGGCCCTGGTGCGGAACCTGTACCGCGGCGTGACGCCCGATGACGCCGCATTGGCGCATGTCCGCGACTCGGTGATCGCTTTTCATGCTGGGTTGGCTGCGATGCCACTAGCGAATGTTTTATCTGGAGAATTGCCGTGAAGCCCGAGTTCAGCCGCCCCGAACGCCTCGACACGATCGGCGAGCGCGAGCGGATCGTCGAGATCGCCGCGACCGAGGATGAGCGCGCGGCGCTAGCGAAGCGGTTCGCGCTGCTGTCGATCACGCGACTCGACGCGCGGTTGGGGATCAAGCGCACCGACAGCGGCATCGTCGTGAAGGGCCGCGTGACCGGCGCGGCGGTGCAGGCGTGTTCGGTGACCGACGAACCGCTCGACACGAAGATCGACGAGCCGGTCGCGTTGCTGTTCGTTGAGCAGCTGATCGCCGAGGGTGACGAGGTCGAGCTGTCCGACGATGCGCTCGACATGGTCGCGATCGAGGGTGGCACGATCGACCTGGGCGAAGCGGCGGCGGATACGCTGGCGCTGGCGATCGATCCGTTCCCGCGCGGGCCGAACGCCGCGGCGGCTCTGGCGGCGGCCGGGGTCATCAGCGAGGACGAGTTCCGGCCGGCGAATGCGTTCTCGGATCTGAAGGCGAGAATGGCGGGGAAAAGCTGAGCAGCATCGACGGATGTGTTGAAGGCTAGTCTATCCCAATACCACCCCACCCCGGCCTTCGCCGGGATAACGGCTTACTTGAATGGTGCGCGTTTGGCGGTGCGCTCCCGCTCCTCGTTCTCCCGCGAAGGCGGGAGCCCAGGCTGGATCCCCGCCTTCGCGGGGAAACATGGTTTAGTCCGCGTCGGGGCCTAGGGTCGGATCCAGATCTCGGGGGCGGACAAAGCGCGTGAGCCGAGCGGTACCCGCCGCAGCATCCGCCCAGTCCCCTTCGAACTGAAGTTCGGCAATACTGGCGGTCGGATATTTGTCCTCGACCGCATCGCGAAGCGGATCAGCCCCATCCGCGACCAGCATCAGCACGAGATCTTCCAACCCCGGATTATGCCCGACGAGCAACGCGCGCTCGGCTTCGTCTGGAAAGCCGTGCACCACGTCGAGCAACGTCGCCGCCGATGCCAGATACACCCGCCGGTCCAGGTCCGGCGCGATCGTCCGGCCATAGCCCGACTCGATCTGCTCCAAGGTCTCCGAAACGCGCACCGCCGGCGACGCGATCGCATGATCGAACGCCAACCCCAGCGATCGCATGTGCCGGCCGACCATCGCGGCGGCACGCTTTCCCTTGGCGTTGAGCGGGCGGTCGAAATCGCGCGCGACCGGATCGTCCCAGCCGGACTTGGCGTGGCGCAACAGCGTCAACGTCTTCATGGGAATCCTCAAGCCGGTTCGCGGCTTTCATGCCCTACACGCGGGCTTGAGGAAAGCCGGCTCGCAACTCGGGCCACCGCTTCTTCGAGCGTGACGCGCGCGATCGGCACCCCCGGCGGGAACGCGCTGAGCAACCGCGAGGGCATCGCGGCGGACAACATCACGAACACGCCGGAATCGTCCGCGCGCCGGATCAATCGTCCGAACGCCTGAGCGAGACGTGCCCGAACGAGCCGGTCGTCATAGGCCGAGCCGCCACCCGCGAGCCTGCGCGCGGCGTGGAGGACGGAGGGTTTCGCCCAGGGGACGCCCTCCATCACCACGAGCCGCAGCGATTCGCCGGGAACGTCGACGCCATCTCGGAGCGCGTCGGTGCCGAGCAGCGATGCGCCGGGATCGTCGCGGAAGATGTCGACGAGCGTGCCGGTATCGATCGGATCGACGTGCTGCGCGTGGAGCGGCAGGCCTTCGCGCGCGAGCCGATCGGCGATGCGGCCATGCACACCGCGCAACCGCCGGATCGCGGTGAACAGGCCGAGCGTGCCGCCGCGGCTGGCGACGATCAGCTGGGCGTAGGCGTTGGCTAGTGCGCCGATATCGCCGCGCTTGACGTCGGTGACGATCAGCACTTCGGCCTGGCGCGTATAGTCGAACGGGCTCTTCGCCTCGAACCGCGCGGCGGGGCGGAGGAGATGCGGTGCGCCCGTGCGGGCTTCGGCCACCTCCCAATCGCCGCCGCCGGTGAGGGTGGCAGAAGTAACCAGTGCCCCGTGCGCCGGTTTCAGGACGATCTCCGCAAACGGCCGGGTCGGGTCGAGCCAATGGCGGTGGAGGCCGATGTCGAACTCGCGGCCCTCGATCCGGTCGACCGCGAGCCAGTCGACGAAATCGCCATCGACCGGCCCGCCGACGCGCGCGAGCAGCGACAACCACGACGCCACCGTTTCCGCGCGCCAGCCGATCGAGGCGATCGCGCCCTCGACTCGGGCTCGGGCGGGGCCGTCCATCCAGTCGGGTGCTTCGGCGAGCACCGCCTCCAAGCGGCGACCGAGCGTTACGAGCGGGCGAACGAGTGCGTCGAGCGCGGCGGCAGCGGGCGCGGCGGCCTCGATCAGCGTCGCGTCGGGTTCGGCAAGTTCCGTTTCGAGGCCATAGCCTGCATCGCCCGGTTGCTCGGCTCGCGCGTAGGTCAGGCCGCGGACGGCGGCGAGCAGCGTCTCGATCGGTCCAAACGGCGCGCCCTCGCCCAGGCGTTGCAGCCAGCCGTCCGCCGCCAGCGTCCCCGCCGCGGTTACCGCGTCGGAGATCGCCCGTGCGCCCTGTTCGTCGTAGCTGGCGAGATCGGACAGCCGTGCGGCGAGCCCCCGTCGTCGCCCGCGACCACTCGATTCGGGGCCGAGGATCCAGCGGCGCAGTTCGATCGTCTCCGCACCGGTCAGCGCGGTCGCGAACATCGAATCGGCCGCGTCGAAGATGTGGTGGCCTTCGTCGAACACGTAGCGCGTCGGGCGGGTGGCGAGTTCACGGCCTCTCGCGGCATTGACCATCACCAGCGCGTGGTTGGCGATGACGATGTCGGCGTCCGACGACGCGCGGGCAGCGCGCTCGATGAAGCATTTCCGGTAGTGCGGGCAGCCGGCATACACGCACTCGCCGCGCCGGTCGGTCAGCGCGGTCGAGCCGTTGCGGCGGAACAGCGTCGGCAGCCAGCCGGGCAGGTCGCCGCCGACCATATCGCCGTCCGCGCTATACGCGGCCCAGCGCGCGACGAGGTGCGCCAGGATCGCCGCGCGGCCTGCGAACCCGCCTTGGAGGGCGTCTTCGAGGTTCAGCAGGCACAGGTAATTCTCGCGGCCCTTGCGCGTGACGACCTTGGCTTTCCGGATCGCAGCGTCGGGATAAAGGCGCGCGGTTTCCTGCCCCAGCTGGCGTTGCAGCGTCTTGGTATAGGTCGAGATCCACACCGCACCGCCGGCCTTCTCCGCCCACAGCGACGCGGGCGCGAGATAGCCGAGCGTCTTGCCGATCCCGGTCCCAGCCTCGGCGAGGACAAGATTAGGTGTGTCGCGCATCGCCCTTGGCGCAAACGCGGCAGTGGCGGCGCCGGCATAAGCGCGCTGGCCAGGGCGTTCCTCGGCGCCGTGGCCGGTGAGGTCGACGAGACGCGCTTCCGCATCGCCCGGTTCGATCGTCACGGTACGCGGGGCAGGTCGCGGCGCGTGCTCCTCCCATTCGGGGAGCGACGAGAACAGCCAGCGTTCGTTGATCGCGGGCTTCTTCAGCCGCTCCGCGACGATCGGTGCCCAGGGCCAGCGCAGGCGGAACAGCGATTGCGCCGCCGTCCACGCGCCCTCGCGCTCGGGCCAGTCGGTATCGGTGAGCGCCAGCATCGCTTCGGCAGCGCGCAGGAGGAACGGCGCGATCTCGGCGTCATCGGTCGGCACATCCAGCCCGGTAACCCGCGCGATCCCCTTCGGCGTCGGCACCGCGAACTGCGCGGGGCGGAGGAACGCATAGAGTTCGAGCAGGTCGAGCCCCGACAGATCGGGATAACCCAGCCGCTGCCCGACGAGCGGCGCGTTGAGCATGATGACCGGCGTGTCGGCCGCGATCCGGATCGCTTCGCCCCGCCCGATCGGACGCGCACCCTCCGCATTCGCGATCCAGATGCCGGCGTGGCTGGCGTGGAGGGCGGGATAGGGAAGCGGCATACCGCGCGACCTTGCGTGAAGGGGAACGAAAGGGCAACCTTTTGTGATGGGCGATATGTTTGGCGGCGCGAAATTATCGTGATCGGGGATGCACCCTCCCCCGCCCGTCATCCCAGCGAAAGCTGGGATATTCATGGGGCGAGTGCTGGGATCTCCACGGGGATATCGCAGCTTTCGCTGGGATGACGCGCGGGAGGGAAGGCCGCCATGATGCGTTGCAGAAGATGTCCCCGGAGCGCAAAATTCCGCCAATCCATCATGCCGCATCGGCCGTTACGCAACCGGCACGGTTCACGTGCGTTGCGCAGTCATCAATACCGAACTTTACCTACATCAACAGGGACGATCATCATGCGGAAGTTTCTCATGGCGCTGAGCGCGCTATCGCTCGCAATTCCAGCTGCCGCCGTGATCCCCACGGGCAAGGCCGAGGCGCGCTCGAAGCGCGAATATCGCGGGCATGACCGTCGCTACCGCGCAAAGCGTTGCCGTCACTCGAGTGGCACGACAGGCCTAGTCGCAGGCGGCGTCGGCGGCGCGGTGCTCGGCAATGCGGTCGGCGGCGGACTGCTCGGCACGCTGGCCGGCGGTGCGGCGGGTGCGCTTGGCGGGCGTGCGGTCGACCGGACGATCACTGCGAAGGATCGTTGCCGCTGATAGCCCGTGCGGCGGTGGGGTGACGAAGGCAGGCACAGGCGCTAATCGCCGAACGCTATGACCGATGACATCCGCACCGCCGCCCTCGAGTCCAAAGCCTGGCCGTACGAGGAGGCGCGCAAACTCCTCAAGCGCTATCCGAACGGCAAGTCGGGCGATCCGGTGCTGTTCGAGACGGGCTATGGGCCGTCGGGTCTGCCGCATATCGGCACGTTCAACGAGGTGTTGCGCACCACGATGGTGCGCAACGCCTTCCACGCGCTGAGCGACACGCCGACGCGGTTGATCGCGTTCTCGGACGATATGGACGGCTTGCGGAAAGTGCCGGACAACGTTCCTAACGGCGACATGCTGCGCGAGCATCTCGGCAAGCCGCTGACGCAGATCCCCGATCCGTTCGGCACGCATTCGAGCTTTGCCGCGCATAATAACGCGATCCTGCGCGAATTCCTCGACCGCTACGGCTTCGACTACGAGTTTGCGTCGTCGACGGAATATTACACGGGCGGACGCTTCGACGAGGCGCTCAAGGGCGTGCTCCGTCACTTCCAGGGTATCCAGGACGTGATGCTGCCGACGCTGCGGGCCGAGCGCCGCGCGACCTATTCGCCGGTGCTGCCGATCTCGCCGACCAGCGGCATCGTGTTGCAGGTGCCGATCGAGGTGATCGATGCCGAGGCTGGGCTGATCGCGTTCGAGGATGAGGGGCAGCGGATCGAGCAGAGCGTGCTCGGCGGCAAGGCCAAGCTTCAGTGGAAGGTCGACTGGGCGATGCGCTGGGTCGCGCTGGGTGTCGACTACGAGATGGCGGGCAAGGACCTGATCGACTCGGTCACCCAGTCTTCGAAGATCGCGCGCGTGCTCGGCGGGCGTCCGCCCGAGGGGTTCAACTACGAGATGTTCCTCGACGAGAATGGCGAGAAGATCTCGAAATCGAAGGGCAATGGGCTGAGCCTCGATCAGTGGCTGACCTATGGCCCCGAGGAGAGCCTCGCGTTCTACGCCTACCGCGAGCCCAAGAAGGCGAAGTCGCTGCACATGGGCGTGATCCCGCGCGCGGTGGACGAATATTGGCAGTTCCGCGGCAATTATGCCGGCCAGGACCTGAAGCAGAAGCTCGGCAATCCGGTGCATCACATCCACGACGGCAAGCTGCCGACGGGGGAGCTGCCGGTGACGTTCGGGCTGTTGCTCAACCTCGTCGGGGTGATGGGCGATGCGAGCAAGGAGCAGGTCTGGGGGTATCTCGCGAATTACGTGCCCGATGCGTCGGCGGCGAAATACCCCGAGCTCGACCGCCTGATCGGCTATGCGCTGGCCTATAGCCGCGATTTCGTTGCGCCGACGTTGAAGCGCCGCGCGCCCGAGGGCGTCGAGGTTGCGGCGCTGGAGCGGCTGGATGCGGAACTCGCCGCGCTGCCGGCGGAGGCGAGCGCGGAGGATATCCAGAACATCGTCTACGAGATCGGCAAGACCGGCGGGTTCGACAACCTGCGCGACTGGTTCAAGGCGCTGTACGAGACGTTGCTGGGCTCGGAGCAGGGGCCGCGGATGGGGAGCTTCATCGCGCTGTACGGGGTCGAGAACTCGCGGAAACTGATTGCGGAAGCGTTGGCGCGGTAAGGCGTACACTGGAAGAACTATCCACCCCGGCGCAGGCCGGGGCCCAATTGGGATACGCTGTTAACTGGCCGCCACGCTTCGTTACTGTGACCGTTCCAATTGGGCCCCGGCCTTCGCCGGGGTGGTATTTGAGCCTTACAATTTCGCGCGCTACCTAGACGAATATAGTGGAACATATTAGCAACGAATACGCCTTCCCCCGATTTGGAAACCGGCATGTTCCATCGTCCGCTCGCCCGCCATCGCCTGTTCTTCGCGATCCGCCCACCACTCCCGCTCGCGCGCCAGATTACCGCCGCAGCGTCGTGGTTCGAGACCGACGGGGACAAGCTGCGCCCCGAGCATCTCCACGTCACGATCGACATCCTCGACGACCATGACCGCGTCTCGACCGCATTGGAGCGCGACCTGAAGGCGATCGGCGATGCGGTCGAAGCCGCGCCGTTCGCACTCCAGTTCGACACCGTGGTCGGCAGCGATCGCTCCATCGCGCTGCGTCCGCGCCGCAAGAATGCTTCGCTCGCCGCACTGCATCATCGGATTGCGGTAGCACGCGAGGCGGCAGGGTTGCGCGCTCGCGCGGACTATCGGTTCAGTCCGCACATGACGCTCGGCTACCGCGACGGCGCGCCGTTCACGCAACCCATCGCGCCGATCGGCTGGGACGCGGATGCGATCGTGCTGGTCCACAGCCATGTCGGCCGAACGCGCCACGACGTGATCGGGCGCTGGCTGCTGACCGGCAACGACGATCGGCAACTGGCGCTGTTCTGAGCCTTATTTGCCGAACGCGCGTGACCCGGTAGGACCCGCAAAGCGATCGGTTGGTTTTCCCTCGTGACCGCGCACCAAGGAGCAAAGATGCGGCTGTTCTTCGACGACGCCCAGCGGACCCATGCGCCAGCGTTGGAACTGCACAATGGCGCGTTCACCGCCTATGCGGAGACGCCCGCGCGGGTCGACTCGATCCTGCGCGCGATCGGCCCGGTCGAAGCGCCGGAGGATCGGGGCGAGGCGCCGATCCTGGCCGTCCACCCCGCGTCGTACGTCGCGTTCCTGAAGGACGCGGCGCGGTTGTGGCGCGAAGCCGGTCGTGAAGGCGATGCGATCCCCTACACCTTGCCGATCCGCGGCCGCCGGCCGCTCGATCTCACGCGGATCGACGCACTGATCGGCGCGCACAGCTTCGATGCAACCACGCCGATCACACCCGAGACCTGGGCCGCCTCCTATGGCAGCGCGCAGTCCGCGCTCGCCGCGACGCATGCGGTGCTCGACGGCGACCGCGCAGCGTTCGCGCTGTGCCGCCCGCCCGGCCATCATGCCGGTGCGGACTATTGTGGCGGATACTGCCACCTCAACACCGCTGCGATCGCAGCGCAGGCTGCGCGCGACGCCGGTGTCGCGCGCGTCGCGATCCTCGACGTCGACTATCACCACGGCAACGGCACGCAGGACATCTTTTACGCCCGTAGCGACGTATTCTACGCGTCCGTCCACGCCGATCCGAAGACCGACTATCCCTTCTACTGGGGTCACGCCGATGAAACGGGCGAAGGCGAAGGGCTGGGTACCACGCTGAACCTGCCCCTCCCCCACGGCACGAAGATCGCTGCCTTTCGCGCGGCACAAAGCACCGCACTCGACGCGATCGCTGCGTTCGACCCCGGCCTTCTGGTGATCAGCTTCGGCGCGGATACCTGGGAAGGCGACCCGATCTCGCATTTCAAGCTGACCACGCCCGATTACATGGTGCTGGCTGCCGACATCGCCGACCGCGACTGGCCAACGGTCATCGTCATGGAGGGCGGGTACGCGGTCGACGCGCTAGGCCACAATGTATCGGCGTTTCTCGAGGGATTCGACGCATCGTCAAGGCAGTCTTGACGTGGAGCCCGCCATGACGCCATCGGACGAGATCGATCTTCGCCAACGCGCCGCCGGCCTTGCGCTGGCATGGCGGGAGGAACGCACCCCGTTCGCAGGCGCGACACGCGACGAATATCCGCCGATGATCGAGGCCGCGCATGTCGTTGCCGACGAGGCACGGCTGGCGCTGCACCGCTGGGTCGATGCCAGTCGCCGCGCGGGTCTGAGTTGGACGGAGATCGGTGCGCTAGTCGGGATCAGCAAGCAGGCGGCGCATGGGTGGCAGCTGGTATCGTCGTGGTTGCCGTTCCATTATTTCAAGCGGCCGATGCGATGATCGACCCCGCCGCTGCCCCAACTACTGCCCCGACCCCCATCGCGATCGGCACGCCCGCCTATCGTCGGCTGACGCTGGCGATGCTGTTCGCGGGCTTCTCGACCTTCTCGCTGCTCTATTCGGTGCAGCCGTTGCTGCCGCTGTTCGCCGCGCAGTTCGGATTGACCGCGGAGGGCGCGTCGCTCGCGGTGTCGCTGGCGACCGGACCGCTCGCGATCGGCATCCTGTTCGCCGGGTTCGTCTCGGACCGGGTCGGCCGGCGTCCGCTGATGATCGCGGCGATGTTTGCGGCCGGCACCCTGACGCTGGCGGCCGCGATCGTGCCGGGGTGGAGCGGGTTGCTCGTGCTGCGCTTCCTGACCGGTGTCGCGCTTGCGGGCGTGCCGGCAGTGGCGATGGCCTATGTCGCCGAGGAGGTCGATGCGGGCTCGGTCGGCGCGGCGATGGGGCTGTATATCGCCGGCAGCGCGCTCGGCGGGATGGCCGGGCGACTCGTCGTCAGCATCGTCGCCGATCTCGAAGGCTGGCGCTGGGCACTCGCCGCGGTCGGGATCGCGGGTCTGGCGATGGCGGAGGCATTTCGCCGACTCGCCCCGCCCTCGCGCAATTTTACACCGAGCGTCGGGCGGCCGGGCGCGCTGCTGCGAAGTGCCGGATCGCTGTTCGTCGATCGCGCGATGCCATTGCTGTATCTCGAGGCGTTCCTGCTGATGGGCGTGTTCGTCACGATCTATAATTATGCGGGCTTCCGGTTGATGAGCCCGCCTTATGGGCTGAGCCAGGCCGCGGTCGGCGGCGTGTTCCTGCTCTACGTATTGGGATCGATCAGTTCGACGAAGTTCGGGACGCTGGCGGGACGCCTTGGGCGGCGGAAGGTCTTTTGGTTTCCCGTCATACTGCTGATCGCTGGCGTCGCGCTGACCGCCATGACGCCGCTGGTGCTCGTGATCGCGGGGATCGCGGTGGTGACGATCGGCTTCTTCGGCGCGCATTCGATCGCGAGCGCTTGGGTCGGCAGGCGCGCGCAAGGCGCGCGCGGACAGGCGGCGGCGTTCTATCTATTCTTCTACTATATGGGATCGAGCGTGCTGGGATCGGCCGGTGGGTTCGCCTGGACGCATGCAGGATGGCCGGGGGTGACGGCGTTTTGCTTGTTGCTCGGCATGGCGGCGTTGGCCATCGGCCTGGTGCTGCGTACGGTGCCGCCGCTTGTGGTGGAGCCGCCTGTGCCGCAGCGAATGCCGGATCCTTGACGCGCCTCCCACCGTCATCCCAGCGAACGCTGGGATATCGTGGTGTGGCACGCGTCGTCCGATACGGAGGGATACCCCAGCTTTTGCTGGGGTGACGGGACGAGGCTGGTAGCAGGGCCCGGTCTTGAGCCAGTGCGAGCGAGCAAGCGCCGGCGTACTCTACCGCGACGCCACATCGGTCGCGTCGGTCGGCGGCATACCCACCATCCCCTTGGCGGCCGCTTCGACCCCTTCCATGACGCGCAGGACGTTGCCGCCCGACAGCTTCGCCAGATCGCCATCGCTCCATCCCCGCCGCGCCAGTTCAGCAAACAGCAGCGGATAGCCATCGACGCCCTTCAAACCGATCGGCCCGGTGCCCTGGATTCCGTCGAAGTCGCCACCGATCCCGACATGGTCGTGGCCGGCAATCTTCGCGATATGCTCGACATGATCGGCGACCGTCGCGGCAGTGACCTTGGGCTCCGGATGCGCGGCGTCCCACGCTACCAGAGGCGCGGGCGATCTGACGCCGTACACCCCCGCCGGCACGCCGACCGACTTCGCATAAGCCGAGCGCGCGACGTCCCAAGCGCGCCACTCCGCCGACAGGAAGGACGGATAGAAGTTCACCATCACCACGCCACCGTTCGCGCCGATCGCGCGGAGCAGGTCGTCGGGGATGTTGCGCGGCGCGTCCGCGATCGCCCGCGCGCTGGAGTGGGATGCGATTACCGGCGCCTTGGTCGCCGCCAAAGCCGCGGCCATCGTTGCGTCCGAGACGTGGGAGACGTCGACGATCATGCCGATGCGGTTCATCTCGGCGACCACCTGCCGCCCGAAATCGCTGAGCCCTCCGGCGCGCGGTGCGTCGGTCGAACTGTCCGCCCAGTTCAGACTGTTGCCGTGCGTCAGCGTCATATAGGCGACTCCGAGCGCGCGATATTGCCGCAGCACCGACAGCCGCCCGTCGATCTGGTGCCCGCCCTCGACACCAATCAACGATGCGATCCGCCCCGCCTTCTCGATCCGGCGGATATCCGCGGCTGTGGTCGCAAGTTCAAACGCCGCCGGGTTCGCCGCGACGAAACGGCGGACGATGTCGATCTCTTCCAGCGTCATCCTGACCGGGTCGGGGGCGTCGGCGGGGATGTATACCGACCAGAACTGCCCGCCGACATGACCCTTGCGCAGGCGGGGAATGTCGGTCTGGAGCGGGTTCGGCAGATGCGAGGTATCGACCGAGAGCTTTACCGCCTCGACCTTGGCCTCGTGTAGCTCGCGAATCTCCCAGGCCAGGTCGTTGTGCCCGTCGATCACCGGGCTCCGCTCCAGCACGCGCTCGACGCGGCGCGATAGGGCTGCGTCAGGGCTAGCCTGCGCGGCCAGCAGCAGGAATGCGGCGATCATGTCTTGGTCCCCCGTAGCGTCCGCTTCATCCTGAAGCAGGTGTTCGCCTCCAACAAGCCGGGTAAGGCGCTTGCCGAGCGCAGGCGGAGGGTCGGACTTGGAGATGCGAACGGCCGAACCGGCGCGCGAGGCGGACACTCGCCTCTCCACGGCGATCGCGATCGCGCGGCTGATCGGGATCATGGGGATCGTCTATGTCCACGCCTGGACCGGGCGGACCGCCGAAGAACTGGCGGCAGTGGCGTTCAGCGGCCAGGGCGTGTTGCGTACCGTGCTGGGCGAAATGTTCGGGCGCAGCGCCGTACCGCTGCTTGGCATGATCTCCGGCTGGCTGGTGGTCTCGACCGCGATGCGACAGGGCTACGGCGCGTTCCTGATCGGCAAGGCGCGTACGATCCTGCTGCCGATGGTGCTGTGGAACGCGATCGCGATTCTCCTGGTCGGGGCGGCGGCGACGCTCGGCGACCTGAAGGCACCGACGCCGTCGAGCATCGGCTGGACGCTGAACGAACTCGTGCCGCTCGTCCGTGCCAACGAGATCGACGTGCAGATGCCGTTCCTGCGCGATCTGTTCGTCTGCATGATGCTCGCGCCGCTGCTGGTGCACATGTCGAGTATCTGGTTGGCGCTGGTCGCGTTGATCGTCGTCGTGTGGAGCGTGTCCGGCGTGCACATCCCGTTGCTGCTGCGGCCGCAGATCCTGCTGTTCTTTATCGCCGGGATCGCCGCGCGGCGGTTTGGCGTGGCGGAGAAAGTGGCGCGGAGGCCGGTTGCCCTCTGCGCGCTGCCGTTCCTGGCGCTCATCGCGCCGCGGCTATGGACGGCGTTGCTGGGGAATGCGGGCTTCGACGCGCATCCGCACGCAATGGCGGCGTTCGACATCGTGTTCAGGTTGGCCTCGGCGGTGCTGTTCTGGCGAGTGGCCTGGGCGCTGGCGGGGAGTGGCGTCGCGGATCGGTTGCGGGCGGTGGAACGCTACGGGTTTCTCGCGTTCTGCGATCACCTGGTGCTTTTGTGGCTGTTCGGGCCGGTCATCGGGCTAGCGACCGGCGCGCTGGGGGCGGGGCTGTATCCCGCGTATCTGCTGGTCCAGCCGTTGCTGGTGCTGGGCGCGACGGTCGTTTTGGGGCGCGTGCTGCTGACGGTTTGGCCCATGGCGGCACGGGTGCTGAGCGGGGGACGGTTGCGGCGCTAGTGTCGGGGCTTATGCGTCTCCACCACGTCATCGTCATTCCCGCCTGCGCGGAAATGGAGAAGGATCATCAAGACCCGCGCGACGTCGGCCCAAGCTGGTTCACCCATTCCTGGTTGTGCACGACGGTAGAACGGACCGGTCTCCCCGCCGCATCGAGCCAGGGGCGGTAGCGAAAGCGCAGTTCGATCAGGCGGCATGTGGTCGCGTCGAGCACCGCATTGCCGCTGGAGCGCATGATCATGCAGTGCGTCACGCTGCCGTCGGTCTCTACGGTATAGCGCACGCCGACGATCCCGCCCGCACCGATCACGGCCTCGGCATTGGGAAAGTCCTTGTTCTTGAAACGGCCCTTGAGGAGCCGTGGCGGAGTCTCGGCGCCACCGTCACCGTCGCCGTTTCCCGAGCGACCGCTGCCGGTGCCATTCCCCTCGCCGCCCGCGCCTGTGCCGGGTCCGGGAACGAGGGTAGCGCCGGCGGTGGCGTCGTTCCCGACGCCGGGTTTCAATGCGGCGATGACGGGCGGGGGCGGAACGCTCGGGGGGATGATCGGCTTCGGGACAACGACTTCGGCTGCCTTCGACCGAATATTCGCGGGGGACGCCGCGGCTTTGGGACGGTGACGTGTCGCCGGGCGGGGGATAATCCTTTCGGCCGGCGGCGGCGGTGATTGGGAACCGACCGGGAAGGTAACGAGCACGTCCGGAATTGCAGTCGGAAGGCGGACACCGAGGCCGAGGATCAGCGCGTAACCGGTAACGGCGCAAAGTATCGCAGCGCCGGCGGCCGACAGGAGCCGATCGCGGGGGTTGGGGCGGACGCCGTACATGCTGTGTAGTTGGGAAGCCCGAGGACGAGCGGCAACGGTTTTGGCGGGCGGCCATCGCAAGACGAAGGCCAAGTGCTTCCGACGATTGCCGGGTCGGCGTCGCGACCCAAAATCAACGATAGACCAGCGTCGTCATGCGTCCCCTGGTCGGCCCGGGCACCTGCGCCATCCGCAGCCTGCCCGTTGCGCCGGACCGGTTCGATCCACGTCACACAGATTTGCTTCTCCGCAGAGGCAGGACCCAATTGGAACGGGAATGCTCGACGGTGAAGGCCGTACCTTCCCCGATCACCGTGCCGCCAACCGCTCCAAAGCGCGCTTGCGTCCGATCAGCGGGAGCAGCGCCGCCATGTCCGGCCCATGATCGCGCCCGGTCAGCGCGCGGCGCAACGGCAGGAACAGCGCCTTGCCCTTGCGCCCCGTCTCCGCTTTCAACCGCGCCGTCAGCGCGTGCCAGGGATCGCTCGACCAATCGATCGCCTCGGCCGCCGCCAGCGCCTGATCGAGATAGTCGACATCCACGTCGCCCTCAAACGCGATCGGCCCCTCGATGACGCCCCACCAATCCGCCGCATCGGCCAGCGTCACCAGGTTCGGCCGCACCGCCTCCCACGCTGCCACATCCATGCCTTCAGGCAACCGCGCGGCAACCGCCTCGAACGGCAGTGCATGAAGGATCCGCGCGTTCAGTTGCGACAGTTCCGCTTCGTCGAACCGCGCCGGCGCCCGGCCAAACCGCGTGAAGTCGAACCCGGCGATCAAGGGCGCGGCATCGGCGATCGGCTCGACCGGGTCGCTCGTCCCGATCCGGGCGAGCAACGCGCGCACCGCCTGCGGCTCGATCCCGACCTCGCGGAAATGATCGACGCCGAGCGAGCCGAGCCGCTTCGACAGCTTGCCCTCCGCCCCCGTGAGCAATGCCTCATGCGCGAACTGCGGCGGCGTGACGCCGAGCGCGGCGAACATCTGCAGCTGGAGCGCGGTGTTCGACACATGATCCTCGCCGCGCACCACGTGCGTCACGCCCATCTCGGCATCGTCGATCGCCGACGGCAGCATATACAGCCACGACCCGTCGGCGCGCCGGATCACTGGATCGCTCATCGTCTTCGCCTCGAAATGCTGCGGCCCGCGGATCAGATCTTCCCAATCGATCGCCGAATCGTGATCGAGCTTGAACCGCCAATGCGGCTGCACCCCGTCCGCCTCCAGCTTCGCCCGTGCCTCGTCGTCGAGCGTCAGCGCGGCGCGGTCGTAGATCGGCGGCAGCCCGCGCCCGGCCTGGATCTTGCGCTTCAGGTCGAGTTCCTGCGTCGTCTCGTACGCGGGATACACGTGGCCGCTCGCGACCAGCGCCGCAAACCGCGCTTCGTACAGCGCGAACCGTGCCGACTGTCGCTCCTCCGCGTCGGGCGTCATCCCGAGCCAGTCGAGATCGGCGCGAATCGCATCGACGAAGCGTTCTTCGCTGCGTTCGGGATCGGTATCGTCGATCCGCAGCACGAACTTGCCGCCCTGCGCCCGCGCGAACATCCAGTTGTGGAGCGCGGTACGGATGTTGCCGACGTGCAGCCGGCCGGTGGGCGAAGGGGCGAAACGGGTGATCACGGTCATCCCGCCGCTGTAGGTAGCCCCGCGCCGACGGGCAAACCCTTCCACGACACGATTCGTGCGCCTAAGGGGTGCGCGTGATCGAGCGGGGAAGACTTTCATGAAACTGATGACCGGCAATTCGAACCTGCCTCTCGCGCAGGAGATCGCCGCCTATCTCGAAACTCCGTTGACCGACGTCAGCGTGCGGCGCTTCGCCGACGAGGAGGTCTTCGTCGAGATCAACGAGAACGTCCGCGGCGAGGACGTGTTCGTGATCCAGTCGACCGGCTATCCCGCCAACGACAACCTCATGGAACTGCTCATCATGATCGACGCGCTGAGGCGTGCGTCGGCGCGGCGCATCACCGCGGTGATCCCGTACATGGGTTATGCAAGACAGGATCGGAAGCCGGGCCCGCGCACGCCGATCTCGGCCAAGCTCGTTGCCAATTTGATCACCGTCGCAGGCGCGAACCGCGTGCTGTCGGTCGACCTGCATGCCGGACAGATTCAGGGCTTCTTCGATATCCCGACCGACAATCTCTACGCGGCACCGGTGATGTCCGCAGACATCCTGGCGCGGTTCAAGGGCAAGAACCTGATGGTGGTGTCGCCTGACGTCGGCGGCGTGGTCCGCGCGCGCGTGCTCGCCAAGCGACTCGACAACGCACCGCTCGCGATCGTCGACAAACGGCGCGAACGTGCCGGCGAATCGGAGGTGATGAACATCATCGGCGAAGTCGAAGGGCGGTTCTGCATCCTGGTCGACGATATCGTCGATTCGGCGGGCACGCTCTGCAACGCGGCGGCGGCGCTCAAGGAAGCTGGCGCCGAGGATGTCATAGCCTATGTCACGCACGGCGTCCTGTCGGGCGGTGCTGTCGCTCGGGTCGAAGGCTCGGAATTGCGCGAGTTGGTGATCACCGATTCGATCGGGAACCACGAGGTCATCAAGGGCGCGCACGGCAAGATCCGCCACCTGCAAATCGCGCCGTTGCTCGGCGAGGCGATCAAGCGGATCGCGGACGAGACGTCGGTCTCTAGCTTGTTTGATTAACCCTACCCGTCATGCCGGGCTTGTTCCGGCATCCACGGTGCTGCGTTATCTGTAGCCGATGATTCGCGGTGCCGTGGACCCCGGAACAAGTCCGGGGTGAGTTAGATTACCGCTGGCTCAGTGCCACGATATGATCGAACACCGCCGGATGCAGTGGCTTCGCAAATGCGCACCCGTATTTGAACTTGTCGCGCCAGGCGACGACAGCCTCCAGCGCCGCCAGTCCCGGCAGCGTCAGCCACACCACCGTTCCCGGCCACAACGTAAAGCTCGTCTCCGCACGAAAGCCTGAAAGCGAGAGGTCGGTCACTTCGATCTCGAATCGCGTCTGGCCCCGATCGCGCAGGTGCGCGCGCATCTTGACGGCCTTGCGTAGCGCCTGACGGAGCTCCTCGCCCTTCGGTTCGGCGGGAGGGATGGGGACGGGCTGTGTCATGTCCGGAACACTGCTCCCCAAGTTGTTACTATTCTCCAAACGCCTTACGATTCGGCAACTTGGGATTTGGTGGCACGCGGCTGCACCGGGGCACGGATGCCGGCACGTGATCGCCGCTTGAGTTCAGCCTTCAAATCTTCCGGCTTGGGCGCGACGAGGAAGCCGAAGCTGACATTGCCGTCCTTGGTTTCGACGACGTGATGCAGCCGGTGCGCCTGGACGATACGCTTCATGTATTTCGACTTGGGCAAATACCGGGTCGGAATGCGCTGGTGCACGATCACGTCGTGAAACCCGAAATAGATTGCGCCATAGGCGGCTATCCCCGCGCCGATCCACGCGAACCCTGGTCACCAGCCGAACTGCATGCCGCCCAGCAAAAGCACGAACGACGGCACCGCGAAGATTGCCGCGTACAGGTCGTTCAATTCCCAGTTGCCGGGCCGCGCACGGTGGTGGCTCTCATGCAGGAACCAGCCGAAGCCGTGCATCACCCAGCGGTGTGCGGCATAGGCGAACGCCTCCATGCCGATCACGGTGCCAAGGAACAGGAGGATGCCGAGCCAGATCGCCATGGCCCTCATATAGGGGCGAGAAAGCGCCACGGCAAAATGCGAATCGCCCTGGCGAAACGTGAGCGAATTCAGGCACAATCCACCGTTACTGCAAACGATACGCAAGAGCATATGCCTTAAGGGTGGATTTGCTGGCCGCCCTGTGCTTTACGCCAACGCAATTCCCGAGTTTCCTAAAAATTGCGTGGAGCCTTCCCGATGAACATCCATGAATACCAGGCCAAGGAACTGCTGGCCAAGTTCGGCGTCCCCGTGCCTGCCGGCTTCGCGGCACTGACCGTCGAGGAGGCCGTCGAAGCCTCGAAGAAGCTTCCCGGACCGCTCTATGTCGTCAAGGCGCAGATCCACGCCGGCGGCCGCGGCAAGGGCAAGTTCGTCGAGCTCGGCCCCGATGCCAAGGGCGGGGTTCGCCTCGCCAAGACCGAGGACGAGGTTCGCGCGGCGGCGACCGACATGCTCGGCAACACGCTCGTCACGATCCAGACGGGTGATGCCGGCAAGCAGGTCAACCGCCTGTACGTCACCGACGGCGTCGACATCGACAAGGAATTCTACCTCGCGCTGACGCTCAACCGCACCACCGGCCGCGTGATGATGGTCGTCTCGACCGAAGGCGGCATGGACATCGAAGCGGTCGCGCACGACACGCCCGAGAAGATCCAGTCGATCGACATCGACCAGGCGACCGGCTTCATGCCGCACCACGGCCGCGCCGTTGCTGCAGCCCTCGGCCTGACCGGCGATCTCGCCAAGCAGGCCGCGAACACCGCGTCGAAGCTGTATGACGCGTTCATGGGTACCGATGCCGAGCAGATCGAGATCAACCCGCTCGCCGTGACGAACGACGGCAAGCTGATGGTACTCGACGCGAAGGTCGCGTTCGACGGCAACGCGCTGTTCCGCCACAAGGACCTGCTGACCTTGCGCGACGAGACCGAGGAAGATCCCGCCGAGCTCGAAGCGTCGAAGTACGACCTCGCCTACATCAAGCTCGATGGCGACATCGGCTGCATGGTCAACGGCGCTGGTCTCGCGATGGCGACGATGGACATCATCAAGCTCAACGGCATGTTCCCGGCCAACTTCCTCGACGTCGGCGGCGGCGCCAACAAGGAGAAGGTGACGGCTGCGTTCAAGATCATCCTCGCGGATCCGAACGTGAAGGGCATCCTCGTCAACATCTTCGGCGGCATCATGAAGTGCGACATCATCGCCGACGGCATCGTCGCCGCGGCGAAGGAAGTGAACCTGTCGGTCCCGCTCGTCGTCCGTCTCGAGGGCACGAATGTCGAGAAGGGCAAGGAGATCCTCGCGAACTCCGGCCTCGCGATCGTTCCCGCGAACGACCTCGGCGATGCGGCCAAGAAGATCGTCGCAGAGGTAAAGAAGGTCGCGGCGTAACCGCTGCCGACTACGCATACTGATCTTGCGAAAAGCGGGGCTCGGGCGGAAACGTCCGGGCCCTTTTTCGTTGATACTGCGACCGGTTCGGCTGGTCGCCCGCCGTGACGCTACGGCAAGGCGATGTTTCCATACCGGACTTGCGAAAATGGCGCGAAACAGCCATCTGTCGCGCCAACGCCAGTTGGCGAAACGAATGATTCCACCTTGGAAGGAACCCCGATGAAGGTGCTGGTGCCGGTCAAGCGCGTGCTTGACTACAACGTGAAGCCTCGCGTGAAGGCGGACGGAACGGGCGTCGATCTGGCGAACGTCAAGATGAGCATGAACCCGTTCGACGAGATCGCGGTCGAAGAAGCCATCCGCCTGAAGGACAAGGGCGTGACCGAGATCGTCGTCGTCTCGATCGGCGAGCAGAAGTCGCAGGAAACGCTCCGCACCGCGCTTGCGATGGGTGCAGACCGTGCGATCCTCGTCGTCAGCGAGACTAAGGTCGAGCCGCTCGCCGTCGCCAAAATCCTCGCCAAGATCGTCGAGGAAGAAAAGCCCGACCTCGTGATCCTCGGCAAGCAGGCGATCGACGACGACAACAACCAGACCGGGCAGATGCTCGCCGGCCTCCTGAACTGGGGCCAGGGCACGTTCGCGTCGAAGGTCGAGATCGCCGACGGTTCGGTCAACGTGACGCGCGAAGTCGATGGCGGCGCCGAGACGGACACGCTGAAGCTGCCCGCGATCATCACCACCGATCTTCGCCTGAACGAGCCGCGCTACGCGTCGCTGCCGAACATCATGAAAGCGAAGTCGAAGCCGATGGCGCAGAAGACGCCAGCCGATTTCGGTGTCGACGTGACGCCGCGCCTGACCACGCTGAAGGTCGTCGAGCCCGCCAAGCGCTCGGCCGGGATCAAGGTCGCCGACGTCGACGCGCTGGTCGGCAAGCTCAAGGAAATGGGCGTCGCCCAGTAAGTCGCCAAGTAATCTGGGGATGATCCCCACCCCCGTTCGTGCTGAGCGAAGTCGAAGCACCGACGCGGGAGATGCCCTTCGACTTCGCCCAAGGCGTACGGACAAGGGGCGAACGGACAAGGGAATGCAGGAGCTGATGATATGAAGACATTGGTATGGGTCGAACATGACGGTCAGGCCGTCAAGGATGCCACGCTCTCTGCCGTAACCGCGGCAAGCCAGCTCGGCGAAGTGCACCTGCTGGTCGTCGGCCAAGGCGTCGACGGCGTCGCTGCCGAAGCCGCCAAGATCGCCGGTATCGGCAAGGTCCACGTCGCCGACGACGCCGCGTTCGCGCATGCGCTCGCCGAGAACGTCGCGCCGTTGATCGTCGAGCTGATGGGACATCACGACGCGTTCGTCGCGCCGTCGACCACGCACGGCAAGAACATCGCCCCTCGCGTGGCAGCGTTGCTCGACGTCATGCAGATCAGCGACATTCTGTCGGTCGAAAGTGAAGACACGTTCACGCGGCCGATCTATGCCGGCAACGCGATCGCCACGGTCCAGTCGTCGGACGCGAAGAAGGTCATCACGGTCCGCGGCACGGCCTTCGCCAAGGCCGCGACCGAGGGTGGCTCGGGCGAGATCGAAGCGGTCGCCTCGACCGGCGACGCTAGTGCGGATCGGGGCCTGTCGACCTTCGCCGGTTCTGAGATCGCCAAGAACGAGCGCCCCGAACTGACCAGCGCGAAGATCATCGTCTCGGGCGGCCGCGCGCTCGCCTCGAGCGATCAGTTCCACGCGTTGATCGATCCGCTGGCGGACAAGCTCGGCGCCGGCGTCGGCGCCTCGCGCGCGGCGGTCGACGCAGGCTACGCACCGAACGACTATCAGGTCGGCCAGACCGGCAAGATCGTCGCCCCGGAAGTCTATGTCGCAGTCGGCATCTCGGGCGCGATCCAGCATCTCGCCGGCATGAAGGACTCTAAGGTCATCATCGCGATCAACAAGGACGAGGACGCGCCGATCTTTCAGGTCGCGGACATCGGCTTGGTCGGCGATCTGTTCAAGATCGTGCCGGAATTGACGGCGAAGCTGTAGGCAACGCCGCTGCGCAAGGCGAAGCCGAGCGCAACAGCAAGCCCGGCTGGCGGCGCTCCAGCGCCGACCGACGACGCGGGATTTACTCCCGCGTCGCGTGCCACGAACGGGCGGTGTGACTTCGGTCGCACCGCCCGGTCTTGTATCTGATAAGGGTCACGTCTGCCCGACGGACTTGCCGATCCCCGTCCCAGGGATTGATCGATCGCATCCGATGCATGCAACCCCGGGCAAGGGTCCGAGCCAGTCGCGGGAACGATGTATCCGCTCCCTTACCACGACCTTTCCAACTTGGCACCGCGCCTCCAGCGGACGTGTCCGTCACCGCTCGCCCTTCTGTCCCGAATCCCTTGCTCTCAAAATGTAATGATGTACCATCCCAAATGGCGGTATCTATTTCGCCGCCATCCTCGAGGAGATGCAGGGGAGACGGAAAATGTACGCGGATCGACTGAACCGGACGGGCGGATTCAATCCCGGAAGCCTTGGCGTCGCGCTCGCCGTCAATAGCGTGGTGATCGGAGCGTTGTTCTTTGCAGCCCCGCACGTGCTGCCGTTCGTGCCCGGCAAGCCACTCATAACCTATGTGCCGTACACCCCGCCACCGCCGCCCGCGCCAACCCCGCCCGCCGACCCGCTGATCCGCC
Source organism: Sphingomonas sp. PEI4 (assembly GCF_056679955.1). Classification (NCBI taxonomy): domain Bacteria; kingdom Pseudomonadati; phylum Pseudomonadota; class Alphaproteobacteria; order Sphingomonadales; family Sphingomonadaceae; genus Sphingomonas; species Sphingomonas sp. PEI4. The sequence continues at coordinate 2,525,046 of NZ_CM155258.1, forward strand.
AGCAACCGCGCCCTGCCCCGCGTCCCGATGCACCGATCCCGCAGGTGCCGACGCGCACGGAGAACGGCTTCACGGTCGCCCCCGATCCGCTCCCGTACACGCCGCCGGTCGGAGTCGAAGGCACCGGAACGGGCACCGTGGCAGTCGATCCGCCGAAACTGCCGCCGCTGTTCGTCCAACCCGGCATCGACCCACGCTACGCCGCCGATTTCCAGCCGGGCTATCCATCCGAGGAACGCCGTGCCGAACGCGAGGGGAAGGTCGTCGTCCGCGTACTCGTCGGCACCGACGGCCGCGTGAAGCAGGTCGAGCGGGTCAGCGCGACCACAGACGCCTTCTACCGCGCAACCCTGGACCGTGCGCTGGCGAAATGGCGGTTCAAGCCGGCCACGCGCGACGGCATCCCGGTCGAGGCATGGCGATCGATGTCGCTGACGTTTGTCCTCCAGAACTAAAGCCCCGGAAACTAAACCTGAGGGTGCGGGGCTGGCCTAGCCGGCTCCGCACCCCTATCTTGCGCGACATGGGCTTTTTCAGTCGTTTTTCGCCGATCGTCGCATACCGGGACCTGCGGCTCTTCCTTAGCCAGCGCCGGCCGTACGAGCTCCTGTTTCTCATCGCCGCGCTCGGTGTCACCAGCTTCCTGATCTACGCGTTCATGAAGGATTCGTACGTCGAGAAGGAATACCGCCCGAAGATCATCTATGTCGAGCAATGGCCCGCGGATCGTACCGATGCGCAGATTATCGCCCAACAGAAGATCGACGCGCCGATCAAGGCCAAGGCGCTTGCCGAGCAGAAGGCCCGCGAGGACGAAACGCGCGCTTCGTTCAAGCGGCTGGACGACAAGCTGAAGGCCATGGGGATCTGACCCGGGCTGACGCGCGCTGGATGGGTGTCGCGCTGGCACTTGCCGAACGAGGTCGCGGACGGACCGCGCCCAATCCCAATGTCGGTTGCGTGATCGTGCAGCACGACCGCGTCGTCGGGCGTGGCTGGACACAACCGGGTGGTCGTCCGCATGCCGAAGCGATGGCGCTGGCCGAGGCTGGCGCGAAGGCTCGGAGGGCTACGGCGTACGTTACGCTGGAACCGTGCGCTCATCAGTCCCCGCGTGGGCCAGCGTGTAGCGAGTTGCTGATAGAGGCAGGCGTATCGCGCGTCGTTGCTGCCCTCGAAGATCCGGATGCACGAACGGCAGGCCAGGGGTTTGCCCGGCTTGAGACTGCCGGCGTCACGGTGGCGCGTGGCGTCGGCATGAACGAGGCCCGCCGTTCGATGGCTGGCTTTCTCACCCGGCAAGCGCTTGGCCGCCCCCACGTCACCCTGAAGCTTGCGACATCGCTCGACGGCTGCATCGCGATGCCTGACGGATCGAGTCGCTGGATCACCGGTCCACACGCGCGCGCCCACGCGCATCTGGAGCGGAGTCGGCACGAAGCGATCCTCGTCGGTCGCGGGACATATGACGCCGATACGCCGCAACTCGACGGGCGCTTGCCGGGGTTGGAAGCGCGCCAGCCGAAGCGCGTGCTTTTATCCACGACCGTCAAAGACCTACCCGGTTGGACCGTCATCGCTGCGCCGCACGCCATCGCCCCCCTTCCCGGCGTCGACCATATCCTTGTCGAGGGCGGCGCGGCCGTAGCGTCGGCGTTCCTCGCGGCCGATCTGGTCGACCGGCTCCTCCTCTACCGCGCACCGATCCTGATCGGCGGCGGCAAGCACGCACTCCGCGACATCGGCCTCCCGGACCTGGCCGAAGCACATCGTCGCTGGGCACCGGTCGATGCGCGACAACTTGGCAGCGACCGGCTCGAGGTCTACGAGCGCGAACGAAACGAGGCATAATGTTCACCGGAATCGTTACCGACATCGGCACTGTCACCAGCGTAGAATCGCCTGGCGATACGCGTGTGGTCATCAGCACCGCCTATGATACCGCCACCGTCGATCTCGGCGCATCGATCTCCTGCTCGGGCGTCTGCCTGACGGTGGTCGATAAAGGCCCCAACTGGTTCGCGGTCGACGTCTCCGGCGAGACGATCAGCCGCACCGCCAAGGACCAATGGACCGAGGGCCGGAAGTTCAACCTCGAACGCGCGATGAAGCTCGGCGATGAGCTCGGCGGCCATATCGTCACCGGCCATGTCGACGGGCTCGGCACTGTCGTCGCGCTCGCGGAGGAAGGCGGATCGCACCGCGTCACGATCCGCGCCGGCGCAGACATCGCGCCGTTCATCGCGCCCAAGGGTTCGGTCACCGTCGACGGCGTCTCGCTGACCGTCAACACGGTCAGCGACATCGACGGCGGGGTCGAGTTCGGCCTCAACATCATCCCCCATACCTGGGCGGTCACCACGCTCGGGACGATCCAGATGGGACAGTCGGTCAATATCGAGATCGACGTCCTCGCCCGCTATCTCCAACGCATGGAGCATTACCGTGTCAAAGCCAGCTGAACGTACCGCCGAATTGGGGCGCCTGAAGCACGGTTACCTGTCGTCGCCCGAAGAGATCATCGACGAGGCGCGCAATGGCAGGATGTTCATCCTGGTCGACGACGAGGATCGCGAGAACGAGGGCGACCTGGTCATCCCCGCGCAGATGGCGACGCCGGAGAAGATCAACTTCATGGCCAAATACGGTCGCGGCCTGATCTGTCTCGCGCTCACCAGGGATCGCACCGAGGAACTCGGGCTCGAACTGATGAGCCGCAACAACGGCACGCGGCACGAGACCGCCTTCACCGTCTCGATCGAGGCGCTCGAAGGCGTCACCACCGGCATCTCCGCGGCGGATCGCGCGCGCACCATCGCGGTGGCGGTCGATGCGACCAAGGGCAAGCCGGACATCGTCACCCCCGGCCACGTCTTCCCGCTGGTCGCGCGCGACGGCGGCGTACTGATCCGCGCTGGCCACACCGAGGCGGCGGTCGACGTCGCGCGGCTTGCCGGGCTCAACCCCTCGGGCGTGATCTGCGAGATCATGAACGAGGACGGCACGATGGCGCGGATGGACGACCTCGTCACCTTCGCGCAGTTTCACAACGTCAAGATCGGCACGATCCGCGATCTGATCGCCTATCGCCGCCGCTACGACCACCTCGTCGAGAAGCGCGCCGAGGCGAAGTTCACCTCCGAATGGGGAGGCGACTGGACCGCGCTGACGTTCTGGAACAAGGCGACCGGCACCGAGCAGGTCGCGCTGGTCAAGGGCAAGATCGATCCCGACAAGCCGACGCTCGTCCGCATGCACGCGCTGTCGCCGTTTGCCGACATCTTCGGCGAATCGGGCGATCGTGGCCGCATCCTCGCGCGTTCGATGCAGATGATCGCGGACGAAGGCGCCGGCGTGATCGTCGTCATCAGCCGGCCACGCAGCAACACCTTCACGTCCGCGGTGATGAAGAAGGCGGGGGCGGAGATCACGCCCGACATGGAGGAACTGCGCGACTACGGCGTCGGCGCGATGATCCTGACCGAACTCGGCGTGCACGACATGGTGCTGATCACCAACACGCACCATACGCTGATCGGGCTCGACGGTTACGGCCTGTCGATCGTCGGCGAGCGGCGCATCGCATCCCTGGATACAGAAGAAAGCCCGAACTGATGGCGCATCTCCTCATCGTCGAAGCCCGGTTCTACGATCACCTCAACGACCTGCTCGTCGAAGGCGCAAAGGCCGCGATCGAAGCCGCCGGCCACACGCACGAGACGATCACCGTGCCCGGCGCGCTCGAAGTCCCCGGCGCGATCGCGCTGGCGGCCGAGAGCGAGACGTTCGACGCCTATGTCGCGCTCGGCGTCGTGATCCGCGGCGAGACCTATCATTTCGAGATCGTCGCAGGCGAGAGCGCACGCGGGATCATGCAACTGACGATGGACGGCCTGCCGATCGGCAACGGCATCCTGACCACCGAGAACGAAGCGCAGGCACTGACCCGCGCACGTCCGACCGAGGGCGACAAGGGCGGTGGCGCGGCCAACGCGGCGCTGGCGATGCTGGCGCTGAAGGACCGCTTCATCGCATGACCCCGTTCCAGGCATGACCGCTCCGGTGCTCCTGACGGAGCGCCTGTTGCTTCGGCCACTCGGGCCGGAGGATGCCGAAGCGTGGTATGCATTCCACGCCGATCCCGTGACGATGCGCCATCTTGGCGGCGTTCAGGCGCGCAGCGTCGCATGGCGTGGGCTGTGCGCGATGGCCGGCGCGTGGAGCATTCGCGGCTTCTCGATGTTCGCGGTGACGCTGCGCGATACCGGCGAATGGATCGGCCACGTCGGTCCGTGGCAGCCCGAAGGCTGGCCGGGTACGGAGATCGGCTGGGGGCTGGCATCGCAGTTCGCCGGTCGCGGGTTTGCGCGCGAGGCTGCGGCGGCAACTATCGACTATGCGGTGGATGTGCTCGGCTGGACCGACATCACCCACACCATCGCGCCTGACAACGCCGAGTCGATCGCGCTCGCGCAACGGCTCGGATCGAGCAATCGCGGTCGAACGACACTCCCCCCGCCGCTCGAAGCGCTGACGGTGGACGATTGGGGCCAGAGCGCTGCCGACTGGCGGGTACGGAGAGCAGGGCGTGGGTGACGTGATCAACCTGCGCCGCGTTCGGAAGCAGCGGACTCGCGACGAGGCTTCGGCGAAGGCGGATCAGAACCGCAGGCTGTTCGGGCGGACTGCGGTGGAGAAGGCGGCGGACGCTGCTGCGAAGGCGCGGATCGAGAAGACCTTGGACGGCGCCAAGCTCGATTCCACCTCCGACACGTTCGGGGAATAACCTTCTCCTCACCGTTCCGACAGCCGTTACGGGTCCCTCCCTTGCGGGCGCCAGACCGAACCAACGTCCAACCTCCAATGCTCCCCCGCCAGGGGGAGGTGGCGCCATAGGCGACGGACGGGGCGGACACGGAACGGCGGGAGTGGTGATAGCTTTGACTGAACCGGAAGGCATCTCGGCCATCAAACCCCGAGCCCCGCCGCCTTCGATAACCACGCTGCCTGTGCCCTTCGAGCAAGTACGTGTAGGCAGTTGCGCAGCACGATGCCCTTCCTTGTTCTCCCGCGAAGGCCGGAGCCCAGGCTGGATGCCCGCCTTTGCGGGGAAACAAATCTTGATTAGCCGCCCCCAGCCGTCCTCAACCGCCTCACCACAGGAACGTCACGCGCGTTGCGCCGTTATGCCCCCGTAACAAAGGGGCTGTCATGATTTCGGATGCGAATGCGACGTGGCTTGCCAAGCTCGGCTTTGCCGCGCGCGGCGTGGTGTATATCCTCGTCGGCTGGTTCGCGGTCGACGCGGCACTACGGGGTGGCAAGATCGCCGACAACCAGGGCGCGATCGGATCGATCGCCGACGAAGCGTTCGGCCCGGTACTGCTCGCGATCGTTGCCGCCGGGCTGCTAGGTTACGCAGTCTGGCGGCTGACCGAGGCCGCGGCGAACCCGGAGCAGATCGGCCGCGATGCCAAGGGCAGCCTCAGGCGGATCGGCCATGTCGTCAGCGGGATTGCGCATCTGATACTCGCCTGGACGGCCGCCAAGCTCGCCGCGAAGACGGGATCGCGCGACGCCGCCGTCTCGCCCGGCGACGAGAGCGCACGCGACTGGACCGCGTTGCTGCTCGACCAGCCAGCCGGACGACTGCTGGTCGGCGCGGTCGCGATCGGCGTGCTGGTCGCTGCGTTCCAGCAGGCGCAGAAGGCCTGGCGCGGCGATTTCATCCACGACCTGCGCGGCGATGCGCCTGCGCCGGGCTATGTCTGCACGATGGGCCGGATCGGCTACGGCGCGCGCGCGATCGTGTTCCTGATCGTCGCCGGGTTGTTCGGGCTGGCGGCGTGGACCGCACATGCGAGCGACGCGGGCGGGGTGGCCGAGGCGCTGGAGCGGCTGCAATCGCAACCCGGCGGCAAGTGGTTGCTTGTGCTTACCGGGATCGGTCTGGCGCTGTTCGGCGCATACAGCTTGGTCGAGGCACGCTTCCGGCGGATTCATGTCAACCTGCCGGGGACCGATTGACAGTGAGCTGGCAGCCCATCGTCAAGATGCCGATGCTAGTAGACGGCGGCATGTACACGACCAGCCGTTGAAGGTGATCGATGCGTTGGAGGCGATGATGCCCAGGGCGCTCAAGGTAACGTCCGCGCCGATCGCCGCGGCCCTCGCGTCGCATTTGGCCAAGCTCCAGACCGAACGCTATCTGAAGGCGGAAAACTGCCGGACGTTTCTTGAAATCGACGCGGCAAGGCAGTGGCTCGCGGGCGACAACCACGCCGCCAGACGGGCTTCAGTCCTGGGGCGCAGTTTCCAGCAACGCCGCCTCGACTTCTTCGACCGTGATGCCGAACGCGCCGGCGAGCCCCGACAAGGACGCACCGCGATCGGCGAGCGTGCGAATCCGCGCGGTATCGACGATCGTCTTGTAGCTGCGCGTGTCGCGGTCGGTCTTCGATTCCTCCCCGCTGCGCGCGAGAGCGCCCGAGCGGCGGCGTTTGGAGATCTTGAGCGCCTCGACGTCGTTGGTCGGCGGAGCATCGAGCCGCGCCTTGATCCGCTGATCCTCCTCGACACGCCGGCTTTCGCGGGCGCGTTCGCGTTCCTGGGACTGACGGTCACGCTCGGCGGCGCGCGACTCGGATCGCTGTTCGGCGGCGGCCAGCCGCTCCTTGGCGCGCTGTTCGCGGTCCGTGGCCCGCTCCTCCGCCCGCCGCGCGGCGCGGTCGGCGGTGCCCGGCATGAGCGGCCCCGTTCCCCTGCCGCCACTCGGCCAGCCGTCGGTCATTGCATATCCTGTAGTCACCGGTGCGCCCATGCGGCGCGGAAGAGCGCTGCTAAGCGATGGCGGCACCGGTGACTAGGGGCTCCACGCCATCACGCGGCGCCCCCCTCCGTCATCCCAGCGAAAGCTGGGATCTCACCGTGGTGCGAACGTCGCGAGCCACAAGGGATACCCCAGCTTTCGCTGGGGTGACGGTTGGAGTTGTTGCGGGGCCGACCTTTCAAGCCGGCCCCGCAACCGCCACAGCTTACGCGTTCGCAGTCTCGAGCGCGGGGTAGTCGATATAGCCCTCAGGCCCTTGGCTGTACCACGTCTTCGCATCGTCCTTCGCGAGCGGCGCACCGTCGCGCAGGCGCTCGGCGAGGTCGGGGTTGGCGATGAACGGACGGCCGAAGCTGATCGCGTCGGCATCGCCCTTGTCCAGTTCGGCCTGCGCCTTGTCCAGCGTGTAGAAGTCCGAGTTCAGGACCAACACGCCCTTGAAGACCTTGCGGATCGCCGGGCTGAGCTTGGGCACGTCGGTCTTGCCGAACGTGCCGTCGGGGCCGGGCTCGCGCAGTTCGAGGAAGGCGATGCCGAGATCGGAGAGGACCTTGGCAGCGGCGGTGAACAGCGGCTCGGGATTGCTGTCGTCGACACCCTGCGAATCGCCGTTGGGCGACAGGCGGACGCTGACGCGGTCGGCACCGGCAACGGAGATGACGCGCTCTGTGACTTCGCGCAGCAGACGGACGCGATTCTCGATCGAGCCGCCATATTCGTCGGTGCGGCTGTTGGCGTTGTCGCGCAGGAACTGGTCGATGAGATAGCCGTTCGCGGCGTGGATCTGGACGCCGTCAAAGCCTGCCGCCAGCGCGTTCTTCGTCGCCAGCTCGTAATCGTTCAGCAGGCGCGGAATCTCGTTGGTTTCGAGCGGACGCGCGACTTCGAAGTCCTGCTTGCCCTCGAACGTATGCGCTTGGCCTTCGGTCGCGGTTGCCGACGACGAGACCGGCTGCATGCCGATCACCGACGAATGGACCTGGCGACCCATGTGCCACAGCTGCGCGATGATCCGGCCACCGGCGGCGTGGACCGAGTCGGTGACGGGCTTCCAGGCGGCAACCTGCGCATCGGTCCACAGGCCCGGCGCAAACGGCCAGCCAAGGCCTTCGCGGCTGATACCGGTGGCCTCCGAGATGATCAGGCCGGCGCTCGCACGCTGCGTGTAATACTCGACCATCATGTCGGTCGGAACGGCATCCCTGTCGGCACGCCCGCGGGTGAGCGGCGCCATGATGATGCGGTTCGGCGCGGCGACGGCGCCAAGGGTAATGGAATCGAAAAGGCTAGGCATGGAAGCTCCTTATTGGCCTGACGGGCGGAAGATAGGAGGCTACAGGGCGGCATGCATCGCCCCGCCCCGCAAACATTATCTAGCGTGCCCGATACGCCGCACGGTTTGACGGCGGACGTGAAGACTGTCGCAGTGCCGGGCGCCGCGCCGGGCCTGGTCGCGTTCGCCGCGCTGGTGGTGGCGAACGTCGCACTCGCATTCGGGCCGTGGTTCGTGCGCGCGACCGAGGTCGGGCCGGTCGCGGCGGGGTTCTGGCGGCTGACGCTGGCGGTGCCGTTCCTGGTCGTGCTCGCGGTCCAGCAGGGCGCGCGGCCGATGCGGCTCGGGTGGAAGCTGTGGGCCGGGCTGCTCGCGGGCGGGGTGTGCTTCGCGGCCGACCTCGGCACCTGGCACCTCGGAATCCTCCGCACGACGCTCGCCAATGCGACGCTGTTCGGCAATGTCGCGACGCTGATCTTCCCGATCTACGGCTTCCTGATCGTGCGAAGCTGGCCGACGCGGACGCAAGGGTTCGCGCTGGCCCTGGCAGCGGCGGGTGGCGCGCTGCTGCTCGGACGCTCGTACCAGCTCGATGCGAAGAACCTCGCGGGCGATCTGTTCTGCCTCCTCGCAGGGCTGCTCTACACCGTCTATTTCATCCTGATGGCGCGCGCGCGGGCGACACTCGCCCCGGTTTCCGCGCTGACGCTGTCGACGCTCGCCGGCATCGTGCCGCTGCTGGTGTTCGCGCTGGCGATGGGCGAGCGCGTGCTGCCGGCGCACTGGGGTCCGCTGATCGGGCTGGCTTTGTGCAGCCAGGTGCTCGGCCAAGGGCTGATGATCTATGCGCTCGGTCGCTTCACGCCGCTGGTGATCGGGATCGCGTTGCTGATCCAGCCGGTGGTGGCAGGGCTGGTCGGCTGGCTGGTGTACGGCGAACGGCTCGGCACGGCGGACCTGGTCGGCGTCGTGATGGTGGCGGTCGCGCTGGTCCTCGTCCGCCAGGGGCCCGGCCCCGAAGCGTTACCTCTTGAAGACGCGCTTGATACGCCTGATTTTGAACGGCAGGAGACGGTATGACCCAGGACCTTACGCTCGACGAAATCCGCGCTCTGCTGGCGCCCGGCATCGCTTCCAACGCGGCGTTCGACGGCTGGAGCGACGCCGCGCGCGACATGGCCGCGCAGGCCGAGGGGATCGACACCGACGTCGCGGCACTGGCGTTCAAGGACGGCCCGGTCGACATGATCGATGCGTGGTTCGCGCATATCGACGGCGTGATGCTGACCGCAGTGCCGCCCGAGCGGCTCGCACTGATGAAGATCCGCGAGAAGATCACCGCGCTGGTCGAGGCGCGGCTCGATGCAACGGTGATCGATCGCGAATCGCTGCGACGTGCGGTGGCGATCCTCGCGCTTCCGCAGAACCTGGCAAAGGCGACGCGGCTCGGCTGGCGGAGCGTCGACACGATCTGGCGCGCGGCCGGCGACGTCGCGACCGATTATAATTACTACACCAAGCGGACGATCCTGCTCGGCGTGTATGCATCAACGGTCACCGTGTTCCTCGACGACGAAAGCGAAGGCCTCGCAGAAACGCGCGCGTTCCTAGCGCGGCGCATCAACGGGATCATGCAGTTCGAAAAGGCCAAGGCCGGTTTCCTCAAGCGGACCGAGCACGGCTTCAGCCTGTCGCGATTCGTTGGCCGCCTGCGCTATCCGACGGCGTGAAGGTTTGAGCGCGGGACGACTACCAAGATTCGTCATCCTGGGCTCGACCCAGGATCCAGAGCCATAAACGCCTCCGCATGTGGCTCTGGATCCTGACTTTCGTCAGGATGACGGAGTGTTAGAGCTCGTTCGCGCGGCTTAGGGCTTCCCTTTCATCGGCGTTACTGATAATCAGTCGCATCATGGACACTCGCCCCGATCGTTCCGTCAGCCTCGAAACACTGCCGCGCAAGCAGCATGCCACCGTTGCCGCAATCGAATGGGCGCGTCTTGCAGGGCCGGAAGCACGCCGACTGCGCGAACTGGGCTTCGATGAAGGTGTCGATGTCGAGGTCCTGCACCGCGCGACGCTGGGCCAGGGTCCGATCGCCTGCCGGATCGGCCGCATGACCGTCGCGCTCCGCCGCGCCGTCGCGGGCGCCATCCACGTCTCGCCAATGCCTGCGGCCGCCGAATAACCCTATAGCATGAACGCAGCACCGCTGGTTGCGCTGGTCGGCAATCCGAATGCCGGCAAGAGCGCGCTGTTCAACGCGCTGACGGGTGCGCGGCAGAAAGTCGGCAATTACCCCGGCGTCACGGTCGAGCGGAAGGTCGGACGGCTGATGCTCGACGACGGGCGGCCGATCGAACTGGTCGACCTGCCCGGCGCGTACAGCCTCGAACCTTCCTCCCCCGACGAGCGTGTCACGCGCGACGTCGTCACCGGCACGCAGGACGGCGAGCGACTTCCCGACGCGCTGGTCGTGGTCGTCGACGCCGCCAATCTCGACAATCACCTGCGCTTCACGCTCCAGTTGATCGCGCTCGGCCTGCCGGTGGTGGTCGCGCTCAACATGGTCGATCTCGCCGAGCGCGACGGCCTGAAGCTCGATCCCGCGATCCTGGAGCGCGAACTCGGCGTGCCGGTGATCCCCACCGTCGCGGTGCGCAAGCGTGGGTTGGACGAACTCAAGGCCGCCCTCTCGGGCATCGTCGTCAACGGGCCAATGCGCCTGCGGAAATCAGACGGCAGCGTGCAGGACGACATCGTCACGCTCCAGCGCCGCGCGCGTACGATCGCCACTGCGGCGACCGTGTCCGAGACGACCGTCCGCCGCTGGACGCACATGCTCGACGCGGTCGCGCTGCATCCCGTCGCGGGGCCGATCCTGCTGCTCGCGATCATGTTCCTGATGTTCCAGGCGGTGTTCAGCTGGGCACAGCCGTTCATGGACGCGATCGATGCGGGCTTCACCGCGCTCCAGGCGTTCCTCACCGCCGAAGTGCCCGATTCGCTGCTCCGCTCGCTGCTGGTCGATGGCGTGATCAAAGGCGTCGGTGCGGTGATCGTGTTCCTGCCGCAGATCCTGATCCTGTTCCTCTTCATCCTCGTCCTCGAAGCGAGCGGCTACATGGTCCGTGCGGCGTTCCTGATGGACCGGGTGATGGCGAGCGTCGGGCTGTCCGGCCGCGCGTTCATCCCGCTGCTGTCGAGCTTTGCGTGCGCGATCCCCGGCATCATGGCGACGCGGACGATCGACGATGAGAAGGACCGGCTGACCACGATCCTGATCGCGCCGCTGATGACGTGTTCCGCGCGCCTGCCGGTCTACACGCTCATCATCGGTGCCTTCATTCCCAACACGAAGATCCTGCCGTTCGTCGGGCTTCAGGGCATCGTCATGCTCGGACTGTACGTGATGGGCATCGTCGGCGCGTTCGTCGCCGCGCTGGTGCTGCGTCGGACGGTGACCAAGGGTGTGTCGTCGGGCTTCATGATGGAGATGCCGAAATACCAGTGGCCGCAGTGGCGCGACGTCGGCATCGGCCTGTGGAGCCGCGCGCAGATCTTCCTGAAGCGCGCCGGCGGCATCATCCTGACCTCGACGATCATCCTGTGGGTGCTGCTGAGCTTCCCCAAGCCGCCCGAACAGCCCGCAGGGGCACCGAAGATATCGGCGGTCGATTATTCGGTCGCGGGACGCATCGCCAACGGGATCGCGCCGGTGTTCGCGCCGATCGGCTTCAACCGCGATATCGTCCTCGCGCTGATCCCGGCGATGGCCGCGCGTGAGGTGGCCGTGGCGGCAATCGGCACGGTCTATGCGATCGACGATCCCGACAGCAACCAGGGCGGCAAGGCGATGGTCGAGAACCTGCGCGGCCGCTGGAGCCTGCCGACCGCGCTCGCCTTCCTGATGTGGTTTGTGTTCGCGCCGCAGTGCATTTCGACCATCGCCGTCACCCGTCGCGAGACCAATGGGTGGAAATGGCCGGCGTTCATGGTTGGCTATTTGTTCGCCGCCGCCTACATCATGGCCGGAATCACATATTGGCTGGCGGTGTTCGCCGGCCTCTGAGGGGCATCATGGCAGGCAGCGTCAACAAGGTCATCATCGTCGGCAATCTGGGTCGCGACCCGGAGAGCAAGGCGTTCCAGAACGGCGGCAAGGTCGTCAATCTGCGCATCGCGACATCCGAGTCCTGGAAGGACAAGATGTCGGGCGAGCGCAAGGAAAAGACCGAATGGCATTCGGTTGCGATCTTCAACGAAGGTCTCGCGAACGTCGCCGAGAAGTATCTCCGCAAGGGTTCGAAGGTCTATATCGAAGGCGCGCTCCAGACCCGGAAGTGGCAGGACGCGCAGGGCCAGGACAAATATTCGACCGAGATCGTGCTGCAGGGCTTCAACAGCGTGCTGACGATGCTCGACGGCCCGAACGGCGGCGCAGGCGGTGGTGCAGGCGGCGGCGGCGGTAGCCGCGGCGGTGGCGACGACTGGGCCGGCGGTGGTGGCGGCAACGACTTCGGCGGCGGCTCGTCGGGTGGCGGTTACGGTGGCGGCGGCGGTGGCGGTGGCGGTGGCGGTCGTGGTGGCAGCGCGCCTTCGGGTGGCGGTAGCGGTGGCGGCGCACGCGGCGGCAGCTTCGGCCAGACTGGCGGCTTCTCGGACGATCTCGACGACGACGTGCCGTTCTGATCTCCATGACGACGCTGTATTCCGTTCCAAAAACCGCCACGTTCGACGAGGCCGAGCGCTCCCGCGTGATCTCGGCCTACGACGTCGCCGGCGCGCGCGCGAAGGGCCAGCTCGACGACATCGTGGCGTTCGCGGCCGAGCTTTGCGACGCGCCGGTTGCGTTATTGAGCCTGGTCGAGGAGGAATATCAGCGGTTCCTATCGCGCACCGGCACCGATCTCGAACAGACGCCGCGCAGTATGTCGTTCTGCGCACATGCGATGCACCACCATGACGTTATGGAGGTGCCCGACGCGCAGGAAGATCCGCGCTTCGTCGACAATGCGCTCGTGACCGGGCCGCCCTATGTGCGGTTCTATGCGGGTGCGCCTCTGGTCTCCAGCGAAGGCGTGCCCCTGGGCGCACTCTGCGTGCTCGCACCCGATCCGCGCGAGGGGCTGACCCGGTTCCAGCGCGACGGCATGACGTTGCTGGCGAAGGCGGCGATGGGACGCCTCGACGATCGCCGTACCGCGCGCGAGCAGGCAATGGCCGAGGCCGAGGCGCGTCGTACGCTCGAGGCGAGCGACCTGAAGTTCCGCACGCTCGCCGACACCATGCCGCAGATGGTGTGGTCGACGCAGCCCGACGGTTTCCACGATTACTATAACGCGCGCTGGTACGAGTTCACCGGTGCTCCTGCGGGTACGACCGACGGCGAAGGCTGGAACGAGATGTTTCACCCGGAAGATCAGGATCGTGCCTGGGCAACCTGGCGCCACTCGCTCGACACCGGCGAACCCTATAATATCGAATACCGGCTCCGGCATTTCGACGGCACGTACCGCTGGGTGCTCGGCCGTGCGCTGCCGGTCCGCGACGAAAGCGGTGCGATCCAGCGCTGGTTCGGGACGTGCACCGACATCCACGAACAGAAGCTCGCCTATGAAGAGCGCGAGGTCATCAGCCAGGAGCTGAGCCACCGCATCAAGAACATATTCGCAGTGATTGCGGGGCTGATCGCCTTCTCCGCGCGTGGAAAGCCAGAGTTCGCGGGCATTGCGAACGACCTGCGTCACCGGATCAACGCGCTTGGCCGCGCACACGACTTCGTCCGCCCGCACAGCGCCAACTCGCGTCCGACCGCGGCGCAGAACAGCCTGCACGGCCTGTTGCAGGAATTGTTCGAGCCGTATCAGCGGATCGACGGCGCGCGTCTGAGCGTGATGGGTGACGACGTGACGATCGACGATCGCTCGGCCACGCCGCTCGCGTTGCTGTTCCACGAGCTAGCCACCAACGCGACCAAATACGGCGCGCTGGCAACCGAACTCGGAACGGTCCAGATCATCGTGGCGGCAAACGACGACACGGTGACATTGAACTGGTGCGAACAAGGCGGCCCGGTCGTGACGAAACCGACCACGCCGGCAGGCTTTGGCACGCAGTTGATCGAAATGAGCGCCGTGCGTCAGTTGGGCGGCAGTGTGAACCGGACCTGGAACGATGCAGGCCTGATCGTCGACCTGACGATACCGAAAGCTGCGTTCAGCCGCTGACGACGCGAATGACGTCGTCGTGCGTTCCGGCTTCATCGTCGCAGGCCAGAGCAGCAGCGGCGAGAATTGCGGCATCGCTGAATGGCTTGCGGATGTATCCCAGGCACTCCGCATCGCCGATCTGTGCGGGATTGGCAGTCACGAACACAACCTTGACGCCGTAGTCGTTTGCCATCCGCTTGGCGATCTCCGGCCCGGTCGGTCCGTCGCGCAGGTTGATGTCGACGAACGCGAAGTTGCAGCCCGGTGCCGCCGCGATCGCACTGTCGCGATCCGCCGCGATCCCCACGACGCCATAGCCGGCATCCATCAGGATACGCTCGAGGTCGAGCGCGACGAAGATCTCGTCTTCGACAATGAGGGCGGTCTTGGTCATCGCCGTGTTAACCGGTCGCCGACCAATCAGTTCCGCCGCGATACTGATCTCAATCAGTATTCAGCTAAATAGTGTCACTTTTATTGCAGCACCATTACCGCCGCAGCAGGAATACCGCGTGCTCGGCAAGCAGATTGGCGCCCCCTGCGCCGGTGCGCTTGTTGCCCGACAGGAACCAGGCATCCTCGAGGATGATTCCGCGCGCCTTAACGAAGGCACGGAAATCGTCGATCGTGACGTGGTGGATGTTCGGCGTGTCGTACCAGCTCTCGGGCAATTGCCGAGTGACCGGCATCCGCCCGCCCCATAGCAGCGACAACCTCACCCGCCAGTGCGCGAAATTGGGGAAGCTGACGAACGCCCGCCGGCCGATCCGCAGCAGGTGATCGAGCACGAGGTCGGGGGCGCGTGCGGTCTGCAACGTCTGGCTGAGGATTGCGTAGTCGAAGCTCGCGTCGGGATAGCCGGCGAGATCGATATCCGCATCGCCCTGGATCACCGACAGCCCGCGCGCGACCGCCGAGGCCACGTTACGCGCATCGATTTCCAACCCGCGTGCATCGACGTCGCGGGTGTCGCGCAGTGCGGCCATCAACGCCCCGTCTCCGCAGCCGATATCGAGCACGCGACTGCCCTGCGCGACGTTTTCAGCGATGACGGCGAGATCGGTACGGAGAGTCATGGCGCGGCCCGTAATTGCTCAGCGAGACCGGGGGCCAGCCTCTCCATGTAGCGATCGGCGCGGACCAGAGGATGGAAGCCTAGGTCCGCATACACGCCGTGCGCATCGGCGGTGACGAGCCCGACCCTGCGCAACCCGGCAAACGACGGATGCTCCAGGAACCAGCTCACCATCCGCCGCCCGAGCCCCTGCCCTCGCGCAGACTGCTCGACCCACACGTCTGCAAGCCATGCGAAGGTGGCATGATCCGTAATCATCCGCGCGAAACCGACCTGGATGTCGCTCTCGTACGCGCCGAGACAATGCGATCCGGCGATCGCGCGCTCGACCAGACCTCGCTCGATTCCCGGCGACCAGTAGCTGCTCGCCAGCCAACCGTGGATGCGGTCGACCTGCAACCGGCTCGCGTCGTCGGAGAGGATAATCTTCATCGGCCAGCCCTCAGGAAGCCGTCGACGACCCGGTTCATATCCGGCGCCTCCAGCAGGAACGCATCATGGCCGTACGGGCTCGACAGCTCGACGAAGCTGACCGGGGCGCCCGCGGCGTTGAGCGCCTGGACGATCGCGCGCGACTCAGGGGTAGGGTACAGCCAGTCCGTGTCGAAGCTGACGAGGCAGAACCGCGACTTGGTCGCGCGGAAGGCGTTGGCGAGCAGCCCGCCATGCTCCTCGGCCAGGTCGAAATAATCCATCGCGCGCGTGATGTAGAGGTACGAGTTCGCATCGAACCGGTCGGTGAACGCGAGCCCCTGGTGGCGCAGATAGCTTTCGACCTGGAAATCAGCGTCGAACCCGAACGATTTCGCATCGCGTGCCTGGAGGCGACGGCCGAACTTCTCGGTCAGCCCCGCCTCCGACAGATAGGTGATGTGCGCCGCCATCCGCGCGACGGCGAGCCCGGCGGTCGGCGCCGCATCGTCGTGATACTCGCCGCCACGCCAGTTCGGATCGGCCATCACGGCTTGGCGCCCGACCTCGTGGAACGCGATGTTCTGCGCCGTGTGCCGCGCGGTCGAGGCGATCACGACGCACGCCTTCACGCGGTCGGGGAAGGTCGCAGGCCAGCTCAGCGCCTGCATCCCGCCCATCGATCCGCCGACCACCGCGTGGAGTACCTCGACACCGAGATGATCGAGCAACATCGCCTGCGCGCGCACCATGTCGCGGATCGTGATGACCGGGAAGCCCATCGCCCAGGGCCGCCCGGTGGCCGGATTGATCGTCGCGGGGCCGGACGAGCCCATGCAACTGCCGAGCACGTTCGCACAGATGACGAAGTGCCGCGCGGGGTCGATCGGCCTGCCCTCGCCGACCATCCGCGTCCACCAGCCGGGCTTGCCGGTGCGCGGGTGGTTCGACGCGACGTGCTGGTCGCCGGTCAGCGCATGGCAGATCAGGATCGCGTTCGAAGCGTCGGCGTTGAGCGTACCGTAGGTTTCGTAGGCGATATCGACCGGCGACAGCAGCACCCCGCCATCGAGCCTGAGCGGCCCCGGCAACGTGACGCGCCGGGCGAGGCCGAAGCGCTGGTCGGTGCTGTGGTCGGTGCTGGGGTCGATGGCAGGCGTGTCGAGCATGCCGCGCGCTACCATAAGCGCCCGCCGTCATGCCAGCGCGCTGGTCGTCCACCTCCTCGATCCTCCCCCGCAAGGGGGAGGTGGCTGGCCCTTGCCAGACGGAAGGGGAGGAAAGGGTAACCGATGTTGCGTCACCCTCCCCCTCCGTCGCCTAAGGCGCCACCTCCCCCTGACGGGGGAGGATCGTTCGAACCACACCGTCATCCTGACGAAAGTCAGGACCCAGAGCCATGAACGTCACCGCTTGTTACCCTGGGTCCTGACTTTCGTCAGGATGACGGGAGAAGGGGGGCATCGATCTTTGCCGACCTTTTGCCCCCCGACGCACAAAGATTTGCCACCGCGCCACACCGCCCGCTATGTCCCGCGGCCATGACAAACATCACGCCCGCCCCTGCGCCAAAGCCCTGGATCATGGGCATCGCGCCGTACACGCCCGGCCGGTCGACGACCGACGATGGCCGCAAGGTGATCAAGCTGTCGTCGAACGAGAACCCGCTCGGCACCAGCCCTGCCGCAAAGGCGGCGTTCGACGCCGCCGACCGGACGCTGGAACGCTATCCCGACGCGAGCGCGGCGGAACTGCGCGAGGCTCTCGCGGCGCATTACGACCTCGACCCCGCGCGCGTGATCTACGGCACCGGCTCCGACGAAATTTTGCATCTTATCGCCGGCGCCTATGCGGGTCCCGGTGACGAGATCATCCACGTCCGCTACGGTTTCGCGGTCTACGAGATCGCCACGCGCCGCGTCGGTGCCGAGCCCGTCATCGTCGATGACCGCGACTATGCGACCGACGTCGACGCGATCCTCGCCGCGGTCACCGAGCGCACCCGTGTCGTGTTCGTCGCCAATCCGAACAACCCGACCGGCACATTCACCCCGCGTGCGGAAGTCGCGCGGCTGCATGCCGGATTGCCAAAGTCGGTGCTGCTCGTGCTCGACCAGGCCTATGCCGAGTATCTCTCGCCCGAGGAGGACGATGCGGGCTTGGCACTGGCGATGACCGAGGCGAACGTGCTCGTCACGCGGACCTTCTCGAAGATCCACGGGCTGGCCGCCGAGCGGATCGGCTGGGGCTATGCCTGCGCGTCGATCATCGATGCCATGCACCGCATCCGCGCGCCCTTCAACGTGACCACCGCGGGGCAGGCGGCGGCAGTCGCCGCGATCGCCGACACCGGCTTCGTCGACGCAACGCGCGCACATAACGACACGTGGCGCGGCTGGTTCGTCGAGCAGATCGAGCAGATGGGCAATGCAGGTCTGCGCGCGGTGCCGTCGAAGGCGAACTTCGTGCTGGTGCTGTTCGAGGGCAAGCTGACCGCCGACGCCGCCTATCACGGGTTGATGGAGGCGGGCTACATCGTCCGCTGGCTGCCGGGTCAGGGTCTGCCCAATGCGCTGCGCATCACGATCGGCACCGAGGAGGAAACGCGCGGCGTAACCGCGGCGCTGCGCGATCTGGTCGACAACGCCTGATGCTGCCGTTCGCGCGCGTCACGATCATCGGGCTGGGACTGATCGGCTCGTCGGTGGCGCGCGCAGTACGGGAAACGATGCCGACGGTCCGCGTCACCGGCTACGATGCCGATGCGAGCGTCCGCGAGACCGCCGACCGGCTGCAATTCTGCGACGACGTCGCGGATTCGGCGGGGGCGGCGGTGATCGACGCGGACCTCGTGATCCTGTGCGTACCCGTCGGCATCATGGGCGAGGTCGCGCGTGAGTTCGCGGCAGAACTCCCCGCCGATGCGGTCGTCAGCGACGTCGGCAGCTGCAAGGCCGAAATCGTCCGCGCACTCACGGAAGCGCTGCCGAACGCGACCGTGATCCCCGCGCACCCTGTTGCTGGCACCGAGCGCAGCGGCCCCGAAGCCGGCTTCGCGACGCTGTTCCGCCACCGCTGGTGCATCGTCACGCCGCCGGAGGGCGCGGATGCGGTCGCGGTCGAACGCGTCTCCGAATTCTGGCGGCGCCTCGGCGCGCAGGTCGAGACGATGGCGCCCGAGCATCACGACCGCGTCCTCGCCGTCACCAGCCATCTGCCGCATCTGATCGCCTACACGATCGTCGGCACCGCAGGCGACCTGGAGGAAGTGACGCAGTCCGAGGTCATCAAATATTCGGCCGGCGGCTTCCGCGACTTCACGCGGATCGCGGCGTCCGACCCGACGATGTGGCGCGACATATTCCTCAACAACCGGGAGGCGGTACTGGAAATGCTCCAGCGCTTCTCGGAGGATCTGAGTCACCTGCAGCGCGCGATCCGCTGGGGCGACGGCGACGCGCTGTTCGACCTGTTCACGCGGACCCGTGCGATCCGCCGCAGCATCGTCGAGCAGGGGCAGGACGACGACGTCCAGGATTTCGGCCGTACGCACAGTTGAGGGGGTGCTTGCGATTGCGCTTGCTCCAAACGCTACCACCCCGGCGGAGGCCGGGGCCCAATTGGGTAGGCCGGAGTAACGGTTCGCAACGCACATCATTGACGTCCCCCAATTGGGCCCCGGCCTCCGCCGGGGTGGAGGACTGCTGGACCTAATCCAGCGCGTTCATCGCCGCATGAACCCGCTGCTCTGCCTCTTCACGCGGCAAGCCCGGCGGCACCACCTCGCCGAACCGGAACGTGATCACCCCCGGCAGCTTCGGCCCCTTCTTCGGCCACACCAGCCCGCTGTCACATGCGATCGGCACCGTCGGCATCTTCAACGCACGATACAGCCCGGCGAACCCGGGTTTGAGCGGCGGATGTTCGCCCGGCGACACCCGCGTCCCTTCCGGAAAGATGAGGATCGAGCGCCCGGTCGCCTTCGCTGCGGTCGCCTCGCGCATCATGCTGCGCATCGCCTTCGCCGACGCCTCGCGGTCGACGACGATCGCGCCGTAGCGCCGCGCCGCCCAACCCCAGGCCGGGATGTCGGCCAGCTCACGCTTCAGCACGATCGCCGGGCCGTCAAGTAATCCCTGCAACTCCAGCGTCTCGAACATCGCCTGATGCTTGCACGCGTAAAAGGCCGGCTCGGTCGGTCGGGTCCCCTCGATCCGGATATGCACGCCCAGTATCCACCGCGCGCACCAGCGGTGGAACCGCGTCCAGATCGTCGAATGCACGATCACCGCACGCGAGCCGAACAGCGCGGAGATCGGCACGGTCACCACGATCGGCACCGAGATCGTATAGAAAACGAGCATGAACGCCCAGTTACGCACCCAGATCATCCGCCATATCCAATCCACAACGCGATCCGGCGAAGGATCAACTTGTTATATTCGTTGACCAGGGTCCCGAGCCGCGGCGTGCCCGGCACACCATCGCCGAGGATCACGACATTCTTGTCGAGCGCCGCCGCCAGCTCCATTCGGGCGCGTGCGACATGCCAGTCCGACGTCACCAGCCGCACCGACCGGTATTTGTGCACCCGCACCCACTGCGCGGTCTCCTCCGCGTTCGAGCGCGTATCGACCGCGTCCGCGCCGAGATCGATGCAGCACGCGAACAACGTGGGCGAGGTGCGGTACTCGAGGGCGAGATCGATCGGCCGCACCCCCGGCGCGACGCCGGTCACGAGCATACGCTTCGCCTGGTGATCGCGGAGCAGCGCGATGCCGCGATCGATCCGCCCTGCTCCTCCGGTCGGCACGACGATCGCGTCGGACGTGAAACCGTCGAGCGGCTTGGGCAACAGCAGCATGAACAGCGCGAACCCGAACGCCCACGCGAGCCCCATAATGCCGAACAACCGGACGATCACAGGATATGCCTCAGCGCGCGAACGATCGTCACGCGCGCGGCGAGCGTCGCGAGGACGACGAACGCGATCGGGAGCAGCGCGAGGAGCACCCAGTCGACCCCACCGAGCGTCACGCCGCCGAGCAGTTCGGAGCCCAGTCCGTGCAGCCGGACGCCGATGAATGCGACCACCAGCAACGCCGCGATACCGCCACCGACACCGCCGATCGCCGCGTCGAGCGCGATCCGCCGCTGGAACAGCCGGGCGACCTGGAGATCGGTCGAGCCGAGCATGTGCATAACCGCGATCGTCGCGCGGTGCGTCTGGAGCCCCGCGCGCGCGGCCAGCACGACGACCGCGGCGGTCGCGCTCGCCATCAGCAGCACCAGCGCCAGCGCCAGGAGCGTCAGCGAACGCATCACATCGTTGACGGGCGACATCCAGCTTTCGTGGCGGTCGACGCGGACGATCGAGCTCAGGCGCCGCACTGTGGCCGCGACACGCGCGGCCGCCGCCCCGTCATGATCGGAAAGGTTGACGTCGATCATCGCCGGCACGGGCAATTGCGGATCCGCGCCATCGGACCCGAGCCAGGGTTGCAGCAACCGGGTCAGTTCGGCGCGATCGACCGGCGTGGCCGTCGCCACCCCCGGCATGGTCCGCAGCGCAGCCAGTACGCGCGCTGCAACCGCGTCACGGCGGACAGGATCACCATCGACGACCTGCACCGTCAACCGCCCCGCCAACTGCCGATCGAGCAAGCGCGCCGCGCCTGCCGTCGCCAGTCCCAAGGCGGCGGCCAGCATCGTCAGGAACAGCATGATCGCCATCACCCACGTCATCGCGCGCAGGCCGCCCGCTTCATCGAGCACGCGGCGTTCGGCCGAAGACCGCGCTTTGGTGGCGCGACCGATCATTCGGGCCGCGTCGGCGGATAGCGCAGCGACCCCGTAGGATCGAGCAACCGCCCGCGATCCAGCCGCATCATCTGCGCGCCCGGTATCCGCCCGAGCAGGTGAAAGTCGTGCGTCGCGACGACTACCGTCGTACCCAGCTTGTTGAGCGATTCGAACAGGTGCAGCAGCCGCTCGGCCATGTCGGGATCGACGTTGCCGGTCGGCTCGTCCGCCACGAGGATTTCGGGCCGTCCGATCACCGCGCGGGCGATCGCGACGCGCTGTTGCTCGCCGCCGGACAGCGTTGCCGGGCGCGCGTCGGCGCGGTCGCCGAGCCCGACCCAGGCGAGCATCTCGCGCACCGGTTGCTCGATATCCGCCTCGGGCATGCCCGCGACGCGCAACGGCAGCGCGATATTGTCCCAGGTCGACAGGTGCGGGACAAGCCGGAAGTCCTGGAACACCACGCCGATCCGCCGTCGGAACCCCGGCAGGCGATCACGCGACAGCACCACCGCATCCTCGCCGAACAACCGGATGACGCCGCGCGTCGGCCGTTGCGCGAGATACAGCAGCTTGAGCAGCGAGGTCTTGCCCGCGCCGCTCGCGCCGGTCAGGAAATAGAACGCACCCCTTCGCAGCGTGAAGCTGAGGTCCGCCAGCGTCTCCGGCCCGGCGTCCGGACCCGTGCCGTAGCGAAGCCCGACATTTTCGAATTGGACGATATTCGCCATGACGTGGTTGCGCCCGCTCTCGCCCGCTTGATGCCCGTGCCAATGCCCGTATCGGCGCTTTCGCATGAAAGCGCGCGCTGCTTCAAGCTTGCCACATATGCGAGCGGCGTGCTTATTCGACACAAGACCGGTCGCGCTCCAGCGGCCGCTGGTGAAGCGCATCCATGATCCTCCAATGCCCTGAGTGCAGCACGCGCTATCTGGTCCCCGACAGCGCAATCGGAACCGAGGGGCGCACCGTGCGCTGCGCCAATTGCAAGCATAGTTGGTTCCAGGCCGCCGCACCGATGGTCGAAGACGCGCTGGAGATCCCCAAGCCGACGCCGCTCGCGCCCCCGCCGCCACCGCTCGCTCCATTGGCGCGTCCGCCGATCGCGGCGCCGACCGAACGTTTCACACCACCTGTTCCGGCTGTGCATGCTCCGGCTGTGCCCGAGCCCGTATCTACATTGCCCGTGTCTGCAACGCCCGCGCCGGTGTTCGCCGATCCGGTCGTGAAATATGACTCGTTTGCCGAGCGACCGCCGTTCAAGGCCCGTCGCAATACGGCGCGCTGGTGGACGGTCGCGGCCGTGATCGCCGGATTTCTGATGCTGATCGCGGTCGGATCGATCGTCTATCTCGGCGCGCCGGGCGTGGTGGCCAAGCTGGGTCTCGGGCTGGGCACCGACGAGACGCCGCTGCGACTGCGCGACAACCCGATCGAGCGGCGCGAACTCGACAACGGCTCCGAGCTGTTCGCGGTCAGCGGCCAGGTCACCAATCCGTCCAACCAGCGCCAGCGCGTCCCCGACATCCGCGCCGAACTCCGAGATGCGCAGGGGCGCCTCGTTTATAGCTGGACGATCACTCCGCAGCAGCGGACGCTGGCCCCAGGCGGTGCGATCGATTTCAACTCGGCCACGCTCAACGTGCCCGCGAACTCGAAGCGCCTCGAGCTAAGTTTTGCGGGTGAGGCGACGCGCTAACGCTTGATCCTCCCCCGCCAGAGGGAGGATCAAGTCAGCGACGCAACCGGCGGCTGACGATCCAGAATCGCGCGCCGTGCAGCAGCGCAGCGGTCAGCATCCCTAGCCCGGACGCATAGACCAGTGCCATTGGCCCCACACCGGCGCGCACCATCCACCAGCCTGCCCCGCCGGTGACGACGAAATAGGCGACGATGCTGTTCACCCCCGCGACCACCTGATCGCCGAGCGAGCGCAGCGCGTACACCAGCACGACCTGCGCGCCGTCGAACAGGATGAACGGCGCCCAGACCGGCAGCATCGCCAGCGCGACCGCGTGCGTCGCGGCATCGGCCGGAAACGCCGCGACGATCGGGTCGCGCGCGACGATGAGGACGATCCCGCACACGCCCAATGCGAGCATCGACAGCCCGGTCGCGATCAGCGCGCGCGAGATACCCGCCTTCGGATCCCCCTCACCCACCGCATTGCCGACGCGGACACCGCACGCCGACCCAAGCCCGAGCGCCAACCCGAACGTGACGTTGTGGACCGAAAACACGATCTGGAACGCATGCGCGACGTCGTCGCCGAACTGCGTCGACAGCGCGATCAGGATCGAAAAACCGGCAAGCTCCAGCCCGGACGCGACCGCGGGGACGATTCCGAACACCGCGAGCACGCCGATCCCAACCGGCACGCCGCGCCACGCAGCAAGATCGGTTCGTCGAACGCCGCGCTCCTTTGCGCGCGGTAGGGTCAACGCCGCGGTGATCATGCCGACCGCCCCCAGTCCCGACGCGATCGCGGTGGCCGTCGCCGCCCCGACCGCACCCATCGCCGGCAGGCCGAGATGACCGCCCGACATCGCCCAGGCTAGCACTGCGTTCAGGGGCAGGATCGACAAGTTCACCACTGCGACACGGCGTGGTCGGCTGACGCCCTCCAGGAAGAAGCTGGCGGCGACGATCATCAGCTGCGGCGGATAGGTGAACGCCATCACCCGCACGACCCGCCCGGCCGGCTCGATCAGCGCCGGTGCGACGCCGATCCCGGCGAGCATCCCGTCCGCGAACGCGAACATGACGCCGCCGACCACCAGCCCGAGCAGCAGCCCCAGCACCAGCCCTTCGCGGAGCACCTGCCCGGTACGCGGCAGGTCCCCCGCACCATCGGCGCGCGCGGTATGGACGAGCACGCCCGACAACCATGCGAGACCGGTAACGATCGCGATGAAGGTCAGCGATCGGCTCGCGCCGAGCGCCGCCACCTCGTGCGCGCCGACCAGACCGACGACGATGACGTCAGTGACGTGCAGGATCGTCCAGTTGAGGCTGGTCAGCATCACTGGCCACGCCAGCGCGAGAATGCGCCGCGTTTCGGCCCTCGTATCGGCCCTCGCATCGGGGGAAAGAAGTGGCACGGCCATCGTTTCCGGTACCGGACGAACGCTTTTTCGCAAAGGGCGTTGCACGATGCGGAAAGCCTTGCTAGTGGCGCTCGCCTACCAGATGCCGGGTTCGCCCGGTGATGTTTCATGGGCGGCCATGGCGGAACTGGTAGACGCGCAACGTTGAGGTCGTTGTGGGCGAAAGCCCGTGGAAGTTCGAGTCTTCTTGGCCGCACCATTTTTCAAATAAATTCAGAGCATCCCTTTCGAGGGCCACCCGTTTCGTTTCGATAGCCAAGGGTCGATAGCGGGAAAAGGACAGCCATGAGTTCGATCGACGACACGATCATCGAGACCCCCGAAGGCCCGATGACGTTTGCGCAGTGGAAGAAGAAGAACCCGGTCCAGCTGCCATCGCGCCGGACCAAGGGGAAGAAGCTGCCCAACAAGGTCAAGCTGACGACGGACGAGAAATAGGGAGTGCTTCAATCCTCCCCCGCCAGGGGGAGGTGGCTGGCGCTTGCCAGACGGAGGGGGAGGACACGGAGCAGAGGTCGTCGCTGGCCTCCCCCTCCGTCGCCTTCGGCGCCACCTCCCCCTGGTGGGGGAGGATTGCGGTTTTCGTCTAGTGCCGGCCCATCCCTGCCCCCATCTGCGCCCGAATCATCCGCGCCTGAAACTTGACCCGCTGCCAAAAGGTCGCGTCGTCCAGGCGCCATCGTTGGATCGCCTGCGTCGCCAGCGTCTCGATCAGCGCTTCGCTGGTCGCGGCGTCCTGCTTGGCAAATTCGCGCGCGAGTTCTTCGACGCAGGGGCCGTGATCGGTGAAGTCACGCGGCGGCATCATGCGCGCGGTCTGGTTCGGCAATGGCATCGCGTCTCTCTCCCTGTATGTCATCGCCGGCCGAACAGCGCGCGCGTCGCGCCGCCCAGCACCGGGCCGCCCAGCACCGGGCCGATCGTGGTCTGGTCGAACTTGAGCCGCATCGTGACGTACGGCCCCCGCCGGGTGTAGCGGTCGTCCTCGAAATCGCGGTCGCGGTAGCCTGAGACGTTATAACCGGCGGTGATCCACATGTTCTGCGCCGGCGACACGCCCGCGGAGGGCCCGCCGCTCCACGACCACGCACCACGCGACCACGCATGCTGGACCGATCCGGTCACGCCGACGTCGATCCGCGTGCCGATATCCTGGCGCAGTTCGAACCCGGTGACGTCGATATACCCGTCATAGCTATCGTCGGCGAACCGCCCCGCGACGTATTTGGCGCCGTAATAGAGCGTGGCCTCGGTGCCGTGGCCGAGCCCTTCCGGACCGGTGCGATAGTTGACCGCGAGGTTGTTGATCACCCGCGTCGTCACCTGATCGCCGCCGCCATAGGCCGGCACGCCGAGCGCGTTGGAGTCGCTGAACCCGGAATCCGCGCTCTCGTGTCGCAGTTCGAGGCGTTCGAGCAACGACCAGCGGCTGTCGAGCGGACGGAAGGCCAGCGCGACGTCGGCGGTGGCATAGGTCGCGACCGCGCCCGTCTTGTCCTTAATCGTGTAGCCCTTGATGCTCGACGCCAGCGTCTTGCCCTGGCCCAGCGTGCGCAGGAAGTTGGTGGTGATCCCCCAGCGATCGCCGCTGTCGGCGTTGCGATATTCGAGCCGGCCGTTCACCGACCAGCGTGCCTGGCGATACGTCGCTCCCAGCGTGGCGGCCGCGTAGTCGCCGTTGGTCTGGTCCTGCCCGACATAGCCGCCCGAGGTGACCGGCTGGAACGCGTTGACGACCGCGCCGTCGGGGATCTGCCCTTTCAGCGTGTTGCTCGCATCCAGCGTACCGTCGATGGTCCAGTGCTTGCCGAGCGGCACCGACTGGTTGAGGCCGTATTGCGCATAGGTCCGCTGGCCGTTCTCGCCGATCGCCTGCTGGTTGAGCGTGCTCATCAGCTTGGCGCCGGTCCAGGGCGCGACGTCGACGCCGAATTGCTTGGTATGCGCGACATAGCCATCGCCCTTGGCGATCTCGTACCCGCCGATCAGGCGGATACCGGGCGTGATCCGGTACGCGAGCTGGACCTGGTGGCGGACCGGGAAGTCGACGCTGTCGCTGTCGCCACCGGGCGCGAACTGGGTCTGGCCGGTGATCGTCACCGCGTTGCCGAACAACGCCTGGCTGCCGCCGAGGGTGATCAGGCGACTGTCGCGGTTCTTGCCGTCCGTGCCCCGATCGGACGCATATTGGCCGCCGACGAAGATCGTACCGGTGTCGCGGCGATATTCGAGGCGGGCGTCCGCGGCGGTGCGCGTGCCGGCGCTGTCGAGCTGCTGCTGGTGCCAGGCGACGCCGGTGATGCTGAGCCGATCGGTCAGACGAACGCGGCCGTCGAGCCCGAACTTCCGCGTGCCGGCCTCGAAGAGGTTCTGCTGGCCAACGCCGAACGCGGTATCCTGCTGGCGGGCATAAGCGAGCAGGTCGAGCTTCGACCCGTGATGATCGACTTCGGCGAGATAGGCGAGACCCTGCCCAAGCCCCAGGCGTCCGCCCTTGGCGATCTCGCCGCGCAGTTCGGTGTTGGCGGTCACGCGCGCCTTGATGTCGGCGCCGAGGACGGTGGCCTTGCCGACCGTCTCGTCGCGGATCGCGGCGACACCGACTTCGACGCGGCCGTTGGCCAGCTTGGTCGCGACGCGCGCGGCGGCGGCGAGCTTGGCCGACTTGCCCCCCTCGACCTCATAATCGGCGACGATGAAGATCGGGTTCAGGCTCGAATCGCGGCTGAGGATCGGGTTGCGGAAGCGGACCGTGCCCATCGACGTATCGATGTCATAGTCGATGTGGCGCGTCAGTTCGGTGGTCGCGACGATCAGCTCGGAGCGGAAGCGGTCGCGCGTCTCGATCCGCAGCTTGTCGCTGTTCGGGACGATGTTGCGCCCCGACAGCCGGTACGGGCCGGACAGGCCGTTGCCCTGGATTTCGTCGCGGGAATACAGCGTGTCGGTATGCGCCGCGAACCCGGTCGCGCGCACCCGCTTGCCTTCGTAGGCGGCCTTCACGCCGTTGAGCGTGCGGTTGTAGCGGGTCAGCTGCGTATCGGTGAAGCCGGTCTCGAAATCGCCGAACAGCGCGTAGAATTCACGACGCTCGAGCCGCAGATACAGTTTCCGGCGGGTGGCGGCGTCATAGCCCTGGCGCGAGCCGTCGCCGTAGACGGTGTAATAGCGATCGGGGTCGATCGTACCGAGCAGCCCGCGATCGGGATCGTATTTGCGGTCGCTGTCATACGCGATCGTCGCAAGCCACGACCCCTTGACGCGGCCCTTGGCGTAGAAGGCGAGCTGGCCGTCGGTGACGACGCTGTTGCGCTGCGACCTGGGCAGACCCGACTGCCGCTTGCTGAGCATGTCGTAGCCGAGCGAGCCCGCACCGAAGCCGACCACCACCCAGTCCTTCTGAGACGCGGCCAGCCAGGCGCGGACGTCGTTGCTATGGACCAGCTTGTCCTCGGTCAGCGAGACGATCGCATGGACGGCGCCGGCCTGCGTGGTCGGCTGGAGCGTGATGAAGGCGAGGCCGTCGTCGCCGACGACGCGCGCGGTGGTGGCCGAGCGTTCGCGACCTGCAAGCTGTCGGCCCTGTTCGAGCTCAGCCTCGACCGCCGCGGTATAGGGCTGGTCGACGGTGAAGGGCACGAGCGTGCCTGCGCGGACCGGCCGACCGGTCTTGTCGGTCACCCGCACTGCGATCAACGGGCGGGTCAGGCCATCGGCAACCAGGCGGCTGCTGGCGGCATCGAATACCGCGCGGACCGGCGCACCCGAGAAATGCACCACGCGATCGAGGACCTTCACGACGCTGCCGTCCGCCGCGAGGATACGCGCGCCCAGATGATTATCGCCGTCGATCAGCGGAATGCCCGACCAGCGCGATACCGCCACCAAGCTGCCGTCGCGCGCGTCGGTGCCGTCGAACGCGAGCGGCTCGACCTGCTTGCCGTTAATGGTGAGTGCGACCCTCTGGCCGGGCATGTGCTTCACGACCGCGCGGACGATCGGCGCGCGCGGGTTGTGATCCGCCGCCGGGAACAGCCAGTCGATCCCACCCGCTTGGTTCATGGCAGCCTGCCCTGCGCCGAGCCAGTCGCGGTTGCCCGCGGCGGTGGCGTCGTCGGCAATCGCGACCGGAAGCCCAGCGTCGGCAGCAGCGGCCTTTCCGGTCGGTTTCAGCTGGAAGTCGACGCGCTTGAGCAGGCCTCCATCACCCTCGACGAAGCGCGAGATCGGACTGTTGGCTTGCCGGGTGTCGATGTCGCAGGCGACCGGCGCATGCGTCGCGGGGATGCTCGACGTGTCCACCTGGACGACGTGCCGGCCGGCGCGGACGCCTTCGAAATGGTACAGGCCGTCGCGATCGGTCACGACGAAGGTGCCGTCCTCCATCAGCAGGCGGATTCCGGGCACGCCCTTGCGCTTGTCGACCGGATCGCCGCAATTCCCCTCGGTGACGCGGCCGATGATCGTCATCGCGTCGGTGAACAGCAGCGGACGCAGGCGCACCGAGGCGGCGGCCTCGTTGCTCGTCACGGCGCCCTGCCCCGCAACGCGCGCACGGTTGAGCGCCTCGCCGGTCGGCGCGCCCGGCGCGATGCTGACGACGTATTTCAGCTCGGTCGAGGCGCCCGCCGCCAACAGCGGAATCGCGAAGTCCAGATTGCGGCCATCGGTCGAAACCGTCGGCTCCTCGCCGCCGCGCGCGGAATTGCGCTCGTAGCGCAGACCGCGCGGCAAGGTATCGGCGACGTGAAGCCCGCGCGCCGGGACGGCATCACGGTTAGTAATGCGCAGCAGATACTGGACGAAATCTCCCGGTGAGGCTTCACGCACCGACGCCGTCTTGGTCAGCAACAGGCTACCGCTGCCGGGGCTGTCCAGCGGGATGTCGGCATAGAAAGGCTCGGGGGTCGACAGAGTCAGCGAACCGCCGAAACTGGTGTCGTTGAGGATGAAGGGACGGCCGTCCGGGTCCTTCAGCGCCGCGATCGTCGCGCGATCGACGGTCGAGGGCGCGGTATAGGTGCCCGGCGGCGTGAGTTTCAGGACATAGCGTCCAGGCGCGGTATACGGAAAGCGGTAGCGGCCGGTTTCGCCCGGATAGAGCCGTCCGCCCGCATCGGTGACCGGCTGGCCGGTGACGACGGTCGAGGGATAGCGGCTGACGCCGTCGTCGCCGAACACGGTGGCGAGTGCGCCGGTCTCGGCGTCGACCAGCGAAACGGTGGTGCCGTCGATCAGCGCGCCGGTCCGCGAATCGAAGGTGTAGCCGGCGGGATCGATCAGGAGCGATGCGGTCGAGCCGAAGCTGAAGGCGTCCTCGGTAAAGCTCAACGCGATCGATGCGCCGCGCTGATCACGGATCTCGCAAGGCTCGAGATCGGGGTATCGGCCGGTCGTCGTCGAGGGAACGCCGCCCGCGAAGATACCGCTGTTCGCCGCAGTCTCGGTCAGGACCAGCGTGGTGTGGATCGCACCGACATCAGCGTTGATGACCGATGTTTCGCGAACCTGTGGATCACGGTTGCCGCCCTGGTTGTCGAGCACCAGGATCATGTCCTGGTAGATGTCGATAGCGGCGATGCCGGGCGACGCCTCGAACGTCGCGGCGTCGATCGGCGCGGGTAGGAATTTATAGGTCGGGGTGGCCTGGCACGTCGCGCCGGTAAACGCGTAATTGGGCGGTGGCAGGCGGAAACTAAGCGTGGTCGGACGCTTGGCCCGGTTCACATCGAGCGAAACCGTGTTCGATGGCACCGTGCGTACGCCGGAGTCGCTGCCCGTATCGTCGAACGACAGGACCGCGGTATTCTGGATACGGCTCGACTGTGCCACCGCGGGCATGACGCCGCTGGTGAGCCCCAGAAGTATGGCGCCGAAGCGCGCAAGGGTACCGAATTTGGACATAACGGATACTTTCCCGGCACGTGTCGCCACGCGCCGGGATCGGTCGTTCCTTGATCGAGGGGCTGGGTTTAGTTGATCGTCACGCGGAAGCTGGCCGCGACCGACGTGCCGCCGAGTAGCGTCGGGATCGTCGCCGTGACCCGTTTCGTCCCGACATCGTACGAACCGGTGAAGGGCGTGAGCGGGATTGCCGAACCGTCATCGTTTGCCGGGAAGCCGTTCAGCACGCATGCGTTGCCGATGCCGAGCCCGCCGATCGTGATCGAACCGGGTACGTAGGTCGTGTTGGTCGGGACGATGTCGGTCAGGTTGACGTTGTTGGCTGCGACCAGCAGCGTCGCGTTTCTGACGATCAGGCAATATTGCACGACCGCACCCGGGATCGCCTTGGGCAACAGGATGCCCGACACCGGATCGGAGACCACCGCGGACGTCTTGGTCACCGTCAGCGCGACGTTGCGCGTGGTGATCTCATAGCCGAGCGATGCACGCCCCTGACCGTTATTGGACGTATCGAGGCCGAGACCATCCGAATCGATGTCGGCGAAGACGATGTCGATCTCATTGTCGTCGTTGGCGAGGATGCTCGGCGTCAGCGCCGTGCCCTGCGCCGCGGTGTTGCCACCGGCGGCGACCTGCGCGATCAGCGTGATGCCGGCCAGCGCTGCGGTCTGCTGGTTGGGAACGTCGCCGACGATGAACACCGTTGCCGTCTGATCGGCGCCCAGTTCGTTGATGTAGGTCGCGGTATCGACACCCACGTCATAGGTGCCGTTGCCGTTCGAATCGACGAAGATCCGGATATTGCTCACGTCGAAATTGTCGCCGGTGAACAGGTTCTGGATCGGCGTCTGGCTCGCCGACAGCAGGAAGTCCTGCGTGCCGTTGGTGTTGTTGGTCAGCTGGAACGCGACGACGGCACCAGGCTGGCCGACGGAGACCTGCGTGTTG
This sequence comes from Sphingomonas sp. PEI4, assembly GCF_056679955.1. Classification (NCBI taxonomy): domain Bacteria; kingdom Pseudomonadati; phylum Pseudomonadota; class Alphaproteobacteria; order Sphingomonadales; family Sphingomonadaceae; genus Sphingomonas; species Sphingomonas sp. PEI4. Next base: position 2,556,610 of record NZ_CM155258.1, read on the forward strand.
TTCGGGGTCGCCGGGACGACGGTCAGGTTGACCTTGCGATCGACCACGAACGTCGCTGCGTCCGATGCCGCGGTCTGCTGCACGCCGTTGACGGTGTAGCTCGCCTGCGCGGTGTTGCTGATGGTCGTGCCCGCGGTGGTGCCCGCCGGACCTGGCGCCTGCGCGTTCGCGGTGCCGGTCGTCATACCGATCGACACGATGGCGGCCGTACCGGCCAGCAGCGTGCGTATTACCCCTGTTGAATGCATTTCTAGGTCTTCCTTCTTCTTACGTGGTCAGGCTTGGATGGTTGGAAAGAGAGCGGAACAAGATCATTTCAGGACGGCCTGGAACGCGAACTGGCCTTGCGCGCCGGCCGGTATCGGGCTCGGGAGGCGCCACCGGACGCTGGTGACATCGTTGGGGCTCGCGGCGCGCGTGCTGCCGTCGAGACTGCGGACGCGTAAGGAATCGAGCGAACCGAACGTCTTGCCGTCCACCGAAACGTCGGGCGCGGGTGAACCGGGATTGGCCGAGCGGTAGGAAATCTGACGCGGCAACGGGTTGGCCAGCACGACGTTCGCCAGCGGCTGCGCACCGGTGTTGCGATAGGCGAGGACGAAGATCACCTTGTCGCCCGGCGTCACCTTCGACGGCTTGACCAGCGCGATGCGGGTGGTGCCGTCGGCGGCGGCGCTGCGGCTCTCGACCAGGATGCTGCTGGTAACCTGCAACGGTCCCGCCGCAGCGGATGCCACTGCGGCGGTAGCCGCCAGCGCGACGGCAATCATCGGACGCGTAATCATGGACGTGCTCCTCCTGAGAATTCTGGTCATTGAATCTTGGTCTTGAACTGGACGGTGTGGACCGAAGCCGCGGCGACCTGGCCGAGCGCAACGGCGATGCCGCCACCCTGCGCGGATCCCGCTTCGAAGCGCCCGGCATCGTCGTCCGCGCCGTCGGTCAGCGCCGCGCCGTCGAGCGTGAGACTGCCGGGGACAAAGACGGTGCCGTCGGGAATCGGATCGACGATTCGGGCGCCGGTGACGGCATCGCTGAAGCGCGCCTCGAGCGTGTAGGTGATGACCGCGTCGCGCACGGCGTTCTGCGATCCATCCACGGCGCGCACCGATTGGCTCTTGAACAGCGCCGGCCCGGCAAGCGCGGTGCCGAGCGGGACCGTCACGGTGGCGATCGCGCCGGTCAGTCCGACCACCGCATCGCCGCCGCCATCGCCCATGCCGGCATAGGCACTGCCGGCCTGGCCTGAACCCGTCGTCGAGCGCGCGGTAACGGTCAGCGTGGCATTCGCGGCGCCGCCGCCGGCCGTGGCGACGACGATCGCCAGCAGCTTGATCGACTGGCCGGGCGAGAGCAGCGACGTCCTGCCGTCGACCGGCGCGCTATCCTTGGCCGGATCGTAGAGGCCGTCGCCATCGGCATCGATCACCAGCGCCTGCAACACGATCGCGCCCGGCGACACCGTCGCCGCGAGCACGAACGATTCGTTGCCGTTGTCGCGGTTGGTCAGCGTGAAGGGGATCGCAAGTGGGCGCGGCGTGACGACGATCGCGCCCTGCCCATCGCGGACCAGCGCGACGTCCAGCCGCTCGGCGACGATGATCGAGACGGTGTTCGATGCGGTCGATTCCGTCGTCCCGCCAAGATCGTAACGGAGCGCGGCCGTGTTGACGATCGGCGTACCTGCGGGCGTCCCCGTAGCAGCACCCGCAGGAGTCTGCGCCGGGACGGACTGCGACATCGCGGTCCCAACCATGCACGCCAGACGCAAAGCCATGCCAGCACACCGAAGCGCGCCGTTTTTCCCTGCACATCCTGACGTCCGACGAACCAATTTTGTCCCAATCCTGTGATTGAGATCAAATGGTCCACCGCGACTTAAGCAAATCCTACCAAGTCGAAACGGTGTTTTGTGTTCGTATTTTGATACTTAATACAACAACATCCGGTCCGGTATAGTTAGACTACACTAAAGAACCATAACGGATCATGATGCTGCACTGGGCGGGTTCATCGGTGACATTTCCGCTACGACGTAGACGCAGACGTAGCGAAAACCCTTTGGCTATCGCGCGAGCAGCGCGCGCAGGTAGGATTTCATGGCTTGGTCGCCGACATGGCTTAGCGACACCTCGATCCGTCGCCGATCGGCCGGATCGATGACACGGTCGATCAATTTCAACTTGTGAAGATGCTCGATCCAGCGCTGCGACGTGGTTACCGGCGCGTCGGACATGCTGACCAGCGCCTTGATGTTCATCGGCATCCGGTCGTCGCGCGACGCGAACAACGCAAGAAGCATGTCCCAGGCGGGCTCGTGAAACAGCTCTGCGGGGAGGAACTTGCGCCGCATGCGCCGCTCCGCAAGCACCAGCGCGGCGTGTTCGATGAGCGCGTCGTCGCTTGGCTCTTCGCCGACCGGTACTGGCTCCGCGGCTTGCGCGACTCGTCCGTTGAACTCCTCGGCGACCGCCGACAGCTTCGCGGTCAGATCCTTGATCAATTCGACGACGGACTCGTTTTTCACTCAAGGCTCCCCTGCCCCATTGTTACACCCGGGCCGGTCGAAAACGATGCTCGCAGCCTTTGGCCGCTATCGCACGTCGTCAACCGGACGACCGGACGTGCGGACAAACCCGGTCCGACGCACCGTCATTGTCGACTACCGCACCGCAAATTCAACCCAAACCTGCAAAAAATCGGTAATCATTTGAAGATCAAATGCACATCGCCGACTATATTTCCCTTAATCGATCCAATATCGATCGATTAAATTGACCCATTCCGGTTTTGATATTGCGCATTCCAGCGCGAACCTCTTGAAACGCCGGTTCGTATACTTTTCAGATTCGGGGTTCAGCCGGATTGCCGATTTCGGGTGCGCGCCGTTCCGGGACGCCAGCGATGTCGAAACGATGTCATCGTCGGTCCTCATCGTTTACAGACACTCCGTTCGATGCCGGATCGATTTCCCCATGGTCAGGCGCAGGCCGTTTGATCAGGTGGTGCGTTAGGGCTCGATCGCATGCGAAAGGGTATCGTGTCCGCTTATCTGAATGCCGTCGGTTCCGCAGTCCCCGGTCATGATATCCACACGGCCTTCATTGGTTGGGCGCGCGCGCGGGTCGATGCGCGCGCGGAACGCGTGTTCGACCGGATGGCGGCGCGATCGGGCATTGCGCACCGCTGGTCGGTGCTGCCGCCGACCGCGAACGGTGGTTCGCCGATCGACGATGCCGGCTTCTACGCGGTCGAGCCGCATCCGGGCACCGCCGCCCGAATGACGCTGTATGCGGAACATGCCCCGGATCTGGCGATCCGCGCGATCGAGGCGTTGCGCGCAAAGATCGCGGTCGAGGGCATCACGCATCTCGTGGTGGCGAGTTGCACCGGCTTCGTCGCGCCCGGCATCGACCAGATCATCGCGCGGCGGCTCGGCCTCGCGTCAAGCGTCGAGCGGCTGCTGATCGGCTTCATGGGCTGCTATGCCGCGGTCGTAGCGTTGCGCAGCGCGCGCCACATCGTCCGCTCCGAGCCCCGCGCGCGCGTACTGGTCGTGACCGTCGAGCTGTCCACGCTGCACCTGCAACCCGCGAGCGAGCTCGAATCGCTGCTGGCGATGCTCCAGTTCGGCGATGGTGCCGCGGCGGCGCTGGTGACGGCGGATTCAACCGGGTTCGCGCTCGACACGCCGTTTGCGGCGACTCTGGCCGATAGCGAGGCTCTGATCCGCTGGGACGTCACCGATGCGGGGTTCGCCATGCATCTGTCGGGCGAGGTACCCGGACGGATCGCCACCGCGCTGTCCGATGCGACTTTTCGCAATATCGTCAGCGATGGGCGAAAGCCGAACGATATCGACGCTTGGGCGGTGCATGCCGGCGGTCGATCGATCCTCGACGCGGTAGAGCATTCGCTCGATCTGAAACCGGATGCACTCGCCGCGTCGCGTCAGGTGCTTTCGGAGAACGGCAACATGTCGTCGGCGACGTTGATGTTCGTGTTCGAACGGTTGCTCGCCGGGCCGCGGGTCGAGCACGGTGTGGCGCTGGCGTTTGGGCCGGGCCTCGCGGCGGAGGGCTTCGGGTTCCGGAGCGCGGCATGAGCCTCGCGGTCCGCAGCCAGGCCGAAGAACTGATGGACGCCGACGATCTCGACGCGGCGACCTATGCCGACGTCGTTGGCGATCTCGCCACGGTCAACACGGCGACGATGGCCCGCCGCCCGACGCTCGATTTTCTCGCGAGGGCGACGGCGGGGCGGAAAAGCTTCCGGTTGCTCGACGTGGGGTTCGGTGACGGCGACATGCTGCGGCGGATCGCACGTTGGGCGAAGGCGAAAGGCATCGAGGCGGAGTTGGTCGGGGTCGATCTCAACCCGCGCAGCGAACGGGCGGCGCGGGCGCATGGCGGGGCGATCCGCTATGTCACCGGCGACTATGCCGACCTCGCCGACGAGCCCTGGGACGTGATCGTCAGCAGCCTCGTCGCGCATCATATGAGCCACGACCAGCTGATCGCGTTCCTGCGGTTCATGGAGGAGCATGCGAGCGCGGGGTGGTTCGTCAACGACCTCCACCGTCACGGGTTCGCGCGTTGGGGTTTTCCAGTGCTTGCGACGATCGCACGCTGGCACCCGATCGTCCGGCACGACGGGACGCTGTCGATCGCGCGCAGCTATCGCCCCGACGAATGGCCGCCGCTGCTGGCCGAGGCCGGCGTCACCGAGGCGAAGGTCCGCCGCGTCTTTCCGTTCCGGTTATGCGTCGAACGCCTGCGCTGATCGTCGGCGGCGGGCTCGCCGGTGCGGCGACCGCGATCGGCCTCGCACGCGCCGGCCTGCCGCATCTGCTCGTCGAGCGATCGCGCGAGACCGGTGACGCGATCTGCGGCGGGTTCCTCAGTTGGCGAACGCTGGAGACGCTCGCCGGCCTCGGGATCGATCCGGACACGCTCAACCCCGAACGCGTTACGCGGGCGCGCATTTTCGCTGGCAGCCGCCGCGCAGAAGCCGCCCTGCCCTATCCGGCGGCTTCGGTTACGCGCCGCCGGCTCGATACGGTCCTGCTGGCCGAAGCCGAACGACTGGGCACGCCGGTCGAACGCGGCGTCACCGTGCGCGAAATCGATGGGACGAGCGCACGGCTCGCGGACGGTGCGACGATTGCGACCGACGCGCTGTTCCTCGCGAGCGGCAAACACGACGTACGTGGCATGACTCGCCCCGAAGACGCGCGCGGTGCCGACCCGACCCTGGGTATCCGGGTGAGGATCGCCCCCTCGCCTGCGCTGAGCCAATCGCTCGCCGGAGCCATCGAGCTTCATCTGTTCGACCGAGGCTATGCCGGCCTGGCGATGCAGGAGGACGGCACCGCGAACCTGTGCATGGCCGTACACCGCTCGCGGCTTCAGGCAGCCGGCTCCCCCGCGCAACTGCTCGAAGCGCTCGGCCGAGACATGCCCGCGCTCGGCGAATGGGTCGCGCTGATCGAGCCGAACGCCTCGATCGATGCCATCGCCAACGTCCCCTATGGCTGGCGCCAACGCACCGGAGTCGATGCGATGTTCCGCCTCGGCGACCAGGCGGGCGTGATCCCTTCGCTCGCCGGCGAAGGCATGGGCATCGCGCTTGCCAGCGGCGCCGCCGCCGCGCGCGCCTACGAGAACGGTGGTCCCGCCGCCGCCTCGTCATGGCAGGAGGATTTCGCCCGCCGCCTTGCCCGCCCGATCGGTATCGCCGGCATCGTCCGTCACATCGCGGAGAGCGAACGCGCCGCGTGGGCCCTCCCTTTCATGCGCCCCACACTGATCCAGGTCATCGCCAACGCAACCAGATTGGGGCAACCTTGAAATCCGCCCCGCGACACGACCCGCCGACACGCCCCGCCAGCACGAGATGCATGTCCATGGACCAGCTCAATCTTTCCGAGGCCGAGTGGCGCAAGCGGCTCACTCCCGAGCAATATCACGTGCTCCGAGAAGCCGGCACCGAGCGCGCCTTCGCAGGCGTCCTCAACGACACCAAGGCCGACGGCATCTACCGGTGCGCGGCGTGCAGCAACGAACTGTTCGACAGCGCGGACAAATATGACTCCGCCTCGGGCTGGCCTAGCTTCACCCAGCCGATCCGCCCCGACGCGGTCACCGATCACACCGATCGCAGCCACGGCATGACCCGCATCGAAACCCGGTGCGCGCGCTGCGACAGCCATATGGGCCACGTCTTCCCGGACGGCCCGCCACCGACCGGACAGCGCTATTGCATGAATTCGCTATCGCTCGAATTCCGACCGCGCAAACCGAACGTCGCGGCCTGATGTCGCTTGTAGGGCGGAGGCATCGCGCGTAATTCTGCGGCCACATGGCTCGTACGCGTTCTGCTCCCCCGTCTCGCCGGTCCCCAACTCCCCCGGCGTCACGCTGGCGGCGGCGGCTGGTCGTGTTCCTGCAGCTTTGCGTCGGGATCGGCGTTCTCGCGCTCGGTGCGCTGGCGATCGCGGTCTATATCGCGATGTCGCAGCTGCCGAGTTTCGACAGCCTGAAATCGTCGCCCAACGGCCAGATGATCCGCGTCCATGCCGCCGATGGCACGGTGATCGTGTCGATGGGGCCGAGCTTTGGCGAATGGCTGCCCTACGGACAGATCCCCAAGCTGATGCGCGACGCGACCGTCTCGGTCGAGGATCGCCGCTTCCGTTCGCATATCGGCGTCGATCCGGTCGGTGTCGCACGCTCGGTGAAGGTGCGTTACGATCGCGGTCACTGGACGCAAGGGGGCTCGACGATCACGCAGCAGCTTGCGCGTACGGTCTTCCTCAACAACCAGAAGAAGTTCGGCCGAAAATTCCGCGAGGCGATCCTGGCGTTCGCGCTCGAATGGAAGTTCACCAAGGATCAGATCCTCGAACTCTATCTGAACAAGGTCTATTATGGCGGCGGCGCCTACGGGATCGACGCGGCGAGCCGGAAATTCTTCGGCCACGGCGCGGATCATCTGAGCCTCGCCGAGGCCGCCGTCATCGCCGGCTTGGTCAAGGCGCCGTCCAACTACTCGCCGACCGCTGATGCGGAAGCCGCGATGGGCCGCGCCGGCGTCGTGCTGGAGACGATGCAGGAAAACGGTGCGATCACCGCGTCCGAAGCTGCCAATGCAGACGTATCCGGACTGAAACTTGCGCCTGAGCCCAGGCAGAACAGCGTTCGCTACTTCACCGACTGGGCGCTACCGCAGCTCGATACGCTGATCGACGAGACGACCGAGCCACTCGAAGTCTGGACGACGCTCGATCTCAACATGCAGCGGCAGGCCGATGCGGCGATCCGCGCCAATGCCCCGGCCGGAGCCCAGGGCGCGCTGGTCGCGCTCGACCGTGGCGGCGAAGTGCGCGCGATGGTCGGCGGCAAGGATTACGTGTCGTCGATCTACAACCGCGCGACGCAGGCGGTCCGCCAGCCGGGCTCGTCGTTCAAGCTGTTCGTCTACCTCGCCGCGCTGGAGGCGGGTCACAAGCCCGAGGATTCGATCGTCGACGAGCCGGTGACGATCAACGGCTGGAGCCCGCGCAACGATTCGCGCCGCAACTCCGGCGCGGTCAGCTTGCGCACCGCGTTCGCCTATTCGCTCAACACCATCGCCGCGAAACTGGGGCAGGAGGTCGGCTTCACCACGGTCGCCGACATGGCGCGGCGTTTCGGGATCACGACGCCGGTCAACACGCATCCGTCGATGGTGCTGGGCACGTCCGAGGTCCGCGTGATCGACATGACGCGCGCGTTCGCGTCGGTCGCCAGCAAGGGCGTCGCGGTGACGCCGTACGGAATCACGCGCGTCACCGCGAACGGCCAGACGATCTACACGCATGAGGTCGATCGCAGCCACGTGCTCGTCGCACCGTATGTCGCTGCCGAGATGACCGACCTGCTGCAGACCGCGGTCAACACCGGAACCGGTCGCGCGGCCCAGATCGGCCGGCCGGTCGCGGGCAAGACCGGCACGACCAGCTCGTCGAAGGATGGCTGGTTCCTCGGCTTTTCGAGCGGGATCACCACCGGCGTGTGGATGGGCCGCGACGATGCCAAGCCGATCGCCGGCCTGCACGGCGGCACCGCGCCCGCAAAGGCATGGGCCGCGTTCATGAAACCCGCGACCGCCAACCGTCCGATCGAGCAGTTCGATACCAAGGTCACGCTGCCCGAATGGCAGCTCGAGCCGGACGAGGAGAGCTATTTCGGCCAGCCCGACAACGGCCAGATGGCGGTCGACGCGGACGGAAATCCGATCGAGCAGGGCCAGCCGCCCGTGCCGACCGATGCGCAGACGGGCGACACGATTCCGCGGCCCGATGCGGACCAGCCCGAGGCGGTGCCGGCTCCGCCTCCGCAGCAGATGAATCAGGACTGGATCGATCGGGTCACCGGACGTGAGCGGCGCGAGCCGTCACGAGATCCGTCACCGGCAGGGCGCCAGCCGCTGCAGCGCGACGTGCCGCGCGACCAGGTCCAGACGCAACGCTTCCAGAGCGACCGCTATCAGGAAGACCGCCCGAACCAGTGAAGCCCCGCCCCATGCGTCCGTAACCAAACGCGGGCGGGCGTCGGGTCTTCGCCGTAGAGGTGCTCGACCAGCGCGTGGAAGACCGGCGCGTGGTTCATGTGGACACGGTGCGCGACTTCGTGCGCGACGGTGGCGCGGCGGACCCAGCTCGGCGCGAGGATCAGGCGCCAGCTGTAGCGGATGATGCCGCTCGATGCACAGCTGCCCCAACGACCCTTGGCATCGCCGACCGCGACCTGGGTGACGCTGACCTTCGCCTTGGCGGCGTATTCTGCGGTTTCGGTTTCCAGCACGGCGAGCGCGGTGCGCTTGAGCCATGCCTCGACACGACGCGCGATGGTTTCGGAAGGACCGGACAGCGAGAGGACCGAGCCTTCGCGAACTACGGTTCGGCGACTACCGGGCGTCCACTCGATCGTCAGCGGCTCGTCGGCGACGGTGACGACCGCGCCGGGCACGAACGGCCGCGGCCGGGGTAGTAACGCGCGCTGTTCGGCGATCCAGCCCGCCTTGTCCTCCGCCCATGCCAGTGCCTGCTTTAGTGCCGCACGCTTCGGGAGAACCAGCCTCGCCCGGCCGCTCGCGGGATCGATCGACAGACGCGCGCGGCGGGCGCGCGGGTGACGGACGATCTCAAGACCTTCGATCATCGGGCGATCACGGCTTACAGCTCGCGGTCGATCACGTGGTATTCGAGCTCGCCGGCCTCGTCCTCGCTGATCGTCCAGCCGCGCACCGATTGCTTGGCACGGTGGACCGCGTCGCGGTCGCCGCAGACGAGGTAATGCCATTCGGGCAATTGCTCGCCGGCCGCGCGCAGGCGGTAGGCGCAGGTCGAGGGTAGCCAGTCGATCCCGCGGACGTTGCCGGTCGTCAGCCTTACGCACTCAGGCACATAGGCGTGACGGTGGCGATAATCGGAGCATTGCCCGCTGCGCCGGTCGAGCAGGCGGCACGACACGTTGGTCGCGACGAGCTCGCCGGTATCCTCGTCCTCGAGCTTGTGGATGCAGCATTTGCCGCACCCGTCGCACAAGGCTTCCCACTGGCCGCGGTCGAGCTGGTCGATCGGCGTATCTTCCCAGAAGCGCGCGCTCACCGGACCCAGCGCTTTATCTCTGTAGCCACCGCATCGGGCCCTTGTTCCTGCGGCAGCAAAGCGATGGGCTTGCCGTCCGGGTCCATCAGATAGGCTTGGCGGCTGTGGTTTACGAGGTAGCCACCGCCCGGCGATGCATCGCCCTTGCTCGAATACACTGCATATTCGGTCTTGATCTTGGCGATCTGCGCGTCGGTGCCGGTGAGACCGATCATGCGCGGGTGGAAGGCGGAGACGAACTGCTTGAGCACCGCGGGCGTATCGCGCGCCGGGTCGACCGTCACGAACACCGGCACGATCTTCGCGGCGATCGCAGGGTCGCTCGATTCCAGTTGTTTCACCGCAGCGCCGATCGCCTGGACATCCGTCGGACACACATCGGGACAGAAGGTGTAGCCGAAATACATGATCCGGTATTTGCCATTAAAGTTGCGCTCAGCAACAGTCCCCCCATTCTGGTCCGTCAGCGTGAAGGCGCCGCCGATCCGGGCACCTTCGAGCGGCGGCTTGGCGGGGGGGGCGGACGCAGTGCAGGCCGACAGGGCGAGCGCCGGTATGAGAAGGAAACGGAGGGTCATGATGCCGCCAGCCTTGATCTGTTCGCTACTGCGGCGCAAGCGTCACCCCATATCCAGGACGAACCAAGGAAGTCTCTCGATGCGTATCCGCCTGATGCTCGCCGCTACCCTCCTGACGCCTGCGCTCGCCTGCGTCGCGGCGCCCGCGTTCGCGCAAGGCCAGTCTGAGGGGTACAAGTTCCTGTCCGCGGTGCGCGATGCGAAGAACAACGAGGTGCTGGAGATGCTCGGCAAGCCCGGCAGCAACATCATCAACACGCGCGACGTGACCAGCGGCGAAGGCGCGCTCCACATCGTCATCAAGCGCGGCGACGAGGTCTATCTGCGCTTCCTGCTGCAGAAGGGTGCGGACGCGAATTTGCGCGACGGCAAGGGCAACACGCCGCTGCTCCTCGCCGTGACGCTGGGCCAAACGGGCATGATCCCGATCCTGACCGCGGCGGGCGCGAACCCGAATCTGGCCAATTCGGCGGGCGAGACGCCGCTGATCCGCGCCGTGCAGCGCCGCGACGTGGGAATGATACGGGTGCTGCTGAACGAGAACGCCGACCCCGATCAGGCGGATATCATGGCGGGCATGTCCGCGCGCGCCTATGCCAAGCAAGACGGACGCAATCCGATCGTGAGCAAACTACTGGAAGACGCGCCGAAAAAAGTGCGGAAAGCGGTGTCGGGACCTAAGTTCTGAAGTTTGAATAGCGGTCGCTATCGACCCGCTAAGTGAAACGCACTTGGCCCCACCCCCGTCATCCTGACGAAAGTCAGGATCCAGAGCCATCAAGGATAGCGTTCCGTTACTCTGGATCCTAACTTTCGTCAGGATGACGGATGTCAGAACGCCAATCCGTCGGCCTCCGGGTCCATCTGAGCTATCAACCGCCGCGCCGCGCGTCGCGCGAACGCCAGCGTACACCGTTTCCGCACATGCGCCGGCAACGGCACGGTATGCGCTTCCCGCACGATCGCCGCGTCGTAGCGGTCCGCGACGATGATCCCGGTCCGTTCGGGCAGAAACGCAGGTCCGTTCAAAGGCCCCACATCGAACCCCGCCGGGACCGCCCAAAAATACCGGTCGCAATGCCCGAGATAATCCGGCCACTTCCCGTCGCCGAGCAGGTCGGCGCGCGACACCTTGATCTCGACGATGACGATCTGCCCACGCGCATCCACCGCCATCAGGTCGGCGCGGCGGCCGCCATCTAGTGGCACTTCGGTCATCGCGGTGAGGTCATGGCGCAGCAACATCCGGATCACGCCGCGCGCCACGTCGGCGGCGCACATTGCCGAATCGGGGGGCGATCCAAGTTCGTCGATGCAGGAGTCCGGCGGCATATCGAGCATGCCCCGGAAATAGAACAATCCGCGAACGAGGCAAGCTCATTCGCGGATTGCTCGGCGCGGTCAGCCCGCCTCGCCCTTCAGCGGCCGGGCGAGCAGATCGCCAATGACGTCGCTCACCGGAGCGCCCTCCAGCAGACGGCAGACGGCTTCGGTGATCGGCATGTCGACGCCGGCATCGCGTGCGGCTTCGCGAAGGACGGGCGCGGTGAAAGCGCCTTCCGCGACGGTCCGGCGATCTGCCAGCAAGGTCGCCGCCGAATCACCGCGCCCCAAGCCGACACCCAGCGAGAAGTTGCGCGAACTGGTCGAGGAACAGGTGAGCACGAGATCGCCCAGCCCCGAAAGACCCGCCAGCGTCTCCGCGCGCGCACCACGTGCCTGGCCGAACCGGGTCATCTCGGCGAACCCGCGCGCGATCAATGCCGCCCGCGCGTTCTGGCCAAGCCCCGCCCCCTCGACCACGCCGCAACCTATTGCGAGCACGTTCTTCACCGCGCCACCGATCTCCGCACCCGCGACGTCGGTCGAGGCGTAAGTCCGAAAATGCCGAGCCGCGAGGCGTGTCGCAAGGCGTTCGCCAAGCTCTGCATCTTCGCAGGCGAGCGTCACTGCCGTCGGCAACCCGGCGGCGACCTCATGCGCGAAGGTCGGTCCCGAGAGCACCGCGATCGGCGCGGCAGGATGCACCGCGCGCGCGACCTCACCGACGAGCCGCTTGCTGCCCGCCTCGATCCCCTTCGCGCAAAGCACGAGCGGGATGCTGCCGATCGGGGCAGCCGCGAGTACGTTGCCGACGTGCTGGGCCGGCGCAACGACGAGGATCGCATCCATGTCCGCCAGCGCGGCGAGGTCGTCGGTCGCGCGAATCGTCGGCGACAGCGCGACGCCGCCGAGGAATAGCGTATTCTCATGGGCGGCGTTGATCGACTCGACCACCGCCCCCTCGCGCGCCCACAGGATCACCTCGCGACCGCCATATGCTGCAACCTGCGCGAGTGCAGTGCCCCAGGCACCGCCACCGATGACGCCGATCTTCATGCCTTCACTCCGGCGCCGCGTACCGCTTCGGCATTCGGATCGAGCGGCCAGCGCGGACGCGCGGCAACGTCGAGCGGGTCGGTAAGGCCGGCAGCGAACCGCTCGGCGCCCGCCCACCCGATCATCGCCGCGTTGTCGGTGCAAAGCCACAAGGGCGGCGCGACGAAGCGGAGACCATGCGCGCTCGCGAGACCCTGCAACGCGGTACGAACCGCGGTGTTGGCCGCGACCCCGCCCGCGACGACGAGTGCGGTGGCACCGTGCGAGGTCCGCAGCGCCTTGGTCGTGCGGTCGATAAGGCAGTCCACTACCGCCGCCTGGAACGAGGCGGCGATATCTTCGGGCGAATACTGGCCGACGACACGCGCGACCGCGCTCTTCAGTCCCGCGAACGAGAAATGCGGTTCGGCCGAACCTTTCAGCGGGCGCGGCAAAGGAACCGCCTTCGGGTTACCCAACGCCGCGGCCCGTTCCAAGGCGGGGCCGCCGGGGAAGCCCAGTCCCAAGAGCTTGGCGGTCTTGTCGAACGCTTCGCCCGCCGCATCGTCGATCGTCGTGGCGAGACGCCGATACGCACCGACACCCTCGACTAGCAGCAACTGGCAATGCCCGCCCGATACGAGCAGCAGCAGATACGGAAACTCCAGGTCCGGGTCCGACAGCCGCGGCGACAAGGCGTGACCTTCAAGATGATTGACCGCGATCAACGGCTTACCCGCGGCGTGCGCGAGCGCCTTGCCGGTGACGAGCCCGACCATCACCCCGCCGATCAGCCCCGGCCCCGCGGTTGCGGCGATCGCATCGACATCCGCCAGCGTCAGCTTCGCGTCCGCCAGGGCGGCGACGATCAGCGGCTCCAGCGCCTCGACATGCGCGCGCGCGGCGATCTCCGGTACGACGCCGCCGAACGGGGCGTGCGCCGCTTCCTGCCCCAGCAGGCGGTGTGCGAGGACCTGCCGGTCGCCGGTGACGAGCGCGGCGGCGGTTTCGTCGCAGGAGGATTCGATGCCGAGAATGATCATCGCGTGTCTGTATATGCCTGCGTGAAGCTTGTCGAAGCCCCGGCGTTTATGCATGGCGCATCGATGACTCGTTTTCGGCTCGGTACGCGGGGATCGCCGCTCGCTCTTACTCAGGCAGGCCTGGTCCGCGATGCCTTGTGCGCGGCACATGGCTGGTCGGCGGACAGCGTCAAGACGGTCGTGATCCGCACTACCGGCGACCGCGTGCAGGATCGCGCGCTCGCCGAGATCGGCGGCAAGGCGCTGTGGACCAAGGAACTCGACCGCGCGCTGCACGACGGCGACATCGACTGCGCGGTGCATTCGATGAAGGACGTCGAGACCATCCGGCCGCACACGCTGAAGATCGCGGCGATGCTGCCGCGTGCCGACGTACGCGATCGACTGATCGGCGCGGAGACCTTCGCCGACCTGCGACCCGGGGCCGTCGTCGGCACGAGTTCGCCGCGACGCCGCGCGCAGATGCTGAGGCTGCGGCCAGACCTGGAGATCGTGCTGATCCGCGGCAACGTCGACACGCGGCTCAGCCGGGTGGCGAGCGGCGAGATGGACGCCACGCTGCTGGCGGCCGCGGGGCTGGATCGACTGGGTCGCGACGATTGCGGCCACGCGATCCCCACCGACGTGATGCTGCCCGCGCCCGCACAGGGTGCGGTCGGCGTCGAAGTCCTCGCCGGCAGCGCGGCACACGCGATCGTTGCCGCGATCGATCATGCCGACACCAGCCTGTGCGTGCTCACGGAACGCGCCCTGCTCGCGCGGCTCGGCGCGGATTGCCACTCGCCGGTCGCCGCCCTCGCGTCGCTGGCAGGCGAGACGCTGACGTTGCGCGCCGAGCTGATCGCCGAGGACGGGACCTGCGACGTTGCCGGATCGATCGAGGGCGGCGCGGGCGAAGACCTCGGCACGATGCTGGCGATTGACCTCCTCACGCGGGCGCCGGCCAGCGTTCGCCGGTTGTTCGCGGCATGACGGCCGCCCACGCCGTCGTCGTCGTGCGGCCGGAGCCCGGCAATTCGCGGACTGCGGCGGCGCTGCGGGCGCTCGGGCTCGACGTACGGCAGGTTCCGCTGTTCGCCGTAACGGCGGTCGACTGGGGCATACCCGATCCGGCGGGGTTCGACGGACTGTTGCTGACCAGCGCAAACGCGGTGCGGCATGGTGGAGCGGGACTGGACGCGCTGAAGCGCCTGCCGGTCGTCGCGGTCGGGGCAGCAACGGCGGCAGCGGCGACCGAAGCCGGCTTCGCGGTTGCAGTGACGGGGTCGAGCGATGCCCGCGATGCCGTTTCCGAAGCGCGAGATCGCGGCTTTGCGCGCCTCCTGCATCTGGCCGGGCGCGATCGTGCCCCGACCGACGAGGACATCAAGGCGGTCACCGTCTACGCCAGCGATGCCGTACCGATCGACGCGGACACCGCGCGATCGTTCGCCGACACCGTCGTTCTGCTGCATTCCGAACGCGCCACGACCCGGCTGAAAGACATGCTCGATACGGCGG
The DNA here is from genome assembly GCF_056679955.1 of Sphingomonas sp. PEI4. Lineage (NCBI taxonomy): Bacteria > Pseudomonadati > Pseudomonadota > Alphaproteobacteria > Sphingomonadales > Sphingomonadaceae > Sphingomonas > Sphingomonas sp. PEI4. The sequence goes on from NZ_CM155258.1 coordinate 2,571,741, forward strand.
GCGTGGACCGATCAACGATCGAGATCGTCGCGATCAGCGCGGCCGTCGGCGAAGCTGCGGGAACCGGCTGGGCCACCGTCTCGATCGCGCCGCAACCGAGCGATCCGGCGCTCGTCGCGCTCGCTGCTGCACGTGCGAACATACGCGCGATTGACCATCCGGTGCGCGGCGGGGATAAGCACGCCATGAGCGACCATGTGCCGACCGATCGCCCACGGGCACGCGGACCCAGAATGGGCGTCATCATCGCCTTGACCGCGCTTGCGTTCATCGCCGGGCTGGCGCTGATGGCCTATGCCGCACGGCGGTTGCCGTGGTTCGGCGCGACGCGTTCGGCCACCGTGGGTGCACAAGTCGCAGGACAGAAAGCGGGCGCCGGCAACGCGGGCTATATTCCTTCGCAACCGCTCGGCCCGGACGGCCAGCCCCAGGCTCCTGCCCCCGTCGACACCGCCGTACTGGCAACGCGGGAGGCGACGCTGGCCGGCCAGTTGACCGCGCTCGAGGCACGCACCGCGACAATCACCACCGATGCCGCCGCCGCCGGCGCGCAGGCGACGCGCGCGGAAGGCTTGTTGGTCGCGTTCGCTGCGCGTCGTTCGCTCGATCGCGGGGTCGGTCTCGGGTACCTGGAGGAACAGTTGCGTCTGCGGTTCGGTCAAGCCCAGCCGCGCGCGACGATGCTGCTGATACAGGCCGCACGCCAGCCGGTGACGCTCGAGGACCTTCGCCAGGGGCTCGACGCAATCGCGCCGGACATCACGAGTTCGACGGGCGAGAACTGGCTCGACACGATCCAGCATCAGATCGATTCGTTGATCGTGTTGCGCAAGGCCGGAACGCCCTCACCAATGCCGGCCGACCGCCTGGCACGTGCGCGACGCCTCCTGGGCGCGGGGCAGGTCGAGGCGGCACGGGCCGAAGTCGCCCGCCTGCCCGGTGCGGCCCAGGCCGGCAACTGGATGGATGCGGCACGCCGCTACGTCGTCGCTCGCCAGGCGCTGGACGTGATCGAGAACACGGCGCTGATCGGCCAGGCAGGACAGCCACAGCCCGCGCCGGTGGTGATCCCTACGCCCGAAGCGGCACCGCCCGTGATAGACACCGCGCCGGACCCGTCGGGCATCTGAACCAAGACACGCCTGCGTCCTTGAGTCGTCCAAGGCGGTCAAACCCGGCTGCAACTTGGCCCATGGCAGTGCCGGGACCCAGGCGTGTTGTGCAGCGCGAGCGCCGGTACGCAGGACCCTGTACGATAGCCGAGCACTCCATCGGCGACGTCTATAGGCTTTGTTCGCGCAGCGCATGACGGACCCGAGCAAGCCGTTTGGCGGGACGTTCGGATGGCTCCCGCGTGACTTACCCCTGCACTCTCTCGATCAATGCCATCGCCGCGTGAGGCGCGCGAACCTTGGCACCGTTGATGAAGAACACGAACGTCTCCCGCGTCTTCTTCGTCGGCGCTGCGTCCTCGACATAGGGTAAGCCCTCGGGCCGTCCGCCGGCGGCCCAGATCTTCGCCTTGTCCGCCCATTCGTCCAGCGCGGTCGGCGCGTAGCCTGCGACGAAGCGCTCCTCGGCATTCTCCAGTCGCGCATAGACGAAGTCGCCGGTCACATCGGCGATCGCGGGATATTCCGCCGATTGCGCGAAGACGATCACGACGCCAGCATCGCGGCACATCGCGACGAATTCCGGCACCGCGAAACTCTCGTGCCGGACATGGATCGCATGGCGCAGCGCGAGCCCGTCCTGCTTGGCCGGCAACAGTTTCAGGAACGCGGCGAAATCGTCGGCGTCGAATTTCTTGGTCGCCATGAACTGCCACAGGATCGGCCCGAGCCGGTCGCCGAGTTCGACGATCCCCTGCCCCGTGAACTTCGCGATCGACTCCCCCGCCTCGGCCAGCACCTTCCGGTTGGTGCAATAGCGCGAGGCCTTGAGCGAAAACACGAACCCGTCGGGCACCGCCTTCGCCCATGACGCGAACGTCGCCGGCTTCTGGCTGCCGTAATAGGTGCCGTTGATCTCGATCGCGGTAACGTGCTCGGCGGCATAATCGAGCTCGCGCTTCTGCGCCCATTTCTCCGGATAGAAGGTCCCGCGCCACGGCTCGTAGGTCCAGCCGCCAATACCGATTCTGATGGTCATGGTCGCAAGTGTAGCGCGCTGGAGAAGGGCTTGGCGATGCCCTATTCGGTGGTGACGCCGCGCAGCCCCGGCAGGTCGAGGATACGCACCTGCGCATAGGCGATCGCGACCAGGCCATCGCGCTCGAACCGCTTCAGATGCCGGTTGAGTGTCTGGCGAGCGATGCCGACCACGCCGGCTAGCTCCTCCTGCCGTATCGTGATCCGACCGTCTCCCGCCTGCGATGCCCGCATCAGCGCCTGCGCCAGCCGAACCCGGATCGACTGCCCGACACTCTGCGCGATGAACCGCAATGCGGTGCGTTGGTGCGCACACACGAGCAGGCCAAGATCGCGATAAAGCTCCGGATCCGCTGCCGCCGCTCGCGCGAACGCCGCCACCGGCACATGCAGCAGTCGCGCCGCGCCGAACGCAGTCGCGTCATGCGGCCTCGGATGACCGTCCAGCGTGGACAATTCGCCGAACCACGTCCCCGGTCGCACGATCAGCGCGAGCAGTTCCGCACCATTGGCGGACAGCCCCTTCAACCGGACCTGCCCGTCCAGAACCGCCCACAACCCGTTCGGCGGATCGCCGGAGCCGTAGATTCGCGCGCCGTTCTCCAGCACCTCGACGCGTGCCTCCTGCAACAGGCGCTCGCGACGGCTTACGGGTATCGCTCCGAACCAGGTGTCGGTCGCCAGTATGTCGTGATCCGCATCATGCATCTCCCGAAGCTAGGCAAAATTTCGAGATTGTCACCATCGAGACACTCTTCTTGGCAGCCTGCTCGTACAAGGCGGCAACGATAAGGAGGCGGATGATGGCAACGGCACTGAAAGCGATGGAACCGACTGCGGCAACGACGACGATCAAGGAACAGGTATCGGCCGAGGAATGGGCGCTGCGCGTCGATCTCGCCGCCGCGTACCGGCTGGTCGCGCTGTACGGCTGGGACGATCTGATCTTCACGCATCTGTCGGCGCGTGTCCCCGGACCCGAGCATCATTTCCTGATCAATCCGTACACGCACATGTTCGAGGAGATCACGGCGTCGTCGCTGGTCAAGATCGACGTCGACGGCAACAAGGTCATGGACACCCCCGCCCCGGTCAACCGCGCGGGTTTCGTGATCCACTCGGCGGTCCACGCGGCGCGCCACGACGCAGTCGCGGTGCTGCATCTCCACACGCCGCACGGCCAGGCGGTGTCGGCGATGGCCGAAGGGTTGCTCCCGCATACGCAGACCGCGATGATCGCCGGGCACGATGTCGCCTATCACGACTTCGAGGGCATCGCGACGGAGCTGGAGGAGCGCGAGCGGCTGGTTCAGGATCTCGGCACGAAGAACGCGATGATCCTGCGCAACCACGGCACGCTGACGGTGGGCGAGTCGGTACCGCAGGCGTTCCTGCGGATGTATTTCCTGGAGCGTGCTTGCGAGGCGCAGGTCCTGATGCTCAGCGCCGGCCGCGAGAATTTGAACACCCCGAACCAGGGCGTTGCCGAAAAGGTCGAGGGACAGTCGAGCGGTGCGGGCATCCGCATGCTTGCCGACGGGCTCGCCTGGCCGGCGCTGTTGCGGAAACTCGACCGGGTCAATCCGGGCTATCGGGACTGACCGCGACCGGTTTGGGAGGGCAGCGCATGCCGCATTACGGCGATTACCAGAACGAGATCTATTTCGCCGGCCTCGCCGGCGTCGTCCCGAAGGTCCCGGTCGATTTCGCGTCGCTCGAGGCGCGCGCGACAGCGGCGCTACCGCCGTCGGTGCTCGGCTATCTGCAGGGCGGGTGCGGCGACGAGTTTACGCAGCGCCAGAATGCCGACGCGTTCCGGCATTGGGGCATGACGCCGCGGATGATGGTGGATGCCACGCGTCGCGACCTGTCGATCGACCTGTTCGGCATGATGCTGCCCAGCCCGATCTTCATGAGTCCGGTCGGAATCAACGGAATCTGCACGCAGGACGGGCACGGCGATCTTGCCGCCGCGCAGGCGGCCGCGCTCACCGGCGTTCCCCTGATTCAGTCGACGCTCTCGAACGATCCGCTCGAAGCCGTCGCCGCGGCGATGGGCGACACGCCCGGCTTCTTCCAGCTCTACACGCCCAAGGACAAACCGCTCGCCGAAAGCCTCGTCCACCGTGCCGAAGCGGCCGGGTACAAGGCGATCGTGGTCACGCTCGACACCTGGGTGACCGGCTGGCGCCCGCGCGACCTGAACGTCGCGAACTTCCCGCAACTGCGCGGCCATGTGCTGGAGAATTACTTCAGCGACCCGGTCTTCCGCGCGATGCTGGCCAAGCCACCGCGCGAGGATCTGCCGGCGGCTGTTCGGCAATGGGCCGGGACGTTCGGCAAGGTGCTGACATGGGACGACATGCCCTGGCTGCGATCGATGACCAAGCTGCCGATCGTCCTGAAGGGGATCTGCCATCCCGACGACACCCGGCGCGCGATCGATCTGGGTGCGGACGCGATCTACTGCTCGAACCACGGCGGCCGGCAGGCGAATGGTGGGATCGCGGCGATCGACATGCTGCCCGCGGTGGTCGAGGCGAGCGGGACCGTACCGGTTCTGTTCGATTCGGGCATCCGGTCGGGCAGCGACGTCGTCAAAGCGCTCGCGCTCGGCGCCACCGCGGTCGGAATCGGCCGGCCCTACACGTACGGCCTAGCGCTCGACGGGGCGACCGGCGCCGCGCACGTGCTGAAATGCATCCTCGCCGAAGCAGACTTGCTGATGGCGGTGAACGGCTACCCGACGCTCGCCGCCGTCCGGGAGGCCGGAGCGACGCGGACGGGCCGCTAAAGCAAGACGATCAGGCGGCCGTTTCGTCGAGCCGGCGTGCCTCTTCGACCAGCATCACGGGCACGCCATCGCGGATCGAATAAGCGAGCCCAGCAGCGTCCGAAATCAGTTCCTGCGCGGCCTCGTCATAGCGAAGCGGCGTACGCGTCATCGGGCAGACGAGGCGTTCGAGCAGCCACGGATCCAACGGCTTCATCGTCAAACTCCTTCGCCCCGTGAAGGCGACGCCGCGGCAGCCCGGACAATGCGACCGGACTCGCTGCCGATCGTCATCACGGCACCGTGCGCGCGACCCTTGCTGGGCGACGTCACTGCAACGTCACCGATTCGTCGCCGTCGTGGCGTCCGAAGAACTGCATCAGCTGGATGATCAGTTCGGCGCGCTGCTCGATATTCGGCGCCTCCAGCAAAGCCTGCTTCGCGGCCGCATCGAACGGCGCGATCTGGGCGATGCCGTTGACTAGGCTTTCGTCGTCGAGCCGTCCGACCGCATCCCAATCGACCGCATAGCCCTGCATGTCCGCGAACCGACGCGATTCCATCTCCAGCGAAGACCGCCGCCCGAGCGACAGCGCATCGTCCTCGATCAACGGCAGCAACTCCGCCTCGACTTGGCGGAACGCAGTCGTCACATCGAGTTCGCGGACGATCCGGAACAGCGCGATGCCTTCCAGGACGACGTTGTAGCGCCCGTCGTCGAGCGCCTCGACCTCGGCGATCTTGCCGACGCAGCCGATGTCGTAAAGCGCGCTCTCGTCATCATGCGGTCCGCCCCGCGGCTGGATCATGCCGATCCGCCGGTCGCGCGCCATCGCATCGCTGATCATCGCCCGATAGCGCGGCTCAAACATATGCAGCGGCAGGTGCATGCCGGGGAACAGGAGCGCCCCCGGCAGCGGGAAGATCGACAGTCGCGTCGTCGTGCGCGGGGGGGTGGCGCGCGGGGGGGCGGACTCGGTGGTCATCCGAACAGGATCGCAGACAGGCGGCGTCGCTGTCCAGACACCCAAGGGTCTTCGAGCCCAACGGCTTCGAACAGTTTCAGCAACTGCGTCCGTGCCGCGCCCTCGTTCCAGTCGCGCTCCGTGGCGATGATGCCAAGGAACGTGTCGGCCGCCGCATCGCGATCGTTCGCCGCCATCTGGCCGTTGGCGAGCGCGAACCGGGCGTGCAGGTCGTCGGGGTTCGCCTCGACCGCAGCCAGCAGCGGCGACAGGTCCTCGACAGGGGGCGCGGACTGCGCGAGCGCGAGTGCGGCCTGCGCACGGTGGATCGCCGGATCCTTGGCGATCGCCGGGTCGAGGTTCGCCAGCCAGTCGGTCGCCTCGTCGAGCTGCCCGGTCGCGACCAATGCGCGGACGAAGCCGGCATGGACCTGTGGATGCTCGGGCGCGATCTCGGCGATCTCACGGAAGATTCCGAGCGCGCGCTCGCCGTCGCCCTCGGCCAGCGCCTCTTCGCCCACCGCGATAAGCGGCTCGACGTCGGGCGCCGCGTCCGTGCCGCCAGCTTCGATCGGCAGCTGCTTGAGCAGCTGGTCCAGGATCACGCGCAGCTGCGATTCGGTGCGCGCGCTGGTCATGTCGGCGACCAGCTGGCCCTGGAACATCGCATAGACGGTCGGGATCGACTTGATCTGGAATTGCGCGGCGATGAACTGGTTCTTGTCGGTATCGACCTTCGCCAGCACGACGCCCTTGTCGGCATAATCCGCAGCGACCTTCTCCAGCGTCGGCGTCAGCGCCTTGCAAGGCCCGCACCATTCCGCCCAGAAATCGATGATCACGAGCTTCGTCATGGACGGTTCGACGACATCGCAACGGAACGCCTCGACGGCGTCCTTCTCCGCGGGGGACATTCCAAGCGTGGCCAAGTTCAACTCCCGTGTAATTCTAGCGCTATTTGGGGGGCGCCCGTGTCGAATGCCACCTCTAGAGCATGGAGGCTGAATTTCCACGTATCGTCGACGCGTTGCCTGTCTTCGGTCCGTCTCCCTGGGTCCGTCTCACTGACCTGTCACTCCGGACCGTCACCCCAGCGAACGCTGGGGTGACGAGTCTAAGTTAGAGCGCTTAGGGACGAGATCGAACACTCTCGCGTCATTTCCCCCTCAATGCCCGTCATATTCCCCCTCAATGAAAGTCGCGCGACTTGGGCAGGACGCGGACGTCGCGTGGATGCTGGCCACGGGGTGTCCGTCCGTCAGGGCCGCGTGGGAGGACGGGTCGGATCACCTCGTCGACTCGCGCGAGCGGCGGCTCCAGCGTTTGATCTTCCGACAACAGCCGCAGCATGTCGGTGCGGTCCTGCACGCGCGACGTCATCAAATGCGTCACCCCTTCCTCGCTGCGCTGGATCACGCCCTCCAGCACCATCAGTCGCGATGCCATCACCGCGCGGCGGTTCGCCTCGAAATCGCGTGCCCACATCAGCCCGTTGGTGACTCCGGTCTCGTCCTCGATCGTCACGAAGATCGCATTGCCCTTGCCCGGCCGCTGGCGGACCAGGACGACGCCGGCGACCTTCGCGCGCCGCCCGTCCTTGACCGCGTTGGCCTGCGCGCTCGACAAAACCCCCTCGGCGGCGAAGCGGGCTCGGAGGAATTGCATCGGGTGCGCCTTCAACGACAGCCGCGTCGTCTGGTAATCTGCCGCCACCTGTTCGGAGAGCGGCATCGGCGGCAAATGCGCGTCGGGTTCCGCGCCAAGCTCGGGCACCTCTGCCGCCGCAAACAACGCAAGCTGCTTGGGAGGCGTCCGGCGCACATCCCACAAAGCCTCGCGCCGGTCCTTCGCCACCGATCGAAACGCATCCGCATCGGCAAGCAGGTTCATCGCCCGTTGCGGCAGGTTGGCGCGACGGGCGAGGTCCTCGATACTGGCGAACGGCCCGCCCGCCCGCGCCTCGACGATCGCCTCCGCCCAGTCCTTCCGAAACCCATCCACCTGCCGAAACCCGAGCCGCAAATCCTCCCCGGCACGGGGGAGGGAACCGTCCGCAGGAGGGTGGAGGGGGGGCGCCGCAAACGTCCCGCCTGGAAGAGTGATGGGCCTATCCGCGCCGCCAGTAACACGCCCAGTCGCCAGCGATACGTCTGTGGAAGTTCCCCTCCACCTCACTTCGCGCGGTCCCCCTCCCCGTGCCGAGGCGGATAAGCTGTTATCCCACTCACTCGCATTCACATCGACCGGCAGCACGGTAACCCCATGCTCGACCGCATCGCGCACCAATTGCGCCGGCGCATAAAACCCCATCGGCTGCGAATTGAGCAACGCACAGCAAAACACCGCCGGATGGAAGCATTTGATCCAGGACGACACATACACCAGCCGCGCGAACGACAGCGCATGGCTCTCCGGAAATCCGTACGATCCAAACCCCTCGATCTGCTTGAAACAGCGCTCAGCAAACTCCGCCTCATATCCACGCGCAACCATCCCGCCGATGAGCTTCGCTTGGAAATTGTTCATCCCCCCCACCTTGCGGAAAGTCGCCATAGACTTGCGCAGCTCATTGGCCTCGTCAGGCGTGAACTTCGCCGCGACGATCGCCAGCTTCATGGCCTGTTCTTGGAACAGCGGCACGCCGTACGTCTCGCCGAGCAGCACTTCGAGTTCATCGTGGGGCCCATGCTCAGGCGATGGCGAAGGATAGACCACGACCTCCTTTTTCGCCCGCCGCCGCAGATACGGATGCACCATGTCGCCTTCGATCGGCCCGGGCCGAACGATCGCCACCTGGACCACCAGATCGTACAGTTTCCGCGGTCGCAGACGGGGCAGCATGTTGATCTGGGCGCGGCTTTCGACCTGGAACACGCCGATGCTGTCGCCGTCGCACAGCATGTCGTAGACCTTGGAATTCTCATCGTTGGCGATCGTCTTCAGTTCGTGATCGCCGAGCCCGTGCTGCCGCATCAAGTCGAAGCTCTTGCGGATGCAGGTCAGCATGCCGAGCGCGAGGATGTCGACCTTCATCAGGCCGAGGCAATCGATATCGTCCTTGTCCCATTCGATGAACGTGCGGTCCTCCATCGCGCCATTGTGGATCGGCACGATCTCGTCGAGCCGCCCCTGCGTGAGCACAAATCCGCCGACATGCTGCGACAGATGGCGGGGGAATTCGAGCAGCCGTTCGACCATGTCCTGCAACCGGGCGATTTCCGGATTGGCCACGTCGAACCCCGTTTCGGCGAAGCGCCGTTCAGGAAAACGGTTCGAAAAGCTGCCCCAAACCGTACTGGTCAGGCGTTGCGTCACATCCTCGGTGAAGCCCAGCGCCTTGCCGACCTCGCGCACGGTGCTGCGCGATCGGAAATGGATGACGGTCGCCGCGATCGCCGCGCGCTCCCGACCATAGCGGCGGTAGATATACTGCATCACCTCCTCGCGCCGTTCGTGCTCGAAATCGACGTCGATATCGGGCGGCTCGCTGCGTTCGGCGGAAACGAAGCGCGAGAAGAGCAGGTCGTGCTTCATCGGGTCGACCGAGGTGACGCCGAGCACATAGCATACCACCGAGTTGGCAGCGGATCCGCGCCCTTGGCACAGGATCGGGGGAATGACGCTGCGTGCGAACCGGACGATGTCGTGGACGGTGAGGAAGTAATGGGCGTATTTGCACTGCTCGATCAGCGCGAACTCCTCGCGCAAAGCTGGGATCAGCTTGTCGGGCACATAGCCGTCATAATGGTCGATCGCCGATTGCCAGGCGAGATGTTCCAGCCAGCCCTGCGGACTCCAGCCTGCGGGGACGGGCTCATGCGGATATTCGTATTTAAGCTCGTCGAGCGTGAAATCGATCCGCGCGAGCAGCTTGGCCGTCTCGTCGATCGCGTGTGGTCGGTCGCGATAGAGGTGCGCGATCTCGTCCGCATCCTTCAAATGCCGCTCGCCATTGGCGCCAAGCCGCCGTCCGGCACGCTGGATCGTCGTGCCCTCGCGGATGCAGGTGACGATGTCGTGTAGCGGCCGATCGTCCGCCATCGCATAGCGCACGTCGTTGGTCGCGAGGATCGGCACGCGTGCCTCCGCAGCGATACGGGCAAGCCGTGTCTGGCGCCGCCGATCGCGACCGCCATGCGGCATCGTCACCCCGAGCCACACCGATCGCCGCGCCAGTGGACGGAGCGCGGCGAGGGTTGATGCGAGGCCGGGATCGTCACGCTTGGGAAGCATGAAATCCTTGAGCGGCACGACAGGTTGCGCACTGGTCCCCGGCATGACGATCAGCAGGATCTCGCCAAGATGCGCGAGCAGGTCATCGAAGCCGAGGATGCAGCCGCCCTTCTCGGCACGGCGGTTGCCGAGCGTCAACAGCCGCGTGAGCCGTCCCCAGCCGGCGCGCGTCGCAGGGTAGGCGACGATGTCGGGCGTACCGTCGGAGAACACGAGGCGCGCCCCGACCACCAGCTTGAAGCCGAAGGGAGCAAGATTCGCACCAAGCTGACCTTTTTTCGCCCGTTCGTGAGCATCATACGCGCGCACCACACCGGCAACGGTGTTGCGGTCGGCGATACCGATCCCCGCCAGCTTCAATTCTATTGCGCGACCGACGATGTCGCTGGGATGGCTGGCGCCGTCGAGGAACGAGTAATTGGTTGCCGCGACAAGTTCCGCGAACGCCGGCCCGGCCGGCCCGTTCATGCCAACACACTCACGCGAAGACGCCGTGGAGGTACCAGCGGGGCGCCTCCATCTCCGAATACAGGCCGTGACGGAAGATCCAGAAGCGGCGGCCGCGGCGGTCTTCGATGCGGTAGTAATCGCGCGTCGGGATGTCCTGGCGTCGCCACCATTCGCCGGCGATCCGCTCCGGCCCTTCGCTATGCGCCACGTCGTGCACGGTGCGGCGCCAGCGGAAGCGGTGCGGCGGGCCGTCGGGGACCTCGGCCATCATCGATTCGATCGGTTGCGGTGGGTCGAACAGATAGATCGGGCGGAGCGGCGGTTCGCCCGTTTCCTGCGCGAACCACGGCGTCGGGGCGGGCGCTTCGGCCGCCGGCAACATCAGCTCGGCCTGTTCGGGGATATGACTGTCGCGCGCCGAGAACCGGCGGACGCGCGCCCGGCCCAGCCGCGTGCCGAGCTGGTCGACGAGCTGTGCGACCTCCCCCTTCTGCGCCTCGCCGCCCTCCAGCTTCAGTTGCGACGCATCGAGCCGCTCGGCGAGCGCCACGTCCAACCGGACCAGATCATAGCCGAACCCCGGATCGAGCGGATCGGCGAGGCTGTCGATCCGCTCGCGGAACAGGCGCATCAACAACGCGACGTCGCGTATCGGCTGACCGGTCTCGATCCTGAGGCGCTGGACCAGCCCGTCGGCACGGAACAGCCGTACTTCCCAGCGGCGGCCGCCTTCGTGCCGTTGGGCCAGTTGCTCGGCGGCTTCGGCGGCAAGCTCTGCGATCACTTCCAGCGCATATTCGGTGCGTGCGATGGGTTCGGCAAAGCGGCGCTCGACGCCGACCTTGGGCACCATCCGCCGCGCGACGATCGGTCCCTTCACCGAACCGTCGAGCCGGCGGATCATCATCGCCGCCTCCTCGCCGAACCGTGCGGCGATCGTCGCGAGGGGCCGCGCCATCACGTCGCCGACCGTCTTCAGCCCGGCGCGCGACAGCGCCGTCGTCGCATCCTCGTCGAGCCCCAGCGCCGCCACCGGCAACCGCTTCACCGCACGCTTTTCATCCGGAGCCGGTGCCCCCGCATACCGCGCCAGCGCGCGCGCCGTGTCCGGCGTGTCACCGAACGCGTGGCGTACCAGCACCCCGCGGCGCGCAAGGCGCTCCTCCAGATCGGCAGCGAGGCGGCGCTCGCCCTCGAACTCGTGCACGCACCCGGCGATGTCGAGGATCAGGCCATCGGGCTCGTCGAGCGCGACCGATGGCGTGTACCGCTGGCAGCCATCCGCCAGTCGCTCGAGCCATTCGTGATCGGCATGCGCGTCATGCTCGTACACCTCCAGCTCCGGCACGCACGCCCGCGCATCGGCGAGCGTCAGCCCGGGCTGGAGCCCTGCCCGTACCGCCTCGCGATCGAGCGCCTTCAGCCGGACCCCGCCCGACACCGTCTCGACGAACGCGATCGGCGTCTCAGCCCGTCCGACGAACAGATGCGGCCGCATCGTCCGCAGCCGCTCGATCGGCAGCCACGGGAATACCAGCGCCAGGTAGCGCCGCGGAATCACCAGAGGCGAAGGCGTTTTGGTCGAAGATGTGCGCGTCACGGTTCCACTCCACACGCCAGCGAAGCCCGGCCTGGCCTCCGCGTCGGCGCAGCAATTCGATGTCGAAGGCAGGTTTGCCAGGTGCGTCGGCTTCCAAAGGTCGGGAGCAACATGCCGCCACCCTCCAGCGCGACGCGGCCGCACTCGGCACCGGTTCGGCGCCAATACGCAGGCTGAGGATAGTCACGCCCGAGGCTTCGGCCGCCAGCATCAGCCGCCGCGTCGCGGTCAGGTCGATCCCGGGCGCCCTGCCCCACGACTCCATCAACAACGTGCCGAGCCCGTGGCATCTTGCGGCATCGGCAGCGGCGCGTAGCAAGCTGGCCTCGTCGTCGACCAGGCCCAGCACCAGCGACGACACGTCGAGCCCCATCTCGACCAGCCCGGTTGCATGCAACCTGCCCCCCTGGCGCTCGCCAGCCTCGGTCCGCAGCCACATCACCGGCGCCGCCTTTGCCGCCAATATCGAGGCGACCGCGAACCCCGCGCCACTTGCCGAATCATCGACCGTCGCAAAAACCTCATGGAGTTGCGCCTTCGCCATTCCCTGCGTCAGCCACGCATCGTCCGCGCGATCATCGCCCTGGGTCGGCATCCCCATCGTGGCAATCCGCTTCAGGCGGGCTATCAAGGCAAGCGACTCGTTCACAATTGTTCTTGTAATGTTCTAGTACCGGAGTCGCCAAGCGGAATCGTGTTTGCATCGAATTTCACACGAAAGTTGAAAAGGCGCTTGCCGTCCCGGAAACACCGGGCTAACAGCGCGCCTCACCCAGTCACCGTGTCGCTTCAGACCGGAGACATAGGCGCCAGAGCGGGCGTAGCTCAGGGGTAGAGCACAACCTTGCCAAGGTTGGGGTCGAGGGTTCGAATCCCTTCGCCCGCTCCAGTTTTCCCAATCGTTGGGATACTGACAAACCGTCGAAACGACGGCCAAGCGTCATCGTGATCCATCACCGATCGCCTGCAAGTCCTTCATGGCAAATCCTTCATGCCAGCGTTTGCGCCGTATCTACATGGCGCGATCGTCATCCCTTAGCGCGCGCGAATCTCAGGATTATCGTGGTGCCGGTATCCGCATTGCCGAATGCGACGCTCGCGTTGAGGCGCGTCGCCGCCGAGCGTACGATCGCCAAGCCGAGACCGCTCCCCTCCGGACTGCCGGAAGCGTCCAGCCGGACGAACCGATCGAACGCGGCTTCACGGTGTTCGGGCGCGATGCCCGGACCATCGTCGACGACCGCGATCGACGTTTCCGATGGCGTCGTCTGGAGCCTGACCGACACGGTGCCGCCGCGCCGGTTGTAGCGGATGCCGTTGTCGATCAGGTTCGACACTATCTCGAAGATCAGCGTCCGGTGGCCGGGGACGATGTGGCCGACGTCCGGGTCGCCCTCGATCGTCAGGTCGATGCCCGCGTCGATCGCGCGGTTGATCTGTCGCGTGATGACCGCCGCCGCCACTTCGCGCAGGTCGACCGCCTCCAGCGGCGCGGACACGCCGGCCTCCTCCGCACGCGCCAACGCCAGCAACTGCGTCACCAGGCGTTCGAGGCGCACCACCGCGTCGGCGATCTCGTCGAGCGCGACGCTGCGTTCCGGCCCCGAGCCGCGACGGGCGAGCGCGACCTGGACTTTCAGTACCGACAAGGGCGTGCGCATCTGGTGCGAGGCGTCGGCGGTGAAGCGGCGGACGCCGACGGTGGCGGTGTCGAGCTGTGCCAGGAGACGGTCGAACGCGCCGGCGAGCGGGCGGAGTTCACTGGGGAGCGGGCCGGTGTCGAGCGGCGAGAAATCGGGGCGGGCGCGTTCGTCGCGCGCTTCGACCGCGCCGCGAAGACGGGCGAGCGGGCGCAAGGACCAACCTAGCGCGGGGCGGAGGAGCAGTGCTGCCGCACCGACCAGCACACATTCGCCGATCAGGAGCGCGAGCATGAGGCGGCGGGTCAATGCGCCGCGGTTGTCGAGCGTCTCGGCGATCTGGACGATCACGGGTTTGTCGATCCGGGGGAGCGAGCGGCGGACTTCGGCGATGCGGATCTGCTGGCCTCGGTAGCGGGCAAAGCGGTAGCGCGGCACGTCGATGTCGAGCGTCGCGGGATCGGGGGCTGGCAGGTCGGCATAACCGGTGAGCAGGTCTGGGCCGACTGCGACGCGGTAATAGACGTTGTCGCGCTCGGTATTCTCCAGCATTCCGAACGCGGCGGACGGCAAGTCGAGCGTCACCTCGCCGCGTTCGACCTGCACGGTCTCGGCGATCGCGCCGAGGGCACCGCCGAGCACGCGATCGTTGGTGCGGCGGACGACGTCGGCGATCAGCGTCGCACCGACCACCCCGATCAGGATCGCCGCGGCCAGCAATGGCCCGAGCACTGCGACCAGCAGGCGGGTGCGTAGTGCTGGGGTACGCGACTCAACCGGCATCGAGCATGTAGCCGACGCCGCGCACGGTGCGGATACCAGGGCCATCAGGCGCGAGCTTGGTCCTCAGGCGCGTGACATGGACCTCGATCGCGTTGTCCCCGACCGGTTCGTCGAACCCGAACACCTCGCCGATCAGCAGCGCGCGAGGGACGACCCGGCCGGCTCGGGTTGCAAGCGCCTCCAACACCGCGCGCTCACGCCGACGCAGGTCGAGCGCACGGCCAGCGATGTCCGCGTCGCCGGTCGAGCGGTTGATCGTGAGCGTACCGACGACGAGTACCGGCAGCGGATCGCCGCCACGCCGCCGGCCCAGCGCCCGGACACGCGCCTCCAGTTCCTCGGGCTCGAACGGCTTCCGCAGATAATCGTCGGCGCCCAGATCGAGTCCGCGCACGCGGTCGTCGAGCGCATCGCGTGCGGTTAGCATCAGCACCGGCACCCGCTCGCCGCGACGGCGCAGCGTTTCGAGCACCGAGAAGCCGTCGATACCGGGCAGCCCGACGTCGAGGATGACGAGCGCATAGGGTTCTCCGGCGACCACCGACAGCGCGTCCTCGCCGGTCGCGACGTGATCGACCGCGTTGCCGCCAGCGCGCAACAGCGCCGCGATACTGCGCGCGAGGGCCGCGTCGTCTTCGATCAGCAGTATGCGCACAACGGCTCGTCCTGCGCCCGATCGGCGTGAAAGGTTGGTGACAGGTTCGCTTCGTACTCCACCGTTGCAGTCTATCCGAACACAGAGACGGAAGGCGAGGAGAGTGATGATGGCCCGAATTTTAGTGAAGATCGCGATACTGACCGGGCTGTCGACGCTTGCCGCGACGGCCGTGGCGCAGCGCCCTGCCAACTATCCGCGCTCCTATGACCAGCTCATATCCGACGCGCGCGCCGAGCGGCAGGTTCGGATCTACGGCAATGCCGATCGCGCAGAATTGCTGCCGGTCGTCGCTGCGTTCCGGAAGCGCTATCCGGGGATCACGGTGCTGTACGCGGACCTCGGATCGACCGAGATGTACCGCCGCTTCGTCACCGAAACGCGCTCCAGGAAACTGTCCGCCGATCTCGTCTGGTCGTCGGCGATGGACCTTCAGGTGAAGCTGATCAACGACGGCTTCGCGCAAGGCTATGCGAGCCCCGAAAAGCCCGCGCTGCCGCCGGTGTCGGTGTGGAAGAACATGGGTTTCGGCGTCACCGCGGAGCCGATCGGGATTGTCTACAACAAGCGCCTCGTGCCGCCTGCGCAGGTGCCGCGTACGCACGCCGCGCTGGAGACTTGGCTGCGGCGGAACGCAGCGGCGCTAACCGGGCGCGTCACGACGTTCGATCCGGCGCGCTCCAATGTCGGCTATCTGTATCTGTCGGAAGACCTCGCCATCACCCGCGATACGCGGTCGCTGCTGGAGGCGATCGCGGCGACGAAACCCGTCTTGTCGCGGACCAGCGAGCCGATGCTGCGCGGCGTCGCCGAGGGGCGGCAGGCGATCGCGTACAACGTCATTGGCTCCTACGCACTGGAACGCGCGCGGACCGACCGCCGCATCGGTGTCGCGTTCCTCCAGGATTACACGATCGTCACCTCGCGGATCGCGTTCATCGCGCGCGAGGCCGCGCACCCGGCGGCGGCGAAGCTGTTCCTCGATTTCCTGCTGTCGCGCGAGGGCCAGTCGCTGCTCGCCAAGCGCAGCCTGTGGCCGGTCCGCACCGACGTTTCCGCCCGCCGGCTTCCCGCCGCGCAGGCCCGGCCGATCCGCGTTGGGCCGCAACTTCTCGTCAACCTCGACCGCGTCAAGCGCCAGCGTTTCCTCCGCGACTGGACCGCGATCCTCGCCACCGGAGCCCAACAATGACTCTCTTCCGTACCGGGTGCGCCGCCCTCGCGCTGATCGCCGCGACCCCGACGCTGGCCCAGACTCCGAGTGACGCCGACCTTGCCGCGCTGGTGCGTGCGCAGGCGGCAGAGATCGCGGCGCTGAAATCGCGGCTCGACCGGCTGGAGAATGCCACCGCCGTCGCGCAGGCGTCCGCTCCGGTAGCGCCGGTGCAGATCGCCCCGCAGGCGGTCGCGCAGAACAACGAACCACGCCGCACCTTGCCGTTCGCGCCGCAGCTCGCGCCCCCCGGCCCTGCCGACCGGAGCGTTACGCAGGCGATCGCTGCGCGCGACAATCCGTCGGGCGTGACCAGCGAATGGGGCGCGGGGCTGCCCGTCTTCCATTCGGCGGACGGCGTCTACACGTTCAAGCCGCGCGGTCGCATCCTGACCGACGTCAGCTCCAGCTTCGGCTCCAAATATAACGGCCGCAACATCACGACGACCGGTATGCGCGCGCTGCGCCTCGGTCTCGAAGGCGGCGTCGGCACGCATTTCTTCTATCAGTTCGAGAGCGACTTCTCGGAGAACGAGGTCGACGTCGTCACCGCGTTCGTCGGCTGGCGCAACCGGATCACGCCGGGGCTCGATTACGATGTCCGCGTCGGTCATCTGTTCAACGACCGCAGCTTCGAGGGCTCTACGGGATCGGATTCGACGCCGTTCCTGGAGCGCAGCACGGTCTCGACCGCGATCATCCCGCAGCGCGGCTTCTACGGCATCGGCGTGATGCCGCGCGTGTTCTGGAAGACCGGCCACGCCTCAGTAACGGTCACCGGCGACCGGATCGACGGCACGCAGACGGTCGGGGACAGCCGCACACTGCTGGGCCGTGCGCACTGGAACCCGATCAAGTCCGACACCGGCGTGCTGCACATCGGCGCGTGGGGCTTCGACGAATCGCTGTCGTCGGTCGCGGGTACGCTGACCCGCAACACGGTGATCGGCGGCCGCTTCAACGGTGCGCTGCGCGTGTCCAGCGGGCCGTTGATCGGCGGCACCGGCACGACCGGCTACGGGTTCGAACTCGGCGGCTATCGCGGGCCGTTGTGGGTGATGGGCGAAGCGGGCCGCCGCAACGCGCGGCTCGACGGCGGGCGTCCCGATTTCGTCAGCAAGGCGTGGAGCGTCTCGGGCGGACTGTTCCTGACCGGCGATCTGCCGCCGTACAATCCGCGGCTCGGCAGCTTCGGTCAGCCCAAGGTGCTGAAGCCGACGTTCGACGGCGGGGTCGGCGCGATCGAGCTCACCGCGCGCTACGAAAGCCTCGATTTCGACAATCTGCTGACCGGCGGCGATGGCTGGGCGGCGACCGTCGGGGTCAACTGGTACCTCAACTCCTTCACCCGTTTCCAGGTGAACGCGATCCAGTGGAACACCGACAACCGGGCCGGCGACTATGTCGGCAACGACACCGGTCAGACGCTGAGCGCCCGCGTCGGAGTGACGTTCTGATGCTGGCAGTCCCGACACCACTCCGTCACCCCGGACTGGTTCCGGGGTCCACCGTTCCGCACACCAAGCTCTCTCGGTTCTGCGGCACCGTGGATGCCGGAACGAGCCCGGCATGACGGAGAAAATAGCGGGTTCGTCGGCTCGGGCCGATCAACGTTCGGCGCGCGTATTCGACACAAGCCCCACTCCCCAATTCACGCCCTTTCCTAGGACGATGCGATGAACCTTGCCCTGCTCGGCTTCCTGATGGTCGCCACGTTCATGACGTTGATCATGACCAAGAAGATGACGCCGCTCGTCGCGCTCATCGTGATCCCGTCGATCTTCGGCGTGTTCGCGGGGGAGGCCGCGGGTCTCGGCCCGATGATGATCGACGGCATCAAGAACCTCGCGCCGACCGGCGTCATGCTGCTGTTCGCGATCCTGTTCTTCTCGACGATGACCGACACCGGACTCTTCGATCCCTTGGTCGGACGGCTGATCCGGATGGTCCACGGCGATCCGATGCGGATCCTGATCGGGACGGTCGTGCTGTGCGCGCTCGTCAGCCTCGATGGCGACGGGTCGACCACCTACATCATCACGATCGCTGCGCTGCTGCCGCTCTACAAGCGTTTCAACATGAACCGGTTGTACCTCGTCTGCCTGTTGATGACGACGAGCGGGATCATGAACCTGACGCCGTGGGGCGGGCCGACCGCGCGCGCCGCGAGTGCGCTGAAGCTCGATCCCGCGACGCTGTTCCTGCCGCTGATTCCCGGCATGATCGCCGGGCTCGCCTTCCTGATCGGTCTCGCCGTGTATTTCGGGCGGAAAGAACGCGTCCGGATGGGTGAAGCGGGAATCACCGCGGACACCGAGTTCACCGGCATGGCCGTCTCGCAATATCCCGAGGCGCGCCGGCCCAAGCTCATTTGGTTCAACGCCGCGCTCGTCGTCACGCTGCTGACGTTGCTGGTGTGGGGCATCCTGCCGCTGTCGGTGCTGATGATGCTGGCGTTCGCGATCGCGATGATCGTCAATTACCCCGGCGTCGCCGACCAGAAGGAGCGCATCTCCGCGCATGCCGGCAACGTGCTGGCGGTGGTGTCGCTGATCTTCGCGGCGGGTATCTTCACCGGCATTCTTGGCGGCACCGGCATGGTCGAGGCGATGAGCAAGGCGGTGGTCGGTGTGATCCCGCCCGTGCTCGGGCCGTACATGGCGCCGATCACCGCTGTGCTGAGCATGCCGGCCACCTTCTTCATTTCGAACGACGCGTTCTATTTCGGGATGCTGCCGATCCTGGCCGAGGCCGGCGCGCATTACGGCGTCGCGCCCGAGGCGATTGCCCGCGCCTCGCTGATGGGCCAGCCGGTCCACCTGCTCAGCCCGCTGGTGCCGTCGACCTATCTGCTGGTCAGCCTAGTCGGGATCGACCTCGCCGATCACCAGCGCTTCACGCTCGTCCCCGCGATCTCCGTCTGCACGGTGATGACGCTGGTCGGGATGATCGCGCTCGCCTTCCCGTTCGTTGCCTGAGGTGAGCATCCCCGCAACCCGCCGCTACCGGAGATTTCGCATGGTCCGACCGCGTACACCGTTGATGCTGCTCCCCGCGATGGGCTGCGACGGGCAGCTCTGGGCGCGCCAGATCGTCGACCTCGCCGCCGTCGCACAGGTCGAGTTCGGTGACCTGTCGCAGGACGATACGCTGTCCGAAATGGCCGCGAGGGTGCTCGCCAGCGCACCGCCACGGTTCTCGGTCGCCGGTGTCAGCCTCGGCGGCTACGTCGCGATGGAGATGGTCCGGCAGGCCCCCGACCGGATCGAGCGGATCGCGCTGTTCGGCACGCGCGCGTCGATGGAGGTGCGCCCCCGCACCGTGGTCGGCCAGGGCCTGCTCGCCACCGCGCCGCACGCCGACCCGCGCCTGACCGCGATCGTCGCCGGCCCCGCGCAGGCGATGGCGGAGCGCGTCGGCCAGGCCGTCTTCGAACGCCAGCAACGCGCACTGCTCGCACGTCCCGACATCAGCGAGGCGATCGCCGCGATCCACGTGCCGACGCTGGTAGCCGTCGGCGACCGCGACCTGATCTGCACGCCCGACGACGCGCGCGCGCTGAGTGCGCGGATCGAGGGGTCGCGGTTTCACATGCTGCGCTCCTGCGGTCACCTCGCACCGATGGAGCGTCCCGGCGAAGTCACCGCGCTGCTCCGTCAGTGGCTGAAGACCGGCTGATCGATTAGGAGGGCTCCCTGCCAGGACCGTGCAGGCGCCGTTCGCTCAGCGGCCGGCACGGACCATGCCCTTCGATGAAAGCGCATCATGACCTCGACCGACCACCGGCTTTCCGTATTGGCAATCCTGTGGTCGATCGGGCTCGTAGCATCCGGTTGGGCACCGGCCGACCGCGCGACGTGGTGGATGGAGATCGCGCCGGTCCTGATCGCCTTCCCCATATTGGTCGCCCTGCGACGCAGCTTCGCCTTCACGACCCTCGCCCTCGTGCTGATTGCGCTCCACGGCCTGGTGCTGATGCTGGGTGGCGCCTACACCTATGCCCGCGTACCGATCGGTTTCGCAGTGCAGGACTGGCTGCATCTCGCGCGCAATCCGTATGATCGGTTCGGCCACCTGATGCAGGGGTTCGTACCCGCGATCGTCCTGCGCGAGATACTCGTCCGGACCGGCAGCATCGCGTCGCGCCGGCTGCTGTTAGTCACCGTCCTTGCCTACTGCCTGTCCGTCAGCGCCTTGTACGAGCTGATCGAGTTCGGCGCCGCCGTTGCGCTCGGCCAGGGCGCGGACGCGTTTCTCGGGACGCAGGGCGATCCGTGGGATACGCAGTGGGATATGCTGATGTGCCTGGTCGGCGCCATGCTCGCGTTGCTCCTGCTATCCCGCGCTCACGACGGGCAAATCGCTCGCCTCAGACCGTCATCCCCTGCAGCAACTTAGGCAAGTCGCCGCTCTCACCCCGTGCCTCGGCCATGAAGCGGTCCTTCAGCGGCGGGATCGCGTTGACCGCGCTGATGCCGAACCGGCGGACGGCGCTGGCGGTCTTGCCGGGCAGGCCGAACAGGCGGGTGAGCGTGTCGGTCGCAGCCGCAGTCATGAACGTGTCGAGCCCGCGCCAGCGCTGGTAGCGCGCGAGCAGTGCCGCGTCGCCGAGATCGAGGCCGAGGCGCTTGCCCTCGACCAGCACTTCGGCGAGCGTCGCGACGTCGCGGAAGCCGAGGTTGAGCCCCTGCCCCGCGATCGGATGGATGCCGTGCGCAGCATCGCCGACCAAGGCGAGGCGCTGGTCGGTGATCCGGGCGGCGTGCTGGAACCCCAGGGGATAGGATGAGCGCGGGGTGGCGTTCGACAATTCGCCCAAAAACCCGCCCATGCGCTTCGAAGCTTCGGCAAGGAAAGCGCGGTCGCCCAGCTTCAGCATGCCGACACCCTCCTTGGTACCGACCGTCCAGACGATCGCCGAGCGATGGCCATCGGCATCGTCGGGCAGCGGCAGCAGCGCAAATGGGCCGGCCGCGTAGAAGATCTCGTAGGCGACGTCCTCGTGCGAGCGCTCGTGATGGAATGCGGCAATGATCGCGGTATGTTCATAGGACCAATGCGCCATCGATATCCCGGCCGCCTCGCGGGTCGGCGACTTGCGGCCCTCGGCGGCGATCAGGAGCGGCGCGCGGATCACGTCACCCGAGTCGAGCGTCACGGTGACGCCCGACTCGGCGCGATCCACGCTCGTCGCACGCGTCTTCATGCGGAGATCGACATGGCGGGCGGCGCTCGCGGCATCGAACAGCGTCTGGCGGATCAGCTTGTTTTCGTACATCGTGCCGAGTGCGCCATCGTCCGGCCTGGGCTTGAAATCCAATGCGCCGGGTTCGAGGCCATCGCTGACGCGGATCTGGCGGATCGCACACCCCCGCCCCGCCAGCGTCGCGCCGACCCCGATCGCGTCGAGCATCCGGTGGCTCGCGCTGGCCACTGCCGAGGCGCGCCCATCGAAGCCCGGCGCCAGCGTCACCGCGGGGTCTGCGGGGTCGATCACGATCGTCGAAATGCCGTGCACGTCGAGCGCCACGGCGAGCGTCGCACCGACCAGCCCGCCACCGAGGATGATTACATCTGTGTCCATTGCGCCGCTGTATCCCGCCAGCCGGTCGCTGCCAACGACGATCCGGGCGCGGTTTAACCCGTGTTGTCGCGTGCTCAGCTTGACGTCGGACCCGCCCGGCGCGATGAATTCTCACATACTTAGTGACATTGGAGAATACGGGTCATGGCCAGCCGCGCGCAGCCAGCCTTGTGGCGTGAGACGGTGAAGGCGGGTGCCGTCCGCAGCGGCGCGCTGATCGCGGCGATCGCGTTGTTCGTCGGCACGCTGCTGATGGCGCTGGCGCTGGCGAGCTATCATCCGAGCGATGCAGCCTTGAACACCGCGTCGGGCGGGTATCCGGCCAATCTGGTCGGGCCGCCGGGTGCGTGGTTCGCGGACATCGCGCTCACCCTGTTCGGGCCGGCGGTCGCGCTGATGCTGCCGATCGGACCGATCCTCGGGATGCGGCTGTGGCGTGACGCGCCGCTCGGGCATTGGGTGCGGATGGTGCGCGGTGCGGCGATCGGCATCGCGCTGATGGCGAGCGCGCTGGCGTTCGTGTCGGGCAGTTCGGTGCTGGCACTCCCCGCCGGCTGGGGCGGCGTGATCGGCCTGTCAGTCTCCAGCGCCGTTCACTGGGCATTGAGCTTCATCGGCCAGCCGGTCGCCGAGCTCTGGTCCGCCCGCGCGGTCGGGCTGATCGCGGCGATCGCGGGTGCGATCGTCTGGGGCAAGAGCATCGAGATCGATCTCGGCGAGCGCAAATGGCGCCTTCCCCGCCGCAATCGCACGGAGGCGCTCGGCTATGACGGCTTTGCGGAGATCGACGAGGACGACGACGAGCCACTGACCCTCACGCGCAAGCCGGTCGAGCCACGCGCGGTCGCCGAGCCGGACCCGCGCCCTGCCCCCGTCATCGCCGACCGCCAGAACGCGCCGTCGCAGGCGAAACCCAAGGAGCGCCAGTCGTCGCTAGACCTGCGCGACAACTTCACGCTGCCGAGCCTCGACCTGCTGACGCCGTCGCCGCCGAGCCAGGGCAATGTGATCGACAAGGCGGGGCTCGAACGCAACGCGCGGCTGCTGGAGAACGTGCTCGACGATTTCCACGTGAAGGGGTCGATCATCGAGGTACGGCCGGGCCCGGTCGTGACGATGTACGAGTTGGAGCCAGCGCCGGGCATCAAGGCGAGCCGCGTGATTGCGCTCGCCGATGATATCGCGCGCAACATGTCGGCGATATCCGCACGCGTTGCGGTGATTCCGGGGCGCAACGTGATCGGTATCGAGCTGCCGAATGCGCGGCGCGAAGCGGTGAGCTTGCACGAACTCGTCGGCAGCCAGACGTTCGAGGACCAGTCGGCGCAGTTGCCGATCATCCTCGGCAAGAACATCGCGGGCGATTCGGTGATCGCCGATCTGGCGCCGATGCCGCATCTGCTGGTCGCAGGCACGACCGGCTCGGGCAAGTCGGTCGGGCTGAACAGCATGATCCTATCGCTGCTGTACAAGCTGACGCCGAACCAGTGCCGGATGATCATGATCGACCCGAAGATGCTCGAGCTGAGCATGTACGACGACATTCCGCATCTGTTGTCGCCGGTCGTGACCGACCCCGCCAAGGCCGTGCGCGCGCTGAAGTGGGCGGTCGAGACGATGGAGGATCGCTATCGCCAGATGTCCTCCGTCGGTGTGCGCAGTCTCGCCGGCTTCAACGACAAGGTGCGCGGCGCGAAGGCCAAGGGGCAACCGCTCGGGCGGAAGGTCCAGACCGGATATCACCCTGATACCGGCGCGCCGATGTACGAGGAGGAGAAGCTCGAATACGACGTGCTGCCGCAGATCGTGGTGATCGTCGACGAGCTCGCCGACCTGATGATGACCGCGGGCAAGGAGGTCGAATTTCTCATCCAGCGGCTTGCGCAGAAGGCTCGCGCGGCGGGTATACACCTGATCATGGCGACGCAGCGGCCGTCGGTCGACGTCATCACCGGCGTCATCAAGGCCAATCTGCCGACGCGAATCAGCTTCCACGTCACCTCGAAGATCGATTCGCGGACCATTCTAGGCGAGCAGGGTGCGGAGCAGCTGCTCGGCAAGGGCGACATGCTCTACATGCCCGGCGGCAAGGGCATCGTCCGCGTCCACGGGCCGTTCGTCACCGATGACGAAGTGCGGCTGGTGGCGGATCACTGGCGCTCGCAAGGGCTGCCGGATTACATCTCCTCCGTTACCGAGGAGCCCGAGGAGAGCTTCGCATTGGAGGGCTCGCCGACTGGAGAAGACTCCGCGGAAGACCAGCAATATCGTCAGGCTATCCAGCTGGTCTGCGAGTCGCAGAAGGCGTCGACCTCGTGGCTCCAGCGCCAGTTGCGGATCGGTTATAATTCCGCCGCACGGTTGATCGAGCGGATGGAGAAGGACGGCATCGTCGGCCGCCCGGATCACGTCGGCCGCCGCGAAGTGCTCCGCGATACCGAAGGGCATGCGATCTGAGCTAAGCGCCCTTCGTCATGCCGGGCTCGTTCCGGCATCCACGGTGCCGCAAAATCGATGGATTTGGTTTGCGGAACGGTGGACCCCGGAACCAGTCCGGGGTGACGGAGCTATTGAGTCCGTCGCGGCCCCCAAGACGCTGCAAGGGCGGCCGGCTTCAGTCGAAAGATCGACCATGACGAAGGGTTTCGAACAACCGACACCCGATCTACGGGTTGATGCAGGTTATGAAAAACAGGTGGGCGTAATGCGGTATCGACGGTTCTGTGCGGCAGCGGTGGCGCTCGCCATACCCGGTCAGGTCTCCGCGCAAGACACCGCCAAGCAGACCCCCGGCAGCAGCACGACCGACACGCAGCACCGCCCCCGCGCGGGTGTCCGCCGCGACAGCGATCTCTCCCCGTCCGCGCTGACCGCGGATACGCAGCGCACCCCGCCACCCGGCTTGTTCGCGGACTGGTTCGACATCCGCAAACGCCTGGCGGACCGCGGTATTGGGGTCAGCGCGCGCTATGCCTCGGAAAGCGGCTATAATGTCTCGGGCGGCGACCGGAAGCTGCTGCGTGAGACCGGCCAGTTCGACGTCGGCGTGCTGCTCGATCTCGACAAGGTCGTCGGGCTGCAGGGCGGCGCGTTCCAGGCGACCGTCACCTACCGCCGTGGCCACGATCTCGGCGCCGACGCCAATCTCGGCGTGCTGCAACAGGTGCAGGAAGTGTACGGTCGCGGCCAGACCGTCCGCCTCACGCAATTCTGGTACGAGCAAAAGCTGGGCGAAAAACTCGAACTGAAGATCGGCCGCACGAACCCCGGCGAGGATTTCGCGGTGTTCTCCTGCTATTTCCAGAACCTAAGCTTCTGCGGCGCGCAGCCCGGCAATCTGGTCGGCGATTACTGGTATAACTGGCCGGTCGGGCAATGGGGCGCGCGACTGCGCTACGACGTCAACGACCATCTCACGCTGAAGACCGCCGCCTACGAAGTGAACCCGCGCAATCTCGAAAAGGCCTTCGTGATCGGCCGGTTCCACGGCGCGACCGGCGCGCTGATCCCGGTCGAAGCCGAATGGCATCGCGGCGACAATGATGGCCGAGTCGGCGCGTACAAGATCGGCGGCTGGGTCAACACCTCGAACGGCGACGACGTGTTCTACGATGTGAACCGCAGGCCGATCGCGATCACCGGGCTCGATCCGCTCCGCCGCAGCGCGCGCTACGGGGTGTATTTCAACATTCAGCAACAGGTCACCGGGACGTCGAAGGACGGCAAGTCGGTGACCGGGCTCAGCGTGTTCCTCAACGCGACGCAGGCTGATCGCGCGACCTCGACCACCGATAATCAGATCGCCGCGGGGCTGTTCTACAAGGGGCTGGTGCCGTGGCGACCGGGCGACGTCCTCGGTTTCGGCGCGGCGCGGACCAATGTGAACGGGCGCGTCGCCAAGGGCCAGGAACTCGATCCAACGCGGCCCGCCGTGCAGGATGCGGAATATGCCTCGGAGATTTACTACAGCGTCCACCCGACGCGGTGGCTCGAACTGCGCCCGAACGTGCAGTTCATCCACAACCCCGGCGGCGTGCATAATGCGGACGACGTCGCCGTGCTCGGGTTGAAGGGCGCGATCACGCTGTAGCCGCACGCTCTGACGGAACCCGCCGAATTCAGTGGCGGTTCAAGCGCGGGCGGGCAACGGTCGCGCCTTGAGGAGATTTCGATGTTCAATACCCGCCCTGCGGTGATCGCGACGATCGCCGCTTTGTCCGTCGCCGCCGTGCCCTCGCCGATCGCCGCGCAAGCGACCGGTGACCTGGCTGCCGTGCAGAAACACCTCCAGTCGGTCGAGACGATGACCGCGAATTTCTCGCAGGCGGACCGCAACGGCAAGGTGCTGACCGGCGTGCTGACGCTGAAGAAGCCGGGCAAGCTGCGCTTCCAGTACGAAAAGGGCGTGCCGATCCTGATCGTCGCGGAGGGCGGCGCGCTGACCTTCATCGATTATTCGGTGAAGCAGGTGCAGCGCTGGCCGATCAAGAACTCGCCGCTGGGCGTGCTGCTCGATCCGACCCGCGATATTACGCGCTATGCGAAACTCGTGCCCGGCTACGACCAGCGGATCGTGTCGGTTGAGGCAAACGATCCCAAGCATCCGGAATATGGCCGGATCACCCTGGTGTTCGTGCGCAACGCGACCGCGCCGGGCGGGCTGATGCTGCAAGGCTGGGTCGCGCTCGACAGCCAGAACAACCGCACGACGATCCGCCTGACCAACCAGAAGTTCGGCGAGGCGGTGAGCGACAACACTTTCCGCTGGAACGATCCACGCCGCACGGGTGTAAGAAAGTAACATAAACTTCGCGTCATTCATGCAAGCGACAGGTTCCGCCCACTAGAGAGTGGCTCGCGGATGTGGGGCATTCGGGATTTTTCCCCCTGTTGCCCGGATGGTTTCCCCACAGTCTGCCTGCGTGACGAACGCTGAGTTGGCCCTCGCTCCATGCCCCCGGAGCGAGGGTCTTTCGCGTAGAGCGGCAGGCAAAAAGATTTGCCCGACTCGCTCAAGCGCGGCCGGCGGGCAAAGCCCGTCCGACGACAGTGGCTTTGCCGATGGCGCCTTCTACCTTCTTCCGAAGCCCAAACCCCCTTCCTTGTCGCCACCCCCACGCAACGCTACATCGCGCTCGTGAAGATCGTCTCCTGGAACATCAACTCGGTCCGTTTCCGGATCGCCATCGTCGAACAGTTTCTGCGCGACGAGCAGCCCGACATCCTGTGCCTCCAGGAGACCAAGGTCATCGACGGGGACTTCCCGTTGGAGGCGTTCCGCGCGCTCGGCTACGAACACATCGTCCTGCACGGCCAGCGCATGCACCACGGCGTCGCGATCCTGAGCCGCATACCAATCGTCGAGGACGACCGATTCGACTGGCAGGCGAACAGCGAGGCGCGCCATGTCGGCGTCCGGCTCGAGAACGGCGTGCGGCTCGAGAACGTTTATGTCCCGGCCGGCGGCGACGTCCCCGACCGCGAGGTGAACCCGAAGTTCGGCCAGAAGCTCGACTTTATCGACCGCATGACGACCTGGTCGGAGACGCTCCCCGGCCCGACGATCCTGGTCGGCGACTTCAACATCGCCCCACTCGAATCCGACGTCTGGAGCCACAAGCAGTTGCTCGACGTCGTCAGCCATACGCCCGTCGAGGTCGAAGCCCTCGGCAAGCTGCAGGCGGCGGGCGACTGGGTCGATCTCGGCCGCCGCTTCCATCCCGCCCCCGCCCGCCTGTTCACCTGGTGGAGCTACCGCGCCAAGGACTGGGCAGCATCGGACCGCGGCCGCCGGCTCGATCACATGTGGGCGACGGGTGCGGCCGCCGAAGCCGCGGTGTCGCATCACGTCTACGAACGCTGCCGAAGCTGGCTGAAGCCGTCCGATCACGTCCCAATCATGACCGAGTTCGCGTTTTGACCAATCCCCGCGCCGCCGCCCGCGCGGTCGATGCGTTGCGACGTGGCTGGCCGATCGCGATCGACGGGCTGGTACTGCTCGCAGTCGAGACGGCCGATGCGGAGCGGTTGGCGGCGTTCGATCCCGAAGCGAATGGCGGCGTGCTGATCTCGTCGGGGCGCGCGGCAACCTTGAAGCTGGCGAACCAGCTCGCAGCCGCGGATCCGACCGAGCCCGTGCTCGTCGATCGTGCCCCCTGGATCGATTTCGCCGCCGCGACCGCACTGGCCGATCCGCAGTTCGACTTGGCGACTCCCCTCAAGGGTCCGTTCCGCACGCTCCCGGTGGCTGATCCCCAAGCTGCGGCCGCCGCATTGCGCCTCGCGAGGATCGCCGGACTGCTGCCGGCCTTCTTCCTTGGCACCGGCGAACCCGAAGTGGGAATAACCGCCGCCGACATCGACGCGCACGAGGACGCGACGCGCCTAACGCTCGCGGCACGCGCGCGCCTCCCCGTCGAGGGCGCCGAAGATGCGGAGATCGTCGCATTCCGCAGCCCCGAAAGCGCGGACGAGCACATCGCGCTACTGATCGGCCAGCCCAACGGCCAGCCGCCGCTGGTCCGCCTGCATAGCGAGTGCCTGACGGGCGACGTGCTCGGCAGCCTGAAATGCGACTGCGGGCCGCAGTTGCACGCTGCGATCCACGCGATCCAGGATAGCGGCTGGGGTATCCTGCTCTATCTGCGGCAGGAGGGGCGCGGGATCGGCTTGGTCAACAAACTGCGCGCGTACGCGTTGCAGGACCAGGGGTTCGATACGGTCGATGCGAACACCCGGCTCGGCTTTGCAGTCGATGCGCGCGATTTCGGCGTGGCGGCGCGGATGCTGACGCTGCTCGGCCAGCGCGAGGTGCGATTGCTGACCAACAATCCCGCCAAGGTCGCCGGGCTCGAAGCGGCGGGCGTGACGGTGATCGAGCGCGTGCCGCATTTCCTGCCCTCGAACCCGCACAACGCGCAGTATCTCGCGACCAAGCGCGATCGCACGGGGCATCAGTTCTGACCGACATTCCCCCCTCACCCCCACCCTCACGGCGCCTGATCGTGGTGTTCGGCGCGGCCGTTCGTCCCGATGGCAGCCCGAGCCCGACTCTCGCCCGTCGCATCGCGTTCGCCGCCGCGGCGGCGGCGCGCTACGTCGATGCGGACCTGTTCTGCTCGGGCGCGAAGGGCACGCATGGACCTTCGGAAGCGTCGGTGATGGCCGAAGTGCTGGCGGAAACGGTCGATCGGTCGCGAATCCATCTCGACGAGGTCAGCGTGGATACGTTGCAAAGCGTCGTCGCCGCGACCGCGTTCGCGCGCGCGGGCCAGTATGCGCAGTGCATGATCTGCACCGATGGCTATCATCAACCGCGCATCCGCATGCTGTTCGCGATGCTCGGCATGCCCGCGAGCGCGATCCACGTGCCGCACGGCGGGAGCCGGCGGTACCAGCTCAAGATGCGGATGCGCGAGGCAGCGGCGATCCCGTATGATCTGGTCGCGGGGGTTGGTGCGATCTGGCGGCGGAAGCGGGGCTAGCTGAGATATGACCCGTCCGGGTGATCCGCTCTCAACACGCGATTAGAATGTTTCCCCGCGAAGGCGGGGATCCAGACTGGGCTCCCGCCTTCGCGGGAGAACAAAGGTTTAAGGGATACCTTCCGGTTCTGTCCAAAGCTCCCGTCAGTTCGTCCCAATCAACCGCGCGACGTCCTCGAAACTCTCCGCCAACGCATCCACACCGATAGCCTTCAGCCGGGCACCGTGCTCGGCGTTGCAATGCGACCCCGCGGACAGGCCAATGACGTAGCCCCCCGAAGCCACAGCCCCAGTCGCCCCTACAGGCGAATCCTCCAAAATCGCCGTCCGCGCGATATCGACCCCAAGTTGCCGCGCACCAAACAGATACAGATCCGGCGCAGGCTTGCCGTTCGTCACGTGCTCGCGCCCACTATAGAGGTGGTCGCCGAACGCATCGCGCAGGCCGATATGCTCCAGGTGGCGGGCGATCCAGCGCACCGGGCTGGACGAGACGATCGCCTTGGGCAAATCGGCGGGGAGCGAGCGGACGAACGCCACCGCGCCCTCGATCGCGTCGACGCCGGCCGCCATCACGCGCTCGTCCTCGGCTTTCCGCGCTACGTAGAAGTCGTCCGTGAGTGGCCGATCGATCCAGCGTTCGACCGCGTCGATGAACTGCGGCCCGGCGAGCCCCATGAAGTTCGCCATCGAGTCTTCGGCGCTCGTCGGGTGACCAGCCGCCGTCAGCCATTCGGCGATGTGGCGGTTGCCGACGGCTTCGCTGTCGATGAGCACGCCGTCGAAATCGAACAATAGAGCGTCAAATCTAACGGGGAACTTCATGCGCCCGTCCCCCGCGCGCCGAACAACGCGCTGCCGATCCGAACGTGAGTCGCGCCGATCGTCACCGCGGTCTCGAAATCGTCGGACATACCCATGCTGAGCCCGGTCAGCCCATGATCACGCGCGAGCTTGGCAAGGAGTGCGAAATACGGTGCCGGCTCGATGTCCGCGGGCGGCAGGCACATGAGCCCGGCGATTGGCAAGCCGACGGCACGCGCCTGTTCCACCAGCGCGGGCAGGTCGGCGATCGCGCAGCCGCCTTTTTGCGGTTCGTCGCCGATGTTGACCTGGAGGAAGCAGTCGGGCCGGCGATCGCTCGCCTCCATCGCCTTCCCCAGCGCGGTGACCAGCGAGGGGCGGTCGACCGCGTGGATGCAGTCGAACAACGCCACCGCTTCGGCCGCCTTGTTCGACTGGAGCTGGCCGATCAGGTGGAGTTCGACGTCGGGATATTTCTCGCGCAACGCCGGCCATTTCTCGGACGCTTCCTGAACGCGGTTTTCGCCGAATACGCGCTGGCCTTCGACTAGCAGCGGCTCGATCGCCTCGATCGGATGCGTCTTGGAGACCGCGATCAGCGTCACATCGGTAACGCGGCGATCGGCGATCTCGGCGGCCTTGGCGATCCGGCTGCGGATGGCCTGCAATTTGGTGGTGTCGTCAGCAATCATGCGGCGCGCTATAGGCAGCGGCGTGGCTCGTCGTAACCCCATTCCCGCCCGCTGGCTGATGACGGACGAGCGGATGGGCGAGGCCTTGTGGCGTGCGCTCAGGCGATTGCCCCCGGGATCTGGGGTGGTGTTTCGGCACTATGCCACGCCCGAGCGGGAACGGCGGGCGTTGCTGCGGCGGGTTATCCGAGTCGCACGGTCGCGGCGGCTGGTCGTCGTCGTGGCCGGAGAATCGATGATCGCAGCCGACGGCGTGCATGGTCGGGCACAGACACAAGGGATCAGGACTTGGCCGACACATTCGCGCGGCGAGGCGCTGGCTGGAAAGCGCGCTGGAGCCGACGCCCTATTCGTATCGCCGATCCACGCTACCCGGTCGCACGAGGGCGCGGTTGGAATCGGTGCGGCGTGGGGGATGCGGATCGGATTGGGGCTCGGGATACCGGTGATCGCGCTCGGCGGAATGGACGAGAGACGGTGGCGACAGATTCAGCGGTTCGGCTTCCACGGATGGGCCGCGATCGATGCCTGGCTGCCCGCAACGCACCGTCATCGTGACGAAAGTCAGGATCCAGGGCCACGAGACGCAGCGATCAGTTACTCTGGGTCCTGACTTTCGTCAGGATGACGGCGCGTTGAATACCAGTTGGACAAGCTAGCCGCGATCAGCCTGGATCTTCGAAGAGCGTCGCTTCCGTCGAACGCCTAGAAGCGGAAGGCTGTGCCCAGATATACAGCTTGGCTGTCGCGGCGGTTGTCGTCGACCTTCACGAAGCGCTCGCGGTCCGACCGGTAGCGCACACCAGCGGTGACCGCGAGGCTGCGCGTCAAGGCGTAGGAGCCGCCAAGGTCGACCGAATAGCTCGGCGCATCCTCGACCAGGTGCGGTACGTTCGACAGCGGACGATCCGCCGCAGCCTTCACCGTGCCGCTGAACCGCTTGGCGCTATACCTTACCGCGATATCGGCCGCTTCACGGCTGCCCGGCATCGCGCCGAGATCGAGCTTGTTCACGTCGCCCGAGATCGCAAACCGCTTCCAGCCGACCGACATGCCGAGGTTATACGCGATCGGCGCGATGCCGACGGTCGACGTGGTCGAAGCAAGGCTGGCCGTGTTCGCAACACCGCGGTTGGTCTGCGCACGGACCGCGACGGTCACCGCGCGGTTGTCTTGGCGGGTTTCGGCGGGCGTGAAGCGGAAGCTGCCGGCGTCGAAGCCTCCGCGCGCGAACATCGCGGCAAGGCGGGGGTCGGCGGCGGCGGGCGTGAACGATCCGATCCCGCGAACCGCAGCGACGTTATGCTTGGCGATCCGTGCGGGCTGTTCGCTGGCGCCGAAGGCAGGCGCGACGATTGCGGCAGTGGCGACAAGCGCCCCGGCAATCACCCCGAATATTCCCCCACGCGTCATCACAGCGAATCTGTCCTTCGAATCCCGTACTCGGATCCTGTTAAACAGCATCTAACATGAATTGATCCCCAGCAAAGGCCGCAGACCGGCCCATTCCCACCTTTCATCGCCGAATTGTCTGACAGTGTTGCAATCAGCACACAGATCGCCGCGATAGCGCTACCGAATCGCCCGCCTATGGGACAAACACCCCCCGCGCAGACGCTCCTCGGGCACGCCCGCGTCTGCTTGCGGGCGCGCGGGCTCGCCTGTAGAGCAAGGACTGATTTTCTTGCCAGGATGATGCCCATGTTCCGCCGCTCGCGTATCGCAGTCGTGCTATTTGCCCTGCCTCTCGTCGCATGCGGCGGCGGTTCCGCTCGTCCCAAGGCGGATATTGCCGCGTCGAAGATCACGACGATCGGCGTGAACAGCTATCTGTGGCGCGCGAGCCTCGACACGCTCGGCTTCATGCCGCTGCTCCAGACCGATTCCAATGGTGGCGTGATCGTCACCGACTGGTACATCAACCCGCAGACCCCGACCGAACGCATGAAGGTGACCGTGTCGATTCTAGACCAGGATCTGCGCGCCGATGCCTTGCGCGTCGCCGCGCTTCGCGAAGTCAATCGTGGCGGTCAGTGGGTGTCGTCGCCGGTCCAGGCCGCGACCACGCAGAAGCTGGAAGACATCATCCTGACCAAGGCCCGCGACCTGCGCCGCGCCTCGATCGCGGGCTGAGGACAGTAGAATGGCGTCGCGTTTCAATGCGTTGAAGGCGGACGCGGCGTGGCAGAAGGTTTGGGACGAGCGCAAGACGTTCGCCGCGGACGACCTGTCGACCAAGCCGCGTTCGTACGTGCTCGAGATGTTCCCCTATCCGTCGGGGCGCATCCACATGGGGCATGTCCGGAACTACACGATGGGCGACGTGCTCGCGCGGTTCCGTCGGATGAAGGGCATGGAAGTGCTCCATCCGATGGGCTGGGACGCGTTCGGCATGCCGGCCGAGAACGCCGCGATGGAAAAGGGCGTCCATCCGGGCACCTGGACGCGCGCCAACATCGCGACGATGAAGGCACAGCTGAAGCGTCTGGGCTTCGCGCTGGACTGGACGCGCGAGCTGGCGACGTGCGAGCCCGAATATTACGGCCACGAGCAGGCGCTGTTCCTCGAC
Source organism: Sphingomonas sp. PEI4 (assembly GCF_056679955.1). Taxonomy (NCBI): domain Bacteria; kingdom Pseudomonadati; phylum Pseudomonadota; class Alphaproteobacteria; order Sphingomonadales; family Sphingomonadaceae; genus Sphingomonas; species Sphingomonas sp. PEI4. The sequence continues at coordinate 2,605,336 of NZ_CM155258.1, forward strand.
CTGTTCGCGGCGGGGCTCGTGTACCGCAAGGAATCCGCGGTAAACTGGGATCCAGTCGACATGACCGTGCTCGCCAACGAACAGGTGATCGACGGTCGCGGCTGGCGTTCCGGCGCGCTGGTCGAGCGGCGGAAGCTGTCGCAGTGGTTCCTGAAGATCACCGATTTTGCCGATGAACTCGTCGACGGCCTCGGCGCGCTCGAGCATTGGCCCGACAAGGTCAAGCTGATGCAGGAGAACTGGATCGGCCGCAGCCAGGGCTTGCAGTTCAAGTTCGCGCTTTCTGCTCCCTTCCCGCTTGCGGGAGGGGTCGGGGGAGGGCCTGACACGAACGCGACGGCGGTGATTGGGGAGACCTCCCCTCCCCTGACCCCTCCCGCAAGCGGAAGGGGAATAGAGAGTGTCGAGGTGTTCACTACCCGCCCCGACACGATGTTCGGCTCCAGCTTCGTCGCCGTCGCTGCGGATCATCCGATCGCACGCGCTATCGCCGAGACGAACCCGGATGCGGCCGCGTTCATCGAGCTGTGCAAGCGCGGTGGCACTACTGCGGCTGAGCTGGACACGCAGGAAAAGCTCGGCTTCGACACCGGCATCCGCGCGGTGCATCCGCTTGACAAGACTTGGGAACTCCCTGTCTACATCGCGAACTTCGTGCTGATGGAATACGGCACCGGCGCGGTGTTCGGCGTGCCGGCGCATGACCAGCGCGATCTCGATTTCGCGCGCAAATACGACCTGCCCGTCAAGCGCGTCGTCAGCGAAGGCGATGACGAGGCCCCCGTGTTCGTCGGCGACACTGCCTGGACCGGCGCCGGGACCATCGTGAACTCGCACTTCCTCGACGGCATGGACATCGAGGACGCCAAGCGCACCGTGATCGAGCGTGCCGAGGGCGAAGGCTGGGGCAAGGGCACGACCGTGTTCCGCCTGCGCGACTGGGGCGTCAGCCGCCAGCGTTACTGGGGCACGCCGATCCCGATTATCCACTGCGACGCGTGCGGCGCGGTGCCAGTGCCGAAGGACCAGCTACCGATCGTGCTGCCCGAGGACGTGTCGTTCGACATCCCCGGCAACCCGCTCGATCGCCATCCGACCTGGAAGCACGTCCCCTGCCCGTCCTGCGGCGGCGCGGCGCGACGCGAAACCGATACGCTAGACACGTTCGTCGATTCGTCGTGGTATTTCATCCGCTTCGCCAGTCAGCCGGACGCCAAGCCGTTCGACCGGACAGGCGCGGAGAAGTGGCTGCCGGTCAACCAGTATATCGGCGGCGTAGAGCATGCGATCCTGCACCTGCTCTATGCGCGGTTCTGGACGCGGGCGCTGAAGCATATCGGCATGCTCGACATCGCCGAGCCGTTCGCCGGGCTGTTCACGCAGGGCATGGTGACGCACGAGACGTATAGTCGAGGCGACGCCGACGACGCGCAGACGGAGGCCGACACCGACGACGACGATTCGAGTGACGCGCCGGCTAAGACGAAGTGGCTGTCTCCCGACGAGGTCCGCAAGACCGATGCAGGATATATCGAGATCGCGACCGGAGGCCCCGTGACGGTCGGTCGCGTGACGAAAATGTCGAAGTCGAAGAAGAACACCGTCGATCCCGAGCCGATCGTCGACCAATATGGCGCCGACGCGGTGCGCTGGTTCGTGCTCTCCGACTCGCCCCCTGAGCGCGATCTCCCCTGGAGCGAGTCCGGCATCGAAGGCGCGTGGCGGTTCGTCCAGCGTCTCTGGCGCCTGATCGAGTCCGACGATGCCGCCAAGGCCGAGGGCGACGACATCGGCTTACGCAAACTCTGCCACCGGACGACCGTCGGTATCGAGAGCGATATCAACGCCTTGCAGTTCAACAAGGCGGTCGCACGGCTTTACAGCCTGTGCAGCGCGATCGAGAAGGCACCGCCCTCCGCAGACCGCGAACAGGCCGTCCGCACGCTGCTGCTGCTCGTCAGCCCGATGGTCCCGCACGTCGCCGAGGAAGCCTGGGCGACCGCTGGCAACGACGGCCTGATCGCCGACGCCGCCTGGCCGATCGTCGATCCGGCGATGCTGGTCGACGACGAGGTCACGATCGCGGTGCAGGTCAACGGCAAGCTACGAGACACGCTCGTCTTCCCCAAGGGCGCGCCGAAGGACGAGGTCGAAGCCGCCGCGCTCGCCTCCGAAAAGATCGTCCGCCTGCTTGAGGGCAAGCCGCCCCGGAAAGTGATCGTCGTGCCCGACCGTCTCGTGAACATCGTCGCATGAAGCGCCTAGCGATCCTCGGCGCGCTGATGCTGACCCCCGCGCTGTCCGGCTGCGGCCTGCACCCGCTCTATGCGGGCGGCAGCAGCGGTCCGGTCGCGGGCGCGCTCGGCCAGGTCGAGATCGCGCCGATCGCCGGCAAGAACGGCTGGCTGATGGCCACCGCGCTGCGCGATCGCCTGCCCTCGAACGGCGCGCCGGCGCTCTACCGGATCGACATCCGCCTCGACGACCAGATCAGCGGCCTCGGCGTCCGCACCGACGATAGCGTCTCGCGCGAACGCCGGACTCTGCGCGCGCGCTATCAGCTCGTGCGGATCGGCGACAACTCGGTGCTGCTCGACGCGACCGCTGGCTCCGACGCCGGCATCGACGTCGTCCGCTCCGAATATGCGACGATCGCGGCCGAGAACACCGCGCTCGAACGCCTGTCGCAGATCGTCGCCGACCAGATCGTCGCGCGCGTCGCGCTGTATGCGCGCAACACGCCTGCGGTCGCAGCGGCACAGAGCGCTACGCCCGCCAAGTGAAGGCCAGCGCCGGCCAGATCCGCGGTGCGCTGGCCAAACCGGGCGGCGACATCCGCCTGTACCTGCTTCACGGCCCCGACGAGGCAGGCGCAAGCGATCTCGCGCGCGTGCTCGCCAAGGCCATGGGCGCGGACGCCGAACGCGTCGATCTCGATGGCTCGACGCTCAAGAGCGACCCTGGCCGGCTGACCGACGAGGCCGCGTCGCTGTCCCTGTTCGCGGGTGCCCGGTTCGTCCGCGTCGCCTCGGCGGGCGAAGAAAGCCTCGAAGCATTCACCAACCTGTTGGCGGCCGAGCGCGTCGGCAATCCGGTCGTCGCGATCGCCCCGACCGTCAAATCCACCGCCAAGATCGTAAAGCTCGCGATCGACTCCCCGCGCGCGATGGCGTTCGCCTGCTACGCCCCGACCGCGCAGGACGCAGAACGCCTCGCGACGACGATCGCGGGCGAGAATGGCCTCCGCCCCGCCCCCGGTGTCGCGCGTCGCCTGGTAGATACGACCGGCGGCGATCGCGCCGTCATTTCGCGAGAGATCGAGAAGCTGGCACTATACCTCGACGCGGCACCCGATCGCCCCGCGGACCTCGATCATCACGCGCTTGATGCTGTCGGCGCGGACCTCGGCGATGCGGAAATGAGCCGCGCGATCGATGCGGTGATCGAAGGCCGGGTCGACGATCTCGGCGCCGAACTCGCCGTGCTCGAAGAAGCCGGAACCTCGCCGATCCCGTGGCTCCGCCAACTCGTCCGCCGTCTGATAGCCCTCGCCGACATGCGCGGCGAGATCGACCGGGGCGAAGCGGTCGACGCGGTGATGAAACGCCACCGCGTATTCTTCAAGGAAGAGGCCAGCACCGCGCGGTCTTTGCGGCGCTGGTCGCCGGTAATGCTGGCCACCGCAATCCAGCGCGTGCGGACGGCGGAGCGGGCGATCATGGCGTCGGGGAACGCCGGCGGGGTTGTGGCGGAGGCAGCGGTGGTGGCGCTATCGCAGGCGATCGCCCGGCGAAACTAATCTATTTCCGCGCCTCTCCCCCATCCGTCATCCCGGCGCACGCCGGGACCCATGGACGCGGAACCTTTGTTCATGAAGCGCACCGTAACCGTGGGTCCCGGCTTCCGCCGGGATGACGGAGATTAGTGCGCTTCCCTTCTCCGTTCGTCCTTCAGTATCCGTCCTGAGCGCGCTCGAAGGACAGTACGCCGCATCGCTAGATCGCCCCACCCGTCAGCCGCTGACAGACCATATCGAGCTGGTCCAACGTCGAATAACTGAGCGTCAACGTCCCCCCAGTCTCGGTATGCGCAACCCGGACCTGCAGCCCGAGCAGATCCGCCAGTTGCCGCTCCAGCGCCGCAATATCCGCGTCCGGAATCCGAGGCTCGGCTCGCTTGCCGCTCCGGCTCCGCCCGGGCTTGGCATCCCGCGCCAGCTTCTCGGTCTCGCGCACCGACAGCCCGCGCGACACGACCTGATCAGCCAGCGTTTCGACGTCCGGCGATCCCAGCAAAGCCCGCGCATGCCCCATCGAGAGCGATCCATCGATGACCTGCGACTGCACCTGCGCCGGCAGTTCCAGCAGCCGCAGCAGGTTCGCGACATGACTGCGCGACTTGTGGACGATCTTGGCGAGCACCTCCTGCGTATGCCCGTACTCGCCGGCCAGCCGCTGATACGCTTGGGCCTCTTCGATCGCGTTGAGGTCCTCGCGCTGGATGTTCTCGATCAGCGCGATCTCGAGCGTCTCGGCATCGTCGAAGTCGCGGACGACGACCGGCACCTCATGCAACCGCGCACGCTGCGCCGCCCGCCAGCGGCGCTCGCCCGCGACGATCTGGTAGTCATGCCCATGCGGCCGAACGACGATTGGCTGGATCAGCCCACGTGACGCGATCGAGGCGGCCAGCTCGTCGAGCATCGCCTCGTCGAAGTGCCGCCGCGGCTGATCGGGATGCGGCGACAGCGAACTGACCGGCAGCATCCGCACGCCCGACGATTGCTGCGCCGCACCATCGGCCGATACCGGCGTCTCGCGCGCCATCTCGCCGAGTAGCGCATTGAGACCCCTGCCCAGCCCCGGACGACCGCGTTTGTTACCTTCGCTCATGCCGCCGCCTGCGCTGTTGCGGGAAGCCGGCCGATCAACTCACGCGCCAGTGCGATATACGCCTGCGAGCCCGAGCAGCGGTGGTCGTAGATCAGCGCGGGCAGCCCGTGGCTCGGTGCTTCGGAAAGCCGCACGTTGCGCGGGATCACCGTCTCGAACACGACCTTTCCCAGCACCGCGCGAACGTCCGCCGATACCTGGTCGGTCAGCCGGTTCCGCCGATCGAACATCGTCAGCGCCACCCCCAGGATCGACAGACCCGGATTGAATCGCTGGCGAATCCGCTCGACCGTACTCAACAATTGCGACAACCCTTCAAGCGCGAAAAACTCGCATTGCAGCGGCACGAGCAGCGAGTCCGCCGCGACCATCGCGTTGATCGTCAGCAGCCCGAGCGACGGCGGGCAATCGATCAGCGCGATATCCCACGGCCCTTGCGCCGCCTTCACCGCGCGATCGAGCCGGTGCGTGCGCGCATCGAAGTCGACCAGCTCGATCTCGGCCCCCGACAGATCGACCGTCGCGGGAACGATGTCGAGCCGCGGCACGCGCGTATGCACCACCGCCTCCTCGATCGACGTCTCCCCGACCAGCACGTCGTAGCTTGATCGCTCGCGTTGCGAATGACCGATGCCGAGACCTGTCGATGCGTTGCCCTGCGGATCGAGATCGACCAGCAGCACGCGCATGCCCGTCGCTGCCAGCGCGGTCGCGAGATTGATGGCGCTGGTGGTCTTGCCCACCCCACCCTTTTGATTGGCGACCGCGATGGTGATCATCGCGTGCTTACCCGATCCAGAACTACGATTGACGACTCCGGGTTCGTGACGCTTTGTTCCACGTGGAACATAAACCGCCAATGCTGCTTGAGCGCGGTCAGATCTTCCTCGTCGAAACGCCCCCGAGGAAGCAACCACCGCGTCTCCGTTGTGGCGCAGTGCGCCGCGCCACGCAAAAGGTTTTGCAACGATGCGACCGCGCGGGCGGAAATAATCGACGCATCCGCGGTCGCATTCTCGACTTTCGAGGCATGGACGCGCACCTGATCGCCAAGACCAAGCCGAGCAACGCAAAGCTGGAGGAAATCCGCACGCCGTCGCCTGGGCTCGACGAGATCAACCGGCCCCTCGCGCACCAACGCTACGACCATACCGGGAAAGCCTCCGCCGGTGCCGATATCGAGCCAGCGCTTCGCCGAACTGTCTGCGCCCGCAAGTGCAACCAGTTGGAGCGAGTCTACCACATGCCGGTCCCAGATCGTCGGGATCGTCGACGGCGCGATCAGGTTCTGATGCGCCGCTTCCTCGACGACCATCGCCACGAACGCGGCGAGCCGCTCGGTAGCCTCCGCGCCGAACCGCTCCGTAGTCCAGTTTAGCGCTTCGTCTTCGGTCATGCTGGCACTCGTTTCGTATGTAATAATACCGCCGACAACGCGGCCGGCGTGATCCCCCGCACCCGCGCCGCCGCCGCCAACGAGGTCGGCCGAGCGGCGCTGAGGCGGTCGATCATCTCGTTCGACAGGCCCGGCACGCGGTCATAGGCAAGGTCTTCCGGCAAGCGGATCGCCTCGTCGGCCCGCAGCCGCGCGACCTCTTGCGCCTGCCGCTCGATATAGGGAGCGTAGCGCGCGTCCTCTAACACTTCGTCAACGACCGTTGCTGGAATACCCGCCGCAGCATCCGGCGCGACATGCGCGAGCGTCACGCCTTCGAACCGGAGCCAATCGAACGCTGTTCGTCGCGCACCGTCCCGACCGATCGCGACGCCCTGATCGGCCACTTCGGTCGCGGTCCGCTCGCAGTTGAGCGCCGATCGGAAACGAGTCCGATACTCGGCAAGCGTGCGCTGGTGCGCGAGCCGCTCAGGTCCAAGACACCCGGCCGCCTTAGCGGTCCCACCTAACCGCGTCTCGGCATTGTCCGCACGCAACGACAGGCGAAACTCCGCGCGTGCCGTCAGCATCCGATAGGGTTCGGTCACGCCTTGCAGTGTCAGATCATCGATCATGACGCCAAGGTAGCTCGAGGCACGATCGAGAATCACCGGCGCCAAATCGCGCGCATACGCCGCAGCGTTGAGCCCAGCGACGAGCCCCTGCCCCGCCGCTTCCTCATAGCCGGTCGTGCCATTGATCTGCCCCGCGCAGAATACGCCCTCGATCGCGCCGAGTGCCAGTCGCGTATCGAGCGCACGCGGGTCGATATAATCATACTCGACCGCATAGCCGGGCATCGTCATTGCAACGCGTTCAAGGCCGGGAATGCTGGCGAGCATCTCGGCCTGGACCTCGACCGGAAGCGATGTCGACAGGCCGTTCGGATAGACCGTCGCGTCGTCGAGCCCCTCCGGTTCGAGAAAGACCTGATGGCCATCGCGGTCTCCAAACCGATGCACCTTGTCCTCGATCGACGGACAATAGCGCGGCCCCGCCGCTTCGATTGCGCCGGTGAACAGCGGCGACCGGTGGAACGCCTCGCGGATGATCATATGCGTCCGGTCAGTCGTGCGGGTGATTGCACACGCAATCTGGGGGAGCGGACGCGTGCGGGTCATCGGCGACATCGTCCACGGATCGAGGTCCGATGGCTGCTCCGCGAGCGCCCCCCAGTCGATCGTCCGGCCGTCGAGCCGAGGTGGCGTCCCCGTCTTCAGTCGCGCCATCGGCAGGTTTCGCGCGCGCAACTGGTCGGCGAGTGGCTTGGCGGCACGCTCGCCGATTCTTCCCCCTTCCTCGCGATCGTCACCCCGGAAGATACGTCCGCCAAGGAACGTGCCGGTCGCCAGCACGACGGCCCGTGCCGCCACGATCGAGCCATCCGCTAGCACGACGCCCGCCACGCGATCGCCGTCGAAGTGCAGCGCCGTCGCCTCGCCCTCGATGATCGAGAGCCCTTCCGTGGCCGCAAGCATCGCCTGGATCGCACCGGAATAGAGTCGGCGGTCCGCCTGGACCCGAGGCCCCTGCACCGCCGATCCCTTGCTGCGGTTGAGCATCCGGTAGTGGATTGCGGCAGCATCGGCGGCGCGTCCGATCAGGCCGTCGAAGGCGTCTACCTCGCGCACCATGTGACCCTTGCCGAGTCCACCAATCGCCGGATTGCACGACATCGCACCAATATGCGTCGCGTCGAACGACACGAGCGCAGTACGCGCGCCCCTGCGCGCCGCCGCGGCTGCGGCCTCGGTTCCGGCATGGCCACCGCCAACCACCACTACATCGAACATGCCATCGCCCTAGAGCGACAGAGCGAATGCGTCAAAGATGTTCCACGTGGAACATCACTTGCCGATACAGAACCGCCCAAACAGCGCATCCAGCATCTCGCCGGTAGCGTCGAGCCCAAGGACGCTGGCGAGGATCGCGCGGGCCTGGCGCAGATGCTCGGCGATGAGCAACGGGTCTGAACTACGGTATCGAAGGGCTTCGACCGCGAGCGAACATTGACGACGCTGATGCTGCTTGAGCGCAATGCCGTCGCCGCGGGGTAGCATGGCGGTGGCCCGCTGATGGAGCTCGAACCAGAGCCGATCGAGCGAACCGCGATCTCTCTGCGCGATGGCTAGCGTCCGACCAGCCGGCAATCCTCCCCTGCCCGGCAAGTCGGCGCGCGCGTGCACCCAGATCGCGTCGGCGCGCGGTGGTGCGGTGTCTGCCAGCCAAAGCACGATGTCCGCGCCGGCGAGCGCTCCCTCGGCGCGCGTGACGCCGATCGCTTCGATCGGGTCGAGCGTGTCGGTCAGTCCGGCGGTGTCGGTCAAAACATAGGCGACGCCATCGCGCATCACCGGCACGTCGATCCGGTCGCGCGTCGTTCCCGAGATCGACGAGACGATCGCCGCGTCGCGTTCGCCGAGCAGGTTGAGCAGAGTCGACTTGCCGCTGTTGGGCGGACCGCCGATGACGACGCGAAGACCGTCCTTCAGGCGCTCGACCGGCGGGGCCTCGACGACGCCCTCGATCTCCGCGGCGATCATACCGATCTCCACGACGATCGCGTCGAACGCCGCAATATCGCTCGCCACGTCGTCTTCGTCGGCGAAGTCGAGCATCGCCTCGATCCGCGCGGACAGCACCGCAACCGAGTCCATCCAGCCGCGGACCGCCTGACTTACGCGACCTTCCGCCGCGGTCATAGCAGCGACACGCTGGCTCTCGGTCTCCGCTTCGAGAAGATCGGCAAGCCCCTCGGCCTCGGTCAAATCTATGCGGCCGTTGGTCAGTGCACGGCGGGTGAACTCGCCCGGCTCGGCATGCCGCAGATCGGGCCTGGCCGACAGCACACGCTCGACCGCAGCGATCACCGCGCGACCACCGTGACAGTGGAACTCGACCAAGTCTTCGCCGGTCGCCGTCGTTGGTCCCGGAAACACGATGACCAGCGCACGATCGAGCAACGCCCCATCGGCGTCGCGCAGACCCCGGAGACTAGCATGGCGCGGCGCCGGCAAGGGGCCCGCCAGCGCTTCGGCCGCCGCGAACGCGTGCGGGCCGCTCACCCGAACGACGGCGATCGCCGCGGGCGGACGCCCGCTCGATACCGCGAAGATGGTCTTCACGTGGAACTCAGCCGCCCGTCTTCGTCGCGGTGTCGAACATCCGCTTCCACATCGCCATCCCCGCCTCGCCCATCGGCTGCCACCCGCGCATCATCGATTCGAGCATCTCCGGCTTCATCTGGCCATCCGGGATCGCCTCCATCATCATCGCAACATAGCGATCGTGGATCGGCGTCAGGTCCGGCAGCCCGACCGCGCGGCGGGCTTCCTCCGGGGTGCATTCGATCTCGATATTCATCTTCATGTACCGCGTCCCAGATGGCGCTTGAGCCGCCCATCCGCGCGCTGCATAGCTTGGTGATGTATGCGCGCGATGCAGCCTCGATCGCAACGCCAATCGGACTGGTCCGCGTGACCGGCTCCGCGGACTGCATCGACGCGATCGAGATTCTCGCAACGGGCGATGTGGCGGCAAGCGATGTGCCGGCGATCCGGGAGGCGCTTCGACAGATCGAAGCGTATTTCGCCGGGCGACTGAAGGCGTTCGACCTACCGCTGGCCCCCTCGCCTACCGAACGCGGCGCAGTCCTGCGGCAGGGGATCGTCGACATCGCGTACGGCGAGACCGCGAGTTACGGGGCGCTCGCGAAAGCGATCGGGTCCAGCCCGCGCGCGATCGGCCAGGCGTGCGCGCGCAATCCGTTTCCGATCGTCGTCCCCTGCCACCGAATCCTTGGAGCCGGCGGGGCGCTTGGTGCGTATTCCGCGGGCAACGGCCCCATCACCAAATCCAGGCTGCTCGATCACGAGCGGCCGCCAGGAGGATTGTTATGACCAACACGACCACCATCGCGACGCTCGATGGCGCCGGCGATTTTCATGCCTATCGCGCGATTCCGGCGGGGACGCCCAAGGCCTCGATCGTCGTGATCCAGGAAATCTTCGGCGTGAATGCGGGCATCCGTCGCAAGTGCGATACGCTCGCCGAGGCCGGCTATCTGGCGATCGCGCCCGACTTGTTCTGGCGTCTCGAGCGCGGCATCGAGCTCGATCCGGACATCAAGCCGGAGTTCGATCGCGCGCTCGAACTGATGGGCCAGTTCGACCAGGACAAGGGCATCGCCGATATCGAGGCCACGATCCGCGCCGCGCGTGCCGAGCTCGGCGATAGCGGTAAGGTCGGCGTGGTCGGCTACTGCCTCGGCGGACGGCTCGCATTCATGACCGCGGCGCGGACCGACGTCGATGCGAGCGTCGGCTATTACGGCGTGGGGATCGACGGTCTGCTGGGCGAGAAGCACGCGATCGCGCATCCGGTGCTGTTGCATGTGCCGGAGGAGGATCACTTCGTCGACAAGGCTGCGCAGGCGGCGATGCATGCCGGGCTCGACGATCATCCGAAGGTGACGATCTACGATTACGCGGGCGAGGATCACGGCTTCGCGACCGAGTTCGGGGAGCGACGTTCGGATGCCGCAGCCAAGCTGGCGGACGAGCGGACCGCCAAGTTCTTTGCTGAGAACCTGGGCTAACCTCTCATCGTCACCCCGGACCCTTCGGCACGCTCAGGAGAGCCTTGTTCCGGGTCCAGGGTTCCGCGAATTCACGACTATCGAGCGTGCGGAGCGGTGGATGCCGGAACGAGCCCGGCATGCGGGAGTGCTCACGGCGGACATGAAAAAGGCCTCGCCGGACGATACCGGCGAGGCCTTTTTCCTATCTCAGCGCAACGCGATCAGCGCAGCAGGGTGATGATCCCCAGCGTGTCGCCGGTGCCGACCCAGCCTTCGTAGATCATCTTCACCGCGACCACGAGGATCACTGCAAGGCCGATATACGCGATCCAGCGATAGCGGTTGATGACGCGCGCGATATAGTTCGCGGCGAGGCCCATCATCGCGACCGACAGCAGCAGGCCGATGACCAGGATGCCGGGATGCTCGCGTGCCGCGCCTGCGACCGCCAGGACGTTGTCGAGGCTCATCGAGACGTCGGCGACGGCAACCGCCCAGGCCGCGCTGGCAAAGCCCTTCGACGACCGGAGACCCGAGCGCTCGTCGCCCTCGATTTCCTCGGATCCTGCGTTCTGCGCGCCCTCGCGGATTTCGCGCCAGAATTTCCAGCAGACCCACAGCAGCAGCAGGCCGCCCGCAAAGATCAGCCCGACGATGCCCATCAGCCACGTCACGATCAATGCGAAGAAGATGCGCAGGACGAGCGCCGCGCCGATGCCGATCAGGATGACCTTCTTGCGCTGGTCTGCCGGAAGCCCGGCGGCGAGAGCACCGACGACGATCGCGTTGTCGCCCGCGAGGACGAGGTCGATCATCAGGACCGATCCGAACGCGGCCAAGGCCTTCGGATCGCCGAGGTTCGAGAAGTCGGCGACGATGTGCTGCCAGATCTCCAGCGGCGAGCCGGGTCCGGCGACTCCCGATGCGGCGGTGGCCAGCATGGCGATGATACTCAAGATGTCAGCTCCCGGTGACGGATTATGCCGTGATTAATAGCGAAACGGCACGCGAAAGCCATGCTCTCGCGTGCCGTTTTGGGTCTTCTTGGCGGACATGGGCAAAGCCCATGTCGTCGGTCGGGGCCCTGCCCCGCCGGCCGAACCGGTACGAGTCCTGCGCCAGCTTGGCGCAGGCCGCATCCGGTTATTGATTCATGCTGTCGAAGAAATTCTCGTTGGTCTTCGAATCCTTCATCTTGTCGAGCAGGAACTCCATCGCGTCGATCGTGCCCATCTGCATCAGGATGCGGCGCAGGACCCACATCTTGGAGAGCTTGGCCTTGTCGACCAGCAGCTCTTCCTTGCGGGTACCCGACTTGCCGACGTCGAGCGCCGGGAAGATGCGCTTGTCCGCGACCTTGCGATCGAGCACGATTTCCGAGTTGCCGGTGCCCTTGAACTCCTCGAAGATCACCTCGTCCATGCGGCTGCCCGTGTCGATCAGCGCGGTGGCGATGATCGAGAGCGAACCGCCCTCCTCGATGTTGCGCGCGGCACCGAAGAAGCGCTTCGGACGCTGCAACGCGTTCGCGTCGACACCACCGGTCAGGACCTTGCCCGACGACGGCACGACGGTGTTGTAGGCACGGCCGAGACGCGTGATCGAATCGAGCAGGATCACCACGTCCTTCTTGTGCTCGACCAGGCGCTTGGCCTTTTCGATCACCATTTCGGCGACCTGCACGTGGCGCTGCGCGGGTTCGTCGAAGGTCGAGCTGACCACCTCGCCCTTCACGCTGCGCTGCATGTCGGTGACTTCCTCGGGACGCTCGTCGATCAGCAGGACGATCAGGAACACCTCGGGGTGGTTGTCGGTGATCGCCTTGGCCATGTTCTGCAACATGACGGTCTTGCCGACGCGCGGCGGCGCGACGATCAGCGTGCGCTGACCCTTGCCCTGCGGCGAGACAATATCGATCACGCGCGCCGACTTGTCCTTGACGGTCGGGTCGGCGGGATCGAGCGTCAGCTTGCTCTCGGGATAGAGCGGCGTGAGGTTGTCGAAATTGACGCGGTGGCGGACGACGTCGGGGTCGTCGAAATTGACGGCCGTGAGCTTCACCAGCGAGAAATAGCGCTCGCCATCCTTCGGTCCGCGGATTTCGCCCTCGACCGTGTCGCCAGTGCGCAGACCGAACTTCCGCACTTGGTTCGGCGAGATGTAGATGTCGTCGGGGCCGGCGAGATAATTCGACTCCGGGCTGCGCAGGAAGCCGAAGCCGTCGGGCAGGACTTCGATCGTGCCGAGGCCCATGATCTGATCGCCATTGTCCGCTTGGACCTTCAGGATCGCGAACAGCAGGTCCTGCTTGCGCAGCGTCGAGGCGCTCTCGACCCCCAGTTCCTCGGCCAGCTGGACCAACTCGGCGGGTTTCTTCTTCTTCAGGTCTTTGAGATGCATGGGGATTTCCGGATAGCAATCAACGGGCAATAGCTTGGTCGGCGGGTACGCTTGGGAAGCGAAACTGGGCGAGACGAAGCTGGCAGGACACGACCGGGCAGGACGCCAGGAGGCCGCGTTGGGAAAGAGGTAGAATTGGGGGCGCGGTTAGTCAAGCGGGGACGCTCGTCACGTTAAGGTTCGCACCTCGACCCACCTGCTCCGTCACCCCGGACTTGTTCCGGGGTCCACGGTCCCGCATTCTCAAGACTATCGAGTACGCCGAACGGTGGATGCCGGAACAAGTCCGGCATGACGGACGTGCCTTAGAACGGCTTCACGATCACGAGCACCACGATCAGCGTCACCGTCACCGCAGGCACCTCGTTGAGCATCCGCAACTGCTTGCCGGTCAGCGTCGGCTTCCCTGCGGCGAGCTTCTTCGCATAGCCGACCGCCCAGCCGTGATAACCCGACAGCAACACCACCAGCAGAAGCTTCGCATGTAGCCACCCAAGTCCCGGCGCACCGTCCGCAAGCCCGAGGTTCAACGCCAGCGCGATCCCCAGCACCCAGACGACGATCATTGCCGGCGTCAGGATGATGTGGCGGATCTTGCCCTCGCGCTCGACCCAGTTCGCCGCCTCGCCCGCATTGCCGGCGGCCAACGCCTCCTGGTGATACACGAGGTAGCGCGGCAGCATGAACAGCCCCGCCATCCAGAAGATCACGAAGATCAGATGCGCCGCCTTCACCCAGTCATACGTGCTCCCAAGAAAACCGCTCATGTCGTGCTCCTTACGCGGGCAATCAGCTGCTCGACATGCGCGATCGGCGTGTCGGGCAGGATGCCGTGGCCGAGGTTGAAGACGTGCGGACGCTCGACGAACGCCGCCAGTATCCGGTCGATCGCGACATCGAGATCCGCCCCGCCCGCGATCAACGCCAGCGGATCGAGATTACCCTGCACCGGCATAGCCGCAGGCAAGGACGCGTGTGCCCAGACCGGATCGACGGTCTCATCCAGCCCGACCGCATCGACACCCGTCTCCCGCGCGTAAGCCGGCAGCTTGCCCCCTGCCCCCTTCGGAAAGCCGATGATCGGTACGCCGGGGCAGCGCGCATGCAGGCGCTCGACGATCGACGCGGTCGGCGCGATCACCCATCGCTCGAACTGTGCAGGCGAGAGCGACCCCGACCAGCTGTCGAACAACTGCACGACGTCGACGCCGGCCTCGATCTGCCGCGCGAGATACTCCACGGTATTGTCGGCGATCGCATCGATGATCGCGCCGAACGCCGCTGGGTCGGCATAGGCAAATCGCCGCGTCTCGGACTGATCCTTGCTCCCCTTCCCCGCCACCATATAGGTCGCAACCGTCCAGGGAGAGCCTGCAAAGCCCAGGAACGTCGTCTCGGGCGGCAAGGCTGCGGCAACCTTTGCGACGGTGCCGTAGACCGGCTCCAGTCGCCCCATGACCGGCTGCAACCGATCTAGCGCATGGTCGACCAGCGCCGGCTCAAGCCGAGGCCCCTCACCGATCCCGAAGCTCAAATCCTGGCCTAGCGCCCACGGGATCATCAGGATGTCCGAGAACAGGATCGAGCCGTCGAATCCGAACCGGCGGATCGGTTGGAGCGTCACCTTGGCCGCCGCGTCGGGATCGGTCGCGAGCGCGAGGAAGCCACCCTTTTCGGCACGAAGCTCGCGGTATTCGGGAAGGTACCGCCCCGCCTGCCGCATAAGCCACAGCGGCGGGATCGCCTGCCGCTCACCGCGAAGGGTCGCCAGAAGAGGCTTTAGGGGAGGCGAGTTGGAGGTCGGATCGGTCAGCGGAGCACCCTTCTTCTACTATAAGAAGATTCTAGAAATAGGTTGTTGCAGTGGTTGGGCGGTTGAACCCGGGACTTATGCGGTGATCACGGAAATGCCAACAGCTTGACCCCTCGGCACGCCCACAAACGCGCTGATTCGATTCAAGGCTCCCCGTTACCCACAGCCTGTGGATAAAATTCGCCCCTGTGCGCGGGGGTGTGGATAGAATCGGTGTTATCCACGGCACACCCGTCGCTTGGCGAGGGGGACGAGTTACGCTAGCCCTTCTCCCCATGTTATCCACAGATCCACGCTCAGGGGCCCACTTCCTGGGGACAAAACGCCGATGATGCGGCTCCACCTTCATCTGTTGTCGGATTCGACCGGCGAGACGCTGGAGAACATCGCGAAGGCGGCGCTGGCGCAATATGATGACGTCGAGACGGTGCGTCATTTCTGGCCGATGGTGCGGACCGAAGCGCATCTCGAACGCATCCTCCAGGAGATCGCGCAGAACCCTGGGCTGGTGGTGTTCACGCTGGTGAACCCCGCGACACGGCGTATCCTGGAGCAGCGTTGCCTCGCGCTTGGACTGCCCGCAGTAGCGCCGCTCGACCCCGTCAACGATGCGCTTTCCGGCTTGCTCGGACAGCAGGCAAAGGCGCGGCCGGGCCGCCAGCACGTCCTCGATGCGGCGTATTTCGCACGCGTCGATGCGATCCAGTGGACGATCGCGCATGACGACGGGATCGCGTGGGAGGAATGGGAGGAGGCCGATATCGTCCTCGCGGGCGTGTCGCGTTCGTCGAAGACGCCGACCTCAATCTATCTCGCCAACCGCGGCTACAAGGCTGCGAACATCCCGATCGTCGTCGAGAGCCCGCCGCCAAAGATCCTGTATGGCCTGAAGAACCCGCTGATCGTCGGCCTGACGACCAGCGCCGATCGACTGATCCAAGTCCGCCGCAACCGTCTGCTGTCGCTCAACCAGCAGCCCGACACCTCCTATGTCGAGGAGGAAGCGGTGATGCGCGAACTGGCCTTTGCGCGGCGGATGTTCGCTGACAATGGCTGGCCGGTGATCGACGTCACGCGTCGTTCGATCGAGGAAACCGCGGCCGCGATCATCGCCTTGTGCAACCAGCGCCGCAGCGACGATGCCGCGAAGGTCGAGGCATGAGCCTGATCCTCGCCTCGCAAAGCGCGTCGCGTCGGGCGATGCTGACGGCGGCGGGCGTGCCGTTCGAGGCGACTTTCGCCGGTGTCGACGAGGATGCGGCGAAGGCGGCATTGCGCGACCTGTCGCCGCGCGATCTCGCCGATGCGCTGGCGGAATTGAAGGCCCTGAAGGTGTCGGCGCGGATGCCAGGCTATCTCGTCCTCGGCAGCGACTCGCTGGTCGCGTTGGAAGACGGCAGTATTCTCGACAAGCCGATCGATCGAGCCGACGCGGCAGCGCATCTTCGGCTGATGTCGGGGAAGCGTCACGACCTGTGGAGCGCTGCGGTGATCGCCGAGAACGGCCAGGCGGTCTGGCGTCATGTCGAACGGGCCAAGATGCACGTCCGCCCGCTGTCGGACGCGTTCATCGAGACGTATCTCGATGCGGAATGGCCTGCGATCTCCGGATGCGTCGGCTGCTACCGGATCGAAGGCCCTGGCGCGCAGCTGTTCGCCAAGATCGAGGGGAGTCAGTTCACGGTACTCGGCATGCCACTGCTCAACGTTCTCGATTTCCTCCGCGTGCGGGGCGAGTTGCTGGCCTAGCTCTCGCCCCGTCCGTCGCCCTCGCCTTTTTCGGTCACCCGCCCCAAAGTCCGTCACCCCAGCGAAAGCTGGGGTATCCCACAGGGCAGATGAAGTCCGCCAAACGGGGAGATCCCAGCTTTCGCTGGGATGACGAGAAGTTGGCGATGCCATTGCGCGCGCGTTGGACTAAACCGAGTTCGGGTGCCCAGACTGGATTCCCAACTTCACGGGGAAACATGGAGCTTCGAATGACCCGCCCTTATGCAGAAGTGATCGGCGATCCGATCGCACAGTCGAAATCGCCGCTGATCCACGGCTTGTGGCTCGACGCGCTCGGGATCGACGCGGAATACCGCCACAAGCTCGTGACCTTCGACGAACTCCCCGCCTATTTCGCCGAGCGGAAAGCCGACCCCGCCTGGCGCGGGTGCAACATCACGATGCCGCATAAGCTCGCCGCGCTCGATCACGTCTCCGATCCCGGCGACGTGCGTGGTTCGATCGGCGCGATCAACACGGTGTTCCGCAACCAGGCGGGCGACTGCATCGGCACCAACACCGACGCCGCCGGATTCTGGGCGCCGATCGACGACCTCGATATTGCCGGCCAGCCCGTGACGGTGATCGGCGCTGGCGGCGCAGCACGCGCGATCCTGTTTGCATTGTCGCGCATGGGAGTCGGTCCGGTGACGGTCCTCAACCGCAATCCGCTCAAGGGCGCGGCGTTGCTGTCGACCTTTGGGCTCAAGGGCCAGGCGCTCCCGATCGGCCCCGCCGCCCCGCCTTCGCGATTGCTCGTCAACGCCAGCGTGCTCGGCATGGCGGGTCAGCCGCCGCTCGACATCGACCTCGGTGCACTCGACCCCGACTCGCTGGTCTACGACATCGTCTACTCTCCGCTTGAGACCGGTTTGCTCAAGGCTGCTCAAGCGAGAGACCTCGAAACCGTAGACGGCCTGGAAATGCTGATCGCCCAAGCCGCCGTCGCGTTCGAGATATTGTTCCACGTGGAACCACCGCGCGACCGTGACGAAGAACTTCGCGCATTGCTGACCAAATGATCATCGGCCTCACCGGCTCGATCGGAATGGGCAAATCCGCCGTCGCCGCGATGTTCGCCGACGAAGCCGTGCCCGTGTTCGATGCCGACGCTACCGTCCACCGGCTGCAAGGCGTCGGCG
This sequence comes from Sphingomonas sp. PEI4, assembly GCF_056679955.1. Lineage (NCBI taxonomy): Bacteria > Pseudomonadati > Pseudomonadota > Alphaproteobacteria > Sphingomonadales > Sphingomonadaceae > Sphingomonas > Sphingomonas sp. PEI4. The sequence goes on from NZ_CM155258.1 coordinate 2,623,367, forward strand.
GCCGGCTGGTCCCCGCGATCGAGGCCGCCTTCCCCGGCACCACCATCGCCGGCGCAGTCGACCGTGCCAAACTCGGCGCAGCAGTGTTCGGGGACGACGCGGCAATCAAGCGACTCGAAGCTATCGTCCACCCGGCGGTCGGCGAAGAGCGTGCCGCTTTCCTCGCCCGGCACACTGGCAAGCGAGTCGTGTTCGACGTCCCCCTGCTGTTCGAGACCGGCGGCGACCACAACGTCGACCTCATCGTGGTCGTCTCCGCCGCCCCCGACGTCCAGCGCGCCCGCGTCCTCGCTCGCCTCGGCATGACTGCGGAGAAGTTCGCCGCGATCCTCGCTCGCCAGACTCCCGACGCGGAAAAACGCGCCCGCGCGGATCACGTCATCCGCACCGACACGAGCTTCGACGAAACACGTGCGCAAGTCCGGGCGGTGCTTGCGTCATTGGAAATCTGAGCCGATACCATCAGGATGCGTGAGATCGTCTTCGATACCGAAACCACCGGCCTCAGTTTTTCCGGTGGCGACCGCATGGTCGAAATCGGCTGCGTCGAGATGTTCAACCGGGTCGAGACCGGCCGCACCTTCCACGCTTATTATCATCCCGAACGCGACATGCCGGTCGAGGCGTTCAACGTTCACGGGCTCAGCCAGGCGTTCCTGTCCGACAAGCCCAAGTTCGCAGACGCGGTCGAGGACCTGCTCGAATTCGTCGGCGACGCACCGATGATCGCGCACAATGCCGGCTTCGACTTCTCGTTCCTCAACGGCGAGCTGACCAAGTGTGGGCGCCAGATCATCCACATGAAGCGGATGGTCGATACGCTGCAGATCGCGCGCAGCCGCCATCCGGGCGCCAAGCATTCGCTCGACGCGCTCTGCTCGAGGTTCGGGATCGATCGCAGCCACCGCGTGCTGCACGGCGCGCTGCTCGACGCGCAGTTGCTCGCACAAGTCTATGTCGAGCTGATGGGCGGTCGCCAGATCGGCCTCGGTCTCGGCCTGCTCAGCGACACCGGCAGCAGCGCCTCGACTCCGATCGTCGCACAGGCGCCTCGGGTCGTTCGCCCACCACGGATTTTCGCGGTGAGCGAGGGAGACCTTGCGGCGCATGCGGCGTTTATGAAGGGGATCAAGGATCCGATTTGGGGGGCCGTGGCGTCCGGATGACGCTGGCAGGGTGGAGCCAACAGGACCGCCCGAAGACTGTAACGTCGACAAGGAGACGAACATGGATATCCGGATTTCTGGTCATCAGGTTGACACTGGCGAAGCACTGAACAGCCATGTGGAAGACCGACTCCAGGGTATCGCCGACAAATATTTCTCGCGCGCCATTTCCGCAGAGGTCACGTTCGGCAAGGGGCCGCACGACGCCGGCTTCCAGTGTGATATCATCGCGCACGTGATGAAGGGTCTCGTGCTCAAGGGGCATGGCGACGCCTATGACGCCCGCGCCGCCTTTGACGGTGCCGCCGCCAGGATCGAAACCCAACTCCGCCGTTACATGCGCCGCCTGAAGGATCGCCACGCCGGCGAAGCGGTCGCGATCGCCGAGAGCAACGGCTACGATAACGCCGGCTATACGCTGTTCCAGGAAAGCGTCGAGGAGGACGACGTTGCCGACGCACCGCTGATCATCGCCGAAACGCGCGTCGACATCCCCGAGGCCACCGTATCCGATGCGGTGATGATGCTCGATCTGCGCAACACCGCCGCGTTGCTGTTCATGAATGCAGGCACCGGCGCGCACAACATGGTCTATCGCCGCGGCGACGGCACGATCGGCTGGGTCGAGCCACAGCGGGCAGCGGCCTCCCCTCCTCAGTAATAAGGGTCCATAAAGGCGCAGGTCTCACGGCCGCGCCTTTACGCCCCCGCGCAACCCGCTAAGGCGGACGCGCGCGGGGGCGCTTGAGACACATGAAGACCATGACCGATTTTAGCGATTTGTTGCGTCCCGACGCAGTGCAGACGGACGTCATCGCCACCAACAAGAAGGCGGTGTTCCAGCATCTCGCCACGGTCGCGTCGGATCTGACCGAGGCCGACCCCAAGATGATCGCAGACCGCCTGGCCGCGCGTGAGAAGCTCGGCTCGACCGGGTTCGGCGGCGGCGTCGCGATTCCCCATGCCAAGCTCGAAGGCCTTGCTCAGGTAACGGGTGTCTTCGCGCGGCTGGCGCAGCCGGTGGATTTCCAGGCGGTCGACGACCTGCCCGTCGATCTGGTCTTCATGCTGCTATCCCCTACCGATGCCGGCGCGGTGCATTTGAAGGCCCTCGCCCGCGTCTCGCGCCGACTGCGCGACAAGGCGTTCCTGGAGAAACTGCGCGGCGGCGGATCGCCCGACGCGATCTACGCGTTGTTCACCGCCGACGAGGTCCGCGATGCTGCGTGATTCCCACGCCGTCCCCGCCCGCGCGGGCTTCAGGCGGCGCCTGCATGTCTGACATCCCAAACACAGCAGGCGCAGACGCACATTTCCGCGCGCTGGAATCCCTCTACGCCCAAGCCCCGATCAACCGCTTCTTCGACTCCGCGCTGGAAATCCCCGAAGCCGGGGTCGCGCGTATCCATTTCACGATCGACGAACGCCATTATCATGCCGGCGGCGCGGCGCATGGCACGAGCTACTTCAAGATGCTCGACGATGCCGCCTTCTACGCCTGCAACAGCCTGGTGACCGATCGTTTCCTGCTCACCACCGCGTTCAACCTGTTGCTCACGCGCCCGCTGAAGGTCGGCCCCGTCATCGCCGAGGGACGCTGGATCAGCGGCAAGCGACGCGTGTTCGTTGCGGATGCGCGCCTGATCGACGCCGATGGCGAAGAGGCCGCACGCGGCACCGGCACCTTCATGCGCTCGCGGATCGCACTCGCGGGCCTTCCCGGATACCGCAGCGCAGCATGAGCGGCCGCCTGCCCAGTGGAGTCCTCGTGAGCGCCCTGTTGCGGCGCGTCAACGATGCCGGGGGTTTCGGTGCGGTGATGGCGAAAGGCGACCCGCAAGGCGGTGCGATCCTGGTCATCGCGATCGATAAAGGCGCCCCCCCCCGCCTGCTGGAACGCGGAATCGGACCCAACGGACGGACCGCGCTGATCGGTTCCACCCCGCCCGAAGACCTCGACGGATATTGGCGTCGCCGTCGTGCACGCGACCCGGATCTATGGGTGATCGAGGTGGACATCGCAGCGGCGGAACGGTTCGCCGCTGAAACGATCCTCGACGATTGACTCGAAAGCCCCCCCAATAGAGGGGAATTGCATCATTGATTGGCGTTGTGTCGATGCGGGTGCGATCCGGATCGATTACGCAGTCGGGGGGATGCTCGGGCGATCGTCTTTGACGAACGAACCGCGGTCCAACCGCACCTGAATAAGTTTGAATGACGATTCTTCAGCGGGCTGCGACGATCGCGGTCATGACGTTTTCCCTCGCCGGCCTGCTCGGCAACAGCGCTCCCGGTCAGGCCACTGGCATCGATCGCTCGACAACCAATCTCACTGCTCTCGCAAATCTAAACGCGCTTTCCCCGCAGAATGTTCCGCAGGTCGCTCCCGCCGCAACCATTGTTGCAGCCGTCGAGCCGATCGCTCCTGCCGAGGAAGAAGAATTCGACACGCTCGCCCAGGCCGTTGCTGCGCAGGATAGCGCCGCCGCCGACGACGCGCTCCAGTGCCTTGCCGGTGCGATCTATTTCGAGTCCAAGGGTGAGCCGCTGACCGGCCAGCTCGCGGTCGCCGAAGTCATCATCAATCGCGCCAAGTCAGGTCGTTTCCCCGCCGACGTCTGCGCCGTCGTCAAGCAGCGCGGCCAGTTCAGCTTCGTCCGCGGTGGCCGCATCCCCACCATCAACGCCGGTACCGCCTATCGCACCGCGATCGCGGTTGCCAAGGTCGCACTCGCCGATGCGTGGAACAGCCCTGCCGACAAGGCGCTGTACTTCAACACCCCCGATCGCCGCCCCAGTGTCCGCGCGATCAAGGTCGCCTCGATCGGCAACCACGTCTTCTACCGCTGATATCCCTGAGGTATTGCTGAAGTCCGACCCCGTCCCGCAATCCGCGGGGCGGGGTTTTTCGTATCCGGCGACGTCTCAGCCTATCGCAGGACCCGCGCCGCCAACCCCGCACAATCCGCATCGCTAGCCGTCGGACCCTGCTTGCCGGTGATCGCCCGCCCGATCGCCTTGAAGACATTCCCCACCGATTTCACCTCTGGCGGGATCGTCACATGCGGCTGCTGGATCGTGCCTGTCATGTACGCCGACCCCGGCAGTTGCAGCAGCGCGTGCTGCTTAGGCGCGCCGCTCAGCCGGATGTCGATCGCTTCGGCCGGGAACACGACGCTCCCCTGCCCGTGCAACTGGCTGGCGGTGGTATCGACGATCATCGGATCGACCCGCCCCCGCCCCTGCGTCACGTCGAGTTTCACCACCACGCAGCGCAGCCCTGCGCGGTCGCTGTCCTTTGCCAGCAACGCGCGCGCCGCATCGAACCCCAGTGCGGCGGCGATCCCCTGCGGCAATTGCCCGTCCTGCGCGACGAACCCGATGCTGCCATCGGCATTCCCGACGGCGGCCCGGATCGTCTCGCCCGGTCCCTTCAACCGTACTCGCGCGCTCACATTCCCGCTGAAGTCGCCGTGCCCGCCCGCCAGCGCCTGCACGCTGCTGCCGCGTAACCGCAGGTCGATCGCCATGGTCGGCGTCTTACGATCGCCCCGCTGGTCGACGGTGATCTTGCCGGAAACGGTCCCCTGCGGCAGTCTCGCAATCAGCCGGTCGAGCGTCAGCAACTGGTGATCGATCGCGATCCGTCCCTCGGCGGACACGATCGGCGACTTGCCCTTCGCGGCGACGATATGCTGGATGCGGAATCCGAATGCCGCGTCGGTGGTGTCGATCTTGCCGATATCGATCCGCGTATTCGGCACCAGCCTCGGCCCGATCGCACGCTCCAACGCCGCGCCCTTCGCCTGCGCCTCGTCCGACGACAGGTCCGCGAAATCGAACTGGCGCGACACGATGTCGCCGTTCACCTTGCTGCGGCCATCCCGCTTGTCGACCGTGACATATCCGGCAAAATCGGACCGCCCGACGACGCCCTCCAGCTGCGTGATCGCCCATCTCGGGGAATCATGGCGGACGTGCGCGTTGAACGACACCGGCTGCGTCCGGAACAGCCCTGCCTCGATCACCGCATCGATCAGCTTCAGGTCGGTCGCGCGTGCCGTCACGTCGAGCGTCATCGCGTCGGTATCGAGCGGCCGGTCCATCACGCCCTTCGCCGAGATCGACAGCGCATCGCCGTCGATCGACGCGGTGAACGGCCACGGCTTGTCCAGCGATCGCTCGATCGACGGCCCCGCAACCGCTATCCGCACCGCCGCCCCCCGCACGGTCCCGGTGCCGTTTGCGCGGATGCCCGAAACCGGATCGGACGAGAACCGTGCGATTACCTGCCGCCCCTGCTTGGCATCGCGGTACGAGATCACACTGTCGCGAATGACGAGCCCCTGCAGGTCGTTCGAACTGCCGCCGCCCTTGGCCTCGCCCGGACGCTCCCAGTTGGTCCGTCCCTGCTTGTCACGTACCAGCGCCAAGTACAGCCCGGACGCCTTCACGTCGCGCGGCCCGAACCCGCCCTTCAACAGCGACAGCGCGGAGAAGGTCGCCTCTGCCTCGCGCAACCGGACGAAATCGCCGCTTCCGGCCCATGTCGCCTGAGGAATGCGGACCTGCGTGATACGGATCGTCGGCGAGAAGCCGAACCCGTCGACCCGCTCGATCCCTCCGATCGTCACGGGGCGGCCGAAGCGTGCGGTCAGCTGGCGTTCGATCACGCCTTTCAGCGATCCCCAGGGAAATACTGCAAGCCCGATTATCACCGTAGCCATCACGGCCACAACGACGATGCCGGTGACTTTCACCCAGCGCTTAGCGGCCCATGTCATCATCCAGTGCGGCGACGCGTCGAAGCGCCAAACGTTCCGCAAGCGTCAGGACCGCTGCCGCAGAATTACCGCGGCGCGTATGGATCGCTAGACCCGCACGCTCTTCGGCGCCAACCTGCGGATATCGAGGACATCGACCTTTGCCAGCATAACCGCACCCAGCGTCTTGTCCCCGGTCTCCACCAGGATGCCGTCCTGCGTAGCGCGCACCGTCCTCCACGACACCTCGCGCACCGCCAGAGTCTTGCCGATCCGCTTGACCGCAGCGACTCGACCATCATCCGCGATCGCCAGCGCGCCCTGGCCATCCGCACCGACCACGGCCCCTGCCACCGCAAATCCGCGAAGCTGCGCCTGCGCCGCGTCCGCGACCTCTTCCGGCGTATCGATCTTCACGACCCGCCGCATCCGCACGACGACCCAACCCAGACTGCCGAGTATCACCACAACGACGGCCACGATGCCGCCGACGATCGCAGGTGTCATCGCGGCCCTGCGAGCGCGTCCAGCATCGGTCGAATTCCGCGCAGATCATACCCGGCGTCCTCGGCCTGCGCGAGCAACAGGTTCGGGTTCCGCCCGGCCTTCGCCGCCGCCAGCGCCCACAAATTGCAGCTCCGCGTCCCCGATCGGCAATACGCCAGCACCGGTCCTTCCGCATCGACCAGCGCCTGCGTCATCGCGTCGATCTGCGGATGCGAGAACCCCGCATGCGTCACGGGAATCGCGACGTAATTGAGGCCCGCCGCCTCCGCCGCAACCCGGATCGTATCACCCGAAGGCTGTCCCGCATCCTCGTCGTCGGGCCGGTTGTTGACGATCGTCTTGAAGCCCGCCGCGGCGATCTCCGCGACGTGCTCGACCGCGATCTGTGGCGCGACCGAAATACTTTCGTTGATGTGCCGTATCATGCGGACTCGCGGATAACCTGGAGGAAGGCATCCCCATAGGCGTCGAGTTTGCGCGCGCCAATGCCCGAAAGCACCGCGAGCGCTGCCCGCGAAGCCGGCCGCTGCGCCGCCATGTCACGCAGCACCGAATCGTGGAAGATCACATACGGTGGAACGCCCGCCTCCTTCGCCAGATCGCGCCGCCGCACGCGCAACGCCTCGAACAGCGGATCGTCTACGGGGTTAGGAGTCGCGCCTGCGACAGCCTTGCGCCGCCGTTCTCGCTTGGGCGGCACGACGATCGAAACCGTCGCCTCGCCCTTGAGGATAGCCTTCGCCGCCGGCCCGAACTCGAGGCCCCCATGCGGATTGGTGCGCAATGCATCCTTCAGCATCAACGCCCGCGACACAGGCTTCAGCAACGCCACCTCGTCGCCATCGACGATCCCGTACACCGACAGCGCCTCATGCCCGTTCATCAGGCTCCGCTCCGACGACACCCCCGTCAGGATGCCCTCGATATACCCGACGCCGAACATCTGCCCGGTCCGGAATACCGCCGACAGGAATTTCCGCGCCGTCTCGGTCGCGTCCACCGCATCGACATTACCGAGGCAATTGTCGCAATTCCCGCAATCCTCGAGCCGCTCCTCGCCGAAATGCTTGAGCAGGATCCGCCGCCGGCACCCGGCCGTCTCGACCAGTCCGCCCATCGCCGTCAGCCGCTGCCGTTCGCCCGCCTGCCGCTCGGGCTCGACCTCGCCGATCCGCTGCCGAGCGCGCGCGAAATCCTCCGCGCCCCAGAACAGGTGCGCGATCGCCGGATCGCCGTCACGCCCCGCGCGCCCGGTTTCCTGATAATAGGCCTCGATCGATTTCGGCAGCCCGGCGTGGGCTACGAAGCGGACGTCGGGCTTGTCGATCCCCATCCCGAACGCGACCGTCGCGCAGATCACCATGTCCTCGCTCGCGACGAAATCCGCCTGGTTCTTCGCCCGCACCTGCGGATCGAGCCCCGCATGATACGCTCGCGTAGGCCGGCCGCTCCGCCCCAGCGCCTCTGCCAGCTTCTCGGTCGCCGCGCGCGTCTGGGCGTAGACGATCCCCGGCCCCGGTATCTTCTCGAGGATGTCCGCGATCTGCCGATTGACGTTGTCGCGCCCGGAAATCGCATAACGGATGTTCGGCCGGTCGAACCCCGACACGATCAGCCCCTCGCGCGAAATCCCCAACTGCTCCAGGATATCCGCCCGCGTATGCGCGTCCGCAGTCGCCGTCAGCGCGAGCCGAGGCACGTCAGGAAAACTGTCGAGTAACGGTCGCAGCAACCGGTAGTCCGGCCGGAAATCATGCCCCCATTCGCTGACGCAATGCGCCTCGTCGATCGCGAACAGGCTGATCCGAGCCTGGCTGAGCAGGTTGCGGAAACTCTCGTTCGAAGCGCGTTCAGGCGCGACGTACAGCAGGTCGAGATCCCCCGCGCGGAACCGTGCGATCGTCTCCTCGCGATTGGTATCGACCGACGTCAAAGTCGCCGCCTTGATCCCAACCGCGGTCGCGGCGCGCAACTGGTCATGCATCAACGCGATCAAGGGCGACACGACCACGCACGTCCCCTCCAGCATCGTCGCCGGCAACTGGTAACAGAGCGACTTCCCCGCCCCGGTCGGCATGACCGCCAGCGTCCGCTGCCCCGCGAGCACCCGATCAACGACATCGCGCTGCACGCCACGAAAATCAGGAAAGCCAAAGATGCGCTGGAGATCGGGAAGGGGGTCGAGAGCCATTGCCGTCTAGGTAGCGATCCTCCACGCGATGTCGAGGCGGAGGGGGCTGTTCGTGGCGACGTATCTAAGAGGGCGGGTTAGGAAAAGCTCACATTACGCTAAGCGACGCTGATTGGTTGAGTCCGCCTCGAGACAATTTATAGTCGCAACAAGCGATTGGGTGTCCCGGAGGTGCCGTTATCGGTTGAGTGTCGCTACGAAGAAACGTCCCAACCTCACCCAGTACGTTCTAAGCTCGTTTTCCATCGGCGCGAAATCAGGGGAATGGATATAGCGCTGCATGCTTGCGACGGAGATCAGTTGATCGTTGAGCCTGATCCGTTCCAGCTCATCAAAATAGGCGCGGTCGATGATCTGCCGCTGGAGCAGATCGGCGGCGACCGCGCCAACTTTGCGCGACAGATTGTCTGGCACATTCAATCCATGCTCGGCGATGTAGCTCTCGACGGAAAGCTCAAGCAGGATGCGCATCAGCGCCGATGTCGCGTTCGGGTGCTCTCTCAGCGTTAGCGATTGTAACTCTTCCCAGATCGCTCTGGCCCGCTGTTGCGCAGCGATCCACTGTATATGCGGGGCGTTCGCCGGAATGAATGTCGTCTGGGGCGGCCGAGGCGGCGGATTTCTTCGCGGATTGCGAGCGGCACCTCCAGCATCAACCGGATCTGGCAGCCTCTCGTTTTCAACCGGAAGGACGCCCTTTTGTTGCAACCGATTGAGGTAGGCGCGCTTACCCTCGTTGTTCCAGAGGTCGCCGAGCGTAACGACCTGATTGGCAAGATCGCTGGCGATCCGATCCAGAGCGTCAACGACCGCTCCGTGGTCATGCGTGATACGAAAGCGCCGCCCGGCGGTGCTGATGCCGGCTCGATTGCGGAACTCCTCGGAGGAGAGCAGTCGCGTCAACGTGGACCACGGAATGTTTCCCTCCGGAAGGCGATTGACCTCGGCCAGCAGGCGTTCGACCTCCGCCGCGACGTTTATTCCACTTTCCTGTCCGGTGCGCTCCACGAAGTTCAGCTTAGCCCGATCATTCCAATCGAGTTGCCCTACCCCTTTCTGCGAACCGGTGTGTCGGCGAAAGAGAATGCTGTCGATCAGATTGCGATCACCTTCAATCTGGCAGATCAGGCTTACCGGGATTTCTCCGTTTGCCCCATCGCGCAGGGTGGAAAAGTGCGTTTGCAAATCCGCTGTGGGAGCGCGCGTGGGGTCGAGCAGTAACTTGAGGCAGGTGACGCGGCGGTTTCCGTCGAAGACAACAAAGCCATCGTCGGTCGGCATCGCGAGGGGCGGGTCGTACACCGCGCCAACGGCGGCTATGTCGGCTGCAAGGTTCCGCATTGGTGCATCGTGTAATCGGAACAACTCAGCGATAGCGAGATCTTCGCTGCCGACCTCCCCGTGCCGATCATTTGCCGGATTTACTCGTAGATCGCCAACATTTAGCTCTTCGTAGGCCAATTTAGATCTCCCCGCTGGCACGGAGTTAGCAGACCTAGATGTCAGCGGAAACGTAGATAGCTTCAACACGGCGGAGGGCGGATGTTTTAAGCGACCCTACTCCGCCGCCAACGCCCCATCATCCTCCCCGGCCCGCTCCTGAGCCTGCCGGTTCCACATCTCCGCATACACGCCGCCCTGCCGAAGCAGGTCCGCATGCGTCCCCTTCTCGACGATCCGCCCCGCCTCCAGCACGACGATCTGGTCCGCATGCACGACCGTGGAAAGCCGGTGCGCGATCACGATCGTCGTCCGCCCGCGCTCGATCGCCTCCAGCGTACCCAGGATCTCCGCCTCGGTGCGACTATCGAGCGCCGACGTAGCCTCGTCCAAAATCAAGATCGGCGGGTTCTTGAGCAGCGTCCGCGCGATCGCCACGCGTTGCTTTTCGCCGCCCGACAGCTTCAATCCGCGCTCGCCCACGCGCGTCTCATACCCCAAAGGCTGGCGCTCGATGAACCCAGCGATCGCCGCGCCCTTGGCCGCCATCTCGACCTCAGGCATCTCCGCCCCTTCGCGGCCATAAGCGATATTGTACCCGATCGTGTCGTTGAACAGCACGGTATCCTGCGGCACGATCCCGATCGCCGCCCGCAACGAAGCCTGCGCGACCCGGGCGATATCCTGCCCATCGACGGTAATCCGCCCGCCCGTCAGATCATAAAACCGGTACAGCAACCGCGCGAGCGTCGATTTGCCCGCGCCCGACGGCCCGACCACCGCCAGCGTCGACCCCGCCGGCACGTCCAGCTCCAGATCGCGCAAGATCGGCCGCCCCGCGTCATAGCCGAACGACACCCCCTCGAACCGCACATGCCCCGCACTCACCGCCAGCGCAGGCGCACCCGGCGCATCCACCACGGTCGCCGGCGTATCGATCAGGTCGAACATCGCCGCCATGTCGAGCGCGCCCTGCCGGATCGTGCGATACACCATCCCCAGCAGGTCGAGCGGCCGGAACAGCTGCGCCAGCAACGTCGACACGAACACCACGTCGCCGGCGGACGCGAGCCCACGGCTCCACCGCCACACGACGAAGCCCATGCCGCCCGCCAGCATCAGGTTGGTGATGAGCGCCTGGCCAAGGTTCAACCACGCGAGCGAATTCTCGCTCTTCACCGCGGCCTCGGAATAGGCCGTGATCGCGCTGTCGTAGCGCTTCGCCTCACGCTCCTCCGCGCCGAAATACTTCACCGTTTCGAAGTTCAGCAGCGAATCCACCGCATGCGCGACCGCCCCGGTATCGAGGTCGTTCATACGCGCGCGCAGGGCATTGCGCCAGTCGGTCACCATTCGCGTGAACGCGATATAGCCGACCACCATCACCACCGTCGCGACGACCAGCGGCCAGCCGAACTTGGTCCAGAAGAGTCCCAGCACCAGCACCAGTTCGAACACCGTGGGAGCGATGTTGAACAGCAGGAAATACAGCATCGTATCGATGCTCTTGGTCCCGCGCTCGACCACCTTGGTGACCGCGCCGGTCCGCCGCGACAGATGGAAATCGAGGCTCAGTGCATGCAGATGGCGAAACACCTGCGCCGCCAGCCGCCGCGACGCGTCCTGCCCGACGCGCTCGAACACCGCGTTGCGCAGGTTGTCGAACAAGGTCGTCCCGAACCGCGACGCGGCGTACCCGACGACCAGCAGCACGACGAGCGTCAGCGCCCCGCGATCGTTCCCCGCCATCCGATCGACCGCGTATTTCAGCGTAAACGCCGCGCCAAAGACCTGGATCAGCTTCGACGCGATCACCAGCAGCATCGCGAGGACGATCCGCGCCTTCAGCTTCGGCTGCCCCGCCGGCCACAGGAACGGCAGGAAGCGGCGGAGCGTCGGGAGCAGCGGTTGATCCGCGCGGGAGGTGTACGTGTCAGGTGGCATGGATCGAAGCGATGTAGGCGCAGTCAAGCCCCGGCGAAAGCAGTTGGGGGAACAATCCCGCCACTTCGTCGCTTTAATTACCGTGTCCGACCTCGGGCCCAACGCCTGCCACCGCGATCCACTGGAGAATGAAATGGAACCGCTGTTCTACGTCATGGCCATCATGGGCTGCAGTGACGGCAACGTGAATTGCACCGAGGCGCGCGTGATCCCGGCGCGTTACGAGACAATGGCCCAGTGCCGCGCGGCGCTGCCCAACCAGTTGGCTCAGAACACCGACGTTCCGTATCCCATGATCGGCGCGAACTGCCGTGCGAGCGGTCAGCTCATGGCGAAGGTGGGCAAGGCTAAGCCGCAAGGCTGACTGGTATTTTCGTCATGCCGGGCTTGTTCCGGCATCCACCCATCCCCGAGCTCGATGCGTGAGACTGTGTGGAACGGTGGATCCCGGAACAAGTCCGGGATGACGGAGTAGTCGGGGCCAGTGAGGGTCAGACCCTAGGCCGAGTCCATAACCGTGTATCTCGCGCAGTCCGCGGATACAGCGTATCCCGCCGAGCCGCCTCTCGTGCTGCCGTCACGATGAACCCCAGCTTCTGCATCCCCGACGTCGTCACCCGGTGGTCCCATGCATGCTCGCCCCGAGCCGCTACGGTCCGCCCGATCGCGCCATAGATCCCCGCTGCCGACAGCACGGCCCAGGCCGAACGGAACGACAGCGCCGGGGTCCCTTGCCGGGCGCTGGCCTCGAACGCCGCCGCCCGATCCGCCATCCGCTTCGTCAACACCGCGAGCCGCGAGCGGAACGGCGGCTTCATGTGCTGCCCCGGCGGAAAGTCCATCTCGACCAGCCAGTCCTCCGGCAGGTAGCACCGCCCCACACGGTCATCCTCCTCGACGTCGCGCACGATATTGGCGAGCTGGAACGCCATACCCAAGTCGCACGCGCGGTCGAGCGTGTCCTCGTCCTCGGGATCGACGCCCATCGCAATCGCCATCATGCACCCGACGACACCCGCGACATGGTAGCAATATTTGTAGAGGTCGTTCTCCGACCGCGGCCGCCACTCGCGCGCATCCAGCGCGAACCCCTCGACCAGATCACGCGCAAACCGCTTCGGCAGCCGAGTCTCGGCCGCAAATATCCGCAGCGCATCGAACGCCGGTTCGCCGACGACTTCGCCCGCCAGCGCCTGCTCGGTCATCGCCGACAGAGCGACGAGCCGCGCGGGCGCATCCTCGACGACGGTCATGCCGTGGCCATGATCCTGCCCGTCCGCGATATCGTCGCACCGCCGGCACCATGCGTAGAGCAGCCAAGCCCGCTCGCGCGTCGGCTTGTCGAACAACAGGCTGGCCGCGGCGAAACTCTTCGATCCACGCGAGATCGATTCATGCGCGGTAGCAACGATCGCCTCGCGGCTCGGAAGCGACTGACTCATTCTTGTTCCCCCGCGAAGGCGGGGGCCCAGGACCACAAACGCTGCGCCAGCGACTCCTGGGCTCCCGCTTTCGCGGGAGAACTAGAAGGGACGAAGTTCACTGTCGCAGAACTCACAAATCCGACGCGTTCATCCGCACGATCGGCTGCGTCGGCACGTGGCGCGCCATCCGGTCGAGCAGCACATCCAGCGTATCCGCAATAATCAGCAGATCCCGGTGCTGCGGCCGCAAAAAGCCAACCTCGCCCATCTTCTCCCAGAACGCGATCAGGTGATCGTAATAGCCGGCCGTATTCAGCAACCCGACCGGGTCGGCATGATAGCCAAGCTGCGCCCAGCTCAGCGCCTCCCACAACTCGTCCATCGTGCCCGTCCCACCCGGAATCGTCACGAACCCGTCGGAGAGATCGGTGAACATCTGCTTCCGCTGATGCATCCCCTGCACGACATGCAGTTCGGTAAGCCCTCGATGCGCAACCTCGGCATCAACCAGCGCCTGCGGAATGACGCCGATAACCTCACCGCCGCCCTCGAGCGCGCCGTCGGCGATCGCGCCCATGAGCCCAAGGCGGCCCCCGCCATAAACGAGGCCAATCCCCCGCTCGGCAAAGGTTCGACCAAGCGCCCGAGCGCCCTCGATATAGGTGGGATCAGCCGGCGTAGCCGACCCGCAATACACAGCAAGTCTCTTCATCCTGCCTCGCTAGGGGAAGCGCGCGGGGTGCCGCAAGGGAAGAATGGGTTCACGCGGAGACGCGGAGGTGTTTCTTTCCGAACAGCGCTCGCGCTGTCTTCATACTCGTTCCGTAACCCGTTGGAGACACGGTCGCTACGCGACAAGCGCAACACCTCCGCGTCTCCGCGCCTCCGCGCGAACAAACCTTACTTCTCGCCTTCCAACATCAGCCGAGCCGTAGCCTTGGCACTTCCCACCACTCCAGGAATCCCAGCCCCAGGATGCGTCCCAGCTCCCACGAAGTATAAGTTCGGAATATGCTCGTCCCGGTTGTGCACCCGGAAATACGCGCTCTGCGTCAACACCGGCTCCAGCGAGAAGGCGCTCCCAAGATGCGCGTTCAGATCCTGCGCAAAGTCCTTCGGCGCATACGAGAATTTCGTCACGATCCGCTCATGGATATCCGGGATCAACCGCCGCCCGATCTCGTCGAGGATGCGCTTCTCAAGGATCGGCGCGATCTCGTCCCAGTCGACCGGGAATTTCCCCAAATGCGGCACCGGCGCCAACGCATAAAACGTCGAATACCCCTCTGGCGCCAGCGAAGGATCGGTGACGGTCGGGTGATGCAGGTACAACGAGAAATCTTCCGACAGCACGCCGTGATCGTAGATGTCCTCGAGCAGCCCCTTATAGCGCGGCCCGAACAGGATCATGTGGTGCGGGATGCCGGGCCACGTGCCCTTGATCCCGAAATGCACGACGAACAGCGACGGCGAATATTTCTTCCGCTCGAGCGAACCCGTCTTGCGCTTCGCACTGCGCGACGTCGCCAGCAGGTCGCGGTACGTATGCATGATGTCGCTGTTCGCGGCGACCGCATCCGCCTGCGCCGACCAGCCGCTCGCGCACGTAACCCCGGTCGCGCGGTCACCGAGCGTCTCGATCGACGTCACCGGATCGTCGAGCCGCAACACGCCGCCCAAGCGCTCGAACTGTGTGACGAGCGCCGCCACCAGCCGGTTCGTGCCCCCACGCGCGAACCACACCCCGCCGTCACGCTCCAGCTTGTGGATCAGCGCATAGATCGCGCTCGTCGTCATCGGATTGCCGCCGACCAGCAGCGTGTGGAAGCTCAACGCCTCGCGCAATTTCTCCGACTTCACGAAGCTCGACACGATCGAATAGACCGACCGCCACGCCTGGTATTTCGCCAGCGCGGGCGCCGCCTTGATCATCGATCCGAAGTCGAGGAACGCGACGTGGCCGAGCTTTTCATAGCCTTCCTTGAATACCCCGGCGGAGTAATCGAGGAACTTCAGATAGCCTTCCCAGTCGCCCGGATGCAGCCGCTCGATCTCCGACCGCATCAGCGTATCGTCGTTGGTGTAGTCGAAATTCGTCCCGTCGGGCCAGTTCAGCCGATAAAATGGCAGCACCGGATCGAGCGTCACATCCTCGCTCATGTCGCGCCCGGTCAGCGCCCACAATTCGCGCAGGCAATCGGGATCAGTGATCACGGTTGGGCCCGCATCGAACGTGAATCCGTCACGCTCCCAGAAATACCCGCGCCCGCCCGGCTTGTCGCGGCTCTCGACGATCGTCGTCTGCACGCCCGCGGATTGCAGCCGGATCGCGAGCGCCAACCCGCCAAACCCTGCGCCGATGACTATTGCGGTCTTCATGATGACATACTGCCTGCGATGGCGCGGACGGCGCGCACGATGGGGACGGGGGGCTTGCCGGTCAGGACCCGCGCCTTGTCGGCGAGGGTCGAGCGTCCGGCATAGAAACGGCCTATCAGCGAGGGTGACAGGCGGTAGAAGCGCTCGAGGATACGGTAGCGTTCCTCCGGCTCGGCGGCGCGGAACAACATCGTGTCGAGCATCCGGTAGAAGCCGCGGCTTTTCCACGTCGCGCGTGCCATCGCATGCGTCGCGTCATGTAGATGGGCACCCGCGAAATCGCTGAGGCTCGCCAGCATCGCGGCGGTCCGCACCGCGTCCGGCAGCGAGTAGCCCGTAGTTGGATGAAACATTCCCGCACGCATGCCTGCCTTGGCGACATGCGCGCCGCCCGACCGCCAATACGCCTCGAAATCGCCGCCCATAGCAACCGGCAGCACGCCCGACTCCTCACGCTCGACGCTCGCCACCGACCAGCCACGCCCGGCGACATACTCATCGATCCGCGCGCCCAGCACCGGAATATCGAGATCGGGTGTGTCGCTATAATAGGTGTCCTCGACGAACATCCGGTTCGCACTGAACGGCAGGCAGTAGACGAACCGATACCCGTCGATCTGCGGAATAGTGGCGTCCATCACCATCGGCCGCGGACTTCCGTGCGGCACCGCCAGCGCCAGTTCGCGCCCGAGAAACTTCTGCCACGCGAGATTGAGCAACGACAGATCACCCGCCCCTCGCGCGTCGATCACGCCGGTGGCCTCGATCCGGTCGCCATCCGCCAGCACCACCGCGGTCGCACTCGCCCCCGACACTTTCCGCCCGAGCATCAAAGCATGCGGCGGCAGGACGCGGCGGACTTCGCGGTCCAGCCGCGTGCTCTCGATCGAATAATAGGTCGCATCGATCGTCCGCTCATGTGCCGGAAAGCGTACGTCGTACCCGCGCCACGCATGCACCACGAGCGGCGCGACGATCCAGCGATCGGCCTGCGCTACGTCGCTTCCAAAGAACGACCAGAGATGGTTGCCGCCGATGACGTCAGCGGAGTCGACCAGCCGCACGTCGAGCGCCGGATGCCTGGCCTTGAGCGCCAGCGCGATCATCCCGCCGGCCAAACCCGCGCCAACGATCGCGACGTCGCAGGAGATCGTCGATGCCATCCGCTCGGACTAGCGCAAAGTCACGCAGCCGAAAACAACCTTTCCCGCGTAATCACGGGCGAAAACAACCTGCATTGCAGGCGGCCATTGCAGGCGGGGTGACAGAAGCCCGAAACGCCGACCTCAATAGGTCGCGACGAGGTAATTCTGCGCGATGTTCGGGATGACGATGTTGCTGAGGATGTAGAGGATCAGCAACACGACCAGCGGCGACAGGTCCAGCGCGCCGAAATCGGGGAGAACGCGGCGGATCGGGCGGTACATCGGCTCGGTCATGCGTTGCAGCGCGGTCCACACGGTGCGGACGAAATCGCTGTGCGTGTTGATGACGTTGAACGCGATCAGCCATGACAGGATCGCCTGTACGACGATGATCCACCAGATGACGGTGAGCAGCAACT
This sequence comes from Sphingomonas sp. PEI4, assembly GCF_056679955.1. NCBI lineage: Bacteria > Pseudomonadati > Pseudomonadota > Alphaproteobacteria > Sphingomonadales > Sphingomonadaceae > Sphingomonas > Sphingomonas sp. PEI4. The sequence goes on from NZ_CM155258.1 coordinate 2,640,748, forward strand.
GGACGATCTGAAGAAGGGCGATCAAGGCGTGGGTCTCCGCTGGTGTATTGCCGATATAAGGGGGCGGGGGGAGAACGAGAAGGCCTGTGCTATTATCCCGTCTTAACTCCGGCCCCCTCCGTCACCCCGCTTTCTTTGTCACCCCAGCGAAAGCTGGGGTATCCCCGTTGGCGAGCGGTGGGCTCGAACCGGGAGATCCCAGCTTTCGCTGGGATGACGGCGTGGTGGTGGGCTGACTGACGGAAGTATTTTTGCGCCAGGACGCGACGAGAGCCCCTTACCGCGAGCGCCCGTTCGCGCTGACCAGCGTGCCCGCGCCCTGCTTGGTGAAGATCTCCAGCAGCATCGCATGCGGCACGCGGCCGTCGATGATCACCGCGGCATCGACGCCCGATTCCACCGCTGCGACGCAGGTGTCGAGCTTGGGGATCATGCCACCGGTGACCGTACCATCGGCGCGCAGTTCGGCGATCCGCGCCGGATCGAGGTCGGTCAGCAATTCGCCCTGCTTGTCGAGCACGCCGACGATATCGGTCAGCAAGAAGAAGCGGGCCGCCCCCATTGCGGCGGCGATCGCGCCTGCCATCGTGTCGGCGTTGATGTTGTAGGTGTGACCGTCGGCGCCGATCCCGATCGGTGCGATTACCGGGATGATGTCGGCGGCGATCAGCGTGTCGAGGATCGTCCGGTCGACGGCGATCGGCTCACCGACGAACCCGAGGTCGACGTGGCGCTCGATGCCCTGGAGCTTGTCCGGCTCGCGGCCGTGGCCGACTTTCCGCGCAAGGACGAGCCCTGCGTCCTTGCCCGAAATCCCGACCGCGCGGCCGCCCGCCTGGCCGATCCAGCCGACGATTTCCTTGTTGATCGAGCCGGCCAGAACCATTTCGGCGATCTGCGCGGTTTCCGCGTCTGTCACGCGCAAGCCGTCGACGAAGCGCGATTCGACGCCGAGGCGCTTGAGCATGGCGCCGATCTGCGGGCCGCCGCCGTGGACGACGACCGGGTTGATGCCGACTGCCTTCAGCAACACCATGTCCTCCGCGAAATCGCGCTGGAGCTCGGGGTCGCCCATCGCGTGGCCGCCGTATTTCACGACGAACGTCTTGCCGGCGTAGCGCTGCAGATACGGCAGCGCCTCGGTGAGCGTTTCCGCCTTGGCGAGCAGGGCGGGATCGGGCGTGTGATCGGTCATGCCGATCCCTTAGCCAGTCGAGGGGGGGAGCGAAAGCCGCGGACGTTGCTCTCGCTTCCTTGTTCTCCCGCGAAGGCGGGAGCCCAGTCTGGGTCCCCGCCTTCGCGGGGAAATAATGCGCGCTTTACATCGGGAAGCTCAGACCCGGTCCAGCCGCCGCCCCAATCGCACGAAGAACGTGATCAGGAACGGCACCAGCACGATCGACAGCACGACCTTGGTCAGCATCTGGCCCTCCATCAACGCCAAAATCGGCCGTTCGCCGAGGAACGAGATGGTGATGAACAGGATGGTATCGATGATCTGCGAAATGATGCTCGCGATCATGCCGCGGAGCCACACCAGCTTGCCCTCGCCGCTGCCGACCTGTCCCGACAGCTTCGAGAAAATCAGCACGTTGAGCGTCTGCGAGATCCCGTACGAGATCAGCCCCGCGATCATCATCCGCGAGCTCTGGCCGACCACGATCGGGAACGCGTCGACCGCGGGCGGGTACATCCCCGGATCGTGCGGCAGGGCCAGCACCAGGTGGATCAGCGCGGCCGACACCAGCAGCGGGATAAACCCGAGGCGCACCAGGAACGTTGCGGTCTTCTGGCCGTGCAGTTCGGCGATCGCGCTGCTCAGCACCACCAGCAGCAGGAAGCCGAAGATCCCTGCCTCCACGGCGAGCGGGCCGAGTGCGACCTGTTTAACCCCCAGCACGCCGGCGATGCACACCATGCCGCCATAGAGGACCGAAAAAACGAAGAGCGAACGCGGGAACGCGGGGGGCAACTTATCCATCGCCAGGGACGCTAGCGAAAACCGCCGCGCCGTCAAATGACTAGCGAGCACGGCGCGCGCGTGTCATGTCGCTGGCTTGCGCAGCCGGGGGGCGGCGCGTGTCAGTTAAAAATGCAGGGCGTCCATGGAAAGACTCTTCATCGGTTTGGCGGGCATCGCCGTCATCCTGGGCATCGCCGTGCTGCTGTCGAGCGACCGCCGCGCGATCCGCCTGCGTATCGTCGGCGCCGCGTTCGCGCTGCAGGCCGGGATCGCCGTGCTCGTGCTGTATTCGAGCTTCGGCAAGGTCGTGCTGGGCAGCATGTCTGGCGGCGTCGCCAACCTGCTCGGCTATTCGCAGAAGGGCACCGAATTCCTGTTCGGCAAGATGGCGACGCCCGAGATCGGCGGACAGAGCTTCGCGATCGCCGCGCTGCCGGTCATCATCTTCTTCGCCAGCCTCGTCTCGATCCTCTATTATCTCGGCATCATGCAGTTGGTGGTGCGCTGGGTCGGCGGCGGGATCGAGAAGGTCATCGGCGTGTCGAAGGTCGAATCGCTGTGCGCCGCGGCGAACATCTTCGTCGGCCAAAGCGAATCGCCGCTCGTCATCCGGCCGTATCTCGCGGGCCTTACACCAGCGCAGTTGTTCACGGTGATGACCAGCGGCATGGCGGGCGTCGCGGGCACGATCCTTGCGGCCTACGCGTCGATGGGCATCCGCATCGATTACCTGCTGGCGGCGAGCTTCATGGCGGCGCCGGGCGGGATCCTGATGGCGAAGATCATCATGCCCGACCGCGTCATGCCGCCGGAGGGCGAACTCGCACTTGGCGATCTGCTGGGTGAATCGTCGGCGGGCGAACCCATGCCACAAGCCACGCACGACGAGGAAAAGCCCGCCAATCTGATCATGGCCGCAGCCCAGGGCGCGCAGACCGGGGTGCGCCTGGCCGTCGCGGTCGGTGCGATGGTGTTGGCGTTCGTGGCACTCGTTGCGCTCGCGAACGGTCTGCTCGGCGGGCTTGGCAACATGATCGGGCTGCCGGGGCTGAGCTTCCAGGGGCTGCTCGGCTATGTGTTCGCGCCGATCATGTTCCTGCTGAACGTGCCGTGGAGCGAGGCCGGAATCGCCGGTGGGTTGTTCGGGCAGAAGATCGTGCTGAACGAATTCGTCGCGTACATCTCGCTCGGCACGCAACAGGGGCTGAGCCTGCGGACGATCGCGGTCATCACCTTCTCGCTGTGCGGTTTCGCGAACTTCTCTTCGATCGCGATCCAGATGGCGGTGACGGGGAGCCTTGCCCCGAACCAGCGGCCGATGATCGCGAAGTTGGGTCTGCGCGCACTGGCCGCGGGGAGTTTGGCGAACCTGATGTCCGCCGCGCTCGCGGGTCTGCTGATCGGCTGACCCTTCCGTCATCCTGACGAAAGTCAGGATCCAGAGCCACGAGGGTGGCGTTTGTTACCCTGGATCCTGACTTTCGTGAGGATGACGGAGGGGTTGAGACGACGGCAATGAGACGACGGGGCCCGCGAACGCAATCGGGCCCGCCACCTTCCGGCAACGGGCCCGACGAACCACCCCGCGGGGCAAGCGAAGCAGCTATCTCCCGTGATGGCCTGATTACGGCAGCATCACCGTGTCGACGACGTGGATCACGCCGTTCGACTGCATGACGTTGGCGATCGTGACGCGGCCCTTGTGGCCCTTGCCGTCCATGATGCCCCAGCCGCTGCCAGCCTTCATGAACATCAGCGGCTCGCCCTGCACGGTGGCGTAGGTCGCGGTGTCGCCGTTCGCCTTCGCCTTGGCGGCGATGGCGACGGCGACGATCGCGGTACGAAACACGTGATTCACGGCATGCTCTCCTGCACTGCGCCGATCGTCCGACGCTTCTGCGGGGAGATACGGCCGGATTGGAGAATGATGCAGCCGTGTTTCAGATCGTTGCGATAAGCCTGTCCCAAGCCGCGATTTCGTCGTCATGCCGCTGCGTGATGATCAGGTCGCTTGCCGTCGCCGTTGCAAGATCGACGTCGATCGAGCCGCTCCATTCGAACGTCGCATTGCCGGATAACGTGACCATCGCCGCCCCGCTCGCCTCGGCGCGGACCAGCCCGCCCTTGTTGAACACGGTCGTCGGCGTGTCGTAGGCGATCCGCCCGGTCAGGCACGCGGCATAGGTCGATGCCGCCATCGCGCTTCCGCAACTGTTGGTCAGCCCAACGCCGCGTTCGAACGTCCGCACGAACAGGTCGCGGCCACGGACCTCGACGAAACTGACGTTCGCGCGGTTGGGCAACCAATCGGGTGCCGCCTCGCACGCCTCACCCACGCGGACGAGCTCCGCCTCGTCGACGGCATCCACGAACGTCACGAGATGGGGATTGGGCATGGCGACGGCGGTGAAGGCGCGGGCCGTCGGCAAGCCGGCGATCGGCCGGTCGACGATGCGATCCGCGCCGGCTTCCATCGGCCACGCGGTGACGTCTAGCGACGCCGGCCCTGCGATTTCGCGCACGGTGAAGACGCCTGTGGCGATGTCTGCATCGTGCATGACGATCGCATCGCTGGTCTTGAGCAACGCCGTTGCGGTCTCGGCACCGCTCGCTGCGAACCCGGCGCGCGCGACGCATCGCAGGCCGTTGAGGCACGTCTCGGACTCGCTGCCATCGGAGTTGAACATCCGCATGCCGAACGCGCGGGTCTCGTCGCCGCCGGTGAGCAGGAGCAGGCCATCGCCCCCAACCGGCCCATCGCGATCCGCGAGCGCGCGCGCGACGGCCGCCCAGGCAGCGTCGTCCAGCGTCGACACACGCGCGTCGATCAAGGGGAAGTCGTTGCCGGAGCCGTGGCATTTGATGAGGTTGAAGCGCATGGCTGCCACTTAGGGATGCGTGGCGGGCAAAGCGAGTGCGGACCGGGGCGAGGTTGCAGGCCGGTTGGGTGGGGGCGCTGGGAGGACTTGCAAGAAAATCGTAGCTCGGATCGTCGACCTCACGATCCTCCCCCTGGCGGGAGAGGATCGTGAGGTCGGGTGATCGGGTTCGGCGCCCTGCGCTACCCAATCCCATAATGCGCCGCGAGGCGATCGAGCGCGAGCGTCAGGACCAGCCGCCCGGCCCGCGCCGGCCAGTGCAGCGCCTTCTCCGCAGCGGGCAGCCCTTCCCCCGCACAGACCACGCGCCACAGGATATCCGCAAGCCCCGGCCCCGCCGCGGCGATCGCGGTGTCGAACTGTCGCTTCGCCGCGATCTGCGCCGAGGTCGGATCGAGCCCGTCATGCCCGCCTCCATCGACCCGCTCCGCCCAGCGCATCGTCACGCTCGGCGCGATCGAAGCCCGCTCGTAATCGGCGCGCAACTGTTCTCCCGCCGCGAATTGCCGCGCATCGACCAGTCCGCGCGACCGCAGCCACCCGAGCGGTGATTCTGCCAGATTGACCGTCACCATCCGCCCCCGCCGCGCCCCCGATGGCTGGGGAACGCCCTCCGAATCGATCGATCGTTCCACCAGCTCGCGCATCCGTCGTCTCCCTCTGCCGCTCCACGTCATCTCCGGCGGTTGCCATATCGACACGGTTGTAGGACAGAGGAATAACCCATCTGGTTTGGAGTATTTCGATGATCCCCTCGATGATTCTGGTGCAATGATCACTGCCATTCGCGAAGTCCGCCGCGCCAAGGGCCTGACGCTGGAGGATGTCGCGCGGCGCTGTGCCCCGCCGACGACCGCGCAGACGATCGGCCGGCTCGAGACGGGCACGCGCACCGTGTCGATTGGCTGGCTCAACCGGATCGCGGCCGCGCTGGGCATCGAGGCGAGCGATCTCGTGACGTTGCCCGACCGGGCCGACCTGCCCGTCGCTGCGATCCTCGATGGCCGCGGCGTCCATGCCCCGCGCCGGACCACGACCGTGCTCCCGCCCCAGGTCGCGCCTGGGCAGGTCGCGATCACCGTCGCGAACGGCACAGGCGATTACCGCGCCGGGGACGTGATCTGGGCGGCGATGCTGAGCCCCGGCGATTTCGCAAGTGCGCTCAACCGCGACGTACTCGTGCCGCAACCGGCAGGGCGGTTCGCGTTCGGACGGCTGACTGGATGCGACAGCGACATTACTGTCCTGCCGCCGGGCGCGGGCACGCAGTTGCAGAACATCGCAAACCCCGCCTGGATCGCAGTCGCCGTGCGGCTTGTCCGCGAACTATAGGAATGGTGGGCGATGACGGGCTCGAACCGCCGACATTCTCGGTGTAAACGAGACGCTCTACCAACTGAGCTAATCGCCCCTCTCGGGTGGACGTCCGATGCCAAAGCCCGGCGGCCGGGGCAAGCTAAAAGGGCTTGGCGATCACGGAATCCGCAAGTCCGCACCTCTGGTGGCCAGGATAAACCCGCGCATCGCCTCGCTCGCGCGATCGGAAAGCACCATGAAGGCGCGCCGTCGGTCGTGCATGTCGGGGCGGCGTTCGAACAACCCGGTGTCGGTCATCCGCGCGATCCAGCGCAGCGCCGTCGTCGGTGCGACCGCAGCGGCGATGCAAAGGCTCGAAACCGATACGCGTCCCCGCTCCAACTGAGCGGCATACAGATCGAGCAGCATGTCCCAGCCAGGATCCTCGAACAACGTCGCGCCAAAGAACTGGTCGCGCAACCGCCGCGCGCGGATCGCCCGACGAACATCCGCCGCGCTCGGCTCTGACAAGGACGGCGGCGCGCCGTAGCTATTGGTCCTGTCGCCGACGATCGGTGCTGCTGGGGTGCCATCCTCGATCTCCGTGCGTGTCAGCCGAGCGAGTGCCTCGGCGATCCGCGCAACCTCCGTGTTCAGCCGCTCCAGTCGCGTGCCGTCGGTCTCGCGACTGACGTCGAATACGCCGGTTGGGCTGCGTGCAGTCTCGGCCGCGACCACGATCGCAGCGACGCAATCGGCAACGGTCGGGTCCACCAGCAATCGCGTACCGCCACCGAGCGTCGCCGCCGTAACCGCATCGATCTGGTCGAACGTCAGGGCAACCACCAGTCCTGCTTGCAAGGCAACCGCCTGATCGACGATCGCGGGCAGCCGTTCTTCGAGCAGCGCGGGATCGACCCCGACAGCCTCGATAACGATGACCTGGGGCGTGGCATGATCACCGAACGGGGTCTGCCAATCGAGCCGGCCCACGATCCGCCCATGTAACGCGCCGAGCGCAACGGTAAGCCGATCCGGTGCACCCGCAGCGGCGACCAGGACCGCGTCGATCCCGGTATTGTAATCTGCCGTATCGGGTTCGTTGTCCGGTCGGGTCATCAAGGCCTCCGCTATGCTAGCGAGAATAACCAGCGTCAGACCAAGAGTTATACCCGAACTGGATCGAGTTCCGTTGGAGTTGGGAACTTTACCGGCAAAGCTCAGTCGAGCGCCTTGACGATATCCTCGACCATCTTCTTCGCATCGGCCAGCAGCATCATCGTATTGTCGCGGTAGAACAGCTCGTTATCGACACCGGCATAGCCGACGCCGCCCATCGATCGCTTGATGAACAGCACGGTCTTGGCCTTTTCGACGTCGAGCACGGGCATGCCGTAGATCGGCGACGACTTGTCGGTCTTGGCGGCAGGGTTGGTCACGTCGTTCGCCCCGATCACGAACGCGACGTCGGTCTGTGCGAACTCGCTGTTGATATCCTCCAGCTCGAATACGTCGTCATAGGGCACGTTCGCCTCGGCCAGCAGCACGTTCATGTGCCCCGGCATCCGCCCTGCGACGGGGTGGATCGCATATTTCACGCGCACCCCCTCGGCCTTCAGCTTGTCGCCCATCTCGCGGAGCACGTGCTGCGCCTGCGCGACCGCCATGCCGTAGCCGGGGACGATGATGACCTGCTCGGCCTGGCTCATCAGGAACGCGGCGTCCTCCGCCGAGCCGCGCTTCCACGGGCGATCGCTCGCAATCGCGCCGCCGCTGGTCTCCGCGACCGCGCCGAAGCCGCCCGCGATCACGCTGATGAAGCTGCGGTTCATAGCACGGCACATGATGTAGCTGAGGATCGCGCCCGAGCTGCCGACCAGCGCGCCGGTGATGATCATCGCGCTGTTGTGCAGCGTGAAGCCCATCGCCGCCGCCGCCCAGCCCGAATAGGAATTGAGCATGCTGACGACCACCGGCATGTCCGCGCCGCCGATCGGGACGATCAGCAGGAAGCCGATGACGAAGCTCAAGCCCGTGATCGTCCAGAAGATCCACGCCGACTGATCGGTGACGAAATACGCGATCAGGCCGAGGATGGCAGCGAGCAGCGCGAGATTGATGACGTGGCGGCCCGGCAGCATGATCGGCTTGCCGCCCATGTTGCCGTTGAGCTTTAGGAAGGCGATGACCGAGCCCGAGAAGGTGATCGCACCGATCGCGACGCCGAGCCCGAGTTCGATCCGGCTGACCGGGTGGATGACCGCGAACGGCTGGCCGATCAGCGGGATCACGAGGTCGGATATCCCGAACGCCTGCGGGTTGAGGTATGCGGCGACGCCGACCAGTACTGCGGCGAGCCCGACGAGGCTGTGGAATGCGGCGACGAGCTGCGGCATCGCGGTCATCGCGATCTTCTTCGCGGTGACTAGGCCGATGATGGCGCCAATCACTATGGCCGTGAGAATTTCGGCAATCGTTAGCGCATCGTAAGTCCACGTTTCCCCGTAAAGGTCGGCGCGATCGATCATCCCTCCCGCGACCGGCACATGCGTCACCAGCGTCGTCACGACCGCGATCGTCATGCCGATGATTCCGAAGCGGTTGCCGCGCTGGCTCGATGCCGGGCTCGACAGTCCGCGCAACGCGAGGATGAAACACACCCCCGCGACCAGATAGGCGAGCGATGCCCAGGGGCTGACCGTCAGTTCATGCATCGCGTTCGTCCCCACTTACCCACTTCGTCATGCCAGCGAAGGCTGGCATCTCCCGGTTGCTCGCGCAAAGCTGGAGTCGCACGAGATCCCAGCTTTCGCTGGGATGACGGTCGCTACTTGGCGACCGGCCGTTCCTTCTTCTTGTACATCGCCAGCATCCGCGCAGTGACTGCGAAACCGCCGAAGATATTGATGCTCGCCAGCACGACCGCGAGCAACCCGAGCGCTTTGGCGACGTCCGATCCTGCACCAATTCCTGCTGCAGCGGCGGCGATCAGCGCACCGACGATGATGACCGAGGAGATCGCATTGGTAACCGCCATCAACGGCGTGTGCAGCGCGGGCGTCACCGCCCAGACCACGAAATACCCGACGAAACACGCCAGCACGAAGATCGACAGGATCGCGATAAAGTCCATTGTTAATCCTCCCTGGTACGGGGAGAGGGACCGGCCGCAGGCTGGTGGAGGGGGCTGGCCGCGGACGATACGATCATCGTCACCACGGCCTGGATATCCCTCAGCACCTCACCTGCCGCCACTCGCAGCACCCGGTAGCCATTCTGTTCGAAAAATCGGTCGCGACCGATGTCGCGTTCGGGGCGGTCGCCACGTCCGTGGAACTCGCCATCTACCTCTACCGCGAGCTTGGCGGCGGCGCAGTAGAAGTCGCAAATATACGGGCCGATCGGATGCTGATGACGGAACTTGAAGCCGGTCTTTTGTCCCCGGAGCTGCTCCCATAGCAGCACTTCCGGAAGGCTCATTTCGCGCCGCAATCTGCGCGCCAGTGATACTTCGGAGCGTAGCATGCGCGGCACGCCCCCTCCACCGGCTGCGCCGGTCCCCCTCCCCGTACCGGGGAGGATTATCATGCCAGCAGCCTTGGGTTCACGATCTTGCCGCCTTGCGTCAGGCGGATCGCGTCGCCGATCTCGGCGTCGAGTACGGGTCGCCCAGCCTCCTTGTCCCAGAAGGCATTCAGGAAGTTGAACAGGTTGCGGGAAAACAGCGCGCTGGCGTCTGCCGCGAGGCGCGAGGGCACGTTGCGGTGGCCGACGATCTTCACGCCGTTCACCACGACCACTTCGCCCGCGACCGAACCCTCAACGTTGCCGCCCTGCTCGACCGCGAGATCGACGATCACCGAGCCCGGTTTCATGCTCGCCACCTGTGCCGCCGAGATCAGCCGCGGTGCGGCACGTCCGGGGATCAGCGCGGTGGTGATGACGATATCCTGCTTGGCGATATGTCCTGATACGAGCTCGGCTTGCGCCGCCTGGTATTCGGGCGACATCTCACCGGCGTACCCGCCCGTTCCCTCGCCCTCGATTCCGGCGACATTCTCGACGAAGATCGGTTTTGCACCCAGCGACTGGATCTGTTCGCGAGTTGCTGCTCGCACGTCGGTGGCCGAAACCTGAGCCCCAAGACGCCGCGCGGTCGCGATCGCCTGAAGCCCCGCCACGCCGACGCCCATCACGAACGCCTTGGCCGCACTAATCGTGCCCGCTGCGGTCATCATCATCGGAAACGCGCGGTCATATTCGGCGGCGGCATCCAGCACCGCCTTGTAGCCCGACAGGTTCGATTGCGACGACAGGATGTCCATCGATTGCGCGCGCGTAATCCGCGGCATGAACTCCATCGCCAGAGCCTCGTAGCCGGCGGCGGCATACATCTCGATCCGCGCACGCTCGGCGAAGGGATTAAGGCTCGCGACGATCCACGCCCCTGGCGAGACCCCGCCCAGTCCCGCGCCCAGTCCGGCGGGATCAGGCCCCTGCACGCCCAGCACGATATCCGCGCCGGCCAAAGTTGCGGCGCGATCGCCCACCGCGGCACCGGCGTCCGAATACGCTGTGTTCGCAATCGATGCGGTATCGCCCGCTCCCGCCTCCACCGCCAGCGTCGCACCCAGCGCGATGAATTTCCGCACGGTTTCCGGCGTCGCGGAAACCCGCCGCTCGCCGTCCGCTTGCTCTTTCAGGACGGCGATCTTCATGCTCTTACGAGATCAGCCAGATGACGAGAGCGACGACCAGCGCGCACCCGACTGCACCCCATTTCATCATCCCCGTCACGCTCGAATAGGTCGCGACGTGCGCCTTCATGTCCCCGTTGCCGGCCATGGTTCGTCCCCAATCCTCTGAGTGTTATGCTCTATGCAGCCGACCTTATCGCGCACATACAAAATGTCCAAGCCCGGTACTTAAGTCGCCCTTTACCCGGCGTGGCTATTGCACGTGCCGGAACGGGACAGGATTCGCCATGACGCGCAACGGGCAGCGCCTTCTACTGCTGATCGACGAAGAGCCTGCGCAGCGACGGCTGGTGGCGGCACTCGCCGCGCGTGGCGGGTGGCGCGCGATCTTCGCGACCGACGGCGAAATGGCGATCGCGACGCTCGGCACGCAGGACGGCATGCAGCTCGATGCGATCATTCTCGATCACTGGGCGCCCGATGCGGACGCGACCGATCTGATCGCGGCCTTGCGCGAACGTCGCCCTGCGCTGCCGATCCTGTTGGTCACGGCCAACGGATCGGTCGCGCACGCGGTTGCAGCGATGCGTGCAGGGGCTACTGATTTCCTGGTCAAGCCGCTCGCCCCCGAACGGTTTCTCGCTGCACTCGACACGGCCGTCGGCGGCACGTCGGCAGGCGAACTCCGCCCCCTCACCGAGAAGATCCCGGCATTGCTCGGGTTCGACGAGATCGTCGGATCGTCGCCCGACTTCCGCGCTGCGCTGGCGATCGCCGCCAAGGCCGCCCGCGCCCGCGTCGCGGTTTTGCTCGAAGGCGAGATCGGCGTCGGCAAGGACGTCATCGCCGAGGCGATCCACGCGGCCTCGCCTCGCGCGAAGAAACAGATGACCAGCGTCAATTGCGGCGCGATCCCCGCAAACCTCGTCGAATCGGAATTGTTCGGTCACGAAAAAGGCGCCTTCACCGGTGCGTTCGAGCGCAAGATCGGCCGCTTCCAAGATGCCGATGGCGGCACGCTGTTCCTCGACGAGGTCAGCGAGATGCCCTTGGAGGCGCAGGCCAAGTTGCTACGCGTACTCCAGACCGGCGAAGTCCACGCGATCGGTGCACGCCACCCCCGCGAGGTCGACGTCCGCGTGATCGCCGCGAGCAACGCGCGGTTGCTCGACGAGGTCGAGGCCGGCCGGTTCCGCGAAGACCTGTATTACCGTCTCAACGCTGTCCAGGTTACCATACCGCCGCTACGCGAACGCACCGGCGACATCCCAGCGCTCGCCCGCCACCTGCTGGCGCGCATCGCCGAACAACCGGGGTTGCGGCCGTTAGGGATCACCGACGCCGCACTGGCGCTGCTGGTGCAATATGACTGGCCCGGCAACGTCCGCCAGCTCCAGAACGCGCTCTTCCGCGCGGCCGTACTCTGCGAGGATGCCGCGCTGACAGAGGAGGATTTCCCGCAGATCGCAGCTCTGGGCAACCGCCAGCGCACACCCGCTGCAGCGGCGATCGGCGGAGGCGGTGTCACGCTGTTCCGCCCCGACGGCAATCTCCGCGCGCTGGAAGAGATCGAGGCCGACGTCATCCGCCTCGCCATCGGCCATTACCGCGGCCGCATGACCGAAGTCGCACGTCGCCTCGGCATCGGCCGCTCGACGCTGTACCGGAAGCTCGGCGAACTCGGAATCGACAACGCCGCTTGATGTGATGTCTGGTTAGGAGAGGAAAGCGGATAGGCCGCTATGGACGCTGACGGCCCCGCATCAAACCAACTCCGAACGCCACTAATCCGCACAATACCGCGACATACAGGCTCCCGTAGAATATCCCCATGGCGAGCTGTCCATCATGGGAATGGGGGTCGGTATGCGTATACCACAAGATCAAGACCGCCCGGGCGGGGTAAAATCCCGCAGGGAGAGCGATGATCCCCAGCAAAGAGGCGAGGGTAAATCGTTTCCATCCCATGTAGCGAGACTGCGCGTATTGATGAACGTCCGCAATAGGTAGGTAGGTGGCAACCCTCGAACGTCGGTAATTGGGCGGTTGCCGGCAGGTTCGGGCGCACAATCCTGTCTTACAAGCGCATCGGCAAATGCTCACTCCCGGCGTCGCTCTTTGATATCGCCTGATGCTGTCAGCCATCCACATCGTGGACGAAGACGCTTCTTGACCTGACCCGGCAAACCCTATGGACCGCCGCCATGCGGCGGTCATCGCCCGCGAACCTTATCCCTCCAGACGCTGTCCTACCACAACACGCCGTGGATCGGCTGCAATGGCTCCGGTGCCTCGTCGCCGATTGCCTGGAGCAGGTCGATCTCGATCGTCCGGCACATCGCGTTCAGCGGCACGTCGTGGATGGTGTCCGCAAACGGATCGACCAGATCATCGCCGATCTGCAGCACGGCCAGGAACATCAGTCCGGCAATAGTCGAGCCGACCGGCGTCGCATAGCCCAGCGTCTCGACCAGGCCGATCGGTAGCAGCACGCAGAACAGTCGCGTGAACAGGCTTGGGAAGAACCGGTACTGATTGGGCAGCGGCGTGTTCTTGATCCGCTCCATGCCGCCCTGCGCGTTGGCGATGTCGACCAGGATCGCCTCGAACTGCGTCTGCTGGATGGTGTCGATCCAGCCGTTACGCCGGGCGATGTCGATCCGGCGGCCCGTGCCGTCGAGCAGGCCGTTGGCGATGTTGGTGCGCTCGAGCGCGAACGACGCCTCTTCCTTCGACAGGAAGCGCAGCACCTCGGGGGGCGCCGGCTGCTTGCGCAACTGGCAGCGCAGCGCGTTTACATAGGCAATCTGGCGGAGGACGATGGTCCGCTTCATGTCGTGACCCTCGGGCTCGGGCAGCATGTTGCGCGCCATACGCGCGAGGCTGCGCGAGGCGTTGATCATCAGCCCCCAGAGGCCGCGGCTTTCCCACCAGCGCTGATACGCCGAATTGTCGCGGAAGCCGAGGAACAGCGCGAGCGCGGTGCCGAAGAGGGTCAGGGGCAACGCTGGCGCATGAAACGGAAGGACGTAATAGGTGATCGTGACGATCACATCCCAGACGAAAAGGCCGAGCAGCGGGCGCCAGACCTCGCTCAGGATCTGGCTGAAGCGCGGTGTTGCAGTGACGATCAAACGAAAGCTCCCTTGTTTACAGGGCTTTTAATGCGCGAAGAGGCATTTCGCTGCAATGCAGCGACGATCAGCCGCCGACGAGCGACTGATCGCGGAGGCCGCGCCAGATCTTCAACGCCTGCACCGTCTCGGCGACGTCGTGGACGCGGAGGATCTGGACGCCAGCGTTCGCGCCCTGGAGCGCCAACGCAAGCGACCCCGCGAGGCGTTGGTAGACCGGTGCCTCGTTCGAAAGCGCGCCGATCAGACGCTTGCGGCTCGCGCCGAGCATGATCGGGCAACCGAGGCCGTGGAAGATCGCGAGGCCGTTGAGCAGCGCCAGATTCTCCGCGAGCGTCTTGCCGAAGCCGATGCCGGGATCGACCATGATCCGCGACCGATCGACGCCGCCGGCGACGACTGCGGCGAGGCGGGTTTCGAGCCAGTCGAACACGTCGGTCAGGACGTTTGTGTAGCCGCCGTCGCCGTGTCCGCCCTTCTTGGGGTCGGGCGAGTGCATCAGTACGACCGGGCACCCGCTTTTCGCGACGACATCGAGCGCACGGTCGTCCCAGAGGAGCGCGGCGACGTCGTTGACGATGTGAGCGCCGGCGGCGAGCGTCGCTTCCATCACGGTCGCCTTGCGCGTGTCTACCGAGACGATCGCGCCGGCATGCGCGAGGCGTTCGACGACGGGGACTAGGCGCGCAATTTCGTCGCCTTCCCAGACCGCGGGGGCGCCGGGGCGGGTGGATTCGCCGCCAACGTCGATCAGTGTCGCGCCGGCGGCGGCCATGTCGATCCCGGCGGCAGCGGCTGCGGCGGGGTCGTCGACATGCTTGCCGCCGTCCGAGAAGCTGTCGGGGGTCACGTTGAGGATGCCGGCGACGACCGGCTGGTCGAACCGGAGCGTGCGTTCGCCGAGTTGGAGCGATGCGCGGGGACTGGTGATGGCGGTGTGGAGGTGCGAGGCGTGCTCGCCTAGCGTCGCGACGTCGGCGACGGGGATCATGCGGCGGGTGTGGCCTTCGATCACCTCGTAGGCGGCGAACCACTGCATGCCGCCGGCGAGACGCGCGACGGTGCCGTCTTCGTAGCCGATCGGGGTGTCGACGAACTGGACGGGGCGGAGGTGGAGGCTGGTCATCGGCGTGATCTACTCCAGTCCGTCCACTCCGCGAAAGACGTTGCGCTCGCTAACCGTCACGTCTGCCCCCACCCGTCATCCCCGCAAAAGCTGGGATTCCTGCCGCATCCGTCGCGCGTCGTTGCGGGAGACCCCAGCTTTCGCTGGGTGACGGGCTTGGTTGGACGAGACGGGCTCGGTTGGACGGACGGACGCGTCCGGGTGGCTCAGATCGTGTTCGCCAGCAGGTATGTCTGGCGAAGGTCGTCGATCGGTTTCAGGCCCTTGTCGCTCTCGTAATGCCAGAAGCTCCAGCCGTTGCACGCCGGCGCGTTCTGGAGCGTCGAGCCGAGCTTGTGGATTGAGCCGATCGTGCCGCAATCGCTGAGCAGCGAGCCGTCCGCACGGACCGTCGCGCGCCAGCGTCGCTTCGAATCGGTCAGCAGTGCGCCGGGTGCGAGGTACGCGTTTTCGACGAGCACGCCAAATGCGACCTTGGGTTGCGTGCGTGGGCTCATCATCGTTGCCAGCGCGGACTCGTCCAGAGGCAACGCTGCCTCGATCCGCTCCTGCGCGGCTTCGATATAGTCGCCTTCACGGTCGATGCCGATCCAGCTGCGACCGAGCCGCTTGGCCACTGCGCCGGTGGTGCCGGTGCCGAAGAACGGATCGAGCACGACGTCGCCGGGCTTCGTGCAGGCGAGCAGGATGCGGTACAGCAGCGCCTCTGGCTTCTGCGTCGGGTGGACCTTGGTCCCGTTCTTCTTCAGCCGCTCGGCGCCGCCACAGGTCGGGAACTCCCAGTCGCTGCGCATCTGGAGCTCGTCGTTGAGCGTCTTCATCGCGCGGTAGTTGAAGTGGTACTTCGCCTTCTCGCCCTTCGACGCCCAGATCAGCGTCTCGTGCGCGTTGGTGAAGCGCGTGCCGCGGAAGTTGGGCATCGGGTTGGTCTTGCGCCAGACGATGTCGTTGAGGATCCAGTAACCGAGATCCTGCACCGCGGCACCGACGCGGAAGATGTTGTGGTAGCTGCCGATGACCCAGAGCGCGCCGTCATCCTTGAGGATGCGGCGTGCTTCCTTGAGCCAGGCGCGGGTGAAGCGGTCGTATGCGGCGAACGTGTCGAACTTGTCCCAATCGTCGGTGACCGCGTCGACATGGCTGCCGTCGGGGCGATAGAGTTCGCCGCCGAGCTGGAGGTTGTATGGGGGGTCGGCGAAGATCATGTCGATCGAGTTCGACGGGAGCGCCTTCATGTGCTCGATGCAGTCGCCGCGCAGAATCTGGTCGAGCGGAAGGACGGCCTGAACCGCCGGCGCCACTGTCTTGTTCGCACGCGGCCGTGCGATCGTGTCGATCAAACCCATGTCTTCCGCCCCTTGTCGGCGCCCATAGCTGCGGAATTGTCCGACTCCGTCAAGCAAACATTCGTTAACGGCGTTTCGGCCGGATTCTCTCGCTGCGACCAATCGAGTTGGCTTCGTCCAGATGTTGAGTCGTGGGAGACTCGCGGCTCAAGCCCTTGGGGTGTGGCGCGAAAGACTCAGCTCGTCGTTTCCTTTGCGAAAAGTCCCTCGCGAGCGAGATAGGCGGCCGCGACGGGGGCGAAACTGCGGCGGTGAATCGGTGTGGGGCCGTGATCGCGCAGTGCTTTCATGTGGTGCGCGCAGCCATAGCCCTTGTTCGAATGCCAGTTATATTCGGGGTGCACGTCGGCGGCGGCGATCATGATGAGGTCGCGCGTGTGCTTGGCGACGATCGAGGCGGCGGCGATCGACAGCGATTTCGCGTCGCCGCCGACTAGGGGCGTGGCGGGATAGGTCCAGCGCGGAAGGCGGTTGCCGTCGACCAGGACGTGGCCGGGTGCTTGGCCGAGTTCGATCGACAACGCGTCGACGGCGAGAGTCATGGCCTTCATCGTCGCCCAGTAGATGTTGAGCGTGTCGATTTCGTCCGGTTGGACGATGCCGATGCCGACGATCGCACAGCCCTTCAGGCGCGCGCAGAGCCGTTCGCGCTCCGAGGCGGAGAGCTTCTTCGAATCGTCGATACCGCGGGGAACGCCTTTTGCCGGGAGGATAACGGCGGCGGCCACGACTGGACCGGCGAGCGGGCCGCGGCCGGCTTCGTCGACGCCGGCGACGGGGCCGACACAGAGCTTTTCGTGTTTCATGCCGGGCATTAGCGGGTTCTCGACTGATCGAACGGGCTGACACCAAGTGCATGCCCCATCGGGCCGTGCCCTGCGCCTAGCCCGGGCGCGTTGGCAAGTGCGGCGCGGACGAACGCGATCGCCCGCTCGATCGCCGCGTCGAGCGGCAGGCGTTGGGCGAGCCCGGTCGCGATTGCGCTGGCGAGCGTGCAGCCGGTGCCGTGCGCATGGCGGGTCTCGATGCGGGGGTTGGTCCAGAGTGTTTCGCCGACGGCGGTGACGAGGCGGTCGGTGACTAGGGAGCCTTCGCCGTGGCCGCCTTTGACGAGGACGGCGGGGCAGAGCGCGCGGATCGCGGACTCGCCGCCTAGGGCCGCGAGTTCGGGGAGGTTGGGGGTTACAAGCGTCGCGATACGCATGAGGCGGGTGAAGGCAGCAATGGTGTCGGGGTCGGCGAGGACGGAGCCGCTGGTGGCGATCATGACGGGGTCGAAGATGACGGGGATGCGTGCTGGGTGATGTTGCCCTGCCCTTCCTTGTTCTCCCGCGAAGGCGGGAGTCCAGTCTGGGCTCCCGCCTTCGCGGGGGAACAAGTTTAGTAGGCGGTCAGCTACGGCGTTGGCGGTTTCGGCCGAGCCGATCATGCCGATCTTTATTGCATCGACGCCTATGTCCGAGACGACTGAATCGATCTGCGCGAGGACCGTGTCGGTCGGGATCTGGTGGACCGCCTGCACGCCGAGCGAGTTCTGTGCGGTGATCGCGGTGATGGCGGTCATCGGGTGGCCGCCGAGCATCGTCACGGTCTTGATATCCGCCTGAATACCTGCGCCGCCGCCCGAATCCGAGCCGGCTATTATGAGGATTCTGGCGGTCATCGGGCGAAGGCGGAAAAAGTGAAGTATAGGAAGTATAGACGCTCGCGCAGTTTCACCAGGGGGCTGTTTGGGGCTGCTGAGCGGGGTTTGGCGAGGTTGCGGATCATATGATGGGCTATGCCATAACGAGGGAGATGTAGGACAGGGGCGTGCCCTCCCCCACCACCCCGGCGAAGGCCGGAGCCCAACTGGGGAGCGTCGCTAACTGAGGGTAGCGTTCCGTTACCTTGGGCTTTCCAATTGGGCCCCGGCCTTCGCCGGGGTAGTGGAATTCTTGGACGCGTTTTGCGAAAATCGTCCTTAGTGCCGCCTGCCCGCTGCGGGCTTCTGCGGCGCTTCGCCGAGCCGTGTCGGGCGGTCGAGCAATTCCCCGCCGCAGTTCGGGCAGCGTTCGTCGAGCGCATCCGCGCATTCCGCGCAGAAGGTGCATTCGAACGAGCAGATGAACGCGCCAGGCGCGTCGGCGGGGAGATCGGTGGCGCAGCGTTCGCAGGCGGGGCGCATTTCGAGCATCAGGCCGCCGCCTTCCGCACTGCGTCGCAGATGCGGTCGACGATGCGCTCGACCTGCGCGAGGTCGTCGCCTTCCGCCATCACGCGGATCAACGGTTCGGTGCCGGACGGGCGGATCACGAGGCGTCCCTTGCCGGCGAGTTCGGCTTCGGCTTCGGCGATCACCGCCTTGACCGCGTCGTGATCGAGCGGCTTGCCGCCTGCGAACCGGACGTTCTTGAGCAGCTGCGGCAAGGGTTCGAAGCGGTGGAGCACCTCGCTGGCGGGGGCGCCCGAGCGCTTCACCTCGGCGAGGATCTGCAACGCCGCGACCAAGCCGTCGCCGGTGGTCGCATAGTCGCTAAGGATGATGTGGCCCGACTGTTCGCCGCCGACATTATAGCCGCTGGACCGCATCTTCTCGAGCACGTGGCGATCGCCGACCGCGGTGCGGACGAGTCCCAAGCCCTGCGCGGCGAGATGGCGTTCGAGGCCGAGGTTGGACATCACCGTCGCGACCAGGCCACCGCCTGCTAGCCGTCCCTGCCGCGCCCAGCTGGCGGCGATCGTCGCCATCAGCTGATCGCCGTCAACGATCGTGCCGGTCTCGTCGACGACGATCAGCCGGTCCGCGTCGCCATCAAGCGCGATGCCGATGTCCGCGCCGCTGGCGATCACGGTTTCGGCAAGCGCCTGCGGAGCGGTCGAGCCGACGCCGTCGTTGATGTTGGTGCCGTTGGGCGTCACGCCGATCGCGACGACGTCGGCGCCGAGTTCCCACAGCGCCGACGGTGCGACATTGTAGGCAGCGCCGTTCGCGCAATCGAGCACGATCCGCATGCCATCGAGACGCAGGTTCTCCGGGAAGGTCGATTTGGCAAAGTGGATGTAGCGGCCTTGGGCATCCTCGATCCGGCGGGCGCGGCCGATCTGGTTGGAGGTGACGAGCGGCACGTCGCCATCGATCAGCGCCTCGATCGCCGCCTCGGCCTCGTCCGACAGCTTGTAGCCATCGGGACCGAACAGCTTGATCCCGTTATCCGCGTACGGGTTATGGCTGGCGGAGATCATCACGCCGATGTCCGCACGCATCGACTGGGTCAGCATCGCCACCGCAGGCGTCGGCATCGGCCCGACCATCACCACGTCCATGCCGACGCTGGTAAACCCAGCGACCAGCGCGGATTCGAGCATATAGCCCGACAGCCGCGTGTCCTTGCCGATCACGACGCGGTGGCGGTGATCGCCGCGCAGGAAGTACGCGCCCGCCGCCATGCCGACCTTCATCGCCATCTGCGCCGTCATCGGCGAGACGTTGGTGGCGCCACGAATGCCGTCGGTGCCGAAATATTTCCTTGCCATCGTGCGCGCTTTCCGTCCCGTATCGGTGTTCGCCGCGTTGATAGCGCGGTAGACCACGAAGGGCGAGCATGTCGCAGACTACACGGATTCTCGCGGCCCTGATCGGCGGCATCGCGATGGGTATCGCGGCCGCTGCCTGGTCGCCTGCAAACGCGATCGCCTTTACGTCCGTGACGCAGCCGATCGGTTCGGCGTGGCTGCACGGATTGCAGATGGTCATCGTGCCACTGGTCGTCGGGCTGCTCGTGACCGGCATCGGCGCGACGACCGAGGCGGCGCGCGCCGGGCGGATCACCGTGCGCGCGATGGTGATGATCGTCGTTATCCTGTGGAGCACGACGATCATGTCCGCGCTGGTCATGCCGCTGATCCTCGAAGCCTTCCCGTTGCCGCGCGCGCTCGGTTCTGCGCTGCGCGCCGCGCTGACGGGTGCAGCACCGGTCGGGCCGGTGCCGGGGATCGGCGCGTTCTTCGATACGATCGTGCCGACCAACATCGTCGCGGCCGCATCCAGCGACTCTTTCCTGCCGCTCACCGTCTTCGCGCTGACCTTCGCCTTTGCCGTGACGAAACTGCCCGACGATCGCCGCCGCGTGCTGACCGGTTTCTTCCAGGCGGTCGTCGACGCACTGCTGATCATCATCAAATGGGTGCTGAAGCTGGCACCGATCGGCATCTTCGCGCTCGCCTACGGGGTCGGCGCGCGCACCGGGACGGCGGCGTTCGGCGCGCTTCTCCACTATATCGTCTGCGTCTCGGCGATCGGCTTCATCGTGCTGCTGTCCGCCTATCCGATCGGCATGATCGGCGGGCGGGTCAGCTTCGGCCGGTTCGCACGCGCGGTCGCGCCGGCGCAGGCGGTGGCGATCAGCACGCAGTCGTCGCTCGCGTCGCTGCCGGCGATGCTGAAGGCGTCGACCGATCTCGGCGCGTCGCCCGCCACCGCCGGGATCGTCCTGCCGTTGTCGGTCGCGGTGTTCCGCGCGACCAGCCCGGCAATGAACCTCGCGGTCGCCCTATACGTCGCGCACTGGCTCGGGTTGCCGATCGGGCCGGGGCAGATGGCGGCGGGCGTGGCGACCGCGGCGATCACCACCATGGGGTCGATCTCGCTGCCCGGCACGATCAGCTTCGTCGCCTCGGTCGCGCCGGTGGCACTGGCGATGGGCATCCCGCTCGAGGTGCTGGGTCTGCTCATCGCGGTAGAGACCATACCCGACCTGTTTCGCACCGTCGGGAACGTGACGATGGACACCGCCGTTACCATCTCCGTCGCAGCGCGGTCCGATCGAGGTGGCGGCGCCCAGGAGAATCAGCATGAAGTATCGCACGCTCGGCCCTGATTTCGAGGTTTCCGCACTGGGTCTCGGCTGCATGCCGATGGCCGGTATCGGCAACGGCATGTACGGCGAGGCGAACGCCGACGAGAGTATCGCCACGATCCACCGCGCGATCGAGCTTGGCGTGACGCTGTTCGATACCGCCGAGATCTACGGCCCGCTGGTCAACGAGGAGCTGATCGGCAAGGCGGTCCGGGGCAAGCGCGACGGCGTCGTGATCGCGACCAAGTTCGGCTTCCGCTACGACGAGAACGGGATGACCGGGGTGGACTCGACGCCGGCCAATGTGCGGCGAGCTTGCGAGGGATCGCTGAAGCGGCTGGGGATCGAGACGATCGATCTATTGTACCAGCACCGCGTCGATCCTGGCGTGCCGATCGAGGACACGGTCGGCGCGATGGCGGACCTCGTTCGCGAGGGAAAGGTTCGGCATCTTGGGCTGTCCGAAGCTGGGCTCGACACCATTCGCCGCGCGGCGGCGACGCATCCGATCGCGGCGTTGCAGAGCGAGTATTCGCTTTGGGAGCGGGACGTGGAGGACGCGATCCTGCCGCTGTGCCGCGAACTCGGGATCGGGTTCGTGCCGTATTCGCCGCTGGGTCGGGGGTTCCTGACGGGGCAGATTACCGCTCGGTCGGATTTGCCGGAGGGCGATTACCGGCGCAACGATCCGCGCTATTCGGAGGAGAACTTCGCCAAGAACATGGAAATGGTCGCGGTCGTGAAGTCGATTGCCGATGCGCATGGAGCGAGCCCGGCGCAGGTCGCGCTCGCGTGGTTGCTGGCGCAGGGGGACGACATCGTGCCGATCCCTGGGTCGAAGCGCCGGGTTACGCTGGAGGACAGCATGAAGGCGGCGGACGTCGCGCTGACCGCGGATGACTTGGCCAAGCTCGATGCGGCAGCACCTCGGGGTGGAACTGCCGGGCCGCGGTACGGCGAGAAGGCGCTATCGATGACGCGGATCTAGGCTGCCGTTTTCTCCAACCCTGTCTGTCATTCCCGCGAAGGCGGGAAGCCATACTGGCGATCGCGTATTATGACGAACGTCCGAGTTTATGGGTCCCCGCCTCCGCGGGGATGACGGACAGTGTATGAAGGATGCTGCGCCTTAACGCCTCACCCGCGCGGTACCTGCTCGCCGCGCGTGTCGAGCCCCGCCGCACCGGGCTCGCCGAGTTCGTTCTGGCCCGCCATCGCGTGGTCGACCGTACCCAGCTGGTCGAGATGCATCAGCTTCTTCACGAACGGCGCGAGTACCAGCACGACCACGCCGACGCCGATCGCGAACCAGCCGATCCGGCCATACACTTCCAGTACCAGTCCGACGCCTGCGCCTTCGCCGCCGGTCGCCTGCGCGATCAGCCCGGCAAGGAAATTGCCGCCCGCGGTCGCGAGGAACCACGTGCCCATCATCAGCCCGGTCATGCTCGGCACCGACAGCCGCGTCATCGACGACAGGCCGATCGGCGAGAAGCAGAGCTCCGCCATCGAATGCAGCATGTAGAGCAGCACGACGAAGATCGCGGGGGTCAGGCCTTGTGCCGGCGCGCCGAGCGTCAGGACGAAGAAGCCTGCGCCGACCAGGATCAGGCCGATGCCGAACTTGAACGGCGCACTGGGTTCGCGCCCTGCCTTGCCAAGCTTGGTCCAGATCGCCGCGAACACGGGGGCCAGCGTGATGATGAAGAACGGATTGACCGACTGGAACACCGAGGCCGGGATGTTCCAGCCGAAGACGACGCGGTCGACCGCCTGATCGGTGTAAAGGTTGAGCGAGGACCCGGTCTGTTCGAACAGCGCCCAGAACAGCGGCGCGAGCGCGATCAGGAACAGCGCAGCGAAGATCCGGTCGCGGTCGATGCGGGGCAGCTTCGCCACCGCGGTCCACAGGATATAGCCGACCGTGACGAGCGAAGCGACGATCAGCGCCGTGCCGACCACGCCCTGGCTGCGGACCAGCCACCACGACACCGCGACGCCAACGATCCCGCCGAGATAGATCAGCCATTCGATCGACAGCCCGGCGACCGGCTTCGACGCGAGCTTGGCGGGTGCGGGAGATTCGCCGACGCCGTGCAGTTCGCGGCGGAACAGCACGAAGACGATCAAGCCCAGCGCCATGCCGATCCCGGCTGCACCGAAGCCGTAGGACCAGCCGACCGTCTCGCCCAGGATGCCGACCGCGATCGGGCCGACGAACGCCCCGGTGTTGATCCCCATGTAGAAGATCGAGAACGCACCATCGCGGCGCATGTCGTCACGCGCATACAACTGCCCGACGAGCACCGAGATGTTCGCTTTCAGGAAGCCCGTGCCGACGATGATGAAGGCGAGACCAAGATAGAAGCCGTTGAGCGCATTGCCCTGGACGCCCTGCGGTGCCTCGACGACCGCCAGTAGCAGATGGCCGAGCGTGATGAACACGCCGCCTGCGAGCACGGCCTTGCGTGGTCCGAGGAACCGGTCGGACAGATAGCCGCCGATGATCGGCGTGATGTAGACCAGCGAAGTATAGGCGCCGTAGATCGCGTAGGCGGGTTGCTCGGCGAACAGGAAATGCTTGGTGAGGTACAGCACCAGGATCGCGCGCATGCCGTAGAACGAGAACCGTTCCCACATCTCGGCGAAGAACAGCATGAACAGCCCGCGCGGGTGCCCGAAAAACGTTTTCGCATCGGCGGGAACGCCGCTGCTTCCGATTGCGCTGGCCATGTGGTGGTGATGCTCCGTGTGTGCGCCGCTGGCGGGCGCTCGATGGCGCGCAACCTAGCGGCAAAGCCCGGCCTGTAAATATCGCCGGCCTGTAAATAGTGGGCGTCAGGGCCTATCTGCCGAGACATGCTAAACGACCGCTCCACGCCGCTATCGCTGCTCGCCACCCGCCGCTCGGGCAAGCCCCGCGACCTGATCGCGCCCGGTCCCGATTCCTACCAGCTCGCGACGATCCTGGAGATCGCGGCGCGGACCCCGGATCACGGCAAGTTGGCGCCGTGGCGGTTCGTGGTGGTCGGCGAGGAGCACCGCGTGGAACTGTCGACGCTGATTACAGAGGCCTACCGCGCGGAACGACCCGAGGCATCGCGCCTGGAGCTCGAATCGCTCGACCAGTTCGCGCATCAGGCGCCGACGCTGGTCGTCGTCCTGTCATCGCCGAAGGAGAGCAAGATTCCGCTTTGGGAGCAGGAATTGTCGGCGGGTGCGGCGTGCATGAACCTGCTGCATGCGGTGCATGCGGAGGGGTTTGCGGGCGGCTGGCTGACGGGGTGGCCAGCCTATTCCGATGTCGTTCGCGATGCGTTCGGTTCGGCGTCGGAGCGGATCGCGGGCTTCATGTTCATCGGCACGCCGTCGCGTGCGCTGGACGAACGGCCCCGCCCGGATATGGCACGGCTCGTATCACATTGGCACTCGTAAGCCTCGACTTTCGAGCTGGTTGCTGTATTATAACAGCATGACAGCGCTCAGCAGCGACGACAGCCCCGTATATATCCGCCTCCGCAGCACGATTGCTGCGGGGATACTTCGAGGCGACTACCGCGCGGGCGATCAGCTTCCCTCGGTTCGTGCCTTTGCGGCCGAGCAGGGCGCGAATCCGCTGACCGTCGCGAAGGCGTATCAGAGCTTTCAGGATGACGGGTATGTCGAGGTGCGACGCGGCGTCGGCATGTTCGTGATGCCGGGCGCGGCGGAGGCTTTGCGCGTGGCCGAGCGCGAGAATTTCATGACGACGCAGTGGCCCCGGATCCTGGGGCATATCGATCTGTTGGGGTTGGATGCGCACGACCTGCTGGAGCGCGAGCGGGCCTGATCGCCTGCCGCCTTTCGTTCTGCCTTCGCCCGTTGCCATCCCACCCGTTCGCCCTGAGTAGTCATCGAGTAGCGGCAAAGCCGCGTATCGCCGTCGATACGCTCCTGCCGGAGCTACTCAGCACGAATGGAAATCGCGCTGAGTTTCAGAACAAACCCAACGCCGCGATATCCTCGACGCTCAGGTCGATCCCGAACAACAGGCTCATGCGGATCCGGTATACGCGCGGGTCGGTGATCTCGCCGACCGTCGTGTCCGAGCCCGACCGTCGGCGGTAATTGCGGCCGGTCAGCGAGGCGAAACCGTTCGGGAGGACGATGCTGGCGATCGCAGTGTGAGTGAAGCGGCTGGCGGGGGCGGTCGAGGTCCAGTGGTTCGACATTGCGAGATCGGCGTCGAACACCGCTGCAAGCGTGAAGCTGTATTGCGGCTGGAACCCCTCCCCCGTCCCTCGACCGTCGGTCGTCATAGGGTCCCCGTCGCGCCGCAGCATCCAGCCGTTTTCGGTCGCTTCGAGCCGGAAGCGTGCGCCATCGGGCGCGGTCGCCTCGGCGCCGTCGGCGAGCGGAAGGACGGG
This sequence comes from Sphingomonas sp. PEI4, assembly GCF_056679955.1. Classification (NCBI taxonomy): domain Bacteria; kingdom Pseudomonadati; phylum Pseudomonadota; class Alphaproteobacteria; order Sphingomonadales; family Sphingomonadaceae; genus Sphingomonas; species Sphingomonas sp. PEI4. The sequence continues at coordinate 2,666,433 of NZ_CM155258.1, forward strand.
CGTGTAGCTGCCGCCGAAGCCGGTGTCGGCGATCCAGTCCTGCCCGTCGATCGTCACGAGCGCGAAGGTGTGAGTCAGCGGCGGCACGTCGGTCGCGGCGATCCAGACGCGCGCGAGCAGCGGGCGGGCGGCGAAGCCGAGTTCCGTAAGGGCGTCGAGGAAGAGACGGTTATGTTCGAAGCAATAGCCGCCCCGGCGCGCGGTCACCAGCTTGGCGAAGACGGACGCGCTGTCGATCGCGATGCCGCGGCCGAGGACGACGTCGAGATCCTCGAACGGGATCGCGAGACGGTGCGCGTGCTGGACGCGGCCGAGGCCGATCGAGTCGAGCGTCGGCCGCGCGGGCATGGCGATGCGGTGGAGATAGGCGTCAAGGTCGAACATCGGTCGGCTGGTTCCCATATTTCTGCTTCTCCATACCGTTCGTTGTGAGGAGCCGTCGAGGGGTGGGGACTGGATGCGGCGCAGCGCAACGGCCCACCCCCGTTCGTGCTGAGCGAAGTCGAAGCATCTGTGCGCGCCGTTCGACTGCGCTCAGGGCGAACGGAGGGGCGCCACCCCTGTTTGCTCCGTCACCCCGGGCTTGTTCCGGGGTCCACTGTTCCGCATTCTCATTTCTCTCGGATTCGCGGACCGGTGGATGCCGGAACGAGTCCGGCATGACGGGGTGGTTTGGAGCTATCGCGACCGAGAACCGCTGAACGTCGATCCGCCCCCGAAAGGGGGAGGTGGCTGGCGCTTGCCAGACGGAGGGGGAGGTAAGCGATTACCGCCGTTGCGCCCCCTGCGTTACCTTCGGCGCCACCTCCCCTGGGCGGGGGAAGGATCGCGAGGTGCATCGCCTCGGCGCGAACGGGCAGGAGAATGTTCGTCATCCAACCCGTCCGTCATCCGGGGCTCGACCCAGGATCTAGAGCCAAAGGCGCTGTCGTGCTTGGCTCTGGGCCCTGACTTTCGTCAGGATGACAGAGGGTTTGTGAGCGATAGGATGGTTCACGCCGCGAACAGGTCCGCTTCGATCGAGTAGAGCACCGCCGCGCTCGCATTCGCGGCCGCGTTCAGCCCCATCGCCTCGGGGACGATTTGGTCAAGGTAGAACCTCACTGCCGCTGCCTTCATCCGGCCGAAATCGTCGCTGCCGGCGACCCCGCCCTGCCGCTCCATCAGCCAGCCGCAGGTGGCGACCGACAGCATCGTCAGGAAGGGGTAGCTCGCGGCGAGCTTGTCGTCGGCGTCTGCGGTGGCAAGGCGGCGGCCGATCGCTTCGCACGCGTCGACCAGCGCCAAGAGGCGCTCGTCCTTGGCTTCCGCGCGGATGTCGGCGATCAGCGCGGCGAACGCGCCGCCGTTATCCAACCCCAGCTTGCGGCCGACCAGATCCGCCGCCTGGATGCCGTTGGTGCCCTCGTAGATCGGCGTGATGCGGGCATCGCGGAAATACTGGGCGGCGCCGGTTTCCTCGACATAGCCCATGCCGCCGTGCACCTGGATGCCGAGCGAGGCGACTTCGTTGCCGAGATCGGTGCCGTGCGCCTTGGCGAGCGGCGTGACGAGTTCGAGGCGGTTGCGCGCGGCACGGTCGCCGAGGTTGGCACGATCGACCTGCCCCGCCGCGTAATAGACCAGCGCGCGTGCCGCCTGGGTCTGCGCCTTCATCCGCATCAGCATGCGGCGGACGTCGGGATGCTCGACGATCTTGACCGAGTCCTTGCTGGCCGAACCGGCGCGGGCCGACTGGACTCGATCAAGCGCATAGGCGACCGCGCCTTGGGTCGCGCCCTCGGCGACCTGGACGCCCTGCAGGCCGACGTTCAACCGCGCGTTGTTCATCATCGTGAACATCGCGCGGATGCCGCCGAGCTCCGCGCCGATCAGTTCGCCGATGCAGTCGTCGGTGTCGCCGAAGCTCAAGACGCAGGTGGGGGATGCGTGGAGGCCCATTTTGTGCTCGATCGAGACGACACGGACGTCGTTGAAGTCGCCCGGCGTGCCGTCTTCGTTGAGGCGGAACTTGGGGACGAGGAACAGCGAGATGCCCTTCGTGCCCGCTGGTGCGCCGGGGGTGCGCGCGAGGACGAGGTGGACGATGTTCGGCGCCATGTCGTGATCGCCGAACGAGATGTAGATCTTGGTGCCCTTGATGCTCCACTTACCGTCGCCGAGCGGGGCGGCCGTCGCGCGCAGGGCGCCGACGTCGGAGCCCGCCTGCGGCTCGGTGAGGTTCATTGTGCCGGTCCACTCGCCGGTCGCGAGATGGGGGAGGTACAGCGCCTGCTGCTCGGGGGAGCCGTGATGCTGGAGCGCTTCGATCGCGCCGACCGTCAGCGTCGGGCAGAGCGCGAAACCCATGTTCGCCGAACCGAGCGTGTCGAGCACCGCGGTCTGGATCGCGAACGGCAGGCCCTGCCCGCCCCATTCCTCCTCGACGCCGATCGTGCCCCAGCCGCCCTCGACGTAATCCTTGTATGCCTTGGCAAAACCGTCGGGCATGACGACGCCATCGGGGGTCCATTTCGCGCCGACCGTGTCGCCGGTACGGTTGAGCGGGGCCCATTCGCCGGCGGCCAGTTGGCCGACGCCTTCGAGGACCGCGTCGACGACGTCGTCGCTGGCGGCGGCATAGCGTTCGGTGTCCGCAAGTTCGCCGATCCGGACGACATGATCGAGCACGAAACGCTGTTCGGTGGTTGCTGGAGTGAAGGCCATCGCATCCTCTTATCGCTACGGTTTGGACCCGCTATACGCCTGTGAAATGACCCGTCCACACCCCCGGATTTTACCCTACGGCACGGCCGCGATCGCCGAAGCCGCCGCGCTGATTCGCGACGGCGGGATCGTCGCGGTGCCGACCGAGACGGTGTATGGGCTGGCCGCGGACGCGACCAATGCCGAGGCGGTGGCGCGGATTTATGCAGCCAAGGGGCGGCCGAGTTTCAATCCGTTGATAGTGCATGTGGCCGATCTGGCGGCGGCGGAGCGGATCGCGGTGTTCGATGCTGATGCTCGAGCGCTGGCGGCGGCGTTCTGGCCGGGGCCGCTGACGTTGGTGCTGCCGGTGCGGCGGGATTCGGGGATCGCTTCGCTGGTAACGGCGGGATTGGCGACGATCGCGATTCGAGTGCCTCGGCATCGGGCGATGCAGGGGTTGATCGCGAAGTCGGGGCGGCCGTTGGCGGCGCCTTCGGCCAATGCGAGCGGGGGGATCAGCCCGACGACGGCCGCGCATGTTGCGGGGAGTTTGGGGGGGAATGTGCCGCTGATCATCGACGACGGTGCGACCGAGGCTGGGTTGGAGTCGACGATCGTGGCTGGGCGGACGATCCTGCGGCCGGGGCCGATTACGGCTGAGGCTATCCACCGGCACCTCCAAAACCTTGAGCACTTCCCCGGCGCAGGCCGGGGCCCAGTTGGAACGTCGGATGTAACGGCGCGCAACGTGCACCATAGCCTTACCCCAACTGGGCCCCGGCCTTTGCCGGGGAACAAGACGGTGACGGCGCCAGGACAGCTTGAGAGCCATTATGCGCCAAGCAAGCCTCTCCGGTTGAACGCCGTCGACGCGGCGTCTGACGAGTGGCTGATCGGCTTTGGAGACGTGGCGGGTGACGTAACCCTATCCGCATCTGGCGATCTCGTCGAAGCCGCTGCGAAGCTGTTCGACCTGCTTCACGCTGCCGACGCGAACGGCAGTCCGAAGATCGCCATCGCGCCAATCCCGCTCGACGGAATCGGCGAAGCAATCAACGACCGCCTTCGCCGGGCTGCGCATCGTTAGAATAAGAGTGGTTCACGCGAAGGCGCAAAGGCGCGAAGAGTTTTAGGGCTCTCGATCGGCCGTGACGGTCATATCTGCAGCCAACATCTTTGCGCCTTCGCGCCTTTGCGTAAACCCATTCTGCCTTACGCGTTCACCGCCGCCTTCGACCGTGCGGCAAAGCTCTTGCGGAGCTTCTGCAGCTTCGGCGGGATTACCGCCATGCAATACGGGTTCGAGCGACCCGACGTTTCCCAATAATCCTGGTGGTAGCCCTCGGCCTCGTACCACGTATCCATCGGCTCGATCGTCGTCACGATCGGCTTCGGCGAATCCGCCTGCGCACGCTCAAGCGCCGCTTCCATCTCTGCCCGCTGTGCATCGTCCGCCGGGAACATCGCCGAGCGATACTGTGTGCCGACATCATTCCCCTGCCGGTTCAGCGTCGTCGCGTCGTGCGTCGCAAAAAAGATATCGAGCAGGTCGCCGAGCTTCAGCTGTTCGGGATCGAACCCGATGCGGATCGCCTCGGCATGTCCCGTGTCACCGCCGCAAACCTGTTTGTACGTTGGATCAGGCACATGGCCACCGATATACCCGCTCTCGGCTGACTCGACGCCGATCACGTCCTTGAAAACTGCCTCGGTGCACCAGAAGCAGCCGCCGGCCAGCGTCACATAATCCGTCATAACGATCTCCTTTCTCCCAATGTAGGAAGTCGCTACCGCCCAACAAAGAGGAGACGCATATGATCGACGGTCTGGAACTCGACGGTAAGGTTATGGTCACCGGAGGCGCCGGGTATATCGGCAGCCACGCGGTGCTGGCGCTGCTCGACGCGGGATACGACGTCGTCGTGCTCGACAATCTCGTCACCGGGTTCGACTGGGCGGTCGATCCTCGTGCAACGCTGGTCGAGGCGAACGTCGCCGACGATGCGAAGGTCCGAGCGGCGATCGCTGAGCACAGCGTCCGCGCGATCATGCATTTCGCGGGCTCGGTGGTCGTCCCCGAGTCGGTCAGCGATCCGCTCAAATATTACCGCAACAACACCGCCGCCAGCCGTGCGCTGATCGAGAGCGCAGTCGTCGAGGGCGTGCCGCACTTCATCTTCTCGTCGACCGCCGCCACCTATGGCACGCCCGAGAAGGTGCCGGTCGCGGAGGGCGATCCGACCGTGCCGATCAACCCCTACGGCATGTCGAAGCTGATGACCGAGGCGATGCTGCGCGACGTCGCCGCGGCGCACCCGATGAACTACGCCGCACTCCGGTACTTCAACGTCGCCGGCGCGGATCCGCAAGGGCGCAGCGGTCAGTCGACGATCGGCGCGACTCACTTGATCAAGATCGCGGTCGAGGCGGCCACCGGCAAGCGTAGCCATGTCGGCGTCTACGGTACCGACTTCGACACGCCCGACGGCACCGGCGTGCGCGACTATATCCACGTCACCGACCTCGCCGCCGCGCATGTCGCCGCGCTTGAAGTTCTCGTCGCCGACCCAGTCAGGAGCCACACGCTTAACGCGGGCTACGGCAAGGGCTTCTCGGTGCTGGAAGTGCTCGATGCGGTCGACAAGGTTACGAACATGACGATCGAGCGTCGCCTGGAAGGGCGTCGAGCGGGGGATCCGGCGATGCTGATCTCGGACAACAGCGCGATCCTGGAACGGCTCGACTGGACGCCGCGCCACGCCGATCTCGACGGGATCGTCCGCGATGCGCTGGCGTGGGAGCGTGTGCTGGCCGAGAAGGGCCGCTAGGAAGCCGGGTCGGCGGGCGGATCGGCAGGCGGGGTGCCGAACGCGTGGCGTTCGCCGCCGATCGCTTGCCGCGCGCGGGCGGTGGCGAGCCACCAGGCGAGCGCCCACAGCGTGCCGAAGCTCCAGCCGGCCAGCACGTCGCTCGGCCAGTGGACGCCGAGATACACCCGGCTGCAGCCGATCGCGCCGACCAGCAGGATCGCGACGATCAACAGGTAACGCCTTGCCGCGCGGTGCTCGGTCACCTGCGAGGCGAGGCCGGCGAGCGTGAGATAGACGATCGCGCTGTTCGCCGAATGCCCGCTCGGGAAGCTCATGTTCGAGGCGGTGACGAGGTGCTCGACGATGTCGGGGCGGGGACGGTTGACCTGCGCCTTGACGAAATCCACGATGAGCCCGCCGGAAATGCTTGCCGCGAGCGTCGCCATCGCGGTTAGCCATAACCGCTGGACCATCAACAACCCCGTGACGACGACCACGACGATCGTCAGCACGATACCGCCGCCGAGCGCGGTGACGTCGATCGCGACGTCGGGCAGCCAGGACGGTCCGTGCCAAGTGCGCAGGCCGAGGATGATCGCGCGATCGAACGCAAACGGCCAATGGTCGATCGCGAGACCGACCAGCAGGATGAGGATGATGCCGACGGCGGCGACCGATGCCCCTGCGAGAATCGCCGGGACATGCCTCCGCCTGCTCGGCGCGTCGCCCGAGGCATCGATGGTGGGTCCGCCGGGGCTCGAACCCGGGACCTCTCGATTAAAAGTCGCTTGCTCTACCAACTGAGCTACGGACCCCCGCCATCGTGGACCGCGCACCTAATCGCGTGGCCGCTTTCGGTCAACCGATTGCGCCAATTGCCGTATCGTTCTGCCGGTCAGCGGATCGCGCCATGTCGGGGCAAGGCCCGCGAGCGGGCCGAGGACGAAGCTCCGGGTGCGGAAGGCTGCGTGGGGAACGGTGAGTCCGGGCGACGACCATGCGCCGCCCGACCAGAGGATGATGTCGAGATCGATCACGCGACTCCCCCAGCGGCGACCGGGGCGACGGCCGAACGCGCGTTCGATCCGTTTGAGCCGAACGAGCAGCGTCGCGGGATCTTCCGGCGTTTCGATCAATGCGACGGCGTTGGCGTAGCGGCGGTTCGAGGGGCCGAGCGGTGCGCTGGCGACGGTCGGCGATCGTGCGACGACAGTGCCAAGTGCTTCCAGCGCGGCGGCGATCTCGCGCTCGGGGCTCCCGTGACGGCCGCGTCGGTTGGAGCCGAGCGCGATCGCGTAGGTGGGTGCGCCGGTGGTTGCGGGGCGCGCGATCGGCGGGAGCGGGGTTGCAGGCGACATTTGGTCCGCCTAGCGCACTCCGATGGATTCCACACCTTACGCTTCCGCGCTTCCCGAGCACGCGATCGACTCGGCTGACGAGATCGATGTCACGACTGTATTCGCGCCCGTCTCCGCGCTGCCCGATACCGAGCCGCCGCATGATTGCCCGCTCTGCCCCCGCCTCGTCGCAGTGCGCGAACACCTGCGGACCGAGTTCCCGACCTGGTGGAACGCGCCCGTCCCCGCGTTCGGCGATCCGGCGGCGTGGCTCGGCATCATCGGCCTCGCGCCCGGCAAGCATGGCGCGAACCGGACCGGACGCGCGTTCACGGGCGATTATTCGGGGCAGTTCCTGTTCGAGACGCTGGGGCGGTTCGGGCTCGCGACCGGCACGTATGGCGCGAAGGCCGAGGACGGGTTGGCGCTCGACGGCGCGATCATCCTCAACGCCGTGAAGTGCCTGCCGCCCGAGAACAAGCCGACGCCGGAAGAGATCCGCACGTGCCGCCCGTTCCTCGAGACGCAGGCGGATGCGGTGCCGAGTGCGCGCGTGTTCGTCGCGCTGGGGCATATCGCGCATCAGTCGGCGGTGAAGATGCTGGGCGGGCGGTTGCCCAAGGCGCGGTTCGCGCATGGGGCGGAACATGTGATGCCTGATGGTCGCATCCTGATCGATAGCTATCATTGCTCGCGCTACAACGTGAATACGGGTGTGCTGACCGCGGAGATGTTCGACGCGGTATTCAAGCGGGCGCTGGAGTTGCGCGGGAACCCCGCTCCGTCGTCCTGACGGAAGTCAGGCCCTCGGGGCTGGCTTGGTTCTGAGTTGATCGTCCCCCTGGCAGGGGAGGATCGAGTCTTCAGATATCCTGGACCAGCCGGCCGTACAAATCCGGACGGCGATCGCGGAAGAAGCCGAAGGCGGCGCGGTGGCGCTTGACGATGTCGAGGTCGATCGTTGCGGTGATGACGCCTTCGTTGTCGCGGCCGAGTTCGGCCAGGATGTCGCCGCGCTCGTCGGCGATGAAGCTGGTGCCGTAGAAGGTCTGGCCGTGCTCGACGCCGACGCGGTTGGCGGCGACGATCGGCACGACGTTCGACACCGCGTGGCCGAGCATCGCGCGGCGCCACAGGCGCGCGGTGTCTAACGAGGTGTCGTGCGGCTCGCTGCCGATCGCGGTCGGGTAGAACAGCATCTCGGCGCCCATCAGCATCATCGCTCGGGCGGTTTCCGGATACCATTGGTCCCAGCAGACGCCGACGCCGAGCTTGCCAGCGGGGTGTGGCCAGACCTTGAAGCCGGTGTTGCCGGGGCGGAAGTAGAACTTCTCCTCGTAGCCGGGGCCGTCGGGGATGTGGCTCTTGCGGTAGACGCCCTGGACGTTGCCGTCGGGGCCGATCATCGCGAGGCTGTTGTAATGGTGCGGGCCGTCCGCCTCGAAGAAGCTGGTCGGGATCGTGACCTTGAGCGCCTCGGCTAGCGCCTGCATCGCGAGCACCGCCTTGTGTTCTGTGACGGGGGCGGCGTTGGCGAAGAGGCCCTCGTCCTCGACGCGGCAGAAATACTCGCCTTCGAACAGCTCGGGCGGGAGGATGACCTGCGCGCCTTTTGCGGCGGCCTCGTGGACGAGGCGCGACACGTTGGCGATGTTGCGGTCGATGTTGGGCGTGAAGCCCAGCTGCAGCGCGGCGACGGTGATCTCGGTCATGGGCGCTCACATAATGATGTGGAGCGCGTTGTGCGAGGGTGATTGACACCCCCCTCGCCCGTCCGACATGCCGCCGGGGATGACACCTACTCTTCCCGACAGCTGGCAGTCGCTGCAAGCCGAGTTCGAGGCGCCGTATATGCGGGCGCTGGATGCGTTTCTGGAGGCTGAGCGGGCGGCGGGGGCTCGGGTGTTTCCGGAGGATGCGGACCGGTTTCGGGCGTTGGAGTTGACGCCGCTCGATCAAGTGCGGGTCGTGATTTTGGGGCAGGATCCGTATCATGGCGCGGGGCAGGCGCATGGACTTAGCTTCTCGGTGCGCGAGGGGGTTCGGACGCCGCCTAGTCTGGTCAATATCTATAAGGAGCTGGAGGCGGATCTGGGGATACCGCGGGCGTCTCATGGCATGCTCGATCACTGGGCGGCGCAGGGCGTGCTGTTGCTCAACGCGGTGCTGAGCGTGCGGATGGGCGAGGCTGCGTCGCATCAGAAGCGGGGGTGGGAGCGGTTTACTGATGCGGTCATCGCGGCGGTGAACGCGCAGGACAAACCGGTCGTGTTCCTGCTGTGGGGGGCGTATGCGCAGAAGAAGGCGGCGTTCGTCGATGACGTGAGCAAGGGCGGGCGGCACCTGGTGATCCAGTCGGCGCATCCTTCGCCGCTGGCGGCACGGACCGGGTTCTTCGGATCGCGGCCGTTCAGCCGGGCCAATGACTTTCTCGAAACCCATGGGCGCGCTCCGATCGATTGGGCGCTGCCGGAGACTGACCGATGACTGACGAATATGTCTATGACGAAGCGACTGGCGAGTGGGTTGCCGGCGGTGCCGCGACGGCAGTGGCGGCAGATGACGGCGCGGTCGTGGTGCGGGATTCGGTTGGGAACGTGCTGGCGGATGGCGATCAGGTTACGCTGATCAAGGACCTGACCGTGAAGGGTGCGGGGCAGACGTTGAAGCGGGGCACGGTGATCAAGTCGATCCGGCTGACCGGCGACGCGCAGGAGATCGACTGTCGGTATGAGGGGATCAAGGGGCTGGTGCTGCGGGCGGAGTTCGTTCGGAAGCGGTGAGTCTTCGGCGCCGCGTTCATGGCTGCGGCCAAAGGTTACGATAAAGTCACGCTCGGAAACGACGCCGCCCAGGTCTTTCATCGTCATCCTCACCTTCGTCTTCGGCGCGGACACGCCAAGGGTATTTGGGCGGGACCGTCGCCTTGGCGGCGGCGAGTTGCGCCTCGAATGCGGCGCCGAGCGGCGACGTATCGCCGGCAGATTGGGGATCGCAGGCGGAAGCAGGACGGCGGGCGGCTGGTTCGCTGCGGATATCGGCGACCTGGAGCGCGATCGCGAGGTCGTCCGGCGCCATCAGCAGATGCGGCTCGGGCGGTAGCGGCGGCGCGAGCGCGACGAGCGCGGTTTCGACGGACGGCGCCGACAGGGATGGCGTGGCGGACGGGGACCGCGTGGCGGACGGGATTGAAGTGCTGGGCGGGGCGGACGATTGGCCGGGGGTGCGATAGCGGTCGGGCTGATGCGCGCGCAGAAGGAACATCAGCAGGCGATCGTTGAAGCGGACGCGCTGGCCGACGCGGTTGCCTTCGCGGTCGAATACCGGCTCGGGCGACCCGTTGATCGCGCGGTCGAAGGCGAGATCGACCAGCCGCAGCGACGCGGTCTGCACCGCCGCATCCCACGCCGCCGCGAACGCCCCGCCATCGGCCGCACGGCGCAGGCGGTAGCAGGAGGTCGCCGACATGTTCACCTCGAGCGCGGCCTGGGTGACCGAGCCAGTGTCCGCCAGCACGCCGATGAACGCCTGCTGCGTCGCGACCGTCCACCCATCGCGCCGCACCTTCCGGCGAACCGGCACCCAGTCGTATTCGGTGAGGTCGAAGTCCTCGACCTTCGGGAAAAACTCGGCCTCGGTGATGGTCAGCGCGTTGGTTCGTCCGGTCGGCTCGGGGGCAATCGGTTCGAGAGGAGGGGCGATGTCGGGCATGACACCGTGGCGAGCGCGCGTGCGCGTGGGTTTCGTCGTCATTTGCCGGAGCGGATCAGACCGGCGGCGTGTAGGACAGCGTTTGCGGTGCTTGTTGGACTTTTTGTGCGGCGGGTGTGGCGCGGGGGCATCCATCAAGCCGGGCGTTACGGCTCCGTTGACATGGATAATATCTTGTCCACCTTAAGGTCATGCAGACCGTGACCTATTCTGAAGCACGCGAGAATCTGAAGGCGGTGCTCGACAAGGTCGTAGCGGACCGCGCGCCCGTGATGATCACGCGGCAGCGCGGTGAGAATGTCGTGTTGATCTCGGCGAGCGAATGGGCGGGAATGGAGGAGACGCTGCATTTGCTGGCGTCTCCGGCGAATGCGAAACATCTGCTCGATGGCATCGCCGGACTCGATGCGGGACGAGGCGAGGAGCATGAACTGATCCGGCCGTGATGATCGTCTTTCGAGGCGATGCGTGGCGCGACTATGTCGACTGGCAGCGCACCGACACCAAGGTCTTGGAACGGATCAACGCGCTGATCGCCGAGTGCGCGCGCGACCCGTCCAGGGAGACAGGACGACCGGAGCCCTTGCGGCAGAACCTCACGGGTTGATGGTCGTGCCGGATCACGGGCGAGCACCGATTGGTGTACCGGGTTCGCGGATCGGGTGACGCGCAGGCATTAGAAATACCGTCGTGCGGTATCATTATTGATTGGCTTGTCGGTCCGGTCACAGCAGAATATACCGGGATCATGGCACAGATGCATGTCCTGCTTCCCGATGACCTCCAGAGTTGGACGGAGGCGCGTGTCGCTCAAGGGCGGTACGGCAGTACCAGCGACTATATGCGTGACCTAGTCCGCCGCGACCGCGACGATGCGGAGAAGTTGAAGGCTTTACGGGCAGCTATCGACTCGGGGTTGGCTTCCGGAGTAAGCGAACGGACCATCGAGGATATCATCGCTGACCGTAGGAAGCGGGACGGTTTGGCTTGATACTCGTTACGCTTAGTCGTGACGCTGACGCCGATCTTGCCGGCATTCTAGACTACAGCATCGGGGCGCACGGCTTGGCCATCGCAGAGGAATATCTGCGGACGATCCACGGAACGTTGTCGCGGCTTTCAGAATTTGCCGAACTCGGTGTCTTACGGACCGATCTGGCCGCAGGCATACGAAGCCTCCCGACCGGCGAGCATCGGGCTTTCTACAAGATTACGTCTGAGGGCGTGCTGGTCGTGCGTGTCCTACATAAAGCAATGGATTCGACGCGGCACCTATAGCGACCGCGTATCTGGATACAATCGAGCGCCCGCCCCGACGTGTCCTCGATTTTTCTCGATTCGATTGGCACTAGCCAATGCCCGTTTGAGCCAGCTTCCAGTCCGCATACGTACGCTTCGAACCCTTGACCTTCCATTCCGTGCGGCCGTTGGCATTGCGATCCAGCACTACGGCAGCGGCAGCGGATGGACTGTTAAATGCATAAGGCTCTGTGAAAACATACTGTTCATCGATAGTCGGAACCAAGGCACCGCTAACAATTAGCGTATTCTTCAAGAACGAGTATGAGTTCGAGGAAAATCCCGATTCCTTCAGCGCCTGCGAACCTTCCAAGACTATAAACTCGCCATCTTCTTCTACTGCCTCAGCTCTCGCCCCAGCCTTATGATTTATTTCGAAATGAACATCGTGCGCCGTTCTTTGCTCTGCCGGAATTATCGTTTGGGCAGCAGCTCTCGGCTGAGGTTTTAGCAGATCGAGACCGATAACCGGCAGTATGACCTGCAGGTTCAGTAGGAACTGTTCCATGTTTGCCTGGTCTGCCTCGGGGAGGCGCCGCCGATGCCCGGCGGGCTGCGTACCGTTGTCCAACTCAACACGTTTTGCAGCCACTGCCATCTCGATCAGCCGAGCTTCTAAATACTCAACATGGCCTTTCGAAAGGTCGTCATCGCTGGTGGTGACCGCAATCGCGGTCTCCCAAAAAGCTCGCTGTCCGGCGCTCTGCTTGATACGCTCGGTCACGCTATTCGCCGAGCCGATATAGGCACGGGTCGCACCCGACTTTATTGGGTCAGGTCCATGAAGAACGTAAACGCCCGTGCGATCCAACTCAGGACGAGCAACCAAAGCGGCAAAAGTCGCGTCGGTCGCGACGAATGTCAGCCCCGTCCAGCCATGGATCGTGGCCTTCCTTAGCCCGTTGGGCGTGCCGTCGACCAAAAACAATTGGATCGTGCGTCCGAAAATAGCATCGGGCATCTTTACTCTTTCGCCGGCAGATAAATTTCACTGCCCCTCTCTCTAAACACCTCGCTCATCGCCGCCATCCCCTTCTCAGCGTCCATATGCGCACCCTTCGCGAAGAGCGCGCGGTTGGTGTCGGCGGTGGTTGCGGCTGTGTCCGCCACTAGAAACGTGTCCGCAGGCGCATTCTGCTTCGCTGCGAAGTCCCGCACTTCTTGCGTGATCTTCATCGAGCAGAATTTTGGGCCGCACATGCTACAGAAGTGCGCGGTCTTGGCGCCTTCTGCCGGTAACGTCTGGTCGTGGTATTGTTCGGCGGTGTCGGGGTCCAGGGATAGGTTGAACTGGTCTCTCCAGCGGAATTCGAACCTTGCGCGGCTGAGGGCGTCGTCGCGCATCTGGGCGGCGGGGTGGCCTTTGGCGAGGTCGGCGGCGTGGGCGGCTAGTTTGTAGGTTACTACGCCTACTTTCACGTCGTCGCGGTCGGGGAGGCCTAGATGCTCCTTCGGCGTGACGTAGCAGAGCATCGCGGTGCCGTACCAGCCGATCATCGCGGCGCCGATGCCGCTCGTTATGTGGTCGTAGCCGGGGGCTATGTCCGTGGTGAGTGGCCCTAGCGTGTAGAAGGGCGCTTCGCCGCAGACTTCGAGTTGCTTGTCCATGTTCTCCTTGATCTTGTGCATCGGGACGTGGCCGGGGCCTTCGATCATGACCTGGACGTCGCTCTTCCAGGCACGGTGGGTGAGTTCGCCGAGCGTGTAGAGTTCGCTGAACTGCGCTTCGTCGTTGGCGTCGGCGATGCTGCCGGGGCGCAGGCCGTCGCCTAGGCTGTAGGCGATGTCGTAGGCCTTCATGATCTCGGTGATCTCGTCGAAGCGCTCGTAGAGGAAGCTCTCCTTGTGGTGGCTGAGGCACCATTTCGCCATGATCGAGCCGCCGCGCGAGACGATCCCGGTGACGCGTTTCGCGGTCATCGGGATGTAGGCGAGGCGGACGCCGGCGTGGATCGTGAAGTAATCGACGCCTTGTTCGGCCTGCTCGATCAACGTGTCGCGGAAGATCTCCCAGGTGAGGTCTTCGGCGACGCCGCCGACCTTTTCGAGCGCCTGGTAGATGGGGACGGTGCCGATCGGGACCGGCGAGTTGCGGAGGATCCATTCGCGGGTGTCGTGGATGTTGCGGCCGGTGCTGAGGTCCATCACCGTGTCTGCGCCCCAGCGGATCGACCAGACGAGCTTGTCGACTTCGGCGGCGACGTTGCTGGCGACCGCGGAATTGCCGATGTTGGCGTTGATCTTGACCAGGAAGTTGCGGCCGATCGCCATCGGTTCGGATTCGGGGTGGTTGATGTTGTTGGGGATGATTGCGCGGCCGCGGGCGACCTCGTCGCGGACGAATTCGGGGGTTACGAAGTCGGGGATCTGTGCGCCGAAGCTTTCGCCGTCTCGTTTGTAGTCCTTGAGCATGGCGCGGCCGAGGTTTTCTCGGGTGGCGACGTATTCCATTTCGGGGGTGATGATGCCGCGGCGGGCGTAGTGCATCTGGCTGACGTTGTGGCCGGGCTTGGCGCGGAGGGGGCGCTTGATGGTGCCGGGGAATTGGGGGACGCCGCCGGAGCGGTCTGGGCCGAGCTGGCCGTTGTCTTCGGGGCGGAGTTCTCGGGCTTCGTAGGATTCTACGTCGCCTCGGGCTTCGATCCACTGGCGGCGGATTGGCGGCAAGCCGGCGTTGATGTCGATCGTGGCGCGCGGGTCTGTGTAGGGGCCGCTGGTGTCGTAGACGCGCAAGGGGGGTTCGGAGCAGCTTGGGTCGAGGACGATCTCGCGCATGGCGACGCGGACGTCTGGGCTGGAGGGGACCGCGACGTGGATTTTGCGCGAGCCTCGGATCGGGCCGGTGGTTACGCCGATGTCGGTGGTCTTTTGCGTGACGGCCATGCGCTTGCTCCTAAAGGTCTCGGAGCAAAGGCTGCGGTTCTGTGGCGACCGCTCCCTCCCTCCGCCGGTATCAACCGGATCAGGTTCAGCGGGTCGAAGGCTCCTGCCTTCCTCTCAAGCGCGGATAAAGCGCTCCCCCGGGGTGGGGCGAGCATAGGGGGCTTGGGGTGGGGTGCAACGGGAAACTTCGCCGTTCGTGGTGAGCGGGTGCGAGGCGTTTGCGCTTGCGGCTTGCCCTTCGACTTCGCTCAGGGCGAACGGAGGAGAGGGGGGAATGGGCAGCTTCTAACGATCCTCCCCCGCCAGGGGGAGGTGGCAGGCCTTAGCCTGTCGGAGGGGGAGGTAAGGGGAAACCTCTGTTGCGTGTCCTCCCCCTCCGTCGCCTACGGCGCTACCTCCCCCTGGCGGGGGAGGATTGAAGTAACGCGCACAGGAGAAAGGCCGCTGCCGCGGTGTGGGGCAACGGCCTTTCCCTTACTCCGCGCGCCGTCAGTCGTAGCAAAGCTACGCCTTGTGGCGTGCTTTGCTGCGCTGGCCGGGCTTGGGCGAGTCCTGCGCCAGGTTGGCTCAAGCCGCCCGGCGCCTAAAACCTGAAGTTCACTGTGCCGCGCAGCGAGTGCCAGCGGAACTTGTCGTCGCTGCGGCGGAAGTCGGTGCCGCTGGTGTTGGGCGCGATTAGGAAGGGGTTGTTGGCGAGCAATACCGGGCTGCCGGCAAGTGCGGTGCCAGCGGTCACGCGGACGCGGGCGTCGTCGTCATTATACTGGTGGAACATGTATTCCATGCCGATCGAGATGTTCTTGGTCAGCTTCTGCTCGATGCCGCCGCCGCCGAGGATACCCCACTGGTTCTTCGAGCCGCTGGCCGAAAACGCGTTGGCGGTGTTGGTGCTGAAGAACAGATTGTTGATCTTGGCATAGCCCGCACCGAACGTGCCGTAGAACAGCGTGGTGTTCACCGCATAACCCGCGCGACCGCGGATCGAGCCTTCCCATTTCAGCTTGCGCGCCATGGTGTAGCTGGCGGGCGTGGTCGAGAAGCCGGAGGTGCTGTCGGTGATCTCGGACTTGCCGAATTCGCCGACGACGCCGACGACGATGTTGCCGCGCTGTGCATCCATGCCGACGCGGCCGTAATAGGCCCAGCCGTCATCGTCGTTGCGACAGCCATAGGCAGCGGCGCCGGTGCGCGCGGAGCCGTTGCAGAACCCGGGCGAGAAGGCGTTGGCGCCGGTGATCGTGTTGACGCTGTCGCTGAAATTGCCGTCGCCGTTGCGGTCGAACAGGATCGACGAGCCGGTATCGTTGCCCTGGATGTCGTACCCGCCGGCTGCACCGACATAGACGCCGGAGAACGGACGGTCTTCGGTGATTTCCTGTGCGTGGGCCGGAACGGCGGAAAAGCTCGCGACGGCGAGGCCGGATAGCGCGGTAAGCTTCGTAAAGTGCTTCATGGTCATTCCCCAAACGAGGGTCGCGGCGCTCCCAATGCTCGCCGCGACCCGAGGTCTATGTTCAATCGGTGGTCGCGATCACGGATTGGCAGCGCTGGTCTTGATCACGCCGTTGACGCCGGCCGGGAAGAACCCGCCCATCGAGACGGCGGCCTTGTTCAGGTAGACGATGTTGAGCACCTGCCCGGTCGAGCGGCTGAAGGCCAAACCGTTGGCGTCCGTCGGCACGATGTTGGACATCGTCGGATCGCTGCTGGTGATGCCCTGATCGTCGTCAGCGATGACGCCGGTCGCGGCGTTCGTGACGGTGCCGTCGAGGCTGTCGCGCGCGTCGCTGATCTGGTTGGCAGCGGTGCGCAGCGACGGGATCGTCAGGCCGCGGCGATACAGCACCGTGCGGATGAGACCCGCGTGATACCCTTCCGTCGCGAGGATGCCGGCGGAGGCCTCCAGGAACGTCTTGTTCTGCAGCAGCGGTGCCGCGCCCTTGTAAGCCGAGACGCCGACATCCTCGAAGATGAACGCGCCGAGGAAGAAGCTGTTCTCGTCGGCATACGGGTTGAAGATGCCTGTCGGGCCGACAACGCCGGCCGAGCGAGCGGCGAGCGTGAAGGCACCCGGCGCTGCAGCAGTGCCGGGCGAGATGTCGATCGCAGGCTGAGCGATCGCGGCGGTGCCGAGCGCGGTGCGCAGGAACGCAACGTGCGCGACTTCGTCGATCGCGATCTCCCGCGCATATTCGCGCAGGACCGGATCCTGGAACGGCACCTGCGCGCCGCCGGTCACGGCTCCCTGCTGGCCCGTTCCGGTGAGCATGCTGGCGTTGAGGCCGACGCCAAACGTCGAAATCGCGTAGAATTGCGATTCCAGATATTCGAGGTTGAGCGCAAAGTTCAGCACGTCGGCGTCGTTCAGCGCCGCAGCGGGTGGCGGCGTCGGCGTAGGCGTCGGGGCCGGCGCGAGATCGTCATCGTCGCTACCGCACGCGGCAAGCAACGATGCACCGCCGACGGCAAGCGCGGATCCACCCGCAAAACGAAGGAAGTTGCGGCGTTCGTTACGACGGCTGGCGATCGCGTCGAAGATGTCCTGGGTATTGATATCGGTCACTTGGGTCTCTCCCCTGTGTCGAAGAATAGCGTTGGGTCGGAGCCGATCAGGCTGCAGCTACGCTCGTCTTGATGTTGCCGTTCATGCCTGCGGGGAAGAACCCGCCCGCCGATGCCGCGCCCCTGGTGAGGTAGACGATGTTCAGCACCTGGCTGGTCGACCGGCTGAACGCGAGAGCGTTGGAATCCAGCGGGGCGACGTTCGCGATCGTCACGGCGGCCTGCGTCGTGGCAAGGTTGGTCGGCGTCATCGTCATCGGCGCGACGCCCTGATCGATGTCGCTCGTGCCGTCGAGGCTGTCGCGCGCGTTCGAGATCGCTTCGGTGGCAGTACGCAGCGACGGCGTCTCGATGCCCTTGCCGTACAGCGTCGTGCGGACGATCGCGGCATGATAGGCCTCGACCGCGAGCAGGCCGGCGGCGGCCTCCAGATACGCCTTGCTGGTCAGCAGCGGGGCAGCACCCTTGTAGGCGGTGACGCCGACGTCTTCGAAGATGAACGCGCCGAGCAGGAAGTTCTCGTCGTTCGCATAGACGTCGAACGACGCGCCCGCGCCGATCAGGCCCGCGGCGCGTGCGGCGTTCGAGAAGGCGCTGGTGGCGGTCACGCTGACGTCGATCGCCGGCTGCGACACGGCGGCGGTGCCAAGGGCCGTGCGCAGGAAGTTGACGTGCGCGATCTCGTCGGCGGCGATCTCCCTGGCGTATTGCGCGACGATCGGGTCGGTGAACGCGACCTGGCGGCCGCCGAGGACGGCGCCCTGCTGACCGGTGCCGGTGAGCAGGGTGTTGGGGAGACCTGCACCGGTTGCGGCGTAGGAATAGAATTGCGCCTCGAGATATTCGAGGTTGAGGGCGAAGTTCAGGACGTCCGCGTCGGTGATGGCCTGCGCCGCCGCCGAGGAGGAGAAGGACAGCGCGGTGGCGCCGGCGGCGGTGATCGCAGCCGCGCCGAGCGCGTTCTTGAAGAAGTCACGCCGGTCGTTGCGTCGCGCTACGCGGGCATCGAGGGCTTCGATCAGGTGCGCGCTCTCGGTCACGTTAGGCTCGGTCATATCAGGGTCCTCCCCTTGTTGTTGCGGACGTCGGATTGCTTTCCGGCCATCGCGCAACAAGCGTGTTCCGACAGGCCTCGTTTAACCGAAGTTCCCGCGTAACCTGTTCTGTTACGGACATAAAAAAAGCCGTCCGCGTCGAGTAACGACTGCGGACGGCTTTTGGATGCGGGTTTCAAGACCCGCCAAAAAATAATTCGATTAGAACGTGTAGGTGAGTCCGACCGCGCCCAACAGCTGGTCCGCGTCGCCCACATCGGCCACGATCGGGCTGTCCTTGTACTTGCCGAGCATGCGACCGTAGAGCACGCCCGCACCGACACCGAAGCCGTGCCGCAGATCGCCCGACAGGCTCTGCAACACGAAGAACGAGGCGTTGACGCGACGGAAACCGCTGTCGTTGACGTCGTAGGTACGCAGGCCGCTGGCAAGCGTGCCGATCGGCGTCACCGCCGCATAGGTGCGACCAAAGCCCTTGCCCGCATAATCCGCCGACACGCCGAACGCGACGAGCGTACGGACCGACAGGGGCGTGGTGTAGTTGATCTGCGGTGTGATGACATAGCTGTCGTGCGTGCCCGAGACGTCGTGGACATACGCGACGCGTGCCGTGATCGTGTCGTAATCGCTGGTGATCACGCCGGTCTTGCCGATGCCGACATAACCGCCGACCTCGTACGCCGTGTCGATCTTGCCGAGTGCACGGACCTGGCGATTGTCGACCTTACCGGTGCGATCGGTGCGGATCGCGCCAATGACGCCCAGCTCGTAGTTGATGCCGGCCTCGCCCGTGTTCGGGATCAGGTTGACGTAGAGTTGCGTGCCGCGCGTGAAGAAGTCGTGTCCGCGGACCGTGCCGATCGCAACCGCGCCGGGAGTGAAGGAATTGCTGTCCGCGCCCTCATAGTCGGGCAGCGATGCCGCGCCGATGCCGACCGTGATGCGGTTGTTGTCCGCAGGGTTGGTGATCGGGGGCGACGGGTTGGGATCGGTCTGGGCGAAGGCCGGCGTGGCGATCGTGAGCGCCGCGGTTGCGGCAGACGTGAAGAGAGTGAATGCGCGCAAGGAAATGCTCCGGACAGAAAAGGTTCCACGGCGAAACGCGGTGAAACCGTTTTCGGTCCGTCACGATCGGTCAGAAGATGTAACGCATTTTCACCTGTTGTAATTCGGCATCACCCGCGAGCATGAACTGGGCGGCGGAAAAGTGCGGCGGACCGAAGCGGACGGCGGCATTGCGCGAGAAGCCATAGCCCTCGCGCGGGATGCCGGCGAAGGTATCGAGCTTGGAATTGCTGTTTTCGTCGTGGATCACCGCGAGCGCATAACCGCGCTGCGGCAGGCCGGGGAAACTGATGGTGTGGACGCTGGCCGGGATCGAACGCGTCAGCGCGTTGGCATCGTCGATGCAACCCGGGAAATTATCCGGATCCGCGGTGAGGCAGATCCGGATCAGGCCCTTTGCCGAGCGGAGATTGTCGACCTCTACGTCAAGCCGCGTGACCGGCGCCGCCGCTGCCAGCATCGCCCACGCGATCGCGCATGCCGCCACGAGCCGCGGCTTTGGCATGCGATTTCGTGAAGTCGCCAAGGCCCCGGTCGGTGCCGCAGAGCCGATCCCAGATTCGGAAATATAGCCCATAATTGCATCCGTATTGTTCATGATGACGCTGATGGTGGCTGGCCGTTATCAGCCATCCCCCCAATGCTCCCCGCCACATGAACCGCGGGAATATCTCCCACCCCATGTGATTGGTCACCCCCATAACCGTCATGACGGTCAGGACCAAACCAAGGGCGGCGACATTGATCGGAATCAGGAGGACCAGTAGCGGAATTATCACAGCCCCGGTGATCGCCTCGATCGGATGGAAGGCCATCGCCGCCCATGCGGTCGGCGGCCGGCTGGCGTGATGGACCGCGTGCGCGAGCTTGAACGGCCGCGGCCAGTGCATCCAGCGGTGCGTCCAGTAGAACCAGGTATCGTGCGCGAAGAGATACAGCAGCACCGAGACGGGCAGATACCAGAGCGGATAGGCGTGGACGTCGGCATAGACCTGCGTCCAGCCACGATTCTGCCAGCCCCAGGCGAGGATACCCGCGGGGACGCCGTAGATCGCCGCCGACGCGATGCTCCAGCCGATCTCGCGGCGCATCTGCGCATCGAGCCCGCGGTAGAGGCCGGGATGCCGCGCGCGCGTAGCCGCGGCGAACGCGCCCGAGACGATCAGGTAGCGGATGCCGATAATCGCGGTCATCGCCAGCGCGGAGAGGAGGATGGCGAGCCACATGAGCCGCTTATAGGGGCGTTTGCGGTGCGACGTAATGGGTGGTGCCGCGGAAATGGGCACGCTAGCCTGACGCATGGCGCGAGCGAGCAAGCTGAAAGTATACCGCACGGCGGCGGGGTTCCATGACGCCTATGTCGCCGCGCCGAGCCAGAAGGCGGCGCTGGCGGCATGGGGCAGCGACCATGACCTGTTCGCGCGCGGGATCGCCGAACTGGTGACCGATCCGGACCTGTCCGCCGAACCGCTGGCGTCGCCGGGGGTGGTGATCAAGCGATCGCGCGGCACGAGCGCGGAACAGATCGCGGCAATGCCGGTGCGTGCTCCAACGACTGCGCGCGAGGCCGATGTCGCGGACGAGGATGGGGGCGAACCGCGGCGCTCGGGAGCGAAGGCGTCCGCAGCCGCCGCGCCTAAACCCAAGCCCAAACCGAGTCGGCGTGCGCTGGAAGCCGCCGAGGAGGCATTCGAGGCGTGCGAATCCGAATTTCGCCGTACGTTGCGGGCGCTCGTCGATCGCGAGGCGGCGTTGGCGCGCGAACGACGCGAACTCGAACGATCGCGGGACAGGGCTGTGGAAAAGGCGCGGGCGGCGGTAGAGGCTGAAAAGCGACGCTACGATGATGCGTTGGCGGACTGGAAGGGCTGACGGGTTGCGGTCGCGCGGTAGTCGCAGGTCGCGGCTATGACGTCATTGCTGCTGGATCACTTGCTGCTGCCGGGTCATTCGGCGGGTCATTTCCGCTGGCGTTGTTCTGCCTTGATCCGTGCCTCGATGCTTTTGCGACCGTCCTCCATGCCCTCTGCATAGGAGGCGCACCCCTGAACCAGCATGGCCGTTTCGGTGTCCGTCCAGCCGCGCTGCCTGGCGGCGTCGTGCAACGCCTTGTCGAGATCCTTGCCGCTCAACGCACGGTTGGCCGCGCAGATATCAAGGACTTCGAGGGGAAACTCGCCACCGAACGCCGCCGAAGCCTGCGCCAATGCGATCGCTGCCATGATCATGCGGCGACGCTAGGGCGCAGCGAACGGGTCGGCCAGACGCTACCTGTCGAACGGTGGCGTATCCTCGACGGATGTGTCGGTGAAGGTCGGATTGCGGCTGTCGACGGGTGCGCGCGACACGCTGCGAAAGGCTCTATGCAGTGCGGCGAAAACTGTTAGCCTCGACATCAGAGCAGGACGACCTGCCGGACTTCGGAGAGTGATGAATGGCAAACCGCATCGAAACTGCGCCCAAGGATCATAAGCGCCTGATCTACGCGATCACCGGCGCGATCCTCGCAGTAGGGGTTCTGATGATGGCGTTCTACGATCGTGGCGGCGATTCCGCGCCGCTCGCGTCCGCGCAGAAGGCGATCGTCACCGCCCAACACTAGGACCGGCGACGCACATGCCGGGTGGGTGAGCGGTCGGCAGGACGTCGATCATTGTCGAGTCGTGGACGGCGTCGCTGCGCTGGCGGAAATCTCGTCCGCGCTCTATGCCGCAAGCATGAGCGCGACCATCATCGACGGCAAGGCCTTCGCCGCCGGCCTCCGGGCCCGTATCGCAGACGGCGTCACCGCCTTTCGAGCGGAGGCAGGCCGCGCGCCCGGCCTTGCCGTAGTGCTGGTCGGCGAGGATCCTGCGTCCAACGTGTACGTCCGGTCTAAGGGCAAGGCGACGCGCGAGGCCGGGATGGAGAGCATCGAGCATCGGCTTCCCGCCGATGTGCGGTCCGAAGAGCTGCTCGCGCTGGTCGCGGCGCTGAATGCCGATCCGACGATCGATGGCATCCTGGTCCAGTTGCCCTTGCCGAAGCATATCGACGAGCAGGCGGTCATTTCCGCGATCGATCCCGACAAGGACGTCGACGGATTCCATCCGATCAACGCGGGGCGACTCGCGACGGGCTTGGCCGGGTTCGTGCCGTGCACGCCGCTCGGCTGCGTGATGCTGTTGAAGAGCGTGCTGCCGAGTTTGAGCGGGCTCGAGGCGGTCGTCGTCGGTCGCTCGAACATCGTCGGCAAGCCGATGGCGCAACTGCTGCTCCGCGAGAGTTGTACGGTGACGGTCGTCCATAGTCGTACGCGGGACGTGCCCGCGCATGTCCGTCGCGCCGATATCGTCGTCGCGGCGGTCGGTATCCCGGAGATGATCAAGGGCGACTGGCTCAAGCCCGGCGCAACCGTCATCGACGTGGGCATCAACCGGACCGATGCAGGGCTGGTCGGCGACGTCGATTTCGCCAGCGCGGTCGAGGTCGCAGGCGCGATCACGCCAGTGCCGGGCGGCGTCGGGCCGATGACGATCGCGTGCCTGTTGCGGAACACTTTGGTCTCGGCCGGACGCCGCGAAGGCGTTGCGATCGATGAGGGCGCGCTGTGATCGAACTCTACATCTCGTCGCTGATCACCTTCTTCGTGGTCATCGATCCGCCGGGCTGCGCGCCGATCTACGCCGGGCTGTCGGCGGGCGCCTCGACGTTGCAGAAGCGCGCGATGGCGATGCGCGCGGTCGGCGTGGCAGCGGCGATCCTGTTCGTGTTCGCACTGTTCGGCGAGGCGTTGCTGAAGGGGCTGGGGATCAGCCTGGCAAGCTTCCGGATCGCCGGCGGCATCATGCTGTTCCTGATCGCGCTCGAAATGGTGTTCGAAAAGCGCACCGAACGCCGAGAGGATCGCGCTGCCAAGGTGGCGAACGATCCCGAGGTCGAGGACGTCTCGATCTTCCCGATGGCGATGCCGATGATCGCAGGACCCGGTTCGATCGCGTCGGTGATGCTGTTGATGAGCCGCAACAGCGGGCTCGAGCGCTCGGCCGTGGTGCTGGCCGCGATGGTGACGATCCTGCTGCTGACACTGGTCGCGCTGCTCGCGGCGGGGCCGATCATGCGGATCCTGGGTGCGAAGATCGAGGCGGTGATCACGCGGTTGCTCGGCGTGCTGCTGGCCGCGCTGGCGGTGCAGTTCGTGCTCGACGGGTTGTCGGTGGTGCTGCGCTAGTCGGTTCTCCCACGGGAGCGGGAGCCCAGGATCACAAGGGGTAGCGTTTGGAACCCTGGGCTACTGCGTTCGCAGGAGAACCTAGTCCACCTTGAACAACCGCAGCGGCGATTTCGCGGGCAGCGGTAGCGGGGTCAGCCATGCCGGCACCTCGTTCGTCGCCAGCTCGGCATAGAACCCCTTCGGGCTGCGCGCCTTGTAGTTGGTCGATTCGGCCGCGTTGGGGCAGAGCAGGAGCATCGTCGCGCCGTGCCGCTTGATGATCGCGTGCGCCTGATCCGCCGTGCCGCCGAACGCGTGCTGGACGTCGAGGATCGCATCGCCGTTGCGGTGATACGGCCCGGCAATCGCGTCGTGATGCGTGATCGTGATCAGCCGGGGGCCCATGTCGACGAAGGTGAACACGGTCTGCGCCGGGTATGTGTTCAGCGCGAGCAGCACGGTGGTCCGCAGGCAGTTGCCGGTCGCCGAATTGACGCGCTTCTCATAGGGCTTCGGCCGGTCGATCGGGAGGTACTTGATCACCATCCCGGCGAACAGCCCGGAGACGACCAGGAACGCACCGACCGTCCCCAGCACGCGAACGGCAATCGATCGGTTGCCGAGCAGACGCGGCAGGATCAGCCAGCCCAGCGCGGTCGCACCGGGAATCGCCAGCATCTGCGCGGCGGGCCCTGCGCGGACCTGCCACAACAGCATCGCGCAGGCGAACGCGGTGAACAGCGCGACGGCGGTCCAGCCGACGGCACGCGCATCGCGACGTGCCCGCCACGCGGCGAAGATCGCGCCGATCAGGCCGATGATCGGCAGCGATGCCATTGCAAAACCGACCCGGAAGCTGTGCTTGTAGATCGGCTTTGCCTCGCGGACATTGTCCAGCCAGTTGCGTTGCAGCTCGGGCGAGATGCCCTCGGGCCGTCCAAGGCACTGCGGGAAGACGAGGGCAAAGCCGGCGACGATCGCCGCACCGGCCGCGACCGCCAGCGCCAGCCGCATACCGCGCGAGGCCGGGCCGAACCGCGCGAGCAGGAACAGCAGCATCCCCGCCGCGATCATCACGCTCAGCCATACCGGGGTCAGCGCATCGCAGCGCATCGCCTGGTTGGCGTTCGACGCGAACAGCGCGAACCCGAGCGTGCTGCCGCCGCCGAGCGTCAGCGCGTAGATCGACAGGCGCTCGGCCTCCGACCGGTCCCACACCCAGCGCAAGGCGATGATCGCGCCTGCCATCGCCGCGTAGGGCAACAGTTCGAGGCCGATCGACAGCGACACCGCGCTCGCGATGCCGACCATCGCGCCACCGCGACGACCGTTCGGATCGCAGAGGCCAGCGACCGTCAGGCTCAGCATCGCCAGCTGCCAGCCGTGATGATCGATCCGCTCGGGCATGAACATCAGCATCGTGCCGACCGCGCCGACGAGGAACACGATCGCCAGCGGCCATGCATAGGGGCTGATCAATCGCCGCACGGTCGCGCCGATGCCCAGCATCGCGATCGACAGCGGCAGCAGCGGCGCGATACCGCACGCGAGCCGCTCGGCCCAGCTGTTGCTGGTGAACAGGCGGAAGAACAGGATCAGCCCGGCGATCGGCAGGTCGACGATGCGGCTCCAGTGGATGTCGAAACCGACCGGCGGGTTGAGCCGGTAGTTGCGCAGATCGTACCAGCCCTGCCCGTCGAGCAACGCGCGGACCTGCATCAGGCGCATGTTGTCGTCGGTATCGCCGAGCGACAGCCAGCGGATTTGCCCCCAGCGATCGAAGATCGACCAAGCCGCCACCGCCACCCAGGCGAGCAGCGTCAGCGCGATCCAATGCCGATCGAGTTCGTCGAGCAGCGTGTTCCGCAGCGTCGACTGCTCGGGGGGGGGTGCCTGATCCAAAACGCTTTCCTCCAGCCCGCACGCACACTAGATGCGCGGGCTTGTCTTCGCGGTTGCTCTATCGCGGCGCGGGTAAAGAACAAGGCGGGCATGCAGGCGATTTGGCGACACATGGAGCAGATGCGGGCGAGCGGCGTGCTCGGCCAGCTCGTGCGCTTCGGCATCGCCGGCGGTATTTCCAGCGTCGTGTATTCGCTCGTCTACCTGCCGCTGACGGCGTATGTCTTCCCGCCCCGCCAGGCGGTGGCGGCGGTGCCGTTCGCGTTCGCGGTCGCGGTGGTCGTCGGGTTCTTCCTGCACAGCCGCTGGAGCTTCAAGGGCCATGCGAAGGAACCGGGCGCTGGCCGGCATGTGAAGTTCGTGATCGTCCAGGGCTCGGGGCTGGCGCTCAACGCGGTTATTACGTGGATCGGGACGGCACTGCTCCATCTGCATCCGTGGGTTCCGCTGGTCCCCGCCGTTTTCCTCGCCGCGATCGTGACGTTCGTGCTCAACCGTTTCTGGGTTTTCAACTGATGCTTCCAACGAATTGGGCGAACTACTGATGGACCGCATCGTCTACGACCGGATGGCCGCCCACGATTCCACCCACTGGTGGTACCGCGCGCGCCGCGACATCCTGGCCGATTACCTGACCCGCTACGGCGCGTTGCCGAAGGATGCGAAGATCCTCGAGATCGGTTGCGGCACCGGGCATAATCTCCCGATGCTGGCCGAGTTCGGCGAGATCGACGCGATCGAGATCGATCCGGCGGCGCGCGAGATCGCCAGCGAGCGGCTCGGCAAGCCGGTCGGCGCGGCGCCCTTGCCCGAGCTGCCGGGCGTACCGCGTGGCCATTACGACCTGATCGCGGTGCTGGACGTGGTCGAGCATATCCAGGACGACGTCGCTGCGTTGAAGGCGATGGCGGATTGCCTTGCGCCCGGCGGCAAGATCCTGATCGCGGTGCCGGCGCATGCGTGGCTGTGGAGCGCGCACGACGTGGTGAACCATCACCATCGGCGGTATTCGAAGGCGACGTTGCAGGCGGCGATCGAGACGGCCGGGTTGAAGCCGGAAAAGCTCGGCTATTTCAACTCGCTGCTGTTCCCGCTGGCGGCGGCGGCGCGGATCGCAGGACGGATGACCGGGCGCGACGACAGCGACGATTCACCGCCGCCGAAGCTGGTGAATGCGCTGTTCGAGAAGATTTTCCGGCTGGAGCGGCATCTGGTCGGCCGCGTGCCGATGACGCCGGGCGTTTCGATCGTGACGCTGGCGGTGCCGCGGTAAAATAGGCTCGGGCCCTGTCACGCCCCTTTGTCCGTTCGTCCTGAGCGAAGTCGAAGGACAGGTCACGCGCGCAGGTGCTTCGACTTCGCTCAGCACGAACGGAGGGGGGCGCTGGGGCGCACCTCCAACCACCACCCGGGCGAAGGGCCGGGCTCAATTGGAAAGATCGCAGTAACAAAGCGCAGGCCCCAGTTGGCGACGTCCCCCACTGGGCCCCGGCCTCCGCCGGGGTGGTGCGAGAGTTCGGATGAGCGGTGTTCGTCAGTCGGTGCGGATTGGAAGGAACGCTTCAGGCAGCCGCACCACGTCCACCGGTTCCGCGCGAAACCCGAGCGTCGCCTTGCCCTGGATCGGCCCTGCCACGTCAGCCACGATATACAGCGGCCGACGCTTGGACTCGACGTACAGCCGCCCGAGATACTCGCCGATCATCCCCAGCACGAACATCTGCACAGCACCCAGGAACACCGTGACGAGCATCGTCGAGGTCCAGCCCTGCACGGCACTCCCCGATAGCCAGCCGATCGCGATATAGACGAACAGCAGCAGCGACACGCCGGTGAGCGCGAGTCCAGCGTGGCTGGCGAAACGCAGCGGGGCGGTGGAGAAGCCGGTGACGGCGTCGAACGCGAGGCGAATCATCTTCGCCAGCGGGTAGTTCGTCTCGCCGGCCAGCCGCTCCGCGCGGTCATACGGGAAGGGGACCTGCTTGAAGCCGATCCAGGCGACCATGCCGCGGATGAAGCGGGCTTGCTCGGGGAGCGACAGGAATGCGTCGAGCGCGCGCCGGCTCATCAGGCGGAAATCGCCGGTGTCGAGCGGGATCGGCGTATCCGTCATCCGCGTCAGCATGCGGTAGAACGCGGCGGCGGTCGCCTTCTTGAACACGGTTTCGCCGGCGCGCTGGCGGCGTACCGCGTAGACGACGTCGGCTTGGCTAGCCGCCATCGCCGCGCGCATATCGGACAGCAGTTCGGGTGGGTCCTGAAGATCGGCGTCGATGATCAGGATCTGCTCGCCGGCGCACAGGTCCAAGCCGGCGGTGAGTGCCAACTGGTGGCCGTGGTTGCGCGACAGGTTGATCGCGACCAGCCGCGGATCGGCGGCGGCGAGGCGTTGCATCACGGGCCAGCTGTCGTCGCGGGAGCCGTCGTTGATCAGGACGATCTCGTAATCGTCGCCGACCGCGACCTTTGCCGCGCCGGAAATGCGCGCGTGCAGGATGTCGAGGCATGCCGCCTCGTTGTAGCAGGGGACGACGATCGAAAGGGCCGGGATCGAAAGGGCCGGGATCGAAAGGGATGGACGGTTCATCTCCCCCGTCTAGCGTCCGCCGCGCCCGCCGTCATCGACAGATGTTTCTACACCCGCTCCACGGTATGCACCGCATCCGCCGCGCGCAGGCCAGCCATCAGCCGCATGAGTTGTTGCACGTCGTGCACCTCGACATCGATCTCGTTGGTGTGGAAGCTCTTGTCGCGCGTATCGAGCCGCAGGTTGATGATGTTCGCCTTGTGCCCGCCGATGATCGTCGAGACGATGCCGAGCGAACCCGGCTCGTTCTTCACCATCACCGATATGCGTGCGACGGCGCCCTCGGTCTCGTCGCCCCATGCCACGTCGACCCAGTCGGTCTCGTTTTCCGATCGCTCGGCGAGCTCGGCCAGGACCTTGCAGTCGATCGCGTGGACCTCGATCCCGGCATCGGGCCGACGCAACCCGACGATCCGATCGCCCGGTACCGGATGGCAGCACGTCGCCAGGTCGTAGGCGACGCCGGGGGTGAGGCCCTTGATCGAGATCGCGCTCGATTGCGGCGCGAGCGCATGCGTGACGTCCGCGCCCGCCGAGCCGGGCATCAGTGCTTCCATCACCGCGGCATCGGACAGGGTTCGCCGCGCGATCGCGACCATCAGCGAAGAATCGTCGGGCAGCTTCAAGCGCTTCAGGGCATGCGACAGCGCATCCGTCCCGATCTGCGCGGGCAGGCGGGTGACGATATCCTCGTACAAGGTCTGGCCAAGTGCGATCTGCTCGACGCGCTCCTTCTGGCGGAGGTGACGGCGGATCGCGGCGAGCGCCTTGCCGGTCGTCGCGACGTTGAGCCATTGCGGCTGCGGCGACTGGCCCTTTGAGCGCAGGATCTGCACTTGGTCGCCATTCTCGATCACCGTCGACAGCGGCACGACCCGGCCGTTGATCTTTGCGCCGACTGCCTGGTCGCCGAGATCGGTGTGCACCGCATAGGCGAAGTCGATCGAGGTCGCGCCCTTCGGAAGCTGGATCAACTCGCCCTTCGGCGTGAACGCGAAGATGCGATCGGTGTACATCGCCATGCGCGTGTGTTCGAGCAGCTCTTCCGGGCTCTCGGCGGTATCGAGGATCTCGACGAGGTCACGGATCCAGCTGACCTGCCGGTCGCTGCCGTTGATCTGCTGCTTGTAGGCCCAGTGCGCGGCGAGCCCGAACTCGGCCTGTGCATGCATGTCGGCGGTGCGGATCTGGATCTCGATCCGCGCGCTGTCGGCATGGATCACCGAGGTGTGCAGCGACCTGTAGCCGTTGCGCTTGGGCGTCGAGATATAATCCTTGAACCGGCCCGGCACCATCGGCCAGCGCTGGTGGATGATGCCGAGCGTGCGGTAGCAATCCTCCTCGGTCGGAACGATCGCGCGGAACGCCATCACGTCCGAGAGCTGCTCGAAGCTGATGTGCCGCTCCGACATCTTGCGGAAGATCGAATAGGGATGCTTCTCGCGCCCCGAAATCTCCGCCTCGACGCCGGCGCGGGCGAGCACCGATTTCAACCCCGACGCGATTTTCTCGATGCGGTCGCCGTCGCCCTGCTTGAGCTGTTCGAGGCGGCGATTGATCGATTCGGAGGCTTCGGGCTCGAGCTGTTCGAACGCCAGCGACTGCATCTCGCGCATGAACTCGTACATGCCGATCCGCTCGGCGAGCGGCGCGTAGATGTCCATCGTCTCCTTGGCGATGCGACGGCGCTTCTCGGGCTTGGCGATGTGGTGAAGCGTGCGCATGTTGTGGAGGCGGTCGGCGAGCTTCACCAGCAACACGCGGATGTCGTCGGACATCGCGAGGAGGAATTTGCGGAGGTTCTCCGCGGCGCGTTCGTTTTCGGTCTGTGCTTCGATCTTCGACAGCTTCGTCACGCCGTCGACGAGGCGCGCGACTGACGGACCGAACAGCCGCTCGATCTCCTCGGGCGTGGCGACGGTATCCTCGATCGTGTCGTGCAGGATCGCGGTGGCGATCGTCTCCGCGTCGAGATGCAGGTCGGTGAGGATGCCCGCCACCTCGATCGGATGGCTGAAATACGGATCGCCGCTCGCGCGCTTTTGCGACCCGTGCGCCTGCATCGAGAAGACATAGGCGCGGTTCAGCATCGCCTCGTCGGCGTCGGGATCGTAGTCGAGGACGCGATCGACCAGTTCATATTGGCGCAACACAGCCCCTTGATGGGGCCGGGCCGCGCCCTTTTGCAACAAAATCCTCGTTATTTCGCGTGGTTGTTGCACGCGGCCAGCGCTTCGGCGTCATAGGCCTTGCCCGCGACCGTGAAACTGGCGAGCGGCCCGGCGCGCTTGGCGACGGCGGCGCAGAGGATCACGTCGCGTTGTGGCGCCTTGCTCGCGACGAACGCCGCATTCTCCCAGCGCCACGGCGTACCGTTGGTGATGAGCCGCGTGGAGGCGGGCGCCGCGGCGGGGACGGCGATGTAATAATTGACCAGGGTCTGGGCCGATGTCGGTGTCGCGACCAGTGCGACGAACCCCGTCGCCAGAGCGGGGACGGCGGTCAGAAGGGCGCGGGTGATGCGAGACATCGGTCGACTCCTAAAAGGTTTCTAATTGCTACCTATCGAGATGCGTTTTCAGTTGCAACTGAAAACCGACTGCCATTCCCTTCCGGCGTTTCGCTCCGGCATTTTATGCGGTACCGTTGCTGTCCAATAAGGATGACGCCGTGGGAAAATTGCGTGAACCCCTGCTCGAATGCAGTCTGCCCGCCGCGCTGGAGGCGATGGGCGAGCGCTGGTCGTTCCTGATCCTGCGGGCCTCGTTCAACGGCCTGCACCATTTCGAGGAGTTCCAGTCGGAACTGGGAATTGCGCGCAATATCCTCGCAAACCGGCTGGCGCGGCTGGTCGAGCATGGGATTCTCGAGCGGCAGCCTATCCCGGAGGATCGGCGCAAGATCGCCTACGGCCTGACCGACAAGGGCTTCGCGCTGCTCCCGACGATGATCGCGCTGCGGCAATGGGGCGAGCGGTGGGAGACGTGCGTGCCGGCTTTCCCGATCCTGGTCGACGCGCGCGATCGGCGGCCGTTGCAGCCGGTGTCGGTGCGGTCGCATGATGGACGCGTGCTGAGTAAGGGGGATTTGATATGGGCCCTGCCCGGGGATGTGGCCGAGGATGGCGTGGCGGCTGAGGCGGCGGAGTAACCTCTGGCGGTCCATCCTTCCTTGTTCTCCCGCGAAGGCGGGAGCCCAGTCTGGACCCCCGCCTTCGCGGGGGAACACGCTAGCTTCGGATTATTGAGTAGGTAGCGCGTTGAGCACCACGCGGACCCCATCCGGCAGGGGCACCGGCCGCCCGGTTTCCAGATCGACGTGCACGCTGACCATCGTGATTACCGTGTGCAATTCCCCCGTCTCCGCATGCGCGAGTTCGAAGCGCTTCGTCAGGCTGGTCGTGCCGAGTTTCTCGATCCGCACGAACGCCTCGACCGTGTCGCCCAACCGGAACGGCTTGAGGTAATCGATCTCCGTCCGGCGGACGTTGAACTCGGTGGTCGGCCAGATCTCCGGCAGCGCGTCCGCGATCCCGGTCCATTCCCAGAACTCGGTGACTGCGACATCGGCATATTCGAGATAGCGCGAGTTGAAGACGATGCGCTGGCCGTCGATCTCGGCGTAGCGCACGCGGAAGCGGGTGGAGAAGGCGAAGCCCGGCCTCATGTCAGAAGATCAGCTTCACGCCGACCAGCGCCAGCACGGTCGCGAGCACAGGGACCAGCACGCGGTCGGAGACACGCGTCGCGATCAAGCTGCCGACGATGATCCCGGGGATCGAACCGATCAGCAGCGACACGAGCAGGTCGACGTCGACCGAACCGAGGATCCAGTGGCCGATCCCGCCGAGCAATGTCAGCGGTACGGCGTGCGCGATGTCCGAGCCGACCAGTCGGTTGATCGGCAGCGTGGGGTAAAGAATGAGCAGCGCGGTCATGCCGAGCGCGCCAGCCCCGACCGACGTCAGCGAGACCAGCACACCCAAAACCGCGCCGAGCAGGATCGTCAGCATCGCCTGGCGCTCGCCGCCGACCGTGCCGATCCGCGGGGTCAGCCACACGACGATCCGTGCGCGCAGGAACGTCGCGACCGCCGACAGGATCAGCGTGACGCCGAGCACGACGGTGATCGTATGCCCCGTATCGCGCGACCTTTCGCCGAGATGGTTGAGCACCAGTAACGTCGCGATCGCCGCAGGGACGCTGCCGGTGGCAAGCCGCCGCACCACGCGCCAGTCGACCGTCCCGCGCCAGCCATGCACCGTCGTCCCGACCGTCTTGGTCGCCGAAGCGTACAGCAGGTCGGTGCCGACCGCGGTGGCGGGGTGGAAGCCGAAGACGAGCACCAGCAGCGGCGTCATCAGCGACCCGCCGCCGACACCCGTCAGCCCGACGATGAGGCCGACGAGCACGCCGGCCACCGAATATAACGGATTGATATCCACTAAGCGGTCAGCCGGCGCCACGCGCGGGCGTGTTCACGCCCATCGACTGGAGGTATTTCTTCACGTTGCGCGCCGCCTGGCGGAGCCGCTGTTCGTTCTCGACCATTGCGATCCTCACATAGCCCTCGCCGTTTTCGCCGTAGCCCACCCCTGGGGCGACCGCGACGTGCGCGTGAGTCAGCAATTGTTTGGTGAACTCAAGGCTACCTAAATGCGCGAGCGCGGGCGGCAAAGGCGCCCACGCGAACATGCTCGCACGGGGGCTCGGGATATCCCAGCCGGCACGTCCGAAGCTCTCGACCATGACGTCGCGACGCTTGTGATAGAGCTGGCGGTTGCGCTCGACGATGTCCTGCGGGCCGTTGAGTGCGGCGCAGGCGGCGGCCTGGATCGGCGTGAATGCGCCGTAATCGAGGTACGATTTCACCCGGCTCATTGCCGCGATCAACGTCTTGTTGCCGACCGCGAAGCCGATCCGCCAGCCGGCCATCGAATAGGTCTTGCTGAGCGAGGTGAACTCGATCGCGATGTCCTTGGCGCCGGGCACCTGGAGGATCGAGGGGGTCGGATTGCCGTCGTAATACAGCTCGGAATAGGCGAGGTCGGAGATGATCCAGACGTGGTTCTCCTTCGCCCATGCGACGAGCCGCTCGTAGAAAGCGAGATCGACCGCCTCGGCCGTCGGGTTCGACGGATAATTGACGACCAGGATCGACGGGCGCGGGACGGTGAACGCCATCGCGCGTTCGAGGCTCTCGAAATACGCCTCGTCGGGGGTGGTCGGCACCGCGCGGATCGTCGCGCCGGCGATGATGAAGCCGAACGTGTGGATCGGATAGGACGGGTTGGGCGCAAGCACGACGTCGCCGGGCGCGGTGATCGCGGTGGCCAGACTCGCGAGCCCTTCCTTCGAGCCCATCGTCACGACGACCTCGGTCTCGGGATCGACGTCGACGCCGAAGCGGCGGCCGTAATAATTTGCCTGGGCCTTGCGGAGGCCGGGAATGCCCTTCGACTGCGAATAGCCGTGCGCGCCGGGTTTGCGTGCGACTTCGACGAGCTTCTCGATGACGTGCTCGGGGGGCGGCAGATCGGGATTGCCCATGCCGAGATCGATGATGTCCTCCCCGCCCGCGCGCGCCGCCGCCCGCATCGCGTTCACTTCGGCGATGACGTAAGGTGGCAAGCGTTTGATGCGGTAGAAGTCTTCGGACATGATCAGCCTCAAGCTGGAGGAGCGGGTGCTGTACCGCAGGTGAGAGGGGGCGTCATCCGCCTCATTCGTCGTCCGGGCGAAAGCCGGGGTATTCTGGTTCGCTTCAGGTCGATCCTCCCCCGCGAGGGGGAGGTGGCACCGAAGGTGACGGAGGGGGAGGCAGGCGCCGCCTCTGCTCCGTGTCCTCCCCCTCCGTCTGGCAAGGGCCAGCCACCTCCCCCTGGCGGGGGAGGATCGTCAGGTCCCGACGCCGATACTGTTAATGCGGCCACGCTTTCGCTTGACCGATACCTGCGTTAAGCTCTGGAAAAAGCAGAGGACGTCATGGCCGAAACTCCTCCTATTCCGACCCTCCCCGATCTCCAGCACTGGACCTGGGTGATGGGGCGTGCGCAGCAGATGATGATGGAGCAGGGGCTCGCGGCGATGCAGGCCAAGCCCGAGGCGATCCCGGCGATTCCGGGCCTCACCGATCCCGCCACGCTGGAACGCGCGCGCGATTTCTGGACCGAGAGCCTGACGCTGTGGCAGCGCTTTCTCGATCCCGCCATGGCGCCCGAACCCGCCCCCGTCACCGACAAGCGCTTCAAGGCGCCGCAGTGGCGCGAACCCGTGTTCGACCTGATCCGGCAGAGCTATCAGCTGATCGGCGATCACATGCTGCGCGGGGTCGAGGCAATCGACGGCCTCGACCCGAAGCAGAAGGAGCAGTTGCGGTTCGCGACCAAGGGGTTCGTCGATGCCATGAGCCCGACCAATTTCGCGCTGACCAATCCGCAGGTGATCGAGAAGACGATCGAGACGCGCGGCGAGAATCTGCTGAAGGGCCTGCAGAACATGATGGCGGATCTTGCCCGCGGGCAGGTGACGCATACGCCCGACGGCGCGTTCGAGCTCGGCCGCAACCTGGCGATGACGCCGGGCAAGGTGGTGAAACGCACGCCGCTCTACGAGCTGATCCAGTACAGTCCGGCCACCGAGAGCGTGCTGGCGACGCCGCTCGTCATCTTTCCGCCGTGGATCAACCGGTTCTACATTCTCGACCTGACGCCGGAGAAGAGCTTCATCCGCTGGGCGGTGGAGCAGGGCATCACCGTGTTCATGGTGTCGTGGAAATCGGCCGACGCGAGCATGAAGGACGTGGTCTGGGACGATTATGTCGGCGCGCAAGTCGACGCGATCGACACGGTTCGCGCCGCGCTCGACGTGCCGGCTGTGCATACGATCGGGTATTGCGTGGCGGGGACGACGTTGGCCGCGACGCTTGCGCTGCTGGCGGCACGGGGCGAGGCGGCGAAGGTGGCGAGCGCGACGTTCTTTACCGCCCAGGTCGATTTCGCACAGGCGGGCGAACTGCAGCATTTCATCGACGACGAGCAGTTGAAGATGGTCGCGTCGCTATCGCCTGAGGGGTTCCTCGACGGGCGCTACATGGCGACGACGTTCAACCTGTTGCGCGGGCGCGACTTGATCTGGAACTACGTCACACAGAATTACCTGCTGGGGCAGGATTACGTGCCGTTCGACCTGCTTCACTGGAACGGCGACACCACCAACCTGCCGGCGAAATGGCATCTGAGCTATCTGACCGACCTGTACCGCGACAACCTGCTGGTGACGCCGGGGGCGATCAGCGTGGACGGGACGCCGATCGATCTGACCAAGGTTTCCACGCGGAGCTATGTCCAGGCGGGGCGTGAGGATCATATCGCGCCGGCCGAAAGTGTCTGGAAACTCACGCACTTGTTCGCCGGGCCGTTGAAGTTCGTGCTGGCGGGGTCGGGGCATATTGCGGGCGTGGTCAACCCACCGGCTGCGGGCAAGTATCAATATTGGACCAATCCTGGCGCGCACACGACGCTGGAGGACTTCGTTGCCGGCGCGACGGAGACGAAGGGGAGCTGGTGGCCGGATTGGGTCGAATGGTTGCGCGGACATGGCGCCGAGGCGGTCGCGGCGGACGGTGCGCGGCTGCCGGGTGAGGGGGCGCTCGAAGCGCTTGGCGAGGCGCCCGGCGAGTATGTGAAAAGCCGGTAGCGCTACCTTACGCTCACGTCATGGTGCGATGCACAATTAAATTGTGCAGCGCGTAAATTCGTGTACAAAGACCGCGACATAACTCCGAAGAGAGGTGCGTGGATGGTGGATATCGTGAAACGGACGGCCAAGGCCGGATCGAAGCCCGTCGCCGCTGCGAAACCGATCGCTGCCGTCAAGGCCGCGACCGCCAAAACCTTCACCCGGACTGTCGCCAAGCCGGCGAAACCGGCACCCAAGCCGATCGCCAAGACGCCGGCACCTCAACCTCTCGCGGCTGCTTTTGTATCGCCGCACACGGACATTCCCGCCCCGATTCCGGCCGCCGCGCCAACGGGGATCCCAGCTAGCGAAACCCTAGCCAGCGAAACAAAGGACGCCACGATGGACACGATCCAGAGCATCACCGAAAAGACCAAGGCCCTCTTCACGGGCGCGAACACCGCCGAGTTCACCGAGCAGGCCAAGGGCGCGATGGAAAAGTCGGCAAAGATGGCGGAAGATTTCGTCGCCTTCGGCAAGGGCAACGTCGAGGCGCTCGTCGAGTCGTCGAAGATCGCCGCGAAGAACGTCGAGGCGCTCGGCCATGAAGCTGCCGAGTACGCCAAGACCTCGTTCGAGAGCGCGACCGAAGCCGCCAAGACGCTCGCCGCCGCCAAGTCGCCGACCGAGTTCATGAAGCTGCAGGGCGATTATGCGCGCACCGCGTTCGACACGATGATCGCCGAGGGTTCGCGCTCGACCGAGCGTATGCTGAAGATGTTCGGCGAGTTCGCACAGCCGATCTCGAACCGCGTTGCGGTCGCGACCGACAAGATGAAGATCTCGGCGTAAGTTACGCGATGCCGTCTTTGGGCGGCAGGTGACGAAAAAGGGGCGGCCGTCGTGCGACGGTCGCCCCTTTTGCGTTTGCGGTTTTCGCGCGACGTTTGCGGGCGCCCCCTTGCCCTTGCCCCCCGGCATGCCATATTTTGGCAGCATGCTTTTGACCCCTGAAATGACGACTCCCCAGCGGACGGGCGAGCAGATGGCCGAGCGCCGCGACGATGGTGGCGAGGACGGTAACGGCACCGGGGGCGGCACCGGCGCCGGCATCGCGACCAAGACGCGCGCGAAGACCAAACAGCCGACGCCGTACCGCGTGCTGATGCTCAACGACGACTATACGCCGATGGAGTTCGTGGTGCTGTGTCTCCAGCGCTTCTTCCGCATGGACATGGAGGCTGCGACTCGCGTCATGCTGCACGTTCACCAGAAGGGCGTCGGGGTCTGCGGGACGTTCAGTTACGAGGTGGCGGAGACGAAGGTGTCGCAGGTGATGGATTTTGCGAAGCAGAACCAGCATCCGTTGCAGTGCACGCTGGAGAAGGCGTGAGCTTCACCGTTTGAGTTAATCCTCCTCCGCCAGGGGGAGGTGGCACCGAAGGTGACGGAGGGGGAGGCACGCGACCACCTCTGTTCCGTATCCGCCCCCTCCGTCTGGCAAGGGCCAGCCACCTCCCCCTGGCGGGGGAGAATTAGAGAGCGTTTCTACCGCGCCGGTGGCAACCAGCGCAGGTCTAGCCCGTCAAACCGGTCGATGTAGTTCGCGGCTTGCGCCAGTTGCATTTCGTTGAGCAATGTCACCCGGCCCATTTCGCGGCGGATCAGGCCGTCTTCCTCCAACTGCCGCAACATCCGGTTGACGTGGACTGCGGTAAGGCCGGTGGCATCGCCGATCTCCTCCTGCGTCAGGCCGAGCGTGAAGTTGTTGCCCATCGCGCGGTCGCGCATCCGCAATCGGTTGCGCATCTCGATCAGCAGCGCGGCGATCCGTGCCTTGGCCGAGGTGCGGCCGAGTGCGGCGAGACGGTCGGTCAGCGCGACCTTCTCCATCTGATTCATGACCATGATCAGCGCCGACAGCCGCGGGTGATCGGTGACAAGCCCGGTCATCGCCGAACGATCGAACGAGCAGACCGTGCAATCCGTCAGCGCGACCACCGTCTCGGGCGAATCGCGATAGACGAGCGCAGAGACGGCCAGCATGTCGCCGGCATAGAGGAAGCGTAAAATCTGGCGGCTGCCGTCATGGAGCAAGACATAGCTCATCGCCATGCCGCGCTGCAGGATGAAGAGTTCGGCCTGCGGATCATTTTCGCGCACGAGGACGGCACCGCGACGCAAGTCTCGCGGGCGCTCCTCCAACCGCGCTAGCGCAGCCTTCTCGTTCATCGACAGGTCGATGAGATCGCCGACGCGGTCGGCGAAGCAGCTGTGCGGCACTCTGTATTGGTCCCCGATGTTCGGGAACCACAGAGCAAAGCTAGGATTTCCGCGCATTAAAGTCGATCAAGCGGGGGGAAAGCACCACCGAGGGAACGGGGCGTCCCAACGCGCGACTCGACCTTGGTGCAGCGTCCGCCCGTCGCCCGATCGGTGCGCGGCCCTTGCGCGGAACGCCAGCCGCGATAGACACCCCGAATGGACCGTATTCTCATTCGCGGCGGCAATCGCCTGTCCGGGCGCTTGCCCATCTCCGGGGCGAAGAACGCCGCGCTCACGCTGATGCCGTGCGCGCTGCTGACCGAAGAACCGCTGACGCTGCGCAACCTGCCGCGGCTGGCGGACGTCGACGGCTTCGGCCACCTGCTCAACCAGCTTGGCGCATCGACCGCGATCCAGGGGACGCGGCCGGAGGATTTCGGCCGGGTGATGACGATCCGCGCGGGTAACCTTACGTCGACCGAGGCGCCGTACGACATCGTGCGGAAGATGCGCGCGTCGATCCTGGTGCTCGGGCCGCTGCTCGGGCGTGGCGGCGAGGCGACGGTGTCGCTGCCGGGGGGCTGTGCGATCGGCAACCGGCCGATCGACCTGCATCTGCGCGCTTTGGAAGCGATTGGTGCCGAACTCGAGATGGCGGCGGGCTATGTGAAGGCGATTGCGCCGGGCGGGCGCCTGCCGGGCGGACGCTTCCGCTTCCCGATCGTGTCGGTGGGCGCGACCGAGAACGTCGTGATGGCGGCGGTGTTGGCCAAGGGCACGTCGGTGATCGAGAACGCCGCGCGCGAGCCCGAGATCGTCGACCTGTGCAATTGCCTCGTCGCGATGGGTGCGTCGATCGACGGGATCGGTACCGAGACGCTGACGATCGAAGGCCGCGACCGATTGCACGGCGCGACCTATGCGGTGATGCCCGACCGGATCGAGGCGGGCAGCTACGCCTGCGCCGCGGCGATCACCGGCGGCGACCTGGAGCTGGTCGGCGTGGCGATCCCGGACATGGGCGCGACGATCGACGCGCTGGTCGAGGCGGGGGTTTCCGTGACGCCGACCAAGGACGGCGTGCGCATCGCGTCGGACGGCAAGCTGAAACCGCTGACGCTGTCGACTGCGCCGTATCCTGGGTTCGCGACCGACATGCAGGCGCAGTTCATGGCCATGCTGTGCATGGCGGATGGCGCCAGCGTGCTGACCGAGACGATCTTCGAGAACCGCTACATGCACGTGCCGGAGCTGGCGCGGATGGGGGCGGATATCCAGGTGCGTGGGCGGACCGCCGTGGTGCGTGGCGTCGACAAGCTGGTGGGGGCGCAGGTTATGGCGACCGATCTGCGGGCTTCGATGAGCTTGATCTTGGCCGGGCTGGCGGCGGATGGCGAGACGTCTGTGGGTCGGGTGTATCACCTTGATCGCGGGTATGAGCGGTTGGAGGAGAAGCTGAGCGCGGTCGGGGCGGATATCGAGCGCGCTAGCGACGGGTAATGCTTCGGGGGTGAGGTCATTGCTCGATCGGGGCAGCCGACAGCACTGTTCTGGCAAGACACAGTCAAAGACGACCCGTCACCCCGGGCTTGTTCCGGGGTCCACGGCACCGCAAACTCACCATTCTTGATCGTGCGGCACGGTGGATGCCGGAACGAGCCCGGCATGACGGAAAGTGGGGGAGGTCAACCCTTCCTCGTTCCCCCGCGAAGGCGGGGGCCCAGGATCAAGCAAGACCGTCCTCGGTAGTCCGGTAGACATCTACTCAGCGCCGCCGGCAAAGCCGCCGTCGGACGGGTTCGGCCTCGCCGACCCGCCGGCCGTGCCGGGCGCTGTCCGCTTCGCTTTGCTCGCGGGCATCGGCTGCGCTTTGCGCTGCCTGCGCCCGTCAGTACATGTGCTGCCCGCCATTGATGCTCAGCGTAGACCCGGTAACGAACCCGCCCTCTTCCGAGCACAGGAAAGCGACTCCCCGAGCGATCTCGGTCGCCTGGCCCAGTCGCCCGACCGGGATCTTCGCGACGATCTTCTCCAGCACGTCGGCTGGCACCGCCGCCACCATGTCGGTATCGATATACCCCGGCGCAATCGCGTTGACCGTCACGCCCGCGCGCGCGCCCTCCTGCGCCAAGGCTTTCGTGAAGCCGTGGATGCCGGACTTCGCCGCAGCATAGTTCACCTGGCCGTACTGCCCAGCCTGCCCG
This sequence comes from Sphingomonas sp. PEI4, assembly GCF_056679955.1. Lineage (NCBI taxonomy): Bacteria > Pseudomonadati > Pseudomonadota > Alphaproteobacteria > Sphingomonadales > Sphingomonadaceae > Sphingomonas > Sphingomonas sp. PEI4. The sequence goes on from NZ_CM155258.1 coordinate 2,706,672, forward strand.
TTGATCGAGCCGATGTTGACGATCCGCCCCCATTTGCGCGTGCGCATGCCGGGGAACACCGCCTTGGCCATGTTGAAACACCCGCCAAGATTGGTGTCCATCACCTCTTTCCAATCCTGGTACGTCATCTTCAGGATGGTGCCGTCGCGCGTGATGCCGGCGTTGTTCACGACGATATCGACGTCGCCCAGATCGGCAGCGACCTGCGCGCAGCCCGCCTGGCACGCGTCATAATCGGCGACGTCCCACTTGTATGCGGCGATGCCCGTGCGCTCGGTAAACTCCGTCGCGCGCGCGTCATTGCCGGCATAGGTGGCGGCGACGGTCAGGCCCATGTCCTGTAGCGCGAGGCTGATCGCTTCGCCGATTCCGCGCGTACCACCGGTTACAATTGCTACGCGTGCCATCAGTCTCTCCCAGGTTCAGCCTTTTGCCGGAGGCTAGCCAGCCCGCACCCATCCTTCAAGCTCGCGCGCTAAAATGCTGCGCAACATTTCTACGCCGACCGGGCTGTCGTTGAGGCAGGGGAGATAGGCGAAATCCGTGCCGCCGGCTTCCTCGAAGCTCTCGCGCCCGCGGATCGACAGCTCCTCCAGCGTCTCCAGGCAATCGGCGGAGAAGCCGGGTGCGAAGATCGCCACCTTGGTCTTGCCTGCCTTGGCGAGCGCGACGAGCGTCTCGTCGGTCGCCGGGCCGAGCCATTTCTGCGGCCCGAACCGCGACTGGAACGCGATCGTCAGTTCGCGGCCCATACGTTCACCGAGCAACCGCGCGGTCTTCTGGCAGTGGCAATGATACGGATCGCCCAACTGCAACGTGCGCTTCGGCATCCCGTGGAAGCTCGCGACGATCGCATCGGGGGTAAAATCGAGCGCGGCAAGGCCCTCTTCAAGCGAGTCCTTCAACGCATCGATATACAGCGTGTCATCATAGTAAGGCGGGAGCGTGCGGATCGCCGGCTGCCAGCGCAGGCCTGCCAGATGCTTGAACGCCTTGTCGTTCGCGGTCGCGGTCGTTGCTGCGCAATATTGCGGGTAGAGCGGTGCGAGCAGGATACGCTCGCAACCTGCGGCCTTCATGGCCGTCAGTCGGTCCGAGATTGACGGATTGCCGTAGCGCATAGCCCAGTCGACCAGCACTTCCGGTCCGAACGCATCCTTCAACGCCGCCGCCTGCAACCGGGTGATGGCGGCCAGCGGCGAGCCGTCGTCGCGCCAGACCTGCGCATAGGCGTGCGCGGACTTTTTCGGGCGGGTGTTGAGGATGATGCCGCGCAGGATCGGCTGCCACGCGATCTGCGGGATTTCGACGACTCGCGAATCGGACAGGAACTCGCCGAGATAGCGCTTCACCGATTTCGCATCGGGGCCGTCGGGGGTGCCGAGGTTCATCAGCAGCACGCCGATCTTGGGTTTCGGGATCGGGGGGTGGTCTGTGGGCAGGGTCATGGTGCTGGTCTTAAAGGCAAATTGCGGATGCGAAAGCCTGTTGACGCATACAGTGCGTTGGCAATCGCCGGCGCGACCGCGGGGACGCCGAGTTCGCCGACGCCGCCGGGGGCCTCGTCGCTGCGAATCACCTCGACGGTGATGTCGGGCGTGTCGGCGAGGCGGGGCAGGGCGATCGTGTCGAACCCGCGTGCGTCGGCGAGGCCGCGGGTGAAGCCGGTCGATGCGCCAAGCGCGGCGGCCATGCCGAAGATCAGTCCGCCCTCGATCTGTTGCGCCACGATGTCGGGGTTGATCTGCGCGCCGCAATCGACTGCGGCGACGAGGCGGTCGACCACGGGGCGCTGGTCCGCGCCCATGTGCGCCTCTGCCATCACCGCGATATAGCTGCCTCGGAAGGCGTGGGCTGCGATCCCCTGGCCGCTGCCGGCGACGCCGCCGTTCCAGCCGCCAAGTGCCGCCGCGGTCGAGAGGCAGCGCGCGAGTCGCGGTTCGCCGCCGAGCATGCCGATGCGGAACGACATCGGTTCGGACTGCGCCGCGCGCGCGAGTTCGTCGAGGAAGCATTCGGTGAAGAACGCGGTGTAGCCATGCGCGCCGCCGCGAAGGTGGCCGGTGGGGAGGCCGATGTCGGCGGGGTGGTGGTCGATTGCGTAGGCCGGGATGCGGTAGGCGGGCGTTGCGCCGGCCACGGCGTAGCGATCGCCCTTGGTGCCGATCAGCGCGGCTTCGGTGGCGAGTCCCGGCATCATGCGGCGTGCCATCTCGGCGCCGGTGGAGGGGGCGGCGATGTTTGCCGACCAGCCCATGATCGCGCCGTTGGGGGCGAGGCGTGCGGCCATTTTTGCGACTGCGGGCGGGCGGTAGTGGTCGTGGAGCGAGTCTTCGCCGCGCGACCAGACGAGGCTGACCGGGCGGCGGAGTTTGACTGCCAGGACGGCGGCTTGCTCCGCGACGTCGTGTTCGAGTGCTGCGCCGAACGATCCGCCGATCAGCATCGGGTGGACGACGACGGCGTCTTCGCTGAGGTTCGCTGCGCGCGCCGCCGCCGATCGCGCAAGACCGGGGGCTTGAGTCGCTAGCCAGAGTTCGAGGCGGCCGTTGGAGAAGGAGGCGGTTGCGCTGCGTGTCTCGATCGCGGCGTGCAGGCCGAGGCCGGCGCGGTAGGTCGCGGTGACGAGCTTGGCGCCTTGGAAGGTCGCGGCGACGTCGCCTGCGGACGCCATCGGCGTGCCGGGACGTGCGAGCGCGGCGTCTAGCGCTGCATCGATTGACGTGGAGTCGGGTAGGCGGGCGTCGTTCTCGAACCGGGGCGCGAGCGCGTCGAGCGCCTTTTGTGCGGCCCACCATGTCGTTGCTACTGTCGCCACCCAGCGCGGGTTCTCGACTACCGACAATACGCCGCGGATACGGTCGGCGGCGGCGCGGTCGACCTTTGTCAGGTGACCGCCGACCGGGCCCTGGCGAATCGCGGCGTGGACCATGTCGGCGAGGCGGACGTCACCGGCGAAGTTGGCCGAACCGTCGACCTTCGAGGGTGTGTCGAGCCGGGGGACCGACTTGCCGACAAGCTTGCCCGCGCCCTGGATGCCGAGCGGGAGGGGATCGGGGAGGGTGAACTTCGCGGCTTCCTCGGCGAGTTCGGCAAAGCGGATGCGCTTGGCTTGGTATGTGCAAAAGCCGGCGTCGACGTTGACCTGGGTCCAGTCGGCGTCCCAGCGTTTGGCCGCCGCCATGCAGAGCAGCGCGCGGGCGCCTGCGCCGGCCTCGCGGCAGGCTTGCTCGAACATTCGGATCGAACTGGATCCGCCGGTGAGCATGGGTTCCGCGAGGCTGTCCGGGAGGCGGTCGAACAGGCCTTCGAACAGGTCGTGCGTGCCGATTGGGTTGGCGTAGAGCGGGTTGAGGGGGGCGGGCTCGACGCCGATCGTGCGCCAGTCCGCGCCGAGTTCGTCCGCGACGATCTGGGGGAGGGTGGTGTAGACGCCCTGACCGTGTTCGGCTTGCGGGACGGCGACGGTGACGTGGCCGTCGGTGCCGATCTTGAGCCAGGCGCCGAACGGGGTTTCGCCGGGGTTGGCGACGAGGTTGGGAGCGTAGTGGCGCGGCCAGAGGCTCCATGCGACGACGAGACCGATCCCCGCGCCGCCGCCGACGAGTATGCTGCGCCTGTTGATCGTCATGCTGAGCGCTCTAATCCTTCTCCCCTGCGGGGAGAAGGTGGCGCGGCAGCGTCGGATGAGGGGGCGTGGGACTCCGACGCGCCGCCGGGGAGACTCACGCCCCTCACCCTTCCGTCGCCTTCGGCTCCTCCTTCCCTCTCCCCGGAGGGGAGAGGGACAGTTTAGGTTAGCGCTCGGTACGTGGCTTTCAGCGTGACCTTGTCGATCTTCTCCGTCCCCAGTCTTGGCAGCGGCTGCTCCGAAATCCAGATCCGCTGCGGTATCTTGAACGCGGCGATGTGCTGGTGGAGGAACGCGCAGAGATCGTCCGACGTCAGCGTTTCGCCGTCCTGCGGCACGACTACCGCGCCGGGGACCTCGCCGAAGCGTTCGTCCGCGAGGCCGAAGACGGCGGCCTCCGCGACTGCCGGATGCTCGTAGAGCGCCGCCTCGACCTCCTGGCACGAGATGTTCTCGCCGCCGCGGATGATGATGTCCTTCTTGCGGTCGACGATGAACAGATAGCCGTCGTCGTCGAGGTAACCGATGTCGCCGGTGCGGAAATAGCCGTCCGACGTGAACGCCGCGGCGGTCGCGTCGGGGCGGTTCCAATATTCCTTGAAGTTGCAGATCGAGCGGATGCAGACCTCGCCGCGCTGGCCCTGGTCGACTGGGTGGCCGGCATCGTCGAGGATCGCGAGGTCGACCAACGGCGCGCTGGGGCGGCCGGCCGAATTGGGCTTGGCGAGGTAATTGCTGCGCCAGTTGCCGGTGCCGACCGCGTTAGTTTCTGTCAGGCCATAGCCGATCAGCGGCGCGCTTCCGCCCATCTCCTCGTCTATGCGGCGGACGTGATCGACCGGGCGCGGGGCGCCGCCCGCGGCGAAATCTGTGACGGTCGAGAGGTCGTAGTTGGCGCGATCGGGGTGGTTGAGGATCTCGAAGCTCATCAGCGGCACGCCGACGAAATAGGTGACGCCCTCCGCTTCGATCAGCCGCATCGCCTCGCCCGCGTCCCATTTGGGCATCAGCACGAGTTTGCGCCCCATCGCGAAGCTCTGGAGGAACACCGGCACTTCCCCGGTGATGTGGAACAGCGGGATCGTCAGCAGCGTGACCGGCTGGCCGACCGGCGGCGATCCTTGCACGGTGGCGATGCCGAGCATCATCATCGCCTGGCCGAGATAGTTGAAGATGCCCTGCACGACCGCGCGGTGTTCGGAGAGCGCGCCCTTCGACTGGCCGGTCGAACCCGACGTGAAGAGGATCGTCGCGTGATCCTCCGGGCCGAGCAGCGGCAGGTCGGCGGTGTGATCGTCCTTCGCGAACACGGCTCCGAGCGCTTCGGCGAGCGGTCGCGAATCATCGATCTCGACTACCGGCGCGCGCAGGGCCGCGATCTGCATGAGCCGTTTCACGCGCGGCGGATCGGCGAACACGAGCGTGCAATCGACCTCGCCGATAGCCGTCTCCAGTTCCTCCGACTGCCACCATCCGTTGAGCAAAGTCGCGACGCCGCCGGCCATGATGATGCCCATGTAGAGCACGATCCACGACGGCGAATTGCGCATCGCGATCCCGACGCGGTCGCCCTTCGCGATCCCGTACCCGCCGACCAGCGCCCGCGCGCAACGTTCGGCGGCGGCATAGACCTCGCCGAACGTCAGTCGCTCGTCGCCCGAGACGAGGAAGACGGTCTCCCGGTGCTCGTTGGCGTAGTGCGCGAAATAGTAGCTGAGCGCGGGCGGGGCGGCGGCGATCGTCGGCAGCGTGACGCCGAACCGCTCGGCCGAACCGAGCGCCAGCATGCCGTCGGGGGCGGTCAGCGCGGCCATCGTCGAATCCATAGCTAGGTCTAGCTCGGTCCGCATATCGCTCTCCTACTTGGTCTTATCGTTATGGCTCTTTATGCAGGGGCGAACGCGTGGGGAAAAGCCTTTGATCCTGTCGACCATTTCGGCTGCCGTCGGCAGTCACATTCGCTTCGAGGATTTGGGCTTGCATCCCGACGTCTTCTCGATCGGCTTCTTCACGCTGCGCTGGTACAGCCTTGCCTATATCGGCGGGATCCTGCTCGGCTGGTGGTACCTGCTGAAGCTGCTCGCACAGCCCGGCGCACCGATGGCGCGGCGGCATGCCGACGACCTGGTGTTTTACGCGACGCTCGGCATCATCCTTGGCGGGCGACTCGGCTATGTGATCTTCTACGCGCCCGAGATGTTCCTGCATCCGCTGCGGATCTTTAGGCTCTGGGACGGCGGGATGTCGTTCCACGGCGGCGTCATCGGCACGTCGATCGGGCTGATCCTGTTTGCGCGGAAGCACCAGCTCAACTGGTTGCGCGTGCACGATTATATCGCGTGCTGCGTACCGTTCGGACTGTTCTTCGGGCGGCTGGCGAACTTCGTGAATGGCGAGCTCTGGGGTAAGCCGACCGACGTCGCGTGGGGGATCATCTTCGAGCGCACCGTGCCGTTCGGGATGGTCGAGCCGGCGCGGCACCCGAGCCAGCTTTACGAGGCGGGGCTGGAGGGCATAGTCCTGTTCGCGCTGCTGTGGTTCGCGTTCTGGAAGACCAAGGCGCGGTATGACCCGGGCAAGCTCGTCGGGTTGTTCGTGCTCGGCTACGGCCTTGCGCGGTTCACGGCGGAGTTCTTCCGCGAGCCTGATTCGCAGTTGCGGGCCTTTGCCGAGCAAACCGGGCTGCACATGGGCCAGTGGCTGTGCGTGCCGATGATCGTCGGTGGGGCGTATTTGATTGCGACGTCGGCCAAGCGGCGGGTGCGGGTCGAGTCGATCGCGGGGTCGCAGAGCGTCGCTTAACTAGGCCCAACCTACCCTTCTTTGTTCTCCCGCGAAGGCGGGAGCCCAGACTGGATCCCCGCCTTCGCGGGGACACAAGGTTCTTCGTTGATGACTGACACCGCCCTCCCGGAACGCCTTGCCCGTGCGATCGCACTCGCGGGCCCGATCCCCGTCGCGCAGTATATGGCGGCCGCCAACGCGCAGTATTATGCGACACGCGATCCGCTGGGGGCGGGGGGCGATTTCACCACTGCGCCCGAGATCAGCCAGATGTTCGGTGAGCTTGTCGGCCTCTGGTGCGCCGATCTTTGGGACCGCGCGGGGCGGCCTGATGTGGCGTGGGTCGAGCTTGGGCCGGGCCGGGGGACTCTGGCCGCGGATGCGCTGCGGGCGATGGCGAAAGCGGGGTTCGAACCCGAAATACACTTCGTCGAGACCAGTCCAACCCTCCGCAAAGCCCAGGCAGAGCGCGTGCCGGCTGCGGCGTGGCACGACACGATCGATACGCTCCCGACCGATCGGCCGCTGATCGTCGTCGCCAACGAGTTCTTCGATGCGCTGCCGATCCGGCAACTCGTCAAGCGCGAGCAGTGGCACGAACGGCTCGTCGCCGCGCAGGACCTGCTGTTCCTGCCGATCGCGGGGACGCCGCTGCCCGACGCGGTCATTCCCGAACCGTTCCGCGATGCTCCTGCGGGGTCGATCCTCGAAACCTCGCCCGCCGCTGTCACCATCATCCGCGGTCTCGCAAAGCGGATCGCCGCGCAGGGCGGTGCGCTGATCGCGATCGATTATGGCTATGAGGGGCCGGCGCTGGGCGACAGCTTGCAGGCGGTCCGCGGGCATGCCTTCGCGAACCCGTTCGAGGCGCCCGGCGAGCATGACCTGACTGCGCATGTCGACTTCACCACGCTCGCCGCCGCGGCGCAGGCCGAGGGCGCGGTCGCGTGGGGGCCGGTGACGCAGCGCGACCTGCTCGGCGGGCTCGGGATCGATTCGCGGACGTCGACGCTCGCCAAGGCGTCGCCTGGGCGGGCGGAAGCCTTGGCTGCGGATCGGAGGAGGTTGATGGACGACATGGGTATTCTCTTCAAAGCGCTCGCGATTACCGCGCCGAATTGGCCAACCCCGGCGGCATTTGCATGATCGCCTACCGCGATGCCGTGCCAGGCGACGGGGCAGAACTCGCCGCGATGGCGAGGCGGTCGTTCACCGACACGTTCGGCACGCTATATCGGCCCGAAGACCTTGCCGTGTTTCTCGACCAGACTTTCGGGGAGCAGGGGCTGCCGGCACAGCTGTCCGATCCTGCCTTCACGGTGCGCGTGGCGGTGGACGAGTCGGATGCGATCGTCGGGTTTGCCAAGATTGGACCCGTGGCGTTTCCGGGCGACTGGCCGACGACGGCGATCGAACTTCACCAGCTTTACGTGCGTGGTGACCAGCATGGCGCGGGTGTTGGTCCGGCGTTGATGGACTGGGCGATCGATACCGCACAAATCGGTGGGCGGACGGAGATTATCCTCAGCGTGTATGTGGATAACCACCGGGCGCACCGGTTCTACCAGCGCTACGGCTTCGTCGAGATCGGGCGGTATGTGTTCATGGTCGGGGAGCAGCCGGATGATGACCGGATCATGCGGCTGCTGTTGTGACGGTCTGCGCTACCGTTACCGTGCGGAACTACACCACCCCGGCGGAGGCCGGGGCCCAATTGGAAAGGTCGCGGTAACGATGCGCAGTACTCTGTCAGCAACGTCCCCCAATTGGGCCCCGGCCTTCGCCCGGGTGGATAAGTGGGTGGGGCGGTCGATATGACCATCGACGCAATCCGCGCCAAATCCCTCGGCGATGTCCCGCACGGTTTCCTCGGACGTCGTGGCGGCGTGTCCACCGGGGCCTATGCGAGCCTGAACGTCGGCATCGGCTCGGACGACGCTCCTGAGAACATCACCGAGAACCGCCGCCGCGCGGCTGAAGCCGTCCTTCCCGGCGGGAAGCTCGTCGGTCTCTACCAGGTTCATTCCGCCGACGCCGTCACCGTCATCGAGCCATTCGACGACGCGATCCGTCCGCATGCCGACGCTCTGGTCACCAACCGCCCGGGGCTCGCACTCGGTATCCTCACCGCGGATTGCGCGCCCGTGCTGTTCGCCGACCGGGAGGCTGGCGTCGTCGCGGCGGCGCATGCCGGCTGGAAAGGTGCGCTCGGCGGCGTCACCGATGCGACGATTGTCGCAATGGAGGCGATCGGCGCGCACCGCGACCGGATCGTCGCCGCGGTCGGGCCGTGCATCGCGCGCGCGAGCTACGAGGTCGACGACGCGTTCATCCGCCGGTTCTGCGAGGCGGATCCGGAGAACGAGCGCTTCTTCGCCGACGGTCGTGCGGACCATTACCAGTTCGACCTGGAGGCCTATGTCGTCAGCCGGCTTGCGGTCGCGGGGATCGGCCGGATCGAAGCGCTCGGGCTCGATACCTATACCGATGAGGACCGCTTCTTCAGCTATCGGCGCGCGACCCATCGCGGCGAGCCCTCCTATGGGCGTCAGATCAGCATCATCGGCCTGTAACGGGGGCTGTAACGGGTCCCAAATCCCGTACGGCTCGTTTAGGCTCCACGCATCCGGCCCGCGCCAGACGGGCCACGCAGGAGTAGAATGATGGCCAATACCCCGAATGACGCGAACGAAACCGAAGCCGACCTGACCGGGGTCGCCGCGCGGGTCGCGCCGAAACCATCGATCGGCGAGATTGGTGGGCGCAAGCTGAAGCCGTCCACGCTGATGATGGGCCATGGTTACGATCCGGCGCTGTCGGAAGGCTCGCTCAAGCCGCCGATCTTCCTCACCTCGACCTTCGTCTTCCCCAACGCGGCGGCGGGCAAGCGTCACTTCGAAGGCGTCACCGGCAAGCGTCCCGGCGGTGCCGAGGGGCTCGTCTATTCGCGCTTCAACGGGCCGAACCAGGAGATCCTCGAGGATCGCCTCGGCGTTTGGGAAGAGGCGGAGGACGCGCTCGCCTTTTCATCGGGCATGTCGGCGATCGCGACGCTGTTCCTCGCAATGGTAAAGCCGGGCGACACGATCGTCCATTCGGGGCCGTTGTATGCTGCGACCGAGACTCTGATCGGCCGTGTGCTGGGCAAGTTCGGGGTGAAGTGGCTCGACTTCCCAGCGGGCGCGACGCGTGAGGAGATCGACGCGGTTATGACCGAGGCGGCGACCGGCAATGTCGCGCTGATCTATCTGGAAAGCCCGGCGAACCCGACCAACGCTCTGGTCGATGTGGAAGCGGTCGCCGCGAGCCGGGATGCGATCTTCAAGGGCGAGAAGCCACCGATCGCGATCGACAACACATTCCTGGGGCCGCTGTGGTTCCAGCCGCTCAAGCATGGCGCGGATATCGTCGTGTACTCGCTGACGAAATATGTCGGTGGGCATTCGGATCTCGTGGCGGGCGGCGTGCTTGGCACGAAGGAGCACATCAACACGATCCGGACTATGCGGAACACGATCGGGACGATCACCGATCCGAACACCGCGTGGATGTTGCTGCGGTCGCTGGAGACTTTGGAACTGCGGATGAGCCGCGCGGGTGAGAATGCGGCGAAGGTCTGCGGCTTCCTGCGGCATCATCCGAAGGTGGAGCGGGTCGCGTATCTTGGGTTTCTCGAGGATGAGCCGGGCATGGAGCGGCAGGCAGACATCTATCGTCGCCATTGCACCGGTGGCGGCTCGACCTTCTCGCTGTACCTCAAGGGCGGCGAACGCGAGAGCTTCGCGTTCCTCGACGCGCTGAAGATCGCCAAGCTGGCGGTGTCTTTGGGCGGGACCGAGACGTTGGCGAGCCATCCTGCGGGCATGACGCATCTGTCGGTGCCCGATGCGCGGAAGCAGGCGCTGGGGATCACGGACAATCTCGTCCGGATCTCGATCGGGGTGGAGGATCCGGACGATCTGATCGCCGATTTCGAGCAGGCGCTGGAGACGATCTGAGTAGTGTTCTCCCGCGAACGCGGGAGTCCAGGGTCGCGACCGCTGTGCTCGCAACCCTGGGCTCCTGCTTTCGCAGGAGAACGGCTAGCTCTCACAACTGCAAGCCGGTAGCATCTGCCGATGCCGATCTTTACCCCTATCCCGCAGCACGAGTTCGTCGCCGCGATCCACATCCTCGCCGCCAAGCTGGTGGAGGATACCGAGTGGAAACCCGATTACATCATCGGCATCGGTCGTGGTGGGCTCGTGCCGGCGGTATTCCTCAGCCATGCGATCGGGCTGCCGACGCTGTCGGTCGATTATTCGAGCCAGGTGAAGGACTTCGCCGACGAACCGCTGGTAAAGCTCGCCGCGCGCACCCGCGATGGCGAGCGGTTGCTGTTTCTCGACGACATCAACGATTCGGGGCGGACGATCACGCATCTGCGTGGTGCGCTGGCGGCGGCTGGGGCGGTCGAGGGGGCGGTGCGGTTTGCCATGCTGATCGACAATGTCAGTTCGGCCGAGCGGATCGACTATAGCGCGCGGACGATCGACCGGGCGGTGACGAAGGACTGGTTCGTGTTTCCTTGGGAGGCGGTGGCGCCGGCTGCTGCGATTGCCGAGGATGCGGCTGAGGTGCCTGGGCGGATCGCGTAATTGCCGTTCTCCTGTGAACGCAGGAGCCCAGGGTTGCGCGGGCTGGGCTGAGTAACCCTGGATTCCTGCGTTCGCAGGAAAACAGTGGACGAACAAAGGGCCGGCTTCCGAACGGGAAGCCGGCCCTCGCCCTCGATACGCTACGCGAGGGAACTGGGAAACTGGTTGGGCCCGAACGGGCGGGACGTCGGCAAAGCCGTCGTCGGTCGGGTCAGGCGCTGCCTGCCCGCCGTCCGTGCCGGCGATTGCTCGCTTGCGCTCGCACCGGCCTGGGCGTTGCCAGGCCTATCGGCGGCAATACCGGGGGTTATCCGACTTATCGATCGCGTTGCCGGCGAGGCCACCACCGGCGGCGCCGAGGACTGCGCCCAGTGTCCGGTCACCACGACCTGCGACGGTGTGGCCGAGCAAGCCGCCGGCGAGTGCGCCGATGATCGTGCCGCCGGTGTTGTCGCAACCGCGGCGATTGCGCGCGTTGTAGCGGCGGTCGTTGCCGCGATACTCGCGGGAGCCACGGTCGTAACCACGATCGCGGTAGCCACCACCCTGGTAGCCGTCGTAGCCACGCTCGTAGCGCGAGCCATAACGCTGCGCCTCGGCGGCGGCGGGAACGAGGGCGGTCGCACCCAATGCGAGGGCACTGGCGGCGAGGGTAAAAGTCTTGAACATCGTGCGTCTCCCGTTGGGGATTTCGGCGGCGGCGGGGACCGTGCTTCCATCCTCGATGAGGTGCTTATGGGTGATTCGCATTGAGCCGAGCCTGAATGCCTCCGTTATCCGCCGTTCATGCTTTCGCGCGGCGCCGGAGACCCTATGAGGATGCGATGCGGCGCCTGATCACTGTCCTGTTCGTCGCCGTGAGCGTCTGTGCGATCGTGCCGACCTGGTCCGGCGAAGCGCGGCTCGACCTGCTTGGCAGCCGTGCGCAGCTGACTGCGACGCGCGTGATGCTCGACCGCACCAACCCGCGGCATGTGCGCGTCGGCGGGCTCACCTATCTTGGCGGGGTGGTGCTCGACAGCCGCGATCCGGCGTTCGGGGGATTCTCGTCGCTGGACGTCACGCCGGCCGCGACCGGCAATCGCTTCACGGTGCTGAGCGATGGCGGCAACATCGTCCAGTTCGACATGGGCGCCGACTGGCTTCCGCACCGGGTCGCGTTCAAGAACCTGCCGGCAGGGCCTGGCATCGGTTGGGAAAAGCGCGACCGCGACAGCGAATCAATGGCGATCGATCCGGTAACCGGGAAGATCTGGGTCGGCTTCGAGGATGCCAACTCGATCTGGCGCTATGCGTCGGGATTTGCGCGATACGAGGCGCGGGTGGCGCCCGAAGCTATGCAGAAATGGCCTACCAATGGCGGTCCCGAGTCGATGGCGCGGCTGCCCGATGGGCGATTCGTCGTCATCAGCGAGGAGGCGCACGTGCGTCGAACCGACTGGACCGGATCGGAGAAGGAGCGCCTGCATACGCGACAGGCGTTGAACTTCGCGGGCGACCCGACCCAGGCCGCGCCGCCGCTGCGTTTCGCGTACGAACCTTATGGCCGCTACGATCCGTCGGACGTCACCGCATTGCCGAACGGCGACTTGCTCGTGCTCGATCGTGCGTTTCGGCTGCCGTTTACGTTCTCGGTGCGGATTTCGCTGGTGGCAGCGGAGGACGTAGCGGCGGGGCGAATCGCTCGCGGCCGCCTGATCGCGACGATCGACGCGCCGCTGATCCACGACAATTTCGAGGGGATCGATACGACGATCGAGGACGGCAAGACGATCGTGTGGATCGTGTCGGACGACAACCAGATGTTTCTCCAGCGCACGCTGCTGCTGAAGTTCCGGCTGGATCGGTAGCGGACGATACCGGCCGACCGTCATCCCAGCGGAAGCTGGGATCTCCCCGTTCGGGTCGCAGCGCGCGCCAATTGGGATACCCCAGCTTTCGCTGGGGTGACGGACTGGGAAGGAATACCGGGCTGATGCAGAACCGCGCACCTACAAACGCCGACGGCCCGCCCTGCGGTGTGCAGGGCGGGCCGCGGTGATCGCATCACGACGTCGCTGTTAAGCGGCGACTGCCGATGCTGCGATCTTCTTGACGACTTCGCGCTTCAGGCGACGAACGCGGAGCGACAGCTTGTCGTCCGAGACCTTCACCAGCCAATTGTCGAGTCCGCCATTGTGCTCGACGGTGCGCAGGCCGTGCGTCGAAACGCGCAGCTTGACGCCCTTCTCGAGCGAATCGGAGAGCAAAGTGACGTTCTGCAGGTTCGGCAGGAACGTGCGCTTGGTCTTGTTGTTGGCGTGGGAGACGTTGTTCCCGACCATCCGGCCCTTGCCGGTCAGTTCGCAGATGCGCGACATGTGATTACCTATTCAAGTGTCGGGAGGAACCCCGGAAAGGCGCGCGGATAGCTGGCACGCCGGCTTTCGTCAACCGATTGTGCGCAAAACGTGTCTTGCAACCGGCGGCGTCGAGGGACGTTGTTACGCTATCGAACTGTTCGAATAAAGGGGATGTCTCATGCGTACGCTCTTGTCACTGGTCGCGATCGTCGTGCTGGTCGTGGTCGGCCTGATGTATTTCGGGATCATCAACATCGACCAGACTCGCCCGGGAATGGTCCAGACGCCGAAGTTCCAGGCCGACGTCGGCAAGGTCACGCTGGGCACCGAGAACAAGACCGTCGCCGTGCCGACGATCAACGTCGAGAAGCCGGCCAACAGCCAGGCACCGAACTGAGCTTTACCTGAGGGACCGCGCGGGGCAGGGCTCGAGGCCATGTTCCCGGTCCCTGAACCTATGCGCCGCGCGCTCGATGCGGCACGCGATGCGGCGCTGGCCGGGGAAGTTCCGGTTGGCGCCGTTGTCGTTAAAGACGGCGTTATTATAACTGTGGGCGCCAATGCGCCGCGGGCGTTGTGCGATCCTACCGCGCATGCTGAAATCCAGGCGATTCGCGCGGCGGCTCGCGTGCTGGGGAGCGATCGGCTTGAGGGTTGCGATCTTTGGGTGACGCTGGAGCCTTGTGCGATGTGTGCCGGGGCTATCGCTCATGCGCGGATTGCGCGGCTCTATTATGGGGCGGCCGATGCGAAGGGTGGCGCGGTCGAGCATGGACCGCGGTTTTTCGGTCAGCCGACGTGTCACCACCGGCCTGAGATTTACGCGGGGATTGCGGAGACTGAGGCGGCGGCGATCCTGCGGGAATTCTTTGCGAGTCGCCGGTAGGACGTATCGCATGAGACGGCGCCACCACTTGTAATCCGTCATGCCGGGCTCGTTCCGGCATCCACGGCTCCGCACATTCGAGCGATTGAGTTTGCGGAACCGTGGACCCCGGAACCAGTCCGGGGTGACGGAGTGGGTTTGGTCAGCCTTCGAGACTCTTGGACGCTTGTTCGAACAGGTCCTTTGATAGCCCCGGCGTCTGGACGATCCGCTCCAGCTCCGCTCGCATCAGACCTGACCGAATCGAATCGAACCGACGCCAGCGGCCCAGTGGCGGGAGTAGCTTCGCCGCGGTCTGCGGGTTCAGGCGGTCGAGCGCGATCAACTGGTCCGCGAGAAAGCGATAGCCACTCCCGTCGGCATTGTTGAACGCCCGCTGGTTCGCGCCGAATGCGCCGATCAGCGAGCGGGCGCGGTTGGGGTTGTTGAGGGTGAAGTCGGCATGCTCGGCGAGCGCGGCGACTACCGCGCCGGTATCGTTGCGCGACGACTGTGCTTGCGCCTGGAACCACTTGTCGAGCACCAGCGCGTTGTCGCAATATTGGCTGTAGAAGATGTCGAGCGCGGTGGTGCGGATCTCCGACTCGCTGCTCACCAGCGTCGTCAATGCCCCCATCCGATCGGTCATGTTGTCCGCCGAATCGAACTGCGCGAACGCGAGGTCTGCGGCATCCGCTGCGCCACTCGCCGCGATATAGCCGAGCGCGACCGTCCGCAGGCGACGCAGGCCCTTGCCCTCGGGTGTGTAGGCATAGGGCTGACGCTCACCACGCGCGTAGGCCTGCCGCCATTGCGCCTCCAGCCGCGTGCCGAGATCGCGTCGCAACGCCTCGCGTGCGCGGAAGATCGCCTCGGGATCGACGACGGTCATCTGGTCGCCGATGAAGCTCTCCGGCGGCAGCAACACCGCCTCTGCGACGAACGCGAGGTCGAGATCGGTGTTGGCGAGCGTGTTCGCGACCGCGGCGATCACGCCCTCGTGATCCGCGTTCCCTCCCGCCGAGGCGACCAGCGCATCGAGCATCAGCTGCTGCATCGCCTCGTAGCGCGCGAACGGATCGTCATCGTGTGCGCTGAGGAAGGCGAGATCGGCGGCGGTGCGGTTGGTCTCGACCACCACGGGGGCGGAGAAGCCGCGGTTGATCGACAGCACCGGGCGCTCGGCGAGGCCTTCGAACTCGATCGTGTCGAGCGTGTCGTCGAACAGGACGAGCCGTTCTTCCGTCAGCGCCGTACCGGACTCCGCGCCGAACAGCTTCACACGCAACGGCAGGACCATTGGCGACTTCACCGGCTGGCCGGGCGTTGCGGGCACCTGCTGCGCGAGCCGCAGCGTTGCGCGGTCGCCCTCGTGCGACAGGCTCGCCGAAACGCGGGGGGTGCCAGCCTGGGAGTACCAGAGGCGGAACTGGGTGAGGTCGACGTTGCCGCCTTCCTCCATCGAGGTGACGAAATCCTCGCAGGTGGCGGCGGTGCCGTCGTAGCGGTCGAAATACAGGTCGGTGCCGGCGCGGAAGCCTTTCGGACCCAGGATCGCGGCCATCATCCGGATCAGTTCGGCGCCCTTGTTGTAGATGGTCGCGGTGTAGAAGTTCGAGATCTCCTGGTAGGATTCCGGACGCACGGGGTGGGCGAGCGGGCCGGAATCCTCGGGGAACTGCGAGGCGCGCAGACCGCGGACGTCCTCGATGCGCTTGACCGCGCGCGAGCCCTGGTCGGCGGAGAAGCCCTGGTCGCGGTAGACGGTGAAGCCTTCCTTGAGCGACAGCTGGAACCAGTCGCGGCAGGTGATCCGGTTGCCCGACCAGTTGTGGAAATATTCGTGCGCGACGACCGCGGCGATCGCGTCGTAGTCGTAATCGGTCGCGGTATCCGGGTCGGCAAGGATGTAGCGCGAGTTGAAGATGTTGAGGCCCTTGTTCTCCATCGCGCCGAAGTTGAAGTCGTCGACCGCGACGATGTTGAACACGTCCAGGTCGTACTCGCGGCCATAGGTCGTCTCGTCCCACGCCATTGCGAGTTCGAGCGCCTTCAGCGCGTGATCGGTCTTTGGCAGGTCGGCCTGGCGGACCCAGATGCCGAGCGACACCTCGCGACCCGACATCGTCGTGAAGCTGCCGCGGTTTACGGCGAGATCGCCAGCGACGAGCGCGAAGAGGTAGGAGGGTTTCGGGAACGGATCGTGCCAAGTCGCCCAGTGGCGGCCGTCTTCGAGGTCGCCCTGTGCGACCGGATCGCCGTTCGCGAGCAACACAGGGAAGTGCTTCTTGTCCGAGGTCAGGCGGACCGAATAGACGCTGAGGACGTCGGGGCGGTCGGGGAAATAGGTGATGCGGCGAAAGCCTTCCGCCTCGCATTGGGTGCAGAGATTGCCGCCCGAGGCGTAGAGTCCCATCAACTGCGTGTTGCGATCGGGGGCGATCTCGACCTGCGTTTCCACGACATGCGCGGCGCCGGTGAGGGGGATGACGAGCTGTTCGCCGTCGATCCGCCAGTCGTTGATCGCTACGCCATCGACCGTGATCGAGAGCGGCTTCTGTCCTGCGCCGTCGAGCCGGAGCGGTTCGGCGTGAACGCCGTTGCGCGTGACGGACAAGGTCGCGGTGACGCGCGTGGTCGACGGATCGAGGTCGAAATCCAGCTTCGTCTCGGGGACCAGCCACTCGGGCGGGGTGTAATCCTCGCGGCGGATGACGAGCGGGTGGGCGAGACTGTTCTGGATGTCGAGCATATGCCGCGAATATAGGGCCGTGGCCGCCTATCGCCAGCCAAAGCTTGCGCGGGTTTCGGTGCATGCTACGCGGCTGCAACACGTTCCTTTGCAAGGATTTCCGGATGTATCGTCCTCTTGGCGCGCTTGCGGTGCTCGCGCTTTCTACTTCTGCGCTCGCTCAGACTGCGCCGGTGGCGGCACCCAACAACGCCGAGTTGAACGCAAAGCTCGCTGCGCCGCTGCCGGCGGACCAGGCGGCGATGAAGGCGCATGTGCTGTTCCTTGCGTCGGATGCGATGAAGGGGCGTGAGGCTGGCAGCCCCGAGTTCGACATCGCCGCGCAATATGTCGCGGCGCAATTCTATGCCGCGGGGCTTCGTCCGGGTGGCGATGCGGGCGGTTATCTCCAAGCCGTGCCGCTGGTCAGCTATAAGGCGGCGAGCAAGGGCGATTTCGTCTGGACCGGTCGCGGGGTCGCGCAGCCGCTCGTGTTCGGTCAGGATTACGTGCCGGCCGCGAACGGCGCGAAGGCGGAGACCAGCGTTTCGGCGCCCGTGGTCTTCGTCGGCTATGGCATCGATGCGCCGCAATATGGACAGGACGATTACAAGGGCGTCGACGTGCGCGGCAAGATCGTCGCGTATTTCGGCGGCTCGCCCGCGCGGTTTGGGGGCGAGGAGCGCGCGTTCTTCGGGTCGGGCGGCACCAAGGCGGCGATCGCGCAGGCCAAGGGCGCGGTGGGCGTGATCACGTTGGAGAGCCCGCGTTCGGCCAAGGTGCGGACCTTCGCCAAGCTGGCGGACTCCTACGCGACTCCGCGGATGACGTGGGCGAAACCTGATGGGACCGGCAAGGTCGATGCCCCCGGCGCGCCGTCGCTCGGCACGGTGAGCATGGCCGGTGCGGCCAAGCTGTTCGCCGGCGCGAAGACGCCGTGGAGCCGGATCGTCAAGCAGGCGACGGGCGACAACGCCAAGTTCAAGTCGATGCCGCTGGTCGGCACGCTGACGGTCGCGACCAAGACAAGCTTCGTACCCGCGGCGAGCAGCAACGTCGTCGGCGTGATCCCCGGCAGCGATCCGGTGGTCGGCAAGGAAGTCGTCGTGCTGTCGGCGCATCTCGATCACATCGGCATCACTAAGCCCATTAAGGGCGACGCGCTCAACAACGGTGCGCTCGACAACGCGATCGGCATCGCCAGCCTGATCGAGGAGGCCAAGCGCTTTACGGCCAGCGGGCAGGCGCCGAAACGGACCATCGTGTTCCTGGCCGTCACCGGCGAAGAGAAGGGGCTGGTCGGGTCCGATTATTTCAGCAACCACCCGACCGTGCCGCTGACCTCGATCGTCGCGGACGTGAATCTCGACATGCCGATCCTGACGTACAAGTTCGAGGACATGGTGGTGTTCGGTGCCGAGCGTTCCACGTTGGGGCCGATCGTGCGGAAGGCGGTCGCGGCGATCGGCGTCGGCCTGTCGCCCGATCCGATGCCGGAGGAGGGGATCTTCGTCCGCTCGGACCATTTCCGCTTCGTGCAGAAGGGTATCCCGTCGGTGTTCCTGTGGCCGGGTCAGAAGGGCCCGGGCAAGGCTGCGGTCGCGTATTTCATGGCGAATAATTACCACAAGCCGTCGGACGACCTGACGCAGCCGATCCTGTGGGATCAGGGCGTGCGGTTCGTCGATGCGAACTACCGGATCGCGCGCGAGATCGCCGACGGTGCGCAGCGGCCGGTGTGGAACACGGGCGACTATTTCGGGACGCTCTATAAGGGTCCGATGGCTGGCGCAGCGGTGGTAAAATGAGCCGGCTGCTGGTCTTCGGTCTCGGCTACACCGCGTCGCGGCTTGCCGAGCGGCTGGCGGCGGACGGCTGGCACGTCGTCGGTACGACGCGGGACGGGCGCAATGGTACGCTTCGGTTCGACGACACGGATGCGGTGACCGCGGAGATCGCAGCGGCGACGCATATCCTCTCCTCGGTGCCGCCCGAGCATGAGGCGGACCCGGTGCTCGGGCGCTACGGTTCGCTGTTGCTGCGGACGCGCGCGTGGATCGGGTATCTGTCGTCGACGGGGGTGTACGGCGATGCGCAGGGCGCGTGGGTGGACGAGACTGCGCCGATCGGTAGCGGCCGGCGGAGCGCGCGGGCGGCGGCGGATGCGGACTGGCTCGTGATCGGTGCGCGGACGTTTCGATTGCCGGGGATCTATGGTCCCGGGCGCTCGCCGCTCGACCGGGTGCGCGACGGGAAGGCGCACCGGATCGAGCGGCCGGGGCAGGTGTTCAGCCGCGCGCATGTCGACGATATCGTCTCGGGGGTGATCGCCGGGTTTGGCGCGCCGGCGGGGGCGTATAACCTCGCCGATGACGTGCCCGCGTCGCAGAACGACGTGGTGGCGTTCGCGGCGATGCTGCTTGGGATGCCCGCGCCGCCGTTCGTGACGCTCGAGGAGCTGTCGGCGATGGGGCGCGGATTCTATAACGAGAACCGGCGGGTGGCGAATGGGAAGGCCAAGCGCGTGCTCGGCTGGACGCCCGCCTGGCCCGACTACCGTGCCGGCCTGCGTGCGCTGAGTGCGATGACGAGCCCGATGCCGGACAATATCGCGCCGGCGACCGCCAAGGTCGACCAGTGATAACGCTCGAAGATCGTCGATAGCAGCATCGCGATCACGGGGACGATCACGCCCGAATAGGCCGCCTTGGCCGGGCCGATCGCGCGTATGACGTTGAAATAGAGCGGGAAGGCGAGCGCCGACGCGAACACGCCAAGGTAGAGGATGCCGGCGACATAGCCGAAGCGCGCCTCGAACACCGGCGGTCCGGTGGTGATCCAGGCGAATGCCGCGTCGAGGCTCGCACCGATCAGCATCGCGATCGCGAGCGTCGGCGCCATCGGATAGCGTTTCGCAAACGCGCTGCCCTGGATGACGTTGGCGACCGATGCCGAAAGGACGGCGCACAGGGTCAGCACGATGCCGATCGTCGCCGAGCGCGGCCCGTGCGGATCGACCCGCGCCTCGTTCACGAACAGCAACGCGACCCCTGCCATCGCCACCGCGCACCCGACCATTAGTTGGCGCCCGAGGCGTTGCTTGAGGAAGATGCGGCCGAAGATCGCGTTGGGGACGAGCAGGAGCGCGAACACCACCGCGACGAGGCCGGAGGTGACGTAATGCTCGGCGCGGTAGACGAAGTTGAAGTTGAACGTGAACAGCGCGATCCCGATCACCGCTGCGAACGCATAGCCTCGGGCGTCGAATTTGAAGCTCTCGCGCTTGACCGCTGCATAGATCGCCATCGCGATACTGGCGACGAGGAACCGGTAGCTGATCGACCAACTCGCCGGCACCACTGCGATCTGGTCGCGGATGACGAGCCAGGTCGAGCCCCAGATCAGCGTGACGATGCCGAACGGGATCAGTACCGCGGCGCGGGTCGACTGCGGTGGGTCGGTGGGGCCGGTCACAGCTCGCGGATGGCGTCGGCGAGCAGGCCTACCGCGTCCGCCGGGCTGTCCCACGCAGTGACGAGGCGGATTTCGCCGGCTGCCCAGTCGTAGAAGTCGAAGCCTTTTGCGCGGAGAGCCGCGGCTTCGTCCGGCGTGGCGCGGAGGAAGACTTCGTTTGCTTCGACCGGGTGGACGAGGCGGTCGCCCGCCGCGGCGGCGAGTTTTGCCGCGGCATCGTTGGCGGTCTTGGCGTTGGCGAGCCAGAGGTCGTCGTCGAGCATGGCGAGGATCTGTGCGGCGAGGTAGCGGCCCTTCGACAACAACAGGCCGGCGCGCTTGCGGCGGTATTGCGTGACGGCGGCGAGCTCGGGTTTGAAGAAGACCAGGGCCTCCGCGCTCATCGCACCGTTCTTGACGAAGCCGAAGCTCAGCGCGTCGACGCCCGCGCGCCATGTCATGTCGGCGGGCGAGCAGCCGGCGTGGACCATGGCGTTGGCGAAACGCGCGCCGTCCATGTGGAAGCCGAGCCCTCGCTCTTTGGCGAGAGCGCCGATCGCATCGACTTCGTGGGGTTGGTAGACGCGGCCATATTCGGTGGCGTTGGTGATCGAGATCGCGTGCGGCTGGACGCGGTGGACGTCGTCGGGGATCGCGTCGACGACGGTGCGGATCGTGTCGGGGGTCAGCTTGGCGCCGTCGCCGTCGGCGAGGAAGAGCTTGGCGCCGTGGGTGTAGAATTCGGGCGCGCCGCCCTCGTCGTTCTGGATGTGCGCGTCGCGGTGGCAGACGATGCCGCCGTGCGGGGGGCAGAGTGCGGCGAGCGCGAGGCAGTTGGCGGCGGTGCCGGTGGGGACCCACAGGACGGCCACCTCGGTTTCGAAGAGTTCCGACAGACGGCCGTCGAGCTGCTTGCTCCACGCGTCGCCGGCATAGGCTGTGTCGAGCGAGTCGGCGGCGGCTATCGCGGCCATGACGTGGGGGTGGATGGTGGCGGCATTGTCGGAGAAGAAGCGCATGGGTGAGACATGCTGCGATGCGGTGGTGGCGTCAACGGGGGCATCGCGTGCGCTTCTTTTTCGTCATCCTGGGCTCGACCCAGGATCCAGAGCCACGAGAGGTGTCGTTCGTGGCTCTGGATCCTGACTTTCGTCAGGATGACGGAGTGAGGGGGCGCTACTGCCCCTCGTCGAACCCGGGTTCTTCCTCTGGCGGCCGGCGATCGTCGCGGGGCGGCGGGCCCTCTTCCCGGTCGCGACGCGAGGGGCCGACGGAGATGGTGCCGTCCTCGCCCATCTTCAGGTTGAAGCCGAGGCCTTCGATCTCGCCGCCGAGGGGCAGCACCGAATTGTCCTGGTCGTCCGAAGGTAGCGCGTCCGGATCGACTTCCTCGACTGGCGGTGGCGGTGCCGCGACCGGTGCGATCCCGAGCGCGCTCTGCATGAAGTCGCGCCAGATCCGAGCGGGGATGCCGCCGCCCGAAAGGCCGGGGTTGGAGGAATTGTCGTCGTTGCCGACCCACACGCCGACGACCAGATCGCGGGCGAAGCCGACGAACAGCGCATCCTTGTTGTCCGACGTCGTCCCGGTCTTGCCGAATGCGTCGACGGTCAGGTTCGCCTGCCGCCCGGTGCCATCGCGGATCGAGGCGGCGAGCAGGTCGAGCATCTCGTCGTGGATCTTCGACGGCATCTCGGTCGCGCCGCCGGTCAGCGACTGGTACCAGCCCTTTTCGCGCACGTCGGCAAGGCCGCGAGGCTGTACGGGATATTGCTCGCGCGCGATTGCGGCATAGGCGGCGGTCAGTTCGAGCAACGACACCGTCGAGGTGCCGAGGCCGATCGTCGCCTCGCTCGGGATCGGCGTCGAGATGCCGAGATCGCGCGCCGCCTTGATCACCGCTTTCACGCCGACCTGTTGCGTGAGACGCGCGGCAGCGACGTTGGACGAGCGCGCGAACGCCTGGCGCAGCGTGATCGTCCCCTGATAGCGGCCGTCGCTGTTCTTCGGCGTCCAGTCGCCGATCGTCACCGGGCGGTCCTCGATCGTCGAATCGGGTGTCATCCCCTGGCGCATCGCCGCTAGGTACACGAACAGCTTGAAGGTCGAGCCGGGCTGGCGCCGCGCCTGCGTCGCACGGTTGAACGGGCTTTTGCGGTAATTCTTGCCGCCGACCATCGCGACCACGCGGCCATCGGGACGCATCGCCACCAGCGCGACCTGCGCCTCTCGCAATCCAGCGCGCGCGACGGTGCGCTCCGCCGCGCGTTGCAGGCGGGGATCGAGGGTCGTCTGGACGGTCGCCTCGGTCTTGATCTCGCCGGCCTGGTCGCGCGCTTCGGGTAGGATCCAGTCGGCGAAATAGGTGCCGTTGGGGAGTTGCGACGGGCGGCTGCCGAGCACGCGCTGCGGCTGGACGGCGTCGCCCTCCGCCTTGGTGAGGAAGCCGGCATCGACCATCGCGCCGACCACCACGGCTTCACGCTTGCGCGCGCCTTCGAGGTTGGAGGTGGGGGCGAGACGCGATGGTGCCTTAACCAGCCCGGCCAACATCGCCGCCTGGCCGACGTTGAGCTTGTCGGGGGTGCGGCCGAAATAATGCTTGGCCGCCGCGCTGATCCCGTAGGTGTTGTCGCCGAAATAGACGTTCGAGAGATAGCGCGAGAGGATTTCGTTCTTCGACAGCCATGCCTCGAGCCAGAAGGCGATCATCGCCTCGCGGATCTTTCGTGTCGCGGTGCGGTCCGAATCGAGGAAGGCGTTCTTGGCGAGCTGCTGCGTGATCGTCGAGCCGCCCTGACGCACGCCGCCCGAGCCGAGGTTCGCCCAGGCTGCGCGCGCGATGCCGCGTGGGTCGACGCCCCAATGCGAATAGAAACGCCGGTCCTCGATCGCGAGGAACGCCTGCGTGACGTGCGGCGGGAGCTTGGCCGCGTCGACCGACTTGCCGATAATCGCGCCGCGTCGCGCGATCGGGGTGCCGTCGTCGGCGGTGAGCGTGATCGAGGGTGGGGTGGGCGGCTGGAGCGACTTCGACAGCGGCGCGGTGATCGCCAGCCAGATGATCGCGATCACCAGCAGGACGATGCCGATGCCGAAGCCGCGCAGGATCCAGCGACCGATCGGACGCTTGCGTCGTGGCGCGCTGGGGGTGGTGTAGGCCGCGCCGAAGTCGCGATCATAGGGTTCCGGATCTTCGCCGTCCCGCTCGGCTTCATATTTCTGGCGCAGGCGTTCGCGTTCGGTGATCAGCCGCTCGCGCTCATACGCATAGGGCTCGCGATCGCCGCGCGAACTGGAACGGTCGGGGTCGAAGGGATCGGGGCGCATCGGATCGTTCCAGCGGGTCGGCCAACGGGCGGACTTTTAGTGTGTTATCGTTCTATGACAGCTCGGGCAAGCCTATGCGCATGCCTAACGTGTACCGGGGCTTAGCGACAGCATTCGTGGTGCCCGCCGAGCGAGAACCGGTCGAAGCCCTGTTGTCATCGCGCGGCGAAACGGGGAATAGCAGGACGATGACGTTCGAACAGGGTGATATCGTGACCGCTTCCGAAACTCTTCCTGCCGTTCTGCCGCTAGTGGTCGGCATCGGCGGCACGATCGGCGGCGTTTCGTCGACCGAGCGTGCGCTGCGGATCGCACTCGATGCGGTCGAGAAGCAGGGCTATCGCACGCAGATGTTCGGCGGGGCCGACATGGCGCGGCTGCCGCTGTACGATCCGAAGGCGACGACGCGGACCGCGGACGAGCAGGCGTTCGTGGAGGCCGTACGCAGCGCATCGGCGGTGATCATCGCCAGCCCGGGCTATCATGGCAGCATTTCGGGCGTCGTGAAGAACGCGCTCGATCTGCTGGAGGAGACGTCGCGCGACGAGCGGCCGTATCTGGCGGACATGCCGGTCGGGCTGATCGCGACGGCCTATGGTTGGCAGGCGACGGGGAGCACGATCGCCGCGTTGCGCTCGATCGTCCATGCGCTCCGCGGGTGGCCGACGCCGTTTGCCGCCGCGATCAATACGCAGGTGACGAAGTTCGACGACGAGGGCGGCGCGAGCGATCCTGCGGTGGTCGAGCAGTTGCGTCTGGTTGGGCGTCAGGTTGCACGGTTCGCGCCGTTGTCGGAGCCTGCGAACTAGGGCGCTGCAATCCTCCGCCGCGAGGGGGAGGTGTCGCCGTAGGTGACGAAGGGGAAGGCACGGAACAGCGGTTCCTCTCTCCTCCCCCTCAGACTGGCAAGCGCCAGCCACCTCCCCCTGGCGGGGGAGGATTTTCGATCAGCTAGTTTGGCCGGCGAGTGTCGGGGGACACGGGCGTCGTGACCCCGCCGCCGAGAGCGCGGTACAATTCCACCGAATTGCTGTCGCGGGTCAGGCGGGCGGCGAGCAGGCTTTGCTGCGCCGTGTAGAGTGAGCGCTGCGAGTCGAGGGTATTGAGGAACGTGTCGATGCCTGCCCGGAAGCGCAGGTCCGACAACCGGAACGCACCCGCCGCGTTGTCACGCAGCGAGGTCTGCGCCTGAAGCTGTGCGCCGATGGTCCCGCGCCGTGCGAGCGCATCGGCGACTTCGCGGAAGCCTGTCTGGATGCTTCGTTCGTACGTGGCGACGGCGGCATCGCGCGTTGCCTGGGCGTAGCGGAGATTGCCCTTGTTGCGGCCGAAGTCGAACAGCGTCTGGCTGACCGACGGCGCGACCGACCAGTTCTGCGTGCCGCTGCCGAACAGGTTCGACAGGCCGAGGCTGATCGTCCCGAAGGCTGCGGTCAGCGAGATGTTCGGGAAGAACGCCGCGCGCGCCGCGCCGATATTGGCGTTCGCGGCGATCAGCTGATGCTCGGCCGAGGCGATGTCGGGGCGGCGCAACAGAACCTCGGACGGCAGGTTCGACGGCAGGTTCTCCAGCGTCGGGCTGGTCTCTTCGAGCCGCGCGGGAAGCATGTCGGCGGTCAGCGTGGTGCCGGCGAGCAGGTTCAGCGCGTTCTGGTCCTGTGCGATCAGCGTCGTCGCCTCGGCGATGTCCGAGCGGGCCTGGTCGTAGCTGGTGCTGGCCTGGCGGACTTCGAGTTCGGAAGCGATGCCGATCCGGAAGCGGTCCTGCGTGAGCTTCACGGTCTGGCCGAACGCACGCTCGGTATCGCGGGCGATCTTGAGGCGATCCTGGTCCGCCGCCATCGTCAGCCACTGCGTCGCGATCTCGGCGATCAGCGATACCTGGGCTGCGTTGCGGTTTTCCTCTGCGGCGAAATACTGTTCCTGCTGCGACTGGGTCAGGTTGCGGACGCGGCCGAACAGGTCGATTTCCCAAGCCGAGACGCCGACGTTGGCCGAATAGATGTCGGCGCGGCCGCTGGACACTGCGCCGCCGCCCGCACCGCCACCAGTACCGCCGCCTGTTCCGCCACCGCCGGTTCCACCACCGCCGGTTCCACCACCGCCGGTTCCACCACCAGTTCCGCCGCCGGTACCGCCACCGACCACGCCGAACGGCGACTTCTGATAGGTGGCACCGCCGCTGGCTGCGAGCGTCGGGAACAGGTCGGCGCGCTGGACTCGGTATTGCGCGCGGGCCTGGGCAACGTTGGCGACCGAGACACGCAGGTCGCGGTTATTGTCTAGTGCGGTGCGGATCACGCGGCGGAGACGGTCGTCGGTGAAGAACGCCTCCCACGCGGTATCCGCAGGCATGATCGCGCCCGCCGCGTTGGTCGCCGCATAGGCAGGACCGACGGGCGTGGCGACCGGCACCGACAATTCGGGCCGGACGTATTTCGGGGCGAGGTTACACCCGGCGAGCGTGAGCCCGGCGGCGAACGTAAGGGCGGTCTTGCGTGATAGCATGGGGGCGAACATCTGGATCAGGCCTCCTGCGGCCGCTGGTCGTGGGGGGGCGTGGTATTGCCGTCACGGTTGTCGTCATTGCGGACCTGATCGCGGTCTTGCCCCGCGCCGGCCTTGTCCTGCTTGAAGACGCGCTTCACGAGCAGGAAGAACAGCGGCACGAAGAAGATCGCGAGGACGGTCGCGGACAGCATGCCGCCGACCACCGCCCAGCCGATCGCGTTCTGGCCGCCGGCGCCGGCACCGCTCGACAGTGCGAGCGGCAACACGCCGAAGATGAACGCGAACGACGTCATCAGGATCGGGCGAAGGCGAAGCTTTGCCGCCTCGACCGCGGCATCGGCCGCGTTCATCCCGTCGCCCATCTTCTCCTCGGCGAATTCCACGATCAGGATCGCGTTCTTCGCCGCCACGCCGATCGTCGTGATCAGCCCGACCTGGAGGTAGATGTCGTTGTTGAGGCCGAAGAGCCATGCTGCGCCAACCGCGCCGAGGACGCCGAGCGGCACCACCAGCAGGACGGCGATCGGGATCGACCAGCTCTCGTACAGCGCCGCGAGGCAGAGGAACACGATCAGCAGCGACAGCGCATAGACCGTGGTCGACTGGCCGCCCGACAGGTTTTCCTCGTAGCTGAGGCCAGTCCATTCATAGCCGATGCCGGGGGGCAGCTTGGCCGCCATCTCCTCCATCGCCTTGATCGCGGTGCCACTGCTGACGCCCGGCGCCGGCGAACCCATGATCTCGAACGAGGCTACGCCGTTATAGCGCTCGAGTCGCGACGGGCCGTACTGCCAGTTGGTCGTCGAGAAGGACGCGAACGGCGCCATCGCGCCGCTGGTCGTACCGCGGACGTAGAAGTTGCCGAGATCGGCGGGCGAGGTCCGGAACGGTGCGTCGGCCTGCACGAACACCTTCTTCACGCGACCGCGGTCGATGAAGTCGTTGATGTAGGCGCCACCGAACGCGGTGCTGACGGTGGTGTTGATGTCCGCCTGGCTGAGGCCGAGCGCGCCGGCTTCGGCCTGGTCGACGTTCAATTTCAGCTGGGGCGCATCCTCCAGGCCGTTCGGACGGACCTGGATCAGGCGCTTGTCCTGGCTGGCCATGCCGAGCAGCATGTTGCGTGCCTCGAGCAGCTTGTCGTGACCGACGCCGGCATTGTCCTTCAGCATGAAGTCGAAGCCGTTGGCGTTGCCGAGTTCCTGCACGGCGGGCGGCACGAAGCCGATCACCATGCCGGCACGGACACCGGCGAGCGCCTGGTTGGCGCGTCCGGCAACCGCGGCGACGGTGTTCTCCGCGCCCTTGCGATCTTCCCACGGCTTGAGCTGGATGAAGGCGATGCCGACATTCTGGCCCTGGCCGACGAAGCCGAAGCCGCTGATCGTGAAGATGCCCGAGGTGTTGGCCTTCTCGTCGATCAGGAAGTGATCGCGGACCTTGTCCATGGTGCGCGCAGTTTCCTCCATCGGCGTACCCGATGGCATCGAAACCTGCGCGAACATCACGCCCTGATCTTCCTCGGGAAGGAAGCCCGACGGCAGGCGCAGGAAGATGAAGGCCATCGCGACGACGATCACGGCATAGACCAGCATCGTGCGGACCCAGCCCTTCTCGACGCGGCGCAGACCGTTGCCGTATTTGCCGACGCCCTTGTCGAACGTGCGGTTGAACCAGCCGAAGAAGCCCTTCTTCTCGGCGTGACCGTCTTTCGCAGGCTTCAGAATGGTCGCGCAGAGCGCAGGCGTCAGGATCAACGCGACCAGCACCGAGAGCGCCATCGACGACACGATGGTGATCGAGAACTGGCGGAAGATCACGCCGGTCGAGCCGCTGAAGAACGCCATCGGCAGGAACACGGCCGACAGAACGAGGCCGATGCCGACCAGCGCGCCGCTGATCTCGTCCATCGACTTCTTGGCGGCTTCCTTGGGGCTTAGCCCTTCCTCCTGGATCAGGCGCTCGACGTTCTCGACGACGACGATCGCGTCATCGACGAGCAGACCGATCGCCAGCACCATGCCAAACAAGGTCAGTGTGTTGATCGTGAACCCCGCGACCTGGAGCACGGCAAGCGAGCCGAGCAGCACGACCGGGACCGCGATCGTCGGGATCAGCGTGGCGCGGAAATTCTGGAGGAACAGGAACATCACGAGGAAGACGAGGATGAT
Organism: Sphingomonas sp. PEI4; assembly: GCF_056679955.1. Classification (NCBI taxonomy): domain Bacteria; kingdom Pseudomonadati; phylum Pseudomonadota; class Alphaproteobacteria; order Sphingomonadales; family Sphingomonadaceae; genus Sphingomonas; species Sphingomonas sp. PEI4. Next base: position 2,735,127 of record NZ_CM155258.1, read on the forward strand.
CGCCTCGACCAGCGTGTGGATGACCTGCTCGACCGACAGCCGCACGAACGTCGAGTTGTCGATCGGGAACGCGACCTTGACGTCGGGCGGGAACTGCTTGGCGATCCGCTCGACCTCGGCCTTGACCAGCGTGACGGTATCGAGCGCGTTGGCGCCCGGTGCCAGCTTCACGCCGAAGCCGGCCGCCTGCTTGCCGTTGTAGCGTGCCTGGAAGGAGTAGTTCTCCGAGCCCATCTCGACGCGCGCGACGTCCGACAGGCGCACGGTCGCGCCGCTGGTTGCCGAGCGGACGATGATCGCGCGGAACTGTTCCGGCGTCTGCAAACGCGACTGTGCCGTGACGGTGGCGTTGAGCGACTGGCCCTTCACCGCCGGCAGGCTGCCGACCTGGCCGGCCGAAACCTGGGCGTTCTGTGCGGTCAGCGCCGCGGTGATGTCGGTGACGGTGACGCCGAGATTCGACATCTTGAAGGGGTCGACCCAGATTCGCATCGAATATTGCGCGCCGAACACCTGCGTGTCGCCGACGCCCTTGATGCGGCTCAGCGGATCCTGGAGCTTCGACGCGATCATGTCGCCGAGATCGACCTGGTCGTGCGCGCCATTCTCGGAATAGGCGGCGATCACGAGCAGGAAGTTGGCGGTGGCCTTGGTCACACGAAGACCGGCCTGCTGCACTTCCTGCGGCAGGAGCGGGGTGGCCTGTTGCAGCTTGTTCTGCACCTGGACCTGCGCGATGTCGGGGTCGGTCCCCTGCTCGAAGGTGAGCGTGATCGCGAGGTTGCCCGAGCCGTCCGAGGTCGAGGCGAAGTAGCGAAGGTTGTCGATGCCCTTCATCTGCTGCTCGATGATCTGCGTCGTCGTGTTCTCGAGCGTCTGCGCGTCGGCGCCCGGATAGGACGTCGCGACCGTCACCTTGGGGGCGGCGATCTCAGGGAACTGCGCGATCGGCAGCGACCGGATCGCGAGGATACCGGCCAGCATCAGGATGATGGCGATGACCCATGCGAAGATGGGTCGATCGATGAAATAGCGTGACATGAGCGGTTACTTCCCGGCCTGCGCGGAATTGGCCTGCGCAGACGTGTTGCCGCCCGCGGCGTCGCCGCCACCGCCAGCACCCTGGCCAGCGGCCTTCGTGACCTGCTGCGGAGCGGCCGGCTTGACGGTGGCGCCCGGGCGCAGATTGAGCAGGCCCTCGACGATCAGCTTGTCGCCGGGCTTGAGGCCGCTCGTGACGATCCACTTGTCACCGATCACGCGGTCGGTGGTGACGTTACGCTGTTCGACCTTGTTCTGCGCGTTGACGACCATCGCGGTCGCCCCGCCACGCGGATCGCGGCTGATCCCTGCGGTGGGAGCCATGATCGCCTGGGCACGCGTACCCTCGACCAGCTTGGCGCGGACATACATGCCGGGCAGCAACAGGCCGTTGGGGTTGGGGAAGCTGGCACGCAGCGTCACCGCGCCGGTGGTCTGGTCGACGGTGACCTCGGAGAATTGCAGGCGGCCCTCGATCGGATAGGTCTGGCCGTTGGGAAGGATCAGCTGGACGCGCGCGCTACCGTCGCCGCGGGTCACGCCGCCGGTTGCCATCGCCTGCTTGAGATCGAGCAGCTGCGCGGCGGACTGCACGACGTCGACATAAACGGTGTTGGTGCGCTGGATCGTCGCGAGTGGGTCGGTCTGGCCGGTCTGGACCAGCGCGCCGACGGTCACCAGCGACCGACCGATGCGGCCCGAGATCGGCGCCTTGATACGCGTGAAGCCGACGTTGACCCGGGCCGACTGGACTGCTGCCTGCTGCGCTGCAACATTGGCACGAGCCTGCTGCGCGGACGCGGTTGCGTTGTCCGCCTCCTGCTTGCTCACCGCGTTCAACTGGACGAGCTGACCGTAGCGTTGCGCCTGGAGGCGGGTCGCGTTGATCTGCGACTGGGCCGCGCCGAGCTGGCCCTGCGCGCTGGCGAGTGCCGCGCGGTAGGGGGCGTCCTCGATCGCGTAGAGCACCTGGCCCTTGCTGACCATCGCGCCTTCGGTGAAAAGGCGGTCGCGGACCACGCCGCTGACCTGCGGACGGACTTCCGAGGTCTCTACCGCGGCGATACGCCCGGGAAGTTCGGAGGTGAGCACCACCGATTCCTCGGCGACGGTGACGACGCCGACGGTTGGCGTGGGCGGAGGCGGCGGAGCCTGCTCCTTGCCGCAAGCCGACAGCAGGACCAGCGCGGCCAGTGCCACAGATCCCTTGAGGTTCAATCGCTGCATGTTGAGCATCCCGACGTCCGTGCAGATGAGTTCGTGCGGAATGAACGTTCATTCCGCTTGCGTGGCCGCTATGATCGTGCGAGCGGCGGGTCAACCAAAAAACGCATCGGGAATATGATTTTGAGTGCAGTGCAGCATGAGATGGGGAGTCGGGAGCGTATCGTCGCTGCAGCTCGCCATCTGTTTGCGACCCAAGGGTTTCATCAGACGCCGATGTCCGAACTGGCCATAGCAGCCGGCGTTTCGGTCGGCCAGATCTATCGCCTGTTTGCCGGCAAGAACGCGGTCATCAAGGCGATTGTGATGGAGGATGCAGCGGCCAAGATGGGCGAGCTGCAGACGTTGAACGACTCGGTAAAGTCCGGGGGACTGCCGATCGAGGAAGGGTTCGTCGAACTCGCACGGCGTGCCCTGTCGAAGGGTGACGAGGCGCTGTCGTTCGAGATCATGGCGGAGGCGCATCGCAACGCCGATGTCGCCGACACCATCGCCGACCTGTGCCGCGATTTCCGGCGCATGATCCGCGAACTTGCCGGCGTCGCCAATCCCGACCTTCAGGAGAATGAGCTTGAAGGGGCGGAGGAACTGATCCTCGCGTTCATGTTCGGGCTGGGCCACCGCACTCTGTCTCGGCCAAGGCTGTCGGAGGATGAGACGGCGCGGTTGACTGGGCGAATGATCCTGGCGGCGGTGCGCGCGATCTAAACTCCGGGCGGCTACCGTACCGCCGCGCGGAGGGTGGCGCGGACGCCGGTGTGGGTCGGGTCGTATTCAACGATCGACTGCAGGCTCTGTGCCATTGCGCGGATCAGCTTCGTGCCGAGCCCGGTACCGCGCGGGACGGCGTCTTCGGGGATGCCGCAGCCGTCGTCCTCGACCGCGAGCAGGAAGGCGTCGTCGTCGACCCGGCGCAGCGCCACGCGGACTTCGCCGCCGCCGGTGGGGTAGGCGTATTTGCACGCGTTGGTGACGAGTTCGGTGACGATCACGCCGAGCGACACTGCGCGGTCGGTGGGCAGGCGGATCGGCTCGGCGGCGAGGCTCAAAGCGCGAGGGAGTGCTTCGGTCGACCAAGTCTCGGCGAGTTCGTCGACCAGCGCGCCGAGATATTCCTGCATGTCGACGCTCTCGACGTCGTTGCTGGTGTAGAGCCGGCGGTGGACCTGCGCGATCGCCTGGATGCGACGCTGCGTATCTTCGAGCGCTTCGCGTGCGGACGGATCGGTCAATGCGGTCGCCTGGAGGCGGACCATTGCGGAGACGAGTTGCAGCGAGTTGGCGACGCGGTGGTTGACCTCGCCGAGCAACGCCTCGAGCCGCGCGTTGCTGGCGCGAAGGTCGGCTTCGGCAGCGGCCTTTTCGTGCTTCAGCAACGCGCGTGCGCGCACCTGTTCGAACGAGGCGGCAAGCAGGTCGAAGAAGTCTTCGCCGATCGTCTTCACGACGTAATCCGCCGCCCCCGCCTTCAGCGCGGCGACCGCGATGCGGCCTTCCTCGGAGCCGGTGACGTACACAATGGGGGGCGGATCGGGCAGGCGGCGGAGTGCTTCGAGGGTTTCAAGGCCGTCCATGCCGGGCATGTAGTGGTCGACCGCGATCAGGTCGAAGCGTTCGGCGGCGGCCTTTACGACGCCCTCGGCGCCCGTCTCGGCGACGGTCATCCGGTAGCCGCGACGCTCCAGGGCACGCGCCGCCAGCCGCCGGATCCCGGCGTCGTCGTCGATATAGAGGACGCTTGACCCGCTCACTCGGCTTCGGGAACCTGGATGACCGACAGGAACAGCCCGAGTTGGCGGATCGCCTGCGCGAAGCTCTCATAGTTCACCGGCTTGGTGATGTAGACGTTGCAGCCAAGGTCGTAGCAGCGCTCGATCTCGACCTTGTCGTCGGTGGTGGTGAGCACGACGACCGGCGTGCGGCGCAGCGGGCTGCCCTCCGCCTTGATCCTGGCGAGGATATCGGTGCCGCTCATGTCGGGCAGGTTGAGATCGAGCAGGATCATTGCCGGGCCGCTCTTGGCGGGGCCATCGGCGGCGTTGAACAGGAAATCGAGCGCGGTGGTGCCGTCGGTGAAGTGACGGATATCGTTCAGGATGCCGGCGCGGCGGATGTTCTTCTCGATGAGGCGGGCATGGCCCTCGTCATCCTCGATCATCACGATGCCGACGGTCTTGTGATCGTTCATGCTGCGTCCTGGATGGTCATGTGGGTCGGCAGGTTGAGTCGGAAGGTCGCGCCGTCGCCAAGCGTCGACTGCACGTCGATCGTGCCGCCCAGACGATAGGCGAGTGCGCGGACATGCGCGAGTCCGATACCTTCGCCCGGCTGGTCCTGCGCGCCCGAGCGGCGGAACAGGTCGAACACGCGCTGGTGATCGCGCGGATCGATGCCGCGGCCGTTGTCGACCACCGACAGGATGACGCGGCCGCGTTCGGTGTGGCCCTTGACCGTGATCTCCCCGGGGCGGCCGGGTTTCAGATATTTGGTCGCGTTCTCGATCAGGTTCGACAGGATCTGTTCGAGCGCGAGGCGATCGGTGACGATCGTCGGCATCGGCCGTTCGACTCGCACCACGGCACCGCGATCGTCGACGATGTGCTGCATCGCGCCGACGATCGTGTCGACCAGTTGCGCCGGGTCGATATGCTCGGGGGCGATCGTCCGGCGCCCTTCGCGCGCGAGCTTGAGGATGGCGTTGATCAGCCGGTCCATCTTCTGCGTGGACGTGCGGATGAAGCCGATCGCCTCGGGCAGATCCTCGCGGGCCGCCAGCCGTGCGTCCTCGGTAAGGATGTGCGGCGCCTCGGCCTCGACTCGGTCGACCAGTTCGCCGAGCGGCACCGCGGCGGCAGCGAGTTCGGCGGTGAAGCCCATCACGTTGACCAGCGGCGAGCGCAGATCATGGCTGACGATATAGGCGAAGCGCTGGATTTCCTCGTTCGCGCGGCTGAGATCGGCGGTGCGTTCGGCGACCTGTTCCTCGAGCGTCTCGTTGAGATCGCGCAGGCTGTTGCGCGAGCGGGCGAGGTCGGCGGTGTAGCGGCGAATCAACAGGACCGCGAGGATCGCGACGATCAGCAGCAGCGCCGCAGCGAGTCCGGCGACCGAGAGGAACAGCGCGCTGGTGCGTTCCTGCCGCTCGGTCCGGATCGCGAGCAGGCGAACCTCGTCGGCGGCCATCGCCTGGAGGCGGTAGCGAATGCCGCGCATCAGCGGCACGCTGGCATCGACCGCGAACCGGCGCTGCGCCTCGGCGATCCGGCCCGAGGCGACCAATGTCATCGATTGCGTCCGGAGCGCGCGCAACTGGACGAACCGCGGCTCGATCAAAGCCAGGCGTTCGATCTGGTCCGGGTTGTCGCGGGTCAGATGGCGCAGGTTGCGGATCGAGGGCACGAGATTGCCCGCGGTCCGCGCATAGGCGGTGGCGAACAGCGGTTTGCCGGCCAGTACATAGCCGCGCCGCGCCGTCTCCGACTGTTCCATCAGGATCTGGACCGTCGCGACCGCCTGACGGACGTCCTGCGTGTGGAGGATCTCGGCGGTATAGGTGCGATTGCGGATCGTGATCCAGCCGATCGCGATCGCTGCCGCGGCCAGCGCGATGAAGCCGAGCGTCATGAACGCGACCAGCCACCGTGCGACGCGCCCTTCGGACGATGGCAATTTCAAGCGTACGCGGACCATAGGACATGCGATCTAGGCTGGCGGAGGTCGTTACGCCAGCGATACCGACGGGCCCTTGCTCTAGAGCAACAAGTCTTGCGCGCTGGCCTTGCCGACCCGACCGCCGCCACTACGCCGGTCCATCTCGTGGTTGGCGGTGAAGCGGATGTCGGGGTCGCGATCGGTCATGAACGCCATCAGCGTCTCGTGATCGAGTTCGGACCATTCCTTGCCGCGATCGGGGCCGTAGCGGACGCGCGGGATGAGACCCGGATCGCGCGACCATTCGACCAGTTGCGCAAAGCTCGCCTCGTTGAGCATGTCGCGCAGGTGGAACGCGGTGACGTAGGCGTCGGGGAACGCGCGGTGTGCGGGGAGGCCGCGCTCGTGCTCCATGCCGTGGGGTTTACGCCAGTAGCGCAGCACCTGGTTCGAGAAGCTCGGCGAGTCTGGCCAAAGCCGCAGCGCGCATTTCCAGGTGCAGATCCACTCGGCATCGCGGGTGAGCGCGGGGGTGCAGAATTTCTGCTCGAAGTCGGAACGGTGCGCCGCCAGCGCCAGGCGGCGGGGCCAAGGATCGAGCACCTGGCGCGCACAATCATGCCAATATGGCGCGTCGGCGACATGCTCGTCGAGGATATGGTGGATCGCCTGCGTCACGGGCGGGATCAGCCGGCCGGGGTTGACGAGCAGGCTGCCGCCTTCGCCATAGATCTCCCAGCGGCCATCCTCGCCGAGCGCGACGTCCTGCCAGCCGATCTCGCAGACGCCGTGCGCGGGCGGGGCCGAGCCGGTCGTCTCCAGGTCGACGACCCGGATCATCTGGGGTTGCTGTTTGGGCTTGGGGTAGGGGGGCGCCATGCCCGCCATGTGGGGACAAAAGCGCGCTTAATCCAGCGCGTATGCATCCTCTACGTCCAGTTCGCGGACTCCGCGGCGCTGGCGGGCGCGATCGACGAGCTTGCGCAGGCCTTCGCGGCGGTCGCGCGCCATCGGGATGTCGCGGAGGGTGAACTCGCCGCCGCTGGTCGTGCGGTCGCTGGAGGTGAGGATGATGGTGCCGATGTCGGTCATCTGGTTGAGCAGCGAATAGCCCAGGCGGACGTCCTTGATGCGGTAGAGCTCGATCTCGTCGATCGTCTTGAACAGGATGCCGCGCCTTATGATCAGGCGCTGGTCGGTGATTTCGTAGCTCGCGCTGCGGTTCTTGAGCCAGCGGACGCCGATGATGACGAAGCCGATTCCGGCGAGGCAGGTGAGGAGGGTGCCCCATCCGGCGAAGCTGCCGAGCAGCCAGCGGCGTGTGCTGGAGCGGAATTCGTCGACTGGGCGCTCCACGGTAGGACTCCTTGGGATGGTGGTCGGGACGGTAGGCTGGGGCGGTCGTGAGTCAATCGGTTCGGCGGCCTGTGCAAGTGTAGCGACCGTTCATCCATCTGCACCACCCCGGCGGAGGCCGGGGCCCAGTTGGGGGACGTGGCTAACGAAGGGCGGCGCTTCGTTATTTCCACCTTTCCAACTGGCCCCCGGCCTCCGCCGGGGTGGCGGCCTTGTTACGGTACCGATCTTACAACGCCGCTTGCCGCGAGTTGGTTGTCGACCTCCGCCAGCAGCGTATCAAGCGCCGCCTGGTCCTTAGCCTCGGCCCGCACCGTCAACATCGCCTGCGTGTTCGACGCGCGTAGTAGCCACCAGCCTCCAGCGGTCGTCACGCGCGCGCCATCGGTGAGGTTCACCTCCCCGCCCTCCGACCGAAGCCGCGCGATCACCTCGTCCACCACCGCGAATTTGCGCGTGTCGTCGACCGGAAAGCGCAGGTCGGGCGTCGCGACCAGCGCCGGCATCGCGTCGCGCAGTTCGGTTAGCGAGCGACCCGACAGATGCACCGCGCGGATCAGCCTGACCGCCGCATATTGCGCGTCGTCGAAGCCATAATATTCCCCGGCAAAAAACAGGTGTCCGCTCAGTTCACCGCCGAGTGGCGCGCCGGTGCGGGTCATCGCGGTCTTCATCAGGCTGTGACCGGTGGGCGCCATCACCGCCTCGCCGCCCAACTCGGCGATTCGGTCGAACAGGGCTTGGGACGACTTCACGTCCGCGACGATCGGTGCTCCGGGGTGCTCAGACAGCGCAGGTTCGACCAGAATGGAGAGAATCTGGTCGCCCCAGATCACGCGGCCCAACCCGTCGACCGCGCCGATCCGGTCGCCATCGCCATCGAAGGCCAGTCCGAAATCGAGGTTCTTCTCCGCGACCAGCCTCTTCAGATCGGCGAGGTTCGACTCTTCGGTAGGATCGGGATGATGGTTGGGAAAATTGCCGTCGACATCGGCGAAGATCACATGATGCTCACCCGGCAGGAGTTGCACGAGCTTCTCGATCACCGGGCCGGCGGCGCCGTTGCCGGTATCCCAGCCGATCCGGTACGCGCCGCCCGCATAGCCCGCCATCAGCCGGCCGACATAGGCGTCGAGCACGTCGGCGCGCGTAACTTCGCCCGCGCCTTCGCTCCAGGCACCCGAGGCGGCGAGCGTGGCGAGGTCCTGGATGTCGTCGCCGAAAAATGGCGCGTGGGCGTGCACCATCTTGAAGCCGTTATACTCGGGGGGATTGTGGCTGCCGGTTACCTGGATGCCGCCATCCACCTCTAGCGTGGCCTCGGCGTAATAGAGCATCGGTGAGGTGCTGAGGCCGATGCGGACGACGTCTACGCCGCCTGCTGTTAGGCCGGCGACGAGCGAGGCTTCGAGTTCGGGCGAGGAGTTGCGGCCGTCATAGCCGACCGCCACCCGCGTTCCACCGGCGGCGCGGATGCGGGTGGCGAAGCCGCGGCCGATCGCGATGGCATCGGCGGGGCCCAGCGCTTTGCCGACGATCCCGCGGATGTCGTATTCGCGGAGTGAGGTCGGGTCGAACTGGTGGGTCATTTTTAGATTCCGTTCGTCCTGAGCGAAGTCGAAGGACAGGTTCGAGCCAATGTCCTTCGACTTCGCTCAGGACGAACGGCGGTTGGGTGTTACCGGGGAACGCGCTTCAGCAGTAGGTCGCGCGCCGCATTTACGCGGCGGGTCAGGTCGGTGGAGCCGCCGCGATCGGGGTGGACCGAGGCGATCAGCCGGCGGTGCGCGCTGCGGATCGCGTCGGCGTCCGCGCTGCGGTCAATACCGAGGATCGAGCGCGCCTCCGCTTCATCCGTGACGGCCCGCTGCTTCGGTTTCGGACGCAGATAATGCCACGCCAGCCAGATGAAGAGCGCCGCGACGATCCACTTCACGCAGCGACGCCGGGTGCGTGTTCGGCTACTTCCGGCAACTGCAACGCCGCCATCATCTCGCGCAGTTCCTGGCGTGCGGCGACGTGGGCGAGGCCCATGCTGCCGAACGCCTTCGAATCGATCATCGTCAGGCCGGCGGGGAACATCTCGCGGTAGATCACGCGCTCGCCGAGCCCCGGGATGATCCGGAAGCCGACGCGCTTCGCCAGTTGCGCGAGCGCGTCCGACACGCGGCGCATGTTGCGTGCCTCGATATGCTGGAGGCGGTTGCGCAGCACGACCCAGTCGATGGTCGTGCCATCGGCGCGTGCGCGCTGTTTCCGCGCGTCCCAGATCAGTTCGGAATAAAAGCTCGGGCGCGTCACCTGATAGGTCTCGGGATCGACCTGGCCGATCAGGTCGAAGTCGACGAAGCTGTCGTTCATCGGCGTGACCAAGGTGTTCGCCAGCGCGGCGGCGGTGCGCGCGAACGGATCGTCGCGGCCCGGCGTGTCGACCACAAGGAAGTCCGAGCCTTCGCACAGCGAGTGCCACAGGTCCTCGAACTGGTCCTCGCTTTGGTCCGACAGCGTCGCGTGACGCGGCATCGGCAGCACCGAGCCGTTGCGTTTCATCGTCTCCGCGCGGTTGTCGAGATAGCGGCCGACGGTGCGCTGACGGTGGTCGAGATCGAGACAGGCGACGCGCGCACCCTTCGCGGCGAGCGCGATCGCGACGTGGACCGCAGTCGTCGACTTGCCCGTGCCGCCCTTCTCGTTGGCGAACACGATCACGTGCGTCGATGCCGACGGGGGGACGTGCGTTGAGCTTTGAGGAGAATCCGGGCCCGTGGCCAACGCGCGTTTCCTTATTGATCGTAACAGTCACCCTTCATAGAAGCCGCGACCGCACTTATCGAGTAGGAGTTTCACGTGGACACCCTCCGGGACCTTAATGCGTTGCGCGAGAGCGTCGCCGCCTTCCGTGCGGCGGGGCAGCGCGTCGCGCTCGTCCCGACGATGGGCGCGCTGCACGCCGGCCATGTCGCACTGATCGAGGCGGCGAAGCGGCCGGGGACGAAGGTGGTCGCGTCGATCTTCGTCAACCCGGCGCAGTTCGGGCCGAACGAGGATCTGTCGCGCTATCCGCGGCGCGAGATGGCGGATATCCGGATGCTGACCGAAGCCGGGTGCGACCTGCTCTGGCTGCCGTCGGTCGAGACGATGTATCCTGATGGCTTCGCGACGATGGTCCGTGTCTCGGGCGTCAGCGACGGCTTCGACGGCGCCTCGCGGCCCGGCCATTTCGACGGTGTTGCGACGGTCGTGTCGAAGCTGTTCAACCAGGTCGGGCCCGATGCTGCGTATTTCGGCGAGAAGGATTACCAGCAACTGGCGGTGATCCGGCGGTTCGTCGCCGATCTCGACTTCGCGATCGATATCGTCGGGGTGCCGACGCAGCGCGACGACGACGGCTTGGCGATGTCGTCGCGCAACATCTATCTCGACGACGAGCAGCGCAAGCAGGCGGTGGCCTTGCCGCGCGCGCTGGGCGTCGCCGCGCGGGCGATCGCGAAGGGCGAGGACGTCGACTCGGTTCTGGATGATGCGCGGACGACGTTGGTCGGCGCGGGGTTCACGATCGATTACGTCGCGTTGGCGGATGCCGAGACGCTGGGGGAGAACCCGGCGGCGGATCGCCCGCGGCGGTTGCTGGCGGCGGCGCGGATGGGCGCGACGCGCCTGATCGACAATATCGCGATCGAGTAGGCTTGGCGACCGCCCGGCCGAGTTGTAAAAAGCAGACGTTAACCCATTAACCATTTCGTAGCGGGAATCGCCGCAATCTGTCCTCACGAACTTTGGGGGCAAGACCATGGGCAGTCTCAAGACCGCGAATATTACGATCGAACGCCGTCTGGCGGATGCCGCGCGCGGCGACGACCGGGCGTGTTACGAACTGGGGATGGTGTATTCAACGGGGACTTCGGGCGTCGTCCTCGACCTGATCGAGGCGCACAAGTGGTTCAACCTGGCGGCGGTGTCGGGGAATATCGCCGCGCAGGAATGCCGCGCGGAGATCGCCGAGGACATGACCGCGCGGGAGATTTCGGTGGCGCAGCGCGCCGCGCGGGATTGGATGCAGTTGACGCAGCGGCGGGCGGCTTAATACGGACTGACGCCGTTCCGGGGGTGGGGATGTCTAACCTTCTCCGTCATGCCGGGCTTGTTCCGGCATCCACGGTTCCGCACCCTCGATAGTCGTGAGTTTGCGGAACGGTGGACCCCGGAACACGTCCGGGGTGACGGAAAAGGGGTGGTCGGGGAAATCCCAAACTTTGGTTTCCGTCAGGCTTCCACCTTCTTCTTTGGGGCGGCTTTCTTGGCAGGCGCCTTTTTGGCGGCCGCCTTCTTCGCTGGAGCCTTGGCCTCTGCTGCGTCCTTGGCTGGCGCCTTCTTCGCCGCTGGCTTCTTGGCCGGCGCTTTCTTCTTCTTCGTCGCCGGTGCCGCCGCAGCCCGCGCGTCGATCAGGGACGCCGCTTCCTCAAGCGTCAGCTGGTCCTTCTCGATCGACTTGGGCAAAGTCGCGTTGGTCGTGCCGTCGGTGACGTACGCGCCATAACGCCCCTCCATCAGCTTGATTTCGGCCTCGGTGCGCGGATGGTTGCCGAGTATCTTCAGCGGCGCCTGAGCCCCGCGTGCGGTGCGTCCGCCGCCTGCCGCCGCTTCGGCCAGCTTCACGACTGCGGCGTTCATGCCGGTCTCGAACACGTCATCGGTCGTCGTAAGGCGCGCGTATTTGCCCGCGTGCTTCAGATACGGCCCGAACTTGCCGATCGTGGCGATGATCGGTTCGCCCGTCTCAGGGTGGTTGCCGACCGTCCGCGGGAGCGACAGCAGCTTGACCGCCCACTCCAGATTGAGCTCGCCGATGTCCTTGGGGATCGACGCCATCTTGCGGTCTTCGCCTTCGCCGATCTGCAGATACGGGCCGAAGCGTCCCGACTTGCGCTCGATCGGCTGCCCCGTGTCCGGATGCGTGCCGAGCGTCGACGGGCCGGCATCCGCCTCGGCGTCGCCGCCGGGCTGCGCGAATCGCCGCGTGTATTTGCACTCGGGATAGTTCGAGCAGGCGATGAACGCGCCGAACTTGCCGCCGCGCAGGGCGAGTTGGCCTTCGCCACAGTTGGGGCAGAGGCGGGGATCGCCGCCGTCTGCTTTCGCCGGGAACAGGTACGGTGCGAGGAACACGTCAAGTTCGGCGGTGATCGCGGACGGCTGCTGCTCCATCACCTCGTTGGTGCGCGGCTTGAAATCGCGCCAGAACGCGTCGAGCACCGACTGCCACTGTGCGCGGCCGCCGGAGACGTCGTCGAGCTCCTCCTCGAGCTCGGCGGTGTAGTCGTAGCCGACATATTTCTCGAAGAAGCGTTCGAGGAACGCCGTCACCAGCCGGCCGGATTCCTCGGCGAAGAAGCGGTTCTTCTCGATCCGGACGTAGGCGCGGTCCTTCAGCGTCTTGATGATCGACGCGTAGGTGGACGGGCGGCCGATGCCGAGCTCCTCCATTCGCTTGACCAGCGAGGCTTCGGAGAAGCGCGGCGGCGGCTGGGTGAAGTGCTGCTCGGCGTCAACCTTCTTCTTGGCGGGCGCATCGCCTTCGCGCATCCGCGGCAGGCGGCGGGCGTCCTCGTCGGCAGAATCGTCCGACCCTTCCTCGTACAGCGCTAGGTAGCCGGGGAAGAGCACGACCTGCCCTGTCGCGCGCAGGATGTTGCGGCCGGTGCCGTCGGCCATCTCGACGGTGGTGCGCTCCATGCGGGCGGATGCCATCTGGCTGGCGAGCGCGCGCTTGAAGATCAGGTCGTAGAGGCGCGCGGGATCGCCGCCGCCAGCCTTGTCCTTGTCGAAATCGGTCGGGCGGATCGCCTCGTGCGCTTCCTGTGCGTTCTTCGCCTTCGACTGATATTGGCGGGGCTTGTCGGGCACATAGCTCGCGTCGAAGCGGTTCGCGACGGCGAGGCGTGCCGCGCTGATCGCGCTGCTATCCATCTGCACGCCGTCGGTACGCATGTAGGTGATCGCGCCGTCCTCGTAGAGCCCTTGCGCGATCCGCATCGTGTGATCGGCGGAGAAACCGAGTTTGCGCGATGCCTCCTGCTGGAGGGTGGACGTGGTGAATGGCGGCGGCGGGTTGCGACCGGCGGGCTTGGTCTCGACCGACTGGACCGAGAAATTGCCGTCGAGCACCGCCTGCTTGGCGCGCAGGGCGTCGCCTTCGTTGCCGATCGAGAGGCGGTCGAGCTTGTTGCCCTCGAACTGCGTCAGGCGCGAGGTGAAGGCGGTGCCGTCATGCTCCATGTCGGCCGTCACCGACCAATATTCCTGCGGCTTGAAGACGTCGATCTCGCGCTCGCGCTGGACGATGAGGCGGAGCGACACCGACTGGACACGACCGGCGGACTTGGCGCCGGGCAGCTTGCGCCACAGCACCGGCGAGAGCGTGAAGCCGACGAGATAATCGAGCGCACGGCGGGCGCGGTAGGCGTCGATCAGGTCGTCGTCCAACTCGCGCGGGTTCTTCATCGCCTCGGTGACGGTCGCCTTGGTAATCGCGTTGAAGGTGACGCGCTCGACCTCCTTGGGCAGTGCTTTCCGCGCGCGCAGCACTTCGCGGACGTGCCACGAGATCGCCTCGCCTTCGCGATCCGGATCGGTCGCGAGGATGAGGCGGTCGGCGATCTTGGCGAGATCGGTGATCGCTTTCAGCTGCTTCGACTTGTCCGCGTAATTCTCCCACGTCATCGCGAAGGCGTCGTCGGGATCGACCGAACCGTCCTTGGGCGGCAGGTCGCGGACGTGACCATAGCTGGCCAGGACGCGGTAATCGCTCCCCAGATACTTCTCGATGGTTTTGGCCTTGGCAGGCGATTCGACGATGACAAGCTGCATGGGGAAACCGGGGTCCTTACGTGTACGCGTACGAGGGTGGCGGCGCAGAGGTGGCCGCGTCAACCCGCAGTAAGTTCAGAGTGACGTACAAAGGTGCGGGCGCGGGGAGCTGTTTTCCAGAGGAGCAACCGCGGCGAGTCCATGTTTACCGCAGCCTCCACGATCGTTTCCATAGAGGATCAACGCAATCGTGGTCCCGCCAGACGTCCGATACCGTGTTCGTGCGAACCGGCGTCCTCGGCCTGAAAGCAGGGTATTTCCCGGATTAATTGATCTAGGTTGGTTCGGTATCGTAATAATATGATCAGAAATCAGCAAACTTTACGCCTGTGTTCATCCGACGCGGCCGTACAGTGCGTGGTAATCGAGACCGTCCATCTCTCGACCCTACGGAACTGCTCGGAAGGATTTCGCAGGGCAGACTGGCTCCCGACGCGAATTGCGTCCTTTCGAGAAGGGATCGACGTGCGGCGGGAACGCCACGGTCCGGTGCCGAACGCTCGAGGGTCTGTCATGATCGAGGCGGGAGAGGGATCGTGAACAGCGACGCCTTGACCGTTGCTCGGTGGAAATGTGCGTTTCTTGCCAAGCGGATCGTCGCGCTGCGCGAGCAGGTGGCGCAGTCGTCCGTGCTCGACGAAATCAAGCTGCACCAGAACGAGCTGGACGTCTTGATCGCTACGATCGCGCGGGATTGTGGCGACGATGCAGCGGCTGTCGATCTGCACGTCGACCGGGGCAAGGCCGTTTCTGCCGTCCATGTCCCAGGACCGAGATTGGTCGGTTAGATCAGGTAAGGCTCGCTCGGCCGCCGGCATGGCGTTCGAGTCGCCCGCCCAGTTCGAGTTCAAGCAATACCATGTGGACGACCGCCGGGCTCAAACGCGACTGGCGAATGAGTTCGTCGATCGCGACGGGGACGGGGCCGAGCAGATCGGCGATCCTGCGGCGGTCGGTGTCGCTCGCGTCTTCGGGGGGCGCGGGGGCGTAGGCATCGAGCGGGGAGCGGACCGAGCGCGGATCGAACGGGCGGATCTGTTCGAGGATGTCGGCAGCCGATTGTACCAGCGTGGCGCCTTCGCGGATCAGCAGGTTGCAGCCCTGCGCGCGGGGATCGAGCGGGCTGCCGGGGACGGCCATGACTTCGCGGCCGGACTCGTTGGCGAGGCGTGCGGTGATCAGCGAGCCGGATTTGGGGACGGCCTCGACCACCACCGTGCCGATCGCGAGGCCGGCGATGATGCGATTGCGCGAGGGGAAGTTGCGCGCCTTGGGCTCGGTGCCGGGGGGCTGTTCGGCGAGGAGGAGGCCTTCGGTGGCGACGCGCTCCTGCAACGCGGTGTTGTCGGGCGGGTAGGCGATGTCGATGCCGCTGGCGATGATGCCGATCGTGGCGCCACTGGAGCTGGCTCCCAGCGCGCCGATATGCGCAGCGGTGTCGATCCCGCGGGCGAGGCCGGAGACGATCGTCGTGCCCTCTTCGGCCAATTGAAGCGCGAGTTGGCGGGCGAAGCGGCAGGCGGCGGCGGATGCGTTGCGCGCGCCGACCATCGCTATGCAGGGGCGGGTGGCGTGGGCGATGTCGCCGCGGAGGATGAGCGCCGGGGGTGCGGTCTCGATCTCGGCGAGCAGGCGGGGGTAGTCCGGGTCGTCGAGGAACAGGTATCGTGCCCCGAGCTTGGCGGTTGCGACGATTTCGCGTTCGGCGAGGGCGGCGTCCGCGACTTTTGGTGCGCGTCCGCCGCCGCGCTGGGCGAGCATCGGAAGCGCCTCGATCGCGGCATCCGCGCTGCCGAAGCGGGCGATGAGCTGGCGATAGGTGACCGGTCCGATTCCGGTCGTGCGGATGAGCCGAAGTCTTGAGACCGTCGGGTCAGTCACCCGGTGGTCGTTTTGAGCGGCTGATGCGGGGTTCGGTGCCCGAGAACAGGCGATCGACGTTCTCGCGGTGCTTCCACAGGACGATCAACGCGAGCGCGAGCAGCAGCAGGACGAGGTCGAACCGGCCGAACAAGGCGGCGGCGAACGGCGCGCTGAGCGCGGCCGCCATGCCGGCGACCGAGGATATGCGCAGGCCTGCGAGGAGCCCCAGCCAGACGACCGCGTACACCAGCCCGAGGGGCCAGTGGAGTGCGAGGACGATGCCCATCAGCGTGGCGACGCCCTTGCCACCCTTGAACTTCAGCCAGACGGGATAGCAATGGCCGATGAATGCACCGGTTGCCGCAAGTAGTATGTTGCCGGGGAACAGGTGCGCGACCAGCAGCACGGCGACGGCGCCCTTGGCCATGTCGAGCAGCAGAGTGGCGGCGGCGAGACCTTTCCGCCCGGTGCGCAGGACGTTGGTCGCGCCGATGTTGCCCGAGCCGATCGTGCGTAGATCGCCCGCGCCGCCGAGCCGCGTGAGGATGACGCCGAACGGGATCGAGCCGAGGAGGTAACTCAGCACGAGCGATAGCGTGGGCGCGACCCAGAGAATTTCCGTCTGCAAGTATGTCCCCCGTTCTGAGGGTACTTATAGGCCACGCGTGGCGGACGGCAAATGGCTGGCTGCTGATGATGTTTTGGAGGAGATCGGTCGTCGGCCTTGCGATCCTCCCCCGCCAGGGGGAGGTGGCGCCGAAGGCGTCGGAGGGGGAGGACACGGAGCGACGGTTGCTCTTACCTCCCCCTCCGTCTGGCAAGTGCCAGCCACCTCCCCCTGGCGGGGGAGGATCGTTAGCCATAGCAACCTACGCATCGATCGGCGCTGGTTTGCAAGCCGAGTTCCGTCCTAAAGGCCGGATATGGACCAGCGCCCCATCCTGTTCTTCGATTCCGGCGTCGGCGGACTGTCGATCGTCGGTCCGGCACGTGCGGCGTTGCCCGACGCGCCGTTCGTCTACGCCGCCGACTCGGCCGGCTTCCCTTACGGCACCAAGAGCGAGGCGGAGATCGCGGCGCGGGTGCCGGTGTTGCTGGGACGATTGGCGGAGCGGTATCGGCCGCGGCTGATCGTGATTGCGTGCAATACGGCCTCGACGATCGCCCTGCCGGTGGTGCGTGCGGCGTTGGACTTGCCGGTGGTCGGGACGGTGCCGGCGATCAAGCCGGCCGCGGCGCTGTCGGTCTCGCGGACGATCGGCGTGCTGGGGACCGAGGCGACCGTGCGGCAGGCGTATGTCGATGATCTCGCCGCGAAGTTTGCCGGCGATTGCACGGTGCTGCGCTACGGGTCGGCGGCTTTGGTCGAGATCGCGGAGGCCAAGCTGCACGGTCGGCCCATCGCGCCGGAGCGCTATGCCGCGGTACTCGACGGGCTGTTCTCGCAAGCTGGCGGTGATGGGATCGATGTGATCGTCAACGCCTGCACGCATTTTCCGCTGGTCGAGGCAGAGCTTGCGGCGGCGGCACCCGGCGTACGATTCGTCGATGGTGGTCCCGGGATCGCGCGGCGAATCGTTCACCTGATGCAGGGCGAGTCGTGGTCGGGAGCGGGCGAGGGCATCGCCGTCTTTACCCGGTTGGGCGACGACGAACGCGCGCTCGGACCCGCCTTGGCCGCGCGCGGATTCGCGAGGATCGAGCAGCTTTAACGGGCAACCTGGGACAATGTGGCACCTTGCGTCGCGAGCGCATCGTGGCAATGTGCTGCCAGGATGAGGAAAGCGATCACCGTAAGAGCGGTATTGCGCTGGAAACGAGTGAAAGCGAGGCGTAGTGCCCAAGCCCATGATTACCAACGGCATCTCGGCAACGGATTCTACCTTGGGTCCGCGAGTCGATTATTCGCGCGTGTTCACGCAGGCGATCGACCGGTTGCATGCCGAAGGGCGCTACCGCGTGTTCATCGACATCCTCCGCAACAAGGGCGCGTTTCCGAATGCGCGCTGTTTCGCCGGGCATAACGGGCCAAAGCCGATAACGGTGTGGTGCTCGAACGATTATCTCGCGATGGGCCAGCACCCCAAGGTGATCGCGGCAATGGAAGAGGCGCTGCACGACGTCGGCGCGGGCTCGGGCGGCACGCGCAACATCGGCGGCAATACGCATTACCATGTCGACCTGGAAGGCGAACTCGCCGACCTGCACGGCAAGGAAGCGGCGTTGCTGTTCACCAGCGGCTACGTCTCGAACGAGGCTACGCTGGCGACGCTCGCCAAGGTGCTGCCGGGCTGCATCATCTTTTCCGACGAACTGAATCATGCGTCGATGATCGCCGGCATCCGCAATTCGGGGTGCGAGAAGCGGGTGTTTCGGCACAACGATCTCGCGCATCTGGAGGAGCTGCTGGCGGCGGAAGATCCGAGCGCGCCGAAGCTGATCGCGTTCGAGAGCGTGTATTCGATGGAGGGCGACATCGCGCCGATCTCGGCGGTGTGCGACCTTGCCGACCGGTACAATGCGCTGACCTATTGCGATGAAGTCCATGCGGTCGGGATGTACGGCGCGCGCGGCGGCGGGATCTCGGAGCGCGACGATGTGGCGCACCGGATCACGATCCTTGAGGGGACGCTGGGCAAGGCGTTCGGCGTGATGGGGGGCTATATCGCCGCCGATCGGACGATCGTCGATGTGATCCGCTCCTACGCACCCGGGTTCATCTTCACGACGTCGTTGTCGCCGGTGTTGGTCGCTGGCGTGCTGGCGAGCGTGCGGCATCTGAAGGCGTCGAGCGTCGAGCGCGAGGGGCAGCAGGCCTCCGCCGCGATGCTCAAGGCGATGCTGAAGGATGCCGGGCTGCCGGTGATGATCGGCGACACGCATATCGTGCCGCTGATGGTCGGTGATCCGGTCAAGGCGAAGAAGATCAGCGATGTGCTGCTGGCCGAATACGGGGTGTATGTGCAGCCGATCAACTATCCGACCGTGCCGCGCGGTACCGAGCGGCTGCGGTTCACGCCGGGCCCTGCGCATACCGAGGCTATGATGCGCGAGTTGACCGATGCGTTGGTGGAGATCTGGAGCCGGCTGGACTTGCGCAAGGCCGCTTGAGGCTAAGCTAGCGCGACAGGCCAGCCTGCTTCAGTCGATTGTGATGGTGCCGTCGGTACCGGGAACATCGAGCGGTTCGCCGAACCCTACCGAATGGAACCGCGTGTAATCGCCTTCCACAGGTTTGGCGTAAACGTGCACCACGGACCGGGTGCCATCGACGACCCAGTAATGCGGGATTTCGCCGCGGGCATAGGCGAACCGCTTCATCGTCGTGTCGCGCGCAACCGAGGTTTCGGCGACTTCGATGACCAGCAGGAACGCGTCGGCGATCAGTAGGCGATTGCCCTCAACCGGTTCTCGCAGCACGGCTACGTCACAGCCGAGTACGGTATCATTGCCGAGATCGATGCCGATTTCGCCCATGATCCGCGCTTCGGGTAACAAGCGTGAAAGACGGATGCCGATTTGCATCTGGCGTGCGGCGTGCGCCGTCAAAGGTGGGTTCATCCGTTCGAGTTCCCCATCGACCAGTTCGACCTTGAAGTCGTCGAACGCGCCGGACTCACCCATGCGCAGGAACTCGGCGGTCGTGAAACGCGCTCTGGTCTGCTGATCGGTGCGGAGAATAGCGGCGGATTTATTCATGGCCGATTCGTACCACGAATCCGGAGTGCCTACGAGTCGCCCGGCAAACCCTTAAAGCGCGGCCGCCAGCATCGTCAGGACGCCGAGGCCGAGCGACAACGGCACACGCAGCGCCATCCAGCCGGGCGGCGCTATGCCGGTTCGGACGAGCGTGCGGTCGACCAACAAGGCGCCGATCAGGCTGATGCCGAGCACGACCAGCGAGGGGCCGGGCCAGCGCAGGCCGACCATCCAGGGCCATGCCGTCACCAGTGCGATCAGCGACGGCGCGACGCTCGCGAACCATAGCCAGCGCGGCGGCGAGTCGGCGCGCGCGGCGAGGCCCCACCATAGGCCACCGAGGAAGCTCAGGATCAGCGCGGCATAGGCATAGGCGATCGCCAGCGCGGAGTAGCGGCTTTGCGGATCGCCGCTCAGCAGCAGCGCGACGGCCGCGAGTTGTGGCAGCAGGCCGCTCAGCCCGAGCAGGCGGGCGATCGGCGGGATGCCGCCGGATGCGGGTCGCTTGGTCATCAGACGCGCGCGACCACGCCGGTCGCGATGACCGGGCCGGTCGGCAGGCCGGTCGGCGAGCCGCCGAGTGGTTCGACCGAGATGGCGAGCGTCGCGCCGGGCGCTATGCGGCCGCGGTCGACGCCCTTGGGTGCCAGCGCGGTCGGACGTCCCGAGAGCAGGCCGAGCGAATGCGGCACGCCGTCGCCGCCGATCACCCAGAGCTGCGCGACGCGTGCGTCAGGGACGCCGGGGCCTGCTGCGACGCGGAGCGCGCCGGTGGCAGGATCGTAGACCGCAGCGACGGGCGACTTCGCATCGCCGAGCATCGCGACAAGCACGCTGGTGGGCCGGGCGACGGGAATCGGTTGCGAGACGGGTACCTTCGGCTC
This sequence comes from Sphingomonas sp. PEI4, assembly GCF_056679955.1. Classification (NCBI taxonomy): domain Bacteria; kingdom Pseudomonadati; phylum Pseudomonadota; class Alphaproteobacteria; order Sphingomonadales; family Sphingomonadaceae; genus Sphingomonas; species Sphingomonas sp. PEI4. The sequence goes on from NZ_CM155258.1 coordinate 2,755,712, forward strand.
GGGCCGAATCATGACGAACAGCAGCAGCGAAGCGGCGATCGCGCTGGTGACGGCGGCGAGCGCCGGCCATGCGAAGCGGCTCGTGCGCGCAAGGGCTGGCGTTCCGTTGAGACTGGCCTCGACCCGTGCGGCAAGATGCGGCGGCGCGGTGCGTTCGGGCCAGAGGTCGAACAGGACGGCAAGGCGCGACCGCCACCATTCGACCTGTGCGGCAAAACCGGGTTCGGCGAGTACACGACGTAGTGCTGTTCCGCGCTCCTCGCCTTCGAGCAGGCCGAGTGCGAGTTCGGCGGCGGCGACGTTTTCGGGCACGCCAGGATCGAGGCCGGTATCGGTGGTCGAATCAACCATCGAGGCAATCCTTCAGGCGTGCGAGGCCGCGGCGTACCCAGCTCTTCATCGTTCCCAGCGGCACGGCGCGCTTTACCGCCAGTTCGGCATAGGTAAGGCCGTCGAAGAACGCGGTGCGGATCGCGTCGCGCTGTTGCGGTTCGAGACCGTCGAGGCATTCGATCAGTTCGCGAGACGATTCGCTGGCGAGCATCCCCGCTTCGGCGCCCTCGCTCGGGTCCGCCACGTCGGGCGCGGCATCCAGCGGACTTGTCCGGCGGATGCCTTGCGCGCGCTGCCAGTCGATGGCGCGGTTGCGCGCGATCGTCGCCAACCAGGTTATCGGGCTCGCGCGGCCGGGTTCCCAGGCACCGGCGCGTTTCCAGATCGTGAGATAGACCTCGTGCAGCACATCCTCCGCGGCTTGGGGCTCGCCGCAGATACGATGGGTGATGCCGAAAAGCTTCGCGCTGGTCAGCGAATAGAGTTCGCGAAACGCGTCGCGGTCCTCCTGGCCGGTACGCAGCAACATCTCGGAGAGGTGCGCGCGGGCGGCGTCGGCGTCTGGGTAGGCTCGGGTCACGGCTGCGAACCTAGCGCCTCGGTTCGTCGCGGCAATAGCCTTCGCCGGGCTTTACGGTGAGGCAGTCGGTTTTGCCGGAGAGATATTTCAGGCCGGTCGCGTCGCCGTTGGTGGGGCGCAGGGTTTCGCGGATGCCACCCCGATCGAAGGATATCGTATCGCCGTTCGCGGTGCCGTCGAACTTGCCCTTGTGGTCGAGATCCCATTGCATCGTGAGGTCGAAATGGCCGGGGGTATCGGTCGGGGCAATGTCGAGGACCATGCCTTCGACGCCGATCCAGCGGCCGGTGTAGTTTGGCGCGTTGGGCTTGGGAGCGGCGACCTTCCGCTCGACCGATCCGGCAGACGTCATGTTGCCGTCGCTGCTGGTATCGGGGGCAGGGCCGGAGCAGGCGGTCAGCGCTGCGGCGGCAAGCAGGGTGAGGGCTTTCATGGATGTCTCCTTTTGCGCGGTCGAGCGACCCCGCATTGTGCTCCGTCGTCCTGTCGAAACGCAGGACCCAGAGTAACGCAGAACTGCGCTTTGTAACCCTGGATCCTGACTTTCGTCAGGATGACGGAGTGAAGGGGGATGCTCGCTGCACATCACGCCCGCGAACAGGTGTGGCAAATTCCGGCTCGGGTGGGTAAGGGGCTGGGCACCCGATCTCCCGTCACAGGATTACGCCAGGTGCGCATCGCCATCGCGTCCGATCACGCTGCCGTCTCGTTGAAAGCGGTGCTTGCCGCTTGGCTGCGCGAGGCGGGGCATGACGTGCTCGATCTCGGACCCGAAGGCACCGCCAGCGTCGATTATCCGGATTACGGTTATAAGCTCGCGTCGGCGATTGCCGATGGTTGCGCGGAACGGGGCATCGCACTGTGCGGCTCCGGGATCGGCATTTCGATCGCCGCCAACCGCAATCCCGCCTGCCGCTGTGCACTCGTCTCCGAACCGCTGTCGGCTAGCTTGGCTCGCATTCACAACGACGCCAACGCCATCGCGATGGGCGCCCGCCTGATCGGCGAGGAAATGGCCAAGGCTTGCGTCGAAGCGTTCCTGTCCGCCGATTTCGCCGGCGGCCGTCATCAACTCCGTGTCGACAAACTTTCTACAAAGGTCCCCGCATGAGCACCCAGCCCCGTGAACTCCATGACGTCCAGCCCGACGGCTTTTTCACGCGCGGCCTCGCCGATGCGGACGCTGCCGTATTCGCTGGCGTCGCCGCCGAACTGGAACGCGAGCAGACGCAGATCGAACTGATCGCATCCGAGAACATCGTCTCGAAAGCAGTGCTCGAGGCGCAGGGCTCGGTGTTCACGAACAAGTATGCGGAAGGGTATCCGGGCAAGCGCTATTACCAGGGCTGCGCGCCGTCGGACACGGTCGAGACGCTCGCGATCGAGCGGGCCAAGCAGATCTTCGGTTGCGGGTTCGTCAACGTGCAGCCGCATTCGGGCGCGCAGGCGAACGGCGCGGTGATGCTCGCGCTGGTCAAGCCGGGCGACACGATCCTGGGCATGAGCCTCGATGCGGGCGGTCACCTGACGCACGGTGCGAAGCCGGCGATGTCGGGCAAGTGGTTCAACGCGGTCCAGTACGGCGTCGACGCGACCACGCACCTGATCGATTACGACCAGGTCGAGGCGCTGGCGGTCGAGCATCAGCCCAAGCTGATCATCGCGGGCGGTTCGGCCTATCCGCGGACGATCGACTTCGCGAAGTTCCGCGCGATCGCGGACAAGGTCGGCGCGTATTTCATGGTCGACATGGCGCATTTCGCCGGGATCGTCGCAGCCGGGCTGCACCCGACGCCGTTCGGTCACGCGCACGTCGTGACGACCACGACGCACAAGACGCTGCGCGGGCCCCGCGGCGGCATGATCATGACCAATGACGAGGCGATCGCGAAGAAGATCAACTCGGCGGTGTTCCCGGGCCTTCAGGGCGGGCCGCTGATGCACGTGATCGCGGCGAAGGCGGTCGCGTTCGGCGAGGCGCTGCAGCCTGACTTCAAGAGCTACATCGCGGCGGTCGTCGAGAACGCGAAAGTGCTTGCTGCAACACTCAAGGAGCGCGGCTCGGACGTCGTTTCGGGCGGGACCGACACGCATCTGGCGCTGATCGATCTGACGCCGCTCGGCATCACCGGGCGTGATGCGGACGAGGCGCTGGAGCGCGCGGGGATCACCTGCAACAAGAACGGCATCCCCAACGATCCGCTGCCGCCGGTGAAGACCAGCGGCATCCGCGTCGGCTCGCCCGCGGGCACGACGCGCGGCTTCGGGCCGGCAGAGTTCCGCGAGATCGGCAACATGGTCGCCGACGTGCTGGACGGCCTCGCCAAAAAGGGCGAGCATGGGGACCCGGAAGTCGAGGCGGACGTTCGGACGCGTGTGCGGGCGTTGTGCGCGCGCTTCCCGATCTATCAAGGATAAGTCATGTCGAAGTTCGAAGACGTCCAGAACGACATCAAGGCGACCCCCGGCCTCGGCAAGAGCATGGCCAAATGGAGCGCGCTCGGCGCGGTCGTGGCGATTCCGGTACCGGTGATCGGCCCGATCTTCGGTGCGCTCGCGGGCGCGGGCTACGCGTACTACAAGGGTAAGAAGAAGGTCTGAATGCGCTGCCCCTTTTGCGGACATGAAGACAGCCAGGTAAAGGACAGCCGCCCCACCGAAGACGGGGCGGCGATCCGGCGCCGGCGGCAGTGCGAAGGCTGCGCCGCGCGTTTCACGACGTTCGAGCGGATACAGCTGCGTGAGCTGTTCGTGTTGAAGAGTGAGGGGCGGCGGGAGCCGTTCGACCGGGAGAAGCTGCTGCGGTCGCTGTCGATCGCGACGCGGAAGCGGGCGATCGAGGCTGGGCGGATCGAGAAACTGGTGAGCGGGATCCAGCGGCGGCTGGAGACGCTGGGCGAGAACGACGTTACGTCGAAGCGGATCGGCGAGATGGTGATGGACGGGCTCAAGGGGCTCGATTCCGTGGCGTATATCCGGTTTGCGAGTGTGTATCGGGATTTCAGCGAGGCGAAGGACTTCGAGGCTTTTGCCGGGAGTGTCGAGGAGGTCGGGCGGGTGGAGTGATCTGGGCTTGTCCTTCGATACGCGCCCTCGACTTCGCTCGATCGCTACTCGGGACGAACGGATTGGGGTGAGGTGCGAGCCTCATGGATACCTCCGCTCGGCCATTCCCACCCAATTCATCAGGCCTGTCACCCCCCACTCCCGTTCGTCCCGAGTAGACGTCGAGCTTGTCGAGATGGCGTATCGAGGGATAAGCCCCATCCATGACATTCTGGGCTTATGTGGTGCGTTGCGCCGACGACAGTTATTACACCGGACACACCGACGATCTTGAGCGGCGGATCGGCCAACACAATCTGGGCGAGATCGCGGGATACACGCAGACGCGCCGCCCGGTGACGCTGATGTGGAGCCAGGAATTCCCCTCGCGCCAGGAGGCGCTCGCGGCGGAGTTTCAGGTCAAGGACTGGTCGCGGAAGAAGAAGGAAGCGCTGTTCCGCGATGATTGGGCGGCGGTCTCGGCTGCGGCGCGGAAGCCAGAGCGTTCGGAACCTGTCCCTCGATACAAGGTCTCGACAAGCTCGACCTCTACTCGGGACGAACGGGATGGGGGGGGCGAAACCCCACCCCCCGTCATCGTCCTCGTCCGCCCGCAGCTCGGCGAAAACATCGGCAAGGCCGCGCGCGCGATGCTGAACTTCGGGCTCGCCGAAATGCGCCTCGTCTCTCCCCGAGACGGCTGGCCCAACCCCTCCGCTGGCCCCGCGGCGAGCGGTGCCGACCGCGTGCTTCAGGATGCCAAGGTCTACGACAGCGTCGCCGCCGCCACCGCCGACTGCGCACAGGTGTTCGCCACCACCGTTCGCAAGCGCGGCGTGACCAAGCCGGTCGTTACCCCCGAACAGGCCGCGACCGAGATCCACGCCGCCCCCGGCCGCTCCGCGATCCTGTTCGGGCCCGAGCGGTCCGGCCTCGAAACCGACGACGTCGCGGTCGCGCGGACGATCATCACGGTGCCGATCAACCCGGAGTTCGGATCGCTCAACCTCGCCCAGGCGGTGATCCTGGTCGCGTATGAGTGGTCGAAGGGCCTCACCGCCGAGCGCGGTCTGTCGCAGCCGTCGATCAACCCGATCATGCCGCCTGCACCGCAGGAGGAGCTCGACGGCATGATCGGGCAGCTCGATGCGATGCTGATGGGGGCCGGGTTCTTCCACCTGCCCGACAAGATGCAGTCGACGCGGCGGACGCTGCGCACGCTGCTGACGAAACCGGGCTGGTCGAGCCAGGAGATCCGGACGCTGCGCGGGGTGCTGTCGTCGCTCGCGGGGAAGAGGCCGCGGACCTGATTTCTGATGCACTCCCTTCCTTTGCCCCCGCTTCCGTTCGCCCTGAGCGAAGTCGAAGGGTGTGCCCCAAGCGACGGTGCTTCGACTTCGCTCAGCACGAACGGAAGTGGGGTTAGCGACGGTCGAACGCCTTCAGTTCATACGCGATCGAGGCCTCGACCAGCCTCTCCCAAAGGTCCGCAACCGCCGCATCCGGCACGCCGAGCTTCACCGCCTCGGCCCGCGCGTTCTCGATCACCTGCGTTTTGCGTGCCTCGTCGCGCACATGCCCGCGCTCGGGCTTGATCCGCGCGGCGGCGTCCATGTAGGCGAAACGCCTGGCGAGTAGCGCGACGAGCTCGCGGTCGAGCGCGTCGACGCCCGCGCGGACCTCGGTCATGGTCGTGCAGTCTGGGCCGGATAGAATAGTCATCGCCGCCTCTTGCCGAGCCGCTCGCAGCCTGTCCAGCGCGACCACCGAGCTTGACTCAGGCGTCCCTCCCGTCTAGGCGCCCGCCTTCGCAATGGCCCTGCACCCCGGTGAAGCGGTGGCCCTGCCTTGTCCGGACCCTTGGGTCTCACGACGACCAGCAGAGCGATACCGGGACAAACCCTGTCTTCCCCGCAAAAGTGGGAACCGGTTTTCGGACCGGGAAGGCAGATACCGTCGTTCGAATTGCCAAGGACTTACTATGTCGAAGCGTCAAAGCGCAAAGTACAAACTCGATCGCCGTATGGGCGAGAACATCTGGGGTCGTCCCAAGTCGCCGGTCAACAAGCGCGAATACGGCCCGGGCCAGCACGGCCAGCGCCGCAAGGGCAAGGTCAGCGATTTCGGTATCCAGCTGCGCGCCAAGCAGAAGCTCAAGGGCTATTACGGCGACGTGACCGAGAAGCAGTTCCGTGCATGCTACCATGAGGCTGCGCGTCTGAAGGGCGATACCTCGCAGAACCTGATCGGCCTGCTCGAGCAGCGCCTCGACATGATCGTCTACCGCGCCAAGTATGCGCCGACGGTCTGGGCTGCGCGTCAGCTCGTGTCGCATGGCCACATCCGGGTCAACGGCGTGAAGTGCAACATCGCATCGCGTCGCTGCTTCGTCGGCGACGAGATCACGCTGGGCGCCAAGGCGCAGGAAATGGCGCTGGTCGTGGAGGCACAGGGCCTTACCGAGCGCGAGATCCCCGACTACGTCGCCGTCGATGGTGCGGCCAAGGTCACCTTCACGCGCGTTCCGACGCTCGACGAAGTGCCTTACCCGGTGAAGATGGAGCCTAACCTCGTCGTCGAATTTTACTCGCGCTAAGCTGAGTAAATTCGTCGACCGGCCGGCGTCGCTCAAGCGACGTCCGACGACGTGGCTTTGCCACGGCGCGGTTTGGAACAAGAAAAGGGCGGTCCTGCGGGGCCGCCCTTTTTCGTTGCGCCTTGTCCCTTCGTGGACATGCGGCCCCAGCTTTGCCAGAACGCGCGCAACTCATCGGGGGAATGACCATGCGCGCTGCCATCCTGTCTCTGTTGCTGCTCGGGACCGCCGCGTCCGCGCAGACGTCTCCGGCGATTTCCGTCGAGACATTGAAGACCGTCACGCAGGTCCTTTCCTCCGACGCTTACGAAGGCCGGGCGCCGACCACGCCCGCCGAGGCGAAGACCGTCGCGTATATCGTCGAGCGGATGAAGGCGGCGGGGCTGAAGCCGGGCAACAAGGGGTCGTGGACGCAGGACGTGCCGATGGTGGAGATCACGGCTGGCAACGTCGCGCCGTTCAACTTCACCGGCGGCAAGACACCCGTCAGCCTGGCCTATCGTACCGACATGGTCGCGGGCACGTACCGCGTGGCGCCGAAATCCGCCGTGGCGAACAGCGACGTGGTGTTCGTCGGCTACGGCATCACCGCGCCTGAGAAGGGCTGGGACGATTATGCCGGCACCGATGTGAAGGGGAAGACGGTGGTCATCCTCATCAACGATGCCGACTGGCAGACGATGTCGCGCGAGGGTCCGTTCGAGGGCCGCGCGATGACGTGGTACGGGCGATGGCCGTACAAGTTCGAGAACGCGGCCAAGCACGGCGCGGCGGCGGCGATCATCGTCCATGATACCGAGCCGGCGGCGTATCCGTGGGCGGTGGTGCAGTCGTCCTGGACCGGGCCGCAGCTGGAACTGGACGAGAAGGGCGATCACCTCGATCAGTCGCAGATCGTCGGCTGGATGCAGAAGCCCGCCGCCGAGCGCGTGTTCGCGAGTGCTGGCAAGGATTATGCGACGCTGGCCGCGGCGGCGAAGGTGAAGGGTTTCAAGGCGGTACCGCTCGGGCTGAAGTTCGCTGGCGGGTTCGACAATACGATCAAGCGTCAGGCGTCGAAGAACGTCATCGGTGTGCTGCCAGGGACGACGGCTCCCAGTGATTACGTGATGTATTCGGCGCACTGGGACCATCTCGGGCGCTGCGACGCGGTCGATGGCGACGACATCTGCAATGGCGCGGCGGACAACGCGACGGGTGTCGCCGGGTTGGTCGCGTTGGCTGAAGCTCAGGTAAAGGCGGGGCGGGCCAAGCGATCGATCGCGTTTCTGGCCGTGACGGCGGAAGAGTCCGGTCTGCTAGGCTCTCGGTATTACGCCGAGCATCCGATCTATCCGCTCGCGCATACGGTCGGCGGGGTGAACATGGACGTGCTGAACGTCGACGGACGGGCGAAGGATTTCGTGCTGGCTGGCGCGGGCAAGTCGGAGATCGAGGATCTGGTAAAGCCGTTCGTTGCCGCCGAGGGCCGCGTGATCGGCGTCGAGGCGAACCCGGAGCGCGGCGGCTATTACCGGTCGGATCACTTCAGCTTCGCCAAGCTGGGCGTGCCGATGCTCGATGGCGGCAGCGGCGAGGACCTCGTCGTCGGCGGCACCGCGGCGGGGCATGCGGCGCGCGAGGATTATGTCGCGCACCGCTATCACAAGCCAGCGGACGAATATGACGCCAAGTGGGACTGGTCGGGCGCGGTCGAGGATCTGGCGATCTATTACGGGCTGGGCCGCAAGCTCGCGGACGATACCAGTCTGTGGCCGAACTGGTATAAGACCGCCGAATTCCGCGGCATCCGTGACCGCGACCGCGCAGGAGCCAAGTAAGTGACCACGACGACTACGCCAGCCGAATGGGCGCACCACAAGGCCGTCTGGATCGGCTTTCCGAGCCATGCCGATCTGTGGCTGGAGGATCTGGAACCCGCGCGGGACGAGGTCGTAGCGTTCGCCAGGGCGGTCCATGCCGGCGGCAAGGGCGAGACGGTGATCCTGGTCGCGGCGGACGTTGGGTCGGCGACCACGGCCAAGCGTCTCGCTCCGTTCGCGAACGTGGTCGTCGAGCCGTTCGGCGACATCTGGCTGCGCGATACTGCGCCTATCATCGTCGGTGACGGCAGCGCGCGCGACTTCCGGTTCAACGGCTGGGGTGGGAAGTACGACTTGCCCGGCGACGACACGATCGGGCAGCGGCTGGCGGCTAGCCGGCACACGCGGATCGAGGCGTGCGACTGGGTGCTGGAGGGTGGTGCGATCGATGGCGATGGGACGGGGACGGTCGTCACCACTCAGCAATGTCTGCTGAACCGCAATCGGAATCCGTCGCTGAGCAAGGCGGACATCGAAGCGCGGTTGGCATCCGACCTCGGCTACACCCGCGTGGTGTGGCTGGGGGATGGGTTGGTCAACGATCACACCGACGGGCATGTCGACAACCTCGCGCGGTTCGTCGGCGAGGGGCGCGTCGCGATCCCCAAGGCGACCGACAACGATCCGAACTGGCAGGTGTATCAGAACGCCGCGCGCGATGCCGAGGCGGCTGGGCTGGAGGTCGTGACGATCCCGTCGCCGGGGCGCGTGCTGCGCGATGAGGAGGTCGTGCCGGCGAGTTATATGAACTTCTATATCGGCAATGCCGCGGTGGTGGTGCCGTTGTATGGCGCGGAGAACGACGCTGCGGCAGTGGTGGCGATCCAGGCGCTGTTTCCGGACCGTGAGGTGGTTGGGCAGCGTGCGGACCACATCCTGACGGGTGGCGGTAGCTTCCACTGCATCTCGCAGCAGATTCCGGGGTGACTTCTGTCTTGTTCCCCCGCGGAGGCGGGGGCCCAGGGTTGCAAGCGATGTCGTTCCTGGCTTTCTGGACCCGCGCCTTCGCGGGGGAACGGTGGGGGGCGTGGATCTCCACCTTTCCATAAAGCACTACCCCGGCGAAGGCCGGGGCCCAATGGGGGGACGTAGCTAACTGAGGACCGCCCTCTGTTGCGCCAACCTTTCCAATTGGACCCCGGCCTTCGCCGGGGTGGTGCTAGGCGGGTCGGTTCAGCGGCTCCAGCGGGCCCAGATTGCGGTGGGGAGCGTCAGGCCGCGCGCTTCTTCGCGGACGCCGAGTTCGCCGACTTCGACCTTGCCGGGGAGGTCCGCAAATACCTGGTTCAGCAATTCGCCGATCGCAAGCGCGGACATGCGGACCGCGTAGACCGTGAGGAACAGGAACCGCGAGTTCTCGTCGAGCAGCTTGCGGCAATCGGCGATCAGCTTCGGTAGATCCTCCTCCAAGCGCCAAACCTCACCCTCAGGCCCGCGCCCATATTTCGGCGGATCGAGCAGGATGCCGTCATAGCGGCGGCCGCGGCGAACCTCACGCGCGACGAACTTCGCCGCGTCGTCGGTCATCCAGCGGATCGGGGCGTCGGCCATGCCGGAGAGTTTCGCGTTGGCCTTGGCCGCCTCGACGGACTTCTTGGACGCGTCGACATGCACCATGCGGACGCCCTTGGTCGCCATCGCCAGCGTGCCGACGCCGGTGTAGCCGAACAAATTCATGCATTCGGGCGAGTCGAGCCCCGCAACCCGCTCGCGCATCCAGCTCCACACCGGCGCCATGTCGGGGAAGAAGCCGAGGTGGCGGAACGGGGTGGTCTGCGCGGTGTAGGACACCTCGTTCCACTTGAGCGTCCAGCCCTCGCGGGGGACGGGCTCCGAGAATTCCCAGCGACCGCCGCCGTCCTCGTCCGAGCCGGGGACGAATTCGCCCTGTGCCTGCCAGTCGGTCGAGGCGGGGGCCCACATCGCCTGCGGTTCGGGGCGGATGAAGCGGAAGCGGCCGTAGCGCTCGAGCTTCTTGCCGTGGCCGGAGTCGATCAGGCCGTAATCCGCCCAGGGTTCGCCGATGAGGGTTTCGAGTTTCATGCTGCCCTCTTCACGCTGACGGCTTTGCGCGTTCGGTGATGTAGGCGGTGATCGCCTCGAACGTCGCCGGGAGGGTGGCGTAACGCTCCTCGCGATCGAACAGGTCGCCGACGCGGGTTGGCAGCGAGGGACGGACGCCGGTCGCGCGCTCGACCGCGTCGCCGAACTTCGCGGGGTGCGCTGTGGCGAGTGTGACGATCGGGACCCCGGCGGGAACTTCGGTACGCAGCGCAGCGGCGAGGCCGATCGCGGTATGCGGGTCGATCACTTGCCCCGCATGCTCGTGCGCCCAGCGCATCGCCAGCGTCATGTCGTCGAGATCGATGCGCTCGCTTTGGAAGAGGGTCGAGGCGCCCTGCGACTGTGCGTTGGTCAGGCGCATAGCCCCCGAGGATTCGAAGCCGGCCATCTGTGCGGCGAGCGCGGTACCGTCGCGGTCGCCGAGGTCGAACAACAGGCGCTCGAAGTTGGAACTCACCTGGATGTCCATCGACGGGGTCGGGGTCTGCTGCACGCCGCCCTTCGAATAATCGCCGGTGCTGAGCGCGCGGTGGAGGATGTCGTTGATGTTGGTCGCGACGACTAGCTTGGCGATGGGGAGGCCCATCTTCGCCGCGACATAGCCGGCGAAGACGTCGCCGAAATTGCCGGTCGGAACTGCGAAGGCGACCTCGCGGTCAGGCGCGCCGAGGCGGACGGCTGCGTAGAAGAAATACACCACCTGCGCCATCAGGCGGGCCCAGTTGATCGAGTTCACCGCCGACAGCGCGAACTTGGTCGAGAAGGCGCGGTCGTTGAACATCGCCTTCACCAGTGCTTGGGCATCGTCGAAGCTGCCCTCGATCGCGATGTTGTAGACGTTGGGGCTGAGCACCGTGGTCATCTGGCGGCGCTGCACGTCGGAGATGCGGCCGACCGGGTGGAGCATGAAGATGTCGATGCCCTCGCGCCCCGCGACCGCGTCGATCGCGGCCGATCCGGTGTCGCCGCTGGTCGCGCCGACGATCGTCAGGCGTTTGTCCGTGCCGGCGAGGAAGCGCTCGAAGAACAGGCCGAGCAGCTGGAGCGCGACGTCCTTGAACGCGAGCGTCGGGCCGTGGAAGAGTTCGAGCAGCCACTGGTCGTGGTCGAGCTGGACCAGCGGCGTGACGGCGGCGTGCGAGAAGCGGCCGTATGCCTGGTCGCAGAGTGCCTTCAGCTCCTCGCGGGTCATCGCGTCGCCAACGAACGGGGTCATCACCGCGACGGCCGTGTCGACGTAGGAGAGGCCGGCGAGTGCGGCGATTTCGTCGCGGGTCATCGTCGGCCACGCCTCGGGAAGGTAGAGGCCACCATCGGATGCGAGGCCGGTAAGCGTCGCCGCTTCGAAGTCGAGGACAGGGGCCGAGCCGCGGGTGCTGATGTAACGCATGGCCAAGCCGGTTAGCGAATGGGGGAGAAAGCGACAAGCTGCGCGCACCTCTCGTTTTCCTGCAAACGCAGAAATCCAGGGTTATGGAGTGATGCGCGCGGTACCCTGGGCTCCTGCGTTCGCAGGAGAACGGCTTATCGCGTAGCGGGTTCTGTCCGCGGCAGGCGGCGCAGCGCCAAAGTGTAGATTATCGCAGCGATGGCGGCAAAAAAGAACCATTGGCCGGCGTAGGCGAGGTGATTGTTGGGGACCGAGGCGATGTCGGGTTTGCCGTTGGGGTTAAGCCCCGGCCCCGTCAGATTGGATGGCGGGGTGTCGGCGACCAGCATCAGGCGCTGCGGCGTGTGATCGAACAGCGATCCGATCAGCGAGCGGCCGTCGGGGGCGTGGCTGATATAGCCGGAGACTTCGCCGCCGGCCCAGTTAACCTTGGTCATCGGATCGCGCGTGGTGCCGAGCTGGACGACCATCCCGGGGCCTTCCGCGCCGGTCCTGCATTGGGCGATCGCACGAAAGCCCGACTTGCCGGCACCGGCGAGCTTGATCTCGGTCGGCTGGAGGCACAGGCCGGAGGCGCGGCGGAACAGCAGCGTCTCGTCGGGGAGGCGCGGGAACGCCATTGGCGGCTTGGCGGGGTTGGCGGCGAGTTGGGCGAGGAACGCTTCCTTTTTCGGGAGGCGGTCGAGCAGTTGCCACAGGCCGAGGCCGATCATCGCCGCGATCGCGAGCGTGACGAGGATGGTCGGGACGAAGGGGATGCGCTTGGTCACGGGTCGATTCGGCCTTCGCGGGCTGCGTTGCGGTATTCGGCGGACATGAGCGCGCCCTTGGCGGCTCGGAGTGACAGGACGACTCCGCCGGCGGTGAAGGGGATCCAGATCAGCATGTGCAGCCAGAGTGGCGGGTGGACTTTGAGTTCCAGCGTGATCGCGAGGATGACAACGAGCGCACCGAGGATCAGCGTCAGGAACGCGGCGGGGCCGTCGCCGACGTTGAACTTGGAGAAGTCGAGCCCGCAGTTCGGGCAGCGGTCGGCGAAGTTGGACCATTTCGCGAAAAGGGTGGGCTTGCCGCAGCGGGGGCACAGACCTTTTAGCGCGACCTGGGCGATCGTGGGGGCGTTGGCGAGGGGATGTGGGTCTTCGGTCATGCGATCAGCTCTCCCGCCCGTCAGACCCGGGCACGCGAGAAGCTTGTTTCCCCGCGAAGGCGGGGATCCAGTCTGGGCTCCCGCCTTCGCGGGAGAACAAGGTTGGCGGGCGAACGTTGGCTTGTGGCAGCGCGGTACCAGAAAACGCCACCACCCCGGCGAAGGCCGGGGCCCAGTTGGGGGACGGCGCTAACGGAGGGCAGCGCTTCGTTACTGCGACCTTTCCACCTGGGCCCCGGCCTTCGCCGGGGTTGTGAATAAGGCCGGAGTGGTGGCTCAACCCTGAACCGGCAAAGCTCAACCGCCGTGGACGGGTGCGCCCCAGCCGCCCCAGACATAGACGGTAACGAACAGGAACAGCCACACGACGTCGACGAAATGCCAGTACCACGCCGCGGCCTCGAAGCCGAAATGCTGGCGGGGGGTGAAGTCGCCCTTGTACGCGCGGACCAGGCAGACGATCAGGAAGATCGTGCCGATCAGCACGTGGAAGCCATGGAAGCCGGTCGCCATGAAGAACGCCGCGCCGTAGTTGATGCCCTTGAACGGGAACGGCGCGTGGACGTATTCATAGGCCTGGATCGAGCTGAACAGCGCGCCGAGGATTACGGTGAGCCACAGGCCCTTGAGCACGCCGTCGCGGTTGCCTACACCGATCAGGCCCCAGGCTCCGGTCTTCTCGCCGCCGCGCTGGTTGTGGATCAGCGCATGGTGCGCCCAGGTCACCGTGGTGCCCGAGGTCAGCAGGATCAGCGTGTTGAGCAGCGGCAGTTCGAACGGGTTGATGACCGTCAGGCCCTTTGGCGGCCACTGCGCGACGATCGCCGCACCGCCTTCGACCGCGCGCGTGACGGTGCCATCAGCGTACGTCATCGCGGTCGGGAACAGCGAGAAGTCGAAGAATGCCCAGAACCAGCCGACGAAGAACATTACTTCGGAGGCGATGAACAGGATCATGCCATAGCGGAAATGGAGCTGCACGACCGGCGTATGGTCGCCCGCACGCGCCTCCTGGATGACCTGCGCCCACCAGCTGTAGAAGGTGAAGAGCAGCCCGGCGAGGCCGATGAAGAAAATCCAGCCGCCGCCGTTGGGCTTGTCGACATGGCCGCCGTGCATCCACATGATGCCGCCGGCCGCCATGATCAGCGCCGAGAACGATCCGACCAGCGGCCAGATGCTCGGCGGCAGGATGTGGTAATCATGGTTCTTGGCGCCGGCCATCGGTACTCCCCTATTCTATTTGGCGTGGGTTCTAGCTCGCCGTCTTCGCAGAATCCACCGGGTAAAACGTATAGCTCAGCGTGATCGTCTGGATATCGGCCGCATCCGGGTCCGTCAGGATCTTCGGATCGACGAAGAAGATCACCGGCATCCGTGCGGTCTCGCCGGGTTTCAGCGTCTGCTCGGTAAAGCAGAAACACTGGATCTTGGTGAAGTACTTGCCGGCCTGTGCGGGCTGAACGTTGAACGTCGCGGTGCCGGTAAGCGGCTTGTTCGACGTGTTGGTGGCCTTGAAGAACGCCATGTCGCGCGCGCCGATGTCGATCGTGTCGGAGCGATTCTCGGGCACGAATTTCCACGGCAGCTTGGGGCTGACGTTGGTGTCGAAGTCGACCGTGATCTTGTGGTCGACCGCGCCGGGGGCGACGAGCCCGCGCTGCGTCGTGCCGTTGAGGCCGGTGACCGAGCAGAACAGGCGGTAGAGCGGCACGCTGGCCCAGGCGAGCCCGGTCATGAAACAGATGAAGAGCACTGCGAGCGCCGCGGTGCGGTTGGTGCGCGACATGGCTCTCCAGCCGGCCATCAGTGCGGCATACCTGCGCGGATCTTCGCGATCGATATGGCGAAGACGAGGATGACGAACGCGCCGAGCAGGATGGCCATGACGCGCGCGCGACCGCGCTGGCGGCTGCGGATCAGGTCTTCCTTGCGGAGGGGGTCGGGCAAGCTCATGCGAACCACCGGTCGACGACCAGCGCGCCGAACATCACGAACAGATACAGGATCGAATATTTGAACAAGCCCTTCTCCGGCTTCATCAGGTCGTCGGCATGCGTCGTGCGCCTTGCGATACGCAAGGCGAGCAGCGCGAACCAGCCGGTGAGCAGCACCGCCGCGATGCCGTAGATCGGCCCAGTCAGCCCGAGCGGCCAGGGGAGGATCGCGACCGCCGCCATCGGGATCGTGTAGAGGCCGATCTGCGTACGCGTGGTGCGCTCGCCTGACACGACGGGGAGCATCGGCACCCCCGCCGCGGCGTAATCGCTCTTCATGAACAGCGCGAGCGCCCAGAAATGGGGGGGCGTCCACAGGAAGACGAACAGGAACAGAAGGACAGGCAGCAGCGCGATGTCGCCGGTCGCGGCAGCCCAGCCGATCAGCGGCGGGAACGCACCGGCCGCGCCACCGATGACGATGTTCTGCGGCGTGCGGCGCTTCAGCCAGACGGTATAGACCAGCACGTAGAACAGGATCGAGACGGTCAGGATCGCCGCTGCGACGATGTTGACCGCGACGCCCATGAACAGGACCGAGAACGCGCCGAGCCCGACCCCGAAATGGAGTGCTGCCTGGCGGTCCATCCGGCCATCGGGCAGCGGACGCTTCTGCGTGCGCCGCATGACCGCGTCGATATCCGACTCGTACCATTGGTTGAGCGCCCCCGCCGCGCCTGCACCAAGCGCGATGCACAGGATCGCGGTGAAGCCGATCACCGGATGTACCCCGACTGGCGCGGCCAGCATCCCGCAGAGGCCGGTGAAGACGACGAGCGTCATCACGCGCGGCTTGGTCAGTGCAAGGAAATCGCGCCAATGCGCCGGCGGCAGGAGGGGGGTGGCAGGAGTCATGGTTCGGGTATTCTATACGCTTCCCGGCATGCGTCGGAAACCCTTCGCGTCGCGCGCGTTCAGCGAGTTGGCCGAGCAACGTGGATCGCGGCAATATCGTCCGCGTAGATCCGTCGCCATGCCGGATCGTGATCGAGCCGCTTGGCCAGCGTCGATTGTGGCGGCAGGATTGTCCAGCCGAACTTCCATTTGGCGTTCGCGGCCCGCCAGCGTGTCGCGTCGCCGCCGAGAATCTCGATGTAATCGAGCGTGAAGGGGTCGCCGTACATATCCGAGCGCCCATCGATATAGGGGCGAATGCCGGCAAAGATGAGCGATCCGCCGAAGCTGTATTCGTTGAAGACGCGCTGGGTGCGCAATGATGGCGGCAGACGGCGCAGCGCGGCGGCGGGGACGCCGGGGCTGTTGGTGCGGGCGACCGGGACCGCGACGCGGTAGGCGATGAGCGCGATCGCGATCGCCAGGACCGCCAAGCCGGCCCGATACGTATCGCGGCGCGCGGTGGGCGATACGCGCGCAACGGTAGCCGCCGCCGGCGTCCAGGCTCTGCCGATCGGTTCGGCGAGGATCAGGACGCCGACGACGACGAGAACGATCTCCTGTCGGGTATGCTGCAAGGCCAGGTGCAGGACCCCGAGCAGGAGCAGCAGGCGAACCGGGGGGATGCGGACGGGCTTTGCCAGGACGAAGAACAGCGTTGCCAGGAGGATCGCTTCGGGGGCGGCGAAGGTCGAGAAATTAGCGGGCTGCCATTCGCCGAGATGCGCCAGCAGTTTCAGGCCGTTGACGTAGAACGGGAAGACGATGCCGTCGAAACCCGCCGGGGTCGCGAGTGCGGCGATGCCGGAACACGCGCCGAATATGCCCCAGCCCAGGATGACAGCGCGCCTGTCGGCGGGGGCGGCGGCGATCAGGGCTTCGAGCGCGAAGACCGCCGCAAGCGCCAGGCCGAAGATGAAGCTGCCATGCGCATTTGCCCAGACGAGCATCAGCAGCACGAGGACAAGCGACGGCGCCCGGCCGCGTTCCCGCGCATGAAGAAGAGCGATCAGCCAGCCCGCGAGCAGAGGCAAAGCGAGGATATGCGGGCGGGCGAGCAATGATGGCGCGATACCCGGCGCGGTCAGCAGCAGTGCGACGATGCTCGCCCGAATGCTCATCCAGCGGCAGAGTTCATAGGCGACGAGCGCGTACAATGCTGCCATCGCCGCGCCGGTCAGCAGGTTGAGGCCGGTCCATCCCGCCGCGCGATAACTTGCGTACATCGCCAGTTCGGACAGCCATTCGTGCGCGACCCATGGGCGTCCTGGGGCGGTGAACGAGAAGGGGTCGTGCGTCGGGACGCTGCCATGCGCAACGATCCAGGCGCCGGTCGCGAGATGCCAGCCGGTGTCGCCGTCGAGCAGCAGGGTCGGGAGGATGATCGTGAAGGCGAACGCTGCGAATCCGACGAGCAGCGCGAAGACCGCGCGGGGCGTGGCCGTCGTGACCTTGGCGACGGGCACTGTTTCATGGGCGGCCGCTGTTTCAGGTGCGAGCAGGTCGGAGGGTGGCGGGCTGAGCGACGTCGTCATGGCGGGAAGAATAGCGCGATTCTCCTCCGGAAAGATGAACGCCGGCTTGGTTGATGTTGGGTGCGTGTCGGTTGGAGATTGCCGAACGAAAAGCGCCCCGGGTTTCCCCGAGGCGTCTTCGTTCTTGGGTGGCACCGACACGGGAGTAAATCCCGTGTCGTCGGACGCGGCGGTGCCGCGCCGGCCGGGCGGGGGCTCGAGAACCCTTGCCCGCCTCAGTCGATCTTCGGCAGGGTCTCGAACTGGTGGTATGGCGGCGGCGAGGAGATCGTCCACTCCAGCGTCGTGGCACCTTCGCCCCAGGGGTTGTCGCCCGCCGGCTTGCCCGCGACCATCGACCAGATCAGGTTGACGAAGAACACCACCATGCCCGCGGCCATGATCATGTAGCCGACCGAGGCGACCGTGTTCCAATGCTCGTACTCTGGCGTGTAGTCCGGGATGCGGCGCGGCATGCCCTGGAGGCCGAGGAAGTGCATCGGGAAGAACATCACGTTCACGCCGACGAAGAACACCCAGAAGTGCAGCTGGCCGAGGAACTCGTTGTACATCTTGCCCGACATCTTCGGGAACCAGTAATAGAAGCCGGCGAACAGCGAGAACACCGCGCCCAGCGACAGCACGTAGTGGAAATGCGCCACCACATAGTAGGTGTCCTGCATGTAATCGTCGATGCCGCCGTTGGCGAGCACCACGCCGGTCACGCCGCCGACGGTGAACATGAAGATGAAGCCGATCGACCAGACCATCGGCGTCTTGAAGGTGAGCGAACCGCCCCACATTGTCGCGATCCAAGAGAAGATCTTGATGCCGGTCGGCACCGCGATGACCATCGTCGCCGCGGTGAAATACATCTTGGTGTTAACGCTGAGGCCGGTGGTGAACATGTGGTGCGCCCACACGACGAACCCGACCACGCCGATCGCGACCATCGCATAGGCCATGCCGAGATAGCCAAAGACCGGCTTGCGGCTGAACGTGGAGATGATCTGGCTGACGATGCCGAAGCCCGGCAGGATCATGATGTAGACTTCGGGATGGCCGAAGAACCAGAACAGATGCTGGTAGAGGACAGGATCGCCGCCACCTGCCGGATCGAAGAACGTCGTGCCGAAGTTGCGATCGGTCAGCAGCATCGTGATCGCCGCGGCCAAGACCGGGAGCGCCAGCAGTAGCAGGAACGCGGTGACGAGCATCGACCACACGAACAGCGGCATCTTGTGCAGCGTCATGCCCGGCGCACGCATGTTGAAGATCGTCGTGATGAAGTTGATCGCGCCGAGGATCGACGATGCGCCCGCGAGATGGAGCGCGAGGATCGCCATGTCGGTCGACGGCCCGGGCTCGCCGTACGTCGAAAGCGGTGCGTAGAGCGTCCAGCCATTGCCTGCGCCACCGAAGAACGGCGAGGCCAGCAGCAGCGTGAAGGCGGGGATCAGCAGCCAGAACGACACGTTGTTCATGCGCGGGAACGCCATGTCGGGCGCACCGATCATGATCGGCACGAACCAGTTGCCAAAGCCACCGACCATCGCCGGCATGACCATGAAGAACACCATGATCAGGCCGTGCGCAGTGATCAGCACGTTCCAGAGATGCAGCGATTCGTCCAGGCTGGCGCTGCCGCCGTGGAGCATGCTCGCCCAGCCCTGCAGATACTGGATGCCGGGATGCGCGAGCTCGGCGCGCATGAGGCCCGATACCGAGCCGCCGATGATCCCCGCGACGATCGCGAAAATCAGGTACAGCGTGCCGATATCCTTGTGGTTGGTCGACATGAACCAACGCGCGAAGAAGCCCGGTTTGTGATCGGTATCGTGGTGATGGTCGTGCGCTTCGTGGGCAACGAAGGCCGACGGGGTGAGAGCGGTGTCGGTCATCTTACAGTCCCGCGTTGCCGGCGCCGGCCGGGTTTGAGGTGGCGCCCTGCGTCGTCGCAGGCGCTGCTGTGGTCACGTTTTCCACGGGGCCGGTGGCGTTGGCGGTTTCCGCCGCCTCCTCGACCTTCGCCGCGGAGCCGTCGGCGCCGGGCTGTGGGATGACCTTGTCGGATGCCTTGCCGGGGGTCGGCATCGTGCCGCCCTTGGCTTTTACCCACGCCGCGAATTGCGCCGGGCTGACCGCCTCGACGGCGATCGGCATGAAGGCATGACGCGCCCCGCAAAGCTCCGAGCACTGGCCGAAATACAGGCCGGGCTTGTCGATCGTGAAGCTCGTCTCGTTCAGGCGACCCGGGATCGCGTCGAGCTTGATCCAGAATGCGGGGACGGCCCAGCTGTGAATCACGTCGTTCGCGGTCGTGATCAAGCGGATCGGTACGCCGACCGGCAGCACGATGCGGTTGTCGGTGGCGAGCAGCGCAGGGCCGTCGGCATCGGTACGCGCGCGCTCACCGGCAGCGACCTCGCCCTTTTCCTTCAGCATGTTAGCGGTGATCTCGAAGCCGCCATTGTCCGGATACTGGTAGGTCCAATACCATTGGTTGCCGATCGCCTTCAGCGTCACGGCGCCCGACGGGGCAGGCTTGAACTGCGCCTGGAGCAGCCCGATCGAGGGGACTGCGATCAGCACCAGGATCACGACCGGGAGCAGCGTCCACAGGATCTCGATGAAGGTGTTGTGCGACGTCTTCGACGGCACCGGATTGGCGGCGCGGCGATAGCGGAACGACACCCAGAACAGGAGCGCGAGGACCAACAGGCAGATGATCGTGATCGTCGGCACCAGGATCGCATTGTGCATCCAGTGCGCGAAGACGCCGTTCTTCGTCACCTGCGGCTGCAGGCCGTAGAGTCCGTCGGTCGGCTGGCCGATCATCGGCTGGGGCGTCATCGCCGGTGCACCGTCCATCGCGAGCTCGGGGCTGGACGGGTTGGCGGTCGGAGTAGCCGCAGCCGTGGTCGGCGCGGTGTTCGACACGCCCGCAGGGCCTGCCGCGGCTTGCGGAGCGGGCGCCGCAGTCGCCGGTTTCGGCGTAGGCTGGGCTGCATGCCCGGCGACACCACCGAGACTCGCCAGTGCGAGCCCCGCTGCCATCGCAAATCCTCTCATCCCCATCTTGCGCATCGTTGTTCTTGACCCCGGTTTATAGCGAACCCGATATCACGGACGCGCGGATGTCTGCTTATGATTTGGGTAGAGCTATACCCAGCGGGGGGGCTTGCCTCAAGCATTGTCTGATTTCGCGCGAACGGAGGGTTCTCGTTGCACGCGGTTTCGCGCGCTCGTATCAGCGCGGCAGACCTTATGGAGCGATGACCCGCGATGACCGAAGACGACGTGCTCGCCGAATTCCGCGCTGCCGAAGCGTTGCTCGAAGGGCATTTCATCCTGTCCTCCGGTTTGCGCAGTTCGCGCTACCTGCAATGCGCGCGCGTGTTGATGGATCCTGCAAGAGGCGCGCGTCTGGCCAAGGCGCTGGTTGCGATGATCCCCGATGAGATTTGTGGGCAGATCGGCGCGGTCGTGTCGCCGGCAATGGGCGGCGTGATCGCGGGGCATGAGATGGCGCGCGCGCTGGGCGTCGAGGCGATGTTCCTCGAGCGGCCCGACGGCGTGTTCGAACTGCGCCGCGGGTTCCGGCTCACGCCCGGCCAGCGCGTGCTGATGATGGAGGACGTCGTCACCACCGGGCTGTCGTCGCGCGAGGCGATCGCGGCGATCGGACGGGCGGGCGGCGTAACCGTGGCGGCCGCGGCGCTGGTCGATCGTTCGAACGGGACGGCGGATCTGGGTGTGCCATTCTTCCCGCTGATCCGGCTCGACGTGCCGACGTATCCGGCGGATGCGTTGCCGCCCGAGCTGGCGGCGATCCCGGCGATCAAGCCCGGCAGCAGGGCGGCATGAGTCGGGATCTCCGCCTCGGCGTCAACATCGATCACGTCGCGACCGTGCGGAACGCGCGGGGGGCGGGGTATCCCGATCCGGTGCGCGCGGCGCTGGTCGCGGCGGCGGCGGGCGCGGACGGGATCACCGCGCATCTGCGGGAGGATCGCCGGCACATCACCGACGACGACATCGCGCGGCTGTCGGCCGAACTGACGATCCCGCTCAACCTGGAGATGGCGGCAACCGACGAAATGCTCGGCATCGCGCTGCGCCACAAGCCGCACGCTGCGTGCATCGTGCCGGAGAAGCGCGAGGAGCTGACCACCGAGGGCGGCCTCGACGTCGCCGGGCATTACGACCGGATGGCGCGGCTGGTCGACGCGCTGGCCGGCGCCGGCATCCGCGTATCGCTGTTCATCGAACCGGACGCGCGCCAGATCGAGGCGGCGGTGCGGCTCAAGGTGCCGGTGATCGAACTGCATACCGGGCTGTATGCGGAACTGTCGGGCGAGGCGCGGACGCTCGAGCTGCGGCGGCTGACCGATGCAGCGGCGCTGGCGGCGAAGAACGGCATCGAGGTGCACGCCGGGCACGGGCTTACGTATGACAATGTCGCGCCGATCGCGGCTATCCGGCAGGTGCGCGAGCTGAACATCGGGCATTTCCTGGTCGGAGAGGCGCTGTTCGTCGGGCTCGGCGAAGCGGTTCGGCTGATGCGCGAGGCTATGGATGCGGCGCGGTAGGCCGAAAGGTTTGTTCACGCGGAGACGCGGAGACGCGGAGCAGAAGGGGGTTTCTGGGAGCCGTCCTGCTTGCTTCTCACCTTCGCCGCGCTTGCGGCTCTCATACTCTCCGCGTCTCCGCGTCTCCGCGCGAACACATTCTTTTGTCTTCCGACCCCAGGCGTCGCGATGATTATCGGGCTCGGGTCCGACCTGTGCAATATCGAGCGGATTGCGGCGTCGGTGGAGCGGTTCGGCGAGCGGTTCGAGCAGCGGGTGTTTACCGATGTCGAGCGGGCGAAGGCGGCGCGGCGGCCTTTCACGAAGGCCGGCACGCTGGCGAAGCGGTTCGCGGCGAAGGAGGCGTTTGCGAAGGCGGTCGGCACCGGGTTTCGTGCGGGCGTCTTCATGCGCGACATCGGCGTGGTCAACGCGGCCAGTGGCGCGCCGACGCTGGCGTTGACCGGGGGCGCCAAAGCGAGGCTTGACGCGTTGACGCCCGAAGGCCACGCCGCACGCGTACATTTGACGATGACGGATGATCATCCGTGGGCGCAGGCCTTCGTGATCATCGAAGCTATACCTCTGATATCCCCGGACATGAGCCAGGATATGAATCGATGAAGGACGCGGCGTTGGACGGCAACGAGTTCCAGGAAAAGCCCCTCGCGCAGGCCCCCCTAGCGCAGACGACCGCGGCCGATACCGCGCCACCGGCCGGCACCACACCGGAAACGACACGCCGCCGCGGCACCGACTGGTGGGGCGAGGTGAAGGGCATATTCTGGCTGATCCTGGTCGTGCTCGGCTTCCACAGCTTCATCGCCAAGCCCTTCTACATCCCCAGCGAATCGATGCTGCCGGGCCTTCGCATCGGCGACCGGCTGGTGGTGACCAAGTTCGCCTATGGCTGGTCGTTCGTGTCGCCGACGATCCCGAACCCGGTCGCGATCTTCAAGGGCGTCGTGCTGCGCCAGCAGGAAGACAGCTGGAGCGTCTCGCTCCCGTTCATCCACGGCCGGCTGTTCGGCTCGCTGCCGACCCGCGGCGACGTGGTGATCGTGACGCCGCCGGGGACGCATAACGACTATATCAAGCGCGTCATCGGCCTGCCCGGCGACAAGCTGGCCGTGCGCGGCGGAATCGTGTTTCTCAACGGCGTCGCGGTGAAGCGCGGCGCGCTGCACGACACGCTGATCCCGGTCGACACCAACAGCCCGTGCAGCGAGATCGACTACCCCGGTGCGCGCGAGACGCTGCCCGATGGTCGCGAGATGTGCCGCCTGCCGACCTATACCGAGACGCTGCCCAACGGCCGCCGCTATGAGACGATCGATCTGGAATCGGACAGCCAGGGCGACAATTTCGCGGAGATCACGATCCCCGCGAACCATGTCTTCCTGATGGGCGACAACCGCGATCGCTCCGCCGACAGCCGGTTCGCGCTGAGCCAGCTCGGCCTCGGCGGGCCGGTGCCGTACGAGAATCTCGGCGGGCGTGCCGAGTTCATCACCTTCAGCCTCGACGGCGATGCGACCTTCAACCCGCTGACCTGGTGGGGATCGCTACGCTCGGACCGCGCCGGCACCTCGCTGCATCCCGCCAAGGTCGATTGACGTGGCCGAACCGCAGGCCGTGACGGAACCTAGCCCGGTCGAGATGCGCGATCCGTTCCTGCGCAAGGAGCTGAAGCGGGCGATCATCTGGCTCGGGCTCGCCTGCGTGATCGCGCTGCTGATCGTGCTGGTCCAGCCGTTGCTGATCATCTTTGCCGGCGTCGTGTTTGCGGCGCTGCTCGATGGCGGCGTGCGGCTGCTCGGGCGGGTGCTGCCGATCGGGCGCGGCTGGCGGTTGCTGATCGTCGTTCTGCTGACGTTCGCGTTCCTGGTCGGCACCTTCGTCCTGACCGGCGTGCAGGTGACCGAACAGGTGACGCAACTGCGCTCGACGCTGGAATCGCAGGCCAATCGCTTCACCGGCTATCTGACCGCGCAAGGGCTGATGCCGGGCGCGTCGGACGTCAACGGGATCGTCAAGCAGGCGCTCGGCTCGGTCGGGCGGGTGACGTCATGGGTGGGCACCGCGATCGGCGCGCTGACCAGCATGTTCATGATCCTGATCCTCGGGCTGTTCATCGCGATGGACCCGGGGACCTATTCGCGCGGGCTCCAGTGGATGGTGCCGATCGACCTGCGACCGGAATTTGCCAAGACGCTGGACAAGATGGGCGACACGTTGCGCAAGCTGCTTGCCGGGCGCCTGCTCGGCATGGCGGTCGAGGGTGTCGCGACCGGTATCGCGCTGACGATCGGTGGCGTGCCGATGGCGATGCTGCTCGGTATCATCGCGGGCATCCTGGCGTTCATCCCGAATGTCGGCGCGATCGTGACTGGCGTGCTGATGGTCGCGGTCGGGTTCAGCGCAGGCGTCGACACGGGGTATTGGGCGATCGGCACGTACTTCGTGGTGCAGACGATCGACGGATACGTGATCGTGCCGATGGTCGCCAAGCGCACGGTGGATTTGCCGCCGGCGTTGACGCTGGGTGCGCAGATCATGGCGAGCGCGATGTTCGGGATATTGGGACTGGCGCTGGCCGATCCGATGACCGCGATGCTGAAGACCGCGCTGGAGCAGCGTTCGGAGCGGGAAGAGGAGACGGCTGAGGTGGTTGGTGAGGCTACGGCCTGATCCAGTTTAGCGTCCCCTTCCTCTTAATCCGGCTCATAGCCCACCCCGGTCATCCCTGCGGACGCGGGGACCCATATCCTCAGAGGTTTGCCAGTATGGGTTCCCGCGTCCGCGGGGATGACGGAGGGTGGAGAGCTACCGCCTTACCAGTTGGTCGAAGAGCGTCAGGTAGAGTTCGGCTGAGTCGGTACCGGGTTGCGCAACCGGGCTTGGTCGCTGCCGAGCCGGGACAAGCCATGCGTCCAACGCTGCAACAAGCGCCGATGCATCCTCACGAGGTACAACCGTGCCGCGATCGCGCCGGTCGACGATCTCCGCCACCGCCGCGCTCGAATCGGTCGAGATTACCGGCGTCCCGACCGAAAGCGCCTCGCGCAACACACCCGGCACCCCTTCGTAATCGGAGGTCAGCGCCAGCACGGTCGCGCGGGCCATCACCGGGAGGGGATCGCCGCTATGGCCGAGCAACAGGACGCGACCCTCCAAACCCAGCGCCTGGATCTGCGCCTCGATCGCTCCCCGCTCGCTCCCTTCGCCAAGGATAACCAGCGGTATCGTCCGGTCCGCCAACAGCGGCAGCGCGGCGATCAGCCGGTCCCAGCGCTTCTGCGGTTCGAGCCGGCCTACGCCCAGAATGAAACGCGCCGGCAGATCGGGCAGCGTGCCGGGGAGCGGCACCGCCGGCGGGTTCGGGATGACGCTCGTCCGCCCGACCATCCGCGTCGCCCGCGCAGCCTCCTCTGCGGTCGCGGGCGTCATCGCCACGAGGTGATCGAGGAAACTGCCGTGCCGCGCCAGCCAGACTTGGTGCGCAGCGTGCATCACCCGGCCATGATCGGCCCGGGCAGGCGCGTTGGACATCTTGGCGACGATCGGCGGACAGGCCTTGCCGAGCCGCAATCGAGTCCAGGCCGCGATGCCGGTATAGAAATTGCCCGGGCAGAAGATCACATCTGGTGCAAGACGCCGCACCACCCCCGGCAATCCGAGCAACCGTGACGGCGCGATAATCTCCAGCCCCTCCGGCAGTTCCGCCGAGAGCGGCCCGGAGATATCCTCGATCGCCAGCGTCACCCGCCGCCCCGCCGCGAGCCAACCGCGCGCGAGGCGCAGTTGCGCGCGCTCGACCCCGCCGCCGCGAAGGTCCTCGGCATAGGTCAGGATGTGCCGCGCGGTCGGTGGTCCGCTCAGGAGTGACATATGGGGGTCATCATGATGCGCGATGGATAAAGCGGAGATCGCGATCGAATGAAACCGACTTTACGTGCATGCGCGCCGACGGGCGGCTATTGGACCGCGCGACAGGTCGCGAGTGGCGGGTGGACCGCGCGACACGTCATGGATGGCGGGCGGCGGAACGGCTTGAGGACAATGGTTTGAGGACCGGCGATTGAACTTCCGTGCGAAAACTGCCGATCGCGACGGCCATGCGGATATCGCGCGCGCCGGTCTCGAGCCGCTGAAGACGATCGGCAGTCGCTGGCCGGCGATCATCGGCGCGGTGCTGACGCTGGCGATGATCGTCGGGCTGGGGCGCGAGTTGCTTGGGCACGGCCTTGTCGGACTCACGCGCTCGGTGCCGCAGGATCCGCGCTTCTATCTGTGCTTCGGCCTGCTCTACATGTCGCCGCCGACCGGGGATTACGTCATCTTCCGCAGGCTATGGGGCATCCCGCTCGGTGGCCTCGTCGCGCTGATCAAGAAGCGGATCGCGAACGAAGTGGTGTTCGGCTATTCGGGCGACGCGTATTTCTATGCCTGGGCGCGGGCCAAGGCGCGAATGGTGGCGTCGCCGTTCGGCGCGGTGAAGGACGTCACCATATTGTCGGCGATCGCGGGCAATGCGGTCACCCTGCTGCTGGTGGCGATCGCGCTGCCGCTCGGCCGGCATCTGCTGACCTCCGACCAGTTCCGGACGGTGCTTGCGTCGGCAGGCGTGACGCTGGCTATCTCGCTGCCGTTCCTGATATTCTCACGCCGCGTATTCTCGTTGCCGCGCGCGAAATTGTGGTGGGTGTTCGGGATCCACTGCATCCGGTTGCTGTGCGGATCGGTGCTGATCGCGTTCGCGTGGCATTTCGCGCTGCCGAGCGTACCGGTGGGGATGTGGCTGTTCCTCGCCGCCGGGCGCCTGCTCGTGTCGCGCCTGCCGCTGGTGCCGAACAAGGACCTGCTGTTTGCCAGCGCCGCGATCCTGTTGATCGGGCAGGACCAGGCCTTGTCGGAACTGATCGCGTTCACCGCCGCTCTGACGCTGCTGGTGCATGTCGTCCTGATCGTGGCGTTCGGCGCGCACTTCATTGCCAATAGGAGCCGCGCATGATTCGATATGCCATCGCCGGAACATTGCTGCTGGCGAGCCCGGCGGGCGCCGAAATGCTCGGCAGCGATGCGGCCGCGTGTCGGCCCGGAGGGGGCCCCGCGATCGCCGTCGAGATCACCGGGCTCAAGGATCGCACCGGCGATCTGCGGCTCGAACTCTACCCGGACCAGGAAGCGGACTTTCTGAAGAACCGCCACAAGCTGATCGCGGAGGGTAAGACGTTCCGGCGGGTGACCGTGCCGACGCCCGCGACCGGGCCGACGTCGATGTGTATCCAGGTGCCGCAGCCGGGTCGCTATGCGTTGTTGCTGACGCACAATCGCGACGGCAAGAGCAAGTTCAGCTTCTGGAACGATGGCGCCGGGTTCGCGAGCAACACGAAGCTCGGGCGGTCGCGTCCCAAGGTCGAGCAGGCGCTGGTCGAGGCCGGAGCCGGCGTGACGACCGTTCATATCACCGCGCAATATCTGCGGGGGCTTGGTGGCTTTGGGCCGATCGGCTGATGCGGATCGTAGACGTCAACGAGTTCTACTCGCCGACCGGCGGCGGCGTGCGGACCTATGTCGACCGGAAGATGGGCATCATGGCGGACATGGGCCATGAACTGATCGTCGTCGCGCCCGGCAAGGAAGACCGCGTCGAGGAGCGGCCGGGCGGCGGGCGGATCCTCTATCTCAAGTCGCCGGGAATGCCGTTCGATCGCAATTACGGGCTTTTCTGGGACGAGGACGCGATCCACCGCGTGCTCGACGATCTCGATCCGGACGTGGTCGAATGCTGCTCGCCG
Organism: Sphingomonas sp. PEI4; assembly: GCF_056679955.1. Taxonomy (NCBI): domain Bacteria; kingdom Pseudomonadati; phylum Pseudomonadota; class Alphaproteobacteria; order Sphingomonadales; family Sphingomonadaceae; genus Sphingomonas; species Sphingomonas sp. PEI4. Next base: position 2,783,509 of record NZ_CM155258.1, read on the forward strand.
TGGCGGCCCGCCTGGTTCGTCGGCGACTGGGAGGGACGCGCGGTGAAGGCGTTCTTCATGCACAACGACAACATCGCGGCCTATGCGCAGCGCTGGTTCGCGGGCGTTGCGAGCCACGACCAGATCGAGCGCGGGTTCGCCTGGTACAGCCGGTACATGCGGCGCTTCCTCGAGAAATACGATGTCGTCGTCACCAACGGCCCGGCGCTGGAGAAGCGGCTGCGCGCGCGTGGGCTGAGGATCGACGCGGCGATGCCGCTGGGGATCGAGCGCGGGCATTTTTCGCCGGAGTTGCGCGATACGCAGTTGCGCGCGGCGTTGCTGCGGCAGTGCGGGTTGCCCGAGGACGGCATGCTGTTGCTCGGGCTCGGGCGGCATCACGGCGAGAAACGCTGGCCGCTGGTGGTCGATGCGGTGGCGTGCGCGGGGGCGACGCTGCCGGTCGGGTTGATCCTGATCGGCACCGGCGCGCAGACCAAGGCGATCCAGCGGCGGATCGGCGGCTCGCCGCACATCAGGATGTTCGCGCCCGTCTATGACCGCGAGCGGCTCGCGCGGATCATGGCGAGTTGCGATGCGCTGATCCACGGGTCGGAGGCGGAGCCGTTCGGGCTGGTCGCGTCAGAGGCGATGGCATCGGGCCTGCCGCTGATCGTGCCGGATACGGGCGGGTGCGCCGAAGTTGCTGACCCTCACGCCAGCGAGCTTTACGCGGCGCGCGATGCGGAGAGCGCGGCGGCGGCGATCGGGCGGTTGTTCGCGCGGGATCCGGCGATGCTCAGGCGGGCGGCGGCGGTGGCGGCGCGGCACGTGCGCAGCGACCGCGAGCATGCGGTCGAGCTCATGGACTATTATGCGGGACTGGTCGCTGAGAAGCAGGGCGTGCGACGTACAGCGTGAAGCGGGTGCCGGGGACGGAGACCGCTCGATAGCCTTGGCGCCTTGCATAGGTGGCGAGCGCGGCGTCGATCCGGTCGTCGCCGCTGCTCCATGCGCCTTCGCCGCCGGTGAGGATCGCGGGGGGATGGCCGAGTAGGTGCATTCTCGCCTGCGAGACGAGATGAAGCTGATATTCCTGATAGGCGTCCAGCAACGCCGTGCTGCGGAAGTAGAAGGGTCCGGTGGCGAAGCGCGGGTCGATCGCTTGGTCCGGTAGGAATTGCGGGGAAAGCGATGCGACCGGGCCGGTGACGTGCTCACGGTCCAGCGTCTCGCGAACCACGGCGATGTCGCGCATCGCGTGGAGCATCGGGATACCGCCGCTCGCGACGGCTTCGACGGTGGGCGCGAGACCGGCGCAGGCGAAGACGACCGCGGCGATCCGCATCGCCTTGCCGGGCGGGTTGTCGTGCCAGACCAGCGCCAGTCGCACGAATAGTGCAGGCAGCATCGGCAGGAGATATTGCCGCCATGTCGGCACCGGCGCGAGCGCGGCGATCAGGCCGGCGAGGATCAACAGGTCGAGGATGCGGTGCCAGCGGTGGCGTCTGCCGGTCGTGGCGACGATCGCGAGCAGGGCTGGGCCGAGCGCGAGGAACTTGACCGTGTCGATGATCTTCGCCGCGTTCGACAGTTTCCACGGGCGCGCCTGGTACCATTCGGTTGGTGCTTGGCCTGGGAAGCCGAGAACGCCGAACAGGAAGCCTTCGGGGGCTTGGAGGAACAGTGCTGTCGTCAGTGCGACGAAGGGGAGCGTGCCGAGCAGCGTCCACCACGGGCGACGGTCGGCACGGAACAGTGTCCAGATGCCGTAAGTAAGCGCGGGCAGCACGTAGGAGACTTTCGCGGTGGCGGCGGCGGCGAGCAGCGCGCCGATCAGGATCGCGTCGCGGCGGCTTGCCTGGTCGCGTGCGGTTCGGACGATCGCGGGGAGAGCTAGCGCGAGGCAGGCGGCGGGGAGCGCGTCGTTGCGGGCTGTGCCGACGCTGAAGAGAAGGATGTCGCAGGTTGCGAACAGCGCCGCGGCTATGGTGGCGGCGCGGGTGCTGGCGCCGGCGGTACGGGCGGCGTGGTGGACGGCGGCGATGGATGCTGCGCCGAGGAGGGCGTTGGTTAGGCGGAGGGCTGGCCAAGTCCAGATGCCGGCTAGGGCTGCGATCGGGGCGAACAAGTAGGGTTGGAGCGGGGTCTGGAGGTAGGCGAAGTCTTTGTAGGGGAGCAGACCGTGCGCAGTGAGGATGGCGGCGGCGACGTACTGGCTCTCGTCGTGGTCTACTGGGCGGAGGAGCGCGAGTGTGATGAGTAAGATCGCCAACGCTGCGAGCGCCAAGAGCATGTTCACCCGCGAAGGCGGGTGTCCGGTCTGGGCACCCGCCTTCGCGGGTGAACATGGTTGGGGAGGGTAGTGCTTCATTTACTCAGCCCCACCCCGGCGAAGGCCGGGGCCCAATTGGGGGACAGTGATGATTGAGAACGGATCTCCATTACTGCGGCCTTCCCAATTGGGCCCCGGCCTTCGCCGGGGTGGAGGGGCAGAGGCCACGAGTCAGGCTTTTACCGCGGTCAGGAAGTAGTCGAGGCTCGTCGAATCACTGAGCGCAAACCCCGTCGCGGGCGAGAAACTCAACCCCCGCGTGTCCGTCACACGCAATCCCGCATCCTTTAGCAACGCAGTCAGTTCCTCTGGCGTAAGGAACTTGTTCCAGTCGTGCGTGCCCTTGGGAATTACCCCAGCGCCCTCCGCCACGGTGATCATCGCCAACCGCGACAACGGCGTGCGGTTGGGCGTCGACAGGATCAGCAGCCCGCCCTCCGCCAACGTCCGCGCGAGGCCACGCACGAAGCCGACGGGGTCGCTGACATGCTCGATCACTTCGAGGCTGGTGACGAGATCGAACTGGCCGACGAGCCCTTCGACGCCGCCCGCACGGTAGTCGATCGCCAAGCCGCTCTGCGCCGCATGTATCTCGGCCACCGCGATATTCTCGGGCGCCGCATCGATCCCCGTCACCGCCGCGCCAAGCCGCGCGAGCGGTTCGCACAGCAACCCCGCGCCGCAGCCGACGTCGAGCGCGGTCTTTCCCTCAAGCGGCGTGAAGGTCGAGCCATCGCCACCCCAATGCGCATCGACCTGCTCGCGGATGTAGCGCAGCCGCGGCGGGTTGAGCTTGTGGAGCGGGGCCGACGAACCCTTCGGGTCCCACCAGTCCTTCGCCATCGTGCCGAAATGCGCGGCCTCGCGCGGATCGATTGTTGCGCCGTTTACGGTGTCACTTGCCAGTATCATGCGCGCTACCTATCAGGGCCGCCGCTTCGACCCAAAGGGATTTGCGCTGCCAATGGCCCGTATCGTGATGAAATTCGGCGGGACGTCGATGGCTGGGATCGAGCGTATCCGCAACGTCGCCGCGCGCGTGAAGCGCGAAGTCGACGCCGGCAACCAGGTCGCCGTCGTCGTCTCCGCCATGGCCGGCGAGACCGACCGGCTGGTCGGCTTCTGCCGCGAGGCGTCGTCGCTGTACGACGCGAAGGAATATGACGTCGTAGTTTCGGCCGGCGAGCAGATCACGAGCGGCTTGCTCGCGATCGCTTTGCAGGCGGCCGGCTGCAAGGCGCGGTCGTGGTTGGGCTGGCAGTTGCCGATCAACACGTCGGACGCGCACGGCTCGGCACGGATCGGCGAGATCGACACGGCGGCGCTTGATGCGAGCCTCGCCGACGGCGTCGTCGCGGTCATTCCCGGCTTCCAGGGCGTAGCGGACGGCCAGCGGGTCACTACTTTAGGCCGCGGCGGCTCGGATACGTCGGCCGTGGCGATAGCGGCGGCGATGAAGGCCGACCGCTGCGACATCTATACCGACGTCGACGGCGTCTACACGACCGACCCCAGGATCGTGCCGCGTGCGCGTAAACTGAGCAAGGTCACGTATGAAGAGATGCTGGAACTCGCCAGCGTCGGTGCCAAGGTGTTGCAGACGCGGTCTGTCGGTCTGGCGATGAAAGAGAACGTGCGTGTGCGCGTGCTGTCTTCGTTCGAAGACGGGGATACCAATGATGGTCACCGCGGCACGTTGATCGTGGGCGAAGAGGAAATCGACGATATGGAACGCCAGCTCATCACCGGCATCGCGCACGACAAGAACGAGGCGAAGATCACGCTGACGCAGGTCAGCGATCGGCCGGGCTCGGTTGCGGCGATCTTCGCGCCGCTCGCGGACGCGGGGATCAACGTCGACATGATCGTGCAGAACGTCGCGCATTCGACCGGCTCGACTGACGTGACCTTCACGGTACCGGCGGCGGATCTGGCGCGCTCGCTCGACGTGATTGACAAGGCCAAGGCGGCGATTGGCTACGCGACGATCGTGCATGACACGCGCGTTGCCAAGGTCTCGGTGGTCGGTGTGGGGATGCGCAGCCATGCGGGCGTCGCGGCAACGATGTTCACCACACTCGGCGAGCGCGGGATCAATATCCAGGCGATCGCGACGTCGGAGATAAAGGTCAGCGTGCTGATCGAAGAGGATTATACCGAGCTGGCGGTGCGCGTGTTGCACACGGCGTACGGGCTCGATGCCGAGGATGCGGCGTAAAACTCTCCCCTCCCGCTTGCGGGAGGGGTCGGGGGAGGGCTAGGCGGTCGTGATGACCGATATGTCCGCCCCTCAGGCAAACCCCTCCCCCGACCCCTCCCGTAAGACGGGAGGGGAGCAGAGGCTCCAACGCCGGATGGCGCGTGGCGCCGCTTTCCTCGGGTCGGAGGTCGCGATTCTCGGCGGCGCGATGTCTTGGGTGAGCGAGCGTCACCTCGTCTCGGCGATCTCGAACGCGGGCGGGTTCGGCGTGATCGCGTGCGGGGCGATGACGCCCGCGTTGCTCGATACCGAGATCGCCGCGACCAAGGCGATGACCGACAAGCCGTTCGGCGTGAACCTCATCACCATGCACCCCGATCTGTTCGAACTGATCGCGGTCTGCGCCAAGCACAAGGTGGGTCATGTCGTGCTCGCCGGTGGCCTGCCGCCGAAGGGCAGCATCGAGGCGATCAAGGCTACAGGCGCGAAATTGATCGCATTCTCGCCCGCTCTGGCACTCGCAAAGAAGCTCATCCGCTCGGGTGTCGATGCGCTGGTGATCGAGGGGATGGAGGCCGGTGGCCATATTGGCCCGGTCTCGACCAGCGTGCTCGCGCAGGAGATGCTGCCAGAGATCGCGGACCAAGTGCCCGTGTTCGTCGCCGGCGGGATTGGCCGCGGCGAGGCGATCGCGGGGTATCTCGACATGGGCGCGGCGGGCGTCCAGCTCGGTACGCTGTTCGTATGCGCGACCGAATCGATCGCCCATGCCAATTTCAAGAAGGCGTTCATCCGTGCGTCGGCGCGCGATGCGATCGCCAGCGTGCAGATCGATGCGCGTTTGCCGGTAATCCCGGTGCGCGCGCTGAAGAACGCGTCGAGCGAGTTGTTCACGGCGAAGCAGCGGGAGGTTGCCGGGCACCTCGACGGCGGTCGCGTGGAAATGGCCGAGGCGCAGTTGCAGATCGAGCATTACTGGGCGGGTGCGCTGCGCCGTGCGGTGATCGACGGCGATGTCGAGCATGGCTCGGTGATGGCGGGCCAGTCGGTCGGCATGGTCAAGCGCGAGGAGCCGGTCGCCGAGATCATCGGCGGGCTGATGGCGCAGGCAGCGGCAGCGCTGGAAGCGCGCGCGGTTTAACGCACTCTCGATCCTCCCCCGCTAGGGGGAGGTGGCAGGCACTTGCCTGACGGAGGGGGCGGTTAGCGCCGACTTCTGTTCCGTGTCCTCCCCCTCCGTCGCCTGCGGCGCCACCTCCCCCTTGCGGGGGAGGATCGAGAGGGGCGGCATCGTCTTAACGGCGTGATACTTCACCCCAGCACCACCCGGCGAAGGCCGGGGCCCAATTGGGGGACGTCGCTGACTGAGGTCGCGCTCCGTTACTATCACCGGTCCAATTGGGCCCCGGCCTCCGCCGGGGTGGTGGAGTCGCGGGGAACCGGCCCCCCCCAAACTCCAGTACAACCCCCAACCTCGCCCCCTCTCAGCTCACCGCAAAGCGCGTACGGCTTACGTCTCGTTAACCTAATCGCGGCAAACACTGTCCCGTCGGGGGACGTTACGAGGTGTTGCGATGAGTCGTCGGTTTGCTTTGCTGTCCTTTACCGCACTGGGCCTGCTGGCCGGCTGCACGTCGAAGCCGCGGACCGTGGCGCAGGTCGCGCCGCCCGTAATCATGGTGCCGGTGCCCGCGCCGACGATGCCGAAAGGCGCGTCGCCGACGATCGTCATCCCGGTCGCGCTGGCCGACGGCACCTATCCCACGCCGAATCGCAACCTGACGACGTCTGCGAAGGTCTGGCACCTCCGCGCTGCGCTCAACGTCGCCGCGCTCGCGTGCCGTGGGCCGCAGGAATTGACGATCGTCGCAGGCTACAACGCGCTGCTCTCGGCACAGAAGCCGGTGCTCGCCAAGGCCGAGGCGACCTATGCCAGCGAATACAAGTCGGGCGGCGGCGATTGGCAGGATCGCTACGACGATTCGATGACGCGCCTGTACAACTTCTTCTCGCAGTCGCCCGCGCGCGACGATTTTTGCGCGGCGGCGGGGACGGTTCTCGCGCAGAGCGTCGGCGTGTCGGCCGACGCCATGCCGATGTTCGCGGCGCAGAACCTGCCCTTGCTCGAGCGTCCGTTCACCGATTTCTACCGCGCAGTCGATGCGTGGCGCGGTCGGACGGTGCGCCCGGTCCCGCCGCAACTGGTCGCCTCGCGCCAATATGCGTCGAACATGCCGGTGCAGACGATCACGCAGGCGCGTCTCCAGCCGATCTCGCAGCCGGTGCCCCCCGCGCAGCCTCGGCTGAAGCTCGACCCTAGCGTCTTCCAGTAAAATCCTTTGAATCCTCCCCCGCCAGGGCGAGGATAGTAGAGGCGTATCCCCAACATCTTGCAGGCAAAGCTTGGCTTCCCTGCGAAGACTGGGTTAACAGCCGCGGGAATGGCTGAGGTTTCAGATCGTCCGGCGGAAGGCCGCTTCGAAGGGCGCGAGCACCGGTTTCCGGTGCGCGTGTATTTCGAGGACACCGACCTGTCGGGCGCGGTCTATCACGCCAATTACCTGCGCTACATGGAACGCGCCCGATCGGACATGCTGCGGCTCGGCGGGATCGACCAGCGGGCGACGTTCGAAGCGGGCGAAGGCTCCTACGCGATCGCCAGCGTCACCATCCGCTATGCCGCGCCCGCCAAGCTGGACGACGCATTGCTGGTCGTCTCGCGGATCGTGCAGGTCCGCGCGGCCGGGGTCGCCATTCATCAAAGGGTCATGCGCGACGGGCTTGTCTTGGCCGAGGCGGACATTGTGGCGGCATTGGTCGCTCCCAACGGTCGCCCACGCCGCCAGCCACGCGCATGGATCGATATCTACGAACGCCTAGTCTGGCAGGGGGAAGCATGAATCCGGTGTTGACTATGGATAGCGCGACGCTGTCGCCGATCCACTTGTTCCTGCAGGCCGACTGGGTCGTGAAAGGCGTGATGATCGGGCTGCTGCTCGCCAGCATCTGGACCTGGGCGCTGATCGTCGCGTTCTGGCGGCGGATCGGCAAGACGCGCAAGAACATGGTGCGGTTCGAGCGCGATTTCTGGAAGGCCGAGGATATCGACGTCTTCTACAAGGCGGAGGGCGAGAGCGCCTTGCCGTCCGCGCGGGTGTTCGCGGCGGGCGTGACCGAGTGGCGGCGCTCGACCGCGGGCGGCACGATCGACAAGAGCGGCACGCGCGAGCGACTGGCGACGACGATGGGCGCGGCGGTTGCGAGCGAGATCGACACGCTGTCGGACCGGCTGAACGTGCTGGCGACGGTCGGCTCGGTCGCGCCGTTCGTCGGGTTGTTCGGCACGGTGTGGGGCATCATGCGGAGCTTCACCAGCATTGCCGCCGCACAGAACACGTCGCTGGCGGTGGTGGCGCCGGGGATCGCGGAGGCGCTGTTCGCGACCGCCATCGGCCTGTTCGCGGCCATTCCCGCGGTGATCGCGTACAACCGCTTCTCGCACGGGATCAACCGGATCGAGGCGAGCCTCAATCGGTTCGCCGACGGTTTCCACACCACCCTGTCGCGCCAACTGGACGGTTCGCGATGAGCGGCCTTCTTATTCCCCTTCCGCTTGCGGGAGGGGTCAGGGGAGGGGCTTCTATCTCTTCCTCGAACAGTCATTGCGGCACAGCCCTCCCCCGACCCCTCCCGCGAGCGGGAGGGGAGTAGCATGGCGATGAACCTTCCCTCTTCTCGCGGGCGCGGTCGGCGCGCGCCGATGGCGGACATCAACGTCACGCCGCTGGTCGACGTGATGCTGGTGCTGCTGATCATCTTCATGGTGACCGCGCCGCTGATGACCGCAGGCGTGCCCGTGAACCTGCCCGACGCGCGTGCGAAGGCGCTGGACCAGGAGCAGAAGCCCGTCGAGATATCGATGGACGAGACCGGTGCGCTGTTCATCGACCAGGACCAGGTGGCCGACGACGCGCTGCCGATCCGGCTCGCATCGATCGCCGCCAGCCGCGCGGTGGGGGACGAACCGCAGGTGCTGCTGCGCGCGGACCGGAAGCTCGATTACGGCCGCGTGATGCGGGTGATGGGCGAACTCAACCGCGCCGGATTGAACCGCGTCGCGCTCGTGACCGTCGAGGGTAATCAGAACTAATGGCGCTCGGCTGATGGATCGTTCGGAGAAGATCGGCCTGGGCGTCGCGCTGGTCGGGCATGCGGTGCTGTTCGGCCTGTTGTCGCTCGGCTTCCTCAGCGCGCCCGAACCGCCCAAGATCCAGCAGCAGCCGATCGACGTGAGCCTGGTGCCCGACGTCGCGCTGGAGGCGACCGCGCCGCAATCGACCGAGGCGCCCGCGCAATCGATCGCGCCGGACGAGGGCGCGCCCGAGGATGCCGCGCCGCCCGCCCCGCAAGAGGCTGAGCCCGAGCCGCAGCCCGATCCTACACCGCCCGCGCCGCAGCCCAAGCCCGCGCCGCCGAAGCCGGCGCCCAAGCCGCAACCGGCACCGGAACCCGCGCCCAGGCCGCAGCCCAAACCCAAGCCCGCACCACCAAAGCCCGCCGCCAAGCCGGCCCCGGTTGCGAAGCCCGTGGTGAAGCCGCAGCCAGCACCCGCCAAGGCCAAGCCGACCAAGTCCGCTCCGGCAAAATCGGCGCCGGCGAAGACTGCGACGAAATCGAAGGACACAGCCGCCAAGTCGTCGTCGAGTGCTGCCAAGCCCGCCAAGCCGTCGTCAACCAAGGGCAGCGGCTCGACCGCGGACGCCAAGACCTCGCGGCCGCGCGGCTCGCGGCTTGGCGACAATTTCCTCAAGGGGCTGTCGGCCGATCCGTCGCCAAGCAAGTCGGAGTCACCCAAGGCCGCCAAGCTCGGTGCGCAGGCGGCGGCGAACATCGGTTCGGCGATCCTGCGGCAGGTGCAGCCTTGCGCCAATCGCCAGGTCACGCCTGGGCCGGGCGCGGAGCGTATCCGCGTGACGATCAACCTGAAGCTCAACCGCGACGGGACGCTGAAGTCGCGGCCGACGATCACCGGTCATGCCGGCGTCGACGACGACAACCGGCGCTATGTCGATCGCGTCGACGATCTGGCGATCGCGACCTTTGTCGGGTGTTCGCCGCTACGCGGTTTGCCCGACGACCTGTATGACGTGCAGAACGGCTGGAGCAATTTCAGCCTGCGCTACAAACTTCCCGGCTGAGGATGTCCGTTATGACTCGATCGATCCTGGGGTTTTTCCCTTCGCGCCAGCCGCTTCCAGTTGAGAAACGCCACCCCGGCGAAGGCCGGGGCCCAATCGGGAAGGCCAATGTAATGATGCGCAACGCTCCCTTGGCGACGTCCCCCAATTGGGCCCCGGCCTTCGCCGGGGTGGTGTCGGGTGGGCGTAAGGCTCGATCGGTTCTTGCTTCGGTTGGGCTGCTCGCGTTCGTATCCGGTACCGCCTACGCACAGGACGCACCAGCGCCGGCCCCCCAACAAGCCCCCGCCGACCCGGCAGCACCAGCCCCGGCAGGCGATCAGTCCGGCGGCCTCGTGGTCGACGTGACCGGCGGCATCTCCGCGCCGATGCCGATCGCGATTCCGGTCATGCCGACGTCCGCCGTCGTCTCCACGCCGGCAGGCTCGACCGACGTCCTCGGCCGCCAGCTCGCCGAGATCGTCACCAACGACCTCCGCAACTCCGGCCTGTTCACGCCGCTCTCCCCCGGTCAACTCCGCCCGGTCACCTTCCCCGAAGTCACCGCGCCCGGGTTCGATTACTGGGGCAGCACCGGCGCACAGGCGCTGGTGCAGGGCTTCATCCGCGCCAATGGCGACGGCAATCTGACGGTCGGCTGCTACCTCTACGACGTGTCGTCCAAGGCCGAGCTGACGCGCACCGGCTTCGTCGTGTCGCCGTCGGACTGGCGTCGCGCAGGCCATAAATGCGCCGACATGGTCTACACCCGGCTGACCGGCGAAGGCGCGTATTTCGACAGTCGCGTCGTCTATGTGTCCGAGACCGGGCCCAAGGGCCGCCGCATCAAGCGGCTCGCGATCATGGACCAGGACGGTGCCAATCACCGCTTCCTGACCAACGGCCAGTCGATCGTGCTGACGCCGCGGTTCGCGCCGAACCAGCAGTCGATCGTCTATATGAGCTATCTCAACAATCGCCCGGCGATCTATGTCTACGACATCGGATCGGGCAAGCAGCGGCTGGTGGTGGCGAACGCGAACCTGACGTTTGCGCCGCGCTTCTCGCCGGACGGGCGCAACATCCTGTTCTCGATGGCGCAGGGCGGCAATACCGACGTGTACCGCGTCTCGGCGCAGGGTGGCACGCCGCAACGGCTGACCAATTCGCCGGGGATCGACACCGGTGGCAGCTATTCGCCGGACGGCTCGCGAATCGTGTTCGAGAGCGATCGCTCGGGCGGGCAGCAGATTTACGTGATGAATGCCGACGGATCGAACCAGCAGCGGATCAGCTTCGGCGGCGGGCGTTATGCGACGCCGGTATGGAGCCCGCGTGGCGACCTGATCGCGTTCACCAAGCTCGGCGGCGGCTTCCGGATCGGCATCATGAGCCCGAGCGGCGGCGGCGAAAAGCTGCTGACCAACGACTGGCAGGACGAGGGGCCGAGCTGGTCGCCGAACGGTCGCGTGGTCAATTTCTATCGTTCGGGGCGTGGCAGCGGCGGCAAGGCGGATCTCTGGTCGGTCGACCTGACAGGCGTCAATGAACGCAAGATCCCGACGCCGCTGGACGGCTCCGATCCGGCCTGGGGCCCACTTCGTCCGTAAACCTGCTATGGGGGCATAACGGGGACACGAGTTTTTCTACGGGAGACTATCTATGTCGAAGCTTTCCAACATCTTGCTTGCGTGTACCGCACTGATCGCCGTTGCTGGCTGCGCTAAGAAGCGCCCCGAGGTTCTGCCGCCCGCGCCGGTCGATAACAACGCGCCGGTCGATCCCAATGCGGGCATGAACAACGGCAATGTCGGCGGCGCGATCGTGCCGGGTTCGGACGCCGACTTCCAGCGTTCGGTCAGCTCGAACACGGTGAACTTCGGTCTCGACATGTACGACATCGATCCGACCGCACGCGCGATCCTGGACAGCCAGGCGCAGTGGCTGGCGAAGTTCCCGAACCAGCGCATCACGATCGAAGGCCATGCCGACGAGCGCGGCACGCGGGAGTATAACCTCGCGCTCGGCGATCGTCGTGCGAACGCGACGAAGAATTATCTGGCGGCGAAGGGCGTGTCGTCGTCGCGGATGACGACGATCAGCTATGGCAAGGAGCGCCCGGTGGCGATGGGCTCGGACGACCAGAGCTGGGCGGCGAACCGTCGTGCGGTCACGGTTGTGCTGAACTAACGTCTTCTGTCCCTCTCCCCCGCGGGGAGAGGGAAGGAGGAGCCACTTGGCGACGGGAGGGTGAGGGCACGTGCTTTAGTTGGCGCGTGCCCTCACCCTCCCACGCTTCGCGCGGGCCCCTCCCTCTCCCCTGAAGGGAGAGGGGTTTTACCCCAGCGCCTTGTCGAGCAGTTTCGCCAAGCGAATGCCCCCGCGGCGAACCTCTTCGCGCGACACCGGCACCATCTTCGCGATCGTCGCGTCATCCATCTTCACCCGCGCCGGCACCGCACCACACGCGTCCCCGCCAAGCGCCGCCGCATACGCCGTATGTGACGCTTCCCACGACTCCCGGCTCCAGTCGATCACCGTCCCGGCCCCGATCTTCGCCCGCTCGGCCGCCGGATACCGCCTGACTAGCGACGGCGGCGTCGAGATCGCGCGCTCCGCCAGCGGGCCGTCCCAGATCGAATGCAGGTTGAACCGCGCAGGCCCATAAATCCCGTAATCCGCCTTCACGTCGTTGCCGCCCTTGTCGTGGCGGTCGCCGGCGTGGAGCGGCTGGTGGAGATCGCCGACGAAGTGGATCAGGAACGCCAGCGCCTGGACGCGGTCCTTGGGCGGAGTGGCGCGGTCGCGCAGCAACGTTACGTCGCGGTCGATCTGCGCCGAGACGCAATCGCCGTCCTTGCACGCGGGCGTCAGGTCGAACGGCGCGCAGACGTCGGCATTCTGGTAGTGCCAGCTATAGGCGAACCCGAAGCGCGACTTGCCGTCGGCGGTCTTCAGCGGCTTGATGCAGTCCGCCCAGACGCTCGCCTCCTCGATCGTGCCCGCCGGGCATTCGGGCGTGTCGAGCAACGCCTGCTGCGCGAGCAGTCGCCGGATCGCGACCTTGGTCCTGGGCGTGACGTTGGCAAAGGCGATCTGCGCGACGGTCTGGTGGCCGTACTCCCAGAACGCGGTGGCGGGGGAGGCGAGGCCGGTAACGGCCAGGGCGGCGAGGAGATAGCGCTTCATGCCGGCTCGTTAGCGTAGATCGCGACCGTTCGGCTACCCGCTGACGAAGCGCGACCGCGGTACATGCCGACGGTGTTGAAGCCCCACGCCATGTCACCGTCCGGCCCTGCGACGATCACGCCACCGGTGCCGCCGAGCGCCTTCACTTCGGCGAGGACGGCGTCGGCCGCGGTTTGCAGCGATTCGCCCGACAGGCGGACGCGCGCGGCGATCTCATGGCCGACGCCTACGCGGAGGAAGAACTCGCCCGAGCCGGTGCACGACACCGCACAGGCGCGGTCGTCGGCGAAGGTGCCCGCGCCGATCACGGGGGTATCGCCGATCCGGCCCCAGCGCTTGCCGGTGACGCCGCCTGTCGAGGTGGCGGCGGCGACATGGCCGTGCGTGTCGCAGGCGACCGCGCCGACCGTGCCGTATTTCATATCTACGTCGAACCCGCCGCCATCCGCCTGGAACTCCGCGAATTGCCGGCGGCGTTCGTCGGTCGCGAACCAGTCGGCGTCGGCTTGCGGCAAATCACGATCGCGCGAGAACGCGTCGGCGCCCTTGCCGGCGAGAAACACGTGGCGGCCATCGTCGAGGATCGCGCGGGCGAGGCCAACGGGGTTTCGGGTCGCCGTCGCTGCAGCGACTGCCCCTGCCGCTCGGGTGCGTCCGTCCATGATCGCGGCGTCCAGCTCCAGCATGCCGTCGTGCGTGAAGACCGCGCCGCGCCCCGAGTTGAAGTGCGGATCGTCTTCCAGAACGCGCACCGCCGCTTCCACCGCGTCGAGCGCGCTGCCGCCATTCGCCAGCACTTTCGACCCGGCGTCGAGCGCGTTCGACAGGCCGGCTCGCGCGCCTGCGTCCTGCTCTGGCGAGACCATCTCGCTGTCGAGTTTGCCGGCGCCGCCGTGGATGACGAGGGTCCAGGTCATGCAGAGTCTTTCGAGGGTAGGGCGCGAAGGCCGATGAGGGGGCGGAGAGGCACGATGCTGCGACCGATCAGGTAGAAGGCGACGCAGCCGACGATCGTTGCCGCCAGCAGGCACGCGAACTCCACCCCGCCCGGCAGGCCGGCGGGGAGCAGCGCGTACATGGCGAGGACGATGATCGTCTGGTGAATCAGGTAGAAGGGGAACACCGCCTCGGTCAGCATCGGCCGCCAGCGATGGTCGCGGTTCCAATGGCGCTCGGCGATCCCGATCAGCGCGACGATCGCGCCCCATTGCTCGACCGCATGCGCTATGCCGTAGGGCGTGTAGACCCAGCGCGGCGTCACCACGTCCGCCGGCCAGCGCAGCTCGACGCCGATGATGAAGAGATAGCCGAGCAGCGCCGCGATCGCGCCGAACTTCCACCAGCGTGCGATCGCCGCCATCGCCGGCTCGGACCGCGCGAGGCCGAAGCCGAACAGGAAGGCGGGGAAATAGGTGACGTGCGCGATCCAGTCGCCCCACAGCGCCTGCGTCTCGCCGACCATCCGCAGCCACCAGGCATGGACGAACACGAGCCAGGCGACCGGCAGCAGGACGACCGCCCAGCCGCTAAAAATCCGGTCGAACGCGCGTTGCAGCCAGTCGCCGCGGACGACGATCAGCCCGAGCGTGAGGAGAGTGGTGTAGACCCAGAGATAAACGACGAACCAGAGGTGGTTCCAGGTCGGCAGCGACAGCCCGGCGAGCTTGCCGAAGCGGAAATAATCGTGGCTCCAGAACGTCCAATAGCTGCCGGCATAGCCATGCTTGGTGACCAGCTCGACCCAGGGTTGCGGGGGCACGATCACCGCGATGCCGAACAGCAGCGGCACGAGCAGGCGGTAGCAGCGGTTGGCGAAGAACCCGGCCGTGCCGTTCGACCGGGCGAGCAGCGCGCGGCTGGCATAGCCCGAGACGACGAACAGCAACGTCAGCCGCCACGCGTTGCTGGCCAGCATCGGCAGCCGCACCCAGTTCTCGACATGGAGCGACTTCACATGGAAGTTCCACGGCACGAAGACCATGCCGATATGGTACAGGATCAGCAGCGCGAACGCGCCGATCCGCAGCCAGTCCATGCCGAAATGCCGGTTCATCGCGCGGCCCTACGGGGCGAGGGGCGGGGCCGCAAGCGTGCGACGGCCCAGCCGTTCCCCGCGCCGGTTCACGCCTTCATGCGCGGGGTGCCCATGAAGTCGCGCTTGCCGATCGGCACGCCCTGCGCGCGGAGGATCGCGTACGCGGTGCTGGCGTGGAAATAGAAATTGGGCTGCGAGAACGAGAGCAGGAAGTTAGCGCCCGTGAATGGCATGACGAACGTGCCGAACTCGAAGGTCGTGTCGTTGTCGGCGAGCGCATCGAACGCCTCCCGGTCGATCGCTTCCAGCGTGGCGATCGCGTCGCGCATCACGGTGTGAAGGCCGGCGAAATCGGTCGGCCAGGCCGATCGGTCGGGTGCGAAGGTGCCGGCGCGGACGCCTTCGATCCCGCCGACCGAATGCCCGGCGCAGGCCTTCACCTGATACCCGAACGGCAGCATGTCGTCGGCGAGCTTCGCGTCGATCAGAGTCGCGGGCTCGATCCCGCGCTCGACCGCGAACGCCTCGGCCTTGTCGAGCAGCGCGTCGACCGCGCGGAGAATCTGGAGGTTCGAGGGGATCGTCGCATCGTAGAGGGAAAGCGTCATCGACCGGGCTCCTATGTGTCGCGCCGCTATGGCCCACGTTGGCCGCACCAGCCAGCGATGTTCCGTTCGGCCGTGCAAGTCGCTATATACGGCCTCGAACTCCCGAGGAATCCCCATGTCCCTTCGTCCCTGGCGCGATATCACCCGCCGCAAGAGCCGCCAGATCATGGTCGGCAACGTTCCCGTCGGCGGCGATGCGCCGGTCACGGTGCAGACCATGACCAACACGCCGACCGACGACGTGCGCGCGACGGTCGACCAGATCCGGCGCTGCGAAGAGGCGGGCGTCGACATCATCCGCGTCAGCTGCCCCGACGTCGAATCGACCACCGCGCTCAAGCAGATCGTCCGCGCGAGCCGCGTGCCGATCGTCGCGGACATCCATTTCCACTACAAGCGCGCATTGGAAGCGGCGGACGCAGGGGCTGCGTGCCTGCGGATCAACCCCGGCAATATCGGCTCGGCGGCGCGCGTGAAGGAAGTGGTGGACGCGGCCAAGTCCAATGGCTGCGCGATCCGGATCGGCGTCAATGGCGGCTCGCTCGAGCGGCATCTGCTTGAGAAATACGGCGAGCCTTGCCCAGACGCGCTGGTCGAGTCGGCGCTCGATCACATCAAGCTGTTGCAGGACCACGACTTTCACGAGTTCAAGGTCGCTGTGAAAGCGTCCGACCTGTTCCTGGCGGTGGCGGCGTACCAGCAACTCGCCGAACAGGTCGATTGCCCGCTGCATCTCGGCATCACCGAGGCGGGCGGGTTCGTCGGCGGCACGGTGAAATCGGCGATCGGGATGGGCAGCCTGCTCTGGTACGGCATCGGCGACACGATCCGCGTGTCGCTCTCGGCCGAACCGGAAGAGGAAGTCCGCGTCGGGTTCGAGATCCTGAAGGCGCTCGGTATCCGCAACCGCGGCGTCCGCGTCGTGTCGTGCCCTTCCTGCGCGCGCCAGGGCTTCGACGTGATCCGCACGGTCCAGGCGCTGGAAGAACGCTTGCAGCACATCCGCACGCCGATGTCCTTGTCGGTGCTCGGCTGCGTCGTCAACGGCCCGGGCGAGGCGCGCGAGACCGACATCGGGATCACCGGCGGCGGCAACGGCAAGCACATGGTGTACCTGTCGGGCGTCACCGACCACCACGTCCAGGATGCCGACATGGTCGATCACATCGTCCGGTTGGTAGAGGCCA
The DNA here is from genome assembly GCF_056679955.1 of Sphingomonas sp. PEI4. NCBI lineage: Bacteria > Pseudomonadati > Pseudomonadota > Alphaproteobacteria > Sphingomonadales > Sphingomonadaceae > Sphingomonas > Sphingomonas sp. PEI4. Next base: position 2,800,219 of record NZ_CM155258.1, read on the forward strand.
AGGCCGCGGAGATCGACGCAGCGGACGAGGCGATGGCCGCGCTGGTGCCGGTGGCGGCGGAATAGGGGGCTACCATCCGTCATCCTGACGAAAGTCAGGATCCAGGGTAACGAACGCCGACCTCAATGGCTCTGGATCCTGACTTTCGTCAGGATGACGAGGGATAGGGCGCAGGCTTCTTCTCGCTCTCCCGCGAAGGCGGGAGCCCAGGGTAAAAGGCGATGACGGTTGCGGCTCCTGGACCCCCGCCTTCGCGGGGGACCGGTGCTAATGCGGACCTACATCCACGGTCGCTGAAGCTGGCCGATCCTCCCCCGCCAAAGGGAGGTGGCGTCGGAGGGGGAGGACACGGAACATGGGTGACCGCTTACCTCCCCCTCCGTCTGGCAAGTGCCAGCCACCTCCCCCTTGCGGGGGAGGATCGACGGATCGAATGGTGATCCTTTCGGGCAACGTGCGGCGATGGCGTGCCGGTTCGATGCGGCGTATGGGATACGGATGACGACGACCGCCGATCTCGATGCACTGACCGCGCTGGATCAGGCGGCGACGCCCGGGCCTTGGTATGTGCGGGCGATGGATGACGACAATGCATCGTGCGCGACGGCTGTCGCCACGAAGCCCAACACATCCGGCGACAATGACGATCTCTCCGGCTCGACCTATCACGGCGTGGTCGCCGCAACCTCGATCCAGCATCACGACTATGTTGTTCCCGCCGACGGACGGTCGCACGAAAATGCCGCGCTGATCGCGGCCGTCCGGACGGCGCTTCCCGAACTGCTTCGATTGGCGCGGATCGGCGCGGCAGCCGATCGCGCCTGATATCCGCTTGTTCCGATGACACCCCGCACCGTTTCGCCTGCCTTGGCCTTCGCGATCGCCGCGCTGGGCATCGGCCTGTTCTCCATGATGGACGCGGTGATGAAGTCGCTCGTGCTGGCGATCGGCGTCTATAATGCGCTGCTGTGGCGACAGATGGTGAGCGTCGGGCTGGGCGCAATCGCGTGGAAGCTCGGGAGGAGTGGGCGACCTACGGGGCGGGCGTTGAAGCTGCATCTGGCGCGCGGGTTGGTGACGACAGCGATGGCGGTGCTGTTCTTCTGGGGCCTTGCGCGCGTGCCGATGGCGCAGGCGATTTCGCTGACCTACATCGCGCCGATCCTGGCGCTGCTGTTGGGGGCGGTGACGCTGGGCGAGCGGGTCGGGCGCAAGGCGGTGGTCGCGTCGATCGCGGCGTTGGTCGGCGTGCTCGTGGTGATGATCGGGCAGGGGCGCGGCGTCGCGGGGCCGGAGACGTTCCACGGCGCGCTTGCGGTGCTCGGCTCGGCGGTGCTGTATGCGGTGAACCTCGTGATCGCGCGGATGCAGAGCCAAGCGGCGCGACCGGGGGAGATCGCGTTTTTCCAGGCGCTCGTGATAACCGCGACGCTGGCGTTGGCGGCGCCGTGGCTGGCGGTGGTGCCCGAGACCGCGCAGTGGCCCAAGCTCCTGCTGGCGGCGGGGCTCGCGACCGCGTCGCTCTGGCTGCTCGGCTGGGCCTATGCCCACGGCGATACCGGATTCCTCGCAACCACCGAATACACCTCGTTCGTCTATGCCGCCGCGCTGGGTTTCCTGGTGTTCGGCGAGCGGGTATCGGCGTTCACGCTTGCGGGTGCGGCGATCATCGTCGTCGCGTGCCTGTACGCGGCGCGGCGGCGTGACATCGCGCAGACATCGATCGAGGCGAGTGCATGACCCATATCCGTTCCGCTACCCGCGCCGATGTCGGCACGATCCTGCGCTTCGTCCGCGAACTCGCGGCGTTCGAGCGCGAACCGGATGCGGTCGAGGCTACCGAGCCGATGCTGGCGGAGGCGCTGTTCGGGGAGAAGCCGGCAGCGGAGGCTCTGATTGCGGAGAATGGCGACGGCCCGCTCGGCTTTGCGCTGTTCTTCCACAATTTCTCCACCTGGACGGGCAAGCGCGGGCTGTACCTGGAGGATCTGTACGTGACGCCGGAAGCGCGCGGGCAGGGGGTCGGCGGTGCGCTGCTGGCGCATCTGGCCGGCGTGGCGCTCGATCGCGGCTGTGCGCGGTTCGAATGGTCGGTGCTCGACTGGAATGCCGACGCGATCGCGTTCTACCGGAAAGTCGGCGCGGTCGGGATGGAGGATTGGACGATCCAGCGGATGTCGGGGGAGGCGCTGGTCAGGCTGGCGGGGCGGTAGCTTTCACTATGTGCCCTCACCCTTCCCACGGCAAGTGCCGTGGGCCCCTTCCCTCTCCCCCCGGGGGAGAGGGAAATAGCGCTTACCGACCTGCGGCGTCGTCCGCGTTCATCGGCTCTTCGCCCTTGGCCTTCTCGGCTTCGTAGCGCGCGATCGCCTCGATGGTGATGCGCTTGGCTTCCTCGGCGTCGCCCCACTTGCCGACGCGGACCCACTTCTTCTTTTCCAGGTCCTTATAGTGGGTGAAGAAATGCTCGATCTGCTCGAACACGATCTCGGGCACGTCGGCACGGCCGCCGACGTTCGAGTAATAGGGGAACACCGAATCGACGGGCACGCAGACGAGCTTCTCGTCGCCGCCGGCTTCGTCTTCCAGGTTCAGCACCGCGATCGGGCGCGCGCGGACGACGCAGCCGGGGATGAACGGCGAGCGTGCGATCACGAGTGCATCCAGCGGATCGCCATCGGGGCTCAGCGTGTGCGGCACGAAGCCATAGTTCGCGGGATAGCGCATCGGCGTGTGCAGGATGCGATCGACGAACAGCGCGCCCGACGCCTTGTCGAACTCGTACTTCACCGGCTCGCCGCCGGTCGGCACTTCGATGACGACGTTCAAATCGTCGGGCGGGTTCTTGCCGGTCGGGATGAGATCGATACGCATGGCGGTCCTTTCGAATATGACGGTGCCGGCGCTCCTCGTCTGGGAGCGACCGGCACCGGTAGATTTCAAAGGCTCAACGCGGCGTCAGCAGCTTGTCGAGCCCGCCTTCACCTGTACCCACCTTCTGCAAGCGCGGATAGCGCGGCCCGTCATGGTAATCGAGCATGATATCCCGGAATCGGTCGTTGTTCTTGACCGTCAGGCGAATCGGGACCTTCGTGCCCTTCGCCGCCAGGATCGCCGCCTTGATCCGGTCGGACGAATAGGCCTCGCTGTTGACCGCCTCGATCTCGGTGCCGACGTCGAGGCCCGCCTTGAACGCGGGGCTGTCCCAGATCGACGAGGTGACCACGCCATCCTTGTTGATCACCATGCCCAGCGAATAGCTGACATCGGTGCCGCGCGTCTTCTCCGCCTGCTTCAGATACGGGCTCTGCTCGGGGCCATAGACCAGCTTGTAGCCGTTCATCGCGAAGCCGTTGATCGGCGCGGGCTTGCCGGTCTCGGTCAGGCGCGTGTTCAGGAACGTCGCCCAGTCATACGGGACGATGCCGTTGAGCGTCTTCGCGACGTCGGCGAACGTGTAGGTCAGCTCGCCGTAATCGCCGTCGCGGACGCCGAAGAAGGCGCGTGCGAAATCGTCGATCGACTTGGTGCCGTTCGACTTCTGGCGGAGCATCGCGTCGACCTCCATCCAGACCATCAGGCCTTCGTTGTAGTAATCCTCGGACCGCTGCCAGCTGGTCCAGCCCTTCGGCTTGCGAGCCGAGATGACGGGATCGTTGGTCGTATCGATCAGCGGACGCCACTGACGGCCGGGCGCGGTATCGTAAATGCCGAGGATCGAGGCATAGCCGTCGAGCGTGTCCTGCTTGCTGACCAGCCCCGAACGCGCCTGGAGCACATAGCCCCAGAACTGCGTCTGGCCTTCGTACACCCACAGCAGCGAATCGCGCATCGGCGTGCGGAAATCGGGCGTCCACAGATCGGCGCCGCGGCGGAACTTGCCATCCCAGCTATGCGTGAACTCATGCGGGAGGAGGTTGCGGCCGGCGGCACCGGTTTCCCACTCGGTAAAATACCCCGGACGGACGCCGTTCTCGGAACTGCGATGATGCTCCAGCCCGATGCCGCCGAGCTGGTCGGTGATCGACAGCAGGAACTCGTAGCGATCGTAATGCTGCGCGCCGAATGTCTTCACGGCCTGATCGACGAGGCGCTTGTGCGCGTCGATCTGCTCCGGCTTGGCGGCGAGCTGGTCGGGGCTGTCCGCGAACACGTTCAGGCCGACGCGGGGGGAGAGCGGCCAGACCTTGCCGTATTTGCCCGCCAGCGTCGGCGAATCGACGAGGATCTCGTAGTTGGTCGTGTCGTAGCTGTAGGTCGATCCCGACACCTTCGCCGGCACCGCGCCCGCCGCGGTCCAGCCGGTCGGGTAGGTTGCGGTCATCTTGATCGGGATCTGGCGCGTGAAATAGCCGGCCGGGTACAGGCTGACGAGGTTCGGCTGGAGGCTGACCATCGTCGGCGTCATCACAACCCTGCCCTGGTCGGGTTTGGTCGCGGAGATGAACTGGAACTCGGCGACGATGCTCTTCACACCGGTGGGCACGTCGATGTGGAATGCGAACACGTCGACCGGATCGCGCGTCCAGGGCACGATCTTGCCGTTTGCGCGGATCACCAGACCCGCAAGCTTCTCGATCTCGCCGCGCGGGGAATGCGCGCCGGGCAGCCACTTCGGGTAGAGCAGCGCCATCGGGCCTGCCTTGGCGACCGGAATGGTTTCCTTCACGCGGAAGATGCCGCGCTCGGTATCGGTCGCGTCGACGTCGAGCAGCAGCGTGCCGGGATAGGGCGTATCGACCGCGTCGGGGATGGTGTCGACGAACGGCACCGGCTGCGGCGCGGTGTTGCCGGCGGGGACCTGCGCGATTGCAGGAACGGCAGACGCGAGCAGGGATGCGACGAGAAGCTTGCGGATCAAGGAAGGGCCTTCCGGCTGAGAGACGATAACCCGAGGTGTAATCGCGATAAAGGGCAACCGTCCAGTCCTTTACCGGGGGGAAGTTCGGGCCCCCGCACGTGCCACGACCCCCTTCCCGTCATCCTGACGAAAGTCAGGACCCAGGGTAACGGGCGTTGCACTATGCGGCTCTGGGTCCTGACTTTCGTCAGGATGACGACGGGGGAGAACTCAACCACTCCCCAGCACGTTGATCGTGAACGCCAGCACGCCGATGTTGAACACGAACGCCGCCATGCTCTGGCCGAGCGCCACTTTCCTGACCCGCCGCGAGGTGATCTGCACGTCGGAGGTCTGGAACGTCATCCCCAACGTGAATGAGAAATAGGCGAAGTCCCAATAATCGGGCTCGTCGCACGTGGGGAAGTCGAGGCCCCTGGCATCCTTCCCGGCATCGTCGACATAATAGAGATGCGCGTAGTGCAGCGTGTAGATCATGTTCGAGAACAGCCACGCGAGCGCCAGCGTCACGATCGTCAGCGCGATCGCAACCGCGTCGGTCTTGCCCTGCAATTCCTTGGCGACCGCGACCAGGATGACCAGCATGATCGTCCCGCTGAACCCGAGCAGCACCGCGCGGTTGGCGTCGTTCTCCTCGGCGGCACGGCGCATGCGCTCGGCTGTGGCGTTGCGGAACAGCGTCGAGACCGCGATTAGGAATACGACCGCGGCGACGTCGAACGCTGCCATCGTGCCGCGGCCCCACCCGAACCGCGGGATCAGCGCGACGAGCCCGGCCACGAACACCAGCACGAACAGCACGAAGCGCGGTGGGGCGACGCGCTGGCCTAGTCCCCAATAGCTGGCCCGGTCGGATCTGGCGGAATTGCTCATGCCACAGCGCTAGCGCTTAGCGGGGACGTCGCCTAGATACGCGCGCATATGGCAAGAGTAGAAACCCCGCGCCGCATCCGTGGCACCCAGGACATTTTCGGCGAAGAGCAGCGCCGGTTCGCGCACGTCCTGTCGACGTTCGAGCGGGTGCGGGCGCTGTACTGCTTCCAGCGGGTCGATATCCCGGTGTTCGAATCCACGGCGGTGTTCGCGCGCTCGCTTGGCGAGACGACCGATGTCGTGTCGAAGGAGATGTACACGTTCGAGGATCGCGGCGGGGATTCGCTGACGCTCCGCCCGGAGTTCACCGCCGGCATTGCGCGCGCCTATCTGACCGAAGGCTGGCAGCAGTTTGCACCGTTGAAGCTCACCACCAGCGGCCCGGTATTCCGCTACGAACGCCCGCAAAAGGGGCGCTTCCGGCAGTTCCACCAGATCGATGCCGAGGTGATCGGGGCCGCGGAACCGGCGGCGGATGTCGAGCTGCTCGTACTGGCGGATCAGTTGCTGCGTGAACTCGGGATTTCCGAGGGCGTGACGTTGCAGCTCAACACGCTGGGCGACGCGGCGACGCGCGATGCGTGGCGCAAGGCGCTGGTGGCGCATTTCGAGACGCATCGTGGAGAGTTGTCGGAGGACAGCCTGACGCGGCTCGAGAAGAACCCGATGCGCATCCTCGACTCGAAGGACCCGCGCGACCGCCCGATCGCCGACAGCGCACCCGATATCGATGCGTATCTGACGGACGAAGCACGGGCGTTCTTCGAAGCCGTGACCGCCGGGCTAGATGCGGCGGGCGTCGCGTGGGAGCGCAACGCGCGGCTGGTCCGCGGCCTCGACTATTACCGCCACACCGCGTTCGAGTTCGTGACCGACCGGCTGGGCTCGCAGGGGACGGTGCTGGCCGGCGGCCGGTATGACGGGCTGATCGGCTCGCTCGGCGGGCCGGAGACGGCTGGCGTTGGCTGGGCGGCAGGTGTCGAGCGGCTGGCTATGCTGCTGGAAGAACCGGTTGCGGCAACGATCGACGCCGTCGTCGTGCCGATGGGCGCCGACGCCGAAACGCGCGCGACCGGTATCGTCGCCGATCTGCGGCGCGCGGGCGTGGCGGTCGAGATGGCGTACAAGGGCAAGATGAAGGCGCGGATGGCGAAGGCGGATGCGCTCGGCGCCCGGTTCGCGATTATCATCGGCGATGATGAACTGGCCAAGGGTGTTGCCGCTGTGAAAACGCTCGGCGCGGGGACGCAAGCCGAAGTCGCGTTCGCCGATCTCGCGGGGGTGCTGCGTTGAACGTCGCCCCGTCTGCCGGCTCGCCCCCCAACCGTCATCCCAGCGAAAGCTGGGATATCATCGGGGCGGGGGCTGCATGCGCCAACTGGGATATCCCAGCTTTCGCTGGGATGACGGGTGTGGTGGCTGAAGCATGACCCAGATCTCCCCTGACCGCATCCGCGCGATCGAAGCACGGCGTGACGAACTGCAAGCCCTGATGTCGACCGGCGATCTCCCCTCCGACCGCTTTGTCGCGGTGTCGAAGGAATATGCCGAACTCGAACCCGTCGCGCAGGCCGCCACCGAGGTGCGCCGGCTGCGGCAGGAGGCGGAGAGCCTCGCGTTCATGGCGGACGATGCGGATGACGAACTCCGTGCGATGGCGTCGGAGGAACTGCACGAGAACCGCACGCTGCTCGAAACCGCCGACCGCAAGCTCGCGCTCGCGCTGTTGCCGCGCGATGCCGCCGACGAGCGCGCGGCGATGCTCGAGATCCGCGCCGGCACCGGAGGCGACGAAGCGGCGCTGTTCGCGGGCGACCTCTTCCGCATGTACCAGCGCTATGCCGAATCGCAGGGCTGGCGGGTCGAGATGATCTCCGGTTCGTCGTCCGATGCGGGCGGCTTCAAGGAGGTCGTCGCCAGCGTCACCGGGCAGGGCGTGTTCGCCAAACTCAAGTTCGAAAGCGGCGTCCACCGCGTCCAGCGCGTGCCCACGACCGAGGCCGGCGGCCGGATCCACACCTCGGCGGCGACCGTCGCGGTGCTGCCCGAGGCGGAGGAGGTCGACGTCAAGATCGACGACAAGGACCTGCGCATCGACGTCTATCGCTCGTCGGGGCCGGGCGGCCAGTCGGTCAACACCACCGACTCGGCGGTGCGGATCGTTCACATCCCGACCGGGCTGACGGTGATCCAGCAGGACGAGAAATCGCAGCACAAGAACAAGGCGAAGGCGCTGCGCGTGCTGCGGACCCGGCTGTACGAGGCGGAACGCGACCGATTGCACGCCGAGCGGGCCGGCGCGCGGAAGTCGATGGTCGGCTCGGGCGACCGGTCTGAACGGATCCGGACGTACAACTTCCCGCAAGGCCGCGTGACGGATCACCGCATCAACCTGACGCTGCACCGCCTGCCGGAGATCGTCGCCGGCGAGATGGACGAGCTGATCGGCGCGCTGGTGGCGCAGGACGAGGCGGACCGGCTGGCGCAGCTGGATGGCTAACTTCTGCTTCCCCCCCTCCTGCAAGCGGGAGGGGGCCGGGGGGTGGGCTCGCGGCTGGTTTCAGACGCGCGTTGAGTTCGGGTCCTGCGACCCATCGCCGATGGTGCGGTCGCGGTGAGCGCGTGCCCACCCCCCAACCCCCTCCCGCAAGCGGGCGGGGGGGTAAGGTCCGCACTCGCCAATACGGCCGCGCAGCTCGCCTTCTCCGCCACACCCCGCCTCGATGCGGAACTCCTGATGGCGCACGCGCTCGGCGTCGACCGTAACGCGATCCTCCTCGACCCGACCCGCTACGCCGTTCCCGAGACCTTCGCCGCGCTCGTCGAACGCCGCCTCCGCCAGGAGCCGATCGCCTACATCACCGGCACCCGCGGCTTCTGGTCGATCGACCTCGCCGTCGGTCCCGGCGCGCTCGTCCCCCGCGCCGACAGCGAAACGCTCCTGATCGCAGCCCAAGCGCACTTCGCCGGCCGCGCTCCCGCCACCGTGCTCGATCTCGGCACCGGCCCCGGCACACTGCTGCTCGCCGCTCTCGACGAATGGCCCGCCCAAGGCCTCGGCATCGATTATTCCCCGCAAGCACTCGACTACGCCCGCACCAACGCCGCCGCGCTCGGCATGACGGACCGCGCGCGCTTCATCCGTGGAAGCTGGGCCACCGCGATCGTCGGCAAGTTCGACCTGGTCCTCGCCAACCCGCCCTACATCGCCACCGACGAGCAACTCCCGCCCGAAGTCCATAACCACGAACCGCACGCCGCGCTCTTCGCCGGCGCAGACGGGCTCGACGACTACCGCATCCTAGCCGAGCAACTTCCCGCCCTGATCGCCCCCGGTGGCGCGGCGGTGATCGAGATCGGCTCGACGCAGGCCTCCCCCGTCACGGCATTGCTCGAAGCCCGAGGTTTGCACGTCGCGCTCCACCACGACTACGGCAACAATCCGCGCGCGCTGGTCGCAACCCAAGCCTCCACGACTTGAACAATATGGTGCTAAACCCCACATTTCGCTTGTAGTAGGTCCCTTGCGGACGCTATCACGCGGGCAGGGGCACGCAATCTCGACATGATGGTCGGTTTTGAGCGTTGACCCGCATCCTTCGCTTTGAGGTCGCTGCAGTCCGGCGGCCCTGGCAAGTTCGACGTACCGATCTCGTTTAGATCGTCGGTGCGCGGCGGGGGGTTTGCACCGCATTTCGGAGCACGACCAGATTTTGGTTCGACGACTGAGGACACAAGCTTGATCAACAACCGGCAAGCCGGCCGCCGTCGCGGTCGTGGCAACAATAATAATGGCGGCGGTGGCAGTGGTGGCGGTCAACGCCAGGGCGGCGGCGGTGGCCAGGGTGGTCGCGATACCGGCAACCGCATCGACAGCCGCGCGCGCGGCAACGCGAGCCAACTGTACGAGAAGTACAAGAACCTCGCGCGCGACGCGCAGCAGCAGGGCGACCGCGTCAACATCGAATATTACCTCCAGTTCGCGGACCATTATTTCCGCGTCCTGAGCGAAACCCGCGCCCGCTTCGAAGAGAGCCAGCCGCAGGCGCAGCAGCAGCCACGCCGCCAGCAGCCGTTCGATCTGGACGGCGACGACGATTACGGCGACGAGGGCGAACCGATCCGCTCGGGTGAGCAGCAGGGTACGCCTGAGCAGAGCCGTGGCGAGCAGAACCGGGGCGAGCCGAACCGGGGCGAGCAGAATGGTGGCCAGCAAAGCGGCCAGTACCAGAACGCGCCCCGCCAGAACCGTGAGGATCGCCCTCAGCGCGAAGAGCGACCGCGGTACGAGAACAATCGCTATGAAGGCCCCCGCAACGAGGGTCCCCGTAACGAAGGTCCCCGTAACGAGGCTCAGCCGCGCAACGACGGCCAGCGCGAAGACCGCGTCCGTGGCGACAACCCGCGCAACCAGCGCAACGCTCCCCGTGATGTTCAGCCACGCGACGACCGTAACGGCGAAGGCGAGGGTCAGGCCCGTGAAGCCCAGGCCCGTGAAGCCCAGGCTCGTGAGAACCAGGCACGTGAGGCTCAGCCCCGCGACGAGCAGGTTCGCGAACCTCGCAGCGATTACCGCGATGCGCCGCAGCGCGAGACGATCCGCCGCACGCCCCGCGTGAGCGCACCGGTCGCTAACGCCAACCAGGATTCGGAAGCCGATGCGGTCCGTTCGGTAACCGAACCCACCGAGCAGGCTGCTCAGCCGGCCAAAGCCGTCGAGACGACGACGCCTGTCGCCGCGACCGAGGAACAGCCCCGCCGTCGCGGTCGCCCGCGCCGCGATCGCAGCCTCGACGCTCCTGTCGCGCAGGACGAAGGCGCGCCGACCGCGTTCGACGCGGATCGCCTGCCGCCATCGCTGGGTATCTCGGCAACCGTCGCCCCGACACCGGCACCGGCACCGGCCCCGGCCCCGGCCCCGGCACCGGCAGCCGAAGCGGCTCCGGCCGCCGACGTCGCCGTCGAGGAAAAGCCTCGCCGCCGCCGGGTTCGCGCGGTGCCGGACGAAGTCCAGGCAGGCTGATCCCATCGCCCGGATTACTCCGGGATGGCGAAGTCTTGAGAAGGGTCGGTACTGCGTCGAGCAGTGCCGGCCATTTTTATGTTCGGGTCACGCGAGGCAGGTACCAGTCCCCGTTAAAACAGGGGCAGGGGGCCACTATAACGGCCTGGCTTTCGCGATCGCTGAAGAGCGTCTCGGATTATCACCGGGTTATGCGGTCGCTCGTCGTCCACTCACTCGATCCGCGCGACATCTTCGTCGTGCCCGCTTCCCGAACTGAGGAACGCAAGTCCCATCAGCAGGCCGGCCATCATGACCGAACCGCCCACGCCGCCGATCACCGCCAACATCGTCACCAGATGCAGCGGCCCCTGGAGGTGCGCCATCGCCGCGATCACTGCTGCGACGCAGATCGCTGCGGCCAGTACCATCCACGCCATGATCCCGCGAAACCGGCTCCAAGCGAACGCGGCATAGGATGGATCATCGAGCCCGACCGGTGAGCGGTCAGACGGTTTTGGCGGGAGTCCGGCCGTAGGCGCGCGATCGGTCATCGCTTCCCATTGCCGCGTAAACATGGTTTCCTCAAGCCAAGCGCAACAGACGCATTTGAGGAGAGGCGAAGATGACGATCGCGGCGATCCTGAAGGACAAGGGCGATATACAGTCGCTGACCCCGGACTCTACCGTGGCACAGGCCGTGGCCCTGCTTGCGGAGAAACGGATCGGTGCTGCACCGGTGCTCGATGGCGGCCAAGTCGTCGGCATCTTTTCCGAGCGCGATGTCATCCATTGCCTGCATTCGGACGGTGCATCAGCGCTGGATCGGCGGATCGGCGACGTGATGACCACTGCGGTGAAATCGATCGGTCCCAACGAGTCGGCGATCGGCGCATTGTCGCTGATGACACAGCGGCGGATCCGGCACCTTCCGGTGATCGACGGCGAAACCCTGGTCGGTTTCGTATCGATCGGCGACCTCGTCAAATACCGCATCGACCGGATCGAAGCCGACGCCGCGGCCATGCGCGAATATATCCAGTCGGCCTGACCCGGCAGCGTTTACGCAGTCGGCGGCCGGTCGCGCGCCAACGCAGCGAGTTCGCGGACCGCCGAACGTGCGAAAACCAGCATCCACGTCGCATAGGCCGTGGCGCCGATCGAGACGAGCAACGCGAGACGCCAATATGGATCGAGCGGCGGCAGCGCAGCGTCGACGGATACGACGATCGTGGCCATCGCAATCGCTGCCAGAGCGGGCGCTGCCACTGCGGCAACCATGTCGCGCGCGCGGACACCGATCACTGGCAAAGTGCGCCACGCGCTGATTGCCAGATAGACGGGATACGCTGCGATCCACGCGACGCCCATGCCGATCGGTCCCCACTGCGCACCGGCCAGGAACGCGATCCCCAGGATCAACGCCCCGATCGCGCCGTTCTGTACGCCGATCCCGGGCCGCCCTTGCGCATCGGACGCCGGCACGAGCAGTATCTGCAGCGTCATGAATGGCATCGCCAGCGCAAGGAGCCGAACCACGGGTGCC